>CAVRSD010000016.1:0-125130 GCA_963723765.1 Terriglobia bacterium | reverse complement strand
GCCCGCGCAGCGAAATCACGCCCAGCATCCAATCCCCCTGCACTTCCCGACATCGCGATCGATCGAGACCGCTGCCACGGACCGTCCGCGGCGGAGGTCACACATGCGAACGGTTCCCAGTCTGTGCAAGAACCTCACGGGAGCAAGCAAAATCGTTATGCATGTCCGGGTCTGGGCAGTCGGCGGCAGGACGTTTCGGCCTGAAACCCGCTGGCGCAGCACTTGGGAGGAATGGGGTCGCGGTTCCCTGCCGCCGCGAATTCCCTGGCTCGTTCCGTTTTTGGCATCGCGATGACGAAAACGTGACATCGCACGGGTGCCCGCTGTTCGGCTGGAGCGCGGCGCAACCAAAGTTCCGTACCAATTCGACGCAGACCGTCGCGTTGCCGGCGCGCCGGTTCGGCAGCCGCCCCGCTCGTGAACCGTAGGCGCGCGCTGTTATCGTTAACAGTCCGGGAACATTGACTCGGGTTTACACGGCCAATACCGTCATGGTTGCTAACCGGCAGGAACTTGTTCCCTTCCGTGCGCAACTGCCGGGATTCGCCGGTGTAATCCAGCTTGTAGCCCTTGGGCAGAATCTTCGCCGCACTCGGTCTCGAGCATGGTGAGCGTGTCATTCAGCGGCCGGATGGCCACGCCGCTGATGGTGACCGCGTTGAACTGCTGAAAGCGGTTCAGCGAGCGCGGGGTGTTCTTTTCCTTCAAGGTGGCAAAGGTGCTCAACGGCACCAACTGGCCGTTCGGCCCCTTGACATACATGTGTTGCAACTGGCCGGCATTCAGGCGCTGCACGCGTTCGAGTTGCGGAATGACCTTGTAGCTGCGGCCATCGAGGTTGAACCGGTTCACATAATTGCCCCCGGCGAGCGTGCTCAGATCCGCGCCCACCGTGGCCATGTCCAGTCCCAGCGAGGAGACTTTGTCCCGGTCGAGCACGATCTCGGTTTCCGGCTGGTCCATCTTGGTGTCAATGATGGGCGGAAAGGCGAACATGCCGTTGGTCGCGGCGATTTGCTGGATTTGTTGCGCGAATTTCAAAATCTCCTCCGGCTTGGCGGTGGAGGCGATCACAAATTCCACCGGGAAGTATGCACGCGGAGCGGGACGCCGTCTTGCCGAGCGGGCCAGCAAGGCGAGGCCTCGGGACGGTCAACCAGATACGGTGGCTGATTGCCAGCCAGTATCAGCTTCCACTCGGAACATTTTTGGGAATTGCAGCGCTCATTGTTGTTTTTGCATTTTCTTCCTTCTCGATTGATCTTGCGCCGCATTTGCGCTGAGGTTCACTTCGATGCCAGGCCCATTTACGCCATGACCTTCGCCGCTTTCCAAGCCGAAAGCACGCAGCGCCTGTGGGAAATCGCCGCCGGCATGGCGGTGGGAATCCTGGCCTGTGATTGTAAAATCGGTTTTTCTCCTGTTGCGCCGCTTTTATCAGAGCACACAAGAATCTCATCAAGCCGACGCTGACGACGACGCCCCCGCGAACGGGAAATCCCTCCGCATTCATGGCGGCGTCGATGCAAGGTGTAATCCGGCAACTGCGCGACCAAGAGAAAGAACTCGAAAGGCTGCACAAGATCGAGAGGGAGCGTGCGGAACACACAGAACGCTTGAGCGAAGAAGTGACGCGCAACATGCCGGCCGGACTAGTGGTGGTGAACGCAACCGGAATTATCTCGAGCGCGAACCCTGCGGCGGAGCAGGTGCTGGGCATTCAGACGCTGGGCTTCCTACAACGGCGACCGCATAAGGTTCCTTCAGACTGAGCAGCGTTTCGTTGTAGGCTCGGCGGGATGGCAGTCCGGTCAGTTCGTCGTGGTACGCCAGAACATAGGAGTTCTCGATGATCGATGAGACTAGAATCAAGCCCGCAGTCGCCACATACGCGCTGGCGATTTTACCGACCCCTCCGGCTTGCAAACTCAGGACGACTGCACCCAACGACCACAGCAGCCCACTTTCAAGCGGCTTGCGGTAGAGCAGGAAGCGGACCAATAAAATTCCGAATGCCAGGAAGAAGGCCAACCAGGCAGGTTGCGGAATTCTTGTCCATCCCAATACATGCCGGCTAAAAAAGGAAAGATGCAGAAATCCGGGACCGGTGATTTCTCCCGTGCGACAGATCAGCGCGACGAATACAGACTCAAAAAATAAGATCGCCAATCGAGAGGCAATTGCAGGAATTGCCAATCCCCTTTCGCGAATGAACGAAAGAAGGATGAAATTCAGGGGCAGAAGAAAGGCTACCGCTTCAAATGCGATCCGTCCAGGCCCGCTCGAGACCACGTGTCCCGTCGAAAAGAATTCGACTGAGCGATGTGCAAGCAACAGAAAGACGAGCGCAAACAGAACCCGGCTGGAATGGAACCGCCAGGCAAGTAGAATTCCGGCACCGAATACAGCATAGTAATAAAAGTCGATCGCCGAGGCGGAGATGGGCAGAAATCCTCCTCCCAGCAGTACACCTGCCGCCAAGAGAAGCACGCCGCCCGGTATCACCAGAGATTTCAACGTGGCTTTGTTCCAGAGATCCACTTGGAAAGCGGTCCTTTCTCAGCCCGAGGCAGGCATATCCCTGTCCTTCGGCTTGCTATTGGCTTTGACGATTATCCCCGTTGGCGGGATGCGCGAGCGAGTAGCGGTGTAGGTTCCTAGATATTATTCGAGCCATGTGAAGTCTTCCGCGCGCGGGGGCCTTGGGACGTCAGAGGACACTCTTCACCTTTTCCCGTTTCAGTATCCTTCCCGATTTTGGCGACCCATCACCTTCGTGTATGCCATCCATGATTCGCTGCGAGCACATTCCTGCCTACAATCAAAGTGTCCCATTAGACAAAACTCATGCGTGTATTAATTGCGGAAGATGACCCGGCGCTCGCCAGCTTTGTGAAAAAAGGCCTGGAAGCTGAACACTATGCAGTGGATATTTCAGGGGACGGCGAACAGGTGCGAGCCATGGCTGGCGAATTTGATTATGACCTGCTTATACTCGATCTCAACCTTCCGCACCTGGACGGAATTTCGATTCTTCGCTACCTCCGTACCCGCAAGCCCAGCATGCCCATTCTGGTGCTCACGGGACGAAACCGGGTGGAAGACCGGGTGGAATGCCTGGACCTGGGAGCGGACGACTACATGGGTAAACCTTTCTCGTTCACTGAACTGTCGGCGCGCATCCGGGCGCTCTTACGGCGCAGCCATCTCCCCGCGGAATCGACATTGACCGTGGACAATCTCAAACTTGACCGGGTCGAACGGAGAGTAGAACGAGCCGGCAGGCGCATCGAGCTGACTTCCAAAGAATTCGCCCTGCTCGAATACCTGATGCGCAATGCCGGGCGCAGAATCAGTCGTCCCATGATTATCGAGCACGTCTGGAATCTCTCCTTCGATACCTGCACGAACGTGGTTGACGTTTATGTGAATTACCTCCGGCGCAAAGTCGATGATGGATTTGGGAAGCCGCTGATCCATACGGTACGAGGGGTAGGCTACGAGCTCAGCAGCCGATCGGAAGCACCGGGACCATGAGCGGCGCCGGCACAAATGAAAATCTCAGCCTCATCACACCAGGCAAGCCTTTCCCGTTTCCGCGTCTCCCCATATAAATGGGAAATGATTTGCCGGAAATAGAAATTTCTAATCTTCCTTTAATCACGATTTAATCCAGGCAGAATCAAATCATTCCATGACAACCGCCGCAATGCTTGGGCCTCCCCCCGGTGGAGTCCTGTTGGCCAGTGCCGATCCTTCGCTTCGACAACGGTTCTTACGCGGCTTCGAGGACCGCAGAAGCCCTGTGCAGCAGGTTTTTGGCGGAGCCGAAGCTCTCGTCAAGCTGGAGACGGGCGATTGGAACATTGTGTTTCTGGATCGTGAGCTGCCCGATCTTGCAGTCGAAGAATTAGTGCAAATCATTCGACATCGCTTTCCCGGCGTCGAAGTGGTGCTGCTCGAAGCAGAAGCTAAGCCTGCATCTGCAGCGTCTCCAGCGGGCCAAGGTCATTCGAAGGCATGGACCGAGTGGTCCAAATCATCTTCATCCGCTCCACCCAAGAACGTGGTCGGACCCTATCTATTGCCGGATGAACTGCAGGACCAGCCAGAACCGGAAGCCATCGTCATCCCGCTGCCGGGAATGATCGGTCACTCGGAGGTCATGAATCACCTCTACCGATTGGGCCGTCTGGTCGCGCCCCGCAATACCACGGTACTCATCCTGGGGCCGACGGGAACGGGAAAAGAACTGGTGGCGCGGGCCGTACACGAACTTAGTCCTCGCAGAAAGCATTCCTTTGTGGTGGTAAACTGCGCGGCCATCCCGGAAGCACTACTGGAGTCGGAGCTCTTCGGGCATGTGCGTGGTGCATTTACTGGAGCAGTGCAGGCATATTTGGGGCGCATCCAAGCAGCGCAGGGTGGCACGTTATTTCTCGACGAAGTGGGCGAGCTGCCCCTCAACCTCCAGGCCAAGTTGTTACGCTTCCTCGACCAGAAAGAAGTACAGCGCTTGGGGAGTTCGGAGGCGCTGCACGTCGATGTTCGCGTGGTCGCCGCCACCAATCGAGACCTGGCACGGCGCGTCGAGGAAGGGACTTTCCGCGACGATCTCTATTACCGGCTTTCAGCATTCCCCCTGGAGTTACCGTCGTTGGATGAACGTACGGGGGACATTCCTCTGCTGGCCGCGCACTTCTTGAGTTTGATCGCGCTGGCGAACCATCTCCCCGCGCCGGTCTTAAATCTGGACATACTGGCCCTCTTGCAATTGCATTCCTGGTGCGGCAATGTGCGCGAGTTGCAACAAGTGATCGAACGCGCATCCATCATGGCCGACGGTGCAAACACGATCCTTCCTCAACATCTTTCTTTCTCCGCCGCGGGCCGTAGAGACCTTAGTGGGGAAAAATTGCCCACCCGCAGACCACTCTGAGAGAAATCTTAGGCGCCAAACGGCGCGCTGGCACCCCCCTTGCACATGGATGTTGCGTATGTCGAGTCCATCCTTATCGTCATCCTCGTCATCGCTGGGTTACGCTGCCGACCCCAAAACTTCCGCGGTTGCTTTGGACAAACATTCTCTGGCGCATGCATTCGCTTCATTTACTGAAGTGGCATCATCGCTGGAACATACTTATACCCAGTTGCAAATGGAACTATCCCGGCTGCGCCATGAACTGGAGGAGACCAACCACGATCTGGCCCAGAGCCTGCAAGAAAACCAGCGCATACGGCAGCATCTGAACCGCATTGTTGAAGGCCTTCCCTGCGGCGTACTGGTGAGCGAAGCTGATGGTTTGATTTCGATCGCTAACCCCGAATCCCGGCGTCTGCTTGGCATCGGAGTGACCGTGACTCTCAAACACGTCGCACAGGTTCCGGAAGGCACACGGACACTGCTCCAGCGCACGCTTGCCACCACTGGGGAGCGCGAGTACCAATGCGATACCGGGGCCTTCAGCTGGATCGCAATTCGTTGTGTTCAATTGGGAACTAGTGATGGCGGGAGTTCCATCTTTATTCTTCGCGACCTCAGCGAGGCCAAGCGATTGGAACAGGAACATGAATGCTTGCGCCGGCGTCAGGCCCTGGCAGAGATGTCAGCGTTATTGGCCCACGAAATCCGTAATCCCCTGGGTAGCATGGAGCTGTTCGCCGGCCTGCTGGCTAAATCAGAACTAGAGACGGAAGAACGGCAGTGGGTGGAGCATCTGCAAGCTGGACTTCGCACTTTGGCAGGCACGGTCAATAACGTTTTGCATTTTCACACCCAGCCTCCGCCGGATCTCACGCCCACCGATCTGGGACAGCTGCTGCACTCTTTGGAGGAGTTTTTGCGACCCATGGCGCAACAGGCACAGGTGCGCATGGAGTTGGTCCACGAACTCGATGGCGTTATGGTCGCGGCGGACCGGCATCGACTGGAGCAGGTGGTACTCAATCTGGCACTCAACGCCTTTCACTCCATGCCAGGTGGCGGCATGCTGAAAGTCTCAGGTGAGGTGCGTTACTTGTGTGACCAACTTATCGCTGCCGTGACCATCGCAGATACCGGCCCCGGTATTGCGGAGGAGGATCTGAATCGCATCTTCGACTTGGGGTTCAGTACCCGGCCGGGAAGCGCCGGCCTGGGTTTGGCGGTGTGCAAGACCATCATGGAGCAGCACGGCGGCAGCATCACGCCTGAGAGTCATCCCGGCAGCGGCACCACTTTTGAACTCGAGTTTCCTTTGCCCGGAGGCAGCCATTGAGTGAGATGCCAATACCTTTGCTTGACCATTCAGATGTGGTGCTGTCTCCGCTCGAATATTTTTCGCCGAGGCCTGGGCCAATCCATCCTGTTCCCGTAAACCAGGTACTGGTAGTAGATGACGAACCCGGAATGCGCACCGCGCTCGAAACCAGCTTTCTGCGCAGCGGTTGGCAAGTCGATACGGCCTCTGGAATCACCGAAGCCCTGGCCAAGTTCCGGCGCCGGCAACATCCTCTGATTGTTACCGACATGCGTATGCCCGATGGCGACGGTTTTGCCGTCATGCGTGAAATTCGCGCCCTGTCGCCGCATACTGCAGTGATTCTTTTGACTGCTTTTGGCAGCGTACCCGATGCGGTCACGGCCATGAAGAATGGCGCCTGCGACTATCTGGTCAAGCCGGTGTCCTTCGAACAACTCGAACTAGCGGTACAACGGGTCCTGAAGCGCAACGCAGAATTCCCAAGGCCTGCGCGCTCCTTTCCTCGAGTCAACGACAACACACTCGTAGGACATTCGCCGGCGTTGTTGCGAGCCTTGGGCCGCGCCCGGCAGGTGGCGGATAGCGATGCGGACATTCTGATTCAAGCCGAAAGTGGCACTGGGAAGGAGCTGCTGGCACGCATGATTCATCGCCTCAGTTCCCGCCGCGACCGTCCCTTTGTTGCGGTGAACTGTGCTGCATTTCCGGAAGCGCTACTGGAGAGTGAACTGTTTGGGCATGCCAAGGGGGCGTTCACCGGGGCGGTGACTGCCCAAGCGGGTAAGTTCGAACGCGCCCACCAGGGAACTTTGCTGCTGGATGAAATTGGCGAAATGCCACTGGCTTTGCAACCCAAGCTGCTGCGTGTTTTACAAGAGCGTGAATTTGATCGCCTGGGAGACAGTCGCAACGTGAAGGTGGACATCCGCGTCATCGCTACCACCAATTGCCCGCTGGAAGCCATGGTCAAAGATCGCCATTTCCGCGCGGACCTTTATTACCGGTTGAATGTGATTCCGTTGACCCTCCCGGCGCTGCGCGAACGGCCGGAGGACATCCCTGAACTGGCGGAACATTTCGCCCGGCTTTATTCTCCGGCAAATGTGGTTCGCGGTTTGACGCCTGAGTTTCGGGCGCGGATTCAGCAACACTCCTGGCCGGGTAACGTACGGGAACTGGCGAACCTCATGCGGCGCGCAGTGGCGTTATCACAGGGCGAAATCGATGTTGATGTGTTGGAACCATTGGAGTTGAGTCCGCCTAGCAACCTCGTCACGCGCGCAGCATTTTCCGGCGATTTGTCTTCTGATTCTTGCTCCGATTTCTCCGTAAAAGACCACGTGCGTCCGGGAGTTTCGTTGGTGGCCATGGAAAAGCGCTTGCTTCTCGTCACACTCGATGCCACCGGGGGAAATCGCTCACGTGCAGCTGAGATGTTGGGAGTAAGTTTGCGCACCGTCCGCAACAAAATCCGTGAATACGGCCTGCCTTCGAGGAGAACCTATGACGAGAAACTATGAGGAAGAAAAGCTATGAGCATGATTAATTCCCCCATGATCGGCAGACTCGAACATTACCTTGACCTGAACGCCTTCCGCAGCAAATTGATTGCTTCGAACATGGCTAACATTGACACGCCAGGCTATCACTCTCTGGACATCAATTTTCGCCAGGAACTGGAACGGAGCAACGACGAATTTCAATACGCGGGGTTTTCTCCGATGGTCCGACACGTACCCGGATTGTCGGTTCGTCCCGACGGCAATGACGTGAGCCTGGAACGTGAAGGGCTGTTGCTGGCTGAGACCCAACTCGGTTTTAACACCGGCATACAACTACTGCGCGACCAATTCCATACTTTATTAAGCGCCATCCATGAAGGGAGTTCGTCATGAACTTGTTCGGCATGCTTGAAATCAGTGGGTCCGCGCTTACTGCAGAGCGGCAGCGGGCAGAGGTCGTGGTCAGCAACATGGCGAACGCCGAGACCACGCATACTGCCGAAGGCGGACCTTACCGGCGGCAAGTGGTGGTATTTCATGCCCAACGTCCCAACCAGTTTCCCGCACTGCTGGCGGGCTTCTCTCCGTCGAGCGCAGCGGCGCGGGGAGTGAGGGTAGAACAGGTCATCGCGGATGCGACCCCGCCCATGCAACGTTACCAGCCCGGACATCCCGATGCGGACGCCAAGGGATACGTCGCGTATCCCGCCATCGATCCCACGGCCGAGATGGCGGACCTATTGGGTGCGGTGCGGGCATACGGACTGAATGAATCCGCCGTGCAGGCGGCCAAGGCGATGATCCAGCAATCGCTCGATATCCTACGCTGACCCGTACCAACAGAGGGACAAAATCATGACCACACCAGTTTCGAACTTGCGCATTGTTCCCGCCGAAACCTTGTCCCCTTCGGCGAGTACCACACCCCGCGAATGGGGGTTTCAGGAAACGCTGCGCGGGGCCATGGACCAGGCGGAGCAGTTGCAGGGCGGGGCGGACAACAAAGTCGCGGCTCTGCTCGACGGCAGCGGCATGGACGTGCATAGCGCCATGATCGCCGTCGAAAAAGCCGATCTCTCCTTCCAGCTCATGATGCAGGTACGCAACAAGATTGTCGCCGCATATCAGGAAATTTCGCGCATGCAATTCTGAGAGCCGGCTAGGAGACTGCGTTGGATGGACCGAAATCATTCGGCCAGGCGCTGCACCAGGCTGGCGAGTTGCTGCGCGGACTCACAACGAGCCAGCGTGCCTGGCTCGCCGGCGGAGCGGTGGTGCTGGGGATCACGCTCTGGTTGTTTGCCGGGCTGATTGATAAACCCAAGTACGCCACGCTTTATTCGGGTCTGAAACCCGCCGACGCGCAGGCGTTAGGCGGCCGCTTGGCCGCGAAGAATATTTCCTATGAAATCTCCCCCGATGGGACCAGCTTGCTGGTACCCGTGGACCTGCTCGACGCCAGCCGGCTCGAAACTGCGTCACAGGGCTTGCCTCGCAATGCTCGTCTGGGTTTTGAATTGTTCGATACACCGAACTGGGCAGGATCGGACTTCACGGAGAAAGTGAATTATCAACGAGCGTTGGAGGGCGAACTGGAACGCACGTTGCAGACGCTGAGCGAAGTGGAGGCAGTGCGGGTCCACCTGGTGCTTCCCAGCGAATCGTTGTATAGCGAGCAGGCGAGCGAAGCCAAGGCAGCGGTAATTCTCAAAACTCGCGGCGGTCGGCTTTCCGAACAGGCGCAGTTGGCGATTCCTCAATTGGTTGCCAGTGCTGTTGACCGCTTACGTCCGGAAAATGTGACGGTAGTGGATGCCGATAGCAACATGCCCTTGCTGCATGCCCGTGGCCCGGGCGAGCCAGCGACCTACGATCTGGATGAAGAATTGGCCAAGACCCTGGTTCATACTTTGGAACCCGTGGTCGGCGCAGAGCACGTGCGGGCCAGCGTGCATGTAGAGTATGACACCAGCACCAGCGAAAATACCGAGGAACTTTACGACCCAAAGACCACGGCGACCCTCTCTCAACAGAAGTCGACAGAAAACGCGGGAGGTGGCGGACCCGCCGGAGTTCCGGGCACAACCAGCAATATTCCGGGAGCGGCAGTTCCGGCCACTGCCACCACGACTGCAGAGACTCAATCTTCAACTTCTGAAAGCTCGACTTTTGCGGTCAGCAAGAGCGTACGTCACACTACGCAGCCTCCGGGCAGGATCAAGCGTATCGCGGCGGCAGTGTTAGTGGACGACGCAGCCAGCGTGACCGAAAAAGATGGCAAGAAGACCACAACTCACCGCAAACGCACCGCAGACGAATTGAAGCAGATCGAACAACTCTCGGGAGCGGCCATCGGTTTGGAGACATCGCGTGGAGACATGTTAACGGTACAAAATTTGTCGTTCGAGGAACAGCCTCCGGTGGAAACACCCATGGCCCCCACCAAGCTGGATAGAACACGCGAGATGGTGATGCAATGGTCGGGTCTGTGGCGTTATCTCGGAATCGCGTCATTGTTTTTGATTGTCTATTTCACGATACTGCGTCCCGTCAAAAAACAAGTTCTCCTCTCCTTTCGGGAATTGCCCACGCGGGTGGTAACCAAGGCCAAGGAATATGCGCGAGCGGCGCCCCCGCCCGAGGTGGAGATCGAATTACCGGAAGGGACCGAGCAATCCAAACGCACTACTGCTTTGAAAAAACAGCTCACTGAAAAAGTGAAAGGTGAACCAGCTGCTGCCAGTCGAGTGGTGCAGAGCTGGATTCGGGAGGGCAGTAAAGAATGAGCCCTACCGAGACCCCGCCGAAGGGAGTACGCAAGGCTGCGATCCTTCTCGTGCTCCTGGGGGAAGAGATCGCCAGCCAGATTTATCGTCACCTTCCGCAGGAAGACCTCGAGCAGTTGACGCAGGCAATCGCGGAACTTCAAGCCATCGATCCGAAGACGGCGCTGGCGGTGCTCGAGGAATATCACCGCCTGGACATTACTCAGGACTATCTGGCGCAGGGCGGCGCGGATTACGCGCAGAAACTCCTAGTAAAAGCTTTCGGTGATGAGGGCGCGCGGCAACTGTTGAAGTCAGTTTCCTATGCTGCGGAAAAGAGCTCCAGCAATCTGGACGCGCTGCAGAAATCCGATCCCCAACAACTGGCCAAGTTCCTGGAAGGTGAGCATTCCCAGACCATTGCCCTGATCCTGGCCCACCTCAATTCGCAGCATGCTTCCGAACTACTGATGCGCCTGCCGGAAACGCTGCGCTCGGAAGCCGTCAAACGCATGGCGCAGCTCCGTCAGTTTTCTCCGGAGATTGCCAAGAAAGTTTACCTGGCACTGCACAAACGGCTGGAAGCGTTGGGAGAGCAGCATCGCCGCTCCTATGCCGGGTTCCAAGGGGTCGCGGATCTCCTCAACCGGATGGACCCTATGCAAGCCAAGGTGATTTTAGAAACTATCGAGAAGGACGATCCCAAAGTGGCGTTAGGCATCCGCAATTTAATGTTCACTTTTCAGGACCTGCTGGGCGTCCCAGAAGCCGGCATCCGCGAATTACTGGGACAACTGGAAAAGAAAACTCTCGCCATGGCCCTGCGCGGCGCTACCGAAGAATTGAAGAACTACATCTTCAAATCGATGTCCTCGCGGGCCGTGGAAATGCTGAAAGAAGATATGGAAGTCATGGGCCCGGTGCGCTCGCGCGATGTTTCCAAAGCCCAACAGGAGGCCGTGGCTGTAGCCCGCAAACTGGAAGCGGAAGGGAAAATCACCCTCGGAGCGGAAAGCGAAGATGAGTACGTCGTTTAATCCCGCGGTTGAAACTGTATCGAAGATCGAAGCGTTGCCGTTTCTCTATCCCCAGGCAGAAGAACCAGATCTTGTGCCTACCCAGCCCGCGACAATTCCTGGGGCGCAAGCCATGGAAGCAGGCGAAGACGCCCAGAGTGCCCACGCAGAAGCAGCCAAACGGGACGAAGCCATGCGACACGCGGGTCGGCAGGAAGGCGAGGCCAAAGCGCGAGCCGCCTTCGAACAGCACCTGGAACAAGTACGTGAGAGCGTACGCGCCACACTGAACGATTTTGTGCGCGAGCGCAAAACCTATTTCGAACTGGTGGAAGCCGAGGTGGTGAAATTGGCGATGAGCATTGCGGGCAAGATTCTGCATCGCGAGGCCCAGGTTGACCCCTTGTTGCTGGCGGGCATTGTCAGGGTGGCGTTGGACCGAATCAAGAGCAACACGAAAGTAATGGTCCGCGTGCACCCCGGGCAAGCGATGGATTGCCGCAGTTACTTCGCCCAGCACATGGGGTCCAGTGACGTCCCCGACGTGATTGAAGACCCTGCCATTGAAACCGACCACTGTACTCTGCAGACCGAGCTTGGGACCACGGAGCTGGGACTCGAAGTTCAACTGAAAGAAATCGAACATGGATTAATGGATCTGCTCGCCCTTCGTCCACAGGCAAAACCATGAACGATCCCTGCCTATTGGATCGCTTCTTTTCGCATTTAGAATCCAGTTCTTCGCTGCGTTGGCGAGGCAGAGTGACGCAGGCGATCGGCCAAATTGTGGAGTCGGAAGGCCCATTCGGTTCGGTGGGTGACGTATGCCAGGTACTCAACGTGAGTGGGCGTATTTTCCCTGGTGAGATTGTCGGGTTTCGCGGCAAAACGATCCTGTCGATGCCTCTCGAGCGGCCGAACGGAATTCGCTACGGTGATCCTGTAATCACCTGGGGAGCGCGGCCTACGTTGCGAGTGAGCGATGACTTGCTGGGTCGCGTGATCGATGGCATGGGAGAGCCTCTGGACTCGCTCGGCCCATGCCGCAGCCGCGACAAACGTGTCCTCGACGCTCCGGCACCGCTTCCTCTTGAGCGCCAGCCCATCCGGGAAGCTCTTGGATGTGGGGTTCGAGCGGTGGATGCGTTTCTGACCTGTGGCCGCGGGCAGCGCATGGGAATCTTTGGCGGCAGCGGCGTCGGCAAGAGCACATTGATCGGCATGATGGCCCGCAATACCAGCGCCGACCTCACTGTACTGGCGCTGGTCGGAGAGCGTGGCCGTGAAGTGCGCCATTTCCTGGACGACGCACTCGGCGTCGAGGGCTGTAAACGGTCCGTGGTGGTGGTGTCAACATCTGACCAATCGCCACTATTACGGATACGGGCCGCGCTGGCAGCCACAGCAACTGCAGAATATTTTTGTGCTCGTGGTCAGAACGTCTTGTTAGTAGTCGATTCTCTGACGCGTTTAGCAATGGCCCAGCGTGAAATTAGCCTGGCGGCCGGCGAACCACCCACCGCGAAAGGATATACGCCGTCGGTCTTCACCTTGCTCGCGCGCTTGATCGAACGAGCGGGAAAATTCAACCATGGCAGCATTACCGCGTTCTACACGGTTCTGATGGAAGGCGATGATCAGCAGGACCCGCTGGTCGACGGCGCCCGTGCGCTACTCGATGGGCACATCATGCTTGACCGGCGGCTCGCGGCCCAGAACCACTATCCTCCGATTGCGGTCCTCGATAGCATCAGCCGCCTTATGCCCATGGTTTGTTCATCCGAGCACTTGGGGAAAGCCAACACCCTGCGCCGGCTGCTGGCCACGTACAGCGCGTCGGCAGACCTCATCCGCATCGGTGCCTACCAAAAAGGAAGCGATCCCCTGCTGGACAAAGCCATGATCGTGGTCCCAGAACTCAATCGCTTTCTGGAGCAAGCACCGAATGAAGCAATCAGCCTGGAAGACACGGTAACGAAACTGCTGGCCATCGCCAGCTAGCCTATGGCATTTCGATTCTCACTAGCGGCAGTCCTGTTGTTCCGCCAAAAGATGGAGAATCAGCAAGAAATGCTGCTGCTGGAATCCAATCAGCGTGTTGACAGGGTGAGAACAGAAATCGAGAAGGCGGATTCGGCATTGAACAGCATTGCACAACGCGAAGCCCACCAACTCAACTCGGGCTTGAGCGCGGCGGAACTTCAATTTGACCTGCTCTGCCGCTCCGTCCTGCTGAGACGACTGCAAACACTGGAAAAAGAAATGGCCCAAGCCGAACAAATGTGTGCGGCACAGCGCGCAGTCTTCCGGCAGGCACGGCAGCAACGAGAGACTCTGGAGACGCTGAAGGCCCATCAACTCGAACTCTATCTCCAGCAGGAAACCAGACAAGAGCAACGAAGTCTCGATGATCTGTTTCTTCTGCGCCGCGCATTCCTGCGTCGCCATTAGTTTTTGCCCAGTTCCCCCGGCAAGCATTGCCTAGAGAAATCGTCGCACGCCTTGCACTGGAATCACATTTCTATCGGCACAAGCTCTACCTCACTTTAGTTGCAACGAATCTCTCTGAATAAAATGCGCCAACCCGCGTTGGTGTTCGAAATGCTTTACCGAGACTGCTGGTATCCCAGCATGGGCAGATCATGTGGCAATAAGTTTGATCCAACCCGATGCGGCCGCTTCGAACCAAGCCGGCGCTCTTGCGACTCCCGTTAAAACCGCTGATCCCGGACAAAGCGAATTTGCGCGTGCGCTGCAAAGCGCGGACGACACCAGAACAACTGTGGTTACGAAACCGAAAAGCCATCCAGTGGAGGGCTCCGCGGGCCCAAAAGCAAATAGTAAGACCATGGAAAAGAATGGTGCGGCAACGATTGCAAGAAAGGCTGCCAAATCTCCCTCCGGGCCACTTGCCGCGGCACTCGAGAAACCGATCACCCTACCGATGAATGTTGCCTTATCAGCTACAACCACTACGACGTCGCCAACCATACCCGCGACAGACCATTCGCCAACTGAAATCGGAGACAGAACTCCCGCCGGAACTCTAAGCGATTTACCGGCTTCAGATACCACGGCATCTCCAAACCAAAGCGTTTTCCAGCCAGCTTTACCGATCGACACAGAGCCAACCGACGCGCCTGATCAAAGCACAAAACCGATCACCATCGCAGAAGATGCCGGGGTAGCGGCTCAATCCGCACTATCGCTACCCTCCGGTCCACCGCTCGTGAATGGCATCAATTCCATTCTCGAAACGGAACTCACAGTTCAGCAAAAGGCACAGAGCAAGACTAACGCTGTCCCCCCACAGCTCGTGATGTCATTACACGACCACAACTCAGCAGCCAGCGGGATTGTTAGTCCTGCACCAACAGCCACGCAGCCACAAGAAGACGAGCCATTGGGATTGACCTTGCGCACGACCTTCCAGTCCGGTTTGGCTCCAAAGGCCGCCAACCCATCACAAGCCTTGAAAATAAATTCGTCGCATTCGTCGGTAACCGTTGCACAAACAGAACGGACGAACAGTGTGAGTGACACTCTCCAAGGATTTCAAAATGCCCCGCCCAATTCCGGGTCCGAATATCCATTGGTCAGAGCGCAAGACGCAGCGACTGACGCCTCAGACTTCACGGTCCTGCCGGGTTCCACAGACCCTGGAACCGTTCCCGCGTTCCCGCAGACCTCCAGTAGTGACCCATCTGCAACTGTGACCACAATCACAAATGTTCTATCGCAGATTCCCCTCGCCGGAGATCAACCAGCATCGGACATGAGCCCGTCCTCTCCGGGAAGGCAACCATCGGCAGCGAGTTCGAGCCCTTCCGAGCCATCGGTCGCGGTTGCAAGTGCCGTTCAAGTAGCCCGCATCGTTGAGACGATGGGGCAATCGGAGATGCACATCGGATTACGGACCCAGGCTTTCGGGAGCGTCGAAGTTCATACCATGGTGCACGACATGCAAGTTGGGTTGGCGGTAGGAAGCGAGAAAGGCGATCTGCGAACCTTCCTGGCATCAGAAATGCCCGGCATACAGGCAAGCTTGCGGCAGCAGGACCTGCGTTTCGACCATATCCACTTTCTGGAACCGGGTAGCGCAAACGCAGGATTCTCGGGCGGGGACAATTCGCAATCACGATCTTCCAGCCAGGGACATCCCTTTGCTCCGAGCTTTCCCGTCTTCGCTACCGAGCCAGCGAATTCCGCCCAACTCGAAGTGACACTTGAGGAACGGACCGGACTCAATGTGCACGCATGAAATTAGGAACAGCGATTAAGAAATAACGATAAGGAGGACCAGTGAACATTCATCCCATCACGCATAACACAATTGCCGCCACACCTAGTACCACAGCGACGGCTACGAGTGCTCCTGCACAGAGCCCGAACGACGAGTTTATCCAACTGCTGAGCGCGCAACTGGAAAACCAGAGCCCGCTCGATCCGGTCGATCCCGACCAGTTCACCACCGAATTGGTGCAATTCAATATGCTTGACCAACTCACCCAGATCAATAACACGCTACAGAATGCCTTTACGCCCTCTACATCCGCAACGACCGCCAACCCCGACAGTGCGTCGAATTCGGCAGTACAAGGAGCTCAATAATGCCCAATTTTTCAATTCCTCTGTCCGGATTGACCGCCGATGCCACGGCGCTGTCCACCGTCGCCAACAATCTGGCCAACCAGAACACGACTGGCTACAAAGATGTTGGGGTCCAATTCAGCGATTTGTTCTATGAAAATTTAGGCACAAGTGGTGCGGGCGATCCCATACAGGTTGGGGCTGGCACGGAAATAGGTTCGCTGCCCAGCAACTTTACCCAGGGGAGTGTGGAATCCACGGGTGTGCCAACGGACGTCGCCATTCAGGGAAATGGCTTCTTTGCCGTGCTGCAAAACGGGGTCACCAGTTATACGCGCGCGGGAGATTTCTCTGTCGACCAGAACAACTTCCTGCTGACCTCCGACGGGCAACAAGTGCTGGGCTACCCGGCGGTGAATGGAGTGGTAGATACCAGTGCTGGAGTAGCGCCGCTCCAGCTCGGAGCTGGCACTGTCAGCCCGCCAACGGCAACCACATCGGTGGAGATCCAGACCAACTTGAACGCCAGTGCTGCGGTCGGTGACACTTATTCGACTCCCTTAACAGTGTACGATTCACTGGGCGCTAGCCACATCCTGACTTTCACGTTTACCAACACCGGCCCCAACGCGTGGACTTATTCGCTCTCCCTCCCGCCCGGCGATTACACTCCCGCCACAGGCTCAACACTTCCCGCCGGAGTTGTTGCGACGGGCACTATGACATTCGATGGCAATGGCAATCTGCTCACTCCAACGGCCAACGTGACCGGAATCGCTGTCCCCAACTTGACCGATGGTGCTTCCGACATGTCAGTAACCTGGGACCTGTTCAACGGGACAACGCCCGTGGTCACCCAAGTGGCCTCCCCCAGCAGCACCTCAGCCACCCAGCAGAATGGTGGCAGCGCTGGTGCATTGACGGATTTCAGCATCGGCCCGGACGGCACCATTACAGGATCGTTCACCAATGGCAAGACTGAAGCTTTGGGACAACTTGTCCTGGCCAGTTTTGCCGACGAAGAAGGGTTGCAACGAGTCGGGAGCAATAATTTCGCAGAGACTCTCGCCTCCGGGCAGGCGGTGATCGGAGCTGCCGGCACGGGAGGACGTGGCACTTTGGCAGGCGGCGCACTGGAGCTCTCGAACGTCGACATTGCGACCGAGTTCGCTAATCTCATCGTGGCACAGCGGGCCTTCGAAGCGAACGCAAAAGCCGTGACCACCTTCGATCAGATCACGCAAGACACCATCAATCTGATACAGAGCTAATAGAAATGTTTAACACGCCCCGACCGATCACGGACGGGGCGCGTTTCCAACTGGCTTTTTAATGAGGGCTTTCTCACTATCGCTCGCTCAAATGGTGCCGATTATCGACAGACACTTGTGTCCGAAATTTTTGTTGGGTCCTATCTTCCGCTAAGACAAGCACTTCCTGTTTTATCGATTCGACTTCTACTTCCATAACGCTAACGTGGATTCGCGGCAGTCCATTTGCACTGTCTCTTCGCAATGGTTCTCGTCGCTGAAAACATAGTTGCGCAAGCGATTTCCCCGCAACCCGAGACGATTTCGCCAGATGCAAGTGCGGCGTGGGCCCGAGTACTCACACTGCCCTGCGAGTTAACGGTCGATCTGCCAGTGCGCGGCTTCAGGTTGGGTGCCTTGTTGCAGCTGGAGCCAACCTCGGTGATTGACACGCATTGGCAATTATCGGCGGACGTCCCGCTGCGGGTGAATGGTGAGTTGATCGCGTGGGGCGAGTTCGAAGTGGTCGGTGACCGCTTGGGAATAAGGCTGATCGAATTGATGTAAGGCGTACAGAGCTGAAAACCAATGCAAACAGGAAGCACAACTTGGTCAACGATCACGGGCGGAAACCGTCTGCTCCGGGCAGCGCGCTGGCTTTCCAGCATTCCCTCGGCGCTGGCGCGTGCGATCGCCGAAACAGCTTCAGCTATGCGAGAGCCTTGCCCTGGGAGAACACCGGTTCGTGGCGGTGGTGCAATTCGAGCAACGGCGATTCTTGATCGGGGCAACGGTGAATTCGGTGGTCATGCTGGCACAGCTTTCGGGCAGTGAAGATTGCGGCGCAAACGCGCACCCAGAAGAACGCGACTAACCCAGGGGAAACTAACAGGAGAACGGTGCAGCTAATACGACAAATTCGAGTCTGGGCGATCGTCGCTGGATTGGCATTCATCGCGATTCCATCCGCTTGGGGTTCAGCAGCACGGCCAAATCCGATTGCGGGACTGCCCTTGAACGGGTTGGGAGTCGGAAGTGGCTCGGCGCCGTGGAACATTCTCATACTGCTTACGGTGTTGACTCTGATTCCGGCCCTGGTACTGTCGATGACGCCATTTGTCCGGTTACTGGTCGTGTTCCATTTTCTACGGCAGGCGCTGGGAACACAAACCACCCCCACCAACCAAACCTTGATCGGGCTGTCTCTCATTCTTACCTATTTCCTCATGCAACCGGTGGGCATGGCGATTCACGAGAGTGCGATTGTGCCTTACTCCGAAGGACGCGTAAACGCGCTCGAAGCGGTCGAACGAAGTGCGGTGCCACTTCGCCAATTTATGCTCAAGTATGCCCGTGAAAAAGATCTTGCCCTGTTCTTGGAATTGGCCAAAGAGCCGCGCCCCGCCCGGCCCGAAGACATTGCCATGCGAGTAGTGGTGCCCGCGTACATCGTTTCAGAACTCAAGGCCGGTTTTCAAATCGGAGCCGCGCTGTATCTGCCTTTTCTGGTCGTCGATATGGCAGTTGCGGCCATCACCACTTCGATTGGCATGCTGCAATTACCGCCTGTGGTCATTTCTACCCCGCTCAAAATCCTGCTGTTTGTCATGGTCGACGGCTGGAATCTGCTGGTGGGTTCTCTGATGAAAAGTTTCAACTGAAGGAGGACTTATGTCGACGGACGTAGTCGTTGAACTTTGCCGCCGCACACTGGAAGCAGCCATCTGGATCGCAGCCCCGCTGCTCATTGTCGCTACTGTCGTCAGCCTGGTGATCAGTCTGGCGCAGGTATTAACTTCGCTGCAGGAAACAACGCTTTCCACGGTACCGCGTCTCGCGGCCGTGGCGGCGGCGATTCTGGTGCTTCTGCCCTGGATGGTCCGGCGCATGGGCCTGTTCACTCTGACGTTGTTCTCCGACTTTCGACCTTATCTGCGCTAGAGATGAGTGCGCAAGACATTTAGATGGACATGGAAACTTTGCCTCTCGACCAGATCGTAGCAGCAGTGATGTTCGCAGGAATGCGCATCGGCGGCATGATGACATTCGCGCCATTTTTCAGCAGCGAGAGTATTTCGATTCCAGTGAAAGCTGTGTTCACCATCGCCTTGACCGCGCTGCTCTATCCGGTTTATGGCGTGGCTGGAATTGGGGCCAGCAGCATTGGCTGGATACGGGTTGCGGGCGGGGAAGCAATCATCGGCCTGCTCATGGGGCTGACGCTGCAATTCGTTTTTGATGCTGCTCAACTCGCGGGCCAGATCTTTGGGGTGCAGACGGGATTTTCTCTGGTTACTCTGCTCGATCCTCAGACTCAGGCCGACACCCCGGTGCTCGCCGTCTTCAACCAGATGGTGGTGCTGTTGCTCTTTCTCCAACTCAACGTTCATCACTGGCTGTTGCGCGGACTGGCTGCGAGCTTCGTCTATCTGCCGCCGGGGGGGCGCATTTTCGGGCTAGGACTGGCCGTTGGATTATTGCAAGCGGCGGGCAGTATCTGGCTGGTGGGATTGCAGATCGCGGCGCCGGTAGTCGCAGCCACCATGGCAACCGATGTCGCATTGGGATTCCTGGGGAGGGCAGCACCGCAATTGCCCGTGTTGTTTCTGGGGCTTCATGTCAAGAGCATGCTGGGTTTGGCCGTCATCGCCGCGATGCTCGCCTTGTGGCCGCGCATCTTCGAGCGCCACTTCACGACCGCGATCATGCTTGGCGCGCGTTTGCTGCATTTGGCGAGTTAAAGGAAAAACGTGCCGGAAAGTAACAAGACCGAACAGGCCACTCCCCGCAAGCGCCAAAAGGCGCGCGAACAGGGGCAGATTGCGCGCAGCCGCGACCTGATGAACAGCCTGGCCATGATCACAGCTGTCCTCGTTCTGACCTACGAGGTGCCGACTTTCGCCGGGCAGTGGCGCGGCTTGCTGCACCACACTCTCGATGCCGCCATCGCCCCGGAATTTGCGAACGGTATCCCACTACTTTCCTGGACCAGTTTCACCGTGTTCAACATCGTGAGCCTTACCGTGGGGCTGAGTTGGATGGCGGCAATGATCGGTGCCCTGGCGCAGGGCGGACTAGTCTTCGCGCCTTCTGCACTTCAACCCAACCTTTCCCGTTTGAGTCCGGCGATGCGGATGGCGCAGCTGTTTTCGCTGCCCTCGCTTGGCCGCTTAGTGAAATCACTGGTGCCGGGAAGCATCGTTGCATGCCTGACGATTGCAGTGATAAGACGCGACTGGGGTGCGCTGCTCGACCTCGAGCACTTGAATGTTCACGGAATGGCCAGCTTTTGTCTGGGCCGCGTTTTTGAAATCGCATGGAAATCGGCGCTGGTCCTGCTGCTGTGGGCAGGCGCGGATTACATGATCGAAAAACACAAACTGTCGAGCGACCTGCGCATGAGCCGGCAGGATTTGAAGGATGAATATAAGGAGACCGAGGGACATCCCGCAATTAAAGCGCGCATTCGCCGGATGCGGCGCCAGATCCAGCGGCGTCGCATGCTCGAAGACGTAAAGCGTGCTGCCGTGGTCATTACCAACCCCACGGAATTCGCCATCGCCCTGGAATACCGTCCCGAGATGCCGGCGCCCACGGTGGTGGCCAAGGGGCGAAATCTTGTCGCTCAACAGATCAAAGAGATCGCACGTTGGCATGGCATCGCCGTGGTCGAGAATCCGCCTTTGGCGCACGCCCTCTACCGCGCGGCGGAAATCGGCCAATCGATTCCGCCCAAACTCTACACCGTGGTGGCATCGATTTTAGCCGCCATTTACCGGGCTGAGCGGGCCAGCCAGGCGGCCACCGCCGGAAGCCGAGGCAGATAGCACATGGCCGCAACTGCCAGCGCGTTGCCGCTCGCCAGAAACACGATTGTCGAATGGGCTGTCCCGGTAGCAGCTGTCGGCCTTGTGTTTGTAATGCTGGTGCCGATGCCGTCGATTCTGCTGGATCTGCTTCTGGCCACCAGCATCACGGCTTCGGTGCTGGTACTTGTTGTCCGCCATCCATATTCTGCGCCCGGCGCAGTTCTCCGTGTTCCCCAGCCTGCTGCTTCTGCTTACACTTTTCCGGCTTTCGCTCAATCTCGCTTCCAGCCGCCGCATTCTGCTGCATGGCAATGAAGGCGCGGGTGCAGCCGGACAAGTCATTGAGGCTTTCGGACAATTTGTTGTAGGGGGAAACTACGTCGTTGGCTTTGTGCTGTTCGTGGCCTTGATTGCCATCCAGTACATCGTGGTTAGCCACGGCGCAGTGCGTACCGCCGAAGTCACCGCCCGCTTCACTCTCGACGCCTTGCCCGGCAAGCAGATGGCAATCGATGCCGACCTGAATGCCGGCCTCATCGACGAGGTGCAAGCCCGCGCCCGCCGCGAACGGATCGCTCACGAAGCCGAATTCTATGGGGCCATGGACGGGGCCGCGCGTTTTAACCAGCGCGACGCACTGGCCACTATCCTTATTACTGCGGTGAACATTGTTGCCGGATTTCTCATCGGCGTTTTCCAGTTGGATATTCCCTTTCGCGACGCGCTCAAGACCTACACTGTGCTGACTGTCGGAGATGGCCTGGTAACCATGATTCCTTCGCTGCTGGTCTCGATGGCCGGTGGAATGGTGTTGACTCGCGCCTCCTCAGGCACCAGCCTTTCCGCCGATCTGGGACGCCAATTGCTGTCCCGGCGTCCGCTGTTTCTGGCCGCCGGGGTCATGCTGGCATTGGCCGCGATCCCTGGACTGCCCAAGTTTTCTTTTCTTCTGCTCGCAGGCCTGGTTGGGACTCTGGCGTGGCGGACTCCCAAGGCCACGGAGGAAAAACCAGTTGCTGGCGCTGACGCGAAAGAAAAAAAACCGGCGCAGGAATCTCTCGAAGACCTGCTGAAGCTTGACGAACTGGGACTCGAAGTTGGCTATGCCCTGGTGCCGCTGGTAGACAACCAGCGGGGAGGCCAGTTGTTGGCCCGAGTGAAAGCTTTACGCAACAACCTGGCGCTGCAACTCGGCTTCATCGTACCGCCGGTACACATCACCGACAACGCCCGTTTGAAGCCGCGGGAATATGTGATCTCATTGCGCGGCGTCGAAATCGCCCGCTGGGACATGCATGAAGACCATCTGCTGGCGATCAGTTCCGAAGTTTCACCGGCGCCGTTGGCAGGAACCGCCACCCGGGAGCCCGCCTTCGGAGTTTCAGCTCTGTGGATCGTGCCCAACTTGCAGAAAGACGCTTTGGCCGCGGGCTATGCGGTCGTGGATCAGACTTCGGTGTTGGCCACGCATCTTGCGGAAGTCATCAAGCAGCACGCTTCCGAACTGCTCACCCGCCAGGAGGCCAAACGCCTACTGGATCGACTGGCCGAAGCCCAACCCAAACTGGTCGAAGAACTTGGTGCCCAAGCTGCTCAGCCTGGGTGAAGTACAAAAAGTACTGCAGCAACTGTTGCGCGAGCAGGTTTCCATTCGCGATCTACCAACCATTCTCGAAACTCTGCTCGACACCGCTCCGGCGGGCAAGAATCCCGTGCTCCTGGTCGAAGCCGTGCGTCAAGCCTTAGGACGCGCTCTGGTCCGGCCGTTGCTGACTGCGGAAGGTGGCCTGCGTGTCGTCACACTGGACAGCGCTGTGGAAGAAGAGCTCAGCCGGGCTTTTTCTCCCGCGACCCCAACCTCGGCGACAACAGCGCTGCAACCCTCGTTTGTGCGCCGCCTGCTGGAGGGATTGAAACGGCTGGCGGGAGAGAACGTAGATGTCGCCAGTCCGGTGCTGTTGTGCTCCACTCCGGCACGGTTCCACCTGAAGCGCTTGCTGGAACCATTTGTGCCCAAGCTGGTCGTCCTTTCCCCGGGCGAAATCCCGCCAGTCATTCAAGTTCAAACCGTCGGGGTCTTGCGATGAAGCGCTCTCAAACGGAGCTGGAGAACACAGCATGACGGAAGTCAAACAAGCCTATACCGTGTGGCAGGACGAGCAGGAGCGCGAGCATCTGCTGATGGAGCAACTCCCCCAGGTAAAGTACATCGCCCGCCGCATCCACGAACGCCTGCCCCGCCACGTTCCCCTCGAAGATTTGGTTCACGCCGGCGTGGTGGGATTGATCGATGCCCTGCACAAGTTTGACCACAACAAGCAGGTGCAATTTGGCTCCTACGCCAAATTCCGCATTCGCGGCGCAATTCTCGACAGCTTGCGCGAAATGGACTGGAGTCCTCGCGACTTACGGCGCAAGGGCCGCCGCCTGGAGGAAGCCCACAACAAGCTCCGCTCCGAGTTGGGACGCAACCCAAGCGAGCCAGAACTGGCGGCAGAGCTGGGCATGGACTTGCACGGCTTGCAGACGTTACTTGGAGAAATCAATGGCCTGGAAGTAGGAAGCCTGCGAGTGCAGTCCCCCCGCGATGGAAAAGAAGAAGATCTTTGCGAATATCTGCCCAATGATGCCGACGAAACCCCTCTCATACTCTGTCTGCGGTCAGAAATGAAAGGGCTGCTGGCCCGGGCCATCGAAGAACTACCCGAGAAAGAGCGTCAGGTGTTGGCACTTTATTACTACGAAGAATTGACCATGAAAGAAGTCGGAGCGGTGTTGGGAGTCGGAGAGTCGCGGGTTTCGCAAATTCACTCCATGGCAGTGGTTCGCCTGCGGGCCCGCCTTTCCGAGTTGACCAACGGACACGCCGAACCACAATGTTCGCCCCGAGCAGCCGGAGCCTAAAGGAGAAACCAACGATGGATAAAGTCCTCGATCAACAAGAAATTGACGCCATGGTACGCGTCGCCCGCGGCGGAGAGGCCACCGCTCAGCCCCCCACTATCAGTGTTTGGGACGTACGCAAGGCGGGCCAGATCGGAAACGAGCAAATGCGCTCCATCAATACTCTCCATGAAGGCTTCGCACGCGACTTGAGCCATTCCATGGGCGCCTATTTGCGAATTGCCTTTCAAGCAGCCCTGGTCTCTGCCGAGCACATGACCTACCGTGAGTTTCTGAAAGGCATTCCGGAGTCGGTATATTTGGCGTCGTGCAAGCTGTCGCCGGTGAGCGCGATCGCTCTGTTTCAACTTGATTTGGCCCTCGCCTTCCCTCTCATCGACGTCCTCCTGGGCGGCGAGGGTGTTAGCACTTCCGCTCCACGCGAAGTTACCGAAATCGAAGAACAGATACTGGAGACGGTGATGCGCATCATCTGCCGGGAATTGCAAAATACCTGGCAGGCGCTCTCTTTGGAGTTTGAATTTGAGCAGCGGCAACCCCCGGACCAAATACAAAACTTGCTGCCTTCCGAAGAGAAAATCCTCTCTCTCAGTTTTGAAATCACCCTGGCAGACTGCCGCGGCACCCTGAACCTGGCCGTACCTGCTGTCGTTTCCAATGCTCTGTTGCGCAAAATTTCTGTCCCGCGCGCCCGTTCCAAGCTGTGGATGTCGGCAGATTCCAGCCTCCGCTTACGTAATCGGGTATTACGCTGCCCGTTCCCTGCCGAATTGCGGATCACGGTTGCAGGAGTACTGCTCAGCGAACTGATGTCTCTTTCGCCCGGAGACCTGCTCGTATTGCGACGGCGCGTGGACCAGCTCGCGACCCTCGCTATTCATAATTGCGAAATCTTCACCGCGATTGTGGCGCGGCGGGGCGCGAAGCGGGCAGCGCAATTACTGGAACGCTCTCCCCTACCGGAATCGGAAAGGAAGCAACCCTAATGGTGGACACACCGCTTCCTGCTCCAACCGTCAGTCCTACGGCTTCGATTTCGCCAGACCACGTTTATCTGCAAGTTTGGGCGAAAAGCTTGGCCAATGTGTTAGGTCAGATCGCTGGAACACCGTTTGGCATAGAGTGCCAGGACACCGCTCCACCCGATGCTTCTCCTCCTCAGGAAAGCGACCTGCAAATCATCGTGGTATCGTCTGGGGCCCTGCGGGGAGAAATGAGTTTTGCTCTGCCGCAGAGTGCTGCACAAGGCCTGGCGCAATTTTTTTTGGGAGAGACCCAGGACGCGGCCACCGAATTCAAACCTGACTACCGGGAAGCGATCGAAGAACTGGTGCGGCAAGTAGCAGGACATACCGTTACAGCACTGAAACCCCGCTGGGGCGAGGTGCAATTGCGCGTGGAATCTGGCCCGCCACCCACTTGGTCCCCCGGCTCCAATGGCTGGTTGAACTCGACGCCGGATGCACCCAGCCGTTTGTGCATGCAGTGGCAGCTCAGCGTGGCTTTGCACGCGGCGCTGGTGGCGGCGCTACCAGCCAGTGGACCTTCTTTGGAGTCCGGAACGTCGGCATCCGCCTCGATAGGAACTGGCACTGAAAACAAATTCGACCGGTTCATAGATGTGGAACTTGGTGTAACTCTCAGGTTTGGGAGCAGGCGCATGCTCTTGCGCGAAATCCTGGAGTTGAGTTCCGGGGTGGTCGTGGAGCTGGATCGGCAAGTGCAAGAACCGGTCGATTTGCTTCTCGACGGTAAATTAATTGCCCGCGGAGAAGTCGTAGTGGTCGATGGGAATTACGGACTGCGCGTCGTTGATGTGCTCCCCTCGTCGTTAGCAGGATAGAGCGTGAGAACTAGAGGTGCCAACCACGATGCATTGGGAAGCATGGCAGAAACTGATGCAAGACAACTGGCAGAATGCGTTTTCGACATGCGACGATCAGGAATGCAGTAGCACCCGCCTAATGTGGCGGCGAATCTGGTCACGGCATAGTTGGATCAGATTGCAGGGATCCCGCTATTGCGCTGCTGAATGTTTCGAGAGAGCGGCTGCGCCATGCTTCGAACGTGCTCGCACCTCGACCGTATCTGCGAAACCGGTGCAACACCGCATTCCTTTGGGGCTGTTGCTGCTTTCTCGAGGGCGGTTGACCAATTCGCAATTGCGCACGGCCCTGGAGGCCCAACGCACCCATGGTCGCGGCCGGATTGGAGAATGGCTGCAAAGTCTGGGGTTCGCAACAGAACATCAGATTACGGTAGCGTTGGGAATTCAATGGTCCTGTCCAGTCCTGCAATCTACCGCGATCGCTGAACCGAATTGTGCCCGGATGCTGCCACTTCGTTTATTGCAGAACTTCCGCATGTTGCCCATCCAGTTTGTGGCGTCCACTCGGGTCTTCTACCTGGCCTTTAGTGACGGGCTGGACTACACCGCGCTATACGCCGTTGAACAAATGCTGCATTGCCGGACCGAAGCCTGCTTGACGAACCGAAGTACGCTGGAACGAGGCTTGGAACGCATCGCCCACGAACCCAGGCAGGGAGATTTGCATTTTGAAGGCTGGCGTGGCGCCGCGGAAATGGCCCACATCACCTGTGACTATGTGCTCAAGCTCGGCGCTGAGGAAGTACAAGTCGCAGCCTGCGGAGAATACATCTGGGTTCGTCTCGAAACCGGATCCGACTCCTCGAATCTCTTATTTCGTTGTCCAAACTCTGCCCTGGAAGACCTGATCCACCCTCCCAGAGTGAGTTCCCTTGATGGCGCCCTGATCTAAGTTCGCCGTCCATCACCCGATGGAACTTTTGGACCACCGCTCCCAATGCCACAACACTTCCGCATAACCCAGCAGATATTGCCGAGCGGGAGCACTTTGCCCAGCAATGTCTTCCCGAAACTTCTGGGATTCACCACGTTCCATCGCTGGAATCCCGCTAAACCTATATTTGCGATCCGCAATTGCATTGGCTCGTCACTTGCATAGAACCCTTGTGAGAAAACATTATGGACAGTGGTTATTACGCAGCTTGTGCTGGCTTACGTGCGCAGACCCAGGCGCTCGAAGTCATTGCCAACAATCTCGCCAATATCAACACCGGCGGTTATCGCGGGCAACAGCCAACTTTTCACTCGCTGCTGGCGAGTGCTTCCGGCACGGGGAACAACCCTCTTAACCGTGCCATCAACAATTTCAATGTTCTGGGCGGTACACGAATGGATCTGAGCCAGGGAAATCTGGAGCGCACCGGGAACCCCCTGGATGTGGCGATTGAAGGTGCTGGATTTTTCGCAGTACAGACGGCAGCCGGAACGCTTTACACCCGCAAAGGAAACTTCCAGGTTTCGGCCAGTGGGCAATTGACTACCTCCGGAGGAGATCAGGTCTTGGGGACCGAGGGACCGATCACGCTTCCCAGCGGAACCATCACCATCAGCCCCGATGGCACGCTTTCGGTAAACGGCGCCGTAGCGGCCACATTACGCGTGGTGGAGTTTACGCCCGGCACTTCCCCCACGCCCGTCGGTCCCGCTTCCTACTCGGTGCCCAGTCGCGCTTTACAGCCAGCGGCTGGCTCCAACGTCCGCCAGGGCATGCTGGAATCTTCCAATGTGAATTCCGTGACCGCCGCCGTGGACCTGATTTTGGTGCAGCGCCATGCCGAGATGTTGCAACGCGCGCTGTCAGCTTTTTACTCCGACTTTAACCGGATGGCCACGGACGAGTTGCCACGTGTGAGCTAGAAGAAGACTTGGGCGAGGAGAATACTCATGTTACGAGCGCTCTATACCGCAGCCAGTGGCATGGCTGCCCAGGAAACCAATCTGGACAATGTTGCCAACAACCTGGCCAACGCCAGCACCACAGGGTTCCGCAAACGCCGGTTGCAGTTCGAAGACTTGCTCTATCAGAATGTGTTGATGCCTGGCTCCGCCGCCACCGAGCAAACAACCATTGCTGCGGGATTGCAGATCGGGCTCGGAACGCGTTCCGCCACTTCGGAAATTGTGCAAACTCAGGGGGACTTCAGCGCCACCGGGAACCAGCTCGATCTCACCATCCAAGGCCAGGGATTCTTCCAGATCACGCTGCCCTCGGGTGAAACCGCGTACACCCGCAGCGGCGCCTTTCAGATGGATGCGAACGGTAATGTAGTGACCGCGGATGGAAATCCTATCGAGCCTGCGATCACCATTCCCACCGGCGCAACTTCAGTCAGCATTGGCAGCGACGGTACGGTAAGCGTGACCTTAGCCGGCCAGACGGCAGCGCAACAGGCGGGCACCATTCAGCTCGCATTGTTCCCCAATCCCGGCGGCCTGAATAGCGTCGGCAACAATTTATTTCTGGCTACCACTGCCTCTGGCGATCCCATCGTGGGCACGCCCGGAAGCAGCGAGGGACTGGGCACAATTCAGCAAGGCTACCTCGAACAATCCAACGTTGATGTAGTCGAGGAATTCGTGCAGATGATCGTGGCCCAACGTTCTTATGAGGCAAATTCGCGAGTGGTACAGGCCGCCGACGAAATGCTTCAGGGCTTGAATAATCTGGCCAGATAAGGAGGCCGTTTGAAAATTTCTCTGATCAAAATTGCTCTGATACTTCTGGTTGCCAGTCCCTCGGCCTGGACCATTCCAGCAAAGACGGACGCTCTGGTGCGCCTGCGTGATCTCGTCGAAGTAAACCACGAGATTATTTTGCTCTCAGATCTTCTGCCATTAAACGCCCCACTTGACTTAAGAAACGCCAGTGATGCTATTCAATTGGGCCGCGCGCCACAGATCGGCAGTATCCGTATTCTCGACCCTGAACAAATTAAGCATCAGATGGCCGCCGAACCAGCTCTGTTGGCGAATTTTCGAATGCCGGCACGGATCATGATTCGCCGCTTCGAGTGGCCCATCAAGAGCGCAGCGGTGCGAGGTGCAATTTCTGCTTTCCTGCAGCAGAAGAAATCGAAATATAGCGACCTACTTGACACGGCCGCTCTACAGTTGGACAACACCGGTGCTCTGCAAGAAGACCCTGCTTTGGTGGTCACTGGAATGGAGTGGGACGATCAGCGGCAAGTTCTTCAACTTCGGGTGCGTTGCGCGAATCGCACTTTATGCGGCAGCTTTTTAGTGCATGCCGGATGGCCGCCGGCGTTAACCGCTCAGTGGCGCACGATATTTGCTTCGGGAATCTTTTCAAACGGTACGGCTAAAGCCGCGAACGGAGCCTTATCCGGTCCAATGCTGGCGGAAATCGGCAGGCGGGCCATTCTGATTCTGGAAGGTACAGGCTTGCGAATCTCTATCCCCGTGGTCTGTCTCGGACGCGGCGTCCTCAATCAGCAGATCCGTGTCTTAGACACAAACACTCGCCGGGTATTCGACGCGGAGGTAGTGGGCATTGGCTTGCTGCACGCAAGTCTGTGATGAGCAAATGAACAAGGAGAGCACCATGCTTCGACACTATCGTGCGCTTGCTCTCACCGTCCTATCCCTTGGCGGTTGCGTTCTCGCAAAAGATACTAAACCGAAGACGATCCAGCGAGAGACTTTGGATGCATACGTCCAGCGCATGCAGCAACAGGGGCCCGACCTGCTCACAAGCAGTCCAGGAAGTCTCTGGACGGACAACGGCAGATTTTCGAATCTCGCCGCTGACTACAAAGCCAGACACGTTGGCGACCTCATTATCATTGTCGTGGCTCAGGGGACAACCGCCAACAATACCGCCAGCGTCGCCACCAACCGGACTTTCAACGCCAGTTCCAGTATCAGCGCACTCGCAGCGCATGCCAGCACCAGCGCAGTACAAAATATTTTTTCTCCCAGTTCAGCTTCTGCTTTGTCGGGGAAGTCCCAGGCCTCGACAACCTCCAGTTTGCAAACCAGCCTGGCGGGCCGGATCGTGGCTGTGTTGCCAAGCGGAGTCATGGTGGTCGAAGCGGAACGGCAATTGACCATGAATAATGAAAAGCAGACCGTACTGGTGCGCGGCCTGGTGCGGCCTGGGGACATCGCTCCCGATGGCAGCGTTCAATCCAACAATGTCGGCAACATGGAACTAGAACTCAAGGGCAAGGGCGTACTTAGCGATGGAGTGCGGCCGCCGAATCCCTTGACGCGCGCGGTGTTGTGGCTGATTGGGTTTTAAGGCAAATTTATGAAGTATGTCTTAGTTTTACTCGTACCGTTACTGCTGGGGTTGGCAACAGTGCCTCTAGTCGCGGAAGAAACCGTGCACAAAGTGCCTATCCGCGACATCACTACGGTCGAGGGGGTAAGAGAAAATCCAGTCATTGGATATGGCATCGTGACCGGACTGAAAGGCACTGGCGACAAGCAACAGACACTTTTCACCACTCAAACCCTAGCCAACATTCTGCAGCGCATGGGAGTACAGGTGTCCGCGACCACGATGATCGTCAAAAATGTGGCGGCAGTTTTTGTGACCGCCACTTTGCCTCCGTTCGCCGGTCCCGGCACTCATCTGGATGTGACGGTTTCTTCGACGGGCGACGCCAAGAGTCTGGAGGGTGGGATGCTTTTGCTCACTCCTCTTTATGGGGCCGATGGACAAGTATATGGCGCGGCCCAGGGCCCGTTAACGCTGGGCGGATTCAGCGAGGGGCGTGCCGGAAATTTGAAGCAGGTAAACCATCCAACTGTCGGCCGCATTCCGGGCGGTGGGCTGGTGGAGCGTGACAGCACAGTCAATCTGAATAAGCTGGAAAAACTTTCTCTCCTATTGAGCGACCCCAGCTTCAGCACTGCGGAAGATGTGGCCAAAGCGATCAATCGTGATCTTGAACACCAGGTTGCTTCGGTGGTCGATGGCCGCCGAGTGAATCTAGATGCCACCGCGGCCGGCGCTACCAGCCTTCCGGCGCTTCTGGCTCGAGTGGAAAATCTCACCGTGGAAGTTCATCACCGAGCAGTCGTCGTAGTAAACGAACGCACGGGCACCGTGGTCATGGGGAAGGACGTCCGTCTTGGAGCGGTCTCTATTCTGCACGGCAACCTCTCCATCGAAGTGACCACCAAACTTACGGTGTCGCAGCCGGCCCCATTCTCTCAAGGCAAGACCGAAATTATTCCCAATACTACAGTGAAAGCCAGCGAAGCTCCGGCCCGCAGCATTGCACTCGAGGAAGGCGCCAGCATTGAGGAACTGGTCACCGGCTTGCAGAAAATTGGAGCCACCGCTCGCGATGTGATTGCCATCTTGCAGGCGATCAAAGCCGCAGGAGCGCTTGAAGCTGACCTGGAAGTGATCTGATGCACCCTGTATCTCTGACTGCCGGGCCTTCGTCTTCATCCAGCACTCCTGACGCTGCGTATGTGCGCAAAGTAGTCAAAGCGGCGCGGGACTTTGAGGCCGTGCTACTCACCTCCCTTTTCGGGTCCCTGGAAAAGACTTTTGCCGCGATCGGCGCAAAAAATACCGACCCTGGATCGAATGACTACCAGTACATGGGAGCCCAGGCGCTGGGTTCAAGTTTAGCGGCCTCGGGAGGAATCGGGATCGCAGGGATGATCGTTCACAATCTATTGAAATCTGGAGGTACAGGGGCCGATGGGACAGTTGCTTCTCCTACTAAAGTTCGCTCGTATCTTGTCGATAAACGGGATGAGAGCGCAATTCTAGGTAGCGAAGTTGGGGTTCGATTAAAGATTTCTAATCTTCTGCCGATACCTGAATTGCAAGGACAATTCAAGGCGAGGTGATATCGAATGAGAATCGACTTAAACCTGAAAACTTCGGAGACCCCGGATCCAGTAAAAACCGCTAAATCCGGCGCGCAGGTCAACTCTGGATCGGGTAGTACAGGGCGAACCGGTGACACGGCAGTACTTTCGACGGAACAAAGCCGGATACAAGCGCTGGCTGCCCAGGTAAGCGGGTTGCCGGAGATCCGCCCGGAGAAAGTGGCGTCCTTGGGACGCGCCATTCGATCCGGCATATACCAGGTCAAGCCACAGGAAACAGCTGACGCGTTGCTTTCCGAGCTGCAGTTGCGCTCCGTGGCATAGAGCTGTTAAGGAGTTCCGAGCAAGAAACACGCGATGAACGAACTCGTCATAGCAGGACTGGAACCAGCAGCACCTACATCCCCGATCGAGGACCAAGAATCCGAGCGGAGATCATGGTTGCGGTGGCGCCGCGGCCATCGGCCGTCGTCTTCGGTTACAGAAGAATTCGAGGCTATGGACGATCCCGAAACACCGTCCCACCAGATCGACAGTCTGGCATGACAGTAAATGAGCAAAAGCTATGGACCAAACACTGCCATCATCCGAGTTGCTGGACCGGGAGCTGCCTGGCTTGGAGCTCCCGGATTTCAGTCCGCTGGAACTTCCCCTCGGCCATATGCGCGAACTGGCCGGTGTCATCGAGCAAGCCCAAGTTGCTGTAATAAAGAATGACCTAAGCGGGATCGAGCGGCTTACGACGCGGCAGCAAGAACTCTGCAACCTGCTGCGCGCGGTCGAAGCGCAAACAGTGCTCCAATGCTGTCATACCCAGCGCCAGAGCATATGGGCCGATGAACTGGTAGTTGCTGGGAAACGGGTACGCGATCTCAACCGGGCACATGCGGCTTTGTTGCGACGAGCACGGCGCACGGTGAACATCTTCTGTCGTGTGTTGGCCAGTTCTGCAGTCACCTACGCTCCGCCAGGACGGGAAATACCGGTGGGACTTCAGGGCCAATAATCATGTCAAGCCTTTTCGGTACCATGTCGATCGCGACCGGCGCTCTGGAGGCCGACCAGGGTGCGCTGGAAGCCACCACCAACAATGTAGCCAATGCGAATACCCCCGGCTATTCCCGGCAAGTACCCGTGCTGGTAGAAAACGATCCGGTAGTTGTAGGCAGCGTGAGTTACGGAGAAGGTGTATCTCTCGAAAAGTTGATGAGCATTCGTGATCCCATTCTTCAGCTGCGCATCGGCGAAGAAACCCAGCAGCAAGGCCAGTTAAACGCTTATGTCTCGGCCATGCAGCAGGCCCAGGTTCCATTCTCCAGCAGTAGTGGGGACATCGGGACCCAAATCTCGAATTTTTTCAGCAGCCTGAGCCAGCTTTCCACCGATCCCACCAACCTTTCACTACGACAAGGCGTTCTCACGGCTGCTGGAAACCTGGCCCAGACGTTTAACAACACCGCCAACAATCTCACCCAGCAGCAAAGCAACTTGAATCTGAGCGTGGTGCAGGATGTACAGCAGGTCAATACGCTGACCAGCCAAATCGCTCAACTCAATGCGCAGATCAGCGACCTACAGAATTCGAATCAGGATGCCAGCACCTTCATTGATCAGCGCGATGTGGCCATCGGGACGCTCTCAGGCTTGATTGATGTCTCCCAGATCCAAAGTGACAGCAACGGATTGACCCTTACCACTTCGAACGGAACCGCCTTGGTCGCGGGCAATCAGAGCTTCGCCTTAAGCACCCAGCCGAGCTCTTCAGGCGCGCAGCAAATTTTCGCCCAGGGCACGAACATTACCGGGAGCTTGACCTCCGGGGATCTGGCAGGGTTGCTGCAAGCGCGAGATCAATCTATCCCTGGTCTGCTCTCGAATTTGGATACGCTGGCATCAGGCCTGGCGAATGCTTTGAATACTGCGAACCAGAGTGGCTTTGACCTCCATGGCAATGCGGGAGGCGATATTTTTGTCGCGCCTTCGACCTCAGGACAAGGTTACGCCTCGAACATGGCTGTGCAGATCACAGACCCGTCACTGGTCGCTGCCAGTTCCGATGGTAGTCAGGGCAGCAATGGCAACGTGAATGTGCTCTCCGCGGTACAGAACCAATCTGTCGCCGGCGGCCAAACCCCGACCGACTACTATTCGAATATTGTGTTCACGGTTGCCAATGATGTCTCGAATGGCACTGCCGAATTGAGTTCCGCGCAATCGATCCTGCAACAACTTCAAGACCAGCGGGGAAGCATTTCCGGCGTATCGCTGGATGAAGAAGCCTCCAACATGGTGCAGTATCAACGCGCCTACGATGCTGCCGCTCAAATCGTCACTACCGTAAACGACATGCTTTATACCGTGATCAACATGGGGACACTAACCGGATGAGCGCCATAAGAGTTAATCCATATCCACTGCCCGATCTCATTGCTGCACTCAATCAAACCCAGCAGCAGGAAAACACAGCCACGCTGGAACTGAGCACGGGCAGCAGGATCAATGCTCCCTCGGATGATCCCGCCGGCGCCGCCGAGTTGGTGCAAAACCAGGCTCAAAGCCGTCAGTCGGATTCTTTTCTGAGCAGCGCAAGCACCATCAACGGCTTGCTCTCGACCGCCGATTCCACCCTCAGTTCGGTTGTGACCGCCCTTCAACGCGCGATCAGTCTGGGCGTGGAGGGAGCCAATGGCACTCTTTCAGATTCGGACCGTTCTGCGATAGCGCAAGAACTGAGCGGAATTCAAACCCAGCTCATCAGCCTGGCGAACACGTCATACCAGGGACAATATATTTTCGCAGGCACCGCGGAGACGCAACCATACGTGGTCGATCCCACCTCTACCTCGGGTGTTACCTATAACGGCAATGCAGGGACTAACAGCGTCACCATCGGGACTGGCTACCAATTACAGACCAACCTGCCCGGCTCCCAGATTTTTAACGGCGCAGGAGCGGATGTCTTCCAATCCATAAGTGATTTGATCAATGCACTGCAATCGAACACATCGATTAGCAACGCCGTGAACGAAGTGAGCACCGCCTATAACTACCTGACCGCCCAGCGGGTTTTTTACGGCAACGCAGAGAATCAAATCAGCGATCAGCAAAATTTTCTAAATAGCGAGACCGTCCAGCTCAGCACCCAGGAAAATACCATCGCGGGAGCGAACCTGCCTCTGGTCGCCAGCCAACTGGACAGCTCACAAATTCAACTCAATGCCGAACTCAGTGCAATCGCCAAGATCTCGCAGACCAGCCTGTTTGATTACTTGAGGTAGCTAGAGTCCGCTCTTGGAAGCGCCAGCCCAACACGCTGCCGACACTACATGGGTCCGCGCCGCTTCAAGTCGCGACTTCTCAGCCAGGAGACGCGTATGCACGTCGGGCAGGAAATGCTTCAGTTTTTCCAGGTTGCCGCGGTATTCGAGCAATTCTTTTTCGAATGCCAGGGTTACTTCGGAATGCTCCGGCAAGCGCTGCAAACATTTCTTTGCTCGTTGAATCTGGTTCCGTAGATCAGAAAAGTCCTGAGGCGTAATGGTGGAACAATGCTTTCGTTCCGGACGGAGACGAACCAGCGCGGAACGCAATTTATCATTCACCTGCCACAAGGTTTCGAGCGTGTAAGTGGGCATCATCCTCGCCAGTCCATGTGCGCGCGATCGGATTCGGGCTCGGCGGCACTGTCAGAAACTATGGGAGCCGCAGTCGTGAACGCCGCAGCCGTGACTAAAGACTTCTCCGCTCGCTCTACTTCCATCCATGCTTCTCGCACTGCCAGCAAGTCCGTGATCTGCTGGGTGATCCCCCGTTTCGAAGGGTAGAACTGCGCCTGCACCAGATTTTGGCGCAGCATGTCATAAAAATGGTTGAGGTCCCTGGCGACCTTGCCTCCATTTACGAATTCCAGCGACGACTGCAGATGCCCGATAACCAGAATCGCGTGATTGATTCGTTTGGTCCGCCGCTCAATGTCGTTCTGTTCGATGGCGATTGACGCTTGCCGCAGGTCTTCGATGATCTGCTCATAAAGCCACATCACCAGCCCAACCGGGCTCGCGCCCCGGACCATCGCTTCTCGATAGGACTGTTGGATATTCATGAGCGCAGACTCTTCGCCCTAGCCGCTCGCGCTTTCCCCGGAAGTCGGCGCTGTGTTCGAGCTTGTGGTCGTGGTGGGAGTGGTGGAAGTGGACGAAATCGACGACAGCTCTTGGGTAACTTCCTGCAGCAGGAAGGGATACTCTTCGAGATTTGCGTTTACCTGGCTGAACTCCTTGTCCAACTGGATCTTTTGCGTTGCCAACTGGTTTTGAAAATTGTTTATTTCGGTCGTAAGACTACCCTGTTCGGTCTGGTTCTCGGCAAGATCCGAATTCAGAATACCTTCCACAGGGTCAGTCAGATTGTTAAGAGCGGAGTTAAAGTTGTCGGCGAACCCGCTTGAGGTGGCATTTTGAAAGAAATTCTGCACTGCCGCCGGATTTGCGCTCAGCGCACTGTTGAGCGTGGAACTGTCGACAGACAAAGTGCCGTCGTCGTTCAAAGTAATACCCAGCGATGCCAGGTTCGTGAGGCCACTACTTACGGACGTTGTGTCGGTAGTCGCGTAGGTGATGTTCGCTGCCAGGCTGGATTGCAGAATTCGCAAAGCCGAGTCGGCCCCGAGCGGGCCCTCGTTATTGGTGGCAGCGTTGACGCTGAACTGGTTGTTGATGTCGCCAATGACAGTATTGTATTCAGTGACGAAATTGTTGATGGAGTTCGTGATTTGGTTTGTGTTTGGGCCCACCGATACCTGCACCGGCGTAGCCGGATCGGCGCTCACCAGGTTCAATATCACGTCCGGGATGGCGCCCGTCACCGTGTTCGTCGTGCTCGCATAGGGGATTCCATTGATCGTGATGTTGGCGTTGGTCCCGCCTACCGGTGGCTCGAATGTCAGACTTGTGGTGTTGTTGGCGATTGCCACGGCCCCCGGACTGCCGCTTGCCTGACCGTAGATTGCCAGGCGCGCGCCGCTCGCGTCGGTTACAACGCTGGCCGTGATACCCCAATTGTTGGCGGTGCTTTGCGAATTGATAGAGGCGGCAAGCCTGGTAAGCGTGTCATTGCTGCCCGCCGTAATGGCAATATCTGCCGTCGTGCCGCCCGACCCTCCTATTTGTATCTGAAGGTCGCCGCTGGACTGGCCGGCAGGCAGTATCGAGGTTTTCGCGTCCGCTACTGAGTCCGTGTAGAGCGTCCCGGTTGTCGCCAAGCTGTTCACCACCACGCTGTAGTTGGCTGCCGTGGCTCCACTCTGTACCGTGGCGTTCACGATCGCCGACTCGGATGAAGTGGACGTTACCGCCGTCAGTGCTCCATTCGAAAGCCCCTCCACGGCGCTCGCCAGATTGGACAAATCGGTATTGATGCTGTTGAGGGCGGTCGCCTGCGTTTGCAGTGTGGTCACGTCCTGCTGCCATGCGGTCAATTGCCCGCTCTGCGCAGACTGGATCTCAGACACGACGGCATTCACATCGATGCCGTTTCCAGTCAGCAGGCTCGCGGCATTAAAGCTTATTCCCATGAGCTTTCACTTCTCGCGATGGTTAGCGTAATAGTCCCGAAATAGCAAAGAAGGCGGCTGCCCGCCTCCTTTGCCAAGTCCACCTTATTGCAGCAGTTTCAGCACAAGTTGCTGTTGCTGGTTGGCCTGGGCCAGAGCGGAAATTCCAGTCTGCTCCAGAATCGAGTACTGGGTCAGATTGGCCACCGCCGTTGGAATATCCGCAGCGGTGACGTCGTTTTCCGCCGCAGTCAGGTTCTGTACCTGGTTGGTGATGACATCGGAAGCGCTTTGCAATCGATTCACGGTTGCACCAATCGCACCGCGTAGCGCGGCAACCGTTGCGACGGCGGCGTTGATGGTTTGCAGCGCGGATTGGGCGTCGGGTTGGCTCAACAGATCGTTTACCGATCCCGCCGCACCTCCTGCGAAGGTCCCAGCAGCAAAGGTGTTGCCCGATCCGGTCTCCGAAGAAACGATGGCATTACCGGTCGTACCGTTATTGATTGCGGTGAACGCGACCGTGGTCGCAGTAGCGATTGCCGTGGCCGAAGTGTTAGCGACTGTGGGGCTTCCATAGGTAGCGCCCGAACCGCTGCCACCGTTCACCGCATTTGCCAGGTTGGTAAGGCTGGCAGCTTCTGTAGTACCCACCAGAACTTCATTTGCCGTGGGAGTGGGATTCAGCGCGGCCACGAAGGTATAAGTCTGCGCGCCTACGGTCACGGTATTGCCCGCAGCAGCGACTCCGGCGGCGATGGCAGCAGCGCCTCCAGCGAAGGTTCCTGCAGCAAAGCTGCCAACTCCGCCCGTCAGCGTCGAGACCAGAGCATTGCCTGCGGTACCGGCGGTAATTGCGGTGAAAGTGGCTGTGGTTGTGGTGGCCGTTGCCGAGGCTGAAGCGTTGGCCGTGGTTCCGGTTCCATAGGTAACCCCTGCGCCGCCTGAGGTCAGGTTGACTGCAGCCGCCAGATTCGCCAAACTGGTCGCTTCGTTGCCCACTAACACTTGATTCGCGGCACCGCCAGCGACGAGAGCAGTCACAAAGGTATAGGTTTGGCCGGCGACATCGACAGTGTCACCCGTAGTGCCGCCAGCGAGTGTTCCGGCCGTGAAGGCTTCGTCTGCCGGTGTTCCTGTCGTGGAAGTAATCGCATTGCCACCGGTGCCAGGAACTTTAGCCGTAAAGGTGAGAGTGGATGCACTTGCTCCCGAGGCCAAAACATTCGCATTGGCCACCGTTCCAGTTCCGTAGGTAGTTCCGGCGCCGGCCGTTGCGTTGACGGCAGACTGCAGATTCAAGAGGGCACTCGTATTACCCGCACCGATGAGCACTTGATTTGCGGCTCCGGTGAGGGCAGCAACAAAAGTATAGGTTGTGCCACCGATCAGCACCGTATCGGCAGCAGTGACCGTCCCACCGGCAGTGAGGGTGGTCGTCGCAGGGGCGGACCCCACAAACGTTCCTCCAGTCAACGTAGCAGTAGCTGATGCTGCAGGCACGGCCGCTGTGTTGGTCAGCGTGGCAGTGGCACTCGTCGCGCCACCCAGGCTAAGACTGGTGGGCGACAACAAACCGGTAGTCACGCCGATGGTGCTATTGCCGGTGGCGCTGCCGTCACTCAAGAAGACGTTGAGAGTATTCGCAGTAAATACCTGCCCGCCGTTGTAGTTTGTGGTGGACCCGATGCTGTTAATTTCCGCTTTGATGGAGGTGTATTCATCGTCCAGCGCGACTCGCTGAGAATCGGACACCGTGCCGGTGGCCGATTCCGTGGCCAGCGTAACCGCGCGGTTGAGCAGCGTGGTGACCTGAGACAGCGCTCCGTCTGCTACCTGCAGCTCGCCGACGCCGTCAGTGGCATTGCTCGCCGATTGCGTCAGCGCAGCAATATTGGCCTCCAAACCATTGGCAATAGCCAGGCCGGCGGGATCGTCAGCGCCACTATTGATACGTGAGCCTGACGACAACTGCTCGAGAGTTGAATCGAGGTTGTTGCTGGTGACGTTCAGCTGGTTTTCCGCGGCGATCGCAGCGATATTATTTAAGATGGTAAGTGCCATGTGAATCTCTCTCCTTGGTTGAGTTGGTTCCCTTTTACCGGAACCGCCTCCCCGAAGTTTTCTGCGGAGGCCTGGTTCCTGTTCCTCACTGCTGGAACCCATCTTGCATTCAACCCATCTCATCGGCGAGGCCGGGCTTTCCTTTAATCCGCGAACTTCGCATAGGTCTGAGGCACCTTCGTAACCCGCGGCAAATTTTTCGTCCTCACCCATCCAGCCAATGCGCCCGATGGACATTTCAGAGAGGTTCTCCTCAGGCCGTTGTCCCTGGAAAGTTGGTGATGGATGATTCAGTTGACTCGATTGAACAATAGTCTTCTGACCCTTAACTCGGACCTGATCAAGTTCGTCGAACAATCTCCGGATACTGTGATCACCCTCGTAAACGGGGAAAAAGTTCTTGTCCGTGAAAGCGTAGGCGATATTTTGGACAAGATGGTGAAGTTCCGCCGTTCCATCCTGCAAGGTATTTTCCCTGCGGGGTATCCCATTGCTGTCATGTCCCCTGCGGCTTACAAAGAAGAAGACAAGTCAGAAAAACCGAGTGGGAGTTAGACACTCGTGGACAAAGCCACTTGGGGCGGCATCGTGTTAGGGGTGGGCGGGATCGTCGGCGGCCTGCTGCTGGAGGGTGGCAGCCTGTCCCAGGTACTACAACCCACAGCCGCCCTGATTGTTTTCGGTGGCACTGCCGGCGCGGTGCTGATTCAATTTCCGCTTCCGGTAGTGGTCAGCGCCATCCGCCGTCTGGAACAGGTCTTCTTTGAACCTAAGCAGGTCTCCCATGATCTGGTACAGGAGTTGGTGAAGTATGCCAACCAGGCTCGCCGTCACGGCATTGTTTCTCTCGACGCTGAGCTCGAAAACATTCAAGATCCAGTACTCAAGAAGTCCCTGATGCTGGCCGTGGATGGGATCGAGCCTCAGGACCTGCGCAAAATGATGGAACTTGAACTCGACAACCAGGCAGAATACGAGGAAAAGATCCCGCAGGTGTTCGAGTCGGCCGGGGGCTTTTCTCCAACTATCGGAATCATTGGCGCCGTACTGGGGCTGATCCAGGTAATGCAGCACCTGGACAAGATTGACGAAGTGGGACGCGGGATCGCAGTGGCATTTGTAGCCACCATCTATGGCGTCGGCGCCGCCAATCTGGTTTTTCTTCCGGCGGCCGGCAAACTCAGGATCCGGGTTCGCGAAGAGCAGGTGGTCCGCGAGATGACTCTCGAAGGAGTGGTCTCAATTATGGAGGGCATGAATCCGCGCATGCTCGAAACCCGCTTGTTGGGTTTTCTGGCGGACGGAAAGCCCGAACACAAAATTCCAGAGGAAGCGATCGAGTCTTCCCCATGAGGAGGCGCCGGAGGAAGCACAGAAGCCGTATCAACCCTGATCGCTGGCTGGTCTCTTACGCGGATTTCATCACTCTTCTTTTCGCATTCTTCGTCGTGATGTACGCCACTTCCCAGGTGGACAAGGAGAAAGCCAGCCAGCTCGCAGTCGCGATCAAGGTGGCCTTTCAGCAATTGGGGGCCGATCCATCGTCTGCCGACCAGGCCCGGATGGAAATTCAGAAATCCGTGAGTAGGGATGAATCCGCAGTCACACCTTCCCCTCTCACTAAAGAAGAAAACCCCGATCTGGCTGGCCTTCGTCAGGAAATGGAACTGGCTCTTGCCCCGGAGATTTCCCGTGGTGAAGTGGCGCTACGCGGCGGTCCGGATGGCCTTGTCATCAGCTTGCGTGAAGTTGGCTTCTTCGATAGCGGGTCCGCCGGAGTGAAAGCTGGGTCTCAGCAGGCTTTCAGCCGCATAGCGTCGCTGCTCTCGCAGCACAAATACAACATCCGCATCGAGGGATATACCGACACCGTGCCCATCCACAATTCTCAATTCACTTCCAACTGGGAACTTTCCACTGCCCGTTCCACGGAAATGATTCAGCTTCTCATCGTGAAATACGGATTTGCTCCGGAAAGACTCTCGGCAAGTGGATATGGTGAGTATCACCCCATCGCAAGTAACAACACGGCGGCCGGGCGTGAGCTCAATCGACGGGTGGACCTGGTAATTCTCGGCCACCTTCCAGAGATGAATATATCTCCGGGCCAGAAAAAGCCGTCGCCTGCGCGAAAATGAAGGTTCGATTCTCCCTGCGCTCTGGTTCCGCTTTCTCTCGCAATAATCGACATCTGGTTAAAGTCCACGGCCTCCATGCCGATGAAAATCTGATGTGGCTTCGCTGGTTAACTTGATCCACAAAATTCCATTCGACCCGGCAACACAGCAGAAGAAGTATTTAAGGAGAACGCAAGCGATGGACAAGTTGACTCTAAAAATGCAGCTGGCTATGGGCTTCGGCTTGCTGCTGGCCTTTCTTATGTTGACCGCCGGGTTCGATTATTACGCTACCCGCCGCTTGGTGTCCGCCGCGGAAGAAGCCAACAGTGCCTTGCAGAGAAAAGAACTCGCAAACTCTATCGAAGTGGCTGTGGGCAAACAGATTCAAGCAGCCAACGACTTTGTATTCACCGGGGATCCGACCGCACTGCAACGACATGACCAAGCCAAACAAGAAGTTACTCAAAAGCTGGCCGAACTCAACAAAATCCTGCTCACGGAGAAAGACAAAGAATTACTCGCAAAGGTCCGACAAGCTACCGATGAAATGTCCATCATCACAAACCAGCAGGTCATGGTAAATCGCGCTACCCGAACCTCTGAAGCTACCAATCTAGCATTTGGCCCCAAAGCTCAGGCAGCCATAAAACAAGTGGCTGACAATCTGGATGCACTGGCCACGTGGGAGACAACGCTCGCACAAGATGGACTCGACTCTGAACATTCGGCGGCGTCCACAAACCGAATTGCGGAAATGATTTTGGCGATGACCGGGTTGGTCATCGGTATAGCCACGGCAACCTTCGTGGCACGCTCGATTGCCGGGAAAGTTGCCAAAATGCTCACCATGATCCATGCAGTGTCCATCAATAATCTTGCGATTCAAGATATCCAAGTTGCTTCGCAGGATGAACTGGGTCAAGCGAGTATTGCTCTCAATCACATGAAGAACAATCTGCACGAACTGGTCCGGTCGATCGCCGCTACTGCGGAGCACGTGGCCAGCGCCAGTGAGGAAATCTCTTCTTCTGCCTCCCAGCAGTCGCAAAGTGCAGCCAATCAGAGAGATCAGGCTGCCCAGGTGGCGACAGCCTTACAAGAGATGTCGGCAACGGTGTTACAAGTTTCAGAGCACTCCAATAAAGCCGCAGAGGCTGCCCGGCACGCGTCTGAAACTGCACGCCATGGCGGTTCCATCGTGGAAAAAACTCTGACCAAAATGCGGGTAATCGCGGAGTCGGTTGGCGGCACGACCGCGAAAATGCTGGAGCTGGGAAAGAGCTCCGACCAGATTGGCCGGATTATTGGCGTCATTGACGATATCGCCGACCAGACCAATCTGCTGGCGCTCAACGCCGCCATCGAGGCCGCGCGCGCAGGTGAGCAGGGACGCGGCTTTGCCGTAGTGGCGGATGAAGTTCGCAAACTGGCCGAACGCACCACCACGGCAACCAAGGAAATCGCCCGCATGATTAAGAATATTCAAGACGAAACCAAAGCAGCCGTCACTGCCATGGAACAAGGCAAGACGCAAGTGGAGGAAGGTGTCGTGTCCACGGTCCAGGCCGGAGACTCTCTGAAAGAGATCATCCACATGGCCGAGCAGGTGGGAGAAATGATCATCCACATTGCGACCGCGGCCACGCAACAATCCAGCGCCACCGAAGAAGTCAATAACAACATGGAGCAAATCGCCAGGCTGGTGAAAGAATCGGCAGATGGAGCGCACCAATCCGCGAAAGCTTGCCAGGATCTGTCTGAGCTGGCGCTGGACCTCCAGAAAATGGTCGGGAATTTCAACCTCTCCAAAGTAAACGGGCACAATTCCACGGGCCCGGGAAAAATTGGGCTTGGCCCTTCCAGTCAATCACACTCTGCATTTACTCCTCATCGCGGAGATGAGACCAGGAAGGCCTTCGCTGCAACTGCCCAATAGGCATCGAATCGGGACTGCTCTACATCCCGTATTGGACCAGGACCCGAAGGAGGAGCCCCGTTGGAATCTCAAAATTCGGTTGGCGAAACTGCCGGCGGCATGATCGATGGGAATGGCTCGGGACAGAAACATAGCCATTTGCTTCAGCTCGTAAGTTTCCAAATTGATGGCGAGGATTTCGGCCTCGACATTCTACGCGTACAGGAAATCATCCGGGTACAGGAGATGACTCGCGTACCTAACTCGCCAGTGTTTGTGGACGGCGTCATCAATCTGCGAGGCAAAGTGATCCCTGTGATTGCGCTCCGCAGGCGCTTCGGACTGGAAAAGCTGGCACACGACAAACAAACCCGCATCGTCGTAGTCGAAGTCGAAGACACGGTCCTGGGTTTTATTGTGGACTCGGTTTCCCAAGTTCTAAGCATTCCTTCCGACACGGTGGAGCCACCGCCTCGCCTGGGAAAGGCTGAACGCGAATACGTTTCGGGGGTCGCCAAACTGGAAGACCGCCTGCTTATTTTACTCGATGTCGGCCGCTTGATGAGCGATACCGAAGAACGAAAAGTAACTGGAATCCAAGCCTAGTCTTTAGGTGGTGAATTAACGCTGGTGATAAACGCCTATGGATAATAACTTCTTGTTGGATCCTGCGATGATTCAGGAATTCCTGGTGGAATCCGAGGAACTCCTGCAGCAACTGGACCAGGACATGGTTACGCTGGAAGCCACTCCGAAAGATACTGAGTTACTCAACCGGATCTTCCGCGCATTGCACACCATTAAAGGCACCTCCGGTTTTCTGGGCTTCGATCCTGTGGTGCGCCTGAGTCATCGCGCGGAAGATGTGCTCAATGATCTTCGTCGTGGCGAAATTCAACTTACCCGGCAAATGATTGATGTACTGCTCAGTGCCCGCGATCAGCTCGGGCAGATGTTGGCAGACATACGCCAGGGTGGGCTCAAGCAATATGAGATTGACGCACTTCTCGAGGAACTGGAGGCGGTGCGGAAATCCACTGACACCCCGCTGCAATTGGGCGAGATTCTCGTTGCCGATCAGGTAATTGATGCTGGTGCCTTGAAAGCCACACTCCTGGAGCAAGCTGCGTCCCCCGAAGGGCCCAAGCTTGGCGAGCTTCTGGTGAAAAAAGGGCTGGCATCCGCGGCGGAGGTCGGCAATGCTTTGGTCCGGCAGAAAGAGGTTCGCAAGTCCCGCTCCGATGCGGAGAGCCTGGCTCAAACAGTCCGAGTGGATGCGAGCAAGCTCGACGATTTGATTAACTTGATCGGCGAACTGGTGCTCGAACGTAATCGTCTGATCCGATTGACCAGCGATCTCAGTCTTGGTCGTCTTACTCCAGAAGACTTGCCAACGATACTTGGCCAATCCACCTCGCGACTCAGCTTCATCACTGAAGAGCTGCAGGCTGCTGGGCTAAAAACACGTATGGTCCCCATCGAGAACGCATTCCGCAAGTTTCCCCGCTTCGTTCGCGATATGGCCCGCACTTTGGAAAAAGAAGTCGAGCTTATCGTTCGCGGGCAGGAGACGGAGATGGACAGGACAATGGTGGAACTCATTGGCGATCCCCTCGTGCACCTCGTGCGCAACTCGCTCGACCACGGACTGGAGTCACCCGCTGTCCGGACCGCCGCGGGAAAGCCTCGACAAGGCACGATTCAGCTGGAAGCCCGTCAGGAGGGCGGCCAGATCATCATCAGTGTGAGCGATGATGGCGCTGGCATCGATCCTGATCGGATCCTTCGCAAGGCCCTCGAAAGAAAACTGGTAACCCCAGAACGCTCGCGCCTTCTCCATCGCCGCGAGATCCTCGATTTCATTTTTCTTCCCGGCTTCAGCACCGTTGAGAAGGCCAATGACCTCTCCGGTCGCGGCGTCGGCATGGATGTCGTCCGATCGAATCTGAATAAGTTGAACGGAACCGTCGAACTCGACAGTGCTCCAGGAAAAGGCACAACTCTATTGCTTCGCCTTCCACTTACGCTGGCGATTCTTCCCGTCCTTTTAGTGCAGGTTGCGGACGAAATCTACGGGTTGCCCCTTCATTCCGTGCTAACCACTGCGGGCGTACGTGCCGAGGAAATTCATCGCATCGAAGGCAATGAAGTATTGCGATTGCGGGGCAAGACGCTCCCTCTATTGCGGCTGGCAAATTTATTTGCCAGCAAAATGGAAGACACCAAACACAACACCCAGAAGGTGGTAATCCTGGCCGTCGGTGACAAGCGGGTAGCGCTCCTGGTGGACCATTTAGTGGGGCAGGAATCCACCGTAATCAAGCCTTTGGGCACTTATCTTCCTCATTGTTCGAGCATTGCGGGCGCAACTATCAGCGGGGATGGCCGAGTTCGATTGGTTTTAGACCCAGCGGGATTGCTCGCGTCCGCCAGTAACCCGGCTCATAGAGAAACCGTGCAATGAAGCCCTTACCCGCCCCCTTGACACCCTCCTCCAGCCGACGAGGTGCGCCACCAAGTCTTTACCTGATTCAGATTCGCGATCTGATCTATCAGGTCGCGGGCATTTTCCAGGCCGATAATAAGCTCCGCCTATTGGAAGATCGATGTTCAAAGCGAATGCAGGTCCTGGGCGTCACCTCGCTGGAGGACTACTACGCGTGCCTCACGATTAAGCCGATTCGACAGGCGGAGCTAGTCAGCCTTCTGAATGAAATCACCATCGGCGAGACCTCATTTTTCAGGAATCAACCCCAGCTGGACGCCCTCCGTAATATCGTTCTCGCTCGCCTCGTCGCAGCTGGGAGCGAAATTTCTTTGCGTCATCTGCGCCTTTGGAGCGCGGGTTGCTCCACCGGCGAAGAACCTTACACCCTTAGCATGATCATGCTGGAAGAAATGGGTGGAAAACTCAAGGGATGGACATTCGAGATTCTTGCCACAGATCTAAATGAACATTCGGTCGCTCATGCCAAACGAGGTATCTACAGCGAGTACAGCACTCGAAATCTTCCACCTCACTTCAAGCAGAAATATTTCACCAGGCGATCCGATGGGTTGCTAGTCAACCCGGAAGTCAAAGCCCCGATTAGTTTCAATCGGGTAAACATGCTCGATGATGCTCGCATGTCATCCTTGAAGGGCGTCCATGTAATTCTATGCTGTAACGCCCTGATTTACTTTGACTTGGCCTCCAAACAGCGCGTCATCCGGCATTTCTATACCAACTTGCTTCCTCATGGATATCTGTTCCTGGGACACTCCGAGTCATTGTACGGAGTGAATGAAGACTTCCATCTGGTGCACTTGCCCTCAGCGACTGCGTACGTCAAGACTCAAAAAGACAGATCCCTGTTAGGTAAACCATGAGCAAACAAGTCAAGAATCGCCGCTGTAGCGGAGATTTTCAGCACGCGTCCCAATGAATAACGGACACGACAGCTCGCGCGTGATTCGGGTGCTTGTGGCCGACGACAGCGCTTTCATGCGGACCGCACTCACCCGCATGATCCAGTCAGACCCATCTCTCCAGGTCAGCGGGACTGCGCAGAACGGCCAGGAAGCGCTGGAAAAAATCGCCTCCCTGCGGCCCGATGTGGTCACGCTTGACGTCGAAATGCCGGGTCTCAACGGCCTCGAAACTCTCGCCCGGATCATGCGTGACTTTCCTCGTCCAGTGATCATGGTAAGTTCATTGACCCAGGAAGGCGCGGAAACCACTCTGGAAGCGTTGTCCATCGGCGCGTTCGATTATTTGCCCAAACAGCAGTCTTTCGCGTCTCTGGATATTGTGAATATCCGGGACGACTTGATTGCCAAGATCAAAGCCGCGGCGGAAAGTGGCCCCTATCATTCGGTATCCCGATTAATCAAGCCTCCACCATCCGTGCTCCTCCCCGATCCCCGGAACATGGCCCCGGTTGCATCGAGAGTGGTTGCGATGGGCACTTCCACGGGTGGCCCCAGGGCCTTGCAGGAAATCCTGCCGCTACTACCCGCTGATCTGCCAGTAGGAGTGCTGATCGTGCAACACATGCCGAAAGGATTCACTGGGCCTTTCGCGCAGCGGCTCGACGCCTTATGCCAGGTCTCCGTGCGAGAAGCTGTGCATGACGACTTGATCAAACCTGGAGTGGTTTACATCGCTCCCGCCGGGCAACACATGACCGTCGCGCGGCGATCGTTTTCGAAAGTCGCAATTTCCCTCTCGGAATCCCCAACTGGTACGCTTCATACTCCCTCGGTAGATGTAACCATGATCTCGGTGGCAGAGGTATTTCGTTCTTTCTCGATGGGCATCATCATGACCGGCATGGGAGCCGATGGGGTCGAAGGCATGCGTGCCATCGCCCGGGAAGGCGGCATGACCGTGGGCCAGGACGAAGCCAGTTGTTCGGTTTACGGCATGCCACGCTCATGCGCTGAGATGGGCCTCCTGCAAAGAGTGGTGCCTTTGCCCCAGATTCCGCAACAGATTTTGCAAGCGACGCGTTACCGCCGCGCTGAATAGATTGCAAGCTTCAGAATCGTACTTTTTTCTCCTCGTGGCTCTCGCTTTTATTCTCGTCTCTCTGCAAGATCCGCCTTATTTTCTCCAGTAGTGATCCCGTCGAAAATGGCTTATGCAGGTACAACCACTCTGGCTCGTGAGGTCCACTCTGGGTTACCGCATTTTCCGGATAACCCGACATGAAGATCGTCTTCAGCGCAGGACAGATCGCACGCAAATCGTTAGCCAGAGCGAGCCCGTTCCGGTCCGGCAACACTACATCGGTCAGCAGAAGCTCTATTCCATCCGCATGGCCGCGAAACTTGCGCTTGGCTTCAGCCGCGGTGCGGGTTTCGAGAACCCGGTATCCCTCGGATTGCAGGACTTTACAAGTCACCTCGCGCACAAAACCTTCATCTTCCACCAGTAGAATGGTCCATGGCCTCGGGGAATCCATACCGACCGATCCAGCTAAGATTGCGGGAGTTTCTGCCGACATCTCCTGGGTTTTGTCTTCACAACGCACGGTGATCCCTCGATCACCAATCTGATTGCAACTACGTGCCCAAACCCTAGAGGAAGCACTATTCCTCGTCTCACTCAGAAAACGATGATTTACTTAGGCGAGAAGAACAGGTCCCGTCCGCAACGGACACCGGCAAAGACGTAAGAATCACTTTCGGGAAAACACCTGAGAATTACTGGGAATATGTCCTGAATCGGTAAACCGCTCGCGACAACCCATTACATCAATCAATGCGTCCGCGCGAGCAGCGTCTGGTAAGGATCGAGTACAACCTTGTGGGTGCCCGCCGGCGCGCTCAGATGGAACTGCGTTTCCGGTCCATCGGCGAACACTCGTCCGAGCAAGACGTTTTTTCCCGCTACTGATGCATAAACCGGAACCGCCGTCACCAGGCTGTCGGAAGCTGATTTTTGCAGGATGGTTCCTGTGACTGTTGTCGAGTCCGTTTTATTGGTATACCTCACATCATGCAACTCCAAATTCGGAATCGAGGTGCCGTTGACCCATCCCTGATAAAACCAATCGAGTGATTTTCGTCCCTCATACCACAATGAGGGTGGCAACTCCTCTTCGAACACCGCAAATAACTGCTGGGTGGTAACCACTTTCCCCTGGTATCGCTCTCTGAACTTCCTGAGTGCGCGAATAAAAGGCTCGTCGGCAGTTTGGGCGTTCTGTACTCCTCGGACACGAGCGCCAGGCTTTCGTTCGGCATCACGCATCATGTAACGCAACATATGGAAAAGCCATGTGCCCCGGCCATAACTAATAGCGTCATAACCAGCGGGAAATTGAGAACAGGAAAGCCGGCTGCCAAATGTCACTGGGCCTGCTTCCATCAGTGCTATGCCGTCCTTGTTCTTCTGCAATAGGTCATCGCGATATTTGTCCATGGCCGCCCGAAATCGCGTGGGATCTTCAGACTCGAGCATCATCAAGGAACTGTAGTTGGCCAGAGCTTCCATCATCCATTGATCGTGATAGCTGCTCCAGGTGACCAGATCACCCCACCACTGATGTGCGGTCTCGTGAGCAATGACTTGGCCGCTGAGAGTCTCGTTTACCGCACTCATATGTAATTCCGATTTTTGCTCTTTTGTCAGAAACGAAAAGCTGGACAGGTAAATCAACCCCGGCCAGCCCTGGCTCGCCTCTCCGGGCATTTGTGTGAGTGCCAAACTGTCGTAGGGATAGGGACCAAAACGGCGAGAATAAAAGTCGATGGCACGAGCCGATTCGTCAGCCACCAATTGTGCATTGTGCGCGGGAGAAGGCGTCAAAGGCAGCACCGGCAGAGGTTTGGGACGCATGTCAGGCCGTATGGGCAACGTAGGAATTTCTTCGGCGGCTCTCGGAGTGGGAAACGTACGCTCCATGCCTGAACCGGCATACGCTTCCACGGTAACTGAACCCGTCCGCGCCTGCGCGTGTGTGTACTTGCCCAGGTTGAACCCCGCCAACGGGATCGGCCTCTCGGTAACCCAGCGTGTCACTTGCTGTGCCGGTTGCACATTCGCAGCGAGATTTGAATTACCTGACTCGGTTGGTGTCAGCATTTCCTGCTTTTTGCCTGTCGCTAGCAGCGTCCAACCTGCCGGATAGTGGAATTCCAGATCGAAGGCTGACATGGCAATTCCCCGATTCGGATACCAGATGCCGCGGGCCCCTACATACATCAACCCTCCCCCCGCTTCCGCCAGCACCGGCCCTCCGTAAACGAACCGCAGTTCCATCCGCTGTCCGGCATGTAACGGCTCAGGGAAAATCACGGCAACCAGATCATTCCCTCGGCGCGCCAATCGCGTTCCTTCAACCGCAGGATTGTGAATGAACTCCACCGGATGCCCATCCGCTACTACTTGTTGAATCAACAAGAGATCTCGACAACTCAAATAGCAGTGCGCGATGTCCTCCCTGCCGTACATTTAATAGAAGCGTCGCGTCCGCATGAATGTCCGTCGGCGGCTTGATTTCAGTACGAATCTTGTAGCTGGAAACGTCAATAATGTCGCCCGTGCTTCCTTCCTCCAGAGTCCCGTTCCCCGTCTGAGAACTCGCCTTCGTTTGCTTGGGTGAAAATGATGTCCAGACGTCGTAGTAGCTCTCGCCGGCTACGGTTTTCAATTGGCCCGCCCATATCTGCTCTGCCGCATCCGAATCAAAGTAAAGATCGAATACTCCGAGTTTGGGATTCTGTACCCGGGCATGCAGCATGCGGCCACTACTTGCCGCTGGTTCGACCGATGGTGCCGATATGCCTCCGGGACCTGGAAGGAATCGGCTAAAGCTCAGGAGAAGTTCCAAAGCATCCTCTTCCGCCAGATTACGAGCCGTCTCATTCCATTGCGTAATAAATTCCTCGGTGTTTTCGCCCGGCCTGAGCAAGGGTTGCAGGTCGCGGAATGTATCGTCGTTGAAACGGAAATAGGCGGTGAGAAATTTTTCTTCGAGAATCGCCGCGCCGGTGAACAGCGCCATCGACGAGCGCTCCACCTGGTCGGGCGGCATGAGCAGCACTTCTCCGTCTCCCTCGAAAAACGCGCCGGTGACGCGTCCAAGCACATCCTCGGTGAAGGCGATGGTGCCATCGTTCAATGTAATATGCAGGGCCGCACGATCGATCGAAGCGTCTCGGATGTGATACACGCGAGATTTGTCCAGACCCACGCTACGCAGTTGCAAATACAGCGCTTCGGCCGGGCCGCTGTGAATTTCCGGCGTCCCTTCGACGACGCTGAGCGGAGATGCCGGCGTCGATCCAAATCCAGCTTGACCCCAACCCTGGGCCATGGCCGAGGTTGCCAGCAGTAACGGCATCAGCGACAGCAGCCCTCGTCGAATGTTAGTGATTACCTTGGTCACCTGCGGGCTCGTCCTCGGTGCCCTAGAATGCGCTATAGTGCGGGCCTCTGTCATCATCTTATTCTTCTGGTCGATTCCCTTCTTCTCGACTGTGGCCGCCGTGCGTGCATCGGCGGAGGTCATCCACCTGAAGAACGGCCGTACCATTTGGGCTGACCATGTCCGCGAAAACGGATCTCATCTCGAATACGATATCGGGGACGACTCCTACGCGATCCTTAAGTCGACGGTTGATCACGTGGAAACCGGAGGCATACCGCCGCCGTCTTCTGGGTCGAACAATAAGGATACGCACGAGATACCCGCTTTTTCACCCGCGGACAATCTCAACAAAGATCTGAACAGTATTTCTGAGCTAACCGACAAGATCATTCACCACGGCGCTATTGACTCAGATGCGCTGGCTGCCCTCGAGCACGAAGGAAATGCCAACCGTACCGCCGCCGCATATTACATTGCAGGAAAACGCGAGTTCGACCAGCAAAATTTCAGCAAATCGCGCACATATTTCGAAACTGCGTTGCATTTCGATCCTGACAATCCAGCAATCTTAAATTACTATGCCGCGCTCCTGGTTCGGACCGGAAATGCCGCCGAAGGCCTGCCCCATGCCGAGCATGCCGCCCGTCTTGCTCCTGACTCGCCCGATGCGCTTGCCGTCCTGGGATATGCCCAGTTTGCAACCGACCACGATCAGGAAGCTATACGCACCTGGAAACGATCTCTTGAACTACGTCCCGATGCGACGATCCAGAAATTCCTGGCCAAGGCAGAGCGAGAAGCCAGCGCCGAAGCCGATTACTCTCAGCGCGAGAGCAGTCATTTTACTCTGCGCTACGAAGGCAAGCAGACATCCGAATCGCTGCGCGGCCAATTGATTGCCACACTGGAGTCTGAATACGACGACCTGGTGCGTGAACTGGGAATCGCCCCGCGCAGCAGCATTGCGGTCGTGCTCTATACCGATCAAACATTTTTTGACGTCACCCAGGCGCCTTCGTGGACCGGCGCCGTTAACGACGGCAAGCTGCGAATTCCGGTACAAGGCTTGAGTTCAGTCACGCCGGAGTTGGCCCGTGTGCTCAAACATGAGTTGGCGCACTCCTTTATCAATCAACTCTCCGCAGGACGTTGCCCGCAGTGGTTGAATGAAGGCATCGCCCAGGCAGTCGAACCCAAATTGCTTTCCTCGAACGGGCACCGCTTGGCGGAGCTCTACCGGACGGAACATGAAATTCCTTTCAACGCCATGGAAGGCAGTTTTATGCGCTTCTCCGGGATGGAAGCGGCCCTGGCTTACGATGAATCTCTCGCCGCCGTGCAATACATCAATGACACCTACGGCATGAGTGACTTGCAGCGCATCCTGGAAAAGCTTGGGCAGGGCAGTTCCACCGAAGCCGCTCTCCGCGGCACCATCCACTCCGACTACCGCCAACTGGACGATGAAGTTGGCAAATATCTCATCAGCAAATACGGCAATTAGTCCCCTGGCAAACTTTTTGCACACGTATTTCATCGGAAAAACTTGGCTGGCGCTGGCCATCCATGCTACCTTCGCCATTTGCCGCCATCATGCACCCTCTCTTCAAATCCGCCAAACCTCCCTCGCCGCCCCCACGCTATCCCGTAGCGGCCAAGGTTCCGGAGATCGAGGACGCCAATTTGGCCGCTCTCTATTACGGCCAGCGCATGGGCGGAGATTTTTACGATTTTATCCGCGTGGGGCCTCGCCGGGTATTGTTCGGCCTGCTGGATGTCGCGGGCCGTTTCCAGGAGAACTGCGAGATCATTTCGTCCGCTCAAGAGACTTTCCGTACCCGCGGCCCCGAACTGCTTGGCGGCCCGGACATCAACGAAGCTGACGGGATGACCGAGCTGTGCCTAGAACTCAACCGCGTCGTCCTAAAAAACGTGAATGGGATACGGGCTTGTCCCGCTTTTGCCGGCTGCTACAACGAGGACCTGGGTGTGGTTTGCTATTTCAACGCAGGACATACTCCGGGACTGTTGCGCGATGAGACTGGGGTGATCGAACTGCCGGCAACTGGCCTGCCGCTGGGACTTTTCTCGCATGCCACCTCCGATGCCCGCATGGTGGCTCTAGATCCCAGCGCGGTTCTTATGCTGGTGTCCCGCGGCATCGTGGAAGCGAAATGCAAAGGCGAAGAACTAGGATTGGAAAGATTGAAGGAAAATTTTCAGAAGACGACCGCGGCGACCGCCAAAGAATTCTGCCTGACCGTCCTCGACCAGGTGAAAGAGTTTATGTGCACTCCCCCCACCCACGATGACGTTACCGCCATGGCTCTCATGCGGAATGCCAAGGCCGTCTAACCTTTGTCATTTCGAGCTTCTCGGAATGACAAATAGGGAGGCATTCCCAACCGGAACGAATATCAGTGTGTCTTCTTCTTTCGTACCACTGGCAGTTGCTTCGTACTCGGCGCCAGTTCTTCTGCAGTCACAAAAATCGGCTCGATGTCCGTAGGGATATCCTGCAAACCATCCAAAGCGCGTTTCAACGGTGGCCGCACCACTCCAAGTTCATCCAGCATCTTTTTGGCCCCGGCATAATCGCCTTCCGCTTCCAGGGTCAGGAGATCGTGGTCCAATTCCGCCACGGCTGATTTGATCTTTTCCATGTCCACGGAAAAGGTTCCGTCCGCATGTTGGACGTAGGCCCCTTTATCCGTAAAGAAATTGAATTGCATGGCCATCCCCTTGCCGTGGGCATCGTTCAACCCAAAGCGAAGGGTCCTGAAAGATGAAGCCAAATATGTGGTGTAAAGCTGGCGTTGCGCGGCTGCATCGGAAGGCAGAGTGTTTCCCAATCCCAGTTCTTTCGTATGGTCCATCATGTATTGCAGCGCGAACAGTCCGGTTACGTCCGCTTTAGCCTCTTCAATCGCGCTGTACAGTTCTTTCAATTCGGCGCGAGGACTCGTGTCCCTGCCTTGAACACTGATTTGATGCGGCCCCAGCCCGTGCATCAGCTCATGAGCCAGAATATGGGTGAAAAACAATTCGAAATTCACATCCACCATGGTCGGTTTCGATAGAGTCCGCCGCGCAATCGGCAACAGTACGCTACGGAACTTCGCTTCCTGCACATTCTTCAACATTACCCGCTTGCTGCCTTTTTGCTGCACCACGCGCTCGTCATTGGGCAGATTGTAAGCAGCAGTCTGTACTCCATGAGCGCCGTCTCCCGTGCATAGGATTTCATCCACTACTCTGATCGCCGCTCCTCCACCCAGCTTGGGATTCCGATACCTGGGATCAAGCGGAAGATTGTCTTCGATTTGTTGAAGCAAGCGCGTAAACGCCGACAGCTTTGCCGTCTCTTCGTCATCCCGAACATTGACGTACGCCTCAAAGGCCGCTTTGTAACCGAAGATTTCGTCGTTGTAGGTCTCGTACGGCCCGATGGTGATGTCCAGCGGCGCATCCAGGTCCATCCAGCTCAGATCGCTCTCGTAATAATCATTGGAAAGGAACGCGTCCGCCCGCAAGTTAAGAAACTTCTTCAGCGAGGCATTGTCCGTCAGCGCAGCAGCTTCCCGCAGCAAGCTCGCGGCCTGGGTCAGGTCATCTTTATATTCTTCGCTATAAGGGACGGAGATGAGCTGCTTATCCGTGCTCGAACCAGAGCCCTTAGTTGTTTTTTTTGCCTCTGGCTCCTTCCACCGGATCACCGAGAAAAATCCCTTGGCATCCTTCTGCTGATCCTCCGGCAAGGTCGCAACCCAGCTCTCGAAATCTTCTTTGCTCATGTTCTCCGGATAAAAATTGGCGCCCGGTAACTTCCGTGGCGGCACGCCCGGCAGAAAAGACTTGTAATCATCGATATCCGACCAGGGCCCTTTGTTTAGCCAAAAATAGCGCAGGCGCGCCTGCCCCAGCGGTGAAGTGTCCTTCTGCAGCCTGCCATACAGCGCGATATTCCCGCTCCACATCTGCCGCAGGAATACATCATTCAGAATGCGTGCCCCCTCAATCAGTTTCACCAGCGCCTGTCGGTCTCCCGCAGACAGCTTCGATGTGTCCACTCGCAGCGGCGTGGGCGCGAAGCGGCTAGACATTTTCTCCAACTGGGTCAGGCCGGGCGGTGGTGCGCTACTTTTTTGTGCTTTGGCCGTAATGGTCATACCCCCAATTACAAGCATAAACAGAACATACCTGATCCCAAGCGTCATTCTTTTCCCTTCCCCGTGCCGCCAGCCCGGCGCGCCATCAAACAAAAGCGGCCCATGATAACAGGAGATGCGCTGGTCAGGGGCGGAGTTCCAGAGGTACAATTTAGTGAGGGCCCCCGAAGTCCTGCAAACCGCAGGCTGAGGCGTGGCCCCTGGGAAACTCCTATGCGAAAATTACTCCCCTGCTGCTTGCTGACTGCTCTTATCGCCATTCCTGCGGCCGTCAATGCCGACACGATTGTGGAAGAGATTATCGCCCGTGTAAACAATCAGATCGTGACCCGCACGGAATACCAGCGCAGCAAGGAAGAATTAAAGCAGGAAGCAATGCAACAGGACCCCGCCAATGCGGACAAGATTGTCGCTGAGCGGGATAAGGACGTTCTCCGCGATCTCATCGATCAACAGTTGCTTCTGGAAAAAGGCAAGGATTTGGGCATCACTGGGGATACTGAAGTCATCAAGTGGCTCGACGACATGCGCAAGCAGATGAAGCTCGAAACCATGGAAGAGCTGGAAAAAGCAGCTTCCTCGCAGGGTGTATCTTTCGAAGACTTCAAACTGAACAAGCGCAATGAGATCGTCACCCAGCAAGTCATCGGGAAAGAGGTAGGCTCCAAGCTTTCCATCAGCAAAGAGGAAGAGCAGCAGTTTTACGACGACCACAAGAGTGAACTAGCGCGGCCGGAACAAGTCAAACTGAGTGAGATTCTGATCTCCACGGAAAAGAAGGGCGCTCCTGCCAATGCTCCGGAAGATCCCGAGTTAGTGGCCGCAGCCCAAGCCAAAGCCAACGACCTGCTGGCTCAAATCCGCAAGGGTGCCAGTTTTGAAGACATCGCCAAAAAGAACTCGGATGGGCCCACTGCGGCCCAGGGCGGCGACCTTAGCTACTTCAAGCGCGGCGACATGTCTCCCCAGCTTGAAGAGGTCACTTTCAAAATGAAGAAGGACGAAGTGACAGAAGTCACACGCACCAAGCAAGGCTTCGTCATCTTAAAGGTCACCGACCATGTAACCGCCGGCGTCCCGCCCATGAGTGAAATCGGGCCCAAGCTCCAGGATGCCATTTACATGCAGAAACTGCAGCCGGCATTGCGTGAGTATCTCAAGAAACTGCGCGAGGAAGCTTTCATCGACATTAAGCCGGGCTACGTGGACTCCGGAGCCAGCGCCAACCAAACCAAGCCAGTCGAGACCACCGCCAAGGACGCAACGGCGAAAGAACTCAAGAAAAAGAAGAAAAAGTTAGGCGTACTCTAGTTCTTAGCTATCAGCTCCTGGCTACTAGTTCCTGGCTAAATCGGAAATGGTTTGGCTAGCAGCTAGAAGCTCAATACATCATGAAAGAATTCTTCTTATCCGAGTGCGCCGAGCACGAAAACAAAATCATTACCTCCAGTTTTGTCGTCGTCACGAAACAGGTGAAACCCAAGAAAACCGGGGAGCCTTATCTCGCACTCACTCTCGGCGATCGTTGCGGACAAATCGAAGCCAAGATGTGGGACAACGTGGAAGAGGCCCTCGACGCCTTCGAACAGGATGACTTCCTCAAGATCAAGGGCCTGCTGAATAAGTATAAGAACCGATTCCAGATCACCATCCACAAGCTCCGTAAGCTTGGCGACTCCGAAATCGATTTCTCCGACTATCTTCCCAAAACCACCAAGAATGTCGAGGAACTCTGGCAAACTCTTGCCGGTTTCGTTGCGTCCTTTCAGAACCCGCATCTCAAGGCCCTGGTGGAAGCGTTCATGAACGACCCGGAGATTGCGCAGGCTTATCGCAACGCTCCCGCCGCCAAAACGCTGCACCATGCTTATATTGGAGGCTTGCTCGACCACGTCGTGTCTCTCACCCGTTCCTGCGATTTAGTCAGCCGCAATTATCCGCAGATCAATCGCGATCTGCTGCTGACCGGAGCGTTTCTGCACGATATCGGAAAAATCCACGAGCTTACCTACAACCGTTCTTTTTCTTACACCACCCGCGGACAGTTGCTCGGACACATGATCATCGAACTGGAAATGCTGCAAATAAAACTCGCGGACTTGCCCAATTTTCCCAGCGAACTAAAAGTTCTGATTGAGCACCTCATCATCAGTCATCATGGACAATACGACTTCGGCTCTCCCAAGCTTCCCATGTTTCCCGAAGCGCTCATGCTGCATTATCTCGATGACCTTGATTCGAAAATGGAAAGCATGCGGGCTCAATTCGAGCGCGAAGGAGGCATGGAAAACGCCTGGACTGGCTATAACCCCTCTCTGGGGCGCTCGTTGCTTAACTCCACGAAATTTCTGGCACCAAAAATTGCGGAAGATAAGAAACCATCTCAATCCATTGCAGATTCTGAATACTTGGCCCCAGCCAGCGACAAATCTGACACCAAATTTTGATGCTGGATTTCACCCGTTTCCGCGTCCTCACCTTCGATTGTTATGGAACGTTGATCGATTGGGAATCCGGCATCTTCTCCGCGCTGCGCCCCATTCTCGCGGCTCACGGCCAGACGATGACTGACTCCGCGCTTCTCCGCCTCTATGCCGAACTGGAAGCCAAAGCCGAGCGAGGAGACTTTCGGCCTTATCGTGATGTATTGCAATCGGTCGTTCACGGTTTCGGAAAGCGCCTCGAATTTACTCCCACCGCGGCAGAGCTTGCCTCCCTGCCGAATTCACTAGCCGATTGGCAGCCTTTTCCGGATACCGTTGCCGCACTTCGCAAGCTCAAGACCCTTTATTCGCTCGCCATCATCTCCAATGTCGATGACGATCTCTTCGCCCACTCCGCAGCAAAACTTGAAGTGAAATTCGACAACGTCATTACTGCACAACAAGCGCAAACCTATAAACCATCCCTTCGTATTTTCAAGCTGGCGCAGGAACGAATCGGCGTCGCGACGGACCGGTGGCTCCATGTCGGCCAGAGCATTTTTCATGACGTAGTCCCGGCAAAGTCGCTGGGCATTACAACCGTTTGGGTGAACCGTGCTTCGCCTCGTTCCGGTGTCGGCGCAGTAAAAGCCGCGAAAGGTACGCCCGATCTAGAAGTACCAGGCCTGCGCACGCTCGCGGATTTGGCCACTCAAGCACAGCACTAGCGGAAAAGCGACCAATGTTAGGCAGGTAGACTTGCGGGAGGGTTCAAGCGAGCTCCGATTTTATTGAGCAGCGCGGATGCCGCTTCCCCCGCTTCCAGCATGGAGAATTCGCTTCCCAGTTCTACTACGGGCAACGTGGCGCAGGCCGATTGGAAGGCCTGATGCGTTGCCGGACTCGCTGTCAGGTCTGGGCCCACGAGCACCAGACCGGGCGGAGTCACTCGCATCAGGATCAGGGAGTCATGCAGATTGTTGCTGGTGTAGGCTTCATAGCCGGCCCGCCGCAATAATTCTCGCAAGTAGGCGAGAACGTCCGTGCTGCGATCGATGCATAGAACACTGGGGCCGGTGGTCTTGAGTTTCTCCCACGATTTGGTAAGCCGGTAAAATGCCGTCACCGCCTTTTCGTCCGAATCATGGGTGTCGAACAACTTGACCAGATGGGTCATCTTCAGAACGTTGTGGATTGGCTCCGGCACGTTGCACAGCTTCACATCTCCGTGCAATTGTCGGGCGCTGGTCAGCGCTCGTACCATGGCTCCCAATCCACTGCTGTCGACAAAATCCACATCGCCCAGGTGCAGAACGATTGCCTTACGATCGCGCAGCAGATGCGCCATATGATTGTGCAACAATTCCGTTTCAGCGCCTGCGATGATGCGCCCCTTGCAGTGGACAACCGTGACTCGACCGACTTCACGTGTATCTAATGTCAGCCTCATAAGGCCTCCCGTCGAGCCCATGGCCAGCTCGCGAAACGGGCACATTATACCCTCGCCCGCCTAAGAACTCTTCAAGTATTTGTCTGCTCGCCGTCCCAATAGACCTCGGTCATGAAGGGCCTAGGGTTATGTCTCCGGTCAAGGAAAGTATTGATACGATTTAGGCAGCGAATTATGCCAATTCTACTTCAATCTTCTTCGCCCCCGGATCCAGCTTCGTAATCTTAAAACTCCGCACCTGCCCGGCTTGAACGCTTTCCGGTTTGCTTGGTGCACTGGTGGACGGCCCACCTTTCCAGCGCGCATTCAGCATGGAACTCAGCGCGGACAAATCCAGCTTGGCTTCAGCACCTGGTGCTTTTTCCGCTGAACTTTTCACCAATTTCTCAGGGACCATTCGGCATAAGGCCTGAATACCATCGCCCAATTCCACCCGGACCTTGTCGCCCGTGACCTCGATGATGCGGCCCGTGACCACGTCGCCTTCCTTGCGCTCCACGATGTACTCATCCAGCCCCGTGGGCACCAACTGCTTCATACTCAGCCGTAGCTGTCGCTTTTCTTTATCAATAGCCATCACCTGGGCTTTGACGATTTGCCCAACCTTGAGCAGTTCCTGCGGATGATTAACGCGCTTCTCTGCGCTGATCTCGCTGACGTGAATCATGCCCTCGACGCCCTCGGCGAGTTGCACAAACGCGCCAAACTTGGTGATGCTGGTAATCGGACCCTCGATCGCCGATCCCACCGCAAACTTCTCGGCCACCTCGGCCCAGGGATCTCCCAGTGTTTGTTTGAGACCGAGCCCCAGACGCCTCTCAGCCGGATTCACCGAAAGAATCACGGCATCCACGGTCTCGCCCGGCTTCACTACGTCACTGGCGATCCTCACTTTCTTGCCCCAGGACATCTCGGAAACATGGATCAGGCCTTCAATCCCCGGCTCCAGTTCCACGAATGCCCCGAACTCCATCACGCGCGTCACAGTGCCGCGCACGCGCTCGCCCAGCTTATATTTTCCCGCGACCGCATCCCAGGGATGCGGCTGCAGCTGCTTGGCGCTGACCGCAATGCGCCGCTTCTCGCCCTTCAGTAGTGATCTTCAAAACCTTAACTTCAATTTCCTGCCCCACCGTAAGCACGTCCGAAGGCTTGTTGATACGCGTCCAGGCAATTTCGCCAACATGCAGCAAAGCATCCACACCACCCAGATCGACGAAGGCCCCGTAATCGGCGAGACTCCGTACCGTCGCATTCACTACATCGCCTTCTTTGATTTCCGCCGACCGGCGGTCTTTCGTCGCACGTTCTTCCTCTTCCGCAATCGCGCGCCGATCGACCACTACATCTTCGTCGGCCTCGTCGAGCTTGATGATGCGGCAGCGAATTTCCTGCCCCACCAACTTCGCCATCTCGGCAGCATCGCGGACTCCGCTGCGCGAGGCTGGCATGAACGCCCGAACTCCCACATCCACGCTGAATCCGCCTTTGATAAGACCCGTCACCGTACCAGTGATTACCACTTTCTCGGCGAAAACCCGCGCCAGTGCTGACCAATCCTTCGGCTGCTCCACTCTCGTGCGCGAAAGTTCGTAGTAACCATCCAGATCGCGACCCTTGACCGACACTCGCAGTTTATCGCCAGGCTTGACGGTTTCCCCGGCACTCGCGAATACGGCCAATGGCAAAATGCCTTCGCTCTTGAATCCGATATCGACAAACACCGAATCCACCGAGACGGACACCACCGTGCCTTCCAGTTGTTTGCCGCTGTCTTCCTTCTTTCGCGAATGGCTCCGCTCGTATTGAGCAAAAATCTCGTCAAAAGACTCGGTCGCAGGTTCAGATTCTGGAATTTCAGGGCTGGGAACGCTTGGGTTGGACATGGAAAATAAAGGCCTTCTCGTGGGATGATTCCTGCTTAAGAATACCACCGGACTCGCCGGGACCCCGACTGACCCCGGAGCCGGCTCAAACTGAAGCCACCTGACGACCAACTACCCGTCACAAAAACTTCAACAACGCCTCCGAAGTCTCTTGGTAATTTTCTTCCATCAGCCAATGCCCGGTATTCTTGAGCACCACGACCGTCAGGTCCGTCGTCACTAGCTTCATCTGTTGTCCTAGAAAATCCCCCAACGATTTTTCGCCGCCTATCGACAGAACGGGCATCGTCAACTTGGTCTGAGAAAGTTGAGCAAAATCCTTGGCCGCCTGCTGGAACGAAACAAAGTAAGCCCACCCTGCGCGCATGCGCCCCGGTCGCGCGTAGGCCGCGGCATAGAGTGTGCGGTCCACTTCGGGGACGGAATGATTTTTATCGGCAGCAAAGTCATTCCAGTAGTGCTCGTAGTAAGCACGCTCCCGTCCCTGCACCAATGCCTCGGGAGTCGGCCCGTTAAAACCGAAAATGCCAGTTGCTCGGATCGTTATAAACAGTTTCCCAATCGCCTACTCCGGGCAGGAAAGCGTCCATCACCACAAGTTTCGTCACTTCCGCGGGGAATTGCGCGGCGTAGGCGTAGGCCACCATCAGGCCAATGTCATGTCCAACTACTTCCGCCTTCTCAATTCCCAACGAGCGGGCAAGCTCATGAATACTGATTGCTGCACTCTTCATGTCCAGACCGTTTGCAGGAATCGCCGAGTCTCCAATGCCGGGCAGGTCGGGTGCAATCACCATGAATCGCTCAGCTAGAGCTGGCATTATCGGCTTCCACATGAGCGATGTTTCCGCATAGCCATGCAGCAGGATAAGTGGTGTGCCGTGGCCGGCCGTCATGTAATGCAGTTTGACGCCGTTGATGTCAGCAGTGTGAGAGACGATGGACTTGTCCGTTTCGGCAAACGCCGTCGTCGAAAACGCGGTCACGGCGAAGAATAGAATAACTGCGGCTAATTTTTGAGAGACATGAAGGCGTTTCATAAATTGCATTCCTCCGGACCAGAAATATTCTTGGACGATATGCAGCCGGGAAATAGATCCCTTTCTTCGTTATAAACTGTTCAGTCAATAATCTGGAGATTAAATGTCAACCAGCCGCCCCAACCCTCTCTCTTATCTTACAGAACAGCTCGATGAGCTAAAAACCAAGGGCACGCACTTCAAGCTGCGCGTGCTCGATGACGAGCAAGCCTCCGTCTGCACCTTCGACGGCAAAAGAGTCATCAATCTGGCTTCCAACAATTATCTAGGACTCACCACGCATCCCAAGCTGCGCGAGGCCGCTCTCGAGGCCACCCGCAAATACGGTGTCGGATCCGGAGCAGTGCGCACCATCGCCGGAACCATGAAAATCCACATGGAACTGGAAGAAAAGATTTCCCGCTTCAAGAATGTCGAAGCCTGCGTGGTCTTTCAATCCGGATTCGCCGCCAATGCCGGCACCGTTTCGGCCATTCTGGGCAAAGAAGATTTCATTATTTCCGACGCCTTGAATCATGCCTCCATCATCGACGGCGCCCGTTTATCGCGTGCCAAGATCCTCGTCTTCGAACACAAGAACGTCGCCCAGGCCGAAGAAAAGCTCGCCAGCGTGAAAGACCAGCCCGGCAAGAAACTACTGATCACCGACGGCGTCTTCTCCATGGACGGCGACATCGGTCCTCTCCCAGGATTGTGCGACGTAGCGGAAAAATATGGCGCCATCATGATGGTCGACGACGCCCACGCCTCCGGCGTTCTCGGCCGCAACGGCCGCGGCACCATCGATCATTTCAACGTCCACGGACGCGTGGACATCCAGGTCGGCACTTTATCGAAAGCCATCGGCGCGCTCGGCGGCTACGTCTGCGGCACTCGCGACCTCATCGATTTCCTCTATCACCGCGCCCGCCCGTTTCTGTTTTCCACTTCGCATCCGCCATCGGTCGCTGCAACCTGCATCGCCGCTTTCGATGTTCTGGAAAATGAGCCTGAGCGCATCGAAGAACTCTGGGAGAACACCCGCTTCTGGAAAAAAGAACTGGGCCTGCTGGGATTCGACATCGGCGGCAAAACCACTCCAGCGAGCGAAACCCCAATCACCCCCATCATCATCGGCGACGGCAAACTCACCATGGACTTCTCCCGCGAGCTGTTCAAAGAAGGCGTGCTCGGCACCGGCATCGCCTTTCCGACGGTACCTGAAGGCAAAGCAAGAATTCGCACCATTGTTACCGCCACGCATACCAAGAGAAGAGTTGCAGCAAGCGCTGGAAGTGCTGGGAAACTGGCGGGGAAGAAAATGGGGATTTTGGTATAGGCAGTGTCCGAAGCGTGCCGTCCCTGTCGGGACTCGCTCATCCCTCATCTGTACCCAGCACTCACGTGCTGGGCTAATGAATACCGTCGCTCCGCGACTGATCTTCATCCGCGTCAAGCATAATTCAGCACCCCACGATCGCTGGCTTGAACGTAACCCGAATCGAAAACCAGGCACACCCCAGTCGCCGAAGGCGACGCCATTCATTAGCCTGGGACGTAAGTCCCAGGTAAACTGCGAACCGCAACGAGTCGCGTAGCGACGGTACCCCGTCCAACATTTCCACAGATCCGCCGGTGACAATGGACACAGACAGTTCCCCGAAAAACGGATTACCCTGTCACAACATGTCTCAAACTTACGCCGCCAATTTCATCCATTGTATTTTCAGCACGAAAGAACGCCGCAACACCATTCCGTCGGAGCTCCAGGAAAAACTCTGGGCTTACCTACTGGGCATCGCCAAGAATCTTGGCATCGAACTCCTCGCTGCAGGTGGCACAGCCAATCACATCCATTTACTGATCTCGCTGCCCCCGAAGCTGTCCTTGGCAGAAGCTGTCCAGAAATTGAAAGCCAACTCTTCACGCTGGTTCGGCGAACATGGCCTGACGTTTGAGTGGCAGAGAGGATACGGCGCGTTCAGCGTGAGTCCGTCATTACTAAACATGGTGCAGGCATACATTCGCCATCAGGCCGAACATCACAAGAAGCGCAATTTCGAGGAGGAGTTCCTGACGCTATTACGAAAATCCGGTGTGCCGTACAACGCCGGGCACACCTTCGATTAACCGGCCCGATACACAATCTGCCCCCCCACAATCGTCGCCACAATCTTTCCCGTAAACTGCCAGCCATCGAAGGGCGTATTGTGAGACTTGGAGCGGCCTTTGGCAGCTTCGTACGTCCAACGTTTCTTGGGATCAAATATGGTCACATCAGCGTGACTGCCGCGCGCCAGCGTGCCTCGCCCATTCAAATCCACCACCCGTGCCGGACCTGCGGTGAACAACTCTACAATCCTCGCCAGAGAAATCTTGTGTTCGCGATGCAGGCGGGTGATGGCAAGGCCGAGCGCTGTCTCTAATCCGGTGATGCCGAAAGCAGCCTGCTCAAACTCAATAATCTTTTCATGCGGCGCATGCGGTGCATGGTCGGTAGCGATAGCGTCGACGGTGCCATCGGCCAGTGCCGCCAGAATTGCCTCGCGATCAGCTACCGACCGCAACGGTGGATTCATCTTGAAGTTGGCGTTGTAATCCCTAACATCGGCGTCGGTCAAAGTGAAATGATGCGGCGTAACTTCGCAAGTCACGCGAACTTTATGACGCTTGCCCCGGCGCACAGCCTTCAGCGCGTCCGCAGTGGAAAGATGGGCCACGTGCAACCGCGCCCCGCCAAACTGCTGCGCCAGATGAACATCTCGTTCGACAATGGACGCCTCGGCAGAGGCCATCATTCCACGCAGGCCCAGGCGGAACGAAGTTGGGCTCTCGTTCATCGAGCAGCCCTCGGTGGTACGGGTATCTTCGGCATGCTGAATGACCGGAAGGTTGATCTCAGCCGCAACTCGCAACGTGTCGCGCATGATGGCGTCATTGAGAATGGGCTTGCCGTCGTCCGTAATAGCGACCGCACCCGCACGTTGCAGCGCGCGGAAATCCGTGAGCGCCGCGCCTTTGCTGGCTTGCGTGGCAGCGGCGATCGGAAAGACGTTGACCACCGCACCACGGTCGGGTTGCTGCATCCAGGTGACCCATTCCGGCGAATCGACAACCGGATGCGTGTTGGGCATGCAGCAAACCGAAGTAAAACCGCCAGCCGCAGCGGCAGCGGTTCCCGTCGCTATGGTTTCCTTGTAGCTTTGCCCCGGCTCCCGCAAATGGATGTGGAGATCGATGAATCCCGGTGCAACAATTAATCCCTTTGCATCAAGTTTTTCGTCAACACCGCCGCGAATTTTATTCGGCGACGCAACTTCGACGACATGTCCATCACGCAGGAGAACATCCATGGGCGCGTCGATGCCGCCGGCGGGGTCGATGACATGACCGCCGCGAATCAAAAGACTCTTCCCTTGCCGTGGATTCACGCTGATCTCCGTAGATACTCACATAGAATCCACCACGGAGACACGGAGTCACAAAGAGCGTTCTTGGAAGAACAAACGCTCACACGCAATAGTCTTTGATCCTCTCCGTGACTCCGTGACTCCGTGGTGAGTAGGCTTTGCGTCTTCATTTCGCTTTTCCCAACGCCTTCGCCAGGATGGCCATCCGCACCGGCACTCCGTTGCGAACTTCTTCCACAATCACGGATTGCGGGCAATCGGCCACTTCCCAGGTCAGTTCTAACCCGCGAATAATCGGCCCGGGATGCATCAACAGCGCATCGCGTTTAGCGAGTCGCAACCGGGGCATGGTCATCTGATATCTCGCAATATAATCTTCAAGGCTGATCTTGGTACCTGCCAGCCGCTCTTTTTGCACGCGCAACACCATCACCACATCAGCCCCGTGCACCGCTTCTTCCACCGTCCGGGCAATGTGCAGGCCAGGTGCAAGGCTAGTGGCCAGTTCCGGCAGAAATTCCGTTGGTCCACATAAAGTGATGTGTGATCCGAACTTACTGAGCAGATGAACTGCGGAACGCGCCACGCGGCTGTGATAAATGTCGCCCACAATCGTAACCCGCAATCCCTTGAGCGTTTTCTTGTGACGCAAAATCGTGTAAGCGTCCAACAACGCTTGTGAAGGATGCTCGTGCATACCGTCGCCGGCATTGATGACGGGAATATCGAGATGGGTAGCCATCAGCAGCGGAGCGCCGGCGTTGGGATGACGGACCACGATCACATCCGCGCCCACGGCACGTAGCGTGTAGGCCGTATCCAGCAGCGATTCGCCTTTCTCAATGCTCGATCCACTGGAAAGAATGAGCGTGGTCATCGCGCCCAGTGACTTGGCGGCAATCTCAAACGAACTGCGAGTGCGAGTGGAAGCTTCGTAGAAAAGAAGCAACACTTTTTTGTCGTGCAGCAATGGTCGTGGCTTCAGCGGATTCATGCTGCGGGCCAGTTTGAGCAGGCCCACAATTTCCGCCGCTTCCATTCCTTCGATGCCGAGTAGGGAACCGCGTGCAACTTTGTTCATCTGTAGATTTCTTGTTCTAGCTTTGTTTTTCCACCAGCAGAACTTTTTCTGCTTCGTCAATTTCGTGCAGCTTCACCTCAATGATTTCCTGCTCGGTGGTCTGCACCTTGCGCCCGACAAAAGCCGCTTCAATAGGCAGCTCCCGGTGGCCGCGATCGATCAAAACGCAAAGTTGCACGCGCTTGGGGCGTCCGTGGTCAAAAAGGGCGTCCATGGCCGCGCGGATGGTCCTGCCGGTATAGAGAACGTCATCCACCAGCACAATACTCTTGTCCGTGATGGGAAACTCCATCTTGGTCTGTTGCACCACCGGCTTCGGTCCCACCGTGGAGAGGTCGTCTCTATAAAGAGTAATGTCAAGCGTACCCACGGGCACCGGCATTTTCTCGATGCGCTGAATCATCGCGCCTAGACGCTGTGCCAAATACACCCCGCGGCGGCGGATCCCCACCAGGCCCAGATCTTTGGCGCCGTTGTTTTTCTCAATGATTTCGTGGACCAGGCGCACCAAAGTGCGCTCGATCTCCGACGCCGACATCAATTGCGCCTTCTCTCTCAGGTTGGGCTGACGAGGTGGGAGTCTTGCAGTCATGAACGCTACATCCTACGCGGGGGAAGCGGGGTGGGGCAAGGCAGGTGGGAACCTTTCTCCTACAAACGCTGCTTGCGGCGCAGAATCGCCGCAGCAATCGCGCCTCCCAGGCTTGAGAGGACAATGAAGAAAATCAACATCGCAAAGAGCACGACGAACATGATTAAAGTGAAACCTTCAGGCGTCTTTACGTATTCCAGTATCTCCTGGGCATGAGGATCGGCATTGTGAGCGAGCTGTTCTCGTAGGGCCGCCAGAATCGCTGCCCCGCTTTCTCCTCCGGAACGGACCATGAAAATCGACAGTGTGCAAGGAATTGCTAAAAAAACCGTTCCAAATACTCCACTCAACGTGCCGAGCAATGCACCCATTCCCGCAGTGAGGCTGGAGAAAGGGTTCTTCCGGCGATAAAAGTAGACCGCAAGAAATCCGCATGTGACCATATCCAACGGAAAAGCCTGACGAAGAATGGTCAAGAGAACCACCCCCAGGAGTCCAGCCAATCCCGCCGCTCGTAAGGCATGGGGCCAATCAAAAACCGTGGATGGCAGTGCACCCGAATAGTGCGGCGATAAACTTTCCGGAATCACTTCCGCAGGCGCAACCGCCTCAACCGTAGCCACCCGGATCTGCGGGGCATTGCATTGGCGGCAGAAGGGGATGCCATCTTCAACGCTGGCGCCGCACTGATAGCAGGAGTGTTCCACTGAATGTGAAGGTACAGTAGCGGGCTTGGCAGACGCAAGGAAGGCCGATCACCCTGCTCCGGGAATCGAATCGAGGCTGGAAGCTCTAGATCGACCCTTCTTTACCTCGAGCATACAAATAGACCAGGGCGAAACTGGATCCCTTGGTTTCGGGCTTAATCGAGACCACGTGCTGGTTATCTTCGGTCCCAACCTTCAGCTCCACGTTATTACCGTTGTTGTCGCCATCACACTTGAGTTCTTTGGAATCCGAATCGTGATTGCCGGCGTTTATGTGAACATCTCCGCCGCCCTCGCTGCGATGGCACTCCAGCACCTTGCCGTATTTTTCCAGCTTCTTCCGGTAGTAGGCAATGAGCTTGTCGGGAGAATCGTCAGAATCGTAATTGACGACGACCAGCTTTATGCCGAATGCCGAGGTCAAAATCCCAAAATTGGCGTTGTCCTTGTTCTTGTCTTGATCATCATGCTTGAGGCGTGAACCCGGATAGAGCGGCAAACCCGTGTCGCGAGCAGAAGCGTCGTTGCCCACATGCAAGTCACCCACGGAGCTGCGGATGTCGAGATTCTTATCTTGTCCTCCGTCGCTGGATTGTTGGGCTCTGGCATTCAGCGCAGGTAAGCAGAGCAGCATACCGAGCGCAGTTACCGAATGAAAAATGATTTTGCGCGAGCTTACAAATCGAGACATAACTTCCCTCCTAAATCGACCCTTCTTTTCCCTTGGTATGCACATAGACCAACGCAAAGCTGGATCCCTTGGCTGCCGGCTCGATTGAGACGATACGTTGATTCTCCTGAGTGCCAACTTTCAGCTCAACATTCTTGCCGCCACCATCACCTTCGCATTTGAGTTCCTTGGATTCGCGAGAATCCCCGGAGGGGTGATAGTTGTAGGTGCTCCCGTTCGTATGGCATTGGAGTACGTTGCCGTACTCCTTCAATTTATCCGAATAATAAGCGATGACCTTGCTGGGTGGATCGTCGGATTCATATTCAACAGCCACAACTTTCAGGGAAAATCCGAAGCTGGAGATATCGACATTGGCGCTTTTCTCATCGTCATCGTTGTCCTTCTTTTTGGGACGGGCACCGGGATAAACCGGCAGGCCGGTGTCCCGCACGTCGGCACTGTTGTTGACATGGATCCCACCTAGGGGAGTATTGATATCGACTTTCTTGTCCTCGCCGTTCTCGCCTTTTTTTACATTGACGCTGCAAGCGGGCAATACCATGAGCGCGATGAATGCCACAAACATTGACCTTGAGTTAACGGACAGCAGGTTTGAAATTCGCATTTTGAGACCCTCCATTTACGGCCACTGCGGGACGATTGATCCCGGCTCCCCGCTCGGCGACGTTCGGAATGCTCACCGGCAAGTGTCCGCGTATCGCGATGTCCCCAAACAGTGCCTTGGCCGCACTCACTTCTGAAACGGTTGCATTCGAGAATGTACAAATATAGTTCTGTACCGCAGGAAAGTCCTGCGCCAAATACGGATTGCCCATGGCCAGCACAACCGTTCTCTCCCCCGCGTGATCGAGAATTTTCTGCAAAAGCGTACCACTCGCATCGGAAAGCGCGACCGAGTTTTTCAGTCCACCACGCGTCCGCTTTGACGATCTTGCCGGCTGACGGAACCACGTACACCGCAGCAATGACTGCCTGCGCCTGATCGACAGCTTTCAGCACCTCGTCCGACATGGCATCCGCAATGCGTGAGTCCACGTAAATCACATTGGCATCCGGCACGCGAGCACGAATCTGGTGCTGCAGAGTGTTCCCAGCTTCGGTTCGCACGTCTTCCGACAAAACCACCACCACGAGACGGTCGTGCACTTCCTCTGCCTTCTGATACGGAAGACCCCCCGCAATGGTTCCCGTCTTTTTCAGGGGCAGCAGTTTGCCGTTATCACGGACAAGTGTGACCGCATCATCCGAGATTTTCTGGCCCAGGGCAAGATTCTCTGGTTTACCGATCACCGTCGGGAGTGCATCCAGATCGACCAGGCGATTCTTCTGAAGCCCAAGAGACGCCTTTGCTTTCAGTATCTTGAGAACCGATGCATCGAGTTGAGCCGAAGAAATTTCACCGCTGTGCACGGCTTCCACCATCGATTTATAAGATGCATCGAGATCGGCGGGAAGCAGCAGCAGATCGTTGCCCGCCTTGAAGGCGTCCACCGCGGCCCGTCCGATGTTGACGGAGTAAAGACGGGTAACTCCCGCCATGTCCAGCGCATCAGTCAGCACAATCCCCTGGAAACCGAGTTGTTTCTTGAGCAGGTCTGTGACAATCGCAGGCGAAACCGTAGCCACATGGTTAGGGTCGGGATCAAGCGCTGGAACGGTAACGTGCGCAACCATCACGGCGTCCACTCCCGCTTCAATGGCTTTGCGAAAAGGCGGCAGCTCGACCGATTGCAACCGTGCCATGTCCCCGGTGACCTGCGCAACACTGAGGTGCGAGTCGGTTGCAGTGTCGCCGTGTCCGGGAAAATGTTTCGCGGTGGTCAGCATTCCATTGGCCCGCGCGCCTTTGATGTAAGCCGCAACCAGCTCCCCGACTTGCTGTGGATCTTCTCCGAAAGAACGTGTGTTGATGATGGGGTTCGCCGGATTCGAGTTCACATCGGCAACCGGAAAGAAGTTCCAGTGGACGCCAACCGCGCGAGATTCGAGCGCCGTGATGCGTCCGAAAGCTTCAGCGTAGTCGAGCTTCCCCGCGGCGCCAAAAGCCATGGCATGGGGAAACTCGGTGCCTCCGTGCAGCCGCATCGTGATGCCGCGCTCAAAATCAGCGGCAATCAACAGCGGCAGCTTGGAGTCCTGCTGCAAACGGTTGAGCAAGTCCGCCGCTTCGTAAGGCTCGTTGCGGTAGAGGAACGGCGGGTCCCAATGCACCGTCATGGCAAACGAACCGATGTGATATTTGTCGATATCGTCGCGAAGCGCCAAATATTCAGGATTGTTGACGTTAAGAAACTCGGCGCGCACCCAGATCATGAAAAGCTGTCCCACTTTTTCTTCCGGCGTGAGCTGGCGCAGAGTTTTCTCCGCCCATTTTTCGCCGTCACGGTCGAGATGGATGGGGCCTGGGGTTTGGAATTTGTCTTTTTTCTTGTCCTTGGCGAAGGCGAGCAGGGTGACACAACAGAAAATCAGGAAGAGTGCAGTGCTCCGTTTGAACATTAGCAAAAGATAGCATGAAGCAGCAGATCCGAACTGCTTCTTCTGGCCGGGAAATCAGGCCACAGCCTTCCCAGCCAATTGTCATCCTGAGCAAGCGTTCTTTGCGTAGCGAAGGACCTATGTATTACCAGCGGCAGATACCGAAGCAATCGCCTTTTGCTGAATCTCCAGATCATCCCCGAAACCCGCCAACCACTCCACTTCCGGCTCTCTCCGAAACCACGTCATCTGCCGCTTGGCGTAGTTGCGATGAGCTTGTTGCGCCCCGAGCACGGCGATCGGGCGATCGATCTCTCCACGAATCAGTTGTACCGCCTGCTTATAGCCCAGCGAGCTGAGCGCCCAGATGGAATCACCATATTTTTCCAGAAGGTGCTGTGTTTCTTCGACCAGACCGGAATCAAACATTTTCTGTGCACGCAGGTTGATCCGGTCATAAAGACTATCGCGATCTGGATCCAGCCCAATTCGCAAAACGTGAAAACCGGTCAACGGATTTCGCCCTTGCTTCCACATTTCGGACATTGGTTCACGTGAACCCACGCAAACTTCGATGGCGCGGATAAGTTTCGGCGTATCGTTCGGATGAATTCTTGCAGCGGCTTCCGGATCCAGCTTGCCTAAAACGCGATGCAAATAGCGCGGCCCTTTGAGCTCGACCCGTTTACGAAGGCGATCACGAACACCTTCCGAACGCTCCGGCCCCGGGAACAGCCCCTCGATCAGCGCCCGCAGATACAATCCAGTTCCCCCGACGACAATCGGAACATTGCCGCGCGATTTTATCTGCTCCAGTTTTTCTCTCGCCAGCCGCGCGTATTCCCCGGCTGTGATGTAGCTGGCAGGATCGACGAAATCGAACAGATGATGGGGAGCACGAGCGCGTTCGGCTGCAGTAGGTTTGGCGGTGCCGATTTCGAATTCGCGATACATCGCAACCGAATCGCAATTCACGATTTCGCCATGAAAGCGCTCCGCCAAAGCCAGCGACAACGCGGTTTTCCCGCTGGCCGTAGGTCCCAGGATGACGATGAGCAGAGGCTCGGCCGGCACGGTCAGCGCGCACCCCAGGCAAAATTGTGCCAGTAGCGGGCGAGGATAATGATCAGAATGATCGCAGCGACGATTAGAACGCCAGTAGCTTCGAGCGCATGAATGCGGGACTTCACCGACCGGGGCGTCCGCGCCACGCGGGAATGTGGATTGGGCTGCGGTGGTAGAGAAGGAGAAGGCGCAGGCACCAGAACATTGTAGCGCTGTCCAATTCTAATTCGTCCAGAATGCTAAACTACGCCTCGTCTGTCCGCCCTTAACCCCTATGCCGAATGCCAGTCCCAGCGCACGAGTCGTCCGCTTCGGAGTTTTCGAGGTAGATCGAGTGGCGGGAGAACTGCGCAGGAGCGGCGCCAGAATCCGGCTACAGGAACAACCGTTCCAGGTGCTGGCGCTCCTGTTGGAGCGGCCCGGGGACGTGGTCACGCGCGAAGAACTTCGAGAGAAGTTATGGGGGGCCGACACTTTCGTCGATTTCGATCACAGCCTGAATACTGCCATCAACAAAGTGCGGGAAGCTCTCGGCGATTCTGCATCCAGCCCGCGCTATGTCGAGACCCTGGCGGGACGCGGATATCGATTTCTTGCAACCGTCGAACCTCTGCACGAGCCATCAGCCCCGCACGCGCTCTCAGCCGCCGTCCGCTCTGGGGAAGCTGCCTCTGTGCATCCGGAACTCAACGTTCCGCTACCCCATCGCGGAGTCACTCGCGGATTGTTTGCTTTGATCCAGGTTATGTACCTGGTTTTTTATCTGGTGGCTCTTTTCCATTGGGCCCGCATTGAATCCATCGCCAGCATGTTTCTGCCGGGATGGGGCTCCTTTACGGTTGCCGTAGCCGTACTGATCACGGCATTGACAGGAATTCCATTGCGTTGCTATTTGCTCTCCGCGGATGCTTTTGACTATGCCGGGCTGCGCGAGAGTTTCCAGCGGATTTTTCCGCTCATTCTGATGCTCGATCTCCTGTGGGCCCTGGCGCCGTTTCTCCTCGCCCCCAAAATCGGTTTTGCAACGGCTTTTGCCGCGACGGCCGCGCTGTTGTACGTACCTTTTTCAGAACGAACGCTGCTGCGAATGACTTATCCGCGACCGGAGCAGGCTTGAAAATCGCTCCCGCCTACTGCATGTCGTTCTTATCGGGATTGTAGAAGAAGGTAAAACGCAGTTCCAGATACTGACCGCTGAACTCTGTAGGTAACGGCGGAAAAGGATTAGAAGCGGTAATGCCGCCATAGGCCGCGCGATCCAGGGCCACGTCTCCTGAGGTGGGATCCACATAGTGCATGCCAGCCACTCTACCGTCCTTGAGGATGGAAAATATGATAGAGACCTTGCCCTTTTTCATGAGCGGGGCACGCGCCGACTCGGGAATCAGGGTGTACCAGTTCGACTTGACGTCGTGCAACACCCGCTGTAAATAAGGGCCGAAATCCACGCCCATGGTGTCGCTGAGAACATCCAGCGGCCCCATGGCGGCGGTTGCCCTGCGCCCGGGACCTACCCCATAAGCTCCGCTATCTCCACTATCCCCGGCGTACCCTCCTCGATTCGCCGCGGCCGCGCGCGCCGCCTGTTCAATCGCCGATCCGGCTGACATCGGACTGGTATTAAAACTCGGCCTGGGCGTTTCCACTGGTGGAGTTTGCAATTTCGGGGCTTGATCCTGCGCCTGTATTCTGGGCGGCGGCGGCGGGGCCGCTTGCGCGGGTTGGGTCTGCTGCGGAGCTGGCGCCGGCTGCTGCATCGGGGGCGCAGTGGGCCCAGGACGGCCTTGCCGGCCAGCATCCAAAATTTTCTTAAGTTGGTCGCGATTCACTTGCGGGGCACGCGAGGTCGCTACCCGGTCTTTATCGGAAATGATTTTTGTGTCCGGACGCTTAGTTAGCTTCTGCTCATCCGCCGGCAGCTCCAGATAAGTAAGGTTCTTGTCCTTGTCATTAGGATTCATGACAATGACGTTGCGTTGGGGAATCCAACCGCCGATCCGGTGCTCGTTCACGATCAGAAGGACAAACACCAGATGGACAACCACCGAAATCCAGAAAGCTTCGCGCTTACGAGAATGGGTAAGTTCGTCCTGCAGCTTGACCAACAAAGCCGGCGCGCCATAGTTGCCGGTGTACGCCAGTTCCCAGTGCTGCGCATCGTATAAATCTCCGGCGAGCGGCCGCGTGGAGGGCTGCTCTGGAGGCGCGGGATTGGCGGGCGGGATTTGGGTGGTTGACATTAAACCGGCGGTTCTTGATTAGACACGACCAACCGGCCTTTAGTTGCTGAAACGCTTAACTTTACCTGCGATTGAACCAAAGGCGAAAGCGCTGTTTTGCAAGCGGTTGGCGGCTATGCCCAACTATTCATTGTCGCATCTTTCAAGAAAATCTGCGAAAACCTTAAGGTACAGGTACTTACGAAGGGCACCCAAGTCGTCAAGTCAATAAGAGTACCTTGGATTCCGGAAGATGATTGTCAAGAAGTGTAAATACGGCGCGGCCTTGTCATCCTGAGCGCAGCAAGATCGTTCACTTGCGAGCGGTCTTGCGGAGTCGAAGGACCCCTACTCCCTCAACCGCTCTTGCGGATTGGACCCGAAACTACCGTCCGCCACCAAGTCCATCCAGATTCGCATCCTCCCCATGCTGCGCAATCGCCGCCACGATCTCCAGCGCGACTTCCAAAGCCCGACGGCCCTCCTCCAGCGAAACCATCGGCTTGGAACGATCACGCACAGCAGCCATGAACGCTTTCAGTTCCGCATGCAAAGGCTCCGTCGCCACCGTAGCAGGTTTGGTGATGCCGATCTGCGGATTGACCGAAGGAATTCCAGAACCCTCTCCGCCTACGCTGAAGACGGTCACATCCTGCCGCCCATAGTCGAGCGATACATACTGCCGCGGCTGAAAAAATCGCAACTTGCGCACTCGCTCGGTCGATACCCGGCTGGCAGTTAAGTTGGCTACGCATCCCGATGCGAATTGCAGACGCACGTTCGCGATGTCCACCTTGGCGGAAAGTATGGGCAGTCCCACAGCGCGAATTTCGGTGATAGGAGAATTCACAAACGAAAGCACGATATCGAGATCGTGAATCATCAGGTCGAGCACGACGTCCACATCCAGCGAACGCGGAGTGAACACGCTCAAACGATGGACTTCGAAAAACATCGGCTTGGTAATGAGTGGAAGTGTGGCCTGCACCGCGGAATTGAATCGCTCCAGATGACCAACCTGCCCAATGCGGCCCAAACGCTGGGCCAGTGCAATCAACTCGTCAGCTTCGGCCAATGAAGTGGCCAGCGGCTTCTCGATCAGAACGTCCACGCCCGCTTCCATCAATGCCCGTGCAACTTGAAGATGGTGGACCGTGGGCACGGCAACCGAAGCCGCCTGAACTTCACTGTGCGTACTAATCAATTGTTCGATGGAACCAAACCCGCGGCATCCGAATTCGCGGGCCACTGAATCGGCTTTAGACACATCGGAATCGACTACGCCGACCAATCGAACAGCCTCACCCTGTTGCGCAAGCTGATGATAGATGCGGGCGTGGTTGCGTCCAAAGGCACCTACGCCAATGACAGCAACGTTAATGAAGTGATGGGAGGGCAGTTTTTTATCCCCGCGCACGTTTCAACAACACAATTTGCCCGGCATGATACAGCGCATGTTGCACCGTTCCATGCAGCAGAAAATAAAAATCATAATCTTTGCCGGGAACTTGCTCGGTCAATCGTGAATCCGGCATGTCGGAAATAACCCGTAACAGTTTCTGATGCTGGCTCTGCAAATTCGCGAGAGTCTCGCGCCATGCCGGTTCGCTGGAATCTTTCACCTTCGGGAAATTCTCTTCGTCGGTCGGACTAGCTGCCCCCCCGGCGATGCGTCGCAGAATAGCGTTGTCCCATGCAGTAATATGCAAGGCCAACTCCCAGATCGTATGAGCTTTCGGAATAGCACGCGCCGATGCGCTGGCAGCATCCACCCCAGCAAGAATCTCCATCAAAGCCGGCCCATGCCAGGCATCACCGGCAAAAGCACGCTTCAATTGGTCGGCAATGCGAGCAGTTTCGGACATAGACTCTTCCGGTGAGCAAACCGATTGTACCCAAATCCGCCCATGTGGGTCGGACACTCCTGTCCGACCCCGCCGGGGATTGTCACACTCTCAATGTTCATCCATCACAGACATCAAAGAGGGTCTGGGCTAAATAATCAAAGTCAAAGGCGTCGGACAGGAGTGTCCGACCCACAAGCCACCATGTCCCCCCGAATTCCTCTGCAGCGAATATACGAGTACCGGCGCATGCTGCCGCATTATCAGAAAGCCGGACGAGCGCTCTTCGTCACGTTTTGCAAGTTAATCCCAACGCCATTTGCGGCTGACGCCAGAACCGCAATCCTTGAGCACTGCCTATATGACAATGGCAAGCGATACCAACTCCACGCTGCCGTTGTCATGCCGGAGCACGTTCATCTCTTGCTGACTCCTTTCGAGGACGAAGAGGGCTGGTCCTACGGCTTGCCGGCCATCCTGAAGGCAATCAAAGGAACCTCAGCGCGAAGCATCAACAAGCTGCTGGGCTCCGACGGCCCGGTCTGGCAGGAAGAATCCTTTGACCATGTTCTTCGTTCACAAGAGAGCCTGGAAGAAAAACTGGAGTACATCCGTCAAAACCCAGTAAGAAGAGGCTTGGCCAAGAAACCAGAAGACTACCGCTGGCTCTGGGTCGAGCCAGGCCCCAAATAAGCCCATGTGGGTCTGCTCATGTGGGTCGGACACTCCTGTCCGACGCTTTTGACTTTGTTTTTGCTCTTGCTCTAGTTGGCAGAAATACCCATCTGCACACTCACTCCAGGCAGGGTCGGACAAGAGTGTCCGACCCACACAAGCACTGCTAGTCCGCAACGATCGTGATACCACCAGCATCCGCAGCAACGATCACCGGTTCTCCATCCAGCAGCAAACACTTGCCTGCATCCAGAGCCAGGCACGAAGCGCCCGCTTTTTTCATGACTTCAATTGTCTTTAGTCCGATGACCGGCACATCGAAACGCATGTCCTGATTAGGCTTGGCGATTTTCACCACCGTCAGGGCACGGCTCAACGTCGATGGCCCAGACTCGAGCGAGCCCATAATCTGTCCCGCGCGTTCGATGCTGACATCGGTGCCCTCCATGGCTTCGACCGCCACACACGCCGCTTCCGCGATGACAACCGTTTGCCCAATGTCGTATTTCGCCAGATGGCGGGCAGACCATGCGGCCATATTCGATATTCTTTTTTTCCTGCTCCGATGGCCCACGCTTGGTCAGCACACCAGACTTTGCCAGCAGTGGTTCAAGCAATGATGTGGAGTTTTCCAGAATAATACCTTCATCGGCAAGAACTTTAGCGACAGCGCCGAGCAGCGAGTCGGTGTTTCGCGTCCCCAGCGAGAGCAACAGTTTCGCCAGTCGCCAATCGGGACGAATGCTGGAAAAAATCTGCTTATGCTTGACCTGTCCCGCCATGACGGCGCGAGTCACGCCTTCCCCTTTGAACGTATCGATCAGCTTCGAGAGTTCCCCCAGGGAAAGCCAGTGAACGGCAGCGGCCCCATGGCTTTCGATATCAGATGACGCTTCTTCCTTGATCGCAGCCACCACCACTTCGTAGCCTTGCACGCGAGCGGCGTCCAGAACAAGGAGAGGGAAGCTTCCGTTGCCAGCGATCAGGCCGAGTTTGGGGTGTGGGGCCATGGGTAGCCGCGGCGCTGGTCAGTCCGCCTTCCTTTTTTTTGCAAATGCATTCCAATATGCTTCGCCGAGCGCCACAAACTCCTCCTGGGTGGACTGCGTTTCCCCGATATGGAAAGCAATAGCTTCCCCTCGAACGCACGCCTCAATGTGTGACTCATTTGCGACCATCAAAACAAGTTGCAACGCAACGACACCGGGCCCGCGACCCAGAGTCGCATCGGATACTTCCAGGCCATCGCTGGTCAGCCGTTCTAGGTCGCTCCACGATTGCGATTCTTCGCGCCACTTGCGATGGTAGTCGGCAATCAGTGTTGCCTCTTGTTCTCGAGATACTCCCCTTGGCACTGAAAACTTCCCGGGCCACGGTATGCTACGGATCAAGCGCGCAGATTGCACTCCATCCACCGTTATGATGAAACGCGTCTGTTCGGGTAAATGATGGAAATCTCTGACGTAGGCAACGTCAAATCTCAGTGTGACGGTTCGGGCCAGAAGGTCGGACTCGATCGCCAATAAGTCACCGTCATGAAGGGTATCCCATAGACTGAACGTGGGAATACCCGCGGGGAAGTTGACCCAATCGATTATTGGCTGCTGGTCGGGATCCATCTACTTAATCACTCCCCGCTCGCTCGCCTCAATAAAGCGGATCAGCATCTCGACATCTTCTCCGTGATCAGGCTCGGCTTTCAACTTTTCCAGCGCCTGCGAAGTGTTGAGCTTGGACGCCAGCAAAAGTTTATACGCATGATGAATCTTGCCAATCCGTTCCTTGCTGAAACCACGCCGTTCCAACCCAACCGAATTCATGCCATAAGCGTGAGTATCGCGGGCGGCAACTGTCTTTGAAAACGGTAAAACATCTTTGGTGATGGTAGTTCCACCACCCACAAACGCATGCGCGCCAATCCGCACAAAGTGATGCACTGGACAAAGCGCGCCAACCTGCGCCCACTCTTCGACAATCACATGCCCGCCCAGCGTGGCCGCATTGGCCAGAATCACATGATCGCCAACCACGCAATCGTGCGCCACGTGCGTGTACGCCATAATCAGCGTATGACTCCCCACGCGAGTCAACCCACCCCCTTTAACGGTTCCGCGATTCAGGGTGACAAATTCTCGAATCACGTTGTGGTCGCCGATTTCCAGGCGCGTCGCCTCACCGGCATAGGAAATATCTTGCGGCGCCATCCCAATCGAGCAGAACGAGAAGAAGTTGTTGTGATTGCCGATCTTGGTCGGTCCTTCAATCGCCACATGAGAAGCCAGCGAACAATCTTCGCCGACTTCCACGTCCTGTCCAATCACGCAATAAGGGCCGATCTTGCAGGAAGGATGAACTTTCGAGCTAGGATCGATGATGGCAGTAGCGATGAACGTTCATTGAATCAGTCGGCTCATCATTTTTCGGCAGCACCTTCTGCTTCACCGCCGGCCGTCGCTTTTCCGAAAGCACGATTCACCAGTTGGCAGGTCACGATCGCTTCGGCGACGAGCTTGCCCTCAACGTAAGCAATCCCTTCCATCCGGGCAGCAATGCTTCGCGCGGAAGCGCGCCATGCCTTCACTTCTACTTCAATCCTCAATTGATCGCCCGGCACCACAGGCCGCCGGAAGCGAGCCCGCTCGATTCCGGTAAACACCATCAATTTATCGTTGCGGTCTTCCACTTCGGTGAGGAGCAACGCCCCGCCGGCCTGAGCAATCGCTTCCACAATGAGCACACCAGGCATAATTGGCAAGCCGGGAAAGTGTCCGGCGAAAAACGGCTCATTGATGGTGACATTCTTAATCGCGACAATCCGCTCTTTCCGCTTGAGATCAATCACGCGGTCAATCAGAAGAAACGGAAAACGATGCGGCAGAATCCGCTGAATTTCGTTAACATCCAGCGTGGTCTTCTCTGCTTGAGAAGCTTCGGGATTAGGGTGAGCTGTGTCGGTCATTCGAGTCTCGCAAGTGCGAAGATTATACTTTACTCGGCCGGACGTTGATCGATTGTCGGCATTCCCGGCTCTTTCATCTGCATCGACGCGAAGGGGAATCATACAAAACTATTCATGAAGAAAACGACTCTACAGAAGAAGCAACTCACCAAACCTGCACCGGATGCAACTGACAACCTATTGGGCTATTTCGAGAAGCACAAAAACGAAATCGTCCAAACCATTCAGCAATTGGTGGAGATCGAATCCCCCAGCGATATCAAGCAGGCAGTCGATCGTCTAAGCGCAGTCCTCTCCGGAAGATTCGAGGACCTTGGCGGACACGTCAGACTCCACCCCGCCGAAAAATTCGGCAATCACTTGCAGGTGGATTTCCCCGGTCTGCGCAGCGGCAAACCGGTGCTGCTCCTCGGTCACCTGGACACGGTGTATCCGATTGGAACGCTGTCCACCATGCCCTTCCGCATCGCCGACGGCCGCGTCTGGGGCCCGGGCACGCTCGACATGAAGTCAGGCATCGCATTGCTCTTGCATGCGATTGAAGCCCTCCAGGCCCAACACGGCAAGCTTTTACCGCGCCCCGTAACCGTCCTTCTGGTCTCGGACGAAGAAGTAGGCAGCGATTCGTCCCGCAAAATCACCGAAGCCCTGGCCAAAAAATCATCCGCCGTCCTGGTTCTGGAGCCATCGTACGGATTACACGGCGCGGTAAAAACCGCCCGCAAGGGCATCGGCGAATACAAGATCCACATCCAGGGAAAAGCCTCCCATTCCGGATTGGATTTTGAAAAAGGCGAAAGCGCCGTACTCGAGTTGGCACGACAAATCATCGAGATTTCCAAGCTCACCGACCTGAAGCGTGGACTGACCTTGAACCCAGGCGTAATCCTCGGCGGCACGCGAGTAAATGTAATTGCCGCAGAAGCCTCCGCATGGATTGACGTCCGCATCGCCCGCCTCAAAGATGCCCCCGAAATCGGCCGCAAACTGCGTGCCCTAAAGCCCTTCAATCGCAAATGCAAAATCAACATCACCGGCGGCCTGAATCGTCCGCCGATGGAGCGCACCGCAGGCGTAGCCGCAGTCTACAAACAAGCCGCCAGCATCGCCAAAGATCTGGGCTGGACTCTCGAAGAAGCCGCAGTAGGCGGCGGTTCCGACGGCAACTTCACCGCCGCCCTCGGAATCCCCACTTTGGATGGTCTAGGCGGAGTCGGCGAAGGCGCTCACGCCACCCATGAATCCGTCCTGATTTCCGAATTGCCGCGACGGGCGGCACTGTTGGCAAGACTGATCGAAACAGTCTAAAAGCCCACTCCTTGTCATCCTGAGCGTAGTGGATGCTTCGCGAATGCGAAGCATCCCGGAGTCGAAGGACCCCTATTCCCTCAACCACCCTCACCCTCGCTTCAACCAGCATGCCCATGCCCACATTTTTGACTCCGGGGATGGCGAAGCCTAGAATTCTTATTGAAAAACTATTAGGGAGGAATTCATGGGGGAGGGTCTATTTTCGCCGTGGCATATTATTTTGATTGTGGGCATCGCTCTTCTGCTTTTCGGGCCTCGCAAGTTCGCCGATCTCGGCAAAGGCCTCGGAGAAGGCATTCGGAATTTCAAGTCCTCGGTGAAAGATCCTGACAAAGATCCCGCCAAAGATGCCAAAGACAAAGATAGAGATAAAGACCAGGAGAAAAAATCCTAGCTGCGCAGCAGGATTCGCCGCCGAGATACCTTTAAATCCCCCCACGTTCCCGCAGCATTTTATAAACCAGCGCCACCGGCAGTCCCACCACATTGAAGTAGTCCCCTTCAATCCGAGAAATCCAGCGCGACGCAATTCCCTGGATCGCGTACGCCCCCGCTTTATCCATCGGCTCACCGGTCGCGATATAGGAATCGATATCTTCCTCTCTGAGCGCCGCCATGGTAACCAGCGTAGTTTCCGAGCGTACATCCTCAAAACCAGCTTCCGAGTCTCCCGGCCCCATCAAGCAAACCCCGGTGATCACTTGATGCGAGCCTCCGGAAACCAGACGCAGCATGCGGACGGCATCCTCAGCATCTCGCGGCTTGCCCAGAATTTGCCCGTCCGCAACCCCGTCCACAACTACGATCGTGTCCGCACCGAGCACCACATCGTTCGGCCGTCGACAAAATACTGCTTGGGCTTTTTCCCGCGCCAGTCGCTCAGCAAGCGCCCGTGGGGCTTCCCCATCACGCGGCGTTTCCAGGATGTCCGCCGCCTGCACCGTGAAAGCAATCCCCGCATTGCGCAGAAGTTCCTGACGGCGCGGCGAAGCCGAAGCCAGAACGATCATCGGCTGCCGACCGCCCCGCGCACCGATTCGATCAGCTTCGCTGAATCGTAGCCAATGCCGTCCTTGAAAACGATCTCCACATTTTCAATGTCTTCGATCTTGCGCGAAGGATCGCCTTTGATAATGACCAAGTCCGCTTGCTTGCCTGCTGCGATAGTGCCGATGCGATCGCCATCCCCCAGAAACCGCGCACCGTTCTGGGTCGCAATATGAATCGCCTCCACCGGCGTAAATCCCTCTTCAACTAATAACTCGACTTCGCGTTGATCGCCAAATCCTGCGATTACGCCGCCTATGCCCGTGGGATCTAATCCCGCAAGCAGCACCCCACCCGCCTGCACAAAAGCGCGTTCGAATTCCATCTCTTTTTTAAAAGCGGCAGGAAAGGGAGAAAAATCAGAACCGTAGCGATTACGCAGCATGTTCTGATCGGTCGCATTCACCTTGTTGCTTAGGAACGCAGCCCGTGCATCCGGAGACAGTGCATCCAGCAACCGTGCTTGAATTGTAGGTCGCCCTGGCAAAAACATTTCGAACACGGGCAAGGTGGATGTGACCGCAACATGGTGCTGCACCAGATCAAGAATCATGTCGTGTACCGGGCCAGTCTGCACATCCAGCTTGGAATAGAAATCCAGATCGTCCGGCTTGCTCGGGCATTCGTCGGGTTTCTTGCCAGGAAAGAATTCCGTATCGACCAGCAAGCCGTGTTCTAGATTGTCGATGCCGAGCGCCACAGCCTCACGGAACCCAATCGAGCACAAATGCCCGGTGACTTTGGCCCCGCGCTTATGCGCAGCAGTAATTGCCGCCCCCAGCTCCGCGCCGGTAATAAAATTGTAAGCCTTAAAATTATCGACGCCTTCGTCCAGCCAATAGTTCACCGTCCGCGTGGCGTCTTCGGGGCCTGTGAGTTGGTGCATTTGCAACGCCCATGAGCCTTTGCCTTCAAGATAGGGCCCTGTAACATGAATCTTGGGCCCGGGAGTTTCACCTGCATCTATTTTTTTCTTAAGCTCCAGGTCGGTGTAAGTCTCAAGTGAACCGGTAGTACGGATCGTCGTCACACCCGCCGCCAGATATAGCCGCGGAAAACTAAATCCCATCTCGCCATACATCCCAGGACCCACCGGATAAAACATGTGATCGTGCATCCCAACCAGCCCAGGGATCACGCTGTAACCGTGCATATCCATGATCTGCGCATCTTTTGGGATGCTCGCCGCGGCGTCGGCAATCGACGCGATCTTTCCATTCGTCACCACCACGGTTTGATCTTCTCGCGCCGCTGCACCCGTCCCGTCAATCACCCGGATGTGAGTCAACGCCACCACCGGGGCATCCACTTTGACAAACCCACGCACCTGCGGCGAAAGCGTCTGACCAAAGACGAGACCGGCAGGAATCAAGCAGCAGACCACAGCAACAGCAATTTTCCGCATATGGTTACCTCAGAGCTAAAGACTATCCAGCGATGCGATTGTAGCGGAGGTCAGCCCTCCAGGCGAATATTCAGGATAGTGCGGTTTGATGCGCGATTCGTATCAGGGCACGGCTTTCAGCCGTGCCGAAAAACCAAGTGCGACAGGCTTTAGCCGCTGTGCCGCGACGAGCGAGCTTCAGCGGCTGAAGCTGTTCAGAATTCTGCCCTTGGCGGCATCGCTGAAGCAATGCCCTGTTACGAATCTTTCCTCAAACCGCATCACTACCGAATATTCAAATACCCCGAACCCCTGAATTCCGGGTAATATTCTGCTGTGAATTGGGCACGACATTCACCGCTTTTCGTTCTCGCTATTCTGTTGACCGCGGCTTCTTGCGCAAACGCCCAGCATTACATCGAACGCGAAGTGATGATCCCGTGGGTATTGGCGGGATCGGGTCTCGATGCCCTTCTCGTCTACGCGGAATTGCCGGGGAAGCATCCACTCATCGTCATCACTCACGGATCGTCCCGCAAAATGGAAGAGCACGCCGAGGTGACCCCGTGGCAGGAACTGCCTCAGGCCCTCTGGTTTGCCCGCCGGGGATGGATCGCGCTCGTCGTCGTGCGGCGCGGCTATGGAGCATCCGGTGGCGAGCCTGATGGGCGCCACGCCGGACGCTGCCCGCAAACCGACTATCAGAGCGCTGCAGAATACGCCGCCGAAGACCTGCGCTTTGCCATCGACTATGCGCGCGCACTGCCCCAGGTCGATGCCACCCGCATTGTCGCCATGGGCGTTTCCACCGGAGGCCTCGCCACCGTTGCCCTCACCGCGAAGGCTCCTCCAGGCCTGGTAGCTGCGATTAACTTTGCCGGCGGACGCGGCTCCAAAGGCGACCATGATGTCTGCAACTCAAACGACCTTGTACATGCCTATCACAATTTCGGAAAACATTCGCGCACACCCATGCTTTGGATCTACGCCCAGAATGATAAGTTTTTCTGGCCGGAGCTGGCACAAAAGTTTGACGCAGCCTTCCGCTCACAAGGCGGTCTCGATCAGTTCGTGCTCGCTCCTCCCATCGGAGACGACGGACACGCGCTCTTCCGTCACGTAGACGCCTGGTCCTCGACAGTCGGCGACTTTCTCAAAGCACAAAATCTGACAACCATGGCCGAGCCGTTGCCTGAGCTCAAGCCCCCCAATGTTCCACCTCCCTCCGGGTTGAGCGAAGAAGGACTGCAATCCTTCCAAAGTTACTTACTGCTGGGCCCCCACAAAGCTTTCGCCACATCCCCGCACTCGTTCGGATTCTCCACCGCCCGCATGACCACGGACGAAGCTCGCAAGAAAGCTCTGGAGAACTGCAAGAACGCGGCGCAGAATAACGAACAGTGCAAAGTGGTCTCGGTCGATAACGCCGAGGTGCATCCCTAGAGAAGATGCCAACTGGGTAGCTACCGCTAAACCCTTGTCATCCTGAGCGCAGTCAGACGTTCACGAAGTGAACGCCTGACGGAGTCGAAGGACCCCTATACCTCTTCACTCTGCCGGGTGCCCAAGAGCCTGCCCTGAGCGAAGCCGAAGGGACCCCTACACCTCTTCACTCTGCACTCTCGATTCGTCATGATCAAGTCGGGTGCCCCGGGTCTCGCCGCATTTGCGAGACCCGGGAATCCACTACTCATCCATTGAGCAGGAACCAGCCCCGAAGAGTAGCCGAAGTCCGGATGGACGCCCCAGTCCGGCAGCGGGGATAGAACCCTTGTCATCCTGAGCGCAGTCAGACGTTCACGAAGTGAACGTCTGACGGAGTCGAAGGACCCCTATACCTCTTCACTCTGCGCGCCTCATCGTCACCGCAAGAAACTCAGGAAGAGGCTTAGTTCTCAATCTGCTCCTCAGCGACTTTTCAAGTTTTTCTTTCGACACATAGAGAACTTGCGGCAAGGCATTTGTGGATCGCGTGTGCTCTTCCGAACTTCTTGCTTCCACTGGCATCCCCACTAGAACTAATGTTTCTTTTTTGGCCTCGGCATCTGCGTAATTTTGCTAGGAGATTGTTCCGCATCTGGCGGTGAAGGAAAACGCGCCTCAATCTCTTGGCGGTTCACTCCTTCGACTTCAGTCAGCCACTTCCAAATTGCATCGGCAACAATTTCGCTCGGGCTGTCGCGCTTGTCATTGTGATGACGTCGCAATTTCTGGATTGTATCGATGGCATACTCCTGGGCGGGGGTCAGATAGAAAGTGTTGCGTCGAGCATTCTCCGATACGTGTTGTCTGCGCGTCACGAATAAAAATCCCTATTGACTACAATCTAGCGAATTGGCATTATAGCGCTATAATGTAACAGCGCCGAAAAGCCGTAACTCTCGAAGGTGGTTACGGACGTGCTTAACCAACGGCAGTAGAACCCTCTAAAATGGGTAGACGCGTCGCTTGCAATTTTCAGAACACGGGATTAGGATTCCCGTTCTGTTCAGGAAGTAAGAAAAAGATTGGCCGCCAGTCGTAAAGACCAGCGGCCAGTTGGTAAGGGCGACCAGACTCGAACTGATATCAAGAGATTAGTAATCTCCTGCTCTATCCAATTGAGCTACGCCCCCATGAGAGCCGCTCAGTTGCCCGCAAAGCTAATTGGGCGGCTTCTCAATCTTGCTCAAACCCTTCAAAACACACGAAAATATCACTTCGGATGTCAAACAGTACGCCCGTATGTGGGGGCTGTCAATAGGGTACCCCTATATAATGTATCTCCAGCAATTAACGGAGCGTATGCGACGACACCCCCCTTTTTTCACAGCGCGTTCTCGCTACTTTCCGATGGAATCTAGGCCCATGGCTGGGCCTGAGTCAATCCCATAAGAATGGTGCAGTGTGGCTCAGAGTTTCTTGTACCGAGATAAGTCCTTGAAGAATCCCATTTGTCGCGTGGAGTAGATACTCGGTTTCCCATCTTTCAGCGTGTTTGCAGCGACTACCAGTTCCAACGACCGCTTGTCCATTCCAACGATCCCAACGTTACGCCCTAGAATGGATTTGTATCGGGCTGTAAAGTTTTCCACAGCGGAATTCCCCAGGCACTCGACAAGAAATTCCTTACACCTCCCGGCCAGCAGGTCGGCAGTCTGGATCGCTGGGGATGTTTTATTGTCTAAGTAGGTAAGCGATCCCATCCAGTGAGCGGACTCTGGATTGTTATCCTTCATCCTGTCATACATTGCTTTTATATTCGTCGCTCGGTCGTGTTCGTCACAGAGGAATGCAATCGTTTCTGTCCCTGATCGCTCTGGCATTTGATCTTCACAGGTCCCAACAACAAGGATCATTGTCATCATGTAGGCCAATTCATATGGATTAGCGAGAAGCACTTTTCGTGCGCGTGCGCTCTTTCTGACGGCTCTGTAGTCCTTTAGGTTGATGCCTAAAGCAAATCCCATCGCTGGCGCGGCACGAAGAATGCCTTGCAAGTCATTCCTAACCGCATCTGCAGCCATCCTGCCTTTGGGTCTTGGATATTTGAGAGGGTCACGAAACCGCTTAAATTCACCAGTCAAATACATGCACTCACTGGTGCTGAAATATTTCATCGGTTCGGGATTGGACTCCTGTCCAAGTCGCCGCAACCATTGACGCTCTATTTCAGTCCACTCATCTTGCCGGGCAAGATATCCAGCGACGACGAACATCTTCTGCTGAAGGCGATCTGAACTCTCGTCTAGAGCAGTCCAAAGAAAACCCATGTATTTCTCCATGCAGCCATAGCCAAAGATCATGCTCGGATCTTTGACTAAAGTATGCGAGAACTGGGTTTGGTTAATCTACTCTATTAATGGCACCAAAATGGCTTAGCGATAGCCGTCGTAAACACCTGTCTTAGGCTTCTGATCACTCCCCAACCCGCCTGTTAGAATCAATGCATTGACCGCCGCTGCTATGGACGCCGCTTTTCTCCGCAATTTTGCCATCATTGCGCACATCGACCACGGGAAATCCACGCTCGCTGACCGCCTGCTGGAGATGACCGGATCCGTGACTGCCCGCGAAATGCAGGCCCAGGTGCTCGACACCATGGACCTCGAACGCGAGCGCGGCATCACCATCAAGTCGCACGCCGTTCGCATGATGTATACCGCGAAGGACGGCCAGACCTATCAACTCAATCTCATCGACACACCCGGCCACGTCGACTTTTCCTATGAAGTTTCCCGCTCCCTGGCCTCTTGCGAAGGCGCGCTGCTGGTGGTCGATGCCTCGCAGGGCGTAGAAGCGCAAACTCTGGCCAACGCTTATCTCGCCATCAACAACGGCCTCGAAATTATTCCCGTCATCAACAAGATCGATCTGCCCAGTGCCGACATTCCGCGCACTAAGGAAATGATCGAAAGCGCCGTCGGACTCGATGCTTCCAACGCCGTCCCCATCAGCGCGAAAACCGGCCAGGGCATTGAAGACGTGCTTGAAGCCATCGTGAAGCGCGTGCCTCCGCCCAAGGGAAATCCCAACAACAAGCTGCAAGCCCTGATCTTCGACTCCTGGTTCGATCCCTACCGCGGTGTCATCGTTCTGACTCGCGTTTTCGAAGGCACCCTGCGCAAGGGACAAAAAATCCGCCTGATGTGGAATGGCCGCGTGCTCGACGTGGAAGCTCTGGGCGTATTGACCCCGAAGCCCGTCGCCATCGACGAACTGCGCGCCGGCGAAGTCGGCTTCCTCATTGCGAATATTAAGAACGTCGCTGACACAAAAATCGGTGACACCATCACCGAAGAAAATAATCCCGCCGCCGAGCCCCTGCCCGGCTTCGAAGAAATCAAGCCCATGGTCTTCGCCGGCCTCTACACCGTGGACGCCCACGAGCACACCGCCCTTCGCGAGGCGCTCGAAAAATTGCGCCTGAATGATTCCTCGTTTTTCTACGAGCCGGAAAGTTCCGTCGCCCTGGGATTTGGTTTTCGTTGCGGCTTTCTCGGCTTGCTGCACATGGAAATCATCCAGGAACGCCTGGAGCGCGAATTTAATTTGGAGCTCATCACCACCGCGCCCGGCGTGCGCTACAAAATCACCAAGACCGATGGCGAACTGATCGAGGTGGACAATCCCTCCCGCTGGCCCGATCAAAGTCTCATCGAAAAAATTGAAGAGCCGGTCATTCTCGCCACCATCCTCACCAGCGAAGAATATGTCGGCGGCATTCTTGCGTTAGTAGAAGGTAAACGCGGCACCCAGAAAACTTTCGAGTATCTCAGCTCTTCCCGCGTGATGCTGCACTACGAATTGCCCCTGAATGAAATAGTGCTCGACTTTTACGATCGCCTGAAGTCCGTTTCCCGCGGTTACGCTTCCCTCGATTATCATCTCGCCGATTACTGGGTATCGCCCATGGTCAAACTTGACATCCTCGTAGCCGGCGAAGCCGTCGATGCACTCTCCATCATCGTGCATCGTGATTTCGCCTACGAACGCGGCAAAGCCCTGGTTTCCAAAATGCGCGAACTCATCCCGCGGCAAATGTTCGAGGTCCCCATCCAGGCTTCCATCGGCGCCAAGATCATCGCCCGCGAAACCGTCCATGCCATCCGCAAAAATGTAATCGCCAAGTGCTACGGCGGCGACATCTCCCGCAAACGCAAACTGCTGGAGAAACAAAAAGAGGGCAAAAAGCGCATGAAACGCATCGGTCGCGTCGACATCCCACAAGAGGCTTTCCTGGCCGTCTTAAAGGTCGGCGAAGACAGCAATTAACCCATAAAATTGAAGCCCTCACCGCCCTCGTCCAAAAGCCCATGCCCCTCCAGATGTGCAAATCTCAGAGTTGGACGTGATTTTCGGCCTGTTTTGCGCGGAAAGTGTTGATTTGTTAAGACGACACTAACTGCTGTGTCTCTGTTGACTTACAGTCAACTTAACCAGAAAGTAACTGCCGACCGGGTGGTCGCTCTTCCGTGGCTATGAGATAGCGGAGCTTTGCCTTCCACAAGCTTTTCCACAGGCTGGGCCGGCGTTATCACAAGGCTTTGCATGCGGAATCGCCACAGCTCGTCCTCGGGGGCAACCATCCGCCCTCCATCGACTCAAATCGCGTGGAGTTCTTGATGAATGCCATCTTGACGCGGCCGGTGGGACCGTTGCGCTGCTTGGCGATAATGATTTCGGCAACCCCTTCGAGCGTGGGATCGTCGTGGTTGTAAACTTCTTCGCGGAAAATGAAGGCGACCACGTCGGCGTCCTGCTCGATCGATCCGGATTCGCGCAGATCGGAGAGCTGCGGACGATGGTCTCCGCCGCGACTTTCCGGAGCACGACTCAACTGCGAGAGCGCGACCACGGGCACGTTGAGTTCTTTGGCCAGAGCTTTCAACCCGCGCGAAATTGCCGACACTTCCTGCGTACGGTTCTCATGCTTGCGTCCGCCGCCGGACATCAACTGCAGGTAGTCCACAATAATCAGATCGAGCTTGCCTTGCGATTGTTGCAGCCGCCGCGCCTTGGCGCGCATTTCGCTGATCGAAATCCCCGGCGAATCGTCGATGAAAATCGGCGCCTGCGCCAGTTGCTCCATGGCCTTTACCACTTTGTCCATGTCCTCGCGCCACAGCGAACCGGTCCGCATTTTGTGCGAGTCCACTTTCGCCTTCGAACAAAGCAGGCGAAGCAGCAACGCCTCGCGCGACATTTCCAGCGAGAACATCCCCACAACTTTCTGATCTTCAATCGACGCATTCTCGGCGATGTTCATGGCAAACGCGGTCTTCCCCATCGATGGACGAGCCGCGATGATGATCAGATCGGAACGCTGGAATCCGCTGGTCATTTCATCGAGATCCGTGTAGTGCGTGGCGAGGCCGGTGATGCGCTGTCCACGCTGCAGCAAAGCATCGACCGAGCCGAAGGATTCTTTGACGATCTCCTGCACGCCCATGAAGCCGCGTCCAATGCGCTTTTCGGAAATCTGAAAGATGGCGGCTTCGGCATCATTGAGAATTTCCTCCGCGGGATCGCTCTGTTCGGAAGCCCGTGAGATCGCAGTATTGGCGGCATGAATCAATCCCCGCAACAATGCCTTGTCGCGGACAATCTTGATGTAGTGCTCAATGCTCGGCCGCCGTGGCAGCCCGTCGGTGAGCGACGACATGTACGCCACGCCGCCGACCGTCTCCACTTCTTTGTAGCGGGCCAACTCCTCGGACAACGTAATGATGTCGATCGACCGCGACGACTCCGCCAGATCCATCATGCGGGTGTAAATGCGGCGGTGCGAGTCGAGCGAGAAATCGTCCGCCTTCAGATGCTCGGCAGCCTGGTTGTAGGAAAGATTGTCGATGAGAATTGCGCCCAGAATAGAGCGCTCGGCTTCAACGTTGGCCGGCAGGGTGTGCGCGAGACTGTAATCGGTAGTTGCCAAGATTCCTGGTTCTCTTCCAAACATTCGCAGAATGTTTTGGGTGGAGCAGCGCTTCAGCGCTGCGTTCTCATTTCAGCGGAGATTGACGCAGGGCCAAAGGCCCTGCTCCACCCTTCTCCGCGCAGTATAGGTGAACAAAAAGCGAACTTCAAGATGCTTTGAACCGGTTTGGCCAACGACGAACGACCAAGGACCAGCGACGGCAAATAAAATGCGGCCCAGGCCAGCCACCCGGGCCGCGTTGCTCGTGGATATCTCGTGCGCCGTTTCACCACGCAAGCGTGGCGAAGTGCGTCTCTAAACTGCATTCACTGGGAATGCTGGTTTGCCCAACGCACTCTGCGAACCATCGCCCATGAGGCATACAGTTCGCACGAATTGCAGGAGCCGACAGATGCCAACCCCACCCGCAATCTCACGGCAGCGTCCAAGACAACTCACGCATGCAGTGGGATCACTTTGCGTTAGATTTGCTCCCGCAACAAGAGAGAACTTGCTCTGTCTTGTGCATTTGCTGTTAAAGATGAAAATTGTTGTGGAAAAAGCAGAAGAAATTCTGGCATGAGAGTATTGGCCGCACGCGCCAGATCCCTCGCCCGGCTGAACTGCGCCGGATCTTCGGGATGACATCGGTATTTTATTCAGCTACTTCGTTGCAGCACTTGAGCATATTTCAGGATGTCGATTGCGGGGACGGTTCCAACTTGCTGGAGCCGATGCAACAGGCGCAGCAGAAAAAATATGAGCGCTTTGTCGCGCGAGGACTCTTGAAGTCTTAGGGTTTGGTTTTCGCACACCAGCTCGAAAGCGCCGTGGCGAATCGAACAACCAATATTGATCCGCTGGTTGGGCGGCAACTCTGTCAAAAACTTGTGCGCGTCTTTGGATACATAGCCATCACTCCACAAATTTTCCAGCGCGAGAATCCCGGCGGTGATCTCAATGGGAGCTTTGGCTTCTAGTATTCCGCCGGCGGACTGGATAGGAACACTGGTTCGCTTCAGTGCGCGAACCGAGGCAGCTTTCTCGGCGGACTGGTTGAGCTGTGTCTGTCCGAGGACATGCTTCACGTCAAAAACGGCGTACACACTTTCCGCAGGAACATAGAGAACGCCCTCCTGCTGAAAAATGAGCGGAGAATACTGTCGATCATAAATGACGATGTCGATTTGATCGCTTAAATTTCCTTCCGAGTCCACGACAAATGCGGAATCAATTTTGTAGCGTTCCGGGAGATACGATCGCAACAGCAGGAGCCAAGCCTGCTCCGCGGCAGCGCCCTTTGATCCCCGGTGAGGCACAAATTTGCGGGTCATATGGATCTTCTCGAGCAGCTGACCCTGCACGGACAGGAACAGATCGTTCAGATTGATCTTGTTTTCGGGCTCTTTATACGGCCTTTTCACCATAAAACCTCGCTCCACTTTTGCATTGCCTGACTTTTTTGAGCAGCGACAGCGATCACCCTCTTTTCCTCGGGCCCGAGATCATCGGAAATTATGTTGTTGGTGTTCGCGGGGTCAACTACCCGCGCTTGTTTAAAATCATCCGCCAGATAGCGTAAGACTGCCAATATGCGCTCTGCGAAGCTTGCGCTGCGGTTGTCTTTCAGGGCATCAATGGTTGTGAGTTCGAGATAAAACGAGGGGAAGTCGAGATGATTGCGAGCTCGCCAGATTTTCATAGCTCGAATCTCGTCTGCCCTGCCGGAACTCGAAACCACGCGGATATGCTGCGCTACATTGGTCTGCACCCACGAGTCTTTCTTGCGCTTGTAGAGCGAATGGTCTTCGGTATCGCCCTGCTGCTTTCGTCCCGGCACCAGGTCAACATTTACGCCGCTGCTTTGCACTCGGATTGAGACGTTTTGCGCTTGTGGTTGCAGCTGGTGGCTTGCGGCGTAGTGGAACAAGCTCCAATAGATATCCTTTACCGGCTGCGTGCAATGCAGGGAGATGAATAGATCAACGTCCGTGCCCAGCGAGATGGCTGTGCCTTTGGCGTAAGAACCTGAAAATTGAATGCCGAGGAGAGATTGCCCGGCCCATGTTTTGAGCACCGGAACCACTTGATTTGCGGCGTTTGACGCGGGAGAGGCTAGCGCCGTGTTTACAGCGTACTTCTCGATGACAGATGTTATGTACTGATCGGCTGTCATGGCTGCTATTTCGGGATAAAGTTTACATCTTCGGTCAAGTTTCCATCGCCAATTTAGCACTTGACGCATCGTAACGTGTATCGCTACACTTTACATTAGTGATCAAGGAATTTCGGCACCGCGGTCTGGAAAAGTTCTTCCGTACGGGATCGAAAGCGGGGATTCAGCCGAAGCATGCGAACAAGCTCCAGCTTCAGTTGTTCGCGCTTGATAACTCGAAAGCTCCGGGCGATATGAATGCGCCGGGATGGAAGCTGCACCGATTAGCTGGGGAGCTTGCAGATCACTTTGCCGTTAGCGTGAGCGGAAACTGGCGGCTGACGTTCAGATTCGAAGGCGAGGACGCGATCCTCGTCGATTATCAGGAATTACCACTAGGGGCCTTATGAGAATGCATAATCCACCACATCCCGGGCGCGTGCTGCGCGAGTATCTGGGTGACATGGCTGTATCCGCAGCGGCTGCACATCTGCGGGTCACGCGCGTTACTCTCTCGCGCGTGTTGAACAGCAAAGCCGGAATTTCGGCGAGCATGGCGCTTCGACTGGCGGCGGCTTTGGGGACTACACCTGAACTTTGGATGAACATGCAGAGTCAGTATGACTTGTGGCAGGCGAAGAGACGGAGGCAGCCGGCGGTGCAGCCGATAGCTTTATCCTCTCGAGCAACGGCCTAGTCTGAGAAATACAAACTTGTATCGCAGCCTTGAGGCGTTGCCGCCACCCACTAGGGTTCAGCACGGAATCACAAACGGCGGTTTAGCTGTCGGCCGTCTCACGGGCGGAGGCGCCCGCGCCACATTTACCGCCACATCAAAAGCAAAAAAGGCACGGCCTAAGCCGTGCCTTTCTCTTGTTTTTCTCTGTGTCTCCGTGGTGAAACGCCTTAGTCCCTCACCCCATCCAGGAACGCCCGCAACTTCCGCGACCTTGATGGATGCCGCAGCTTCCGCAGCGCCTTGGCTTCGATCTGCCGGATGCGTTCGCGGGTGACTGCGAACGACTGGCCGACTTCTTCCAAAGTGTGCTCGCTGCCGTCTTCGAGGCCGAAGCGCATCTTGATGACTTTTTCCTCGCGTGGTGTCAGCGTGCGCAGCACGTGCGAGGTTTGGTCTTTCAAGTTGACGTTGATGACCGCTTCCGCCGGGGAAACGACCGCGCGGTCTTCGATGAAGTCGCCCAGGTGAGAATCTTCCTCTTCGCCGATGGGCGTTTCGAGGGAGATGGGCTCCTGCGCGATCTTCAAGACCTTGCGGACTTTCGCCACCGGAATGTCCATGCGCTTGGCGATTTCTTCCGATGTCGGTTCGCGTCCCAGTTCCTGCACCAGCTGTCGTGAAGTGCGGATCAGCTTATTGATGGTTTCGATCATGTGCACCGGAATACGAATGGTGCGGGCCTGATCGGCGATGGCGCGGGTGATGGCCTGACGAATCCACCAAGTCGCATAGGTGGAGAACTTGTAGCCGCGGCGATATTCGAACTTGTCGACGGCCTTCATCAAACCGATGTTGCCTTCCTGAATCAAGTCCAGGAATTGCAATCCGCGGTTGGTGTATTTTTTGGCGATGGAAACCACCAGCCGAAGGTTCGCTTCAATCAGCTCACGCTTCGCCTGTTCGGCGTCCATGTCTCCCTGGATGACTTCGCGCTGCGTGCGCTTGAGCTCCGGGAAGGAAACGCCTGCTTCCAACTCCAGCTTTTCCAGTTCCGCATGGATGGCACGGGCCTGGCGGCGGTAGTCCTTGCGCTGGTCGTCACTGCGCGTGGCCTCCGCTTTTTTTTCCAGGTTCTGGCTCTGGCGGTCGAGCGAGCGCATGGTGTCGACTGTCTTGTTGACGCGTTCGATCAGGCGCTTGCGTTCATTGTTGGTAAAGCCGAGTTTGCGGACGCACAGCGACACGGCCACGATGGCCCGCGCCAGTGCGATGCGGTAACGGCGATAGTCCTTGGGACGCTTCTTCTGAGAGACGGCGGCAAACTTTTCCAGAAGCACGTTCGACTTTTTGTAGGCCTTGTTGAGGTCGTCGATCTTGCCGGTGAATTCCTTCAGCCGGGCATCGAGGATTTCCTGCGTGATCTCTTCCTCGTCAAAGGTGACCACTTCCTTGATGGAGCGGACGCCCTTTTTGAGGTCCTCGCCCATCGAGAGCAATTCGTGAATCACGATTGGCGAACGGGAGATTGCCTTGAGCACACGCAGTTGTCCGCGCTCAATGCGCTTGGCGATTTCAACTTCGCCTTCGCGGGTGAGCAGGGGCACAGTGCCCATTTCCCGCAAATACATTCTTACGGGATCGTTGGTTTTTTCCAGAGCGCCGGGGGTGAGATCGAGTTCGACGTCCTCACCGGCTTCATCTTCGTCGAATTTTTTATCGAGCGCGGAGGAGGGCAGTTTGGGGCCTTCCAGCACATCGATTCCCTGCGTACCAATGGTGGTCAGCAGATCGTCCAGGTCCTCGGGAGAATGCACGTCGTGCGGGATAAGGTCGTTGACCTGGTCATAGGTCAGATATCCCTTCTCTTTACCTGTGTCGATCAGCTTTTTAAGTTCGTCGTACTTGTCGTCTAGAGCCAAGACGGGTTATCCTCGAATCGTCCTACGGTAGGACTTGGAAATTTCGTTTTAAAGAAGTGGGAGCGTGGAGTGGCGGAGCTATGCACCAACGCAAACCCTAGAATTGTAACATAAGTCATCGGCCTATTCCCATTTCCGGCCGCCTTATCTTTCCTGCCTGCTATCAATTAGATGCCTCCCGACCCCATCAAGTTTCAGCCCATTTCGGGCACGAAAAGTGCCAAATCTAGCTGGCTAAAGCTCGATCGATTTCCTGCTTTTCCTGCACAAGACGGGTCAAAGTCGATGCGTCTTTGGAGTGTTCCGCGTTGGCAATAAGGGTCTTAATGACCCTTTGCCGATGCTCCAATTGCCGCCTCCGCAGGGCCATAACGGCCTCTTCCAGCAGGCCTGCGGTCAGTTCCTCGTGCTCGGTCATGAGGACCGATGCCAGCAGCCGCCGATCTGCATCGGACAGCGGCAATTGCATTACATCGGCAGATTCGGGTCCTGCATTCAGTAGGACCTCCACCAGAGACTCCGTGGCCAGGCCGATATGGAACCGCTCGCTCTTCAGCACAAACTGCGCCTGGCGGGCCGGGTCAAATCCCTCTTCGGCGCCGTCGCGGCCGGAAAGGTGCTCTTCGGATGTCTGTATCTCGGTGGCCGATGCCAGGGCGCGTACCAAAATTCGTTCCGCATCGGTGATCTGAGTCTCGGTTGCTGCTTTCACGCTGGCACTCGAGCGACTACCGGCAGCGTGCTTGAGCTCCTGCCGCAACACGGAGGAATCGATCCCCAGCTTCTGCGCGATCTCCTGCGCCAGCTCGTCGCGAACAATCCGGCTGGGCACGCGCTGAATGTGCGGCAACAAATAGTTCACAGCTTTGACTTTGGTTTCAGCGCTGCGGGTGGAAAACTTCGCTCGCGCGGTCTCGATGAGGTAGTCGAAATATTTTTGGGATTTCTTGAGCTCGGCCGTGTAAGCATCTTTCCCTTTGCGCCGGATGAAGAGATCCGGATCGAAGCCGGTTTCGAGCGTAAGCACCTTGATCTCAAACTCTTCTTCGACCAGCAGTCCCAGCGTACGCTCTGTGGCCTTGGCACCGGCAGTATCAGGATCAAAGTTCACCACTACTTTTTTGCTGAACCGGCCCAGTAGCTTGGCTTGCAGCTCAGTGAATGCCGTGCCGGAACTCGCGATCACATTATGGAAACCTGCCGCAAAGACTGCAATGCAGTCCATTTGGCCTTCAACGAGAATCGCGTAATCCAACTTGCGAATGGCTTCTTTCGCGTGGTCGAGATTGAAGAGCACTCGTGACTTGGAATAAATCGCAGTCTCAGGCGAGTTCAGATATTTAGGCCCAGCCTTCTCGTCGGTGGCGAGGGTGCGGCCAGTGAAGGCGATGACGCGTCCGGTTTCGTTGGCGATGGGAAACATTACCCGGTTGCGGAATTTGGAGTACATGGCGGCTGCTTTAGGCTCCGGGCTCTGGGCTTTGGGCTCTGGGCTCTGGGTTTTAAGCTTCGGCGAACCATCGGTCTCGGCGCTTTCCTTCTCCATCACTCTGGTCATCCCGAGCGGAGTCGAGGGGCCTTGCGTTTGGCTGACGGCTGATAGCTGAGAGCTGAGAGCTGTCCTTCCACGAAAACAGTCCACTCTCCCGCAACACCTCTTCCGGAAACTCGCCCTTCAAACGATCTCGCAACAAGAATCCCGAGTCTGGCGCATATCCGATGCGAAAGGCTTTGATGGTCTCTTCATCCAGCCCACGCCCGGCCAGATACTCACGGGCATGCGTCCCTTCGGATTTCCGCATACATTCCTGGAAGAAGGCGCTCGCTCGCTCGTGGACTTCGAGCAGTACGGTTCGCAGCTTGGCATCTTTGGCTTCCGCCGGACTGCTATAGCTGATTTTGGGCATCGCAATGCCCAGCTTCTGCGCGACGGCTCTTACCGCTTCAGGAAAAGTAATGTTTTCGATCTTCTGCACGAACGCAAACACGTCACCCGAGACTCCGCATCCGAAGCAATGGAAGAACTGCCGCGTGGCATGGACGGAAAACGACGGCGTCTTCTCCCCATGAAAAGGACACAGCCCGGAAAAGTTCTGCGCCCCGGCCTTGCGCAGCTTGACGTAGTCGCCCACAATGCGGACGATGTCGGCCTGTTGCTTAACGATTTCTTTGAAGTCGGAGGCGTCCGTCATGGGTGGGCTACTGTTGAGAATATACCGGAGCGATTGCTGTGGAGAAGCTGTGGAAGATGGGATTTAGCGGTTGATGGAGCGGGAAAACCGTTAGTTCGGTTGAGGGGGTAGGGGTCCTTCGACTCCGGGGAAAGTGCGCGAAGCGCACTTTCCACTGCGCTCAGGATGACAGGGGGGTATGGATGTGTGGCAAAACTCGCCGTGGCCGGTTGAAGTATCTAATTTTACTTTTCTCCGCCACTCTCGCTCTCTGTCATGCTGAGCGGAGGGTGAGCGGTCGAAGACCGGTCGCCCGGAGTCGAAGCACCCCTACCCACTGCACACTCTTTCATCTGCTGGGAACCACTCTTTGGCCAAGTCAACCCACCGCGGATTCTGCAATTCGATCAGCGCAATTTTCTTTGACCGACGCCAACCCTTAAGTTGCTTCTCGCGATCGATGGCGTTGCGAACGTCATCATAAGACTCCCAATAAAGTAGCCGCTCTGCGTCGTATTGATCTGTGAAGCCTTCCCGGCGGTGGAATTTATGCTCAAACACCCGCTTGGGAAGCTTTCCGGTCATGCCGATGTAGAGCGTTCCTGTGAGACTGCCGAGGATGTACACGAAGTAAGTTCGCCGAGCTCGCATGAGGGTATAGGGGTCCTTCGACTTCGTGGGCGCTTCGCATTCGCGAAGCGCCGACTGCGCTCAGGATGACAATAGGGTAGGAGATGTTTGAGGGAAAAGGCTGTGACGGTTGTCACAAATTAAGAAAATTGTCATGCTGAGCGGAGTCGAAGCACCCCTACTTCCTCAACTACACTCGCAGTTCTACCACCGTTGCTCCGCCGCCGCCTTCGTTTTGCTCTGCTTCTTTTACTGATTCGACATGTGGGTGCTTCTGTAAATATTGCCGCAGAGCTTTGCGCAGGATGCCCATGCCGCTGCCATGCACCACACGCACTCGTGGGAGTCCGGCCAGGAAGGCGTGGTCCACAAACCTCTCGACTTCGCGGGTGGCGTCATCGACGTTGTAGCCAATCACGTTGATTTCGGACGGCGCACTCTGATTTTCGTTTTCCAGCGAAATCGAGATCCCCCGGGCTCGTGCAGCTTTTACCGGCGAATCTTCGGCTCGGGACAGCACTTCGGCGATGTCGTCGCGCGCTACTTTCATCTTCATGGCGCCGATTTCCACTTCGAAGTGGTTGTCGTCGACTTTGCGGGCGATGCGGGCGGGGCGGCCTACGGATTTCAGCTTGACCGTGTCGCCCACGGAAACGTGCTTCACCATCTGCGGCTGGGCGTGAGGATCGCCCTCGTCGGCGCCGCTCGTGTGCGCGACGACGGTGGAGTTGAACTGCTCGCTGAACTCGCGCCGCAGTTTGGAAATGCGCCGCTCGGCGTCTTTCGAAAGTTTCTGCGCGGCGGCCTTGTCTTGAATCGTGTTGATGGATTCGCGAGCGTGGTATTCGAAATCGCGCAGCAGGCTCTCCAGCTTCTTTTCCATTTCCTTGATTTTGGCTTGCTGTTCTTTTTTGCCTTCGGCGGCCAGGCGATTTTTCTCGCGTTCGACTTCTTCCTCGCGAGTGCGCAGACGAAAGCGTTCGGCCTCCGCCAACCGCAACTCTTCATGCAGGCGATCGAGAAATTGACCGACGTCTCGCGCTTGTGTTCCGAGCTTCGAGCGGGCCGAATCAATGATCGACGGATTCAATCCCAGGCGCTGCGCAATGTTGATCCCCGCCGAAGCTCCTGGAACACCGACTCGCAGTTCATAGGTGGGTTGGAGTGTGGCCTCGTCGAATCCGACGGAGGCATTCACCACACCCGGCGTGTTCGCGCCATAAACTTTTAGCGCTGTATGGTGAGTGGAAATAATGCTGATGCAGCCAATCGCACGAAAATGATCGGCGATCGCGACCGCGAGCGCAGCGCCTTCCTCGGGATCGGTGGCCGAACCGAGCTCGTCGAGAAGCACGAGCGATTGCGCGGTGGCGGTGCGCGAGATGAAATCGAGATTCGTAACATGCGCGGAAAAGGTCGAGAGATTTTGCTCGATGGATTGATAATCTCCAATGTCGGCCAGCACGGCATCGAACACGGGCAATTCCACGCGTTCGGCGGGAATTGGAATTCCTGATTGTGCCATCAATGCCAGCAATCCCAGAGTCTTGAGCGCAACCGTTTTGCCTCCGGTATTGGGACCGGTGATCACCAATTGCCGGCGATCCCCTTCCAACTCAATCGTAGTGGGAATAATTTCGCGACCTTTAGTTTTGAGATTTCGTTCGAGTAGAGGGTGACGGGCGGCGCGGAGAATCACGCGCGAACCGGTCGCCAAAATGGCCGGAATGCAACCGTAAGTGTCGGCGAACCTGGCTTTCGCGAACTGTAACTCCAACTCCACCAGAATCTCGACTGCCGCGAGAATCGCTGGCGCTTGCTCGCCGATGCGCCGCGTCATCTCGACCAGGATTCGGTGAATCTCCGCCAGTTCGTCATCGAGCAATCGCACCAGGTCGTTGTTTTGCTCGATAGTTTCGAGTGGCTCCACAAAAACGGTGTGGCCGCTGGAGCTGACACCGTGCACCACACCCTGCACGCGCCGCTTCTGTTCCACTTTCACGGGGATGACGAAGCGTTCGCCGCGGATGGTGATGAGTTCGTCCTGCACCGAACCGCCTTCGGCCAGGCGGCGCAGGTAGCCCCGCAGCGATTCCTGGATGGACCGCTTTTGCTTTTCGATTTCGCGGCGAATGCGGGCCAGTTGCGGCGAAGCTCCGTCGTCGAGTGTGCCATCGGGCAGGATTTTGTTGCGAAACGAGCGCAGGAACTCACTGAAATCAACGATTCCCGACGAGAGCTGGATGACCGCCGGCCATTCCTTTTTCATCGCAGCCGGCGGGCTGATCACAATTTGCCGCCATTCGGCGGCGCGATCGACCACCAACAGGACGTCACGAATCTCGATAGTCTCGAGAGCAGCGCCGACGATGTGTGATTTCTCCACCACTTCGTCGATGTCGAGCAAAGCCGAGAAATCGAAGCTTCCACTGGCACGCCGAAATTCGCGGATCTCACTGACCAGCTGCTGCTGATTTTCAATCCAATCGCGATCGACGGTTGGAACAAGGGCTGCAATGCGTCCCTTGCCGAGCGGCGATGAGGCATATCCGCCCAATAACTCGCGCAACGACTCGAATTCGAGCACCCGGGCGCTGCTGTGGGTCAAGAACTGCATGGAGGTTCATGTTACAAGAAAGCCCGCTGGACAGCCCCTTCGACTTCGCTCAGGGCAGGCTATGGCGGCTGTCACTACGTGGCCTCTGGTAAAATTGGCTCACTAGCATGGCCTTTCCTGTTACACGCCTTCGACGTCTTCGTCAGAGCGAAGCACTGCGTTCCATGGTGCGCGAGACCCGGCTGACTCCGGAAGCTCTGGTCTATCCTCTTTTCGTTTGTCCGGGCGAAGGGGTGCGTAAGCCGATTGGTTCGATGCCGGGCGTGTTTAATCTTTCTGTGGACGAGGCGGTGAAGGAATCGCGCGAGGCGCATGGGTTGGGGGTACCGGCGGTCATTCTATTTGGACTGCCGGAGAAGAAGGACGAAGTTGCCACCGGAGCCTGGGCGGATGATGGCATTGTGCAGCGGGCGGCTCGCGCTATAAAGAGTGAAGTTCCTGATCTCGTTGTCATCGGCGACGTCTGCCTGTGCGAATACATGTCGCATGGACACTGCGGTGTGGTGAGCAAAGAGCAGACGCCGAAGTCTCTGGGAGCGGCGGCAGTGCAGGTCGCCGCGGACGCGCCACATCACGAAAAGATGAAGGCGATTGAAGCGGCAGCGGCGAAAGTGGTCCGGGCAGCCCAGCCGAAATTTGAAATTCTGAATGACGCCACGCTGGAGCTGCTGGCCAAGACTTCGGTTTCGCTGGCCAGGGCGGGAGTGGATGTGATTGCGCCGTCCGACATGATGGATGGCCGGGTGGGCGCGATCCGCAAAGCTCTTGACCAGGCGGGGTTGATCAATACGCCGATTCTTTCTTACGCGGCGAAATTTGCGTCTGGTTTTTATGGACCATTCCGTGAGGCTGCCGACTCGGCTCCACAATTCGGCGACCGCCGTTCTTATCAAATGGATGGAGCCAACCTGCGCGAGGCCATGCGTGAGATTGCACTGGACATTGAGGAAGGCGCGGACATGATTATGGTGAAGCCGGCCATGCCGTATCTGGATGTGATTGCCGCGGCTCGTGAGCGCTTCGATGTGCCGCTGGCGGCTTATCAGGTTTCGGGTGAGTACGCGATGATCGAAGCTGCGGCCCGCAACGGCTGGATTGATCGCGAGCGCATCATGATGGAGTCGCTGATCTCGATTCGGCGAGCGGGAGCCAGCACTATTCTTACTTACTACGCCAAGGAAGCTGCCAAGCTACTCGGCTAGTACTGGCGCGGCGGAGCCTGGACGTAGACCACTCGCTCACTTTTGCAAGCCCAAACCAGGGCGATCACCCAGCCGATTACGCTCCATCCTAAAAAGAAATTCAGCAGGAAGATGGAGAATTTGTCGTGGCGTTCGCGAATCAACGCAACAATCGTGGGGAAGAAATAGGCGACAAATCCAAAACCGAAGAACGGGAAAAAGAAGAATCCGAAGATGTGCATAGAGACCTCCTGCTGGTAAATATTACGACGAAAAAGGGCTGAAAGTTCCGATAATTATGTTTCTGCTGCCAACTCTCGGCCAGCCTTTTCCGCCTCTCGCAACTTCTCTCTAGCTATTCTAGAATCAATAGTTTGCTTGTAGGCATCTCTAATAGCTAAGGAGCATTTCTTTGCCTGAAACCATTTATGACGTCGCCATCATTGGCAGCGGTCCGGCGGGGTACACGGCGGCTATCCGCGCTGGTCAATATGGCCTGAAAACTGCGCTTATCGAAAAAGATACGCTGCTGGGCGGCACCTGTCTGCATGTCGGCTGCATTCCGACTAAGGCACTCTTGTTCAATGCCGAGCTTTGGGACCATCTCAAGGATGCGAAGGAATATGGAATTGAAGGCGTCGATGCGCGCAAGTTGAATTGGGGCGCGGTGCAAGAGCGCAAGATGAAGATTGTGACCAAGCATGCCAAGGGCCTCGAGTTTCTGATGAAGAAGAACAAGGTCGAGACGATTAAAGGCTTCGGCAAATTGACTGGGCCGGCTCAAAATGGAGTGTTTACGGTCGAGGTGAAAGATGGAAAAGTTCCGTCCATCAAGGCCAGGAAAATTATTCTTTCGACGGGCTCGGAAGCGCGCATGATTCCTGGGCTCGAAGCCGATCCGAAGATCCTGACCAATATTGAAATATTGAGTATGAGCGAGGTGCCTAAGTCTCTAGTCGTTGTTGGGGCTGGCGCTGTCGGAGTGGAGTTTGCGTCGATCTTCCGGTCGTTTGGGTCGGAAGTTACGATTCTTGAGATGCTGCCGAGGCTTGTTCCTGTCGAGGACGAAGATGTCTCCAAAGAACTGGCGCGGGTTTATCGCAAGCGCGGAATCAATTTTCATAACGGCGCGAGAGTCGAGAAGATCGAGAAAACGAAAACGGGGATTGCCGTGACTTTCTCCGTTGACGGCAAGCAACAGAAACTCGAAGCGGAAAAGATCCTGATCGCGGTGGGACGTAAACCGCGTACCGACAATATTGGCTTGGAGAAGACGAAGATCAAGGCTGATCGCGGCTTCATCAAGACCAATCAATGGATGGAGACCGCCGAACCCGGCGTCTATGCCATCGGCGATATTGTGCTGGGGACGCCGCAACTAGCACACGTTGGCGCGATGGAAGGGATCGTGGCGGTGGCGAAAATCGCCGGCAAAGAAGCCAAAGCCATTGACCCGCTGAAGATTCCCAATGCGACTTATTGCCATCCAGAAATCGGCAGCGTGGGATTGACCGAAGCTAAAGCTAAAGAAGCGGGATACACCGTAAAAGTCGGCAAGTTTCCGTTCACCGCCAACTCGCGCGCGTCGATCGTGGGCCAGCACGAGGGCTTCATCAAGATTGTTTCCGATGCGAAAGTATGGCGAGATTTTAGGCGTGCATATTATTGGCCCGCAAGCCACGGAACTGATCGCCGAAGCGGTGACCGCCATGGAAGCGGAATCCACCGTGGAAGACTTGATGTGGACGATCCATGCGCATCCCACGCTTGCCGAGGCTATGCTGGATGCTTCGAACAGCGTTTATGGAATGGCAATTAACGCATGAACTCACCACTGAGACACTGAGACACTGAGAGAAAACAAAAAGAAATAATGTTCTCCGTGCCTCTGTGTCTCCGTGGTGAAATGATTGTGACGTTGATCCATGTGAATCCGTGGCAAAAAGATTTTGATTTCTGTTCTCCAACTCGGCACGCTTGACTATGCTACCGGCCTGCGGCTGCAGCAGAAGCTTGTCGATCTGCGCAAAGAGGGACGCACTCGCGATGTTCTTCTCTTGCTTGAGCACACGCCGGTCATCACTCTTGGGCGCAATGCCAAGCAGAAAAACATTCTCGCGTCGCCGGAGATGCTCGCCAAACGCGGCGTTGAGGTGTTCGAATCAGATCGCGGCGGCGATGTGACCTTCCATGGGCCGGGACAACTGGTGGGGTATCCCATCTTTGATCTGCGCGGACTTCCCTCGGACCAAGCCAACCGCAAGAGTTTAGGCGCGATTGAATATGTGCGGAAGCTGGAAGAAGTGCTGATCCGAACTTGTGCTGGTTTCGGGATTCAAACTGGGCGGGTCTCCGGCCTTACTGGAGTTTGGACGCAGCCGGAAGTTGCCGAGTTTCACTCGGCCCGGACCCTTCGGCTTCGCTCAGGGCAGGCTAACGAGAGCGCCCGTCCCCACACAAGCATCGCTAGCCAGGAAGCTAAAATCGCGGCCATCGGCGTACATATTTCGCGCGGTGTCACATCCCACGGCTTCGCCCTTAACGTGAATGCCAATCTCGATTATTTCAATCTGATCATTCCCTGCGGCATCACCTCGAAACCGGTGACTACGATGGCGAAAGAACTGGGCGAGCCGCTGCCACTGCAGGAAGTGGCGCACGCGGTATCCCGCAATTTCGGCACTGTGTTTGCCAGCCAGATCCTCTGGCTTGAAAGTCTGGATGCGCTTCTGGGCGACGAAATCAACAATGCAATCGGCGTGCCCATGAAGCCACCCGCCGAACTGCGCAAAATTCATAAAGAAGAAGAAACATTTCTGGCCTAGCGATAGGGGTCGTCCGCACGAGGTCCCTCGCCCGGCTGAACTGCGCCGGATCTTCGGGATGACCCGCATCCAGTGGGTGTTTAACTCAGTGTGTGTTTAACCCAGCGGGTGTTTAATGACGACTGGCCCATTTGCTCGTCAAAGGGGTAGGATTGTTATGGTTCAACGAAAGTTAGCTATGGCCAAGAACGGCGATCATAAGAAGAAACCTGCCAAAGTCACACCACGGGCCAGTTCCAATGGTTCCGGAGTCGCGAATAAGTTGTTATCCCCGCTGGCTCAGCAGCGCACGTATTCGATCCCCGATCATCGCCTGGAGAAGCCGAATTTCGAAGTACGTCAGGTGCGTGAGGGTGACAACGTGCGTTATGAAATTTCCGGCAATCTGAACGCGCCGGTTCCACCCATCCGCGAATCGAAATATCTCGACAAAAAGCAGACGATTGAAGTCTATCGCTACATGCTGCTCAATCGGCGCATGGAGCAGGTTCTGGAAAATCTTTATAAGCAGGGAAAAGTTGTTGGCGGCGTTTATTTTGGCCTGGGCCAGGAAGCCTGTTCGTGTGCGTCCGCTTACGCGCTCGACAAAGACGATTGGTTTGGCCCCATGATTCGCAATCAGGGATCGCTGCTGGTGCGCGGCTTTGCTCCGCGCGACACTATGATGCAATACATGGCCAAGGCCGACTCCCCAACTGGCGGCCGCGACGGCACTTCGCATTTCGGCGACATTTATAAACGCAACATGGTTTCGCCTATCTCCATGCTGGGTGATCTCATCCCGGTGCTGGCCGGCGTGGCTTTGGGCGCGCGATTGCAGGGGAAAAATGTTGCGGTCATGACCTACATCGGGGACGGCGGCCAGTCTACCGGCGTCACGTATGAAGGCATCAACTTTGCGGCGGTGCAGGATCTTGGGCTCGTGCTCTTCGTGGAAAGTAATCTGTGGGCCTATTCCACGCCGTCTGAAATGCAGTATCGCGTGAAAGACCTCGCCGAACGCGCCATTGGCTACGGCATTCCAGGCGTAATCGTCGATGGCACCGATGCCTGCCAGGTTTATGATGCTGCGCATGAAGCCGTCGAGCGTGCCCATCGCGGCGAAGGCCCCACGCTGATCGAAGCCAAAATGATGCGAATGAAAGGACACGCTATCCACGATGGAGCGGATTACGTTCCCAAGCCGATGTTGGAATATTGGAAGAAGCGCGATCCCATTGCGCGTTTTGAGAATTATCTGGTCAACGTAAAGAAGTGGCTTACGCCCAAAGAGAATGAGCGAATGATTAAGGAAGTTGACGAGCTCATCGAAAAAGAACGCGATATTGCGGTGGCCTCGCCGATGCCTGAACCGGAATCCGCCATGGGCGGGGTGTTCTGCGAAGATGGATGCCACGAAATCAAACCGAAATATGGCATGCCGAAAGTGCGCGGAAAAAAGTCAGGCACGGGCGCTCCGAAGGAAAGTGAAGCGGCGCTGCATTTTAAGTAGCGCGAGAGCTGCTGCTTGGTTGGAGACGCAAGGTTCCTCGACTGCGGTTCCCGTTAACTTCGTGAACGGGCATCCTCGCTCGGGATGACAGGGCTTAGGGGTGATTTTCGGTCTTAAGCTTCGTTCCCGTTCGCAGATAGTGGTTGATGGCCGCTTCCCAACCCTGCATCTTGTGCTCGAACCATTTCTGGTTGTAGCTTTCGACTTCCCGATTTCCCTCCTCGGATAAGCCGGTGTAGGTGTAACGAATACGGGCGCTGGTTTGGCGATTCGATTTCGCTGTTAGAACAATGCTGATTTGCGCCGCCACCCGCTCAGGCTGCACCCAGGCGAACTCAATGCGAAATGTAGCGGGATCGTATTTGGTGACGATCCAGGTTGTCTCGGTTCCGTTGTCGTTCGGGGTAGTGAAGACGCATCCCGCTTCGGCTATGCCCGACTGTGAGTAGAGCAGGCGATGCTGCCATCCCGGCACCCAATCCGCCTCGCGCACCGGACACAGTAGAGGAAAAACTTTCTCCGGCGGCGCCTCGTTGGTCTGGATGTATTCGTGAGCGACCCGCTTGCCTTGGAATTGCGGCATAACTTTACCTTTGCTCCAAAATAAAATGGCCGTACCAATCGGCACGGGGGTAGTGGATCAGTTTGAAAGTTTTTCATCATCTTTTAAAATTGTCATCCTGAGCTTGCGAAGGATCTGGCGTGGAGCGGTTACGCATTCCAAGTTCGGCAATCGTGCTGATAGGCGCGCGATCCCTCGCCCGGCTGAACTGCGCCGGATCTTCGGGATGACCTCCGGTTGAGGACAGATTCAAGTTGAGTCCCTACCGGCACAGGCTTTTCTTATCACAAAAGAAATAGGCCAGATTGAGTTCGTCAATCTGGCCTTGCTTTGAATAAATATTATGTCACAAATTACTTATCTGCGGCTATTGAGCTTGGACAACAGGCGCAAAATTTCCAGGTAAAGCCAGACCAGCGTAACCATCAGGCCGAAGGCTCCATACCACTCCATATATTTGGGAGCGCCGGCGTTGACGCCGCTTTCGATGAAATCAAAATCTAGAACCAGGTTCAGGGCCGCGACGATGACCACGATCACGCTGAATCCGATGCCGAGCAGGCCGGAACCATTGATGGCGGCGAAACGGACGCCGAAAAATCCGAGAACAAACTGGGCCAGATAGAAGACGGCGATCCCGCCGGTCGCGGCCACCACGCCGAGCTTAAACTTTTCGGTGACCTTGATTACGCCGGACCGGTAGGCCAGCAGGAGGATGAACAGCGTCCCAAAGGTGAGGCCTACTGCCTGAATGGCGATTCCGGGATGGCGCAGCTCGAACATGGCGGAAATGCCGCCCAGTGCCAGCCCTTCGAGCAGCGCATAAATCGGGGCCGTGATGGGAGACCACTCTTTTTTGAAGATCGTCACCAGTGCAGCAATGAATCCACCGATGCCGCCAATCGCGACGAACGGCAGCACCGTATCGGAGCTGGGATTATGGAAAAACTGGCTCCAACTCCAGATTGCGGTCGCCACCGTGCACACCAGCAGAATACCGGTTTTGTTGACCGTGCCCGGCAAGGTCATGGCTTCGCCATAAGCGGCATGCCCTACCTGAAAACTGTTTACGTTCAAAGCTGGATTTGAGGTCTTGATCAGGGCCATACTATTTCTCCTTCGTGATTGTCTCCCTATTATTGTCTACCCATTATAGTTCGGCAGTGTCCTGACACCGCTATCGTACAATTTGACGGTGAACATGATTTTGAATGAAGTTGAAACCCGGGTGCTGGGTGCGCTGATGGAAAAAGATGCGACTACGCCGGATTACTATCCACTTTCGTTGAATGCACTGGTCAACGCCTGCAACCAGAAAAATAATCGCGATCCGGTGATGACGCTCGACGAAACAGCGGTACGGGAGGCTCTCGATTCTCTCCAGCAAAAGCGGCTTGCCGGTCCGGCCCGTGGCGCTGACAGCCGCGTGACCAAGTACGAGCACCGCGCGCAGGAAGTCTTCAACTTTACCCGAGGGGAAAGTGCGATTTTATGCGTATTGTTGCTGCGAGGTCCGCAGACTCCCGGCGAACTGCGCGGCCGCACCGAGCGCATTCATCGTTTTGAACATCTCGATGAGGTGTTGTCGGCCATGCAGCGGCTCATACAGCGCGATCCGCCGCTGGCGCGGGTTCTTCCCCGGCAGCCGGGAACCAAAGAGTCGCGTTACATGCATCTGCTTTCCGGGGATATAGAAGATGCAGGAGAACCTGGCAGTAATGTGGCGCGGGCGCCCTCGCCCGTGACTGCCGACAGCGATTCAGCTGACGCTGGTCGCATCGCACGTCTGGAAGAAGAGGTAGTCGATCTTCGCAAAGAAGTTTCCGACTTGAAGCAGGAGATGGAGAGTTTTCGCAAGCAGTTTGAATAACTTCCCATGTGAGGTGGTGCTACCTCGACTTTGCTCACGACTGCTGCGGCCGGGGATTCTCCAGCCCAACTCTCCGCAATATTTCCAGAAAGCGCCGGTCCTCGTGGAAACGCTCCCACTTGGGATCAAGCAGGAAGGTCATGTGAACATCGCGGTCCTGGCACGCCTGATCCAGCCACTTGAACATGAGATCGTGATTTCCCAGGCCGGCATAAACCAGAGCGATATTGAACGGCGGCACATATTTCGTATGGGCAAGTCCGAGCAACTCTGCCAGGACCATCTCGGCTTCCAGCTTTCTGCCAGTGGTTGCCAGAACATAACCTAAAAGGGCGAGAGGCTCAGTATTTCCCTGGGAAAAAGTACGCGCCTTCTCCAGTTCTGAGATTGCCCGGCTGAAATCGCCGAGCTGCTCATGGACCTTGGCAAGGTTAAAATGCGCAATCCAGAAATTGGGGGCGAGCTCCAGAGCGTTAGAGAATTCAACTACTGCTTCGTCGTAGCGGCGGGCATGATAAAGGAACTCCGCCAGCAACGTATTCAGAATGGGGGACAAAGGATCAAGCCGGCAGGCCCGCTTGATCTCGGCAATGGCTTCTTCATGCCTGCCCGTGTTGGAAAGGCAATGGGCGCGATAGAGGCGGGCGATCACGTAGTTTGGATTGAGCTCAAGTGCCCGCTGGTATGCCACTTCCGCGGCCGCCCAATCCCACTCAAACCAGAACCGGATGGTTCCCAGCGAAGTATGCGCTTCAGAAAGATCACTATTTAATTCCAGTGCCCGGTTGGCGGCGGCGCTGGCTTTGGGGAAACAATCCCGGGCAGGCAGATCGCTGGTGATGGGGAGAATGATGTAACAATCCGCCAATCCAGCATAAGCATTGGCATAGGTTGGATCACGATCGGCGGCCTTGCGGAAATATTCAATGGCTTTCCGAACCTCGGGAAAAGTTCTCTTTGCCCAGTGATAGCGCCCACGCAAATATAAATCGTGGGCTTCGGGGTCGGGCTCTCGCGAGGCCGCCAACTGCAACTTTTCGTGCGGGGTCAACCGCAGTTGCACCTGCTGGGCAATCGCGATACCCAGCTCGCTTTGCACACCCAGGATGCTGCCCAGTTCGCGGTCGTAATTTTGGGCCCAGAGATGAATTTGATCGGCGACGCGAATCAACTGCGCGGTAATGCGGACGCGGTTCTCTTCGCGGCGCACGGTGCCTTCGAGCACGTAGTCGACACCCAGTTCCTGGCCGATGGCGGCGATGGTCTTGGTCGTTCGCTTGTACACCATAGACGAGGTACGAGCGATCACACCCATATTTTGCGGGCTGAGCTGTCCCAGGTGGCTGATGGTCTCTTCCGTCAACCCGTCGCTGAAATACTCTTGCGCAATATCGTTGCTGAGATTCTCGAAGGGCAGCACGGCTAACATGATGAGACTTTGTTTAGGCGCTGGAGGTTCGGCGTCAGTTTGTACTCGAACCGCGGGGCCGGCAAAACGATAGCCCTTGCCGGGGACAGTTTGAACAAATTGTGGCTGGTTGAGATCGTCCTGCAGGACCTGCCGAATTTTGCGAATGGCTGTATTGATACTGTTGTCGGTATCCAGGAATACGTGTTTTCCCCATAGCCGCTCGATGATTGATCGCGGATGACAAGTTGGCTTGTTTTTCCAGCAACTTGCGCAACAATTCCAGGGGGATCCGCTCGAGCTTGAGGCTTTGTCCCGCGCGGCGTAGTTCATAAGCGCGCAGGTCAAGCTCGAAATCGCCGAACTTCCATACTTCTGCCGGAAGCGACGTGGACCCAGGGGTGGATTCTGCCATGGTTTCTGACCGGCCCGCCGGAGAAGATTCAGGCTGAAAGCGGCGCTGCATCTTAGGATAGGCCAACTTCGAACTTCAAACACTGGGAAAAATCAAGGAATTCTTCAGGTTCCCTCCATTGCCGGGCGCATTGCAGTGCGGCATGATGCGACTGGGCTGGCGAAGTCCAATGAAGTCAAACTAAGGAGATCTCATGAAAATTCAACATCTTGCAACTATTGCGGCGTTGGTATTGCTGGCTGCCATGGCGCCTTACGGCGCCCAGGCGCAGGCAAATTCTCCCAGGTGCACTAATCGGCTATTGTCGGGCACCTATGGCTTTACGTTAACCGGAACCAAACTGGGGGGCGCTCCAGGAACTCCTGTCGGCCCGCAGGTAGGCGTGGCTATGACCACTTTCGATGGGAATGGCGGATTGTCCCAGATTGATAGCGTTACCGTGGACGGCATTGCGGTATCCGACTTTACCCATCCTCGAGCCATGGGGACGTACAGCGTGAATTCCGACTGCACCGGCACGTACACCATCAATTTTACCGATGGCCGGCCACCGGTGACGGTGGATTTCGTCACATCCATGAATGGAACGGAAATCGATGGGGTGGTGGTTGCCCCTGGCGGGGGAATACTTTCCATCGCTGCGACTGGGAAAAAGCGCTTCTTCACCACCGCCACGCCACGCTAGAAACTCCTTTGAGTTCTTGTCCACATTTGCCAGGGGGATGTACAGGGGAGAAAGGTCACGCTCATTTCCGGGTGTGGCCTTTTTTATGCCGACAACGACCTTGCTTTCCACGCGACCGGCATCACCGGCCCCACGAAGAATACCCAGGACAGAGTCCCGAGGCCTGCGACTCCGGCTGTAATCACGAACGGCCAGAAAAACTCGCCGGTGCGTTCAATCACGAAACCGGTCAGCGCTGGGGCGATCACTCCCGCCAGATTTCCGAAGAAATTCTGGAAGCCGGTCCAGCGGCCCGCGGCTTGCGGTCCTGCCAGAGTCTGGGTGATTCCCCACATATTCGACGAGGCAGCTCCGAAAGAAGCGGTCGCGAGAATCAGCAGCGCAATCGAAAGAATCGGCCCGGCCACCACGCAGCCGACGAGAAAGGCGCCCGCGCAGGCCATGCCGACACCCAGGACTGTTTTGCGCACTCTGGTTGGAGTTGCGCCGGCAGTGATCCATCGATCCGAAAGCCAGCCGCAAAGTGTCGAAGCGACCGCCGCTGACAGATATGACAGACCTGCAACTTGAGCCATTTTATCCATCGAAAAATGGCGCTCGCGCACCAGATAAAAAGGCAGCCAGGTAATTAAGAAGTAAGACAAATAATTTACGCAGAAGAGTCCGGCGCAGGTTCCCCAGGCGGAACGTAGTTTCAAAATCTCGGAAAGGCTGGGACTGGGAAGCGGTGTCTGGTCTCCGGTCTCGGGTGCTTGTCCATCGGGCATCCACCGGATCCAAGGTACGAGCCAGAGCAGGCTGCCCAGTCCCAGCACCACGAAGAACGCACGCCATCCGTAGCGGGCCATCAGCATTCCACCCAGGAATACGCCGAAGCCGGGGCCGCAGGTATTTCCTGCAACGATGAGCGAATTCGCGAGACCTCGCCTCTCTTCGGGAAAATAACGGGCCAGTATTTTCGAATAGGAGGGATAGGCCACTGATTCCCCGATCCCCAAAACAAGCCTTACTGCTAATAACAATAAAAAGCCATGCATCAATCCGGTGGCGGCCGTCGCCATGGACCAGAGGAAAAATCCCGCTGCCATCACCCAGCCGACTGGGAAACGATCCACCAGCCATCCGGAGATGAGTTGGAAGCTGGCGTATGTCCAGAAGAAAGATGAGAGCAGAATGCCCAGTTGCGACGCCGACAGATGCAGTTCGTCTTTCAGCATGGGCGCGGCAATCGACAGGTTGCCGCGGTCGATGTAATTGATGAAGACGGAAATCACCAGCAGAGTGAGCAGGCGGGAAGATACGAAAGAAAGTTTGGTGTGGTGCGAGGGTGAGGAGGTGGCTGGCAAAGCCCGGCTATTCTCTGCGTCTGTTGAGATGAATGCAAGCAGCAGAGCAGACTATAGGGGTGCTTCGACTCTCCCTAGGCTCAGCATGACAGGGGAACTACATTTATTTCTCCCCGTGTCGGTCATCCCACATGTCCCTTGGTCATCCCCAGACTGGCACCGGGTATCCTTATCCGGATACACTAAGACGCTTTCATTATTCTGAGGAGGAATTTCTATGTCCGAAGCCGCACAGAGTGGCGCCGACTTCAAAAAAGAATTGCGAGCGGGCAATCCGAAGATGGGATTGTTCCTGAACGCGCACAGCCCGACGGTCGCCGAGCAGTTGGCCCACAGTGGCTATGACTGGTTGCTGGTGGATACGCAACACGGACCGATGGGCTACGAAAAACTTTCTGCCATGCTAAGTGGCATTTCGAACGGCGGCGCGAAATCTCTGGTACGTGTCGGCGGATACGATGATCGCCCCGGCATTCAACAGTCCCTCGATCTTGGCGCGGATGGCGTTCTCGTCCCCTACATCAACACCGCCGAAGAGGCGCGGCAGGCCGTGAGTTGCACCAAATATCCCACCGCCGGAACGCGTTCGGTTTACTTTCCGCAGCGCAGCATGAATAAAGCCGGGCTGCTCGGCTACGCCGGCAACTTCAACAACAACGGCATCATCGCGCTACAGGTGGAAACGGCTTCGTGCATCGAGAACATTGTGGAGATTGCGTCCGTGCCGGGCGTGGACATTCTGTTTCTCGGACAGAACGATCTCTGCATGTCGATGGGACTGTTCGAGAAGTATAAGTTTCCCGACATGTACACCTCTCCCGAACTCGGCGCAGCCACGCAAAAGCTGATCGATAACGCGCGCAAGAATAACGTCATCCTCGGACTCTTTCTGTTCGGCACCGCCCGCGTCGGCGAATTCCTCGAAAAGGGATTCACCTTCATCAGCGTCGGCAACGACCTGCACCATGTCCTGACCCAAACCGGCGCTTATGTGAATGACCTGGAAGGCATCGCGAAAGCTAAGGGTAAGAGCTGGAAGCGGAGGCCGACGGCGCTGTTTTAAAGGGAAGATCGAGAGTGTGCAGAGGGTAGGGGTGCTTCGACTCCGGGTGAGCGGTCTTTGACCGCTCACTCTCCGCTCAGCATGACAAGGGTGTATGTTTTATTTGTAGAATCCGTCGCAGCAATATTCTTCAATCCTTGTCATCCTGAGCGCAGTGGATGCTTTGCGAATGCGAAGCGTCGCCGGAGTCGAAGGACCCCTACTGTCTTATACGCCGATTCAAATCTGAGTTTTGCTTGTTCTGAACACCACATCCGCCCGTGCCAATGCCGTCTGCACGTTCTCGCAGATGTTTTCTCTGCCAACGACTTCCGCAAACTCGGCTTGATGAATCATCTCCAACGGCTGTTCGCGGGCGCCGCAGAGGATCAAAGTGCGTCCGGTGGCGTGCAGTTTTTTGGCGACTTCTTCCAAAGCGAAAAGGCCGGTGGCGTCGATGGCTGTCATATTGCGCAAGCGGATCAGGACGATCGGCGGCAGAGTCTGCATCTTTTCGGTGATGGCGGCAATCTTATCGGTGGCGCCGAACAGAAATGGGCCATGTATTCGAAAGATCGTGGTGTAGCCGGGGATCTCCCTGCCTTGCAGGCTGTGGACGCGTCCATCTTCCACGTAATTATCGGTGACCTGCGAAACGGTCGTGGTATCGGACACGCGCGCAATGAATAACAGCGACGCTAGGATCATTCCGGCCTCGACGGCCACCGTGAGGTCGGCGAAGACGGTCAGCGCGAAGGTGACGAACCATACGCTGATGTCAGTTTTGGTCAGCTTCAGCAGTTGCGGGATCTCGCGCCACTCGCCCATGTTGTAGGAGACGATCATCAGAATCCCGGCCAGCGCCGCCATGGGGATGTAGCTGGCCAGGGGCGCGGCAAACAGCAGGATGCACAAAAGCGTCAGGGCGTGGATCATCCCTGCGACCGGTGACTGCGCGCCTGCGCGAATGTTGGTGGCGGTGCGGGCGATGGCGCCCGTGGCCGGAAGGCCTCCGAAGATAGGCGAGACCATGTTGGCCACGCCTTGTCCGATGAGTTCGACGTTGGGATTGTGCCGGTCGTTGCTCATGCGATCGGAAACTACCGCCGACATCAAAGACTCAATCGCGCCCAGCATGGCCACGGTGAATGCCGGCCCCAACAGTCCGTGAATCAAGCTGGCGTGCCAGTGTGGCAGGACCATGTGCGGCAAGCCGCTGGGGATTCCACCAAAACGGGTGCCGATGGTCGCTACCGGCAGCTTGAGTAGATATGCCGCGAGAGTAGCGCCTAGCATGGCCACGATTGGCCCGGGAATGCGGTTGGAGAGGGCTCTACATCCCAGCATGACTGCAACTGTGGCCGCAGCCAGCAGCGTGGCCTTGGCTGACCACGTAGGAGCGGCGGCGGCCAGAGCTTTCACGCGCAGCCAGAACTCACCGGGAACTTTGTCGAGGTGCAGTCCGAAGAAGTCTTTGACCTGGGTGCTGGCAATCAGCACCGCGATGCCGTTGGTGAATCCAATGACCACCGGACGGGGAATGAATTTCACTGCCGAGCCCATACCCGTGACTCCGAGAACGATCAGCAGAATTCCCGCCATCACCGTACACATGTACAGGCCATCGACGCCATGCGCCGCAACAATACCGGCGATTACCACCACAAACGCGCCGGTGGGGCCGCCGATCTGCGTTTTCGATCCGCCGAGCGCCGAGATCAGGAATCCGGTCACCATGGCGCAATAAATCCCGGCTTGCGGCGTCAATCCGGAGGCGATGGAAAATGCCATGGCCAGCGGCAAAGCCACCAATCCCACGGTGATCCCGGCGATAACGTCTTTACTGAATTTATTGAGCGAGTAGTCCCGCAGGCAGATCACCGACTTAGGCAGCCAGCGGTCATCGATGCGTAGAGAAATGAAAGGCAAGGCTACCGTAATTATGACAGTAGCCGCGGATGGGGGGAATGCTGTCGTAGGGACGTAGCTTGCTACGTCTTGCCTGCAGCACCCGGACCATCGCCAAAGAGACGTGGCAAGCCACGTCGCTACGACAGCGTTGCCCGACCCCATTCTTGCCCCAACCACGACATATCCACAACCAGCGCATGTTCACTTGTCACTGACAATGACAATAAAGACCGTGGATTCTGTCGAAATGGGTGTACAATCGCGGCATCTTACTTTCCTAGTAAACGACGCTCCCCGACAAGTCGCGCTGAATGCCAATTTGGCCAACTCTTGTCATGGTCCTTCGTACGGCGCAGTAATGTACGGCGTAAGCGACTCGAAAAGGGGCGGTCATGAAAATTCTTCTCTATAATCCCGGACAACGGTGTTACGCGTAATTTCATGCCGCATCTTTGGATGTTCCTGCTGCAGGCACTCACGCCGCCGGGACATGAAATTGTGCTGATCGACGGCAATGCCCAGCCCATGGACGAAGCTGGCATCGCGCAATACGTTCGCGACAACAATATTGATCTCGTGGGCATCGGCGCCATGACTCGCATGATCGCCAAGGCTTATCGCATGGCAGACGCCGTCCGCGCTGCGGGAGTCAGAGTTGTGATGGGCGGACCTCACGTTACCGAATTGGCCGACGAAGCTCTTGGCCGTGATGGCGGCCCGCAGCATGCCGACGCCGTCGCTCTCGGGGAAGCCGACGAAACCTGGCCGCAGATTGTGAACGACGCCGCCCGCGGCGAACTTAAAGCGGTTTACGCCCCTGTGGATGCAGCGGGAAAAGACAAGAAGCCCGGACTCAAGGAATATCCGGTTATTCCGTGGCATTCGATCGATCTCACCCAATTCAATCTCGTTCCCAAAGCCTTCACCCCTTTGCTCAACCGGGTGGGAGAAGGCTGGGGATCATTTCGCATTATTCCCGTGGAATCGGGACGTGGCTGTCCGTACGGCTGCGAATTCTGCACCGTCACCGGCTTCTTCGGCGACTCCATCCGCTTTCCGCACCAATGAAAGTGTGGTCAACGAGTTATTGCTGTTGAAAGCGCGCGCCCGCAAAGAGAAAGGCCAGATTGCGGTCTTCTTCATCGACGACAATTTCGCCATTAACATCAAACGCACAAAATCGTTGCTGCGAGACATCATCGCCGCCAACGCACAAGTTCATTGGGTCGCGCAGATCAGCGCGAATCTTTTACGCGATGAAGAACTTGTAGATTTGATCGCAGCGTCCGGCGGCAAATGGGTCTTCATTGGAATGGAATCCATCGACCCAGCCAATCTGAAAGACGTCAATAAAGGATTCAACAAGCCCGGCGAATATGCCGTCGTGCTGGATCGTCTCGCCCGCCGCAACGTTTACGCGATTACTTCTTTCATCTTCGGCATGGACAACGATACTGTAGGCGTAGCCGAGCGTACGCTCGCGCAAGTTCGCACCTGGCCACCCGGTCTGCCCATCTTTGGCCTGCTGACTCCTTTGCCCGCAACCCCACTCTATAAGCGGCTGGAAGCCGCCGGACGTCTCACCCGGGTCAAGCACTGGCAGGAGTTCATTCCGTTCGCCATGGCCCACACGCCGTTGAAGATGTCGATCGACGAAGCCCATGCCGAAGTGAACTATGGCTGGGCCCACGCCTACAGCCCGGAAGCCCTGGCAAAAGCTGTCGATGCATTGGACAGCGAGCGTCTGGGTTATCGCGTCAACATTTTCATTGCGCGTCTTTGTTTCCGGGGAATTTACTTCCCCATGATGGGAAAGCTGGCGTGGCTGAGAGTTGTCTCGGAGAATCGGCGGACAATTTTCAAGCTGGTAAGAGAAGCAATTTTCGGACGTAGCGCCAGGCCAAAGCGTCCCGGCTCGTATGAAGACGTAGTCGCACCAGCCGTCCCTGACCACGTTTCCACTTCATAAGTACGCACCGCACCGTGGAGTGCGGGCGTTCCTCCGCCCTAACCTTTCGCGGAAATGATTCGCCTAGAAAGCGACGAGACTTCGCTCATCCCTGAATGCAGCAGTTTCCTGGCAGGGCCATGCCCCGGCAATGGGATAGAATTTGTGCCTCAATATCTTGATTCCATCTTATGGCACTTTCTAAGACCAGCGATGGGCAGGCGACCGCGCCAGTTCACAAATCAGCATGGAAACTGGGTGGCTTGACGCTCTGGCAGCTCACCATAAGCGTGCTTCGCAAGTGCGTTGAAGATGACCTTCTGGGGCGAGCTTCCGGACTGGCTTTCAATTTCCTGCTGGCACTGTTTCCGCTGATCTTCTTCATGCTGTACCTGTTCGGATTGTTTGCTTCGCGCAGCCTGCAATTACAAAACGGATTGTTGTCCTACTTTGCGGACTTTCTTCCCCCGGTGGCATTTCAACTATTGAACGGAATTACCGACGAACTAGCAGCGAACACCAGTAATGGAAAGCTCACTTTTGGGATAGTAGTGGCCTTCTGGTTCGCTTCCGGCGGGGTGAGTTCGATGATTTCCACGCTGAATCTGGCCTATCACGTCCGCGACGAACGTTCCTGGGTCAAAGTGCGAGCGATTGCTCTGGCATTGACTCTCGCCATCTCGGCCCTCCTGTTCTCAGCCTTGGTGGTGGTACTGGCAGGCGGACACTTCGTGGATTGGGTCGGATCCGTTCTTCCCCTGAGCCCGGGCATTTTGCTTTTCTCAAAAAAACTACAATGGCCGGCGGCCCTACTCTTTGTGATCGTTTCTTTTTCGCTGATTTATTACTTTGGCCCTGATCTGGAAAAACGCCGCTGGCGCTGGGCCACTCCTGGTTCAGTGTTTGGTGTGTTTCTATGGGTGATGGCTTCGGCCGGATTCCGCGCCTACCTACATTTCTTCAATACCTACGGCACCACCTACGGATCACTCGCAGCCCTGATGATTCTGCTCGTCTGGCTGTACGTCTCAGGATTGGCGTTTCTCATCGGAGGCGAGATCGACGCCGAAATTGAACGTGCTGCCTCGGCCAACTAAGGCGTGCTCACCACCGGCAGTTCTATGAAGCTTGCCTCGCCCGGGGTGTGGTAAACCCGTTGCGTCGCTTTGCGATAATCGCCGGGCTTGGCCCAGAAAATGTTGGACACAAACGTCTGTGGATTGCGATCATACAGCGGAAACCAGCTCGACTGGATCTGCACCATGATGCGGTGACCGGGTAGAAATACGTGGTTCGCGGTTGGCAAATCGAATTTATAGGGCAGCGGTTTATCGGCGGCGAGAGCTCTCGGCGTGTCAAGACTTTCGCGATAGCGTCCCCGGAAAATGTCGGCGGAAATCATCAATTGATAACCACCCATTTCGGCCTGACCCGCGACTTCATCAGGATAAACATCGATGACTTTCACCACCCAATCCGAATCGGTGCCGCTGGTCGAAGCGATCAGATTGGCGATCGGCTGTCCGCTGATTTTCATGGGCGCAGTTAAAACATCGGACTCGAAAGCCAGCACGTCGGGACGCCCCGACTCTTCGCGCTGATCATCGACCAGCCAATCCGCCCACGTATAACCGGTTCCATAACCGGTCGGTTGAATGGGGCGAGCGCGAAATGGCACAGGCTTTGCAGGATCGGAAACGTATTCCTCGAAGCCGCTCTCTCCGGGTTTTGGCGCAGCGAAATCCAACTTCATACCGGCACTCAAATAAAGCGGCGTCGGCTTGATGCCGCAACCGTTCGCGCATCCTGCCGGCCACGACGAAAGTTTTTCCCAGGTGTTCGTTCCGGTTTCGTACGCGCTCACCGGAGGAACGTCTGATTTGGGGGCGTCATCTTTTAAGTAGTGATCAAGAAACGGACGAAGAATTTTTTCCCGGAAATAAAGCCCGGTGTCGGTTCCGAATTTCAGGACGCCGAGCGAGCTGCAGTCTCCGATTTCCTGACCGTGATGCCACGGACCGATCGCCAGAAACACTTTGTCATTATTGACATCTTTGGGCTTGATCGCTTTGTATACCGCCATCGCTCCGTAAATATCTTCCGCGTCCCATAGACTGTCCACCAGCAGGACCGGAACTTTCAAGGGCTGCGCCGCGAGAATCTTGTCCATGGCCTGGTCCTGCCAGAACGCGTCATAGCTGGGATGCTCCAGAATCTTCCGCCAGAAACCCATCTGCTCAAGTCCGCGCCGGTGGCCGAGTTCGCCGGCAGATCCCGCGGCCATGAACATGTCGTAGTCATCGTAGTTGCTCGACCACCACTTGGTTTCGTTCCTGCGCGTGCCATCCTGCTCATAGATGTAAGGCATGTTCTGCTGGCGGAAAGCGCCGTTGTGAAACCAGTCGTCGCCCATCCAGCCATCGACCATGGGATTCATCGGCACTGAAACTTTCAGCGCCGGATGCGGATTCACCAGCGCCATCAAAGGCAAGAAGCCATCGTAAGAAATCCCGAGGATCCCGACCTTTCCATTCGTTTCCGGAATATTCTTCACCAGCCAATCGATGGTGTCGTAAGTGTCAGTCGCATGATCGACGGGTGTGGGATTCTGCGGTCCATGTAGCGGACGGTTCATCACATAGTCGCCCTCGGAGCCGTACTTGCCGCGCACATCTTGAATCACGCGAATGTAACCGCCTTCGACAATCACCTCGGTCGCGTTGTCATAGCCCCACAACGACGGCCCGAGATGAGTGCTCTGTGTGTCTTCCGAATTTCCACCCCGCGGGTCGTGCGTCGTAAGCACATCGGCGCTATACGGCGTGCGGGTCAGCAGAATCGGCGCATTCTTCGCGCCTTTCGGCAGCAGGATCACGGTATGCAGCTTGATCCCATCTCGCATGGGAACCATCACCACACGCCGCTCGTACTCAAAGCTATCGGTCGGCGAATTCACCGAAGCAGGCGTTTCGCTCGGATAAGCCGGATATTGCGGCGTCTGCGCAATCAATGTCGCGCTAGTCAAAAGTAAAATCGACACACAAATGCGTTGGCTCAATTTCATCATGAAGGATTCCTCGCTAGGCAGTGCAGGCGGGCTATTCTAGCATTGTGGATCGTGTGGCGCGGACACTCCTATCCGTGTGACGGCGTAAAGCGAGGGAAGGATGTTATGTCTGGCTAAAGGGGAATCCAACTGGGCTCAGGACGAAGTCCTGAATAGATTGGAGCGAATCGAAATCGAGAAAACTCTTGGCTTGAGAGGCGGCTTCCGTCCGTCACACGGGCGGGGGCGCCCGCGCCACATTACCGCCTCAATCCAACTCCACCTTCTCGAATCCCAACCCTTGCAACAGGCTGGTGATCGTCGCAGCTGCGTTTTGCTGGGCGTTTCGCAAAATGCCATCGGCCAGGGCGGCCTCTTGCAGCTGGCGTTCCGCTTCCTGGCGCACCTGCGTCTCCAGATTCGGATCGGTGGACACCAGCAATCCAGTTTGCCGCGAATACACCCGCGTCTTCGCGCTGTCGAGCCGGGTGCTGAACACTTGCGGCATCGGCAGATGCAAGTGAACTTGCTTGCCCTCCACTCGCACATCGCCCGGTTTCAGATTCGAGAAATCAACCCCGGCAACAACTTCACCGTGCGCAATCATCAGCAGACGATCTCCTGCCAGAAAATCCGGCAACAGCGGATTTTCTTTCGCGCCGGTCACCAGCTTGTCCATGGTGTAAACCACGGTCTCCAGCCGCTGCAGCCGTTGAATACGATCGACCACGGTTGGCTGGCTCACATCGATGGTGAGCGTTCTGCCCGTCGCCGCCGACCACATCCGGCTCAACAACGCCCGCCCGGACGTCTGCGACAGCATCACCCATCCCAGTGACCCGACAAACAACACGCCGACCACCAGCCCAATGATGAGCGCAAACACAACCTTCGCGAAAGATCGAGCAGGTTTCGGAGCGCGGAGGCCTGTGTCAGGACTGTGAAGCATTCCGCAAGGTTATCACCCTGGACGCATGTGGCGCGGGCGCCCTCGCCCGTGTGACGGTATCCGGCTCCTGGCGCGGTCGGTACACCTCTGCAAAGTGCGGTCTAGATGTTCATCTGTCACAGACAGAACCCCCAACGTTCAGTCACAATGCAGGCAGTTGGCGGGCGGGGCGCCCGCCCCACATTCACATTCGCATTCCACATGCCGAACCCACCATCTCCTGCTGATTACCAATATCGGCGACGCCTTCCGCATCTACAGAGAGCCGACGCAGATCTCTTCATCACTTTCCGCACGAACGGACCGTTTGTATTACCTCCAGAGGCTCGCGACCTGGTTCTGCAACATTGTTTGCGGGAGAATCGTATTCAATTGCTGGTTGGCGTGATCATGCCGAATCATGTTCACTTATTGCGGTCATGCCTTCGAGATGAGAACGGTTGGCCATTTCCGCTGGCGAAGATTTTGCAATGTTTGAAAGGCGCTACGGCGCATCGGATCAATAAATTGCTCGGGGGGTCCGGACCGGTCTGGCAGGAGGAGTCGTTCGATCATGTCCTGAGATCACATGAGAGTCTGAGAGAAAAGATTGAGTATCTGCGGCAGAACCCCGTGCGGGCGGGATTGGTGAAGAAGCCGGAAGACTATCCGTGGCTATGGGTAAGACCGGAGGAAGATTACGTGGCGCGGGTGCCCACACCCGTGTGACGGTGTGAAGCGAGGACGTTGTTGGTGAGATCGCCTCGGCAGGATACGGCGCCGATCGTTCAGAATTGCACCATGGATGCACGTCTTGTCAGGCAAACCCTAACTTCTGAAAGGCTTCCGGCCGTCACACGGGCGAGGGCGCCCGCGCCACATTTACAAATCAAAAGCAAAAGGCCATGGAGATTTTTCTCCATGGCCTTTTTAATTTAATGCCGGCGACGACCTACTCTCCCACACACTTTCGCGTGCAGTACAATCGGCCCGGCGGGGCTTAACTTCCGTGTTCGGGATGGGAACGGGTGGATCCCCCGCGGTAAGATCACCGACAACTTGAAGCAGCTTCTAGCTACTAGCTCGTAGCTTCTAGCTTGAATCTTCCGGCGAAAACTGCATCGCGATCACGGAAGGATTCCTTCGCTGCAAACTTGATCTGTCGGCTTCCGGCCCGCTGCTTGAACTCGTTGGATTGAGTTAGAAGCTAGGAGCTAGAAGCTGATTTTTCAAAGAGCATGAGGACAATGCCTCACAACTGAATAGATTGGTTCTTGTTGCTAATCGATCAGGCTCATAATTCGTCGGCGCACAATTGTCAGGAGTTGTTCCGCATCGTTCAGTTGCGAACGAGTATACAAACAACGTTGCGGTTCTTGTCCAGGTTCGAACTTCCGAACTGGCAACATGTAGAACTGACAATTGTTACTGCACCGAGTAAATTTTATGGTCAAGCCGAACGGGCGATTAGTACAGGTTAGCTTCGCACATCACTGCGCTTCCACATCCTGCCTATCAACCAGGTAGTCTTCCTGGGCCCTTCTTATCCCTTACGGGTTGGGAGATCTCATCTTGAGGAGTGCTTCCCGCTTATATGCATTCAGCGGTTATCACAACCGAACTTCGCTACCCAGCTATGCCGTTGGCACGACAGCTGGAACACAAGAGGTTCGTCCATCCCGGTCCTCTCGTACTAAGGACAGGTCCTCTCAAATCTCCTGCGCCCACAACAGATAGGGACCGAACTGTCTCGCGACGTTCTGAACCCAGCTCACGTACCGCTTTAATAGGCGAACAGCCTAACCCTTGGAACCTTCTACAGCTCCAGGATGCGATGAGCCGACATCGAGGTGCCAAACCGGAGCGTCGATATGAACTCTTGGCTCCGATCAGCCTGTTATCCCCGGCGTACCTTTTATCCGTTGAGCGATGGCCCTTCCATGCAGAACCACCGGATCACTAAAGCCTACTTTCGTACCTGCTCGTCTTGTAGGACTCGCAGTCAACCACGCTTATACTTTTGCATTCGACGGCTGATTTCCAAACAGCCTGAGCGTAGCTTCGCGCGCCTCCGTTACTGTTTAGGAGGCGACCGCCCCAGTCAAACTACCCGCCTTACTATGTCCCTCTCCCGGTTGACGGGAGTAGGTTAGAACCACAGATCTCGCAGGGTGGTATCTCACATTGCGGCTCCTCCAAACCCGAGAGTCTGGAATCAAAGCCTCCCACCTATTCTGCGCAGCAAGGGCCATAGTTCATAGTAAAGGTATAGTAAAGGTGCACGGGGTCTTTCCGTCTAGTTGCGGGCAACCGGCATCTTCACCGGCACTACAAGTTCGCCGTGTCGCTCATTAAGACAGTCGCACTTTCGTTACGCCATTCGTGCAGGTCGGAACTTACCCGACAAGGAATTTCGCTACCTTAGGACCGTTATAGTTACGGCCGCCGTTCACTGGGGCTTCAGTTCGAAGCTTCGCCTTGCGGCTAACCTCTCCCTTTAACCTTCCAGCACCGGGCAGGCGTCAGCCCCTATACGTCGTTTTCGACTTTGCAGAGACCTGTGTTTTTGTTAAACAGTCGCAGTGCGCGTTTCGCTGCGGCCTCTTCGGGCTTTCACCCTAGTGAGGCACCCCTTCTCCCGAAGTTACGGGGTTAATTTGCCAAGTTCCTTAACAAGCGTTCTCACGAGCGCCTTTGGATATTCTCCTCGTCTACCTGTGTCGGTTTGAGGTACGGTTCCCTTGTCTTCTCCTTAGAGGATTTTCTTGGCAGTGTGGAATCGGCAGCTTTCCTCCATACGGAGTACTGCTTTGCGTCTCAGTGATAGCTTCCCGGCGGATTTGCCTACCGGAAACACCTTACACGCATCGACCGTTATAGCCATATGACGGCCTGCTTATCCTTCTGCGTCTCCCCATCGTGATAACGATTACAAGGAAGGTCCGGAATATTAACCGGATGTCCATCAGCTACGCCTTTCGGCCTCGCCTTAGGGACCGCCTGACCCTGAGCGGATTAACCTTTCTCAGGAAACCTTAGACTTTCGGCGCGGAGGGTTCCCACCTCCGTTATCGCTACTTATGCCGGCAGGGTCTCTTCTCAACCGTCCACCAGTCTTCTCAGTCTGGCTTCAAACTGTTGAGAATGCTCTCCTACCACGCACCACAGTTAAGTGATGCATTCGCTGCTTCGGTGACAA
>CAVRSD010000015.1:0-14170 GCA_963723765.1 Terriglobia bacterium | reverse complement strand
GCGACGATGTTGGAAGCGGCACGGTCTTTGACCGAGCCTCCGGGATTGAGCCATTCGGCTTTGCCCAGGATTTGAATGCCGGGCAGATCGCGAGTGATGCGATCGAGCCGCAGCAGCGGAGTATTGCCGATGCGCTCGAGACTGCGCACGCCAAGTTTGTTTTCTTTCGGCGTATGTGCCGGGGAAGAATGACACTTCCGCGATTTTTGTAGGATCGTGTGGCATGATCGTGGGACTGAACCGCAGTGACTATAGTACTGTTCTTTACAGGTAAATTACGGCTTGAGCTACTTGCCGTTCGATTATAAAAGAGGATGACAGGATTTAGCGGCTTCGGCGAAAAATGCATCTTTTCCGGAAATTCGCATCTAAGTAAGCAAGGAAGACGAGGAACCGAACACGAAATGGCAACCAAGGTGGAGCAACGGAGTTTCGAAGAAGCGTTGAGCTGGCTGCGCGAGCATGGTTTCGACCTGCTTGAAGCGCCGGGCACCCAGGGCCGCGTGTTCCTGAAGAAATATCATTGTTCCGCCGCCATTCAGAAGAATGGCGATGATGGCGTAAAGATCTTTGCTTATCCCGGCTACCTGATTGGCAGCGAGATTTCCAAGCTGGTGAATCGCGGATATCAGCAGTTTCTGAAGACTGCGAAAAATGAAATTCCAGCCTCGGCTGATCATCTCAAAGCCCTGCAACAATTTACGGAAGAACTGAAAGAAGGGCTGCGACTGCCCAGCCTGTATAACGAATCGCTGGGAACGGTGAGCGAGTCGTATCAGTACGATCGGGTTGTGGACCGCGACAAAGCCCCGGCGGAGAAGCCGAAGCGTCCCTGGGAAAAGGCTGGGAAGCTGGCTGCGGTTGTGGCGAAAAAGGGCGGAGCGTAAACTCCCGAAACCCCTTGTCATCCTGAGCAAGCGTTCTTAGCGTTGCGAAGGACCTCTGCATTTTGCCCACTGATTGATCTTCAAGCATTGTGTGCGACACTGTTGCGCCTGGAGGATTTCCCTCATGCGCGCGACGTTCGTCTTTGCAGTCTCCCTGCTCCTTTGCGTTTTTGCTTTTGGTCAAAACTAACGACGGTAAAGCCGGCGTTGAGCAATGTCTTGCATCAGCAGCAGGGCGCCTGGAACCATCACGATCTGGAAGGCTTCATGTCGGGATACTGGAATTCGCCGGAGCTGACGTTTTTCTCCGGAGCGACGATGAGTTCAGGCTGGCAGGCGACGATCGACCGCTATCGGAAGAAGTATCAAGGCGAAGGCCGAGAGATGGGGCATCTGGAATTCTCTGACTTGAACATCCAATTCTCGCCACCGATGCAGCGTTCGTGCGCGGTGCATGGGAGTTGACACTGTCAGACGGCAAAAAGCCGCACGGGCTGTTTACGCTGGTGTTCCGCAAGTTTCCTGAGGGATGGAAGATCGTGCACGATCACACTTCGACGGAATAGCAGACTCCGCCGTCCGTGACTAAGTTGGGGATTTTCATGCCTGCTTTGAGGTGCGGATCAGGAATCGAGGCTGTCGAAATCCCCGTTTTACAGTCCACCTCTGATACATCAGTCAACAACTATGGGACTCGGACCACACTTCACTGGACCGGGAACAGCCCTAATCGATGGCCGTGGGAAGAGCTCTACCTCGACCGGGTAAGTAATGGTGGAGGGCGTGTCTATCCTTTCGGGTGGGACGCCCTCGTCGCCCGCAACCCATTCCTTTTCTCCTTCATGGCGATAGCCCGTGCATTTCGGCACGGTTGTAATCGCCAATCCATACCGTGTTCTGAACTTGCTCCAGCAGCTCATTCCATCCTTGGGTATAGAGCAATCTCCGCCAACTACTCTTAAATATCTCAGCGACACAGTTTCATCTGCCGTGTGCGCGAACTCCAGATGACTATCCCACCAAGCTGAATCTTCGAATATTTTCTTTCCAGTCCTGAGATCGAGAATGCGGAAAGGCATCCCCCCGTTGTCATCGCCGTCTGCTGCTTCCAAAAACAAAAGTGATCCCTTGACCCCTTCGAAACTCCACCACTCCTTAGCCATAAATCGTTCTGTCGAAGAACGCGCCAGACGGCATGCGGGCGCGTCCTCGTTGATGACAGGTGTGGCCGTGACCCAGCGCACTCCTTTCACTCCTCGGTCATTCAGTTCCTTGACCATAAAATCCGGATAGTAAAAACAGGAGAGCTGAATCCGGGCGTTGATGCTTGGCGTTGTAGACCGCCCTAAGTTCACGACGGTCTTTCGAACAGGCTTGTCGAAGGATTCGGGAGGCGCGACAGAAGCCGAAGTCGAGTTTCCCAACACGACGGTCATACTCAGTAGCGCAACAACAGCCTGCTTTACCTTCGTCATTGGCATCCCGCATTGTCTCTCCAACATGCGATGCCAGTCTAGCTCCTGATAGTCCTTGGTCCGTTTTGTAACGCAAACACTACGTTCAACGAAAAAGCCCCTTGCTTGCGCAAGGGGCTTTTCCTGGGGGAGGGCTTCCGGGTGTATGTGACCCGTCGTCCTAACTTATTTCGCAGGCGCCGCTTGATCGGTGCTTGCGGGAGCGGTCGATGAAGAAGCCAGCTGTTCGAGATCATTCTTCAACAGGCTGATTTCCACGCGGCCGCCGCTGGTGCGCTTGGTCTTAGGGTCGGTATCCGCAGTTGGAGCAGGAGCGTTGCCCATGCCTACCACGTAGATCCGGTAAACCGGAATGTCATGGTTCAGCACGAGGTAACGGACAACCGAGTCGGCCATCTTCTGCGAGGTAGCAATTGCTGCCTGGCCTTTGCCTGAAGAGAAGCCCTGGACTTCGACGATGTAGCCGCGCTGATCTTTCAGAGGCGTGGCCAGTTCATCGAGGGCGCTCTTGGCGTTCTCGCTCAAAGCGCTCTGTCCGGCACGGAAACGGATTTCCGTTTGGGTCGAGGCTTTGTACTGATCGATGTTGCCGACTACCTGCTCGACTGTGGTCAAGCGAGTGTTGGCGGTGGTGGCAGTCTGCTGGGCCATTTGGGCCTTGTTGCCGGCATCAATGGCGTGCTGGTCGGCTTCGTTGGCCTTGGCGGAAGCCATCTGAATGCCTGCCTGGGCGCGCGCATCGACGTCCTTGATCATTTTGCCGTTGGACGCGGTGAGCTCATCGAGTTCGTTCACGCGATCCTGAATGGGCTGTACCTGCCGCTGTACATACTTCTTGCGGGCAAACGGATTCACTTTGCCCCAGAACCCTTCGTGGGTTTGTGGTTGCAAGGGCTGTTTGCCAGTGGCATTGGTTGACGAGGCGGCCGGCGCAGCAGTTTGATCTGTGGCGGTCTGCGCAAAGGCCGGCAATCCAAGAATAAGAGCTGCCAGCAATGTTACGAGTACACGATTCTTCATTTCGACTTCCTCCGGGTGGGGGAGCGTTTGGGGCTCCGCTCCAGCACGCCTTTCGGGGCGTGATGCGTGATTTTTAGTCGCGTCCCCTAAAAAGGGAAAAACCAGAGCAAGCCTTTTGGGGCGTTGCCGGCCAACGCTGACGCTACGCTGGGCCAAAAATCTGAACAAACGGCGCTGGTTACGATCGCACCTGTACTCCTGTATTACAGGTGCAATGCCAAACCGGGCCGGGAGCTAACTCGTTAGTTTCCAATCACATTGTAGACCTGGAGAAGCGAGGGCGGGGGTAGAAATTCTCGGCGGAGGGTAATTTTGGCGATACCGATATAAAAACTGCGTGGATGTCTCAGGATTGGCAAAAAACGTCGATTCGGACATTTCGTGGGCGGAATTGACGCAAAGAAGCATTTTGTAAGGGCGTCATTTTCTGGCTGTGCAGCAATACTTTTCGTACTGCTCGTAAATATAGTTGTCCGTCATGCCGGCGATGTAGTCACACACCACGCGCGGTAGAGGTTCCTGCGTGGCCTTTTCCCGATAGCTGGAGGGCAGGCTCGCGGGCTGAGTCATCCAAAACTCAAATAGCTCGCTAATCACGCGCTCGGCATCGATTTTCTCTGGGGCCAGGGTCGCGCTGTTGTACATGGTGCTATAGAGGAATTCTTTGGACTGACGCCGCTCCTGCTCGACTTCATGGCTCAACGTAACCAGGCGGTCGGGATAAGCCCGCACGTCTTCCAATGTTTTAATGCCTGCATTCTTGATCTGCGACTCAGTGTTGCGGATCAAATCACCCACCAGGCGATCCAGCATTTTTTTGAGCGCTTCATTGAATTTTAGTTTTTCGAGGGTGTCGGGATAAATTGTTTCGACTTCGAGGTAGAACTTCTCAAAGATAGGCACCCCTGCGCGGATTTCTTCCAGCGTGAGTAAACGCGCCTCGTAACCATCATCGAGATCGGCGGTGTTGTAGGCGATTTCGTCGGCCACGTCGATGAGCTGAGCTTCGAGCGGCGGGCGCTGGTCGAGCAGGTATTCGGCGAGTTCGGGAAATTGACTGGAAGAATAATCGTGGGAATGCTTGATGATGCCTTCACGGACTTCGAACGTGAGATTCAGTCCGCGAAAAGCCGCGTAGCGCATCTCGAAATCTTCCACAATGCGCAGCGCGTGCAGATTGTGATCGAAGAAAAGTCCATGCTGGCGCATGGCGGTGTCCAGCGCCTTTTCGCCAGCATGCCCGAACGGGGGATGGCCGACATCGTGGACCAGGGCCAGCGCCTCGACCAGATCCACATTCAGACCGAGCTGGGCGGCAATGGTGCGGGCAATCTGCGCGACTTCTATCGTATGGGTGAGTCGATTGCGAAAGTGGTCTGAATAACGGCGGGTGAAGACCTGGGTTTTGGCTTCCAGCCGGCGAAACGCCCGGGCGTGGATGACGCGATCACGATCGCGCTGAAAATCGTTGCGGTAGGGATGCGCAGGCTCGGGATAACGGCGTCCCCGGGATTGTTCCACCCGCACCGCGTAGTCGGCCAACATGAGGCAAGAATAACAGGAGCGGAACAAAGCTTCTGGCTGCTAGCTCCTAGCTCAATCACGTTTGGCTAGAGGCTAGCAGCTATGAGCTAGAAGCTGCAGTCCTACTTCTGTTCGGGATCTTCCTTCGCGAGCTTTACTTTGGCGGATTCCAATTTCTTCTGCACTTTGGCCACATCGTCGCCATCGACTTCCACGGCAACTGTCTTGTTCCATTCCTGAAGAGCGCGCTCCCAGTGTGCTGCCGCCAATTTGAGATGCCCGGTTTTTTGATAGAGATCGCCGAGGTGGTCCTGCACCGTGGGATCGGCTCCCATGCGCTGCGCGGCCGCCTTGGTCAGATTGTCTTCGGCCAGGTCATATTTGCCCAACTTGAAGTAAGCCCATCCCAGCGAGTCGAGATAAGCCCCATTCGCGGGTTCAAGATCCACGGCTTGTTTAATCAAAGCGAGCGCTTCTTCAAGCTTCACACCGCGGTCGGCGAGCATGTAGCCGAGATAGTTCAAGGTCATGGCATTCTGCGGGTCGCTGACTAAGACCTTGCGGAACTGCTCTTCCGCGAGATCGTATTTCTTTTGGCGTTCATAGGTGGCGCCGCGCTGGAACTCAATGAACTGCTTGTCTTCCGCCTTGGTGGAAAGTTTGTCCGCCTGATCAAGCGCCTCTTCGGCTTCTGACCAACGCTTCAGGCGGGCATACATCTGGCTCAGCGAAATGTAAACTTCACGGTCGTCAGGCGTACCATTTAGCAGCGACCGCACCTGCTTCAGCGCAGCATCCGGCTGTCCGGAGTCGGCCAGCTGCGACGCGTACACCATCTGCAAGCCGCGATCCTTGGGCATTTTCTGAACCGCTTCTTTGGCGACATCCGTGGCTTGTGACCACTGCTTGGCTTCCCGGTAAGTGTCGATGATCTGCTGATAGCCACGTTCCGCGTTGTCGTCGCCCAGCGTGAGCATCTTGCGGAAAGTCTCAATCGCCAGCGGATCATTGTTGTCGTCGCGATAAATGGTGCCCAACCGCTCGAGAAACACCGTCCGGTTGTTCTTCTCGCTCTGGCTGTAGCCGTTGTCCGCTTTCGCGGTCTTCTTCAGCAGGTCCTGAAGTTCCTGAATGGCGTCATCGTAGCGGCCCTGCGCCTGATAAACGGCGGCGATGTTGTAGGGCACTTCCATCGAGTCCGGCACCATGGACTCAGCCTTCTTCAGGCCATCCAGCGCCTGATCGAACTTGCCGCTCTTGCGATAAATCTCCGCCATGCGGATGTAGGTTTCCGCATCCTCGGGATTGGCGTCGGCAATGATCTTGTATTGCTCGAGTGCGGCATCGGTCTGGCCGTCATTCATCAGGTTCTGGGCCAGGCCGCGGATGGCATCGAGATTGTCTCGATCCAGCAGAATCGCCCGCCGATAGGAGTCGATGGCTTTCTTGTATAGCTTTTGTTGTTCGTAGGTGTAGCCCAGCGCGGAATACAGTTTGGCGGAGCGTGCCGCATCCGGGATGGAGCTGAGCGTTTCGACGGCGCGGGTAGAATCGCCTTCCTCGCCGTAGAGGATGGCAAGCGTAGTGACGGCCTCTTCGGAATTCGGGTCCAACTTGACGGCAATCTTAAATTCGCCTTCCGCTTTCTGCAGATCATTGCTCAAGCGATAAAGACGGCCCAGAAGCAAATGGTCATCAACGCTGTCGGGTTCGAGTTTGATGATCTGCTCGTACTGCTCGGTGGCAAGTTTGAGGATATTGTCAGAGCCGTGTCCGGATTGGACATCGCCCAGAGAGCGCAAATAAATGCTGCCCAGTAATTTGTGAGCCGCCAGATTTGTCGGATCGCGCTTGATAATATCCTGCGCTTCGAGCACCGCATCGCGAATGCGGCCAGTTTTGGCATACAGTTCGGCGAGGCCGGCGGTGAGATATTCGGAAGTGGGATCAGCATCAATGGCCGCGCGATATTCCTCGATCGCCTTGGTGGCCAGGTCGCTACGGCCGTAAACCGCTACCTGCTCCTCGTACATGTGAGCCAGCGCGTAATGATAGTAAGCGGCGGCGCGGTCTGCCTTGTGAGGCGCCGGCGGAACTGCGAGCTTGGAGTCGGCAGGCGCCCCAGTCTGCTGCGCGAAACCGGTTGCTGCGGCCAGAAAAATGAGAAGAAGATAGCTATGAGGACTTTTCATCAAGGACCTTCGCGCTCCCAAAACCATAGCGATTGGATGCCGCACCTCTACCGGTGGGTGCTCAGATTATTGTAAACCTTTGTAGCGTAAGACCGTGTAAAAGAGCCGTGAAACCAGAGTAACCAAAGACTCATGGACATTGTGTCTCATGAAGAAGGCATTTAGCTGTTACCACTTGGCATTTGGCCCTTGAGATTCGTGCTTCGGTTTGCAAAACCACTTGGCTGGAATCTCTGGGATGAAGAATTCCGTCGTCAGCAAAGATCAGGGGGCTGAATGCCAAGTGCCAAATACCTGGTCTCTAGTGCCGGAAGTGTCTGACTCCAGTGAAGATCATGGCTAATCCAAGCCGGTCGGCAGCTTCGATGACTTCCTGATCGCGGACGGAGCCGCCAGGCTGAATGATGGCAGTTGCCCCCACTTTGGCGATCTCTTCCACTCCATCGGGGAAGGGGAAGAACGCATCGGACGCTGCGACTGTGCCTTTCAGCGGCAATACGGCTTTCATGGCGCCGATTTTGCAGGAATCCACGCGGCTCATTTGGCCGGCGCCCACACCGACCGTCTGTCCGTCCCGAGCGTAGAGGATGGCGTTTGACTTAACGTGCTTGCAGACTTTCCATGCGAACAGTAAAGCCCGTTTCTCTTCCGGCGTGGGCGGCCGTTTGGTCACCACTTTCAAATCGCTTTCCGCCAGCGGGCGAACGTCGGTGTCTTGTACCAGAATTCCGCCGGAAACGTTCTTCAGCACCCACTTCTGGGGAGCGTTTGTGATTTCCACCAGTCGCAGATTTTTCTTGGAAGCGAACTTAGCTTTTGCTGCTTCGTCGAACGACGGGGCCGCGATGACTTCCAGAAAGAGTTTGGCCATCTCCTCGGCTGCATCGCCGTCGATCGGGCGATTCACGCCGATCACACCACCGAACGCAGAAACCGGATCGCATTCGAGAGCTTTTTTGTAGGCCTCGACCAACGTTTTGGCAGTCGCAGTGCCGCTCGGATTCGTGTGCTTGATGATGGCGCACACTGGCTCGTTGAATTCCTGGGCCAAGTCCCAAGCCGCTTGCAAATCCACAATGTTGTTGTAGGAAAGTTCCTTGCCCTGGAGCTGCCGCGCATTGGCTACGCCGGTGCCCGATCCGTCGGAGTACATGGCGGCTTTCTGATGCGGGTTTTCGCCGTAACGCAAATCCATGATCTTGTTGAAGGAAAATCGCAGAGTATGAGGGAACCCGGTTTCGCTTTGTGCTTTAGAGTCGGGGGACAAGCGCTCAAGCGTGGAAGCGATGGCAGAGTCGTAAGCCGCTGTGGTAGCAAAGGCCTTTTGTGCCAATCGCCATTTGGTAGCAGGGGAGAGTCCACCGTCCGATGCGGCCATTTCTTCTGCAAGCGCCTGATAGTCCGCTGGCGAAGTCACAACCGCAACGTCCTGGAAATTCTTGGCGGCGGAGCGGATCATCGAAGGCCCGCCGATGTCGATGTTCTCGATCAGTTCTTCGAAGTGCACGCCCGGCTTGGCTGCGGTTTTCTCGAATGCGTATAGATTCACGACCACCATGTCGATGGGCTGAATGCCGTGTTCAGCAACCGCGGCGCGATGGCCGGCATTCTCGCGACGGTGCAGAATGCCGCCATGCACTTTGGGATGCAGCGTCTTTACCCTGCCATCCAGCATCTCGGGAAAGCCGGTGAGCTCGGAGATGTCCTTCACCGAAATTCCGGAATCGCGCAACAGCTTGGCCGTGCCGCCCGTCGAGATGAGTTCCACCCCCATGCCGGAAAGCCTGCCGGCAAACTCCACGAGGCCGGTCTTGTCGGTAACGCTGAGGATGGCACGCTGAATCTTGGACATTAAAAAGCCTCGAATAGGAATGAATAGTCCGCCAGAATAGGCAGCGATAAATTCTATCAGTCGTGAGTCCTTAGCTGTTAGTCGCTTTAAGTTCGGGGTTTGTAGGAAGGCCGAGCCAGGCATGCTGCTGACAAGAATGTAGTTGATATAGGGTGGGATGGCCAACGACCAAGGACGAACGACCAACGACCGTTTCTAGACCTTAGCCTTGGCCTTCAACCTTACCTGGCCGCCTTCCATCTCCACGGAATATTCCACGGCCTGGCAGCCGTACTGTTTGCGGATCTGGTCGGTCTTTTTCTGCACAAAGGATGAAAAGCTCTCCATGTTTCCGGAGACAGCTTCGCCGGCGTTCTTTTTGGCTTCGCTGAGAGCTTTGTAGAGCGTGGCAACTTTGTCTTGTTCGGCTCGCGCGTCAGAGCACTCTACTCTTAGAGGTTCTTTTGCAGCGCTGGCCGCCTGGACGGTTGCAGGTGCAGTTGCGGCTGCAGCTCCCGCGGCTGCGTGTCCCACTCCATAGACTTTGTGTTCCGGTTCATGTTCTTGAACCCGCACGCCTGAGACGGAAAGCAATGCATCTTGCGGACGGCGGTAGCCTTCCTCGCGAATACGGCCCTTCTTGCGCCAGAGGTCGCTATAGACCGCATAGCGCTGCGCCATTTCGTTGTAGCGGAAACGTTGGGAAAAGCTCATGCGGCCGCCATCGCTAAATTTGCGCAGCAGGCTCAATACTTTCCACTCAATGTCGGTCGGAGGCCTCTTGGTTGGGTTGCTGAAATAAACTTCGTACTCGATTTTCAGCCGCCGCAACTGCGACTCAAGCACTGTCAATTCTTCGTCGATGGTCACCGAGAATTCTCCCAGTCCAAGTTTAAGAGTTCTTGGGTAATCGGGCGAGGTGCCCATTGGTCACGATAGGGATGGAACGAAAGTACCCAAAGACAGCTGTCAGCTCTGAGCCTTCAGTTTTCAGCCAACCCACGCTTTGCAACATCAAACCTTCGGGTCAGTGGGATAGCTTGCAGTCTCAACTCATTTGGATAGAAAGGTTTAGCTGAGAGCTGACGGCTGATAGCCGAAAGCTCTATTTTGCATTCGACGACATCTTCTTGACCATGGCCAGCACGAGCTTGCGGTCGCTGTCATTCAGGCTGACGGAGTAGCGGCGAATTTGGCTCAGGAAGCGGACTTCGTCGTCGGATAGTTGTGGCAGGCCCTTGGAGCCGTTGCTGTGGCCGGGCTCGGAAAAGAATTGCGAGAGCGGAAGCTCCATGGCACCGGCGATTTTGGAGAGCGTATCCAGAGACGGAATAGTGTGTCCGTTTTCCACCCGGGACAGATAGCAGCGCAATAGGCCGGTGCGCTTTTCAATGTCGCCCTGCGACATGCCTCTCTGCAATCTGTAGTCGCGAATTGTCTGCCCGATATTCTGTGAAAAAGCTACCAACGGATTCCCCCGAGGATGGACTGCATAGTAACCAGATTGGTACCGTCTGGCAAGAGAAAATTCACGGCATAAAAAATTCGGACCGGGTAACGACGAGTAACGTATTCGCCCCGCAGATCGCAACCGGAGCTATCGATTTTTGGAAACAATGATTTAGCTCGATTACTTCTTCAAGGTGCCAGCCAGAAAATTCACGGTTCGTTTCCAGGCATCGGCAGCATCGTCGGCACGATAACCGGTCTTGTTATTCGGATTTTCGAAGCCGTGCCCGGCATCGGGATAAATCGTGATATCGACGGTCTTGCCAAACTTATCTAATTGTTCGCCGAATTTCTTGACGTCCTCTGGAGGAATGCCTTGGTCTTGCGCGCCGAATAAACCGAGGATCGAGGCGTTAATTTTTTTAAGCGCCTCGGGATCGGTGGCCAAACTGCCGTAGTTGATGACATCCGCTTTGAGCGTGGGTTCCTGCAACGCGACATCGAGCGAATAGCCGCCACCCATGCACCATCCGATCGAGCCCAGGCGGTCTTTGTTCACATTCGGTTGCGCTTGCAGAAATACAATGGCAGCGTGCAAGTCACGTTTGGCACGGTCTTCCGGGACGCCGCGCATGATTTCGTGCGCCATCTCCGGCGTGGTCGCCACCTTGCCGCGATACAGATCGATAGCCAAAGTCACGTAGCCTTGGTCAGCCAATTTTGTGGCTTGTTCTTTGACCCAATCATTCAACCCCCACCATTCGTGGATGACCACAATGCCGGGAAACGGACCTTTGCCTTCAGGGGTGTAGAGAATCGCCTGTACAGTTTCGTCGCCACTCTTGTAGGAAACGGTCTTGGAAGTGGCGGCAAAAGAAGAGATGGCAATAAGGAACACAAATACAAATAGAAAAATATTTTTCATGATTTTCATTCCTCATTAGTTACAGCTCTAGCTCCACATACAGTGCACCCTCAATCGGATTCGGACAGTACGGAGCAATCTCACGGAAGCCAAATCTGCGATACATTGCCACCGCATTCTTCATGATTGGCTCGACGGTGTCCAGACGCATACGGGCGTAGCCGATCTGACGTGCTTCGGCGATGACAGAACCGACTAGGGCTAGTCCGATGCCTTTTCCGCGGAATTGCGGCCGCGAATATAACCGCTTCATTTCGCAGATCCCCTCGCCATCCGTTCCAGAATCGAGCCGATGCAACGCTACACACCCAGCTAATTGGCCTTCTTGGTAAGCCAGCAGCAATCGACCCTCCGGCGGCGCGTAGCTTCCTGGAAGTCCGGCGAGCTCTTTATCGAAATTCTGAAAGCAAAGACTGAAGCCAAGAGATTCGGCGTACTCCAGAAACAGCTCACGCGCCAGCGCAATCTGAGCGGGAGACTCAGCCTGCAAAATTGCCAGTCCGGGGATGGCCCGAGTTACCCCATCAGCATGCCACCGTTTACATTCAGTACATGGCCGGTGATATACGAAGCTTCGTCGGAGGCGAGGAAGGCGACGGCACTGGCTACATCTTCCGATGTTCCTAGGCGCGCCAGCGGAATCATCTTCAGCGCATTTTGTTTGAAGTCGTCGCTCAGGCCCGAGGTCATGGCTGTCTCAATAAATCCCGGGGCAACCGCGTTGCAGGTGATGTTTCGCGAGCCAACTTCACGCGCGATTGCCATGGTCAATCCGATCAAGCCGGCTTTTGAAGCTGCGTAGTTCGCTTGTCCCGCCTGCCCCATCTGCCCAAAAATCGATGTGATATTGATAATGCGTCCCCAGCGCTGCTTGAGCATGGAACTCATCACCTGCTGAGTGCAGAGATACGCGGATGTAAGATTAGTGTTAAGAACTGAATCCCAATCGGCGCGCTTCATGCGCATCACCAGTTGATCGCGGGTGATTCCGGCATTGTTCACCAGGATGTCAATTTTACCTAGCTGGCCGAGGGCAGTCTTGAATGTGGCTTTCACCTGTTCTTCATCGCCGACATCCAGCGCGAACGCCGCCGCTTTTCCGCCGCCGGTAGTGATCTCCCGCACCAGTACCTCTAGCTTTTCCTGATTTCGTGCCGCGACGGCCACGGTGGCGCCCGCCTCCGCCAGCTTGAAAGCGCAGGTTCGGCCTATGCCCTGGGAGGCGCCCGTGACCAGTGCAACCCGACCTGCGAGCGTCATGCTTTTCTCCTTGTCATGGAAGCGGAATTATAGCTGGATTGGGGAGAACGTCGAAGTTATTCCCTGTCATCCTGAGCGCAGTGTGTCGGCTCGGCACGAGCGGACACATGGAGTCGAAGGACCCCTGCTCCCGGCACACGTGGTCAGGTAGGGGTCCTTCGACTGCGAGGACTTCGCTTTCGCGAACTCCTCTCCGCTCAGGATGACAATATTTTATGTTTTTGGGTAGGAACCGCAGTTCGTCGATCACTTTGTTCCGTTGGGATAGACCAGAATCTTGCTCGCTTCGCCGGTTTTCAGGCGGTCCATGGCTTTGGAAAAATCTTTCATCGGCATGCGGTCGGTGATCACCGGATGCAGGTCGAGTTTGCCATTCTTGAGCAGCGCTGTCATTTGATACCAGGTTTGATACATACGCCGTCCGTTGATGCCCTGGACGGTGATGCCCTTGAAAATAATGTCCTCCGAGAAGTTGACGGAGATTGGCTTGGAAGTCAGGCCGAGAAGGGAAATGCGTCCGCCGCTGCGCACGATGTTGAAAGCGGTCCGAATGGCATCGGGATGCCCAGCCATTTCCAGTACGACATCGACGCCGAGACCCTCCGTTTGTTCCATCACGATGGCACGAACGTCTTCTTTCGTGGGATCGAGAACAAAGTCCGCCTTCATTTCTTTGGCAAGACGCCGCCGGTGCTCGTTCACCTCAATGGCGAAAACCTGTGCCGCTCCCACGGCGCGTGCGACTGCAATCGAGAACAGGCCGATCGGTCCGCAACCAGTGATGGCCACGGTTTTCGCGGCAATTTCTCCCGGCCAATACCGAGTGAACTGCGTTGCCCAACGGATCCAGAATGGAGGCATACTCTTGCGGAATGGCCGGATCAAGCTTCCAGATGTTTGATTCAGGGATGACCACGTACTCGGCGAATGCGCCGTCCGAATCGACGCCAATGATTTTGACGTTCTGGCAGATATGAGCTTCGCCGGTGCGGCACTGCACGCACTTGCCACAAGCCACATGCATCTCGGCGGAGACGAAGTCGCCTTCCTTGACGCTAGTGACCTCATCGCCGAAAGCGACAACTTCGCCGCAAAATTCATGTCCGGGGATGAGCGGTGGATGAATGCGCTTCTGCGCCCAGCGGTCCCAGTTGTAGATGTGCAGGTCGGTGCCGCAAATGGACGCAACCTTGACCTTGACCAACACTTCGGTGCGGCCAAACTCGGGGATCTTTACTTCTCGAATCTCAGCGCCCGGCGCGGCTTCCGGCTTCATCACCGCGAGCATGGTCTTGGGCATCACACAACCTTAAGAATGCAGAATCGACCACAAAACTCTTAATTTTAGCACCGCTTTTGAGATAACGACGCTCGCGTAGACAACGACGTCCGTGTCAAAGTAAGCAGGGAATGCAGAAAATGTCGATCAGTCAAAAAACGCTGGCAACATTTGCAACTGCATGCAGGACGCTATCGTTGGTTGAGGCCGGGCGATGACCGGATTCGTTCACTAAATGAATTCCAAATGTTCTACTTCGTCACGACAATGCTTTAGAAGGTTCCCATCATTTAGCTCGTGGTCGCCTCGAATCGAACGTTCGCCACGC
>CAVRSD010000014.1:0-10685 GCA_963723765.1 Terriglobia bacterium | reverse complement strand
ACGGGTTCAGGTAGACCGTCTCTCTGAAGCGATTCTCCGTCCGCAGTACCTGCTATATCGGGAACTGTATGTCGCGCTTAAGCCTCTATTTGCCAGAATGAGCTGACAGTTTGCCGGTTTTTATGAAATTCGAGCTTGTTAAGCCTGAAGCAATGGATATTTTTGGGATGATCGGCGCGATTTTTACCCAATGTCAGGCTCCCATAAGTTCGAGAAATCGGAACCACAGGCACGATTGACAAAGTAGTTTGTATCCGTTAATGTTCGGCTCGGAAAACGTTTACCGTAGCTTCTAAATCGACTATTTGCCGCATCTGCGGACCCGGGTCTGAGACCCCTTTATGCTGCTGGAAGCCTTACGCGAAGAAGTGCTTGACGCGAATCTTGAGCTGGTGCGCCGTGATTTGGTGCTCTATACGTTCGGAAATGTGAGCGGTATCTCGCGGAAGGATGGCTTAGTCGCGATCAAGCCTAGCGGCGTGCCTTACGAAAGCATGAAGGCGCAGGATATTGTGATCGCCGACCTGGACGGTCGCGTAGTTGAGGGATCGCTCCGGCCTTCTTCCGACTTGGCGACGCATGTCGAGCTATACAAGCGCTTTCCGAATGCTGGAGGGGTGGCCCACACCCACTCCGAGTTCGCGACGGCCTGGGCCCAGGCGCGTCGTCCAATTCCCTGCTTCGGGACCACTCATGCGGACTATTTCCACGGGCCCGTTCCAGTGACCCCTAATCTGACCCCAGAAGAAATTGCCGGAGACTATGAGAAAAACACCGGCCTGGCGATCTGCCGGTTGTTCGATACGCTCGGCACTGACGACATCCAGGCTGTTTTGGTGGCAGGACACGCACCTTTTTGTTGGGGCAAGAGCGCGTCCGACGCATCGCACAATGCAGTTATCCTCGAATCCGTGGCTCGTATGGCATACTACACGGTCGGAATTGCAGGAGACGCGACACCGATTTCCCGCGAACTTCACGACAAACACTATCTTCGTAAGCACGGAAAAAACGCCTACTACGGACAGGTCCAGAAATGAATCCTGCTGTCTTTCTGATGGGTAGCTCTCGGTTGGTCCACCTTGCACCCGTGGACATTGTCATTATCGCTTTTTATTTCGCACTGGTTTTAGCCATTGGCTTCTATCTGCGTGGACGGGCAAATACTGGCGAAGACTTTTTCATGGCCGGCCGCGAGATGACCGCATGGGTCGCCGGATTGAGCTTTCTTTCTGCCAACCTCGGCGCACTTGAATTGATGGGCTGGGCGGGTTCGGCTTACCAGTACGGTATCCTGGCCACGCACTGGTATTGGATCGGGGCCATCCCGGCAATGCTCTTTCTCGCCTTGGTGATGATGCCGTTTTATTACATTTCAAAAACCCATTCCGTCCCTGGATACCTCAAGTTGCGTTTCGGTGAATCCAGCCGCATTCTTTCCGCCGTCTCGTTTGCTTTCATGACAGTGCTTATGAGTGGCGTCAACATGTTCGCCATGGCCAAGGTCATGCAAATCGTATTGGGATGGCCGCTGTCTTTCAGTATTTGGGTTTCGTCGATTACCGTCGCCATTTATGTTGCACTCGGCGGATTGCGTTCGGCCATCTTTAATGAAGTGCTGCAGTTTTTCTTGATCTGGGCCGGTGCACTGCTGATTCCGATTCTGGGTTTGTACGAAGCCGGCGGCTGGGCCAATCTGAAAGTACTCATCACGCAACGGGCATCAGCGGAGTACGTTCACCTTTGGTCTGGGCTAGGTTCGTTCAGTACCAACCCCATGGGAATCAACTGGGTGGGCATTGTCTTTGGACTTGGCGCCATCATTTCCATGGGCTATTGGACTACGGATTTTCTGGTGGTGCAGCGCATTCTTGCAGCGAAAGACATGCGCAGCGCGCAACTCGCTCCGATCATTGGGGCTGGGTTCAAAATGTTTGTTCCAATTATCGTAATTCTGCCGGGACTTCTGGGACTAGGTTTGCTCGACATAAAACTGGTTCCGGAATCGCAGGTCACGGGCCCGGCGATGCACAGCTATAACGACGTTCTGCCCCTCATGCTCGCACGTTATTGCGGCCCTGGCTTGCTCGGACTCGGAATTACCGCACTAATCGCGGGATTCATGTCTGGAATGGCCGGGAACGTAAGCGCGTTCACCACGGTTTGGACTTACGACATCTACCGCGCGCTGTTCAACAAAAAAGCCAGCGATGCGCACTACGTAAGCATGGGCCGGTGGACAACTGTCATCGGCGTGCTCATCAGCGTGGGTACAGCCTACCTGGTGATGCAATCCGCCAGCATCATGGATTACGTGCAGGCCTTGTTCAGCTTCTTCATCGCACCTTTGTTCGGTACCGTCGTGCTGGGCATGCTATGGAAACGGGCAACCGGCCCGGCGGGCTTCTGGGGATTGTTTCTAGGCACCCTTTCTTCGATCAGCATGTGGGCATGGGTGCACGCGGACCCGTCGGCATTGCGCTATGTGGCATTGTCGCCCGAGGCGAAGCCCATGGCACAGGACATGTTTCAGGCGCTTTGGTCCTTTGTTATATGCGTCGTCGTGACCGTGGTGGTGAGTCTGGTGACCAAACCAAAGACAGACGCGGAATTGACGGGCCTGGTGTATGGGTTGACGCCAATACCGTCCGAGGGAACATTTGCGTTTTATCAAAAGCCCATCTTCTGGGCAGGTGTAGTGACGGTGGTTTTCGTAGCACTGAACCTTATTTTCTGGTAGACGGCGAGGGCAACGATGCAAAAAGGCGAGATTTCTATCTGGTTCTTTATCGGCATGTCTCTGCTGGTAAATGGAGCGCTTATCTGCGGCGCGGGAATTTACGAGTACGTCTATCCGCCACTGGAGAAGGTTGTGCTTTTCGAAAAGCACGCAGCCATTTGGTGGGGAGCGCTGTTGTTCGTAACTGGGCTGCTTTATTGTCTCCGCTTTTCGCCCAGCCGCGCTACCGTTAAGTAGTTTTAGAAACTGATTTCTGATTCATATCATAGGGGCAGCGAAGTCATGGCGAACAAGAAGATGACAATGGGCCTGATCGTTGGGAACCGGGGTTTTTTCCCCGGTCACCTGGCGACAGAAGGACGAGAAGAGATGACCCGCGCGCTGGCACAGGCGGGGATGGACTGCGTTGTCCTTAGCCCAGAACAAAGTAAGCACGGCGCTGTGGAAACTCACGAAGAAGCCAAACTCTGCGCCAAGCTTTTCCAGGACAATCGGCATCGCATTGATGGCGTGATCGTTTCGCTGCCAAACTTCGGCGACGAACGCGCTATTGCCGACACCCTGCGTCTGGCGCGGCTCGACGTTCCTGTCCTGATCCAAGCCACTCCGGATTCCACCGCCAAGATGACCATCGCTTTCCGGCGCGACAGCTTCTGCGGCAAGATGTCCGCCTGCAATAATCTGATGCAGTACGGCATTCCTTATTCGCTCACATCTCTGCATACCGTGGCTCCCGATTCCGACGAATTCCGTAAAGATCTCTCCTGGTTTGGTTCGGTTTGCCGCATCGTTAATGGCTTCCGCAATTTGCGGATCGGCAGTATAGGGGCTAGACCGGCAGCGTTCAACACGGTGCGCTACAGCGAAAAGATTCTGGAATCCCAGGGAATTTCGGTCGAGACGCTCGATCTCTCGGAAGTTCTTGGGCGCATCAACAAGCTGGCTGATACTCACGCTGGCGTCGAAGCCAAACTCCAGGAAATCCACAAATATGTGCCCACCGGCGGGGTTCCGGCCGCAGCGCTCATGAAGATGGCCAAGCTCGGCTATGTGATCGATGATTGGATGAAAGCGACCGACGTAAAGGTCAGTGCCGTGCAGTGCTGGACCGCTTTGGAAGAATTCTTTGGCGTAGTTCCCTGCACCATCATGAGCATGATGAGTAACAATCTCATTCCCAGCGCTTGCGAAGTCGATGTGTGCGGGACGATCAGCATGTACGCTCTGGCTTTGGCATCCGAAACGCCCAGCGCGCTGCTCGACTGGAACAACAACTACGGCGACGATCCGAACAAAGCCGTCTGCTTTCACTGCAGTAATCTGCCCAAGCACTTCTTCCAGGAATTCCGCATGGACTTTCAGGAAATCATTGCGGGCACCGTAGGCAAAGAAAATACTTTTGGCACAGTGGTTGGCCGCGTCAAGCCGGGAGCCATGAGCTTTGCACGTTTTTCGACCAATGATCGAGGCGGCGTCATGCGTGGATATGTCGGCGATGGCGCATTCACCAATGATCCTCTGAATACCTTCGGTGGCGCGGGTGTGGTCGAGATTCCACACATGCAAAAGCTGCTTCGTTACATCTGCGAAAACGGATTCGAGCATCATGTTGCTGCTAATTTTTCCACCGTAGCGGGCGCGACCTATGAAGCCACGACCCGCTATTTCGGATGGGATATGCACTGGCACCGCGACTAATCAGATTTCCGGAAACCCATGGCTATTGTTGCAGGAGTAGATTTCGGCACCCTCAGCGTCCGCGTCTCCATTGTGGATAGCAAACGTGGACTGCTGGCTTCCGCTGTCTCAGAATATCCCCTTCACCGCAAGCGAGACGATCCCGACTTCGCGACCCAATCCCACGACGATCACATGCGGGCATTGGCCCTCGCCACCCGGCAAGCTGTAAAAGAAGCCGGCATTTCCGGTGACCAGGTTGAAGCGATCGCTCTGGATACGACCGGCTCCAGCGTGATTCCCGTGGGGGCAAATCTCGTTCCACTCGATGAGTACTATTTGTGGTGCGATCATCGCGCCAAAGGTGAGGCTGCGGAGATTACCGCGCTCGCGCATCAGGAAAAACTTCCAGCCATCGAATGGTGCGGAGGCGTGTATTCCTCCGAGTGGGGATTCTCGAAACTCCTGCATTGGCTGCGCCATAATCCTGACAAACGCGATAAGTTCGTTTCCGCGTTCGAGCATTGCGACATGGTTGCCGCTACGCTGTGCGGCATTACGGATCCCCAGCAGGTGAAGCGCAGCGTCTGCGCCATGGGACACAAATGGATGTGGAACCGGGAACTCGGCGGTCTTCCCCCCGAAGCTTTCCTTACAAAACTCGATCCACTTTTGACTGGGGTTCGCGCGAAACTGGATGGCACCTATGCGACTTCCGATCAGATCGCGGGAAAACTTTCTCCGGCATGGGCGGAAAAGCTCGGATTGAAAGCAGGCATTCCGATTCCCGTTGGCGCATTCGATGCGCATTGGGATGCAATCGGTGCGGGCGCCAAAGAATGTGATGTCGTGAATGTGGTCGGCACATCCACATGCATCATCGGTTATGTGAAGAAGACAGCGTTGATTCCTGGCGTGTGCGGGGTCGTACAAGGCAGCGTGCATCCCCAGTTCACCGGCGTCGAAGCGGGGCTTTCTGCCACCGGGGATATTTTCAATGCCATTGCTACGCGCGCCAATACCAGCGTTGCCGAGCTAAGCGTAGGTCTCGATAAGTATCACGCCGGACAGACCGGGCTGTTGCGCATGACCTGGGACAATGGCGACCGCACCATCCTCGTGAACCCTAACCTCGGCGGCATGACACTCGGCTGGAACCTGCAAACCACCGCGCAAGACGAACTATTCGCCGCCATTGAAGGCACTGCGTTTCATACCCGTATCATCCTCGATCAAATGCACGAGTACGGCGCGCCGACCTTTAGGGTGATCAACGGCGGCGGCATTCCGCAAAATAATCCGGTACTGAATCAGGTGTATGCCAATGTGCTGGGCAAACCAGTGCTGGTTCCCAGCAGCAAAGTGACCGGGATTGGCTCGGCGATCTTTGCCTTCCTGGCTGCAGGAACATTCTCGACGATTGAAGAGGCGCAGAAACAGATTTGCCCGACGCATACCGTCTTCTCTCCGCAGCCCGAGGCACGGAAAGTCTACGATCAGCTTTACGACCTGTATCGCCGACTCTATTTTGATTTTGGAAAACCTGCGGAAAGCAGCCGTTTCGGAGATGTGCTGCCCAGCCTGATCAAGATCGCCAGGCAGTAGCTACCAGTTGGTTTGCGCCGCCCCTTGAATCAGAATATCGGCTGATTCGTAAATCCTTCCATCCAAATCTACGTTGATCTTTGGCCAATTCTGAGTTGCAGTGAGGTTCTCCGTACTGTTTTGCTGCACCAAAATTGTGTCTTCAGCCTTCGCCCCCTGCACCGTGGGATTCATGGCAAAGGCCTGATGGTCGAGTACGATCTCGGTCGAGTCCGGCATGATCAGGTATTCGCGCTCGCCGTATCCCGTAGCTCCACCCTGATGGTGAAATTTCCATTCCCCCGGATAGCCAAGCTCCGCATACCATTCCGTGGCTTGCTGAAAAATATCTGAAATTTTCCTCCCAGGCTTTAACGCGTGCGAGTACTTTGAGTTCACCACTGCCGCAGCGTGCAGCCGCTTCTTTAGTTCGGCGTCCAGCGAACCGAAATGTACGAACCGGGTCACCGATGCAATGAGTCCCCATTTCTTGGCGCAAATGTTGACCATTCCGTATTTCTGCAACGCCCGGTCGGAAGGCAATGCATGCCGGAAGCGCATAATGCGATCGTCGGCCCCGATCAGCAGGACGGTCGGTCGAATGCCTCGCCGCATAAGGGCATCGGCGATTTGCGCCTCGATCTGCCGCTCGGTCATTCCAGGGACGAGTTGACGGGTGACCTGCTCCACGGCCTCGGCGCAATCGCGGCCGAGCGAGCGGTATTTCAGAATTTCAGCGGGACTCAGTTGATATCGCAGCGGCGCAATATTTACCGTTGTACATCCTTCGCGATCGAGATCACTGCCAAGGGTCCCCGATAGGCCCAGAAGTTTGCCGAGATCTGGCTGCTTTTCATACCACTTCAATTCCACCGGTTCGTATCCGAGGTCCCGCAAACCATCCTCAAGGAGCCGCGGAATCTCACTATGCGCAGCAACTACCAGCTTGCGGCCGTCGTTGGTGTGGAGAAGCGAGGCTCCGCCGATTTGGCTTGCGCGTCCCACCTGACTGTCACCAATACCACCGGTCGCCCATTCAAAATTAGGGACTTGCGTCAGCAAAATTCCGCTCAATTTCTTTTGCTGCATGAACTCCTGCAGGCGGGACATCTTGCCGGAAATTTCAGTTTTCAACTCAGCGTCAGTGAATGGGAGCATAGGCCTCGGTCGAGTTAGTGCGCACTTCAGAATAAACTAATTGCCGGGTTCCGCGACGAAAAGTACCCAGTAATGCTCAGAGCATGGCTTCTGGCCATGATTGAAGAGAAGTAAGAAGTAATGGACTGAAGTTTTTTGTTATCGTGGATCATGGTTGAAATTGGCTGCAGCGCACTTCTTTTTGATCTTGACGGTGTTTTAGTGGATTCGACCCCAGCCGTAGTGCGGGTTTGGACGAAATGGGCCCTGGCGCATGGATTCGACCCCCAGGAAGTTGTCCACAGGGCCCACGGGCGTCCGAGTATTTCGACGATCCGCGATTATTTGCCGAATGCAGACCACGAACTGGAGAATCTAGTGGTGCTGAATGGCGAGATCGAGGACCTCGAAGGTGTGGTTGCTCTGCCTGGCACGCGCGATCTGCTTACTGCGCTTCCTCCTGATCGATGGACGATCGTGACCTCATGCGCTCGTCCCTTGGCTGAAGTTCGAATACGTGCGGGTGGTTTGCCCATTCCCGAAAAATTAGTAACGTCCAGCGACATAACCCACGGCAAACCCCATCCCGAACCTTATCTGAAGGGGGCAGCGGTGTTGGGCTTTCCTATCCAGGATTGCGTGGTCTTTGAAGATGTTCCAGCCGGCATTCGTTCCGGCAAAGACGCAGGGGCCAGGGTGGTTGCATTTCGTACCACCGTCAAAGACACGGAACTCAAGGATGCTGGCGCAGATTGGATTGTTGACAATTGCAGCGCAGTTTCTCTCGTTGCTGGCGGTGGAACCGGTCAGAGACTGTCCCTTTCGCTTCGCGACTCAAACATTTCGACGGTATCTAATATATAAAAACGAATGCGCGCTGCACTTCGGCCAGGAGGATCTGGAACCGAAGCACAGCGCGCAAACTGGTCTAGGCGCCGTCGCCGGCGTGCAACACGCGGAACGTGCTGCCGCCATTCGACCAAATTAACAGGAGCGCATCCTGTCCCTTGGGCACATCGCCCAAAGCTTTCTGAACGTCCGAGGCACTCTGTACGTCGTGACGATTTACCTGCACAATCACGTCACCACGCTGCAAGCCTGCATTGTCGGCCACGCTGCCGGGCTGGACCCGCTCAATCACAGCACCTTTTACATCACTTGGTACGTGCAACTGTTCGCGGACATCGGGTGTAACATCGGAGAGCCCGACGCCCCAGCGTGGTTTGCCATGGTCAGCATCGCTGCTGCCATTGCCATCTTTGTCACGGCTGCCCATCGCTTCCAGAGTCACCGGAAGCTCGAGGCTTTTGCCGTCACGGAGCACTTTCAGTTTAATGGTGGAGTCGGGATGTTTTTGTCCCACTTCCATCTGCAACTGGCCCGCATCGCTCACCGGCTGTCCGTTGAGTTCGGTAATAACATCTCCGACTTTCAGGCCGGCTTTTCCGCCTGGCGAATTCGGCTCGACCTGCGTGACGATAGCTCCCGTATTTTCTTTCATGTCAAAGAACTTCGAGTTCTCCGGAGTCACGTCGTTGATGCCGATACCGATGTATCCGTGAGTTACTTTGCCGTCACGAATGAGAGTTTCGACCGTCGGCCGCACGATCTGGGACGGAATGGCAAATCCCATGCCCGAGAAAGTCCCCGAGGGCGAAACCAGGAATGTGTTGATCCCAATCACTTCCCCACGGGCATCCACCAGCGGACCGCCGGAATTACCCGGATTGATGGCCGCGTCCGTCTGGATAAACTCGCCCGGTTTACGCCGGTCATCGGCGAACGGATTTGGACGATTGAGCGCGCTGACGATTCCACGTGTCACGGTGAACCGGAACCCATAAGGATTGCCGAACGCAAGCACAGTTTGTCCGGGCCGGAGTTCGGTCGAATTCCCCCAGGGAACACTGGGAAGATTCGTGCCTTCTATTTTAATAACCGCCAGGTCTGTCAGCGGATCGGCTCCAATGAGTTTGGCCTTCAGAATCCTGCGGTCGGTCATGGTCACGCGAATGTCTACAGCTCCATCGATCACGTGGTTGTTGGTAACAATATAGCCATCGGGTGAAATGACCACACCGCTACCGATTCCATGTTCGATCTGTGGCTGCATCTGACGGTGGCCACCGAACTGTCCCCCAAATTGCTGGCCGAAGAATTGCTGCATATCTTCTGGAACTTCGTTATTCGCGGCCTCCTGCTTGGCTTGCGAAGTGACAGCAACATTCACGATTGCCGGAGTCACTCGTGCAGCCAGGGTTTCCATCGCTTGGTCTAGCGACAGCAGTGCGGTGACGCTGTTGTCATCCAGGGCCGGCGCGGATGGGCTGGCCGCTGCGGCCGTAGCCGCAGCCGGCTTGACGAACTCATACGCGCCGAACGAAACCGCCAATGCAATCGCCATCGTGTACGCAAAAAATGACCGCGATAGTTTGTTCTTCCAACTTCCTTCCGTAAACTTACTCATGGCTTTCACTTCTCCTTGTATTCGTTAGAGTTACTTGCTAATTAGCTGTAAAACTAATTCTTTAGTTGATTGCGGTACAAGTCAATTGTCTGCATCTTCCCAAAATATCCTTAAGTTGATTTTGCTGGATTAGTTGCTAGTGCCGGCTGCTGCACAGGTACTGTCACGCGCCAGACACAAATGGTCCAGTGCGCGAAGCCCGCATCGTCATATTGAAGCCCTTGATAGACCAATACCACCGATTTAAGACGCGGTGGTTGCTGTTGCTTCGAAGTTTCGGTGACACCAATTCCTTGGGTCCCAGTAAAGCTGGTGGGAACAAGCGCAGCATTCGTTGGTCGCGACTCCAGCTTCGCTTCAACCGGATCACTTGTTTCAAACTCTTGTGGTGAAGTCATCGTCTTCGCAAGAACAGTTCTTGCGGGGCTTGCCTGCACCACACGATTACTGCGTTTCAACGAAACTAACTTTGTCGGCTGGACCACAGCCATACTCAGCAATGCGTTCGGCGCTGATCCCGACATGGGCGTAGAGTTTGACGCCGCGATTATCGCCCTAGTCTGAGCCTTGTCCTGGAAAGACACCAGCTCTGGACTCCGTGATGCCAGACCAAAACAAACCATCGCAAAAGCCGCCACCATTCCAAGAGCCGGCTTCCAGACACGGGTTGCGCCGGGCCGATTCGTGTCAAGAATTTGCGCCACCCGTTGTGTCGTCTGCCGCACTCGACTAACGGCAGCTTGTGCCATCGCCAATCCACGTCGCATTAGACTCTTTTCGGCAACCACGACCAGGCATTGAGCATAAGCACGAGGATTGGCCGTCTCGGCTAATACCGCGTCATCGCATGCCATCTCTCGCTCGAGAGACAACTTGCCCTCAATCCACCAGACTGCGGGGTGGAAGAAAAATACCGCCCGAAGCAGTTTCTGCGCCAGGTTGGTCCAGTCATCCCAACGCCGCAGATGAGCTAACTCATGCAGCAGAATCGCATTTAGTTCGGTCGAGGAAAGTTCGCGCAGCGTCCACGCTGGCAAAGCAGCAAACACCAACTGAACCAAGAAGAGGACAAAAACATAG
>CAVRSD010000013.1:0-3824 GCA_963723765.1 Terriglobia bacterium | reverse complement strand
TCAAATTCCACGCGCATCAGGAAGAGATTGGAACCTTCGTCAGCGTGCTCGTCGGCATGCAGGATGTTGCCGTTATGGCGGAAAACGAAGTCCGAGATTGTGGCGACGACGCCCTTCTGGTCGGGACAGGCGATAAGCAGGATGGCGGAGTTCTTCATGGAGAAGTCGACTGTAGAGACGCGGCTCGCCGCGTCTCCCGCTGACCACTACTTCTTCAGCTCTTTCAAAATTTCTTTCGCGGCGTTCGCTCCCGAACCTCCGGTTAACCCTGCTCCGGGGTGCGTTGCTGATCCGCACAAGTACAAATTTTGGATCGGCGTGCGATAACGGGCCCAATCCAGCAACGGACGCATGGTGAAAAACTGATCCAGCGACAACTCTCCATGGAAGATATGTCCGCCGGTGAGCCCGTACGTGTCCTCCAAATCCTGCGGCGTGATGATCTGGTGGGTCAGAATCAGCTCCGGCAGGTTAGGTGCATATTGTGTTAGTGTCTGCACCACGGTTTGGCCAAGAGCTTTACGCTGTGTTTCCCAGTCGGTGCCCTTGAGCTTGAAGGGCGCGTACTGCATGTAGATCGACATCACATGTTGACCCGAAGGCGCGAGCGATGGATCGGTCAGTGACGGAATTGCAACTTCCAGATACGGTTGCTTGGAGAAGTTGCCGTACTTCGATTCGTCGAAAGCCCGCTCCAGATAATCGATCTCGGGACCAATATGAATGCGCCCACTCAATGCGGCAGTGTCGGTTGAGCCGTTGAGCCCGGTGAATTTCGGCAGGCCGGAAAGCGCAAGATTGACTTTAGCAACTGTCCCCGGCATGCGGTAATGCTGAAGCTTCATGACGAAATCGGGCGAGAGATGGGTAGGATCGACCAGCTTCAATAATGTCCGCTTGGGATCGGCGTTGGAGATGACCGCCCGGGCGTTTATTTCTTCGCCGGTGGAAAGCACAACGCTGGTAGCGATGCCGTCTTTTACGCGAACTTCAATCACTTCCGCGTTGCTGCGAATTTCCGCTCCCGCTTGCGTGGCCGCCGCGGCCATCGCCTGGGTCACCGAACCAATTCCACCTTCAGCAAAGTGCGAAGAACCTGCGGGATGAGAATCACCAGCCGCGCGAATGAGCAGAACCAGCGTGCTGCCCGCTGACCACGGGCCGAGGAAAGTCCCGAAAATTCCGCGAGCAGCGATAGTCGCCCGAAGCAGTTCGGTCTCGAAGTATTCCGCTACTACATCGGCGACCGCTGCAGGTCCCCAGCGCAGCAGGCGATACAAATCTTTCTTTCCCAGCTTGCGGATGGATCGCCCGGTCTGCAGCATTCCCCAGAGGTCGCCACGGCTGGGATTATCGATGTTCGGAGCGGCGAGGGCCAAAGCTTCGCCGATCACTTTTCCCATCTTGACGAGCGAAGCCTGGAAGTCTGGATATCTCGCTGCGTCTTTCTGTGAGAACTTGGCGATTTCTTCCGCAGACTTTCTGGCGTCGTTGTAGAGAGTGAGCGCGCGGCCGTCGGGCGTGAACGAAGTAACCGCAACCTCGGGCGCGAGCATCTTCAGCCCGTGTTGTTCGAGGCGCATGTCGCGAACAATGTCGGGACGCAGCGGGCCGGCGGAATGCGCGAGAATCGACCCGCGGAATCCAGGATGGAATTCTTCGGTGATGGCCGCGCCACCGGGTTGCGGGCGGCGTTCGAGCACCAGCGGTTTGTACCCTGCTTTGGCGAGATAAAAAGCGGTGACCAGCCCGTTATGACCGCCGCCGATGATTACGACATCGCGCTGTTCGGCCATGACTTACGCAGCTCCCTTGAAGTCTTTGAGAATTTCGAGCGCAGCCAGACGGCCAGGCGCGCCCATGATGCCGCCGCCGGGATGCGTGGCTGATCCGCACATGTAGAGATTCTTGATCGGCGTGCGGAACTGCGCGTAGCCGGGTACTGGCCGTAGGAAAAATAGCTGCTCAAGTGACAACTCGCCCTGGAAGATATTTCCCTCGGACAAACCGAAGTCGCGTTCCAGATCGAGCGGGGTCACAATCTGGCGATGCAGAATGATGTCTTTGATATTCGGCGCGTATTCGGCGATGGTCTTGATGACGTTGTCGCCGAAGGCTTCTTTCTGATCGTCCCAGTTGAGACCCGGCCGCAGCTTGTAGGGCGCGTACTGCACGAAGCAGGACATCACATGCTTACCCGGAGGCGCGACCGAAGGGTCGGTGAGCGACGGAATCACCATGTCGATATAAGGGCGCCGCGAGTAATTGCCGTACTTGGCGTCGTCGTAGGCGCGTTCCATATATTCGACGCTGGGCGAAATTGAAATCGCGCCGCGTAGGTGAGCGCCGGGACCGGGCATCGCTTTGAAATTCGGCAGAGCATCCAGAGCCAGGTTTACCTTGCCAGAAGAGCCGCGGAATTTGTAACGATTGATCTCTTCGAGGAAATCCTCAGGCAGGTGTCCCTTCTCGATGAACTTCACGAAGGTCAGCCTCGGATCGACACTTGATGAAATGATGTCAGCATAGATTTCATCGCCATTCGCCAGCACTACGCCTTTGGCTTTGCCGTCTTTAATGATGATCTGCGCGATCGGTGCTTCTTTGCGAATTTCAACCCCGGCTTCGACGGCCGCATCGCCGATCGCATTTGAAATCGCGCCGGTGCCGCCGCGGGCAAATCCCCAGGAACGAAATGCGCCATCAATTTCTCCCATGTAGTGATGCAGCAGGACGTACGCCGTTCCCGGCGAGCGCACGCCGAGAAAAGTTCCGATGATGCCGGAAGCTGACATGGTGGCCTTGAGCACATCGGTCTCGAACCACTGATCGAGAAAGTCGATGGCGCTCATGGTCATCAACTGCACCTGGTTGTATTTGTCTTCGCTGGTCAGGCCCTGGAAGCGGCGTCCCAGGAAGAGCAGCTTCATCAGGTCTTTCGGATTCAGCGTCGCCGGATCGGGCGGTACCATGGAGAGAATCGGCTTCACGAATCGGCACATGGCCTGCATCGATTTGCCGAATTCGTCGTAGGCTTCAGCGTCTAGCTTGGAATGGCGAGCAATCTCGCGATGAGTTTTACCGTGGTCATTCACACGCCAGAGATAATCACCGCTGGGCATGGGGGTGAACGTGCCATCGAGCGGCAGAATCTCCAGTCCGTGGCGGGGAAGATCGAGATCACGAATAATTTCCGGCCGCAACAGTGAAACCACATACGAACAGACCGAGAATTTGAATCCCGGATACACTTCTTCAGTAACGGCCGCGCCACCGATCACATGACGGCGCTCGAGTACGAGAACTTTCTTGCCGGCTTTGGCAAGGTAGGCGGCGTTGACGAGGCCGTTGTGCCCTCCGCCGATCACGATCACATCGTATTTCTGATTGGACCCGTTTGAACTTGCCATATTGAACTTTGATCCTCGTTGCTGCTGGTCAGTTCAATAACCGCGGATTGTAACAGTTGCGGCTGAGATATCTGACTGGATCGAACTTTGGAAAATTTCTTTCGCCGCGTTCTGAAAATGTAGGTCGCTGAGCGAAAGAGAAAGCAGGGCGAAGCTCCCAGGCGGATTCAGAGTCCGCTGAGGAGGACTGACCAACTCAGAATGGCGTTCCAGGGCGTTGGCATGGCGACCGTCACGGATACAACAACTGCTGCAATAGTGACTCGCTATTCTAACCGGAAGCGGGCTTTTTGTCTGTAGACTTAGAGAGGATCGGTGACTTCAAGTCATGCAATTGTTTGCCGCAAGCGCCAACGTCTGAATATAATCCACAGCGAGACGTGGCAAGCCACGTCTCTACAAGAAACGTGTCCG
>CAVRSD010000012.1:0-90056 GCA_963723765.1 Terriglobia bacterium | reverse complement strand
CCATCTCTACCCATCTATCCAACTGGCACGATGAACTTTATTGTGACCGCTACGGGGGTTACCTCTACCAGCTATTCCCTCTATGCGGCAAGCAAGGGTGTAGAACTTGACCCGGGCGCAACCCAGCCATGGAGCTGTGCCAGCACCCCCGGCTGCTTGACCAGGATGATTCCTGTAACCGGGTCGAGTACCGGTACCAATACAGTTGGCACTGAAATTGAGCTTTCCACTTCACCGAATTCTTTCCTATTCGAACCGGGAGGCACGGCCGCCTATCTGGGCGTAGATAGCGGGCAGCTCGGAACCCGAGGCTTAATGGTGCTCACCACCAGCGGCAACGCCTTGTCCCAGCATGTCGCTGCGCCAGGCAAGGTCCTTGCGGTATCTCCGGACGGCAGAACTGTCATTATTTCTGATACCGTGGACACCCCCAACCAGGTTTATATCTTCAACTCCACCACTGGCGTTACTGCCCCGCTGAATATCACTGGGGCTACCGCGGCCGCGTTTTCGCCGGACAATCTGAAGGCGTACATCGTGGCGGGAAATCAACTCTATATTTATTCCGCCATCGACAGCCTCAAAAATGTCCAGCTTAGTCCCGGTTCTCCGAACTTTGCGGCTACTGATGTGGCTTTTCTTCCAGTTGGGGCATTCGCTTTCATTTCTGGCGGACTGCCAGATACGGTAACGGCCTATACGACCTGCACCAATGCGGTCGCTCTAGCTCCCTTGACGAACGCGCCGCAAGTGATTGCCACCCCTGGGCTTCCGTCGATGCTGCGTCCTCTGCCAAACGGCACCCAGATATTGGCCATGGATTCTCCGGCAATTGACTATCTTGACGTAAATACAACCCCAGTCGGGTGCCCTCCTGCGCTGAGCAGCTCATTTGCCGGGGCAGTGAATCTGGGTCAGGGCGACTTCGTTCCCACGCAGTTCATTGTTTCTCCCGATGGCATGACGGCTTACATTCTTACCCAGAATTCCGGGATTGTTCTGGTATTGAATATTGCCAACCAGACCTCTTCCGGTATCGCGTTGACGGGAAACGCCATCGCACTGCAAGCCGCTCTTACCCCGGACGGAAAATTTCTTTATGTGGGCGCAGAAGATGTGCCTCCGCCTCCGGACGCCAATTCCCCTGCAGCCTTGGGAACTGTCCACATGCTGGATACAGTTGCCGGCTCTGATGTGCAGCAGATTACGTTCCCGCAGATTCCGCAGCCTTTCTGCTTCGGTCCAGGCAATCCATCGCTTCCGCCGCCGTCGCCGGTCACTTACTGTTATCCGGATCTAATTGCAGTAAGACCTTAGGAAGATTGGCTTCGGGCGTTAGGTTTCAGGCTTTGGGTTTACTGAGGTCTTTGCCTACGCTATCCAGCACACCATTAATGAACTGGACGGATTCCGGGGCGGAAAATTTGCGGGCAATCTCCAGGGCTTCGTTGATGATCACCGCCCGAGGTGTGGCCGGAAAACCCAGCAACTCGGCCACGGCAGCACGCAGGATATTGCGGTCGACGGCCGCCATCCGCTCCATACGCCAGTGCTCGGCATGACCTTCGATGAGGCCGTCAATTTCCACGGTCCGATCGGTGGCAACCCGGAAGAGATCCTCGGCAAAACCCTGCACTTCGGCACCCACGTCCCTGCGCTCATTCCAGAAGACGCGACGCACGTCGTCCGCCCCTTGTTTGCCCATGTCGGCTTGAAAGAGCATCTGTAGCACCAGTTCGCGAGATTTTCGGCGGGTTCCCATGGGAGCGGTCGTTGGTCGTTCGTCGTTGGTCGTTGGCTTAGTAGCCTTCGAACCACGAGATCAGTTTACAGGGTTTGTGATTGTTGAGAACACGTCAGCGTCTTCGACTTTGACTTTGGAGCGCCGCGAGGCTTGGAGCGACCGGTTTTGCCTTTGCCAACGGCCAACGACGAACGGCCAATGACGGCCTCTTTCAGATTCGCCATCTCCACCGCAGCCAGCGCGGCTTCGAAGCCTTTATTCCCCATTTTCAGGCCGGCGCGATCGATGGCTTGTTCCAGCGTTTCGCAAGTAAGGACGCCGAAAGCATGCGGGACTCCCGTTTCCTGCGCCGACTGGCCAATGCCACGCGCGACTTCGTTGACGATCACGTCGTAGTGTGCGGTGTCGCCGCGCAGCAGGCAGCCGATGCAGATGATGGCATCGTATTTCTTGGTTTCGGCCAAAGTTCGTGCGGCGGACGGAATTTCGAAAGCTCCGGGAACGCGAACGATGTCGATATCGTCTTCGTTCGCTCCGGAACGCACCAGTCCATCAAACGCGCTTTGCAACAATCGCTCGGTGATGAAAGCGTTGAAGCGCGAAACAACAATACCGAAACATTTTCCGGCTCCACTCAGGTTGCCCTCGATCGCTTTCCCGTGGAATCTTGGTCGAGCCTTTAGCGCAGCTTTGTTTTTTTTCTCCGTGGCTCTGTGTCTCCGTGGTGAATTAGTTCCTTAATCTGCGAGAATCCGCGCAAATCCGTGGCCAGGTTATTTTCCTTTGAACTGTGCCGGACGCTTTTCCAGAAATGCCGACGTGCCTTCTTTTTTATCTTCGGTCGCGCAGCACATGCCGAACAGCGTCGCCTCCAGATACAGTCCCTCGGCCTGCGTCATCTCCATGCCTTTGTTCACGGCTTCCATAGTGTACTGAACCGCCAGCGGAGCGTTGGCGATGATCTTTTGCGCAATGGCCTCCGCGCGGGCAATCAGTTCCGCGGGAGCCGTGACTTCATTCACCAGTCCGATGCGAAGCGCTTCCTGCGCGGTGATCATTTCGCCAGTGAGCAAAAGCTGGTTGGCGATGCCTTTGCCCACCAGGCGCGGCAATCTCTGCGAGCCGCCATATCCCGGCATGATTCCGAGTTTCACCTCGGGCTGGCCGAGCTTGGCGTTTTCGCTGGCCAGACGCATGGTGCAGGCCAGGGCGAGTTCGCATCCGCCGCCGAGGGCGAATCCATTGATGCAGGCGATCACCGGCTTGCCCAGGTTCTCGATCAAATCGAGCACGGACTGGCCGCGATGGGTGTATTCCTTGGCGCTGACCGGGCCGTGCTTGGCCAGTTCGCTGATGTCGGCACCGGCAATGAATGCCTTCTCGCCTGCGCCAGTCAGAATGGCGACACGGATCGACGCGTCGTCTTTGATATCGGTGAACGCCGCTCGCAGCTCTTCCATGGTGGCCATGTTGAGCGCATTCAGTACCTTCGGCCGGTTGACGGTGACGTAGGCGATGGAGTTTTTCTTTTCGAGGAGAATGTTTTCGTAGGTCATAGATTCAAACCAGCCACGGATTGACACCGATCACGCGAATTCCAACTACTTTTTTACCACGGAGACACGGAGGCACAGAGAAAAGTAAGAAGGCAATTTCTAGGTTTTCTCTGTGACTCCGTGTCTCCGTGGTGAAGATCTTAAATCCACGTTATCCGCGGCCAAGGGCTACAGCTTATTCGCCTTCGGATTATTCGGGTCGGCATAATCGTAAAACCCTTTGCCTGTCTTTCTCCCGTACCATCCCGCCATCACGAGACGTTTTAATAACGGTGGCGAAGCGAAGCGGCGCTCTTTGAATTCGTCGTACATCACATGTGTAATGTAATAAGTGGTGTCGAGGCCGACGAAATCTAGCAGCGTGAACGGGCCCATGGGATAGCCGCAGCCCAGCTTCATGGCGCTGTCGATGTCTTCAATCGAACCGACGCCCTCCTCGTAGGCGCGTATGGCATCGAGCAAATACGGCACCAGCAGGCGGTTGACGATGAATCCAGTTTTGTCGCTGGTGCGGACGGGAACTTTGCCCAGCTTTTTTCCGAACTCGTAAGCGGCCTGGTACACTTCGTCCGTCGTCGCGATGGTGCGGACCACTTCCACCAGCTTCATCAGCGGCACAGGATTAAAGAAGTGCAGGCCGACGAAGCGTTCCGGGCGTTTGGTCGAGGTCAGAAGCTCGGTGATGGAAATCGACGAAGTGTTCGAGGCGAAGATGGCGTCTTTCTTTACGATGCCATCCAGAGACGCATACATCTTCTTCTTGTCTTCGACATTCTCGATGATGGCTTCAATGATGATGTCGCAATCGGCAAGGTCCTGCTTGTTGGTCGTGCCTTTGAGCCGGGCACGGATCTCGTCTTTTTGTTGAACCGTGATGCCGCCCTTCTCCGGCGGCCGCTCGGCAAACTTCGCCAGCGACTTTTCGATCCCGGCAAAACCCTTGTCGAGATATTTTTGCTCGACTTCGAGCACGATAACGTCGAATCCCGCCGTGGCCGCGACTTGGGCAATGCCGGAGCCCATCAGGCCGCAACCGAGAACGCCAACTTTTTTAATTTCCATAATTGCTTCCTTCACGCTGACTACTCAAAGTATGTCATTCTGAGCGAAGCGAAGAACCTATGCATTTTGCCCGCGCCATCAGACCGCATTAGATTACCGCGACTGCCACCGCCTCGGATTGCGCCTGCCGTGGAAGCAGGCGATTACCACGATCCGGTGCTCCTGGACCTCGAAGAATATTCCGTACGGAAAGCGCCGCACTCCCGCACGGCGAAGGCTCCGGTAGACGACTGGGAATTGCAATGGATGCTCCGCGATAGACCTCAACCGTGGCCTCGACACCCAACGCGAAACGCTCTCCAAGCCAAGGGCGAATGTTGTCATACCATGCCCGCGCTTCCAGCAAATCCTCATTCGCCTCTGATATCCAGACGACCGGGAGTGTCACGGCTTCTTAAACAGGCCCGTCCTGACTTGCTGCCAAGGGGTGACATCGGAAGGGTTTTGCTCATGCCGAGTGATTCGGTACTCAAGCTCCACCCGTTGCGCATCCGTCAGCGACGCCGCGTCCGCTTCCAGGCTCTCCCAGACCGTATCCAGCAGTTCCGCCTTCTCCGCAGCGGACAGGCTCTTGATCTGGCTTCGCAAATCGTTCATACGCCTACAACCCTAGCGCGGTTTCTTGGCTCTGGCAAGCAGTTAGGGCAAATCAGCATGATGCCGGAGCACATCGTGCGAGAACCGAGACCGTCAGCTTTCTTAATCTCCATTAGAATCACCCGCCTTCAGACGTGCAGCGTGGTTGTGCACATCCGTCTCCGAAGATCTTACTCACTGCTATGACACTTGGAACGCTCCTCATGACCACAAAAATAATCAACGAGTCCACAACGATGCTGACAGGTGGGATCTAAGTAATCTGGCCCTCGTGCGATTAGCCAGCCACGATCCCCAAAATATGGACACGAAGCCTTACGCCTGGAGCAACGGTATACCAATCATGTCGGTAAACAGCGTCTACTGCTTTCGACGGATCTCCGGATGAAAGAAAAAGGAACAATAACGTCTCAAGACGACGGCGGTTGTTCCCAGACGCAAGACAAACATAGTCGTCGCGACCACGCCTGCGTGGGAACCCGTCCTCATTTTCACTCCTAATTGAAAGCTCTCCACCACCATCGCAATCCCCTGCCCGCCGCCGATGCACGCTGTCGCCAACCCATACTTCTTTTTCCGGCGCCGCAATTCGTACAGCAGCGTGATCACCAGCCGCGTTCCGGTGGCTCCCAGAGGATGCCCTAAAGCAATTGCCCCGCCATTCACGTTCACCTTACTTCGATCCAAGCCCAGCTCTTTTTCAACTGCGAGATATTGCGCGGCGAAAGCTTCATTCACTTCGATCAAATCAATGTAGTCGAGTGTCAGTCCGGCTTTCTGCAATGCAATCTTGGTCGCGGGAACGGGGCCGCGTCCCATGAGCTTCGGATCGACTCCGGCAATCCCCCAGCTCACGAGCCGTCCCAGCGGTTTCAAATCACGTTTCTGCGCCGCTTCCAGGGACATGAGCACAACTGCGGCAGCGCCGTCCACAATGCCGCTAGCGTTCCCCGCGGTGACCGTGCCGGTTTTGCCGAATGCTGTCTTTAATTTGGCCAGGCCTTCCATGGTGGTTTGCGGACGGCGATGGTCGTCTTCGGTGAACATTTCGCCGGTCGCTTCGCCCTTGGAATTCTTGAGCGGCACCGGAGTCAACTCTTCCTGAAGGCGTCCTTCTTTATAGGCCGCGTCGGCGAGTTGCTGCGAGCGCAGCGCGAATTCGTCCTGCATCTGGCGGGTGATTCCCTGCTGCTCGCCGTAAAGCTCGGCAGTGTTCGCCATGTACAGGCCGCAGTAGGTGTCGAGCAGCGCGACCATAAGGGAATCTTCCAGCTTGCCGCCGGGAGCCAGGGTAAATCCGTCGCGTCCTCGGATCACGAAGGGAGCCTGCGACATGGCTTCCATGCCGCCCGCGAGCACAACCGTGGCTTCACCGAGTTGCACCATCTGGGCCGCGTTGACGATCGACTGCATACCCGATCCGCATAGGCGATTTACGGTGAGGGCGGGCGTTTCTATGGGCAAGCCAGCTCGCAACCCTACGTGGCGGGCTCCGTAAAGTGCATCACCGGATGTCTGTTGCGCGTTGCCGAAAACTACGTGATCGAATTCCTTGGGATCTATGCCAGCGCGCTCAATCGCGGCCTGGCCCGCAACCGCACCCAACTCCTGCGCGGTAAAGTCCTTCAATTTGCCGCAATAGCGGCCAAAGGGCGTGCGCGCCCCACTGACGATGGCGATTTCTCCGGGCTTCAGCATTAGGTTCCTAGGATGTATTTCAGAAGAGCCAAACAGGTGAGTTTAACAGCGGGATTGGGGTTTCGCTACAGGGGCTCTTAGCTTCTAGATGCTAGCTCTTAGTTGCCAGGCCTTAGTTAGGAGCTAGCAGCTAGAAGCTGGGTTTAAGCAACCGCGGCGCTGGAAATGGAAGCATTTTGAATGACAACTTTCCCCTCACCCTGCGCCACAGCCGAATCCAGCGCCTGCTCAGCGCGGTTGATCACTTCGGTGACAATGTCCACGGGATCGAACTGCGCACGAATCACGGCCTCGGCGACTCCGGCGGCAAATGGCATGACGGATGACTTGTCCGCAATATGGACGTCTGCCAGCAGTTTGCGCAGTTTCTCCACCGCCACGATTGCATCTTTTTCGCCAGTCTCGCCTAGCACGATAGCGACCGTAGTAGTTTCGTAGCGGAATGCCAAATCGTTTTGCCGTATGTTGGCGGCAAAAAGAAGTCCGATCTGTTGCATGACGGCTTCGACCGCAGCCTCTCCAAATTCTTTCAGCATCACCGCGCGCTCGCCCAGCCGCATCAGCAAAACTGTTACCGGTGTGCTGTTCTGGACGGATCGTCGCGTCTCTGCCATCAGGAGATCAAGATAGGAAGCTCGCTTCAGCAAACCTGACTTTTCATCGGTGACAGAAAGACTCTTCACCAGGCGGCGCAGGCCGGCGTTGTTAAGCGCAATCACGATCTGCTCGCTGATGGTCTTCAGCACGACCACATCGTTGGAATTCCAACCGCGCGGCGTGCTGTTCATCAACAGAAGAACGCCGACATGGTCGGGTCCGTCGGTCAGCGGCAAGGCCAGTAGAGAACTGACAGCTAATTCGGCCAGGGCCTCACGAACCGATTTCAATTCCGGTGCAGATTGAACATCGCTGATCGTCAAAGTTCCGCGACTGACCGCAAGATCCTGAGTTGCAGCCACAACTTTCTCCAGAGCGCTGGCGTTTCCCAGCTTGGCATCGCCGGAGCAATACTCCTTTACAGCGGTCGGCTTGAGGCCAGGCTTGCGCATGGCTACCACGCAGCGGCTGACTTTCCACTGTTCGCCTATTTCGTTGACGGTGGTGGAGAGCACGGCGTCGGCGTTGCCTTGCCGGTACAGCTTGCGGGTGATTTCCGCCACTCGGGTAAAGCTGCCTACATCGTTGGCATCGTTCGACTGCGCCACTGGGGTTGCGGGGGCAGCTGCTGACGACGAGATTGGAGCGGGCCGCGCCGGCGCGGCATTCGCGTATTGCGGTGTGAGGCCAGCGGTTAAATATAACTGCTGCAAATTTTCGTTTCGTTCTTCTTCGCGCGGAAAGAGCTCCTGAATGCGCTGCAGGCGTTCAATGGCCTTGGTGCGCATCCCGTACTGGACAAGGATTTCGACCTGCAGCATAAGGTCCTGCAGGGTAGCCGAGCCCAGCGACTTCTCTTCATTCCGCGCCGGTTCCGCTGAAACCGCCAGGCTGGTAAAGCGCGAGGCGATAACTTTGTAACGGTTCTCGTCAATTTTCCCCTTCAACGACTCAAGGCGCTTTTGGTGGCCGGGCTCGTAAGCGTCCACTTCAGCGGCGCGGTCCAGGGATTCCGCAGCTTTGGCAAAGTTGCCCATGCCGTAATGCAATTCAAAAAGCTTGATTAACGTCTGGCAATAATCGGTCTCGCGATTCGAGGCGTTGAATTGCTCACTGAGAAATTCGAGCAACTCCGGAGAAGGCCGGTGCTGGGCAACAATTTCCTGCATGGTGGCGAGGAAGCCGCGCCGTTCTCCCTTGCGCCGCTGGGACTGCTCCAGCTTGCGCGCCAATGCAACCGCTTCTACATCCTGATTGGCATCGATAAATGCCCCAATCAGTTTCGAGATATCGTCCATCCGCGCAGGATTCTCTTCGAAAAGTTTCCAGAGAATCACTTCCGCCTCGGTCAGCCGGTTGGCCGCCAGAAGGGCCTGGGCATAAGTTTCACTGAATTCCAAAGACGCCGAAGGAGCGCTGGCCAGTGGCTCAAGAACGAAGATAGCGGCGCCAATTTGAGTTTGCGCCAGCAGGCTTTTGCCGTAAGCCAACGCGATCGCGCTGTCGTGGGAATCTTCCGTATAGGCGCGTTCGATCCAGAGGGTCGCGTCGCCACCGGCAGCTCGCGTGGTATCCGCGAGCCTCGAAAAGGCTGCAGCCGCCGCCTTGTGATCTCCTACTTCTGCGGAAAGCTCGCCCAATCGCTGTAGGTTCTGCTCACTCGGATCGAGGTTGACGCTTCGTTGCAAGACTTTCAGGGACTCCGGCTTGCGGCCTTGATGGGTCAGTTCTTCGAATGCGTTCTGGTAGGTCTCGATCGCCAGTTTGCGATTGGAATTTTCCAGAATTTGGCCAAAGCGGACTTTCTGTTCCCAGGTGGGGTTCACGAATCGAGCCAGTTTTTTATAGGTGAGGCTGGCGCGCGTGGCATCACCAGCTTCCATTTGCCTCTCGAAAAGCTCGCCGAGAAGTTTTACTGCGTCAGGAATTCGTTGCAGGGAAAGGCACAAATCGGCGGCCATCTGGCGCACCGTGTCATTGCTGGGATCCGCGGCAAGGGCATGGATATACCCATCCAGGGCGTCGGCGGTCTTGCCTCTCTGGAGAAGCTTTTCCGCGCGCTCTATCTGCTTTGCAATCTCGGCCCGGTCTACTCGCTTGTTCGTTTCTGCCATGGGAGAAAGGGTATGCGGAGTAACCCACCAAGAATTCTAGGGGCAGCGTATCCTCGCGGCAATCAAGTCAGGGACCGCCGCGATTACGAAAGTCACCCTCAGAATCACAAGTTGGCACAAAATCAAGTCCGCAAGTCACGAGATCGGCTCGGAGACCTGAGTTACTGAAGTAAACCAAAATTGCCGCTTTCTCCTTCCTGCAATATTCCCTTTCCATATATTCTCGAGCCGACGCCATGGCCGCGATTGAGGCCGTGGTGCCGAAACTGAAAACATGATTCTGGCTTTCACCATCATCGTTTACTCCGGACGCCATGACGTATGGATGTGGCCCGTGGTGGGCGCCTGTGCGGGCGTTTACTTGTTCTATCGCGGATTCCGCATGCTGCAGCGCAAGCGCCTGATCATGGATACTCCCGCTTCCAAGGTTCGCAGCGCTTCCATGGGATTGGTTGAAGTGAGCGGCCTGGCAGTCGGTCCGTATACAGTGACCGCCCCTATCACGGGCGTGCCATGCTATTACTACCGGACCGTGGCGTGGCGATGGGAACAGCGGGGCAAGAATAGCCAGTGGGTGAAGGTCGCAGACGAAAACCTGCATGTGCCTTTTTTTCTGGATGACAATTCCGGACGCGTGCTGGTCGATCCCCAGGGCGCCGAGTTGGACATTCACTGCGATTTCAAGGAAGAGTTCAGCAATTCCATTTTCTCCAGCAGCCTCGAAATACCCGGTAACGTGGCTGGGTTCGTCGCCCGTCACGGAGTGGGCAGCGACCACAAATTGAAAATTGAGGAATATTGCATCAAGCCCAAGAACGCGCTTTTCGTTCTGGGTACGCTGGCGACCAACCCCGGCGTGACGTGCAGCGCGACGCCGATACGGAGCGAAACCAGCGGCGGACTAGGGGCCACGGCATTTTCTGCGTCCCTCGGGGGGTTGCATACCAGCGGGCTCAACTGGCAGCAAGGGACGAATACGCCAACAACTCAGGAAGTGATTCGACTCTCCAGTGAGAGCGGACCGACCAGTGCGGGCGACATGACGCAACAGCAGAAACTGTCTGCCGCCATGATGAAGGCCGGAATCAGTAATCCCGCCGCCTGGGCCGCAGCCGGCGTAAACAATCTGGTGGGCGCCGCTTCAGCCACACATTCTCCATCCGGAAATGGCGGTGGAACCGCAACCCAGGTCGTGGCAGACGAATTCGATCTGCATCCTCCCGTAGTGATTATGCGGGGAACGCATAATCCAGCGTTTTTTATGTCCTGGCGCAGTCAACGGGATGTGGTGCAAGCCCTAAGTTGGAAATCGACGTTGATGATTTGGGGTGGCCCCGCCTTGACCCTGCTGTGTGTTTACGTTTTGCTGGAATATTTTAAGTTGTTGTAATCGATTAGGGAATCTGGAATCGGGGGGACAACAATTATGAGCATCGTAATTTTATTGGCGATAGTGTTCGCCGCAGCCGGGATCGTTTGGTATCTCGTCACCATCTTTAACGGGCTGGTCGAACTCAAGAACGATATTGACAAGGCATGGTCGAACATCGACATCATGCTCAAGCAGCGCCACGACGAACTCTCCAAGTTGCTCGACGTCTGCAAGGGCTACATGAATTTTGAGAGCGATACCCTCATCAAAATTACCCAGGCCCGCAGCCAATACCAGCAGGCATCCACCGTCGACCAGAAAGCTCAGGCCGACCAGAGTATGACCTCAGCTCTGCGCGGATTCTTTGCCGTGGCGGAAAATTATCCCGACCTGAAGGCCAACAACAATTTCATGCAACTGCAGAAGCGGATCACCGAACTGGAAAGCCAGATCGCTGACCGCCGCGAGTTCTATAACGACTCTGTAAATACGTTCAATATTCGCATTCAGCAAATGCCGGACACGTTGGTGGCCAGCTTTATGAAGCTGACGCCGCGTCCGCTTTTCAAAGTGGAAGACGCCGACAAAGCCGACGTAAACATGAGCTTCGCTGCAACAAAATAGGCTCTAGGCGCTGGGCGTCTAGGCTCTAGGAAACCGGTTCCAGCATTCGGCCATGCTCAGACCGAAGGCCCAGAGGCGAGCGCCTGGAGCCCAGAGCCTGTATTTGGGTCACCAACCTTCGCACGAGGCGCAGCCGCACTTCTCAATTAGAATGACCCAGTGACTGACGCCGTCCGCATCGGAATTCTGGGAGACTTCAATCCCGAGTTCCGCTCCCATCACGCGACCAACGAGGCGTTACAGCACGCTGCTGCCAAACTGAATCAGCGGGTGGAATCGGAATGGATTCCCACGTCTTCCATTCTTGAGCCCAACGGACAAAAGAAGTTAGAAAGCTTCGACGGGATCTGGGCCTCCCCGGGCAGTCCCTACAAAAGTTTGGACGGAATGCTGCGAGGGATCGAGTTCGCACGCCGCCGCGATTGGCCCTTCCTCGGCACTTGCGGCGGCTTTCAATACGCGCTGATCGAATGCGCCCGCAACGTGCTGGGCATCGCGGACGCCGACTCCGCCGAGAACAATTCCGGCTCGAAGAACATCATTATCTACCCCGTGGCTTGCGCCGTGCCGAACCGTGCCAAGAATGCACCGAAACTCTCGGGCGCGATTCCGGAGATCCGCTTGCGCCCAGGTTCTTACCTGCAATCGTTTTATTCGCAGGACGTAGTGGTGGAAGAGTTTTTCTGCAACTTTGAGATCAATCCTGATTATGAATGGGCCGCCATGGAAGCCGGTTTCGCCGTCGTCGCCCGCGGCCCACAAGGCGAGATTCGCGCTATCGAATCACCCACCCACCGCTTCTTTATTGCAACTCTGTTCCAGCCTCAGCTTTCCTCGAAGCCCGAGAATCCGCATCCCTTGGTGCTTGCGTTTGTTCAGGCCGCCGCCGATTGGGGTAGAAAGAAGCTCGACGACAGCGTGCTCGAGTAATCGGTTCTCCGAGAGTCTCCGCATTCCATACCCAGGTGACAAAAGTAATAGGCATCGCCTTCCGTGGAAGCATCGTTGCCTAGCCAAGGGCAAAGACCCTCCCCTTGAACCATGACCGGTGACTTGAGTCACCTACCCAAACGAGCCGTTGTCCCCCCGAAGGAGCCATTGTCTGGCCGCCCTGGATCGCTCATTCTAGCTGTGCTTGGGAGCGGCCCTTTAGCCGCACAGGGGGATTTATGACGGCGTTTCTTGGCAGGTTATGGTCGCAGGAAGACGGGCAGGATGTCGCCGAATACGCGGTGATGCTGGCCGTGGTTCTTGTGATCGTCGTAGGCACAGTGCGACTGGTTGGAGCGAACGCGGGCAACGTGTTCTCCAGTGTCGCCAGCGGAATCCAATAGGACTCCAGTAGGAATCATGGATAAACGAAGTAAAGATCGTGTAAAGGCAGTGTTACCAGTAAAAGTATGGGGCAACGATGTCGCCGGCGCCCCCTACTCCGCTGTAGCACATACCCTCGACATAACCCAGACCGGAGCCCGGCTGGGTTCGGTGCGACGTACGTTCAATGTAGGTGACAAGCTCACCTTGCAATATCGCCAGCGCAAAGCCGAATTTCGAGTAGTTTGGACCAAACAGCTTGAGGGATCCAAGGAGTACCAGATCGGGCTGGAAACGATCACTCACGAGAACGATCCCTGGGGATTAAAGCCCGAGGCTAAAGTCCGCGAAGTCCCTCAGCCAAGCAATCTGGTTCCAGCTAGCGCATAAAGCACAAAAGGCAGACGATATTTCCAGTTGGCCTCAGAATCGGCCCTTATCTCATTCAATCAGTCCTAAGGGGTTTTCCGCAGACTAGGGACCCTGCCTCCAGGCCTCAACCCTCCAGAACGGGTGCCCTGAGAGACGGGCAGACCCTATGAAGAGCATCGAGCCAACTAGAACGACTCCCGGCAAAACGACCCATCGACCTTCCACACAATCGATCACGCAGTCCAGCACTTGAATGAATGCGGTCAGTAACATCAAGCTGTTTAGCATTCCTCGGGCTCGTAAACCCAGTGCGGCCAAAAGCATGATCGCCAAAACCAGGGCGCGCGCGGCAAAGTAGCCCGCATAGATGTGTACAGCCCCGTTGATCTCGTCATGTGGAGACACCAGCCGCGCCGGCTGCAAGAGCGCCACCAGGCCACCTACCGCCATGAGAAGGGCGCCCAGCACCACGATTGTACTTAGCCACCAAGGAAGCGCCGCGCGCGTGATCGTTGAGGAGCTTTTACTTAATAGACTTACTCGGTTGACATTCTCAGGTTCAGACATCCCCAACGCTCCACAAGAGCGGTACGCTTCAATGCCGTCTGCTCGCTGGGAAATAATACGCGATGTGAAGATTACAAGTTCCCCGCACGATGCCTTCGTATTTCTAGATCTGAATTATCCGCGGAGAAATCGCAGTGAGAATTTTGGTAGCGCTGACGGGAATCGAACCCGTATACCTGCCTTGAGAGGGCAGTATCCTAACCGTTAGATGACAGCGCCGTTTAGAGCACGATTGACTTAGATATTGTACCGTCGAAGGCCGCTTGCCGTCTCCTGCCAATCAATACTTCGTCACCGCCTGGATTAGATACCAGCCAAATAGTGTTCCGAGCATCGCAAGCACGATAACGGCGCCAAGAAGAAGACCCATGAAGCGGAGTTCCTTTTCTTCCGGCGGCGGGGTTATGCCGAAGTAGACCGAGCAGAGGCCATATACGAAGATGTGCACGGCACGATGGAAAATGTTGCCAGATTGGGGTGCTGGTTCCATATCGGATTTGAGCGCGTTGTTGATTGTATCTGGAACTATCATGGTCTCTTTATCCTTCGTCAATGCCACGGTGCTGACACTGAGCTGTTTCCCCGAAGAAATTTTCCTCGCGTTGACAATTCCACAAGGTCATCCGGTTTATCATAAAGACATCGTTCGTTACATCCAGAAGGCACCTCTGCCGGTTTGGCAAAAGCAACTGGTGTGGGTGGCTTATCCATCAAACTCGGTTCGTTACTGAACCTCTTATCTGTAAAGGAGTATTCAACGATGGCTAAAGCAAAAGTTCCCCGCAATGGCAGTGCCTCAAACAAGAAAGTCACTCCGATCTCCGGGCCGGGGGCCGTGCCCACAATCAAAAAAACCAAGCCGAGGCGGATATGGAAGCGGAAATCCGCCGGCGCGCCTACGAACTGTACGAGCAGCGGGGATACACCCCGGGTCACGAGAACGAAGATTGGCTGGTAGCCGAGCGTGAAATTCTCGCCCGCTCCGACCATCATCAGAGCGCCTAGGTCAGGGAACGAAGGAACTTCCCGGTTTGGACCGGCGCCAGTTGCATGTTTCTGGAAGCAAAGGGTTTCTTTGTGCCAAAAACTGCCCTCCCGAGAGTAGCCCCCCGCCCCGCAATGCGGTAAACTCACCATAAATCCAAGAAGCAATTGGATACGAGCCTCCCCATGTCCCAAATTGGCAGTTTTGCGCTGCTGTTCGCGTTGACGCTGAGTGCGTACTCGTTTTTGGCCGGGCTTTGGGCGTTAACCGAAACTGGCCCTGGCTCGGAACGGGTAGGAGAAACAGCTCGACGGGCTGGCATTGCCACTTTCGCTTTGGTGGCCCTGGCAGCGACGGTCCTAGTTGTTGCCGCTTTCCAGAACGATTTTTCCATCGCCTACATCTTTCATCACAGCAATCGTGATCTTCCCGCGCCTTATAAGTTCGCAGTTCTTTGGTCGGGGCAGGAAGGCTCTCTGCTGTTCTGGTCGCTGTTGCTGTCCGCTTACGGACTGGTTCTCAGGCTGCGCCACAAGACCGACATCCGGTTGTTCGCGCACGCTTCGGTCATCATCGCCGCGGTACAAATTTTCTTTCTGCTGCTGCTGAATTTCGCGGCCAATCCTTTTGGCATCATGGAAGGCGCGCTGCCGCCCGACGGCAACGGACTCAATCCGCTGCTGCAATATCCGGAAATGGTCATCCATCCACCCATGCTTTATTTGGGATACGTTGGCTTCACTGTGCCCTTTGCCTTCGCGCTCGGGGCGTTGATCATGCGCTATCCCGGCGAGAAGTGGATCCACATCACGCGGCGCTGGACCATGGTGACCTGGGGATTCCTGACCTGCGGAGTCTTCCTCGGAATGCATTGGGCATATTCGGTACTGGGCTGGGGCGGTTATTGGGGTTGGGATCCGGTGGAGAATGCCTCACTCATGCCGTGGCTGACGGGCACCGCATTTCTGCATTCGGTGATGATGCAGGAAAAGCGCGGCATGCTGAAGACCTGGAATGTCTGGCTCATCTTCACGACTTTCATGCTATCGATTTTCGGGACGCTCCTGACCCGTAGCGGATTGGTCAGTTCGGTTCATGCCTTCGCGCAGTCCTCGATTGGCGACTGGTTTACGATTTTTCTGGCTTTGATATTCGTAACTTGCCTGTTCTTTTATGTGAAGAATCGAGTCCCACTTGCGCAGCGAACACAAGCTGGAATCGATCATTTCGCGCGAGTCGAGTTTCCTGTTCAATAATTTGCTTCTGATTCTTGCCTGCTTCACGGTGCTGTGGGGAACGCTGTTCCCGAAGCTCTCCGAGTGGGTGCAGGGACATCAGGTCACGGTAGGTCCGGCGTTCTTTAACAAAGTAAACGTTCCCGTGGCGCTGTTGTTGTTGCTGCTGACGGCGATCGGCCCGCTACTAGCATGGCGACGGACATCCTTTGACAGCTTGAGGCGCAATTTCTTTTGGCCGGCGATGGGTGCGCTTGTGGTTGGTGTGCTTCTCGTAATATTCGGTCTGCGGCCGTGGCAGGACATGTCGTACTTCTATGCGCTGATGACCATTATGCTGTGCGTACTGGTGGCGATGACCGTTTCGTCTGAGTTCATTCGCGGTGGCCGCGTGATCTCCCGGCATACCGGACAAAATCTATTTGCTTCGATGCTTCATCTGCTCCATCGCAACACACGGCGTTATGGCGGCTACATCGTCCACTTTGGAGTGGTCGTCATCGTAATTGGATTCGTGGGCTCGGCTTTCAATCAGGAAAAAGAACAGGAAATGGGCTTCGGCGACAAGATGAGCGTCGGCGCTTACACGCTGGTTTGCCAGTCTTATACCCAGGATGACAATCCGAACTACGAGAGCGAGTGGGCCGTCATCGATGTATTTAAGAACGGCAAGCAAATTACGACACTTAATCCCGAACGGCGATTCTACAAGGCCAGTCAAACACCATCCACGATGGTGGCGAATCGCTCCACTCCGCTAGAAGATCTTTACCTGGTCTATGAAGGCCAGAACCGCGATACGGGACGTCCGATCATCAAGGCGCACCTGAATCCGCTGGTCATGTGGATCTGGATCGGGGTCTGGATCATGATCGTAGGAACGGTCACAGCATTGGTCCCGAACGCGGTTCCGGTGCGGGCGCCGGTCCCCTCGCAGATGCAACCTGAACCCGTGGGAGCAGGCGATTGATGCGATCCGTAGTTCCAACGTTCAGAAACCCAATTTTGAAACGTTGCCTACAATCTGCGGTGTTGTTTGTGACTCTTCTGACATTGCTGGGCGCGGGTGACGCTGCAGCGCGGTTCAACGATCTGGGCCATCGGATGATGTGTGTCTGCGGGTGCCATCAGATTCTGCTGGAGTGCAACCATGTCGGCTGCACGTATTCCACGCGCATGCGCGATGAGCTCACAGCCGCAGTGGACCGTGAGAGTAACGACGATCTGGCGCTGCAATGGTTTGTGCAGACTTATGGCACAACCGTGATCGCTGCGCCGACTGCTGTGGGGTTCAACCGGGTGGCGTGGATCATGCCCTACCTCGTGCTGGTTCTGGGTCTGAGTACCGTGGTTCTGATTGTGCGCGCCTGGAAGAACCGTCCTCTGGTGCGGCCGCCTGGATCGGTGGAACCAATCGAAGGCTTGGAGCTTGATCATTTCCGTGAACAAGCCAGAAAGGACACTCAAGAATGAGCACCATTTTCCTGATCTGCGCCTTCATCACGCTATGCGTGCTGTTTTATGTTTTCTATCTTCCCGGGACACTGCAAATGGGTCCGGAGAAGACGCGTCTCGCCTATCTTCGCGAACGTAGAGATGTGGTCTATGAAAATCTGCGCGACCTGAATTTCGAGTTTAAGTCCGGTAAGTTTCCAGATTCTGATTATCAGTCCATGAAAACTTCCATGGAAGACGAAGCTGCCGCGATTCTGGCGGAAATGGCCAGCCTTGAAGAAGCCGCCATGTCGATGGTGAGCCCCAGAAAAGGATCGAGAGTTTGAGACCTTCTTTGAGATCGTCCCTGAAAATTTCGGCGTTCTTCCTAGCGCTGGCATTGACCGCCGCAGCCGTCGCCCAAACCCTGACTGGCACGGTCACTAACGGCACTACCAACAAGCCGGCCGTGGGCGACGATGTCATCCTCATCAAACTGGCGCAGGGCATGGAAGAAGCCGCTCGCACCAAGACCGACTCCAAGGGCGATTTCCGCCTTGATCTCCCGGACGCTGGAGGTCCGCACCTGATTCGCGTCATTCATCAGGGTGTGACTTACCACCACATGGCGCCCCCGGGAACGGCATCGGCCGATGTGCAGGTTTTTGATGTCGCTAAGAAAGTCGAGGGGATCAGCTCGACCGCCGATCTTTTGTACGTACAAGCCAAGCCGGACGAACTCGGCGTCACCCGTATTTTTGCCGTCAACAACGCATCGAAACCGCCGCGCACCCAGATGAACGACCGCAACTTCGAGTTCTACATTCCCGATGGCGCGAAAATTGACGGGGCCCAGGCGCAAACCGCGGGAGGCCAGTGGGTCGATTCCGAACCCGTGGCGCAGGCGGAAAAGGGACGCTACGCTTTTGTTTTCCCTTTGCGCCCCGGGCAAACCGATTTTCAAATTACCTACCGTTTGCCCTATAGCGGCTCGGCCAAGATTGATCCCAAGCCGCTTTATCCTCTTGAACACCTGGTAGTGATTCTGCCCCAGTCGATGCAGTTTTCAGCTGCGCGGGAAGGCATCTACGATAATAAGCAGCCACCCAATCAACCGGGGGCGATCGCAGAAGTCGCGGCCAATACTAAAGCGGGGCAGCCGTTGTCTTTCACAGTTTCTGGCACCGGTATGTTGCAGGAAGATAATTCCGGAACCGAGAGCAGCGCCAACGCCGAGAGCAGTGCTGGAAGTGTCGGCGGCGAAACAGTCACGCCACCGAAAGGACGCGACAATCGTCCGGGCGGAGGCCTCGGCCCGCCCAGCGAAGCTCCCGATCCGCTGAAACAATACCGGGCATACATTCTCGGAGGCTTTGCGGTATTGCTGATTGCGGGCGCAACCTACATTTCGAGCCGTTCGAAGACTTCCTCTGTTCCCGATTTTGCTCCCGGAGTCGCGATTCCTCCTGGCAGGAATACCATCGCGCCAGGACGTTCTGGCCTATTGCTCGAAGCCTTGAAAGAAGAGCTTTTCCAGTTGGAGGTGGAGCATAAACAGGGCGCCATCTCGCAACAGGAATACGAGAAAGCCAAGGCTGCGCTGGATCAGACGTTGGAGCGCGCGGTAAAGCGGGGCCCGGTCAAAGCCACCTAGACAGAGAGTGTCGTTGCCAGGGGTCGCCAGACGAGAAGTAGTCTTTGTCCCTAATGAATAAATAAGCGCAAGATTCGTCCCCAGTGATCGTTCTGACAAAAGTTAATACGCAGGACAAAGCTTGTGGACTGTTAAGTGACCTCGTTACGGGTACAGAAAATCATTCACGTCGTACTCTTGGTGGCGAGCTTCATCGGTCTGTTTCCTGTTTCGATTCGCCTCGCCGATCCTCTATTTACTCACCCCTTTCGTACAGGCTGGCAATACGAGTATCCCGTCCTTTTGGTCTGGCCTGACCGCGTTGAAATGCGATGGTTCCACAATCTTTCCGAGGTATCACCTCGCCCGAAAGACGCAGGTTACACGTTCAATGTATCGCCCCAGCGCCAGACATGGGTTGAGAACAAGGTGCGAAGCACGCCTGCGCCCAATGGGGGCCATGCCGGGTGGATCATCCATGTTAAGCAGATCGGTCCATCGAAACAGCAAATCCAGTTGGAATTGCTTGGAGATGGCATCACCGGCATTATCTACGCGGCCGGATCGGAAGGAATTGTGCCGCTTCGATCGAGGGCGATCGGGCCCGCAGGGGCATTTGTAACTCTGGCTGTCCATTTGCTGTTGTGGGGCGGATTCTGGCTCTCGGTAAGGTTCATTCGTTTACTGGCACAGCGTCGCCGGGTGCCCCAGCCTTGACGTTCTCCGTCAAGTGCGGGATTCCACCGCCGTGGACAGCTTGGGATTTGTTTCGTCTTCCAAACCCACCGAAGAGAGCGTGTTGCGTTTTCAAGTGCCGGCCACGGCCGCGCGAGTAACACCCCCGCTCAAGCGGAGCTTGAACGGGGCACCCTTGGGATTTCAAATGATGCGGCTGTTCCTGGGAAAGAAAGAAGAAGAATCTACTTCAAGCCCTCTACCAAGTAAAGGTCTCCGAGGGTTCGATGAAAGCCATAGACGTAAGTCTTTCCATCCGGGGTCACCATGATCGGTCCGATCGTGGAAACACCGGTGGGATCGATGGGAACAATTTGCTTCCAAAGAGTTTTCTTTCCCGTACTTAATTCCAGGCGGTAAACCTTGGCGGGGACTTCGCCGGTCCGATAAAGATAAATGGAGCTGCCGTCCTGGTTCCAATTAACTGGGAGATCTCCAGGCTCCATTCCGTTCACGACTCGAGGATCGCCTCCCGCCGTCGGATAGAGGTAGCCTTTTTGATCGGGGCCGATGCCCACCACGAACTGGCCGTCCACCGAAACCGCAAACGCCTGCGCGTCGACTCCTTCCGGGGAAATCACTTTGGGTTTTCCTCCGGAAACATCCTGGACGTAGAGCCGCACCCCGCCACCTGCTTCGTTCCCGGTAAAGACGAAGCGCTTGCCGTCCGGGAGCCAGCGGGCCCACTGGTGATTGATCGAATCGTTGGTGACTTGCTGGGTTTCACCCGCACCGGTGGGTAGCAAGCGGAATTGCGCCGGCGCGTCCGGGGTCGCAATGATGACCCACTTCTGGTCGGGGGATAGGGCGTTGGCGCCGCCTTCGCCGAGTCGAATGGCCGGAGAGCCGTCGGTGTTACGAATATAGACGGCGTAGGTTAGCTCTTGTGAAGTGCCGTACTGCACCCCGCCGCCAACTCCCTCCTCATCAAAAAGAAGGGTCTTGCCATCGGCGGAAAGATCGGCTGGATAGGTGTAGTCGAGCCAGGAAAGGTCGCGCTCTTTGGTTGCTCCCGCGTCGAGGGCCATGACTTCGCGCCGTCGTCCGGCACGGGCCAGCAACACTCGTCCGTCGTGCCAGATGTCGAAGATAGCCAGCGTGCCGGGGATGCGCGTCACCAGGCGTTCTTCCCCCGCCAAGTTAACTGCGGAGAGATAGTGGTCCAGTCCCAATTCGCTGGCGGTGAACCAGACTTCCCGGCCGTCAGGCGACCAGGCGAGACCCTGCGTACCGTACCAATTCCGGGTCAGATTTTTCTTCTTGCCGGACAGATCGACGACGGCTACCGATCCACCGTCATCTCCCTGGTTGGGATGATCCATGAACGCCACAAAGTCGCCTTTCGGCGAAACTCGTGGATAGCTGATCCAGCCGCCGCTGGTCTCGTAGAGGACTTTGCCGATGGGAAATTCCAGCCGGTCGCGGCCACTTACGTTGCGTACCACCGCCAAGGTATTTCCGTCCGGGCCCCAATCCGCCCATTCGACATTCTCGAGGACGGGGCGGGGTGCGCCACCCGCCAGCGGCGCTCGTGCCAGTGTGCCAACGTTGATCCAGGTTCCGACGGGATGGCTGCCTAGGGAGAGCGCCATCTCGCCCGTCGAGGAAACCGCCAGAAGCTCGGCGCGACCCAGTCCCAGCGAACGCGATTCGACGGTGCCCTGACGAGCGGCGAATGTCTCCACCGGATTTCCTTGCCAGGCGGCGCTGTATAAGATCGTTTGCCCATCGGGCGCGAATCGGGCCGAACGAATTTCGCCGCGGCGGAAAGTGATTTCGTGATAGAGCGGCGCGGTGGCCGCTGACGATCCCCAGAGGCGCTTCCCTGCCACTAATCCCGCTGCCAGAGCGAGCAGGAAACCGCACGCAATCAGAACCGGCAGTAGGCGGCTCTTCCGTGCACTCTCGCGGTCGGCGACGGGGGATTCTTTCGCGCCACTCGCCGCGACTATCGGAACAACGCCGCTGATCGTAGCGCGTGGAGAATCAGTATCACGCTTCAGGCGCTTCAGATCGGCGCGAATCTCTGCCGCGCTTTGGCAGCGCAATTCCCTGTCTTTTTCCAGCGCCTTGTTCAGGATCGGTTCCATTTGCGCCGGCAGGCCTGGATTCAACTGGATCGGGGGGACCGGCAACTTGTTCAAAATGGCGTCAAAGACAATCGCCGAGGTGGTTCCTGAGAAGGGCTGCTTGCCGGTTGCCATTTCGTAGAGCACCACGCCGAAGGAAAAAAGATCGGTGCGATTGTCCAGAGTCTCGCCGCGCGCCTGCTCAGGGGACATGTAGCCGATGGTTCCCATTGCTGTTCCCGGAGTGGTGAGTTGGTCGGCGCTGATGGCGGTGGGCGTTCCAAGCGAGGCGGTTGCCCCATCTCCAATGGGGCTGCCATGCGGAGTGAGTTTCGCCAAGCCAAAATCAAGAACCTTGGCCTGACCTCGTTGAGTGATAAAGATATTCGCAGGCTTGATGTCGCGATGCACAATTCCACCAGCGTGGGCGGCATCGAGAGCATCCGAAATCTGGATGCCAAGTTCGAGCAGTTGTACGGTCTTGAGCGGATGACCCTCGATCATGTGTTTCAGGGTTGTGCCATCCAGGAATTCCATGGCGATGAAAGCTTGCCCACTTTCCTGGCCAACGTCGTAGATGGTGCAGATATTGGGATGATTCAGGGCGGAAGCAGCCTGGGCCTCGCGTTGGAAGCGGCTGAGAGACTGAGGATCTTTGGCGAATTCGTCAGGAAGGAATTTCAACGCCACAAAACGATGAAGGCGTGTGTCTTCAGCCTTGTATACAACTCCCATCCCACCGCCACCAAGCTTCTCGACAATGCGGTAGTGCGAGATGGTGCGCCCAATCACAGAGCAGAATCCTACGTGTGTGAGGCGGGTAAGTCAATGAAAGCCGTGGAGATGACGCCTGAATCCCCCAGCCGGCTGACCATCTAAAACCCGCACAATCTAAGGGCCTCGAGCTGAAAACTGACGGCTGATAGCTGACAGCTTTTATGTGACGCAAGTAACTGCCTCTCCGCCGTTCTCCACTATAGAATTGAGCTCAATGTCGCCCGAAACCGCTACTGCCGCCACTCATCGTGCGGCTCTTCTGGAAACCGCGCTGCGCAGGGTGATTCGTGGCAAGGACGACGCCATCCGTCTGGCCCTGGTTTCGATTCTTGCTCGCGGGCATCTGCTCATCGAAGGTGTTCCAGGAGTAGGGAAAACTACGCTGGGACACGCTATTGCCCGGGCCATCGATTGCAGCTTTCAACGCGTGCAGTTCACCAGCGACATGCTGCCCTCGGACGTTCTGGGAATCTCCATCTACTCCGCTCTTGAGCAAGACTTTGAGTTCAAGCGCGGCCCGGTTTTCACCAATGTGCTGCTGGCCGACGAAATCAATCGCACTACCCCGAAAACACAATCCGCGCTGCTTGAAGCCATGAATGAAGGTCAGGTCACCGTCGACTCCCATTCCTACGCTCTGCCCCAGCCGTTTATGGTCATCGCCACACAAAACCCAGTCGAGCATCACGGCACTTACCCTCTGCCAGAATCGCAGCTGGATCGGTTTCTGATGCGGGTGCGCATGGGATATCCCGACAGCAGTGCCGAGCGGGAGATTTTGCGATCGGAAGCAGGCACAGCCCAACTGGAGATCATGAAGCCAGTACTGAGCGGCGCCGATGTGCTGGAGATGCAGCAAGCGGTCACAAAAGTGCGCGTGGACGAATCGCTGGTCAGCTATGCTCTCGCCATTGTGCGCAAGACGCGCGATGCCGAACAATTTGCCCTGGGAGTTTCACCGCGCGGCTCACAGATGCTCTATCGCGCCGCCCAGGCCATGGCTTTCCTCGAAGGCAGAACCTTCTGTGTACCAGAAGATTTCAAGCCACTGGTTGTGCCGGTATTTGCCCATCGTGTGGTGGTGAATGGTTCCAATGCTTCCACGGCGAAGAAATCCGAACTGGCAGAGCAGGCCATGCAGGAAATTGTGGAGAATACGCACGTGCCGGTGTAGAAGCGGTCAGTAGTTCCTTTTCTTGTGAGAGAATCCCTGCCATCGTGATCGCTGAAGTGATTCCAGAAGCCTACGATGCCATCGGCAGGCGTGTGTCACAACCTTTCCATCGGCGTCGAGGCATACATCCGACCTTTCCCATGGGCCGCTATGTGAGCCGACCGTTGTCAGTGAAATGCAAAAGCATAGGAGACATTCGTCGATTCCTGATGGGGTGTAAAGGTGTAAGCGACGAGGAGCAGTTTGGGCAACAGGACTACTGGCAACCTCCTGAAGAATTCGAGAAAGCCAGGAAGGGCGACTGCGATGACTTCGCGCTATGGACATGGCGTGAGCTCATGTCCATGGGATATGACGCCCGAGTTGTATTTGGCAAGGCAGGGCGTTACGGAACTGGACACGCTTGGGTGGAGTATTTCGAGAGTGGCAAGTGTTTTCTGGTTGAACCGACATTCAGGGCAGTCGGTGAAACCATGCCGCGACTCTCCACCCTCAAATACAAACCAAGTTTCTCCGTCGCGTGGGATGGCAAGTCCCTTTCTTATTATGCGCACAAAGATCGAAGCTTTGAGCCTCGCTTGGCACAATTGCCGCTTCTCGTTTTGGACTGGTTGGTGTTTTGGACATGGTTTTGGCTGTCCACGAGTCCTCGCCTTCCCCAGATTATCTACCGTAAGCTGGGCAGGTGGCGAAGGAAGGCCGGACAAAACCCGGTAGCCACCTGAATGGAAATCGTCACGAAGCTATAATGTTTTTCCCATGAAGTTTCTTCGTTTCCTCATGCTTCTTTCTTTGATCGTCTGGATTGGCGGTCTCATCTTTTTTCCTGTGGTTGCGCAGACTGCGTTCACTGTCCTTCCAACTCGGCAGCTTGCCGGAATGGTGGTCGGGCGGTTGCTGGGCATTCTGCACTGGATGGGGATGATCTCGGGCGTTGTCTTCCTGACTAGTTCCCTTGTCTATAGCCGATTCAATACTGGCACAGAGCATGTATTCGCCGCCCGCCACATACTCATCATCGTGATGCTGATGTTAACGCTGATCTCTCAGTTCGGCATCATTCCCCGCATGGACACGCTGCGAGCCTCGATCCACGGCGAGATTGATTCCGTTCCCGCAGGCAACCCAGCCCGGGCGCGCTTCGACGCCTTACACGCTTGGTCAACACGGATCGAAGAAGGAGTGCTGTTGCTGGGATTGGTCGTGGTTTATTTAAGTACACGGAGTACGTTGCGTACGCGCTAACGGGTTCCCCCCTAGTCCTGCGTTGTCCCACCCCTGTCATCCTGAGCGGAGGGTCTGTTTCGCGAAGCGAAGCAGACAGGGAGTCGAAGGTCCGCTAGAATCTGACGGAATGCCGGGCATAGGGATGCTTCGACTCCCTCGCAGCTCACTTCGTGAACCACTCACCCGCTCCAGCATGACGAGGTTAACGGGCCGGCACATCCAATTGAGTATCCAGAAACGCCAGATAACCAGCCATCAGGCGATACGTGGTGTAGTAGTCATCCATGTGGATGGCATCGATTTTGTCACGGCTGGAGTGCAGAATCGGTAAAGTTTTTTCTGTCAGGGAATGTATGGTGACCCGGGGAATTCTGAATTCGGCAAATGATTCCGAATCCGTAGAACCGATGTTGTCCACATTCATGACCGTGATCGGCAGCTTCATCGTGATAGCGATGCGAGAGAGAGCGTTTAGTAGTGGCGTATCGGCATGAGACGCCCAAACCTCAGTAGGCCCTAATCCCAGCGTGTCGAAGTTGACCATGCCCTCTATTTTTGAACGCTGCACGGAACTGAGTTTGTGTACGTAAAAATCGGAACCGAGTAGACCCTTCTCCTCGCCGGTGAAGCCGACAAAAATAAATGTATGGCGGCGCTTGTGCCCGCTCACGCTGTACAAAAGGCTCGGTAGTAATGACGCTCCACTCCAGTTATCGACTACTCCGTCTCCTTCGTCGACTTTGTCGGTATGTGCACCCACCAGGATGACTCCATCCGTTTCTCCCGGCAAAACGCAGATCACGTTAGGTGGAAGGGTCGCTCTGACTACCTGTTCGGAAAGTTGGTCTTCCTTGCATCCTGATTCCCTGAATAGCTGTTTGATGATGGCTTCCCGTTCCTCATTCTTCCGAGAGAAACCCTTGAGCCGGGATTCAATCGCTGCCTGATCGAGTAACCGAAACTGTGCCTGGGCTGTGGTATTCGAAACCAATACAGCGAACAGCAAACATCGCACGACGGATTTCGGAATCGAAAGGAGAACCAACGCAATGCACCGCAATTCTTGGTGAGAATAACATGGCACATGACCGTGAAATCCATGCCCGCCTGCTATCATCGTGATGTTCTTTTAATCCGCTCTTATGAAAACTGGCATCATTGGCCTGCCGCAGGTAGGTAAAACTTCTCTCTTTCGCATTTTGACCAAGACACTCGGTGGAGCGACTTCCTCCAACCCGCGGGAAGCGCATGTGGGCGTGGCCAAAGTCCCGGATGACCGTCTCGACCGCATGGCGGCTGTCTACAATCCCAAGAAATTGACTCATACTTCGGTCGAATATGTGGACGTCGGGGCCATCGGTCAGGATGCCTTGAAAGAAAGCTCTTATATCGGACACCTGCGCAACGTGGATGCTCTCATTCACGTAGTCCGCGCGTTTGACGACCCTTCGATTCCGCATGTAGGGCCGGTTGATCCCCTGCGCGATATTAAGAACGTCGAATTCGACCTAATGGTCAGCGACCTGGGACAGATCGAAAAGCGGCTGGAGCGGGTGCAAAAAGACCTGAAGAAGATGAAGACGCCGGAGCTGGAAAAAGAATTCGACCTGCTCAAACGCGCCAACGAGCATTTAGGTTCCGAGAAGCCCTTGCGCGAAATGGAGATGACTCCAGAAGACAAGAAACGCCTGCGTGGATTCATGTTCCTCAGCGAGAAACCAATTCTCTATGTACTCAACATCAGCGAGAGTACGCAATTGGGAAAAGATCTCGACGAAGCAGTGGCGAAATTCAAGCTGACCGAAGTGGCTTCGCGTCCGAATTCCGGGGCAACTGCGATCTGCGGCAAGGTGGAAGCGGAACTGGCGGAAATGAGCGATGCCGACGCAGCAGAATTTCTCTCCAGCTACGGCCTTACCGAGAGCGGCTTGGTGCGTTTGATTCGAACTACATATACGCTGCTCGGTCTGATTTCATTCTTCACCATCGGCGAAGACGAGTGCCGCGCCTGGACAATCCCGGTGAATACTCGAGCGGCCGAAGCTGCCGGCGCCATCCATTCCGATCTGGAGAAGCACTTCATTCGCGCCGAAACCATCCGATGGGACAAGCTGCTGGAAGCCGGGTCCGAAGCCAACGCTCGCGCCAAAGGAATCCTTCGCCTGGAGGGGAAGGATTACATTGTCCAGGATGGGGACGTGATGCATATTCGACATAGCGGTTAAAGCGTTAAGATTGCTTCTGACCCCAATGCATCCCATCGCTCTTAGTCTTTTGCTTGGTCTTACCGCTGCCGCAGCCAACGTTCTTGGCGGCGCCATCATCGTCCAAAGACACTGGGAGCATGCCTACCTCAAATATTTCGTGGCGTTAGGCGCTGGATTCATGTTGGCCACGGCTTTGGTGGAGGTTTTTCCTGCCAGCCTGCAATTACGAGGCAAAGACGCGGCCTATCTGGTTCTGCTTGGCTACTTGCTCATCCACTTCTTCGAACACACCGTCACTCCACACTTCCACTTCGGCGAAGAGACTCACAAAGAGCAATTCGTTCATGGGCATAAGGGATATTCGGTACTGGTCGGACTCGTTATCCATACTTTCTTTGACGGGATTGCGATTGCCTCCGGGTTCCTGGTCTCGAACGGGCTGGGATGGATTATTTTCTTCGCTATTTTTCTGCATAAAATCCCCGAGGGATTTACGGTAGCGTCCGTAATGCTGGCCAGCGGTCAGAGTCGCCGCATCGCCTGGGGAGCGTCCGCATTGCTGGGCGCGGCCACGTTTGCTGGAGTACTGACCATGGCAGTCTTTCGAAAAGAAGTGAGCTTTGGACTACCGCTTGCGGCAGGCGTGACCATCTATGTGGCAGCTTCAGACCTCATCCCGGAAGTGAACCGCGAACCCGGCGCTAAAGTAGCCTTAGTCGTGTTTCTGGGCGTCGCACTGTTTTTTGTTCTAGAACATTTGGTTCACTAGCAAGAACGGACACCCGGGAGCCCGCCCTGAGCGAAGCCGAATCGGCGGCTGTCCCTCCGCGATTTGTGCCGGGGATTATTCCACCGTGTGCTTCGCCGTGTAGCCTTCGCGGGCGATGATGATGTATTTCAGGTCCTTGCCCTTCTGGTCCCTGATTTTCAGCGGGCCACCATCGGGCGCCACCACCTCCACTTTCAGCTTGCGATAGGTGCCGTCCTGTTTGGTATTGGTGGGATGATAAGAAATGTTGTACTGGTCACGTATGTCGGTCCCGATTTCCTTGAAAGTGTCCACCATGTCTCCGATGAAGCGTGGCTGGTAAAACTTGCCGCCAGTTAACTTGGCGAAGGTTTGCATTTCGTTGTCAGCCTGTAAATAGTCGATCTGGGTAATGGGAATGCCCATTCCGTGGTATGCAGCATGGCCTCGGGCTTCCGCCATGGTCCGCGCGATCCAACCCACACTCACCGAGAAAATAGTTACATCCTTGGTGATTTTGATCTTCTTCATAATCTGGTCAAGATTGATACGGCTGAAAGTATCTATGCCAGTGCTGATCAGAATGATGTACTTGTGGCCCTCGATGCGGTCCACGCGGTCCAGGGTGTCATAAAGCGCATCAAACAGATTGGTTTCAGTGAATCCAGGAATGCGTAACTGATTCAATGCGCCATAAACCTGCTTCTTGTCCTGAGTAAAATCGGCCAAGATTTGCGGCCTCATGTCGTAGGAAATTACCGCCACCCAATCGTCCTTTTTCAGAGTACTCGCGAATACGTAGGAAGCATTCAGTGCGTCCACCATAAAATGGTAATTGGTCGAGGCGAACTCAACCAGCAGTGCGGCTGTGATGGGGGCGTCGGAAGTGCCAAAATTATTGATGGTCTGCGGCACACCATCTTCCGATATGCGGAAATTCTCTTTGGTCAGGTGCGGGATCGTTTGTCCGTCTTTGGTGGTGACCATGACGTCCAAATTGACCAATGGAACATCCACGCGGATGGCATAGTCAGGCATGCCCTCTACTTTCTTGGGCGCGGAAGGCGGCGGGGGGGGTGGTGGTTCATCTTTTTTCTTCGGTATGGCATAAGGACCAACGTCCGTCTGTGGTCCTCCGGCAGCCGGTGGAGGCTCCGTCTGCTGGCCACTTGGCGTGGACGACGATTGATCCTGAGCTCGGGCTGCTGACCCAAGGGCGATGAATACGCCCAAAATGAAAAGCAGCAAAGAGATAGAACTAACGCACTTTCGTACAAGGCCGAAAGCCCTGTTAAGCCGCATGGCAAACATAGAATCCCTCGGAAAACCCTGTTAGTATAGACGCAAGACTTCGCGATTGGGATGTTTTGGCGGCCTAAGATCGTTCTCTCCCACCCGGCAAACAAGATACAAAGCGCGAAGAGGCAAATTTTGGCGGACCCAATCTGTGGTCTTCCGGGGAAAACCATGAGACGAGCGGTCCTCGCGGGTGCGATTGTTTGCTTTTGTGTGTTCCATCCCCTCCTTCCAGCCCAGACACCTCCTACCCCAGCGTCCAAACCATTCGAAACCATTGCGGTGAGCCAGATCCACGCCGGCATGCGAGGCGTTGCCTACACCGTATTCCAGGGAGCGAAGCCAGAGTCCATGGATGTGGAAGTGCTTGGCGTCATGAAGAATGCCAACGGGCCCAAAGGGGACATTATTTTGGTACGCCTGGGTGGAGCAAAAGCCGAGTACACCGGCGTGGTCGCCGGCATGAGCGGCAGCCCCGTGTACCTGGACGGCAAGCTGGCAGGCGCGCTGGCTTTCCGGATCGGAGAATTCTCCAAGGAGCCGATCGCCGGCGTAACCCCAATCGCAGAAATGCTGGAAATCAATGCCTTGGACAACACCCCGACTCCCGCGCCGGTCGAGACCAAGGCGGGTGCGACTACTCCTGAGAAGACTTCAGGCCCGGGCATTTCGAACCTGCCGCTGCAAGATTTCGCCAACTATTTGAGACCTATCGAAGCGCCGCTTGTGTTTAATGGGTTTTCGGAAGAGAGCATCCAGCGCTTTGCTCCGCAGTTTGCGGCGGCAGGGATTGTACCGGTGATGGGAGCGGGTTCAGTAAGTGATACCAGGCAGCCCGAACCGATGGAACCTGGCTCGGCAGTCAGCGCGATCCTGGTGCGAGGCGATATGGACATCGCCGCCACCTGCACGGTCACCTACATGGATGCTCGCCATCTGCTGGCTTGTGGCCACCCTTTAATGCAGTTCGGCATGGTGGACCTGCCCATGACCAAGGCCGAGGTACTGGCGACGCTGCCCTCGCCGCTGAACGCTTTCAAAATTGTGAACGCCACCGAAGCTGTGGGCGCGTTCGTGCAGGATCGCCATACCGGCATCATGGGAGAGTTCGGCAAGAAACCGGACATGATTCCCGTGACCCTAACCATTCACGGCGGCGCGACCAGCAAACAGTTCCATTACGAAGTGCTCAACAATGCGCGCCTCAGCCCCGTCGCCATGATGGCGACCGTGTTCAATGCGCTGCACGATGTGAATGAATACGGAGAAGACGTCACCTATCGCATGAACGGCAGCATCAGCGTGGACGGTTTCCCGGACGTGACTTTACAAAATATGTTTTCCGCCGTGGACGGCGGGCAGCCTGCCGCTGCACTGGCGGCGCTTTCCATCGGAGACCGTTTCGGCCGCATCTACGATAATCCCTACAACGTGCCTGCTGTCCATGGCGTACAGCTTGATTTTGAAATCTCCACCGAGCGTCGTTGGGCTCGACTGGAAAGTGCTCGTACCGACGTCACGGAAGCTCGTCCAGGAGACGACATTACCGTCGAAGCGGTACTGCGGCCCTATCGCGGAGAACGCATCGTCCAGCAAATCCCCATCCACATTCCGGCTTCTGCATCCCAGGGCTCGCTGCATATTCTGGTCAGCGATGGTGAAACACTTGATCGCATCCGGCGAGGCCCACCCATGTTGAGCAGTCGGCTGGATTTGGCCTCGACGATTGCATCGCTGAATAAATTGCATGTGAGCAATCGGGTTTATGTTTCGCTGCTCGAAGGCAACCCGGAAGCGATTGTCGCCGACAAAGTCATGCCCACTCTGCCGCTCTCGATCATGAACGTGATGGAAGGAATGCGCGGAACACAGGAGATGGTGGTCGTGGGCGAGTCGTCGGTAAACGAAGCAGCGACCCAGCCCCTGAATTATGTAGTCTCGGGCGTCGCAGTTGCTCACGATCACGATCAAATAGCGGCATACTGTAAGAGTAGGCTCTGGGTGCCAGGCTTTGGGCTCTCAGTCCAGTTCATCCGGCGAATTGGATTCTCTAAAATTTGGGTGAGGTACAAACTTGGACGTTCGTCTGCGACACATTTCCGCTATCGCCATCATTCTGATCTCTTCCACTCTTCTAATCGCCGAGGGCACCCGCACCTGGGAGCAATCGAAATTTGATGACTTAAGCAAAGGTACCGCCAAAGGGGTAGCGATTCGCAGTGCGGGCGGAATGGAACTGGCTCCTGCCTTCACCGCAGTGACTACAACTCCCTCAACTTACATCTGGGCAATCACGGCAGACCAGGCCGGCAATCTCTACGTAGCCGCCGGTTCTCCCGCGGCTGTATATCGCATCACCCCGGACGGAAAATCGGAATCCATTTTTCAACCCAAGGAACTGCAAGTACAGGCCTTGGTGGTGGATAAGAGCGGCGCAGTCTATGCAGCCACGAATCCTGACGGCAAGATTTATCTCATTGAGCATCGTGTCGGCACTCCGACGGACAAGAACAAAACTAAGTCTGCGGATGCCTCAGGCTGGAGTTCTTCTGTGTATTTCGAGCCGGGAACCAAGTACATCTGGGACCTTGCGCTTGATAACGTAGGCAACCTCTACGTGGCCACGGGCGATCGCGGAGAAATCTTCCGCGTAACTACCAAGGGTGATCACTCGGTATTTTTTAAGAGCGACGAAACCCACATCCGCGTGCTGGCCTTCGATCTAAAAGGCGATCTGATCGCCGGATCAGATGGCAGTGGGCTGGTGTACCGGATCACGCCTGATGGCGAGGGCTTCGTACTCTATAGCGCACCCAAGAAAGAAATCACCGCGCTGGCGATCGATAAAGCCGGCAACATTTTCGCCGCCGGTGCAGGAGAGAAACGATCCAACGTGGGGGCTATCAGCTTTCCATCCATGGGCCTGCCGAATCCGAACTCTGCCGCTGCGGGGCAGCAATCCGGACCCGTAATCATGAATCCTGCTCCCAGCACGCCGGTTCCCATGAATATATTTCCCGGGCTGGGTGCGAACACGGCCGGAGGTTCGGAAATCTACCGGATCGCCCCGGATGGCTCTCCTAGCCGGGTCTGGACCTCACGTGAGGACCTCGTTTATGCCCTGGCGTTTGACCCCCAGGGTCATCTCCTCGCTGGCACCGGAAATCGCGGCCATATTTTCGAAATTACCGGCGAGGATGAATACACCGATCTGATCAAAGCCAGTGCAACTCAAGTTACGGCATTCGCAAAATATCCCGATGGTGGGATCTTTGCCGCAACCAGCAACCTGGGAAAAGTGTTTCGCCTCGGAGCAACAGAATCGGAAGGCAGCTACGAGAGTGACGTGTTTGACGCCCATATTTTCTCCCGCTGGGGACGAGCAGAATTCCGTGGCGCCGGCAATGTGGAACTCTTTGCTCGCAGCGGCAATGTGGACAATCCCGATCGTAATTGGAGCTCGTGGAAGAAAATAGAGATGCAGAAGGAATCTGAGATCGGCGTGCCGGCAGCTCGATTCATCCAGTGGAAAGCGATATTGCACGCGGGTGATCCTGCGCCGCGTTTGGACAGCGTTACCCTCAACTATCTGCCAAAAAACGTGGCCCCTGATTTCGATGATGTGACCGTGCAGGTGGGTACACGCTATCAGCCGACCAGCAAAGGAAGTGGTCCGGACATGAACACAAACTCCGGAAGCTCGCCGCAACCGCGCTTCGATTCGCCACCACCTTCGACCCGTGATCGCGACTCCGTCGGCGTGCGATGGACGGTCCATGACGACAACGACGATCAGATGGTCTATTCCGTTTATTACCGGGGAGACGGCGAAACTCGCTGGTTGTTGCTCAAAGACAATCTGACCGACAAATTTTATTCTTTCGATGCCTCCCTTCTGCCCGACGGAGGATACACGATCGAAGTGCTGGCTTCGGATGCGCCCTCGCATTCTCCCGGCCAGGAACTTACCGCGATAAAAGAAAGCGCACGATTCGAAGTAGACACCACTCCCCCGCAAATCGTGGATCTTCACGCATCTACTGAAGGCAGCCAGATTCATGTCAGCTTCCACGCCGTGGACAGTTTTTCTGCCATCAAGCGCGCGGAATATTCCGTGGATGCAGGCGATTGGCAGTTTGTCGATCCAGTCGGACAACTCTCGGACTCGAAGACAGAATCTTACGATTTTCGCGTGGCTATGCCCACTGTCTCGAAAGATGCGAATAGTGCAAACGCAGGAACTCTGGAGCACGTGGTCGTGGTTCGAGCTTACGACCGCTATGACAACATGAGTTCGGCAAAAACTGTAATTCGGGGAAAGTAGTAGGGACGACATTCTTCGTGGCAAAAACCGATAGCTTAATATCTTCGTGATTAAGAGGCTTGTCCGCTGAATTGGTCGGCCTTGCGCAGTTCGGGAAATCTCCAGGCCCAAACGGCGATGATCACCAGGGTCCCTAGCCCTCCCAGCACCACGGCCGGCACAGTTCCGAACCATTGAGCAGTCAGGCCAGATTCAAACTGGCCAAGCTCATTGGATGTCCCGATAAAAATCATGTCCACAGCACTTACCCGGCCGCGCATTTCATCCGGCGTTGCAATCTGCACCAGGGTGCCGCGGATCACGACGCTGACCATGTCACTCGCACCCACCAGCACCAGCGAGATCAGCGATAGCACCAGGCTGGTCGACAGTCCGAAGGCAATTGTAAATACCCCGAACCCGGCCACGCACCACAACATGATGACTCCTACACGTCGTCGCAATGGCCGATAAGCAAGAAAGACGGCCGTAAAGGCTGCTCCTACTCCGGGTGCGCTGCGTAGTAATCCCAGCCCCCAGGGCCCGGTGTGGAGAATTTCGCGCGCATAGACCGGAAGCAGCGCCACTGCTCCGCCGAGAAGCACTGCGAACATATCGAGAGAAATAGAACCTAGAATGATCTTCTGCTCCCAGATATAGCGAAAACCCGCCAGAACAGTAGTCAAACTCGTTGGCTCCCGCCGCCGTGCGGTGATTCGAGGATTAATTCGCAACATGCTGATCGTCGCAGCAACGGATATGACCATCGCTGTGCCATAAACCACCATCGGACCCTGCGAAAAGTGGTACAGAAAGCCTCCGATCGCCGGGCCACAGATGGTCGCCGCTTGAAAAGTGGAGGCGTTCCACGTCACTGCGTTGGGAAAATGCTCTTCCGGAACTAATTGCGGGAGTAGCGCCCGTCCCGCTGGCATGTTAAACGCTCGAACCACACCCAATAGCACCACCACGACATAAATCGGAAACACAGAATGTGCACCCCGCCATGCGATGGTGAGTAGCAGGCCGGAGCAAAGCGCAAACCCGGCATAGCAGCAAAACAGCACTTTGTTTCGCGGGAAGCGGTCCACCGTGTGTCCCGCCAGCAGGAACAGGAGCATTACCGGCGCAAACTGCGCCAGGCCAACCAGCCCGAGATCCAGCGGGCGTTTGGTAATTTCATAGACCTGCCATCCCACGGCGACTGACTGCATTTCCTGCGCGGCCACAATAAAGAATCGTACCGCCTGGAAGAGCGTAAAGTCCGGGAAACCGAACGCGGCCAGCGCGGTTTGGCGGGAGGTCTCGGATGTAGCCATCTTTACTACTCTGCCACAAATGCTCAGCACGCGCCTGGTCAGGAATAAAATTGCAATGTGACTACTGTCCTGCAAACTATCGGCTGGATCTCCTGCGTCGTCTATGCGACCATCCCTTCGTTTTGGCTGGCCATTCATCCTCATGCGCAATATTGGCGCTCACATTCGAGCTCACCTTATCGTTTTCTCTTACCCATGTGGATCGGGATGTGGGTTATTGGCGGACTGGTGACATTTCCGTGGAGGCATATTCTGCTTTATCGAGCCGGATGGAGTTGGATTCCCGCCGCGGTTATTTTTGCCATCGGTCTCTGGGTTTACGAGCGGTCCGGAGTCGAATTCAGTGCCCGGCAATTGGGCGGACTTCCAGAGGTCCTCGACAATCTTAGCGAGCAGCGCCTTGCGACCTCAGGAATTCGCAACCGCGTACGCCATCCGATTTATCTCGGACACCTCTGCGAAATGCTGGCCTGGAGCATGGGAACTGGGCTACTCGTCTGCTACGGGTTGACGGTGTTCGCTGTGCTTAGCGGCGCAGTCATGATCCGTATGGAAGACAAGGAACTAGAGCGACGCTTTGGGGAAGAGTACCGAGAGTATCGAATGACAGTACCCGCTGTGTTCCCACGAATTTCACGATTGTGCGACCCTCGCGCCCGAGCACGTTCGGGACGGCTATAATCCGATTTAGCTGAAAGCTGAGAGCTGACGCCTGAAAGCTCCTCCATGCGCTTCGAAATCTTTATCGCCTCCCGCTATCTTCGCGCCAAGCGCCGACAGGCCTTCATTGGCATCATCACGGGCATTTCCATTCTCGGAGTCGCTGCCGGGGTTGCTTCCCTCATCATCGCCCTCGCCATCAATAACGGATTTCGTCAGGATTTACAGGACCGCCTGCTGGGCTCCACTTCCCATGTCAATCTATTGCGAGTGATGGACGACGGAATTAAAGACTGGCGCCCGTTGATGGATCGGCTTTCAAAAGAGCCGCACGTAGTCGCCGCTGCGCCCGCGATTTACGAACAAGTTCTGATTTCCCGCGGGCCACGGGCGCGAGGAGCGGTGCTGAAGGGAATGATTCCATCCTATGAACGCAAAGTCAGCGACCTGCTAAACAGCGTGAGGATCGGGTCGGCCGACGCGCTGGACGAAAACAAAACGCCTGTGCCTCCTCCCATTCCAGACACCACCGCTACCTCTTCCGAAAGCCAATCTCCCAGCTCTCTGGAAGGTGTACAAAACCGCGTCGCCGCCATGCCACCTATTATTTTAGGAAAAGACATGGCCGACGAACTGGGCGCCGAGGTGGGCTCGGTTGTTCTCGTCACCAGCCCGCAAGGCGAGCTCACTCCTTTCGGCATGGTTCCCAAGTACAACCGTTTTCGTGTAGCAGGTGTCTTCAATTCGGGCTTTTACGACTACGACAGCACCTGGGCCTTCACCCGTCTCACTGATTCCCAACAACTCTTCGGTCTCGGCGATCTGGTTTCTGTACTTGAATTCAAAATTGATGACATCTACCAGGCTGGACAAGTCGGCGATGAACTCGAACAAGCTGCCGGAAAAGGATTCGAATCTAGAAACTGGATGGAGCAGAACAAAGCGCTGTTTCGCGCTCTCCGACTGGAACGCCTGGTCACTTTCATTACCATCGGTCTGATCGTTTTCGTCGCGGCGCTAAATATTCTGATCTCGCTGATCATGATGGTGATGGAGAAAACCCGTGACATTGCCGTTCTCCTCTCCATGGGAACCCGCAAATCGCAGATTCGCCGAATCTTCATCGCACAGGGTGTCCTCATCGGCCTGATCGGCACTGCGATTGGGTTGGTCGTCGGGTATGCGCTGTCCTTCGCAGGCGGACACTACCATCTCCTGTCGCTTGCTCCCGAGGTTTACTCCATCGACTACGTGCCCTTTGCTCCCCGTTTGATGGATGGAGTTCTGGTGGCGGGCATAGCGATTGGGATTTCCTTGATCGCGACCGTATATCCGTCCTGGTCCGCGGCCAAGATCCTTCCCGCCGAAGCCTTGCGCTACGAGTAGGACTTTTCCTAGTTAGGTCAAGACGTAGCTCCGCTAGTCTCCGCTGCAACATTCATAATCACCTCGTGTTTTAATAGGTGAGGCGGTTTCGGTCTCGCACTCTGACTCCGCCAAAGTTGACCGCGAGTCGCGTCTTGAGACCGGGAGCGTTCGAAGTGCATCTAATGGAACAGGCGATGCTGAGAGTGGAAAGCCTGAAGAAAGTTTTCCGGTCCGGCGAATCGGACCTGGTGCTCTTTGAAAATCTGTCGTTTCAAGTGGCTAAGGGCGAAATGCTGGCCATTGTCGGCGAATCGGGTGCGGGAAAGAGTACCTTGTTACACATCCTGAGCGCTCTTGATCGCGCTTCCGCGGGTGACGTATACTGCGCCAACTTGCGATTGAGCTCACTTACAGAAGATGAGGCCGCCGATTTTCGCAATCGGGAAATCGGCTTTGTCTGGCAGTTCCACTATTTGTTGCCGGAGTTTACCGCACTGGAAAATGCCGCCATGCCACTCCTGCTTAGAGGAGTCGCCAAGTCGGATGCTGAAGCCGAGGCGTCCCGATGGCTAAACGAAGTAGGACTGGCTGAGCGGACGCATCATCGGTCGGGAGAGCTCTCCGGCGGCGAGCAGCAACGAGTTGCCCTTGCTCGGGCGTTAATCACGAAACCCAAGATTCTATTGGCAGATGAACCCACGGGAGATCTCGATGGACGCACTGCTGATTCAGTTTTCGAATTGCTCTCGCGATTACATCGCGATTATCAGTTGACCTCGCTCATCGCCACCCACAATTTGGCGTTCGCCGGCCGCTGTGACCGCGTGCTACGGATGCAAAAGGGACAGATGGAAGAGATTGCACCTGCAACGTTATTGGGATAGCACGTTCCGGGAATTGACTTTAGAACGACGGACCGTAATGATAGATGAATAGTATGGAATAGCACTTTGAAGGACGGAATCCGCAGTTTCGGAGGCGAAATGGTTTGCAGCCGGGTGCGGAGCGAAAGCAACTCAGGTGTCTTTGGTAACTGGTTTGCAGTTACCGGGCTCACATTGTTCTGGACGTGAGCGTGGCACCCTGATTGCATAATGTAGTTGGGGCCAGACGAGCTCCGGGGGCTGGACCACAAAGCTGGTTCACGAGGGCTCAAGGGGAAGGGCTATATGTTTGAACGCTATACGGAGAAAGCAAGGCGTGTCATCTTTTTCGCGCGCTACGAAGCCAGCCAGTTCGGGTCTCCTTATATTGAGACGGAGCACCTGTTACTTGGCCTTTTGCGCGAAGACAAAGCCTTGACGAATCGTTTCCTGCGCTCTCATGCTTCGGTTGAATCCATTCGTAAGCAAATTGAAGGTCATACTACGATCCGGGAAAAGGTCTCTACTTCCGTAGATTTGCCGTTGAGCAATGAATGCAAACGAGTTCTGGCATACGCGGCGGAAGAAGCTGAACGCCTTTCGGACAAACATATCGGTACAGAACATCTGCTTTTAGGTCTACTCAGAGAAGAAAAATGCTTTGCCGCCGAGATTTTGCACGAGCGCGGACTGAGACTTTCAACCATTCGCGAAGAGTTGACTCGCACCCGGGGAGAGAAAAGTCAGCCGCAACGTCAGCGTGAATCTTCGTTGCTCAGTGAGTTTTCCCGCGATCTGACGCAATCGGCGATGGACAATCAGCTGGATCCTCTGGTTGGCCGCGACAGCGAACTCGAACGCGTGATTCAAATTCTCTGCCGCCGTACGAAAAACAACCCCGTACTGATTGGCGAGCCAGGCGTGGGCAAAACTGCCATCGTCGAAGGACTGGCGCAACGCATCGCCGACGGCGAAGTCCCAACTTTTCTCGCCGACAAGCGCATTCTGGCACTCGATCTTTCCTTGATTGTTGCAGGAACAAAGTATCGCGGCCAGTTTGAAGAACGTCTTAAAACCATCATGAAAGAATTGATGGAGTCACAAAACTCCATCATTTTCATCGACGAACTGCACACGCTAGTGGGAGCTGGCTCGGCGGAAGGATCGCTCGACGCCGCCAACATTCTCAAGCCTGCCCTGTCGCGCGGCGAGATCCAGTGCATCGGTGCAACCACGCCCGGCGAGTACCGCAAATCGATCGAGAAAGATCGATCGCTGGAACGGCGTTTCCAGTCCGTCAAAGTTCCACCGCCGGATGAAGCCAACGCCATCAAGATTTTGTTTGGAATCAAAGACCGGTACGAGAAGTTTCATGCTGTCACTTACACCGACGACTCCATCAACTTCGCCGTATCGCATTCCAACCGCTATATCCCGGACCGTTTCCTTCCGGACAAGGCCATCGATCTGATCGATGAGGCAGGTGCGCGTGTGAAACTGCGCCAGACATCCTTGCCCGAGGAAATCACCGAGGTCCAGAAGCGGATCAAGTTCATCGTTCACCGCATGGAAAACGCCATCGCGAACCACGAGTTCGAGAAGGCGCGCTTCTATTCGGACGAGGAGCGCAAGGAGCGTGAGAACCTGCGCGCTCTTCGCGAAAAATATCATTTGGACGAGTCAGCAACCGGCGTCGTCGGCCGCGAGGACATCGAAGATGTTGTCTCGCGTTGGACCGGCGTCCCCGTCAACTCCATCAAAGAAGAAGAATCACAGAAACTGTTGCGCATTGAAGAAGAGCTGCACAAGCGCATCATCTCGCAAGATAAAGCGATTCTCGCCCTGGCCCGCGCCATTCGCCGCTCACGTGCCGGCTTGAAGAGCCCGAACCGGCCCATTGGCTCGTTTCTGTTCCTCGGTCCCACGGGCGTCGGAAAGACCGAAGTAGCCCGTACTCTGGCGCAATTCATGTTCGGCAGCGAGAAGTCGCTGGTTCGCTTCGATATGTCCGAGTTCATGGAGAAACACTCGGTCTCGAAGCTGATCGGCTCGCCTCCGGGATATGTCGGCTACGAGGAAGGCGGCCAACTCACCGAACGCGTTCGCCGCGCACCTTATTCCGTCGTCCTGCTGGACGAAATCGAAAAGGCGCATCCGGATGTTTTCAACATCCTCTTGCAGGTATTTGAAGACGGCCACTTGACTGACGGATTGGGCAACACTGTCGACTTCAAGAACACCGTCATCATCATGACGTCGAACATTGGCGCCCGGCACTTGCAGCATCGCGAAGGCCTGGGCTTCCAATCGAGCAGCGAAGGCATGGTTTCGCAGAAAGTCGAAGACCTGGTAAAGAACGAGGTCAAGCGGACTTTCAACCCAGAGTTCCTGAACCGGTTGGACGAAATCATCCTGTTCCTGGCGTTGAGCGAAGCCGATCTGATCCAGATTCTCGAGCTCATGGTGAATCTGCTGAACCAGAACCTGGCGCAGAAGTCGATCACCGTCACCGTGACCGACGAAGCCAAGCGCTGGATCCTCAGCCAGACCGCTGGAGATCGCAGCTATGGCGCGCGTCCGCTGCGCAGGGCCTTGCAGAAATACATTGAAGACCCGCTGTCCGAGGCTCTGATTCAGGGCACCATCGCAACGCGGCCGGCTTTCATCGAAGTATTCCTCGACGGAAACAAACTGTTCTATCGCGGAGTTGATTCCGAGAAGACCGAAGGCGTGCTGCTTGTACGAAAACAGCTAGAACACAGCTATCAACTTTTAGCCGTCAGCTTATGCTGGCGGCTTTCTTTTTGGTAACATGACGCGCTTCGCTCTTAGTTAATTCGTGGAAAACAGGTCGGTAGTCGCCAGGACGTAGGTGGTCGTCTTATCGAGCTTGAGATTGGAATGCTTCGAGGCAAGAGTAACGACTCCATCGCTATTGCGAAGAGAATCCACGTTTTTCATCAAAACGCGGCGTTTCGAAATATGCGATGAAGGCGAGTCTGGCGTCCCGAGACCCGGGTCTTTGCCATTGTCGCGGCCGGGAAATTTCTGCTGCGCTATCGGGTTGTTCGGATCGGGATACGTACCCATACCATTCCAATTCTTAGGGCTGTTTGTGGCGTCCGCCGGCTCATACGAGAGGTCTTGGCCCATCATCGTCGCCGTGGGGTAGTACCACGCTGTCAGATAAACCTTGAGCGGCGCTGACCCATTTTTCCACTGCGCCGAGTCGATGCAAATGCCAAGGCGCGAAGGTTCCATTCCCGTTTTCGCGACTGACTCGGTGACTTCTCCTGACAATACGGCGTCTCGCGGGATCACTATGCCATTCGCCAGCGTGGCGATCACCAGTTTGGCTTGGATCTTTGTCCCTACCGGGGTCTTGCCTGCATCTACGTTCTGCCGCATGACCACGGGAAACTCATATTTCGAGGGACTTGGCGCTGCAGGCGTCTGTTGGCTGAACAATACGGCAGAACAGAGGAAAACCGCGAATACCGAATATCCGGCCACCGTCATTGTTCTGAACACCTTTGTTCTGAACATCTGAGTGCACCTTGTCGTCCAACCGCGACAGCGCCTTAGACGCCTGACCAACCTGGGTGGTTGGCTTAGGCGCTTTTGCGCAGAGTATACCTCACTGGTTCGCGGAAATTGTCATTGGGAACAGCTCATGTGGATGCGACTCAGGTTACACTTAAATGAGCAATGGAAATCACCGTTTATTCCGCTCCCTGGTGTCCCGACTGCCGCGAAGCTAAACGCTTCCTAAAAGAGCACAATCTTCCCTTCAAAGATATCGACATCGAAAGCACTCCCGGCGCCGCCGACGAAGTCGTTGAACACACCGGCAAGCGGGCCATCCCTCAGTTCGTGATTGATGGTGAATGGGTCCAGCCCTACCGTGTCGGCAAGGGCTTCCTTTACGAGGAAATGTCAAAAAAGCTGGGCCTTCCTAAGTCTTAAGTCCACCCGGACATCGCCTTCCGTACCCTAGGAAAGTTACCCTCCCGGCCTCACCATAGAAGATCACAAGCTGTCTGCCGGCCCGCAACTCCTCTCCCCGGATCGCCGCCAGCCAAAGTTGCCATGGCCGAAGACCACGTTCCAGCGAAAGAAGAACCGGTTTGCCAATCGTGGCCGCGTGTCGTGCAGAGCGCGGTTGCTGTGTTCCTGTTATTGGTGTCGGGCTTCCTGGTTCACTACTACTGGCCACCCCCCACCGATGACTTGCAGGCGCAGGTGGTACAGCTTTCGCGGCAGGTGGACGAACTCCGCCAGGAACAAGCCATGCCAGCCCTGGTGCTGAACCGGTACCGCAATTCGATTTGTTACATCTTCGGCATCTATCGAGTGGGATTTGATGGCCAGCAGCCTTCCATTCGTGCCCGCATTTCCGGCAGCGGCTTCGTGGTTGCCGACGGATTGCTCACCACCAATCGCCACGTGGCCGAGCCCTGGTATGGAGACTCTGAGTCCACGGCGCTGATCGCCAAGGGTGCCACTCCCCAACTGGAAAAGCTGGTCGCGTTCTTCCCTGGATTTCCCACGCCAGTCAATATCACTCCTGTCGCATGGTCCACGCAGGGAGACTTGGCCGTGCTTCGCATTGACGACTCCGCCGCCGTCCACGCGCTTCGTCCGTTGCCTTTGTCCACGGTTGTCCCGAACCCCGGCGAATTGGTGGCTGTAATCGGGTATCCCATGGGGATTCTCGGCATGGTGGCGAAATCGCCGCCAGCAGTCTATGACAGATTGGCTTATCGGCACGACGATCAGGGCGCAGCCAACGAATTGGCCGCGCTCTCGTTGATCCGCCCTTCAGCCACCTGTGGACACCTTGGCGATGTGGTTGGCGACAAGCTCATTTATGATGCACCCACCGCGCACGGTGGCAGCGGCGGCCCGGTATTCAATTCCGAAGGACAGGTCATCGCCGTCAACGCCGCCTACATTGACGGATTTTCCGGCGGCACCTTGGGAGTCTCCGTGGAGACGCTGAAGCCGCTAATCGAAGCCGCACAAAGACAATTAAAGAAGGCACAGGCTGTACAACTGCAAAATTCTCAAACCATTCCCAGATAGTTGGTTTACGACGCCGGTTTGCCGAGATTGGTCCATCCCGGCTCGCGTACGTGTTCATCTTCCATCCGGCTCAGGCGAGCTGCCATGATTCCTGGCCTTCCCAAATATCCAACCACACGACGAGAATCGGCACGATCCACTACCGGGAGGCGTCCAATATTCTTCCGTAACATTTTGACGGACGCCTCATGCAGCACTTCATCTGGATAAGTAACAATCAGTTCTCGTGTACTGGCCTGCAGCACGCTCATAGTTCCTTTTGGATCTTCGTCCAAGGCACGCAGGACATCGCCCCGTGTAATGACTCCAGCGAGTTTGCCGTCCGCGTCCAGAATAAACATTGCCTGATGGCGGCTAACCTCCGGTTCGCGGCGGGCGATGCGGTCAGCCAACTCACCTAGCGGCATCTCTGCAGGAACTGTCGGTATCTCGGCGTCCATGGTTTCCGCAACCCTCATCTGTTGCAGCACATCGGCTTCGTAGTCCTGATGAATTCGCAATCCGCGGCGTGCCAGTTTCTCCGTCATGATCGAGGCGCCAGGCATCAGCAACATGGCGATTCCATCGGCGATCACGCTGACCAGCATCAGAGGCAGCACTGCGTTGTAATCTCGGGTAATTTCGAAAGCGAAAATGATGAAAGTAAATGTTGCCCGTGATGCCGCCCCGAACACCGCTCCCATCGCCACTAAGGCAAATGCGCCGGGCGATAGATGCGCCGCTGGATAGATAGCATTGACGACAATGGCAAATGTTCCACCCATCGCCGCACTCGACATGAACATGGGCGCGAGCAGCCCGCCCGAAGTTCCGGAACCGAGTGAGATGACGAGCGCCGCAGCCTTGGCAATCATGACCACCAGCAGCAGCTTCAGCACCAGGTTCGCATTCAGAATGTCGCTGATCGTGTCATATCCCACCCCGAGAACGCGCGGCACGAAATAGCCAATGATTCCGAGACCCAACGCACCAATCGCCGGCCACCATAACTCATCGACCGGCAGCTTCTCGAACTGGTCTTCCACCCAATAAAGTAGCTTGCTGAAACCTACCGCAGCCAGCCCGCAGACCGCTCCCAGAAGAAGATAGAACGGCAGGGCATGGGGAATCCCGAAGTCCATGGCAGTTACCGTGAACATTGGCCCCTTCCCCAACAGTTGCATATGGACTGCCGTCGCCAGGGTGCTGGCAATCACCAAAGGGATAAATGACCGTGATTTAAATTCGAAAAGAAGCAATTCAATTGCAAGGATCACGCCCGCAATCGGGGTATTGAACGTCGCCGACATACCGGCGGCCGCCCCACAAGCCAGCAACACTTTTCGCTCAGAAGCTGTGGTATGAAAGAGTTGTCCGACCAGCGAACCCAACGCTCCGCCGGTTTGAATGATCGGCCCCTCGGCGCCAAACGGGCCACCCGTACCGATTGCAATCGCTGCCGAGATAGGTTTGAGGATCGCGACTCTCGGCTGAATGCGGCTGCGATTAAACAGGACGGCTTCCATCGCTTCCGGAATGCCATGGCCTTTGATCTTGGAGCTGCCATACTTGGCCATGAATCCGACGACGATTCCACCAATCACCGGAACAAGAATCACCCACAATCCTAAGTGATTCAGGCGGGCGCTGGTAAAATCCCAGGACCATTGGTGAAAGAAGAACAGATTCGTAAATAAGCCGATCAGCTTGTAGAGGACAAATGCCACCCCTCCCGCCAGCAAGCCGATTCCGCTGGCTAGAAACGACACCAGGACCATGCGAAACTGCGCGGGCTCGCCCATTGGTGAGTTTTCTTGTGCTTGAGACATTTTCTTTAAACCCTCTCCTTGCTTCCGGATTTTCGCTTCGTTTTCGACGTCGCTTCAGCCTGGGCTTTACTCGTTTGCATGGCTCGCTTGAGTGCGTCTGACAGCGCCGGCCCCTGCAAACGCAGCCCGTCCCGGTGATGCAGAGACAACTGCCTTAACACTTTCTCGCCTTTAGGCGTCAGATCCACCAGCACTTCGCGCCGGTCCTCGACCGACCGGTGCCGCTGGATATAACCTCCGGCCGAAAGTCGATTCACCAGTTCCACCGCGCTGTGATGCTGTATTTGCAGGCGTTCCGCGAGATCGCCAATCCGCGGGCGCATCCCTTTTGGCAGCCCTTTGAGCGCCAGCAGAAACTGGTGCTGATGCGGCTCAAGACTCGCGGCCCTCGCTGCCTGCTCACTAAAATGCAGGAATCTCCGGATCTGGTGCCGCAGCTCCGCCAAAGACTGGTAGTCGGCAAGAGTGAGATCTTTTTTCATGACTTGTGCTAATTATATCGTATTACGATGTATTTCCGAAAACACGCTAGTCACCCTGAGGGTCCGGTGCTTTTCAGCCGCATGAGGGATTCGCGCGTATCGGCATGATTGCCAAAGAGAAAGCCATGCTTTTGGTGGTAGTGCCTCAGTTTTCAAACTGAGGCACTACCCTTTTGGTTCCACGCTGGTCACCGAGGTTCCTATCCATTTAGAATCCTTAGTTCCCACTTTTGGACACACGCAAGAGGTACAGAACTTGATCCCACGCTATACCCGGCCAGAAATGGCCCGCATTTGGAGCGACGAGAACCGTTTCCGCACCTGGCTGGCCGTCGAAGTGGCTGCCACTCAGACCTTGGCCGCAGCCGGCATGGTCCCCAAAGACGCCGCCAAAGTCATCGAGAAAAAAGCTGACTTTAATCTAGAACGCATCCATGCGATTGAAGCCGAAGTCCGGCACGATGTAATCGCCTTCACCACTTCGGTCGCCGAAATCGTTGGTCCCCATGCCCGCTGGTTCCACTACGGCCTGACTTCTAACGATGTCGTCGATACCGCCCAGGCCCTGCTCATCCAGCAGGCCTCAGCCATCATCGCCGAAGACTTGCAACGGCTGTCCGATGTTCTAAAGCGCCGCGCCTGGGAGTTCAAAGACACCCCCATGGTCGGCCGCACCCACGGCGTCCATGCCGAGCCCATCACTTTCGGCTTCAAGCTCGCTAACTGGTATTCCGAAGTTCAGCGCAATATCGAACGCTTTAAGAATGCCTCGGAAGACATGCGTGTAGGAAAGTTTTCCGGCGCGGTCGGCACATTCGCTCACCTCAGCCCTGAACTCGAAGAAAAAATCTGCGCGCGGCTCGGATTAAAAGCTGCCGCAGTCTCATCGCAAGTAATTCAGCGCGATCGGCATGCGTACTATCTGGCTACCCTCGCTGTGATCGCCTGCACGCTGGACAAGATCGCCACCGAAATCCGCCACCTCCAACGCACCGAAGTGCGCGAAGCCGAGGAATTTTTCAGCGAGAAGCAAAAGGGTTCGTCCGCCATGCCGCACAAGCGCAACCCGGTGACCAGCGAGCAGATTAGCGGACTAGCCAGGGTAGTGCGTTCCAACGCACAAGCTGGATTTGAAAATGTCGCTCTTTGGCATGAGCGCGACATTTCGCACTCCTCCGCCGAGCGCGTCATCATTCCCGATTCCACTACTCTCGTGGATTATCTATTGCAGAAAACCACCAATCTCATCGACACCATGTTCGTCTATCCGGAGAGAATGAAGGCGAACCTGGAGAGCACGGGTGGCCTGGTTTTTAGTGGACAGTTATTGTTGGATTTAGTCGAACATGGCGTCTCGCGCGAAGACGCTTATCGGATGGTACAAACTCACGCCATGCACGCCTGGAAAGAGGATTTAAACCTTCGCGACTTGGTATTACAGGACAAAACCATCACCTCGCGCGTTCCCCGCCAGCAAATTGAACGCGCTTTTGATTTAAAGCGGCAGTTGCGCAACATCGACAAGATCTTCGCGCGCGTATTCGCCGGAGATCGCCGAGCTCCTAAAAAAGCCAAGCGGAAACGCTGATTTCGCGTCTCCGCTTCTCACTAAATTTCTCTATCCGCTTACGACATCTTCCGCGCAAACAGCCATTCGATCGAGGCCGCGCCCGGCCCCATAAGCATCAGGCAGATGCAAGCGCCCAACAGGGTCAAGGGCAGTTCAACTCCCATGCTCTGAGCAAAGAAGCCATTCTTCAAATGAACAGCGAGAATGGCAACCAACATGTCAATCGCGTTCAGACCCGCGGCGAGCCGGGTCGCCACACCCAGAATGAGCAACGCACCTCCAAGAAACTCTACGGCCATAACGACTCCCGCTGAAACCAGGGGAAGTGGGATGCCCACATGGCCAAATAGTCCTGCAACGCCATGAATTCCGTAAGTGAATACCTTCTGCCAACCATGCGCGAAAAATACGATACCGACGACCACGCGTAAAATTGTGAGCCCCCACGACTGCGAACTTGATCCGTTATTCATCGTTTCTCCTCTGTCGTTTCTGCGATTTCAAATCCAAACTCTTTCTTGAACCACCCTCTACAGTTTCGCGGCGATTCACCTGTTCCAGGATCAGGCGGTACTTTCCCGTGCAGCGTCCAGCAACGATATCAACATTTGCAGGCGATTCTTCCCTAAATGACCCAGCATTTGGCGATTCAACGCCACCACCGGCCGATCCAGACTTTTCAGCAACTCCAGTCCGGTGGCCGTAATGCAGGTTCGAATCACCCGCCGATCTTTCGTTTGACGTTTGCGCTGCACCAGTCCCTGACGCTCCAGGCGATCCATCAGCCGCGTAATGTCTGGATCGCGGTTAATCATGCGCTCCCCAATCTCACTGCAGGTCAGACCTTTGCCTCCTGCACCTCGTAGAATCCGCAATGCATTGTACTGGGTTGGGGAGAGTCCATGCTGTTTAAACATCGCACTCGCGCGCCACTGTAACACATCGGCGGTGCGCAACAACGCAAGGAATGCCTCTTCCTCCAACGTGTCGAAAGGCTTCTTCTGCTTGATCTCGGCTTGGATCGTTTTCAGCACAATCTCAATTATAGTCGTTACAACGAATATCATCCAGCTTATTACAAATCTTTACATCATTCAGCACAACTTTTCCCCGCATCCACGGTTTAACCAGATAGTTAATAAATGTGGATGACGAGAGAAAAAAAGAGGAGCGTCTCATGAAAAACATTCTTAAGAGTTTGGTATCACTTCTTAGCATTGGGGTACTGAGCGTTGGACTCGTGGCTGAAACTACAGCCCGCTATGATCAGCAAATTCAGACCAAAGTCACGCAGGAATTCGCGCAAAAGAAAGAATTCCGCAACCTACAGGCTTCGGTTGAGGACGGCATTGTCACCTTGACCGGCAGTGTCGATCTTTATCAACAGGAACTGGATGCAGCCAAGAAAGTGCGCAAGTCCGACCACGTGCAAGGTGTCCGTAACCAGATCACCGTCGGCGGCCCGATCGTATCTGACTCCGTGCTCACCGAAAAACTTGGCCGCCAGCTTTACTATGACCGCATCGGTTACGACAATCAGTTCAACTTCGTGACCGCCTCAGTCAAGGATGGCGTAGTCACGCTCAATGGCTCGACACGTAGCGATATGGGACGCGATTCGGCGCTGGGCTTGGTGAACATCACACCGGGAGTCAAAGATGTGGTTAACAACATCACCGTCGCTCCAGTTTCGTTTGCCGATGACGCCATCCGGATTCGCGCCATGCGGGCTATCTATCGCGACCCGGTGTTGGGACGATATGCGATCGATCCTGCAAAGCCGATTCGCATTGTGGTCGAGAATGGCCACCTGCAGCTCTATGGTGTCGTAGAGAGCACCATGGACAAGCAGATCGCCGGGATGCGGGCAGGCAGCGTGTTCGGAGCCTTCAGCGTCCAGAACAACCTGGAAGTCGCAGGCAAATCGTAATCAGTTCGCAGTAACCGATCGGAGAAAAGGCACGGCTCAGGCCGTGTTTTTTTCTTGTGTGGGAAAGTTAAATGAGCTACCACAACCGAGGGTGCCCCGTCCTTCCCGCGTTTTTTGCGGGAGGGCGGGCCAGGATGCCGCACGTACCATCGCAATTGATTTGGATGTTGGAACGAACCACCACAACTCAGGTCCGAATAACGAATGAACCACCACAAACGGGTGCCCCATTCTTGGCGAAGCCAAGGGTCGGAGGCAAGGAAACCAGTAGCTTCACGAAATAGCTGGTAGCTGCTCTATTGCGTCGTCAATCTCGTGCTCTTCTTGGGACGAAGTTCGCGCACAAGCTTCACACAAGCCTTCCGCGCCTTACCCGGCTCTTCCAGGTCGGCTAGAAAAAGATGCCGTAGAGCACTCCTGCTCACGCGTCCCGCGAGATAGCTGTCGTACAACTCGCTGCCTAGTGTATATCCGAGTTTTCGCGCCATGCCATCGAACCTGACTCGGTCGGCGTGCGCCGCATTCTGCGCGATCTTGTCACATCCAGCCGGCGTCAAGTCACAGTCGTCCACTGGCACCGCAGGCCGCGCCGGATACAACACTCGCGATCCAAAGTAGCTCAACGCGTATTCAACCGTCCGTGCGTAGAAGCGGTCGATCCGTGCGCTGTCCGCAACCGGATGCCCGCTCCGCAACAACGGCAACCCACGGCACGCATGATGCAAAAACCGTGCCGCCTCTTCGGCTGCATACATCATGTGGAATTCACGAACATAGAAAGCATTGATCGCCGGCAGATAAACGCTGCCTTGCGCTTCCACCTTTTGCAGCATGGTTTCCAGTTTCTTTTCTTCACCGGTTGCTCGTAAAAGTAGATGCCGCAAGCGGGCGTCGGACGAGCCGCAATAAATCTCCGGCAACAGATCCACGAGAAATTTCGGTTGCGTCCCGTTGTGCGAGGAGTAGCGATTGATGCCTAGAAAACGCAGCAGCCCATCGATCAGGTTATAGATGGTTGGGCTTGCGTCCGGCAGTTCGTTTTCTTCCTGGCTCCAGCGGCTCAGGCAGAGGCGATAATTTTCGTACTTCTCAAGTGGCGTGGAGTTGAACGTGCAAACCACATCGTCCTCGACTCGCACCCACTCCACTTCACGCTGCTCGCCCGCAGCTTGCCAGTAAAGCGCATCCACATTTTGCAGAACGGTCAGCACCTTCTCCTGCGGCAACTGCCCGCGCAACACACGCGGAAGATGCTTCGGCGCCAGGTGAGACTCGCCAAACACCACCAGGATCGCGGCGTTGGGATGCCGTTGTCTTATCTCCCCGATCTTGTGCGCTGCATGACGGTCGCGTGCACCGATCTTGCGCAGGTCTTCCCTGGGCATGCAATCCAGTCCATAGATGGCCTCGCCATGTTCGCGGGCCGTGGTCAGCAATTCGTAGAATGGCCCCCACTCATAGCCCCAGTCGAGATCAAATCGAATGCGCTGGCGCAGTTCCTGTTCATCGATCTCGCGTCGCCACCACTCGTCCAGGATGTGCTGGTCGCGCGCGAAGATCGTCTCCACCGCAAGCACAACAGGACGATCTCCAGGTTGTGCCCGCTGTTCAAACAACGCTCCTGCCCAACCGCTGCGACGCAGGCAGCGCATGGTAGTCGCCAACCAGCACGACATCCGCGGCACAGACAGCGTCGTTCCATTGTTGCGAATCGAGAATGGATTGATAGGAACAGAAAGCCTGATTGAAATCTTGCAGATATTTACGACGACCGTTGTGATCGTTAGCTTTGATCTCGCGCACCACCACTTCCAGTGCGTGAAGCTGCGCGGCGCTGCGGCGTGATCGCAAGTCGGTGGTGGTCGCCATGGCTTCTGTCGGTCTTGACTGCTTCCTGCGTTGCTCCTATGCTCGAAACTTCAGGGAGAATCTTTTTTGCCTATTCATCCGCCGCAAAATCTGACCGTCGCCACGACCGGCGCCAGCGGATCGTTATTCCTGAAACACTTTTGCTCGCCGTCGAACGCGACAAGCGCGTATCGACCGTGAACTTCATCGCCTCCGACAGTGCCCTGCGCGTCATGGCCGAAGAGCTTGGCCTGCGCGGCCGCAACAATCTGGTCGGGCAAATCCTTGGCAGCAAAAAAGCCTCACGCAAAATTCAGCAGCAGGCCAACGCCGATATCGGCGCCAACATTGCCAGCGGTTCCTATCCCTCGGACGCCATGGTTGTCATCCCATGCAGCGTGGGCTCGCTTGCCCGCATCGCCAACGGCATCGCGTCCCACCTGATCGAACGCGCTGCCGACGTGTGCCTCAAGGAGAAGCGTCCGCTGGTGCTGTGTGTACGTGAGACGCCGCTCAATAAAATCCACATCCGCAACATGTACCGCGCCGCCGACGCCGGCGCCACTGTCTTTCCTCTCATCCCTGCCTTCTACAACCGGCCCACCAGCCTGGACGTCATGGCCCGCGAGTTCGCCTACCGAGTGCTGGCCCACATCGGCCTGCCGCAGGCGGACGCCTATCGCTGGAAAGGCTGACGACTCTTCTACTTAGGGGAGACTTTCAGTGTAGAAACCCAAAGGTGCAGGCAATAGATTCCCGTTGGTCATGTCCCGCTGGCGGGAGCTTACAAAATGGAGAAGTGTTCCCCGGGGAACATTTTGTGCTTATGGAAATGTACGTATAGAAACGTATGAAGTGGTTTTGAATGTTGGAGTTGACGGACGACTCCCGTTTCGGGAAAGGGCGGATCAGGAGCGGGCAAGTTGTTCGATTAGGTCTCGGTGCTGGGGGAAGAGTTCAATGAGTTCCGAGCGTTTGGCCAGTTCGAAATCCTCAAAATCGAAGCCTGGCGCGACAGTACAACCCACTAAGGCAAAAGACTTGGGATCCAGCAAGCAGGAAGCGAACCAGCAACCGGTCTCGACGACTGCCTGAAAGACCTCTCCCGCATCAGGATTGCTCCCCAGCAAAATCCGGGAGTAGTTCCCGTCGTCGGCAATTACATGTACCAGCAAAGAACTGCCCGCGTAGAAGTGCCACAATTCATCCGAACGTATGCGATGAAACGCAGAGAAGTTTTCGCCGTCGAGAAGAAAGTAGATCGCGGTGGAAACAGTCCTGGCTCCGGTGAAGTTTGGTGGTAGAGCTTCTCTGTTAAGGATCAGATCGGCGCGATAGGTTTGGCGGAAATATCCACCCTCGGGGTGGGAAATCAAACCCAGCTTGGTAATCCAGTATTTGGCGTCTCTTGACATTGGCAGAAATCATTTTAATGGGAGTGGCGCTAAAAGCCCCGCCCTCTCGCAAAGAACGCGAGAAGGACGGGGCACCCGCTGTAGATTAGAGGCCCTCTTGTGTGATGAGGCTCACCACTTTTGTGCCACTTGATTCTGATTTCATTTCGTACTAAGGTGAAATTACACCGGAAAGGAGGTGGTCGGATGACAAGTTCTGATTGTAGTGGTAAGCGTGGTTATCAAAGACCAGGTGAGGTGGCTGAGACTTAGAGCGGTCGCTCTAATATTTCCGGGGCGCGGAATGGTGCGTGCCGGTAACCAACCACATTTGCACGAAGCGGTGAGTTAGCTTGATCTAGTCGAAGATCGGAGCGCCCGGCATCGGTCGTGCCGGGACCCGAATTGTGCCGAAGGGGCCACGTAGAGTGACCACCTCTTGGTCAATATCAACCAGTCCACCGGACGGCCCGCGCCGTTAAAAGCGCGGGCCGTTTGCTTTTGTAATGATGACACGATGACGTATGATTTCCCCGCTATGACACTCAAAGACCCTGAGCAGGAGAGGCAGCGACTGGCTGCGCTTTATTCCGGCTTGACCGACGACGAGTTGCAGAAAATTGATGAAGACCCGGCATCTTTGACCGAACTTGCGCAACAAACTCTGCACGCCGAGATGAGCCAGCGACGTCTGGTCGATCCGCCAAAGGAAGCTGCGGTTAAGGATGAACCGGAGTTCCAAGAACTTGTGCTGCTCCGCCAATTCCGCGACCTTCCGGAGGCATTACTGGCTAAGGGAGCACTCGAGTCCGCGGGGATCGAGACTTTTCTGGCCGATGACAATATGGTTCGGATGGATTGGTTCATCTCCAATTTCATTGGCGGGATCAAGGTCAAAGTGAAGCCAGAAGATTTAGAAGCGGCGCAGGAAATTCTAGATCAACCGATTCCGGAAGGGTTTGAGGTCGAAGGGGTCGGTGATTATCAACAGCCGCACTGCCCGAAGTGCGGATCGCTCGATGTTACTTTTCAGCAATTGAACCAGCCGGTCGCCTACGGAAGCGCATGGCTTAGTCTCCCTCTCCCAGTCCATTACAAAGCGTGGCGCTGCCGCAGCTGTGAACATGAGTGGAAAGATGAACCGTCGGATACGAATCCTGAACCGTGATCATGTTTGCCGCTCGAATCCGCGACGAATCACTTCCGCCGTGTCTTTCGCTAGCGGGAGTTTCGCGACTTCTTCCTGGGTAAACCAGCGGGCTTCGTCGGCATCACCGGAAGCCAGCACTTTTCCTGCGGTGCGGCAGCAGAGAAAATCAATCAGCACGTAGTGATAGCGCACCCGGCCCTGTTCGTCGCGGATCACGCGGTCGAATATACCCAGGAGTTCTCCCGGCTCGACGGTGAGTCCAGTTTCTTCCTGGGCCTCACGGACAGCGGCTTCGCGTACCGTCTCACCCAGTTCCAACATACCTCCGGGGATGGACCATTCGCCCAGCAGCGGCGGCTGCCCGCGCTTGATGAGCAGCACGCGACTCGCTTCGATGATGATGGCGCCGATTCCAACTAGCGGGGAGTTTGGATATTCACGTTTCATTGTGATCCCGATTTTAGAGCAAGGGCTCAATGTTCGGATGCGAGGAAAGGAATACCCCAGGTTCATTGCATGCGATAAGGCCATAGGGGTCCTTCGACTTCGTGGGAGCTTCGCATTCGCGAAGTTCCCACTGTGCTCAGGATAACGTGGGGTTGGAGTGTAGGCGAAAACTGATTCTGGTGAGTAGAATGCTTGGGTGTCATTAGAAGAATACAAACGCAAGCGCCGTTTTGAGGAGACTCCCGAACCTCCGCCAAAACTGGAAAAGAAATCGGGTCATCGCTTTGTGGTGCAGAGACACGCCGCCACGCGATTGCACTATGACTTTCGCCTAGAGATGGAAGGCGTATTGAAATCGTGGGCTGTGCCCAAAGGCCCCTCGCTCGATCCCGCCGATAAACGTTTGGCGATGCAGGTGGAAGACCATCCGGTTTCTTATTTCGATTTTGAAGGGACTATTCCAGAAGGCAACTACGGCGGAGGAACAGTCATGGTGTGGGATGTCGGCACCTGGGAACCGCTTTCGCCTGTGCCGGTGAAGGGGAAATTTGTGCCGGGCACCGACGCCGAAGCGTCTGCGATGCTGAAAGGCGGAGATTTCAAGATCCGGCTGCATGGCAAACGGCTCAATGGTGATTTCGCACTCATTCATATAAAAGCGCGACGGCCAGGAAGCAAAGGCACAGAATGGCTACTGATCAAGAAGCAGGACGATCACGTGGTCAAGAACTACAACATCGACGATGATGAGACCTCCGTTCTGAGCAACCGCACCATGAGTCAGATTGCTGGAGACAAGAAGTCGGCGGAATGGAAAAGCAGCCCTCCGGCGACACCGGGGAAAGTAAAAGCACCCTGGCTGGCAGAAACATTGGCGAAGCTGGACAAAAAGAAAGCAAAAACACCCACCGCAGCAAGTAAAAAAAAACGGAAAAAATCAACTTAACCGCTGAGAACGCGGAGACCGCCGAGAAACCCAATAAGAAAAAAGGTTCCTCAGCGCTCTCGGCGGTAGAGAATTTGCTGGGCGCGATCTCACGAAAAATGCCAACGGCCATTCATCCCATGTTGGCCACCTCCGTCGAGAAGCCTTTCGATAGTCCAGAATGGCTGTTTGAGATTAAGTGGGATGGTTATCGCGCCATTGCTTTCATCGAAGAAGGCAAAGTGCGGCTGGTTTCCCGCAACCAGAACGATCTCACTGCCCAATTTTCGGAACTACGCGATTTGCCGAAGTTTGTGAAAGCGAAGACGGCCATTCTTGACGGCGAAATTGTGGCGCTGGACGACGCGGGACGCTCGTCATTCAGCCTGATGCAGCAGCGCACCGGGATTCGCAAAGGCGGACGGCGCGTTGCAGGGCGGGCGGACGTGCCGGCGCTCTACTATGCTTTCGACCTGATTTATCTGGATGGATTCGATCTGCGTCATGTGCCGCTGAAAGAGCGAAAAGAAATTCTGGCAAAGATGATTTCGTCCAGCGAGATCCTTCGCTATTCCGATCATTTTGATCAAGGCCTGGCGTTGTTTGAAGCTGCGAAACAGCAAGGGCTGGAAGGCATTCTTGCAAAAATGCGAGCGAGCCATTACGAAGAACGCCGCAGCCATGAGTGGCAGAAAATCAAGATCACGCAGACAGTCGATTGCGTGATTGGGGGATACACCGATCCTGAGGGGAGCCGTGAATATTTCGGCTCGCTTGTGCTGGGGCTGTATGACAAGAAGGGCCGGCTCATTCATGTGGGACAGGCAGGAACGGGTTTCGATCAAAAGGCGTTGAAGCAAGTCTGGCAGATATTGAATAAGTTGGAGACCAGCCGCAATCCTTTTTATGGCGACGTGGATGCACAAAAAATTCACTGGGTGAGGCCGGAACGAGTGGCTGAGATCAAATTCACCGAATGGACGCATGAAACGGTGGATGGTGGGATGAAATTAAGAGCGCCGGTATTTCTGGGACTGCGGGAAGATAAAAACGCTGAGGAATGTACGTTTGCAAGCCAGAGCTGAGGCCAGCGACGCTTGGCAGGAAAAAGCAGATTCCTCCCTTCGCTTCGCTGCGGATCGGAATGACAAAGGGGAGGAGGCTTCCTACTTGATGTCCTTCATGGGCAGCATGGCACCATAATCTTTTCCCGACGGTTCGACCGCGCGGACAACCACACCGTCGAAAGCATCGCGAAACTCCGGATACTTGGTCACCAGTGCTTTAATGACCACCATATTTTCCGCGTAAGTCTGAGTGGTGTTGGAGACGTCGGCCGACTGATATTTCACAACTAAATCGAGTTCGCTGGCCACGATCAGCGGAAAAAGCGCAGTCAGCTTGTAGGTTTTTCCGACAGCCGCCAAGTCAGTGGTGGTGCCATTGGCAGGCAGGTCTGAAGGCTTTACGGCCTGTGTCTCATCGTAGAGCTTGTCGGTTTTTTGGGTATACATGAACGGAACCGGAACCAGTAAGTCGCGAGCCTCCACGAAATAAAGCCAGGCGTTGTGGAATTGTCCTTTGGCCTTGTAATCGCGCGCCCGATTGACAAACCAGTCACCGTCGTGACCGGCAATCTGGGTTGCCTTTACGTAGAAACCGCCCAGCTTCCAGTCGGTGCCTGCCTGCTGCAAGACAAACGACACGGTGTAAGCGCCCTTTGGAGTGGCCACGTCGACAATCACGATGGCATAATTCCCCGGCGGCAAATTCGGAATCACAAACTCAGAACTGGTAGCGGTCTGACCATTCGGGCCAAACACTCCGCATAGAAACTCGGCGCGATCAATCGGGGCGGTACCTTCGGCCTTCAGCAAGAAGGGCGGACGCGGCGTCGCTTTGGCTCCCGAGAAATTGGCCTGGTTATCTTTGACAGCCGCCTCGATGCCGGAAAAATCCGCTGCCAGACTGGGGATGGCATTTTGCCGCAGGGTTGTGGAATCTCCCTTGGCGGCCATATCGAAGAAGCGCTGGCCAGTGGCCACCAGCGCGGTCTTGGTAGGAACGTCCATGTCTTCCGGGGTCAGACAAGTTTGGGCCTGGGTTGCCGATGGAAAGATAAACATCGCTGCCAACAGCAGTGTACTGAGCCAGCCGAAGCGTATTGTATTTCGAGAATCGCTCATAGCCCTTGGTAGTCCGGGGTTATCTTAACTCTGAGAAGCCATCTGTGGCACCAGAGATTTCTGGGCTAGCACGACGACACAGTTATCCGGGCCTTTTCCGGCTTAGCAATCCGGCGCTCTGTTCGGCGGCTTCTTTGACCAGAAATCCCATCTTCGGATGTGTGGGTTCGAGATCAACCGCAATTCCCTGCTCGCGGAGGGTCTGTGATGTGAGTGGCCCAATGGAAGCAATCATCGAACGATTCAAGGCGCGGACCAGGTCCTCGCGTAGGTTCATTTCCTGGGCGATTTGAAGAAGATGGTGGATTTGCACCGAAGAAGTGAACATGGCGACATCAATCTGGTTGCTGGTGACGGAGAGAATCGCCTGGCGCAGCGGACCGGTATCTTCAGGGAGAGCCCATTGATAGACGGGCACGGGAAAGACGTCGGCACCACGCTCTTTGAGTCCCGCATAAAGTTCGTGGCTGGGAACACCGTGTTCCTGGACCGCAACACGGCGTCCGCTAAGCGGAAATTTGGCGGCGTTCTGGTCGAGGACCTGCAAAATTTCCCGCCAGGTGTTGGGTTCGGGAACATTCAGAGCAATGGGCACTCCCAACTCCCGCAGTACAGCGACAGGTTTCGGGCCACGGGCTACAACGATGGTCCGGCTAAGGGCTGCGACAAACTGCTCTCGCGAACACACGGGCTCGACAGCCTGCACCAGAGCACGCGTTCCGACGCCGGTCAAAAAAATGACCATGGCAAATTGATCCTGCAAAAGGCTGGCGGCAAATTTTAATTCGACGGAATTCGATTCTGAAGCGACCTCGCGGGTAGATGGCGCGACCGTCGGCTGTCCGCCGTTATTGATGATCAGTTGCGCGATTTCGCGGGCACGGCGGCTCTCCAGCGATAAAACACGCAGACCATCAAAGCTAGCCGTTGGCATGCAGCTCTCCTGTCAGTAGCTCAAACTGCTAGAGTATATCCCGGCAGACGGCAGTGCTTCATGGGTTCCAGAACGCTGTGTGGTCTTACTCCCGATCGAAGGCCAGGTACAACAGGCCGCCACCACGCTCCACTTGCATAACGATGGCGGCGCCGGGCTTGATCTCCCGCAACTTATGCCGAAGCGTTTCCAATGAGTCGATGGGCACATTATTCAGGCTGTGGATCACATCACCAGCCTGCAAACCGCTCTCGGAATTGATCAGATCCGCCGCCCGAGCCACTACCAGCACGCCTGAAGGATTCCGCAGATTGCCCAGCATGGAGCGCACCTGGTCGTTCATATCCAGCGCCAGGATTCCCAGCGGGCGAATCAGATTGTCCTGCGAGTTGGCCAGGCTGGTGAGGGCATCCATCTGGTCCTTCATCTCGAGCACCGGGATGTTAAGAGTTAACTTTTCTGTACCTCGCAGCACTTCGACCTTTAGCACCTGATCCAGAGGATGCAGATAGAGAGTTGCTGTCAGTGCAGGCAAAGTATCGATCATGCGATTGTCAGCGCTAAGGATAATGTCTTGGACTTTAAGGCCAGCAGCTTCGGCGGGACCGCCGGGAGTGATGTCCGAAACCATGATTCCCCAGCTCTGAGCGAGCCCCAGGCCTTCCGCCAATGCCGGCGTAATGGTTTGCGCGCCAGCCTCGATTTCGACGCGATGCACATGCCCGTACTTGCGCAGGCTCTCATAGACGAAGCTGACGACGCGAGCGGGAATTGCGAATCCCAGACCTTCGCTTCCGCCGCCTTGGGAGAGAATGAAGGTGTTGATGCCGACGACGTAGCCGTCTGTATCCACCAACGGGCCACCGCTGTTGCCGGGATTGATGGGTGCGTCGGTTTGGATATAAACCAGGGGCCGATTGGGGTCGGCCTGTCGGCCTACGGAACTGACCACACCCATGGTTACAGAATTTTGCAAACCCTCGGGACTACCCATGGCGAACACTAACTCGCCCTGGTGGACGAGGCGAGCGCTGCCGAGAGACAGCGTTGGCAATCCGGTCTGGTCAATCTTCAGTAGAGCAAGATCGCTCTCTTTGTGTACACCGATCAACTTCGCATCGACCACCCGCTCCCTGGCAGCGGGTTGAAACTGACTGGCGGAATCAGTCGAGGGCAGGGGCAATGCTACATGGATACGCTGGGCCCCTTCGACGACATGGGCGTTGGTGATGATGTAGCCGTCTGAATCGACAATCACACCGGAGCCGACGGCATGCTGGCGTACGATCAGCGCGGTCTGTCCACGGTCGCTTTCGCTCAAAGGACCATATCCAGTGACCAGCACTTGCACCACGGCCGGCGAAATACGGGCAGTCAAAGTTTCCAGCGCGGAGTTGAGTTGCTTAAGTATCTCGGGCGGCTCGGCGGGATGGGTTCCCTGAACTTTCGACAGATCCGACTGTGGCGGCACCTTTGGGGCACCATTTGGAGCCTGAGCAAACGCCTGTTGAGTAATCGCTGCCACGGCGAGATAGATTACGAAAAGACTGCACGTCAGAAAATTATTGCGGAAAGAAATTTTATAAGCAGCTACCGGAAAGTGCATGGGACGAACTCCTGGCGTGAATTCACAGATCATCAAACGCTGGATAAACACAAGCTGAGCAGCTATTGTGGCAGAAAAATAGACTGGGAGTATTCCGAGGCTGGGGTGTACGCGCTCAGGCTTGAACTTTTGCCATGCCCGGGACATTTGCTTCTAAAGAATGCCGGGATTGCGAGAGCTCGCGGAGGGCTTCTTCGCGGCTCTCGGAAAGCCGATGGAACCATGCCAGGCCCGGGAGTTTGGCAATGGTGCTGTCAATGCGTCCGGCGATTTCCGCACCTTGCGGATCGCCCAGGATGAAGGAGAGTATCCAGTTCACTTCGCTGTCCGATTTCACACCACCGCCGACAGGGAGCCAGAAATGGCGAATGATGAAACTGGTGAGACGTTGCGCGTTCGGCGACGCCAACTGCAGGCGGGCTTTGTTGTAATAAAAAGAAAAGTGGCGGCGTTCATCCTTGGCCAGGCGGCGAACCACTTCTGCCAGGATCGGGTTCTGCGTACGGCGAGCTAGAACTCCATAACCTTCCAAGGTGGAAAGTTCCGAGATCGCTCCGTAGGTCAAGTAGGCAGCATGGAAGTGGCGGGAAAACCGGCAAAGGATCGACGAGCCCATCTCCTTCAGCCATTCTACAAATGAAGTCGCCTTTTGAACTTCCGCCAGACGTGTAGAAGGTAAGCGCACGCCGATCGCTTCCAAAAAGCTGGCCAACGTGCGCCCATGGAAGAATTCCTCATAAGCCCAACAGCTCAGAAATGCCGTAGTCTGTGGGTCTTCGATGGCACAAGTATTGAGGATCGCTCGCAGATACACGACGGTGTGCGACTCAATATCGGTCATATAGGTCAAGGCACGGATTTCTTCGTCCGTTATGGGGTAACGGGATGCCTGTGACAGGTCGAGGTCGCTGATGTCGACCTTCTTTGAGTGCCGGATGTAACGGTCTACGTCAAAATCAAGTTCTGTTTGTGAGATTTCAGGCATAACTCTATCCAATTGATTCTGAAATAAGTACGGGAAAAGTGCCTCTTCGGATTGGTCTCCGTCCTCTTGAAACCGGTGCCTCTCGCGACCTTTTTGGATGGACAGTTCCTTCGATTCATCTTTGACCGATGCGAAAACTGAGTATCGGCGGGAAGCCTTATAATGCTGCCGGAGACAAAATCTAATGCGAATCATTCATATGAGCGTTAAGTTCAGTCTGCTCACCCTTTGTGCCCTACTTTTGCAAACGAGCCTGTCTCTGCTAACCCATGCGGCGGACATGAAGCCGGAAGACCTTGTCGCCAAGCATCTGGATTCGATCGGAACCGCTGAGGCGCGCGCAGCGGTCAAATCACGGGTGGTGCAAGGCAAGTTGACATTCAAGGTGTTGGTGGGCGGCGGGGGCACGGTTGAGGGCACGTGGGGGCGCGTTTCCCAACAGCGCAAATCCAATTTCGTGATGAGGTTTGGCATTGGTAATTACCGGGGCGAACAATTCGTTTATGACGAAAACAAAACCTACATCGCCGCCGATACTTCCTCGCTCAAACGTTCTCGGTTCGGTGAGTTCGTACATAGCCAGGACTACATCATTAAAGAAGGTTTGCTGGGCGGCGAGTTGTCCACTGGTTGGGCTCTACAAACACTGGACCAGAATGGGGCCCGTCTGGTGTATGGAGGACTTAAGAAAATCGATGGCCATCAGGTGCTCGATCTGGAGTATCACTCGAAGAAAAGTTCGGACATGCGAATCGACCTGTACTTCGACCCGGAGACCTATCATCACGTAAAGACGACGTACGCCATGTCAATTACGGCAGGGATGGGAACGACGATTACTAACAGCGTCAATCAGCAGGACATTCGCTATACCATTGAAGAGCGCTTCTCGGATTTCAAGGCTCAAGACGGAATCACTTTGCCCACTACGTATTCGATTGAATATACCCAGGAGGTGCAGAGCGGCAACACTGAGGTTTATCACTGGGACATGACCGCAGATAAAATCATGGATAACGTTGGGTTGGATCCGAAAAACTTCGACACAAAGTAGATGCGGGTGGCTGGCGGTTCGTAAATCCATCGGCTTAGAGGCGAAAAGCCGTCGTTGTAAGGTTGGAAATAATTGCCATTGTCCGAGCCCAAAGGCCGGGGGAACCTAGTTCCTACCCTTGTTTAGCCTGTGATCGGGCTTTTAAGGAGGGTACCATCCGTGATATAAACGCGCCTAAGCTATAGTAGTCAGTAGATCGCAGTCAGACAGAGTCAATTAAACTCCATCGGGAGATCAGCCATATGGAGCTGGCTTTTGCGCGTAGAGCAGGCCAGGAAGAAGGAGGTCTTGTGTCCGAAGCGCGGACGGGAAAAAGATTCCCTTTGGAATTGCCGATTAAGATCCACCGCGAGGGGGAAAGCTCGGAATCCACCGGGACCACGGGGGATCTGAGTGCCGCTGGAGTGTACATCCGGGCCGATGCCACCCTGGAAGTTGGATCCAACGTGGAATTTGAAATTGCTTTGCCGCCGGAAGTGACCGGGGCGAAGGAACCGGTTTTGGTGAAATGCAAAGGTCGGGTGGTTCGCAAGGATGAGCCCGACGGCAATAGTGCATCGGACACGCGTGGCGTGGCCTGTGTGATTGATTCCTACGACTTCGTTCGCCGCTCGTAAAGCTCGAGGAGCTGACGCAAATGCTCAAATTAATTCTGGCCGATAACCAGGCAATTTTTCGCGCGGGAATCGCCAAAGTACTGGCAGTAGAAGACGAGATGCGCATTGTGGCGCAGGCCCAGACCCAGGAACAGATGTTCATGGCCCTGGATAAATTCCGCGCCGCCGTGTTGGTGGTGGCTGGCGGGTTCCAGTCTGATTTCAATCCCGTGGTCCAGGCCTCGACCAAAGCCAAGACAAGAATTGTGGTACTGGCCGACACCGGTGAGAGCGCCCAACGCTACATGGGCGCCGGAGCCCACGGCGTGGTTTACCGCAACGTAACCAGCGCCGCGCTTGTCGATTGCGTGCGGAAGGTGGCCCGGGGTGAAACCTGGGTGCAGGACATCGCCGTGCCCAGCGAACTGACCGAAAACGATATGGTTGGATTGCGGGTCCGTGACCGGTTGACCGCAAAAGAGCTGCGCATCGTCGCCTTGATTGTGCAGGGATACAAGAATAAAGAGATTGCCTCGCAGTTGGGGACGACTGAACAGGTGATCAAGAACTATCTGCGCAACGTCTATGACAAGATCGGCGTCTCGGACCGACTGGAACTGGCGCTGTTCACCATCCATCATCGTATTTTGAATGAGGCAGCAGCGGCTACCACTTCCGCGATGCCGCAACCTGGACAAGGCGCAGGCGTTCCTTCGTAGGGTAAATAATTCATAGCAATAAAACGGCCGTCTGCAAATGCAGGCGGCCGTTTCATTTTCTACAAGAGTGGTTCTGCTACTTTGTTCCTGATTCGAACTCCTCACCCATCCAGCGCTGGAAGGCAGCCATGTTCTGTGGACGGCCCAGGAAGTTTTTCACCAGATCATTGGCGGACATGGATCCACCTGGCTCCAACACAATTCGCCGATACCGCATGGGTGCATCGCCGGCCAGAAGGTTCGAGTGATCGAACTGAACAAAGAAATCCTCGGCGATCACTTTGTCCCACATGTAGGTGTAATAGGCGGAAGAGTAACCCGCCAGGTGTCCGAATGATGCGTACATGTGCGTGCCGGGCAGCGGGGTGAAGGGCGTGTATTTTAATTCGGCATTATGGCAAACCGCATCCAGGTCGACGTCCTGTGGCTTGCCCTTGTAGACATCATAAGAAATCGCAGTATATGCATTCTGTTGGCTGATGGAGTTCCCACGTCCGAATGCCGAGGCGCGATTCATACGGGCCACAAGATCGGCGGGAATGGCTTCACCGGTCTTGTAATTGTGCGCGAAGGTCGCCAGCACCTGCGGGCTGCGCATCCATTCCTCCAGCATTTGTGAAGGTGCTTCCACGAAATCCGATTCCATGGTGATGCCGCTGATTCCCGCCCATTGCTGCTGCCCGCCAAGGATCCAATGCATCAGATGACCGAACTCGTGGAAAAAAGTCACCACATCACCGTATTCCATGAGGCCGGGGTCGGTTGCCGTCGGTTCAGGAAGGTTGCAGATCAGGATTGCTTCCGGCAACTGCTTGCCGCGGATACCGTCGAGCACGGGCGACATCTCGGCGTGAGTGAACTTGCCGGGCCGGGGATGCATGTCGAGATAAAAACGGCCAATCACCTTGCCGCTATCGATGACGTCCCAGGTTTCGACAGCCGGATCCCATGCGGGAACATCCTTTTCCTGCTGGAAACTTACATGGAATAGAGTTGCGGCAGTATCGAGAACTCCTTTTTTCACCTGCGGATACGGCAGATAGGGACGGACTGATTGCGAATTAAAATCAAACTTCGAGCGACGAAGCTGTTCGGAAAGATACCCAACCTCGTAGTCCCCAATTTCGGTGGCATCCGGGGTGGTGCGTTTTTTCTCCTCCAACAGCATGGCAAATTCCTTCGTGGCGATGGGACGTGCGGCCTTGTCCAACTCATCGATAAAGTCTGCAATATTCTGGCCCTTCACGATCATTTTGTCCGCCGCATTGTAGTCTGCCCATGAGTTGTACCCGAGCAGCGACGCGATCTCATACCGCGTCTTCAACATATTCAGCAGCACTTCGTGGTTCTTGGGATAGGCGCGGCTGTCGAATGCCACAAATAACCGCCGGCGCAAAGAGTCACTCTTGGCAAACTTCAGGGCTGGAAAAACGTCAGGATAATCGGTGGTAATGGTGATCAAGCCATCTTTGCCGGGTTTGTGACGATCAATGTAGTCTTGCGGCAGACCATCGAGTTCGGAAGCGTCCTTGACCGTAATCGTCAATTTTTCGTCGTTGATATTTCGCTCAAACATCGATTGCTCGTCGGTGAGCTGATCGTTGAGCGTTTTCAAACGCGCGCGTGTAGTGTCATCTTTATCCACGCCGGCGAGACGAAATTCCAGCAACTGTCGTTGCACGTAATAACGTGTGGCCGGGTCCGTTTGCGACAAATCCACAGCAGCCAGCGCCTTATAAACTTCCTGGTTCAGGGACAAAGCAGTTTGGGCTGCGCTCACCTTACGAGTCATGGCCGTGGCATGATCGCGAAACGTGGAATCAGGGTGGACTGCCTCCATGAGACTGGAAAAATAATTGGCGGCATTTAATTGTCGGAGAGCCTCGTCGTAGAGCCCTAGGGTATTTTGAATCGTCCTTGCGTCCTTGACGGCGACGATTTGATCGATCGACTGCTGCGCTGCCGCCAGTTTGTCATTCTCGATCTTCTCGAATGCGGTCACGTCTGGCTTGCTGCTCCATAGGGGCGGCTGGGACTTGGGCATTTCCTGCGCTCCCAGTGTTGTTATCAAGGACAAAAGAACGATTCCGAGGGCACAGCGAGGAACAAACGACATAAAACACCTCATTAATTTAATGGTGGTAATGCTGATTAGACTTTGCACGGCAGTCAAAGTTAGCGCATAGGGCTTAAACAAAATCCGTCAAGACCCCGGTAAGAGTAACCTTAGTTGACGCTTTACGGCAAGCGGAGCACGCTATCGGATTGAAATCGGGCCGCCTTTTCAGGCCAGAACACTCGCATCAATTTTAATGAAAGTGGCATCTATTACTCATGGAATTTCGACAACTTGGCCGTTCTGGATTGAAAGTACCCGTACTCAGCTTTGGAACCGGCACCTTCGGCGGCGGGAGCGAATTTTTTCGCGCCTGGGGCGCGAGCGACGTCCAGGAAGCAACTCGATTAGTCGATATCTGCCTGGAGGCTGGCGTCAATCTGTTCGATACTGCGGACGTTTATTCGCAGGGTCTTTCTGAAGAAATCCTTGGCAAGGCCATTGCCGGACGCCGCGACAAGGTGCTGATTTCCACGAAAGCCACGTTCCGCATGGGCCCCGGGCCGAACGATCTGGGATCTTCCCGGCATCATCTCATCCCGGCATGCGAAGCCAGTTTGCGGCGTTTGGGTACGGACTATATCGATATCTACCATCTGCACGGATTTGACGCACTCACGCCCATCGACGAAGTTTTGAGCACACTCAACCGCTTGATCGAGAGCGGCAAGGTCAGATATATCGCTTGCTCGAATTTTTCGGGATGGCATTTAATGAAGTCTCTCTCCGTTTCCGAGCGCTATGGTTGGGCGCGGTACGTCGCACACCAGGTGTACTACTCGCTGATCGGACGCGAATACGAGTGGGAACTTATGCCGCTTGGACTCGACCAGGGAGTTGGCGCACTAATTTGGAGCCCTCTCGGATGGGGACGCTTGACGGGGAAAATTCGCCGGAATCACCCAGTACCCGCCACCAGCCGGTTGCACAAAACAGCCGACAGCGGGCCGCAGGTCGCAGATGAATATTTATACAAAGTTGTTGATGCTCTGGACGAAGTTGCCAAAGAAACTGGCAAGACCGTGCCCCAGATCGCGCTCAATTGGCTCTTGCAGCGGCCCTCGGTTTCAAGCGTCATCATTGGGGCGCGCAACGAAGAGCAGCTGCGCCAGAACCTTGCAGCGGCGGGATGGAATTTGACTCCGGAGCAGGTGGCCAAACTGGATCGCGCCAGCGATGTGACGCCCGTTTATCCCTACTGGCATCAGCGACAATTCGGGGAGCGGAACCCTGCGCCGGTTCCGGTTGCTACAGGAAAAACGTAATGATCTTCGTTGCCCCACCTTAGGCCGGAGATTGGCTCACCGACCTTTAGCATTTGGAGCCCAGGCTACTTAACCTTCTCCGCTACCGATTTCGCCTGAGTGAACAAATACAAATAATCCGGGCCGCCTGACTTGGAGTCCGTACCAGACATGTTGAATCCACCAAAGGGATGCGCGCCCACCATCGCACCCGTGCATTTGCGATTGATATACAGATTGCCCACATGGAACTCACGGATCGCGAATTCGATTCGTTCGCGAGACTTAGTGTAAACCGCCCCGGTCAGACCAAACTCCGTGTCATTGGCGATCTGCATGGCATGCTCGAAGCCCTTCGACTTGATTACCGCCAACACGGGGCCGAAAATCTCTTCCTGCTCGAGCTTTGATTTAGGCAAAATGTCGGCGATGACAGTCGGTTGAAGGAAATAGCCTTCGCCGGCTTCAGCGACCCGACCGCCGCCAGTGATGAGGCGGCCATCCTTTTTCCCCTGTTCGATGTACCCGAGAATTGTATTCATGGACGCTTCGTTGATGACAGCGCCCATGTTGGCGTTTTCTGCAGGATCGCCAACTTTGATTTTCTCGACGCGCGCCTTGAGACCTTCCAGAAATTTGTCGTATACGCGCTCGTCCACAATCGCGCGCGAGCAGGCGGAGCATTTCTGCCCCTGGAAACCGAACGCGGCCTGGGCGACACCTTCGATGGCCACATCCAGATCGGCGTCCGCGTCGATGATGATCGCGTCTTTGCCACCCATCTCGAGGATCGTCCGTTTAATCCAGAGCTGACCGGACGCCTGTGTCGCCGCACTCTTGTTGATATCAAGGCCGACTTCGCGCGATCCGGTGAAGGCGATGTACCGGGTCTTAGAATGGGCGACGACAGAATTGCCAAAGGTCGCACCCGCGCCGGGACAAAAATTCACCACGCCCTCGGGCATCCCTGCTTCTTCCAGAAGTTCGAAGAACTTGGCCGCGATGGTGGGCGAATCACTCGAAGGTTTTAAAATCACCGTGTTTCCGGAGACGATGGAAGCTAGCGTCATCCCGGCCATGATGGCGCAGGGAAAATTCCAGGGAGGAATGACCGCGCCCACACCCAGCGGAATGTAAAACAGCGAATCGCGCTCGCCGGACATCTGCACCGGGGCTTCAACCTGCGCCAAACGCAGAGCTTCGCGGGCATAGAATTCGCAAAAGTCGATGGTTTCGCAGATGTCCGCATCGGCTTCGGCAAAATTCTTGCTGACCTCGAACACCAGCCACGCACAATATTCCCATTTGCGCTCGCGCAACAGATCGCCGACCCGGAACAGCAGATTGGCACGCTCTTCAACGGTGGTGCGGCTCCAGCTCTCAAATGCCTGTAAAGCGGCGCTCATGGCCGGTTCGACGTGTTCCTTGCCGGCTTTCTGGTGCAAGCCCACCAGTTGCGACGGCTTCGCGGGATTGAGGGACTTGATCTTGTCCTGGGTTTTCAGGCGTTTCCCGCCGATGATCAGATCGTATTCGCGGCCCAGTTGATTGCTAACTTTAGAGACCGCGGCACGCATCAGACGCGCATTGTCTTCCCGGGTGAAATCGGTGAGCGGCTCATTGATGAAGGGGCCGACATGCGGACGAGTTCGGTTCAGAACCGGAGCTTCCATAGTTGCCATGATTGCACCTCGAAAAGATTGCACGCAAAGAAACGGTACCCGAATGGGACCTGTCAACGAGTATTCATTGTAGCATCGCAAAAGGCCGCAGGCTGGCCCGGAATGACGACAGAATCACGGAATGCGAAAGAAGCTTTGTTGTCCCTTACAATGAAGTAAGGCTGCACCTTTGAATCTGAGGTCGCGCTGTTTTCGTGCATCTAATAAAAGGAATTGGAAGTTATGCGAGTTACGATCTTCGGCGCGACTGGGTTGCTGGGCAAAGCCCTGCTGGGCCCTGCGATCAAGGGCGAATGGGGAACAGATGAAGTCCATGGATTGGGCTCGAAAGACGCAGATATCCGTGATCCCAAACAGGTCCTCGACGCAGTGCAACGCACCCGGCCCGATTGGATCGTACTGGCGGCTGCATACACCGATGTCGATGGCTGTGAGAGCAACCGCGAGCTGGCGTTCGATGTGAACTGTGGCGGCGCAGTCAATGTCGCACGGGCGGCCAAGCAGTACGGCGCAAGACTGCTTTTTGTCAGCACCGACTACGTTTTCGATGGCAAGAACACAGTTCCCTATGAAACTGATGCTCCTCGCGCTCCTCGCAGCGTCTACGGCAGTTCCAAAGCGGAAGCAGAAGTGAAGATCAGCAAAATTTTGCCGGAGTGTTGCATTGTGCGGACATCATGGCTCTTCGGGGCTGGCGGGAAATGTTTTCCGGACACGATCCTCAAACTGGCGGAGAAGCGTTCTGAAATTGATGTGGTCAGCGACCAGCGAGGTTCTCCCACTCACACGGTCGATCTTGCCCGCGCAATTGTCCAGTTATGCCATGCGGGAGCGGCAGGAATTGCGCATGCCACGAATCGCGGGGAGTGCACCTGGTTTGAATTCGCTGAAGAGATCGTTCGTGAGGCAGGATTGAACACCATTGTGCGTCCAACTACAAGCGCAAAGTTTATACGTCCCGCGGAGAGGCCACAGTATTCCGTGCTGTCGCCCAGGAGCTTGGAGAAATATGGCATCCCTATGCCCACCTGGCAGGAAGCACTACGGAACTATCTTAGGGAGAGATCATAGGACGGCATCGGGAAATACAATCGCGTAATTGATTGGCCCACGTATAATGCGTGGCACTATTACAAGAGCGATTTTCCAGAATAAGGGGAGCCATGGAAAGCGCAGAGGATTCGAGTAAGGGCAAAGAGACAGAAGACCATCCGCCGGAGACCATACCCGACACTTCGCCGGATGATCGCCGCGCGCAGTCGCGAACGGAAACCATTCTTTCTGAAATCGAGGATGCAACCTACAAGATCCTGCGCAAGCATGAGGACAAAAAGACCGACTAGTCGTTGTACCAGTGCATTTCTGCTATTTTCGCTTGCACTTTGGAAAACTCTTCCTCCTTTATTTTCTTAAGTTTCTAGGTGACGAAAACCCCCAAAACAAGATAGGATGCCTTTTGCTATATAGCACAGGGGCGCCGGACAGAACGGTCTGCTCCGTCACACCTAAACTTTTGGGCCGATTCAGGAGTGTTCATGCCGCTAGGTCGCCGACTCGCAACGCCTGCGTACAAACGAATCCAGGCGGCAATTCAAAAACGCATTGAAGCCGGACAGCTGAAGCCCGGGGATGCGGTCGATTCCGAAAGGGAGTTGGCCAAAATTCACCGCGTCAGCTTAATGACCGCACGTCACGCGCTGGCCGAGTTGGAGCGTGAGGGTCTAGTCCAACGCAGGCGCGGCGCTGGGACATTTGTAGCTCCGCCCAGGATCCACTTCAATAAGCTCACGAGCTTCACTGAACAAATGACCGCCCGGAGCATGGCGGCATACTCGAAAGTTCTGTCTTTCACCTTGATCGATGACGCACAAGAAGTGACTGCCCGGTTGGCACTGTCGTCCACCGCTCGCGTGCTTAAGATCGAACGCCTCCGCATCGGCGCAGATGAACCCTTTGCACTCGAAACTTGCTATTTGTCAGCTACGGATTTTGGTGGCTTAACGCGAGCTGCGGTGGAACGAGGATCGCTGTTTTCTATTCTGAAGCACGATTACGGCATTCAACTGTCTTATGCGGATGAAGAAATTGATGGCACTGCGGCAGATCCCACAGCTGCGCAGCTTCTGGATATTCCCAGGGGATTCCCGCTGCTTCGCATTCGCCAGCTCATTTACTCGACCAAAGCCAAAGCCACTGTATATGTGTTGGGGCTTTATCGCTCCGATCGGCATTCCTTTTTGATTCGAAGATTTCGTTAGGACGGATAATCCGGTAACGGAGGACAAATGCTGCTTACATCAATCGATTGGATTGTGATCGTCGGCTACCTGCTGGTGAATTTACTGATCAGCATTTACTACCGGCGCCGCGCGAGTGGCAGCACGGAAGAGTTCTTTATTTCGGGCCGCGATGTTTCCTGGTGGCTGGCCGGAACTTCCATGGTGGCAACGACCTTCGCGGCGGATACGCCTCTGTTGGTATGTGGTCTGGTGGCCAAACAGGGCATCGCCGGAAACTGGATCTGGTGGGGCTTGTGCGTCGGCGGCATGTTGACTGTATTCTTTTTCGCCCGCTACTGGCGCCGCTCGGAAATCCTGACGGACGTCGAGTTTGTCGAAGTGCGTTACGGCGGTAAACCGGCAGCTTTCCTGCGCGGATTCAAGTCCATCTATCTCGGGCTTTTCATGAACTGCTTCATCCTGGGATGGGTGACGCAGGCGATGATCAACATCATTACTGTTCTGCTTGGCCCAGCAATCGAGCAGGGCCGTGTGCTGCAAGTGGGCACATTCCATTACACGTTGGGTGATCCACACACGACTTCGCTGCTGATCTGCGTGCTGGTCTTAATTCCTTTCACCGGACTCTACACATTTATTGGCGGCCTTTGGGGAGTGCTGGTCACTGATCTTTTCCAGTTCATTTTGAAGATGACCATGATTATTGTGCTGGCTTGGGTGGCAGTGGCCAAAATTGGTGGGATGCAGGCATTGCAAGTGCATTTACAAACCATCCGCGCTAATGCCGAACAGAGTGGAGTCCACACTGCGAATCCAGTCGCGTTCCTGCCGGATTTTCATTTGGGATGGACAACAGACGCGATCTGGACGCTGCCGCTGCTCACGTTCTTCGTTTATCTCGGCATGCAGTGGTGGCTGGCATGGTATCCCGGTGCGGAGCCGGGCGGCGGCGGTTACGTAGCCCAACGCATGTTTAGCGCCAAGGATGAGAAGAATTCTCTGGGTGCAACTTTGTGGTTCAACATTGCGCACTATGCCTTGCGGCCTTGGCCTTGGATCATTACCGCGCTCGTGGCAATTGTGGTGTATTCCCCGAATGGCGGAATGCATCCCAGCGCGGCTTTCGCGGCGAATCCGGAGCAAGGCTACGTGATGGTCTTGCGTGACTATTTGCCGCCTGCACTGCGTGGGCTGATGGTCGCCGCATTTCTTGCCGCTTTCATGTCAACCATCGGAACGCAATTGAACTGGGGCAGTTCGTATTTGGTGAATGATCTGTACAAACGCTTCATCGTGCGAAATTCGACCGAAAAGCATTATGTATTGATCAGCAAACTATTCACCGTCCTGCTGGTGCTGGGAACCGGCTACACAGCAATGCAGTTGACTTCCATTAAACAGGGCTGGGAACTGGTGTTGAACATCGGGTTCGGGACCGGCGCGGTTTACATCCTGCGCTGGTATTGGTGGCGCATAAACGCCTGGAGCGAAATTTCGGCGATGATCGCGGCCGCAGCCGTAACGTACGGACTCAATGGTGTGGAATTTACCGGAAACGATTCACTGGTGTACGCGAAAAAAGCTCTGATCACCGGCGGGATCACGACTGTAGTGTGGCTCATTGCAACTTTCGTCACTCCACCAGAGTCGGACAAAACGCTGGTTGCTTTCTACAAACGAGTGTATCCCACAGTGTATGGATGGAAGCGAATCGCCAGGCTCGTCCCGGAGATGGCCGAGGTGCGAGACGTGGCCAGCAATGCCTTCAACTGGGTCATGGGTGTAATCGTGGTTTACGGGTGCCTGTTCGGGATCGGCAAACTCATATTTGCTCAATGGTTCTGGGGCATCCTGTTGCTGGCGCTCGCAGGAATTGCCGGTTATTTAATTTTCTGGGACCTTTCCCGGCGCGGCTGGGCGACCTTGTCTGGCACTGCGGCTGCAGCGGTGACGTCGCAAACTACCCATGGAGATTAGTCAGCCGGTCTCACGTTACAATTGCAGGATGAGCCGCGAAGCATGAACCGCGAATACGTCAAGCGATACAGTCAGGAACTTCAACGCGACATGGAAGTGCTGTCCTTTGGGCACGCCGGCATGCCTCTGCTTGTCTTTCCCACTTCCATGGGCCGATTTTATGACTATGAAGACCGGGGAATGATCGCGACGCTCGCGCCCAAGATCGACCGCGGCGAACTGCACGTCTTCTGTGCCGACAGCGTGGACAGCGAAAGCTGGTACAACAAGAGCGTTCTTCCGCGCCAGCGGGTACTGCGGCATCTGCAGTACGAGCGCTATCTTCTGCATGAACTGCTTCCCTTTATTCGCTCCAAGAACGCCTCATCGCAGCTGGCTTTGACTGGTTGCAGCTTTGGCGGTTATCACACCATGAATTTCGCGCTCAAGCATCCTGACCTGGTGAATTATTGCGTGAGCATGGGCGGAGCATTCGACATTCATCAATTCCTGGACGGTTATTACGATTCAGATTGCTATTTCAATTGTCCTCCTGATTTTCTCTCCAATATGACCGACGACTGGTATTTGAGCCGCTACCGGCGTCTGAACATCGTCCTGGCGACCGGAGAACGAGATATCTGCAAGGACGAGAACATACGACTGTCGGGCATCCTGAATTCCAAGGCGGTTCCGCACTGGCTGGACGTCTGGGGAAATAATACTGGGCATGATTGGCCCTGGTGGCAGCAAATGGCAGTAAAATTCTTTCTTTAGTTCCGACTTCGCCTCGCAGCAGGAGTCTTCCGTGAGCACAAAGAAAATCGGCATTATCTTTGGACAGGAAAATACCTTCCCGGCCGCACTCGTCGACCGCATCAATCAGAAGAAAGTCCCCGGCGTCACCGCAGAGTTTGTTAAGCTGGGCGGAGTCAAGATGGCGGACCCCAGCGGATACCGCGTCATCATTGATCGCATCTCGCACGACATTCCTTTCTATCGTGCCTATTTGAAAAACGCCGCCCTTACCGGAACGATTGTCATCAATAATCCATTCTGGTGGACGGCTGACGACAAGTTTTTCAATTATTCATTGGCCACGAAACTTGGCGTAGCCATTCCGCCGACGGTCATCCTGCCGCACAACAAGCATCCTGAAGGCACGACCGACCAGTCGATGCGTAATCTGATTTTTCCGCTGAACTGGGACGAGATTTTTCAGTATGTGGGCTTCCCTGCTTTCCTGAAACCATACGCCGGCGGTGGATGGAAGCATGTGTACAAAGTCCATTCGCCGGAAGAATTTTTCCATCATTACAACCAAACGGGCGATATGTGTATGACCCTGCAGCACGGAGTCGAATTCAAGGAATATTTCCGCTGCTACGTGGTGGGACAGGAAGAAGTCCACATCATGCACTACGATCCGAAAGCGCCGCATCATGAACGCTATGTGAAAAACCCTCCGCCGATCGATCATCAACTTCACGAGCGGGTGGTAAAAGACGCGCTGACTTTGTGCCAGGCGTTGGGATACGACCTCAATACGGTCGAATTTGCCGTCGAAGATGGCATCCCATACGCGATCGATTTCATGAACCCGGCCCCGGATGCGGACATCCATTCGGTGGGCCCGGAGAACTTTGCCTGGATTGTGGATGCAGTGGCGGAACTGGCTGTAAAAAAGGCCCTTAGCGACGAAAACCCGGCGCGGGAGCTGCGCTGGGCGTCTTTCCTTGCTGGTGAAAAGCCGGCCAAAGCCGCACCGGCTAAGGCATCGAAGAAGAAAGCCAAAGCCTAGCGGCATGGCGGAGTTATACTGTTCTCCGCCAAATTGGTGGGCTCACTCTTGCGTTTCCGGGCCCGCCTTGGGTAGTTTCCATGCCTCCTACTTTTACCATCGGAATCGAAGAAGAATACCAGACCATCGACCCGGTCACGCGTGACCTGCGTTCGCACATCCACGCCGAGATCATCGAAAAGGGCAAACTACGCCTGCAGGAACGGGTGAAGGCCGAGATGCATCAATCGGTGGTCGAGGTGGGGACTTCCGTCTGCGCGTCGATCAAAGAAGCCAAAGAAGAAGTAAAAAAACTGCGCCGCGACATGATTGGACTGGCGCGGGAAAATGGCCTGTCACTCGCCGCCTCCGCGACCCATCCTTTCACCGACTGGCGGACTCAGGACATTAATCCGGACGAACGATACAAAAACATTGTTGAGGATTTGCAGCTAGTCGCGCGCGCCAATTTAATCTTCGGCCTGCACGTGCATATTGGCATCGAAGACCGCGAAACTGCCATCCACCTGATGAATCATGCGCGCTATTTTCTGCCTCACATTCTAGCGCTCTCGACTAATTCACCGTTTTGGCTGGGGATGAACACGGGACTGAAATCCTATCGCTGTAAGGTGTTTGACAAGTTCCCGCGCACCAACATTCCCGACTATTTCCCAAGCTGGGGCGAGTACGAAAACTTCATCAAGCTGCTCATCAAGACCAACTGCATCGACAACGCGAAAAAGATCTGGTGGGACATCCGCCCGCATCCATTCTTCAACACTCTGGAATTCCGGGTATGCGACATTCCCATGCGCGTAGAGGAAACCATTGCGCTGGCTGCGTTGATTCAGGCGACGGTTGCCAAGCTGCATAAGCTCTACACCGCCAATCAGGGATTCCGTCTATACCGCCGCGCGCTGATTATGGAAAACAAATGGCGGGCTTCCCGCTACGGCCTGGACGGAAAGATGATCGATTTCGGCAAGCAGGTCGAGGTGCCCGCCCGCGATCTGATTTTGGAATACCTCGAATTTATCGACGATGTCGTGGATGAACTGGATTCCCGCGAAGAACTCAACTACATTCACGAGATCATGAAGAATGGAACGGGCGCTGATCGTCAGTTGCGCGTTTTTGCGGAGACCGGCGACCTGAAAAAAGTGGTGGATTACATTATTGAGGAAACCGAGGCCGGTTTGACCGAGACAGCGGCGCCAGTTTCTGCTAGAAAAGTAGGGTAATGAATTCTCCTGTCACCCAAGCCAACCGGCAGCTGAATCGGCTTCCTTTCGATCCTGAACTGACCCCCGGTGCCCGTAACGCGGTGGAAGTGTGCCTGCGAATCAAGTCAACCGAGAAGGTCACCGTTATTACCGATGAAGCCACCAAGGAAATCGCCGCCAGCATCGTCGCCGAACTCGAGAAGTTAGGCACTCCCTACCATGCGTGGATTCTGGAAGAGCTCTCGCCGCGCCCGTTGACCGATTTGCCGCGGGAGATTCTCGACGATCTGGAAACCAGTCAAGTCAGCATTTTCGCGGTGCAGGCGCAAACCAATGAGCTACGTTCACGCATGCAGATGACCGACGTGGTGAATCGCCGGAAGATTCGTCACGCTCACATGGTCAACATCAACCGGCAAATCATGCTCGAAGGCATGCGGGCGGACTTCCTGAAGGTCGATCGCATCAGCACTAAAGTCGTCGAAATGGTGCGCAAAGCCAAACAGATTCGCGCGAAGACCGAAGCTGGCACGAATTTGATCGCGGACTTAAACCCGAACTATCATTGGCTGAAAACCAGCGGCATCATCAGTCCGGATAAATGGGGTAATCTGCCGGGCGGAGAAATATTCACCACTCCAGGCGAGGTCAACGGAACATTTGTGATCGATGGGGTCGTCGGTGATTATCTATGCGCGAAGTTCGGAGATCTCGCGAAAAATCCTCTAACGATTCAGGTGAAAGGTAATCGCCTCACGGAAGCGCATTCCACAAACCGTGAGCTCGAAGAGGATTTCTGGCGCTACACCCACACCGACGAGAACAGCGATCGAGTAGGCGAATTCGCCATTGGCACGAACATTGGATTGAAAAGCCTGATCGGGCAAATTCTCCAGGACGAGAAATACCCCGGCATTCACATCGCCTTCGGCAACCCTTACGGAGCCCATACCGGCGCTGAATGGGATTCCTCTACCCACATTGATGTGGTCGGCAGGAAATTCGACATCTGGGTGGATGACGAACAGATCATGCGCCAAGGACAGTTCCTGCTGGAGGCTTAGAGCCAGCTCATGATTCCCGCCCTGCGCCAGCGCTTCAACGCCAACTACACGCCAGAAAAGTATCAGTCATTTCTAAAACTGATGGAAGAACGCTGCGGCACTCCAGTGAAGTTCCGACTGGCCGAAACACCGTGCTTTTTCCCCAAGCCTTTGCTGGACCAAATGTCGCGGTATGGCGAAGAGTTGATCCGCCAACTCGACACTGATGAATATCGCAAGGCTTCGGCTGCGTCGATTCCACCCGAGTTCAATGTTCCGCGCGAATCGGCTCACCCCATGTTCATCCAGGTTGACTTTGGATTGGTGCGCGACCGGTCGGGCAACTTACAGCCAAAATTGGTTGAATTGCAGGGCTTCCCTTCCTTATACGCATATCAGGCTTCGCTTTCGCAGTCCTACATTAAGGTCTTCGAGTTGGGGAATGACCTGAAATATTTGCTGGGCGGGCTCGACGAAACAGGCTACAAGAATTTACTGCGCCGCGCCATGATTGCCGATCACGATCCCAACCACGTTATCTTGATGGAAATTGATCCGTCAAACCAGAAAACGCTTCCAGATTTCTTGCTCACTGAAAAGATGCTGGGAATCAAGCCAGTGGCGATTACCGACATTATGAAAGATGGACGGCAGCTTTTCTACGAACAGAATGGCCGGCGAATTCCGATCCGCCGCATTTACAACCGCGCCATCGTTGACGAATTGGTCCGCAAGGATTTAAAGCTGGCTTTCCGCTTCGACGATGACTTGGAGGTGGAATGGGTGGGGCATCCTAACTGGTATTTCCGCATGAGCAAGTTTTCCCTGCCTTATCTGCATCATGAATGTGTGCCCAAAAGCTGGTTTCTTGATCGTGTAGAAAAAGTGCCCGACGATCTTGATCGTTACATTCTCAAACCGCTGTTTTCTTTTGCCGGGCTGGGCGTAAACATCAATCCCACGAAAGAAGATTTCGCCGCCATCCCCAAAGAAAAACGTTCGCAATACATTCTGCAGGAGAAAATGGATTTCGAGCCGGTGATTGAAACTCCATTCGGAGGCACCAAGGCGGAAATCCGCATTATGTATATCTGGCTGGAGGAACTGCTGCCGGTGATGACCATAGTCCGCATGGGCCGCGGCTCGATGATGGGCGTGGACCACAATCGCAATCTGGAATGGGTGGGAGCGTCCGCAGGTTTGTATCTGGAAACGTAAGGGTGATTCCGAAGCCAGGCGGCAGGTCTGAAGGCGACAGGGATCCTTCGACTTGCTGACATTCACTTCGTGAACATCTCACCGCGTTCAGGATGACAAGTCCAGCTTGAAAATTCTATCCATCAACAGCCATTTCTCACCCGGCGCTGCTCCCGGCAAAGGCTTCTGAAACGTCCACATCAGTTCCTCCCACTGCTGCACTTTTGGATCACGCAGGTCAGCTTGGGATTTTTTTTCAAATGAGAAGGTCCCGTTCACCTCCATAATCATGAACAGACGCGTTCCCACCCAATAGATCTCCAAATCCTCAATACCAGAGTCTCTGACGCTCTTCAGTATTTCTGGCCAGACTTTCTCGTGATACCGCTTGTATTCGGCAATCAGCACGGGATCGTCTTTCAGGTCCAAGGTCAAACAATATCGGCGCTTCATTCGATCTCCCTTAGGTTAAAGCCCGATCCAAATGCACATAGCCGCCATCGACAAACAAATGCTGCCCCGTAATGTGCCCGGCGTTCGCTGAGATCAGAAACATGACCATGGCGGCGATTTCATCGGGATGCGTCATTCGTTTTTCCAGTGGGACCTTGGCCAGGACTGTCTTCAATTTCGCTTCGGGATCAGGAAAAGTGTCGAGCCACTGGCGATAGAGAGGCGTCATGACTTCGGCCGGAACAATCGCGTTCACGCGGATGCTATAACCCAACAATTCGGCGGCCCATTCGCGGGTCAGCGCCAGAATTGCCCCTTTGGATGATGCATAGCCCGAGGTCCCTCCTTGCCCCGTGAGCGCGGTTTTTGAACTGATGTTCACGATAGAACCATGGGAGCTTTTCAAGTGCGGCAACGAATAGTGCGCCATGTTGTAGTAGTGCAGCAGATTGCGGCCAAGCGAGGCGACGAATTGATCGGGGCTGCCATGCTCGAGCCCAATTTTGTCATTGACGCCGGCGTTATTCACCAGCGCATCCAGACGTCCAAAGGCTTTGACCGTTTGGTCCACCGCCTGCGAACAACCTTCAGGAGTCAACAGATCGATGCAAATCAATTCGCAAACTCTGCCCTGGCCGCGCAATTCAGCCTGCAACTGTTTACCAGCTTCTGCATCCCTATCAACGATCAGAGGAATCGCGCCTTCGCCACTGCAAGCCCGAACGATCGCAGCGCCAATGCCCTTGGCGCCACCAGTAACGAGGACAACTTTGTCTTTCAATTGCAGATTCATTCTTTAATAGTCCATGGTCTTGCAGGATACGAGTTAACCGCGCAGGTTGAAAAACCCTCCGTCCAATGGATAGTCCGCCCCGGTAATAAACGAGGCTTCATCCGAGCACAGAAAAAGAGCGAGGGACGCCACTTCCTCTGGCTCCCCCATTCTTCCGATGGGTTGGGACTTGGCCAATTTTTCGAACATTTCCTTCTCCTGGCCGGGATAATTCTTGCGAAGGTATCCCTCGACAAATGGGGTATGGACTCTTGCCGGCGAAATGCAATTGCAGCGAATATTATGGCTCAGATAATCCCTCGCAACCGAAAGCGTCATGGCAACTACCGCACCTTTACTCATGGAATAGCCAAAGCGATCGGGAATCCCGGCAGAAGCGGCAGTGGACGCCATGTTCAGGATCACGCCCCCGCCCTTTGCTTTCATGTGCCCGACACAAGCATGCATGCAGTTATAAAAACCCTTAACATTCACCCGAAAAATGCGTTCGAAATCTGCTTCTGTAGTGCTTTCCACAGTGCCAATCTGCGAAATCCCGGCGTTGTTTACCAGAATGTGAACGCGCTCTTGCTGGAAGAGTCCCCCAACTACGGATTTCACCTGTTCCTGATTGGTCACATCACATTCGTAGGCTGCGGCATTACCGCCAGCATCACGAATCTGTTGGCAAACGACTTCTCCATCTTTCTGGCTGATTTCCAAAATGCGGACAGCAGCGCCATAGGCTGCGAACTTCAGCGCGATCGCGCGCCCAATGCCGCTTCCGCCGCCAGTCACTACGGCGACCTTTCCGTCCAGCCGGAAGTCTTTCGCATGGCTCAATTCGTTCTTCAGAGCGAAACTCCCCTTTTCCAGGGAATGAAGTCTTCCTGGGCTTTCAATTCGGCTTTGGTTTGCACCTTGCCGCTCGCAACCTGGACAACCAGTTCCAGAATGTCTTCTCCCATCTTTTCGATCGTGGTCTCGCCCGAGATGATGCCGCCTGTATCGATATCGATAATGTCATGCATTCGTCGCGGCGAGGCTTGTATTCGTGGAAAGCTTTACTACGGGCGCAATGGGATTCCCCGTTGGCGTTCCCAGTCCAGTTGTGAACAGAACTACATTTGCTCCCGCTCCAACTTGTGCAGTGACGCACTCCACATCGTTGCCCGGCGTGCACTGAAGATTCAGCCCCGGCTCGCTCGAGTATTCCGGATAGTCGAGCACGGCTGTGACCGGAGATGTGCCGCCTTTTTTCGCTGCTCCGGCGGACTTCATGGCGTCGGTCAATAATCCGTCCCTCATATTTCCGGGAGACGGATTCATATCAAAACCTGAGTGCACTGCCTTTGCCCGGGCAGCATAGTCTCGCATGAGCTGAATAAATCGGTCTCCCACTTCTTTTTTCGTGCTGCGGTTGATGAGCCCCTGTTCCGATCCACAGAGTTCGGGAAATTCGGAAAGAATCGTTCTTCCACCGAGAGCCGCCAGCAGATCGGAAGTGTGTCCGATGGCGGGATTCGCCGTCAGGCCAGAGAATCCATCCGAGCCTCCGCATTTGAGACCTACACACAATTTGGAAAGCGGCGCCGGGGCACGCCTGGATTGATTGGCTTTGACCAGACCCAGAAACGTTTGCTGGATGGCGTCTGAAAGCATGGCTAGTTCCGAACCGCTCTGCTGCTGCTCCAGGATGACCAGTGGTTTATCGAAAGTTGGATTGCGCTGGTTGATCTTTTGACGCAAGATCCCCACCTGAGCATTCTGGCAGCCGAGGCTAAGGACCGTGGCGCCAGCTACATTGGGATGATTGATGTAGCCTGCGATCAACCCGCAGAGATTATCGGAATCCTCGCGCGTTCCTCCACACCCGCCTTCGTGCAATAGGAACTTGATGCCATCGATATTTTCAAATACACGCTCGGATTGCTGTGCCCCTACATCGTCTGCAAATCCGCGGGTCTTGATCTCTTCGCCCTTGCCTTCACGATACAGCTTGGCCAACTCGGCAACCTGTTGGCGATAGACCTGGGGCCGGCCAAAACCTAATTCCTCTTCGAATGCCTGCTTTAGAATGTTGATGTTCTTGTTCTCGCAAAATACCAGCGGCACCACCAGCCAGTAGTTTCGCGTACCCACTTGGCCGTCGGTCCGGTGATAGCCTTGGAAAGTTCGCTCCTTCCATCGCGAGACGTCTGGTGGAGTCCAACGAAATTCTTCGGACTTCTCGTGGAAAGATGCTGCCTCATGGTGAATATTATTGATGCTCAGCAATCCCCCTTGGGGAATTGGCTTTACAGCTTTACCGACAAGAACGCCGTACATGACAACATCGCGCTCCGGGCACCAGATCTTCCGTGGCGAATTTGTGTTTGGCGGGAACGTTCGAAGACAGCGTATAAGTGCGCCCGGAGAAGTCGATTTGATCACCTTTCTTCAGATCAGCCAGGGCGATAAGGACGTTATCTTTTGAATCGAGTTGTAAGGACTTTATTCTGCATTCCCTGCTCTTGGATTGGGATCATTCGACGAGCATAAATCTCGCTATGCTTTGCATACATTGTAGAACAGGCTTTGCATTGGGAGTCGCGACTGCCGACCAATCTATATTGATCACAAGGTTCTACATTTTGAGATGATACGAATTGAGACGATACGAAAGTTGCACAGGCCGCCTATCCTTGCTGCTATAATCGCCGTCAATTCCCGTACCTAAACCTTCCAATCGCAGGTGATTTCAATGCGACAGAAACCTAGTTTTACCGGGGTCCTGCTATTAATCACGCTGGTGGTTTCGCAGAGTTTTGCCCCTTTCCTCTCAGCGCAGGCAGCGCCTCCTTCAGCTGATCAACTGGACCAATTGCTGGCTCCGGTCGCTCTTTACCCTGACTCCCTGCTCTCCCAGATCACGACAGCTTCCACGAACCCACAGGAAATTCTGGATGTGAATACCTGGTTGCAGCAAAACCCCGATCTGACGGGCCCAGCGTTAACCGATGCGGCACAGAAGCAGGGGTTCGATCCTGCGTTTATCGCGCTGGTGAATTTTCCCGATGTGCTGGATATGATGGCGGAGCACGTCGATGATTACGCCGCCATTGGCGAAGCGTTTTCGGCCGATCAGGGATCGGTCACTGAGGCGATTCAGCGGTTGCGGGCTCAGGCCTATGCCTCCGGAGCGTTGCGCACGAACGAGCAACAACAGGTAGAGATACAGCAGCCGGCAGGACAGACGATCTATGTAATCCAGCCGGCGAACCCGCAAGTCGTTTACGTGCCGCAATATGATCCCACCATCGTTTACGTTCGACCGGCCAATCCTGTCGTGGCGGCATCGTTCATAAGTTTTGGGGTAGGAATCGGAATCGGAGCCTTGCTGGTAGATAACCAGCCCTGGGGTTGGGGTGGCTGGGGATGGAACTGGGGATCGCGTCGCGCCTATTACAACCACGGCTATTGGGGCGGTTGGTCGAATCCTTATCGGCCGCCACGTCCTTACTACCGACCACGACCGATTATCTGGGCCAATCGGCCGGGATACCGTGGTAACTGGGGCTATCGGCCGCCGCACTATCGACCTCCGAATCGTCCCGGAAACCGTCCTGGGTATCGTCCTCCGGGACGGCCCGGTGGCCCCCACCGACCACCACCGTCTAAGCCCGGCGTACCAAACCGGCCAGTAAAACCCACGCCGAGACCGACGCCGCCGAATCATCGGCCGCCGGGGCAGCCTGGGAAACCCAGCACGCCAAATCGACCAAGTCCACCGTCTGGGCAGCCCGGTAAACCTGGAACCCCTGGTCGACCAGGCCGACCGTCAGGACCCGGCCACGACAAACCGTCAACACCGGATCGGCCAAAACCTCCGGCTGACCGGCCGGACAAGCCGGGAACTCCAAGTCGGCCAAATCCGGGCCGACCGACCACGCCCGGTACCAGACCCACAACACCGAACCGGCCAAGTCCGCCGACCGCGCAACCGGAGAAGCCCGGAACTCCAAGCCGGCCAAGTCAAGGCCGGCCAACAACTCCAGGCCAAACCAGACCAGCAACGCCGAACCGTCCTGCCGGAAACAAGCCGGCAGCTCAACCAAAACCTGCGCCCGAGAATCGACCGCAGAAGGGAGAGAAACCGGACGTTACCACTCAAGGCCCTCGGTAACCCCGCAGACCGAAAGAATGTACTTAGAAAAGTGATTGAATGCTTCTAGCGGTTATTTAAAGGCTGAACGACATAGGTGGGAAGATTAGCCATCTCTAACCTAAGTCCGGACGGGACCAGAGAAAAAAGTCTCAAAGTCTCTGGTCCCCACGGCCGGATCGAAACTACCGCCGGTGTTCGTTTGCGACATCGGCAGCCAGTCTTATCTCACTGTCCGCCTGCACCAGCAAATCCTTCGCCCTCTGCGCATGACCTCCGAGTTGGTCTTCGTTGGCCTGCTGGGCCCTGTCCATTCTCTGGTACGCCTGAACGATATAGTTCTGAGCCGCGGCCAAATTACCGTGTCGGTGAGGATCAATATTTACCACCGGGGCCTGGCCAAACATAACTCCAACAAAGGCCGAAGCGATGCATAGTACGAGGGTGATAGCCAAACTTTTCTTCGTCATGATTGTTCTCCTTGTAGGTAACTAGGTTCTAGCCGGATCACTGCATCTCTCCGATCGAGTGACTAAATGAAAACCGGAGGCGGCAACATCAAGCGGTATTCTGCCCCAAATCCGTTCTGATAAACAACCCCTACCCAGCCAAATGATAAACATGCCCGAGGCGGTGTGTTGCAAAAGCATGCCGGAAATGCGACAATCCTGCCAAAATTGGGGCGGATTGCTATCCGTCGGGGCACGTCTGAGAATATGTCCAGTCTGGGTTGTATCTCACTGAAGCTGAATCAATATTCCAGCCAATCGAACTCAAGGGCCGAACTGATCGCCAGAAATGAGACTGCATGTGGCGCCTGATCCGTGTACTCGTGCGGCCTTATCGTGGGACGCTTTTCGTCATATTCATGGCCATGACGGTCGAGACTCTGATGAGTCTCGCTGGACCCTGGCCCCTAAAAATAATCCTTGATAACGTAGTCGGCTCGCATCACCTTCCTGTATGGTTCGATCACTTTCTGGGTACGGTGAACCGCGGGTTGGGCCCCGGCAAGATGAAAATCGCCGCCCTGGCGGCGGTCCTCGCGATACTCATCGCTTTAATTGGTGCCGTCGCTTCCTACATTGATAACTATTACACCGCCAGCGTGGGGCAGTGGGTGGCGCACGATCTCCGCATGCGGACCTACCATCATCTCCAGCGACTTTCGCTGGCCTATTACGACAGCCATCAGACGGGCGCGCTGCTTAGCACCATCACCGATGACATTCAGACGATTCAAAGCTTCGCCTCCTCGGCCACCCTGGGGATTTTGGTGGATCTCTTCACCATTGTTGGAATGCTCGGCCTGATGTTCTGGCTGAATTGGGACTTTGCCCTGGTAGCCATTGGCGTTACGCCTTTTTTGTTGCTGTTTGTCTCGCGGTTTAAAAGCGCGGTAAAAAAAGCCACGCACGAGGTACGCCGTCGTCAGAGCGATATTGTCGCGGTAGTGCAGCAGGGTCTGGAATCGGTGCGGGTCGTCAAAGCCTTCGGCCGGCAGGACTTGGAACAACAAGAGCTTGGTGAAGTTAGCCACGCTACTGTCGATGCCGCGCTCAAAGCCCGCAGGGTGAAATCTCTGCTTTCTCCGGTTGTGACCGTGACCGTTTCTCTGTGTACCGCGTTTGTGCTGTGGCGGGGCGCGTCGCTCATTTTGATTGGAGCCATGACTGCCGGTGCCTTGACCGTCTTTCTTTCGTACCTCAGCAAATTCTTTAAGCCGGTGCAGGATCTGGCCAAAATGACCAACTCCATCGCACAGGCTGCGGTGGGGGTGGAACGCATTCAGGCTATTCTCGAAACCGACACGGTCATTCCTGAACATCCGGACGCACGCGACTTGGAAGCTATCCGCGGCGAGATCGTCTTTGACCATGTGGCTTTCGCCTACGACAACGAAGATCCCGTGCTGCGAGATGTCAGCTTTACCATCAAATCAGGCGAGTTAGTCGGGATTGTTGGTCCTACCGGAGGCGGCAAGTCCACGGTCGTGAGCCTGATGCCCCGCTTTTATGATCCGACTTCCGGCTCCGTGAGCCTGGACGGGGTCGACCTTCGGGAATACAAATTGCATTCCCTCCGCAGCCAGATCAGTTTTGTGCTTCAGGACACTGTGCTCTTCCGGGGCACAATACGCGATAACATTGCCTATGGCCTGCCAGGCGCTACCCAGAAGGAAATCGAGGAAGCGGCGAAACTCGCCAATGCCGACGAATTCATTTCCCGAATGCCCCACGGCTACGACACAATGGTAGGCGAGCGGGGGCTTACTTTGTCCGGAGGACAACGGCAGCGAATCGGAATTGCCCGCGCCGTCATTCGCAATACTCCGATTCTTATCTTGGACGAGCCCACCGCGGCTCTCGATACCGAATCCGAGCGACTCGTGATCGAAGCCCTGGAACGGCTGATGAAAGGACGAACCGTCGTCACCATTGCCCACAGGCTCAGCACGATTCGCGATGCCGACAAAATCATTGTGCTGAAAGCCGGAATGGTCGCGGAACAGGGCACTCATCAGGAATTGCTGGACCTTGATGGAATCTATGCCGAGTTGCACAATATCCAGGTCGAGGGAGGAACAAAAAAAGTTGTACCCTAGACACGTATCATTTCCAACCATTGTTCGTGGCTCATCGGTCTATCGACAACCGCGAGCGCAGTCTCGTCCACTGGAGGCCCCATGCCCCGTTCTTTAGTCGTTCTTCCGGACGACTCCGCCCGGCCGATTCTTGACGCTATCCAGGGGGCGACCAAATCGCTGCGCATTAAGATGTTTGTTTTCTCCGACCCAGACCTGTTGAAGGCTGTCATCGAAGCCAAACGCCGTGGCGTAGCGGTGCGGGTGATGCTGAATCCGACCCGCCGCAGCGGCGAGTCTGAAAATGAAGCAACCCGCAAGGCCCTCACCGACGCGGATGTCGAGGTCATTGACAGCAATCCTGCCTTCGACCTCACCCATGAAAAATCGATGGTGGTCGATGACCGGATAGCGTTCGTGAAATCCCTGAACTGGGAGACCAAGAACCTGACCTCGACGCGAGACTATGCCATCATCACCGACAACAGCCACGAAGTGAACGAAATTATCGATTGCTTCGAGGCGGATTGGAGCCGCAAGGACTTCGATCCCGGCCCCAACGCGCATCTCATCTGGTGTGACGGCAACGGACGAGACAAGATCGCGGAATTTATTGACCAGGCGAAGCATACCCTGTTTCTCCAGAACGAGCGGTATCAGGACGCCATCATCATCGAGCACCTGGTACGAGCGACGAAACGCGGCGTAAAGGTCCATGCCATGGCGCGTCCTCCGCACACCCTGAAAAAGGAAAAACTGGTCGAAGGCGTGGGCGGCCTGCGCATCATGGACGATGTAGGCGTCAAAGTCCACAAGCTCAAACATCTGAAGCTGCATGCCAAGATGCTTTATGCCGATGGAGTTCGCGCCATCGTAGGCTCGATCAACCTGGCCCCCGGAAGCTTTGACAGCCGGCGCGAGCTGGCGATAGAGGTACGCGATGATGAAGTGATCGAACGGCTGCAAAAAATCGCGCACCACGACTGGGAAAACTCCCACGCGCTCGATTTGACCGACGCCGGGCTGCTGGCGGACCTGGAAGACCGGCTGGGAGCTGAAGACCTCGCGCTTCGCGGTGGCCCCAAAAAGAACCACTGAGCTGGAGAAGTTGGAACGTTACATGACACTTTTCAAGAATGCTTCGTCAGGGCCAGTAGAGATCACTCGACCCTCGTTTCTTACCACCACCACCACCAACCACCAACCTGAGGAGAAAACTTTATGAACACATTCACCACGAAAGACGGCACACAGATCTACTTCAAAGACTGGGGCTCGGGTCAGCCCATCGTATTCAGCCACGGCTGGCCGCTCACCGCGGACGACTGGGACGGCCAGATGTTGCACTTCGGCCAGCTTGGCTATCGAGTTATCGCCCACGACCGGCGAGGCCACGGACGATCCGCTCAGACATGGGATGGCAACGACATGGATACCTATGCCGACGATCTCGCGGCGCTCACGGAAAAGCTTGACCTGAAGAACGCAATCCATGTGGGCCACTCCACCGGCGGTGGAGAGGTCGCTCGTTACATCGGGCGGCATGGGACCAAACGTGTTGGCATGGCCGTGCTCATCAGCGCAGTGCCACCGCTAATGCTGAAGACGGACAAGAATCCGACGGGCGCGCCCATGTCTGTCTTCGACGGCCTGCGAGCCGCCTATGTCGAAAATAGACCCCAGTTTTACAGGGACATCACCCTCCCGTTCTACGGTTACAACCGGCCCGGCGCCAAGATTTCCGAAGGCATCCGCGAGAAGTGGTGGCTCCAGGGAATGATGGGAGGAATGAAGGCCGGCTACGACTGCATCAAGGCTTTCTCCGAAACAGATTTCACTGAGGACCTGAAGAAGTTCGACGTGCCGACCCTCATCCTCCACGGCGATGATGATCAGATCGTGCCCATCGCTGCTGCGGCTCCACTATCCGCAAAGCTTGTGAAGGGCGCCATTTTGAAAATCTATCCAGGTTTCCCGCACGGGATGCCCGCAACCAACGCCGACCAGATCAACGCTGACCTACTCGCATTTTTCAAGCAAAGCAAACGCGAAGCAGCGTAAGCCGAACCCTCAACCGTCCTGCTCTTGTCTTTCAAGAATCGCCGTAAGAAACGCAAGAGCAGGACATCCAGTTTCTAGAAAGATGCACCCACCGTGTCCCTTAGAAAAACATTGCAGACAACCGTACTGTGTTGGACAGGTTTTCTGATATCCCTTTCAGTCTTTGCCGGGAATGCTAGTGCCAAACCTGCATCCGGCCCAGTCGTAGCAGTAGGCCCGCAGTATGGCACGACGCACGTCTATGTCGCGCCGAATGACCTGGACGCGTTTGTAAACAGCTTTGTCGCCACGTTCGGCGGCACCACTACCAAACGTATCGTCGCAAATGTCCTGCCCGTCCCGAGCAGTACCGAACAGCAGGCTGTGCTCACTCCCGTAGGCTTGATTTCGGTCTTTGCTTTTCAGACGCCGGTACCATTTCCTTTCGGAGAAGAACGAACCGGATACCTGGTTATCGACATGAACGCAGCGATCAAAGCGGCTCGCGCTGCAGGAGCCGAGGTCATCGTCGAACCGTTTAACGATCCCATCGGAATCGATGCGGTGATCCAGTGGCCCGGTGGTGTGAAGATGCAACTGTATTGGCACGTCAAGGCATCGACTAATCCGCCGGTTGAAACGATCCCTGACAACCGGGTTTATGTTTCAAATGACCAGGCCGACAACTTTGTGCGCTCCTTCGTGAGCTTCGCTCACGGCAAAGTAGTCACCGACGACAAGCAGGCCGACGCGGGCGAGATCGGGCGACCAGGAGAGACCTATCGCCGCATCTTTATCACTTCATTGTTCGGCAACATACTAGTCCTGGTCACCGACGGCCACCTGCCGTACCCGTTCGGGCACGAGACCACGGGGTACGAAGTGCACGACCTTAAAGCCACGCTGGAAAAAGCCAGGACCGCTGGGGTGAAGATTGTGTCCCCGCTCCATACTGTCGGTGATCGAGCAACCGCAATTGTGGAATTTCCTGGTGGCTACATCGCGGAGATACATAGTGAAATGACCCACCTGACTCCTTGAGAATGCCGTGAAAAACAACATGGATGTCTGGCTTCAATCCGAATCCGCGCATCCCCAATTTAAAAGCAGCGAGGTGATATCTATGGCATCGACTATGAACCACGGTATCGTAACCATCCCCAGCAATCACACGGTGGATCAGACCGTCGAAAAGTTGAAAGGAATTCTGCAAGCCAAAGGAGTCGCCCTGTTCGCGCTGGTCGACCACGGCGGAGAAGCCGAAAAAGTAGGATTGAAAATGCGCCCCACCAAGCTGCTGATTTTCGGAAATCCCAAAGCAGGCACGCCTTTGATGGTCGCAGCTCCCAGCGTCGCCATCGATCTTCCGCTTAAGATTTTGATTTGGGAAGATGGCCAGGGGAAAGTCCAGGTTTCATACAATACCCCGGCGTATTTACAGGAGCGTCACGGCTTTCCGCAGGAATTGCTGCAAAACATAGCGGTAGTGGAAACCCTGGCAACCAAAGCTGCGGAATAGTACGGACATCTCTTCCTTTCGAATAGATGCTGTCGAATCACGTCACTGTTTCAACCAGCGAAATCCAAACGCCATGGATTATTGCTGGTGGCATTCCATCTGCTAGTTCTGATAACTTCGACAGTCATTGTGGATCACGACCGCCATCTGCGAAGCCGGGTCATCAATATCGAAGATTTGCGCCGCCTGGCGCAGCGCCGTTTACCCAAGTCGGTATTCGACTATCTGGAGGGCGGCGCCGAAGCGGAGATTACCCTGGCGGAAAACTGTCGCGTCTTTCGCGATGTGATCTTCCGTCCTCGTGGTGCCGTGGCCATCCCCGATTGCAACCTCAAGACTCGCGTGCTCGGGCACGAACTCTCTTTTCCCGCGATGCTCGCGCCCGTGGGATACAGCCGTTTAATGCATCCCGGAGGCGAAGTAGCCGCCGCCCGCGCCGCTGGCCTCGCCGGCACCGGCTACATTCTCTCCACGGTTTCTGGCCACAAACTCGAGGACGTGAAGGCTGCCTCACCAGGGCCAGTCTGGTACCAACTGTACTTGCTAGGCGGCCGCGAAGCCGCCGAAGGCGCACTCGACAGAGCCCGCCGCGCCGGTTTCTCGGCACTGGTAATCACCATCGACACACCGGTAGCGGGAATGCGCGAGCGCGATCCGCGCAACGGCATGAAAGAGCTCCTGGGCTCTTCCCTGCTGGCCAAGCTCCCTTATATTCCCAACATTCTCGCTCACCCTGCGTGGCTGGCGTCTTTCCTGCTGGATGGCGGCATACCCAAACTGGAGAACATCGTTCCGCCCGGACAAGGCCCCATGCCGCTTGTCGACGTGACCTCGGCGCTGTCAAAAGCAGTGGTCACCTGGGAAGACCTGCGCTGGATCCGCGAATCGTGGACTGGCCCCATCGTGGTGAAGGGTCTCCTGATCGGCGACGATGCCCGGCGTGCCGTGGATGAAGGCGCAGCGGCAGTCGTGGTCTCGAATCACGGCGGTCGTCAACTGGATTCCGTCTCTTCCACCTTGCGAGCGCTTCCGGAAGTTGTTGCCGCGGTGAATGGTCAGTGTGAGGTACTGATGGATGGCGGTATTCGCCGCGGAAGCGACATCGTAAAAGCCCTCTGCCTGGGAGCCCGCGCCGTTCTTATCGGACGCGCCTACGCCTACGGTCTCGCCGCCGCCGGACAGCCCGGCGTCACCCGCGCACTTGAAATATTGCGATCTGACGTTGAGCGCACTCTTCGGCTGCTGGGCTGCCCTTCCGTAGCGGTATTGAATCAGTCTTACATTGAAGATTAGACGGGTGGCCCATTCAAGCCCGGTTTTGGCTTGAGTGGGGATGTTTTGAGTGGGGATGTTTTGATCTTCCAACTCTGTCATCCCGACCGGAGCAGATCATCGCGAATGCGATGATCTGTGGAGTCGAGAGACCTGTTGGTGTGACGTCACCCAGCCGTGAGGCACCCTGGAGATCGATTCCCATTGAACGACACGAAACGCGCCAGGAACAATTTGTCCAGAACTGGCCGACTCAAGCCAAAACCAGGCTTGAGTGGGCCACCCGTCAACTTTAAGTCAGGAAGGGCCATCGTTGCCTTCCGCGGTCGGTCGATCAGGCACCCATGATCCGTGTCGGCAGGATTCTTTGAAAAGATTGGTCGGGGAGAGAGGATTTGAACCTCCGACCCCCTGGTCCC
>CAVRSD010000011.1:0-200144 GCA_963723765.1 Terriglobia bacterium | reverse complement strand
CAAGGGTGGGTTGGGTGGTGTCGGGATAGGGATCGAAATCTGCAATCAAAAATCTGCAATCTGAAATTCTCCACTGCTCGCAATTCAGTGGCTGTGGTGGTGTTCTTCTTCGCTGATGGGGATCACGCAGCCGTGGGCGACTTCGCAGATGGCGTGCTCGAACTGAATCGTGGTGTGGTTGATTTTGAAGTCGTGATGCAGGCATTCTTTTACGTCGCGCAGGATCTTTTCGCTCTCCGAGGGCGGAATGTCGGCGATGGAGATGTGGCAGGAAAGCGCGCGCGATTCCGATCCGATGTTCCAGACGTGCAGGTCGTGAACGTCGTTCACGCCGTCGATTTTCTTCAGGCAGGCTTCGACCACTTCCAGCTTTAAGCCGCGCGGCGTGCCTTCCAGCAGAATGTTTAAGGTTTCGCGGACGATGCCGAAGCTGGACCAGAGAATCAGCGCGCCGATGCCGAAGGAGAGCGCGGAGTCGATCCAGTATTGCCCGGTCGCGAGGATCACCCAGCCGCCGACGATGACCGCGGCGGTCGAAAGCGTGTCGCCGACTTGATGGATCAGGGCGCTGCGAATGTTGACGTCACGGTTGGTGCGGTAGAGCAGCAGGGCGATCACGCCGTTCATGACTACGCCGGCGGCGGCAACTACCATCATGGTGCGGGCTTGCACGGCTTCGGGATGCTGCAAGCGCCGGAAAGCTTCGTAGAAGATGAAGAAAGAAACCACGACCAGCGATGCGGCATTGACCAGCGCAACCAGGACTCCGGCGCGGTGATAGCCGTAGGTCTTGGTCGAACTGGGCGGGCGGGATTGCAGATAGACCGCAACCAGCGACAGCAGCAGAGCGAGGAAATCGGAAAGATTGTGGCCGGCTTCGGAAAGCAGGGCCAGAGAATGCGACCGGATACCCGCAACCACCAGCAGCAGAATGTACAGCAGGGTGCAGGCCAGCGAGATCTTCAGGATTCTGGAGGTCTTTTCATTGCTCGGGCTGGCGTGCATGTGCACATATTCAATTTTACGGGGTGAGGGGCTTGGGTTCAAGGTACCGAGGTGCTTCGTGTGGGGACAGCGGCCCGCCCGTTTCTATCATTGCAAATGTTGAGAGTTCGCCTCGCTGCGCTCGGCTGGACAGCCGAGGCGGCTATCCCTACGTAACCATTTCAGCTCTTCCGCGATTTCGACTCAGGCTTTATGCTGATGGTGCAGCGGTTGCGATAGCAACCGTTTCTGCCGTAATCATCATGCCTCTTCGTCTCTATGGAATGATTCTGGGTGGGGCCGCCGCGCTGGCGGGTGCCTACTTTCTGCTGCGCCAAAAGCCGAAAACTGCCGATGAAATTGAACGCGAGCGGCGGGCCTGGCTGGACCGGATCGGCAGGATCACGGATGGCACCGTCATTGATGTTCAGGAACTTGAGCTGGATGGCAGGAAGCCGGCGACCATGCTGATTTTTCATTACGATGTGGCCGGAGTGTCCTACGAAGCTTCGCAGGATGTGACTTACTTGCGGCAGTTGATTAACCTGCATTCCTGCCGATTGGGTTTGCCGACTTCCGTCCGTTACGATCCGCAGAATCCGGGCAATTCGATTGTGCTGTCGGAGCGATGGATGGGGCTAAGACAATAAGCCGTTAGCTATCAGCCGTCAGCTTTCAGCTAAAACCGCCACAACATGCAGCCATTCCAGTTTGTCAGGGTTTTTCTGAAAGCTGATGGCTGAAAGCTGACGGCTGTTCTAGCTTCCTGCTGCAAACCCGCCGGCTGTAGCAACTGTCAATCGAAGATACTTGTGAGGATTTACCGGAGTATCGTTGATGCGGACTTCATAGTGGAGATGAGGGCCAGTGCTGCGACCACTGACGCCGATATATCCGATGGTATCGCCACGATGAACGTGCTGGCCGGCCGCAACGGCGAAGTTCGAAAGATGTCCGTAACGGGTGGTGATGCCGTGGCCGTGGTCGAGAATAATCGCGCGGCCATAACCGCCCATGAAATCAGCCAGTTCGACGGTGCCGTCCGCGGGGGCGATTACGCCCTGTCCGTAGGAGGCTGAGATATCGACTCCGGAGTGGAAGGCGCCTTCTCCGTTAAAGGGATCGATGCGTTCGCCGAAAGACGCGGTAACCGGGCCTTCGACTGGCCAAAGATTGGGAGCTGAGTTGGCGCGTACCCAGTCAGCCGGAGTCGCGTCACGAGTTAATCCCAGAGAAATGCCGGTGGTGGTGGCGCCACTCATCGCGGAGCTTCGTAAGAGATAAAGGCGATCCAGGGACGAAGTCAGCTCGGCATTTTCCACGCCCTCCGTGGAGGAGGCGGCGGTCAGCATGGGTTCGGACTTGAGGCCATAAAGCGAAGAAACTTCGCCGGCGAGAGAACCCAGTGAGGCCACCTGGATGTCCCGTTCCTTGCCGACTTCTTCCAATTTCGAAACGCGGCTGCTGAGCTGGTCTTTTTGCGTCTTGAGCTCGTTGTAGCTGGAGACCTTCAACAGCATGCGCATGTAGGAGCGGGCAACGCCAGTCAGGCCCAGGAAGCCAATGGACACGCCTACGACTAAGACGTAAAGGTAATGAACTGGGATGGAAATCTTGCGCAGCTGCCCGTCATTTCCACGGGCGACAAAAAGAATGTAAAAACGTTTGCGCAATATTTCCTTTCGTTAGTAACCAGAACTGAAATTAGTCCAGAGCGGCTCGCGGTTACGAGAACCCTGAATTCCATTCTGGTTCCAGGCAACGCTCCCATTTTGGGGATGAGGCAGATGCGTTTGCCTGTGTCCTACCCGAACCAAGTCAAAGCTCGAAAACCACTTCTGGCTGCAATCCAAACTGGATACAGCACTTAGTTCGGTCAAGTTGTTTGGGACAGCTTGCCCAAGGTAACAAACTGGGTTCCCCCTGTCAACGAGTTGAGGCCCCTAAAATGGGTTACCAAGGGGGGGTAATCGTGCGTGTCCATAAGGCTCCAAATGCCGCTTTGGAACCTCCGGGCAGAAAATAGCTCAGCATGATGAAAGGGCCGTCCCGCAAGGCATTCAGAGGCAGGAAAATACGGACTTATCCGGGTAATGATCGTACGTAATCAGGGATTTCGAGGGTGATTTAGGGCGAAGTCCGAGATTTGCCCTATATATTATGTTTCGACGTGCCCCTCGCAGAAAAAGCTTTGATTGCCCGGATTCGCCGCCAAGCGACGCTTCGCAGCGGCATCTTGTCTGGCATTGGCGATGACTGCGCTGTGCTCCGGCTACCTCCCCGGCATGAAGCTTTGGTGACTACCGACTTCTCGCTGGAGGGCATCCATTTTCGACGCGACTGGCACCCGGCAGAATCGGTGGGACATCGTTGCTTGACCCGCGGACTCAGCGATATCGCGGCCATGGGGGGTGAACCCCGGGCGGCGTTTCTATCTCTCGCTCTGCCACGGAACCTGCCGCAAGCCTGGGTAGATGGGTTCATGCGCGGTCTGCTGAAGCTTGCCGGAAGGTTTGGCGTCGGCCTGGCTGGAGGCGATACGGCCGAGTCGCCCGGCGGGGTGCTGGCTGACATTGTGGTACTGGGATCGGTACCGAAGGGGAAAGCAATTCTGCGTTCCAGAGCACGACCTGGGGATCGAGTTTATGTGAGCGGCGAGTTGGGAGGTTCGGCTGCGACTCTGCGTCGGATGATGGAAAAACCCAAGCGCAAGCTGAAACCCACAAATTTCCCGCGACATTTTTTCCCCGAGCCACGAGTCCAAGTAGGACGCTTTCTGCGCCAGAAGGGCCTGGCGTCCGCCATGATCGACATTAGCGATGGTTTGTCCACCGACCTGGCGCATATTTGCGAAGAAAGCGGCGTCGGCGCGGAACTGCAATCCGAGGCGATTCCGCTGGCCACGATTGGCAAGCCGGCAAGCCGGGTGAATTTGGAATTTGCTTTGCACGGCGGGGAAGACTATGAGCTGCTTTTCACGGCACCGCGCAAGGAGAGCATTCCCAGCCATATTGCTGGTGTCGCGATCACTTGCATTGGGCAGATCACTCGGGGCCGGAAAATGATTCTGCGAAACAAGAATGGTGTGAGCAATGAGTTGCGTCCATGGGGCTGGCAGCATTTCAAATAATGGTGTCCTCCGACGAGCTTTGGTTGCCCGGAACCCACGTGACTTTGGTGTACCGGAATCTCCTCTTTCTCTAGGAAGTGCTGGGTGGGCGGACTAGAGTAAGCGTATGTCCCCTCGTATGGTTGTTCCCTTTGCCCTGGTAATGTTCTTGAGCTGCGCTTCCGTGGCTCAGGACAGTATGCCGAAGATGCCATTGCCTGCTTTCACCGTCGACAACGATTTTGTCCAGAAGGAATTTGGCTCGACCTGTACCCTCATACCTGGGCCGCCGGTGCTGACGGGCGACCTCGATGGCGACGGTATTGAAGACGCGGTGATCGTGGCCAAGTGCAAGAATGCGCTGGTCGACCAAGGAGAAGATAACTTTACGGTGATTGATCCGTATTACAGCTTCTTTGGATACGGGAACACCAGGATCACAACCCAATTTGCTTCGGAAGTCCCGGAAGAGCGCGGCATTTCGCTGCTGGTGATTCATGGTTCGGGACCGGAGGCCTGGCGTTCGGCCACGCCCAAGGCGAAATATCTCATCATCAACATGCCATTCAAGCAGATCGGCTTGAAGAAAATGGTTTTGAAAAAGAAATCCGTAATGGCGCTCTACATTGAAGAAACGGGCGCCGACCAGATGACTTCCGCCCTTTTCTGGGACGGCAAAAAGTACAGATACGTGCCCATCGGCTCGAGCATGGAATAGAACAGGCTCTAGGCTTTCGGCTCTGGGCTCTAGGCTTCGATATCCGGCTCATTAGCTCGCTCCATCACCCTCAGCATTGCATTCCGATCCGCGACAACCCCTATACCCCTTGTCATTCCGATCCGTAGCGAAGCGTAGGGAGGAATCTGCTTTCTTGTCCCACGCTCACTTTCCTCTTTCCCTCCGGTACTCGTTTATTAAGCCTAAAGCCTAAAGTCTAGAGCCCGAGGTTGATCCCGCCTATAATTCAGCACCATGGACCTCGAACGGAAACTTGCCGAGCTAAAAAAGCGGAATCAACTGGCCGAAGAAGGTGGCGGGACACAGCGCCGTGAACGCCAGCACAAAGAAGGGAAAATGTCGGCCCGCGAGCGTATTGATTTTCTGCTCGACGAAGGCACGTTCGAAGAGACCGACAAATTCGTAACGCATCGCTCGAACGACTTTGGCATGGCCGAGCAAAAATATTATGGCGACGGCTTCATCACCGGATACGGCCGCATCGAGGGAAGGCTGGTGTTTGTGTTTGCTCAGGACTTCACCGTCTTCGGCGGGTCATTGTCGGAGTCCAATGCGGCGAAGATCGTAAAGATTATGGACCTGGCGGCCAAGATGGGCGCGCCCATGATCGGACTGAACGACTCCGGCGGCGCGCGGATTCAGGAAGGCGTGATGTCGCTGGCGGGATACGCCGACATTTTTCTGCGCAACACTTTGTACAGCGGCGTGGTGCCGCAAATTTCCGCGATCATGGGGCCGTGCGCGGGCGGCGCGGTCTATTCGCCGGCCATCACGGATTTCATTTTGATGGTCGACAAGACTTCCTACATGTTCATCACCGGGCCGGACGTGATCAAGACCGTCATGCACGAAGACGTTACGAAAGAGCAACTGGGCGGCGCCGCGACCCACAACGAAACTTCCGGCGTGGCGCACTTCATGGCGCATGATGACGCGGAGTGTCTGTCGATGGTGCGCGAGCTGCTGAGTTTTCTTCCCTCGAACAATCTGGATGAACCGCCGCGAAAAGCCTGCACCGATCCCATCGACCGTGCCGATGCCGCGCTGGACAAAGTCGTTCCCGACCAGTCGAACCAGCCTTATGACATTAAAGATGTGATCCATCCGGTGGTGGACGACGGCTATTTTTTTGAAGTGCAGGAACACTACGCAAAAAACATGGTGGTCGGGTTCGCGCGCCTGAATGGGAAATCGGTGGGCATCGTGGCCAACCAGCCGGCATTTCTGGCCGGCACGCTCGACATCAACGCTTCGGTGAAGGGCGCGCGCTTTGTGCGTTTCTGCGATTGCTTCAATATCCCGCTGGTGACGTTCGAAGATGTGCCAGGATTTTTGCCGGGCACCACCCAGGAGTACGGCGGGATCATCAAGCACGGGGCGAAGCTGCTGTTCGCCTATGCCGAAGCCACCGTGCCCAAGGTTACGGTCATCACGCGCAAAGCCTATGGCGGGGCGTATTGCGTGATGGCGTCAAAGCATATCCGCACCGATGTGAATTACGCGTGGCCGACGGCCGAGATTGCCGTCATGGGTCCGGAAGGCGCTGTGGACATTGTTTATAAGCGCGAACTGGACGGAGCTGAAAATCGCGACGCCGTCCGGCAAAAGAAGATCGAAGAATTCCGCGAGCGCTTTGCCAATCCCTACGTGGCCGCCGATCGCGGCTACGTGGACGCCGTCATCCAGCCTCGGGAGACACGCAAGAAACTGATTCAAGCCTTGCAGATGCTGGAAACCAAGAGGGACAAGAACCCGGCGAAGAAGCATGGGAATATACCGCTGTAGGTTGTGTGGGGCTCAATCGTTCGATGGGGGTAGCGGAAGCCGAGATCCGTGGCGGACGTGGAGCACATAAACCGACTGATCGGCTACTACGAACAAGAGGCGATACGTGCCCCGATTACCCGTGCCAAACAGCAACTGACGGATGGGTTTGCCGAAGGAGAGACTCTCCGGGGCCAACGGACAACGCTCTGGATGGTGGTCCAAGCTATCGACCGCTCGCTCAGCGCGGTCCAGCCAATCATCGGCCGCATACACCGCCTGCTTAAAGATGTACGCATGAATTGTTCTGAGATTATGCTTTGCTCTGGGAGTCAGGACGACGCGGTAGCTCATTTCCTCGATCGCGTCTCACGCCTTATTTCTTCGAAAACTTCCTTGGCCGGCTGACCCAGGCCTTGCTCGGCCTCCAGAAGTCCCTGACGGATGTTGGCAATCGCGTCAAGATGATCGGCTACGTGCTGGTAGTCTTTTGCATCGAGCAGCACGGCTTCGGCTTTGCCATTCACGGTGAGCACCAGTGGACGTCCCGTTTTCTTCATGCGCTTCATCAGGCCGGAAGAGTTGCGCTTGAATGTCGTCAGCGAGTGGATGTCCTGGGTCACATCGATCATGGTGCGATTATAACACCATTTTCGCATCAAATATGATGCTCAATTGGGATATTGTCTAGCTGGGGTAAAATGCAGCGTCCATCGAGGCCCCATGAAAAGATATTTTCTGTTCGCGATTTTCTTCTGTGCGGTGATGCTTACCCGCTGCAGTTTTTTCCCAAGATCCCACCAACTGGCTTTCCAGCCTGCCGCAAACCAAGGATTACGTGCAGCACCGATCTTCCAGCTACGATCGCAGCGGCGGCAATGCGGACGCGCGGCAGATTGCGGTGGGAGAAACGCTAACCCTGCTCGACGAAGCGGGGCCTGGGCTCATCAGCCATATCTGGGTCACGATTGCGAGTGATGATCCGCATCATTTGAAGGCGCTGGTGCTGCGCATGTATTGGGACGGCGAGGCCACGCCGAGTGTGGAAGCGCCGATCGGCGATTTCTTTGGCCTGGGGCTGGGCGATTATTTTCTTTATCAATCCATTCCGCTGTCGGTGGGTTCGGACAAAGCGCTGAACTGCTTTTTCCCCATGCCCTTTCAGAAACATGCGCGCATCACGGTGACGAATGAAGGATCGGAGAAAACCGACGCTTTCTACTTCAACATCGACTACCGCGCTTACTCTAAGCCATTGTCCGCGGATGAACTCTACTTCCATGCACAGTACCGGCAAGCCGCGCCGAATAAGGGTTGGACGAACCAGTGGCAATCGAACGGAGACTCGATTGTGAACGACAAGAAAAACCTGAACGGCGATGGCAACTACGTTTGGATGGAAGCTACGGGACGCGGACATTTTGTGGGCGTGACCATGTCCGTTTTGCAAAATCAGGATAATTGGTGGGGCGAGGGAGACGACATGTTCTTTGTGGATGGCGAGAAAATGCCGTCCATCAACGGAACCGGATCGGAAGATTATTTTCTTGGGGCGTGGGATTTTGGTGACCACGCTTTTTCCTATGGTTTATACGGCGCGCCGGTAAAGGGGCAGGAGGTTGCCGGCGGACGTTCGTCGGTCTATCGCTTCCATCTGGATTCGCCGATTACTTTTACCAAGTCATTGCAGGCCACGATTGAGCATGGACATGCGAATGTCCGGTCCGACAATTATTTTTCCGTGGCCTATTGGTATCAGACGGAGCCGCATGCTGCGTTCCCGGCGATGCCGTCGCTTGAACAGCGGATTCCGCGGCTTTATTCCGTGGGTGGACCGGGGAATACTCGAAAGTAAGCTGACATATCGGCATATCGAGGCGGCTTCATGGTCACGAAATCTGGTTTTTCCTCGCTGCAGAGGACAGTGGATTCCTCTCGGCTGCGCCGTTCGGAATGACAAGAGCTTGGCTGATGGGGATCTGCAACAGAGCCTGGCAGGTTAGTCCGTCTCGTCTTCTGGGACCTGCATGGTGTCGCATAGGAGCGAGAGCGACAACACTGGCCGAAGGGTGGGGTTCACTCCGGACGAGCGCATGTGCGGCTGCGGCTTGATCTTCTTGCCGTAGCCGTCAACTAGATATTTATTCGGGTTGGGAGTGAAGTCCAGCTTGAGAGGTTTGGGAACGATTGCGATGGGCTGGACGCTGACCTCGTCGGGGATGGCGCGAGGGACTACATGCAGCGACAGAATCTTGGGGGAGCCAGCCATGCGGGAAAACACCTATCAAATAAGAGTCCCGAGGTGATGTTGAACTCATTCGTCTCGGCCAGTAGCTCGCGTTAGACCCTTGCCGACCTGCTGTTTTGCTGTCCTTGCGAACCGCAACGCGCGATCTGTGCTCGGGCTCCGGGCTTACCGCCAACCGGAAAAACCTGTTCAACGCCTCGGGACTCTATCTTGCCTTTAACATGATGTTCTGGTTCGTCTCGACCAGCGTTTTGCTATAGACCCTTGCTGACCCTCTCTCATTCACCTTGCGATGTTTCGAGTGATCTCGCTTGGATCCCGGACACCACGCCAACCGGTCAAACTTTAGAACGTGTCAAAGAACGATTATGTTTCTACTCCTTCTATTTTTAGAGTCAACAAAAACCACGCAACTCTATCTGCTTGCATTTCAATCGAGTGCACGCCGCCCACAAGCCTATGCCCGAAATTGGTGCATAGCGCAGTCCGAGTGCTGCGAAAAATGCGCACCTGGCGCGGGGTTCGTGCGCATTGAGACGCGGGTTAACTTTGTCGAAATGAATTTCGCAGTGTGGAAAATCTGGCGAAATCCGCGAGGGGCAAGGGATCTGAATAAGTCGTGATTAAGCGGTAAAGAACAACCGGCTCTTGATTAGGCACTTAGCAAGCCGAGATCCTCCCACTAAGATTGCCGGGTGGAGGAAAATCATGACAATTTTCAATGATGCGCATGGCAAGGTCATCAACGCCAATCCGATGCCGGTGTTTCGTCTGATCGGAATAGGAATTCTGGGATTGGTGCTGGTGGTTTTATTTTTCAATTCAGTGACCAGGGTCAGCACTGGCCATGTGGGCGTGCTCACTTTGTTTGGACGCGTCACCGGCCAGGTATTGCCGGAAGGCATGCACTTGATCAGCCCGTTCAAAACCAATAATGAATTGTCGATTCAGACGCAAACCCTCAAAGAATCGGCGAGCGTGCCTTCAAGTGAAGGTCTGATGATGAGCCTCGATACGTCATTGATCTACCATCTCAGCCCCGATCGCGCGGCCGAGGTGTTTCAGAAAACCGGGACGGATTACGAAGACAAATTTGTCGAGCCCACATTGCGTTCTGCCATCCGCGAGGCAACCGCTTCGCATTCCGCCAATGCGCTTTATACCGGGGAGCGCGAAATGGTGGGGAAACAGATCTACCAGCAACTCACCGCTGAACTGAACCAGCGTGGCTTGGTCGTCGAAGACGTTTTGCTGCGAGACATTCAGTTACCCGCGACGCTCAAGGCGTCGATCGAAGCCAAGCAGCAGGCCGAGCAGGAAGCTTTGGCGATGAATTTTCGATTACAGAAAGAAACGCAGGAAGCACAACGCAAGCGGATTGAAGCGCAGGGCGTCCGTGATTTCCAGCAAATCGTGGCCCAGGGGATTAGCCCGGCGCTGCTGGAATGGAAAGGCATTGAGGCAACCGAGACTTTAGCCAAAAGTCCCAACACGAAGATAGTCGTCATCGGCAACAGCAAGAACGGTCTGCCGCTGATCCTGGGGCAATGAGTCCCGGGGCAGTGACTCTCAAGCACGACGAGCCGATCGAAACCTCCTGCTAGGATAAGCGGGTGCCGGCGTTACTGGATGTTCGAAATCTGACCGTGGGATTCCCCTCGCAGGGGAAACAACTTACTTCCGGACCGGCATCAGACCGGGCGGGGAGGCACGGCTCTTCACAACTGCTGGCGGTTAGGGATCTCAGCTTCAGCATCGCTCGCGGCGAAGTTCTGGGCCTGGTCGGTGAATCGGGTTCAGGCAAATCGGTCACTTCGCTGGCGTTGATGCGCTTGCTCCCGCCGCAGGCGCAACTCAGCGGCAAGATTGCTTTTGCCAATGGCAGTGGCGCCGGGCGCGATTTGATTGAGATCTCCGCTGAGGAGATGCGGGGACTGCGAGGATCGCAGATCGCGATGATCTTTCAGGAACCGATGACGGCACTCAATCCGGTCATGCGCGTGGGAGATCAGATTGCCGAGGCGGTCGTGGCTCATGCGAGACAAACCTCCAAAAAAGAAGCATGGACGCGGGCTGTCGATGCCATGAATGAAGTGGCCATCCCGGATTCTGCGCGCCGCGCCCGCGATTATCCTCACCAGCTTTCTGGCGGGATGCGCCAGCGTGTGATGATTGCCATGGCGATTGTGAATCGTCCGCAACTGCTTATTGCCGATGAACCGACCACGGCCCTCGATGTCACCATCCAGGCGCAAATTCTGGAACTGCTGGCCAGTCTGCGGGCCAAGTTCGGTTTGACCATGCTATTCATCTCGCACGATCTGGCGGTGGTCTCGCAGGTCGCTGACAGGGTTGCGGTCATGTACGCTGGCAGTCTGGTCGAACTGGGCTCGAAGGATGACATCTTTCATGCACCTGCACATCCTTACACACGGGGATTATTGAAGGCCGTACCTACATTGAGAACGGATCGCGCCCAGCCGCTGCAAGCTATCGAAGGCACCGTGCCGCCTTTGCATGCGGTCCCTCCTGGTTGTCCGTTCGAACCCCGCTGCGAACTTCGAATTGTGGAATGCGCGCTGAGTCTGCCTCCGCTGCTGGAAATTGCGCCGGGCCATTGGGCGAGGTGTCCAGTGGTGAATCCCAGTCGTTAATAGTGGAAGTCTCAGCGATGGGTTCTACTTTGCGCGAAGAGGACGGGCTGCCTTTTGCATGGTGGTAGAAATGGGCAAAGCGTCTATGATGAGCCTCTTCAAACGAGGCAAACGGATGGAATTTGCACAAACTCTTCAGCAACAGCGCCACTGTTATTTCATCAAGTACGTGTCCGTCGCTGCGCTAATTTTTGTCCTTACCTCAGTGGGTCCCGCTCAAACCGCGCCGGCATCAGGCCAACCCGAAGTGCCTTGGGTGCAGGGTTTGAAGGACAATCCCGGATTGCGGGCTGAGTTTGGTCAATTGCTGCAAAAGCTCCAACACAATGTTCAACTTCCGCCAGCGCGGAGCCAGAGCCGTCTATTACCCTTGCTGCCGGCATCGACGATCTTGTATGGCGCGTTTCCCAACTATGGCGACGCCTCCCACCAGGCCCTCATGATTTTCGAACAGGAAGTGAAGGAGAGTTCGGCATTGCGCACTTGGTGGCAAAGCGTCGATGCTACGAATGGCCCCAAGCTGGAGGATTCGCTGGGGAAGTTGTATCAGTTCTCTCAATACCTAGGAGATGAGATTGTTGTCGCGGGCGCAAACGAGGATCGCAAAGATCCCAGCCTGCTGATTGTTGCGGAAGTCCGGAAGCCGGGACTGAGGGATTTCCTGCAGCAGATGGTGAGAGAAGTGGCGGGCAAATCGAAGGAGTCCATAAGGGTATTGAACGTGCAGGAGCTAGCTGCAGCAAAAGACACAGGCGCAGCGCAAGGACTCGTGGTCCTGGTGCGTCCCGACTTGGTGGCCGGTGCGCTTGATGTGGCCACACTCCGCAGCTTCAATGCTCAGGTGGACCGGAAGGCGCGGGAGTTTGTGCCAACTCCGTTTGGGCAGCGACTGGCGCAAGCCTATGAAGGCGGTACGACAGCCGTGGGGGGCGTGGACTTCCAAAAACTTCTGAGCCAGCTTCCAGCGGGAAACGAGCAGAACAAAATCATTCTCCAGCGCACCGGGTTTGCCGATGCAAAGTATTTGATTTGGGAGCATAGGAGTGGAGACGGACAGGCAGCGAGTCAGATGGAGTTAAGTTTCACCGGCCCGCGGCATGGAGTGGCGTCCTGGCTGGCGGCGCCCGGTCCCATGGGCAGCCTGGATTTCGTTTCGCCCAAGGCAGTGCTCGCGGGAGCGGTCCTGTTAAAGGATCCGTCACAAATCTTCGAGGACGTTAAGGATCTCGCCACTTCCTCCAATCCCAATGCCCTCGCGAACATTGCGCAAATGGAACACGCACTGAAACTCAGTTTGAAGGAAGATCTGCTCGGCCATCTCGGAGGAGAGATTACCTATGAGGTGGACAGTTTCGCGCAACCAAGTTCTGTATGGAAGGCCATACTCAGGGTCAAAGATCCGGATCGTTTGCAGGCAACGTTTACTACCTTGCTGGCTCTAGCACACGTTAGCGCGCAGCAGTCGCAGGACGGGGGAGTCACCTACCATTTGCTGCGAATCCCTTCTGCGCAGCAGAAGACCATCGAAATAAGCTATGCATTTGTGGACGGGTATCTGGTCATCGCGTCCAGTCACGAAGCGGTCGCCGAGGCAATTCGTCTTCATCAGACGGGTGAATCGCTGGCCAAGTCTAAGAAGTTTCTGGCGTCGCTGCCGCCGGGCCCCTCATCAGAAGTCTCTGCCCTGCTCTACGAGGATCCCACGGCGATGGCGGCGGTGAGTTTGCAGCGGGTTTTGCCAGGGCTGGCGGAGTCCTTTTCGCAAGCGGCGACTGAATCTACGCCAACCATGATCTATGGGTATGGCGAGGAAAATGCGATTCGCGAAACCAGCAGAAGCGGAGGCGTGGACGCCAGTGCGGTTCTGGTGATGGCCGCAATCGCCATTCCTAACCTCTTACGGGCAAGAATCGCTGCCAATGAATCGTCCGCTGTCGGCACGATACGCCTGGTAAGCACCGCGCAAATCATTTACTCGAGTACTTATCAGAGAGGCTTTGCGCGCGATCTGGCTACGCTCGGTCCAGACCCCAGCGGAACCGCCACCCGATCACCCGACCACGCGAGTTTGATCGACACTAGCCTGGGAAATGCAAGTTGTACGTCGGGCGTCTGGTGCACGAAGTCCGGATTCCAATTTAGTATTACGGCTACTTGCAAGAAACAACGCTGCGACGAATTTGTAGTAGTTGGCACTCCTGTCGGCGGCAACACTGGAACAAGAAGCTTTTGTTCGACCTCGGACGCAGTAATTCGCTTCAAACTCGGCCCTCCCCTGACCTCGCCAATCAGTGCGCTGGAATGCCGGGAGTGGTCGCCGATAAAGTAGTGGAGCTGTCGAGTGATTGCATCCGTTGCCCGTCTCCGGATACCAAAGCCTAAGGAGCGCATGCCCGTAACCACTGGCAAACGAAAAGGTGTACATGTTCCTCTCCCGCTCAAACATCGCTGATCACTGCTCTTCGGCTCGCAATGCGCCGAAGGCGCTTTCGGCATTCAGCTTAGCCTCTCTATGCCTACAGATCGCTTTCGGCATGGCAGCCCAAGCCACGGGTGCCCCTGTTTCGAATCGTTACATCCCATCGCAATCGACCAAGTCCATCGCAACTCGCCTAGCGGCTCAAAACGCGCTGTTCAAGGAGCAGTTCGAAGCCGATAGGAGGGCCACGCCGGAGAGCGAGACTGCCAGGGGAGATTACCGGGACAACGCTATGCTGGATGACTACTCTCAGGCAGCCAGCGTGAAGCAAAACGCCGTTGATCGCGCGTATCGGGTGAAGCTCAAAGCCATTTCCACGAACGGCTTTCCCGAGCAGGACCGTCTCTCGCACGATCTCCTGCTGCACGTCTTGGACAACCGCATTGCGGACTTCGAACTGAAGGATTACGAGATGCCCATCTCCCAGATGCAGGGCATTCACAACAGCCTTGCCGATCTTCCCAACTCGGTGCCGCTGGATACGGTCCAGCATTACGAAGATTACGTTGCCCGGCTGCATCAAATCCCGCGAGCGTTCGACCAAACCGTGGACGTGCTGCGCCAGGGAGAAACAGACGGGCTAATGCCAGTGCGGATTTTGCTTGAACAAATTCCCGCGCAATGCGACGGCACGATTGCTGAGGACCCGTTTCTCACTCCCACCAAGAAGTTCCCTGCCTCCATTGCGGCTGAAGATCAGAAGCGATTGACCGACGAAATTGTGCAGGCGGTGAACACAGAAGTTTTGCCCGCCTATCGCCGCTTTGAGGATTTCATCGCCAAAGACTACGCGCCGCATGGCCGAGCCACCATCGGGTTGAACCGCCTGCCCGACGGCACTCGCCGCTACCAGCAAGCGATTCGAGAGCAAACCACCACGGATATGTCTCCGGCGGAGATTCATGCGCTGGGGCTTCGGGAAGTGGAGCGAATCAACGGGTTGCTGACCGATCTTGCTATCAAATCGGGATACAAAGACCTGAGCAGTTTTCGCGCTGCGTTGAACAGCGATCCGAAGTACGCTCCGAGGTCTGCGGAGCAAATCGTTGACGATTTCCGCCACTACGTTAGCCAAATGCAGTCACGCCTGCCGGAACTGTTCGGTGGGTTCCCAGCCAAGCCGCTGATTGTGGAAGCTGCGCCCGCTTCCCAGCCAAACAATCCTACTCACTATATTTTCGGCACCACAGATGGATCCAGGCCAGCCCGTGTCGTCGTCGCTACTTCCAACTACGCCCATCGAAAACTGGTCAGTGATGAGACCCAGGCCTACCACGAGGGCATCCCCGGCCATCATTTGCAGATTTCCATACAGCACCAACTCACCGGACTGCCAGAGTTTCGTCTTCACGTGATCAACAACGCCTACGCCGAAGGCTGGGCAGTCTATGCGGAGGCGCTCGGCAAGGAGATCGGGTTCTTTCAGGCTCCGGCCTCAGATTACGGACGTCTCAATCTGGAGTTGATGCGTGCGGTTCGCCTGGTGGTTGACACCGGCATTCACTCCGAAGGTTGGACCCGCGATCAGGCAGTCGCCTATTTCCGCGAAAGCGGTGCCGCTGACGAGCCAACGATCCAGGCTGAAATCAATCGTTATATTGCGTGGCCGGCCCAGGGACTTAGCTACCAGATCGGAAAACTCAAGATTCTCGAATTGCGCGATCGTGCAAAACGGAAGCTTGGGCCGCGCTTCGATATAAGGAGCTTCCATGATGAAATCCTCAGCGGCGGAAGCCTGCCGCTCGACATGCTGGAAGCCCGCGTCAATCACTGGATTCAAAGTCAGCTTCCGAATCGCGCTGGCACATAAAGGTCCCGAATCGTCTGCCACCCAGAAAGCAACCCTGGTCGTTGACACTCCCCGGCCCTCACGCGAACCGCTCCATGGGTCTATAATCACCCCTTTGTCCGGAGAACTGTGCGCGTCCTCTTATTAAGCGATATTCATAGCAACCTGGAAGCGTTGGAAGCCTGTCTGGCGGCCGCTCCCGCTTACGACCTGGTGGTCAATCTGGGTGACGTCGTGGGCTATGGCGCGAGCCCGAATGAGGTGCTGGCCATCTCCCGGAAATTGGGCAGTGTGTTTGTGCGCGGCAATCACGACAAGGCTGTCTGCGGCATTACTGACGTAAAAGACTTTAACCCGATTGCCGGGCTGGCGGCATTGTGGACGCGCGAACAGCTTAACGACGAAAATCTGGAGTGGCTGCGGGCCATGCAACAAGGGCCGATTGGGATCGAAGGGATTCCGAATGCGCAGTTCGTGCATGGGTCGCCGCTCGATGAAGACGAATACGTAGTCACTCTGCGTGATGCGATTGAGCCTTTGCTGGTCTCTTCCGTACCCCTGACCTTCTTCGGCCACACCCATTTGCAAGGCAGTTTTTCCGCCGACGAAGACAAGGGGGATGCTTCGCGTCCGCTCTACAGAACTGTGGGACAGACCGAAACCAGCGAATTTCCTCTGAAAAAGGGCGTGCGTTATATGGTGAACCCCGGTTCGATCGGGCAGCCGCGCGATGGCGATTGGCGGGCCGCGTTTCTCGTTTACGACACCGAGAGCCACATCGTTACTTTCTATCGCGTGCCTTACAATTTGAAATCCGCACAGGACCGCATTCTGGCGGCGAATCTGCCGCAGCGTCTGGCAACCCGGCTGGCGGCGGGACGATAACGGGTAAAATTCCTCCCAAAGCAATTCTAAGGACCTGGCCCAATGTCGAAATATAAAGCAGTATTTGCAACCGGAATCTTCGGAGTGCTCGCAATTGCCAGTTGCGTAACGATGTCGGCGCCCGCACAAGCACAGAGCACGAGTCCGCGGACACAAACTTTTTCGCAGGTAGCAATTTCTCCGGATGGGAACCAAATCGCCTGGGTGGAACCGGTCTTGGGTGAAGGCATGCGGGGTGAAGGCTCCGCGATTTATGTGCAAGATTTTAAATTCGCGGGATCCGGCCCGCGTCGCATTCCCGCCACTCGTGAGAGCGGCAGTATCCGCGACGAAAGCATTGCCTGGGCGCCTGATGGCAAACGCATAGCATTTCTTTCCGACGCCGAGAGCGTTGGCCAATTGCAGCTTTATGTGGCCGACCTCGATACCGGGATGGCCAATAAACTCACCAGCCTCAGCGGGTATTTGGCGGATCCGCGCTGGTCTGCGGATGGGAAGCTGGCGGTCCTGTTCACCCAAGATGCGCCTCGTGCGGCCGGGCCTCTGATGGCCATGACGCCCGAGACTGGCGTGGTGGAAGATAAGTTCTACGAGCAGCGGGTGACCATGGTGGACGTCGCGTCCGGTAACGTTCGCCAGCTCTCGCCGCCTGATATGTATGTCTATGAATATGACTGGGCGCCGGATGGGAAGAGTTTCGCGGCAATTGCAGCTCACGGTGCCGGAGATCCGAACTGGTGGGTGGCTCAGCTTTACACGCTAACTCTGGCCGGCGGGGAAATGAAGTCGATCTACAAACCTTCTTTGCAAATAGCGGTTCCGCGCTGGTCCCCTGACGGCAAGAATGTTGCCGTTATCGAAGGCCTGATGAGCGATGAAGGATCGACCGGCGGCGACATTATGGTCGTCCCGGCCACCGGTGGAGCAGTGCGAAATGTGACGCCGGGAATCACCGCTTCTCCCAGCGGAATTTTTTGGGCTGCGCCGGATAAAATTCTGTTCACAGAAAATATCGACGGCGATGCCGGAATTTCCACCCTCGATCTTTCGACCAGGAAAGTTTCAAAATTGTGGTCCGAAGCTGAGGTGATCTCGGCGGGACTATGGGGTGCGGACGAAATCTCGCTGGCGGCCGACCATCAGAATTCTGCGGTCATTCGAAGCTCTCCCCAGCATCCGCCGGAGATTTGGGCCGGTTCGACAGGTGAATGGAAACAAATCACCCATCAAAACGATCAACTGCATCCCAGTTGGGGCGAAGTAAAGAGTCTGCATTGGATGAGCGATGGCATGCGAATTCAGGGCTGGCTCGCGTACCCCAGGGATTACGATCCGAAACAGCGTTATCCCATGGTAGTCGTTGCACATGGCGGACCGGCTGCCGCCGCACGTGCGGCTTGGCCGGGACCATTTTTTAATAGCTATGAACTTTCCACTCACGGGTACTTCGTTCTCGAGCCCAATCCTCGCGGCAGCTTTGGCGAGGGCGAAAAATTCGCGCAAGGCAACGTCAAGGATTTCGGCTATGGCGATTTTCGCGACATTCTGACGGGCGTGGATGAAGTCGTAAAGACCCTGCCGGTCGATAACAATCGCATCGGCATCACCGGCTGGAGCTATGGCGGATACATGACCATGTGGGCGATCACCCAGACCAATCGCTTTCATGCAGCGGTAGCCGGCGCCGGACTTTCCAACTGGCAAAGCTACTACGGCGAGAACGATATTGATGAATGGATGGTCCCTTACTTTGGCGCTTCCGTATATGACGACCCCAAGGTTTATGCGAAGAGTTCGCCGATGGATTTTATTAAAAATGTAAAAACACCCACGCTGGTCCTGGTTGGCGAACGTGACGGCGAAGTGCCAGAACCGCAATCGCGCGAATTTTGGCATGCGTTAAAGTCCCTGGGAGTGGAGACGCAACTGGTCGTTTACGCTGGCGAGGGCCATGCCATCCGCCAACCCGATCACCGCCGCGACATCATGCAGCGAATGATTGGCTGGTTTGACCACTACTTGAAGCCGGATACGACTACGCAGCCAGCGAAGTAGAAGAGGACATTTCCATTCGCGGTGTAAACTTTTGCCATGCCCTCTTATCCTTCTCGCACCAGATTTTCCGGCAATGCATCGGGGACAAAAAACCTGTTCACAGATCGCGAAAATCCTCCTGAGCTTCATCTGATTGCCTACAGCGACGGCGGGGCGCGCGGAAATCCCGGGCCTGCAGGATACGGCGTGGTCATCCAGGACCAGGCGGGGCAGAAAGTCGCCAGCCTCAGCGAATATCTTGGTCACCAGACCAACAACGTGGCCGAATATCAGGGCCTGATCGCGGCGCTGGAGTATGCAACTGCTCACGGCCACAAAGCGCTCAAAGTGATCAGCGACTCGGAGCTGTTGGTCCGTCAAATTAAGGGAATCTATAAAGTTAAGAATGCCGCGCTGCAAGATCTCCACGGCCGCGCGAAAGAATTGATTGCCAAGCTCGAGTGGTTTTCCATTGGACACGTGCTGCGGGGGAAAAATCAGGAAGCCGACGAACTGGCAAACGCCGCCATGGACAAAGGCATGGGACGAGCAAGTGTGGCGCGGGCGCCCACACCCGTGACACCGCCAGGAGCCGTTCCCGATCGCCGGGAATTCGACGGAATTGTTCGCGAAGGGAAAATCGAACTACTAGAAGGGAAACTTCCCGACGGAACCAAAGTACAAGTGCGAGTGAAAGGTTGAATTAGTGTTCCAGCAGCCTTACTCATCCACCACGGTATTTCTCAACGTCCCTACACCTTCCACGCTAACCTCCACAACATCCCAAGCCACAAGCGGGCCCACGCCTGAGGGCGTTCCGGTGGCAATTAAATCGCCGGGTACGAGCGTCATTACCTGAGAAATGTAGCGAATCGCAACGTCCAGCGCAAAAATAAAATCGCGCGTATTTCCCTGCTGCCGGACTTCACCATTGACCCGAGTTTCCACGCCAATCCCCGCCCAGGGATCGATCTCATCGGTCACCAGCGGGCCGGCGGGGCAGAAAGTATCGAAGCCTTTGCCGCGGGTCCACTGTCCATCTTTTTTCTGCAAATCACGCGCGGTTACATCATTGACGCAGGTGTAGCCGAGAATATAAGGACGCACGTCTTCACTGTCGCCAAGCTGGTAGCAAGTTCGGCCAATGACGACGCCAAGCTCTCCCTCATAATCCACTCGCTGGGAAAGTTTGGGTCGGCGGATGTTTTCGCCGGGGCCGAGCAGGGAAGAAGGCGGCTTAAAAAATATCAACGGTTCAGTCGGAACCTCGTTACCCAGTTCGGCGGCGTGCTCACGGTAGTTGCGCCCTACACATACGATCTTCGAGGGACGAACCGGTGCCAGCAACCTCGCCTCGGCCAAGGCAAGATGGCCCATTCGCTTGGTGGGAAGATCTTCCATGTCGCCAGTTGAGCTCTCAGGAGGCGCCAACAGCAGGCGCGTGATGGTTTCCGCGCCCGCGACAGATTCGACCAGCCCGTAGTGAGCTTGCCCATCGAGTTGGAATCGGCAATATTTCATGGGAAAACCAGCTGTTAGCCATCAGCTAAATCAACACAACGGTCACGTTTGTAAAAAATTCCCACCAAACGTTTCAAATCTGAGGCTGACGGCTGACAGATCTATGGTACCGCCTCATTCGCTTCTTCCGACCGCGTGCTTTCGTTTCCGCGCACATCCACCGCCGAGACAGAATAAAAGTACGTCTTGCCGGACTGTATGTTGGGGTCACGGTAGCTGGGAGTCTTCACCGCATCAGAATTGATCTTGACCGGCTGGCCGCCTTCTTCGTGACGGAAAATGTTATATCCCGCAAGATCGGCTTCCGTGTCTGGTGCCCAAACCAGATCTACGAACGGCGCTTGCCCAACTCCCGAGAAAACAGCCTGCAGGCCAGAAGGAACAGCCGGTGGAAAGACATCGTGAGCAAAAACAGTGACCGTCGGAGTGTCGTCACCTTCCACCTGAAGATCAGGTTTCCCATCCTGCGAAATAAGCGTTACAACCGTCGCATGATAAGAATAGGTCTGCTCCCATTCGAAGCTATGGTCAACGAGCTGAGTAGACGCCGAATTGTCCAGAGGGAGCTCTCCAGCTAGGGTGTTTTTGTCCGCGCCCTGCTGTCGTCGATATACGCGGCAGAGATGGCGCAGTCCCGGCGTCTCCGCAGGAGGTGGACCCTCCGTCCAACTCACGACAACTCCATCGGTCGTGGCTTTGGCCTGAAAATTTGTTGGCGGCGGAAGCGCCGGTGCCGCTGGCACCTGGACCTGGTTGGAAAGTCCACCACTTCGCTGACTTTCATTCAACACTTCGACTGCATATACAACCTGGCTGGTGGCATGGGCCTGTAACGAGACTGGCAGTATGTCGGTGAAGCCCGTGGTCATTCTTGGAGCGGGAGGGCCATTTTTCTTGCTTGGTAAGGTTTGCGCTTGCGTCGCCTTGTCAGGGGAAACTTCCCCTGCAGGAATTCCGCATTCCGTGATTGCATCGTCCAAACTTCGACAAACTCTGGTTGGGCCGGGATGACGGATGGCCCGCCGCTCAATGGTTTCGATCGGTATGCTCCATGCAAGATAGACTTTGTCGCCTTTACGAACTGCGCGCAAATCCGTGACCGGTTTGGCGAGTTCCAATGAAGGCGGAATGGGGATGCCCGGCGCGCCGCAGCCGGCAAGAAGTGCGGTGGCCAGAACGCAAAAGAGGGACTTCGAGTGGGCTGGCCTCATGGAAACAACAAGGGTAGCAGAATCCACGCAAGGACTGCATCCGCGTTCCTAGCCAACCAACTCTTTCACCGCTTCCCGGAAAACGCGAGTGTGCGGGTCGACGTCGTCCTTTGTCGGACGAAGGCGACATCAAAGCCATATTGTGAAACGGTGTCAGAAGAATTGCACGATTCATGGCAAACAGATGGATGAATCGCTCAAGTTCGAAGTCCATGGCATCATGAGCTTCTGTACCATTCTTGGGCGCCTGCGCGGCGAACAAATTAGTTTCTAACTAGAATGCCAGAACTTTCGATCTTACAGAATGTACCGCGACAAATCCTGGTCTTTCACAATATCAGCCAGCATTTGGCGAACGTAGTCGGCATCAATCTTCACATGCTCGCCTTTTTTGTCGGGAGCATCGAAGCTGATCTGGTCCAGCACGCGTTCCATGATGGTGTGCAGACGGCGCGCCCCGATATTTTCCGTGCCTTCATTGACCCGGAAAGCAAAGCGGGCGATTTCTTCGAGGGAATCTTTCGTGAATTCCAGCTTCACGCCTTCAGTTTCGAGCAGGGCGACGTACTGCGTGACCAGCGAAGCCTTGGGCTCGGTCAGGATGCGGACGAAGTCTTCCATGGTGAGCGATTGCAGCTCCACGCGAATGGGAAAGCGCCCTTGCAGTTCGGGGATCAAGTCGCTGGGCTTGGAAACGTGGAACGCTCCAGCCGCAATGAAAAGAATGTGGTCGGTGCGCACCATGCCGTAGCGCGTGTTGACGGTCGTTCCTTCAACGATAGGCAGAATGTCGCGCTGCACGCCTTCGCGGGAAACATCCGGCCCGTGGCCACCTTCGCGCCCGGCGATCTTGTCGATTTCGTCGAGAAAAATAATGCCTGAATCTTCTACGCGATCAATCGCAATGCGCGTGACCTGGTCCATGTCGATCAGGCGTTGCTCTTCTTCCTGAATCAGATACTCGAAGGCTTCGTTGACCTTCATCTTCCGTTTTTTTGTGCGCTGCCCAAAAAGATTCGGCAGCATGTCCTTCAGATTGACGTCCATCTCCTCGACGCCCTGGTTGGAGATGATTTCAAACGACGGAAAATTGCGCTCGCGCACGTCAATTTCCACGATGCGGTCATCGAGTTTGCCCTCACGCAACTGCTGGCGAAGCTTTTCGCGCGTACGGCTGGTGGATTCAGTCAGACTTGTGCCGCCATCGATGACGACCCCACCATTATTCGATTCGGCAGGACGAGGCGTCGCGATGGGAGGCAGAAGAATATCCAACAAACGCTCTTCGGCGTTGAGTTCAGCTTTGTCGGCAACATCTTCCAGCTTTTCCTCGCGTACGTTCTCGATGGCGATTTCGACCAGATCGCGAATCATGGACTCGACATCGCGTCCCACATAACCGACTTCGGTGAACTTCGACGCTTCCACTTTCATGAATGGCGAGTTGGCAAGTTTGGCCAAGCGTCGGGCAATTTCAGTTTTGCCCACGCCCGTAGGCCCGATCATGATGATGTTCTTGGGGATAACGTCTTCGGCGAGCTCCGGCGCGAGCTTTTGCCGCCGCATGCGGTTTCGCAGTGCAATCGCCACCGCGCGCTTGGCGTCCTTCTGGCCGATGACATGCTTGTCCAGCTCAGCGACAATCTCACGCGGCGTGAGTTCGTCCAGCGCAATCTGTTCTTCTTCAACGGTTCCGGGTAAATAGATGGCCATAAAATCAGTCGTTGGTCCTTGGTCGTTCGTCGTTGGCTTTGGTCGTCAAGGTTCAGGCCAACGACCAAGGACGAACGACCAACGACGCCTTACAGTTCTTCAATCGTGATCTTGTCATTTGTATAGATGCACATTTTGCCGGCAATCTTCATTGATTCTTCGGCGATCTGGCGGGCCGAAAGCTGGGTGTGTTCGGCCAGCGCCTGGGCTGCGGCCTGCGCGTATGGGCCGCCGCTGCCGATGGCCGCAATGCCGCCATCCGGTTCGATCACGTCGCCCTGCCCGCTCAGCAAAAACGTCTGCTCTTTGTCGGAAACTAGCAGCAACGCTTCCAGATGACGCAAAAATTTGTCCGTCCGCCAGTCTTTCGCCAGCTCCACCGCTCCCCGGCCAAGGTTCCCGTGATACTGCTCCAGCTTCGATTCGAACCGGCTGAACAGGGTAAAAGCGTCGGCGGTCGACCCAGCAAATCCAGCCAGAATTTTGTCTTGATAAAGGCGGCGGATTTTCTTGGCCGTGTGCTTGATCACACCTTCGCCCAGCGTGACCTGGCCGTCGCCGGCCATGACCACACTGCCATTGCGACGCACGCACAAAACGGTAGTAGAACGGATCAGACGCTTCGTAGGCATAGGGACAATCTCTGATTATAACAGTGGAGGTGCGCACGCGGAGCCTGTGACGAGTGAAGTGAAAAGCCCCGCTCAAGCGGAGCTTGAACGGGGCACCCTCAAGAGTCGGTTGGGGTTTACACAGCCACCGTCTGTCCACTCGGCTTCCCGCTCAGCAGCTGCCGCAACACATATTGCAGAATCCCACCGTTGGCATAGTAAAGCGCTTCCTGCGGCGTATCGATGCGCACCAGCGCGCTGAATTCTTTCGTCTGACCGTTGGTCGTAGCTCGCACTTTTACCTGACGTCCAGCCGTAAAGTTTTCCACCAAGTCACGAACTCCGGCAATCTCGAAGACTTCTTCTCCAGACAAATTCAGCGACTGCGCCGTCTCTCCCGCCAAAAATTGCAGAGGCAAAATCCCCATGCCGACTAAATTCGAGCGATGGATGCGCTCATAGCTTTCCGCAATCACCGCGCGAACGCCCAGGAGACGCGGTCCCTTCGCCGCCCAATCGCGCGACGATCCAGACCCGTATTCTTTGCCCGCGAGAATCACCAGCGGCACGCCTTCCGCAATGTATTTTTCAGACGCTTCAAAAATCGACATCTCCGCGCCATCGGGAAGATGTTTGGCGAATCCGCCTTCCGAGATTGACCATCTTGTTGCGCAGACGAACATTGGCAAACGTCCCACGCACCATCACTTCATGATTGCCGCGACGCGAACCGTAGGAATTGAATTCGGCAGGCTTGACGCCATGTTCCTGCAAATATTTTCCCGCCGGGCTGTCTTTCTTGATCGAACCTGCCGGCGAAATGTGATCGGTGGTAACGCTGTCGCCGAGCACGGCCAGTACGCGAGCGTTCTTGATGTCCTCAACCGCGGACGGCTTCAGGGTCATGCCATCAAAAAACGGGGCTTTGCGGATGTATGTGGAATCTTTCTCCCAGGTATAGGTCTCGCCCTTGGGGACGGGCAGGCCGCGCCAGTGCGCATCGCCGTGATAGACCTCGCCATAGCTGCGGCGAAACATGTCCGACGAAATGGATTTCTCCATCGTCTCTTCCACTTCACGCTGCGTCGGCCAGAGGTCTGCGAGATAAACCGGCTTGCCGTCCTTCCCATTGCCGATGGGATCTTTCCGCAAATCAATATCGATGCGGCCCGCCAGCGCAAACGCCACCACCAGCGGCGGCGACATCAGATAATTCGCGCGGACATCGGGATTAATGCGGCCTTCAAAGTTGCGATTTCCCGAGAGCACCGAAGCCACGACCAGATTATTTTCTTCGATGGCCTTCGAAACTTCCTCAGGCAGCGGCCCGGAATTTCCGATGCAGGTCGTGCATCCGTATCCGACGATATGAAATTTCAATTTCTCGAGATACGGTGTCAGCCCCGCGCGCTCCAGATAATCACGGACTACTTTCGATCCCGGCGCCAGCGACGTTTTCACCGAATGCGGCATTTGCAGCCCGCGTTCGACCGCTTTCTTGGCCAGCAATCCCGCCGCCAGCATTACCGACGGATTCGAAGTATTCGTACAACTTGTAATCGCCGCGATCACCACGCTGCCGTGCCGCAGCGTCTTCTTCACATCCGGAGAAACATGTTCTTCGACCAGTTGGTTTTCCACTCCGACCGGATTGCCGCCTTCCTGTTCCCAGCGATCCACCTGCTTCGGCACGCTTCCGGAAGACGCGCTGCCGGAGGCAACTGCAACCGACACCGCAGTCTTTGCCGAAGAAGGCGTCTTCATCAGCGAAGGCAGAGCCATCCGAAAAGATTCTCCCGCCTGCGAAAGCAGCACGCGGTCTTGCGGCCGCTTCGGCCCTGCCAAGCTCGATTCCACTGTCGAAAGATCCAGCGCCAGCAGCTCCGAATACGTTGCCTCAGGAGTCTTCTCGTCGTGGAACAATCCCTGTTCGCGACAATAAGCTTCGACCAACGCAATCTGCTCTTCGGAGCGTCCGGTCAGCCGCAAATAAGTGAGACTTTCTTTGTCTACGGGAAAAATCCCGCACGTCGCACCATATTCTGGAGACATATTTCCAATGGTCGCGCGGTCAGCCAGCGGCAACTCCTGCAATCCCGGCCCAAAATATTCCACGAATTTTCCCACCACGCCATGTTTGCGCAGCATTTCGGTAATGGTCAAAACCAAATCCGTGGCCGTCGCACCCTCGCGCAGCCTTCCGGTCAGCTTCACCCCCACCACCTGCGGAATCAGCATGGACACTGGCTGTCCCAGCATCGCCGCCTCGGCTTCAATGCCGCCCACGCCCCATCCCAGCACGCCAAGGCCGTTAATCATGGTCGTATGCGAATCCGTGCCCACCAGCGTGTCGGGATACGCCACGCGCTTGCCGTTCGCCTCCTGCACAAACACCACGCGCGCCAGATATTCCAGATTCACCTGATGCACAATCCCCGTGTCCGGCGGAACGATGGCCAGATTGCGAAATGCAGTTTGTCCCCAGCGCAGAAACGCGTAGCGTTCTTTATTGCGAATGAATTCGAGTTCAGCATTGAGCTGAAACGCCTGCGGGGTACCGAATTCGTCCACTTGCACCGAATGATCAATCACCAATTCAGCCGGTTGCAGCGGATTAATTAACGACGGATCGCCAGAAAGTTCGCGCATGGCATCACGCATCGCCGCGAGATCAACCACCGCCGGCACCCCGGTAAAATCCTGCAACAACACGCGGCTGGGGGTGAAGGCAATTTCTTTTTCCGGCAGGCCCGCCGCCGCTTTCGTGCCCCAGGCGGCCAGCGCGCGGATGTCTTTCTCCGTCACATTGCGGCCATCTTCGGTGCGCAGAAGGTTCTCCAGCAGAATGCGCAGCGAATACGGCAGATGTTTGGTCGAAACCCCTTGCTTGTCGAGCGCGTCCAGACGGTAAATTTCGTAATCATGCCCGCCCACCCGCAGAGTCGAACGGCTGCCAAAGCTGTCCATAGAGGATTGCCTTCCCAGAAATTAATGAATGCTGAACTCTATAGTTTAGTCGTTTCGCGCAGGATTGCGTAGTGCGGCTGTCGAAGGTGGGGGTGAGTTGGGGGAACGATATCCCGATTTATTTTGCACGGAAGTCCCACCAAATACCTGTCCTTCAGACCTCTCGCCAACCGCAGATTCTTCTGCTATGCTTTTCCTGTTTCGGGCCCCATCTGAATGGCAGGACGAACCTCGAAACCTCCCTAGCTGTGCGACTCCCGGTCGCGATTAGTGCCTAGCCGCTCTGCTCCCCCGAAACCAAGGAATAGCTATGGCTTCCGCTCGCAAACTCATTTTAGGCAGTGAACGTAAACCCGTCCGTGGTGCGCGCCTGATCCACAACTCGCATCCAGACCAAACCATTGAAGTCTCCGTACGCATCCGCTCGAAATCCGAGGCCCAGCGTGAGCAGTTCAAAACCGCTCTCGCCAAGCCCAATTTCAAGCACATGTCGCGTGCTGATTTCGAAAAGGCCCACGGCGCTGACCCTGCGGATCTCGAACAAATTAAAAAGTTCGCTCAGGAATTCAATCTGAAGGTGCGTGAAACCGGCACCGAACTTGCCCGCCGGACCGTCATGCTTTCAGGAACGGTGAGCAATCTACAAAAGGCTTTCAACGTGGAACTCAAGGAATACAGTCATCCCAAAGGAAATTTCCGCGGCCGTGTTGGCGCCATCAGCGTGCCCGCGCAGTATGCGGACATCATCACCGGCGTCTTCGGTCTCGACAACCGGCCCCAGGCCGAACCGCATTTCCGGCGCCTGCCGCAGACGCCGGGAATCAAGGCCCACGCCGCCAGCGCCTCGCATGATCCCAATGAAGTGGCGCAAATCTACGACTACCCCGCAGGCGACGGCTCCGGACAATGTATCGGGCTCATCGAACTCGGCGGCGGCTTTCAGCTCGACGATATAAGCAACTACTTCAAATCGCTCAACATTACGGCGCCGCAAGTCATCTCCGTTTCCGTTGATCGAGGCACCAACAGCCCCACCACTCCGGACAGCGCCGACGGCGAAGTGATGCTCGATATCGAAGTGGCCGGCGCAGTCGCTCCGTCCGCGAAGATCGTCGTCTATTTTGCCGCGAACACCGATCAGGGTTTTCTGGATGCGATCACCACCGCCGTACATGACAGTACCAATCAACCCTCGGTCATTTCCATCAGCTGGGGCTCTGCCGAGTCGAACTGGACAACGCAGGCGCTCACCAACTTCGACCAGGCCTTCCAGGCCGCAGCCGCCATGGGCGTCACGGTTTGCGTTGCCTCCGGGGACAACGGTTCTTCCGACGGAGTCAACGACGGCAGCAACCACGTGGATTTTCCGGCGTCCAGTTCGTTCGTGCTTGCCTGTGGCGGCACCACGCTGCAGGCTTCCGACGGAAAAATTGTCGACGAACAGGTATGGAACAACCAGCCGGCCGGCGGAGGAGCCGGCGGCGGCGGGGTAAGCGACGCCTTCCCGCTTCCCTCCTGGCAAACCGGCTTCAATGTTCCGAAGCCCACGGTCTCGGCGGGCGGACGCGGTGTTCCTGACGTTGCGGGCGATGCCGATCCCAGCACCGGCTACAACGTTCTCGTCGATGGCGAGAGTGCTGTCTTCGGTGGCACCAGCGCGGTCGCGCCTTTATGGGCCGCTCTGGTGGCGCGCATCAATCAGAAGACGGGAAAGTCCATCGGTTTCCTGAACCCATTAATCTACGCGCAAGCCGTTGAAGCCTCGGGATTCCACGACATCACCAAAGGCAACAACGGCTCCTTCAGTGCCGCCAAAGGATGGGACGCCTGCACCGGACTCGGCAGTCCGGACGGGGCCCAACTCCTGGCAGCGCTCACCGCACCACCCGCCACCCAGGCAGCTTCCGCCGGACCGGCATCGTCAAGCGGATCCAAAAAACCCGCAGCGTAAAGACCATCACGAGGGGCGAGCTCTACATGGCTCGCCCTCTCTTGCCCATGTGGCGCGGACGCCCACGTCCGTGGCCTTTGAGGTTGATGTTGAAGTTGAAGTAGACGTTGACTTGAATTTAAACGCACAAATCCCCACCCTCCGCTCGCTATTTCCCGCCGCTCAGCGGCTATCGCTACATGGTGGCGCTGGTACTCTACTCAAAGTGCCTCACAGTCGCCGAAGCCGTCATGGTGCTCCTTGACGCTGCTTTCAGCGATGAGGCCTTCGGATTGACGCGCACTCTAGTGGATATCTTCTTCACGTTGCGTTACATCGCCAACCAGGACACCGAGGCGCGTGCCCGGCTCTATTACGAGTTTGTGTCAAAGGATGTTGAAGGCTGGGATTCACTCGTCAGGGACTATTGGCCGAATATGCAGCAAGCGCTGGACGCTCGTACCATAAAAACTGCAGCTCGATATCCGCATCCGCACAGATGGTCTGGCAAGACGGTGAAGGAGATGGCTCTGGAACCGGACACTTTTGAGGTTGACCCGGCGACAGGAAAGCCAGCTGTTCACGACTTCGCATATCGCGTGATTTATCGTTGGACTTCACACTATGTGCATCCAACAATCGTCGCTCTGGTGAACCATGTGGTGCAAGCAGGGCACGACAATTTCGTTGTAAACAGTGGGCGTGAAAACGACCGAAGCCATTTGGCTGTGTTCAACGTCGCAAGTTATGTGTCCATGGCTATGGTCTCCTTCTACCGCTGCATGGGAGATCCGCAACCGCAGCGGGTGGGTACTTGGTCGGGTGCTTTGATGAAACACTTGGCTCGGCGTCACGTGTAGATATCAGCATTGGTGCGGAGGACCATGTTGGGCTTTGTTGTCGAGGCAAGAACAAGCCTACGTCCCCCGCTGAAATGAGTGAACGACTTTCGGCCAAGAATATAATGTAGGGCATGCAGCAGGAAGCCCAAGAAAGCCCTTGCCCTTCCTGACAAAGAACGCACGGAGCTGGCCATGAGCTTGATCGAAAGTTTGGACGACTCCATCGACAAGAGTGTAGAGGCCGCATCGCAGGAAGAAATCGTTCGCCGTCTCGAAGAGGTCCGATCGGGCAAGATGAAGACGACTTCATGGGACGAAGTCTGCGAGAAGGGGCGTGCGCTGCTCCGTACTCTCTCTTGAACAAAGTTTACACAGCGTCATCCCGAAGACCCGGCGGAGTTCAGCCGGGCGAGGGATCTCGCGCGTACCACCACCATCACAGTACGAAGAACGCATATCCGCTACACGCAAGATCCTTCGCAAGCTCAGGATGACACTTCTATATAATTAGGGAAATTTCAGCCTGCCCTGAACTCATCCCCCCTGGAGGATCCCATGCAGATGCACCTTCCCGAAGCCATACAGATTCTGGAGCGCGGTCCGGGGACGGTCAATCAGATGCTCCGCGGGCTGCCGGAGCCATGGGTGCGCGCGACCGAAGGCGGGGATACCTGGAGTTGTTACGACGTCGTGGGCCACCTGATCCACGCCGAACTTACCGATTGGATGCCCCGGGCCCGCATCATTCTTGAACACGGCGAGAGTCGCACTTTTGAACCCTTCGACCGGTTGGCGCAATTTAAAGAAGATAAAACGCAGCCACTGGATCGTCTGCTCGATCGTTTTCAGGAACTGCGCACACAGAGTCTCCATGCCCTGCGCGGTTTGCATTTATCTCCTGAGGATTTTTCCCGCACCGGCATTCATCCCGCAGTAGGACGCGTCACCCTCGGGCAACTACTGTCCACCTGGACGGTGCATGACTTGACCCACATCTCCCAAATCAGCCGCGTCCTGGCAAAACAATATGAAGTTGAAGTGGGCCCGTGGAGAGGTGGTCTCGGCATCCTGAATATTAAGATTAATCGCTCGGGAGACGATCTCTCCAAAGAGGATCGTCCGGGACAGAAGCCTTAAACCGGGTGCCCCGTTTCTCGCCGTTTTTGCGAGAAGCGGGAACCCACCACGGAGACCTGCTCATCTCGACGCGCCAGGGCGGCCCAACAGCGGCCGCCCTACTCACGCCCCATCTTTACTGTTCCAGCGCCACGTGGTCGCGCCGGTTTTCCTGCCAGCATTGCTCGTCGTCCGCCGTGCAGAACGGCTTCTCTTTGCCGTAGCTAATGGTCTGGATCCGGTCCGCGTTCACGCCTTGCTGCTCGAGCGTCTGCTTCATGCTGTTGGCACGGCTGTCGCCGAGGGCCAGGTTGTATTCCTCAGAACCGCGGTCGTCGCAGTGTCCCTCGACCCTGATCTTGATATCCGGATGCTGCACCAGAAATGCCGCATCGTTATCGGTCACAGGTACCTCATCAGTGCGGACGGCCGCCTTGTTAAAGTCGAAGTACAAGTCCTTGACGTTGTTGGCAAACAAATCCGCTTCGCTCGGCTGTGGTGTCATGACCTTGGCTGCCGGGGCCGGATTCACGGTCACGCGGGCGCCCGCTTCCTGGGTCCCGCCCGGCCCCTTCGCCACCAGTTCGTACGTTGTGGATGCGCTCGGGGTCACGCGGCGCGAGCCTGACGCCTCCACCACTCCCAGCCCCGGAATCGTGATGTCATTCGCATTCGTGGTTTGCCATGTCAACGTTGTCGATTGACCCTGTTGCAGTACGTTCGGGTTGGCAGCCATGGTTGCCGTAGGAGCGGGCGGCACAGGCGGTGGTGGTGGAGTTGCCTTGGCCACTTTCTTGTTGCAGCCGGCCAGTAGGAACATTGCTGAGAGCGCCGAGATCAACGCCAACATCTTGAAATTTCTGTGTGTCATAGATCGTCCTCCATAGACGAGTGGAAACCCGGCCGGAAGTGGTCCGGGCGGATGAAAAATCGCCGATTGCTGCACGCTAGTGCAAACAGCAATCAAGAAAAGCATTCATATAAGGAAATGGGATCTGGCATTGTGCCAGCGATGGTTTGAGCAGTTAACAACGGAGAATGGCGGTTTGCTCGGGAGGCACTGATTGCGGAAGCAGGATCATAGGTTGGGCAGCTCGCTGAGCAGCGAACCTGGGCATGACCAGTCCCGCCAATTGAAGAGCGGCGAGGGCCATCGCCAACCAAAGCTTGAGTTTCATGCGAAGGCTTAACAATGCCGTGACCGGCCCATGCACCGCAGAATAAGGACCACTCGTGGCCGGGAAAGCAAAGATGGCGACCGTGCAAATCACTGCCAGTATGGCGACTTCGTACCCTAGGTGCCGGGAAATCATCCCTAAACTGCCTCCGCTCGTAGAAAGATTATTACTCGGCGGCCCCACTTAAACTAGATGACCTAAGTGATTCCAAAGTTGCCGAATCAGGCATGACTGCATGTGCCGGGTGCGCCATTTCTCGCCGCTTTTGCGAGAAGTGGGAGCCCCACTACAGCCCACAACGGAACTGGGCCAGTCCGGCCATCCCAGACTCTCATTTTTTGATTTCCTTTATTTTCAACAACATGAAAGGATTTCATAAGGACAAAATGTTCCACGTGGAGCATTACGCTCAGAGGCTAGCCGGAGAGCTGGGGCTTGATTTAGTGTGCCGCGATCCATACTTGGTAGACCACCACCGCCAACATGAACAACAAATAGATGCGCAGTGCCCAGACCAGCACAAGCTGGGGCCCCTTGAGGTGCCGCCGCGGAATGGGATGCTTCTTCGCCCGCACCAACTGATCGTGTTCCAGCGACGACAAAACCAAACTCTGGTCCGCGCTGGAAAAAATTGCCTCTCGTTCTTTTTTCACCATAGCCCTGCTCCTACTTCCCTCCCAACGCCGCGAAGATGCCGGGTGCAATGATGCTGGTCCCAAAGAGCACGCCCGCAGCGGTCAATATCAAAACCACAGAAGTGGCCAGTATGTTTGCCCACAGCGGACTCACCAGGCCGCCCATGATTTCCTTGTCATTCACCAGCATGAACAGAAACACCAGCGCCGGTGGCATGGCCAGTACCGCGACCACGTTGACCAGGAGGACGACATACACCAGCGGCAGCCCAGGGATCAGAACGATGGCCGCCGCAGACATCGCACACAGAGTCAACACGGCGTAGAAAGATTTTCCTTCCCCCATGGGCAGGTTCAAGCTGTGCGGTTTGTGCGTGACTTCTCCGAAGGCATACGCCGACGAAGCAGAAATCGTGATTGACGCCACGATGCCGGCCTCAACCATCCCGAGAGCAAAGAGAGACGCGCCGAACCGTCCGATCAACGGCTGAAGTGCTTGGGCAAATTCGGCGGCCTGGAAGTTGTCGGCGGTCATCTGATGGGCAAACAGCGGGGCCGTTGCCAGGATGGTGGCAACGGCAGCGGCGGTTGCCAACGCCGCTCCCAGCACGGTGTCGATGCGGCCGAAGTGAATGTCTTTGGTGGTCATGCCCTTGTCGACGGTGGCGCTCTGTTGGAAGAAAAGCATCCAGGGCGTGACTGTGGCTCCGATGTCGGCGAGCACGATCAGCAGAGTGTCTTTATTAAAGCCGGGCAGCGGTTGCCAGGTGATCAATGAATGTCCAACCGCATGCCAACTGGGGTGGGTCATGAGCGCGACCGGAATGAAGACCAGGTTGAATGCAGCCGCGGCGAGCGTGATCCGCTCCCAGGTCCAATAGCGATGGCTCATGAGCGCGCCATACAAGATGACCAGCGCAATCAGGATGGCCATCCACGGAGGGACGCCAAAGAAACCCAGGCCGGCGCGGATCGCGATGAATTCGGTAATGAGAGTGAGAAAGTTTCCGATCCCGAGGTCGATCATGGAAAACCATCCCCAGAAGGGCCCGAAGCGCTCGAAGATTAACTCGGCGTGTCCGCGATGGGTTGCGGCACCCAGACGCACCGTCATCTCCTGCACCACGATCGCCATGCAGAAGGTGAGAGCCACAAAAGGGATGAAGAATCCGATGCCGAACTTCGCGCCGGTCGCCGCGTAAGAGAGCATGCTGGGGCCGTCGTTCTCTCCCAGCATGACCAGAACCCCAGGCCCGACGAGTAGCCATAGCAATCGCGTTCTGGACCAAAAGCCGTCCTGGGCGCGGGCTGCGGACACACGGACGCGGTCATGTGCGCGGTCCACGTCTTCGTGGGTGATGATGATGACTTCGCCGTTGCGTGGAGCCTCGCTCATGGACGAATCACTTGCGAGGAAGATGGCGGAACAGGCAGGCTGGCGGACACCTCTTGCATTAGCGGAAGTATACACGAAATAGTGAACTATGGTTAATTACCTGTGCACGCGGCCTAAGGTGTTTGGTCTCTGGTCTTAGGAAGCGTAGGCATGTCGTTTTTAGCTGGACAGACGGCGGATGCGGCGGTCTGCGGAAGTGACCCAGACTTTTTCTGCGGCGGAACTGCCGAGAGCGACGGTCCCGGCATCGGTGGTGAGAGTCAGGGTCTGATCGTAGTTTCGTCCCTTGACATGAACTTTGGAGCCGGGGCGAATGCCGCGATGCTCCAGAAATTCCAGCAAGCGACGGTCGCGTTCGTAGATGCCGCTGACCAGATAATCTTTTTCTTCTTCGGCATGAGCCAGGAGCAGCAGTCCACGGCGGCGGCGGCTCTCAGGGCTCTCCAACTCGCTGAGATTGCCGTGCGGACAAGCGCCACCGCGGCCCAGCTTGGCGAGCAACTTGGCTTCAAAGTCGGGAGAGACGGCGTGCTCCAGACGTTCGGCCTCATCGTGAACCTTGTACCAATCCATGCCAAAAATTTCCGAGAGCATACGCTCGATCAGGTGATGGCGGAGGGTGAGTTTGCGGGCGATCTTGCGTCCGGCGGGAGTGAGGCCGACGTGGCCATCGGTTTGCACGCGCACCAATCCGTCTTTCTTTAACCGGCGCAGGGCCATAGTGACGGCCGGAGGCGAAACCGAAAGCCAGTGGGCCAGCGTGGCGGAAATGACGGTCTCGCCTTCGCTTTCGGCTTCGAGGATGGCTTTGAGGTAGTCTTCTTTGGAAACAGTAATCATCCACTGGGATTATACGACGTATTAAGCATGGTTAATGTAAATGCAAACGCATTTCACGACGGAGGCACGGAGTCGCGGAGAACAGCAAAATCTAGAATTAATAATATTTCTTGAACTTGATCTTCTCTGTGCCTCCGTGTCTCCGTGGTGAAGATCCCATTCGAGGGTTTGACATCATTCGCTATGCGCCCTAACCTTGATGCTTCCCTAATTATGAAAGTTCTGGTCATTGGAAGTGGTGGACGCGAGCATGCGCTGGTGTGGAAACTGCGTCAGTCGCCGCGCGTTTCTCAGATCTATTGCGCGCCCGGAAACGGCGGCATTGCGGACGAAGCTGAGTGCGTGCCTGCCGATATCAAAAGTGTGGAATCCTTGCTGGCGCTGGCCCATCGGATCCAGCCGGACCTGACCGTGGTTGGCCCGGAGTTGCCGCTGCAGCTTGGTGTGGTCGATGAATTTGCAAGTCGGGGATTGCGCGTGTTTGGGCCGACCAAAGCGGCGGCGCAGTTGGAGTCGAGCAAAAGTTTCGCTAAGGAATTTATGCAGCGCCATCGGATTCCGACGGCACATTATGCCATTTGCAATTCGCAGGAGGAAGTCCGCCAGGCCTTGCCGCGATTTTCCACGCCACTGGTGGTGAAGGCTGATGGACTGGCTGCAGGCAAGGGTGTAGTGATCTGTAACAGCAAAGAGGAAGCGGCAACCGCTGCGGCCGAGATGCTTAGTGGCAAGCTGGTGGGGGAAGCCGGGTCGCGAGTGGTGCTGGAAGAGTGTTTACAGGGCGACGAGCTTTCTTTTCTTGTGCTCAGTGATGGCGAGCGCATCGCGCCGCTAGTGGCGGCGCAGGACCACAAGCGGGTGGGCGACGGCGACAGCGGTCCCAACACCGGAGGCATGGGCGCTTATTCCACGCAGACGATCGTGGACGAGCAGATGCAAAACTGGCTGGTGCAGCACATCGCGCGTCCCGTGGTTGAAGGCATGAAGGCGGAAGGCGCGGAATACAAGGGGATTCTTTACTGCGGCCTGATGATGACGGCGCGTGGGCCTATGGTGCTCGAGTTCAATTGCCGCTTTGGCGATCCGGAAACGCAGCCGATTCTTATGCGTCTGGAAAGCGATTTGGTGGAGGCACTGGAAGCGTCGATTGAAGGCCGGGTGAGCGATGGGGATTTTCGCTGGTCAACCGATGCATCGGTATGCGTGGTGATGGCTTCGGGCGGGTATCCCGGGGACGTATGCGGCAGGCAAGAAAATTATGGGCATTCAGGACGCGGACAAAGTGGAAGGCGTGAAAGTTTTCCATGCTGGGACCACTAAGCTTGATGATACTTACTACACTGCTGGCGGGCGTGTGCTTGGGGTTACGGCTCGGGGAGCGGATTTACGGACTGCTGTGGATCGGGCGTATGAGGCGGCGGCGAAGATTGGGTTTGAGGGGGCGCATTACCGGACGGATATTGGAGCTAGAGCGCTGAAGAAGTAGGTTTCAGGTTACGAGTTTCAAGTTTGGTGTTCAGTCGTGGTGGAACGATTTGTCGTGAAGATTGGTAGGGGTCCTTCGACTGCGTGAATGCTTCGCTCCGCGAAACATTCACTGCGCTCAGGATGACAACAAAAGGGGAGAGAATATTTTATGGGGAAGCCGGTGGTTTCGATTGTGATGGGGAGCGATTCTGACCTCGATATTATGCGCGAGGCAGGGAAGGCGCTTGAGGAGTTTGGGATTGAATATGAAATTGACGTGACTTCGGCGCATCGTTCGCCGGATCGTACGGCCGACTACGCTCGCAAAGCTGCGGGGCGCGGGATTCGCGTGATCATTGCCGGGGCCGGCGGGGCGGCGCATCTGGCGGGTGTGATTGCGGCGCACACGACGCTGCCGGTCATCGGCGTGCCGATTCCGTCCACTTCGCTGAATGGGATGGATTCGCTGCTGGCAACCGTGCAAATGCCTGCCGGAATTCCGGTGGCGACCGTGGCCATCGGCAAGCCGGGGGCGACGAATGCTGGAATTCTGGCGGCGCAGATTTTGGGATTGTCCAATGCGGGGATCGCCAAGAAGCTGGATGCTCATAAAGAAAAGCTGGCCAATGGTGTGGAGGAGAAATCGAGGAAGTTGAAGATCACGTTGGGAGCGGAGTAACTGTTCAATGTTTGTTGGTGGAAGTGCGATTTTTCGTCAGTTTTATTGGGTTCCTTTAACCCAAGTCCATTGACATCGTGATGCTGGCCTGACCGAAAGCAGCATGATCGGCTGGACTTCCCGACGATATGCTCCAAGGTGTCCATGCAGACCAAAGGATGAAAGATTCCCGCGCAGTGTGACGCGCAACGCAGTTGGCTTCCCCAAGGCTCTCCACTTCGTGTCCAGATCGCTGTCACGATTATTTGGCCACTCCCACCAGAAGGGCTTGCTTGAGCAATTGCCATTGGGGAAGAAAGCCGATTCCTCAAAACCCCACTGAAGCGTACCGTCGAGCAGTATGTCGCGTCTGCCTTTCCACCAGAACACTAATGCAACGACACAAACCGCAACCCCGACGGCGACGCTGATCTGGAATCGGCTTCTTGCCACGATTTGGCTCCTCTTGTTTTTTGGAACGAACAGTCGGAATATTCTTGCAGAGTGAATAATTGTCGTAAACAGGCGATCTCACTCCGAATGGTTTGGCTAGCCGCACACAAAAGCAGATTCCTCGCGCGATGAAGCCGCGCTTCGGAATGACAAGATGGGGAGGGTCGAAAAGGATCGAAAACTCTTCTACAGCTTCAGCCCCTTCAAGTACTCCCGCAGCGGGCCGCCCAGGTCAGGGCGCTTGAGGGCGAATTCTACCGTGGCTTTCAGGAAGCCGAGTTTGTCGCCGGTGTCGTGGCGCTTGCCTTCGAAGACGTAGCCATACATCTTTTCTTTTTTGAGCAGGCCGCGCAGGCCGTCGGTGAGTTGGAGTTCGCCGCCGACGCCGGGCTTGGTCTCGGCCAGAATGTCAAAGACGGCGGGAGTGAGGATGTAGCGGCCGATGACGGCGAGGTTCGAAGGTGCATCCTTAAACTTTGGCTTCTCCACCATGCCGCGGATTTCATAAAGCCGGGGATGGCCGGGCACGGGTTTCGCGTCGAGTACACCGTAGGCGGAAATCGACTCGCCTTCGACAATCTGTGTGGCTATCACGGAGCATTGTTTTTCGTTGAACACATCCATCATTTGTTTGAGGCAAGGGACCTTGGCGTCAATGACGTCGTCGGCGAGGAGGACGGCAAAAGGCTCGTTGCCCACCAGTTCGCGAGCGGTGAGCACGGCGTGACCGAGGCCAAGCGCTTCTTTCTGGCGCACGTACGCCATGTGGATCATGTCAGAAATGGAGCGAACGATTTTGAGCAGATCGGTTTTCTTGCGGTCTTCGAGCATGCGCTCTAGTTCGTAGCTGACATCGAAGTGGTCTTCGATGGCCTGCTTGCCGCGGCCGGTGACGATGATGATCTGGTCACAACCCGCGGCCATGGCCTCCTCCACGCCATACTGGATGATGGGCTTGTCCACCAGAGGCAGCATTTCTTTAGGCTGAGCTTTGGTTGCGGGCAAAAAGCGGGTGCCGAGGCCGGCTGCGGGGAAGATGGCTTTGCGGACGGTTCTTGTCACGCGGCGGTCGTGAGTGGTGCGTCGTCGGTCTTTCGGGGTTGGCATTTTGGCTCGAAGTGGCTCGATCCGATTTAGTTGATTTTGCTCTACCTGTGGTTGCCTCTCGATTCTACCCTGCTGGGCTGGTCATTCTTGGTTACGACGGTTACAACGTGGGACTGTCATTTCCCAGCATGGCCTTGCGAATGATTTTTAGCGGCACGCCGCCTTGCAGCATCAAGCGGTCGTGGAATTCCTGGAGATTGAAGGTGTCGCCTTTTTGCTTTTTGTAATCTTCGCGGAGCTTCAAAATTTGCAGCTTGCCCAGGGTGTAGACGAGGTAAGTGGGATCGGAGGTGCCGCGTTCGGCTTCCTCTTCGGCGACCGGCGGAGGCTGGTAGGCCTCTTTGATAAAGAAATCGGTGGCCTGCGGCAAAGTTCTGTTGCCGGTGTGCATTTCAATGCCGACGATGAAGCGGGCGTCACGGAGCAAAGCATCATTGAGCTGGGCCATGCGCAGTTTGGGATCGCCGTGACCGTAGCCTTCGTCGAGCATCATTTGCTCGGTGTAGTGGGCCCAACCCTCGGCGTTGCTGCTGCAGAAGAGCAGTTTGCGAGTCTTGGAGGGAACCTGCTTGATCCATAAAAACTGAACGTAATGGCCGGGATACACTTCGTGGATGGCGGTGCCGGCCATCGACGCATAGCTGAAGCCCTGCATCCATTCCTCGATTTTTTGCGGCTTCCAGCGCGGATCGGGCGTGGTGACGTTGAACATGGCTTCGGTGGCTTTGTCTTCGTAGGCGCCAGGAGTGTCCATGGAAGCGGTGGTCAGGGCACGCTCGAAGGGCGGCGTCTCTTCGACGATGGGGAAAATCTGGGAAGGTACCGTGATGATTTTATTCTGCTCGATATATTGGCGAATGCCGCCCAGCATGTCGCGGAAACTTTGCAGCATTTGAGCGGGAGCGGGATGGTCTTTTTGTAGACCTGCCAGGACGGCTCGCGGAGTGCGCTTGGGATCGATCTTGGCGGCGACTTCTTTCAGCTGCTCTTGATTGCGCCGCAAGTCGGCGTAACCAATTTCGAGGAGCTTGTCTAATGGAATGTCAACCATTTCCTGATAGAGCAGTTTTTTGCGGTAATTTTCGGCGCCGAGACGGAAATCTCCGTTGGCGGTGGGGAGAAGATCGGTCTTAAGGAAATTCTCGTAGTGTTGTAGAGCCTCGATTACGGCCTGATTTGTGGTTTTGAATTCCGCGAGCAATTTCGGGTCGGTGACCTTCGAGAAAGCTGCTGGCACATCTTTCTTGAAAAAATCGACCACGTCGGGAAGCTGCTGCAAAGCGATCTGCATGTAGATCTTAGGAGGATTCTGCAGATTGTGGCGGGCAGCTTCAAAGACTTTGGGAATTTCGCGTTCGCGGGCAATCGCGGAGCGGAGGCGGTCTTCCTGGGGAGCAAAATTGCGGCTCATGAGCACGAAAATGCTGTTGCTTGCGCCGGCGGTGTAAGTGTCGGGATCTTTGCGCCACATTTGAATGTTCTGCAGTTCCAGCAACTCGGCCTGGATCTGGGCGCTGAGAAAATCGAGATCCGCGGCAGTGGATTCGGGCAGCTGTGATTTGGGGAACTGAGTGAGCTTCGCCAGAAATTCCTGCGAGCCGGCGATTTCCTTATCCACAGCAGCGCTCGAATAGTCTTCGAGCTGATTGTCGTACTGGTGGAATCCAGCGGCGGTTCCTTGCGAGGGATTGAGCTGGAAATAAAAGTCGAAATAATCGTCGACCAGTTTGTCAAAGTCAGCGGTGGCATTGGATGCGGTTGCGTTTGGAGTGGGGGCTTGCGCAGTGCAAGAAACCAAGCAGAGCAGGGCGCCGAGGGTGAACAGCGAGAAATATGATTTCATGCTTGTCTCGTTATTTTATTTTGGCCGCCAGATAACGTACCACATGAGGCCAGACGGTTACGTCTGTCAGCTTAGATGCCGCTTAGGATGAGACCGCAGAGGAAAGTTCCTCCGGCGATAACTCTTCGAGCAAGTTCTGTAATTGTGCCAGGACTTCATCGGGATGTAGGGCTTTGGAGATAAACTTCAAGGTGCCATCGGGCGCGAATTGGGCCCCCTTGTGGGAAGAAACGAACTTCGCTAGTTTGCCGGGATCGATAACCGCATCCTGACGAAATTTTATGCTCAGGAGATCGCGCTTGCGCTCGATGCTGACTGCGCCTACGCGAATCGCCAGCAGCTTGAGCTCGGCATAGTCCAATAAGTGGCGCACGGCTTCGGGCGGATCGCCATAGCGGTCCTGGAGTTCGGCGCCCACGTCAGCGAGTTGGGCTTCGGTTTCCACGCCAGCGACACGTTTATACATGCGAAGGCGTTGATTTTCCTCGAGAATATAGTTGGCGGGGATGCGGATATTCAGTCCAAGGGTGAGCTGGATGGCAGCCTGTTCCGGCCCCACTTCGCCCTTCATCTCGCGGACGGCGTGATCGAGCATCTGGGTGTAAAGTTCGAAGCCGATCGCTTCAATATGTCCGCTCTGTTCGCCGCCCAACAAATTTCCGGCGCCGCGCAGTTCCAGGTCTAAGGCGGCGATTTTGAATCCCGCGCCCAGATCGGAGAATTCTTTTAATGCGGCCAAACGCCTGCGCGCGATTGGAGTCAGTTCCACATCTTGCGGAATCAGAAGGTAAGCATAGGCGCGACGATTGGAACGTCCAACGCGTCCGCGCAGTTGATATAACTCAGAAAGTCCCAGGCGGTCTGCGCGATTGATCAAGATCGTGTTGCATAGCGGAATGTCGAGGCCGTTCTCGATGATCGTTGTCGCGACCAAAATGTCGGCTTCGTGATGCATGAACTTCAGCATCACTTTTTCGAGCTCGCCCTCGGACATCTGTCCGTGGCCGACAATGACGCGGGCGCGCGGCACCAGTTCCTGTAGCTTGGCGGCGATTTCCCAAATGCTCTCCACGCGGTTGTGAACGAAATAGATTTGGCCGCCGCGATCGAGTTCCTGCTCAATAGCCGACTGCATCAGCTTTTCATCCCAACTCGCAACCACAGTCTGGATGGCAATGCGATCCTTGGGAGGCGTCTCAATCACGCTCATGTCGCGCAATCCAACCATGGACATGTGCAAGGTGCGCGGAATGGGCGTGGCTGACATGGTGAGGACGTCCACTTCCTTCCGCATCTGTTTCAGGCGTTCCTTGTGGCGTACACCGAAACGTTGTTCCTCGTCGACGATGAGCAGTCCCAGGTCCGGCAGCTTGATGTCTGTCGACAAAATGCGGTGAGTGCCGATCAGGATATCGACTTTCCCGGCTTCGACCTTTTGCAGGATTTCCTTCTGTTGCTTCGCCGTGCGAAAACGGCTGATCATTTCTATTTTGACGGGGAAGGCCGCGAAACGTTGTTTAAAGGTTTCGTAATGCTGGAAGGCGAGCACGGTGGTCGGCGCCAGAACGGCCACTTGCTTGTTGTCGCTAATCGCCTTGAACGCCGCGCGCATGGAGATCTCTGTTTTGCCGTAACCCACGTCACCGCAGAGCAGACGATCCATGGGTTGCGGTGACTCCATGTCGCGTTTGACGTCGGCGATGGCATAGTTCTGGTCTTCAGTTTCGTTGTATTCGAAAGCATCTTCAAATTCGCGCATCCACTCGGTATCCGGCGCGAAAGCGTGACCTTGGGCCGTTTTGCGCTGGGCGTAGAGTTTGAGCAGTTCGTCGGTCATGTCCTTCATGGCCTTGCGGACGCGGGCTTTGGTTTTGGTCCACGCTGCCGTGCCGAGATGATTGAGCTGCGGCTTGATGCCTTCTGACGAACGATACTTCTGAATCAGGTCGAGGCGGGTCAGGGGGACGTATAGACGAGCGGCTTCGGCGTATTCGAGCAACATGAACTCAGCGTTGCCATCGCCCTGATTGATTTCTTTTAACCCAAGATATTGACCGATCCCATGTTCGACGTGGACAACGTAATCGCCGACTTGCAGATCACGGAAATCGGAAAGGAATGCGGAGACTTTAGATTTCTGACGCTGCGGGCGAGAGACCACCGATTCGGATTCGTCAAAAAGATCGCGAGCGCCGAAGATTGCCAGATTTGCATCGGGAAGAATCAAGCCATCGGGAATATAAGCCTTGGCCAGCGTAGTGGTAAGAATTTCACCCGCGAAGTAGGAAGTTTCGTCGGCATAACTTTCTCCGCCTCGAGTGCGGCTGCCCAGGCGAAATGAAGTAGCGTATTCGGTGAAGACGTCGGCCAATCGCTCGACCTCTCCCGTGTTTGGAACTGCAATCAAGACGCGTTTGTTTTCCGCGATCTGTTTCTTTACTCCCTCCAGCATATGCGGAACCGAGCCATGGAAGCGGGGTGTGGGCTGGGAATGAAAAGCAACGGCCGCAGCTTCGTCCGCACGAGTGACGTCGAGATGCTCGAAGTCCGCGCCTGGGAGTCTGCCCAGCTTTTGCCACCAAGCGTCTGGCGAGAGATACAAATCCGTGGGCCGCACCAGGTTGCCGACACCGCTGCGTTCGTGGGCCTCCTCAATGCGCGACCATAGATGATCAAATTCTTTTTTTATGCTGGCCGGTTCGTCGGCTACGACTGCTGCGTTTGGCAATAAGTCGAAGATGTCGTTCTCGGCGCCGGCGACCGGCGCATAGAATTCCCAACCCGGAAAAACAGTGACTCCGCCTGCCCGCCCCGCTTGTTCCACTACTTCTTCCGCACCAGTAATACGTTTTCCAGAAAGGCGCGCATGAATTGCCCCGAGAACTTCTTCGCTGACGGGGGTCTCGGTAAGCGGCAGGAGAATGGTTTCTTCCACTGCATTCGACGAACGTTGGGTGGTGGGATCGAACTTGCGGATGGACTCGACCTCGTCTCCCAGGAACTCGATACGCAGTGGACGGTCGGCTTCGGGCGGATAGACATCCAAGAATTCCGCCGCGCAGAGCGTACTCTCCCGGCATTTCCACCACGTCAGCAGCCATGTATCCCACGGTGTTGAGATGGCTGAGCAACGATTCGGTATCGAAGGTTTCTCCTCGCCGCACCACACGGGCGAGATCGGCATAGTATTCGGCGGAACGCAGACGAAGAGCGGTCGCGGCCACCGGCGAAACGATGATGGAAACCGCGCCTGTGGCAATCTTCCAGAGAGCCACCGCGCGTTCTTCCTGGATTTCCGGATGGGGAGAAAGATTCTGGAAAGGCAGAACGTCGCGAGTCGGGAGCGAAACGATCTTCTCTGGATCGGTCCCGCCGACGAGTTCTGCAAAGGCTTGCAGTACGGGGACGAAATCTTCGGCGGCCCGATTATCTGCGACCACGACGATGAGCGGACGCCCCAGGTTCTTCTGAAGCAGCACTAACATCAGGGCTTTAGCGCTGGGAATCAGTCCAGAAACACGAATGCGCCCCGCGTTCTCTCTGAGGTGGGAGGCTACACGCGAAAAAGCGGGCAATTTTTCCGCGTCCGCAAAAAGATCGCGGACGAAAGGCAAGACCATCGCTTTTTGATTTTAGCAGGAAGGCGGCTTTCGGCTCTTAGCTGTTCGCCCCGGTTCCGCCGGGAAGATGCCGTCGGAAAACAGATTCCTCGCTTTGCTCGGAATGACAATTCAGAGGGATTGGTTGAGCGTCTAATCGCGCAGCAACGGTCGCGTCAGACAGGTAGGGCCGCCGCCGCCATTGATGCACAACTCCGAGCCGGGGAAGGTTTGGACCTCGAATCCAGCCCGGCGAAGTTTTTCGTTCGTCTTGTGATTCTCTTCAATCGCCAGCAGGCGTCTGCTGCCCAACGCAAGTACGTTGCAGGCCATCGAGTCGCGCTCCGAATGTTCGATCTCGATGAAATGAAAGCCGCGCGATTTCAGTAGTTCAACAGTTTCCACCGCCAGCCAGGGCAAATCAACAAGAGCAGTTTTTTCGTCGAGCAAACTGACGAGGGACATCAGATGCAGACAGGTCGAAGGCCCCGTGGCATAGGGCAAAGGCGCAGAGATTACCTCTATGCCTCTCGGCGCCAGCAGTGCGCGCATTTGAGAAATGCCTTCGGCGTTGGTTCGATATCCATTGCCGATGAGTAGAGTTTTTGAATCGAGCCATACGATGTCGCCGGCTTCCGTGGTTCCCGGTGGAGCAATCTCGGTGAAGGTGGGAATGCCAAGGGCGCGACAAAAAGTTCCGTGATGTTTGCTTTCGGACACGCGGTTAGTTTTTCCGGGATGCATTACGATCAGGCCAAAGTCGGTGGCGAGGGATGCATCGTGGGTGTAAACCGCGTCTAATGAAAGATCCGGAGAAGCGGGCAGCTGGATCACCTCAGCTCCTGCGGTTTTCAGTTCGCGGCAGAGCGCTTCGTGCTGCGATTGTGCTTTCTCGAAATTTGGTGCGTGCAAGAAGCCAAGGTCGTGCCAATGGGCGGCATGCTCCGGCTGGTTCCATCCGGCAGTGCGCGGTGAACATACCAGGACTCGCCGCAGGTCTCCCCCCATGGAATGTCCGTTAAAGCGTCGTTCGGTCATCGTCGCTGTCATTGCCGTCGCATCCTCAAGACAATTTTATGAAGCCGACTGCTGCGCGCGGAATCTATTATGGTGTCATGTCAAAAGCAATGTGGGAAAACGTTGTGCTTGCCGATAGCGGCAAGACCGTGGAAGTGGAAAGCAACCAGTACTTTCCGCCAGACAGCCTCAAGCAAGAGTATTTTAAGCCCAGCGCGACGCGGACGGAATGCCCGTGGAAGGGAACTGCGAGTTATTTTGACGTCGAAGTAAACGGCAAACTGAACCACGATGCCGCTTGGTATTATCCCGAGCCGAAACCCGCTGCGAAACAGATCAAGGGATATGTGGCATTTTGGAGAGGTGTGAAGGTGGAATAAATCGAAACGGGGAGCATGTCCGCTCCCCGCTCTTTGTGGTCGATTTTGGGAAGGTTCATTTTGTGCTGGTGGACGAGTCGGACTGTGGTGAGTCGGCGGCAATCGCGAGGGCGTATTTCTTACCGCCAAAGCGAATTTCCGACAGGGTCCGGCTGCCATCTGCGTTGGCTTTGATGATGGCCGCGTCATTGTTCTGGGACTGAGCCAGGTTAACGAGCTGGGCCGGAGTGCTGGCCACGACTTTCTTTCCCTGCATAACATTTAGTTGAACGGTGTTTCCGGTCCCGTCCCATTGCAGAGAATATTCTCCAGCGGCCAGCGACTTGCCGTTTAGTGTGACGGGAGCGGTTATCTGCAAAGTTCCCTTGTTCGCAGCGAATGCACTTACCGCCATCAATAACGCCATTCCGAGTACAACGCTCTTAGCAATCTTTTGTGTTTTCATGCGACTCCTTAATTTTCTTTCCCGAAAAGCGTCGGGAACCGGCTGGGCGGCCGCTGTCCCTAACCAAACCGAAAAAAACTTGCGTTTGTTTCCGGAAGGCTTACAATTCTGCCTCGGGGTTAAGACAACGAGCGAAGGCCGCAAAGCCGTAAGCTCTGTCTGCGGGGATTGTGCTCACCCTGGCCGCCAAACCGTGAGTGAGGACAGTCCCTTTAGCCCCTGAAATTTTATTGCTCGCCGGGACGCTGTATCCCGGTTTAGTTTTCCTGTCCACGTCAAGATACGTTCCGGTTCTCCGAGAAGTTCCGTTTCCCTGAAACTGCTCTTCCCTATCTTTGGACGAACGCTGCGCGCCGTGGTTAGCAGGGCCGTTGCTGCAACGCTTTGGCACTAAATCTCAATTTCTGAAAGAGAATGCAGAAACACATTTGTTATTGTCTTGTGGCGAATGTGATGCTGGTAAGGAACTTCAGCGCGAGTTTTTTCGCGGGGACTTTCGGGCAGATGTTTTCAGCAGGACCACCACGTGAGCAATGGCGGCATTGTCCGTGCCCATACCTTCGGGCGTCTTGGCTTTGAGACCCACGCAGTCCAGCGGGATGCCTAACAGTTTGGCAACTCGCGTGCGAATCGCAATGGCGTGGGGCCCGATTTTCGGCGAGGCAAGAACGAGCGTGGAATCCACATTCACGATCGCATAGCCGGCGGCCTTGATCCGCTTCATCGCTTCCGCCAGAAAGACTGCGGAGTCCGCACCCTTCCATTGCGGATCGGATGGCGGGAAAAGCGAACCGATATCGGGAGCAGTCACGGCCCCGAGAAGCGCATCGGTGATGGCGTGCAGAAGAACGTCTCCGTCGGAGTGACCGCCAAGACCTTTGGGATGCGGCAGTGTAATGCCGCCAATTTTAAGCGGAATGCCGCGCTTGAATTCGTGAGAGTCCCAGCCGAAGCCAATTCTCATGCAACGACCTCGGCCACGGATTTCCGCGGATTTGCACGGATCTTTTTTCTGGCGTTATCGAATACCAATCTGCGGAATTGAGGCTTGGTTCCAAAGTTAAGTAAAAGACCCACTTCAACTTCTGTGGATTTTAAATAGTGGAATAACTGAGCTTCGTGAGTGGGTTCCAACCCGCGGACACTCTTTAGCTCTACCATGACATTATTTTCGACCAGCAGGTCCGCGCGAAACTCGCCAACCTCTTGTTCTCTAAACCAAACGGTAATGGGTACCTGATGATTGACCGTGAGCCCAGATTCTTGTAGCGCAATTATCATCGATCTCTCATAAACGGATTCCAGAAAGCCATAGCCGAGTTCATTGTAAACGTCATAAAAGATGCCAATGATTTTATCGGTTAAGCCGGCGCACTTGAGGTCCACTCGTGCAGTACTCATGAGCATCAAGTGTACGGTGATGTTTAAATGAATCCGCGAAAATCAGCGTAAATCCGTGGCGCTCTTACCGTTTCAGGAAAAACTCTGCTAACTCCATATCCGCCGGAGTGGTGATTTTTATGTTTCGCGGCGAGCCCATCACCACCGCAACTTCATGTCCTGAGCGCTCGACCAAAGATGCTTCGTCGGTGCCCATGAAATCGTTGCTGGAGGCTTCGTCGAATGCTTTCTTCAATACATCATAGCGGAAGCCCTGCGGGGTCTGTGCCAGGACGACGCGCTCTCGGGAGATGGTGGCCGTAATGACCGCGCCCTCGGCGGTACGCTCGACTTGTTTGACAGTATCGACCGCTGGCATTCCGGCGATGGCCGCGCCATATTTCTGGGCGGCACGGATCACATCCTGAATGATTTCGTCGGTGATGAAAGGACGGACGGCGTCATGCACCAAAACAATATCGTCGGGCGCGGCCGAAACTGCCGCCAGGGCGCGGCCGACGGATTCCTGGCGGTTTTCTCCGCCTTCCACGAGTTGCACTTTCTTTTGAAGAATCTCTCTGCCCTGGGCTTCAAGCAGGCTGCGGAACCCACTGATCTCATTCTTTCGCAGCGCAATGTAGATCTCCGAAACTTCTGAACTGGCCGCGAACTTTCGCAAGGTGTGGATCAGGATGGGCGTGCCGCCCAGTTCCGTGAATTGTTTGGAGCGAACGGTCTTCTTGCTCTTTGAGCTTGGCGCTGAGGCCATCCGCGTACCCAGACCAGCTGCCGGAACGATAACCACAACCTTCATAGTGGGCTGTAAGTATAAGGTGGCGCGATGCCCATTTCAAATTAGGGCAAAAAGAGTGCAAGTGGTCTTGTCCGATAACTTTTCTCAGTGCTGTACAGAAAGTCATTTCACGGCGTTGCGAGCGGGTGAGACAGGCGATAGACTGAGAGCGTTTTCGCAGTGAAAAGTAAGGACCAGTTCATGAGCAAACTGTCCAACTATCGTGTACTTATCGCCGGTATCCTCTCGCCGTTTGCAGCTCTCTTCTTGTATACGCTCGTGTATACAACATTGACCCGGAGCAGTGCCGATCTCGAAAAGGATTGGCTCTTTCGTCTCTCCTTGTCGACGCTCGCGATGACGGTGCCGTTTTTCGTGACACTGGTTCTTGCCATAAAAGATGTTCGCCAACGGCACGTGCTTTCGATGTCGGGGAAGGTGGGTCTCGCCATCGCAATTCTCACATTGGGCTTCGCCTGGAAGCCAGTGAGTGACGGTGTCACCCGCTCGAAGCAGGTTAAAAACCTCGCTCTGCGCGACGTGGGCGCGCCAGCCTTCTCTACCGTGGACATTCTCGGGAAGACACAACGCCTGGGAGATCACAAGGGCGAGGTTGTGCTGGTTAATATTTGGGCGACTTGGTGTGGGCCGTGCCGCCACGAGATGCCGCAGCTTGACCGGCTATACCAAGAGCGGAAACAACAGGGATTTATTGTTTTCGGGCTGTCAGACGAGGGCGTGGATGTGCAACAGAAATTTTTAGAACAAGTTCCGGTGAGTTATCCACTACTCACGCTGCGCGGAGAGGTCCCCCGTCTTTATCGCGACATCGCGCGCTACCCGGCAATTTTTCTGATCGATCGGCAGGGGCGATTGCAGCCTGCGCCGGGCCCCGACCAGCCTTTCGAGAAACTAAAGTCTGCTGTCGACAGCCTCCTCAACAGTGCCCCTTAAAGGGTCCCGTTAGAAACTTTGGAAGTTCTGGCTGCCGCTCTTTTCTTTCAACGGCCCCCGCAACTCGATTGGAAGAAAATGCCGCTGAGACCCGTGACTCGGTCCATTCTGGAATTCCTCCATGACGACGCGCTAGGGAGCATTTTGCCGATTTCGTGAATTTTTTGCCAATTGAAACTTGGAACCATGTTCCAAAAGGGACTCACCGCACCGCGCCCGCAATATCTACAGGACCTTAAGTGTCCTTCTACAGGGCAACCGTGGCCCTCGGTTTGCACACTAAGTATTGTCACCGACGCGGTGAACCCGCTTCTTTTGGTTCGATTCAGTAACGACGGAGGCCCTGTGAAGATACAAAAAGGCTCGTGGTTCCGGTTACTTACCTTTTGCAGCTTGCTGACTCTGGCTGCCTCTCTGGGGCTTGCCGCACTATTTGCCGGAGGAGCTGCAGCATTAGCGTCCTCTGATAACGAGCAGGTGCAGAAGAGTGACGCGGCGCAGGGGCAAACCTTTTCAGGAATGATTACGGATTCACAATGCGGAGCCAGGCACAACCGTTACTCTGGCAAGCGCCCCGCCGATTGTGCGCGAATGTGCGTGCAGAATGGCTCGAAATATCTGCTGATAAATGGAGATCAGAAAAATATTCTGGAAGGCAACGAACCGGCCTTAAACCACATGGCAGGACAAAGAGCCACTGTGACAGGAACACTCACCGGAGACACCATCAAAGTAAGTGCGGTCGATCCGGTAAAGGAATAGCAGGCGCCGTCTCTCAAGAAAGTTTCTACCCGATTTCTACTCTAAGGGCCGCTCCACCATCAGCCCCTGTGGCTTCTTTGTTTCAGGAGCAATGATTCCGTTCGCAGCCGTGGCTACGGGAATGGAGGGGCGCGAGTCAGTTTTTGAAGCACTACGCTCGTCCCACTTGCCGAAGATCATCTTTCCCGCGGTAGTCTGCAATACCGAAGTCACGGAAACGTCGATGGTCTTGCCAATCATTTTGCGCGCGTTGTCGACGACCACCATGGTGCCGTCGTCAAGGTAAGCCACACCCTGGTTGTACTCTTTGCCTTCTTTCAGAATAAAAACTTTCATGATCTCGCCCGGGAGCACGATGGGCTTGAGTGAGTTGGCCAGCTCATTAATATTGAGCACGGCTACGCCTTGCAGTTGCGCGACTTTATTGAGATTGAAATCGTTGGTGATGATTTTGCCTTCGTAAACTTTGGCCAGCTCAATCAATTTCAAGTCCACTTCGCGCACACTGGGAAAATCATCCTCAACAATTTGAATCTGCACGGACGCCATTTTCTGCAAGCGCTGCAAAACATCCAGTCCGCGACGGCCGCGATTGCGCTTGAGCGAATCGGCGGAGTCGGCCACCAGTTGCAGCTCACGCAACACAAACTGCGGAGTCACGATGGTGCCGTCGAGAAATCCGGTTTCGGCAATGTCGGCAATGCGGCCATCAATAATGACGCTGGTATCGAGAATTTTGTAACTCTTCTTCGATTGCTTTTCGCCACCAAAGACACCGCCCAATGCCGACAGATTCAGCAGATCGCCTTTATTGGCGCCGACAATCAATCCGACGTAGGCCATGAGCAACATGACCATGAGTTGCAGAAAACTTTGCGTTGGGCCGGGAGAAACGCTATTCCGGATGACAAGTGTAAACAGGTAAGCGCCGAAAATTCCCAGGACGCTGCCGATGGCCGCCCCAATCAGCCGCTTCAGGCTCATCAGGCGCAAACGCCATTCAAAAACTACGATGGCAAACCCAAGCAGCGCACCAACCCCTGCGTCCAGCGTGGGCGGAAGGCCAAAGGGATGGAGCAGATAACAGGTGATGGCGACAAAGAGAACAAAGATCAGTCGAATGAGAGCCAGGTCCACGGTACTTCTCCCCACGGCTACCTGAAATATCAGGAAAATGGCAGCCAGTGATGCGTCAATACGGAGCGTTATGAATCAGAAAATGAAAAGGTTGCTCCGGTCTGTCCCAAGGCGGACAGGGGAAACCTCTACAAATATCCCGGAAGTATATACCGTTACAGGCAGTCGGCAACTGACCTAAGTCATGGCTGGCTCGGTCTTGGCGGCAGGCTCGACTGGCGGGTAAGTCCTGCTGGTAGACTTTTCCCATGAAAGCTATTGTGATCAGTCGTTTAGGCGGCCCGGAAGTGCTGGAAGTACAATCTGTGGCCGAACCGGTTCCAGGCGCTGGACAGCAGTTGATCCGCGTGGAAGCCGGCGGGATCAACTTTGCGGACATCATGACGGCCAAGGGCGGATACCCGGGATCTCCCACGCCGCCGCTGGTCGCCGGACGGGAATTCTGTGGCATCCGTGAGAGCGACGGGCAGCGCGTGATGGGTTATACGCAGTGGTCGGCGTTCGCCGAACGCATCGCGACGCGTCCGGAATTGCTGTGGCCGGTTCCGAAAAACTGGAGTGCGGAAGAAGGAGCAGCGTTCCCGGTCAATTATTTCACCGCCTACTTTGCATATTGGAAGGCGGGACTGTTGGAGAAATCTTCGGGGAAGCCGGCACGAGTGCTCATTCATGCAGTGGCCGGAGGAGTAGGGACGGCGGCTGTGCAAATTGGCAAGCTGCTGGGAGTGGAAATGTACGGCACTTCGTCTTCGGAAGAGAAGTTGGCTCGCGTGAAAGAACTTGGATTACAACACGGGATCAACTACAAGCAGCAGGACTATGAAGACGCAATCAAAGATCTAACCCACGGCGAAGGCGTAGACGCCGTGTTCGAAATGCTGGGCGGTGAACACACGGCGAAGAGCGTGCGCTGCGTGCGCGATTTTGGCCGTGTAATTGTGTATGGGACCGCCACGGGTGAGAGTTCAGCTTTCGATCCGCGCATTCTTTATGCGAAAGGCGCGAGCGTCCACGGATTGTGGCTGACTTATCTTTCTGGGAATCGCGAGCGGATGAATGAAGCCTGGAAGCAGCTTTCCGCATGGATGGCGCAAGGACATCTGCATCCTGTGATCGGGCTTGTGTTGCCGATGGAAAAAGCGCAAGAGGCGTATCGATTGTTGTTGGAGGGGAAGAATTACGGGAAAGTGGTGCTGAAGATCGAGTAGAACTTTTTCACCACGGAGACACGGAGTCACGGAGAAAATCTAAATCAAGCAATTTCTTTCTTAAAGATTCGTATTTTCTCCGTGTCTCTGTGCCTCCGTGGTGAAAACACTTTATGTCGATTCAAACTCGCCGACTAATTTCGTATGCGATGCCTTCGCCGCTTCCACCAGCGCCTCAAAGATTGAACGTGAGGCTTCGTCTTCATCCACCGATCGTTCGGGATGCCATTGCACCGCCAGCACAAAATGATCTGGTGAGGTCCCTTCGACCGCTTCGATGATTCCATCATCAGGGCAGCGGGCGACAATGCGCAGGCCGTCGCCGATGACATTCGCAGATTGATGATGGCTGGAGTTCACCGGCAGGGCTTGCGCATGGGTTCCCTTTTCTCCCGAGCCCACGATCTTTGCCAGCTCTGAAGTAGGGTCAATCTCGACGGTGTGAGCCACGGGCACTTTTCGTCCTGCTTCGTGATTGATCTTTGACTTGATGTCCTGCACCAGCGTTCCTGAGCGATAGACATTCAGTATCTGCAAGCCGTAGCAGATGCCGAGGATCGGCTTGTGCATGTTGTAAGCGTCCTGCAAGAGCAGTTCGTCGACGGTATCGCGCTTGGAGTCTGCGGCGGCGGTCTGGGGATCGCGTGGCTCATCGTATTTTGCAGGGTCGACGTCCGCAGGGCTCCCGGGCAGCAGCACGGCGTCACAATGCTCGATCAGTTTCATGGTTTCGGCGGGGGATTGATCGAGCGGGATGCGGACTGGCTCGCCTCCCGCCATAGCGACGGCGCGCTCGTATTGCGGCAGAGACCTCTCAGCATATTCCGGATCGCCGGAATGTGGAATCGGGATGGCAATGCGCGGAGGCATGAATAGATTGTAGCGAAATTGCGTGAACTAGCTGGCTCGCTCAATAGCAGCCAGGACCTTCATCTGACGGTAATGCCGGATTTCCATGCTGAGGATTGTTACTAGCACGATCACGGCGACTGCCGCGGCGGCGGGGGCCGCGATGTGTCGATAAGCAATCGTCAGATTCGGCTGGACGCCACGCAGCCGTGCCCCAGCCAGGATCCCCAGGATCCCCAGCAGCAGGCTGACCGCGAACGAAAGCGCCGTCAGCAGAAAAGTGACGAGCAGCACGCGCACCGGAATCAGATACCAGCGCGGCTGGGGAAGGACCGTTTTTGTTTCTGGCATGACTCTTCAGGCTACAACATTCGCGGCGAGTGTGCAGCCTGCAAACATCGTCACTCCAGATCGGGTGCGTTAGAATACAGGCTATGTCGCAAGCTGCACCGCCCCTCACGCGTCCCCCGGCAGAGGTTGTCCGCCAGACCCCCGTTTCGCAAGCGCCCAATGGGGTCTGCTACGCCATCTCGGGCGAGGTGACGGTACCGGTTTCCGATCTGGAGCGGATGGTGGCTGCGGTTCCCGATTCCGCGGCGGCAGCGTTGCGCCGTAAAGCTTATTACTTCGTCCCGCTCACAGTGAATCAGGGCGACGAAACCGTGATTGCCGATCGTTACGACGTGGCGCTCAGCGACCATGCGGTTTGCCACCGAAATCTCGATCTCGGCGATTCGCAGTGTGTGTTTATTTCCACGCGGCTGATGGACGACAAATTTTCCGTGGCTTTCGAGTTCTACATCAATGTGGGACATGCGGTAGTGGAGAAGGCAGGCGTCTCGCGGGATTTCGCGGACCTGGTGTGGAAGCAGGTCGAAGCCAACGCCCGCGGCGAGACTTCACTCGACGCCTGGGAGTCGCGCAAGCTGGCTACGGTTTCTGGGCCAGACACGGAGAAGCACAAGAACGAATATTTAGCCGCGACGTTTTCTGACGCCATTTCCATCTATCTACTGTCTTTGTTTATCGACGTAGATTATTACGATCTGCGCGAACGCGACTATCCGCTACTGGCGCCGCCACAAATGGCCGAGCGGCTGCGGAAAGTAGCGGAGTTGTTTCCGGCGAATCCGGGATTCGAGTTTGCGGTGTACTACAAACGACGAAGTTAGATTTCTTTGTCGCGCCAAACGGGGCCACCCGTTTTTAGTGATCGCGAGAAGGTTGGACTTCATGCGGAACGGACGTTCTCAACGTTTCTATCGAATTCTCTCTCTGTTTATCCTGGTGCTATTGGCCGCAGTGCAAGTGGACTCTGCCTGGGCCAAATCCAAAACAGAAACCGTCGACTGGATCGAATTTCAAAATGGCCGCCTGGTCTATGGATCAGATCACTTTGGCAACCGTATCCCAGACTTCTCGACTGCAGGTTATGGCGGCGGTGGGGTTCCCATTCCTAATGTTCCTGTCCGGGCCACACTTGATCCGGTACCTGCAGGGGATGACACACCGCGCATCCAGGCGGCCATAGCCGCGCTCGCCAAGCAACCAATCGATTCTTCCGGGTTGCGCGGCGCACTACTGCTGCGGGCTGGCGTTTACCGAATTGCAGGGACCATCCAGGTGAATGCTTCCGGAATCGTCTTGCGAGGAGAAGGAACGGACGAACACGGGACCATTCTGGTCGCACAAGGTACTCCGCGTGCGCTGGTCCGTTTGGGTGGCACTGGCAGCTGGGAGGCAGCCGGGCCGAAGCATCCCGTTCTCGATGATTACGTGCCAGTGGGTGCTGACACCGTTACTCTCGATAACGTTCAGGATCTGCATCCAGGCGATCGCGTAATCGTCGAATGGGCGATGACCGCCCAATGGATCCACGCCGTCGGCATGGACAACATTCCTGGGCGCAAAGATGGCCGCGAGATTTATCAGTGGCAACCCGGCATGGAGTTGCGATTTGACCGCCGCATTGTGGCCGTTAATGGAAACCGGATCACTCTCGATGCTCAATTGACCAACGCCATGACGCGTGCCGATGGAGCCACGGTTTGGCGCTATACCTTTCCGGGGCGCATCGCACAGGCCGGCATCGAAAATATGCGCAGCGACGGCAAAGCCTTCGAGAATTCAGCGGGGTTTTCCGATCCCGACTACATCACCTCGGGTGACAATCCCAAATTTGTGGGCGGCGGATATTTCGATTCGGCTTTTGCGCAATACGCCTCGGTCGAAGATGCCTGGATGCGCAATGTGGCTGTAACCCACTACACAGGGATTGTCAAAGTTGACCAGTTTTCTCGCGCCATTACGGTCGACGAAATCCACGGAGACCATATCGAAACGCTATTCACCCATGCTCCGCCGTCTGCATTTACGCTCGACGGTCAGGAAACGCTGGTGCAACACTGCGACGTCAGCGGCGCCTACAGCCATGTCTGGATGACGCAAGCTCGCGTGGCTGGGCCGAACGTGTTTCGTTCGTGCTCGGCGAAAGGCACGCACATGGATGCCGGCGCCCACCAGCGCTGGGCAACCGGTACTCTGTACGAGAATCTGCATATCGATGGACCTATCGCTGTGGGCAATCGCGGCAGCATGGGCACCGGCCACGGCTGGGCCGGCGCCAACAATTTGCTATGGAACTGCGAAGCGGACAGCTACCTCGTGGAAAGTCCGCCGGTAGCCTACAACTGGGCCATTGGAAACAAGGGTTCCGCCGAACATGCAGGCGACGGGAATCCACAGGGCCAGGTCGTGTCTCCGGGAAAACATGTCAAGCCGGATAGTTTGTACGATCAGCAATTGCTGGAGAGGCAGGCGAAGAAGTAGGGATTGTTCGCGGTGGTTCAATTCTTAATTTCCCCAACCCCATCTGCTTGAGCTGTTCGGAAAGTGCGTGATGGCTGCGGCAGGCAAGAAATAATTTATCCCTCTGTCATCCTGAGCGCAACGCGAATTGCGCGTAGCGCAGTTCGCGTGGAGTCGAAGGACCCCTGCAAACTAATTGCTCCGTAGGATCCAGAATTTTCTTCAGTCGCCAGGAACTCTTAAAGTTCGGAGATGGCAGCGGTGGAGTGCAGATTGTAGGGGTCCTTCGACTGCGTGGAAAGTGCGCTACGCGCAATTTCCACTCCGCTCAGGATGACAGGACGAAATTGTCGGGCCGAGAAGTAGAGGTCTGCGTTTTTGCAGCATTCTTAAGATCCAATAGCCCGCAGCAGCGGCAGCCAGATGTTTTAGAGTGTGCCCGCTGACGATGTGACCTACTTCGAAAATCTGCCGGTTCGCAGTTTCCAGAATTTTTGCCAGATAAATAAAAAGCGGCAATCACCGCAAAATCCGAGCTACGCGTGTATTTCGCGGGCATTAAGAGTGCTAAAAGCAGGACTGCCGCTGAATAAATCTGGACCGCCGCATAAAAGCGCAAGTCACCATGTCGGTGCACTTCGCTGAGATGCCACTGCACCACGCTCCCTGCGCCAATCGCCAATAACAACGGCAGCAACCATAATCCGGCGCGAACGCTGATCCGTTCCATGATGACTGCCGCCACCATGGACATGAAGACGATGGTCATGGGCAATCGGTCCCAAACCAGGCGGGCGTTGTCTGGTGCAAGATGATAGTAGGACGATCCGAAAGCCGTAAGCAGCAAGCCCACGAATACCAGGATGTACGGCAAGCGTTCGCGGGAGTCCACGAAATGGTCGGAGAGCTCTTGTTGAGGAATCCGCAATATGAAAATGAGTCCCCAGATGCCGACGATGGCGAAGGGCAGATTCGAAGCTACATCGCCAAAGTTTGGAATGCCGAACCATGCACGTTGATCAGCAAAATGGTGATACGACAACGGCTGTGGAGTGGGAGGCAGACAAAGGGCAATCACAGCGACAATGGCCGCAGCGACCAGTAACAACACGATGGCTTTGGAGCGGGAAAGCAAGAAGTGTCCTCCGAGCGCAAGCATAATAGCGGATATCGTGATCATCGATGATCCAAAATCGAAGATTGAGATTTACAATCAATTCCCGATGCCTACGCATGTCACCGTCCGATCTTTCGCGAAGATTAATCTGGGCCTGCGCATTGGTGCCGTCGCGTCCCGATGGCTTTCACGAACTGCGGACGGTGTATCAGACCATCGCGCTGCACGACATCATTCGCGTTGAGGTGAAGCGCGGGACTGGCATTGAGATTCGCTGCGAAGATCCTCGTGTGCCGAAAGATCAGTCGAATACCTGCTATCGGATGGTCGAACTGGCCATGGCGGCGCTTAAAGCGCGGGGCCGGGTGGTCATCGAGATTGAGAAACGATTGCCGGTGCAGGGCGGGCTTGGGTGGAGCTTCCGGGAATGCTGTGGCGACCTTGCTTGCCTTGGAAATGGCTCTAAAGAAAGAGCTTGCTGGTACGGATAGGCTGCGAATCGCTGCTGAAGTTGGGTCCGATCTGCCGTTGTTTTTGATTGGTGGGACGGTGTTGGGAGTGGGGCGCGGGGAGGAAGTTTATCCGCTGGTGGATTTGCCGGCGGTGGCGTGTGTGGTGGCGTTGCCGGAGATTGGGGTTTCTACGCCTCAGGCCTTTGCGGATTGGGATCGGCAGTCGTTGAGCTCCCAGCAAAGGCTAGCCGAGCCTGGCTCGGCCCGGACGGGCAAGAGTGCCCGTCCCCACACAATGGGCAGCGGTCCTTCCGTCAGCATCTCTAAATTGACGGTTTCTGATCCCTCCGATAGAATGAATGAGCTTGGCCGTGAGTTTTCTGCGTGGCTGAGTAGTGCATCCGGTGTCCCTGTGAGTAAAGGCAGGGGCCGGGCCGAGACCCCGCTTCTCGACCTTGTCCGTACCGGGATCGAAAACGACTTTGAACAGGTCGTCTTTCCTAAATATCCCGAATTGCGCAAGGTTAAGAGTGTGCTTGAACGAGCAGGGGCGTTTTATGCCTCGCTATCCGGTTCCGGTTCAGCCACTTACGGGCTGTTTGCGTCCCGGACGAAGGCCGAACAGGCTGTGGCCCGTTTAGGGAAGGCTGGCGTACCGGCGGTGGCGACGACCACGTTGACGCGGCAACAGTATTGGAAGCGGATTTCAGATTGAAGATTTTAGATTGCAGATTGGTTTTCCATCTACAATCTGAAAGCATAAATCTGCAATGGACTTTGGGCCGTCGACTAATGGTAGGTCAAGTGCCTTTGACGCACTTTGTCTAGGTTCGAATCCTAGCGGCCCAGCCAGAAAAGCAGCTATCAGCCGTCAGCTCTCAGCTTAAGCTCGAGAGCGGACGTGATAACGCACAAGCTGATGGCTGAAAGCTGACAGCTGGGGGCTACAACCATGGCAACTCTTGCAACAGCGACGGAGAAAGTAGCGGAGAAGAAAGCCAACGTGGGTCCCGAAGATAAATCCGAACGCAAGCCGCAACGGGGCCGCGTGGATGACAAGTTCAAAATCTTCTGCGGCACCGCGAACGAACCGCTGGCTGATGAAGTTTGTGTATTCCTTGGCTTGACTCGCGGCCAAGCCATGGTGACTCGCTTTAAGGATGGCGAGGCGTACATCCAGATTCAGGAGAATGTACGCGGCGCGGATGTTTTCGTGATCCAGCCGACTTGCCGTCCGGTGGATGAGCATTTGATGGAACTGCTGTTGATGATGGATGCGTTGAAGCGGGCATCCGCGCGACGCATCACGGCGGTGATTCCCTATTTTGGGTATGCGCGGCAGGATCGGAAAGACAAGCCGCGAGTGCCGATTTCGTCGAAGCTGGTGGCGGATCTTTTGACCACTGCTGGCGCAGACCGGGCGCTGATCGTGGATTTGCATGCGCCGCAATTGCAGGGATTTTTTAATATCCCCGTGGATCATTTGTTTGCGTCACCGGTGCTGGTCGACCACTTTAAGCGGTTGCAACTGCCGAATCTGACCGTGGTTTCGCCGGATGCAGGCGGCGTGGAGCGCGCGCGATTTTTTGCCAAGAAAGTCGATGCCGCTTTGGCGATCGTCGACAAGCGCCGCGACGAGCTGAACGTGGCCGAAGTCATGCACGTGATCGGCGATGTGCAAGGGCGCACGTGCTTGATCATCGACGACTTGATCGATACCGCTGGCACGCTGGTCAAGACTGCGAGCGCGTTGTTACAGAACGGCGCCACTGCGGTTTATGCCTGCTGCTCGCACCCGGTTTTATCGGGGCCGGCAGTGGAGAATATTTCTAAGTCTCAAATCGCCGAAGTGGTGGTGACGAATACCATCCCGCTCGGCGAGGCTGCAAAGAATGAGCCGAAGATTAAAGTTCTTTCGATCGCTGGACTGATTGGGCGTGCAATCCAATCGATCCACGAAGAAACATCCGTAAGTAAATTGTTCTTGTAGACAGGAATCTAATTATGGCAACCGCAACTGAAAGCACCGTACTGGAAGCTCAATCCCGCGAACCCGGGACCAAGAATGACGCGCGCCGCGTGCGCCGCGAAGGCAAGGTTCCCGCCGTGCTGTATGGCGCGGGCAAGGATTCGCTGTCGGTCAGCCTGGATCCACGCCAGGTGGCGCGCATTTTGCATTCGCAGACCGGCTACAACACCATTTTCGATTTGAACCTTAAAGACGGCGAACGCACCAAAGCCATGATCGTTGACTGGCAATATGAGCCCATCAAAGGCGCTCTGTTGCACATCGACCTCAAACGCATTGCCATGGACAAGGCCCTCAAAGTTGAAGTGCCAATCGTCCTCAAGGGCGAACCCGCCGGCGTCAAGCAGCAGGGCGGCATCCTCGAGCAGCTTCTGCGTGAAGTGGAAATCGAGTGCTTGCCTGGAGATATTCCGGCGTCAATCGAAGTGGATGTCAGCGAACTGGTATTCGGCGTGGTGATTCGTGTGTCCGATCTGGCCCATGGCGACAAGCTAAAGTTCCTGACCGATGCGAACCATCCAGTGGCGCACGTGACCATCGTGAAGGAAGAAGTGGTTGCGGCTCCAGACGCCGTTGCCGCCGAAGGCGCAACCCCTGCCGAGCCCGAAGTCATCAAGAAGGGCAAGCAGGATGCCGACGAAGAAGGTGCGGCGGCTCCAGAGAAGGCGGAGAAGAGCGAGAAGAAAGAAAAGAAATAGCTGCACAGGCTCGTGTGATGCCGGGCGACCTTGCCCGTCATGCCGAGTTTAGCTCGGCAGGGTTTGGTGGAGATTGGGAAAGCGTGAAGCTGATTGTCGGGCTGGGAAATCCGGGTATCGAATATCAGTTCACGCCGCACAACATAGGATTTCTCGCCATCGACCTGATTGCAGAGCAGTGCAAGGTCGAAGTCAGAAATCGGCAGTGTAGAGCTTTAACGGCGAGGGCAGTGATCGGATCGGAGCAGGTGCTTGTTGGCCAAGCCCGAAACTTTCATGAACCTGAGCGGCCTGTCGGTGCGGGAACTGATCGCGGAATACGAGGTCAGACCTGAATTCGACTTGATTGTCATTCAGGACGAACTGGATTTTTCGCTGGGCACGGTGCGGATTCATACGCGGCGGAGTTCGGCGGGGCACAACGGGATCGAGTCGATCATCGGAGCGCTTGGCACCCAAGATTTTTTGCGGGTCCGGATTGGGGTAGCGCCGGAGCGCAAGATCGAAGACGGCCAGAGTTATTTGTTGTCGCCGTTTCGCAAGGCGCAGATGAAAACGGTGGACGAAGCGCTGTCCACAGCCGTCGAGGCGGTAAATGCGATTTTGATCGAAGGCCCGGCGGCGGCGATGAACCGTATCAACCGCAAGGCTGAGGCTGACGAAGATTGAGTTGTCGTCCGAAGCGACGACTAGAATTTTGGAGAAACTAAATGAATCGTACTTATGAACTGATGTTCATCGTCCGCCCTGACATGGTGGAAGAAGAGCTGGACAAACTTATTTCTACGCTGGAGACCGCTGTGACTTCCACGGGTGGAGCGGTGAAGAGCGTGGAAAAAATGGGCAAGCGCCGCCTCGCTTATGTTGTTCGCCGGTTCCACGACGGGCTTTACATTCTGCTAACGGTCGAAGGCAGTGGCGGGCTTATTCACGAACTCGAGCGCCGTTTACGCGTTACCGAGCCAGTCATCAAGTTCCTGACGGTCCGCATCGATGAGGAACAGAAACGTCTGGACAAGATCAAGGCAATCAAGGACGCGCGCCGCAAGGCCCCGCCCGCTCCGGCAGCTGTAACTGCCGAGACGGCTGGAGAGGCGCCTGCTGTAACGGCATAGAAACCGTCGTTGGTCGTGCGTCGTTGGTCGTTGGCTAAAACCTTACGACCCCGCATTAAGGCCAGCGATTTTGAGACCAACGACCTACGACCAAGGACCAACGACTGATTTAAGGAGCATCATGGCTGACGAAACTAGAGAAACAGCAGCACCGGCCGCGCACACCGAGCGGCCAGCATCGGACCGTCCCTCGGGCGGCGATCGTCCATCCTACGGAGGCGACCGCGAACGTCGTCCTTCTTCTCGTCCCGGTGGGCCGGGCGGAGCTGGCGGCGGACGCGAAGGTGGCGGACGCAAATATTTCCGGCGCAAGAAGGTTTGCAAGTTCTGCGTGGAGAAGATTGAGTCCATCAACTACAAGGACGTTCGCCTGCTTGCAGGCTTCGTGGCGGAGAGCGGCAAAATTACGCCACGGCGCCTGACCGGCGTTTGCACACCGCATCAACGGCGCTTGTCACTGGCGATCAAGCAGGCGCGGAATATTGCCTTGCTGCCGTTTGCTGGACGGGCATCGTAAAAATACCTGGCCGCGGATTTACGCGGATCATCGCGGATTTTCTTTTTGAATCAGATCCGTGAATATCAGCGAAGATCCGTGGCAAAAGAATTCTTAGAGGAGTCATCTCATGGAAGTCATTCTTAAGGAAGATGTAAATAAGCTGGGTTCGCGCGGCGATGTGGTGAAAGTCGCGGAGGGCTACGGCCGCAATTTCTTACTGCCGCGGAAGCTTGCCATCGAGGCGTCAAAAGGCAACAAAGCGGTGGTCGAGCAGATGAAGGCCGCCTCCGTGCGCCGCTCCGCCAAGGAGAAGACTGGCGCGGAAGCCCTGGCCAAGCAGCTTGACGGCGTTTCCGTCTCGTTCCAGCGCCGTTCCGGTGAAAACGATCAACTCTTCGGTTCAGTCACGTCCGGTGACATTGCCGATGCACTGGCCAAGAAGGGCTTCGAGATTGATCGCCGCAAGATCCAGGTCCATGAGCCGCTTAAAGCATTGGGCGAGTTTACGGTACCGGTCAAGTTGCATAAGGAAGTGACTGCCCACCTGAAAGTCGTGATTGAGAAGGAAGTAGTCGAGTAATCGTTTCAATAAGTTCTGGGCCCGAGCCTTGCCTCGGGCCTGCATTTCTCGCTCAGAATTCAGCCATGTCACCTGGGCTGGCGCAACCGTTTCCCATAACATTCTCTGTTGGTTTGTGCTGGTGTCTCTGTCTATTTCGGTCCTACCCATCCGGCTTAAGTGACTAAGGTTGAAGCACCTAGGGTCGATTTAATCCCGCCTAACTCCTATAATTCCTGCTCACGCTCCGGTGACTGGTGCGTCTATCGATATGCAACCGGGAAGAACGGCTAAGCGCCTGGTTTGCAGTCGAGGACATGAAAATCATGCCGGCCGATGCGTGGGCGATACCTTTTGCAGTTGGCGAACGTTCTCATGTGGACGCAAAACGCGTCCCAGGAGACGGAAACAGTGGAACCCGAGATCCCCGATTATTGGGCCACATGGCTGGGCAAGGTCTAAGCCGTATCGATGACTCGTTATTGGTCCGGGAGGCGCAGCGCGGCAATCGCGCCGCTTTCGAGGAGCTGGTGCGGAACTATGACCAGGCGGTGCTTCGGCTGGCCATGCACCTGACGGGGTCCGAACATGAGGCCCAGGACATTTACCAGGAAGCCTTTCTAAAGGCTTACAAGAGCGTGGGAAACTTCCGCTTTGAGTGCTCTTTTTACACCTGGATCTACCGCATCGTGACCAATCTTTGCCTCGACCACTTGCGCAAACGGCAAGTGCGTAAGGAAGATGCACCGGTCGCGACCGATGCCTCCGGCGAGTCCTATGACGTGCTCGATCGCGTGCCGGATGCGAGGTCGGGTGCGAATCCCGAGCGTGATTTGATGCGGCGGGAATTGGGTGGCCGAATTTCCCGCGCGCTGCAGAGATTGACGCCGCGCGAGCGAATGGTTTTTGAGCTGAAGCATTACCACGGCCTTAAATTGCGGACGGTGGGTGAAGTTTTGAATACTACGGAGGAAACCGCCAAAAATACGTTGTTCCGCGCGACCCAGAAGTTGCGCGGCGCACTGGCGGACATGCGATGACAAATCAATTTCTCCCCTGCGAGGGGGCACGACTATGAAATGCGAGTGGGTCCAGGAAAATATTCTGCTGCATGTGTATAACGAGCTACCCGATGATGCTCGCTATGAACTGGAGCAGCATCTGGCGCGCTGCGCCGATTGTGCCAGCGAATTAAAGGCGGCGCGAAAATTCCACGCCACGCTTTCTGATTTGCCGGTAGCCGAGCCGACGCCTAATCTGCTGGCGGCTTCCCGCATGCGGTTGCAGGAAGCGCTGGAGACCACCACGCAGAGCGGCGTTTGGCGGCGGCTGGTGTTCGATCCCGCAGCCTGGTTTCACCAGATACGGTTCTCGCCCGCCCTGGCCGCGGTCATTCTCATGGTCGGATTTTCGGGCGGCGTGGGTGCAACCTACAAAGCGCTGAAAGGGGCGCGGCCTGATGTGCTTCCTTCCGATGGGCCCGTCACGGAAGCGTCTATTGGCGGCATTCGTTCCATTACCCAGCAGCCAGGGAACCAGGTCAGCATTAAGTACGATTCGATTTCTCCGCAGGAAACCCACGGCTCGTTGAATGATCAGCGGATCCAGCAATTGCTGCTCTTCGCGGCCCGCAACAATTACAACTCGGGACTGCGCATGGATTCTGTGGACTTGTTGACGCAGCAGCCCAACGATACTCACGTTCGCGAAGCTTTGATCTATGCGCTGCGCTATGACTCGAATCCTGGAGTGCGGCTGAAAGCGCTCGAAGGTCTGGGTGGTTACGTGAAGGACGATGTTCGCGTTCGCGACTCCGTGTTGGAAGCGCTGATGCAGGATTCCAATCCTGGTGTTCGTATTCAGGCCTTGCATTTGCTCGACCCGGTGCGGGCCGACAGCAGCGTGCGAGTCGTTCTCCAGAAGCTGGCGGAGACTGACCAGAACCCCTACATCAAGTCACAAGCACGGCTAAAAGTTTCTCAACTTCCGGAGATTGATTGAGGCATAAATCATGACAGCAAGAAGCTACTCGTCGAAAAATGTTTTTAGAATACTGGCAGCGTTACTATTTCTGGCCTCATTGGCTGGCGCACAGCAGACCAGTGTTTCTCGCGAAGGCAGCGGCTGGGTGCAGGTGATCAATGGCTCGCTCTCCGCGGCTAAGAACCTGCGCATCAAGGTGGACATTGGTTCTGTGCACGTTGAAGGCAGTTCGCGTCAGGACATTGGCTACGTGATTCACAATCGCGCCAGTACTTCGTCCGAAGAGACAGCTCGCCACCAGTTCGACAACTATAAGATCACGGCCTCGATCAAGGGAGACACTGCCTGGATCGTGGCAGACTGGCAGGGTGGCCATGTGCATAAGTTTTCCGGCGACTTTGTGATCAATGTTCCGCGCAGCCTCGAATGGGCGAAGGTGGAAACCGATGGCGGCAACGTTATTGCCACGGGAATCGCCGGGAGGATCGATGCTGAAAGCGGCGGCGGCACCATCCACGTGGACGAGATTGGAGGTGCGGTCAATGCCGAAACTGGCGGCGGGAGTATTGAGGCCGGCACGACCGGAGGCGACCTGAACCTAAACACCGGTGGCGGCAGCATCAAGATTATTGCTGCCAAGGGCAAGATCAACGCCGAAAGCGGCGGTGGCAGTCTGGTCCTCATCTCCGGTCTGCAAGGGGCCGTGCTGGAGACGGGCGGAGGAAATATCCAGGTCGATCGATGTTCTGGACAGGTGAAGGCCTCGACTGGCGGCGGCAGCATCGATCTTGGCGAAATTGGTGGCAAGGCCGAAGTTGAAACCGGCGGTGGAAGTATCCGCCTCACTTCCGCGACAGGTTCTGTGCATGCTGAAACCAGCGGCGGCAGTATCGAGTTGAACGGTGTACCTTCGGCCCAGGCGGAGACCGGAGTTGGCGGCATCGTGGCAAAGTTCGTGTCCACAAGTGGTGCGCCTACGGATTCCGTTCTGGAAACTTCGGTGGGTGACATCACCGTTTATTTGGCAGCTGATTTGAAAATCAATATTCGTGCCTCCATTGAAGTCGCCAATGGCCACAGCATCCATTCGGATTTCCCTGAACTCAAGGTCACCAGCGAAGGTGGCGAGTGGGGGGCAAAAAGTGTGAGCGCGGAAGGCAGTTTGAATGGCGGCGGCCCGACATTGAAAGTACGTACCACGACGGGAGACATTACATTTCGCCGTAGCAATCCCTAGATATGGAAGATGTGGAGTTCCACTCCTCAGGAGCGATGACCATGCGCAACTCAATCCTCTTCACAACGCTCGTTGTCACGATGCTAACCCTGCCGATGCTGTCCATCCCGGCCATTTCGGCAGAGTGCGCCACCCCTGGCCATTTCAGCGAAGCTTTTGGCTACTCCAGTGAGGAATCATCGGGTGGCGGATCCTATCTGGGCGTGGATACCCGCGACGTAACTCCCGACCGGCTTACCGCCCTTCAATTAAAAGAAGAGCAGGGCGTGGAAGTGACCATGGTCGATCAGGATGCTCCGGCTGGAAAAGCAGGGCTCAAGGAACACGATGTCATCGTCAGTGTCAACGGTGCGGAAGTGGAGAGCGTAGAGCAACTGCGCCGCATGATCCATGAAATTCCGGCGGGCCGGGTAGTGACGATTGGCCTCAGCCGTAACGGCCAGCCGATGACCATCAAGGCCCAACTGGCGGACCGCAAGAAGAGTTTTTCCTGGTCCAACGGACAGAAAGATTTCAAATTTGAAATGCCGGCAATGCCTGCGATGCCGTCCATGCCCGACATTGATATTCCGGTGTCGATTGTCGTGGTCCATTCTTCCACGCGCAGCGGGCTCATGATCGAAAACCTTACGCCTCAACTGGGAGACTATTTCGGCACCAAGAATGGCGAAGGCGTTCTTGTACGTTCGGTGGAGAAAGGCAGCCGCGCTGAAAAGGCGGGCTTCCGGGCAGGCGATGTGGTCGTCCGTGTCAACGGCGAGAGCATCAACGATGCCGGTGATTTTACTCGTGCCGTACGGTCGCGGAAAGACAACAAGGCCAGCATCGGCATTATTCGCGAAAAGAAAGAGCAAACCATTACTCTGACTCTGCCGGAAGCCAGCAACGATAGCGGCATACTCAACGAAAGCTTTGAGATTCCGGAAATTGACGTGGAGACGCGCGTTAGTTTGGCCAAAGCGCAAGCCGAAATCGCCCGTATGAAACCGGAGATCGAGCGTGCCGCGCGACAGATGAGTACGGCAGAACTCAAGCGCATTCAGCCGCAGATTGATCAAGCCGTCGCGGAGGCGAACAAGCACAAAGAAGAATTAAACAAAGAAATGCTCGAATTGCGGCAAGAATGGCGGAAACATGAGCAGGAAGTGAAACGGGAAGCAGAACGCCTGAAGCGCAGTATCGCCGATATCTAACCCGTTTTCCCGGAAGAACGTATCACTTGCCAGTAACCTGGGCCGCACTTTTCTGCGGATGCGGTGCCAGGGTTACTCGATTGCGTCCAGCCTGCTTTGCAGCATAGAGCCCGGCATCAGCTGCCTTCAACAACTCATCGCGTGTGGTTCCGTGCTCGGGATAAGTCGCAGCGCCTGCGCTGATCGTCACCGGACGGGGCACGCCCGGAAATTGCCAGCGTTCGATCAGGCCTCGTAACTTCTCGGCCACATTTAGAGCGTGCTGTGGGTTGGTTTGCGAAAGCAGAACGGCAAATTCCTCTCCCCCGTAGCGGCACACAACATCGATCTTTCGCAGTTGCTGGTGAAAGATGGAAGACACCTGCCGCAACACCTCGTCTCCAAGGATGTGTCCGAATTCGTCATTCAAGTGCTTGAACTGGTCAATGTCCACCATGATGACGGCCATTCCGGCGCCGAATCGCCGGGCTCGTTCAATTTCTTCCGCCACCCGTAGTTCGAAATAGCGGCGGTTGAAAATCCCGGTCAATCCATCCAGGTAGGCGAGCTGTTTGACGCGATCCACATAATGAGCGTTCTGAATGGCGGTCGCGCAGATATCGGCGACCGATTCCAGGGGCTGGATTTCGTAGGCGTGGAATGCGTCGGGCTTTTCACTGCACAACAACAGGATGCCCAGAGTTTGTCCAAATGCCACCAGAGGAATCGAGATGCGCGAGCGCGTCTCCTGGAAGAAGCCATCAGGCCCGGCATCTTGCTTCAATGCGTTTTCAATAAGCGTTCTGCCCTGCGATAAAGCTTTGCCGCAGAACCCATTTCCCGCCGGCACTCGGCTGCCTTCCGGGAAGCGTGGAGTCAAGGTGCCGTGATGTGCCCGCAGTACCAGTTCGTCCTCTTCCTTCTGAAGCACGGCAACATGAGATACCTGGAAAGCATGCTGCACCAACAAACAGACTTTGTTGAGCAAATCCTTGATGTCCAGGACGGCGGTCATTTGCTGGGCGATCGCATTGATGACCTCCAGTTGCGAGGCCCGCCGCCTTTCCAGCGAATACAGCCGCGCATTCTGCAGCGCCATGGAAGCCTGCAGGGAAAATATAGCCAGCAGGTCGATGGTATCGGGATCAAAATGGTCAAGATTGTCGCTCTGACAATCCAGCACTCCGACGACTTCATCCCGCACCATCAAGGGCACGGCCAGCTCGGAGCGGGTCGTTTTGGAAGTCGAAATGTAACGGTCATCCTTGCTGACGTCAGGACAGTGGATGGGCCGTTTTTGCTGGGCCGCAGTCCCGGTAATTCCCACACCTACTGGTACCCTGAAGTCTTTACCTTCGTCCCATCCGATTTGCGAGCGGGGGTACAACTCCTGGGTTTCTTCATCCAGCAGCAAGATGGTTACATTATGTAAGTGAAAATAATCGCGAGCGATCCTCAGGATTTGTTGCAACACCTCGTCAAGGTCAAAGGTGGACAAAACCGCCTGGCTGGCGTCGTAGAGAATGGCAATTTTCTGCATGATCCAGCCGGGATTCTAACTGGTGAAGGGGCGGTTACCGAGGTGCCCAAAGTAACGAGGGTAGCAAGTCGCAAAAAGCCATTTGTTTACTGATACTTACGTCGGACTGGAATCTCGCTTCCAACGCGCAAATGTCTTCAAGATACCAAGCGCCACCAGACACAACCAGAGGTCAACCACGACACCGAGATCCAGGCGATGAGGTACATGCCTTGCCGCTAGCGGCAAATGCGGCATCAGCAGGAAATAAGCTACATTGCCCGCCAGGACGGCTATCAATGACTGAACGAAATTAGCCATTGTTGCTTTAGACACCGGAGAACTCTAGCACTCCACAATTTTTTGCGAAAGGCTCTTTCATTCAGCACCGGCCTGGAATGTCTAACTGCTAATTGCTAAGTGCCGCTTTTGTTACCATCCCTTTAAAGATGCTCGAAACAAACACCTCCGTTCAATATGTGAAAGGGATCGGCCCGCGTCTGGCCGAGGTGCTGGCGGCCAAGGGCATCGTCACTGTGGACGACCTGCTTCACTATCTGCCTTTTCGTTACGAAGACCGCCTGAATCCGCGGGGAATTTCCGAGCTGCGGGCTGGAGAAATGGCCACCGTGATTGCCGAAGTGCGGAACTTCGGGACTCTTCCGCACTCGTCGCATGCCGATCTTTGAGATGGTCGCCGGACAGGGCCGATCGCGCCTGAAGTGCATCTGGTTTAACGCGGCCTATCTGCGAGACAAATTCAAGCCAGGGCAGATGATCGCCCTCTATGGCAAGGTCGAAGAGAATCGCGGCGAACTGCAACTGGTGCAGCCTCAGTTTGAAATCATTGGCGATGCTTCAGAAGAAGGCTCGGCAGAGGCCACGGAGCGGAAAGTCACGGAATCGCTTGAAATCGGGCGCATTGTTCCGATTTATGAGACTGCCGGCCAGGGAAACCTGACCCCACGCTGGTTTCGCCGCATCATTCGTAACGTGCTGGACAATCTTGGGCCCGAATTGCCCGATCCCATTCCGCTGGCCGTGCGCAATCATCTTTCGCTTATCTCGCCCCGCGAAGCGCTCTGGAGAGTTCACTGGCCGGAAGCAGGCGAAAGCCTGCAGGACCTGCAATCGTCCCGCACGCCGGCGCACATCCGGCTGATCTTTGAAGAATTGTTTTTCATCGAACTGGGACTCGAACTGAAACGCCGCGAGCAAAAGGCGCAGACCGGCGTAGCTTTCCGATTGGACGAAAACGTGCGCACCGCCATCAAGAAAATTCTGCCATTTCATCCCACAGCGGCGCAGAAGCGGGTGCTGAAAGAGATTGCTTCCGACATGGAGAAGCCCTTCCCCATGCGCCGTTTGCTACAGGGCGATGTGGGATCGGGAAAGACCATCGTGGCTTTTGAGGCCGCCATCATCGCCATGGAAAACGGATACCAGGTGGCACTGATGGCCCCGACTGAAATCCTGGCGCAGCAGCATTACTTTTCCGCGCGCAGAATTCTTGAGCCCGCAGGATATCGCGTGGTTTTGCTCACTGGCTCAATCGAGGACGACCGAAAGCGCGAAATTCGCCGTCACATTACTCAGGGCAACGCGCAACTCGTGATCGGCACCCACGCCCTGATCGAGAAAAAAGTGGAATTCGCGAAGCTGGGCCTGGTGATTGTGGACGAGCAGCACCGCTTCGGAGTTTTGCAACGTTTTAAGCTGATGAAGAAGTCAGGAGCCGAGCCGGATTCGTCAGCCGAACCCGATGTGCTGGTCATGACCGCGACTCCCATCCCGCGCACCCTTGCGCTTACCCTCTACGGAGATCTCGACGTAAGCGTAATCGACGAAATGCCCCCGGGACGCACACCAATCGTGACTCGCCGCGTATCCGACGATCAATCCGAAAAAGTCTGGGAGTTCGTGCGCAAACAAGTGGCAGCCGGACATCAAGCTTATGTGGTTTACCCGGTCATCGAGGAAAACGAAGAGAACGAACTCAAAGCTGCCGTGAAGATGTACAAAGAGCTGGAGAAGAATATTTTTCCTGACCTGAAAGTCGGACTTCTGCATGGCCGCCAGGATTCCGAACTGAAAGAACAAGTCATGCGCATGTTCCAGAAAGGCGGCCTGGACATTCTGGTGGCAACGACCGTGATCGAAGTGGGCGTGGACGTGTCCAATGCCACGGTCATGGTGATTGAGCACGCCGAGCGCTTCGGCCTTGCGCAGCTTCACCAGCTTCGCGGACGCATCGGGCGTGGCGCCGCCAAATCCTATTGCATTCTGATGACAGGTGGAAAGGTTTCGGAAGATGGTGAGCGCCGGTTGGACGCTCTTGTCCGCACGAACGACGGCTTTCAAATCGCGGAGCTGGATCTCGAATTGCGCGGGCCGGGAGAATTTTTCGGCACCAAGCAGGCAGGATTGCCCAGTTTCCAGGTCGCCAATCTTATTCGGGATCGCCAATTGCTAGAGGCGGCCAAGCGCGAAGCGGCGGCTGTCATCGCTGGGCCGAACGCCGATGTTTCCCAAGAAGAAATCGATCGGGCACTGCGCCACATGCGCGCCCACTGGTATAAGACGTACGGTCTGGTGGAGGTAGGCTAGCTGGGAGTGTGTGGAAGGCTAGAGGGGTAAGAAGGAATTGGGGTTTAGGATAAAGCAGCGATTGTTGGTGTAATTGCCTGGTTACAACAGTAATGCCGTACCACGGCGAGCTCAGGTGCACAATCAATGAAGATATGTGTTTTCCTTTCCGCAAGCGATGCCCGATTTTGGCGAAAGTTCTGGCGTCGATTCTCGCGGCGATCGGGATCGCGGGTGCCGTTTCCGGTCAACAGACCTCGGCTGCTAGTGCGGGATGGGCGGGATTGCTTGTCCAGCTACATTCGCACGATTCAGAGGTGAGAAGCAATGCGTTCGACCAACTGCGCTCCGATCCCCTCGCACTTCGCGATTCCGAAGTCAAGGTTGCGCTCGTTAGTTTACTGGATCGCGAGAATAAAGAGCCAATCCATTTCGAAGACGAGGGCTTCGCTGAGTATACGAGCTGGCTTTCGGAAACTGTTGCAAAGATTGTTGATTGGAACGACCCGCATCAGGTGTGCATTCTCGCAAATAGCGTGGATCTTTCAGATGAACTTGGCGACCATGCTAAAGTCGCAATTCCGTGCTTGCTGCAACGGTTGAAGACCGGCCTAAACCGGTATGCCTCAGGCCCGGACATATCACGAGGGTCGGTCGTGGCCATGCTGGTGCAGGCATCCGCAAAAGGCAGAGGACAACTCGATGCTGCCACAATGCAGACTGTGCGACAGATCATTCTGAATGCACTTGGCGGCACCGACGAGGGCATCAAAATCGACACCGTGAAGGCATTGGGGAACTTTGGGGGAGTGGATATGATTCCGGCGCTGAAACTTGTGGCTGCCACAGACCCCGACCCATCGGAACACTATGCCATTAGGAGATGGGCCGCCGAAGCCATCGCGGCAATTCGAGAACGAGCACGAGCCGCCCACTGACGTAAAATCGCAATTTCACCAATTAAAGTGTTCTGGTGGGATAATCGTTCTTCGTGAAGACCATCGCTAAACCCGATCTTTATCGCCAACTCTCATCGGTGGATGAGTTGGTCCGCAGTCCTGAACTGGCGAAACTGGTTTCGCAGGAAGGCCAGGCCACGGTCGCGGACGCTGCCCGTTTGGTTCTTTCTCGTTTGCGCGACGAAATCGCAGCCGGACGACTCGACGCCGATGGTTTAACCCTCGCACTCTCTGGAATTGCAGACGCGGTCGAGCGCGAAGTTCGCCAGGCGTTGCAGTACTCGCTGCGTCCGGTCATCAATGCCACGGGCGTCATTCTGCATACCAATCTCGGACGTGCTCCACTGGCTTCGTCCGCCCTCGATCACATTCGGGAAACGGCCGAAAGTTATTCAAACCTGGAGTTCGATATCGAAACCGGTGAGCGCGGCAAACGCGACGTCCATGTGGATCGCCTGTTCCGCAAGCTCCTGGGCGATCAAAGCTCGCCGATCTCCACCATTGTTGTAAACAACAATGCTGCTGCTGTTTTACTGGCACTCAATACGCTGGCCGAAAATGGCGAAGTGATCGTCTCGCGTGGCGAACTGGTCGAGATCGGCGGATCATTCCGCATTCCGGATGTGATGTCCAAGTCGAACGCCATTCTGCGCGAGGTGGGCACCACTAACCGCACACGCATCGGCGATTATGAAAGCGCAATCAACGAGAAGACCAAACTGCTGCTGCGAGTCCACCGCTCCAATTTCCAAATCACCGGATTCACCGAGCAACCATCGGTCGAAGAATTGGTGGACCTCGGCCCGCAAGCATAATCTCCCGCTGATGGAAGATCTCGGCAGCGGTGCGCTCATCGATCTGAGTTCTCTGGGAATCAGCGGCGAGCCGGGCGTGCTCGACAGCCTCCGCTCCGGCGTGGACGTGGTTTCCTACAGCGGCGACAAGCTGCTTGGCGGCCCGCAGGCAGGCATGCTCAGCGGACGCAGCGATCTGATCGCCCGCATGCGCTCCAATTCACTGTTTCGTGCCTTGCGAGTCGATAAGCTGACCTACGCTGCGCTCGAAGCCACGCTGCTGACGTATGCGAAACGCGATTACGATGCCATCCCCGCTGTGCGAATGATGAGCTTGTCGAAGGCAGAAATTGGCGAGCGGGCGGAAATTATAGCCAATAAAATCCGATCCGCAAAGTTGGAAGTAGAACTCATCGACGGCGAATCGGTAATCGGTGGCGGCGCAGCTCCTTCTTCGACTTTGCCCACGCGACTGCTCGCTATTTCGAGCCAAGAATTCAGTGCTGACACTCTCGCAAAAAGTCTGCGCGCTTCCGATCCGGCCATCATCGCTCGAGTTGAAGGGGGGCGCGTCTTGCTGGATCTGCGCACGGTATTTCCGGGGCAGGATGAGAGGGTCATTTCGATCCTGCAGCGCCTGGGAAGATGATTTTAGATTGAAGATTTGAGATTTCAGATTGCAGAACAACATCGCTGGGTCAATCTGCAATCAAAAATCTGAAATCTGCAATTGATCTGTGTCCACTCTCTACACCATCGGCCATTCCACACGCACTTTCGAGGAGTTCGTCGAAGTCTTGCAGGCCCATGAAATTCAGACATTGGTGGATATCCGCTCTTTCCCCGTTTCACGCCGCCTGCCTCATTTCAATCGCGAATGGCTGGAAAAGGCATTGCCCGATGCCGGTATTCGATATGTCTGGATGAAAGAACTTGGCGGGCGCCGTAAGAAAATTCTCGAAGACTCTCCTCATATTGCGATCCGCAGTGCCAGCTTCCGCAACTACGCTGACTACACCCTCACGGAAGACTTCCAGCGCGCCATTGCAGAACTCCTCAAGCTGGCCAATGAGGGACGAACCGCCTACATGTGCGCTGAACGTCTCTATTTCAATTGTCATCGCATGCTGGTTTCAGATTGGCTGGTGGCGCACGGACACGAAATTCTGCATATCGATGGCATCGGCCCAGTCAAGCCTCATCGCCTTATGCCGGAGGCGCGAATGATCGCCGGGCAACTGATCTATCGTGGCGACCGGCTGCTATAACCTGCGATCCATTGCGTCTGGGATAGAATTGCAATTCGATTCCGGACAGGAGTGGTCGATGGCTGAATCACCGCAGAATCTTGGTAATCACACCAGGCTCGATCCATTCTTTCATTTTTTCCTGCTTCCCGCCCTGGTCGCATTGTTGATCCACAGCGTAGTTCCCCTGATTCGTCATCCTGGATGGGAGCATTTTTGGGCAGTCCTCCTCGTCACCGCGCTGGCCGTGGCTGCGGTTAAGGCCCGCACTTATGCGCTCAAGGTGCAGGATCGCGTGATTCGTCTGGAACAAAGACTCCGTCTCGCTGCTTTGCTGCCGGAATCTTTACGCTCGCAAATAGCGAAACTTAGCGAGAGTCAGTTGATTGCCCTGCGTTTTGCTTCCGATGAAGAAGTGCCCGCACTCGTACAGCGGACGCTGTCCGAAAATCTCTCTCGGGCCGACATCAAGAAGTCCATTAAGACCTGGCAGCCTGATGATTGGCGGGTCTGAACCTCAAAGCGTCAACGCCCCGACCTGACGTGCATTCCCCTTCTGATAGACTGTCGCATTCCTAAACAAGCAGCCAAATCCTTAATGATTGAATCCTCCCCCGCAATCCCCGCCGCTATATCGAAAAAGTCAGACCACCGCTCACTGCTGGCTGGAGTCGCACTAAGCAGCTTTGCCGCGCTGCTATTGGAGTTGGGCCTGACCCGGCTTTTCTCGGTCGTGCTCTTTTATCACTTCGCATTTTTGGCAATTTCCATCGCCTTGCTTGGGCTGGGAGCGGGTGGCGTATTCGCTTATCTCGAGAAACGCTGGCTGGCGGGTTTTGAGACACGCAGGCTCGCCGCTGGGCTCTGTGTCCTCAACGCAGTGATTGTCCCAGTGGTACTCGAAATTGTTTTGCATGTTCCAGTTTCCCTCGAGCTATCCGGCGCAAATTTTCTCCGGTTGACGGCCATGTATCTGGCTTCTGCTGTTCCGTTTTTCGTTACCGGGGTGGAATTCTCCGTCATCTTCGCGCGCGAGTCCGGGCACATCTCCCGGCTCTACGGGGCGGATCTGGCGGGAGGCGCCATGGCCTGCCTGGCGATCGTCCCACTGCTGAACTGGCTAGGCGGCCCCAATACCATTCTTTTTGCCGCAGTGATGGCGGCCCTCGCGGGAGTGGTATGGGCAACCACGGGAGCCACGCGGAAAGCCACGGCTGGGCTAGCGTTCGCGTTACTGTTGGTGATCGCGGCAAATCATTCGGGAAGATGGATTGACGTAATTTATGCCAAAGGCAAACTGCGGGATGCGTCAGAATTTGCGCGTTGGAATGCGATTTCTCGCATCGAGGTGGATAACCTTAGCAACGGCGCAAAAGTAATTGTGATTGACGCCGATGCCAACACCTTCATCATGAACGCGGATCCAAAACAGTTACATGGAACCAAGCTTGAGGACCTCTTGATGGCCGCGCCTCCAGCCTTGGCGAATGTCTTGCGGCCACACGGGGAATACGCAATTATCGGACCGGGCGGCGGAGTGGATGTGCTGCGCGCCCTTGCCAATGGCAGTGCCAGCGTGACCGGGATCGAGATCAATCCCATCATTGCCAACACCGTCATGCGCGACAAGTATGCGGACTACTCCCAGCATCTCTATCAGCGGCCGGAAGTTCACATGCAAGTGACCGACGGGCGGTCTTTTATCCGCAATGCCAAAAGCAATTTTGATGTAGTGCAGATGACTTTGGTGGACACCTGGGCCTCGACTGCTGCCGGGGCCTTCGCCCTGAGTGAAAACAGTCTTTATACCGTAGAAGCGTTTCAGGAATATTTCGAACACTTGAATCCCGATGGGATGGTCGCCATCACCCGCTGGGAATTTCGCCAGCCTCGCGAAGCGTTGCGGGTTGTTTCCGTCGGGATAGAAGCTCTGCACCGCCTGGGAGTGCAAGATCCGCGGAAGCATTTCATCGTGGTCTCAGAAGGAAAGTTGGACGAAGACGGAATTCCAGTCGTGGTGCTGGCGAAGAAAAGTCCTTTCACCAAAGAGGAAGAAGACGCAGTAAAAGAGCACTTCGAGGACAACCCCGATCTGGTCGCTCTGTATCTTCCCTCCACTCCCGGAAACAATCCGTTCTCAGCGTTGATCGCGAGTAATGATCCTTACGCTTTCGCAAAACAGTATCCTTACAACGTTGCACCGGTGAACGACAACCGGCCTTTCTTTTTCTTCACGCTCAAAATTGAGCAGATGCTCAGTCAAGAGTCTTTAAAGCAAGGTATGGATTGGAAGGTGAACCTTGGCGTGGCGGTGCTGGGAATGGTGCTGGTGATTTCGCTGATTGCGGTCATCGCCTTTCTGATCATTCCCCTGGCATTGCGCGGCAGGCCGACGCAGGAGCGCACGTCGTCGTTGCTTTACTTTGTTGCAGTGGGTCTAGGCTACATTCTGGTGGAAATTGCCTTTATCCAGCGTTTTGTTCTATTCCTGGGGCATCCTACCTATGCGCTGACCGTGGTTGTGTTCCTGCTCCTGCTTTCGAGTGGCGGGGGCAGTCTGGCCTCGCGCCGCTGGCTGGCCACGACCAAACGTGCGTGGATGCCTCTATTATTCATTGCGGCTGCGCTGCTGCTTTACGTATTCATCCTGCCCGAAGTGCTGAATGCATTGGTAGGGCTGCCTTTCGCGGTCAAACTTCTGGTGAGTGCTGGTCTTCTGGTTCCCCTCGGATTCGCCATGGGGATGCCCTTTCCCGCGGGTTTGCGCGCCCTGGCGAGCATCCCGGTGCCGGATTTCCCCGGCAAGGAGAAGAACGAATCCAATCAGAACGCGGTAGAGTGGGCGTGGGCCATGAATGCGGGTTCCAGCGTGCTGGGATCGGTCTTGGCGATCGTGATTGCGATCCAATTCGGACTGAATGTCACGCTGGCTTGCGGGGCTGCAGCCTACCTTTTGGCTGTCTTGTTGACCGGAACGTTAAATCCGCGCAGGGCCTAAAGGTGAATCCGAGACCCTAGTCTGCTATCATCAAAAACTTCAAGGGTCGGGTCCGTTGCGGGGAAACTGTCCGTTAAGGATACTTGGGGGATTACGTGCCTAGCCAGAAGCAGTTAAAGTGGTCTCAACTGAAGGTTGGCCTCACTGTACTGATTGCTAGCGCGGTCCTCGCCGTCTTGATCTTCCTCATGAGTGGCACCGGCGGCATCTTCACTCACAAAATCACCCTGGTGTCTTATTTCGATAACGCCGGCGGATTGCGCGTAGGCGCCCCGGTACGTCTGCAGGGCGTCGATATAGGCAATGTGACCAAGATCCGGATTGTCTCCAACCCCAGAGAGCGGCTGACTCCCGTCGAAGTGACCATGAAGGTCAGTACCAAGTATCACGAAAGCCTGCGCCTCGATTCTCTTACCGCCCTCGCGACCGCAGGAGTGCTGGGCGAAACCTACATTGATATCGACAGTTCGCAAGCCCGTGGCCCTGAGGCGAAGAATGGTGATGCACTTTCCACTCGCGACACTCCCGACATCCAGGATGTGGTCCGCGCCAGCCAGGGTACGCTGCAAAACATGGATGCCTTGCTCAAACGGCTCGACCGTATCGTGGCATTTGTGGAAAGTGGCCAGGGCTCGATCGGCAAAGTAATTTACGATCCCGGCCTCTATAACCGGCTGAACACCACAGTCACTGAATTTCAAGGGCTGGTAAATGAAGTTACTGCCGGGAATGGTACCTTGGGCAAGTTGCTGGTTGACGATGAGCTCTACCGCAAAGCCAACGCCACAGTAGATAAGCTCAATGTGATCATCGATGATTTGAATGCAGGCAAAGGAACGGCCGGTAAATTCCTCAAAGATCCAGCTCTCTACGACACCGCCAATCAGACCATCGCGAACGTCAAGCAGTTGACTGACGATGTGAATGCCGGCAAGGGAGCGCTGGGCAAATTGGCGAAAGACCAGCAATTTGCCGACAAGCTGCAGAACACCATCACTAAACTTTCAAATATCACTGACCGCCTGGATGCGGGCGAAGGCACCGCGGGCAAACTGCTGCATGATCCATCTCTCTACAACAATTCCGATGCCATGCTGGTGGAGACGCGCTCGCTAATCAAGGCGATTCGGGAAGATCCCAAGAAGTATCTGACTATCCATTTCAAGCTTTTCTAGGAAACAGCAGCCTCGGACCGTAGTGACGTTTTATTAACCAATCCGTCTAAGCTTCCGGGGCTGTGTGCTGTTTTGGCGTATTCGGGAACCGCTCTGGCTTTCATTGCGTACACAGACGTGTGCGGTTTTCTCTCGTTCAGCCTGCTTTCCTATTTCAAATTAGCAACTTTTCGCGGAGGACAAATGCGCGTTCTAAAGCTATCCGCTTTCCTGCTTCTTCCACTGAGTCTAAGCATGGCCCAGAGTGCCGCTCCATCCGATCACGCCAAGCGGGACTTGAGTTTCAAGGCGGACCTGCTGGATAAGAGCATCGATCCTTGCACTGATTTCTATGCCTACGCTTGTGGCAAATGGCGCGCCCAGAATCCCATTCCAGGCGATCAATCGTCATGGGGACGCTTTGACGAAGTTCAGGAGCAAGGCGAATACATCGAGCGCTCTATCCTGGAGAAGTATTCCGCGAGCGATTCCACTCGCAGCGCCAATGAGCAGAAGTTTGGCGATTACTATGCCTCTTGCATGGATGAAAGCGCAATTGAAAGCGCCGGTACGCGGCCACTGGAAAGCGATTTCAATGCGATCAACGGATTGAGGTCAAAGCAGGACCTGGCCCAGGAGATTGTTCGTCTCCATCGCGAAGGCGTGAACGTGCTCTTTGGCTTCGATTCCGATCAGGATTTCAAGGACGCTACTCAGGTAATTGCGGAAGCCGATCAGGGCGGAATGGGTATGCCTGACCGCGACTACTATTTCAAAGACGATCCCAAGTCTGTGGAATTGCGGAAGCAATATGTGGCGCATGTGCAGAAAATGTTTGAATTGCTGGGCGATTCTCCGGCGACCGCTGCGGCTAGATCCAAAAGCGTGATGGAAATAGAAACGGCGCTGGCGAAGGGTGCTCTCGACATCACCAGCCGGCGCGATCCCAATAATGTTTATCATCGTTTGACCACGCAGGAGCTAACCGCGCTGACTCCTGCGTTTGACTGGAATGTTTATCTAAAGGGCATCGGTACGCCTCCTACTCAGGTGTTGAATGTAACTGAGCCGGAATTCTTCAAGCATCTCAATGCCGTCCTGACCACAACTTCTTTGGAGGATTGGAAGACCTACCTGACATGGCAAGTTGTCCATGCCCACGCTCACTTGCTGCCTGCGAAGTTCGTCAACCAGAACTTCGATTTCTTTAGCAAAACCCTGCAGGGGACCAAGGAACTGCCGCCGCGATGGAAGCGCTGCCTGCGCAACACCAACGGCGATCTTGGAGAAGCTGTCGGACAAAAGTATGTCGAGCTAACTTTTGGCGCGGATGGCAAGGAGCGAGCACTGAAAATGGTGCAGGCACTGGAAGCCGCGCTGGGCGACGACATTGATACTCTTTCCTGGCTGGGCCCGGAAACCAAAAAGCAGGCGCGGATTAAGCTGGCAGCCATTAGCAATCGCATTGGCTACCCCGACAAATGGCGCGACTACAGCAGTCTGAGTATTCATCGCGCCGACGCTCTGGGCAATTCGCTACGCGCCACAGAGTTTGAGTTCCAGCGCCAGCTCAATAAAATCGGCAAACCCGTGGATAAAAACGACTGGCCTTACCCGCCTCCGACCGTGAACGCAAGTTACAATCCCCTCGAAAACAACATTACTTTTCCCGCAGGGATCCTGCAGCCGCCATTTTTCGACAAGCAAGCTGACGATGCCGTAAACTTCGGCGCCATCGGCGTGGTGATCGGTCATGAACTGACTCATGGTTTCGACGATCAAGGCAGCCAATTCGATGCCCAGGGCAATCTGCGGGATTGGTGGACGGCGCAGGACAAGCAGGAATTCCAAAAGCGCACGCAATGCATTGATGACCAGTACTCCGGATACACCGCCGTGGACGACCTCAAAATAAACGGGAAGCTGACCTTGGGAGAAAACGTTGCCGACAACGGCGGAGGCCGCATTGCCTTTGCCGCGCTGTTAAGCACGCTGGTGGGAAAAACCCCGGGACTCATCGATGGAATGACCCCGCAGCAGCGTTTCTTCCTGGGATGGGCGAACGTGTGGTGTGAGAATGATACCGACGAATCGCTTCGTCTAGGTGTTTCGGTCGATCCACATTCGCCGGCGCGGGCCAGAATCAACGGGCCGATGTCCAATATGCCGGAGTTCCGCGAAGCCTACCACTGCAAGGCGGACGCTCCCATGGTGCGCCAGAATGCTTGCCGAGCCTGGTAGGTGCCAAAAACCAGCCACGGATTTACGCGAGTTTTCACGGATCTTTAGTTGGCAATTTGATCAGCGAGAATCCGCGTAATCCGTGGCTTATTTTCTTAGAAGTGGATTCAGCTTGTTCGTGGGCGTGATAGCTGGAGCGGACCATCGGCCCGGATTCCACATGGCGGAAACCGAATCGCAAAGCTTCTTCTTTCATGTACTGGAATTCATCGGGCGTGTAATAGCGGGTCATCGGCAGATGATCTCGTGAAGGACGCAGGTACTGTCCCACCGTCAGGATATCCACGCCGCGCGAACCCAGGTCGCGGAAAACTTCAACTAGTTCAGTGATGGTTTCACCCAATCCCACCATCACCCCGGATTTCGTCACCACGTCCGGAGAAATCTTCTTCGCATTCTCCAGCAAATTCAAAGTGCGCTCATAGCGCGCTCCGGAGCGCACGACGCGATAAAGCCTTGGGACGGTTTCAGTGTTGTGGTTCAGCACGTCAGGCTGGGCATCAAGCACCACTCGCAACGCTTCCTCAATCCCTTGAAAATCGGGGATGAGAACCTCAATCCGGCAATCCGGTGTCAGCCCTCGAATCTGACGGATAGTCTCGGCGAAAACCCGTGCGCCACCAACGTTGTCGTCGTCCCGATTCACGCTGGTCACCACGGCATGCTTCAATCCAAGCTTAGCGACGGCGTCAGCTACACGGCGGGGTTCGTCCCAATCAATCGCTTCCGGACGGCCCTTGGGCACAGCGCAGAAGCCGCAACGCCGGGTACAGATGTTGCCCAGCAGCATGAAAGTTGCGGTCTTATGGTTCCAGCACTCGCCGATGTTGGGACACTGTGCCGATTCGCACACGGTGTGCAATCCCAACTCTCGGGCCAGTTTCTTAAGATTGTGGAAATTTTCGCCGACCGGCGCCTTGGCCTTAAGCCATGCTGGCTTGGGCTGCCGGACCGGAGGTCCGACTTCGATCTGAACCAATTGGGATGTGGCCGCCATGTGTCACTTAGATTTTACATGCGGGATCGCCGATTCGCGAAACCCTGGAAATCGGCACAAAACAGTGATTAGACTTGCCTTCGAAATCGGCTAATTTTCCAGGTAGGAGTCAATCCACTCTTTCACTCGCAAACGGCGTTCGTCCTGGGCGTCGAAACGTACTCCAAAGGTCTTGTTGCCAGGCATGCGCCAGCTCACGGTGCTGCGTACCCAGATGCGGGGCAGGGTCAACAACGCAAAGGAGATTTCGACCGAGTGGCCGGGCGCAACGTCTTCTCCGCTGCGCAGCGACATCCCTCCGGAACTGATTTCCTGGCTGCTGGCGGTGAAGCGGCCGCCATCCGACAGGACCACCGAAACCTCCGTGATCACCGGGATGCGAACGTAACGGCGAAACTCGTGCAGAACCAGCATCTGCGTTGCCCGCACCAGCTTCAAGGCGGACGGCCGCTCGATCGGTTCATTGAAAACCGCGTTAATTCCGTACCTGGAATATTTCATGGCGTCCTGCACCGTGCCGCCGACTCCGTAAATCACCATCCGGTTGTTTGAAGGCGAGGTGCGGGCAGATTCCAGAACAGCCTCCGTCTCCGGGCTTAACCGGATTACACAGGCCTCAAATTTTTCCCTTTTAAGCCGGTCGGCGGCATTGTCAGTCATGATTACGGTTTCGATGCCAAACTGCCGGAAACACTCAGAGAGCACGATTCTGGCGGAGTCCTGGATGCCCACCAGTGCAACACGGGCCAAAGCCTTCTTGGTTTGGGGAGGCGAGAAGACCGTTCCTGTAGCTTTATCCATGAGTCGGGCCAGATGCGGCGTTGAAACCCTATTCTGGCCTGTAATCGGCAGATAGGCAAAGGCTTAGAAGGCCAATCAACGGGTACAAAAGTGTCATTACCCTGAATGCACTGACGGGCAGGAATTAGGGACTTGCAAAGCTAAAGTTTTTTGGGAACTAAACCACCGGCTAGCAAGTTCGGCTGCTAATGTCCGCTCTCGCCCGTTGTGTCTTTGATCAGCACCAGGTCTGATGGCGAATCCCCGCGCACCAACGCGAGTTTCTTGCCATCGACGGACCACTGGTAGGAATAGATCCTCAGTGAATTGAAATTCGTGAGTTGCCGCAGTGCCCCGCCGTCCAGGGGTTGCACGTAAAGATTGTCCACCCCCTTTTCCCTCACCGGATAGACAATACCTTTTCCGTCCGGGCTGAAGCGCAGGCGACCGCTATGGCGCGAGTCATACTCGTAGGCTTTTACCAATTGTCCCGACTCCAGCGAAAACAGGGAAAAAGTCGGTTTTCGCGCCTGGAAGTCGTAGGTCCCGATGACTGCGGATCTACCGTCACGCGCAATATCAAACCGTCCGCCCTCTTCTGCTTGGGGGGCCAGCCATGCTTCTGGTTTCCCGCCGTTCATTGCGACTTTCATGTACTTGTTCTCGGTCCGGTCTACATAGAAGACCCATTTCCCATCCGGAGAGCAGGCGGCGTTATCATCATTCTTGCCGGTGGTAAGTTGGCGCGGTCCAGTGCCGTCCTCTGCGCTCACCCAGATATTGAGTGTGCTCGTTTTCGCCATGTGCCGGGTGAAGACAACGAGACCATCGCCACAACCCTGCGGGTTTGCCGATATCGCGTCCTTTTCCGCCGGCATCGAATTGCCCGCGCCATCCAGTCCCATTTGTTTTATTGTGGAGTTCTGTTCGGCCAGGATTTTGCCATCGCGACTCCATGAAACTCTCCACAGCAGTTCCCCGGAACTCACCTGTTTGGCGTCGGAATAATCCGGCTTTCCGCCGCTGCTGACATAAACATCACGAGTGGGCTGATACATGACGCTGGCTATGGTCGAACCATCGGATGAGACACTTAGGCTCGAATAATCGTTGGTGTCCGCCGTAACCTGCCGGAACTGCGCATGCGGATAACTCACCATACCAATTTGCCGTTGGCGGAAAGCCGTGTCGGACCCGCTGAAAATCACGGCCAATCCGTTCTCCCGAGGCAACCATGCCACAGTGGACAGATCCGCATCCTTCGATAGGTAGACCGTTTTCCGGCTGCCGTTCGCGGGATCGATGGTCACCAGAGAAGTGACCTCATCTTGCGTCTCCGGGTAAGCCAGGGCCGCAATCACCGTCCCATCCGGCGACCAAACCGGCCCGAACAATGCCGCACTCATCAAGCCCGTCACCATGACTTTTTCCCCGCTGCCATCCGCGTTCGCCAGCAATATGTAGTACTTGCCAGGTTCCGGATCATTTGCACGCAAGAACACAAAACGTCCTCCGTCGGGAGAGAAACTCGGGGTCGAATCAATGTCCTTTACCAGCAGTTGCGGAGTGCCACCCAGGACGGGAGTGCGATAAAGATCGTTGTCCTGCGAACTCGGCCCACTCGCCAACTCCGTGTGCGTGTAGTAGATGTAACCTCCGTCGCGAGAAAAGCACAAAGCGTCATACTGAACCCGCTCCGGCTTGACGATTTCGACATTGCTCTCCGTGGCCATATGACGCAGCCACAATGACTCGCTTCCTTCTTCATTGAGGACATAGGCCAGATACTTGCCATCCGGCGACATCGCTCCCAGTCGTGCATTGTGGGTACCATTAATCTTCGCAATCCTGATGCTTTGAAATGGCACGTTGCCGTGGGAGAAGAACAGCGAATAGATTCCGAACCCGGCGGCTGCCACCAATAAAAGAGCGACTGCCGCGATTACACCCAGTCCGGTCTTGTGCTCGCGCGCCGCGGCTGCCAGTGTCGAGCTGCTCGAGGAGGGCGCGACTGTCGCCACCGTTCCACTTTGCACCCCTATTACGGTCGAACTCCCTTGTGCGTTTTCGCTTCCCGTCACTGTTCCTGAAGGCGCCGCCGTACGTCCCGACTCCGTGTCACGCTTAAGCCGCTTCAGATCGCTTCGGACTTCCGCTGCCGACTGATAGCGTAGTTCGCGGTCCTTCTCCAGCAATTTATAAACAATGTCTTCCAGTTTCGCCGGTAAGTGAGGATTCAAACGAACCGGAGCCACCGGAGCCCGATTCAAAATGGCGTCGAAGATAATTGCCGAAGTCTCTCCCAGGAACGGCAACTGACCGGTCGACATCTCGTACAAAACCGTCCCGAACGAAAACAAATCTGTACGCGGATCCAGGTCTTTCCCCTTTGCCTGTTCCGGCGACATGTAGGCCACCGTTCCTACCGCCGTGCCCGGACTGGTCAGGAACTCAGGTTCGGTGCCAATGGTGGCGTCGGTCACCGCGGCCCCAGCATTCCCAGTGGAAGTCTTCACTTTGGCCAGCCCGAAGTCCAGGATCTTGGCGTGCCCGCGTTTCGTCACGAAGATGTTCGGTGGCTTGATGTCGCGATGCACGATCCCTTCGGAGTGCGCTGCATCCAGTGCATCCGCCATCTCGATCGCGAGCGGCAACATGCTGTCAAGATCCATGGCTCGGCCCGCGATGCGATGCTTTAGTGTCACCCCGTCGAGAAACTCCATGGCGATGAAAGCATGGCCTTCATGTTCGCCGATGTCGTAAATCGTGCAAATGTTGGGATGGTTCAGGGCGGAAGCCGCCTGGGCCTCCCGCTGAAAACGGGCGAGCGCCTGGGGATCCTGCGCTACGTCATCGGGCAAAAACTTCAGAGCCACAAAACGGTGAAGACGGGTGTCTTCAGCCTTGTAAACCACGCCCATACCGCCGCCGCCCAGCTTCTCGACGACGCGGTAGTGCGAGATGGTTTGGTCGATCATTGTGAAGATTTGAGGCGGCCGGGCCGCTCCATCTTAAGGGGGCGCCATCCTCTAGTCAACGAATGGCGGCTTGCGGAATTCGTTTTCGCGAGGGCTCAGAATCTTGGTCTTGCTCCAACCATCAATCAGTGATCAGAGATTCGACTACTGCCCTTTGCCAGGACCAGGAACATAGACTTTCGCCGCGCTCACCAGTTCCGTATGCGCCAGCTCAGTCCGCACCTTCACTGGTTGGGTACCAGCCTTCTTGCCCGGCGTGGCAAGAAAGGTTAACAAGTACTGATGAGTGAGCCGAAGAGCACAGTCGTCCAGATAGGGAGCGAAGGAGATCGGAGCGCCGAACGGGTGATAATAGGACTCGCCCCCGGTCTCCTCGGCAATCTGTGAAAGATGAGTTTTGGCCGGGTTGACGCGACTCAAATCGGAGCCTGGTGAGGTAGCCACGATGCTAGGGGGCCCACTGTCCCGATTGACCCCAGACCCCTCACCGGTGGTAGCGATGGTGGAAACAATTACCCCGGCGCTCTGCGCCTCGGTGATCGCTGAATCGACATAAGTATTATCGTTGTCCGTACCGGAGTCTCCAAAAACCTGATCGACGCCGCTCGATATCACGAGAATCTCCCGGCGAGCGCTGCTCGCGGGCCATTGTTTAATAAGATCACGAAGCGATACGTAAGGACTTGCGCCTCTTGCGAGTTTTCCCAGCGAAACATGCAGTGCATCAGCAGCGAGTGCGTGGTCGGTAGTCAAGGTCTGCACGATCTGCGGAGCGCCGGAATTAGCGACGCCGATTTTCGTGGTCGCGGGTTGGGCCATGATGAAATTGCGAATATCTTCCAACTGCGAGCCCCGGCTGGTACTAGGGGAGTCGTCGAGCAGGATAAAAAGTTCAAGGTTGGCCCGGTCGCCTTGCAGTGGCACCCAGTCTGTGACCTTGGCGCGAGCGCGGCTTTGATACACGATCACATTTGCGGCACTGATATTGGAGACATCCGAGCCGTGATGGGATTGCACCGTGACCACCATGCTCACGGGAACTCCGGCTGCTTCTGGGGTTGCCTGCGCCACTGGCGCCTGCATCGAGGCGAACAGCATGGCCATTACGCCCAATACCTGAAGTACAAAACTGTGCTGCTTCATGGCTTCCTCTGGTGATTCTCAGGAGCCGCCCCAGAAATATTGTACGCCCAACACATTCTCTTCCCAAAAAAGGAAAGCTGCGCCCCAATCGTGATGTGTTGACGGTCTATTTGCCTCCCCCAGCAGGAACAAAACTGTTAAGTTCGCACCATGGCCACTGAGATCATTGCCAACTTGTCGCCTGCCTATCTAAGCAAACGCCGCTCGATTCGCTACAAACTCGACGTCCCGCTCCGGGTCATTCGCCACAAACGAGACGCAACTCTTATAAGAGATGGGCGTGGCACCGAGCTCAGCGAACTGGGAATGTGCGTATTAGCTGGTGTGGAACTAGACGTTGGAGAAGAGGTCGAAATTGAGTTCACTCTTCCGTATTCCGGAGAGCCCATCCGGGTTTCAGGGGCCGTGCGCAACCGCAAAGGCTATCGCTACGGATGCGAGTTCATCCCCGAAGGCCAGGTTGAACGGAAGGACGTTGCACGCTTGCGCCAGGTCTTGCAAACCTTTGCCGGGGAAAAGTCGTCCTGAGTTGGAAGGGTGGCCCATTCAAGCCCGGTGTTGGCTTGAGTGGGGAAGTGTGACGCAGGACAGAGTCTTCCCTACTCGCTCCAGCGCTTAAAGATCAACGCCCCATTAGTCCCGCCAAACCCGAAGGAATTCGACAGTGCATAATCGAAACTGGCTTTGCGTGCATGATTGGGGACAAAGTCCATGGCAGCCGTTTCGGGCTCTTGATTTTCCAGGTTGATGGTCGGAGGCAGAATCTGATCGCGCAGGGCGAGCACGGTGATGCCAGCCTCTAAACCGCCGGCGCCGCCGAGGAGATGTCCAGTCATCGATTTCGTCGAGCTCACCGGCACCCGGTACTCTCCGAAGAAATTTCGGATGGCATGAGCTTCCAGAGTGTCGCCAATCGGCGTGGAGGTGCCATGCGCATTCACATAACCGATATCGGTGGGTTTTAACTTCGCGTCGCGCAAAGCATTTTGCATGACGCGGAATCCGCCTTCATGTTCGGGAGCCGGCTGAGTGATGTGATACGCATCGCCGCTCATGCCATAGCCGACGATTTCTGCCAGAATTTTCGCACCGCGTGCCCGGGCAAATTCCAACTCTTCCAGAATCATAATGCCTGCGCCTTCACCCATCACAAAGCCATCGCGCGCTGTGTCCCAGGGGCGGCTGGCCTTCTCCGGTTCGCTGTTGCGGGTGGAGAGGGCGCGCATCGCGGCAAATCCGCCCACACCCATTGGCGTGATGGCGGCTTCGCTGCCTCCGGCAATCATCGCATCGGCATCGCCGTAACTGATGATGCGGAAAGAATCGCCCAGGGAATGCGCGCTGGTAGTGCATGCAGTGGCGGTAGCTTCGTTCGGGCCTTTCGCACCAAAGCGCATGGAGACATGTCCCGCGGCCAGATTCACAATCGCAGCAGGAATAAAAAAAGGAGAAATCTTACGCGGACCGCCATTGATCAGGTTCAAATGCTCGCGTTCGATGACATCGAATCCGCCGATGCCTGAACCAATATGTACGCCGACCCGTTCCGCATTTTCCGGCGTGACTTGCAGGCCCGAGGACTTCATAGCTTCATCCGCGGCGCCGAGCGCTAGATAGATGAAGCGGCCCATTTTCTTGACTTCTTTTTTCTCGACAAACTGTAACGGATCGAAGTTTTTTACTTCAGCGGCAATCTGGCAGGCGTAGAGCGTGGTATCGAAATGCGTGATCTTGCCGACGCCGCTCTTGCCGGCGAGCAGGTTTTTCCACACTTCTTCCGTGGTGTTGCCCACTCCACAAACCAGGCCGATGCCAGTGACTACGACCCTACGTCCCAAACTACTTGCCACCTTTCGAGTGTTTGCCGATATAGTCGATCGCATCCTGCACGGTGCGAATCTTCTCGGCGTCTTCGTCGGGGATCTCGATTTCGAAGGCCTCTTCAAAAGCCATCACGAGTTCGACGGTGTCCAGCGAGTCGGCGCCGAGGTCGTCCACGAACGAGGCGCTGTTGGTGACTTCAGCTTCGTCCACTCCCAGCTGTTCCACAATGATCTGCTTCACTTTTTCGTCAACGGCTGCCATTTTTCTCCTCGCTGTACGCGTTTTTGGGGATGAGCACTTGAGCTTGTGGACAACCGCCGCCTGATAAATGCTCCATATCGCAGAACGAGATGGGGCAATCGGCTATCCGGCCGGGAAAACCCCGGCACTGTAAAGATTATTTACTAACCTTGGCGTGCTTGTCGATGTAGTCGATTGCATCCTGCACGGTGCGGATTTTTTCCGCGTCCTCGTCGGGGATCTCGAGGCTATAGGCCTCTTCCAACGCCATCACCAGTTCCACCTGGTCCAACGAATCCGCTCCCAAATCGTCCACGAACGACGCGCTGGGGGTGACTTCGCTTTCATCCACTCCCAACTGCTCGCCGACAATCTGTTTTACCTTCTCAGCGCAATCTTTTTTCGCGTCAGTAGCCATAATCCACCTCCCGGAAGAACTCAAAGAACAACAAAAATGCGAACAAGTAGTGTACTGGCCCGGAGGAAGCGGTGTAAAGCATGCCTGTGACCCAGTAGTGGGTCAGTTTGATTTCCACAGACGCACGCAAATCGCAACAGCGACTCCAAGTACTGCGTAGAGGACAGTATTAGTCGCACTGATGAGGAGCCAGCCCATAAGCCCACCTGCCAACGAAGCATTGTCCAGTCCTAGCGAGATAATTGAGGAAGGGCAAAGGTAAAGAAGCAGTTCAGGACTAGGATGTGCTCCCATGTGACGAGCCATGCCGTAACAGCCCAAAAGCAGCCACGGTAAAAGAAACCCCACAGCGGCAAAGCCGCCCACGATTTTTAGACCTTTATTCAAAACAAGTGCGGAATGCTACTACTCGCCTGGCGTTTCGAGAACCGCCTTCTTTCCGTTTGACGGCGAGTTGCAGTCAAAGTTTATCCAGATTATGTTTTCTGACTGCGCGTCTTGAAGAAAGCAGTCACGAAAAGCAGCCCCAGCAATAAATCGATCCCGGCAAATAATAAATCGTTATGGTGCATGCGCCGCTGCGCCATCAGAACGACGACCGCGATTCCGTAGCTGAACTTTTCCGCGACTGACGGAATCATCAGAGGCCGGTAGCGCACCGGATCAGTCGCAATCACAAAGAACGCAAATTGCCAGGCGAGCCCGGCGCCGGCGAAGCCGTAATAAAACGCCGGATGCGTAATCACCGGCGGATCGGTGCGCCCAATCAGATCAAACATGAAATATAGTGGCGTGAGCACCAGCACACCCCAGCCGCCAGCAATCCAAAACAAGATCTTCGCAAATTTCATTCCCGGTCACCCGAATACTACTTGGCCTTCTGCGCAGCAATCCACTGATCGACCCGTTCATCGAGCACATTGAGTGGCAGCGCACCACCGTTCAGGATCTCATCATGAAACGCCCGAATATCGAACTTACTACCCAGCTCAGTTTTTGCTCGCTCACGTAGCTTGAGGATATCCAGTTGTCCTAGCTTGTAAGCCAGTGCCTGCGCCGGCCACGCAATATAGCGGTCGGTTTCGGCCTGCAAGTCCGGCTCATCCTGGTTCGAGTGTTCGTGGAAGAAATCGACCATTTGTTGCCGCGTCCAGTGCTTGCTATGCACACCGGTATCGACTACCAACCGGACGGCGCGCAGCATTTCATCCGAGAGTCGCCCGAAGTCCGAATAGGGGTCCTGATAAAACCCGATTTCTTTTCCCAAGCTTTCGGAATACAGTGCCCAACCTTCGATGTATGCGGAGAAAAAAGCCTGCTGACGAAACGCCGGCAGTTCGGGCAAAGTTTGTGCAATCGAAATCTGCATGTGGTGCCCAGGGATGCCTTCATGATATGCAGTCGATTCGACCGAAAGCAGCGAACGGTGGGCATAGTCACCGGTGTTCACATAGATAAATCCAGGTCGCGAACCGTCGGGAGTACCCGGGTTGTAGCTGGCCCCGGCAGCTTCTTTTTCCCGGAACTCTTCCACCGGACGCACTTCCACTTTGGTCTTGGGCAGAAGCCCGAAAAGTTTCGGCAATTCCGGCTGCATCCCGGCGAGATAGCCGCGATATTTTTCGAGAATCTGTTCCCGCGACCTCGGGATCAACTTCGGATTTGTCTTGAGCGAAGCACGAAAGCTTTTGAGATCGGAGAATCCCAACTTCTTGGCGATGACAAGCTGCTCGCCCTCAATGCGTGCAACTTCTCTCAACCCAAGTTCATGAATGGTTTCGGGATCCAGGTTGGTCGTGGTTAGCTGCCGGATGTCAAAGCGGTAGAGAGCATCGCCGCCCGGCAACGCCCACACGCCGGGTTCGATGCGGCCCTTGGGCGCGTATTCGGTGGCCAGGAAATCCGCAAGTTTGTTGTAAGCCGGACGGACCTCACTGTCCACGGCGGCCAGGATGGCGTCATGCAAGCGCTTGCGGTCAGCCGCAGGAACGGTGTCGGCGAAATGAGCGACGGGGTGGCCAAAAACATTAGCTTCCCCGGTGGGCTCTGCAATCGATTTACATTGGGTCACAGTTTTTTCCAGCAGAAACTTGGGCGGCATCAGCCCATCTTTTTCTCCCTGCTGAAGAACTTCGATGACCTGCTCAAACAGTTGAGGCACTAAATGCAGGCGATTTAGATAATCTTCATAGTGCTTGGTCGAGTCGAAAGGGATGTCCGCCACAAACTGCGCCAGCCCAAGGTGCAGGCCATTGAACTGATCGATGGGCATTTCATAGGTCTTAAGATCGATGCCTTCGACCCGCTCCTTGAGATTTCTTAGCATCAGTGAGTGGCTAAGCTTCTCTTGTTCTAGAAAACCAGTGTCATCGACAGCTTCGAAGCGCGCGATCCATTTCTGCATATCTTGCTTTTGCTGTAGCGTGTGCGCCTGAGAAACGTCGCTCCAACGATCGTTGTAGCGGTAGTCTCCAATGGCGGTAGCTTGTTCGGGATTCTCTTTCAGTTCGTATTCCCACTCGTCGGCCAGGAGTTGTTTAAACTGCTGGCGGCGGACGTCAAGGGCCTGGGTATCGGCCGCGTGCATAGGTGCGGCAATTGACAATAAAAGCGCGGCAATAGCCACCCAGAGGGTGCGCTGTAATAACTTCATCAATCCTCCAGCAGAGACTTAAACATCACAGTTTGTACTTGTCTTGGACGTGGGACAGCTCTAATCGTGATCCGGGGGCACAAAATCATTATTGGTTTAGCTTGCAGATTCTAATTCACCACGATGTCTGCAATCCTGACTGCATCTACACAAGCCCGCACATCATGGGTACGAATAATGTGGGCGCCTTTCAGAATGGCCGCGGTTTCCGTAGCCAGTGTTCCATAGAGCCGGTCGGCGAGCGAAGCGTCTTTGCCATCGCGGGCCAGTGCCCGCCCGATGAATCCTTTCCGCGACACTCCCACCATAAGTGGATAACGCAGTTGATGGAACTCTTCGAAGCGTTTCAGCAGCGGATAATTTTCCTCCATCCGCTTGCCAAATCCAAAGCCCGGATCAAGCACAATCCGCTCCCGTTTCACGCCCGCCATCAGAGCGGTATCGGCCCGATCCCGCAGTTCCCGCTTTCACCTGCACCACAATGTCGGAGGCTGGCGACAATGCTGCCCACTCTTCCGGACGCCCGCGCGTGTGCATCAAAACCGCCCCGCATTTCAGAGCTGCCAGAGTCTTAACCATCTGCCGGTCCCATAAAAATCCGCTCACATCATTTACGATTTCGGCTCCGGCTTCGACGGCTGCGCGGGCCACGCCTGACTTATAAGTATCCACGGAAATCACCGCCTTGGGCTGCTTCGCCTTGATCGCAGCAATAACGGGAATCACGCGTTCCAGTTCGTCTTTTTCGCTGACCGCCGCACCCTCCGGCAATCCCACCTTCGTACCCGGCCGCGTCGATTCTCCGCCCACATCAACGATGTCCGCTCCATCCTCAATTAGTTGCAGCGCATGCTCGACCGCGCGGTCAGGGTCAAAATGCAATCCCCCATCGGAGAACGAATCCGGGGTCACGTTCACCACGCCCATGATGAAAGTACGTTTCCCCAGCATCAGAGTGCGCGTACCGAGATTCCATTCCACCACTGGACGCATGCAGCAGATTCTAAACCCCCGCCACGAATCACGTAGGGACAGAGCGGGTGCCCCGTCCTTCCCGCGCTTTTTGCGGGAGGGCGGGGCTTTACGTGATTTCTTCCTGCAAAATTGCCCAATTTCCGGTGCTACAATCAACTTTCCATGCGTCGAGCTCTTCTTCCAGTGCGGATGGTTCTCTGTTTTGCCCTGGCGGCACAACTGTACGCCGCTTCGGCAAAGCCGAAGCCACCACGAAAAGAACCAATCGACAAGCGCATCGCCACCCTGCTCGCCGATCCCGATCTCGCCCGCGGCTTCTGGGGCATCGAAATTGTTTCTCTGTCCACCGGCAAAGTTCTCTACTCACAAAACGCGGACAAGCTTTTCACCCCCGCTTCCAACACCAAACTATTCACCACCGCCGCGACTCTGGCACTGATCGGCCCGGACTACAAGTTCCACACCACGGTCGAAACCAACGGCTCACTCGACAAGCACGGCCGCCTGACCGGCGATTTAGTATTGGTCGGACGCGGCGACCCCAATCTTTCCGGACGCCAGCTTCCCTATCTGCTGCATACCGAGCGCAACGATCATCCCATTCAGGTTCTGGAACAACTGGCGGATGAACTGGTGCAAAAAGGCGTGAAGTACGTGGACGGTGACATCGTCGCCGACGATTCCTACTTCGCCTTCGAGCGTTACGGAGAAGGCTGGAGCCAGGACGATCTCGTCTGGGCCGATGGTGCTCCCGTCTCTGCGCTGACCATCAACGACAACGTCATCTTCGTGAATATTCTCCCCGCGGATCACGTGGGAGACCGGGCCTTTGTCAGCATCACGCCCTTTGCCGACTACTACCGTATCGATAACCGCATCCTCACCACGCCCGCAGGTACCGGCCGCAAAATCTTCATCAATCGCGAGCCCGGTTCGACCACGCTCACTCTTTGGGGCAACATGCCGCTCGATGATGCCGGCGCCAATGAAGGACTGGCCATCGAAGATCCCGCCGAATTTGCCGCTGGACTTTTCCGGCAGCTTCTCGAGTCCCGTGGGATCGCAGTGTACGGCCGCCAGCGCACCCGCCACACCGAACTGGCGAGTCTCTCCACTCTGACCGTGACAGCTCTTGCGCCTGCCCGCGGCGGCGACGAACCTTCTCGCTCCTTGCAGCTTCAGCCGCTGGTGCTGGGCAGCTATCAGTCGAAGCCATTGATCGAAGATATCCGGGTCATCAACAAGGTCAGCCAAAACCTGCACGCTGAAATCTTGCTGCGCCTATTGGGCCGCGAAAAAGGCAATGCCGGAAACGTCGAGGGTGGTCTGGAAGTGGTGCGAGGTTTTCTGAATCAGGCCGGAATCCCCAGCGAACAATATGTCTTTTACGACGGCTCCGGGCTCTCCCGGCAGAATCTGGTGACCCCGCATGCCATTGTGCTGCTTCTACGCTATGCCGCGAGCCAGCCATGGGGTGCCAGCTTCAAGGAGACTCTGCCAGTCGCGGGCGTGGACGGATCTCTTTCCGATCGCTTCAATAATATCGATGTCCAGGGACGCGTTTACGCCAAGACCGGTTCGCTGGGCGGAGTCAAAACCCTCTCCGGATATGCCACCACCGACCGCGGCGAGCCCATCGCCTTTTCCATCCTCTCCAACAATTCCAACCTGTCCGTGAAACGCATTACGGACGCAATCGATAGTATCGTTGGAGAAGCAGTTCACGACGGCAACGCAAAAAAGTAAAAGCCCGAGCCCAAAGCCCGCGTCATCTAGGCATCCTCTTCGCCACCCGCTCCTGCATCGCCCGGATCGCGCCGGGCCCCGTCCCATTCGGCGGCTTGCGCATACCTTCCAGCAAATCTTTCAGGACCACCGCGTTGTTGTGTTCCTCGTCCTTCGAAGCAAATAAAAGCGTCAACGTCTTGCGCTGATTGGCCAGCCGATAAAGTTTGTTGAGCGCTTCTCCTGCCTCCGGTGCCGCCAATTCTTTGAGATAGCGTTTGCGAAAAGTAAGCCATGCGTATATGCGCGCATGAAACCATTGCCGCAAATCATTCGAAGGCGCCAGATCTCGCAGCCAGATATCGACCTCGGCTCGTTCCTTGCTCAATCCCCGTGGCCACAACCGATCGACCAGCACCCGGTTGCCGTCGCCGCGGGCAGGTTTCTCATAAACTCGTTTCACTACGATTCGTCTAATCTTGGTTGTCATGGATTCTGCTCTATTATTGTACTTCCAGAGAATTCGTAAATGTTTGGCCTCCGCATAAAATTCGAGCGTTGTTTCCTAAAACGATTTTCTCTGTGCCTCTGTGTCTCCGTGATGAGCCTGGTTTTCCTGGCAGCCTGCACCGCCGAACGCCGCAAAAGCGACGCCGAACTGGGACTCACTCCCCAACAGGCCGCCGGCCGCCGCATCTACGACGACGAATGCGCCCGCTGCCACGAACCGTATTCTTCCAGCGGCAAACAAGGCCCCAGCCTGCAAGGTACGTTCAAGAAAGAATATTTAAAGATGAGCGGCATGCCCGCCAACGACGCTCGCGTAACCGACATCGTTCGCATGGGCCGCGATAAAATGCCCGGCTTCGGCCAGGTCCTCACCCAGCAACAAATCAACGACCTGCTCGCCTACCTGCACACCCTGTAGAGATAACAAGATAAGAATAACAATCTGTCATCCTGAGCGAAGTGTCTGTTTCGCGAAGCGAAGCAGACACGCAGTCGAAGGACCCCTATCATCATTACTGGTGCCTGCATCAAGTGTTCTGAGCATTGTTCGAAATTTGCCGATAGATACGCGGTACGACGCATCCCAGCCCACGCTCCGCAGGAGCGGAACGTGATTAGCCCGGCACGGAAGTGCCGGGTAAAGATGAGTTCCAGACCACGCGCCCAAAGGCGCAGCTATCCACACACTCATCCCCCGATTGCCTTCCATGAATCCGCCAAGTAAACTTTCAACTCCGCTCTAATCTCGAGGTATATCATTGTCTGAAATAGCCACACCCGCCAACGGCGATCACGCGCCATCGCCAGATCCCCCCGCAGTCGAAGTTTTCGCCGTTTACGGCGTCGAGCCCGAAGTCCAGGCCTATGCCATGGCGAAATATTCGCGATCCTCCCTTTCAATGAAGGAATCGCTCAAGGAAATCAGCACCCAAAAAGCTGAAAAATTTCTCAACACGTTCTACTTCCAATACGGACACCGCTCCATCGCCGACCTCGCCCACGTCGCTCTGGCAATTGAAAAGCTCTCCATCCTGGCAGCCATTGCAGTCGCCGACGAGCAACGCTGGGACGGCCAGGAACGCTCCACCCGCTATCAGGATTTCAATAAGAGCGGCTACTACACCCCGGATTTCAGCGATGCTCACGTGGCGGCGGCCGCCTCGGCCGCCCAGTCTCTTTATCGCGAAACCGTCGATCACCTGTTTTCTGAATACGAATCGTTTTCCGGCAGGATGGCCCACTACCTGGCGTCCATCACCCCCAAGCCCGATGACATGAAGCAGGACGCCTACGAGCGCACCATCCGCGCCCGGGCTTTCGATATTTCCCGCTATCTGCTGCCGCTGGCCGCCAACACGTCGCTGGGCGAGATCGTCAACGCTCGCACCCTGGAAACGCAGGTTGGCCACCTGCTCGCTCACACCCATAAAGAGGTCCGCAATCTGGGAGTCCTGCTGAAGCGCGCCGCCACTTCCCCGGCCTACAACGTGAATCAGGAATCCTTGAGCAACCTGGTCGAAGACATTCGCGCCGTCTCGCCCGAGTTGGGCAAACGTGCCGAACAGGAGCTCTTGCGCGAAGTCCGCGTCGCCCCGACATTGGTCAAGTACGCCGACCCCAATATTTACGAAATCGAAACCCGGCGTGAACTGGCGCTGGTGGCTTCTGAGCTGATGGGAAACCTTCCCATTGAACCAGCTCCAGCAGTTGACTTACTGGACGACGAGCCTCTGGAAATCGAACTCGCCTCGACGCTCATCTACGAACACAGCCACTATCCTTATCGCCAGATCCGCCAGATGATCGAGTACGCCGGCGAACTCATTCGCCGCGAGATCATCGACCTCGGCCTCCGCCATCGCGGCCGTCATGACGAAATGCTGCGCCCGTTCTGCGCCGGCCAGCAATTCCGCTTCGACATTCTCATGGACATCGGCGGTTTCCGCGACATGCACCGCCATCGCCGCTGCATTCAGATCGGCCAGGGATTCACCACCCGCCATGGCTACGACACCCCGCCCGAACTCGAAGCCGCCGGAGCCAAGCCCGCCTACGACGCCATCATGCAACGCGTCGTCACCGCTGTTGAGCAGCTATCCCGGAGTTCCAGCGACGAAGCCGAAGATAATTCGCAGTACGCGATTCCCCTGGCCTTCAAAAAACGCACTCTCTTCAAAATGGATTTCGCCGAAGTCGTCTACATCTCCGAACTCCGCACCGGCCCCGCCGGACACATCTCCTACCGCAACGTCGCCTACGCGATGTACGAAGCCGTGGCGAAAAAATATCCCGCCCTGGCAAAATATTTTGTGAAGGTAACGGATGTGCGAGAGCCAGTAGATTTGCTAAAGAGGTGAAGAGGTAGAGATTTCTAGAGGACGCAGGCGCCACTTCGCTCGCCGCACTAACTGGTTAAGATGAAGGAAAAAGTAAGGGGTGTTCCAGAACCAGCTCCGGAGGAGCGACATACATTAGCCCCGGACGTAAGTCCGGGGTAGGCACGGCAGAAGATCACGCGCCAGCAGGGCGCCACTCTGGTTGCTAATGAATTGGGATTGAAATCCTTGAGCCGAAAAGTTTCGGTGAACAAATCCTACGTGTACATCACCTTCCGCTCGCCCTTAACAATCCTGCCCGACAGTAAAAGCCTTTTCCCCGGCCCGCTCCAGCACCGTCTGCGCTTTCTTAAATTTCTTCGACGGAACCACGAGCAACATGCCAATCCCCATGTTGAACGTGCGCAGCATTTCTTCTTTCGGAACATTCCCCAGCTTCTGCAAATGTTCGAAGATCGGCAGCACCGGCCAGGATCCCATCTCAATCACGGCCGCAACGCCGCGTGGCAGCACTCGCGGCAGATTGTCGGTAATGCCGCCACCGGTGATGTGCGCCATCGCCGAGACGCATTCGCCATCCACCAGCCGCTTGATCGCCGGCCAATAGCTCTTGTGCGTCTTCATGAGCTCGTTGCCGACTTTGCCTTTTAGTTCGTTTACATACGAATCCGGCGTGTACTGCGCAACCTCAAAAAGCAATTTCCGCGCCAGCGCGTAACCGTTGGTGTGCAGGCCATTCGAAGCCAGGCCCAAAATCACATCGCCGACTTCGACGGTTTTGCCGGTAATGATCTTTTCCCGCTCCACCACGCCGACGATAAATCCCGCCAGATCGTATTCGCCCGGCGGATAAAACCCCGGCATCTCCGCCGTTTCGCCGCCGATGAGGGCGCATCCATTGTGCTTGCAGGCTTCAGCCAGCCCCTCGACGACTTTCTCGGCAACTTCAGGCTCCAGTTCGCCGGTGGCGAGATAATCCATAAAGAACATGGGCGCCGCGCCCTGCACCGCAATGTCATTCACGCAATGATTGACCAGATCGGCGCCAATGGTGTGATGCACTTTCATTTCGAAGGCGACTTTGAGCTTGGTGCCCACGCCATCCACGCTAGAAACCAGCACCGGATCGACATATTTTGCCTTGTCAATGGCAAACAGGCCGCCAAAACCGCCAATTTCGCTCAGCACGCCCCGGGTAAAAGTCTTATGGGCGAGATACTTGATGCGCTTTTTAGTGCGAGCGGCGCGGTCGATGTCGACACCAGCATCGGCATAGGTTACAGGCGCGGTTTTCGAGGAATTCGGGGCCACGGATGAATCGTCCACTTTCAATGAGTTGCGGGGATGCGTTTGGGCGTTCTCGTACTCGGAAACGGCTTAACGACGCGGCTAATTGTAGCACGTCCATTCGGTGCTTTTGGGTGGAGCAGTCGCTTCAGCGCTGCGTTAGCGGTTCTGTTCCTTTAGCGCCGCTTCAGCGCCTGAGGTTCCTAACTGCAAGCTTCACAAGCCGATTGGATCGCTTAGCGGACACTCTAGAATTCAAAACTCTTTCAATATTTCCCTTTTCGGAACCTTTTCAACAATTACTAACAACCGCGTTGATCTTGAAGAACCTAATAAAGGCATTAGGTAAAAAAGGGAAGGCTGTCTTTTATTGCTCTCACGTTCTAGAGGTCGTGGAACAGGTGTGCTCTCATCTGTTGATCCTAAGGAAAGGCAGCGTACTCGCCTATGACAAGACCGAGGTTATTCAAAGCGGCATCGAGCATTTCTCCTTAGAAAAAACGTTCATGCATTTGGTTGATGAGATTGACGTAGACAAAATCACACGGGACATCGTCATCGCGATGGAGGAGGCCTGATTCTTTCCCTTCTACAATCGATGCGACAGAGTGGGAGGAGCATTCTCATCGCCCTTTCTATCAACTTGTACGTCTTTTCACAGGGCGTGTTTTTCACGGAAGTGGGGAATCAGCGGCCGGCGACCTCGATCTTAGCCTCGGGCTCATTCTTTCACTGCTCGCCCTGCCAGGTGGGTTTTATTCACTTTTATTATTGGATAAGTATTCCTCGCTCCTTCGATGGATGCATGACCAACGTGCCTTCGATCCGCTATCGGCTGCACTCTCAGACGAGTATTTTTTCATAGTGCTTTCAATGACTGTGACCGGCATTGTGGCGGTATGGCGCTGGGAAAGCATTTTCCCAGACCGTCGCGACTACTCAAATCTCGTTCCTCTTCCAATTCCAATGCGGAACATTTTTCTCGCGAACCTGACAGCCGTTCTTTTCTTAGCGATGATCCTCGCGCTTGATGTCAACTCTGCATCCACCCTCTTGTTTCCGCTTGTGGTGAGCGCGTCTCAGAACACATTTACTTTCTTTGCCGAGTTTATCTGGGTTCATACGTTCGTAGTACTTTTGGCAAGTCTTTTCAGTTTTCTGGCGGTGTTTGTGATCGTTGGTTTGCTCATGGTCACGATTCCGTATGCAGCTTTTCGTAGAATTTCGCTCTACGTGCGCGGAACAATTACTGCGTGTCTCGTAGCGACGTTAGCAACCAGCTTTGCGGTGCCTTCAATGCTCAAACAGCTGTCCAGGAGTCTGCTGAGATTTCTGCCACCCGTGTGGTTTCTCGGTCTATGCCAGTTGATTCGTGGCAGAGCTGATTCGTCTCTTGCTGGGCTGGGGCGGTTATCCGTAGTTGGCTCGGCATTCCTGCTCGTGGCCGCTTTTGTGATCTACGCTTTGAGTTACCGGAGATGCTTTGTGCGAATCCCAGAGACCGGAGATGCGGCTCGTTCGGACAAGGGTGGACGCCTGCATTCGATTTTCCCAATATTTGACCGGGTTATCTTGAGGAGCCCATTTCAGCGTGCTGGTTACCGCTTTGCTATGAGAACGTTAGGACGAAGCAACAGCACGGCCTGGTGTTGGGAGCATTCTCTGGGCTGGGGGTTGTTATGGCTGCTCAATTTCTATTTACGTCGCTCAACGGAAAGCCTATCGACCGGTTGCCTTCCTCCGAGACCTGGCAATTCCACTCATCTTGAGCTACTGCATCATCGTTGGGTTACGGTTTGCTTTCGATATCCCGATTGAGACGCGGGCAAATTGGATATTCCGAATTAATCTCGACAAAACAAAGCAAGAGTGTATTCCTCTAGCCCGCAAACTCATATTGACATTCATTTTCCCATGGATATTTTGCATCTTATTCCCGCTTTACGGATACCTGTGGGGTTGGCGGGTTGGAATGTTGAACTCAATTGTTGTGGCGCTTTGGTCTCTGCTATTTGTTGAAATTTTACTGGTTCGGTTTCGCAAAATTCCCTTCACCTGTTCCTATCCGCCATTCCGTGATTCCGCAGTCGTGGTCGCATTATCGTACGTCTTGGGGTTCGTTATTTTTGTGGTACTTACTTCATACTTGGAGCATTGGGGTTTGTCGAATCCGGCATGGATGGGGTTTCTAATTGCAACCGTGCTCGTTTCTTGGGTTGTTGTTTTTCGGATGCACCGGGAGGTGCAAGCAATTGACAAGGAATTGATTTTCGAGGATTCGACTCCCGCTTCGTTCGATCTGCTCGATCTGGGTCGTGGAACTTAAAACTCTTTGTCGGGACTTGGACCCGCTCTTCGTCCAGAAACGTAAAACACCACTTCCATCCAAATTGACGACCAGCGATCGAGCTTGCCGGTACGAAACGACCCATCCCCCGTTCCCTTTTCGGAACCTTTTCAACGATTATTTTCATTCTGAGAAATTCGCCTTTTCTTCGCTGATGAAATCAGTATATAATCCGGCCTTCAACACAATCGCAATCATAAAAGGAGCCATACCTCATGGCCGATGAACGCAGCAAAGCAATCGACCTGGCATTTGCAACCATTGAGAAACAATTTGGCAAGGGCTCGATCATGCGCCTGGGGTCGAAGGAAATCGTCCCTATCGCCGTGATCCCCACCGGCGCGATTTCTTTCGACGCAGCTCTCGGCGTGGGCGGCTTCCCGCGCGGCCGTGTCATAGAAATCTTCGGTCCTGAATCTTCCGGCAAAACCACCATCGCCTTGCAGGTCATCGCAGAAGCCCAAAAAACTGGCGGACTGGCCGCATTCGTCGACGCCGAACACGCGCTCGATCCCGGCTATGCCAAAAAGCTCGGCGTCGATGTCGACAATCTCCTCGTCTCCCAGCCCGACTATGGCGAGCAGGCCCTCGAAATCACGGAAACCCTGGTGCGTTCCGGCGCCGTGGACGTACTCGTGGTCGACTCCGTCGCCGCTCTTGTCCCCAAGGCCGAACTCGATGGCGAAATGGGCGATAGCCACATGGGATTGCAAGCCCGCTTGATGTCCCAGGCTCTGCGAAAGCTGACAGGAACCGTTTCCAAATCCCGCACCTGCCTGATTTTCATCAACCAGATCCGCGAAAAAATCGGCGTCATGTTCGGCAATCCCGAAACCACCACCGGCGGCCGCGCCCTGAAATTTTATTCCTCCGTGCGCATCGACATTCGCCGCATCGCGGCGATTAAAGACGGTGATGTCATGACCGGCTCCCGCACCCGCGTCAAAGTGGTGAAGAACAAAGTCGCTGCTCCTTTCCGCGAGGCCGAATTCGACATCCTGTACGGCGAAGGCATTTCGCGTGAAGGCGATCTGCTCGATCTGGCCGCGAACAACAACCTGGTGGAGAAATCCGGCTCCTGGTACAGCTACAAGGGCGAACGCATCGGTCAGGGCCGCGAAAATGCCCGCCAATTCCTCAAAGACAACCGCGACACCTATGCCAAACTGGACGCCGAAGTGCGTAAGCAACTGGGACTGGCCCCAGGCGGCTCCGCTCCGGTTGCAGTTCCACCAGCACAAGCCGCCGCTCCCCCCGCACCAACTCAGGGAGCACGCGTAACCACCATGCCCAGCGCCGCTCCCGAACCCGCCAAGGCCAACGTAGCCAGGCGGTAATGCGCAAAACGCAGGTAGTTGGCCTCCGTGCTTGGACGCCAACTACCTGCAACCAGAGACGTTGATTCGTATCGGGGCATCGCCTTCAGGCGTGCCGAGAACGCGCTTTAGCATGCTGATCTAAACCAAAAGTACCGTGGAAGAGCGGCGCTTCAGCGCCGCGTAAGTCGGTCTTGCTGGTAAACGCGGGCTTGCAAAGCCCGCTCTTCCACGGCGGCGCACCATCGGAGTCGTCCACACCAACGACCAACGACGCTCGACCGACGACAGCCGCCCTCGTTTGCCATCTCTCTTCCCCGCCAACTACAATCACCTTTCACGCTTTAGCCCCTGTGAGGCCCATTGAAAAAGGTCATTGCCATCTATCCCGGCTCGTTCGATCCCCCGACCCACGGCCACCTGGACCTCATCGAACGAGGCAGCAAGATTTTCGACGAACTGATCGTGGCGATCCTGCGCAATCCGGAAAAGCACGCCGTCTTCAGCTTGAATGAGCGAAAACTCATGCTGGAAGCCATGACCGACGGCTTCCGCAATGTGCGCGTCGCGACTTTCGATGGACTCACCGTGGACTATGCGCTCCAGGTCAAGGCTACGGCGATCCTGCGCGGCATTCGCGCCATCAGCGATTACGAATACGAATTGCAAATGGCGCTCATGAACCGGAAATTGCATCCTGAACTGGAAACCGTATTCATGATGCCCGCGGAGCAGTATTCTTATCTAAGCTCCCGCTTGGTGCGCGAAGTGGCGCAACTCGGAGGCTCCGTCTCTGGCCTGGTCCCCGAGATGGTGGAACAAAGACTCAAAGAAAAATTGGACCCGGCAATAAAACTACAGCACGCCAGAAACGCAAAGGCAGGCAGAAGAAGATGACACCCGTGACCGAAGCACCCGCAGCTGTAAAATTCGCTGAACGCATCAGCCGTATCGAACCCTCCGCCACCATGGCCGCCGCCGCCGAGGCGGAAAAGCTCCGCCAGCAGGGCATTGAGGTCGTCGACCTCACCGCCGGTGAGCCGCACTTCAACACCCCGCAGCACATTAAAGACGCGGCCATCGCCGCCATTAACGGCAATTTCACCCGCTACACCGCCGTCGGCGGCACCATCGAACTGCGCGACGCTATTATCAACCGCCACAACGCCGATTTCGGATCGGGTTACAAGCGCGAAGAAGTCATTGCTTCGACCGGCGGCAAGCATGTCCTGTTCAACGCTATCCAGGTGCTGGTCGATCACGGCGACGAAGTCATCCTCCCCGTTCCCTACTGGGTTTCTTTCAAGGACATCGTGCGTTACGCCGGCGGCAACTGTGTGCTGCTTGAAACCGACGAAGCCCAGGACTTCCGCATCACCGCAGCCATGGTCGAGCGTCTCATCACACCTCGCACCAAGCTCATCATTTTGAATTCGCCATCGAATCCTTCGGGAGCAGTCATGTCTCCGGAAGATCAGACCGCTGTCATCAAAATGGCCGCCCAGCGCGGCATCTGGGTGATCTCCGACGAGTGCTATGTGTATCTGAATTACACGGGCAAGAATTTTTCCGTTGGCTCGCTGCGCGACTATCACGATCGCCTCATCGTGGCCGGATCGCTTTCAAAAACCTACGCCATGACCGGATGGCGCATGGGCTACGCACTCGCCCCAGCGCAATTAGTCAGCGCCATGCAAAAATTGCAGAGCCAGTCCACTTCGAATCCAACTTCGATCGTGCAGAAAGCCGCAGTCGCGGCGCTGAACGGCCCGCAGCAAGTCGTCGAAGACATGCGACTCGAATACATTCAACTGCGCAACCACATCGTGAACGGATTGCGTGCCATCCCCGGCGTGAAATGCACCATGCCGGAAGGCGCGTTCTACGCCTTCCCGAACATCTCTTCTTTCTTCGGACGCAGCGGCATCACCTCTGCGGCGGAACTCGGCAACAAACTTCTGCGGGAAGCGCACGTGGCCACCGTCCCCGGCGAAGGCTTCGGAACCAGCGACCACATCCGTATCTCGTACGCTACATCGGTCAAAGAACTCGATCGCGGCCTGGAGAAAATGGGTAAGTTCTTCGCATCTTTGTAGAGATCCCTGAGGGAATTCAGCAGAGATTTTGGGTGGAGCAGCGCTTAAGCGCTGCATTAAAGGGGACATTTTCTTGTTCGCGCTTTAGCGCCTGGGGTCGAACGAGACGCTCTTCATGAAACTCACCGAGATTCCAGTTACCGCATGACCGCTCTCTACCCACTTCTCATGTCCCCCGTGTTCGACCCGCGTCCCTGGGGCACGCTGGATCTTTCACCCATCTATCCCAATCACCGCTACGTAGAAAAGATCGGCGAGTCCTGGCTCACCGGAGATCATGGCCAGGTCGCCAACGGTTCCCTGAAAGGAAAATCGCTCGCCGAATTGAGTTTGCAATTCAGCCGCGAATTGATCGGAGACGCCCCGAAAGATCCCCAGCGTTTCCCCCTGCTCCTGAAGTTTTTATTTCCGCACGAAAAGCTCTCGGTGCAGGTGCATCCCGATGATGCCGCTGCCCAGGCCGTCGGCGAACCGTGGGGAAAAACGGAATGTTGGTACATTGCTCACGCCAAGCCGGGTTCGCAGATCGCGTTAGGCCTGAAGCCGGGAACAACCCGCGCAGAATTCGAGCAGGCAATCCATGACCAACGTGCCGAAGAACTGCTCAACTGGATGAACGTCTTTCCCGGCGAAATGATTTACCTTGCCGGCGGTACGGTGCACACGCTGGGTCCCGGTTCGATCATCGTGGAAACCCAGCAGCAGTCTGACACGACTTATCGTTTGTACGATTACGGTCGCCCGCGCGAGTTGCACTTGAAAGAAGGCCTGGCGGCAATGAAAGAAACGACTGCCTCCGGTAAGGTCGTTCGGCCTGCCCCGTTTAGGATGGATGGAACGCAAAACCGCAAATCTCCTCTGATCGCCGCGCCCAATTTCGTGGTCGATCGCTTCGAACTAAAGCAGCCCTGGAATTTCCGTTCTGAGCCAGACGCCGCGAATTCCGTACACATCCTGGTCGCCGTCGATGGCTGCGGTGTCGTCGAAGTCCGCGGCCACGAGCCCGTGACGCTGGCGAAAGGCGACGCGGTTGTAGTTCCGGCTTGCTTTCCGGAATTCAGCGTGCGTCCGCAGTGGACGATTGAGCTGCTGCAAGCCTACGTTCCGGGCGTCCTCGTCCCGGAGCCGGCCACTAGAATGTGAAAAATCTGCAGCGGTCTCGGTTCTTCCCCATCGATGCTTCTATAATCGTTAAGCATCTTAATTGGTGAGCGTTCTGCAGCTGGTGTGCCCAGAATGCAAATGAAGATGCGATGCTGCATTCATCTTCACAATCCAGCTCCGGAGGAGCGAAACCATATTAGCCCCGGACGTAAGTCCGGGGTAGGGCAAGCGTCAGACCACGCGCCCATTGGGCGCAGTCTAAAATCAACGCTTGCGACGTGACCCGCATCATTCCTAAACCCGTGACCAAAAAGACTCCAACTTTCTATCCCGTAATTCTCGCCGGCGGACGCGGCACCCGCTTCTGGCCGCTGAGCCGCAAGCGCCGTGCCAAGCAACTGCTGGCCCTCGACGGCAAACAGACCATGATCCAGCAAACGGTTGCCCGCCTGCTGCCGCTCTCTCCGCCCAAATCTTTTTGGGTCATCACCAACGCCGACCTGCAACGCGAGATCACGCGCCAGTTGCCTCGTTTGAACAAAAAGCAAATTCTAGCTGAGCCCGTGGGACGCAACACCGCGCCCGCCATCGGTCTCGCAGCTTTCATCTTGTTGCGCACCAGTCCCGATGCGGTCCTCGGCCTGTTCCCTTCCGATCACGTAATCGCCAACGAAAAAAAATATCGCGAAACTCTGCAACGAGGAATTGAAATCGCCGCTGCCGGCGAAAACATTGTCGTTCTCGGCATCCGCCCCACTCGCCCCGAAACCGGCTACGGCTACATCGAAGCCGCCACGACCGATGTGGCAACGAACCATGTGGGTACGGGCACTCTTGCCCGTACAGGCCGGGTCGAAGACCCGGCAAGCGCACTCCACGTCCGCCGCTTCACCGAAAAACCAGACGCGCGCCGAGCTCAGGAATTCCTGAACGCCGGAAACTATTTCTGGAACAGCGGCATGTTTCTCTGGAGTGCGCGCACTCTGGCGAATGCCCTCACCGAACATTTGCCGAAAACTGCGGCCATACTCGAACAGATTGCCGCTACCCATGGCACGGCAAAATTCGCCGCCACCTTCCGTCGTCTTTATCCCAAGTGCGAAAATATCAGCATCGATTACGCCGTGCTCGAGCCCCGTTCCGCCAAAGGAGAGCAGGCTTCCAACATTTACTGTCTCCCCGCCGACTTTGGATGGAACGATCTCGGCTCCTGGACGGCGTTACACGAGCATCAAGTCAGCAAACAGCATCCGGCAAATGACAACCTGATTGCGGCTAACGGCATCTTCACCCTGAATGCTGGGAAAAATTACATTCACGCCCCCGGCAAATTTGTAGCGGTTGTTGGAGTCAGCAATCTGGTCGTCGTGGAAACCGAAGATGCTCTACTGATCACCACCCTGGAGCAAGCGCAGGACGTAGGCAAAGTTGTCAAATATCTGGATGAAAAGAAACTGCACAAACTAGTTTGAAACGTTCTCAGCTCTCAGCTATCAGCCTTCAGCAAAACTGAGCGGGCGGAAAGCTGATAGCCGAGAGCTGAGAGCCCCCATGATCAAATTCGGCACCGACGGTTGGCGTGCGGTCATAGCGGACGATTTTATTTTCGACAATGTCCGCCAGGTCGCCGGTGCGATCGCTTCCTATGTTCTAAAGCATGAAGATCCGAAACGAGGTGTCATCGTTGGGTATGACACTCGCTTCGCCTCGCCGCGCGCCGCCCGCATCACCGCCGAGGTCCTCGCCGAAGCCGGAATCCCGGTCAAGCTCGCCAACGACGACACGCCTACTCCGGCGGTTTCGTACGCGGTCAAGAATCTAAAGGCTGCCGGCGGCGTGATGATCACTTCCAGCCATAATCCCTGGAACTGGAATGGCATGAAGTTCAAAGCCAGCTTTGGCGGATCAGCCACACCCGCCATCATGAAGGCGATTGAGGAAGAGCTTGGCGCTCCTGTGCCTCCGCGCGGACAAAAAGCCGTAATCGACGAAATCGATTTCAAGCAGCCGTACATTGCCGCGATTTGTGCCTTCGCCGATCTGCCGCTCATCGCCAAAGCCAACTTCAAGTTCGTGGTTGATTCCATGTACGGCGCCGGGCGCGGCACGCTCACGCAAGTCTTTCAGGAACGAAATATCCAGCACATAGCCATTCGTCAGGAGTTGAACCCGCTATTTCCCGGCATCAATCCCGAACCTATCGAGTTGAATCTGGCGCAGTTGCAGGAAGTAGTGGTGAAAGAGAAATGCCACGCCGGGTTCGCTACTGATGGCGATGCTGATCGCATCGGGGCCGTCGCCGAAGACGGCAGCTTCGTCGATGCCCACAAGATTATCGCTGTCCTCCTGCGCTGGTTGCTGGAAAGAAAAAAATGGCCCGGGGAGGTGGTGCGCGCTTTCAATACCACGCGCATGATCGATCGCATCTGCGCCAAGTATGGACGCAAGCTCAACGAATGCCCCATCGGATTCAAGTACGTCGCCGATCTGATGATGGAGCGCGAGATCCTCATCGGGGGAGAAGAATCCGGCGGCATCGGCTATTCGCGTTTCCTTCCCGAACGCGACGGCATCCTGAATTCGCTCCTGCTGGCCAATGTGATGGCCGAGGAGGGCAAGCCTCTGGGACAACTGGTTGCCGATTTGCAAAAAGAATACGGGCCCCACTTTTATGGTCGCCGCGATTTGCATATCACGGAAGAAGTGAAACAAGGCGCCATTCAGCGGGCGAAAAGTGAACAAACCAAACGCTTAGGCAAATATTCGGTTTTGAAGAAAGAGAACTTGGACGGCATCAAGTTTTTTCTCGACGCTCCCACTAATGGCAACGGAGCAGAGGCATGGATTTTATTTCGCGCATCCGGCACCGAGCCCCTGTTACGCGTTTATGCCGAAGCCGCTTCGCCTGAATTGGTGGAAGAAATTCTCGCCAGCGGGGAGAATTTTGTAAAAACTGGATAACGATCTGGACTTTCAGCGAGGGCCGCGGAAACTGTGGAACACCTTCCCCAAGTGGCGGACGTTCCGCAATCCAGCCGCGGAGCGGCGGCATTCATTAGCCCAGGGCGTAAGCCCTGGGTGAGCATTGAGCTAAGTGCAAGTCCCGTCAAGGACGGCACTCGTGTCACAGTGTCGAGTCCACACTGGCCTCCGCTGATTACTTCCGGGTCTCGCATTTCCCATCGCTCCAGACCATAATGGATGCTGTAGCTATGAGCTCAATAACCATTCCCGTGGCGGCTCCGGCGGATTCGCCGGAGTCTCGCCGCTATAACCGGATTCGCCGCTGGTTGGGCATCGCCGACTTTGTCGTCGGTCTGGCCCTCCTGGTTTTATTGCTGGCCACCGGATGGAGCGGCACTTTGCGCGACTTCGCCATGCGCGCCGCTTTTCAGAGTTACACGCTGGCGGTTGCCGCGTATGTGCTGATACTGATGGTGCTCGCCAAATTGCTTGGCATAAGCCTGGACTACTACAGTTTCCGTCTGGAACATCGCTTTCATCTTTCCAATCAGAGACTTCGCGCCTGGATCTGGGATGAAGTCAAAGGCTTTCTGGTCGGACTCATTTTCGCTGTCATCGTGGTCGAAGTGTTGTATTTCATTCTTCGTGAGTTTCCCGTGCACTGGTGGTTGCTCACCTGGGCCGTGTTTCTCGGATTGTTTGTGCTGCTGGCGCAATTGGCTCCAGTGTTTTTGTTTCCCATTTTTTACAAATTCGAACCCCTTCAGAATGAAGAGCTCAGGCAGCGCCTGGTGCGTCTCGGGGAACGCGCCGGGACTCGCGTGCGCGGAGTTTATAAATGGAATCTTTCGGAGAAGAGTAAAAAGGCAAATGCAGCATTGACGGGACTGGGCAGCACCCGCCGCATCATTCTCGCTGACACCTTGCTGGACAATTACTCTCCCGATGAAATTGAAGCGGTTCTCGCCCATGAACTGGGACATCACGTTCACAAGCACATTCTGAAAAGCATTGCGGTGCAGGCAGTTACGACGCTGATTGGATTCTGGGCGGCGAATTGGGCGTTGCATTATGCAGTGGACCGGCTGCATATGTTTGAAGAGCTTTCTGATTTTGCCAATCTTCCCCTGCTGGTTTTGGTTTTCACGGTCCTTTCTTTTCTTGCGCTTCCCGCGCTCAACGCCTTCTCGCGTTTCAATGAACGCCAGGCCGATCGCTATGCTTTTGAGTCGATTGCCAGCGTCGAGCCTTTTATTTCATCCATGAACAAGCTGGCCGAGCAGAATTTAGCGGAGCGCACGCCCTCCCGATTCGTGGAATGGTTCTTCCATTCGCATCCCGCCATCTCGCGCCGGCTTGCAGGCAGCGCAAGCCTGGGCGAAGGCTTCCAGCTAAGTCGTTGGATCGTCGTGTAACTTGTTGAAAAAGATTTTAGCCGTGAGATAAGCGTCGCCGGGCCGCAGATCGCAAACAGACCGTTTTGGACGATGCTTCGCTAACAGGCCTGGAATGGCGCAGGATCGACGATCCCGGCTTCGGCTGCGGTTAGCCCCACCGGAAACCTGTAATGCGCCAGGCCCGATGGAAATCCACTGTGTGTTAAAATATAGCTTATAGATAACAAACTAAACTTCAGGGTTTTCGCAAAATTTCTTCCACTCGCCGCAAATCTTCTTCCGTATCAACACCAACCGTATCGAAAAGTGTTTCTCCGACAAAGATCGGGATGCCGTTTTCCAGAAAGCGCAATTGTTCCAGACGCTCGCTGCGTTCCAGCGAAGACTCGGGAAGCGTTACAAAGCGATCTAACGCCGATTTGCGATATGCATAAAATCCCAAATGCTTGAAATAACGTGGGTTGGTGTGGTCACGGTCGTGTGGGATCGTAGCCCGGGAGAAGTAAAGGGCCCTGCCGTCAGAGTCAGTGACGACCTTCACTGCGTTGGGATTGGCGATATCTGCTTCCGGCGCAGGGGTTTTCAGAGTTCCAACCTGCACTGCGGGATTTTTCATAACCTCGAGCAATGAAGCGATGTGCTCGGGCCGGGTCAGGGGCTCATCGCCCTGCACATTCAAATAGATATCCGCCGTAATGAGATTTGAAATTTCATGAACCCGTTCGGTTCCGCTGCGATGAGCGCTGGAAGTCATTTGCGCTCTCCATCCATGCCGCTGGCACACATCCATGATTTCGTCAGAGTCCGTGGCGATGATGACGTCGGTGAGCAACGGCGAAGAGTGGACGGCCTCATAAACCCTCCCGACCATGGGCTGCCCGGCAATCTCACGCAAAGCTTTGCGCTGCAAACGCGTGGAGGCGAGCCGGGCAGGGATGACGGCAATAGCGTTCATTGGAGTTTCCAGTTTCGCGTTTCTGGTTGGCAGTGGCAATAGCGAATGGGTGGCGCGAAGTGAACTAGAGAACCGGGAAGATTACTTGCTGGAGAGGAGATACAAATCAAACTGGCCACCGGGGCGGGCATAAATAATTTTTGAAAGATCGGGCGCAACATCGTAGGTATTGCCTTCAAAAAATTGCGGAAATGCGAATGGCAGTTTCAAGACCGTCTGCACCGGCCCGGCCGCCTTGCCGTCGAGCCAGGGGAGCCGGTACAAGGTCACTTCTCCGCGGGTGGAAAGTGTATAGAGTACATATTTCCCGTCGCGGCTGAAGTGAGGGAAAAAGCTGGTCACGCCGGGGACGAGGACGGTGCATTTCTTGTCCGGAATGCTGAGGTCGAAGAGTCCCAGTTGTTCGCCGCGAAGGCCGGTCATTAAAAGATGTTTCTCGTCCTGCGACTCCGCCATGGAGAAGCCGCAACCTTCATGGAAGAATTCCGCAGTGGAGCTATCGAGACTGATTTTCCATGTACTCAAAACGGTGGACGTGTCAGCATAGCCGCTTACATACAAATCCTTTTCATCCCGGCTCCACGCGCTGGATTCAATGTGAGGTAGTGACCGGGGCAGTTCACGAAGATGACTGCCATCCCGATTCACCAGGTAATGCCGATCCACGTCACCTGAATTATCGACATACTCCAGTTGTGAGCCATTCTCGGACCAGGCGCCGGTGCCGAGCCCTTTGGGGGAGGAGGCAAGCTTGATTCGATTGTTGCCATCCATGTCTGACACCCAAAGCTCGTTAATTTGCGGCTCGGGCTGGGTAATGTACATCACGTGTTCGCCATCCGGAGAAATGGTTGGCTGCGTGGCCAACTCCGACGCAATGTCGGTGGTGGATTTCGAGTGCAGATCGTACACCGACAGATACCCCGATTGTTTGCCATTGATGAAGAAGATCCCGCTGCCGGAGGGATCTTTCATGGGCAATAAATCCGGGCCCGCACCCGAAGTGAGCTGAGTGGAGGCTTTGGTTTCGAGGTTGTACTCCCAAAGATTGATGATCCCGTTGTTGTCGCGGGAAAAAAGAAGCGTTTTGCCCGGTTCTCCCCAGTTCACGAAACCTGTGCCGGGCAGCTCTCCCACATTAACGACTTTGTGGGTGGCAACGTTTATTTTGTATATCTGGGAAATGTCCTTTGTGCTCGAGGGCTTGAGTCCCGTCAGCAGAACGTCGGCCCCATCGGGAAGGACTAACATGTGAAAACCTGCGACCCCGAGGTTCTTGAGGTTGAAGATCGCATGGCCGCCGGCGCCCGAAGCCGGCGACTGCCGGATATCGCCGGTTTGTCGATTCACGTAGAACAAGCTCTTGCCGTCCGGCGATGGCTCGAGATTGCTGCCTTCCACCACACGCACCGGAGTACCGCCCAGTGTCGGCACCGCCCACACCTCAGTGGCGCCCAGTTGGCGCTCGTAATAGATTTGGGTTTCATCGGCGGAAAAGCTGTCGAGGTATTTGCTGCCTTCATCGGTGGTCAGTTGCAAAGGTTCGCCGCCCGAAGTCAGCATCACGAAAACCTGCTCGTAGCCTCCCACATAGGAAGTGAAGGCGATGGTGCGCCCAGTGGGGGAGATGGCCGCATCATTGATCGGCTTGTGCCAGTGGCTGATCTGAGTGATTTTGCCCAGGGCACCCGGAGTGTGAGGCATTAGGAAATGGTAGGCGCCGTATCCGGCGGCAATCACCAGCAGCAAGACCACCGCCGCAACTCCAACCAGTTTGCCCTTGTTGTGCGACGCGGCTTCGACAAGCACGGCCGCGCTCGAGGATTTCATCGTGGCAGTCTCCGACAACGAGGTAGGAGACGCGCCGCTGGAAGAGGAAAGCGAATATTGCGGCGACGACCCGGTTGCCGACTGCGAGAGCGCTATCGATCGCGCATCGCTGCTCGAATTCCGTCCTGAATCAAAATCCCGCCGCAGGCGCTTCAGGTCCGTGCGTAGTTCGGATGCGGTCTGGTAGCGCAGGTCGCGGTCTCTTTCCAATGCCTTTCCGATGATGCGCTCCAGTTCGGCGGGCAATTCCGGATTGAGCCGGACGGGAGGCGTGGGCGCTCGATTCAGGATGCAATCGAAAATGACTCCCGAAGTATCGCCCCGAAACGGCAGCACCCCGGTGCTCATTTCGTAGAGCACCGCGCCAAAGGAAAACAGATCGGTGCGGGGATCGAGTTCTTTACCGCGAATCTGCTCCGGCGACATGTAGGCGATGGTCCCAAGAGTTGTGCCGGGACTGGTGAGATTCTGCTCGCCCAAGGTCGGCGTATCCGCTCCGTTGCTTAGAAACCCAGTCGCAGAGCTGGCTTTATCGACCACCTTGGCCAATCCGAAGTCGAGAATCTTGGCATGGCCGCGCTCGGTGACAAAGATGTTGGCGGGTTTGATGTCGCGGTGAACGATTCCCTTGGCATGGGCGGCATCGAGCGCATCGGCAATCTCGATGGCGAGTCCCATGAGCGCTTCCATGTCCATCGGGCGTCCGGTGATGCGGTGCTTGAGGGTGACTCCCTCCAGGAACTCCATCACGATAAACGCGTGGCCGTTTTCCTCGTCGATGTCGTAGATGGTGCAGATGTTGGGATGGTTTAGCGAGGACGCGGCCTGGGCCTCGCGCCGGAAGCGGGTGAGCGCCTGCGGATCGCGGGAGATATCGTCGCCGAGAAACTTGAGGGCGACGGCGCGTTGCAGCCGGGTGTCTTCAGCTTTATAGACCACACCCATCCCACCGCCACCGATCTTGTCGGTAACGCGATAATGCGAGATGGTTTGGCCGATCACTGGATTTTGCCGATCACTCAATTTGACCGATCACTGGAGCAGAATCGTACGTCTAAGAAACAGGCAAGTCAACGAAGGGCAGGGCATGGAATCTATCCGCACTCTGGTTTCTCTCATCGCTGTTGCAGAGAGTGCGAAGGCTTTAATTTTCAATGACATGACCTCGCTTGCAATGGATGTTTACTGGCGTCTGCTTAGATAAGACAGAATCGAGGAAAACATTTCAGGCCGGAGACAGTTTTATCGAATTTACGCCGAGACCACCCGCTTCCATCGAGCGCAGGAGCGTCGTATCATATGAGCGTAAATGGCTTTTCCCATCAAAACCTGCATTGTCTGCTCGGAAGAGTTCGAACTAAAGCCGGACAAACCCGGTTTTGCCAACCGCTGCCCGGACTGTAGTGCCGACGACGCAGCCGCCCCTACAACCCAGCGTCCGAGAGATGCCGACGAGCGCAAGAGTGCGAGCGAAGTGAACGAGGCTCGCAGGCATGCCATGCGCGATCTTCTGTATCGCAAGGATAGTTAATCGCTTAATCAGCGGGAGGCCTGGGATCTCTGGGCGAGAAAATCGTCCCGGCATTGTTTCGCGTCGGAGAGCAATTGATTGAACTCCGGGGTGCCGCGCAGCTTCGCCCACACGGAATCATTCTGCAAACCGGAATAGGCGCAAAAGTGTCCAGCGACGGCACTCTTCAGTAGGCTTACGGCTGTGTCTCTTTGCCCGCAGAAAAGAAAGTCGCCCGCGATGACATAACGGGGTTCGGGATCGGAATCGGCGAATCTTGTGGCCGCAACTTCGCGAGCGAAGGACTGTATATCCGGGGACGCCGGATTGTTGAGGCACACGTTCATCATCTGAAAGAATCGGTCCTCTTTGAATTTCCCGGCAGCCTCCCTGGCCTGGGCCAGCTTTCCATCGCGAATGTAGTGCCGCATGACATTGCTGGAGGCCCATACCGATCCGGCATCGAGCTGAAGAAAATCCATGGCACGCGCGTAGTTACCAAGCTGGTCGAAGGTGAAGGAACACGATCGCAAGCGAAAGTTGCCTGGATCCACGGCTATGGCAGCTTCACATTCGCGGGCCGATTCTTCGATGGCCCCTCCATAGCGAAGGACATACGAGAGGGCAAAGTGCGCCTCAGAGCTCTCCGGATGACGCGCCACCAGTTCTTTCGCGTCCTGGTAGGCCCTGGTCAACTGATTTTGTTCGACTCGATTGGTGATCAGCCAGGCAGCGGCAAAACTGTAGTTGGGATCGAGCGCCAAAGCACGTTCCAGCGCAGAGTCCGACCGCTTGTGCATCTCTTCGCCGCCATTCGAATAGGCGGCATCGTAATGGTAGCGAACTCCCAGATAGCCCCAGGCGGGTGCGTAGCTGGGGTCCAGTCCGACCGACCGTTCCAGCATGGCGATGGCGTCTTTGTTGGGAAGAGGATCGTGGGGCAGCGAGATGCTGCGCAAATAGAGGTCGTAAGCTTCTTCGTTTTTCGGCCGGGTCGCGCCTTCCACAGAATTCGTGCCGGCGCCCAGTGCGGGGACGAGTCCCTGACGAACTTTGGCCGTGATCTGGTCACGCATGGCAATCAGGTCGGGAGCAGCGATGGTCATGGTGTCACGCCAAAGGGTGCGGTTGTTCTCCACGTCCACGGCTTCCAAAGTGATCTGAATCTGGTCGCCTTCTTTCAGATAGTGTCCGGTAACGATGTTGGCGACGTGCATTTCGCGTCCGACCTGTTGCAGGTCAAGGTTGGCGCCGTTGTATTTGCTGGTGGTGGCGAAGGGACGAATGGATAAAGACTGCACATAGGTCAGCGCAGTGGCGACTTCGTCGGGTAAGGCGAGGCGCAGAAAATCCAGGTCGGCATTGGAACCAATGTTCTGGAAAGGAAGAACCGCAATCGCTTTTTGACTCGGCGCTAATCGCAGCCGGTGCGGCTCGCTGTTTCATCTGCCAAAAAATGACTGCGAACAACAGCACCGCAAGCGCGGCAACGACTTCCACGATCCTTCCGTAGGAACGCTTCTGGACCGGAGGCACGGGTACGCTGACCGCGCTGAGCTGGCCGGAACTCGCGGGGCCTGCCGAGGTTGTCATTCCTTCGTTTGCGTTAACTGCCGGCAAAACCATCCGTCCCGTGTCCGTGTCCCGCTTCAAGCGTTGGAGGTCGCCGCGCATTTCCGAAGCGTGCTGGTAACGCAGGTTGCAATCTTTCTCCAGAGCCTTGTTGATGATGTCTTCCAGTTTGGCCGGCACCGCATGATTCAGCCGCACCACCGCGACTGGAGCGCGGTTCATGATGGCTTCGCAGATCACGGCTGAACTCTCGCCATGAAAGGGCACATCGCCGGTTGTCATTTCGTACAGAACAGCGCCAAACGAAAACAGGTCGGAGCGGGCGTCCAGTTCGCGTCCGCGTACTTGTTCCGGCGACATGTAGGCGACGGTGCCCAACATGGTGCCGGGACTGGTCAAGTGGGCGTCGTCGATGGTCTGAGTATTCGCCACGAATTTGCTGGAAGAACTGCTGACTACCACTTTTGCCAGTCCAAAGTCGAGGATCTTGGCGTGACCACGCTTGGTCACGAAGATGTTTGCCGGCTTGATGTCGCGGTGAACAATACCTTCCGCATGGGCGGCATCCAGCGCGTCCGCAATTTCAATGGCCAGGTTCACCAGCACATCGGTTTGCAGCGGCTGCCTGCCGATGGAGTGGCTGAGAGTGATGCCGTCCAGGAATTCCATCACCAGAAAGGGCTTGCCGTCCTGCTGTCCGATCTCGTAAATGGTGCAGATATTGGGATGGTTGAGAGCCGAAGCCGCCTGCGCCTCGCGCTGGAAGCGGGCCAGGGCCTGCGGATCTTTGGCAACGTCATCAGGCAGAAACTTGAGGGCGACGAAGCGGTGCAGTGCCAGGTCCTCGGCCTTATAGACGACGCCCATGCCACCGCCGCCGAGTTTCTCGACGATGCGATAGTGCGAGATGGTCTGGCCGATCATTGATGGTTAGAACGATTAGAACCAGATGGCGCCTGGCTTTTGAGTCGCTTCATCTTACGGACGCGGCATGCCTCCGTCAATGAATGGCGGGGGTAGCGTATCCCTCCGGCAAAATGCTCCCTCTCCACGAAGGGCGTGCGTTCGAGCGCTCAGTGAGTGTAATGGCCTGGACACAACATCTATCGGGATTGTGCCCTCACGTCACGTAAAGTTCAGGCTTTGTGCCGTAGGTTCAGCCTATGGTAGGCTTCTCAATTATTAGTCCCGTGGAGAAATTGCTGTTTACAACAATTGCGTCGGGATAACCCGTCATCCGCGAAGGGTCCAAAAGCTCATCTGATCGTCCCGCATGATGGGCCGTTGTTCGAAGATTTATCTCACGTTCGGAGTTGCCGTACCCTACCCCCGTCCGACGGTCACTCGGAGCGCAACGCTTGCATAACATCGACGCGGGCAGCGCGCGCCGCGGGCAGCCACGACGCGATAATCGCGACCGCCATCAGTACGAACGCAGAGACAAACACCGGCAATACTCCCGGCATCTTGACGTCCAGGAAATATCTTCCCGCCAAACGTGCCAGCACGAACCCAAATGCCGCGCCTGCAAGTACGCCCGCCGCAGCCATCACCGCGCCCTCTGCGATCACGTCTTTGAGGAGTCGTTGCGGCTCCGATCCGAGGGCCAGCCGGATGCCGAATTCCCGCGTCCGCGCGCTCACCGAAAACGCCAGCACGCCCGCGACGCCCACCACGGCAATCGCCAGTGCTACCGCCGCGAATACGCCGAATACCAGTGAGTTCAAACGGTCGGGCGTCAGCACTTCGGCACGAATGTCCGCGAGAGTGGCGGCGTGCTCGACTGGCTGATCGGCGGACATGTCGTGAATAATGCGCGTGACCGAAGGGGCTAGCGCATAGGGATTTGCAGCCGTGTGAATGAAGAGACGACCGCCAAAAAGTGTACCTTCGTCAAAAGAGCTGTAAATCGTGGGCGTAGGTTCAGGAACGACGTGCTGGTCGTCAATATCGGCGGTGACGCCGATGATACGGTGTGGCGCGAGAAGACGCGCCATTTCGAGATCGGTCCCGCCAAAGAATTGCAGTACGGGATCCGTCCAATAGACATGCCGATTCACCGCATCCTCATTGGGGAACATGCGCTGCGCGAGGGTCTGGCTGATGACCACGACAGGCTCTGCATTCTTTTCGTTATCGAGCGCATTGAAATCGCGGCCGGCAAGGATAGGAACGCCAAGCGCCGCAAAAAAACCAGGAGAGATGGAACGCGGCTGCGCCCTGGGATCGTCTACGCCGGCGGCATGGACGTGTCCGTCAGCGGAGAATTGGAGACCGAGACCCGTGGGGCTGCCATCACGCCAGGGAACGACATCGCCGAAGGCGGTCTTACTCACGCCTGGCAGGGCATCAATGCGACGCATCGCCTCCTTGTAGAAATCGACGACCTGCTCCGGTGTCTTCCCATAGGACATGGCAGGAACATCGATAGCGAGGACGTGTTGCGTATCCAGACCGGTCTGCGTCCTCTGCAGTGCGATCAGCGTAGCGATCAACGCACTTGCGCCGGCCAGCAACACGAACGACGCGGCGATCTGTGTGACCGCGAAGATCCGCTGACGGCGGCTCGTGCCGCCGGTGATCCGCACACTTCCGCTGGCCAGACTCAATCCGCTCGGCGTGCCGGTCGAGGGCAGGCGCGGGACGTATGCGAGAATCACCGCGGCCACGACAGCCAGCGCCGCTCCGACCCAAAGCAAGCTCGAATCGATTCTGAAATCGAGTGCGCGAATGGAGAAGCGCGAGGCGTAGCGAGCCAGGACGGCCACCATCGGCTGCGCGCTCAGTACACCGAGGGCCGCGCCAGCGCCACACAGGAGAAGGCTTTCGGCCAACAGCATGCGGCGCAACGCGCCTTTGCTTGCGCCCAGCGCTACGCGGACCGCCAGCTCTCCTTCGCGGCGAACCGTCCGCGCCAGAATCAAGTTGGCGACATTGGAACACGCGATGATGAAGATCAGTCCTGACGCTGCGAGGAGCACCAGCAACACAGTCCGCGCGCCCGACGTGATCTCGTCACGCAGCAACTTCACCCCAATCTGAAAGTTCGCTTCGTGCGCATAGGCTTCGGGATGGCCCTGCTTCATCGCGGCGTAGGCGGCGTCCAACTCGGCGCGAGCCTGATCGAGAGTGGCCCCGGGAGCCAGACGGCCGAAAAGTTCAGTCATGCGATGGATGCGGCCAGTGACCATGGTTGCGGAAAGATGATGCGGGCTGGTGACGATGTTGGCGATGATTTCGGTATCTTGCGGATATGGCACGCAAGGCTCGAGGATGCCAATCACTGTCGCAGTACGATCACCAATGCTACCGAGGCGAACGGTTTTGCCGATGACCGAAGGATCTTTGTGAAAAGCGGTCGCCCAGAAACGGTAGGTGAGAACGACGACGCCAGCAGCTTTGGGACCGTCGTCTTGCGGCCCAATGAGGCGGCCGAGCACGGGATGAAGGCCCATCACGTCAAAATAAGTGCCTCCGACGACGCCGCCTCGAATCGAACGAGGCTCTCCCAGGCCGATCATGGTGAAGCCCATCGTCGAGAAATCGCCAAAAGCGCTCACGCTTTTCACGCTCGAGCTTAAATCCTGTAGCTCAGGTACAGAAAACGCAGCGTTTTCTTCGCCGATGCCAGGAGCGCTTTGCCGGATATAGATCAGGCGGTTCTCGTCGCGGTTGACAAGAGGCTTGAGCAAGACTCCGCGCACCAGCGTAAAAATGGCAGCGTTCGCGCCGATGCCGAGGGCCAACGTGAGAATCACGGCGATCGCCAGCCCCGGAGTCCGAATTAACGAGTGAGCTGCAACTCTCAGATCGCGAACGAATGACATGTTTTTAGTCCTCCTTGTCGGGATATCAGCATCACCCTTGCCAATACTAAGCACCAGATTGTAAACGACTTAATTTGCGATTAGTTCGTCTGCGCTGTCCGTTTCAGGACACCCCTGTACGAATTCGGACACTAAAACGCAGCCCGGGCACTCCTGGCCGCCTCGGTCGTGGTAGTGCTAACGGCTAAAGATTAGGATGTGTGGGCCAGCCCCCCAGCGAGATCAAAAGCCTGGGCCACCGCCAGTTTTAGAACTCTAATTCGGCAATCAACTTCAAGAGTCGAAGAAGGGTTGTGCGTTCTTCCGGAGTCAGTTCTTTTCGGAGTTTTTCGTCAGCGGCCATCCTCGCAGTGATCAGGCGTTTTCTGTATTTGTGGCCTTTTGGCGTCAACGTAACGTGAATTGCTCTGCCCGATTCTGCTTTTCTCTCCGACACAAGCCCTTCCTGAACCATTGACTTGATGGCTCGGTGCACGACAGTTCGGTCAATGCCGAGAAGTGTGGCGATTTGATTCTGATTGAGCGTGGCACCGCCCCGGAGTGTGGATAGGATGAAGCCACGAGTCGCAGAGCACCGGGTTTTTCGCTCAAGTCTCTTCCCGACGGAAAAATAGGCTGCCGCAACATGGGCAAGTACGGAGTTCCTTAGGATGTCTTCAGGAATGTCCTTCTTCGGAACCATGATCTTCGGATCGGCGATCATAAGACGGTCACCGTGGCATCGAGAGGTCGCCGCCACTGAGGCGGTTCCGCATAAGCCGGCGATTTTTTCCCGATGGCAATCACCATCACAATCTCATGATACCGGGTGGAGAGCCCGAGAAATCTGGAGAGTCGGCGGCCATCGAATCCTTCCATAGGGCAGGTGTTGAGTCCCAGTGCTTCGGCGGCAATCATCAGATTCTCACAGGCCAACGATGTACTCTTCATTGCCCACTTTAACAAGTCCTGTCGAAACACTGGTGGCATGCCCATCGTCTTCCACAAATTCACCAGTCGAAAAATCGCCCACTTGAGCGCGCCAAAAATGCCGAACGGTCCGGGCATGAACAGGATCCGTCCGATCTTTGCCGTCCGCTCGTAATCTCGGACTTTGGCGTGGCTGAAGCCGCTCCTGCGCATCCACTCCAACTGGGCTTGAGAGGTCGTTGCCAGCGACCCGATGTCGGCCACCGCAACCACCAGTGCCGACGCCGTTGCCGCAGGCATCTGTCCCAGGCAGAGTTTCGCCGCGGTTGTCTTTCCAGGCGACGATTCCACCCAAAAGAACCGGTAAGGTTGCATATTGAAACTGGAGGGAGCATGGCGGGCTGCATCGAGGATTTGTTCACGCACTACTTGCGGGATCTCGACTGGCTCAAAGGCCTTAACCGCTCGCCTGTGGAATAGCGCTTGCAGGACTTCGCTCATCGGGCACCTCTATGTTGCCATTACAACATAGCTATGTTGCAATAGCAACATGGAAGCGCGTGTGGCCGGCCGCCAGGATTGACAAAGTCACGAAACTTTTGTAACTTTCACCCAAATTCGGATGGGTGATCACATCATGAAACGCACCTATTTTCCTGGTATCACTGACATTGTCGTCGTCACGGATCCGGCAGAGGTCCGGACAATTTCAAACGATTCAAGGTTCGACCGGGACTTTATAAGACATGGTCCGGTTCGCAATGTGCAGCTTCTCCGGAAAATACTCCGCATTTTCTCGCTCAACGGCATAAGATTCGAACCTTTGCTACCGCGCACCGACCCCGGCCGCCCCGCCGCGCAAGACAAACTGTGGTTGAGACGGTTGTCCCTTTAGAAAAGGCTCGCTCTTCATCCTTGGGCTGCGAAGCACAAGCCAAGGCGCAGGGAATCGTGACATCATCTTCCGCAATCAGAGTTGGAGCCGCGGTCCCGCCGAAAAGTGGGTGCCTGCGCTATTGCAAGGCGTGTGGGCGCGTGTCTCAGCTAGGGACTGACGGGACGTTTTCCGTTTTTCGTGAGCGTCACCGCGGCCGATCTTATGGGGGATCTCCTGAGCGCAGACGAAGTGTATTAAGGTGCGTAACGAGCGAAGACGTAGTCACGATCTTTCACAGGCACGTGGCAGGGAAAGCAGGTCTTGTGTAGCGCCTCGTCGCCCGGCTTGCCATCCTTGAAGTCAGCGAACCCCCAGCCGCCCGTCGTTGCGTACTTCTTTGAGTCCTTGACCATGAACTGCACATTCACCCTGGACCCGATCACGAACGATTGAGTGCCGGGGAAGGGGACATCAAGGACCTTGTTGTTGTCTTCCGACGGGACGCGAGTCCAATGAATCGCGGCAATGATGGCACCGTCCGGGAACGGGAGCGTCCCTTCCTTGAAGGCCTTGATCGCGATATCGTTGCCGAGTTGAGCGCGCAATTGCTCGCCCTTGCCGGCGAACTGGAGTTGGTTCACGGCGATCAATTGCCAATCGCGGTATCCGGCAGGGATCTTGACGCCATAGATCGGGGACGAGTCTCTATCGGATGGTCCAGACGCGTGCGCCATGTGGACGACAATGCCGGCCATGGTTACAACTGCGAGCAGTAAGAAACCGATCCGGTTCATACTGTTCCTCCTCTTAAGGTCCCTGCCGAGCGCTCTGCCGAGTACGCACTACAGAAACCGGTTTCCGGATTGCCTATAAAGCGAGAAGCGATGGGCCTTACCTTTTGGGATATGCCGTAAAAATGTAATCCTTTGACGCCGCCAGCTCGTGGCATGCGGCGCCGCACTTGGCGTCGTTATTCACCGGAGGATGGCTGGCCTTCGTGGCCGGGGCGAACGTTCCGGACGCGGCATCGTAGTCGAACATCGCATAGCCCCATCCGTGCGTATCGGAGAATCTCTTGCTGTCCTTCACGATGAACTCGACCTGCGCCAGGTCGCCCGGCACTGTGTCCGGCGTGTTCGCCGAAAAAGGCGGATCCGTTATCTTTTTCGGCCTCCACTCCAGCTTCACAATCTTGGAGCCGTCAGGGAAGGCCTTGCCATTGCCGGGAACGCCGTCCTGATAGGCTTTGATCATCACCGGATTGGCGACAATCGCCCGGATCACTTTTGCGGCTTCGGTGAAGCTGGGGCCGACTACCTGCCATTGTTCGTATCCCCTGATCTCCGAGAACGCGAGCCCGCCCGGTATCAGCAGCGTGTACTTGTCCTGCTTGTTTTTCTCTTGCTTGTCTTTGTCCTGCGCAGAGCTGGACCTGCCGACCATTACGGCGATCACCAGCGCGACGATCGCCGCCATCCCGAATAGAGTTGTCTTCATGACTTGTTTCTCCGCAGACCTGTTTGGAAGTTTGGGATTCGCTCCCCGATTCTGGGCACGAATTTTAGGTCACTGCAACCCTGTCGTCAACTTTTCTGGTGTCTGACTCGGGCACCCATAGAATGAGTCTAAAGAATGAATCTTCGAGCGGAGAAACAGCATTGACAAGAGACGAAGCATTGAATCTGGCGGACCATTGGGCCGCGGCATGGAATGCTCATGATTTGGACTTGATCATGGCGCACTACGAGGATGCAGTCGAGTTAACTTCGCCAGTTGCCGCCCAGCTGTTGGGAGCATCGGACGGCAAGGTGGTCGGAAAGGCGAGCTTGAGAGCCTACTTTCGACAAGGGCTAGAAGCCTATCCGGAACTGCACTTTCGGCTTGTGGACGTGCTGTGCGGCGTAAACAGTGTGGTGCTCTATTACACAAACCAAAAGGGGACACGCACGGCGGAGTTCATGGAGTTGTCAGCGACGGGGAAGGTGACAAGAGTTGTGGCGAACTATGGCACGTAGAAGGGAACCAGCCCCTCGCAGTCGGTCTATCCGTCTTCGGCCAATCTCAAAGCAACGTAGTTGGTGTAATGGCCTGATAGCGTCAACTATACGTTTTAGGAATTTTCTTTGGGTTCGGATGGTGTTTCGTCCGAATGTGAGCCGTCAAAGGTTTCGACACCAACGGGCGGCGCGCTGTCGGCCCGCTTCAACTCCTGTATAATCAGCAACCTGCAACGATGTTCCGTTATTGGTGATCCCTTGGCACGTTCGTGCCATTCTCAAGCTGTGGCTTAGATCGTACTCTGTTTGTGAGCAGACTTCGGGGGAGGGCTGTTCGACGAGCGCCTCATGACCTAACCGGTCTGGGGCGCTTTCGTTTTTTACTCACTGCCGGGAAACGTTGGAACCTCGCAACCCTCACAAAGGCACAGCATAGCGGAACGGACGCTGCTCGCTGCTGCTCCAGAAGTAGCCGAGGATGATTAGACTGGCGATGGCCGCGTAGGCGCACCACAGAGAGGTGAAGGCGTATCGCTTGACCTCCATGACAACCAGCAGAATCACCAGATTGGCTACGCCGAAGACGACCATCATCTTGATCTTGGAGAAAAACAGCGAGCCGCAGGTGGCAATCACATACAGCACCGCAACTGCCATGTTGTTGGTCGCTTGATTGATGTACACGATACTGTTTCCCCTGACGTAGAGCTGCAATGGGTACGCGGTCAACGCCCACAAAATATACAGCGTGGTGGCCCCGCCGATGGCAACGAACGGCAGCATGCGCCGGCGGCTCTTCATGTCCACTTCGAACAGCATTACGCTGAGCGGCAGCAGGAAAGGGAGAAGTCCCTGCGCATAAAGCATGAAGGCCGCGCCCATGTCGTGCGCCACCGCAGGCGAGAGGGTGCCATCCAATCCCAGCCAGACGAATCCCTCGATGAACTGATGAATGGCAAATAATGTGGGCAGGGCCGCGAACAGCAGTTCGCGCCGGTGCTTCACCTTGGTCAAGGTGACCACGCCGGCGGCGCCCAGAAATCCGCTGCCCACAAAATTTGCTGTCGCCGAAAAACACATGGCGTGTCTCCTTGCTCCTGTGAAAAATTACACCGAATTATTGTTGCGCGCAAAACATTTCGCTATGCATGTATGGATAGTGACATCCCCGAATAGGATGAATCGGCGGGGCTCACATTGAATGCACGGACGAAAAATCGAACCGGGCGGTAAACTTCAGCGAAGAATTGCCTGATCGATGGCTAGTCACCAAGCCCATGCTGTAAAGTAGCACTCGCATTTAGAACAGTAAGAAATCGGGAACCAACTATGTATCAGCCGGAAGCGTACGGGATCGCGTTGCTGTTCATGATTGGAAGCATGCTGTGCTGGGGATCATGGGCCAACACCATGAAACTCACTCCCGGCTGGCCCTTCCAGCTTTTTTATTGGGACTACGTAATCGGCATTATTGTAGCGAGTCTTTTCTGGGGACTCACTCTCGGCAGCGCCGGGGGAGGTCCGCTATCGTTCCTCAATAACATCCATGATGCGGATGGGAAACACATCGTCTTTGCCCTGCTTGGAGGCGTGGTTTTTAATGTTGCCAACCTATTACTAGTGGCTGCAATTGAGATCGCGGGTCTGGCGGTTGCATTTCCGGTGGGCATTGGCCTGGCTCTCGTCGTGGGCGTGCTGCTGAATTATTTCATTGCGCCGCAGGGAAATCCGCTGCTGCTGTTTGGCGGAGTTATTCTGGTTGTCATTGCCATTGTGCTGGATGCAATGGCTTACCGCAGGCGCGAGACCACCCAAAAAGCTTTGAGTGCGCGAGGTATTCAACTGAGTTTGGCTTGTGGTATTTTGATGGGCAGTTTTTATCCCCTGGTCACGAAAGCGACCGCTGGAACACACTCTCTAGGCCCTTATTCCGTGGCGTTCTTTTTTGCGCTCGGTACCGCCCTCTGCGCCATTCCAGTGAACTACTTTTTTATGCGCAAGCCTTTGACTGGGGGCCGCTCCGTGACCATGGGCGATTATTTCAAGGGACGGGGTTCGTGGCACTGGTGGGGAATAGTAGGCGGAATGGTCTGGTGCACGGGCGGGGTTCTGAACTTCGTCGCATCGCATGCGCAGATTATCGGTCCGGCAACTTCCTATGCCATCGGACAAGGCGCAACCATGGTTTCCGCCGTATGGGGCGTGTTTATCTGGAAAGAATTCGCAGCTGCGCCGGCCGCCGCGCGAAGACTTATTCCGCTCATGTTTATTTGTTTTCTGATCGGACTGGGAGCGGTTGCCGTGGCCCCATTATTCTCGCTTCACTGAATTCGGAACCTGTATGCGAAAGCGAATCGTAGTCGTAGGCAGCATAAATCTCGATTTAGTGGCGGCTACGCAACGGATTCCGTCGCGTGGCGAAACAGTTGCTGGATCGAGCTTCCGGACGTTTTCCGGCGGCAAAGGCGCCAATCAGGCGGTGGCGGCGGCGCGCCTGGGCGGCTCGGTAAGTCTGATTGGAAAAGTTGGTCAGGATGCTTTCGGTGCACAACTGAGAGACAGTCTTGGAGAATCCGGCGTAAACACCGATGCGATCGGAATCGTGCCGGGATCGACGGGTGTCGCCCTCATTACGACCGACGCGACCGGAGACAATGCCATCACCATTGTTGCAGGCGCGAACGCGCAGCTTTCCCGCGAAGATCTGGACGCGAACCTTGAGCTGATTCGCAGCGCCGGCATCCTGCTGACGCAACTGGAAATTCCGCTGGAAACAGTTGAATATCTGGCAACGCTTGCGGTTCGAGAGAAAATCCCGCTGGTGCTGGATCCGGCGCCGGCTCGCGGACTTCCGTCTTCGTTGCTGAAATGTGTCGATTGGCTGACGCCGAACGAGACCGAGACCTGTTCGCTGCTGGGAAGGCCGGCCCACGAGTTGTCCGAGGATGGACTGGAAGACGTGGCCAACACCTTGCTGCTGTGCGGATGCAAAAATGTGATTCTAAAGTTGGGATCACGGGGTTGCTATCTCGCACTTGCAGACGGGACGCGCCGCCTTATCCCTGCCTACAACGTGCGCGCGCTGGATACCACGGCGGCGGGCGATGCCTTCAACGGTGCTCTGGCGGTGGCATTGATGGCGGGCAAAGATCCGATCAGCAGCGCTGCATGGGCGTCCGCCGTAGCTGCAGTTTCCGTCATGCGACATGGGGCGCAACCTTCCATGCCCACGCCTTCCGAAGTCGAAGCATTCCTCGAAGACAGTCAGAGTATTGAGTCAGGAAGTGTTGAGTCGAGTTAGCCGAGTCTTTGCAAACTGTCGAGCCTGGATGGCCGAAAACGCAGTAACGGTCCATAGAACCGTCGCTCTGAATGCGCCGGATTGTTGGTGTAATTGCCTGTTTACGCCAACTACCGACGTTGAACACACCCTGATGGTTTGTCTTTGGCGGTTACGCTGACACACGTTGCACTCCAGTTGTTGCCACGCTTGCAATGGTCGGGAGGCCCGGGTCAGATCGACGGACCGCAGCTTCATGCCCCGAGTTTATGTTGCGCCCCGGCTCTCACTTCAGGGAGGCCATGTCGATAACGAAGCGGTATTTGACGTCGCCCTTGACCAGCCGCTGAAAGGCTTCGTCGATTTGCTGGACGCCAATCCGCTCGATGTCCGCGGTGACTCCATGCTCGGCGCAGAAATCCAGCATCTCTTGCGTCTCGCGAATGCCTCCAATGATGGAGCCAGCAATTTGCTTCCGGCCAAATAGCAAGCCCATCACTCCGAACGATAGAGGAACCGATGGAGCTCCCACCAGCGACAAGGTTCCGTCCCGCTTCAGAAGATTGAGATATGGATCCAATCCGTGATGCGCCGGAACGGTGTCGAGGATAAAGTCGAAGCTGTTTAGATGCCTTTGCATCTCGGCGTCATCTTTTGAGACGACCACTTCGTGCGCTCCCAGCCGCTTGGCGTCGGCAGTTTTGCCGGGAGAGGTCGTGAAGAGCACGACTTCGCAACCAAACGCAGCCGCAAACTTCACGCCCATGTGGCCGAGTCCACCCAATCCCACAACACCGACTTTCTGGCCTTTGCGCAGGTTCCGGCGGCGCAACGGCGAATAGGTGGTAATGCCGGCACAGAGCAGTGGTGCGGTTGCGGCCAGATCCAACCTCTCCGGCACCCGCAACACAAATGCCTCATCTACCACGATGTTCTGCGAATACCCGCCGTAGGTCATGCCTCCAAGGTGCTTATCCGGGGCGTTGTAAGTGAGGACCGGCATGCTGGCGCAATACTGTTCCTCTCCCTCCCGGCAACTGGGGCAGGTGCGATCCGAATCCACCATGCAACCCACAGCCACGGTGTCGCCTTCTTTGAACTTTTTCACCGCGCTGCCGGCTTTGGTGACGCGGCCAACAATCTCGTGACCGGGCACGCAGGGATATGTGGTTGGAATGCTGCCTTCGAACTCGTTGCGCACAAAGTGCACATCGGTGTGGCAGACACCGCAAAACAAAATCTCGAGCTGCACGTCCTCTGGCTGCAGTGCCCGCCGCGGGATGATGGTTGCCGCCATCCCGGAAGTCGCGCTTTGTGCTGCGTAGGCCCTGGCAGTATTGGTTGGAGATACCTTCGACGGGATTTCTTCTTCTATCGGGAGCGGTCTAGCTGCGTTACTCATGGCAACGGATTCCTTCCTTTATCCAGCCTTGATTCTCAGGGAAACCGTCAGGGGGACCGGCGTATCTTCGTGAGCGCGGCTGGGATGGCTGGAAGTATACGCTCTCATTTAATCCGAGCAACTGTTGAAAAATCGCAATTTCACCAGCTATCCCTAATCGCGCTTGCTAGTCGCCAGTTCCTACACGCGCATTCCGTCTTTGAACGCCTTTGGCGTGATCTGCTTCTTATAGACGTTGAGCGTCGTCGTCATCGACTTGTGACCTAGCAGAGCTTGCGCGACGGCGAAGTTCCGGCTTAGTCGATTCGACGAGATGATTGATACGTCCCCATCCCGTGTCCGGCTGAACTGCGCCGAACCTTCGGGCCACTTGGGCAGGTATATCAAGATTGAAGGTAGTGGTGCGGTTTGAAGCGCGATTCATATCAGGGCACGGCTTTCAGCCGTGCCGAAAGGACTAAGTGAGACAGGCTTTAGCCGCTGCACCGCGACGAGCGAGCCTCAGCGGCTAAAGCCGTTCAGAATTGTGCCCCTTGGCGGCATCGCTGAAGCGATGCCCTGATACGAATCTTTTCTCAAACCGCACCACCACCAGATTGGATCGAAGTTTGACACTCATTTGCATGGACTCATAGAATCAATAGGTTCGATGCGACGAGCTACTGTTCGTCGTTTTCGTGATTCCACCCGCGTTTCTTCTTTCGTTTGTTCCTCGTGGCGGCGTAGCTCAGGTGGCTAGAGCGACGGTCTCATAATCCGTAGGTCCGTGGTTCGAGTCCACGCGCCGCCACCAAATCTGGTTGTTAGTTTTCAGGTAGGCTGGGCGGGCTACTTGTCGGACTTGCTCTAGCTTCGCTAACTCGAGGAAGAGGGAGTGTCCAGCATGAGCACCTCTTCAATAGCCTTCTCGATCGGCAAAGTTCGACCTTCCTCCCAAGCGGTGGCGCCTGTCGCTTTGGTCAATGCCTGGCGTGGCAGGTCTAGAGAGGTTTCCAGTTTGGACTGTTCGGCGGGAGTGAGCGGAGCCCCGATATTTTGGCGGAGCGCACTCGCTGCCCCGGCCAGCCGTAGTGATCGTTCCACTTCACGTTGACCAAACGCTACACACGCAAAACACTCGAGTAAGCGGGCGATTCCGCGTTTGTGGTCCAGTTCTACGAAAATCTTCAGACTTTGCTGGTACAGAGAGTGCGCTGTCAGATAGTCCCGCTCTTCACTCTCCAAGCTCCCCAGATCAGCGAGAGTAGTAGCAATTCCCCAGCGGTCCCCCAGTTCCCAAAAACTTGCCAAGGCTTTTTCGTACAAAGTTCGCGCGGCTCCGGAGTCATTCTGCTCACGAGCGACATCCCCCTGGTAGTTCAGCGACCAGGCGACGCCTGTCCGGTCTCCCAGTCGCTCGAAGATGGAGAGACACTCCGCGTGGAGGGAGCGGGCACGAGCATTGTCTCCCTGCAATTTGACGATGTTGGCAAGGTTGCTGAGAGCGCGGGCGACCGCCTGCTGGTCGCCCAACTCTCGCCATACCATCAGGCTTTCATCGAAAAGAGAACGTGCAACTGGGAGGTCCCCGCGATCCCGAGCAATCACCGCCAGCGCGTTTAGAAAGACCGCGGTGCATTGCTTGTCGCCCAAGTGACGTGCGATGTCGAGACTCTCTCCGATGAGCGTATCCGCCGAGGCATAATCCCCCTGCTCGCCTGCCAGCACGCCCGCTGCAAAAAGAACGCGCGCGCGCGCTTTCGTGGGAGCTGCCGCTCCTGCGATCTGCAACAGTTTGCCCAGCCTGTCCCGGCCTTCGGCAAGATACTCGTGCGTCTCCCAAAAACGAAACAGAGCTGCGCCCAGTCGCAGGCCCCACCCAGCATCTCCGGTTACAGTCAGCCATTCCAGGGCCGCCCGAAAATTGTCGTGTTCGAGCCCGGAGCGTTCCAGCCATTCCGTGCTTTCCGCGCCACTCTGTTCTGGAGCCTCTTCTTCCGCCAACACCAGGCAATAGGCGGCATGGGCGCGTTTCGTCAAGCCGGCTTCGCCGCTCGCCTGCAGCTTTTCCACAGCGTACTCGCGAATTGTCTCCAGCATCACGAACCGTGATTCTCCCTGCGCCCGTTCGACTTGTTGCGCCAGGCTTTTGTCCACCAGCGACGCCATACCGTCGAGCAGGTCCAAATCGAGATCGCCTTTGGCGTCGCACACAGCTTCTGTGCCTTCCAGGGTGCATCCGCCCACGAATACGGATAGCCTCCGGAAAAGCTTCTGCTCGGCTGCATTCAGCAGATCGTAGCTCCAATCCATGGCAGCGCGCAGCGTCTGCTGCCGCTGGGGCAGGTCTCGTGCGCCGCCCGTCAACAGTTGCAACCGGCTCGCCAGGCGCGTAAGCATTGAAGAAGGCGAAAGCACCTTGACCCGGGCGGCTGCGAGTTCGATAGCAAGAGGTAAGCCATCCAACCGGGCGCAGATCTCGGTGACGACGGACGCGTTTTCCCGGGTGAGTTCAAAATCTGGCTTGGCAGCGACGGCGCGCTCCAGGAACAGAGCAACTGCGGGATACTTTGCCAGCACCTCCAGCGATGGCTTGGATAGCGCATCCGGCATGGCCAGCGGCGGCACCGGAAATTCATGTTCTCCGTACACGTGCAGGGCTGCGCGACTGGTTACCAGGATCTTAAGATTAGGGCCCATAGCCAGGATGTCTGCCACGGCCGGTGCTGCCGGAAGCAGGTGCTCGAAATTGTCGAGCAGGAGCAGAATTGGAGCGCGCGATAAATCCTGCAAATATCCCTTCAGCATTTCCAGCGGCGATTTACCAGCCACCTCTCGGATCCCCATCATTTGAACGATCTCTGAAGCCAGCAATCGCGAGTCGCTCAGCGACGAGAGCGAAACAAAACTGATGCCGCCAGAGAAGTGCCCAACCAGAGCACTCGCCATCTGTAACGCCAAGCGGGTTTTGCCGATCCCGCCTGGCCCCGTGACCGTGACCAAACGCACATCCTGGCGCAGTAGCAGTTCTTTGGCCGCCGCTACTTCTTTTTCCCGCCCCACCAACCCGGTCCGCGGCACCGGAAAATTGGTCGAGCGGGCTTCTGCCTGCTTCACTGGCCTTTCGGAGAGGCGGTCACGTATGGTGGCAAATTCCGATGAGGAATATCGGGTAATGACGTAAGGGCTGGAGGATAGCGGTCCTACAGGCGTGGCAACAAATCGGTACCCACGACCGACGATGGTCTGGACAAAGCGCGGCTGCTCCGCATCGTCTTTCAGCACCTGGCGAATCTTGCGGATGGCGGCGTTGATGCTGTTGTCAGTATCGAGAAAGACGTCCTTGCCCCAGATCTTCTCGATGATCTGATCGCGGGTGACCAGCTGTCCCTTCATTTCTATTAAGAAGAGAAGCAACTCCATGGGGATGCGTTCGAGCTTGAGCACTCGGCCGTCGCGGCGCAACTCGTAAGCACGCAGATCCAGTTCGAAATCCTCGCCAAACCGGATCCGGTCTGCAGTCTTGACTGGTTCGGAAGCCATAATGACGACCAAAATGCGGTCATCATCTTACATCGGCTGGTGTATTTCCAAACAAGCCTCATGGTTTCTGCAACTTACGAATTCATTTGGATTAAGCCAATCATCAGGTGTTCGCTATGGCCAGCCCACACAAGGTGGTGCAGTATACGCCACGTGAGCAGGACGCAATTCAGCAACAAGAACGTAAGGAAACTTCAAACCAAATTGAATACGAAAAGTTTAGCTAGCAATTACGCACCATCGTTCGTTAGTACAAAAATTTAAGGAGGAAATGTATGAAGTCCAAGACAGAAGTTTTTGCAGCTGTCATCCTGGCTGGCGTTTTCCTGCTATGTGGCGGCGCCTCGGCTACGGCACAAAGCGCTGATGCATCCAGCAATTCGCACGCTGGCCACGAGCATGCGGCACCGGCCAAACTGGTTCAACAGGTTCGCGCCGCGACTCAGCAGTTCGTCGACGTCAATGTTGCCACCGCAGCGGGGTACGGACCGTTTCTTGGTTGCATCAGCGGTTCGGATCATGGCGCGATGGGCATACACTACGTCAACGGCGCGCTGCTCAATGGCGAAATTGACGCCTCGCATCCGCAAGCGCTTGATCTACGAACCGTCGAAGGGCAAGCTACGGCTGGTGGGGGTTGAGTTCATCGTGGACCAGGCTACCTGGCTGACGAATAACCCCGCCCCGCCGGTGCTTGAGGGCCAAACCTTCCTGTTGGTTGACAGCCCGAATCGATACGGCATACCAGCATTTTTCGAACTGCATGTTTGGGCTTGGCGGGATAATCCGAACGGCGCTTTCGTGGACTGGAACAATTCCGTGACTTGTGAAAATCAGTAGATCGAGTCGAGATGTCTGCTCACGCGGGTGACCGACCGGTTGCCCGAACAAGGACGGGCGGCCCATCTTTGCGCTTCTTGCATGGATGGGCCTTTTCCGCCCAGCGATACCTACTCCCGACGGGCCTGCGCGGATTAAAAAGGCTTATCCCGCTCCATAATCGCGGAGCGGGGCAAGCCTGTTTTTTCTCACGCCAGACAGCTTAGATTGGTTTATAGGTGCTGATCACAGTCTTAGTTGCATTGTGAGCGGCGTTGACTGACCAGAATTGTAGGAACGAGCCATCGCCATGGAACGGGTGAGTTGCGACACTGGTGAATGCATTGCACGGATCCGGAGGGTGGTTTGAACCCTGGGCGACGGTATCCTGGCCGAAGTCGATATTGAACGTATTGTTGGTGCTGCTCAGGCCGCGGTTCCCCGGTTCCAGCCCGTAAACGGTTTGTGCGGTGAAGTCAAAATCGTTGCCCGAAACATCGTTTTCGGCGTTCACATCCGCGTACCGCAGGATATAAGCGGTCCGGGAAATGCTGCTCAGGTTCTTGAGTGCCATCGAAACTTTGGCGGAGCCCGGGCCGGTTGCAGTGCCGGGAATATTCGTGATTTTTTGAGTCAACTCCCAGATGCCGTCACTAGTTTTGCGAGTAACGGTCACAACATTCCCGCTGTGGGTGAGGGTGGACGATCCCCAGTTGCCGCTGTCGAAGGCGGCGTAATCGTAGTAGCCGACATTGGCGCTTACGTCGCAAACGCCGTACCCTTCTAAATCGTCACTGCTATCGATCATCTCTCCGCCCGCAACGCTGAACTGAGGAATGTTTCCGTTTACGGTTACGCAGAACTGGGTCGCATTGGTGCTGGTCCCGCTGGAAAAAGTGACGCTACAGGTTGTGGTCGCATCGGGCGAGGGCGCCTCGGTGACCGTTGCTTCGACTTGGTCCTGGGCTAAAGCCAAAGACGAGAGAGTGAGTACCACTGCGAACAGCAAAGATTTATTGATCATTGTCGGCCTCCGTTTGTAAATTTCAGATTTAAAAACTCAATTTCCGCTTGACGGGTTTCTCTGGTTTGAAAACTGATGGCAACATTTACTACTGCAGGGTGACGAGAACTTGAATCATTCCGGCGCCTTTTGGGAGTGGTTCCAGTGCTTTGCCAACCACCGCTCCAAGCATGCGGCGGCGATCGGTTCCCTTCATGGCGAATCCTGGACGTGAGGAGGCGACTAGTAGATCGCCTTCCTGAATGGACCCGTTCTCGGCCGTTACGTTGCAAGGCACAATCCCGATAACCGCGAGTGGGACTTCGCCATCCGCTTTCTCGTCGATGGCATGGGGGGTTGCGAGAACGCCGGGCTTGGTCGAATAAATGCCCGCTACTCGCGTTGAGTAAGCCCCATGAGATAGGGCGAGGGTACGGTGCGCTCCGCCGGCAATTTCCAGAAGATTGCCGGGTTGGTATTGTGAACGCGCACCACGCACAGCTACGGACTCGGCGAAATCCGCGCCACTGGCAACAAATCCTCCGTCCGCATAGGCCACACCGTTGGTGTCGACCCGGAATTTATGGACCGTATTCGTCATTCCCAAATAGAGGTTGCCGCCGCTTGCGTTCACGACTACTCCGCCATTGATGACGCCGTTGCTCTTTATCGTTTCGACGTCCAGGGCGTAATCGGTATACGGAGTTGCGGTACCGATGCCTACAGCCACGGCGGTTTTCCCGGTTCCTCCCAGGATCAACGCATTGTTTTCTCCGACGATTGCATTGGCCCCGATCGCGGTGGCGTTGGTAATGGGGTTGACGGAGTTCGAAGCGTCAAATCCGAGGAATGTGTTGGATGAACTGGCTCCTGTAGTCCCGCCGCTGTTGACTCCGACTGCAGTGTTGAAATTTCCCGTGGTGTTGTCGAAGAGCGTATATTCGCCAAACGCAACATTGCTTCCTCCGGTCTCGTTGTTGGCGAGTGCTGAAAGACCGGCAGCCGTGTTGTCCGACCCGGTTGTGTTTGAAACGAGTGCTTGTTCGCCCAAAGCTGTGTTTTCGCCGCCCACATTCAAATACAGGGCATAGGCGCCCACTGCGGTATTCAGTTCTCCGGCCTGATTCGAATACAACGCGAAACTGCCGAATGCGGAGTTGGCGCCACCGCTAGTGTTGGCGAGCAGGGCTTGATAGCCAGTGCCTGTATTGTCGGTACCGCTGGTTGAAGTGTTTCCCGAGAATCCAAGGAACGCATTTCCGTTGGCGACCGAGCCGATGCCAAAGAGATTGCTTCCCAACAGGAACTCGCTCCCCGACACGGTCCCGGTAGCGGTGACGTTTCCCTTCACCGATTGATTACCAGTAAAAGTATTGGCTGCCGCCAGGCGTGGCACCTTGGTTGTGTCCACATTGAGTGTGACGTTGCCAGTTGTTCCGCCTCCCGTAAGATCCGTACCGGCTGTGACACCAGTAATTTGGGCTTGAAGCAGGCTGCACAACAGCAGAGTTGCACAAACAGTTAAGAGTGGTCGGGTTGGGATTTTCATGACATCACCTCATTTGACGTTGAGATTGCCCTGTTGCTGGGCTGCGCTCACTAGAACGTCTGCTGAGATAAGACAAAACCCGGGAAAACATTTCAGCGTGACGGAAATTATTCAGTTGGCGGGGAAAACAGGTTTTAGAAATGAGCTATGAGGTTGCAGAGGAACAGAGCGATTGGAGTCGCAGTGCAATCTTGGAATTTTTGCGCGAGAGTGAAAGGTCCGAGATTTGTGAGCAAGCGGAATATGCTTCTGGCGTCTTACTCACGGTGTCCATCGAGGGTGGCCCAGTCTCCGGACTGGATGAAACTTGCCCAATAGAAAGGATGCCGGCGGTCTTTGTGTTTCAGCATGGCAAGTTTGGTTTGACGGAGCGCTTCGCCCCGTCCCAGCCCGTTTTTGAGGCCAGTGTAATACGAGGTCATCAGTTCCCGGGTCGTATAGTCACTGACCGGCCACAGGCTCATTACTACCGACTCCGCTCCAGCGAGAACAAAAGCGCGACGCAGCCCATACACCCCTTCGCCGTTTCTGATTTCTCCCACACCGGTGTCGCAGGCGGATAGTGTAACCAGCTTTGTTCCCCAAAGATTGAGATTCGAAGCTTCGAGGGCGGTGAGGATACCCTTGTCGGCGCCGGTGTGGCTCAGGTTGGCGCCGGCGAGCGCCAGACCGGAGCGAAGCAGGGGATTGTCAGTCTGGGCGTCTGCCTGCACACCACGCTGCGGATTCGGGGAATGATCGGGAGAATGGCTCGGGCTGGCGTCCTCCAGGAAAAATCCGTGGGTTGCGATGTGCAGAATACTCGGCGCGTTGATTTGCTTAATTGCGGATTCCGTCGCCCGTTGTCCGGTAAGGAGTTGCGATTCAGGAAATTGCGCTTTGATGGCGAGTGCTTCCAGCCCGGTACCGGCGAGCGGTGCGAAATAAACGCCGGAGAGGTCATGCGCAGTGGTGATACTTCGCCGTGCTGTCACCGGCCTGGACGCTCGCAGTTTCGGCGGATTTGTGCTGGCCATCTCCGTCGGCTCTCCAAAAAGTGGATCAGCAATCACCACCGGCCCGCTCTTGCTCGCGCGCTGCACCTGCATGCGCAACAAGTCGCGCCCCGTGGTCAGGTAACTGATGGAATAGCGCTCCAGTAAATATTGTCCGTGCTCGTCCGCGAGGGCCTCAAAGGGAATCAGATTCAACTCTCCATCGGGAGAGATCAGCAGTTGCGTGGCATCGCCTGTCAACGTACGCACCGGTTGCATGGTTTTTTCATCCAAAGCCCGAGCCAACTGCTTTACATCTTTGCTCTCGGGATCACGTAGAGCCTTTCGCATTGCGGCCACTGCGTCGTCAATGGCTTTCGTTGGCCCCAGATCTTTCCATTGGATTCCGCCTTGTTGGCGAAATATGTAGGCGATGTAATGAGGTTCACCATAAGCGTGCAGGTCGCTATCGGCTTTTGCATCAAAGGGGCGGTAAGTGGCAAATTCGATGAGCGCCGCCTGGCGAGGGATGGCTGACTGCACCGCTGCCACCGTTACGGTCTGTACCTGAGTGCGGAACTCTGCGCTGCGTCGGCTGATGTCCGCCTCCAGTTTTTCTCTTTGCTCCTCCAAGGCCGCCAGTTGTTTTTGATATTCCTCGGGTGGTGTTTTTCCGGCACCGTGAAGCGAGAGTTTCGCCAGTTGTGCGGTGGTTTTGTCCAACTCATCGAGGAGCGTTTGATCTGCGCTATTCAGGCGCTCACGAACCGCGCCCATGCTGTCGGACATTGCATCGAGAACGCGCCCCTTGCGTTGCAATAAAACGAGCGCTGCTAATTCTGTGGCTGCGGGGCTGCCTGGAGCCAGTAGTGCATTCAACGAAACCGTGCGATCGGTCCGTTCCGAAGCCGAGCTCAGATAGTCGAACTTTTCCCGTTCCGAGCCGATCGCCAGATTCAATTCAATGCTTTTCTCCAGAACGGAATCGGCTCGTGTTTGATATTCGATGGCGTGCGGGACATCGCCAAGGGCGGCATAGGCAATCGCGGCATTGACATAAGCCAGCAGCGTTAGTGAGTGGTAAGGGCCGGCAGAGACTTCCAAAATATCGCGCGCGCGTTGATACGTTTCCAGCGCTTTTTCATATTCGCCCTCGGCGCGGTAAACGTTGCCGATGGTGATAAGAATTGCGGCAGTCTGCGAATTTCGCGGTCCATAAGCCTTCTCTCGAATTGCCAGGGCCCGTCCGAGCAATTCAAGTGCACGTGGATACTGTTTTCTTTCGCGGGCAATAATGGCCAGGTTCATGAGTGGATCGGAAAGGCGGGGATAGTCCGGACCAAACTTCTTTTCAACCAGCTCAATCGTTTGCTCGGTCAAGGGCTCGGCGCGATCGTAGTCCTTCAGGGAGCGATAGACGTCCGCCAGATTATTGATGACACCGATTCGCCATATGTCGTCGGGTTCAAGACTTTTTTCCGCGATTACAAGGGCGCGTTGCAGCTCCGGTAAGGCACTCTCGTAATCTTCACGGTACATGTGCAGCGCCGACACATTCATCAGGCAAACGACAAATCTGGGGTGCTCATTCCCCAGCGTTTTTTCTGTGATCGCCAGTGATTCTTGAAACAAAGGCTCGGCCTTGGCGCTGGCGCCGAGCGCATTGTAAAGCGCTCCCAATCGGAGCAAGGCGAATGCCGTTTGTGGATGCTCGCGGCCCAGTGCCGCCTCATCCACGGCGATGGCACGCTGCAATAGTTCTTCAGCTCTTACCGGATTGTCTTTGGTTCTCTCCAGTTCCGCCAATTTGACCAACAGATCACCGACGTAGGGATCTTTTGGTCCCAGAGCTTTTTCTGCATCTTCCAGAGCGCGTGCGGCAAGTTGGCGCGCATCATCGTTATTGCCGCCTTCACTCTTGTGTTGGGCCTGCACAGTAAGTTGGTGGGCCTCGAACCATAGCCGGTCTGGTTCCGTTGCCGGACGGATTTCTGTAACTCGGATTCGATACTGGCCTGCCACGGCCCTGGGATACTTTGCCCTGACGCTGAGTTGATAATGGCCAGCCGATTCGGAGGTAAGGCCAACGTGTTCCTCGCCCTGAATTCTTGCTTCTGAGTCGAACTCTGCTGAGACTTTGCCGTCGGGATCTACGACGTACACAGCAACGTCGATCCCCCGTTGTTCCACGGTAATACCGGCATATTGGCCGGCTGCAAGAGTAATTTCGTAATTGTCAGGAGATTTTCCGGAGATTTCCCGCTCGATGGCTTCGCCTGGTTGCAGACTTACAATTCCCTTCTGGGGCGGTGACCCTATTTGGCCAAAGGCTGTTGAGGCAAGAATTGAGTGGATGAGGATTGCCAAGAGAATGACGCAAGCGGTGCCATAGCGAGGATGGAGACGATCGCGAAAACTGGAATGATCTTGCATCAAAATACACCGGGCCGAAGCACTAGGCCTGCCTTCGGCCAGATTCGAAAAAACGCTACTTTAACAACACTCTGAAGGAATAGCTGCTGGCCAATTCGGCTGTCCCATTCGCACGAATGCCCTCGAGCTGCAAAATGTAATTCTGTTGCTTCAAAATATCTCTGCGAAGCGCAAAGGAAACAGCTTGCTTGCCATTATCAATAAAAGCCTTTAAATCGGCGCTGCGCCACACGGTTTGCCGAGTTGCCGACTCCTCGAGAGCGACTCGATATCTGCGAAATTCGTTGGCCTCAAGTTCTAATCTCAGCACGACAAGGTCAGTGTCCGCAGATACTGAAACCGTTGGAAGTGGGCCGGAGCCGCGGAGTGCGGGGACAAGAACGAAAGCAGCGACCTGGAGCTGATCGGCCGGCGGTTGCGACCCCTCGCCTGGTTTCGTTGTTGCACTCCCAGAATTTTCCGATGGGTGGACCTCGATCTGTTTTCGCAGCTGCTGTTCACGTTGTGAGAGAGCGGCGCGTTCAGCTTCGGAATGGTCCACCTGATGCCGCAATTGCCGGTTCGCATTCGCCAGATAGCCACTTGCAGCCAGGAGCAGAATGGCAGCTAGAGCAAGTCCCCACTGTGGAACAACATGGAAAAGGTCCAAAAACGCCCAGCTTTTAGGTTTCTCGGTCTGCGCGAGTCCGGTGTGACTCGTTGCCGGCGCCGTTTTTTCTTTTGCTTGAAAAGAATAAAGTGTCTCGGCGAACCTCAATTTCTCGCGCCCTTGCTCTGACGAAAGGTAAGCTGACTTGAATTGTTCCGAGGTTTTGACAGGAAGGTCTCCCCGTACGTATGCGTCCACCAAATCGTTCTCTGCCGCACTTAGCCTTAGTGCGAATTCGTCGTTGGTGATACTCAACTCATCCAGACGCTCGGTTTCGCTGGACGGCAAATCGCCCAGGAGATATTGCGTCAAGAGCAGATCGTTCTGATCGTCAGTCAAAGGCTCGCTCCACTATGGTTAAGGCAAAAACAGCGAAAATGTTTCATCTCTCGTCACAACAGCTGGTTACGCACGCCTCCAGTTTGCCTCGAATCCGGCAAGCGCGGATGCTCAACGCATTGCTGGTAAGTCCAAGTTTCTCGCCTAGTTCGCGGCGGCTCCGAATTTTCTCCCGCTGCTCTCCGTGATAATACTCAAGGATGAGGTTGCGATCTCCCGAAGCCAATTTCTCGAGGCAAGTCTCGAGGCATTCCGTCTGTTCTCGCTCGGCCTCCGGCCGCTCCGGCGTCAAATGCACACCGCTTGCGGTTGCGACCAAACTGGAATCCGATTCAATTGCGGCCGTCTGAATGCGGGTTTGCCGGACGTGTTCCAGAAATACAAACTTCGCAACGATGTAGCAGTAGTGCGCTGGGGATGATGCCGTGAGCGTTTTTTCCTCCTCCAGGCGGCGGGCTACACGGGTGAGGGTTTCGTCTGCGAGGTCATCGGCGGAAAAGCAGCGCTTTCGGTCAAAGTAGCGCACGAGTCGAATGCGCATCTCCAGATAGCGCTCGCCGTGCGAGTCGCTGCCCTCGTCCAGCCACTGGAGAAAGCTGCGGAAAACGGGTTCTGTTGGTATCCAATCCCGTTTAGATTTTGGCTTTGAGATTTGCGCCATCACAGGGTCTACAAGGTATGCAATTCTACTGTGGAGGTGCTGTCAGGACAACCCGAAGATGGCCAATAGGTTAAGTTCGAATCCGTACGTCCCCAAATCAGAATCCCCACTTCCTGGTAGATATAATTACGGAAATATTGAGGATGGAGAAACCGGCAGGATGTCGAATAGCCACCAATTGTTCCGAACCAAAGCCAGGTTCAGCCGCCGCCAAGTCTTGCAAAGTTTTGGCCTTGCCGGCGGCGCCGTTATGGCGGCGTTGGCCGCACCACGGTATTTGATGGCGGACCCGAAGGCCACAGCAGGGAGTCCGAATGCAGTGTTTCGCGTGGGTGAATTTAACAAAATCTATGATCCATCCATCGGTGAAAAGGAAAGGTGGTACATCAATGACCACACTTTCATTCGAGCCGAAAATGGTCAGTGGCACTTATTCGGCATCACGCATAAGGAGCCGGCGAATCCACAGCAGGAAAAGTTCTTTGCGCATGCCACCGCTCCCGAGGTTACCGGGCCCTGGACGAAACAGGCTCCGGTGATGCGCTGCGACGAAGCGTACGGAGAAACTGTGGTATGGGCGCCGTATGTGTTGAGGAATGATGGCCGCTATTGGATGTTCTATTGTGCTGGAGGAAAAGAACACACGAAGTTCCACATTCATTTGGCAACTTCAACCGATCTCTTCAACTGGAAGCGGCACGCCGCGAATCCCATGGTCGTGGACGGCTACGATGCACGCGACCCCATGGTGATGAAATCCAACGATCAATGGATTCTGTACTACGCCGCGACCAGCCGGCCGGAAGGTGGAAACCATACGGTGAAAGCGGTTACCAGCCGGGATTTGAGTCACTGGGTGAACCAGCAGGAAGTATTTCGTGACCCTGAAATTGGTACGTTCGGCGGGCCCACGGAATCCCCCTTCGTGGTCGAACGCAACGGGAAATACTATCTTTTTGTCTGCACCAATCATGGATACAACGAGACGGCAGTGTATGTGAGCCATACTCCGCTGCATTGGGATGCCGCGAATCTGGCGGGAAAATTTCCTGCCCATGCTGCCGAAGTGATTCAGACGCCGGAGGGCCAATGGTTCGTCTCCCGGGCCGGCTGGGGGCAGGGGGGCGTCTATCTCGCGGAACTTACATGGCAAAGCTAGGTGTATGAAAAGTGGGCGTTCTGCCCGTCCGGGGCGGTTTGACCGGCGAAAAATCACCATTTACATAAGTTGTCCGGAAGCGATTTTGGGCGATTGGTTTCATTCGCGGGTCGTTATATACTGCGGGGATTGAAGATACGTCCCGCGTTGTTTCGGGCCTCCCCTTCCTTCAATCGGCCCGGCTCAGGAGCTCGAGCCGCGTGCCACCCAAACCGGGTAACAGCCATGGACGATAAGCGTTCGAATCAGTCGGAAGACGAGCAGCCCACGCTGATCGGCGATCCCGCCGGAGGGAGCAGTTCGACGGGAATTACTCCGCCTCGAACAGCGGCCCATCCCGCCGACGCTCCCACGCTGATCGACTTTGGGCCCGATGCCCCGACCATGGTTGGTGGATCAAAAGTTCCGCGACCTTCCATCTATTCTGGCGCGCAAGAAGGCGATGGCCTGCTGGAGGCCGGTACCGTACTCGCACTGCGCTACGAAATTCTGCAAACGCTCGGAGTGGGAGGGATGGGCGCGGTTTACAAGGCCAAAGACCTGGAACTAAACCGGATGGTGGCGTTGAAAGTTATCCGTCCGGATTTGGCGCGGAATGCTTCCATTGTTGATCGCTTCAAACAGGAGCTTCGCCTTTCACACCAGGTCACCCATAAAAACGTCATTCGCATTTATGACTTGGGGGACAGCGACGGCGTTAAGTTCATCACCATGGAGTTTATCGAGGGCCAGGACCTTCGATCGTTAATCCAGGAGAAGAAAAAGTTCCCGCCCGAAGAAGCGGTCGAGATCATGCGGCAGGTTTGCCAGGCGCTGGAAGCCGCGCACAGTGTGGGTGTCATTCATCGCGACCTGAAGCCGCAAAACATCATGCGCGACGGCACCGGGCGCATCCTGGTGATGGATTTTGGGCTGGCGCGCACCATTGAAGGCGATGGCATGACCCAGACCGGCGCGCTGGTGGGGACGATGGATTACATGTCTCCCGAGCAGGCACTGGGAAAAGAGCTGGATCAGCGGTCCGATATTTTTGCGCTGGGGTTAATTTTTTACGAACTGCTGACCGGCAAGATGCCGTTCAAGGCGGACAGCGCCTTAGCCAGTCTTATCAAGCGTACACAGGAACGGGCTGCCCCAGTATCAAGCCATGATGCCGGGATTCCAGCGACCCTAAGCGGCATTGTCAGCAAATGCCTGGAGAGTGACGCGAGCCTGCGCTATCAAAAGACCAGCGAGATTCTAGGCGATTTGGAAGTCTGGCAGGGTAAACGTTCAGCTGCCACCCTGGGTTTCAATGCCAACGTAGGCCCATGGGGTCGCACGGCGCAAGTGCCGTTGATTGCCGGCATTATTACGGTGGTGGTGCTCGCGGTTGGCGGATTCCTGCTGCGCCACAAGCTTTTCGCGCCGGATACAGCAAAACTAACCTCGGGCCCGGCAATTTCGCTGGCCATCATGCCATTCCACAACGCTTCCGGCGATTCTGGCCTGGATTGGCTGGGATCCAGCCTTTCCGACATGCTCAGTACGGATATCGGTCAGTCGGCGCGGCTGCGCATGGTGTCTCCGAACCGGTTGCAACAAGTGCTGCACGACCTGCACATTTCCAGTCAGTCGCAGGTGGACGTCGCGACCCTGCGCCGGCTGGCGGAATTTACCAATGCCGATACGGTGGTGTTTGGGCAATACGTAAAGGTGGGTGATGCGATACGCATCGATACCACAGTCCTCGATCTACAGCATGATTCCAGTTCCACGCTGCGGACCGACGTCCCCAATGAGAAAGAACTGCTGGGCGGCGTGGATAAGCTAGCTAACGATGTACGGCAGCGGCTGGCGGCGACTCCCGAGATCCTGAAAGATTTGCAGGCGCACGCTTTGCGGCCTTCTACGACCTCGGTTCAGGCCCTGCGTGACTACGATAACGGATTACAACTGTCGCGCCAGGGAAACAATCTGGAGGCGGTCAAGCAGTTTGAAGCTGCCACTACTGAGGACCCGAACTTCGCGCTGGCATTTTCGAAGTTGGGTGAGACGTATTCGAATCTCGGTTACGACGATCAGGCGGAGAAAGCTTCGCGCCGGGCGGTGGAGCTGAGTGACAGTTTGCCGGCCCAGGAAAAGTATCTGATCGAGGCGAACCACGCCCGCATTACCAACGACACGCAAAAAGCGATTGCGGCATACGAGAACCTGGCCAAAGTGAATCCTGGGGATGCGGACGTACAGTTCGCCCTGGCGGGCTTGTACGAGCAGGCCAGCAACTACGACGAGGCAAAGAAACAGTTGGAGACAGTTTTATCGCATGATCCCAAAAACGTCGATGCGCTCTTGGCCAGCGGACGGGTGGAGATCAAGGCCAGCAATCCTCAAGGAGGGCTCGATTTCCTGACCAGGGCGTTGAACCTGGCGATCCAACTGGACAATCAGCAGCAGAAAGCGACCATTCTGCAGGCGACAGGCATTGCATATCGCATGCTCGACAAGCCTGAGGACGCGCTGCACAACTATCAGGAATCTCTGGCCATCAAGAAGCAAATTGGGGACAAACGTGGCATCGCGGCCAGCCTCGAGGAGATTGCTTCGATACAGGACAGCACTGGGCATCCCGATGCCGCTATCGCGAGCTACAAAGAATCGTTGGCGGTGAGACGCGAAATTGGCGACAAAGAAGGAATTGGGAACACTCTTATTGATACTGGCTCCTTTTATCACGATCACGCTAAGCCGGACGATGCGCTCAAGTTTTTTAATGAAGCGCTTCAGGTGGAACGTGATCTGGGGAATGAATCGAACCAGGCGCTTTGTCTGAACAATATAGGGACCATTCGCGTGGATAAGGGCGAGTATCAGGATGCTCTTACTTACTTGGAGCAAGCCTATCAGCTGCGCGAAAAGTTGAAGGTGCCCGAGGACATGGCTGAATCGCTACATAATCTCGCGGAAGCCAATACCAAGCTAGGGCAGTACGACACCGCGCTTTCCCAGTATCTGAAGGCGATTGAAATCCGCCGCAGCATGAACGATCAGCGAGGCATAGCTCTCGAGTCCGACAGCATGGCCATGATTTTTGGCGCGCAGGGTCGCTATGGCGCCGCTTTGAGTTCAATGCAGGATGCAGTGAAGATCATCCAACAGATTAAAGAGCGGACTTCTTTCACCGTGGAAATTACCGGCGGCTGGGGCGATCTCCTGGCCCAAGTGGGTCGGGGAGATGAAGGACACGCCAGCATCGCTGAAGCGCTGACCATTGCGCAGGAAATCAAGAACGATTCCATTGCGTCACTGGCAGTGAATTGGGCGGGCGACGAGTACTTCTACAAGGGCGACTACAACTCGGCCCGGGAACAATATGATCGCGCCTTGCAACTGGCCACGAAGGCGTCTGCACGGGAACGAGTTCTTTTGTCGAAGGTGAACAAGGCGAAGACCGACATAAGTCAGGGCCATGGAGCGGCTGCGATCAGTGCTTTGAAAAAGCTGGAGCAGGACGCGGACACACTTGGACTTAAATCACTTTCCGTAGAGTGCTCGGTCTATCTTGGCGCAGCCATGAGTGCGGCGAAGGACACCAAGGGTGCCCACCAGGAGCTTGATAAGGCACTGGCAAGAGCGGAAAAACTAGGGCTGCGCGTTCCGCAGGCCAAAGCCCATTATTTCCTGGCGACGTTGCTGACGCAAAGCGGAAATGGCAAAGAAGCGACTCCGCATTTTCGTGAAGTCGTGCGAATTCTGGAGAGCATCAGCAAGGAAGATGGTTCGGCGCGGGTGCTGGAACGCGCGGATTTGCAGGGGATGTATCGAGATTCAACCAAATCTTTCCAGGGTGCAAATTAAAACTCTTCGCGTACCTGGAACCCTACCTACTCCAATTGCCTGAGTCGAGTGCCTGTCGAATTTGGGCCGCGGCCTGTGCCGGTGTGCAGAGACTCGAAATATATCTAACGACAGTATATAGTGACCAAGTAAAACGCCGGCCCCTGGATAGGGCCGGCGTTTTCCAGCTTTCTACGTCGCTACTTATTCTTACTTTCCTTTTCCGGTAAGCGACACTTGCTGGGATCCATTCCAGACATTGTCATATACGGTCAAGGTTGCATTACGATTTCCGGTTTGCGCAGGGGTGAACTTCAAAGTGATTGCGCAACTGGACCTTGGCTGCGACAGGAGCGGCGCAGTTGTTGTTGACTTGGGTGAAATCAGAGGCATTCGCGCCGCTGATCCCAAAGCTCGTAATGGTGAGAGAAGTATTTCCCGAGTTGGTGATGGTGAGAGTCGACTGAACCGGCGTGCCTTTGGTTTGGGTTCCGAAGTTCAGTGACGAAGGACTAAAGCTGGCCTGAGGATTGATCACGTTCCCAGACAAGGTCACGGATTGCGGACTTCCTGGTGCGCTGTCGTTGATCATTAAGGTGGCAGTTTGTGTGGCGTTGTAGGTCGGTCCAGCGACAAAGGTCACTAGAATTGCGCAGGACTTTCCTGCATTCAGGGTTGAAGGGCACAGGCTCAGAGCCACAAATTCATTGGAATTGCCGCCACCGACAATCGACAGGAATTTCTCCTTGATGGTCATGGGCGCACTTCCAACGTTGGTCAAGGTCACACTCTTAATCGAGAGTGTACCGAGATAGAGCGTACCAAAGTTGATGCTTCCCGGCGATACGCTGGCCAGCGGGCCGGAGACGGACTGCTGAACACTCGTCTGAGACCCGATAAAGTTCGTGTCGCCAGAGTAGACGACAGTGACTGTCCTGGTTCCGGGCGTTAGGAAAGTCAATGAGCAACTTCCCGCGCCAGAGACGAGACTGCCGCTGCAGGTAGGATCACCCGCTCCACCTGTAACGGAATAGGTCCCGGTGGGAGAGCCTGATCCGGTTACTGTGAACGCTATGGTGACTGGAGAGCCAGTCGCCGCAGGATTCGGGGTGTCGGCGGTAATGGTCGTCGTACTGGATGCCTGAGTGACGATTAGAGTCGCCGTCTGGGTGGCCATCTGGAAAATATCCTGGGCTGCGTAATTCGCAACCAACTGGTGAGGACCACCAGTCAGGCCAGGGATGGAGAAGGTTGCCGCTCCGCTCGAGAGTGGCTGAGTGATCGGAGACCCGCCATCCACTGTGAGCGAAACGTTTCCAGTTGGAGTGCCAGCCCCAGAATTTACAGCGACACCCACCGATCCGCTGTTGCCATAGACGATGCTCGGTGCGGTGATGCTGATGGAGGTGACTGCGTTGGTCACGGAAGTGACTACAAAGTCAGAGAAATTCTTGGTCTTCCCGGATGTCGTTCCGTCGATCCGTTGCGGCACATACGAGGTGAATGCATTGCTCAGGTTGTTGGAAGTGATGTAGCCGCCCGTGCCGGTGGCAGTGGATGCACTGGCAAAGGTGAAGCTGTTAAGTGCGTTGGCGGTCAATACGGTTACCGAACCATTGAACGCGCTCGGCGTGCTCCCGTTGAGATTTCCTGCGATGGTGACACTTTGTCCTACGGTGACAGAACATTCTCCCAGACAAGTCACAGTAGCAGTTGTGCCATCACCAGTGATGTTTGTGAGCAGGCTATAAAACGGATCTCCCTTGATGAATCCAGGAGAGGTTGGTTGGATCGTATTGTTGTATGCCGACTTGAGAGCGATCAGGTTCGCTGGATCCGTGGTGGCTGGGCACTCGACAATTGTGTTGGTGCCATGGGTTACGCATGAAGTGGAGTACACGATGCAATTGCCGCCAGTCTCGTCATAAATCTGACAGACTGAGCCGGCAAAAGCCGTACCTGAAATCAACTGAGAGAAGAGTGCCGGAGTGATTGTATTTGCTGTGACTACCATGTCAATTTGGCTGGTGTCCGGTCCACCTACTGGATAGGTTACCGCGTAGGTATGGGCTCCGAACGGGAACATTGTCGGTTGGCCCGGCGGACTGAGCGGCTGTTGCTGCGTAACCGGAGTGTGGGGCGTGAAGGTCCAGGCCATGAGTTCGTGCTGTTCGAAGGCACCGCCGGTGGATGATGTGAATCCAACATATGCACTATCGTTGGCACTTCCGCTGTTCATCAAATTGAGGTTCGCCGAAATGTTATAGATCCCTGAAATGGCTGGCACTGCATTGGCTGTAGGTGTATGGGTGCCAGCTACGAATGGAGGATCGATGAAGATCTGCAATAAATTCGGGATGGCTTCCGTGGGGCCGCTGTACTGCACGACCACCTGGTGGACATTCCCGTCCGACAGAGTTATGGGAAGACTGCCGTTGATTGCACCTTGCAGAGCATTGTTCACCAGCAACTGGACCAGGCAAGAGCCGGTATGGTCTGGGGAATTTGCCAGGCCAGCTCCGCAGTTCTGTATCGCAACGTGATTGTCGTTGTACTGATCTGAATTGTTATAAGTACTCGCGTTGGTATCCGTTGGGTCCCAGCCGTTCTTAAAGGTGTCCAATTCGAAGACCAGACTGTTGTCGATTCCTCCGTAGCCGATGCAGCCTCCGAAGCCTCCCACAGCAGTTGGTCCTGACCCAGTCTCGGTACATGGGCCTTCACCAAAGCCGTTGATCTCGGAACCACCACCTGCTGCGTTCTGAATCACGAAGGCAATTCCATCAGCGGTAGCGTAGCTACCCGGGTTGGAGATCTTAAACGCGAAATAAGAAGTAAACCCGTTGGATATTTTCTGTGGCACGCTGAACCACATGCTGGCTGCTTGATAGTAGTTCGATGCCGTCATTTGCGTGGCATAGTGGGTGCTGGCCACGGGTGGATTGTCAGTCGTAATTGGATCGATGATGGCCGGGAAGGTGTCGCTCAAAAATCCAGGATTAGTTCCTCCGCCATTATTGAAGCAGAACAGAGGGTTGGGTGTGGGGAGAGGACCCGGTATCAGCGCAGGATCCACGCAGGCATAGCTTGCGCCGCCATTCGCGTTGGGCGCGTCAAAGTCATAGTAGGTAATTTCCTGGGCAAAGCCAGTGCTCTTGAAACAGAGCAGTCCGAGGGTCAGTAGGCTGGCGAAGAGAACGCGCCTTGAGTTGCGGAGATTCATAAGTTGTTCCTTTCAGAAGTGCTGGGAAGGAGAGCCCTAAATTAAAATTGGAATTCGCACATCGGGGAGGAAGCCGTTCCCAAAAATCAGAGGGCTCCGAAAAGTGCAGAGCGATTATACCCCGACTCGGTTCATCACTTTACAAATTAATTAATTGTTTTTGCGAATTTTTGCAGGTGCAAATTAATTCACTTTAGGCGTACATTGTTCCACTAAATCGCAAAGTTTTCGACTGGCTGACGGCGTCCCTTTATGACGGATTAGCCCATTGTGAGTACAACCCTGAAGCGGACTCTGCCGCTGATCATCTGATCGTAGGCTTCTGCTGCTTTTTCCAGAGGATAGCGCTCAATCATGGGCCGAACCCCAGTCAAGGCGCTGAACTGCATTGTGTCCTCAGAGTCGATGGCAGATCCGGAGGGCCACCCCTGCACGGACCGGCGAGCCATGATGAGTTGTAACGGAGTGATGGTGAGCGGCTCCAATCCCGCTCCCACAATCAGCAACTCGCCGTCCCTTGCCAGTCCGTCCGTTAAAGCCGAGATGGATTTGGAATCGGGAGCGGTGGCGAGCGCTATGCGCGCGCCTCCCAACTTTTGCAACGCAGCCGCCGGATCTCCGGCGCTGGTGTCAATGTAATGATGCGCGCCCAATTTGCGGGCCAGAGCTTCCTTGTCCTGACCGCGTCCGATGGCAACCGTGCGAAAGCCCATCTGCCGGGCGTATTGAATGCCAAGATGGCCCAACCCTCCAATTCCCTGCACCGCAACCAAATCGCCCGGCCGCGCGCCCGAATTCCGCAATGAGTTATAAACCGTGATGCCCGCGCAGAGCAGTGGTGCAGCTTCATCCGCGGGAAAATCTTCGGGGATGGCGGCAACCGCTTCAGAAGGCGCAATCATGTATTCGGCATAGCCCCCATCGAAGCTGATGCCGGCAATCTTCTCGACCACGCAAAGGTTGAAGTCGCCGCGACGGCAAGGATCGCAAATGAAACAGTGTCCGCCATGCCAACCAACGCCGACGCGCTGACCGGGACTCCACTGCTTGACGTCAGCCCCGACTGCATCGATACGTCCCGCGATCTCATGCCCAGGGACACGGGGATACTGAATTCCCGGCCAGTGGCCTTCCTTTACCAGCGCATCGCTGTGGCAGATACCGCAGGCTTCGACTTTGATCCGAACTTGCATGCGTTCCGGTTCGGGGATCGGACGTTCTACCACTTCGAAGTTTCCGCCGGGCTTGCTTACTTGTACCGCTTTCATGGAAGGCATGTCGAGATCCTTGGGGGAATGGAAATGAGTTCAGGGTAAAGCAAAAACCTCACCTGGTAATCGATGAGAAACCGGAGTCGAAGGATGCAAAAACGATCTACGCAGAGTTCTTATCGGCGAAATGCTGCTTAAGGTTTTGCAAACCAAGCAAACCCTTGGGCTTGATTCAATAGAGGGAACTATTCGTCACTCCGGAGCAGAATCCGGCTCTCGTCTTGGAGAGAGTTGGCCAGGTTCGAGAAGATAGCCGTCCCGCGTCCGGATGTGATAGCTCTTGGCCCGTTCGCTGGTCAGTTTTACTGTGATTGCGCGCCAGCCATGGTTGGGATTTGACTGCGGGTAATAACTGAGCGAATAAAGATGCGCCAGATCATCCCGGATCGAAGCGAAAGCTTTTTTTTCGTCCTTCCAGTTACTGGCAAAATAGACTTTCCCGCCCGTGGCTTTGGTCATGCGTTCAAACACAACCGTCGAAACCGGTTCCAATTGGGCTTGCCGTGTACTGATCATGTAAATGGATGTTCCGGTCGATTGCGCCAACTGGGCCACATCCTCGGGAGGCACCATGCTGGAATTGTCGGGGCCGTTGGAGAAAACTACGATCACTTTTCTTCCCGTGTACTTGGCGGCATCCTTCACGGTCAATAGCAGGCAGTTGTAGAGCGCAGCCTGGTCTCCAGCCACGGTCGTACGCACACCGCGTAAAACCTGGCCTCGGTCGGAGGTAAGTAAAGAGGCGCGGGAAAGGTCGCGACTATAGGAATAGAAGGCAATTTTGTTGGCGCTTTCCAGAGAACGAACAAAATCGGAAATGGCATCTTGGGCGAATACAAATCCGCGATACATATAATTGCTGGTGTCGAACAGGATGAAAACGTTGGCACCCGCTACGAGGGATCCCAGCGTCGTGGCAGAATCCCCTGCCGAGATGGGAGTCGATCCATCTGGTTGGCCAGCCGCAGATGTCGAAGGCTTGCCATTTGATGCGGAAGACTCCACCACTCTACGGGTAGGCTCATTGCCTTCACCAAAGGTAGCAATCTTTTGGGGAATCTTGTCTTCGGTGATGACAAAGTCCTGAGGACGAAGGCCGGTAATGTAGTTTCCTTTATTATCCGTAACCGCCACATTCAATTGCACCAGATTGACCAGAACATGAATGGGCGCTTCGCTATCCTGAGCCACGACCCAGTGACCCGAGCCGGAGAAGAGAAGTAGAGAAATATAGAGAAGAAAACATCTCTTTGCCATAACCTTAACTATCGCCCCTATCCAACGCTCGCTAACGGCTTGAGGTAACAGTGACGGCCGGAGCAAAAGAGATCTTGCCCTGCCGGAACTCGTCGCCGGTTTCCTGCATGGCCCGAAGCAACGCCGGCCAATCTTCAAAATCGCTGGCAAAAACTTTTTCTACCATGCGACGAGTAAGTTCGGGCACGAGAAGATGCAGCATTACCGGCGAATAGCCCATTTCGTCCGCCAAGCGTGCCCAATATAGATTGCTGGAATCCCAGTTCTCGGCCAGCAAGCGATTGGACTGACCTTCAAAGGCCGGGAAGGGTTTCACATTCAGAAGCTCGCGGGCGTAACTTCGCGTCAATACTGGATGTGGGACGCCGAAATCTTGTGACAGCCGTTCCCAACCGACCTCGGATGGATGTTGGCTCGCGAGATTTTCCAGCTCTTGACTGGCTGGCCCCAAAGGTCCACCCTCGCCGGGGAATCTTCGACGAAACTCGGCTGCCAGATAGAAAGTATCTGCCGGCATGAGGGCAGGAGATATTTCGCCCATGTGGCCCGTGCGCAGGGCCTCCAACATTTGGCTGGATCTTTGCGGGTCCATGCGATCCGAAAGAATGCTCATCACTTTGGCGCGCAGGTCCGCGTTGTGCGCTGACGCCGCTAGAAGCTCCTCTCCAGACCGCTGGTAAAGAGTGACGGCATGAAGTTCACTCCTGCTCACATTCCACCAGCGCGGCAGCGTCGCGCTGGTCAAAAGACCGGGGACCAACTCCCTCCAGATTAGAGCTTGAACATTTTGTGGAACGATAAAATCCTGTTCCACTTCTGCCAGGACGTAAGGCAACTCCGCGAGAGAACCCACCAAATGAGTACCACCGCCCGCGGGCGAGCCCTCGCCGAATAACTGGGAAGATTGCCAGAGCTGTTCCATCCCCATGACGGATTCTCCCGAGAAGTCATGGGAGCGGACGAATAGCGGATTGCTGTGCAGGATCTGGGCTCCCGGCGGTTCGTAGTAAGCGTAGTTCAAGCCCACCAGCGTATCCCTCAGGAAAGGAGCGAGCTGACCTCGAGCGGCTTCCAATTCGTCGCGTGAACCCGGCGCCTTGATCACTTTCGTGAGATCGGTCCGCATCTGCATTTCGGTGTGATGGTTGTCATAAATTCCCGCGGCCCACTGGGTCCTTTCACTGCTGGTGAAGATGGGGCGCGGCATTTCGAATTCCCGAAGTTCTCCCGCCAGTGGGATCAACCTGTCGGCAACATGTGCTCCGCCAGCCATCTCATGCAAGCCATCGCCCAGGGCCGATAGCGTATCGATCGAAACCAGGCGCTGTCCATCGAGTACCAAACGGATACGATCCGCCAGTTCCTGATGGATCCGCTGACCCTCCGGACTCTCTTGATGAGGACCAGCCAGCAAGTCGATGAGTTCATCCTGCGAACGATTCGGTTTGCCGGTTGCCGCCAGCAGCAGGCCTCCCAGCGATTTGTGTCCTGCGTCGAAAAGTTGGGGAGACGAGGCGACTTTGGCAAAAGGGTCAATCACTTTTTGCCAGGAATTATTCAGCTCATTGCCCGGAATCTGTCCCTGGCGAGCGAGGATTTGCCAAAGCCCAACATTGGCTTGGAATATCCCCATGGTGTTTCCGCGCAGGGTGTGATTGGGAAGTTTGTCAACCACTTCGGCCACATTCAGGAAACGAGTAATGGATTCATCGTTCAAATCCGGAAATTCGGAAAAAACCAAATACCAATTGCTGAATTCCACGAACTTGTCGGCGAGCAGGACGACGGTTTGTGGGGATAGTCGCTTCTCTTGAGACCGTCGCCGGTCGATTTCACAAAGCGTGAGATACGCTTGCAGCGGCCCGTCGTCAGTCGATATCCGGGAGAAGGCGAACATAGCTTCCACCAGTTGTTCAGGACGGTCCCATCCTTTAGCGCGATTGCCCCACTCCCGGACAATTTTGGACGAACTCTTCTGGCGAAGAATCTCCTTCCATGCATCCATATTTCCGGGAACGTAAGGCGCTCCGGTGGCGTCCCATTGAAGTCGGGTGAGCAGAAGCAATAGGGCGGGAGCTGGTCGAAAAGTATGACTGGCGGCATCGCCGCCCGTGCCTTCCCGTGGCCGGAACGCTTCATAGAAACGCTTTAATTGTTTGGCCTCGGTGAAGTGCGCCTGTTGGGCCTGGCTGATGCGGGAAAGGGAATCAAAGTAGGCGGCCAACCAGCCTTTATCCTTCGCCAGTAGCCGGGCAACAAAATCTGCAGGTGAGTCCGGACTGGCTCCCACCAGGTCTTTCCATCCTGCCTCGGCATCCGCGCCGCCAGGGACGATCACGTGCCCGGACCGAATACAGATCTGACTTCCGTAAAAATTAAGAATGGGAGCGAACGGGAGCAGTTTTCTTAGCCCAAAAGATTGTTGCAAAGCAGTCCTGGTCTCAACATCGCTCCGTGCCAGGGCCGAATAAAGATGGGCCAAGGCTGGATCACGCAGTAATGTCTCAATTAAATCCTGGGTGTCTTTTCTGTTTTCCGTGCTGGCTGCTGTCCAATCGCTCTCGGTGAACAGTACCGGGACCCGAGATGTCGGGAACGCATAACTGAAGGGTGCGCCTTTCTGGAGCGCTTCTTCGAGCTGAGGCAGTGGGAAGCCGGAATCAATGGTAAGAAAAGCCCTTTCCGAGTCGGACGTGATCAAGGAAGCGTTGTTCTGCCCACAACTTTCCCGTAGCCGATACCCGAGGATGTGGAGAAGTGGTTCGGCCCCGTCACAGTTGGCGATTCGAATCATGCCGTCGGGGGCCGCCAGGGCCGCTAGTTCCCTTGACTGGTGTGTATAACGTTCCAGCAATACAAGAAACTCCGTGGGTCTGCCACTCTGATAGCCCATGGTGAATACGTTGCGAGCTAAGAAGGGCAACACTTCTTCCGGCGAGATTTTTTGGCTGATGCCAGCCATGCGGAGGAATGACCGCAAGGGCCCGGAAATGACGACACCGTTCGCGAAGGGCGACAATGGCGTCACTACTGCGGGAGAGTTTGCATTCGACGCGGGGACTGGAGAAGAAACATCCGGAACTGTGCTCTGGGCGTGGGCCAACGGACAAAAGCACAAGAGGCCAGCAATGAACAGAGTGGGCAGGCAAAGGGATCCGATGACAGCAGTGCGGCAATGCGGCATGACAACTCCCCAATCGTTACATCGCCGGAACGTTCTGCTGTGCATTCAACTGTTCCAATGATCCAGAACAGACGTCGCGATCATTTACCGTCCGACCGCGACTCTCAACACAGCGATTCCGACATCGTAAAACCCGTCCGCTGAAACACTATACAACTGCAAACGGCCGACTGGAAGCCAGAAGTTGTCAAATTCCAAGGATGAAGAAAAGGGCCTTCATCCGCGCTACTCTGGCAGTTTTTGCTCGCCACTGACCTCAAACGCGGCCTCAGCCTGAGGCGCATCCGTGCCCGGTTGTCCGCCTCCGATGGTGATGCGATAAGTGCCAGCCGCAATCATTCGGTCTCCGGTTGCGTTCACCGCGCTCAGGTCCCGGGGATCCAAAGTGAAGTGGACATGCTGGGTTTCACCGGCTCCCAAGTGCACGCGCGTGAAGGCGCGAAGTGCGTGAATCGGGGAGCTGGGAGATTTCGGGAAGCCCAAATAGACCTCCACTACCTCATCGCCCTCGCGTTCGCTTGCATTCTTCACATCAGCTTCTACAGTGAGCGGATCGCCCGCGTTCAATTTCGTGGCGGACAGCATTAAATTACTGTAGGCGAACTTCGAATAACTCAAACCGTATCCAAAGGGATAAAGCGGCGTCCCTTCAAAGTAGCGATAGGTGCGGCCTTTCATGGCATAGTCTTCAAAGGGCGGCAATTGCTCGACACCTTTGTAGAAAGTTACCGGCAATCGGCCTGCCGGATTATTCACGCCCGCAAGCGTTTGAGCGATGGCCGTGCCGCCTTCCTCTCCCGAATACCAGGCGTCGAGGATTGCGTCCGCATTTTCTTTCGCCCAATTTACGGAGAGTGCGCTGCCATTCATGAGGACAACGATGAGTGGCTTGCCAGCGCTTTTCAGAGATTTGAGTAAGTCTTCTTCCGGCTTGGGCAGATCGAGGCTGGTGCGGTCTCCGCCCTTAAATCCGTCAACGTCCACCTTCATCTCTTCGCCTTCAAGTTGCGAAGTGATGCCGACCACCGCAATTACGGCGTCTGCTTGCTTAGCGGCGGCAACAGCTTTTCCAGTCGGATCACTGTCGACGGGGAGCCATACTAATTTCGTACCCCGTCCACCTTGTCCCAAATCAAGTTTCAACGAATAGCGATGCCCTTTTTCCAGTTGGACAGTCGTCATGGTCGGCTTCTCGTCGTGCAATACCATGTCGTCCGCAACCAGTTTGCCGTCTAACCAAAGGCGGTTATAAGCACCCACCAGACCTACTTGATAAGAGCCCGACTTGCTAGGCGTCAGAAATCCTGTCCACCGTACGGAATATTTCTCCATGCCCGGAGGTAATGTCAGAGTTTGAGCTTCGCGATGCCAGGGTTGCACATTCACGTATTCATCCACACGGACCGTGGAAGGAGCACCGGTGAATTCGGTGTTGGCGAAGTATTCTCCCTTCAGCCCCGGCTTGCCGTTGCTGGTGGAGAGGACTGCCGTTGGAATGAGCTGTTCTTTTTGCAGGAAGTTCGTGCCCGGCTCATAAATAATTTCCGCGGAAGGAAACTGTTTGCGAATGCCGTCTAATGCAGTCGTTGCATGGGATGCTGTACCAGCATAGTTGCCGTGCAATACGAGGACGGATTCCGCGAGCGGCCCGATCACCGCAATCTTCTTAATGCCTGCGCTCAACGGTAAGACGCCGTTATTTTTCAACAATACGATGGACTCACGCGCGGCTTGCAGCGCGAGTTCGCGGTGCGGAGCGCTGTCGATTTCCGATTCCGGTGTCTGCGCATAAGGCACTGACTCCGGGGGATCAAACATTCCCAGCTTCATGCGTGCCGTGAACAAACGTTTGAGCGAAATATCGAGGTCTTTTTCCGTAAGCAAACCTTGATGCACGGCGTCGATATATTTCACATAGTCGGAATTATCAGTGGCCTTGGTGAAGAAGTCCGCGCACTCATTGTCCATTCCGGCTTTCATCGAAACTGCGGCGGCTTCGGCCAGACTTTTGGTGAACTGATGGCCATGAAAGACGTCCACGATGGCATCGCAATCCGATACCACGTATCCATTAAATTTCCACGCTCCTCGTAGTTGGTCCTGCAACAAAAAAGTGTTGGCGCACGCGGGCTGGTCGTTGACGCGGTTGTAGGCGCACATGACCGATTCAGCTTTGCCCTCAGTTACAGCGGCGCGGAAAGCTGGAAGATAGGTGTCTTCCATATCGTGCTTCGACACCTGCACGTTCATGTTGTGGCGAGATGGTTCCGGGCCGCTATGAACGGCAAAATGTTTCGGCGTGGAGATGACCCGATAATATTTTGGATCGTCGCCTTGTAGCCCAGTCACAAACGCGACCCCCATTCGTCCAGTGAGGAAGGGATCTTCGCCGTAGGTTTCCTGTCCGCGTCCCCAGCGCGGGTCGCGAAAGATATTGATATTCGGCGACCAGAAGTCCAGGCCTTCCATGATGTCCCGCCGGCCAGCGCGTACGGCTTGATCATGTTTTGCGCGAGCTTCAGTCCCAATGACGATGGCCATGTTATGAACCAAAGGAACATCAAAAGTGGCAGCCAGGCCAACCGGTTCCGGAAATACTGTGGCTGTTCCGGCATTGGCCACTCCGTGCAGAGCTTCACTCCACCAGTCATAGGCAGGAACCTGCAGTCGAGGGATTGCCCGGGCCTGGTTCACCAGTTGCGATGCTTTTTCTTCCAGCGTCATTCGCGAAATCAGATCATTGACGCGCACATCGACGGGTTGGGAAGGATCCAGGTACGCGGGAGTACTGGAAGGCGATACGGTCTGCGCCATCAGGCTGGACACTGTCAACAGTAGAATTGCCATCACACAAATAGATGTAATTCGCATACGGTTTTCCCCTATAAGACTCGGCATAGGATTCGGTTCCTCAAAACTGCAACAAGGGTCTCTTGTGATGTTGCCCTGCGGCCTCGCAAAAATCAGCTTCCGAAAATGATTCGGAAAATAATAGTGACGAATGTACCAGAAGCTTAACCTTCAACGAGACTCCTCGTTTGGTGCTGTAGTGGCGACCCGGTAATAAATAAGGTGCCAACGAATTGCTGGTAGAGCAACCGCTTCGCGCAATGTCTAAGAGCAACAGAAGCAGACCACTCTCTAAATCGGTTTAGATCGTCGCTTGTAGCACAAAATAAATCTAAACTCAATGTTTTAATGCGGGCAGTTTCAATTTCGAACGAGATGGGAGATCAGGTTCTCAATGGGGAGATAAGCGCATGAGTCGCTGGCGGTGCTGCACAGATTTTTTCCGCGGGGCTGACTGCCGGGCTACAGCGCAAGTGGTTCCACGCACCTTCAGTTCCGGCTCAACGGTGATGGTTGGCGAGGCATCGGACTTCTCGGAGGGCCGCGCGATGCAGCGGAGAACAGTTTCGGCGGCCATTCTCCCCATTTTTCTCAGCGGCTGATGTACGGTGGTCAACCCAGGACTCTGATACGCGGCGCTCTCGATGTCATCAAACCCGACCACCGAAATATCTTCGGGCACCCGCAGGCCGGATTCGTGCAGAGCACGGATCGCACCCATGGCTGAAATGTCATTGAACGCAAACAGCGCGGTGAATCGCTCTCCGGAAGCCAGGAGTTTCCGGGTGACCTCATAGCCGAGATGCGGCGAGGGAGAATTGTGCGCGATCTGCGTGACCAGACTTTCTGAGATAGGCAGCCCCATTTGAGCCGCCGCCCCGAGAATCGAATTCCAGCGCACATCGGTGTCCGGTACGAAAGCCTGTCCCTTGATGAAGGCTATTTTGCGATGCCCGAGGTCGAGAAGGTGTCGCAGCGCGACTTCAGCTGCACGATAGTGGTCCAGCACGATGCTGGTGACACCTTTGACAGTGTGGTGGCTGGAAACAGTGACCACCGGGATCGGCAGATCAAGATGCCAGGGCGTGTTGACGACAATGAGTCCATCGACCGAGCGATGAAGGAACATCTGGGGGTATTCATCGATCAAGTCTTGTTTGAAGCGGTGGCTGGCAACGAAATAGAAATAACCTTCCTGAAGAAGATGGTCCTCAATGCCACTCAAGACCGTCGCGTTATAGCCCTCGCTGACTTCCGACACCATCACTCCAATGGTGAAACTGCGCTTGGTGCGCAGGCAGCGCGCAAAAAAATTGGGGCGGTAATTAAATTTCCGTGCGGCTTCGAGGATTAACTTCTTGGTTTCCGCCGAAATGGTGTCGGCCACCGCTGAGCCGTTTAAAACCAGGGAGACGGTCGCCGGGGCGAATCCCAGGTGATCGGCTAATTGCTTCAGGCTGAAAGGAGCCTTTGATGGCGCAGCTGGCCGATGCCCATTCGGCCCGGCTTTCTTTCGCGGCATGCATGGCAGTCTGGCATACCCAGGCACATCCAGCAAGCGGAATGTAATCGTTTCCAGACCGTCGGTTTGTTACTAAATCGATATAGATTCGATTTAGATCGGGTTTTGTGCTTGACAACCTATATTGAATAACGATACAAACTGTTCCGCACGGACATATTCACAGAACTGATTGTGCCTATCTGTGTGTTCAATCGTAGGGATTCTCTTCCGGAGGCTGGTAATGAAATCTGCTTGGTTCACGTATGCCAAAAATCTTGGCCTGGTTCTGAAAGGCCGTGGGGTGCGTCATTTCACGGTTTTTGGGATTGTCCTTCTTGGTCTGGCGTCTTACGCAGTTGGACAGTCTGCTACCGTTGTCGGAACCATCACTGATCCGTCGGGGTCAGTGATTCCAAACGTGACCGTCACTGTGACCCACACCAATACTGGGCAGACTCGCACGGTCAAGACCAACGATGCCGGCCAATACGTCGCGCCTGACCTGAACATCGGCATCTACATTATTAAAGCCGAGGCTCCTGGATTTAAGGTCTCTGAGAGAAACGACGTTGTGCTGAATGTGGGTGATCGCACCCGTATTGACTTTGGCCTGCTAGTGGGCTCGACCCAGGAGAACGTCACGGTGGAAGCCGAGGCGATCAAGGTCCAATCCGACTCCGGCGAGGTCAGCACCGTCATTACGGGCGAGCAGATCAGCCAGTTGTCCACCAACGGACGAAGCGTCTATTCCCTGTTCGCGCTGACCCCGGGAGCCTCCAGCATTCAAGGCGATTTCGTAACTCCCACTGCGGTAAGCGGCGACAGCAACGTGAGCATTAACGGTCAACGGGCCGGTCACAACCTGCAACTGCTGGATGGTGGCGAGAACCTTGACCGTGGTGGAAGCAGCGGCAGCGTCATGCCCTCCATGGACGCCATTGCCGAGTTCCGCAACCTGACTTCAAACTACAGCGCCGAGTATGGTCTTTCGTCGGCAGCCACGATCACGCAGGTCATCAAGTCCGGGACCAAACAATTCCATGCTTCAGCGTGGGAGTTTGATCGTAATAACGCCCTCGACGCACGTAATTATTTTAACCGCGCTCCAGCCAAAGTTGCCGAGCTGCGATTCAATACGTATGGTTTCAACCTGGGTGGTCAGGTTCCATTGTGGAAGAGTCACCCAACATTCTTTTTCTACAACATGGAATGGCGCAGCCTAGTCCAGGGTGGTTTAACAAATCAGCCAGTTCCGTTCGCGGACACATACGGCGGCGATTTTGCGGCTAATTTGCCTGCCGATGTCAAAGTGAATGCGAGCGTGGATCCCAGCCAGCCAGCGATTCCATTCTCGGGCCTCCATGTGCCTTGCCAAAATCAACTTTCCTCCGCCCAGCAAGCTCTGTTTGCGGGACAGACCTTCAGCACTCCGACCCCAAGTGGTTCGTGCAGTGCTAACCCCAATGCCCCTCTCAATGCAATTCCGACCATGGCCAGCACTCAGCCGATTTTTCAACAGTTCACCGGCAATACGCTCCCGTTCGTGAGTGCGAATGCTACGTCGCTCCTGAATGCAGGCATTTTCCCCGCTCCTAACAGCGGCCACAATTTCCAGGGCGGCAACAACTCGCCAACCACGGTTCGTGAAGAAATCGCGCGTGTCGACCACCAGTTCAGCGACAAGTTCTCGGTGTTCGGACACTGGGTTTCAGAACAGACCTCGCAAACATACGGAACCACGCAATGGAGTGGCGATAACGTCCCGACCGTCAGTGACGTTTTCGGGAACCCTTCCTATAGCGCGGTCATCCACACCACCTACGTGGTCAGCCCGACGTTGCTCAACGAAGCGGCTTTCAACTACAACGGCAACCGCATTAACATTATTCCTCAAGGTCTGGTCACAGCTCCGGCCGACTATACTTTCGGCCGGCTGTTCCCGACTAACCCCAACGTCGACACCCGCATTCCGTCCATCAACCTGTCGGGTGCTACCGGGTCACAATACACTTCCAATTGGACCCCCTGGAACAATAAGGCGGACGACTATCAGTTCCGTGATGATATTTCCTGGACGCATGGCGCACACCAGTTCAAGTTTGGTGCCAGCTGGGCGCTTTACAAGAAGACCCAGGATGCTTTCGCAAATACCCAGGGGAACTACACCTTCAATGGCGAGTTCACCGGCAATGATTTTGCCGATTACCTGTTGGGCTATGCACAGGCTTACAACGAGGATGCGGTTAAGATCACCGGACAATGGAACAACGTCTCCTACGCCGCCTACGTTCAGGACAACTGGCGCGCTACGCACCGCTTGACCTTGAATCTCGGACTGCGTTGGGACGGTATACCGCATACCTATGAAGCCAACCAACAGTCATCCAATTTCTACCCCAATCTGTACCAGCCCAGCCTGGCTGCCCAAGTTAACCCGGATGGCACCATCAACACCACGACGACTCCAGCGGCAGCGTTTGGAACATCTTCCAACCCGTTACTTGCTGGAATCGAGTTCTACACGAACGGTATCGGCATCGGGGGTAAGAATGGGATCCCGAAAGGATTGGTAAATAATCACTGGGCTGATTTTGGCCCGCGCATCGGTTTTGCTTATGACCTTACGGGCCAAGGCAAAACGGTTGTCCGCGGCGGATTCGGCATCATGTATGAACGGGTACAGGGCAACGACATGTACAACGGCGCCGTCAACCCGCCGGGAGACTTGAATCCTACTCTAAACAATGTTCTGCTCTTGAACACTGCAGACCCAGGGACGATCTCTTCCGTCAGCACCGGCAATACGATCTCGCCGGCAACTTTGCCAGTTCTTCCCCTTGGCTTCACCGGCATCGCCGTCAACAATTACAAAGCCCCAGTCTCCTATCAGTTCAGCTTTGGCGTCCAGCAGGCGTTGGGGGCCAGGTCGGTACTGGGAATCTCCTATGTAGGCAGCCAGGATCGTCACGAGAACGACTACCGCGAAGTGAATCTCCCGCCGATGAGCGATCTGGGAGATTTGGTCCACGGCACTCCGGGCACTCCCAACATCAACACGCTCTATGGATATGCGGGATATGGCGCCATCCGGCTGTCTGAAAACGAAGCGAATTCGAATTACAATTCGCTCCAGGTTGACTTGCATTCCAACATCAGAAGAGATCTTCAACTCCAATTCGGCTACACCTACTCGCGCACCATCGATGCCACCACCAGTAACGGCAGCGGCGGCGATCTTAACAACGTTACCAACCCTTACGAAGGATGGCGCTACGATATCGGGCCATCTCAGTTCGACCGTACCCATGTTGCGTTCGTCAACTTCGTATATCAGCTTCCCTTCCTGAAGGACAGTTCGAACCGCTTGCTGAAGTCGACCGTGGGTGGATGGTCTCTGTCAGGGATCGTCACCATGGAAACGGGAGCGCCCCTTAATCTGGGAGTAAGCGGCAACAGCGCTTCCAGCATTATCCCAAATTCCGGGAACCGGCCGGACGTGACTGGATCAATCTCCTATCCGAAAACTGCTGCAGAATGGTTCAATCCTGCGGCATTTTCCGCTCCGGCTTGCACCGCCGGTGGCTCCGGAGCTGACTGCTACGGCAATCTTGGCTTCGACGCGATACGGGGTCCCGGACGCGATGACTGGAACTTGTCACTGTTCAAGAGCTTCGTGATCAGCGAATCCCGAGGCAGCCGCTTCGAGTTGCGCGTGGAAACTTTCAACACCTGGAACCACACGCAGTTCAAGGGCGACGCTAACAATGGCGGCATCAGTACCAACGTCGGTGCCACCAATTTCGGCGCAGTCACTGCCGCATTCGATCCTAGAGAGTTCCAACTTGGAGCGAAGCTGTACTTCTAGCGAACGCTTTGCACGTTGGTTCTTTGCCCCGCTCGATACTGGTTCCCCCGGTAGAGCGGGGCAAGGTTTTAAGGCGCCTTCTCCTGTATCCGCCACGTCATCGTGGTTGTCCGTGCCACCGCGCTGAAATTCCGTTAGTCTGATTTCTGGAGCTATGAAGAACTGGAAATTAGTCTGCCTGCTTGTCGTCTTATTTTTGCCGGTGTTTGCATTCTCGCAATCACCCTCTGATGCGCTCGCACTGCAAGGACAGGGGAAGTATCCGGAAGCCGCAGACGCATGGCGTGCAGTCACTCAGCGTAGTCCTCAGGATGCCGCTGCGTTCGCCAGCCTGGGTGTTGTGCTGTCCAAGCTGGAGAAATATGACGAAGCCGCCACTGCCTACCGTGAGGCAATCGCGCTGAACCCTAAGTTGCCGGGGATCCAACTGAACCTGGGCCTCGCGGAATTCAAGCAGGGACACTTTGACGCAGCAATTGCGCCACTCAAGGCTGCCTTGGCTGCCGATCCACATAACGCACAAGCACGAACCCTGTTGGGCTTTAGCGATTATGGCGCCAAGCGATTTGCAGACGCCGTCAAGTATCTAGAGCCGGCGGCGAAGCTCGACCCCGGCAATATGGAGCTACATCAGGTATTGGCGCAAAGCTGCCTGTGGGCAAAGAAGTATGCCTGCGCTCTCGATGAGTTCCATCAGATTCTGCGGCAGAACCCGGATTCCCCAGCGGCCCATATCATGATTGGGGAAGCCTTGGACGGCCTGGGACAGACGCCGGAAGCCATTGCCGAGTTCCAGGCCGCCGTGAAAGTGGCTCCGCAGGAACCGAATGTGCATTTCGGTCTCGGCTACTTGTATTGGAAATCGCATCAATACGATCTGGCGACGAGTGAGTTTGAGAACGAGTTATCAATCGATCCGAATCATCCGCAAGCGCTGGCGTATCTGGGCGACATCGAGATGAAGAGGAACAATCCAGAAAAAGCCCTTCTGCTGCTGGAAAAATCCGTGAAAACCAGAGACGACATCCGAATCGCTTATCTTGATATGGGTGCCATTCTTGCCCAGCAGAAACGCTTCCCTGAGGCCATCGCCGCCCTTCAGCATGCAGTGAAATTGGATTCGACGGAGCCGGATGCGCACTTTCGCCTGGGGCGCGCGTACCAGGCCATGGGCAACACCGCGGAATCTGCGAAAGAATTTGCTAAAGTTCGTGAGCTACACCAAAAGGCAGACGACGTTGCCTCAAAAATGTCCACCGCTCCGCCCGCATTGCATCCTTAGCCTTTTGATTTTCCATTTCGCGACGAAACGAGAAATCTGCTTTTCCTGAGCGTTACGCCAACCACCTGCTCTGTCCGAACGGACAGGTAATCATCTGTAAGTTACGTGGCCTTCCAGCCATAAGCATTCTGGCAGTTCGTAACCTTGTCGCGTAGGGGAACGCAAAATAGCCTAGTGGTATGTCGCCACGCTCCCTCCTGTTCTCCTCCAACGAGGAGACGTCGCGTCAACTTCGACAAGCTCTGGAAGAGCTTGAACTTCAGGTTGAGCACTGTCCCGAGATTTTTTCGGCGGTGGAAAAGCTTACTGGGCAGGCTTTTGACGTGATTGCCGTCGATTGGGACGAAGGTGCAGAAGCCAGTTTTCTGCTCAAGACGGCGCGCGAGCTGAAATCGAATCAGGCTGCCGTGACGATCGCCATCGTCAATGACGGCGCCAGTTTTCCCGCTGCCGTTTTCGGAGTGAATGTCGTACTCCGCAAGCCGGTGCTTTCCGACGAAATCAAGTATAGCTTGCTTACGTGCGACGAATTCTTGGCTCACATGAGGACATGGCTAGTGCCAGACGAAGCCACAACCACGAATCAGGCCGTAGCTTCGCCGGTAGAAAAACGTCTTCAGCTTGTGGTCCCGTCAGCTCTCGAGCCGGTGGCGGAGCCCCTTGCAGCAGATCCGCTTGGGCCCTCACCCATTTCAAGTTATCCGTTTTCCGCAAAAGGTTCCTACCGTGACGACGAAGAAGAACTTTTCAGTCAATCTGGAATACAGAGCCTTTTTCATTCCGCGCGGAAGTTTACTGCTGCCAGAAGGCATCGTGACATAAGCCGGTTCATCCTTATCGCGGCCGCGTGTGTGGCATTTCTTGCGGCGGGCTATGCTTTCAGTCAACCCACGGCGAATAGTCCCTTGGCCTTGGCTCTGGTTAAGACTTACGATCGCACCCTGCAACGAGCCCACAAGTGGATACACAAGCCAACAGAGGATGATGCGGACGATGGGAACGCAAACGCCGAAGAAGCCGCTGATCACGATCAGCAGGATCCTCAGCGAACTGGCCGCACAACAAGAATTCGCGTTGTACCGTTGCGGCGCAGTTCGGCCATGCCAACCAGTGCAGCGCTGGTGACGCAGGCTTCCGCTGAAACGCAGCCCACCCCTACTCAAAATCAGTCCTCCCCACTTTCCAGCGTTCTCCGTGTTCCTCAAAGTTTGCGCAGCCCAGCCGGGCAAACCCAGAGCGACGACGAGATACTCGGGAATGATTTTGTCTCTCCCCGCCTTGCCGGCGCTCTGCGGCCTGTCAGCTTGACCGAGGATTTGGCGGAGAAGTTACTGCTGGAAAAAGTTGTACCTTCGTATCCGGTGCAAGCCTTGCAGTCACGATTACAGGGGCCGGTGGTGCTGCAAGCGTGGATTGGCAGAGACGGCGCGATCCGTGAACTGAAACTGGTCCGCGGTTCATTGCTGCTGGGAAAGGCGGCCTGCGACGCCGTGAAGCATTGGCGCTACAAACCCTATGTGCTTAATGGTCAGGCCGTGGAAGCGCAAACCTTCGTTACCGTGGATTTCCGCCTGCCTTCGGAAGAACCGGTGCAGCGTTAGCTCTTGATAGTCTTCGAGGCCTCGTCCCACTCCACAGCGCTTTGACGGAAGTACGACGCATTCGCCAGGTGGCAGGCCAGGGCCGCATGATGTCCGAACACCGCGTCCTCCACCACGGGTTTTCGCGAGCGCACCGATTGGAAGAAGTTCCATAAATGCGGCTTCACCTCGTCGTAGTTCTCGCCGCGATAAGTAATGGCCTCGGTCGGCGTTCCTTTGTACGGCGGATCATTCTCCGCATGCCACTTTGTGACGTACGCCGTGCGCAAATCTTTTGGGAAACTGTTTGCGTAGTAGCTCGGCCCATCGTCAACTCCGGACTGGGCTGAGTATGTGACGGTGTTGTCTGTAAGCTCGAGCAGCCCTTTTGATCCCATAAAACGATAGATCTCCGGCATGTCCGTACCCAGATTCAACCGCATGTAAACCGGAACATTGCCGTATTCGAATAAAGTGGCGTGGACGTCAGGCATGTTGCGGCCGTCTTTCCAGCGCAGAATCCCGCCCATCGACATCACCCGTTTGGGGGCCTCGTTGATGCCGAGCACGAATTGCATGCCGCTGATCAAATGGACCAGAAGATCGCCGGCCACCCCCGTGCCATATTCCTTCCAGCAACGCCAGCGGGCAAAGATATATGGATCGAATGCGCGCTTGGGTACGGTCCCCTGCCATGTGTCCCAATCCAGGGTTGTGGTTGAAAGATCGGGCGGAGGCGGATATTCCCATGCCCCAGTCGGATCATTGCGGCCGAGCGAGCCTTCGACCATCATGAGATCGCCAATGACTCCCTGAGCGATAAGTTCCTTCGCCTTGGCGGCAATCTGCGAACTGACGCGCTGGGAGCCGATTTGCACGATGCGTCCCGATTTCTGCTGGGCGGCCACCATATCCACGCCTTCGGCAGCGGTGTGCGACATGGGCTTTTCGCAATAGATGTCTTTGCCGGCGCTGGTAGCATCCACGACCATTTGTTTGTGCCAATGATCGGGGACAGCGGCCACGATGCAGTCGATGTCCTTGTTATCGAGTAATTCCTGGTAGCGGCGTGTCACCGGAAGATTAGCGCCGGCAATTTCCCGGGCCAGAGTCTGGCGGCCATCGTAAAGATCGCAAGCGGCCACGCATTCGACTCCGGGCAAGGTGATGGAAGTAGCGAGCAGCCCTGAGCCCTGCATGCCGACGCCGATCATGCCGAAGCGTACTCGATCACTGGGCGCCATGGATTGCGGCAAAGCAAAGAGCGGGTCGGGATCCAGGAAAATAGTTTTGGCGGCGAGAGTCGCACCAGCGGCCCCGGCAGTAATGCCCATAAACTTACGGCGGGAAAAATGCCTGTCCTTCATGATTAGCCTCCAGCTATTTTTTCAAGCATCTGGATCGCGACTTCTTTGAAGAATACTACGTCATCATCGCTATGATTTTGCAGGCCGATGTAGCCATCCTGCGGGCGCGGTCCGCGTTCCGGTTCGAAGTCGAATTTCTTGGCGGGTACGGGATCGCCCTCAGTGAAATCAGTCACCTTCACCCCGTTCAAAACGACAATGGTGTGCGGGCCATCCAGGGTAATTTCCATGGTGTTCCACTCCGGTCCGGGCTTGCCGGAACGCGCCAATGGCTTGGTGAGCGAGTAGAGCATGCCGGTGATGTGATATTCATCTTCGCCCTCCGCCACGTTATCGATCTGCACTTCATAGCCGTAATTCACCGGCATCCATGCTTCGCGCGGTTCAATGGGAATGCGAATGAAGACGCCGGAATTGTCATTCTTGTCGCGCATCTTATAGACCACGCGAATCACGCAATCGCCGAGTTTCCCGCCTGCCCAATAGAGCAAACCCATACCACCATGAGTGCGGATCAGGCCATCTTCCACCGTCATTCCCCCGGGACCGACGTGTTTCCATCCTGTGAGATCTCTTCCATCGAACAATTGTTTCCACTCCCCCGATTGAGCCTGGGAAACGGTAGCCAGGAAAGTAAGAGCTAGACATAACAAAAGAAGATATTTCCGCATGAGCCTGAGGACCTCCCGGGGTTGACGGAAAACTATACACCAAGTCGCGGGAGCCAGTGATCTCTGATAAGTCTTTTGTTGTGAACGCAATAGAAGTACAGAAATGCACTAACTGTAGCCTCTAGCCGCTAGCTTCTAGCCTCTCGCCGCTTTGGTTCAGCTAGGGGCTAGAAGCTAGTAGATTATTCTGGTTACCTTTTGCTGCAGCAAAGCGCTGGAGAGCGGCATCATAAGGGATATAATCGTGTTAGTCCGCTGAGAGTGACTTCACGCCGGGAATATAAATCCGATGTCAATGAAGATAAAGACCGCAATTCTCGTTTCGTCTGCCGCAGTTTTGATATTCACCCTGGTGGGTGGAATTAACGGAGTCCGTGCCTCCAACAGCGATGGCGCCTACCGGCAGTTGCAGGTTTATAGCGAAGTATTGTCACGCGTACGCAGCGAGTATGTAGTTGAGCCCAACATCCCCGAAGTGACCGACGGCGCTTTGCACGGCTTGCTCGAGTCGCTGGACGCAAATTCGAGCTACCTGAGTGCGGACGAATATAAGGACTACAAGGCCCACAAGACGGAAGCCAAGGGTGATATTGGCGCGGTTGTGTCCAAGCGTTTCGGATACGCCTCCGTGATCGCGGTCATCCCGGGTAGCCCTGCGGACAAAGCTGGACTGCAGGACACGGACATTCTGGAAGCGATCGAAGGCAAGAGCACGCGCGAAATTTCCTTGGCAGAGGTTCACAATCTGCTGGCTGGGCAGCCGGGATCGAATGTGACCCTCGCCGTGGTACGGGCCCGCCGTTCCGAGCCCCAGAAAATGGTGATTACGCGCGATCTGGTTGTTATCCCGCCGGTGACCGACAAAATGGTCGAAGAGGGCATCGGCGTGATTCATGTGGATGCGTTTACCAAGGGTAAGTCGGAAGAAATTGCATCGAAGATCAAGATTTTGCAGAAGACAGGCGCTAAGAAATTGATTCTCGACTTGCGGAACTGTGCCGAGGGCGAGCAATCGGAAGGGATCGCGACCGCGAATCTGTTTTTGAATCACGGTACGATCACTTATCTGCAAGGTCAGAAGTATCCTCGGGAAGCTTTCAATGCTGATCCCGCCAAAGCAATGACCACGCTGCCACTCGTAGTGCTGGTGAATAAGGGAACTGCGGGCCCCGCCGAAATAGTGGCGGCTGCAGTGCTGGAGAATGCTCGCGGCGACGTTGTAGGGGACAAGACGTTCGGCGATGGCTCCGTCCAGAAAGTAATGGAACTGAAGGATGGATCCGCGCTGATCTTGTCGATCGCCAAATACTATTCGCCCTCGGGCAAGGCCATTCAAGACAATGCGGTAACCCCGAACGTCCTGGCCGCTGATGTTGACGAGGACGCCGCAGTGCCGGATGAAGACGAAAACGCCGTTCCTGCGGATGAGGTCAAGAAGCCAGCCCCGCAACAGGACGAGCAATTGGACAAGGCGATCCAGGTATTGAAGAGCCACACGAGCTAAAGCAGTCGTTGGCCGGTCGTCGTTGGTCGTTGGCCTAAGAAAAAACCGAATCGCGCGTCTTCGGACGCGCGATTTTGTTCTTAGAGAGGAACGCTTAATTTAGCTTGACCGCCAAGCGTCGAAGAGGTCCAGAGGATACCAACACAAGTGACCCAGAGTGTCAGGCCAACGGCCGCGCACCCGACAATATTCCGAATGTTGCCACGGCGTATCAGAAGCGAACCAAGCGCCGCCGCCACCATGACGCCGCCAGTCCAGTAGAATTGCTGATCGCGAAAAATTTTCCCCAGCGGGAGATAGTGCAGGCCAACGATCACACCAAGGGCCTGTGGTATCAGATCAAAACGACCTGCTTGTACGAGGACAAACGCTGCGCCGCCAATCAGTCCCCATTCCAATCCCACGTCGAGCCAGTAAAACTTACGGATGGTCCTCCAATAGTCCAGCTCGGCGTCGGAAGAGGGGAGATTGCGCGTCGCTCGAACACGAAGGATCGCCCAAGCCATCAGTCCGACAGCCGGCACGGTGACGATCGAGAACCGCAGCGGCGTCGGATTACCAGAGAACACGACAGCCCAATACATCAAAGTGGAACCAAAGAAGGAGCGGATCAACGCGCCACGGGCGCTGACTTTCAACTGGAATGCGCTAATAGTTTGGACGCTGGAAATGGCGCGGGTTGTCTGATCCATACGTCCCTCCCAATTGTCCCTGCGAAAGAGTAGCACGGAAAATAATGAACCAGCGTGGCGGACCGTGGCCGCATGTTGCTTGGATTCTGCCATTTATGAGACGAACTCTAGAGTCTGTCCCTGCTATCCTGAGTTGAACCTCTCATGGAATCCTTGGATCAAGAGCCTGCTCCGGCTGAAGCGGCCCGGCGGAAGCTGGTTGGTCGCGTCCTATTCACGCTGTTAGTTCTGCTTTCCAGCCTGGTGGGAGCTACCGCGGGGCTGTTGCTGGTGTATTCGACCAACCTGCCGCAGGTGGAGCAACTCGAACACTATCGGCCCAGTTCGACCACCGAGCTCTACGACGATCAGGGACGCGTCATCGGCTCCTTCGCTCTGCAACGGCGCGTGGTTGCAGCATATGACGACTACCCGCAAATTCTGCGCGACGCCCTGATTTCCATTGAGGACAAAGACTTCTACCGGCACTCCGGCATCGATGTCTGGCGTATTGCGGGCGCGGCCTATCGAGACATCGAGTCAGGCGGAAAGGTGCAGGGCGCATCCACGCTGACCATGCAACTGGCCCGCAATCTTTTTCTCTCGCCCGACCGCTCCTTCCATCGCAAAATTCAGGAAGCGCTGCTAGCCATCCAGATCGAACGACACTTCACCAAGCCGCAAATCTTTACTCTCTATGCCAACCAGATCTACCTCGGGCATGGGGTCTACGGATTTGAAGCAGCCTCGGAGTTCTATTTCAGCAAGCCGGCCAAACAACTTACTCTCGAAGAGGCAACGCTTTTGGCAGGACTGCCCAAGTCTGGCTTGTACTATTCGCCGATTACTCATCCCGATCGCGCTCTCAAGCGGCGGAATCTGGTGATCAATTCCATGCTTGAAGATGGAAAGATCACCGCGCAGCAGGCTGCGGCCGCACGAAATCAAGCATTAGCGTTGAACCTCGCGCACGATCCCAATTCGCTCGCGCCGTATTTTGTCGAAGAGATCCGCCGCTATCTGGAGAGCAAATACGGAACCGATCAGGTGCATGAAGGCGGACTGCGAGTCTACACATCGCTCAACATGGACTTGCAGCGTACTGCAAACCAAGCCGTGCTGGACGGCTTGGCTGCCTACGAACGCCGCCACGGATGGAAGGGGCATCTGCAAAATATTTTGGCGGGGAATTCTCTGGCGAATTATGCGCACCCTGATTGGGACGACGATCCGGGAGTCAACGATTACGTCCATGCCCTGGTCACGACGGTTTCGCCGGGAGTGGCGACCATCAAATTCGGAAAATACGTCGCCAATCTTGCCCCTGTAGATGTAGTTTGGACTCAGCACAAGCTACCGGATGTCATGAGGCCGGGCGATATCATTTATGTGAAGATTCTTTCTCTGAACCCGGAAGGCAAAGCCCGCGTGAGTCTGGAGCAGGATTCCGGCGCGCAGGGAGCGTTGCTCGCGATCGACAATGCCAGTGGAGAAATCAAGGCGATGGTAGGCGGGAGGGATTTCAATCAATCGAAGTTCAATCGCGCGACCCAGGCGCAGCGCCAGGTGGGATCTTCGTTCAAACCGTATGTGTACACCGCCGACATCGATCAGGGCGCGAAGCCTGATGACACGATTCTCGATGCGCCAACAACCTTTCAAACCGCTTCGGGCCCCTACACTCCGCACAATTATGAAGAGAATTTTGAAGGGACAATCACGCTTCGGCGGGCGCTGGCACAGTCACGCAATATCCCAGCGCTAAAAATCGCGGAGAGCCTCGGCATCAAAACCGTCATCGACTATGCCCATCGCTTCGGAGTTACCTCTAATATCCCGGCATATCTTCCAATTGCGGTGGGTGCCGCGGACCTCACCCTCTTCGAGCAAACGTCAGCGTACAGCGTTTTCCCCAATGATGGCGTTCGTATAACTCCGCGCTATATCACAAAAGTGACGGACTATGAAGGCCGGGTGCTGGAGGAAGATTATCCCGAGGTAAAAGATGTAATCAGCGCCCGTACGGCGCGGATCATGACGTCGATGTTGCGGGAGGTAGTGTTGCACGGCACGGCCATTTCAGCTGCAGGCATGAAGTATCCGCTGGCGGGGAAAACCGGCACGACCAATGATTTTACCGATGCCTGGTTTGTAGGATTTTCGCCTTCAATCACCTGCGGTGTGTGGGTTGGCTACGATGAAAAAAAATCGCTGGGGGCCAAAGAGACCGGGGCACGCGCGGCGTTGCCCATCTGGATGGACTTCATGAAAGTCGCGCTGGCTGGAAAAGATCCAGGCGACTTCCAGTCTCCGCCCGATCTGCCGCCAAATCCGATCACGCCGAAAGTTGATACTCCGGATGTTGCGCCGGGCGGGGATGAGGCGCATTGACTTAGACTGTCCAAAATTGCCGCCCTGGAAAAATCGATACTAAACTATGAAATCTTTCTTCCGTCTCGTACTGCTTTCGCTGGTGCTGCTGATTGTGGCCCTCGTGTCTGCACTCACGGCGATGCGCTTTGCAATTCATAGCGGCGAGGTTGCCGTCCCTGATTTGGTAGGTAAGTCCCCCGCGGAAGCCAGAAGGCTTGCCGAGGAAAAAGGGCAGGAAGTGAATGTAGAGCGCCAGTACTACAGCCCGACCGTTCCCGAGGGAAAAATTGTGTCGCAGATGCCGCTCGCAGGCACCAAGGTGCGCCGGGGATGGGAAATCAGCGTAGCGGAAAGTTTGGGGCCGCAGCGGGTGGCGATTCCCAATGTGCTCGGCGAGACCGACCGGGCAGCCGAGATTAACATCCAGCGGCGCGGCCTCGACGTGAGTTCTGTGGCGCAGATTGCCGTAGCCGGAATTCCAGCAAATCAGGTGATTGCGCAAAGCCCACCGCCGAACGCCAGTGGAATTGCCGCACCCAAAATCGGCTTATTGTTGGCACAGTCGTCGTCCGCCGCTTTTGTGATGCCCAATGTGGTTGGACAATCGTTGGTCAACGTAACTTCTGTCTTGCAGGGTGCAGGATTACGCGTGGGAACAGTTACTGTTGTGGCAACTCCGGAAAATACTTCGCCGGTTACTTCGTCCCCAGCCAGCACGATTATCACGCAGGACCCTGCCGCAGGACAAAAAGTGAGTGTGGGAGCTGCAGTAAATTTTGTGGTGAAATAACTTCTGGCCACGGATCTGCGCGGATCCTCGCGGATTGACTATGAAATTGATGGTTAGGCTTTTTCCAGCACTGTGGCGAAGAATCCATCGCAGGGATGAATGCCCGGAATCGTTCTCAAGTAGGGCCCCATCGTAAGCGAGTCAGGATCTTTCCACGCCAGGTCGCCTTGTGTGCGCATTCGCTCAAGCTCTTCGTGACAATCGAGGACGCGCAGCGAAGGATCAGTCGCCACAGCCTTTTCCACCACCGCTGAATTTTCCTCAGGTTCAAGGGAACAGGTCGAATAAATCACCTTTCCGCCGGAAGCTACGTGCTTCATCGCCGATTGCAAAATAGCCAGTTGGCGGGATTGCAGATCCAGAAGATCCTCTGGCTTGAGGCGCCATTTAATTTCAGGATTGCGTGCCAGCGTGCCCGTGCCGGAGCAAGGCACATCGACCAGCACTCGCCCGAAGGTCTCACTTACCGGGAATTGGCGCACATCGGCGGCGACCACCCGCACATTTGTTTCAGGCACCAACTTCTGCAATAGGCGCGCGCGATGCGGGTGCAATTCCATCGCAACAACTATTGCGTCAGGATTCTGGTTGGCGAGGATTCGAGTTTTCCCTCCGGGTGCGGCACAGCAATCCAAAATTGCCGACGCATGCCCAACCAGCAATGCCGCCAGTTGCGAGGCTTCGTCCTGAATACTGACCCGGCCTTCCCGAAACGCGCGGGTTTGAGTGACGTCGCCGGATTGGACACGGCGCGCGGAAGCCAGCAATCGGCCGGGGGTAAGCACGACATTTTCCTGCGCCAGTTCTTCTTCAATGGAAGGAAAAGCCAGGCGAACTGCAGTCTCCGGAATGCTCTGATCGTACTTACAAATTTGTTGAGCTGCCGGCAAGCCAAATTGCCTCGTCCAACGTTCCACCAGCCAAAGCGGGTGTGCGGAAGACTTCGATAGTTCCGCAACATTCTCAGCATGAATCGTTGGAAGCGTGCGTTTATGTTCGAGCGCTGCCTGAGAAAGCTTGCGCAGCACGGCATTGGCGAATGGAACCGCTGAGCGTTTGCGAGAGCGCTTCACCAATTCGACGCTTTCATGCACGGCCGCGCGTTCCGGAATTCGATCGAGAAAAGAAAGCTGATAGGCAGCGAGACGGAGTGCGATCAGAACTTCAGCATCCAGTTTTCCCAAACGCTGCGATGAATGTTCCGCAATCTGTTGATCCAGCAACGACCGCCAGCGCAGAACGCCCATTACCAGTTCTGTCGCCAGGCCATGGTCGCCGGCCGAAAGCCGGGCATATTGCGAGGAGTGTAGAAGCTCTGAGGCATAGGCATCCTGCTGCTCAATTCTGAGCAATATATCGAAGGCGGTTTCGCGGGCGGGGGATATAGCCATCGGTTATAGCTTCTGATCTAGCATTGCTGTGAACTAACCAAGCTTTTCGCCATCGCTGGGATGATAACCATGAATGAAGTCGCGGGCCGCCATTCGCTTCTTGCCTTCGAGTTGGACTTCCAGCAGTTCCAGAGTGGTACCTTCGCCGCATCCCACCACGAGATGGTCCGCTTCGATGAAGATTGCTCCCTCGGCAAGATTGCGCGGAGTTGGTATGGCGGCATTCCAGATATTGAGGTTTTTGCCGCGAAAACTCGTGAATGCGCCGGGCCAGGGTTGGAATCCGCGGAGCCGATTGCAGATTTCTTGAGCCGTGCGACGGAAATCGATACGGCCGTCTTCCTTCTTCAGGATCGGCGCCAGACTGGCCTTCGCGGAATCCTGCGGACGTGGATGGACTCTCCCAGTTTGCAGTCCTTGCATTGTGTCAACGATGAGATCCGCTCCAATCGCAGCCAAACGAGGAGCAAGAGTTTCCGCTGTGTCGTTCAGCATGATCGGAATTTCCTGTCGTTGCAGAATGTCTCCAGTATCGAGGCCTGCGTCAATGCGCATGGTTGTCACGCCGGTGACAGCCTCGCCCGAAGCGATCGCCCATTGGATGGGCGCGGCCCCGCGATACTTGGGCAGCAATGACGCGTGCAGGTTAATGTTGCCCATCGGCGGAAGATCGATCATCCATTGCGGAAGGATACGGCCATAGCCGACGACAATGATGGCATCGGGATTAAGCTCAGAGAGTTGAGAGTGAAATATTTCGTTCGTCTTGATCTTTTCCGGCTGCGTAACTGTCAATCCCAATCCGAGTGCGCTTTCTTTCACTGGAGAAAACGCCAGTTCCAAACCTCGTCCGCGCGGTTTGTCAGGCTGCGTGACCACCAGACGCACGGAAAATCCAGCATCAACCAGCTTTTCGAGCGCAGGAACTGCGAAGCGTGGCGTGCCGCAGAAAACGAGATTGAGAGATGAAGGCATGGAGAGAATTAACCATTAAATCATTGAGTGATTAATTCAATGACTCAATTCCTACCACTCGCCGGCTTTGATCAGCTTGCGGATCTTGCGCTTCATAAAGTCGCGTTTTAGCGCACTGATATGGCTGATGTAGAGCTTTCCATTTAAGTGGTCGGTTTCGTGCAGCAAGGCGCGGGCCAGTAATTCTTCGCCGGTCTTCTCGAACCATTTTCCATGAACATCCTGGGCGCGAATCGTAACCTTTTTTGCGCGCGTGACCGACTCGCGAAAATCCGGCAGGCTCAAGCAGCCTTCACTCTGTGCCTGCTTACCTTCGGTATGAATAATTTCCGGATTCGCCAGCACCAGCAGAGCATCGGGGTCTTCCTTGAAGGTGACGTCGATGACTGCAAGCCGCTTGGAAATGCCGATTTGCGGAGCTGCCAGACCCACACCATGCGCCGCATACATCGACTCGAACATGTCCGCCACCAGCTTCTTCAGTTCGGCATCAAAAGCGGTCACCGGGGCTGCGGGTTTTTCCAGCACCGGATTTCCAAACTTTACGATGGGATAGATCATTAATAGTTCTTCAGCTGTTGGCAGTAGCCTTCAAAATTGCGCAGCGTTTCCAGCATAGAGTCGCCACCGAATTTCTCCAGTGCACACCGGGCAATAGTCAGTGCAACCATGGCTTCAGCAGCCACGCCGGCCGCCGGCACCACGCACACATCTGAACGTTCGTAAGCTGCCTTTACCGGTTCGCGGCTGGCGAAATCAACCGACTGCAAAGGACGCCGCAGCGTGGAAATCGGCTTCAAATAACCGCGCACGCGAATCTCTTCCCCGTTGGAAACACCGCCTTCAATGCCACCTGCATTGTTGCGAGTGCGGCTGAAACCAGTGAAACTCTCCGACGCGGAATAGCCAATCTCGTCGTGGACAGCCGAACCTGGCGAAGATGCCCCGCTAATTCCCGATCCAATCTCCACTGCTTTCACGGCCTGTAAAGACATCACCGCGCCGGCGAGCATGGCGTCGAGGCGCTCGTCCCACTGAGCGTAGGTTCCAAGTCCAGGCGGAGCTTTGTGGACGACAACTTCAAAAACTCCACCCACCGAATCTCCGGTACGCAGAACTTTATCGACTTCCGCTTTCATTTGCTGTTCGGCGGCAGCGTCGGCGCAGTTGAGCAAAACTTCCGGTTTGTCCCACAATGCCCGAATCTTTTCCCACGGAATTTCTTTTTCAAGCGTTGTGCCGCCCACCGCGATTACATGACTCAGCACTTCAATCCCCAGTTCCAGCAAAAAAAGTTTTGCCAATGCACCAATCGCCACCCGGGCCGCCGATTCGCGGGCCGAGGCACGCTCGAGCACATAGCGGGCTTCCGAAAAGTTATATTTCAGGGCACCGGCGAGATCGGCGTGGCCGGGACGCGGCGATGCCACCCGCTTATGCTTGGCGGGATCGCCCACTTCTACGGGAAGCGACTCCTGCCAGTTCTTCCAATCTTTGTTTTCCAGCAACACGGAAATCGGCGAGCCAATCGTTTTGCCGTGATGCACGCCGGACAGAATATGGGCTTTATCGGTTTCGATCTTCATGCGTCCGCCGCGGCCGAAGCCCTGCTGACGGCGCCAAAGCTCGCGGTCGAGAAACGCCTGGTCCACTTTTAATCCAGCGGGTAGTCCGGACAAAAAGGCCACCAGCGCCTCTCCGTGTGATTCTCCAGAAGTGAAGTAACGCAGCATTTCTTTAGAATTGTATCTGATGACCCATCCGGATCGGTTCGGCCGGCAAGTTTCCTCTCATCCCAAACGGTACAATCATCCCGTGAGCGCCGACCCGACAACTCCCGTCACTAACGCTCCTTCTGTGTCCACTCAACGATTTACCCTGCGGCAGAGAATTTTGTTGAAGCTGATCACAGGAACTGCAGTTTTGATTCTCAGGATGATCGGCCCCACTTTGCGGTTCGCCATCTCCTGGGAGGACGGCGCTCCAGGCAGTTTGGAAGCGCGGCCGTTTGTCTATTCTTTTTGGCATAGCTGCATGCTGCCGGCCATGTATTTGTGGCGGGGTCTGCAGATTCGTGTTATGAGCAGTGATAGTTTCGACGGCGAATACACCGGACGCATCATGCGGAATTTTGGTTTTGTGAAGGTCCGCGGTTCGAGCACTCGCGGAGCGGTGCGGGCGCTGTTGGGAATGCGCCGCGAACTTGAAGCCGGTTGGACTGTTGCGTTTACCATCGACGGCCCCAAAGGGCCGCGCTACGTGGCCAAGCCGGGCCCGGTGCTGCTAGCGCGGTCCACAGGAATTCCCATGGTTGTGTTTCACATGGCCGTCGAAAATGCCTGGGTGCTTAATACCTGGGACCGTCTCATGATCCCCAAGCCATTTTCGCGAGTCCTGATGCGGGTGAGCCGGCAGATCACGGTCCCAAAAGATGCTGACGAAACGCACTCGCAGAATGAACTGCAATCCTCTCTCGACCGGGTGCGGGAATTTGCGGAAGCAAACTTGCAAAAAGTTGGGAGCGAAGAATATCCAATTTACAAAGGTTAGCGTCGGCACGTGCTCCTGCACTTTCATATAAAATTTCAACAGCGCCAATTCCCGGAGAAATGAGAACCCATGCCTGCGACCATTCTTGACGGCAACAAGATCGCCAGTGAAATTCGCGCCGAGGTTGCAGCCGAAGTGAAAACCCTGGCAGCTTCCGGATTGCGACCCGGACTGGCTGTGGTTTTGGTCGGGCACGATCCGGCATCGGAAATCTACGTCCGGGGCAAGGTGAAAAGCTGTGAAGAAGTGGGCATCTATAGCGAGAAGCTGACCCCGCCGGAAACCGTCTCCACGGAAGAACTACTCGAACTGGTGGACGATCTCAACCGGCGCAATGAGATTGACGGCATTCTGGTGCAGCTCCCCCTGCCACCACAGGTCGATTCCAAGAAAGTTCTCATGGCGGTGAGCCCTGCGAAAGATGTCGATGGTTTCCATCCCGTCAACGTGGGCTTTCTTTCCACACAGCGCCCTGGGCTCGTGCCTTGCACACCCGCCGGGGTCATCGAAATTCTTAAGCGCAGCAAAATTCCCATTGAAGGCCAGGAAGCCGTGGTCGTGGGCCGCAGCGATATTGTCGGCAAACCCGTCGCCATGCTGCTTCTCAACCGAAACGCCACCGTAACCATCTGTCATTCGAAGACCCATGATCTACCGGATGTTTGCAAGGTTGCGGACATCCTGGTCGCGGCCATTGGCCGGCCTGGCATGATCACGCGTGACTTCGTAAAGCCGGGAGCTACGGTGATTGACGTGGGCATGAACCGGATCACGGATCCAGCCGAATTCGAACGGCTCTTCGCCGGCAACGCAAAGCGTGCGGAAACCTTCCGCGCAAAAGGTTCCACGCTGGTCGGAGACGTCCATCCTGAGGTCGCAGAGATCGCAGGAGCGATCACTCCAGTTCCCGGTGGCGTAGGGCCGCTGACTATCGCCATGTTGATGGCGAATACGGTCCGAGCGGCGAAATTGCGGCGTGGGAAGAAATAGATTTTCACCACGGAGACACAGAAGCACGGAGAAAATCTTTAGCGGGCTGAGGTCCTGGGAAACATTTGCTGAAAGTCGGACTCACGGGCGGAATCGCGGCTGGCAAATCCAGCGTGGGTGAGATGTTCGTTGCCCTCGGCGCTCACCTCATTCAATCAGACGCGATTGCCCACCAGCTTATGCAGCCGGGTGAGCCCGTCTATCAGGAAATCGTGCGGCATTTTGGTGCTGGAATCCTTGAGGCTGACGGCCGCATCAACCGGGCGCGTTTGGCGGAATTGGCCTTCGGGAAACCCTCTCGCATCGCGGAGTTGAATCAGATTGTTCATCCCCCAGTCATTCGCCGACATGACGACTGGATGGAAGAAGTGGGCCGCCAGGATCCCCATACGGTAGCCATCGTGGAAGCGGCGCTCATTCTCGAAGCCGGATTGGTGAAGCACTTTGACCGGATCATCGTGGTGACTTGCAAACCGGAGCAGCGCATCGAGCGCTGGGCTCACCGTGTGCATGTGGACATCGAAACCGCCCGCCAGGAAGTGGCCCGCCGCATGGCCGCCCAACTCCCGGATGAAGAAAAAATAAAAGTCGCCGATTACGTAATCGATAATTCCGGATCTCTCGACGCCACCAATCGGCAAGTGAAATCGGTTTACGCAGACTTGAAAGAGCAGGTGCTAGGCTCTGGGCAGTAGGCGCTAGGTCAAGCCCAGCCCAAAGCCCGCTACTGACAATTGCGCCTCGATTCGACCCCGCGTAGCATCTAATCCAGCACATGGCGACCACCGCAACAGTACCCGATAGACGTCCGCCCAAGCTGGTTCTGGGCGAGATTCTCAGGTTTGCCTACGATACTTTCTGCAGCAACAAAGTTCGTTTTGCCCTCACTGCGTTGGGAATGGTTATCGGTACTGCGTCCCTAATTTTAGTGGTCACGATTGGGATGACCGGAAAACAGTATGTTCTCAATCTGATCCAGGGAATTGGCGCCAATCTGATTTACGCCGAATACGAAGGGGGCGCTCAGCGCATCACCAACACCGCACCCGATCCTCTTACTCTCGACGACATGCGTGCCGCGCAGGAGGAAGTTCCAGAAGTAGTGGCGGCTTCACCCGTGGTTGGTCTTGCTGATCGTATCTCGGTGGGCGATGGGAAAGAACGCGACATTAACATTCTCGGGGTTTACCCCGAGTATCGCGCGGTGCGCAATCTGGTAGTCGTTTCGGGAAGGTTCTTCGATGCACAGGACGAACAGGCGCACAACAAAGTCGGGGTCATCACCGACAAAATGGCCGAGGAAATTTACGGTTCCCCCGGAGAGGCCATCGGCAAGGTCGTCAAGCCGGGCGGATTGCCTTTCACCATTATTGGAACGTTCAAAGAGCGGGTGAATACTTTTGGGGAGTCCGAGGTGACGACCAACACCATGGTGATTCCCTATACCGTGGCCCGCTATTTCACCGATACGCCGACCGTGAAGCTGATCTATTTTTCAGTGGCTGACCCGGCCATGGTGACCTCAGCTACGGACCAGATCAAGCGTGTGATTCAAGCTCGTCACCGGGCGGAATCGGTCTATAACATCACCAACCTCACCGAGCTTGTGGCTGTAGCGGAGAAAGCCGCGAATGCCCTCACCCTCGTGCTTTTGGCCGTGGCCGCGATTGTTCTGCTGGTAAGTGGCATTGGCATCATGAACATCATGCTGGCGACGGTGAGCGCCCGCATCCGGGAGATTGGGATTCGCAAAGCTTTAGGCGCGACCAATCGCGAAATCCGCTTTCAGTTCTTGTCCGAAGCCATCGTCATTTCGCTGGGCGGAGGGCTGGTAGGCGTAATCATTGGCCTGGCGATTCCCTGGTCGGTCCGCTTCCTGACCGAATACCGTCTTCCGGTTTCTGGATTGTCCGCCATTGTGGCGATTGTGGTGTCTTCGCTGGTGGGGATTTTGTTCGGGACGGTGCCCGCCACACGAGCATCCAAGATGGATCCGGTGGAAAGCTTACGGCACGAATGAGAACCAGTCCCTGAGACTCTCAAAAAATAAGAGTTCCCAAAAACAAGACAGCCGGGCTGGTTGGCCCGGCCACTCAAGTCTCTTACCACCTTCGGAGAGCGACTCGGTTCAGAGGTCCCCGCAGATCTCCATAATCCTGGCTCTAAATAGCCGTCACCGCTACATGACCAGCGCCAGGTTCTCCAATTCGTGCTGTAGCACGGGCAGCGCACAGCCTGCCATTTCCACCCGTCCGACGGCATCCATGGCAGCCTCGGGAGATACCCCGTAGCCCCTGCCCATGAGAAATACCTGAACCAATTCGGCCGCCTCCCGGAAATCGATCAAACCGCCTTGCAGCAGATCGTTCCGTAAAGACGTAAGCTCCGTAGCTGAGAATCTTTCCTTCATATTGATATTCATGGCCGTCATCACCTCCGACTCCGACCTTCTACCACTTCTGAACATTAGACTCCGTCACCGCCTGTTACGTTGCATGCAATTTTGTTGCCGCAACCAGGCCTCTTTCTCTATGTACGTAAGAAAGCTGCCTTTAGTTTCTTAAACCCCTTATGGGACGGTAAGTTGCGGCCAAATCGATGCTTAGGTAACCGGAGGGGAAGTCACGACGGGAGGGTAGGCAACAGTCCTGTTCTTGACACAATGTGTCGTTGTGGGACACAGAGCGGCGCTGCGTCGCGCAGTGAGACCTGGGACTAAGAATTCCCGAATCAGGCCGGTTCCGCGATGGCCTCATCCACCAATAAAATAGGGATGTTGTCGCGGACCGGATAGGCGCGGTGGCACTCGCCGCACTTCAGGCTTTGGCCGTCGGTTTTGAGCGCCAGCGGCTTTTTGCAGACCGGGCAGACCAGAATATCCAACAGATCTTGAGGAATCATGGCAGAATTCTACGCCTTCCGCAGGCACGATGAAACCCAAGCCCATACCTTCGTGCGAAATCTTCATTTTCTTCTATACGGAAGGTCATCCCGAAGATCCGGCGCACTTCAGCCGGCGAGGGATCTTGCGCAGATCAGCACGATTGCCGAACTCAAAATGTGTATCCGCCCCACGCAAAATCCTTCGCAAGCTCAAGATGACACCCTCTACTAAAACAAATCGTTCGTTTGACTTCCACCTACCCCCTCGCGTAGATTTCATCCACGTTTTGCTTTCGTTCTTTCACAACTTTTTGGTTCGCGCGTCCTCATCACTGCGATGAGGATTGGGAAGCGGGTGAGAATCCCGCGCTGCCGCGCAACTGTAAACGAGGAAATTTACAACCAGTCACTGGGGGAAACTCTGGGAAGACTCGTTGTGGCATTCCGGACGTGGGTATGTCCTTACTCGTAAGCCAGGAGACCGGCGCGAACCGCCAACACAACCCCTTTCGCGAGTTAAAGGAGGAGTGCATGCGGTTCTTTTGTGTTCTTGCAAGTGTATTGTCCCTGCTGGCGGTGGCTTCCGCCTCCGACCTTAAAATCAAAGTAATCGATCCTCAGTCTGCCGCCGTCTCCGGCGCGCAGGTGGAGTTGTCTGAAAACGACAACCCCAACTCCTCCGCGGTAGGACTCACTTCCGCCGAGGGTGTGGTGGTGTTCAAGAACACAGCCTCGGCTCCATCCCATATTCGAGTCCTGGCGGCCGGGTTTGCCCCGGAGACCCACAACCTGCCCTCTTCTCCCTCCGACATGATCACCGTTCAACTCCGGCTCGCTCCCGCCGCCGAGACGGTTGTCGTCACCGCGACTCGCACTCTGATTCCCGGCGAAGAATCGGGCGCAAATGTTGAAACTCTTAGCGCAGCCCAGTTGCAGCTCATGAATCCAGTGGCAGCCAACGATGCTTTGCGTTTCCTGCCCGGTGCGGTCATCAATACTGCCGGCCAGCGCGGCGGTCTGTCGTCGCTCTTTGTACAGGGCGGCGAATCTCGCTACAACAAAGTGATCGTGGATGGCGTCACCATCAACGAACCCGGCGGCACTTTCGATTTCGGGACCCTCCCGCTTGCCGAAGCCGATCATCTGGAATTCCTGCGTGGTACCCAAAGCACGCTTTACGGCTCCGACGCCATGACCAGCGTGGTGCAGGTCACGACGCGCACCGGCAGCACCGAAACTCCCGAGCTGCGCTTCGGCGCCGATGGCGGAAACTTTTCTACTGCCGACGGATACGCATCGTTGTCCGGCGCCCACAATATCTTCGACTACAACCTGTTTGCCAATCAGTTCAATACCAACGGCCAGGGCATCAATAACGGCTATTCAGATTCACTCCAGGGCGGAAACGTGGGAGTGAAAATTAACGATGAAGTCTCGCTGCGCCTTCGGCTGCGCCATTCCAACAGCTTTACCGGCGTGTCCGATGAGTGGAACTTCGAGGGCAGTCCCCCGATTCCGCCAGACCAGTTTGAGTATGCGCGCTTGAATAATCTTCTGGGCAGTCTCGAACTTACTTTGAATACTCCGTCGGGCTGGCAAAATCGCTTTACTGGTTTTGAATATCGCTACCAGAGCACCAATGCCGATCCCGAGCCAACCCCTGGACGCATTTCGCCGGAGTTCGGCAATATTAATTTTCTCTATGACACGATCGCCCACATCAATCGGGCCGGATTCGAATATCAGGGCGACTACTCCGAACGCAGTTGGACCCACACCACCGTAGGCTACCGTTTCGAACAAGAAAACGGGGACGTGGGCAGCGTCAGCGCTCTCTCCGACGGCCACCGCCAGGATGACGACGTCTACTTACAGCAAATTTTCACTCTGGGACGGCTTTCCGCCGTAGTCGGGGGGCGTTTCGTTCACAACAGTGCGTTTGGGGATTACGGCGTCCCCCGTGTGGCATTGACTTTCCTGGCCTTACATGGAGGCAAGACTTTCTCCGGCACCCGTCTCCGCTTTTCCTACGCGAAAGGATTCAAGGAGCCTCGCCTGGAGGAAATGTTTGCCGGCCCTCCCTACAGCATCCCTAACCCTAATCTCAAACCGGAGAGAAGCCGGTCATTCGAGACCGGATTTCTACAAAACCTGCTGGGCGGCAGATATGTTTTTAGCGCTACATACTTCAACAATTACTTCTTCAACCGGATCGACTATGCCACCGACCCTACGACCTTCATCGGACAATATGTCAACGTGGACAAGTCTTTCGCACAGGGAGCCGAAATCGAACTACAGGGGAAAATCTGGCGGAATCTTTCTCTGAATACGGGATATACCTACACCTCGACCCAAATCCTTGAAGCCCCGTTCTGTACTCCAGCCACTTTCTGCGATCCCCGCATGGAAGCAGGACAACCTCTGCTGCGGCGTCCCAAGCATTCAGCCACGGCGTTGTTTAGCTATCTCGGAACCAAATGGAGCACGAATGTGGGAGCCAGCTTCGTGGGTTGGCGGACAGACTCAGATTTCGACGGATTTGGCGTGCAACATTCGCCTGGATACGTACGGGTGGACCTGGGCGGCTGGTATGCGTGGACCTCACGCATCACCACTTATCTGAACATCGAGAACGCCACCAATAAGTTCTACGAGGAAGTCGTGGGCTATCCGGCCTTGGGCATCAACTTCCGCGCCGGTATCCGTTTCAGAATCGGCGGAGAGTGAAAACTCCACCCCTGCCAAGGAGTGTTCTAGCTTTTCTCCGCGTTGCGTCAGACGCCGTTGGGGACCTATCAGTGGCTATCGAAGGCCTTGTGGCGGGGAGCCATCGAAAAGCTCCCCGCCTATTTCCCTTGTCCGTTATCGAACACACTTACGTAACATTGACGGTTCTCGATCCAGTTGTAATCCTACATACAATGCCTCGCAAGATTGACAAACTCACCAAACACAACCGGCCGCCTCGGATCCATGTCCCCAACCAGGAACGAGCCATATTTACGGTCGATCAGCAGAAGTTTCTGGGAACAATCCAGCGCCTTTCGCTGACCGGGGGATCGGTTCTGCTTGCGAAAGGGGCTGTCCCCGAGGGAACCTCCGCTGAAATCACTTTAGGCACAGTTTTCGGCAAAGTGAATGCCCACATTGAATTTCTGCAAACCGGGGCCGATGGTGTGAGGCTCGCGCAAGCTTTCCGTTTTCTTACCATGGATGACGTAAGCGCGAAACGCTTCGCTGCGGCTGCCGAGAAAATGCAGAGCGCAGGTTTCGCCGATGAGGAAGAGAAGCAGACATCCGTCGATCGGGCGTTCGAAAGCTGGACTAAATTGCGGGAAGGCGTCCAGAAGTTTTCGGGAATCCTCACCTCGGCGCGACCCAAGAAATCGAAAGTCTGATCGGTTGGAATTAATTTGGCTCCCGCTTTGAAATGTAAAGCTAGCAGATAAGCGTGTAGAACCGAAAACCAGATTGTGGGTGCAATTGCGATTTTCGCCAGTTTGTCCTCAGGGACATGCGGGATAACTGTTGGTTATGAAATTACGGCTTGGTCGAATTTTGTGACAACCCAGCCTCTTGACTCTTGGACAACATGGTAAGTGCCTTCCGCCATGCATAGACTTCCGCAAACGTACCCGCCTTCGACTTCTACTTTTCCATCCGACAGCCAACGGATTGAGCCAAGGTCGAAAATGACTGCAAGCTTTCCAGTCCGTTTATCGAGAACAGAGATCTGCACTTTGCCTATCGTTTTCTTACGACAGCCGGATGCGCCTTTAACAGGAAGCGGTTGAAAGCGTTTGAGGAATTCTTCGTGTGGGTCTTTCCCATTGATCGAAACACAGTACGAATCGGCAGTGAGCTCCCAAGTCTTAATCTGAAAGCGGATAATCGCCTCGCGGATTTCAAGTTCTGCGTCTTTCCGGGCGGCTTGCCCTGTCACAGAAGACTGCATGACAACTACTAGCATGAAAACGCGGAAGCACCCTTGCCAAAAGCGTTCATGTCGGAAGAATACTTGAAATCGCGTAACCGTTGTGATCAGGCAATTTCACTCAAAGCCGGGTTAATGCCATTTGCGGTATGTTGGACTTGGAATGTGGAACCGATAGACTAAGTCCGAAGGAACCTCACGAATCCGCCTAGCGCGAGCGCCCGGAAACCCGGCTCCGCACTGAAATCGATTGCGGAATTTCCTTCTCGGACACAACCGTCGGCCCATCGTGGTAAGTGCTTTCGGCATTAGCGTAAGTGACTGCCAAAGGCAGGGGGGCGGCGGATTTCAATCCTTGATATTTGTGGCGCACGATCATCAGCTTCTCAAGATCTTGACCGCTGAGCGGTTGCTGCCGTCCAAGCATATGGGTAACCAGCGCGATTTCGGCAAAGTGCTCCACGGTTTCCATCTTCATATACGCCTGATGCAGGTCGCTGCCGTAAGTGACTACCCCATGATTCGACATGAGAATAGCGTCATACTGAGGCACCAACGGCGCCAGTGCGTCCGCCAGTTCGGGCGTGCCGGGCGTGCCGTATTTCGCAAGCGGAATCGATCCCAGCCCGATCACCACTTCGCATACCAGAGGCTTATTCAGCGCGATGCCCGCGGCGGCAAACCCAGTGGCCGTTTTCGGATGGGCATGCACCACGCTGTGTATGTCCGGACGCAGTTTGTAAATCAGCAGGTGCATGCCGATTTCGCTGGAAACCGCCCGGCGTCCCGATACACGGTTTCCCTCGATGTCCACAATGACCAGGTCTGACGGCCGCATCATCCCCTTACACATGGAAGTTGGCGTGGCCAGGATGTGTCGATCATCCAGACGAACCGAAAGATTGCCGTCCATGGCGGCTACATAGCCGCGATCATGCAGCATCTTGCCGAACAGCACAATTTCACGCCGGTATTGTCGTTCACTGGGCATGCAATTTTAGGGAGCGGCTGGGTGGGGTCCCGAACCAATGCGCGTATAGTATCGCAGCCGGTTGACTGAAACAAACGATTTTATTCCCTCATTTTCAGTCCAGCTGGCCACCCCCGCCGAATCTATAATCAAGTTCTGTGCTGGTTTCTGACTTCTATTTCTCCCTACCGGACGAACTCATTGCGCAAGAGCCGCTTGCAGACAGGGCGGGAGCCCGATTGCTGCAGCTGGAGCGCGCGTCGGGTGATCTCCACGACCGTCATTTTCGTGAGTTCCCCAACCTCCTCAGGCCCGACGATATGGTCATTTTCAATGACACACGGGTCTTCCCGGCACGACTTTTCGGTCGTCGGCTCGCCCGCGAACCGAATCCAACCGAATCTCCGGTGGCGAAAGTTGAGGTGCTCCTCACCCGCCAAGTCTCCCCGGAGACGAATGAATGGGACTGCCTGGTGCGCCCAGGACGGAAGATTGGCGTCGGAGATCAATTGGTCTTTGGGGATACCAGCGAACTCCAAGCCGAAGTCATGTCGCGAGGCAGCTTCGGAGCACGCCGTATCCGTTTTAAGCCAGTACCCGATTTCTTCGCTTCCCTCGATCGGCTAGGCCACATCCCCTTGCCGCCTTACATTGATCGTGCCGACCGACCCGCAGATAGGGAGCGCTACCAGACCGTCTATGCCCGGGAACCAGGATCAGTTGCTGCCCCAACCGCCGGGCTGCATTTCACCAGCGAAATTCTTGCTGCCATGCGTGAACGGGGAATCGAGATGGCCAAAATCACGCTGCATGTTGGATTAGGAACGTTTCAGCCAGTGCGCGTCGATGAAGTGGAAAAACATAAGCTGCATTGTGAGTCCTACAATATTTCTCCCGAGTCCGCCGAAGCCATCAATCGCGCCTTGGCTGCAGGACGGCGAATTATCGCTGTGGGTACAACCACTGCGCGGACACTCGAATATTCCGCCCAACGGTCCGGCATGCGAAAGGTCGAGGCTGGAAGCGGTGAAGCCGATATCTTTATTTATCCCGGCTATGAATTTCGTGTGGTGGGCGGTTTGCTGACTAATTTCCATCTGCCGGAATCGACCTTGCTCATGCTGGTCTGTGCCTTCGCGGGAAAAGAATCGGTGCTCGCCGCCTACAATCACGCCGTCGAGCAACACTACAGGTTCTATTCCTATGGCGATTGCATGTTCCTTGATTAGCAGAAGTGGAGTAACCGAAGAAACTAATCTATGCACACACGAGTCGATCGCCCGCACCCAGGCGATATAATGTCCTCAAGCGCAGGTGAAAAACATGAATACGGAGACGGCAGCGAAACAAGTTTCCATCCAGGATTTCGTGGCGGAGTTGCGAAAGTTTCCTGAGTCAGCATTTGGCCCCACCGAGCATATCTTTAATTTCCTTCTGCACACGCACGTCAGCGCCAAGACCCTCACTCCCTACCTTAACTGGGACGGCCAGCACTACACTCGCAACCTCATCGACAAAACCCCGCTCTATGAATTGGTCGCAATTTGCTGGGAAGTCGGCCAGGCGAGTTCCGTACACAACCATCGTGACCAGAATTGTTGGATGGCGGTACCAATTGGCCGCTTGCAGGTCGAGAATTTCCGCGTGATTTCACAAAAGCTGGATGAAGGCATCTCCCAGTTGAAAACGGCGGACACCGTGGAAATGAACCCCGCTCATCCCTGTGCCGTCGATCCGCTCGAGCCTGTCCATCGCGTGCTCAATCCGCGTGAGTTCAATCAGCGGGCGGTAAGCTTGCACGTGTATTCTCGTCCCTTCGATACCTGTGTGGTGTATTCCCCCGAACGTGGCACCTGCGGCGAGATCAAACTGCACTACACCACCGAGTACGGAAAACCGGGCAAGTAACTCTGAAGCGAAGCGTCAGACGGTAGAATTACACGGAATCTGAAGGACAGTATTCAGGGATGGCATCAAGAATGACCAGAAAACTTCCGTGGTTGCTGGTGGGCGTTCTTCTGCTGTCCTTCGGTGCTTGCTCGAAACCGCAGTCAACACCGGACGCCGCTGACCAGCCGACCTCGGTCGATCACATCGTCGTTTCCAAACCCCAGCCGGCCAATAATTTCCTGCACAAAACATTTGCGGTAAAAACCTACGAAGAGTTTGCCTTTCCCGTGCCCGCGCACATTGTCAAACCCATGTTGCACGGAAGCTTCGAGTCATTTGCCAAGAACGCGAACGGCGATTTGGTCAGTAACCAGACTGCTGATGTCGACCTCCTGGTACTGACCGACGAAGAATTCGACGATTTCGTGCATAGCCGCCAGGGCACCGCCACCTATACCGTGGACCCGGCTCACAGTCAGACCGTGACCTATCACGTGCCCGCCACCGTGGACCAGCCCCAGAACTATCATCTGGTTTTTCGCAACTCGCCCGGCGGCCCGCACAGCAAACTGGTGAAGGCGGACTTCACGATCAGCTTCGAATAGTGTGCGGCTGATAAACTTATTCGTTGCCTTCCCGAAAAAAAGCTTCGACTGCTTCCCCTGACGGCGTAACAACCGTCGCCTCGTCCCAACCAGCTCCTCGTCCGCAACCAGACCTCGGCACTAAGGGGCAGATTTTCCTCATCGACGCAATGTCGTTCATCTTTCGCGCCTACCACGCCATGTCGCGCCAGCGTGGCATGTCTACCAAGACAGGTCTGCCCACTGCGGCGACTTATGTTTTCGTCAACATGCTGCGCAAACTGCGTGACGATTTTTCTCCCGAATATCTCGCCGCCGTCTTCGACGTGGCCGCTCCCACTTTTCGTGATAAGCAGGCCGAAGCCATCACCGGGGTCCGCCGTTTCGATCTGAAAACGCAAACGTTTCAGGAGGCCGAGTATCACGGATACAAAGCCAACCGCAGCGAAATGCCTGCCGAGTTGGCGCAGCAAATCCCCTACATCCGGCGCGCGCTCGAGGCTTACCGCATCCCGATCCTTGAACTCGCAGGCTACGAAGCGGACGACTTGATCGGCACCCTCGCCACGCAAGCCGCTGCGCAGTCCTTCGGTGTCTACGTGGTTTCCAGCGACAAGGACATGCTGCAACTGGTCAACGACCGCGTGCTGGTCCTAAATCCGCCCAAGGACAACCTGATCTGTGACGCCGCGAAAGTAGAGGAAATTCTCGGCGTCCCACCCAGCCGCGTCATCGACGTCATGGCCCTGCGTGGCGACTCCGTCGATAACATTCCCGGCGCGCCCGGCATCGGCGACAAAGGCTCCGTGGATCTCATCCAGCGTTTTGGCTCGGTCGAAGCCGCCCTCGATCGCGCCGCGGAAGTGGAGAAGAAAACCTATCGCGAATCTCTACAAAACAACCGCGAAAACATTTTACTCAGCAAGCAGCTGGTAACCATTGACTGCCACGTTCCCGTTGAGCTCGACGTGGCCGCCATGAAAATGGGAACGCCCGATCTCGAAGCTCTCCGGACGCTATTCACCGAGCTTGAATTCACTTCTCTGCTCAAAGAAATCTCGCCGGTAGTCGAAGTCACCGAGGCCCGGTATCTCGAAGCAATCTCCGCCGCGGACGTAGAAGCCGTATTGCAGGCGATCCCCGCCAGTGGTTCACTCGCAATCGCAGTCGAAGCCGAAATCACTACTCCCCTCGAAAGCGAAGAAGAAACCGACGAAGCCGAACCCCAGGACGCCATGCTGGCTTTCACCACAGAACCCGTGCCCACGCCGCTCGCGCGCACTATTGCGATCTCAGCCGCTCCTGGCTCTGCGGTCTCGATCGCCCTGGATTCTGCCGCCGCCCATCGGCTGGACGCAGCTCTGGCAGACGCAAATCTTCCTAAAACTATTCACGATTACAAATCTGCGGTTCACGCGCTCGCTCCGCACTCCACCACTCTGCGCAACGTGCAACACGATTCCATGCTGTATTCCTATCTCATCGATCCCACCGCATCCTCGCATCGCCTGGCGGACGTGGCATTTCGCCGATTGAATTTGCAGTGGAGCGGCAACTTGCCGGAAGCGGCGGACATCGCCGGGCGCCTCACCACTTCTCTCCGTCGTGAAGTTGAACATGCCGGATTGCTCAAGCTTTACCAGGAGATTGACCTCCCGCTGGTCCCGGTTCTGGCGCGCATGGAACAGGCCGGCGTAAAGATTGACCGTCCCGTGCTCGCGGAAATGTCGTCGCGACTCACCGGCGAAATCGCTGCCAAAGCCAAACAGATCTACGACCTCACCGGCTTCGAATTCAATATCAATTCGCCCAAACAATTAGGGGACGCGCTCTTTAACAAGCTGAACCTTCCCATCCCGGTGAAATATGGCAAGGGTAAAAAAATATCGACCGCGGTCGACGTGCTGGAAGGCCTGGCTTCTGTACACGAAGTTCCACGGATGGTTTTGGACTACCGCCAGCTCTCCAAACTCAAATCCACCTACGTGGACGCACTTCCCGCACTACTGAATCCTGCGAGCGGCCGTCTGCACACCACCTTTGGTCAAACCGGAACTGCGACCGGACGTCTCTCATCCACCAACCCCAATCTGCAAAACATCCCCATCCGCACCGAACTTGGCCGCGAGATTCGCGCCGCGTTCACCGCCGAACCTGGCCACGTTTTACTTGCAGCGGATTATTCGCAGATCGAATTGCGTCTGCTGGCCCATTTCTCCAAAGATCCGTTGCTTGTCGAAGCCTATCGCCGCGGAGACGACATTCACACCCTGACCGCTTCACAGGTTTTCGGTGTGCCGCCACTCATGGTCACTTCCGATCACCGTCGCCAGGCCAAAGTCGTGAACTTCGGCATCGTCTACGGATTGTCGGCCTTTGGACTTTCGCAGCAACTCGGTATCGATCCCGGCGAAGCCAAGCAATTTATCATTGCTTATTTCGAGAGGTACCAGGGCGTGCGTACCTTCATCGACCGAACTCTTGAAGATGCCCGGCGCGATCAGTCCGTAAAAACTCTCTTCGGGCGCATCCGTCCCATCCCCGACATCAACAGCAAGAACGCCAACCAGCGCGGCTTTGCCGAACGCACCGCCGTCAACACCCCGCTCCAGGGCACCGCCGCCGATCTGATCAAGATCGCCATGATTCGTATCGACGCGGCCTTGATCGAACGCGGTCTGAAATCCAGAATGACTTTGCAAGTCCACGACGAGTTAGTCTTCGAAGTCCCCGAAGCCGAAATCGAACTCATGCGAACGTTAGTCCGCGACCAGATGGAAAAAGTCCACCCGCTGACCGTGCCATTATTGGTTGAAATAGGAGTAGGCCCAAACTGGCGGGATCTGGAATAACTTTAAGAGCATTGTCATCCTGAGCGCAGAATCATCGTCCGCCAATGCGGACGATGATTCGGAGTCGAAGGCCCCCTATACGACTTGGAAACTCTGCTTTTAGGTGGTGCAGAGCTCAACCGCTGCGGCAAAGGCAAAGCTCTTACACTGGCTTTAGCCCTGAGGTTTACAAATCTTCCGAATTCCGCTCCGCCGCTTCCCGCAGCAACCGCCGCTCTCGCGCATTGGCGATCCCTCTAGCTCGCATAATCTTGCGCAGAAACACAACATAGAAAAATCCGCCCAGAGTCGCAAAAACCGCAACCAGCAGAATCAAATTCCAAAATGCGGCGAGGTTGCTTAGGACCCGCACCTACACGCCCAGCGCCGTCTGAATCGCTCCCGCAATGTTCCCCGCCAGCGCCCGCATTTTCTCGACCGTCTCGGCTTCGATCATCACCCGGGCCAGCGCTTCCGTTCCCGAATAACGCACCACCACGCGCCCATTGCCATCGAGTTCCCGCTCCGCGGCTTCAATCGCGTTCTGAATTTCGGGAATCTGCACAAACGGAACTTTCTCACGCACGCGGACATTCTGAATCGTCTGCGGGAAAACTTTCAGATCGGAAATCAAATCATCCAGCGCCCGCCCGGTGCGCGCAATAATCTCCATAACGCGCAAAGCCGTCAGCAATCCATCGCCTGTCGTGGCCTCGCCATCACGAAAAATAATATGTCCGGATTGTTCTCCGCCCAGGATCGCGCCAGTCTTCAGCATCTCCTCCAGCACGTACTTGTCGCCCACGTTGGCGCGCAGCATTTCAATCCCGGAATTTCGCAGCGCGATCTCGAGCCCCATGTTCGACATCGTGGTCGCCACCAGCTTCGAGCCCGGAAGCGCTCCCCGGGATTGTAGATCGCGCGCCGCCAGCAACAGCACGGCATCGCCATTGATTACACGTCCTTGAGCGTCGCTGAACAACGCCCGATCAGCATCGCCATCGAACGTCACTCCCAGATCGAACTGCCCTTTTTTCTCCGCAATGGCCTTCGCTACTGTTTCCGGATGCAGCGCCCCACAACCGGCATTGATGTTCTTTCCGTCGGGAGCGGCACTGAGGAATGTCGCTTGTATGCTGCATGCCCGAAACAACTCCGGCGCTTCCGCCGCCGCCGCGCCGTTCGCGCAATCCACCAACACTCGCAAACGGCTCAAGTCCGCGGTTATGTTGGTCTGCAACCACTCGATGTAAGCGCTTCGCAAACCTGCTTCGCCAGGCAATGACGCCACCAATTTAAGGCGCGGCTCGGGATGCTCCTGAGGATTTTGCAGCAAGGCGAAAATCTCTTGTTCAATGGCCAGCTCGTGCGAGTCCGGCAACTTGTAGCCATCGCCGGAAAAAATCTTGATGCCATTGTCCTCCCACGGATTGTGCGACGCCGAAATGACCACTCCCGCGGCGTGCTTGCGTGACCGCGCCAGATAAGCTACGCCCGGTGTTGTGATCACACCCGCGCTATGGACTTCGCAGCCGGTCGAGGCGAGACCGAGCGTAATCCGGTCCGCAATCCATCCACTTGATTCTCGCGTGTCCTGCCCGATCACCACACTGGCCTTGGGATCGCTGCGAATCAAATCATGGCCCAGCGCGCGGCCAATCAGGTAAATGCTTTCCTGGGTCAGGGGAAATTCGCCGGCGACGCCGCGAATTCCATCGGTTCCGAACAGTTGTCTGGTCTGGGATGCCATACGGATCTGTGCGCTCAATGCGCGCTGGTCGCGGCAGGAGTCTTATCCATAATAACCGTCACCCGCACTGGATCGGGATTGGCAACTTGGATCAGAGGATCGGAAACATAAGCATGCCTCGAGAAAGACATGCGGTCGATGATGCCGGTCACGTCCACCGGATCCGTGGTCGCGGCCTCAACCGCGGCCACTCTTTTCTGCGGTCCACTGATGGTGATTCGCGAAGGTTCGACCTCAATGCGGTAACCGGAAGCCCCCACCACTGGCGGCTTAACCTGTACCTGCCGCGTCTCACGTACATCGAACGCGACATGGAACTGGCTGGGGATGACCTGTTCCACCTGAATTCCGCTCGGTTTATGGACCTGCGTCGTGATCAAATCGAAAGTGCGTTCGCCGGCCTTGACCGTGCCCAGGTCAAGACCGTAGTAAACATCGGAAGGTTGCAGCCTGCGCACCAGCCGCTGGGGTCCGCTCAGGCGGATTTGAACCCGCGGAATGGTCTCCGAACTGATCTCCAGGTTCAAAGGCATATTGCTGAACTCAATTGGGACTTCCACCGCCACTTCCGCCACCGGATCGCGTGCAACCACCAACCACAAGCCGATCGCCAGCGCGAGCGAGAGCAGCTTTAATCCGAAATTATTCCAAACTGCGCGACGAAAGAAATCACTCACGATTTTCCTCTTCCGACCGGGAATCCGCCGTGCGGCTCATCACGGTGCGCGAACTCTCCGGGCCGGCGTCTTCCCGATTTTCTGCTCCACTATGGATGACCGTTGGCAAAGTTGACGGCGGCACATAGCGCCGCAGCAATCCTCCCAGGCGTTCACGCAGCTGTTCAACGGTAAGATCGCGTTCGATATGCCCGGCAATCGCCAGGCTAATCTGTCCCGTTTCTTCGGAAACAATCACCGCAATCGCGTCCGTCTCTTCGGTCACACCAATGCCGGCGCGATGCCGTGTCCCCAACTGTGTGGATAAGACTGGATTCATGGAGAGTGGCAGAAAGCATGCAGCGGCAGCGACGCGGTCCTTCTGCACGATCACGGCGCCATCATGCAGCGGCGCGCTCGGCCGGAAGATTGTGGCCAGCAGATCGTAGGAAAGATGCGCGTCCAGTGGCACACCACTTTCAATGTAAGTTCGCAGTCCAATCTCGCGCTCAATGATGATCAGCGCGCCCGTCTGGTTCTGTGAAAACAAATTAGCGGCGAGCACAATGTCATCGTAGGCATCGGCCTCTGAACTTTGGGTACGGCTGAACGCAACTCGGCGGCCCAAGCGCGCCAGCGCCTGTCGGATTTCCGGAGCAAACACCACAATGATGGCGAAAGCCGCATAGGGCAGCAGCCGATTAATCAACCAGTTAAGGGTGGTCAACTCTCCAATGCGGGAAAAATAAAACGCCAGCACCACGGCTGCAACGCCCACCAGCATGAGCGCGGCCCGTGTGCCCTTGATGAGCGTCAGAAGTTCGTAAATGATGATCGCAACCAGCACAATGTCGATGACTGAAATCACCGACAAGTGCGGCCACGGCGCTGAGAAGTGCATCACTCACGGCCCCTTTCGCAGGATGGTCGACGGTTAACTCATTGTAATCTAAGATTTGCGACGATTGGAGCGCGTTACCGGGGTTGCTCATCGAAACCGCCCCCATTCCCATGTCATCCTGAGCGCAGCCAGATGTTCACGAAGTGAACATCTGCGGAGTCGAGGACCCCTATACCTCTTCACTCACTGCTTTTGATCGTCGCCGTAAACGTCCCACGCGCCAGTGTTGCAGAGATTTCATCCCCGTGTACCCAACTGCGCCGCATCCTTCACCAGCTTTCCGGACGCGTCAAACACCAGTGCATACCCACGCTCAAGAATCGCCAGCGGAGAAAGTGCTTCCAGTTGGCTGGATAACCGATCAAGCCTCGACCTCCTCTGCAGCAGGATGGTTCGCGCAGCCGCAGTCATTGCGGCCATGTGTCCATCAAGTTCCCTGCCAATGCCAGCCAGCATGCGACGGGCATCGTAATGCCGCACCGCCGCCGCCAGGGTTTCAAATCGCTGTCGTTGAGTTTTAAAAATGTCCCGCTGCGAATGTGCCAGCCGGTTGACCACGTCATCCACTCGCTGCTGGCGGCGGCGAATGAAATCCATCATCCGCGGAAAGGCCCCGTGCTGCGCCAGTTCCGTCAGATTCTGACGCGCGATCAGCAGGTGATACCGCACCGCTTTTTCAACCCGCTGATGCAGTCCATCGAGCTGTTCTTCAACTTCCTGCCGCGACCGGATCACCAGCTCCGCCGCGGCGGACGGCGTGGGCGCCCGCAGGTCGGCGACGAAATCAATGATGGTGAAGTCGGTCTCATGCCCCACCGCCGAGATGACAGGAATCTCCGAAGCGAAAACCGCGCGCGCCAGTCCCTCATGGTTGAAAGCCGCCAAATCCTCTGCCGACCCACCGCCACGCGCCACAATAATCACGTCCACATTTTTTGCTTTATTGAAATAAACAATCCCGGCGCTGACCTCGAACGGAGCGCTCTCTCCCTGCACGATCGCAGGAAAAATCAGAACGTTCGCCGTGTGATGCCGCCGCCGCAGAATATTCAGGATGTCGCGCAGGGCCGCCGCCTGCGGTGACGTCACAATCCCAATGCGCACAGGCAGCGCTGGAATGGGCTTCTTGCTGGCGGAATCGAATAAGCCTTCCGCTTCCAGCTTAGCCTTGAGTTGTTCGAAGGCAATTTGCAGCGCGCCCGCGCCCTTGGGCTCAATGTACTCGGCGGAAATCTGCAACTGGCCACGCTCTTCATAAATCGTGACCCGGCCGCGCACCACCACCTGCATCCCATTCTCAGGACGAAACCGCAACAGCCGCGCCTGCGAACGGAACATCACGGCACTGAGCTGTGCGTTCGCATCTTTCAAAGTGAAATAAAGATGACCAGAGTCCTGCGCCCGAAAATTTGAGATCTCACCTTCCACCCATGCGTCCCCATATTCGCGCTCGATGTGGGTACGCACCGCCGCCACCAGATCGCGCACCTTCCAAACCCGCCGCTCCGGAGGCTTGAAGCTGAACCCAAGTTGGTCAGTAGAAGACATCACAGGAAGTGTAATGTAGGGCGGACACTCCTGTCCGCCGGGGTTGACCTTGGTTTTGGTGATAGATCAACAACAAAGTCAAAAGCGGCGAACAGGAGTGTCCGCCCTACAAAAGCTATGTTGTTTGCTAGCAAGGCACGATCCTACTTTCTAAACTTTTTATTTGCACTTCCGTAATTCATCTGCTATAAATAAACACGTCGAGAGCAGTGTGTGGCTAGCCGGACAGATTTTGAAACTCTCGTGAGCGTCCGGCATCTAATCACCAGATACAGATTTTCCTGGTAATTCAGCCCCGGCCACGGGGTTCTATTCGGGGACAGAGTGCCTCGAAGGGATTTTGCGTTTTTCGCAAGAACCTCCAAAGTGATCTTTTATCAAGGGAATGTCTTCCGCGTCGGCTCGTGCCGAATTGGCACTGGTTTTTGCATAAAAGTCGATCGGAAGATGCGTTCTGTCGCGTGCGCGTAATATGTCGCACAATAAGACTCCTCGTTGTGGGAAACAGGTGGAAATCCTGTGAGTGCAATGGGTTGACAGTCATAGTGACGAACGCGTAGTTTAAGCGGGTTTCCCTTACACAAGTTTCGAGGACAGTCGGTCGGGCTTTGGTTGAATAAACCAGGTCTGATCGCCTGGACTGAAAACGCGCCGCTCAGGCGGAAATGCGAATCGGTCTTTGACAACTAGGTTGAACGTGCCAGTCGTGAGAGGAAGTCTCGGGTTGAAATCCGAGCGATCTCACAAGATAGATCCATCGCTTCTTTCGAGGAGGCGGTGGCAGTCTGCCAACTACCCGTCGGCAGACGACAGGTTTCAAATGAGAGTTTGATCCTGGCTCAGAATCAACGCTGGCGGCGTGCCTAACACATGCAAGTCGAACGAGAAAGTGGAGCAATCCATGAGTAAAGTGGCGACCGGGTGAGTAACACGTGACTAACCTACCTTCAAGTGGGGGATAACCTAGGGAAACCTGGGCTAATACCGCATAACATCTTTGGGATGGAAATCCTGTTGATCAAAGGAGCAATTCGCTGGAAGAGGGGGTCGCGGCTGATTAGCTAGTTGGCGGGGTAATGGCCCACCAAGGCTTTGATCGGTAGCCGGCCTGAGAGGGCGCACGGCCACACTGGAACTGAAACACGGTCCAGACTCCTACGGGAGGCAGCAGTGGGGAATTTTGCGCAATGGGGGAAACCCTGACGCAGCAACGCCGCGTGGAGGATGAAGTCCCTTGGGACGTAAACTCCTTTCGACTGGGAAGATAATGACGGTACCAGTGGAAGAAGCCCCGGCTAACTTCGTGCCAGCAGCCGCGGTAATACGAGGGGGGCAAGCGTTGTTCGGAATTATTGGGCGTAAAGGGCGCGTAGGCGGTGCGGTAAGTCACCTGTGAAACCTCCGGGCTCAACCCGGAGCCTGCAGGCGAAACTGCCGTGCTTGAGGGTGGGAGAGGTGCGTGGAATTCCCGGTGTAGCGGTGAAATGCGTAGATATCGGGAGGAACACCTGTGGCGAAAGCGGCGCACTGGACCACATCTGACGCTGAGGCGCGAAAGCTAGGGGAGCAAACAGGATTAGATACCCTGGTAGTCCTAGCCCTAAACGATGGATGCTTGGTGTGATCGGGTACCCAATCCGCTCGTGCCGTAGCTAACGCGATAAGCATCCCGCCTGGGGAGTACGGTCGCAAGGCTGAAACTCAAAGGAATTGACGGGGGCCCGCACAAGCGGTGGAGCATGTGGTTCAATTCGACGCAACGCGAAGAACCTTACCTGGGCTCGAAGCACAGTGGACCGGGGTAGAAATATCCCTTTTCGCAAGAACTGCTGTGGAGGTGCTGCATGGCTGTCGTCAGCTCGTGTCGTGAGATGTTGGGTTAAGTCCCGCAACGAGCGCAACCCTTATCGTTAGTTGCCAGCGAGTCAAGTCGGGCACTCTAGCGAAACCGCCTCGGATAACGGGGAGGAAGGTGGGGATGACGTCAAGTCCTCATGGCCTTTATGTCCAGGGCTACACACGTGCTACAATGGCCGGTACAAACCGTCGCAAACCCGCGAGAGGGAGCTAATCGGAGAAAGCCGGCCTCAGTTCGGATTGGAGTCTGCAACTCGACTCCATGAAGCTGGAATCGCTAGTAATCGCGGATCAGCACGCCGCGGTGAATACGTTCCCGGGCCTTGTACACACCGCCCGTCACATCACGAAAGTGGACTGCACTAGAAGCCGGTTCGCTAACCCGCAAGGGAGGTAGCCGTCCAAGGTATGGTTCATGATTGGGGTGAAGTCGTAACAAGGTAGCCGTAGGAGAACCTGCGGCTGGATCACCTCCTTTCTAAGAGAGAACGTCACGGCACTCACGCGGTTTCGTTTTTGGGATTAAACCTAAGAACAATGAAACTTCAAAATGCGTGGGAGGTTGCCGTGTACCTGGTTTTTCTTCTGATAAGCCCGCAAGGGTGAACCTGTGAAGAAAAACTAGAACCCGTTCGGACCTCTCTTTCTCGAGATATTCCACATGATGGTCAGCTCCGGCTTAGCTGGAGCGCGCGTTCAACCTTGTCCTCGAATAAAATTTGGAGCTTCTGGCTGCTAGCTTCTAGCTCCTAGCTAAATCAGCGATGATTTGGTTTGAAGCTAGAGGCTAGTCGGCTGGGGAGCCAAAGATTGTGATCGCGATCATGAGTGATATGATCGAAGGCTCCGGAGTATGTTTTTGAATACCGGGCCTGTAGCTCAGGTGGCTAGAGCGCACCCCTGATAAGGGTGAGGTCGATAGTTCAAGTCTATCCAGGCCCACCACTTAAAGCGGTCGTTGGTCGTGCGTCGTTGGTCGTTGGCTTTTGCCAAGGACGAACGACCAAGGACGAACGACGGGTTTGGGGCTGTAGCTCAGCTGGGAGAGCGCCTGGTTTGCAACCAGGAGGCCACCGGTTCGATCCCGGTCAGCTCCACCAAAAACCAGGCTTTGGGCGCTAGGCTGTTGGCGCTAGGATTTTCCTGGAGCCTAAGGCCAAGAGCCGAATTTCAATCCAACGTTGGACATCAACCTAGTTTAGTAAGAGCGAAGTTGATCTCGAACATTGGATTGAAGTCAATCTCAGAACGGGGTTGGCGACAATCCATACCCGCTCAGGCGGGCTGCTGTAAACGTCGAGAAAGTTTGCTTTTGGCCAACGGCCAAGGGCAAACGACCAACGGCGGTTTCCAGCGAGGACGATATTTGACAACTGAATAGATTGGGCAATCTACAAGGCTGTAAATTTTTATGAGTGCCTAGAGAGAAAATCAAGACACTGCTGGGGCGTGGAAACGTTAATAGGCGTTTCGAGCACGCGATGAGCAGTCGTTTTTAGGCCCATGAGATTTACGAAGGCGTGTTTGAGAGATCAGCTCATAGCTGCAAGCTAATAGCTGAACAGCTGGAAGCGCTCTTAAGTGTGTCGAGTAAATTTTATGGTCAAGCTACTAAGGGCGCATGGTGGATGCCTTGGCAGAAGCAGGCGATGAAGGACGTGGCAAGCTGCGATAAGCCTCGGGGAGCCGCAAGCAGGCTTTGATCCGGGGATTTCCGAATGGGGAAACCCACGGGGGTAAAACCCCCGTACGGCGTGATGAATACATAGTCACGCACGAGCGAACTCAGGGAAGTGAACCATCTCAGTACCTGAAGGAAAAGAAAGAAACCTCGATTGCGAAAGTAGTGGCGAGCGAAATCGCAACAGCCCAAACCAGTCATACCTTCGGGTGTGGCCGGGGTTGTAGGGTCGGCAACAGTAGAGTTACCAATCTGGTCGTTAGCTGAAGCCCTCTGGAAAGAGGGGCCATAGAGTGTGATAGCCACGTAGGCGAAAACGAACCAGACTCGAAGCCGATACCTGAGTACCGCGGAGCACGAGAAACTTTGCGGGAATCTACGGGGACCATCCCGTAAGGCTAAATACTAGCTTCTGACCGATAGTGAACCAGTACCGTGAGGGAAAGGCGAAAAGAACCCCTGCGAGGGGAGTGAAATAGTACCTGAAACCGTGTGCCTACAAACGGTGGGAGGACTATGCGGCGCAAGCCGAAAGTCTGACCGCGTGCCTATTGCATAATGAGCCGGCTAGTTATTCTTGTCAGCAAGGTTAAGCGAAAGCGAGCCGTAGCGAAAGCGAGTCCTAATAGGGCGACATAGTTGGCAGGAATAGACGCGAAGCGGGATGATCTACCCTTGGCCAGGCTGAAGGTGGGGTACAACCCACTGGAGGGCCGAACGGGTGTTTGTTGAAAAAAGCTCCGATGAGCTGAGGGTAGGGGTGAAAGGCTAATCAAATTCCGTGATAGCTCGTTCTCTCCGAAATAGCTTTAGGGCTAGCCTCGTGTGATTTGTCCTGGTGGTAGAGAACTGAATGGACTATGGGGCTTTCCAGCTTACAGAATCCAATCAAACTTCGAATGCCAGAGAACAACCAACACGGGAGTCAGACGGCGGGGGCTAAGCTTCGTCGTCGAGAGGAAAACAGTCCAGATCGCCTGCTAAGGTCCCAAAGTACAAGCTAAGTGGGAAAGGAAGTCGGAACGCCCAGACAGCCAGGAGGTTGGCTTAGAAGCAGCCATCCTTTAAAGAAAGCGTAATAGCTCACTGGTCAAGCGGTCCGGTGCCGACAATTTAACGGGGCTCAAGCTTGTCACCGAAGCAGCGAATGCATCACTTAACTGTGGTGCGTGGTAGGAGAGCATTCTCAACAGTTTGAAGCCAGACTGAGAAGACTGGTGGACGGTTGAGAAGAGACCCTGCCGGCATAAGTAGCGATAACGGAGGTGGGAACCCTCCGCGCCGAAAGTCTAAGGTTTCCTGAGAAAGGTTAATCCGCTCA
>CAVRSD010000010.1:0-267346 GCA_963723765.1 Terriglobia bacterium | reverse complement strand
TGGCAAAAGCATATCGTTCACGGCTACGTTCACTCCGCAATCTACCGGGGCGGCCTCCGCTGACTTCACTTTCAGCGACAGCGCTTCCTCTGTGACCCAGGCCTTGGGCGGAACCGGTACGGGCTCGGCATCTCATAGCGTAGGCCTTTCCTGGCAAGCCAGTACCTCGACTGTGGAAGGCTACAACGTGTATCGCGGCAGCGCAGCCTCGGGACCTTATTCAAAACTAACCGCGTCCCTGGATGCCAATACTATGTACACCGACGGTACGGTTAAATCAGGAAACACGTACTTTTATGTGACGACTGCCGTTGGAACGGATGGAGTCGAGAGCAGTTACTCCAACCAGGTTGAGGCGGTCATACCTTAAAGTTTCGTGGCCAGCCTTTTTGACCCTGAGGATGGCGAAACTTCGCAGTGATTCAGGCACAAATAAATTAAGAGGAGCGGGGATTCCGCTCCTCTTAATTAGATCTAGTCCTTATCCGCCCCTACCTAAGTGCGTGGCTGTGGAAAATTCCAGCCTACAGACAGTTTACAATCCTCAAAATTCTCTAGTGCTGGACCCGAAGCCAGAGAGTGCTGGAAACTCTGCTTACTGGGATCATCCTGAATTTGCCTGCCATTTCCGTGGCCAGGCCGGTTACCTAAGTACTGGGTCATTTCCTTCGCGGGAACATGTATTTCGGGACTCTAGCTGTCCAAGGGCAGAGCCGGAATAATTGTCTGGAGAGGTATTGCTTGATGCGGAGAAGCTATTTACCTGGGTTGGTGCTGCTGGCAACCGCTCTACTGGCGGGTTGCAGCCTTACGCCGGTAGCTCCTAAAACAACCACCACCAGCCCTTCAGGAGAGCTGTCGGTGTCGCCTACGACTGTGGCTTTTGGGAGTGTGGCAGTGGGTAGCAGCGTATCGAAGACGGGAACCCTCACGGCGACCGATGCGGATGTCACGATTTCAACGGTCGATGAATCGGGCGAGGGGTACGCTCTCAGCGGAATCACGTTCCCGGTGACGGTGGAGGCGGGCAAGAGTGTCTCCTTCAAGGTCACATTCGCACCCCAAACGGCGGGAAGCTCTCCCGGCGCACTGGCATTTATGAGCGATGCTGCGGACAACGCGAGCGCCGCTCTCAGCGGAACAGGGGCACAATCGACCCAACATACGGTAAGCCTGTCCTGGAGTCCTAGTACTTCCTCGGTGGTGGGCTACAACATTTATCGCGGGACGGTAGCCGGGTGGGCCTTATCCGACGAAACTGACTTCCTCTCCCCAGCCTGACACCAGTTTTGTGGACAGTACCGTCAAGTCGTCGTCAACGTATTACTATGTGGCGACCGCGGTCGATGCAGATGCAGCGGAAAGCACAACTTCGAACCAGGCGAAAGCTGTGATCCCATAGACGGTTCTGAACTCGCTTGCGGGCTACTGGAAGGGTTCAGCGTCTCGGAAAGATACGCCGAGCTGGTCTTTGCCGGAAACAATGGCTTGCCCTGTGAGCTTCCAGTCAATCCCCAACCGAGAATCATTCCAGATGACCGTGCGTTCGGACTCGGGATGGTAAAAGTCCGTGGCTTTGTAGAGCACTTGTGCGTCCTGAGACAGAACGCTAAAGCCGTGGGCAAAACCAGCCGGGATCCAAAGCATGCGCTTGTTTTCGGCCGAAAGTATCTCGCCACACCATTTACCGAAGGTGGGAGAGCTTTGGCGCAAGTCGACAGCTACGTCGAATATTTCACCGGTGGCGGCCCGGACCAACTTCCCTTGCGGATGGGCAGCCTGATAATGCAAACCACGCACAACATTCTGTTTGGAGAACGAATGATTGTCCTGCACGAACCGCTCCGGAATGCCGAGACCGGCAAAGACCTTTTCGTTGTAGCTCTCCAGAAAAAATCCGCGATCATCCGCGAAAATTCGTGGTTCCAGGAGCAGGACTTCCGGTAAAGCAGTTGGAATGACTTTCATCGACTCGATCTCTCGAACATCTAGAACACCTTTTCCGTCAGCAACTGCAATAAGTATGTGCCATAACGATTATTTTTCATGGAAGAGGCGATAGTCTCCAGTTGGCTGGCGGTGATGTATCCGTAACGGTAGGCGATCTCTTCAGGACAGGAAACCATCAATCCCTGGCGGGTTTCAATGGTTTGGATAAAAAGAGAAGCCTCTAGCATGGCCTCATGAGTGCCGGTATCGAGCCATGCCATGCCGCGGCCCATGACCTCGACTTCAAGTTGGCCGCGCTTCATGTATTCCTTGTTGACGTCGGTAATTTCCAGTTCTCCGCGGGCTGAGGGCTTCAAGGATTCGGCCACCTCAACCACTTGATTGTCATAGAAATACAGACCAGTAACCGCATAGCGCGATTTAGGAGACTTTGGCTTTTCTTCCAGGCTCAACGCTTTCCCTGAGGAATCAAATTCCACGACTCCATAACGCTCGGGATCGTGCACTGGATAAGCGAAGACCCGCGCACCTTTTATGTTTTCTCCGGCTTTTTGGACGCTCTTGGCGAAATCGTGTCCGTAGAAGATGTTGTCCCCGAGAACCAAAGCACACGATGAGGAGCCGATGAACTCTTTTCCCACCAGGAAAGCTTGAGCGATTCCCTCGGGCCGGGGCTGGGCCACATACTGAAAACTCACTCCGAAACGCGAACCGTCTCCCAGAAGCTGCTGGAACCTGGGCACATCTTCCGGACGTGGAGATTATCAAAATATCCTGAATGCCCGCCAACATGAGCGTGGACAGCGGATAGTAGATCATCGGCTTGTCGTAAATGGGCAGAAGGCTCTTACAAACGGCGTGGGTAACGGGATAAAGCCGCGTACCCGAGCCTCCGGCCAGAATGATCCCTTTGTAAGGCGAAGCTTTGGTTTGAGTGGGCATTATTTAGAGTCCACGAGGAAATCCATATGTGTATCTAAACAGAATACTGGGTTGCGATCCATTGGCGGTAGGTTCCGCTGGTAACCCCCTCGATCCAGGCGCTGTTGGCCAGGTACCACTCGATGGTCTTTCGGATACCGGTTTCGAAGGTCTCCCGCGGCTTCCAGCCCAGCTCGGCTTCAATCTTCCTGGCGTCAATGGCATAGCGACGATCATGGCCGGGGCGATCCTGTACAAAGGTGATGAGCTTGGCGTGGGGAACCACTGGATCCTTAGGTCTCAGCTCGTCGAGAATAGAGCAAATCACGTTCACAATCTCAAGGTTGCGCTTCTCGTTTTCTCCCCCGATGTTATAGGTTTCGCCGACTCTGCCCTTGCTCAAGACGGTGCGGATGGCCTCACAATGGTCAGCTACATATAACCAGTCGCGAACATTCTTGCCGTCGCCATAGACTGGCAGGGCTTTGCCATTGAGAGCATTGAGAATTACCAGCGGGATTAACTTCTCAGGAAACTGATAGGGCCCATAGTTGTTGGAACAGTTCGTGGTGAGTGTAGGCAGACCATAGGTGTGATGGTAGGCGCGCACCAGATGGTCGGAAGCCGCTTTGGAGGCGGAATACGGACTGTTAGGCGCGTACGCCGTGGTCTCGGAAAAAGCCGGATCTTCGGGACGGAGGGACCCATAAACCTCGTCGGTAGAGACGTGAAGAAAACGGAACGCAGTCTTTGGTTGCCCGTTCAGCGCAGACCAGTACGCCCGCACTTCCTCCAACAGGTTAAAAGTGCCATTCACGTTCGTACGTACAAAATCGTCGGGTCCGTGGATGGACCGGTCCACGTGGCTCTCCGCCGCAAAATGGACGATGGCCTGAGGCTGATGCCGCCGCAACAGATCAGCTACCAATGACCTATCGCCGATGTCGCCGTGAACAAAACTGTATTGCGGATTGGCGGAAACACTCTCCAGATTGGCAAGGTTTCCGGCATAAGTGAGCTTGTCGAGGTTAACGACTGGGGTGTTTTCAGCCGCCAGCCACTGCAATATGAAATTGGAGCCGATGAAGCCGGCGCCGCCGGTCACGAGAATTGATTTTGATGGCATTAAAGAAATCCTAGGCCGAATACCATTTCCGGTAAAGGCAAAACATCAGGGCTTATCGAGAAGCAAAACAGCAGGGTGTGATTTTTTGTTTTCCGCCAGCCCGAGCAGCCACAATAGCAGCACTACAACAAGCAGGGCCAAGAGGAAAAACACAATTCCACCTTTTTCATGCAGGCTACCGTGTAAGAATCCCGCATCCACGTGCACTCCCAGCATGGAAAGAGTGAAAATTCGGACCGCATTCTTGGCCACGGAAAGCGGAATCGCGGCCAGAACCACAATGGTTTTTCCCCAAATCGAACGCAGGAACAGATGCGCCAGCACCATGCTGGTCACCAGCAACATCAGGCTGGAGCGAATACTGCTGCACTCCCGGGCCACTTCTACGGTCACGCCTGGAATGGAAATGAACATGCCGTTTTGTATCACCGGAATTCCGGCGGCGGCAAAAAGCAGCCGGGTCGCATTTGCGGACTGCTGCTGCAGCAGAGTCACAATGCGATTCAGAGCAAACTCGGGGAGAGGAACCAGACAGAACAGAAAACAGAGTGGAAACAGCAACCGGAGCGAGATCCGGGTCCCGAAACAAAAAACAAAAGCTCCCAACCACCAGATTATCAATGCCAACATATTTATCGAAAGATGAATGTCAGGCGACAGATTGGGCATAGCCCAGCGCCCGAAACCACCGGCGAGGATCGCCAGGACGAGCAATCCTGAACCTGCTTTCGTGCCGGGTACGGAAGAAAATCCCAAAGGCTTCCATTCCAGAAAGATCAAAGCAGCGCTGACCGGGAAGATCAAAAGAATGTGGGTGTATTCATCATTGTGCAGCGCCAGCGCGAAGGTAGTAAACAGGGGACGTCCCCAGATCACGGCAGAGATCGCCAGCAGGACAAGAAACCGTAGAAATGGAGACAGCTTTCTCACTTCACTCCAGGGACTGTCGAACAAATTTTATTCGCTAAACGATGCGGCAGTTCAAGCGCGTTGAAGGGGCGATGTTCGGCCCTACATCTGCCCCGCGATCACACTGCGAGACCTTCTACGGAAACGGGATCACGGCCTTGATCTCTTTCGAAGCCACGCTCTGTTCTCCACTCGCAGCCAGCGCCTTAACTACATAATAGTAAGTTGTTCGCGGTTCCACCGCAGTATCTATGCATTGCGTTCCAATCAAAGGTAATGAATTGATCCTATTACTGTCGGCGTAGGTCTGTGAGGTTTGGCTTCGAAACACGAAATAGCCTTTGATGACGTCTCTGGGTGAATGGGAAGCCGGAATACTCGGATTCCACGAAAGGGTTACGGAGTGTGGCTTCGGGCCGCTCTGCGGCTGCGCCTGTCCACTAGAAGCAACGGACAACCCTCCGCTGCATAGTTGAATAGGGGCTGGCGCCACGGGCAAGGGATCTCCCACACTGGCATTGGACGTGTGCGGGGGGTTGACCTGCACAATACTTCGGATGGTCAGGATCGCGGCTATGCCAAGTACGGGAACTAGTATCTTTATCAGGACGGGAACCTTCCTCATTGGTGATTCTCCGGGATCGGTGATCGGAGCGAGCCGTCAAGCCAGAGCAATTGTGTCAAAACCGGATGCGATCCTCACGCACTATTTTGTCCTCGCTCGACGCCAGGTAAGAATCGTATTCACACCGTAGTTCCACACCGAGCTGATAGCAATGCCAGAGATTCCGGCCAAATACCAGGAAAAACCGGAGCGCAGTAAGAGCTCCGCAAAACTGACATTAATCAGTGCGCCTAGCGAGCAGGCGAGATAAAAAGTGACCAAACCGGTGGCAATTTTCCATCCGCGCAAGCGACGGTCTCGAAATGTGACTACATTGTTCAATAAGAAATTGAACGTCATGGCAACGATGGTGGCCAGGACTTGAGCCCGTGCGAAGCCCACATGCATGCGGGTGTAAAGCAATGCCAGGATAGCGAGGTGGACCAACAACCCCAGGGAACCGACCAGTACAAAAATAACAAACCGGGTGGGAACGATGGTCCCGATGACCTTATCCACCAACAAAAAGAGGTATTCCAATGCGACGTTAACGTCGAGCTTACTTTCTCCCCGCTGACGTGCGCGGAATTGGTATGGCACCTCACCGATCCGAACCGGGACCGTGCTGGAAGCCAGGATGTCCACCAATATCTTGAACCCTGCTCCCGTCAGACGCTTGGCCACACTCTCAAAAAATCGGCGCCTCACGATGAAGAAGCCACTCATCGGGTCGGACACATCGCAGTGGCAAACCAAACGGCTTACTCGGCTTCCGGCATTGCTCAACCAGACTCGGCGCCGTGAGAACTCACCCATGCCCCCGTCCTGAAGATTGCGGCTGGCTACCACAACGTCCAAGGACTCCGACTTTATCCGCCTTAGCATCTCTGGCAGTACGCTCTCGTCATGCTGCATATCTGCGTCCATGACGCCGACAAAAGGAGCGGATGTGGCCAGGATCCCTTCAATGCAAGCCGACGAGAGACCACGACGGCCCAGACGTTCCAGTACGTGAATTCTTCGATTCTTTGCAGCTATACCGCGGACATATTCTGCTGTGCCGTCGGGGGAGTTGTCGTCCACGAAAATAGCTTCCCATTCGACCCCGGCGAGAGCCTTCGAAAGCGCATCTAGAAGTGGACGAATATTTTCCCGCTCATTGTAGGTGGGAATCACAACCGCTAATTCGATCGCGGCGTCTACGGAATTCAAATCGGGATTACACGTCATATCGAGACTAGACAGTAAATTAGAAACGTTCGCAGCAAATCGCCCATCATGCACCACAATGGCCTAGCTCGAAGCTTACCGGCAATTCTTCAGCCATTTCAGCAACGACTCAGAACACCACCTCATTACAACACCACCTCATTACAATGAGCACCGAATACCCACTCGACCCGTCAATCGGTGCTCTCCTAATCCCTGGTGGATGAAAGCGGGCGCATACATAGTTGTTCATCTACCCCACTCCGGCCGCACTTGTAGATTTGAAACATCGGCAACTCCGATGCCGAAGGTTTGTAAGTTCCGTAATACATTTCTTCCATGGCTGCGTGGCTGGCCACAACAATGAGATTGTCTGGCTGTGCGCGGACTCTGAACTGACCAGTGCTAGCTTCGTAGTTGCTGAACTCAAAACAATGGTAAATACACGCACTGTCGACAACATGTTCGATTGGCAATCGCGAATTCGGCTCGTTCGGCAACGTAACAATTACACGCTGCCCTGGAGGCAGTGTACCAATCAAGTGCTCAGCCTGTGCCTCCAATCTCCCCACACTGGCGGTATCGAAATACAGCAAGGAAAAAAATAGGACCGCAATGGTGCCAAAACCGATCATGTGCCATCGCCTCGGGCGCAGGATGCCCACCAAACAGCACAGCAATACCGCGGATACAGAGGTCAGGCGCGAGGTCAACAACGAAATAGGGGCCCGATATTGCGGGAGTGCGATCGAATCAGGAAGCAAGATGGTCGACACGAAGACGAGAACATAAAGTTGTAACGGAATACTCCAAATAAGCCACAGATCTTCCTTGCCCCTCCTGTTCACTACATCTAAAAAGACGGCGATCAGGATGAGGCCACACAATGCCGCAGCGGGTAGTATGTACAGCGGTCCAAACAGTAGTAATTGATCGACTCCGTTATGCAGAAGGCGGTGGTTCTTCGTGAAAACGACGAAATGGCTCCCAAGATAACTATGGACGACGATCAATATCGATCCCGCCAAACAAAATGCGACAATCTGATAGCGAATCTCCACCCGAACCAGTACCGCGATGTAGACTGCCGCGCCGACTAACCACACCAGGCCCAAAGGATTCGCCAGCATGATCAATGGCACCAAAGCCAGCGCCAAAAAAACTTCCCACCATTTGCCGCGCCACACAATCGCAATGCCAATAAAAGCCATGGCCAGTGAGAGATAGTAATTAAAAAAACCGATATTGAATGTCCAGCCGTAACTTACCATGGCAATCAAAGGCAAGACAGTCCACGGCACCCGATTTGCGGCTGCGGTGACGAGTGCGACTGATCCCCAAAAAAAAAGTAAGACTGCCGCGCCCGCAACAAAGTGCGCTGATAGCCGCAGGCCTGCAATCCGGGCAACGGCGCTGAGCAGCAAATCGAAAAGGACGTTGGTTCGTTGCGAGGCGATCCAAATACCAGAGACCTTATGCTGCTGAACCAGCTGAACCAGCCAGGCATTGTACACATGGCTTCCCAGGTCTCCCGCCTCAAGGCGGCGATGCCAAAAACAGGGGGTTAGCACAGCCGCTGAAATAGCTAAGAGCTTAGGCCAGTTTTTCCGGATGAAGTCAACGGTCTGCTTGAAGACTCCCGCAGGAACTGAGGTGTCTGGATTCATCATCGTGTATTCAGGATGGTGCGAACAAATGTGGGATTTCGAAGCAGTTCAATGAAGAGAATTAGATTTGTAAAGTGCTGGGACCCTGACTTGCGTATAGGCTCGGCCATTTCTGGTTCCATTGTTCACGATCAGCACGGAAACACCTAACCCCAATCAGATGAAAAACTTTGCACTATCTCTTCTCGTAATACGAACCCACTTAGTGATTGACACATAATGCCTTTTCAGTCAAAGTCTACGGGAATCTCGCGGTGTTTTTCCCTCATGGTCGCGATTGGAATCACGTTGTTCTTCCGCCACAAACCCCAGCCTGCGCCACTGTACTGCTTCGACGCAAGAGCCAAGTTTAGGAGTATTCTGTGAAGTGTCTTTCGGTTCTGTTCTTCGTTGGTATCTGCGTAACTTTGAGTGCGCCAAGCGCATCTGCACAGATTTTTGCCGTCGGAAATTGCAAGCCTCACCTCGTCAGCTATTCGACCATCTCTGAGGCGGTCGCTGCCGTGCCGCCAAATTCGACAGTGCTTGTCTGTGCGGGCACTTACCCTGAGCAGGTCACAATCGCGCAGCCGTTGATCTTGAAGGGACCGGACAACGCGACCGGCATAAAGACTGTCACAGTGCAAAGCATTTCGGCGCAAGCAACGGACGATTCCGGCTTCGGTCCTGTAGATATCAGCAATCTCATTGTGAACGGAGATGGGACAACTTCAGGTGGCTGTGGAATCTCTTACGTGTTCGCCTCCGGAACCATAAACAATGTGGAAGTCAGTGGCTGCGGAATTTCGTTAGTTGGCAGTTCCTTTGTCGTAGACACGGTTGATATTCGGAACAGCAACATTCATGATTTTGGCGGTACCGGTATTCTGGCAACATCCAATGGGGCGACTGGCTTTATCGTGAATGTAAACACGAGCTGGATCTCGTCAACCAGTACAAGCGTGCAAGCAGGAATCGATTATGAATTTACAGATGGCTTAGCAGCGCATAATACCATCGATCTTGCGGGTGGCGTGGGCCTTTTCCTAAACAACTTCTTCGATGGAATGACTGTCAAGGAAAACACCATCATCGGCGCGAGTGTGGGTATTTACTCGGGTGGAAACCTTCCATTTACTCCAACTCTGATTGCTCACAATAACTTGTTCGATAATGGGACAGGTATTTTTATCGGGGGGACCGCCGGATACTCGGTGGTTGAATCCAACGTTATCGTGCAGAGCAGTACTGCAGCGGTTGATCTACATTGCAATCAGCAAACTAAAACCGAGCACAATACTATCTCTAGTGCTCCAATAGGAATCGCCAATCTAAGCTCGGTAGATACTGTCAGGGGAAACACCTTGTACAACGTCCCGACCTCGACGACTGCGTGCCCTTAGCTAACACTAACAAGGTGTAGCACGCCGACGCTACCGCCTAGCGATGACTGATCAGTTTACGGGCCCGGGGACTCATTCTTGTACAAAACTCTCCATATCCTCTTTCCCGCGTCGTCCGAGATTAGGAGAGAGCCGTCGGCTGCGACAGCAACGCCAACCATACGACCATAGACCTCCTTGCCAGTTGGATCAGGCACGAACCCCGAGAAAAAAGGCGTTGGTTCTCCAGAAGGCGTGCCGTTGCGAAACGGGATAAAGACGACTTGGTATCCGCTCCGAATCCGCCGGTTCCAGGAACCGTGTTCGGCCACAAAAGCTCCGCCTGTATACGGGGCAGGAAATTCTTGCTTGTCATAAAAAGCAAACTGCAGCGGTGCAACGTGCGCCCCTAAAAGAACACCCGGGACAATCGTTTTTGCCACTAGATCAGGCCTCGGAGAAACACGATCATCCACGTGTGCTCCGATGTAAGCGTAGGGCCATCCATAAAAGCCACCCTCGACGATATGTGTGAAATAGTCGGATGGGACATCGTCGCCAATGTCATCCCGTTCGTTTACGGAAGCCCACAAGGCTCCAGAGCCGGGATTGAATGAAATGCCGACGGCATTTCGCAACCCGTTGGCAAAGATTCGCACGTCTGTCCCATCGGGGTTCGCGATCAGAATCGCGGCGCGGCGGGGATCAGCCTCGATCGAGACATTGGTTTTCGATCCAATCGAAACAAAAAGTTTCTTGCCATCTGGGCTAAAAGCCAACGACCGGGTCCAATGCTGGTGATAGCCCATCCCCGGGAGGTCGAGGATGTGCTCCGCGCCACCAAGCCGCATCGAGGTCTTGGGGTCATAGCGAAAGCGCAGGACTTCGTTTGTGTCGGCAATGTAAACGTAGTCGTCATGGAAGGCGATCCCAAACGGCAGGTTCAAGTGATCGGCAAAAATGTCGCGGGATGCGGCAATTCCCTTCCCCTGCGAGTCGTGCAACGCCACCACTTGTCCAACCGCCGAATCGGCCACAAACACATCGCCATTGGGAGCCACAGCCAACCATCGTGGTTCGGTAAAGCCTGAGGCGAAAACGGATACTTTGAATCCAGGGGGGACATGCGGTTGGAAGTTCGATGGCGGTGGAACAACAACGGGGTCATTATCGACGCGGAACATTCTCGCTAGGACGAGCGCCCGCCACCCACCCACATTTAGCAGCAAGAGCCCGAATAGGGCGGCGGCCGCTGTCGCGACCACCGCACAAAATACATACCGCAGCAGTTTCTGGAAGTGCATAAAAAACAACCCGCGGAGCGGGACACCCAACATCAGCTAGGGGAATATGACTTCTATGACAACAACCGGTCACGCATGAAGAATCTCGTGACCAGGGGAAACCGCTCTGCCACCATCGCCCCCAGCGTAGTGCCCAGAATATTGTTGACCAGGTCCAGGTAGGATGAATCCCTCGTCGGCAAATAGGCTTGGAGAAACTCAATCGAAAAACTGGTCATTCCACCGATGGCAATCGCCCAAACGATCGCCTGAATCCTTGATAAGCCCATCGCTTGTGAAAAGTACAGTGAGATCAACAAGCCGAACGGAATAAATCCAAGAATATTTACGACTGCGTCTGAGATGTCTGATCTCTGGAGGTTCAAAGGGTCTGCGAGGAACCTTCGGTGAAGAATGTAGAATTTGGGCGGTATGACAAGATCAGGTATTGATCCTGCGTGATTGTGAACAAGATTACCAGCCTGCTCATCAAACGGATATAGGCCCACAATTCCTTTGGCTTTAGCCAGTTCCGCAATCCTGTGTCCTCTCCAAGCTGCGTAGTGTTCGCGTACCTCGTCCGCCGTGAGGCTTCGATCATAGATGGCCAGACCGCGCAGTGTGCCAGCCCAAGCGCTATTTTCCGAGCCGGAATGACCGACCAGGAAACGGCCGGAGAAATTATCACCGGCCGGCGAGCACTGGATAAAGTGCTCACGAACGCCTTCCAGATAAACGGTTGTGCCCTCAAGCCCGGAAGTAAAGGTTACAAAGCGCGCCTGTTGATTCTCAAAGATCCTGGTTAGCCAAACAGGTTTGTAGCCTGAGCGGCCGTTCTGATCCAGAAATTCACCTCGCAACACCAGGTCGGACAAAGACTGATTGATTCTTAAGCGCTCAGGCTGCGTCGGATTGTAAATCGAGAGAACTGTCCCCCAGCTATAGGCCTTGTCGGGCTGTAACCAAATTTCAATGCTAAAGGAATCTTTTGCGGAAGAAACGGATTGCGATCCCGGCATTTTCCATTGAGCATCTGAGTAGATCTGGCCATGCCAATCAAAGTGAATCCCATTACCCTCCTTCAGCCATTCCACTCTATTTTTTGGAAAAAAGTTGAAGGGCCACAGGCCAAACACCATGAGGACAAGCCAGAAGGCAACACAAGCGAATCGCAGAAACTTGAGTCCTTGAGTCTGTGGTGGCATGTGGCCAGCTAGCTGACAGGGCCTCCCCGCAGCGTAAACAGAGTCACTTCCGGCGGGCAATTCAATCGTAGTGGTACCCCCATGGTGCCAATGCCGACATTCGTGTAGAGAGTTAGGCCTCCCACTTTGCGCAATCCGCGCGGATATTTCCTTGCGAGTGGCGGTAAGTATGTAGCGCCAATAAACGGGAGTCGCACCTGCCCGCCATGAGAGTGGCCGGAAAGCTGGAGATCCACCGGATATTTGCAGACGAAATCGGCGGTGTCCGGCTCATGGATCAAGACCACCACGGGCTCGTCGGGAGGAACTATCTTCAACGCAGCGGTAAGATCAGTTTCATCAGGATTATCGTCAAGGCCCGCGATCCAGAGTTTCTTACCGTCAAGTTCAATGGGCCGGGACTCGTCGTACATCACCGGTAACCCTCGTGACTTAAGAATCGCTTTTACCAAGTCCGGATCGGTATCACCATCGTGATTGCCAATGACCGACATCACTCCGAATTTCGCCTTTAGCTTGTTCAGCAATGCGCCGCAGGGCCCAGCCGTCTCCGCAGCTTTTTTGAGATTCCGGTGAAGGCGATGCCGGAGAAACGGCGCTGTCACGAAGTCTCCGGTCAGTACAATCAGGTCGGGCTGAAGCTGGTTGACCATTTCAACTGCGATCCGGATGGGCGTGGCGGAAAAATGCGGATCGTAATGAAAGTCACTCAATTGTGCAATCGTAAAACCATCAAATACGTCATGCAGACGATGCAGATGAACATCTACTCTGGTTAGAACCGGGCGATTAGGCTCAATCAGGAGGGCGTCAGCGAACACCGTCAAGCCTCCGGCAGCAGCAACCACCGCACTTCCCTGTAGAAATCTCCTTCGAGTCAGAGACAACGATTACCGCCTTCGTCCAATCGGGATCTTGCCAGCGGTCTGGCAGCCGTTCCATTGCACATTTCGTAGCGTTCGAGCACACGAACACCAACTATCGTCACATCATCCTTAACGCTGCTTGTATTATATTTGACTCAGCCAAAGCTGCCCAAGGTGGCTCCAGGAGCGAAGTAATTAACGACGCAACCAAATCCGCTAGCAGTTGGCAGACCCGCTTGGAAACCTGGCCGTTGGTTCGGCCGTTGCTCGAACGATTTTATGAAAAACGCTTTTCCGGCAATGGCTATGGGGCATTCCGCGGAGTGTTTTCCAGCTTTGAGGAGGCTTCCCACTCTGCACCTAATAATAAGCCGCTCGGGTTCGGGACCCAGGACTACGCAGAAGAGTTTGCGGACAGGCGGTCGCGAATCTTCTCCTTCGACTATCCCGTTATGTTCTGGCTAGCGCCTCTCCTGCAACGCCCCGCGAGGCTCTTCGACTTCGGTGGGCACTGTGGGACACATTTTTATGCCTACACTCAATACATTGACTATTCCCCGGGGATGCGTTGGGTGGTTTGCGATGTACCCGAGATCATGCAGTATGGAGAAAAGATTGCTGCCGAGCAAGGCAAGAAACAACTGAGCTTCGCAAAGCAGTTCGCTGATGCGGATGGCGCTGATGTCCTGCTCGCCGCGGGATCATTGCAGTATGTGGAATCTCCCACATTTGCTGAGAGCCTTACAAGCTTGAAATCCAGACCCAAACATTTAGTGTTGAACAAACTTCCACTTTACGACGGCCCTACCATTGTCACCCTGCAGAATGGAGGTGTTGCTTTTCACCCAATGTATATCTTCAATCGGAAGGAGTTCATCGGTTCGATCTGCCAGCTCGGTTACAAACTCGTGGACCAGTGGAGCGTTCCGAGCCATCCAGGACGAATTCCCTTTCATCCGGAAGCGTCGTTTCCTGCCCACTCAGGTCTGTATTTTCGTGCCAGCTAGGAAAATGGCGAGTGCCAGGACGCAGCTCCGCCGGTCAGTTTCCTTGGGTGCAGAAGTTGAGAGAAAATTAAAAACGCCGTGGCGGGAGGAAGTAGCAGCATTGTGAGGCTAACTTCTGGAGGCAGCGGAAGGAGGCGTCGTCAGGATTTATTCACAAAGGTGCGAGGCAGGTATTTTGCCGCTACTAGCAACATGAATTTTGTGTCTACCAAGCGCCAAACGAGAGCGCAGCTCTCGCATCAACTTCAAGGCCGCTCAGCTGTTGCGTATAGCTGGTCAATGCACCGATCAAACTGCTGCATTTTATCGTCGATTGTATGGTCCCAGTCTGTCGTAACTTCCCATGCGGACTCCAGTTGAAGGCGATCGATCTTTGAAGCATCAGAGGTCTCGCCTTTCTTCAGCATGGGATCAACCGAGTCCCGGACCCTCCATAGGGTCAAACTGTCGGTGTATAGGGCATTCATTCGCGCCCTGAGGTCGCTGCGCTTCCCGGGCCAGTCACGGCTGGCGCGTCGTACTTTGGCATCCAGCGCACTGAAATCAATTGGTCGAGGCGACTCACGATAGCTGTCCAGCCGCCCAAGAATGGCTCCCACCTGTGAAGGATCGGGCAAATGTATCGTTTCCGTGTTCGGCGCACTACCGGCCGGGCTAAACACGGCAACGTCACCAAACACAGACACTCGACCACCTACTGTCTGGTATTCGGCCCACTTTGAAGGCGCATTTGCACATCGCAGACAAACAACAACACACGGTGGTCTGCTCTCAGGCCTTGCATAGGAAGCAGTCAGATTCCTTACACCAGTATAGTGAATTTCCCGGTCACTATGCCCAGCCCCGAGCATGATGAACATGGGGTAATCGAAGTCTTCCAACGAAGTGTCTACGCCGATGTAGTTGCAGGTGCCCGATGATACGAATTGGGCAGCGGAGCGATACGAGTCTATCCAAAGTTGATGAGAGTCGGCAAAATAGGTGTCCATCCTGGAATCGTTAAAAATACTTGTGGACATCATTGGAACCAACGGTCTTAAAGAGTTCAGTAGCGCAAATGGAATCGCCGAAACCAACAGAAGGAGAGCGACGCAAGTCACTCCCCACCGTGGCCACGCGCGTTCGATCACTACTCCTACCAACGCCAGGCCGAGTGCGAAGAGCGGCAAATGATAACGGCTGTTCCATGGCTGCCAGCGAATGAACGCGCAAAAGAGCGCGAAAGAAGCGATTAGGCTAAAAAAATAAAGACGCAGGTTCTTGTGCCCAAACTTGCCGCCCACGATCAAGACGCCGGCGATGCAAATAAGGGTAAGTTGGAACGGGTTGCTGGCGCGGGCCTCGTGAGTAGAAATACGATTCAGATGAAACCCGCCGCGATAGGTCGAAGTCTTGTCGTCGGGATCAATTCCCAGGATTTTGAAGGTGCCTCGGATCGCCGAATTGATACGGCTATTCACTGCATCGATAGGTGTGCCCGCGTGCAGGGAGAGGTTCTTGACCATGCTCGAGAATGTGACCGACAGCGAAACGTGACCATTGGCATATTGACGCTGGGGATCATTACCCAGCGGCGAGGAGAATCCCAGCGGCGAGCCACTTAACTTGTAGTTACGCGCATATAGCGGCCCATTTAAAACCAGAATTGCAAGCAGGATAACGGGGGCATACGCCAGCAACTTCTTGCGAGAGGCAGAAGCACCCATCAACCAGCATGCGAGGATTACGCAAGGCAGAAACAAATAGGCGGTACCTTTCGTCATAATCGCCAGGCCCATGGCGAAACCAATCGCAAGACCCACATTCCAGCTCTGGCGATCATTCCAGAGAAGCAGATAGTACACGGTCACGACAATCCAGAATGCTCCCACATATGTGTTCATTGCCCCAGAGGCTTCGAGAACGCCTTCGGGAAGCGTAGCGCAGGCAAGCGCCGCGAGTAACTGCCCGCGTTTGCTCGCGCCCAATCGCTCTGCAATCAGTGAAACCCCAATGAGGGTGCCGCACATGCTCGCGAATTCGACCAAATTCACCAGGCGGTCGCCGCCGTACAAAATGTCCAGATGCAAGATCGCATACTCTGCCCAGGGTGAGAGAAACAATTGGGCTGAATAAAATGCTGGGTAGAGGCCCACATCCCGGTTGGTCATCCATTGCACTACCCGGGACATATGGTATGCCATTGCATCCCACGTATTCGGAGCGCTGAGAAGAGCGGTGATGCCGACTAGCGCGACGATGAGCCCGATGCCAAAAAGCAGCAGCCAATCGATTCCGCTCCAGTTTTGTGCATTTGATGCCGGCTGCTGTTCTCCTTTAGGTTCATCCCGGAGTGAAGTCGATCTCTGCAACACCCATCCGTATCCAAACGCTATCAAGGTGAAGCTGAGCCATGCCAACGATAGCCCTGGACGGGTAATCCAGCGGGGAACACTCAGTATTTCGGTAATCAACGCAAGGAATGTTCCCCAGCAGACAGCCGCCCCCAAGGCGGCGCTCCGCCATCCCTCGCCTCGAAGGCGAAGGACCCAAAAGACTGCCAGATAGGCTGCAAAGGGCAAGAGTACTAACACGTAGCACTCCTTATCCCACAGCTTAGCGCAGCATCTTCAGGGGCCTGCAGAGCCAGAATCCTGAATTGAGCTCGAAGGAAACTAGGAACCATAGATGGTGCGAAACACCCGCATCCCCGTGAGGTAAGCTGCCGCAATCGGCCTGACCGGCATGGAAGCGCCCGAGCACATGTCTCGGGTTAGTTCGCTCCAATTCGATGCATTCGCCCGATTTACTGAGACAGAGATTGAAGGGCTGAGCATCTTCGCTGTGTGCCACCAGCCAGCAGGAATAAATAGAATTTCCCCGGGTTCCAGTTTAAAACGCATGGCGGTCGCTTTCGCGAAAAGCGGGAATTTTTCGTAGTCTGGATTTTCAATATCCACCAGCGATTGGTTTCTCCGTCCTTCTTTTACGTAAAGGTAGGGTGTCTCGTCCGGCGCGTATGCGGTGAATTCTTTTGTCCCGTAGATTTGCGCGATAAAAGCGTGGGTGTGCCAGGTATCGTAATGCAGGAACGGGAACTTCCCTCCCCTGCCCCCAATGTAGAGCTCCTCACTCCCACCATGCAATCGCGAACGCAGCATTTGCGAGAGCGGTCCAACCAGCCAGTTAGGTGAGAAATACTCCGGTAAAGGATGGACATCAGATAGTACTGGCGGCAAAAACCGATCAATGATCTGGTTGCGCAGATAAGGCGCTGGCTTTGCATCGCTGGAATTCAGCACAAGATCGATGAAGTCGGCCATCTTGTAGTTTGCGCCATCGACACTCACCGGATGATCGGGAAAGTTGTTGCGGAAGTATTCCGGCGTCCAACTTCTCGCCTTCCAATGGTCAATAGCGCCCGAAATAACCACGGGTTTATGGGGTTTCAAGAAATTTTTTTCAAATTCTGCGTAGGTTGGCCGATTGCGTTTTTCTATCGGGATCGTGTTGGCCACTTGTTCGGTTACTGGCATAATGTTCCTCCGTTGCGCTCTATAGAGCGTATTTCTTTGGGGCAATTTATGCCCGCTCAAATCAAGATGTCTATGGATTCCGAATTAGGAATTGTGTTGTTTTAACCTTTTACAAAGTATTTCTTGCTGATGAGATATGGCAATAGAACGAACTCTCCGAGTGAAGGAAGGGGATCTTCGGGGCTGAATACCGACTCGACACGGGTACGCCGCAGCGATTTCCAGTATGACCCGAGCTCGAACTGACCATGCACCAAGTCTGAAAGAACTGTAGGCACGTCGGTCACGACCCGCAGCCAGCCGACGCCTGCCTTTCCCCGGCAAGGCTCGATCGGCTGGCCAGTTTGATCGGCAAATAACAAGTAAGGGAAATCCACTCCTGCTGCGGCACCCAGGCTATGGAAACCCCACGCCCGAGCGTTGACGTCGAGAAGCTTGTATTTGCCGTCCCGGGGATCCTGCTTATATTCAACCTCTACCAGTCCGTAGTAATTGATTGCTTTCAAAAACCGATCGGAAAGCTCTTCGACTTCAGGCAGTTCGATGCTCTCGACATACGTCGCCGCACGGCCAAATTCCCGGGGATGTTGCCGTCCCCGCCTCGCGACCATACTGCTGTGCACCTTTCCGTCGCGGTAGAAGGCGCAATACGAAAATTGTCGCCGCCCATCCCCTGGAATAATCTCCTGGACCATGATCTCTTCCGGCTTAATCTGACGCCCAGCTTTCTCGAAGAAATGATGCAATTCCTCAACTGTATTTGCCCGCCACGCTTTGGCCTTGGTCGCATAAAAAAAGTTCTCTTTGATTGCAGGCTTGATGGCCAACGGTAAGCGATCGTGTAACGCGGATAATTCTTCCGGAGTTCGTGGATTCCAGGTTTGGGGAACAGGAATATTCAATCTTAGAGCTAAGTCATAAGTATTTTTCTTGTCCCACGCCCACTTGACGGTTTCCCACTCAGGTGTGGTGACACGAAAGAAATCCGTCAATTCCGCCCGATAGCGAGAAAATGCCGCCACCGTTTCGTCTCTCGTGGGAAACAAAACCCAGCCCTGTAGCCCGAATTTGCGGCCCACTTCAAGCACCGAGTCAACCGTCTTACGTTCGTCGAGCAAATCTTGGACTCGTATAACCCGATTGGCATAGCGTGAGAAAGATGATATGGAATGCTGGTCCTCAAGAACATAGACGGGAATCCCCCGTCGCCCCAGACTGCGGGCAACTCCCAATCCCGGATGGTCCCCGCCGACCACGAGGGCTCCTACAGGTAATTTTTTTTCTGTCATAGGAAGTTGATTGGTTCCGGTAAAGGGATGCCTGCTAGCGAACATTTACTCCATTGCGGACAATATGTGATGTCAATTCACGAGACGCGAACTCAGTGCCTGCGACAAAGTATAGTAACGGGCCGAAGGAGCGGGCCGCCGTGGCCCCGACAAAGTGCAGGCCGGGCACCGAGCAACTGAATCCCCTCCCGAGTTTTGGATATCCACCAAATTGCTGAATATTTTTTACCAAATCCGGAGAAAGAAACTGATACCGGGAGATATCCACGTCGTAGCCCGTGCCCATTAAGACATGATCCACGCGTCGCTCACTCCCATCGTCTAAAGCCAACCGGGCTTCTTTTCCTAGGGATTCAGCACGAACGACAATACGACCGGTCGTCAGTTTCACTTTCGTCAATCGCGCAGGAAGCCATCTTGAGCCCGCGGGACGGACTGCCCGAACCCTGATCTTGTCTCTGGTTGGAAGGGGAACATACGACATCAGTTTGGGCGAAGCTACCATCCGGCTGATTCCGGCAGGCCCCACGTCATGTTTGGAATAGAGCATCTTTGAAATCGGACCAAGATGATGCAGCCAAGTGTGCATTCCGATCCATCGGGCCTGGGGAATCTTGGCGACAACTTCAACCTCCGCACCAGCTTCGTGTAGCAAAGCAGCTGATTCCAGTGCACTCTGTCCAGCCCCAATGACAACCACTCTTTTTCCAGAAAACTCGACCAGGTTCCTTCCCTCGTAACAATGCGACGCCTGCTCGGCTGGCAGACTACCAAAAACCGCAGGCTTACGGAGGAACATTCCAATTCCGGTCGCGATGACAACACGCCGAAACCGCAACACCTCTCCGTCTTCCAACGTGACGTTGAATGACGAATTCTCACGTTCGACGCCAAGGACCGACCGCCGATCGAGATCAGCACCCAGTTGTTTTTGGAACCAGCAGCCATATTGCACAAAAGTCTCCAGCGGAAGTGGTGCGGCAGGCGCGGTCCCGCTGGCTGCTTCATAGTCCTCGAGGGTAAAGGCATGCTCTGGATCGGATAGATTAGAGGCCTCTCGCGGTGATCGCAAAAGCATCCCTTGCGGCATCTTCGAAGCCCAGAAGTCCATGGGCTTGCCAAATACCCGAACGGACATCCCCTTTGCCCGGAGGTGCATGCCGACTGACAGCCCGTATGGGCCGGCGCCAATTACAGCCACATCGTATTCTGGCGAACCTGAGCCAGCTGTCGACTGATTCAGATGTACAACGTTATTCACAATCGTCTGTGTAGTCATTGTTTTATTTTCCTACTCCCATGTTTGCTAATCAGGTTTGCGACCCCAACCGTTTACGAGCTAATCTTGCCCAACAAACGTCGCGCCGCCCGGGCAGGAACGTATGTTGTATTCATCGCGAAACATTTCACAGCATCCTTCATTCCAGACTTGCCTGGGGGGGTTGGGGAAATCCCCAATTTGCGCAGCAGATAGTTGGCTCGGTACACATGCCCCGGAAAGTTCTCTCGGAATTGGAAGTTGACGCTCAGCGTCACCGAAATATTGTCGTTATTCTTCACCCAATGGGGCGCATTTACCGGCACGTGAATCGTCTTTCCCGGAGTCATGCGATAGACCGTGGCACGGTCTTGGAGCTGTGATTTATACACCGCCGCATTGTTGTCCACCATCCAAAAACGTTCGATTTCTTCCTCAGGCAGTACGTCGCGATCTTTCTGATCAAAAACACTAATGTCTTTGTCGCCGTGAATTTGCAGGATGAAATTGCATTCCCGGTCGATGTGGTAAGTCGTTACACGCTTCGGCGAAGTGATGAACACAATGGCGTCCTGAACCTTCATCTCTTCCTTTAAGTTTTTTCCGAGAAGCGCCTGGATCTCGGCCATGCATTCGTCGAGAACCGCCCCGTATTCCGGATCTTGCTCCGCGCTACGCAGGATGATCCAAGCTCCGGCGTCCTGGATTCGTTGTATGGTTTGATCTATCGACAAAGTGCCGGTCGGAGATTGATCCCATCGCTGGTCCACACGAATTTCGCCGGCGTCGTAGTAAACGCTTCCTGTATGCGCAAGTGTTTTCGAAAGCTCCACCAGCCTTGGGATCTGGAACAACGGATGCTGGGAGAGGTGGTGCCCAAACGCGAACGAGCACTCGTTGAATTTTTCGCGAAATTCACTCTGATCACAATCGAAAATACCAGTGGACGTGTGATTTGAAATACCGACCTGAGTGGCCATACAAAATTCTCCTAAGTTCATTTCATGAAAACGAGGGACCACAATGGGGGGAATTACACTTGTGAACGAGGGCTCATCGTACCTCGTAGAGAAAGTTCATGAGTATGCTTGGGCTCCCAGGAATAGACCAACCGCCCATTCCGCTCACTGGCATATGCAACGCGGGCCCGTTCGCTACCCTGACCTTCGATCCGCCAACCTTCTCTATCTTCGACGAGATTCATTTTGGCCCGCTCTCTCCACCAGCGATTTACTTGAAGAGGCAGTGGAATCCAGACATTATTTTCGCTGCGTAGCTGCGCCAGGTACCCCAGCAAAGCCTCGTAAGTGCGTCGCTCCTCCGCTTCCACGATATAGTCCGGATGAATAATAAAATTCATGAAGCCATGCCGCTCCATGATGAGGTTTGTCTGCCGCTTCCACAAATCAAGGGAGTGATCATTGAGAATGTGGAACAGAGAATAATCTTGCGTAGTCGTGACTGGCAGTTCCAGAATATCTCCAACGAAATATGGCATAACGGTACAACACCCACCGCGTTGTGGATCCAGGTGCGCTACATTCGGAACCGACATATCGTACGAGAAATCCAGATCTCCATACCAATCCTGATTACGATACAGGACCGCTGAACGAAACCCATCTGAGCCGTATTGCTGTCCATACGAATTAATCTTGGCTACCCGTCTAAGAAACTCGGCACGCTCTCTAAATAGATGCCCGTCGTGATTTAGATCCTGTACCGCCACTTCAAAACCACGACTCCTGATGGACTCAAGATACTCCGGAGAAACGCCATAACGGCGTTCCGGCACAATTTGGAACGAGGACTTGACACCAAAGGAGTCGTTAATGTCCATCAACGACGAGCAGAAGTCCCGGCCAAAGGTTGTTTCCACATCATGAGTCATGACTGCGCAACTGGAGGCACCATCCGGCCAGAACCAGATAAAAGGAACGGAATCGAGAGACTGCGACTTTAGAGTATTGAGTAGCAATTTATCGAACAGGTTTTCAACCGTGAAATCCACGGGCCACTTGGGAAAAGGCAATTTGTCCCAGTCACGAAGGCGAATCTTCTGCAAATGTTTGCGAACCGCTACCGGCAGCAGCGGACGCACAAAATAATAGGCGCTGGTAGTGATCGCTCGCATCGACGAATGGCCTTCGGAACTCTTTTGATACCGCTCGTAGCGAAGGCTATCGACCACCTGGTCTACATCGAATGGCAAGTAGATGGTTCCTCTATCATTGCTCATTCCCGAATGTGCATCTCCCATTGCCGATCGGGGCGAGTTCGAGGGGCGCAGCCCGGAGCATTGACCGTAGCAGACGAGGTCTGCACCGAATCGGAAATACCCCGAATTTTTCGAGAGATCGCCTTTCTGGGCGATCTTCACATAACTCTCGGGACAGCGATAATACTGAATAAGGCTATTATTCATCTGGTTTGCAACTCCCAAAATACCAAACGGCTGAGATTCAGGGGAGATGTTTTGTAGTCAGAGGTCCGGAGCGATTAAGCAAGTTGCAAGACGAAATACCGGGGAAGGTATGAGTGACGTTTTGAACTATCCAATATGTCTATACAAGAGACTACCAGCTGCTGTCAACGATATATCGGGAGCGATCGCCACCATTTTACCAAGAACTTTCATTTTCCAGGGACTTTGCAGGCCCGGCAGAGAATCCGGATATTGCCAGTAATCCAGCACCGATTGCGTAGCTCCCCAGTGACCTTTGAAGGTCACTAGGCCCAAGTTATTCATATCGGAACGCCCCATGTCGAGTTCTTCGAGTCCCTTTTCTTTCGCCTCCTGAATGGTTTGCCAAAATAGAAGGGCCGTCCCGCCGAGTTTATTAAATGCCACATCGCTACAACCATACTTATAGGTGACGGTCTTCTTATGGACAAGCGTAAGGATGCTCGCAATTGGCACCGCTCTATTGGAGGCAACCCGGATCTTTAAGTCTTGCCCGAACGAAGCCATGAGTGCACGGAACCAGGAGATTGGCTGAGGTGGTAAATGCTGCCTTCTGCGGGTCATGACCAGCAGTCGGTAGAATTTATTCAGCAACTCTTCGGAGTTTCCTTCTTCGTACTCCAAGGATTCCCGTTCCGCGCGTCGAATTTTCCTTTGTACACAATCCTTATGAAAACTATGGAATAACTCTTGCGCACTCTTTCGTAGATCTAGGCGGTGAAAATAGTAGGCTGTACTTTTTCCGATTCCGGTCTGTTGCCCGGGGGCACCAGAGACCGGCCTGATTTCCATATACCTCCAACCCTCGTTATCCACACTACGCCTCACATGCAACAGCAGATGATCCAGCATGGCCGAACTTTCTACTAGAGGCTCGCAATGGTCGGAGAAAGGCAATGAGACCAGACGCTTTCCCGTCAACCAGCTCTTGATCTGGCAGAAGACCAACCCATTCGTTAAAGGCCCATCGGGATGGCACGTGGAAAAAACGACTGGTTGGTATCCATAGGCAACACGTAATGCCTCAAGCCAATTCCGATCATGAAAAACAGACGCTCGAGCATGAGATTTGACCAGTTCCGGCCAGCGCGGGTCCTGTAAAGGATCAATCTCGTAAACTTCCATGAACTGTTTTTCATTGGCCAGCGTAGGGCTGCTGATTCGCCGATCGGCCTGCATTTCATGCACACGAGGCAATGGCCCAGTGGCTGGACTGATTGCACTTCCCATGGGTTTAAATAATGCCATTCACTTCCACGTAAGTTTTTAGCAGGTATCTCGCAACAATTAGTTAACTAGCGAAGACTCGCGGAAGCTGGTTCTTTCGTTTCTTCCACAGATTCGTTCTTGCCTTCCAAAGTTCCGGACGGCTCAACAGGAATTCCGCGTAAACGGGCATAAGCGCCCAACAATGCCTTCCGCTGATGCTCCAGTCCCACTATATGCATGGTGCGGTCAAGCCCGACCCGTCCCATTTGCTCACGGCGGGTAGGATCATTCAGCAAATCGTTCAGAACCCGAGCAAATTCCTTGGGGTCCTCTCCTTGAACATAAATCGCTGCATCTCCTGCGGAACGTCGCGTTTCCGCCAGATCGAAAGAAACGATGGGTCGTTCGCAGGCCATATATTCCATGATCTTCGTCATGGTCGATAACTGATTCATGCGATCCGGTGGATCGGGAGCAAGGCACACATCCGTGGTCGATAAATAATCTAGCAACGAGTCATCGGGAATGCGTCCCACAAACTGCATCATTTCGCTAATCCCGAGCTTCTTGCTCATATCCTGTAATTCCTGCCAACATTCGCCGTTTCCTATCATCAAGAACAGCACATCCCGCCGCCCATAAGTATTGACCAGGTGATGCGCCGTTTGCACAATGCGATCCACCCCGTCCTGCTTACCCATGACTCCCAGATACAAGGCCATATACGGAAATGGACCCTTGAGTTCTGGCTTTGGGGTCCGGCGATAGAACTGGCTGCGATCCACGCCATTTCGGACGATCACCGAGCGTTCATCCCCAATACCACCGCGTTCCCGCGCGATCTCCCGATAGGATTGATTGGTAGAAATCACCAGATCCGCAACCCGAAAGGAAAGCTTTTCCAGCAAAAGCAACGCTCGATAAGCACCATCCTTGCGCTCAAACTTGGATTCATAAAGCTCAGGGCATACGTCATGCTGATCATAAACATACTTTTTGCCCAATAGCTTGTACGGCCACGCCAAAAGAAAAAAGATGTCGGGAGGATTGGCGGAATGAATGATGTCAAAACCATCGTGAAGCCAAACGAATAGCGATAACAGGGTGGTACAAAGGAAAGCCCAGGAATACTCGAATAGATATCCCAGTCCACCACTAGCCTGGTGAAGCATTGGGTAACGATACACACGGATGCCCTGAACCAATTCGAAACTGCTGCGGTCCTGATTTTCACCCTTTGGACAGATCACGCGGACTTCGTACCCGGCCTTTTGCAAGGCCAATCCCAAATGGCGCATGCGCCTGTCCCATGGAAAAGACAGGTTCTCGATCAGCATCAGAACCTTGCAGGGCTTCGGTTTCATTGGTGTATTCATTTCGCGGTATCCAGCTCCACGATCCAAAAAGCTACGCAATACTCATGGGCACAGCCACTTCTTTTTTGGGCGCGCCAACACTGCGATATTCAACTCCTACCTCTTCGGCTGAAAGCGTTCGGGCCAGATCAATGCATATCTGGTCAGCCTTCATCTTTCTGAATTGGCGCCGGTCCTCATCCTTGACTTGTTGCATCACAACCACCGCTTCAGCGTGCTGGAAAAGTTCGCCCAAACTACCGACCAACAACTTCCAGATATGAGGAATCGAACGTTCAATAAAATTCAAATTCGTGCCGTGAAGCTTACCGGGCGCGATACTTGGCTCATATATCTTTACCTCAAAACCTTTGCCGATCAAACGTTCCGCCAATTCCACTGCTGGACTCTCGCGCAAATCGTCAGTGCCCTCTTTAAAGGTTAGGCCCACCAGCCCAATACGCTTTTTGCCGCTTTCCGTCACCATTTGAATGCAATTGCGCAGATGGGCTTCGTTGCTAACCAGGATGGAATCGAGAACCGGCAAACTGAGTCCCCGTTTTGCAGCCTCGGCCATCAGGGCCTTCACATCTTTGGGTAGACAAGACCCCCCAAAAGCAAATCCAGGTTTCAGGTATCGTGGCGAGATGTTTAATTTCGTATCCTGACAGAAGATTTCCATCATCTCCACGCCATCAACACCCATCTCCCGGCAAAAGGTCCCCACCTCGTTGCCAAAGACCACCTTTAAAGCGTGAAATGCATTGCTGAAGTACTTCACCAAAACCGCGGTCTTGGGATCCGTTCGGACAATCGGAGCTGAAAGTCTCTGATAAAGTGAAGCCACAAGATCACCCGCACGCGAATCCGATGATCCGATGATTGTCCACGGAGCGTCATGGAAGTCCTTAAGGGCCACGCCTTCTCTCAGAAATTCTGGGTTATAAACAAAACCCACTTTTCCTTTAACGGACCTCCCGGAATGTTTTTCCAGCAGAGGAATCAATTCATCTTCAATCGCAGTTGGCAGCACCGTGCTGCGGAGGCCAACTACATAGTAATCGTCCTTCTTACGCAGCTCTTTGGCAATGCTGGTGAACACATGTTGTAAATAGTCCAGGCGAATCGACCCATTCGAATTCGTGGGAGTCCCTACGCAAACTAGAGCTATGTCGCTGTTCTGCACGGCATACGCATGGTCTGCTGTGGCGCTTAAGCGGCCCGCGGCGACCATTTCGCCAACCAGTTCTGTCAGGCCAGGCTCAAAGAAAGGAGCTCGCCCGCTGTTGAGTGCCTCCACCTTAAATGGATCCACGTCGGTACCAATGACTTCATGCCCTTCCCGCGCTAGACAAGCCGCAGTCACACACCCGACATAACCCACTCCAAATACACTGATTCTCATGCGGCTCCTATGATTAATACTTGGACGATTCCGTTTGGTCTGCCACTCTGGTTTTTAACTGCAGATGTGGCGAGACCCGCCCAAGGCTGCGTTTCTCTTGGAAATAAGTTCGGGGGAACGCTTCCTAACTTGCGTGTCGCGGGGAAATAGATAAGTTTATTGGAAAGGAAATCCGATGCTCGTGCACCGACCCCAGAGACCTAAGCAACCTAAGCAACTGAGCCTCTCACGTCCGGAGTCCCAACGTGATTCTTCCTCAATGTCGGTTTGGCAAATAACATTTGCTTTAGGGAAACTGCGTAGGGGATCCAACGGTAGCATCCCACCAGTTTGAGATAAATCTCAATCGGCCAATCTGTCGGCTCAGCCTTGATGCGACCGATCACAAATTCATTGGGATACTTAAACGCTCCAACGGGGACACTGGTAAAAACCCGCTGGTATCCAGCCTCCCGGCACCAACCTACAAGCTCGTCGTTGTGCGCTCCAAAAGGAAAACTGAAGGTGGTGATCTTGCAGTTGAGCGACGCTTCGAGCTTTCGTCGCGATTCGAAGATCTCCCGCTTTGCTTCCGTTTCGCTCACCAATGTAAGCCTTGGATGCGTCAGCGTGTGCGAGCCCAGAATGATCAAACCAGTGGGGAATTGGGATAGTTGCTTTTCCACGGCAACTCTCTCGTGGCGCTCCCGAGCGGCACTGGGCCACCAGCCGGCAAACTTCCCGAGAACTTCTGTGGTCACAAAAATCGCCGCCGGAATCTTCCTTTGGACAAGCTCGGGAACCGCATTTTCCAGAACATTTTCAAAAGCATCGTCGAACGTGATACCGGAATAGTGCTCTCCCGGCAGCATCTCTGGAGCACGATCGACGCGGATCGGTTTCGAGATGCGAGCGACCAAATCCATCTGGCGTGCAAACGCTTGCCGATCTTCAGCGGGAACCGAATGATAATAAAGAATGATGCAAGTCGCAGCCGGCTTTCTTCCCACCAGGTAATACAGCACCCGCAAGATGCAATAACCCGCAAAGAAAAACAGGCTGATCCAAAGCTTGAGGAGCCCGTTTACCTTTCTACGTCCGTCATCCGCCATATTCCGATTTCCTTAAAACTCCACGCCTAAGAGGACCGTGTCTGATATTTAGGTTGCCCGAAAGAGACTAGTCAGTCGGAGTCTTTGTTCTTTTCTCAGATAGCTCATGAATTCGTTGGGAACAGCCCTTTGTTCCCTCTTGAAATAAGAGTGCACAAAACCTGCAAACCTCACTACCGATCCGAGTAGATATGGTTTCACCCAAACTCTGCTCGCGAGCTTTAGTATTTCAAAGAGTGGTAAAGCTCCCAGCGAATAATCCATTTTACCCTGCCGAAAGCAACTCTTCAGCAATCCACCCGCGGAGCCCGTCGGACGATGATGAAACATTATTAGGTCTTCGAACGATTCCACATGCCAGCCCTTCATCCGGGCCGTTGTTTCCGCGTACGTGTCAGGCCCTCCGTAAGGGAGCGCAATGTATTCCCCTCCCACCGAGGCGAAACATTCCTTGCGAAACAACTGGCAGGCATGCGCTACAGAAGTACGGCTGTTTGTCTTGCGGCTTTTAAACTTGCCATCCACGTCCTGTTCATAAATCATGCCGCCGCCCAGCCCAAGCTTCGGGTCGCTCTTAAATTTCCCCAACAGCAACTTGAAGTAGCTGGGATCCATGGTTACGTCGGCATCCATGTTTCCAATAAATTCGTAGTCGATGCTCTTGAGCTGGGCCATGCCTGCATTGATCGCATTGACTTGGGCGGCAAAGTTTCGCGGATGGTCCTCGGTAATCCGATAAAGCTGGATAAACGTGTGTTGCGCAGCGTAACGCTTCACGATTTCATCCGTATTGTCGGTCGAACCGTCGCTGACAATCACCCATTTCGCCGGAGGAACCTCTTGCGCGATCACGGAACGAATCGTGTTCTCGATGAATCCTCCTTCGTTATAAGCGGCGGTGACGAGAACATAGGAGTCGCCGGCCATCATCGGAATCGCCATTATCTGCTCGCCTCAACTATGCCGGGGCCGGTCAGCCATTTGATGCAGGAGAGACTCCTGCCAACTTTGAAGGCAGCATCCGCACGTTTATAGCGATTGAAGCAATACAGAGCTCCGTATCCGAGCACCCTGACTAACTCATGGATCCATGTCGACAGCAGATAGCCTACGCCTCCCAATCGTCCATGGTGTTTTCTGAAGTACTGAAGATTCGCGCGACGCATTTCGACATAGAAACGGGTCGGCGCCTGTCCGGAACTTGCCGCTCCATAGTGCAGCGCCTCGGCATCGGGATAAAACACCACCCGCCATCCTGCCTTGAGAAAACGGTACGACCAATCAATATCCTCTCCGTACATGAAAAACTGCTGGTCAAGACCACCCACCTGTTCTAACGCCGCTCGCGGAACCATCCAAAACCAGCCCGTCAGCACTTCAACATCATCGATTGCGTCGTACTTATACCCATCCATCAGGAAGCCGCCAAGATGTCTGGAATCCGGAAAGATCGAGTGCAGCCCCAAGGCGGTGCAAAAAATGTTCCAAACCGTGGGCAAACGCATCACCGACTGACCAATCCCCCCATCGGGGCTAAGCATCTTCGGCCCCAGCAGCCCAATATCTCGATGTTCATCCATGTAAGCTGTCATCGTCTCCAAACAACCCGCAGGCACTACAACATCGGAATTGACCAGACAAACATACTTGCCGCGGCTCAAGGCAATTCCAACATTGTTGGCCTTGGCGAATCCAAGATTCGCGTCGTTCCGCACCAACTGAACTTCTGGAAATTGTTCCTCAATAGCCGCTGGAGTTCCGTCGGTCGACGCATTATCGACCACGATGACTTCCATCGACGGGCTGCCCTTAAGCCTCCGTAAAGAATCCAGACACTCCAGCGCGAATTTTTTCCCGTTCCAGGTAACAATAATGATGGACAGGACGGGTTGAGAGTTTTCAGTCTTCATGCAGCAAGCTCGCAAATGTACGCTGAGATTCCGGAAGTCCTTCCAATACAGTTCCACCAGGAGCAAACGTCCCGGCACTCGTAATTCCGGGCTCCGCCGAAGGCGGCTTCTTGACAGTCACGAACGTCGTCGTCACCGAGATCATCGCCAGCAGCGTGTACCAGACCAATTCACTCTGATCAAAGTAAGCAATCCCAAAGTACGCCACCGTGTTCGCGAACAAACAGACCCCGATCGCCCAGACAAAACGCGCATCCTTCAGCGATCCAGCTCTTTCCGCCACCTTCCTCGCGATGCCCACTCTCTTGTACGCAAACACAATAATCGACAGGAACAGAACAAACGTGATCAACCCTCCGCCTGTCCCCGCATTCACATAAGTATTGATGGAGTCCCACATGTCATAGCCCCAACTGGCATTGTCGCGCGTCCCAATCCAGCACCAGTCCCAGAAATGCCGGATAAAGCTATCCACCAGCATCGCCCGGTGATACCCGCTGCCGCCCAGCACCTCGCTGATGCGCGCAATCAGCATCCATACCGGCGCCTTCATGATCAAGTGCAAGACGACAATTGCCCCCACCAATCCCCACCGAATCATCTGCAGATTTTTACGGAACGCCCACAACCCAAATCCCAGAAACACGGTCGCAATCGTCAACACCGGCGTGCTGGACGCCGACGTTCCCGCCATGACCAACCCCGCTACGATCCCAAATCCCGCAATTACCCGGTCCCGTCTCCGGTATTGCCACAACCCAAAAAATAACGGAATCAATATCGCGCCAATCGTGCCCGCAATGATCGAGTGCGCAAATGGCCCCTGCGCCCGAATCTTCCCTTCCCGCACGTTTGCCAACTCCGGCCCGCCCACCAGGGAGAAAAGATTGCGCCCCGTAACATGCTCGCTCAACATCAGCGTCGCCATAACCATGGCAAGGATCGCCAAGGTCTTGATCGTGCGAATGACGTCTTCTTTGTCGCGAATCAAGTGTCGAACCAGAAAATACGATCCCAACGTCGTATAAAGAAAACCCAGCCGATTGATCACCGCAGCGAATTGTCCCCATAGCAGACAAAACATAACCGCATTGCTGAGCGCCCAGAACAAAAACACCTTGTCGAGAGTCAACAATCGCCGTGGATAAAAACCACCTTCCACCTGGACATCCCGCACCACGCGCATCCACCCGACCATCAACAGGAGCCTGAATACCAACAGGTGTATCCCGGCCACCAGAATCCCGTTTCCCATCGGAAGCAGCAGGGCCGCCGTGAGCAATGGTCCCATGACATACTTTCGTGGCAGGACGAAAACCAGAATCGATGCAACTACCAGAAGGACAAGCGCCAGAGGCTGGATCTGCGAGGCCCCTGCGCCGCCAAAATAGTAATTATCCGGCATGTCATATCTTGTATTCATTTCGTATTCTGAATGGATGTGGTAATCGTTTGTGTTAATCGCACTCTATGCAATCGTGCTTATACTTCTCCGCTATGTAATCGTTTCCAGATCGTGCTTTATTATCAATAAACCCCTCTGCAATCTGCCCATAACTCTGTCCGCCGAAATGATGGACATAGCTATTTTTTGTCCACACAATTCGCAGACCAAGTTTTCTTATTCGGACACAAAGCTCAGACTCATTTCCATAGTCCGGAAGATTTTCGTCGAAGCCCCCCAGCTGTTCCCAAAGTTCGCGTCTGATGTTAAACGCGAATCCTCCGACCTGTGGCAACTCGACCCAGGATCGGGGTTTCAGACCCGCTACATATTTTTCTGCAAAGGAAGATATCTGACTATCATTCCAGTAATGTCGGCAGTGCATTGCTCGACGCACCATCTGTTTGGTGGCGGAGTGGCTGGTGGTGGGCCCGGTTACGCCGATAGTTGCGTCACATTCGAAGGCATCTTTCGCCGCCCACCAACTCCAAGGTGTAACCACTGTATCCGAATTCAAAAGACAGAGGTATTTTCTTGTGGCCTTATTGGCGCCAATCTCGCAGCAGCGGCTATGCCCTAGGGACTGCGTATTTCGTATCAGAGTCCAACCGTGTCGAAGAGAAAAGTTCTCAAGAATCGCGGATGTTTTTTCCAATTCCGACGCATCATCCACGATAATTATTTGAGATGCCGGTGCAAAGCGCGCCAGACTGGCAAGACAGCGCTCCACCAGGGATGGCTGATCCTTCACCGCAATCACAATGGAAAAATCCTCGCTGGCTTTGCATTCCTGTGCGGTCTGCATGAATTCGCGATTACGAGCTAGACCGAGACTTAGAACGTCCGCTCGAATGTCTCTGTAAACCTTCCTCAGTGGCTCAGGTGCCCTTTGCTTTAAGTTAAAAAATTTGGCGTCCGTCATAATCAAGTCTTAAAGTTCTGCCGATGGATCCGGCGGTACTGGCACGGAGGCGTTTGACGGCCATGACGAAAATCTGGGGCGTGTGAAGCTCGACAAAAAACCAGAAATGGTCCTTCTGAGTTCCTTATCTAGCCAGAGGAGCACCCCCGACGCGACGATAAATCCTACAAAAACGTCTAAAGCAATGCCGATCCAGGGTTTGAGACTTCTCGTAAACGCGCTTGTGGATGTCATATACACAACCACGCCCATCACTCCAGCCGCCAGGAAAGAAGGCATACCAACACGAAGGATCGCTTGCAACCGGATTCCTGCGAACTTCCTCATTGCCCAAAAAATAAACGGCGCGAGCAGGATTCCTGAGGTCAGGAATCGAGTTATAGCAACCCCTGTCACCTGGATTTGATCCGGCTGGTATTTCAGCAGCACTCCTGCGAGCACAAGAAAGCCTGCACTCGCAAGCGCGTGTCCCCATTCCAGAATCGCAAGATATCTCGGATGGGAGACGGCTTGTAGCAAAGGTCCCACAAAGTAAGACAAAGGCTGGAGCATCGCTAGAATACAAAGAATGACAAGCGCATTGGACCCTTGCACCCAAGCTGGACCGAACGCGGCCATTAATGGCCTACTGATTACCGCCAGACCCACCAGCGCTGGAATGGTCAAAACCGCGCTAACCCGAAGACAAGACAGAACACTTTTTCGTAGTTTTTCCTTGTCATCTTGGAGCCTGCAAAATTCTGGAAAAGCCGCCGCCTGTAGAGAACTCGTTGCCGAGGCGACAATCATTGCCGGAAACTTTACTGCCAGCCTGTACAGACCCACAGCGACGGGACCAAAAAATAAGCCGACAAGAAGGGTGTCGATCTGAGTATTGAGCCACAGACCCAGGTTTCCCGCAAAACTATTCGCGGAAAATCCCCAGAGCTCTTTCACGGCGGGGAGGGAGAAATGTAACCGGGGCCGCCAGTGGCTCAGCTTCCAAAGCACGATCAAACTCACGAGATCGGTAGTCAGCTGCTTCCCAACCAGAGCCCATACTCCATATCCTCTTAGAGCCATTCCCAACCCAATACCGCCGCCAATTATGTTCGCCACAATTGAGCGCACAGAAAAACTCTTAAAGTCCATTTCTCGTTGCAGCACCGCTCGTTGGACAATCGTTAATCCCTCGAGCGGAATAACTAGCGACAGAACCGCAATAAGAGGCCCCAGGATTGGCAGGTGATTGACTGAAGCCCACCAGTGGCTCAAATAAATGCTAAACCCGACCAATACCAAACTCAGTCCCAAGTTTAAGCAGAATGCTGAATCGAGATGTTCTTTTCTTAAGTCCTTTCGTTGAATCAGCGCGGGTACCAAACCCTGTTCCAGAAGCATCTTTGTAAACAGGATGTAAGCCATGGCCATCGCCACTGCTCCGAAGTCCTTGGGACCAAGAAGCATGGCAAGCAGAAACGTAAACAGGGCATTCAATCCCTGGTCCGTTCCCTGCATGACATAAGCCCACTTCACCGCTTTGCGAAACTTACCCACCTAGTCTTGCCTTCCTATTAGACACGTCATATTTTTGTTAACACTTCAACCATTTCCGAGAAGCTGGATCAAACCTCTTGACTACGCGAGCCGGATTCCCTACCAATACGCTGAACGGAGGACAGCTCTCAGTTACTACAGCATAGGCACCCACCACACTGTTGCGGCCAATCACCACTTCTCCTTTGGTTCCTAGCACCATGCTGCAATAACCCAGCCAGCAGTTCCGCTCGATGATGACTCTCCCTCCCGGAGTTACCCCTTGGGAAGAAATAGACGACTCAATATCCGAGTATTCATGATTATGATCCGTTACGTAGGTCGAAGGAGCAAAAAGTACATTCTCCCCAATCCAAATATGGTTTTTCCCAGAAATTACTGACCTGCGCCCGATGTTCGTGCCTGTGCCAATGACAATTGCTGGCTCTAGCAAGGCTGACGGTACCGGTACATTGATCCATACGTCCCGATCAAGCAGGACAAAGTCTCCGATCTGAATCCTGGGGGCGTGGCTTCGTTGAAGCTCACAGGTGAAATGAATGGAAACTCGTCGTCCGAATCTGGAAAAAGGATAGGTGAGCTTCAGCCAAATTGAGTTGGCTTTGCTTAAACCTCTGGGTATCCACCGCAATGGGTCTTCTGAGCGCACTCTATTCAATTAAACTGCTACGGAGCTTAACGCTGTATCGAACTTGGGGTGAGGATACCACGGTGATCTCCGATAAATCGCCTGGCGATAGCGCTCCAATTTCTTGAGAAATCCACACGCCATCCGTCCGGTTGCATTCTTTTGTGACAACTTGGCAAACGCAAGCTCGCGTTTATTGCGCTTCACTTCTCTGACGAGAAGTCCCTTCAGGCCTGCATATCGAGGATCATTTGCTACTCTTAGCAATGCGTATTCGCGAGTCGCAAGCGAATACTCTTTTATTCGTATCTCCTTCGCCATTGCCCTTTGATACCAGCTGTGAGGCGAGCCCTGTTGCCAGATAACCATTGGTTCACGGATGTAAGCCCATGAATTCCCTTCCAAAGCGAGACGAAGAGAAAGATCGTAGTCCTCCATAAAGTCCATCGATTCGTTAAAACCGCCGATTTTTCTTAAGACCTCCGTGCGCACCGCGACACATTGATTGAATAGCACAGAGGTAGTCGACAGCACCTCGGGAACATTACTCCAAACTCCTTCTTCGAATGGAGGACGAATTGGCGCAAGTTCAAACGACGTTGTTATGGGACGAGTCGTGAACTCCATGCGTGCGTTGCATAGGCAACAAGGAACCGCGGAGCCGACACGCTCGAGAATTGATACTTGTCGAGCAAGTTTCGTCGGCATCCAGAGATCGTCAGAGTCTTGAAAAGCAATGATCTCGCCTCTGGCGGCTTCGATCCCGCGATTGCGGGCTGCAGAAGGTCCTGCATTTAGTTGATTAATGACGCGAATACGGCTGCCGAACTGTCTAAGTGTCGCCTGTGTGTCATCGGCTGAACCATCGTCTACTACAATTATTTCGAAGTTCGAATAGGTTTGCTCGAATACATTCTCTATGGTGCGAGAAATGATACCGGCACGATTGTAGGTCGGTATAATTACGCTAACAAGCGATGTCATGTATTTACACAGATGGGCAGAAGACCCGGGTGTTACTAAGGGCGCGATGCATCATTCACATCGGGAAATTAGAGCGGCTAATAAATTTCCAGCCACTCTTTTTACTGGACTACTGCCGCGAGACTGGAGGGCGGAGTAGGAGTTGCAGCTCCACTACCATCCTGATTAGCACCCGCATCCCAGCAATTGGGGGTTCCAGGAGTGGGAACGCAGCTAATACCAGATCCAAGCCTAGGATTACCCGCCTTGTCGCTATCCAATGATGTAACTCCGAGCCCGTGAAGATTCGAACTAAGGCCTATCGCGGAAGATCCACTGTTCAAAGTATAATTTGTGGTTAGTTTCGGATCTGAGCTGGAGCTACTTGGGTCAAACGATGTAGCAGAGTGCCAAGAAGAGAGCGAGGAATAGTAAGTCGGCCCTCCTCCCACGGCAGCAAAGTGATTCGCCAAGTTGTACCAGACATTGTGGTCTGACGCACTGATTGTGCTAGAAGCACCTGGAATGACAAGTCCCGTGCCACATCCAGACATGATGTTATTGCTCATGGTAATCTCACCAACTGAACCAGAACCAAGCTTTACGCAGTCGGTGAGTGGGGGCTGAGCCACACTCAAAGTATTGTTGTAGACGCTAACGCCCGGCGTACCGTTCCCAGAACTCCATCGCAACACCAACAAACCCTCAGGCCCCACGCCGCTCGTGCCGGACACATCGTGACTTACCACGTTGTTGAAAACCTTGATCCCTTTTGCATTACCGCAAGCTCCATCGATGTAAATATATCCGGTCGAGTTTTGAATATGTCCACTGGTTACTGTCGAACTCATGTCTCCGTGAACGTAGTTGTTGTAAATTGATGAATTCGTGAAACTTGCTCCTGAATTGGCGCATGTGAAGAATATTCCGTCAGCATGAAAAGCCTGAGCAGCGTCTGCCCATATGTTGAACGCCGGGCCAACAGTGTTGTTGTAAACGCTAACTCCGCTAGCTGAGGCGCCTCCATCGCTATCTCCTATGTGAATTCCCCACACATGATCGTTAGTGGTGTTGTTAGAAATTGTAAGGCTTGTAACTGTGCGGTATGCAAAATCGAGAGCTGTTCTTACATCGGTGATAGTGTTGTTGTTTATAGTGACGGAGTCTCCGCCATCGAAACTGATTCCAACCGTTCCCCCGCCGTCTGATCCAACCCCGGTGTGAAGATAGAGGTGTTGGATTGTGAGATTCTGTATCGTTACGTTCGAGCAACTACTGAAATTAATGCCACCGCTAGAGGCTTGGTTTGCCAGATTCGTTCCGTTGGCTGTGTTTTGGATGGTCCCGTTCGTTCCGCCGTCCACTGTGATGTAGCTCAGGTTATTGCAGGCAATCGCTCCGTTGGCCGACCAATACGGCGAGGTCAGAACTGCTCCATTATCGAACTTCAGCGTGACGGTATTGCTTGCGCCGCTGCCGCTACCCTGAAAAGTAAATTCAGTCGCGCCCGCCCCACCAGTAAACGTTCCGCAAATCAGTACGACGGTTCCCGGCCCAATCTGGCTGCCGCCGCTGCCCCAGTTGTTGGCGTTATTGAAAAATGCTGGAGTTTGGACGTTGCTGGTGCAGTTTCCGCTCGCACTGCCGCTCTGGGTGATATAGATATTCGAAGCCGAGCCAAAAGCAGCCGAGGCCGACAGCAATAAGAAAAATCCGAGAATGAAGCCTAATTTGCGAACCGCAATCATGCGTTTCCTCCGGGGGCGAGATGCATGCTCATAACCCAAAAACTGTTATGCCTTGATAGTGGACTAATCGGATTTTGACGTCTAGGTACCATAAGTACATCCCCGAGGCGAAACCGGACGATGATTCCTAGTAATTCATAACTCCAATGGAATCATACCGAATTCTTTGACGCTGCGGCCACTCGTCCGCAATTGGGCAGTGTGCTTTTTGGTTTCCGTGACGATGCGGCTCAGGTCCTCGCGTTGCAGCCCGGGAAACATTGGTAATGACAGGATTTCTGATGCCACCTGTTCGGTTACCGGAAAATCTCCAGCTTTGAAGCCCAACCCACGATAAGCCACTTGCATGTGCAGAGGAACCGGATAGTGAATCGCCGTCCCAATGCCTGCATCCGCGAGCGTGGTTTTCAATTGTTCGCGGTCTACGGTGCGCACCACATACAAGTGATAGACCGGTTTGGAGTAATCCGGCGTGTAGAGGCAATACCAGTTCAGCCGTGTTCGCCCCAAACAATTCCCCATAAGCGACGGCAGTGGCGCGGCGCGCCTGGTTCCAGTGCGCCAAGTGCTTTAATTTTACCGACAGAAAACCTGCCTGGATCGCGTCCAGCCGTCCGTTGTAGCCTTCCACGTCGTGATAATACTTCTTGGCCTGGCCATGATCGCGAATCATCTTCACCTTGCGGGCAAGAGCTTCGTCATTGGTGGTGACGGCGCCGGCTTCGCCACAGGCCCCCAGATTTTTGCCAGGATAAAAGCTGAATGCCGCCGCCAATCCGATGGAGCCCGCCTTCCTCCAACGCTTTTCCTTCTTGGAGAAATACTCGGCCCCATGCGCCTGGCAGGCATCTTCGATCACGATCAGGTTGTACTTCTCAGCCAGGGCGAGAATCGGATCCATGTCCGCCATCTGTCCATACAGATGAACAGGAACAATAGCTTTCACTTTTCGACCAGTTTGCCGATGCAGCAATCCGTTTTTTTGATCAAGCTGGCAGTCGGTCTCGAAAAAGCGCTGCAGCTTCGCTGGATCCATGTTGTAAGTGCGCTCGTCAATGTCCACAAAGTCCGCTAATGCACCAGTTTGAGAAATCGCTTCGGTGGTGGCAATAAAGGTGTTGGGTACGGTGACCACGACATCGCCCTCGCCCACGCCAGCGGCGGAAAGCGCGAAGCGCAACGCATCGGTCCCGCTGGATACGCCCACGCTATATTTGGTGTCACAAAACCTCGCGAAGTCGCGCTCGAAGTCTTCCACCATGGGGCCGCCGATAAATCCGGCCGTTTTCAATGCCGAACGCAACACCGACACCAATTCCTCTTCCAACTGCAGATGATGGCTTACCAGATCAAGAAATGGAATATTGCTGTTCTTACTCATTCTGCTGCCCTCTTTTCAAGATTAATGGAACGAAGTTGCCTTGCGGGGTTTCCAGCTACGATCTTGTTGGGGGGAACGTCTTTGGTTACAACACTTCCAGCGCCCACAATTGCGTTTTCGCCGATGGTCACTTTGGAAAGTATGGTGGCACCGGAACCGATCGATGCACCTTTTTTGACCACTGTTAGTTCAACATGCCAGTCTTGCTCGGTCTGCAGCCCCCCATCAGAAGTGGTAGCCCTGGGGTAGCTGTCGTTCACAAAAGTCACACCGTGGCCCACGAACACGTTGTCCTCTATGGTGACGCCTTCGCAAATGAACGTGTGACTCGAAATCTTGCAACGCTTACCCACTTTCGCGTTTTTCTGGATTTCGACAAATGCTCCGATTTTGGTTTCATCCCCAATCTCGCATCCGTAAAGATTGATGAACTTGGAGAGTTTGACGTCCTTTCCGAGCTTCACGTCGGGCGCAATCGAATGGTACGAATCCATAAAAATAAGCAGGCCTTTCCCGGCTAATTTCCTTGAAATGAATGTTTGAGGATAGCGAACTGGCTCAAGCGATGGTAGCTAACTTCGGGTCTACTGCCATCGGTACCGGATGGTAACGAAACATGGCTTCGGGATAATCGTTGCCGGCCCCATTCAGAAGCGGTTGCGGGTTCCCGTTCAGATGCTGGTCAAAAAAAGCCAGAGTGTAAGAATTGATGATGCGCATGCAGGCTTGAATGTTAATCGAGCCGGCATCGGTAAGACGTTTTAGCGGCGAATAGAGCGGGCGATCAGAATAGTTGCTGTGGGCCGCTCCCCGGATTCTCAAGTAATAACCGCCGTATTTTGCTAAGGATCGCTCGATCAGTTTGCAGTCCGCTTCCAAAGCGCTGGCGTGAACCCGCCGGCGCGGATCGGGAGAATGCAGGTCCTGCTGCGACGGGCCACCGGAGTCGTCACTCATGAAAAAGAAAGGCTGGCGAATCCCGGTTTTGGTGACATCACCGAACATCATGCCGTCCATGTTGAGACCGGCCTTGAGTCTAGGATCCAACCAACAGGCCTCGGCACTGAGCGCTCCACCAAACGAATACCCAAACATTCCGATCCGCGACAAATCCAGCCGATGGGTAAACCGTGCATCCGAATCTCGTTGGTTCAGCGTTTCCAGTTGGTCGAGCACAAACTGGACGTCATGCGCACGAAGCTTAACTTCCACTGCATAACCTCGCAGATTCTCTTCCTGGGAAGCGTCAAAATACAAGGGAAGGTTGTGTGCTGGGGGATGCTCCATGGCGAGGACGATGAAGCCATGGCTCGCGAGCATTTCAAACTGAATCGTGTTTTGAGTCAGATGCCCTTTCCAGCCGGGGGAGAAAAGGACAACGGGATATCTATTTTGGGTCCGTGAAACAGGCGCGTTCACAATCGCATGGGTTTTGGTTAATCTCAAATGCGCTTTGAGTCCCTGCGCATCGGAGGATCGATAAGCCGACCGTTGACCCTTCTTCGTTTCTGTCGGATACCAAAATTGAATGTTCAAGTTTCTCGGCAACGATTGCTCGGCCTGTCCGAGGTCATTCCTAACAGTCCACTGCTGCGTAATGGTCCCGACGGCGTGAGCTCCATCCGGTCTGGGGAGCGAGAAAACCGGCAATATCGTCGCCAGCACCAACGACGCAAGGAGCAGAACCGCTGCCAGTACCACAACAACGATACTCATTGCCCGCGGCTGGCTATGGCCAAGTAGAAACAGGACTGCCAGTAAAACCGAGGCGGCATAAGCAGGCACCATCTGCCATCGATACCCCTCGATGATCCAGTGCAAAACAACGACTAGAGCCGCGACCAGCGGTAAAACGCTTGTCCAGAGCGGCCCAACCTGACTTGTGAAAGCAAATACAAGCAGCGGCACTTCCAGAATAACGATCAGAATTTCAAAAAGCCTCATAGATGCGAAGGGTGTGGGATGTTTTCGTCCACCGTGGCCGCGATGGCTTTTGCGATTCCAGGCAAATTGGGGCCGGTCAACATGCTGTCATGCACCCCTGGAACTTCATGAACCTGGAGATTTGGCAACATGCGCGACCAGCCGAGAGCGCGATCCCAATATTTCCATGTCCGGTATTTGTCGGAGCGAAAAAGCAGAACCTTGCCGTCGTATGCTTTCGGCAGGTACTGGCTGGCTGCGATCAAAAGCATTTCATCCTGCGAATGATCTCTGGCTGGAACCGCAGACCCCAGGGTGACCTCGACCCGATGGGAAAAATGCCACCTCAGATGCCGGAGGCGGTCGCCAATGGCTCCGAGCACCCTCTCTCTTATGTAGGTAACAATTTCGCCCACACCTAGTTGCTGAACATTTTGGACATGCAAGCGGAGCCGCTCGATTTCGAACGACCTTCTCGCACGACGCGCTTCGCTGCCCGAGAACCTGGTCAGGAATTTCGGAATCCAGGTGTCGAACATGGCCACCAGAGCGACTTCCTGACCCTGCGCTCGGAGCCGTTGCGCGATTTCGTAAGCCAGCAGCGCTTCCCTGCACCAACCCATCAGAAAATACGGGCCCTGCGGCTGAACCTGCTGGATGGTTTCAAGGTGAATGGCGGCAATATCCTCGACGCGATACGGGGCCTTCAACTTGTTGTCTTCGGGCAGGTTGACCACAAAAAATGGCTGGTCCTCGCCGAGTTCCGCAGCCAATAACCGCATGCTGGGCACGCCGTGCAAACAAAAGAGGGGAGGGCGCGAACCTCTTGGCTGCAGTGCCACCACTCCGTTAAGGCTTTCAGGTGCAGATTTTCCAACGAGCAGGGCGGAAAGCTGTTGAATGGTTGGGGCCTGGAACAATTTCGCCAGCGGTATTTTCTGGCCGAATGACTGCTCGATCCGGGCGAGCAACTGCGCAGCCAGCAGTGAATGTCCGCCAATGTCGAAGAAATTCGCAGTACCACTAATTTTGGAAAGACCGAGAATCTTCTCCCAGATACCCGCCACGCGCTTCTCGGTTTCGTTGGCGGGGGCCACATAGCTGGACTTGGCAATTTCCGCCAGATCGGGCGCGGGGAGCGCGTTGCGGTCTATTTTTTCATTGGGAGTGCGAGGCAACGATGCCAGACAGACAAATGCCGAAGGCTGCATGTATTCCGGAAGCGTCTTCTGCAAATGAGCGCGCAGTTCAGCCGGGAGCACGGGTGTTTGACCAGCCGTCAAAGTATTGGGAACTACGTAAGCGACGAGATACTTGCTGCCTTTCGCGTCGTCTCGGGCAAGCACCGCAGCTTCCTTCACTTCCGGGTGTTTCAAGATCGTCGCTTCGATTTCGCCGGTTTCAATGCGGAAGCCGCGCACTTTCACCTGATGATCGGTGCGTCCCAGGAATTCGAGTTCTCCGTTCATCTTCCAGCGAACCAGGTCGCCGGTACGATAGAGGAGCGCCCCTGTGCTGTTGCTGAATGGATCAGCAATGAACTTGCTGGCGGTAAGTTGCGGCTGATTGAGATAACCATGAGCCACGCCGGTCCCGCCGATGTAAAGTTCTCCGGGCGCTCCGAGTGGGACGACCTGGCGATGAGTATCCAAGACATGGAACTGAGTATTGGCAATGGGCGGCCCGATCGGTACTGGGCCCTTGTCCGGCGCCACGATTCCAGTCGAAGACCAGATCGTGGTTTCGGTGGGGCCATACATATTCCACAATTCGCCGTTCAGCGCGAGTAACTGGCTGGCCAGCCCGCGTGGAAGGGCTTCCCCGCCACAGAGCATCTTCAATCTTGGATTTCCCTGCCAACCTGCGTCCAATAAAAGTTGCCAGGTGGAGGGCGTGGCTTGCATCACAGTTGCGCGCTCGCGTCGCAGGACTTCCAGTAGCTCCGAACCATCCGACGCCTGTTCCCGGGTCGCGATCACCAGCCTCGCTCCGACGATGAGGGGCAGGAACAATTCAAGGGCGGCGATATCGAACGAAAGAGTTGTTACAGCCACGAGCACATCGCTGGGTTCCAGGCCTGGCTGCCGCTGCATCGAAAGCAACAAATTCACCACTGCGCGATGCGGGATCTGTACGCCCTTCGGTTTGCCCGTGGAGCCCGAGGTGTAGATCACGTAGGCGAGACTCTCTCCGGAACCACCGATATCAGGCTGCTCGGCAGACTCGCGTGAGATCTGAGCTGACGCGGAGTCGAGAGCAAGGACGCGGGCATTGCTGGGGGGCAGAAGTAAACGCAGCTTTTCCTGGGTCACCAGTACGGGCGCTTGCGAATCTTCAATCATGTGCGCCAGCCGGGCTGCAGGAAACGCTGGGTCGAGGGGAATGTAACTCGCTCCGGCTTTGAGGATCCCAAGCAAGCCGACCGTCATGCTGACTGAGCGCTCTACACATAGACCGACCTTCATACCGGGCGTGACCCCATTGCGAACCAAATAATGCGCGAACTGGTTGGCGCGGCGGTCTAACTCGCTGTAGGTGTACTCTTCGCGGCCACAGGTGACGGCAATTTCTTTAGGAGTGCGTGCCGCCTGCGCCTGTATGAGTTCGTGAACCGTGCTCAGATCGGGGAGTGCGAAATCAGTTTTGTTCCACTTGGCGAGAAGTTCAGTTTCCGGCCCGGTCAGGATCGAATACTCAGAAATGTGCTGCTCCGGGTTTTTGCCAATTTCTTCCAGCAAGCGCTGGAAATGACCGAGCATGCGCCTGGCAGTTTGAGTTTCGAACAGATCGGTGTTGAATTGAATCGACGCTCGCCAGCCATCGGACCGTTCCACCATCAGACAGTTCAGGTCGTACATGGCACCGGACAGGCGGGACGGAACATCGATCAACGAAAACGTTTCGTAGTCGCGGCTGGTCACCAGCGACCGCTGCAACATGAAATTCACCTGGAAGAGCGGGTTGCGGCTGAGATCGCGTTTGGGATTGATCATCTCCACCAGTTGCTCAAATGGCGTGTCCTGGTGGGCCAGGGCTTGCATGACCACTTCCTGGAATCTCTCCAGGAGATCGCTGAATAGCGGGTCGCCGGAAAGGTCATTGCGCAAGGGCAGAGTATTCAGGAACAAACCGATGATCTGTTCGTGCTCTACCTGATTTCTGCCGGATACCTGCGTGCCGATGGTGATGTCTTCCTGCCCGGTGTAACGATAGAGTAGGGTGAGAAATGCAGCGCAGGCGGTGATGAAAAAAGTGTTGCCATGCTGGCGGCTGACTTCCTGGATGGCGTCTGTGAGATTACGAGGAAGCTGAACCGAAACTACGTCGCCATTGGTAGTCTGCATCGCCGGCCGCGGTTTGTCAGGCAGGACCTCGAAAGGGGTGTGACTGCGGAAGGTTTCCAGCCAATATTGGTTCTGCTCCTGAATCGTGTCGCCTTGCAGCAGCTCGCGCTGCCACTCGGCATAGTCACGGTACTGCATTTCGGGCTCAGGTAGCGGCGACGGCGATCCCTTGGCGTAGGCGTTGTAGATATCGCCAATTTCTTTCGCCAGTAATCCAACCGCCCATCCGTCGGCCACAATGTGATGCACGGTGACGTGCAGAATAAATTCCAGGTCCGCGATTTGGATGAGCGTCGCACGGAGCAGCGGCAGCGTAGACAAATCAAATCCCTGCTCGCCGAGTTCGCGGGTGATACGGTCGGCTTCTTCGCTGCGCTTGGGTTCGGAAAGATGACGCAGGTCGAGGACGGGAACCTTTACGGTCAGCGTGGAGGAAATACGCTGCATGGGCTGGCCGTCGACCTGAATCAGCGTAGTCCGCAAAATCTCGTGGCGGCGTACAAGCTCATTGAAGGTACGTTCGAGTGCGTCTGGCTTAATCTGTCCTCTGAGCAGCCAGCGGATTGGGATATTGAAGGCGCCGCTTCCCTGCCCCAACTGCTCCAAGACCCAGAATCTTTGCTGGGCCAGCGAAGCCGGGACGATCATGTCTGCCCGTGACCGCGGTTTCGACCCATTGGTGGTAGCTTTGCTGGTCGACAGCTTTGTGGAGTATCGTTGATTGTTGGTAAATGCAGTAGGCCGGATCGACCGGATGGTCTCGAATTCACGGATCTGCCGATCGGGATTGGCGATCACTTCTTCCAGCACTTGTCGGAACTGGGCAAGCAGCCGTTCGGCCATCGCGGATGAATAAAGGTCAGTGTTGAACTCGAGCGAGAAGCGCCAGCCTTCCGGCCGCTCCACCATGAAGAAATTCAAATCGTAAGGCGCACCCGGGGTGCGGGAAGGCAAGTCGATCAGCTGGATGTCGGCGAACTTCATGTTTTCGATGAACGAACGCTGATAGATAAAGTTCACATAGTAGAGGCGATCTCTGCCCAGATCTGTATTGCCCAGGGCCTGCAAAACGCGTTCGTGGGGAAGATCCTGATGAGCCGTGGCCTGGATCACTGTGTCGCTGACCTGCGCAAGCAGTTCAGTGAATTTGCTGGCAGTTGAAAAGCGCGAACGCAAGACCAACGCATTGTTGAAAACGCCGATCGCGTTTTCCAGCTCAACCCGGTTGCGTCCTGCCACCTGAGTTCCGATGGCGATGTCTTGCCGTCCAGAAAGCGCGCTCATTAGAACCTTCAGGGCGCTCAGCACGGTACTGAACATGGTGGTGCCTTGACGCTGGCTCATCTGGGCAAGGGCATCGGTCATTTGCCGCGGGAGAAGCTGGGAAACGATCTTGCCGTCCCAGGTCGGGGAGGCCAGCAGAGGACAATCTCCCGCAATGGCCAATGGATCGAGTCCGCGAAGCTGTTTCTTCCAGTATGCCAACTGGGGTTGAAACGAACCGTTCTCGAAGGATTCTTTTTGCCAAATCACAAAATCGGCAAACTGTATGGGAAGGTCCGCGAGCTTCGGTTCCGAGTTCGTCAAGAAAGCCTGATAGTAGGCGCCCAGGTCCCGGCTGATCATGCCAATCGACCAGCCATCGACGATGGCGTGGTGCACCGTGATCAGCAAAACGTGATGCTCATCTTCCAGGTGTAACAGTTGGACACGGGTGAGCGGACCGTCAGAAAGAGAGAACTTGCGCCGGGCGTCTTCGACCGTGATGCGCTCAGCCTCGGATTCCCTCTCCGCCTCAGGCAATTGACGCAGATCATGTAAGGGCAGGAAGAGGTCAAGTTTGGCGGCCACCTTCTGGATCAACTCCCCCGACTGAACCTCAAGGCAAGTGCGCAGGGATTCATGACGCGCGCACACTGCGTTGAGTGCCCGCCCGAGAATCTCGACTTTCAAAGGCCCGCGCAAAGACCAGCGTACTGCCACATTCCAGACGCGGCTTGCCGGATAAGCAGCTTCAAACGCCCAGAATCTTTCCTGAGCAGGAGAGGCCGGCAGAGCGAACACGTCTCCGGAAAATACGCCGGAAGCCTGCTCTTTTACCGAGAGCTGGCTGGCGTTGCGTTCCGCTTCGAGTTGGGAATTCATCGAGGTCACGACTTCTTGGTGAGGCGATACTTGTCGCGTGAAACTGGGGCGATCGAAGGAGAGCTGGGGGTGGTGGCTTCGGCGCCATTGCCATTTGCGGGTTTTACTTCCTTCATGATTGCCCGCACCGTGCGCAGCTGCAGAACATTCTTGGGAGTGATTTTCATTCCCGCTTTGTTTGCCCGGGCTACGATCTGGAAAACATGCAGTGAGTCTGCGCCCAGCTCGAAGAGGTTGTCGTCAATCCCCACCGTCTTCAGGCGAAGAACTTCGGCCCAGATTTCCGTCATTTTCTGTTCTTCCGGATTTCGCGGCGCGGCAACTTCGACAGCGGCTTTTGCAGCTGAGAAATCCGGCGCCGGCAGAGCCCGCTTGTCCAGTTTTCCATTTGGAGTACGCGGAAGCGCATCCAGCTTTACAAAGGCGACGGGAACCATGTAATCCGGCAGGATTTGACCCAGATATGTTTTCAAGTCAGCCGTGGAAGGTGCCAGATTGCCAGCCGGAACGTAATATCCCACCAAGCGACGGTCTCCCGGTGCATCCTCGCGCACAATGACCGAGGACTCGTGGATACCGGGGGCGCCATTCAGTACCGATTCAATTTCTCCGAGCTCAATGCGGAATCCACGTACCTTAACCTGGCGGTCGATGCGGCCCATGAATTCGAGCGTGCCATCGGTGCGGTAGCGGACCAGATCGCCCGTCCGATAAACCCGTGCATCTCCGCCACGGAATGGGTCAGCAATAAACTTTTCGCCGGTGAGCTGGGGATCGTTCAGATAGCCGCGAGCCACGCCATCGCCGCCAATCCAAAGTTCTCCCGCCACTCCAATGGGCACCGGAGCAGCAAATTCATCGACCACATAGAGCTGGGTGTTGTCCACTGGACGCCCGATCGGAACTGGTCCCGTCCCGGACTTGACTGGACCGCCGACCGACCAGATCGTGGTTTCCGTGGGACCATACATGTCCCACAAATCGGCACCACCGTCTGCTAGCGTGTTCGCCAGTTCGCGAGGCAAAGCTTCACCAGTGCACCAAATCGTCAGGCCATGATGGCTTTTCCATCCCGCTTCTCCCAACAGGCGGAACGTTCCCGGAGTGGCTGTGATGGAGGTAACTTTGTATTTCTCCATAGCTGACTTCAGTAGGGAGCCATCGGTGACCATGTCTGCGTTGGCAATCACTACGCGCGCGCCCGAACACAGAGGAACCAGCAATTCGCCGGTCGCTACGTCGAAGGAAATTGTCGTGACAGACAGAACGGTGTCTTCCGCTCGCATGCCCGGCTTCTTCCGCGCAGAGCCAATCAAATTGACCAGAGAGCGGTGGCTAACTTCCACCCCCTTGGGTATTCCCGTGGAACCGGAAGTAAACAGCACATACGAGATATTGCTGGAAGACGACTTTTCAGTTGGCTTGATAGCCGGTTGAGACTCAATCTTCGCCCAGTCTGAATCCAGACAAACCAGTTTTGCCGAGCTGGTCAATCCAGTCGCAAGGCTCTTTTGGGTTACGACAATCGGGCTTCCTGCGTGGCTTAGGATGTGCTCAATTCGTGATTTCGGATGGGTCGGATCAAGCGGTACATAGCAGGAACCGGACTTGAGGATTCCCAACAACCCGACCAGCATTTCCAGAGAACGCTCGACGAACAGACCGACTTTTTTATCCGGCCCTGCGCCGAAAGCCTGCAAATAGTGTGCCAGCTGATTCGCGCGCTGGTCCAGTTCACCGTAAGTCAACTGCTTGCCGTCGAACACCAGAGCAACATTATCGGGTGTGCGTGCTACCTGTTCTTCGAACAGTTCATGGACTTTTTGTGTGACGGAATAGTCTGCCTGGGTGGCATTCCAATCGCGAACAAGCAGATTTTGTTCAGCAGCGGTCAGGAGCGGCACTCGCATTACGCTGCGGGAGGCATCGGCTACAAATTCCTGGAGCAGCGTCTGGTAGTGCGTGATCCAGCGGACAATGGTGGCTTTGTCGAACAGCTCGGAATTGTAGTCACAATCCAGGCTCAGTCCATGTTCGCTCTCCACAACATTCAGGAACAGATCAAAGTTAACGTAGGCCTTGGGATTGGGATCCACATCGGCCTGCAATCCGGGGAAATGGATGGTGGATCCGATCTTTTCGAGATTAAACTGCACCTCGATCAGCGGGAGGCGGCTCGGATCGCGCGGAATACCCAGCTTCCGCACCAACGTGCCGTAGGTGTAGTTTTGATGATCGTAGGCATCCAGAACGCTGCGCTTGACTTGCTTGGCGAAATCGACGAATGAGAGGTCTTTATTGATATGGGCGCGCAAGGCCAGGAAATTCACGCAGTGGCCAACCAGCGAGTTGCCTTCCAACAGAGCCTGCGCGGCGGCTGGAATTCCGACTACTACGTCGTCCTGGTTGGCTAGCCGGCACATCAACAGTTCATAAGCTGCCAGCAAAGTAACAAACAATGTGCATCCGTTCTTGGCCCCCGTTTTCTTGATGTTGCGATAGAAGTCGGCTGGAATTGTGGCGCGATACGTAGCGCCTTCAAAGCTCTTCATTGCAGGCCGGGGGCGGTCTGTCGGCAATTCAAGTACGGGAGCAGGTCTCTCAAATTGCCTGAGCCAGTATTCTTCGACTTTCTTAATTTCAGGAGAACTTTGCTGCTGTTTTTGTTCTCGCGCATATTCCAGGAAAGATTTGGGTGGAAGAAGGTTGCTCTGCCTACCTTCTACTTTCGCCGAGTACAACTGGGTGAGCTCGTCGAGAATGACGTTGGTGGACCATCCGTCACACACAATGTGGTGGCTGGTGAATACAGCTACGTGTGAGGATGGTTCGAGGCGCAGGATCTTGACCCGGACCAACGGTCCCTGCGTCAGATCGAACGGTGTGCGAGCATCTTCAGCCAGGAGGTCCGCACGCTTTTTATCCCGTTCAGCAGGGGAAAAGCTGGAAAGATCGATCAGCGGAATCTCAATGGAGAGGAGTGGCGCAACTTTGATGTGTTCGCCGTCTTCGCTAAACGTAGCGCGGAGAGCCTCGTGACGATTAAGAATCTCGAGGATGGACTCTCTTAGTACGCCTGCGTTGAGTTGCCCTTTCAAAATCAGGGAAAACGATTCGTTGTAGGAACACGAGGCATCGGAGCCGATCTGATCAGAAAGCCAGATTTCTCTTTGCGCCTCGGTGACCGGGGCTTCCACAACCTTTCCAGGAGGGTGAACCAGAGCCGATTGCGTTGAACCTGATTTTGGCAATTCTGCCGCTCCTGGCAGCATGGCGTCGGCTTGCATCTCGGCAATAGTGTCTTTGAAGGCGGTCACAATCCGTTCGATGTCGGCTTCGGTGTGGGCTGTCGTGAGGAAGCAGGGGAAGCCTTCCTGGACATGGATTCCCTTCTCCCGCATGTGATAGTAGAAGAGGCTGCCGAAGCGCATATCAGCAGGGAAAGCAAAAAAGAAGATGCTGCAGAAGTTCTCGATTTTGATCGGGACTCGCCGCTCTTGCAGGTAAGCATTGATGCGGGCCACCATTCTGCCGGTCTTTTCGTTCAGCCGCTCCTGCAACTGGGGGCCTTGTTCCTTCAGATGTTGAAGGACGGAATAGGTTGAAGCCAACGCCAACGGATGGCGGACGAAGGTTCCGGCAAAGAAGGTAACGCCGACTTCGGGGAATGAATCGTCGCCGTATTGCCACATGCCGCCATCAAGCGTGTCCATGAATTGCGATTTGCCGGTCAGAATGCCGATCGGGAGACCGCCGCCGATAATCTTGCCGTAGGTAGCCATGTCTGCGCGAATACCGAAAATTGCCTGTGCGCCGCCGGGATGGGTACGGAACCCGGTCACCACTTCGTCAAAGATAAAAGCCGTGCCGGATTCAGCCGTGATCTTTCGCAGCTCATGTAGGAATTCGCGGGGCTGAAGGTTAGGATGACGGCTCTGCACCGGTTCCACCATGACGGCAGCGAACTCGCTGCAGTGTGCCCGGATATATTCCAGCGATTCCGGAGTACCGTAGTCGAGGACCACGATATTTTCTGCTGCCTGGGAAGGAATTCCCGGCGCGATCGGAATCGAGCGAGGCGGCTGGCCGGGACGTTTGACGCCACGGATCAGCACTTCATCAAACATGCCGTGGTAGTCCCCTGTAAACATTACAATCTTGTTGCGTCCGGTTGCGGTGCGGGCCACGCGAATTGCGCAGAGAACGGCTTCCGAGCCGGTATTGGTAAATGCCACCCGCTCCATGCCGGTGAATTCGGAAATCAACTCCGCCACTTGTCCCGCCAGCGGCGACATGGGCCCAATTTCAAAGCCCAGATCCAGTTGCCGATGCACGGCATCGGTTACGAACTTGGGTTTGTGTCCGAAGACGGTTGGGCCATAACCATTCAGAATGTCGATGTATTCGTTCCCGTCAACGTCGAAGAGTTTCGATCCTTCCGAACGATTGGTCACAATGGGATAGACCATTTCCTTCCACTGCGCCCGGAAGCCAGAAACTACCCGCGGATCGGCCATCACACGGCGATATTTCTGGGTAAGACGTTTGGATTCCGCAGTCTTCCTGGTATAGAGATCGATGAGCCTGGCGATGTGTTTTTCCTGTGCCGGCGTCAGGCCACCTGAAATTCCCTTGGTGGGTGGTTTATAAGGACCAAAAGCTTTGGGTTCTTCTTTGACTGCAGCGGCTGGTTGGACAGCTTTCGGTTCAGCCGCAATAGCGGTCGGTGATTGCGCTGGCACCACAATGCCGGCTCTGATCGCCGGAGTTACGGATGTTGCGCCAGAGCCGCGAAGGACCTCAAGTTGCCGGTTCATTAACTCTGACATGGCCCGGATCTGTTCCTTCATCATGGCTTCGACTGCACTGGAGGACGCAGCGGTTCCAGCGTTTATTGCGGGTGCCGAAGGCTGAATGCTGGCTGCGGAAACTTGCTTAATTTGTACTGATACCGGAGGCGTAGCCACCTCGGCGGGCAGCCTGCTATCGATATACCGAGCAAGCGCGCCGACACTAGATTCCTGATCGAGCAATTGGCGGAACGTGATCTTCATGCCAAACTTAGTCTGTAATTCCTGCGTCGCCTGGGTCAGAAACAAGGAATCGAAGCCCAGCTCAGTAAAACTGGCGCTCGGGTCCATATCCGAGGCACTGATCCCGGAAAGCTCCTGGAACATCGACAATAAGGTCTGTTGAATTGTTTCCTGCCTGGATACAGCCGAACTCACCCCTGCTATAGACTCGCTCATGAGTTGATTTCCTTCATTGGGTTGGCTTGCACTTGTAATGACATCCGCGGGGGGAGCGGGCTGTACTTGCGGAGCTGCAAAATCGGATTGTGAATTGGGAGGAACTGTGGATATCGCTGCGACTTTCGGTTCCACCCAATAGCGTTTCCGTTCAAATGGATAAGTCGGAAGCGGGACACGATGTAACCGTTCGTTCTTGTGGAAGGCGCCCCAATCGGGCTGCACACCAGCGATCCATAAACGGCCGAGTGTATTGAGGACGCTATCAATATCATTGATGGTGCGCGCGGAATCGGGTAACGACGGGAGCACAACTTGGTCGGGCTTCTTCGCGGGGTGCTGAATGCCAGCGTATTCAGAGTGTTCCCTGGCCCCACTTCCAGCAGCACCGAGTTCTGCAAGGTCCCAAGGCTGGTTAAACCATCCGCAAATCGCACCGGCTCGCGTAAATGCGTGGCCCAGTAGCGCGGATCCAGGGTTTGCTCAGTCGTTACCCATTGGCCACTGACTCCAGAAACGTAAGGAATTGCAGTCGGCTTGAGCTTGATCTTCTTAACTACCTCAGTGAAAGGCACGACCACCGGGTCCATCATGGGTGAGTGGAAAGCATGAGAAGTGTGCAGGCGGCGGGACATTACATTCCGCTCTGTCAGTGTCTTCTCTAATTTCTCAATTTCCGGGATCGGACCGGAGACCACACAAAGACCGGGACTGTTGATCGCGGCAATAGATACTTGTGGATTCAGGAGAGCGCGTGTCTCCATTTCCGGTAACCGCACCGCCAACATCGATCCTTTCGGTAAATCCTGCATCATGCATCCGCGAGTCGCGACCAGATGCAGAGCATCTTTCAGAGAAAATACGCCACCTAGACAGGCAGCCACAAATTCACCCACGCTGTGACCGATCATGGCATCCGGTTGAATACCCCAACTCATCCACAACTTGGCCAGCGCAAATTCCGTAGTAAAGATCGCGGGCTGAGCAAACACCGTAGAGGTCAGGAATTTCTGTACATCCGCATTACCCGCGTTCGCGTAAAGAACTTTGCGCAGATCCTGTGGCAGCAGCGGCTTTAAAATATCGGCGCATTCGTCCGCCCACTTGCGATACTCCGGCTCAGACTCGTACAACTGGCTGCCCATCTGGTGATATTGCGCACCTTGTCCGGGGAACATAAACACCACGGAGGGACGGGCTTGTTTGGTAACTCCGCTGCGTTTGCTGTCGGAAGCTTCCAGGGCCTGAATAGCGCCGTTATGGCTGCTAGCCACAATAAAGCGGCGATGCTCAAATGCCCGGCGACCTATCTGCAAGGTGTAGGCAATATCTGCCAGACTCAGATTGCTGTTGCTCTTTAAGTGCTCCGCCAGATTAGTACTGGCCTTTTGCAGCGCGGTAGATGTCTTTGCGGAAAGAACAAGTAACTGGGACTCGCGTCGAGATTGGCTCCTGGGAACCGATGGCGATTCCTCCACGATTACGTGAGCGTTAGTGCCTCCCACTCCGAAGGCACTTACTCCAGCCCGGAGAGGTCCCCCGTTCCGTTTCCACTCCGTGAGTTTCGCATTCACAAAAAACGGGCTTTCTTCAAGAGCAAGTTTGGGATTCGCCTGCTGGAAGTGCAAAGTTGCCGGCAGTTGCCCGTTCTTCATGGACAGCACCGTCTTAATCAGCCCAGTGGCTCCCGCCGCAATATCCAGATGTCCGACGTTTGTTTTTGCCGTGCCAATGGCGCAAAAGCCTTTGGCTTTGGTACTTGCACGAAATGCTTTGGTCGCGGCGGCAACTTCAATCGGGTCGCCCAGCGGCGTGCCCGTGCCATGACACTCGATATAGCTGATCGACTCCGGGGAGACTCCAGCCGACGCTTGAGCCATCGCAATGACTTCAGCTTGCCCTTCAACGCTCGGCGCAGCAAAGCCTACCTTGGCGGAGCCATCGTTATTGAGAGCAAATCCCTTGATGACTGCGTGGACGTAATCACCATCAGCAATCGCATCGTCCAGCCGTTTCAACAGCACGACGGCGGCGCCGCTTCCAAAAACTGTTCCTTGCGATTGAATGTCAAAAGTACGGCAATGCCCATCGGGCGACACCATGCCGTCCGGTTGATAGAGATAGCCGCGTTTTTGTGGGAAGCTAATCGAAACCCCGCCGGCCAGCGCCATGTCCGACTGATAGCTAAGCAAGCTCTGGCACGCCTGGCATACCGCAACCAGAGAAGTCGAGCAGCCGCATTGCACGGTATAGGCGGGTCCCCGCAAATTCAGACGATAAGCAATTTTTGTAGCCAGGAAATCAATATGGTTGCCGACCAGCGCCGGATAAGACCCAACCTGATAAGTCCGTGTAAACTCTTCCACAAAATCGCGGTCACTGCATAAATTTCGCAGGAAATATGTATTCATGCTGCAGCCGGCGAACAGCCCCACCGCACCTTTGTAAGCTTGCGGGTCGTAGCCCGCGTCTTCCAGGGCATTCCACGCGCATTCCATGAATACGCGGTGCTGCGGATCGGTGATCTCGGCTTCTTTGGGATACATTCCCCAGAAATTTGCGTCGAACATGTCGGCATCATCGAGAACCGCGCGAGCCTTGACAAAATTGGGTTGGCTCCACAGCGCCGCATCGCCGATTTCGAGTTCCTCTTCTTTCAGTGCAGAAATCGACTCCACGCCATTGGCAAGGTTCTTCCAGAACTCCTGGACATCCCTGGCACCGGGGAATCGCCCTGCCATACCCACGATGGCGATTCCAGTCAAATTGTTTCCATTCTCGGTCTGGCTCATGAAATCTGACTCACTCGAGATTGCTTTTGCCGTGTCCATGCTTGCTGCTGTTTACGCGCCCGCTCCTGCGCTTCGCTGATGCCCGAAGAACTTTGAGCACCACCGATATGCCTGGCCAGGGCACGAACGGTGGGATATTCAAACAAGTCTGTAATGGCAAGATCGGGGCTTAACATTCTTTGCAGTTCGGCGTGGGCTTCGAGTAGTTGCAGAGAATCGCCGCCCACATCGAAAAAATTGTCTTCCACGCTCACTTGCTTAAGTCCCAATACACGCTGCCAGACGGTAGCAATCATCTGCTCGATTTCGGTTTGTGGTGAAACCGGAGCATCCGCCGGTGTGCTCTGCACAGCGGAGGGCGCCGGCAGGACCGCGCGGTCCACTTTGCCATTGGGCGAAAGTGGCAACGACTCCATGAGCACAAAAGCGGAAGGAAGCATGTAGGCTGGCAACTTCTCCTGCAAAAAAGCGCGCAACTCGTGTACCGAACACCCTTGTGGCTGGGCCACGATATAAGCAGCCAGCTTCTTTTCTCCCGGCGTGTCCTGCCTAGCGAGGACAACACCTGACTTCACGTTAGGGTGATGCATCATCACCATTTCAATCTCGCCCAGCTCAATCCGGTATCCGCTGATTTTGACCTGACTGTCGAGGCGGCCCAGGAATTCAATAGTTCCATCTGCGCGATAGCGGGCCAGGTCGCCAGTCTTGTAAATACGCGCGTCCGTTTCCTCGCTAAAGGGATGGGAAACGAACTTTTCCGCCGTGAGCGCAGACTGGTTCAGATAACCCTTGGCCAATCCATCACCAGCGATGCACAACTCGCCTTCGCTCCCAACCGGCACCAGCTCATTTTCTGAATCCAGCAAATAGACTTGGGTGTTGGCGATTGGCCGCCCGATGGGAATTGAGGTTCCTTGCGCGTCTTCAGGCGAAATCGTATGGCAACAGGTAAACGTTGTGCCCTCGGTGGGGCCGTAACCATTAATGAGTTTGCATCCCGGCAAACCCTCGATGGCCTTGCGCATATGTACTGGCGACAACGCGTCCCCGCCCACCAGCAACTGGCGCAAAGGCTGCAAGTCTTCCAACCGCTGTTCCACCATCACATTGAACAAACCTGCGGTCAGCCACATGCTGGTCACGCCATGCTGGCGAATGGCCGCACCAATTTCGGATAGCGCCTGCACATCAGCAGGCATGATGGCGAGGCAACCACCATTCAAAAGCGGCCCCCAAAGTTCAAGCGTGGACGCGTCAAAAGAAATGGGCGAGAACTGAAGGAAAGTCTCGCGCTCATTCAGTTCCACATAATTGGTATTCTTGACCAGCCGGACCACGGCGCGGTGGGTGACCATTACACCTTTCGGTTGACCAGTCGAGCCTGAGGTGTACATCACGTATGCCAGATTTTCCGCGTTGGTCAGATTGGTCGGGTTCTCGTTACTCTGCTGGTCAATCTCAGGAGTTTCTCCATCGAGCGGCACGATCGCCGATGTCATCCAACTCTTGCCTTCCATCTTCTGGACGACCAAGGATTGCACCAGCATGACTGGCGCCTTCGTATCGGCCGCCATGAATGCCAGCCGTTCCGCAGGATAATTCGCATCTAGCGGAACAAAAGTACCCCCGGCTTTCAGGATTCCCAACAGCCCAACCACCAATTCAAGGGATCGCTCCAGGAGCGTGCCAACCATCACTTCCGGTCCCACGCCCAACTCTCGTAAGCGATGTGCCAACTGATTCGCCCTGGCGTTGAGTTGGCGATAGGTCATCTGCTGGTCGAGGAATTTGAGAGCGATGGCGTCCGGATGCTGCTCAGCCAGCTTTTCGAAGATTTCGTGAATACAAAGGTTCCGGGGATAGTCGGTCCGCGTATTATTCCACGCAAACAACAACTGCTGCCGTTCTGCTTCGTTCGACGAACGTGATGCTGAGACTGTAGTTGCCATGTGAGTTGTCTGGATTTGCTTGAAGTACGTAAAGAATGCTTATGCGAGCAGGATTTCTTTTTCGCCAAAGAGCCGTTCCGCCACCATGCCCTGTTGACGACAACTTTCAATGAGCTTGTTTGACTGAATGATCGGGTTCGATTGCTCCGTATATTTCACGCTCATCACATAGTTCAGCCAGGGTTCCTGACCCATGGCGTACACATAGACTTCCTTGCAATGGAACTGATCGACAATTCCTTTGGCCCGCTCGAAGTTCGATCCCGCCAGCCGGCGCGACTGATCTTTGCCTCTTTCCAGTTTTTCGGTAAACAATGGACCATAGAGCCAGGACATTGGCGCCCCATCGCATTCCATCCCCACGAAAAGAATATCCACATCGCCTGTTTCCGCTTGGACATGCTCATACATCTTGGGGCTGATATTGCAAGAGTCAGCCGCGAACAATAGCGAATGCCCATTCACGCGGGCAAGGTAAGCCATCTTCGTACGCACATCCAGATCACCGTGTTCTCCAAGAAAAGGAAGCGCAGTAAGAGACAGAGGACCAACCTGCAAGTATTCCATCTCTTCCACTTCCACGACATTCTTGAATCCACAATTCTTTAGAATTTGCTTCATTGATGGGTCCTGCAGCGAGCCGCCCGCGTTCCTTGGAACCACGATAGTGCCAATTCGCGACCGCAATTGCAGCAGGGTTTCAAAGAGGAGATGATCCTGATGATTGTGCGTGATCAGAACGCAATCAATCACTGGTGGCAGGTCCTCGTAGGTATAGCGAGAAATATTATTCTCGTAGGTGTAGCTGAGCACCGGATCCATCAGAATGCTGGACCCGCCCGCTTCGAGCAGAATGCAGGCATGTCCGAAATAACGCCAACGGGCGCCTTTGCCTTCGTACTTCGGGTAAGGCTGCGGAGCCGTGGTCGTGAGGAACGAACGAAAGTCTTCCTCGTCTTCATCCGCCAAATCCAGCATGCTCTTGATTTGAGCGAAGGTTGCCGGTTGGTCTTTCAGACGAAATAACTGATCGACTTTTTTGCTGGCGAAGGAAATTTTGAGATGCACATTTCCCTTCTCTTTGAAGCGTGGCGTGCTCAAAACAAAGGGACGTTCATCTTCACTGATCAACGAAAGCATGAGCGTCTGCAAGGATGGGTCGTAATAAGGACTCTTATATAGAAGAGGTTCGATCAGTCGAAACGAAGGATTGTTATGTAGATCGTAAACCAGCTCCACATAGCCTTGCAGTGGAGCAGGAATTTGCGAGTATAACTGTTCAAGGGAATGACCATTCGCCTGGGCCAGCATGGCATCCAACTCGCAAATCGCCCGCGAAAGCTCCGCCAAATTGCCTTGCCGGATTTCAACCGCCAGATTCTCAATGTCCTTTGCACGTTCGGCAGGCAAATCCATGAACGGGCCGCCCAACATTTTGGGGTTCTGGACCGCCGCGGCATGCGCTGCCGGCGATTGCAAAAACGAATCCATAATGCGCAGATGGCGTTCGGTGACGTTCCTCGCTGCGGTGGCCGGAGCAATCAGGTGCGACCACGCGTACCAGTGGTGTACCAGCGGTTCCACCACAACATTGGGACGAAGATAAAACTGTTCTCTCATTGAGGTAATGTTTTAGAAAGTCTTGTAGTTAGTTACACGTAAACCAGTTCTCCCCGTTTGCCGAGCGACTTGGTGGCCGCTTCCAGCATCTTCACAACGCGAAGACCGGCCTTACCGTCGTTTCTGGGAGTTTGATTATTGGTAATGCATTCAATGAAGTAGCCCAGTTCCTGTCGCAGGGCTTCCAGTTGCTCCAGTTGTGGAGACCACATATCGCCGGAGCGGTAGTTCACCAGCAAGTTGTACAAGCCCTGACGGGTTGTGATGTGCACGCCTTTGTCGTAGATCTTGATCTTTTCGTCGGGTTCCAGATCGTTCCATACGAGCATCTTCTTCTCTCCCCCGATCAGCGTGGTACGAACTTTGACCGGGGACAGCCAATTCACATTGATGTGGGCGATGATCTGGTTGGGAAAATAGATGGTGATGAAGGCAACATCTTCATGCCCGTTCAAGTGAGTCTGTCCGGTGGCCGAAACCGCTTCCGGAGTTTCCTTGATGAGATGATCAATAATGGAAAGATCATGCGGAGCCAGGTCCCACACGACGTTCACATCGTGCTGGAAGAGTCCCAGATTCACCCGCGTGGAATCGTAGTAATAAAGCTTTCCGAGCGCGCCGTCGTCCACCAGTTGGCTGATCTTTTTCACCGCCCCGGTGAACAGGAAGGTGTGATCGACCATGATCTTCAGGTTCTTCTTTTCCGCCAGATTGATAAGTTCCTCGGCCTGGGCCGCGTTGCTGGTAAATGGTTTCTCGACGAAAACATGCTTGCCATTTTCGAGAGCCGCCTTGGCCAGTTCGTAGTGGGTCCAAACCGGCGTTACCACGGCGATGGCATCGATCTCCGTAGAGGACATCAGTTCGGAAGATTCCGCCGTCACCTTCACATTGGGGTGGGCTTTCTGTATCCGTTTCCTTGACGTGGGGCTCTTATCGCAAACCGCCACAACCTGAGACCCATCCAACTGGTCAAGATTTCTGACCACGTTCGGCCCCCAATACCCGTATCCAACAACGCCAAACTTAACCATAGTTTCACCGCCAACGGCTGATTGATTTGCTTAGGATTGGTTTGTGGTTTGGAACAGCACTCGACAACAAACGGGAGGGGTTTGCTGCTGAAAGATCTAAATTATCCAGAAAACTGCCGAAAACTTTTAGGCTAGTGTGCGCCACCAAACATCGCGCCCGGAGTCCGGAACAGGATTTTTACATCCATCCAGGGCGACCAGGTTTTGGCATAATGCAAATCCAGACGTACCATTTCGTCGAAGGTCACGCGGCTTCGGCCATGCACCTGCCAGAGACCGGTGATTCCGGGTTTCGCTTCCAATACCCGGCGCCGGTGCCAGAGATCGTAAGCTTCCACTTCGTAGGCGATCGGCGGCCGCGGTCCAACCAAGGACATCTCACCGCGCAAGACATTAATAAACTGTGGAACTTCGTCCAGACTGGTGCGCCGTAGAAACGCTCCAATCTTGGTGATACGAGGGTCGTTGGTGATTTTGTAAACTCCCTCGCCATTTCCGTCTGACGGCTTGCGGTCCGCGTTTCCTGCAATCAACTGCTGGACATATTTCTTGTGGGCGCTGGGATCGTTATTCACGTTCATGGAGCGAAACTTCAGGAATACGAAGGAGGCGCCATACTGGCCAACCCGTTTCTGCCGGAAAAAAATCGGGCCGGGAGAAGTCAGCTTGATCACCGCCGCAATGGCCAGAAAGAATGGCGAGAACAGCGCAAGTGCAACCGCGCTCCCTGCCACATCCATCGCTCGCTTTAACACTGAAAACAGTTTCCGGGACTCATCCCGCTTGGATAAATCAGGATAGAGCGTAGGGTTGCTTTGTCGCACCGGTATTTCGTGCGTCCACTCCTCCGGATACAGATGAAAGCTGATGGTAATTTGATTGAACTGCTGGGCGGTCAAATTGCTTCGCAAAGTTTCACTGACCCGGTTCACCATGGTATTCAGACTCGAGGTACTGTCATCGACGCTGATTTCCGTGAACATGACGCCCAATACCGAACCTTCGCTATACCACCCGGTGATGTCCGTTTCCCTGGTCGTCAGCGACAGGGCTGCGAGTATCTGCTCGAGCACCTTCCCGTTCTTCTCCGAAGGCAGGCGAGTTCCCAAATCCAAAAGCATGAGCAGGAATGGCTTGCGGGAACGCTCTGTTCGTTTTCTTTCGAGCGAAATCATTTTGTGGAAAGATGCTTCTTCCATGACCCCGTGATCCGGCACGGACCGCACCCCACTAGCTGGAAAACTACTGCCTGGCCCCATACGACGTGGATTCACGACTCCCTCTCCTGGTTCTGCCCGAACTTCTTTTTTGCGCGGAGCAAGAACAAATAAATTGTCTGTGAGCTGTGACATGATGGCTCCTAAGACGGTCTGGGGAGGGACTGTCTATCTCTGATACATCGATACAGCAGAAACTACCGGTTCGAAGAAGATGGGGGGTCTGCCTGCGAACTATTCTGCGGTGTTGACGCCACGGGACTGTAACGCTGGTAATAATTCTCGTGGTCGCTGTTGGTACTGCTGTTTAATACCATACCAAGTAATTTCGATTGATCCAAGGCTTCTAAGCCACGTTTCAACTGGCGTTTTTGGGTTACTCCTTCACGAGCAACTAATAGCACGCCATCTACCAAACGCGCCCAAAGGCTGGTGTCCGCCAAAGGGAGCACTGGAGGAGAGTCGATTATGATCCAATCAAAAGCCCTAGTCAACTGTTCAATTAGCCCCGAAAGTTTCCCGGACTGCATTAATTCTAAAGGGTTTTCGGCTGGGTGGCCGGCAGGCAGAAACCAGAATCCAGCCCCATCCAGACGGTAAATACTGGTCATCGGTCGATACTCGCCCTGCAGCCACTCGGTGAGTCCTGAAAGTTTGCCCAGGCCAAATCGCGCTCCTAATACAGGACGCCGTAGATCGCCTTCCAATAATAGTGTTCTTTGTTGTTTTTTTCGTGCCAATACAGCCGCAAGATTGCCCGAAACCATGCTCTTGCCTTCTTCCGGAATCGTGCTGGTAATCAGGATCTTCTTCAGCGGACGGGCTTGCTGGATCTGCCGTAAGCGCACGCTGAGAAAGCGAAATTTTTCCGCCGCCAGGCTTTCCTGGTCGCTGAGGCACACTAAACGGCTACCCGGAAAAACCGTGATCGGTATGCTGCCCGCTTCTCCGATCTCCGGCCGCTCGCCCGTAGCCGGCGCACTGGCCGCCGCAGCAACGACTCCCATCGAAGCCTGCTCGGCCCGCTGCAAGAGTTCCGTTGCCAACGCTGGAGGCACCGGAAACGAAATACCGGAGCGCTCTTCCTCGGATCTCGTCAGTGCTTCAAATATACGGCTCATGCTCGCTGGCTCCCGGTCTTGTCGATATGGCAGGCTCGAGTTCGCTGGATCGCATTCTCTTAAGATAGTCATGCAGATTCAGCAAGGTCTTCACTGCTTCCAAAGCTTCACTGTTGTCTTTTTTCGGATTGCGCTGCGACGGTTCCGGACTCATCACGCCCAAGCGGAAATCGACCGCCACGTCATTGATGATTTCGGGGGAAACCGCCTGCAATTTCTGAGCGAACGCAGTGATCAAGGCGTTTTCACAGATCGTGTTAATCAGGCGCGGAATGCCGCGAGAATGAAAGTGGACTCGCTCGATCGCCGGCTCGGGGAACAAAAGCTTGGCAGCTTCCGGGGTCGCGCCGGATAGCTCCAATCGACGATGAATGTAACCGCTCGTCTCGTCGAGATTTAAATGTTCGAGCTGGGAACGCAGAGCGATTCTTTGCTTTAACTGCCGCAATTCCACGGAATCGAGCTTTTCGTCGAGTTCCGGCTGGCCGACCAGCAGGATTTGCAGCAGCTTTTCCTGCGTGGTTTCCAGGTTGGTCAAAAGCCGGATTTCTTCGAGCACTTCTGTCGAAACGTGATGAGCTTCATCGACCACCAACACCGTAGTCAGCTTCTTGAGGTGGCGCGCAATCAGGTAATTGCTCAACTCCATCAACAATTCGCTCTTGTTCTTACCCGACGTCGGAAGTCCGAAATCTCCCGCGACATATTGCAGAAACTCGAGGGGAGACAATCGGCTGTTGAAAATATAGGCATAGCTCACATCGTTGCGATTGAGCAATTGCAAAAGGCACCGTACCAGCAATGTCTTGCCCGTGCCGACTTCCCCGGTCATGACCACGAAACCTTTGTGCCGCCGGACTCCGTAATAAAGCGCCGCGAGGGCTTCATTATGCCTTCTGGTAGGAAACAGAAAAGACGGGTCCGGGCTAATCTCGAACGGATTTCGCTGCAGGTTGTAAAAAGCTTTGTACATGGGTTTACCAGCTAACCCCGAAGATAGCTTAATGCGCTTCCGGCCAAAATTGACAGAAATACTACGCTGGCCATGATCCAAGCCAGCCGATTGGATCTCTGCTGCCGTATTTGTTCGTCCGCGGTTGCCACCTCGGGGATCTCGGCGATGACATCCACCGGCACCAGTTCCTTGAACTCTTTCTCGCTATGAACACGGTCGTCCATGAATTCCGTGCCGCCAGCAAACACGATCCCTAAGGCAACTCCTATACCCAGACCAATTCCACACAATTTCATGCGATTCGGAAAATCAGGTTTCACGGGCAAGCTGGGAGGATCAATCATCTGAAAATGCTCTCCCTGCTGGCGCTCCGTCAAATCGGTGGCCAATGCCGAAGAGTTCTTCTTCTTCAGGAGATCATCATAATTCGCTTTCGATTGATCGTAGCCGCGGCTCAAATCCGCCAATTGCTGTTCACGCACCGGTTCCTGGTTCAATCGTCCCTGATATTCGCCGATCTTGGCTTGTAAAGCCGTTACCGAATGCTCCCGATTGGTGATCTCTATCTGATTGGCTTGTAACTGGCTCTGCAGTTGGGCCAGGGACAGATCGCCATTGGAGGCGGCTGCACTGTTATCCGGCTGGGGATTCCCTGCGTTGGCTGCCAGACTGGCGGCCAGTTGGGCCTTCATCTTTTCGGTCTGGGCAATCTGCTCTTTCAGTTTCCGCACATCGGGATGCTGAGGGGTGTAATGGGCGCTCAAATCCGCCAGCTGCGCTCTCAGCTTATCCAATTCCTGGTCGATGGCCGGCAGCCCCATGGGAGCGCCACTCGGAGTCTTGGAAGATTTCTGCAATGCGCGATACTGCCCGATCAAAGACTGATAGTAGACGGTTTGCTGCCGGGCGCGGTCCAGATTGTCTTGTTCGGCCTGCAACTGATTCTGCAGACCGCTCAGAATCGCAAGATTGCTTTGCAGCTGACTGGGCAGATCGGATGTATGCTGGTCTTTGAACACACGGATCTTTTCTTCCTGTTCGCTCAGGCTTTTCTTGGCATCATCCAATTGGCTTTCGAAAAATTTGGTGGTGTCTTTCGATTGCTGGGTCTGCAACTCCGTGTTTTCATTGATGAACAGATTGGTGAGTTCGCTGGTCACCTGTTGGGCGATCTGCGGATCACGCGATGAAAAAGATATGTTGAAGGAAAGCAGTTGGTCACTGCCAGGGGCACGCACCAACTCGATTTCAATATCCTTGCGCATGCGATCTACCAGTTCATCGGGGGTAAGGCGGGCGCGTTCCCTGGTATAAAGATTGAACTCATCAATGATGTGCACCAGCCGGGTGCGGCTTAGAATCTGCTGGGTTATGCTCTGCAGGCGGTCTTGCAGATTGTCGTTTACGTTCGAAGGCACCAGGTCTTTCGACACCGTCGGTTGTTCGACAATGATCGTGGTCCCCGACTTATAAACCGAGGGCAGCACCCAACTTGCACCCCACACCACCAGCCATCCAAAAAACAGCGGAATCAGAAAGTGCCAGCGGCGACGGCGAATGATCCCCGCGAGCTGCTGCAGACTGAACCCTTCCGAACTTTTCTCTTCGAAATCTTCCACCATGGTGTTTTCTTATCGTCCTACTATCTTAATCTTGCTGACTTATCTTCCCAGGGGCCGCTGAAATTGATATGCGATGGACAGCCAGACTCGGTCCCGGTTTGGCACAACCTGTAGCGCGGGTATGTCATAACTTTGATGCACTCTCAAATACCCTGCCGTCAGGTTGAAATGCTCCCCGAAGGTGCGCTGCACGGTAGCGGTGCCCGAAATCGAGTGGCCGCCGGTGTTGTCGAGCGCAGCGGCTGGATCCAGAAGTTTATTCACCGAATAGTCCCCACCGAGTGTGCCGCTCAAAGTCGTAGTAAATTGATGGCGAACCGAGGCATCTGCGCCGTTGTAGCTGACCGCGCCTTGCAGTCCGCCGCCATCGCTGACTTTCCGCGAATAGCTGGCGCCCAGGCTGTTGTGTTGTCCCTGCCAGTTCACACTGCCGCCGCCACCGGGCGACCAGGAACGCACTTCGGGAAATATCTGGCTCCCAAGAAGCGACACGCTGCTGGTATCCGAATATTGCGGCCCCCCAAAGAGGGAAAATGAAATCGTACGCTGTAAATAGAGGGTATAAAAGAGCATCAAGCTCTGCGCCTGCGTTGCCGGCACAGGGAGAACCGAAGCACCCTCTGAATTGGTCACATATTTCTGATATTGGTAAGTAGCCCCAATGTAATGCTTCCCGGACAGGCGATGGGTATAGAAAACGCTTCCACCGGCTGCCGTCGAACCGAAAAGGCCTGATGCCTGTGACTGGTCGGGATAACTCAGCTTGGAAAAATTGCCGGTCGCTCCGATCATCCCGCCAGGACTGAATTGATAAGTAATCTGAGCGGTGGAAGCATTGTTCAAAGTGTCCGTAACCGGGGCGATCACTGAGTTGTTTGGGGACTGCAGCGCACCGCACGAACTGCCAGGCTCACTTCCACAGACAGGAAAGTAGCCGCCCGAGGTTTTGGTAAAACCTTCTGAGGCGCTAAACGTCACATGCGGGCTGAAGCGGTAACTGAATTTTGTAGCGACATTCTGGCTCGATTGATTGAGACCGGAATATTTTTGATAGAAAGTAAATCCCGGGCTGTAAGACAAATTCCAATGAAACTGGGAGCGGGTCTGGTCCAGCGCGATGGTCGGAGCCACCGAATAGGTGACGTCGCTGACTCCGGTTCCGGCTTGCGTCAGAATGCCATTGCCGTAAGCGGCCCCGAAAACCACACCACCGTTCAAATAATTCGTGCGCGGTGTTTCTGAGGCGAAGTCCATGGAATACCCATCCCCACTTACCAGGGATGGAGCAACCATGGGGCCATTCGCCGTAGGTCCGCTCGGCGCGCCAGTCGCGGCTGAAGTATCCACTTGCGACCACAGAGACGCGCTGATCCCAAAGAGAATCAAGCCCAGAGCAACTTGAGTAAAGAGTTTTCTAATCACGGAATTACGATCGTATCGCGTGGCTGAAGCTTAAGGTTCTGCGCGGGATTCTTTCCCTTGATGACATCCTTGTAGTTAAAGTCAAAACGCGCTTGGCTGCCATCGGGGTTCACGCGCAGGATGTAGATGGATTTTTGTTTGGCGAAATCGCGAAATCCGCCGGATAGAGCAATTGCATCCAGTACGGTCATGGAGTTCGTCAAGGGATACGCGCCCGGGCGGGTCACCATACCGAGTACGTTGAATTTCTGACTCTTGATTTCCTGAACAATGACAGTGACTTCCGGCTCGGAAATGTAATTTTTCAGCTTGCCGGCGATTTCCGCTTCCAGTTGATGCGGGGTGCGTCCGGCGGCCAGCACTTCACCTACCAGGGGAAGAGAAATATTCCCATCGGACCGCACCGGCACCGACCGCGAAATGTCCGGTTCCTTCCAAACATTGATGGCCAACACATCATCATTGCCAATGACATAGGTGCTGTCAGGCTTGGCGGCAGAAGCAGCCGGGTTTTGCCCCGAGGCTGACGCTGTCGTCGGAGAGCTGGCCGATCCAGCCTGGGCCGACAGAGAGTTGGACAGAAACGTAGAAATCAAAAGGCAACCACAGAAAGACAAACGCTGCATAGCACTCGTCATCGTGTCTCCGCCGCTCCGCCTGGAATGTTTCTTATCGCCCATGGCCATTGCTCTTGATTCCCGGAACCATCTCGGAAATGTATGTCGGCGGAGGAGTTAGATTATACTGCTGAATCTTGTAAAGCAGTGTCCGGTAACTGACCCGGAGCAATCTGGCCGCTGCCTTGCGATTCCAATGGGTCTGTCCCAGAGCACCGGCGATGGCATGCTTCTCGGCTTCCCCTTTCACGCTTTGTACCAATGATTTCAGGCTGGCAGAAGCGCCGGGGTCGGCATCGGCCTCATCTCTCACCAGTTCCAATCTTGTTCCACGCTCGGAATCACCATTGCCGGCCAGCTTCCGCTCCAGTTCCAGCAAAGATAGCTCCTCATCCCCCACTACCAGATAACGCTTCACAAAACTTTCCAGCTCTCTCAAATTGCCCGGCCACGAATAGGCTTGGCAGGCCTGCAATACTGCGGGCGAGAAAGTTCTGGCTTGGATGTCGTAGTGGCGCGCCAGACGGCTCATAAAATGGCCTAACAGCAGCGGGATATCTTCTTTCCGCTTGCGCACCGGCGGAACGTAAACACTAAACGCGCTTAGCCTGTAATAAAGATCTTCGCGCAATTTCCCTTGGGTTAAAAGATGCTCAATTTTGGTGTGGCTGGCGGCAAGGATCCGGACATCGGTGTGCACTCTGGTATCGCCACCCACCCGGAAAAAATACTTGTCCTGAAGAATATGCATCAGCTTGGTTTGCAGGCTGGCCGGCATTTCCGAAATTTCATCGAGGAACAGTGTGCCTTTTTCGCACATTTCCAACTTGCCCGGCGTAGTGCGAGAAGCTCCCGCGACCACGCGGCGTTCCTGCCCAAACAGTTCGCTTTCCAGCAGATCGCTGGGCAGCGCGTTGCAACTAATTTTCAGGAATTGGAAACCCGAGCGAATCGAAAGCTTGTGAAGTAATCTTGCAACGATTTGCTTCCCGCTATCGCGCTCTCCCAGAATCAGAACGGGAGCGTCGACCTGGGCCAACAACTCGGCCTGGTAGCGAAGATGACGCATCGCCGGACTGGCGGCAACCATGAACATTTCGTCGTCGACCTGCTCAATATTCTCGCTTCCCATCTCCATATCGAAATCGATATGGTCGGGCAATAAGTGCCGTCGAATGGCCATTTGCAAATACTGTTCTTCGAACGGCCGCGAAATATAGTCTTCCGCGCCCAGCCGGATGGCCTCGGCTTTCTGCGCTCCGTTTTCGAGGTGTGACAGAACTACGACGGGAAGATCGGGACGAATCCTACGCAGCCAGCGCAGGGTGTGAAGCCCGTCAGCATCGCTTTGCACCAGGTCGAGTAACACCAACTCTGGAGCATCTTCCGATTGCACCCGCTCGAGAGCCTCCCACCGGCTGGAGGCACTCTCCACCTGCCAGGAATTGGCGGCGGCGACGACCTCGAGCAGAGTGAGCACAGACGACTCCCGGCTTACCACGAGGATTCGCGGCGCTACGTTGATTTGATCAGGTAAGAGCAATTTGATGGGTGGAAATGCAGAAATACTTTAAGGGAAAGAAAAACGGTTTCTACACAGACTCTACGTCGTAACCTTCAATGCGGACCGATAAAGATCTTTGAATCGCATCCACGGAAACTACCAGGGTACGATCGCCATCGCGGGCGATCAAAATGCCTTCTACACCATTCAGGGCGCCACTTTTGATCCGAACCCGTTGGCCGATTTTCAGGAAAGGGTGTTCCGCCCAAGTCAACTGTTGCGAAGTGATGACCCGAACCGCTTCGATCTGCTCGTCGGGGATGGCAGCTCCTTCGCCCTTCCCGCCAACGATTCGGAGGACCCCATCCACACAGCACACGCGCAGGCGCTCTTCCCTGCTTGCTGCCACCTTCACGAACACATAGCAGCCAAACAACGGCAGCTCCACAACTTTTTTGCGATCGCTCCAGCGACGCGTCTCGCTAATCAGCGGGAGAAAAATCGGAAGACCTTGTTCACGGAAACGGTCTGCAACTCTTTTTTCGTGGCGGGCACGGGTTTGCACGGCATACCAGTGAATTTGATCCTGCTCCCCGGAGAGCTGCGTCGCTTCAATTTTCGATAGTCCGCCGCCGGCATTCATAGCTTCGCCCTCTCAGTCACATTTGACAGTGACCCCATCCCAAAAAACTCGGTGAATCTTCGGTGATGTCCAACTGGGGAGGAGGTAAAACAGCTCCGGACGGGGGTTGTCCAGCACTTCGATTGTTAGCCTACGGAATGCTGCAAGTTGCTGCAAGAGGTACAAGCACCCAGGGACGTTCTTCTCGTTCATGGTAGGTCATATGTTACCAAAGACATGACGCAAAATAATGGTAGATTGTATTCTCTATGCAGAGTATTGCGATAGCTCTCTAGCTCGAAATGACTGCTTACCGCAGGAGTTCATGAAAAACTAACGATATATGAATCAAACTATTGATAGCAATAAGCTTACATTCCTTTATCATGTCTAATCAGTCTAGTATCAGACAGGTAGTAATGAGTTCAAACGAGGGTCGATTCGTCTCATCATAATGGAGCATTCGGCTCTATCGGTATATGCAAATGCCGACAACTCTTCATTGCTGTCGCAGAATAGTTCGAGTACACTGTGCAAACACGAGGCGTTCCCTTGAACGCGGCCTAATGAGCAAACACTCCCCAAATGCACTTGGGCAGGATTGGCTTTTCAAGGGTATTTAGTCACTCAAAAGTCGCTTCTTTTTCCTTGATACGCGGTACGGAGACTGTATGCATCACAGACAAAGCGCTGCCCATGAAGTTATTCGGGTACTGGTTGCGGATAGCACCCATATCCATACGCAGTTGCTGGCTGACGCGTTGGGACGAGATGCCTATCTCAAAGTGCTCGGCGCGCATTCCACCGACTTGATCGCCACAGCCACACATCACAATGTGGATGTTGTCGTTGTCAGTTCCCATTTAAATGAAGATCCGCTTCGTGGCTTTGAGGTATTACGCAAACTTCGTGCAGCCCTGCCAAAGGTAAAAACCGTCGTTCTTCTGGATTCGTCCCGGCGTGAGGTGATTTTGGAAGCTTTCCAATCGGGCGCAAGAGGAGTGCTCAGCCGGCACGAGTCTCTGGAAACACTTGGCCAGTGTGTTCGCCAAGTACACGCCGGTCAAATATGGGCGAACAACGAGCAGATGTCATTTGCCGTAGAGGCCCTGGCGGCGACTCCGACAGTGCGTGCGGTCGATGCCAACGGCTTAAGCCTGCTTTCTAAACGAGAATTGGAAGTGGTGCGCAGCCTGGCTGAGGGACTCACGAACCGTGAGATCGCCGAGCGCCTGGGACTAAGTCAGCACACCATCAAGAACTATTTGTTTAAAGTTTTCGATAAGTTGGGCGTGTCCAGCCGGATGGAACTCCTGTGCCTGACCTTGACCCAACCCGCCGAGCAAGCGGCGGCAATCCCGGGAGGAATGATCGGGGGTACGAACTCGCTGGAACGCGCAGACGGTTCAGATTTGGCTGCACAGGAAAGAGCTGCGGAGCAAGGTGCTCCCCATGCGCAGATGGCTCTGGCCCAAATGTATTCCCAGGGGAAACAGGTAGAAAAAAATCCGGTTGCTGCCTACACATGGTATTTAGCAGCGGAACAAACCATGGTTGAAATGAAGGACGTCATCAGTCATGCCAAAAGAAAGCTCGCGGAATCGCTGACTACAGAAGAAATTCTAGAGGCGCAACAAAAGGCGGCCGCCCGCTTGAAAAAATCAGCGCAGCCCGCATCGCATAACTCTCAGGATGGCGCGAACGCGAATGCACATGTACTTGCATAGGCCGTCCTAGGGTTGCTCCTGGTTAGCCCAGCGGCCGCACAGGTCTCTCAAAAAGGCGGAATCTCAACGGGGTTTTCCTCCCTGCAAAGCAGAGGTAATCCAAGTGCTCGTTGGAGTAGCAGAATCGACGGTTGATCTGAGGGGCATCAATAAGAAGAGCATCAGGAATCCCAGCCAGCAATAACTCAGACCCGCTAAGAATAACAACGAAGGCGCTACAAACAATGCACAGACAGTATTTCTCGACCACAGCCTCAGCCTTCCTGAGGTTACGGCAAGCCTGGAATCAAGCACCATCGCGATCGGGACAACGAGCACGACCGCATCGCTCATGAATCCGTGAAAGCTGACGAGCACAGCAACCATCATTGCCAGGGCAAAGTTGGCTGGCTTGGTTGCGGCCCAGAGGATCAGCACGATCGAAAGACTGGCTGCAATCCACGTCACTGTGTGCAAAGACATGTGGACCGGAGCCATGGCATGGATCAGGCAGCGCAAATTGGGTATTGTTGCGGAATAAACTGAATCTGCGAGAGCCCCAGCCATCGGGCAGCGATTGCGAATTCCACATGCGTAGAAGTTGCGCGTAGGTTTTAAGCCCCTGCAGTCCTGTGATCCATACCGACACAAGCACACAGGCCGCAGCGGAGATGCTGAAACCCGCCAGTATGCGCCAACGACGCCAAAGCAGAAAAAGCAAAGCAATTGGGAGCGAATACTGGAAGTTGAATAGGGTCAACCCGAGCAAAATCCCGGCACTAAAATCCCAGCCGCGATAAAAACAAACGGCCGAGGCCACGAGAAAGGTTAGAAGGACAATTGAATCCTCTCCTTGAATAAGAGACATACCCACCGGGAAGAAACATACAAAAACTGCAACCGGCCCCCAGCGCCAGACTTTCTCAAATTTGTCGAGATAAGGACGCAGCCAACGAATGGCAAACGCAAGAAAGCCCAGATTCAAGATGAAGAATGAAACGTAGGCGGCCCTGTATCCCAGAATAGAAAGGGGCGCAAACAACAGCGCTTCATAAGCCGGACGATCGAAGGCAACAGCTCCATCTTCCCTACTGACCAATTGCTGCTGGAAACTCTGGGTGCTCTGGTTGTCGTAAATCTCATGGCGATGACCGGTACGAACCATAAAGCCTGCGGTATAAAGACAACGAAAATTTGCTTTACCGCGGAGCGCACCCGGTAGGCCTTGATACAAAGCAACAAGCTGCACAAGAAGCATGAGCGCAGCAACAGAAACGACGAATCGATGCAGCCTGCCATTGGTTGACATGATTTAGAAGCACAATCGTCCGGGAACAATTGTAAAAAGAAAAGCCGCTCCGAAGAGCGGCTGATTTCATTCCCTAAAGATCCTTAGCTGGAAAATTTCCTTTTCATCGCGCCGAAGAGCAGGAATCCGCTACAAGTCAGCAGAGCAAGCGATCCAGCATCCGGCATTGAAGAGGTAAGTCCTGTCGCAACCTGATTGAAATCACTGATCGCCGCTTGAAAATCAGCTTGCGCAGCGGCTTTGTGTCCCAAGAGTGCCTGGATCACGCCAGCTGTGTCAGCTTTTTCCCCGGCCGCGAATTCGGATTGGAGAACTTTGTTGGATTCGAAAGTCTTCCAGTTTTGGCCAATGTCGCTTGAGGCAGTATTAAACGCTGCGATCACATCGCTCTGGGTCACCGAATCCGCCCACAGCGATCCGCTGAGACACAGCATGAACACCCCGGCCAGAGAACACATCTTAATAAACTGCATTTTCCCTACCTCTAATCAAACGGATACAAAACTTCTACTGCTACAATTTACAGCACTGTTCTCCCTTGTCAAGACTGATAATTATTGCAACATAACACACCATCCTTACCACTCGCCTTGCAAACTATTACAAACAAGGCACATATGTAATATAGCGCTTGAAAACCCACATGGAAACCAGCAACACTACATACCTTTGATCGCCTCGGAGGCCAATATATATCCACTAAGGTATGGTGGCCCGTCTGGGCTATTCACAGACCACTGTCCGGTCAGCGATAGTATGTGAAACCTCCGCTCCCCGGTCGGAGGCAAAGTAAGCGAAAGGGATGAAATGCGTATTGTAAAAACAAGTCTTCTGGCCATGTTAGTGGTGGTAACCCTGGTGGGGTCTGGGTGGGCGGATTCCACGGTGACTGCGAGTGCATTCAAAACCGACCTTCAGATTGTCCAAACCGACATCAACAAAAACTTTAACCTCTTCGCGTCGAGTCCGGCCGCCAAATCCGCATTTCTTGCGGGGGAACTGGCTGGAGCAGACGCTCTTTTCCAGAATTCGCGAGGCAACACGAAGGCCGCGCAAATTGACTTTCAAACTGCAATCGCTGATTTCAATCAGGTCTTAAGTGTATTGCATCAACAGAGTTTGCCGGGTTCGTCACCTACCGTTCCGGATGCCAGTTCATTAGCGCTGTTGGGATGCGCCGGGATTGCATTGTTCGGTGCACTGAACAAGAAGTTTGCCAAATAAAATCAGATTCAAAATCCAGCAAGATAGCAGCCGCTCTTCGGAGCGGCTTTTTTCTTACCCGGTGTGGCGCCCCTAACTTACCCTTTTCACTCTTTCCCCTGAGGATCACGGACCGCAACTTTTTCTCTGCTTTCGCGTTTACATTAATAGCCAAGGCGATTCAGATACAGGGGGTCGCTAAAGCCTTCAGATTCGGTTAGAACTTGCGAGTCTGGCGAGGAGATTAAAATGCGCTATCTACGGTATCTCGCTTTACTGAGTATTTTCATGATTCCGGCGGCTTACTCACAGGCTCAAGTTAGGGTTGGTGTTGGCTTCGGGCCAGGTTACGGATATGTTGGCGGGCCTCCGGTTTGCACTTATGGTTACTACGGCTACGCTCCTTACGCGTGCGCCCCGTATGGCTACTACGGACCTCAGTGGTTCTCGGGTGGTCTCTTCATCGGAACTGGTCCCTGGTTCCACGGCGGCTACGGACATGGCTTCTACGGCCGCGGCTATTATGGCCGGGGCTACTACGGGCGCGGCTTTGCGGGAGGCGGTTACGGTTATCGCGGCGGTTATGCCCGCGGGCCCGTAGGCGGATTCCACGGTGGAGGCGGTGGGTTCCATGGCGGCGGCGGATTCCACGGCGGAGGCAGCGGGTTCCACGGTGGCGGCGGATCGCACGGCGGACACCGCTAAGCAGCGCGGCTCATAATCGACAACAGCGACGGCTGGCAGCATTTTCTGCCAGCCGTTTTGCTTTTACCGATGTGCTGCTATTGCCGCGCTGACCCAATTTCGTCGGCGACGCGGTTGAGGGGTAAACCTTGCGCAATCCCTCCAGCAAGGCGCGGCTGTAACGGCTATAGCACGATTCTTCGCCGCATCGTAACCGTAGTCTCCGCCCATTGAGAAGATGTTCCCGTCAAAGATCAAGCCCACGATTTCAGCATGCTTTTCGATGAGCGGCTGCCCTGGGTTGCCTCCGATAATGCCATCGGTCATGGACGATTCGGCAGCGGCTGGTAAACTGTGGGCCACAGGGTCAACTTGGCGGAAGCCAACTCAGAATGGGGACGGAATGAGTACTAAGTGGAAAATTTTGATCGGCGCTGGTGCGGTCGTCGTAATGCTATCCATCGTCGGATTCAGCATACATCAGAGCAATAAGAACCTGGTGACAGTACAAACGGGCAAGGTGCTGCGGATGGATCTTTCTTCCGTGGTGAGTGCCTCCGGTGAGATCAAGCCGAAAACCTATGTGAATATCGGGGCCAATGCATTCGGCAAAATCACCAGGCTGTTTGTGAAAGAAGGTGATCGGGTAAAGAAAGGCCAGTTGGTCGCACAATTGGAGAGCGTGCAATCGGGAGCCGATGTGAACGCAACCCAGGCATCACTGGATGCGGCACAGAGCGATGCCATTGCCGCCGAAGCGGCCTTGCGCACGGATTTGGCCGACTTGAACCGAGCAAAATCCGATGCGGAACACACCCAGCTGGATTGGGACCGCAGTCAAGCGCTTTGGAAGAGTGCGCTCATTCCCAAGTCAGAGTACGACACCCAAAAAGCGCTTTTCCAAACCGCCCAGGCAGGCTTGGCGCAAGCCGAGGCTCGAGTCGCGCAAGCTAAGGCACAGAAAGAATCTGCGGATCGGCATATCACTCAGAACCAGGCCAACTTGACGCGGGTTGCGGATGTCCTGGAAAAGAGCCGATACGTTGCGCCTTTTGATGGCGTCATTACCAGTCTGCCTGTGCGTGAAGGCGAAACCGTCGTCATCGGAATTCAGAATTCGCCCGGCAGTACGCTGATGAGCATCGCCGACATGTCAGTTATCACGGCGGAAGTCGAGATGGACGAGACCGATATCGTCGATGTGAGACTAGGGCAGCCAGCCGAGGTGGCGATCGATGCCATCCCCAATAAGACCTTCAAAGCAGTAGTGACTGAGATTGGCGACAATGCCATCGTTCGCTCCACCGGAGTAGCAACCTCGCAGCAGACTACCGCCAGCGATGAAGCCAAGGAATTCAAGGTAGTTGTCACTTTGCAGGACCCGCCGGAGAATCTGCGGCCTGGGCTTTCAGCTACAGCCAAGGTGACAACAGCGAGCCGAAGCAATGCACTGTCGGTTCCTATCCAGGCAGTTACGGTTCGCCGGCAGGCCGATCTGCAGCCGGCGAATGACAAGGGATCGGTCCAGGCTGCGACGACTCTGAAGGAAAATGCCAAGGACGCGAAAACCGACATTCAGGGCGTGTTTGTCATCCGGAACAAGAAAGCCGAATTCGTGCCGGTGCAAACCGGGATTACCGGCAGTAATGATATTGAGGTCTTAAGTGGATTGAAGGAAGGCGATGAAATTGTCACAGGATCGTATAAAGTCCTGCGCACTTTGCGGCCTCGAACCAGCGTGAAGGTGGACAACTCAACCGCGAGCGCGGCTGAAGACAACTCATAAGTTTTGATGGTTGAAATTTGGAGCGGCGGGGACGGCATCGAACCACCCTCTCCCGACTGGTCGCCGGGCGCATCACCTTGATGCTGCCGCCGCTCATGGTTGCTGATCGTCCTCGCTTAGACGGCAGGCAGGAGATCAGATTTTTAAACTACCGTTGGGAACAGGGGAGTTGGCATTTGTATGCCAGGTAGAGTAACTCAAATCTTGTTTGCATCTTAACGGAAGCGGGACTGCTTCGACAATCAAAAGAGCGGATTAATTTTGTCAATTTTTGTCAACGAGAAAACTTCTGTCCAAGACTTTTCTACGCGAAACAAGAATCACACCCTCTAAACCTTCACCGCAGATGAAGCCTGCCGCGGCATCGCCGAAACTCCACCTATCCCAAGGTATTGGAATCCGTGAGAGATGACTTCTTCGCGGGGCAACGTATTGCGTCCATCGATGACCAACGCTCTTTCCACCAGAGTACTCAGCCGCTTCCAATCCACCTTTTGGAACTCATCCCATTCGGTGAGGAGTACAACCGCCTCGGCTCCTTTGGCTGCCTCGTAGGCGTCATGGCAATAGATCACCTCGGGTAGTTCTTTTTTCGCCTTTTCCATGGCCTGCGGGTCGTAAGCCTGGACCATGGCCCCCTCGGCCAGCAAGCGACGAATGATCAAAAGTGCGGGGGCGAAGCGAACATCGTCGGTGTTGGGTTTGAAAGCCAATCCCCAGACGCAAATCCTCTTTCCTCGCAGGACCCAGAGTTCTTTCTTGATTTTCTCCACAATCTGGTCGATGCGCGTCTGATTGATACGCTCGACTTCCTTGAGCAGCGCGAAATTGCAGCCGAATTTGTCGGCGATTCGCACAAATGCCTGCAGGTCCTTGGGAAAACAAAACCCGCCAAAGCCAATGCCGGGTTGCAGAAAGGAAGATCCGATGCGTGGGTCCATGCCAATCCCTTCGGCCACCTTGCTGATGTCGGCGCCCGCCGCTTCGCATAGATCAGAAACCATATTGATGAACGAAATCTTCATCGCCAGGAAGGAATTGGAGGCATGTTTTATGAGTTCAGCAGAGTTCGTGTCAGTTACGAGAAAATGGGTCTGTTTGCGGCTGGGACACGTGGAATGGATCGGGCAGGTAAAAGTCTGGTTGATAATCGGATCGTATATTGCCCGCAGCAGATCGGCGGCCCGCTGTGATTCCACGCCGACAACAATGCGATCAGGATGCAGGAAGTCCTCGACGGACGATCCTTCCCGCAGAAACTCCGGATTGGAGGCGACGTCGTAATCCAATTTGTTGGTGCTGTGTACCGACAGGTGCTTTCGCAGTTGCATGCCGGTCTGCACAGGCACGGTACTCTTCTCCACGATGAGCCGGTATCCTTCCGCCCGCCTTGAAATGGACCGAGCCACGGCCTCGATGGCGGATAAATCCGCATCTCCATTGCCGAGCGGCGGAGTGCCCACGCAGATGAAGATCGCCTTGCCCCAATCGATGGCCTGGTCGGTGGAGCCGAGAGTCAATCGCCCCGACTTGCGTGCGTTGGCGATGATGTTCTCGAGGTGCGGTTCAAAGAGCGGCATGACGCCGTTTTGCAATTTCTGCAGTTTTTCGAGATCACTCTCGCTGCAGAACACATCATGGCCAATCTGGGCGAGACAAGCAGCGGTCGTGAGTCCCACGTAGCCGGCACCGATTACGGATATCTTCATCTGTATCTTTACTCCTTCCACATTTTGCTACTACTTCCTCGCGTGGCCGCGATGGCAAGCGAGTCACTCGTAACGTAAAGACTCGATCGGATCAAGATTGGCGGCTTTCCATGCCGGATAAATGCCGAAAAATAATCCCTCAATCGCAGCGGCACCGAGTCCAAAAACCGCCCAAAACAAGGACATTCGCGCAGGCAACGAGCTCCAGATCAATGGGAATTGTCCAGGTGATGAGGGCCCCAATCAGCACGCCGAGAATTCCTCCGGCTGCCGTCAGTGCAATGGCCTCCAGAGTGAATTGAAGAAGAATATCGCGCTTGCGGGCACCGACCGCCTTGCGCACTCCTATCTCCCGGGTCCGCTCCGTCACTGAAACCAGCATGATGTTCATCACACCCACGCCGCCCACAATTAATCCGACACTGGAAACGGCAAACATAAAAACAAAGATCATGCCGGTGATCTGGTTCCACACATCGGAAATCGAATCCTGCGTAAAGACAGCAAAATTATCCGCCTTATCAGGCGCAACTTTACGGCGACGGCGCAATAATTCGCGGATCTCATCGATGGCCAAAGGCATGGCCTCGTGTGATGTAGCTTTGACGCTGATCCAGATAGTTTTGAGTTCCGGATGCAGCTGATGGAAGGTACTGAGCGGGAACATTACGATGTTATCGTCGGGATTTTTCCCTCCGCCGAAGACCGCTTTGCGGCGCGCGAGTACGCCGATCACGGTAAATAGCTGACCCTCAATATTAATTTCCTTGCCCAGCGGATCTCCGGAAGGAAAAAGTTCTTCGGCGGTATCGCTGCCCAGGATAATGACCGGCGCGTGGCGTTCGTCTTCCACGTCAGTAAACCAGCGTCCGAAAGATATATCGAGATCGAAGACGTTTCTCCATGCGGCGGTATCGCCCTCAAGAATAGTGTTCTTGGCCTTGCGATCTCCGTACTTCACAGCGTAAGTGCCGATCCCAAGTTCCGGGCGGAAATAACGGATGCCGGCGCATACGGCCTGGATATGGGGCATATCTTTCATGGCGTCGGCATCGTCACGGGTGAGTTCTTTGCGGGTACGCATCTCCGCTGTGGGCCGGGAGAAAATGAAAGGATCTAAATGAGAGGCAAAGATGATATTTGAACCCAGACTGCTGATGACCTGCGAAACATTGTCATTCAGGCCGCGCACAATCGACGAGATGGCGATGACCACAGCCACACCAATCACGATGCCCAGCACAGTGAGGGACGACCGCAGCTTGTTGCCACGAATGGTATCCATCGCCATGTGTAAGATTTCGCCGTAATCGCGTCTGCGGATCATAAGGTTTGCGGCTTCCAGTCCCAGTAGCGCGGACGCCAACTCTTGCCCTCTCCAACGATGGCTCCCACATATCGCGGATCGGGACGGAGCGAGTGCAAGCTCCAGCGGACGCTGTCCATGCTCTGCAGCCGTTCGCGGCTGTCCCGGTGTAAATGAAACGTGGAAACTATTGAGCGGAATACTCAGTCCTTCGCCTCTGGCTTTCACGTAGGCTTCCTTCAACGTCCAGCAAAAGAAAAACCCTTCGGTGCGTAAGGATGGCGGCAAAGCCCGCAATTCTGTGACTTCCCTTTCCGAAAAGAACCTCTGTGCGATTTCATCACCCGAGGCATCCACCCGGACTAATTCCACGTCCACTCCCAACTGCCGTCCCACAGCGAAGGAAAGCAACGCCAAGCCATGGGAATGCGAAACATTGAACTGAATGGGGCGGTCGCTCGGCAACAATCGCAGACACGGTTTCCCTTTAGGGCAATAATCGAATTCAATACTTGCCGGAGATCGATTCACATATCTCCCCAGGAGTTCTCGCAGTATCCCTCGCGTGGCAGTAAAGGAATTCCGATCTTTTTGAAACATGAAGCGATTCGCACGGGCAGTCTCATCGGGCGCGAGCGTTGCCGCGAACTGACCAAGCGCAGTCTCTCCACAATCAAGATAAGCCCGCCAAACATGAACCTCGTTTTCTTCGAGCTCGAGTTGTCCCGGATTCACCACCCACGAGTTGGCATCGAACATTGCGTGATTCTTACGCCCTCAATTTTCAAAGTTGCGTATTGCATGGCATCCAAACTATCTACCAGCAGATGCCGTCGTACTTGCCCTTCTCGCTCCGGCGATTCGCAATACGGACAAAATCCACCAGCATCTGATCGTTTCGCAGCCGGGCGGGAACACTCTGGAAATCCGGGTCTTTATTTCCGATCACTACGGTCTTGGCGTGCGCCAATACCGCGTCAATATCATTGACCATAAGCTTGGAGATGTGAGGAATACGGTTGAGAATAAAGTCGCGGTTCGCACCCACCAGGCTGGCAATATTCACGTTCTTGTCATAGATGCGAAGGTCATAACCTTTGCCGAGCAATCGCTCAATGACCTCAATCATGGGGCTTTCCCGCAGATCGTCTGTTCCCGCTTTAAAACTGAAGCCCAGAATGCCAACATTCTTGTGCCCTTTGTCGATGATGAGCTGCAAGCCCCGGTTCACTTGCATTTCGTTGCTGGGCAGAATGGAAGTCACAATCGGCAATTCCAGATCATGCATTTTTGCCTGATAGGACAATGCCCGCAGGTCCTTTGGTAAGCAGGACCCACCGAAGGCAAATCCGGGCAAAAGATAAGCGGGCGAGATGTTGAGCTTTTTATCCTGGCAAAAAATATTCATTACCGCGTGGGCATCAATGCTGAAAGCCTTGCAGAGGTTGCCGATTTCGTTGGCAAATCCGATTTTGAGCGCATGCCAACTATTATCGACATACTTGACCATCTCGGCGGTTTCGAGGTCCGTTCTGATCAACGGAGCATCGAGTTTTTGGTAGAGCACAGCGAGAATGTCGCCGCTGGCCTTGTCCAGTTCCCCAATCACAGTTTTGGGAGGCGCGTTGAAATCCTTTACGGCCGAACCTTCGCGGAGGAATTCGGGATTGTGACAGACGCCAAAATCCGTTCCGGCTTTCTTTCCGGAGAATTCCTCGAGGACAGGGATCACCATCTTGTGCATCGTTCCCGGCAGGATGGTGCTGCGAATCACAACGGTGTGCCGCGCGGACTTCACTTTGAGCGCCTGCCCAATTTGCTCACACACGCGCCTGATATAGCTCAGATCCAGGTTGCCATTGCTCTGGCTGGGTGTACCCACACAGACGAACGACAATTCCGTTTCCCGGATCGCTTTGGCCTGATCATCAGTAGCGCGCAATCTACCCGATTTAGCATTAGACGCGATGATCTCACCGATGTCCGCTTCGATAATCGGAGACTGGCCTTTATTGATCAGGTCGACCTTGGTTGGGAAAGGGTCTACTCCGAGGACTTCATGCCCATCATTGGCGAGACACCCCGCCGACACCGTACCAACATAACCCAACCCGAAGACGCTAACTTTCAAGATGCCTTCCTTTCACTTACGACTATCAGCCCGATTTGCACTCGCGAAAATTGTCGGGTTACATCTCAAACCGCAAGGCGACGATCGGATCGAGACGTGCAGCCTTTCGCGCCGGATAAACGCCAAAAAATACGCCCACGCTGGCCGAAACAATCAATCCGGCAGCGACCGCCCACAACTTGATCGCCGACGGCATGCCGACGGCAAGAGTGATTCCTTTGGCTAGAGTCACGCCCACCAACACGCCTAATGCTCCTCCAACCAATGACATGGTCGCGGACTCGACCAGGAATTGCAGCAGCACATCCGTACTGCGCGCGCCGAGTGCTTTACGGATCCCGATCTCACGTGTCCTCTCAGTCACCGAAACCAGCATGATGTTCATAATCACGATGCCGCCGACCACCAGCGAAACCGCGGCGATGCCGATCATCGCGAGAAAGAACGTTTGACTGAAGCCTGACCAGATGCTCAACAAACTGGCATTCGTCTCAATATCAAAACTATCCTCCGCTCCGGCGCGATCGTGGCGGCGGGAGCGGAGTGCGACCCGAGATTCGTCCATGGCCAGATCCAAACCGGGACCAGCGTTGATCGCCTTGCCGGAAACCGTAATGCTGTGGCTATGAACACCATATTGTTTCAAATAAGCGGTGATCGGAATCATCACATAGTTATCGAGACTCTGCCCCAGGGTCTTTCCTTTTTTCTTTCCGACTCCGATGATTTGATAAGTCCAGCCGTCCACCCGAATCTCGCGGCCCAACGGATCGGCGCCAGCCAATAAATTATCGACGATATCGACTCCCACGACGGCGACCGCGGACTTGTTGTTCAAGTCCGTAGCGTTCAGCATCCGGCCAGCAGTCAACTCGGTGTCGTAGATGGGAGCCATGGAGGGCGTGATCCCCTGCACTGTTGTGTCATCGATGGACTGTGCGGCGTATTTTACTTTGCCGGTCGAGTTCCGTAGAGCGGCGCCAACATAAAGACAGTGACCACAGGCGTCCGCCGCGGCCTGGTAGTCTTCCATCGTGAGGTCTTTGCGTTTCTCGCCGGCCAGGAAGTGGTCCACATTCGTGACGGCTGGGGAAACTTTGAACACTATGAATACGTCCGCGCCCAGATTAAAGATCTTGGTGGCTACGTAGCCGTTAATGCCATTCACGAACGTAACCACGGCGATCACGGCCGCTACCCCGATCATCATCCCCAGCAGCGTAAGTAAAGAACGCAGCTTATTTGCCCAGAGGGATTGCAGCGCAATGCGGATGGCTTCGAGGATTTTCATGGATTCGAACGTGGCCCATGGGAAGATTCCCAGAGCCTTTCAGCATATTATCAGCTTCCCCAGAATCTCCTTGTGATCCTGCGCACACGATGCGGAGAATACTTTCCCTTGTCTTTTCAGCGCCTCCCGGCATAAAATTCCCCGTCTATTTCCTGGAGGCCACTATGAACGCCATGCCAACCCCAACCATGTCTTCGGAACCCGCAGCGCAGCCGTTGTCACAGGCCAGCCGGATCATCGATACCTTCATTGCACCCAGCAAGACATTTAACGACTTGCGGCGAGACGCAAGCTGGTGGGCTCCCTTCTTGCTCATGGCGATTGTTTCTGTGATTTTTGCCTACAGCATGGACCGGAATGTTGGATTTGACCAGATCGCCAAGACCGAACTTGCTAAAGTGCCGTCTCAGGCGGAGCAGGTCGACAAGCTTGCCCCTGACCAGAAGGCCCAAAACATGCGTGTCCGCACTACCTTCACTCGATACATCAGTTATGGGATCCCAGTGATCATTCCCGTTGCTTTTGTGATAATGGCGGCCGTGCTCATGGGCACTTTCAATTTCGGTGCCGGTGCTTCAGTTCCGTTCAAGGTTGCGCTGGCAATCGTTGCCTATGGCGGACTGCCAGGGATTTTGCATGCTTTACTGGGGAGCATTTCATTGTTCGCGGGAGGAATATCGGGCTCGCTTGATAAGGAGGCCTTCAATATAAATAATCCTGTGGCTACCAACCCTGCGTATTGGATGGATCCCATGGGCAACAAATTTGCTTACGGCATGGCAACTGCTTTCGATGTTTTTATTATCTGGAACATCGTACTGGTGGGAATTGGCTTCGCCTGCAATAGCAAAGTAAAGCGTGGAACTGCCATCGCAATCGTTGCCGGCTGGTACCTGCTCTGGAAGCTGGTGACATCGGGATTGGCCGCTGCGTTCTCATAATCTCCGATTCCCGCAGACTTCCCATGGACACACTCTCCATCTAAATTATGATGGATGAGGTTGCACAGCGACGAGTGGGTGCAATCAGAAGCGAGGCCATGGATGAGTCAAACACCGTCGGATGCCCTGGTATTTTTCGGAGCCACGGGCGATCTTGCTTTTAAGCAGATTTTCCCTGCCCTCCAGCATTTAGCCAAGCGCGGAAAACTCAATATGCCGGTGATTGGCGTCGCCAAAGCCGGCTGGAACCTCGATCAGCTCAAAGCAGCGAGCCAAAGACAGCGTGGAACAACACGGCGGCCTGGACGCCGAGGGTTTCCCGAAGTTGATGGGTGTCCTGAAGTACATCGACGGCGATTATGCCGATCCGGGAACATTCCAACAGCTCAGACAACAACTGGGAAGCGCTCAATATCCTTTGCATTACCTGGCAATCCCTCCCAGCTTGTTTGGCGAAGTGGTGAAACAACTGGCCGAATCCGGGTGCGCGCGCGGTGCGCGGGTAGTCATTGAAAAGCCTTTTGGACACGATTTGGCCTCCGCCCAGGCACTCAGCCGGACGCTGCATGCCACGCTTCCGGAAGAAGACATCTTCAGAATTGACCACTACCTGGGGAAAAACGCGGTCCAGAACGTGCTGTTCTTTCGCTTCGCCAATTCGTTTATTGAACCCATCTGGAACCGGCGTTATGTGGAAAGCGTGCAGATCACTATGGCGGAAAACTTCGGCGTGGCCGGACGCGGTGCCTTCTACGATCAGGCCGGGACCATCCGCGATGTGGTGCAGAATCACCTGCTTCAGTTACTAAGCAATGTTGCGATGGAGCCCCCGCCCAGCAGCGACGTGGAGAGAATGCGGGATGAGAAGGTGAAGGTTTTGAGGAGCATCCCGGCACTGCGTCCGGAAGACGTGGTGCGAGGACAGTTCACCGGCTATCGCAACGAACCGGGAGTAAAGCCTGACTCGCAGGTCGAGACCTATGTGGCATTGCGCCTGTACATCAATTCGTGGCGATGGAAGGGCGTTCCCTTTTACATCCGGGCAGGAAAAACGCTGCCTGTGACGGTCACTGAGGTCGTGGCGAAAATGCGTCAACCGCCGGCAATCTTTTCAGATACGCCTCCACCGGCAAACTACTTCCGCTTTCGTGTGACTCCGGGTCTTGTGATTGCGGTTGGAGCGCTGGTAAAGACGCCGGGAGAAGACTTCCACGGAGAACACGTCGAACTGCTTGCCGCCGAACACGCCGGCGCGACAACGTTGCAACCCTACGAAGAGTTGCTGGACGACGCCATGCATGGCAACTCCGTGCGTTTTGCGCGTCAGGACTATGTGGAAGAAGCGTGGCGCATCGTTGATCCAGTTCTGGGCAATGCGGTACCAGTAGATACCTATGCCCCCGGCACCTGGGGTCCGGTGGAAGCAGACGCACTCCCGAACAAGGACGGCGGATGGCTTAATCCCGAGGGCTAGGCCGTTTTTGCTATTTGCTCGACAGTCACCCGTTTCGGGTGGACAATTTAGGAGTAGCGTGACCGTGAGACGCTGTATGAATACCATTTCGAAGAGGCTCTCGACGAATCCTAGAAGCCGGCTGGAGGGAATGCATTGGATCGCAAGTTCTCTCGTTGTTTGCATAGTGGCATTGGGTTCTTCGATCCAGGCGCAGACGAGTGATAGCTCATCCGGCGATGACAACAAATCGTGGACTTCCAACAGTCAGGAAAAAGCCACATCTGGAGATGCCACTCCGACCAGAACGCAACAATCGCATGTCGTCGAAAACGGCCGCGTAATCGACAAAGAGTCCACGGAGCGACTTACGGATGGTCGTTATGAGCCTTATCTCGATACCGAGAAAGAATCGGTCAAGGTGAATGCGAATACCACAAAGACTGTCAATCGGACATTCGTACGTGATTCAGACGGTCGTAGAACCTTGATGCAGGTGACAGAAGAAGAGACCCACAGCCTGCCGGGCGGCGAACAAAAATCCACTCTCACGACTTCGAATCCTGACGCGAATGGACAGTTGCAGGTAGTGCAGCGCGAAATTCAGGACACAAAACAGATCGGCGCCGATGTAAAGGAAACCAGGACGACTGTACTCACTCCTTCCACCAACGGCGGTTTGGCGCCGGCCCTCCAGCGGGAGGAACGCGAGACCCGGCGAAGCGATCAACTGACTGAGTTTAAAAAGTCCACGCTGCTACCCGACACGAACGGCAATTGGGTGGTGAACGAAGTCAGGCAAGGGGCGATTCACAGCGAAAATGGCAAAGAGAGCACCCGGGAAGAAAACGTCCTGCGCCCCGATAATGATGGACACTTGGCCGTCGTCGAGCGAACCGTCCATAGGGAATCCGAGAGTGCTCCCGGCGACAAGCACCAGACAACTGAAACTTATTCAACCAATGTTCCGGGCGGATTTGGCGAAGGACGATTGAGTTTGAGCCAGCGCGTGAGCACGGTTCAAGCCACCTCTTCCGATGGACGACAAGTAACCCAGAAACAAACGGATACACGAAATGCCGGGAACCTGGATAGTGGGCTGCGTCCAACGGAAAAGACAATCGACATTATCCGGCCGGGATCGGATGGCAAGAGCGAGGAACAGCACACGATTGAGTCCCCCGCAGCCAGCGGAGCGATGGGTGTCACCTGGATCGACACCCGGCAAGCCACGAAGACCACCACTGTCCAGATTGATACTCCGAAACCCGCGGCTCCTGCAGCCAAAGCCACTGTTGGGCCGGCAGCTAAATCTCAGTAATGCTCATCGGCAGATCGTAAAATCACCTTCCAAATAGCAATTTCTGAAATGATTGCAGCGAATACAATGGTTCTCGAATCTAAGCTGGTTACCTAACGACGCTCATCTCATGGACCATTTAGTCATTCTGATCGCGCACCACGGATACCTGGTCATTTTCCTGGTGGTTCTGGCTGAGGCCCTGGACATTCCTTTGCCCGCATCCCTCGCCATGATTGCGGGCGGAGCGGCGGCGGCTTCGGGCGATCTGCGCGCACCTGTGGTTGTTGCGGTAGCGATCTTTGCCTTGATTCTGGGCGACTCTGTTATTTATTTTCTGGGCCGCTACATGGGATGGGCCCTGCTGGGCTTTCTATGCAAGGTTTCGGTGAACCCGGAAACCTGTATCCTGCGGTCGGCAGAGTTGTTTTACAAGCGCGGCAAGACGACTCTGATCATTGCCAAATTTATTCCCGGTATCAACACCATGGCGCCGCCACTGGCGGGCAGCATGAGAATGCGCTATGGGCAGTTTTTGTGGTTTGATTTCGTGGGAGCGTCACTCTACGTACTCGCCTACGGCGGCCTGGGCTACGTGTTCCACCGTTTTCTTACGGCCATCGCACGAGCGCTCGGTGCCGCCGGACATGTGGCTGCCGTTGGTGTTTTGATCGTTTTGGGAGCATACATTGGCTACCGTTTTTGGCTCTATTACAAGAACCGTATCTATCGTGTGGTTCCGCGCATACAAATTGCGGAGTTGGCTGAAAAATTGAAGTCGGAGGATGCCGAAAAGATATTACTCGTGGATGTGCGCAGCCACGGCTATTACGACGCCGGCACGGCTCGCATCAAGGGATCGATTCGCATTGAGCCCAACAACCTCAACGAAGAAATCAAGCGGCTTCCCAAGGACAAAGACATTTATTTGTACTGTACTTGACTACGCGAAGCCACCAGCGCCCGTGTGGCGCACATGCTGCGGGAAAAAGGATTTAACGCGTTTGTAATCGTCGGCGGTTTGGCCGCCTGGCGGAAAGCCGGCCAACCTGTGGAAACAGTTCCGAATGATGATCTAGTGCATCTGCCCACCTTCAGTTGAGTTCGGAATTCACCCGCCCAGCAGTTCTCCTACCGCACGGTAAGCCTGATCGATCGCAACATCGGTATAAGCGGTAGCCCCGGAATCGGAGTTAGCTATGGCGATCCTGCCGAATGGCTTCCTTCCGACGACATTGGGGCGCTCCGATTCCGGCCAATCGGGATCGAAGAGTGGATTGTATTCATAGCCGTAACCATGCGGCCAGCGATTCACCGTAATGGCTTCAATATCGCGCGCGGGATCGAATCCACCCGCACCCAAAGTTCGAGCTAGCTGGTCACGAATATTTCGTTCGAAAGTCTCGAACGACGTGGCCAACAACTCGTAGCGGCCCAGCTTATGCTGCTCCCGCGCCGGGAGACCGGGATGGCACGGCGTCCGCGAAAGAAAAACCAGCATCGGCTCCGACGGATTTCTCGGGCTCTTATAATCTCCAATATCGATGGGCCAGTTCAGGCGCAGATCCATCCAGTAGGAACCGGGTGCGGACACTCCGTGGATACCGAGCTTTTGGAACGATGTCCAATTATGAAGACCCACACTTGTATAGACGAGCGGCACTTTGACCAGATAATGCAACGCTTCTTTCTGTTTAGCCGGCAAGTCCGGACATAGGTAAGGAATCACCATATTCCAGCAGGCGAGCACACAATTCTTGGCGCGTGCCGTGAACACATTGCCGCCACTGGCGTAGGCGACTTCAACTCCAGCAGGCTCGCCTTCTATGTTGCGGGCTCGCACCACCGTGCTATTCAATCGGATTCGTACCGGCGATCCATCACGATCGAGTTGACCGTAGTCGGCCTGTGCCGTGACAACGTCTTCCACCGTGCTTCCCGGCATGGCTCTGGGAATGAGATCGCGTACCAGCAAGCGTGCGATAGAAGCATTCCCGTCGGGAAAATGAAAACGACTTGATCCGCCGCTGGCATAACCTGCGGCCGAATAGCTCATGTGCGGAGCCGCGCCTGGGTCAAGATTCATTCCCTGAAAACCGGGGAGACCCAATACCCAGCAGTCGAGAGCTGGCTCAGCGTCTATACCAACTCCCCACTCCCCGTTCGTACGGGTCTGGTAAAACGGGATGACGCCGGGATCAGCCTTCACCATATTGAGCAGAAAATCGCGATAGCTGATTTTCGATAACCGGAATTTCTTCTCGGCCGAAGAGAGGCCTGGCATGTAGTCAACTTTGGCCTCCTCAATTCTTACGATGTCCCGCTGAATATTCGCAGGCAACGGCGTTTTCGACAGGAATTCCGCCCAAGATATTGCCTTGGCTGCCTGCTGGGCTGGACCATCGTCAGCTTCATCTCCCGAACCACCTCCCGGCATTCCGACGACCAAGCGATCGGCGCCAAAAGTTTCTTTGTCGAAGAACATACCGGATCGTAATCCCAGCGAGCTATATAACTTATGGTCCGTACACTTCCCATCCAATTGCACCGGATCGATGCCCAACTTCTTCATCAAACCTTCCGCTTCGGGGCTGTAGGGCGTGGGACTATCGATGAGCATCGTTCCGCCGTTGAGCAATTGCAGGCGTCCGCCCAGATGAAACTCATTACGTTTGGCATGACCGCCAAAATCGTCATGATTCTCAAGAATCAGAATGCGTGCAGATCGCCCGGCACGCTCCCGGAAGAAATGCGCTGCCGAAAGACCACTGATTCCTCCACCGACCACGATCAAGTCGTACATCTCCCCCGTGTCGATCGGTTTGCCCGCTTTTTGCCAGAACGTGCCATCACGAAGACTGTGCGCAACTTCAAAAGATCCCGGATGGCTTCCCCGCAATCCGCTAGCAACGGGTGGATCATATCCGGCCCGATTTTGTGGTTCGGCATTCGTTTCAGCACCGTTCGTTTCAGCGCCTAACGCAGTTTTGCCGGGAAGCATCGTGGCTCCAATGGCCATGGCAGCGCCGTTCATGAAGTCGCGGCGAGTGATCGGACGATCCATGCCTAATTCGCGGTCAGAGAAATCGCTCATGAGGAGGGCTTTGGCATCGAAGTTGAGGAGAGCAGTTCTCCCACTGCACGGTGCGCCTGATCGATGGCAACATTGGTGTAGGCACTGGCACCTGCATCAGAGTTTGCAATTGAGATTCGGCCAAAGCGCTGGCGGCCAATCACGCAGGGTCGCTCGGCTTCAGGCCAGTCGGGATCGGAAAGCGATTCGTATTCGTAGGCATAACCATGGGCCCAGCGATTCACCGTGATTCCCTCAATATCGCGCGCGGGATCGAACCCTGAAGGCCCCAACATTCTTCCCAATTGGTCCCGAATGTTCCGCTCGAACGTAGCAAACGGGGTCATAAATAATTCCACTCTTCCCATCCGGTACTGTTGCTGCCGGGGTAGCCCTGGCTTGCAGGGCGTGCGCAGCATGAACAAGACCATCGCCTCGTCGGGCTGGCTGGGGAATTTGTACTTGCCCATGCTCACAGGAAAATCAAGAGCGATATACGAGTGATAACCGCCAGGCGCAACGATTTGATGGATGCCCAGCTTCTGAAACGAGGTCCAGTTGCGGATCGCCACGTGGGTATACACCAACGGAGCTTTCACGTTGTAACTCAATGCCTCTTTCTGTTTTGTGGGAAGTTCAGGGCAAAGGTACGGAATCATCATGTTGTAGCAAGCCAGAACACAACTCTTGCCCACAACCGACTGCAGCTTGCCGCCGCGCATGAAATCAACGGCAACTTCTTTCGAGGATTCAGGTGGCCCCAAGTGTCGCGCCCGCACCACGGTACTGTTCAGTCGAATTCGAACCGCGGACTTGTCATCGTCGAGAATGCCGTAATTGGCGCGTGCTGTCACCACATCTTCCATTGACCTTCCAGGCATACTTCCGGGAATCAACGACCTCACCAGCAGGCGCGCGATCGAAGCATTGCCGTCGGGGAAATGAAAGATGTAGGGTTCCTCGTCCTTGACCTCATCGAGACCCAATCCATCGAATCCCGGATAGGTGATGGAGTCATAGTCGTCTCCATTGTTGTAGCAACCGAGAGCGGAGACGGCCTCAATTCCAACCGCAAACAGATCGTGAGGATACTTCTGAAAAAACGGCAACGCGTCTGCATGCACTTTGCAGATTTTGGTGAGAAAGTCTGCATAACTCATTTTGGCCAATTGTCGTTTCTTTTCTTCCTTCGACAGACCATGCATATAGTCCACTTTTTCGGTGTAGATGCGTTCGATATCGCGGCGTGCGACATCTGAAAGCGGACTCTTCGCGAGAAATTCCTTCCACGGCAGAGTCCCTATGCCCGTGACCAGTCGATCCTCGCCAAAAGTCTCACGGTCGTAGAAACATCCTGTCTTTAGCTTTGAGTAGAGTTTTTGATCGTAGTCTTGGTAGAAACGCTGCGTATCAATCCCCAGCTCAACCAGCAACTCTTTGGCAACCCTGCTATATTCACCGGGATTCTCTATCGATTGCGTACCGCCATTGCTCAACAGCAACCGATTCCCTGCCGTGAATTCATTACGCTTGGCGTGGCCGCCGAAATCGTCGTGATTGTCAAGAATCAGGATGCGCGCGTTCGCACCGGCCTGCTTACGATAGAAATACGCCGCCGCCAAGCCGCTGATGCCTCCGCCAACGACTACCAGATCGTATTTCTCTCCGGTGTCTTCGGGTTTGGAAGCACTCTGCCAGAAATCTCCGTCACGCAGTTGATGGGCGTAGGTATAGGTACCCTCATGATTGCCGCGCATGCCCATCAAAGCTGGTGGGTAGTAGCCGGGATCTTTTTCCGGAGCCTCAGCTGGAGGAGGCACTTCAAGACCGCTCAACCCTGGAACACTCGCGGCAAGCATTGATCCGCCCACTGCGACGCTGACCCCATTCAGGAAGTCACGCCGCGTAATCTTGCGATCCATGCCAAGATCACGGTCACGTGAATCGTCACTCATTCATTCCTCCCGGAGTTTCTAAATCGCCAAAAGTTCCTGTACCGCACGATAAGCCTGATCGAATGCCTGATCGGTGTAGGCAGCGGCGGCAGCATCGGAGTTGGCAATCGCAATGCGGCCAAAACGCTGTCGTGCGATATCGCAAGGTCTTTCCCCGACAGGCCAATCCGGGTCCCAGAGGGGGTTGTACTCGTAAGCGTAGCCGTGGGGCCAGCGGTTCACGGTGATCGCCTCGATGTCCCGCGCAGGATCGAATCCGCCCGGTCCCAAGACTCTTCCCAGTTGATCTCGAATATTCCGTTCGAAAGTTTCGAACGGCGTCGCCAGCAATTCGTAATGTCCTGCACGTTGTTGATCTCTGGCTGATAGACCTGGCATGCATGGAGTTCGTGTCATGCGCAGAAGAATTGGCTCGTCCGGAGACTTCGATGAGTGATACTCCCCAATGTTGACCGACGAATCGAGGGTTATATCGATGTGATACATGCCTGGGCAATCTACGAAACGGGCACCCAGCTTCTGGAACGCCGTCCAATTCCGCACTGCCACGACGGAATACACCAGAGGAACTTTCACTCCATAATGAAGCGCTTCTTTTTGTTTATCAGGCAACTCAGGACACATATACGGGATGGCCATGTTCCAGCAAGCCAATACGGTCCCCTTCGCGCGAACGGTGAACGCTTGCTTACCGCTGCCGTAGGTAATCTCCACTTCCTTGGCGGATGCGTGATCACCCACATGCTTCACGCCAACCGCCGTGCTATTAAGGCGAATTCGAATCGGAGAACTTTCCGAATCGAGCTTACTGTAATCCACTCGAGCGGTAACGATGTCTTCCGCGGTGTGACCCGGCACTGCGGCCGGAATCAACGCGCGCACCAGCATGCGGGCAATAGACGCGTTGCCATCGGGAAAGTGAAAGAAGTAGGGCGATTGCTCAGGAGTCACAAAACCCAACGCAGTAAAGCTGATCCGCGGAGATGGCACGCGATCGAGTTTCATACCCTGAAATCCCGGAAACTCGATGGCCCAGCAATCCAGGGCCGGAACGGCATCGGCACCAACCCCATAAAGGCCGTGGGTCCGAGTCTGATAATACGGCACCACGTCGGGATGCGCCTTGACTACGTTCAGAAGAAAATCCTTGTAGCTCATGCGCGACAGCCGGTCTTTCTTCTCCGCCTGCGACAATCCAGGCATGTAATCAACCTTGGCTTCTTCGATGCGCGCAATGTCGCGGCGCGCCTCTGCGGAAAGCGGGGCCGCAGCCAAAAATTCCGTCCAAGACTGCGAACGCTTTCCGTCAATGCCAAAATTAGCGGCAAAAGACGAATTGGTGACTGATGGAGGCACATCAGTCACTAAACGGTCAACGCCGAATGTCTCCTTGTCGAAGAAACACGCTTCTCTTAGATCCCTATACAGATTGCGGTCATGGCATTTCGCCTCGAGCACCGGAGGATCGATGCCCAACTCGGTCATCAAGCCGTGAGCTTCCTTGCTGTACGGAAAGGGCGATTCAATCGCCCACGTGCCACCATTCGCGAGCATGAGGCGTCCGCCGGAGTGAAACTCGTTGCGCTTGGCGTGGCCGCCAAAATCATCGTGATTATCGAGAACGAGAATTCGCGCCGAGGGATCCTTCGCGCGATAGAAATAGGCGGCTGCCAGCCCACTGAGGCCTGCACCCACAATCACAAGGTCGTAGGTTTCACGCGTGTTGATGGGAGTTCCGGCGGTCTTCCAGAATTTCCCATCGCGAAGAGCATGGGCGATGGTGAAAGAGCCGTCATGGCTGCCGCGCATGCCGGTCAGGGCAGGAGGGTAATATCCCGGAGCATTCTGGGGAAGTCCCGCTGCTTCGTCAGCCGCGAAAATAAATTCGGGAACCAGGGAACTTGCCGCGACTCCACCTACGCCAACGGCCATCCCATTCAGGAAGTCACGCCGGGTGATGGGCCGGTCCATTCCCAGCTCGCGATCACGAGCTGGATTACGGTCGTCCTTTTGCATGATGGGCCTTGTTTATCTAAATCCGACTAGCTGAATCCATTCCGCGAGAGAGGCAGCTCCCGCACCCGTTTGCCGGTGGCGGCGAAGATCGCGTTACATAATGCGGGCGCAAATGGCGGTACTCCCGGCTCGCCGACTCCGGCCGGAGGAGCTTCACTTTCCACAATGTGAACATTGGTCTGGTAAGGCGCTTCGTTCATTCGCGCAACTTGATAATCGTGGAAGTTCGATTGATTGATTCTCCCGCTGGTCGCGGTAATTTCACCGGTGCGGGCGATGCTAGTGCCGAAAACCGCGGCACCTTCGAACTGTGCCCGAACCGTATCGGGATTTACAATCGTTCCAGCATCGAGCACAGTCTCAACTCGTGGAATTCGCACCTCACCTTTGTCGCTGACCTCGACCTCGACCACAGTAGCCACATAAGTAAGAAAGCTGCGATGCACGGCGATGCCCATACCTGTTCCCTTACCAAATTTCCGTTTACCCCATCCCGCTTTTTCCGCGGCCAGTTCGGTGACATGACGCAGGCGTGCGGTATCGAAGGGATAGTTCACGGCCGACGGATCGTCCTGACTGGGATCGGGATCTTCTTTCATGATGCGCCCAGGCCCGATCAGCGCGAGCAGATAATCCAACGGATCGCGGCCCGCGGCATGAGCCAATTCATTGGCAAATGACTGAACCGCGAACGCGTGGTAAACATTCGCCACCGACCGCATCCAGCCGATGCGGACGTGGGCCGACGCTTCGCCGTTCTCCGCGCGATGGTTGGGAAGGTCGAATGGCACGTTGTTCCAGCCCATGGCCATTTCGCCGTTGTCACCCAGCTTCACATCTATGCCGAAGGTTGATCCAATGGGAGGAAATACTGAACGTTGCAACCAGGCTGTTGGCTTGCCGCTGGAATCGATGGCTGCCTTTAAATACATGGCAGCAGTGGTGTGGTAGTAATCGAACTTTACGTCGTCTTCGCGACTCCAAACCACTTTCACCGGCTTACTAAGTTTCTTGGAAAGCACGGCGGCTTCCGCTACATAGTCAGGCTTGGATTTGCGACCGAAGGCCCCGCCCAGCAGCGTCACGTGACAGGTGACATCTTCCTTTTTAATACCTACGGCCTTGGCTACGGTATCTTGCACGCCTTGAGGATTTTGGGTGCAGGTCCACGCCGTCACTTTGCCGTCGCGGTATTCTGCCACCGCCACAGGAGGTTCCATGGAAACGTGCGCCAGCAACGGAGTGTAGTAGTCAGCTTCGATGATCGTCCCGCCCTTGGCGAATTCCGCATCCACATCCCCGATATTGCGCACGACTTTGCCGGGCTTGCGGGAAGTCTCTTGCATCTCTTTCTTAAACTTGTCGGAATCGTAAGTGCTGTTCGGCCCGTTGTCCCAATCCACTTGCAGTTTCTTCCGGCCTTTGAAGGCAGACCAGGTGTTGTCGGCAATGACGGCGACCCCGCCTAATGGCTGGAATTCGTGCGGAGGCTTAAAAGGATCAATCGCGATAGTCTGATTCACCCCCTGCACTTGCAGTGTCGCTTTATCGTCATAAGATTTGACCTTGCCGCCCAAAACCGGGGGATGCGCAATCGCGGCGTACACCATGCCTTCACGACGAACGTCCATGCCGAAGACGGGTTTACCGGTGCACAAATCCTCCACATCGTAATGTGCCGACGGTTTGCCGATGTAGTGCCAGGCGCTTCTCGGCTTAAATTTCAAATCTTCTTTCTTGGGAACGGGGAGCTTTGAAGCGGCGGAGGCAAGTTCGCCATATCCCAGCTTGCGTCCGGTCTTCGGGTGAACCACGGTATGGACCGGATCTGTGATGCACTCGGATGCCGGAACGCCCCATTGTTGCGCCGCTGCGCTGACCAGCATGAAACGTGCGGTAGCGCCACTCTGCCGCATCACATCAAAAGAATCTCGTATGGAGTGCGACCCGTCGGTGTCCTGGTCTCCATATTTCGCATCGCCCAGCGCCTGGATGACTTTCACCCGCGCCCAATCAGCATCCAGTTCATCGGCAACCACGCGTGGCAGGCTGGTACGCGTTCCAGTACCCATATCAGAACGGTGGGCCACCACATACACCGTCCCATCAGGAACGATTCCAACAAAAATAGTCGGATGCAGAACTGTGTCGTCAATAGCAACATCCGCAGCATCCAATGCCCAGAGCTTCCGAGGCACGAGACTCGCGCACAATACGAAACCCCCAGCCGAAAGTATCCCTTGTAAGAATCCGCGACGGCTGACATTTTCAATGGTGATCATGCCATCTCCTTGGCAGCCGCCTTGATGGCTGCGCGAATTCTTTGATAAGTGCCGCAACGGCAGATGTTCCCGGACATCACCGCATCAATTTCTTGGTCCGTAACCTTGCGCTTGCTGTTCAGCAGTGAGACTGCCTGCATGATCTGGCCCGACTGGCAATAACCACATTGCGGGACATTGTTTTCCACCCACGCCTTCTGGACCGGGTGCAATCCCTTCTCTGCAATGCCCTCAATGGTGGTGATGTCTTTACCTGCGAGCGTACTCATGGGTGTAGAGCAGGATCGAATCGCGTTCCCGCTTTCCAGCACTGTGCAGGCGCCGCAGAGGGCCATGCCGCAACCAAACTTGGTCCCCTCCATGCCCAGAATGTCCCGCAAATACCATAACAATGGCATTTCGGGATCGCCGTCGAAGGAGCGTTCGACACCATTGATCTTGAGTTGGATCATATTGATATTTATTCCCTCAACAACGAATTCGGCAAACCTTGCTGTAATTTCGCAAAGTTAGAGAAAACATTGAAATTTGTCAATCTCAGATTCTAAACCTTGCGGAGCGGAATTACCCGCCTGCGGTCGCCGGACATCAGCGTGGTCTTCAACTCCCGACCGCGAGCACTGCAACCTGTCCGTGACCTGGAGTCAGCTTCGCCGCTAGCTTGGGGAACTCATTCGGGGCAGTACCACTCGCACCATACAGCCTTGTTTCTCGCTTCGATTTAATAAGCTCAATTGACCCTCCATGGGCTTCGGCGATCTGGCGCGAGAGCGCAAGCCCAATGCCACTGCCGCCAGGTTTGGTCGTATAAAAAGGCACAAATGCGTTGCTCGGATTGAGCAGTCCGGGACCATTGTCAGCAATGGTCAGCACCAAATCTTTCTCGTCGAGGTTCCACCTCATGACCACTTCCGCATCGGAACTGGAAGAAGAAATCCCGCCGCTTCCATTTGTTCCATTCGTCGCGAGTGCTGGTTCGGAGACAGCCTCGACCGCGTTGCGTACAAGATTGATCAGCATCTGTTCAATCTGATCGGGGTCAAGCATCAACATAACTTCGGGACCCCGAACCATAGTGAGCTGAAGCCTGGTCTCCAGACCAGCAACCCGTTCCAGGATTGGAATCAACGCTACCTTCCGCAGAACCGGTGGGGGCATCTGGGCAAGTTGCCGGTATGCCTGTAGAAAACGATTAAGCGAAGCGGACCGGCTCTCAATGATTTCCAGGCCGCGTTCAAAATCCTGCCGCTGTTCCGCACTCAGCGTCGTATCCGGAAGACGGGCGCTCAGACTTCCAGCAATCGATTTGATCGGGGCCAGCGAATTATTCAGTTCATGGCCTAGAACGCGAATTAAACGTTGCCATGCCGTGCGTTCTTCTTCCCGCAAGGCGCGACTTACATCCGACAAAACGATCAGGGTATGTGGAATCCCTTTCTGACGAAAGGTGCTTCTCCGCACCAGCCAACGTGCCGTAGGACTGTTGGAATGCAATGGAACCAGGGCTTCATTTTCTGCGGCAAAACACCCAGTCAGTCCGATTTCTTCGGCAGTACGTCCTAAAACCCTTACTGAGGACTGTTGCAGCAATTTTTCTCCAGCCGAATTTACCAGCCTTAGAACTCGATCAGGATCGAAGGCGAATAGTGGGATGTCAATCTCTTCGACTACACGGCGCAAGAGAGCCGTCGCTTCAATGGCGCGGATGCGTTGGTCGGCCAACAGATCGGCCAGAGCATTCACTTCGATGGAGAGTTCGCCAAGCGCATCATCCGTGGCGGCGCCTCGGGCTCGAAAGGAATAATCTTCCTCGCGAAGAGCGCCGACCACATTTGCCAGAGTTTGTAGCGGCCGGATGGCTTGATCCTGGAAAGCCATCGCCAGCAGCCACCAAGAGAACAAGATAAGAACTGAAACGGCGATCTTGGATTCCGCAGCCCAGGGCTGCTGCCAGATAAGAACGCCACTCCCGATCATGCCGGGAAGAGCCACAAGAAACGAGAAGAGATTTACCCGGCGTTCATAGAGGAGGCGAACTCGCCTTGGAGGAGGTTTCCGCCCGCCGGGTTTGCCATCCCCGCGCGAGCTAGAGCCCATATTTTTCCATCCTGCGATAGAGAGCGCCACGGCTCAGTCCCAGGGCTTCCGCAGCTTGACTCACATTCCCTTGAAAACGTTGCAGCGCTTTCCGGATCAGAATAGCTTCCACCGCTTCCAGGCTGAGTTCTTCGAGATTCTGGCTTTGCGGCCGCTGCAAACTCAACCCCAGATCAGAAGCTTGTATTTCGTTGGTCCGGCACATCAGTACTGCCCGCTCCAACGTATGCTCCAATTCGCGCACATTGCCCGGCCAGGAATGCTGCATAAGCTGCTGCAAAGCCGCAGTGTCGAACCCACTAATCGGACGGCGATAACGTGCAGCGTAACGGGAAAGAAAATGCACAGCCAAGGCGGGGATGTCTTCCCTGCGTTCACGCAACGGAGGCACGTGAATCTCAACCGTGTTGAGCCGAAACAGTAAGTCTTCGCGGAACTGGCCAGCAGCACATCCTGCGCGAAGATCAGTGTTGGTGGCGGAAATCACCCGCACATCTACCTTCCGTGTGCGCGAGGACCCCAGCCGTTCGATTTCTCCGGACTCCAGCACACGTAATAATTTTGCCTGTTGGCGCATCGGCACGTTTCCGATCTCATCCAGAAAGATTGTGCCTCCATCCGCCAGTTCGAAACGGCCAATGCGGTCGGTGCGGGCGTCGGTAAACGCACCCTTCACATGCCCGAATAGCTCGCTTTCGAAAATGCCATCGGGAAGCGCGCCTGTATTCACCGCCACCAGAGGGCGTGATGCTCGCGGAGAAAGTGCGTGCAGCGTCTGTGCAACCACTTCTTTGCCGCTACCGTGCTCACCGGTGATCAGGACATTCGCATCGGAAGGACCAATACGGGTGATGGCCTCCAGCACAATTTGCATGGAAGGTGCGGTCGCGATGAACTCTGGACGGCCCTGGGCCCGCAGCAGCCGATTCTCGGCCGCTAATCGCTCTGCCTGCTGTAGGGTGCGATGCAGTTCCACCTGGACCCGGAGTATGGCCAGCAATCGTTCGTTTTCCCATGGTTTCTGAACGAAGTCCCTGGCTCCCCGGCGCATCGCTTCCACCGCCAGTTCCACATTGCCCCAGGCAGTCATCACAATGACAGGCACACTACTATCCAGACCTATTATTTCAGAGAGAAGATCGAGACCTTCCTGGCCGGAGGTTGTATCCCGGGTATAGTTCAGATCAATGAGTACGGCGTCGTAGGAACCAGTAGCGAGCGCCTCGCGCACCAACACCGGAGAATTTGCCACGTCGACTTCATATCCTTGAGGGCGCAGTAATAGTTGAATGGCCTCCAGAATATGCTGCTGGTCATCGGCAGCTAAAACGCGCGCCGGGCGCTCAGTGACTCTCTTGTTAGGATGCGAGACGTCCATCTCTGCCGATTTTATAGGACTCTGCATGCTGCGCTAAGGAGCAGGAGCGCTAACTGAACCATTGATTGCGTCCTGTATCTGTATCCCATTATGTTCCAAAGTCATGCCGGTTGCGCGATCAAGTTCTACTTTCGCCTTTTCATAAATGGTCCGGGCCGTTACCAGGTCGAGCTCGGCAATCGCCAGATCGCGCTGGGCAGACAAGGTTTGGTAACTTGATCCCGCTCCCAGGGTTTGCTCTTTCTTGGTGATTTCAAACGTGCGGTCGGCCAAATCCCTTGCTTTTTGGGCGGCATCGACGCGAGCTTTGGTTTGCTCCAGTGCGTATTGTGCGTTACGGACTTCGATCCGGATTTGCTTCTTGAGTTGTTCCTCACGCAATTGTGCCTGCCGGTATTCAAGTTCCGAACGATACTGGTCAGCTTTGGCAACCCGGTTTCGCAGAGGAATATTTAGGTTCAGGCCGACATAGTAATCCGGAGCGGAATTATTGAAGCTGCTCAGGAGTGCATCGCCGATTCCTCCGATCGCGGTGGTTGTGCCACCTTGGGTGTAGACAGGATTCAACTGGCCGGCGAGACCGGTCCCTCCATAAAAACCAACCAGCGAAAGCGTAGGCAACAATGCGTTGCGCGCGGCGCGGCGGCTGATTTGCCGATTGTCCAGATCCACATTCGATTCTGCCAACTCGGGGCGGTCCTCCAACGCCTGAGTAATAAGATCCTGGATCGGCTGAACCGCCTGGCTCGCGGCGGCTTGCATGTGATCGGTGGGAACCACCGGCATGGCCTCCAAAACCGGATCGTCCAGACTTTTTGTCAGGGCATTCTTCATCAGGGATTCCTGCAGCTCAAGATTCGTCTTGGCCACTGTCAAATCCTGATCTCGTTTGGAAACTTCAGCCTCAGCGCGCATCACGTCCATTTCCGGGATGCTCTGCAATTCCAGCTGCTTTTTCGCATTACCAAAGGTTTGCTGTGCAAAAGCACGGGATTGCTCGTTTACTCTTGCCTGTTCATAGGCGCTGACCAGGTCCCAATAGATATTTTCGATTTGAGTGACCGTCGCGATCACCTGGTCTTTAAATGCAATGTCCGAGATCTTCTTGTCATTCTTGGCAATTCGCAAATATCTTAGGTTGGGCCCGAATCCGAATCCACCCAATAATTCTTGAGAAAATGTGAGGCGATACTGCGAATTCAATACCGGAGACAGATTGCTAAATGGACTGTTCGTCGCCTGGCGATTGTTATCAAATCCGAAAGAAATGCTGGTTCCGGTCGGGAAAGATTGCACGTAGCTGAGATTCACCTGCCCTGTGTTCAACTGCAAGGTCGGCACACCGTAGATCTGCAAATTCGATAATGGCGTGGTTTGATGTTCTATTCCCATACTTCCGCTGATGGAAGGATCATAAGAGGAGACCGATGTACCCGTACCCAACGTGGATTGCACTAAACCGGAAGCTCCAGCGCCTGCACCACCTGCACCACTGGTTGTGCCACCAGCCCCAGCTCCCGGCGCCCCCGCACCGAAACCCCCTACTCCCCCGCCGGGCGTGCCTTGCACCACGCCCGTATTCACACCACGAAAAACTCCTCCGGCCTGAGTGCGCAGAATGTCAGTATTTGCAATGGGGAGGTTATACCGCGCAATCGCCAGATCCAGATTGTTCTCCAGCGCAAGATTAATCGCGTCTTTTAAGGACAAATAAAGTTTCCCATCGCGCACCAGTTGGTCGATACGCGGAGAATTAGCCAGTACTGGCTCGGGTACACGATCCGGCGCGTAAGCATGAAGCGGATTATACGACTTGGGCATTTCCAGTCGAACCGGGGCCGTAACATGGCTGGAAGGCGCAGGAGCTGGTGGCGTCGAACTCGCTTCCGGCGCGCTCGTCGTTGCCTGGCCGAATACTATCGTGGTTCCTAGCAACACGAAGACCGGAACATACAGTTTCTTCATGACATCTCTCATCTGGCCACCGCGGGTTCCTGCCGATCCAGGGTGGGGTTTGCGGTATCGCTGACCAGCCATCCGTCCCGCAGTTGAAGAGTACGACTCCCATAGGCAGCATTAGCATCGGAGTGTGTTACCTGGACAATCGTCGTGCCCTGCTGATTGAGTTCGCGGAAAAGTTCCATGATTTCCTTGGCCTGAGTTGAATGCAAATTACCGGTTGGTTCGTCAGCCAGCAACAACGGCGGTTTATGGATGACCGCTCGCGCAATTCCCACCAGTTGTTGCTGCCCGCCAGAAAGCTGGCTGGGATACAAGTCTTTTTTGGCGACAATCTGAAAGCGATCAAGAACGTCGGCCACCATGCTTTCTCTCTGGCCGCGAGGAATGTCCTTATAAGAAAGTGGCAGGTCGATGTTCTCTTTGACCGTAAGATCGTCGAGCAAGTGGTAGCTCTGAAACACCATACCAATATTTTTCTTAGCCAGATCGGCACGCTGCCTGCGCTTCATTTCATGGACAGCCTGTTCGCGAAACCAGTACTCGCCCAGCCATTGGTCGTCCAGTAGCGCAAGTGCATTTAAGAGCGACGACTTCCCTGCTCCGGACGGCCCCATGGCCGTAATGAACTCGCCCTCACGAATTTCCAGATTGATGCGCCGCAACACCCAGGTTTGCCCCGCGGCGGTCTTATAACTGCGCTCCATGTTTTTTAGTCGGATCATCTTTTCCTCAACTTCTGCAGGATTTCTTATTCGTAGCGCAGCGCCACCATGGGATCGACTTTCGCGGCCCGTCGCGCCGGAATATAGCTGGCCAGCAACGCCGAAATCCCAAGCAATACAGAAACAGCCGCAAATGTAGCGGCATCCCAGGAGCGAACTCCAAAGAGCAGTCCACGAATCAGGGTGGCAGTAGCAATCGAGCAGAGCAGGCCTATCACAATGCCCACGCCCGTCAACCAAGCCGCCTCTTTCATGATCAGCTGATATACCGACCTGCGTTGTGCGCCAAGCGCCATGCGCACTCCGATTTCGCGGGTGCGTTGACTGACCGAATACGCAACCACGCTATAGAGTCCAACCACGCCCAGCAGCAGAGCCAGAGCTGCAAAGCCTCCTACCAGCCACGCCGAGGATCGGTGCAGATAAGCGGTCTGCGAATTCTCGATTCTTTGGCTCATTGTCGATTCGTCCATCGTTCCGATGCCGGAGTCGATTTGCCGAATGCTCGCATCCAGGGTTGGCAGCAAAGACTGCGCAGCTTGCGAGGTGCGCACCACGAGAGAAAAATAAGTATCGGTGCTTTGATTGAATGGATAGTAGATGGCCGGCCAGATTTCAGAATCCAGCGAACCATCTTTTACATCTTCCACGACGCCAACAACCTCAACGATCGACGCCGGTGAGAGTTCGGTATCGCCTATTTTCTTGCCGATGGGATCTTCCCCGGGAAAGTATCGTTTCGCCAGCGTCTGGTTGATGATGACGACATGGGGCTTAGACGCATCCTCAGCATCGCTAAAGTATCGGCCTCGCGACAACTTGGCGTGCAGTGTCGTAAAAAATGCGGAGCTCACATCCCGTTCATTCACTTCATTGTGTTCGCCGTTGTAGGGCTTGCCTACAAATCTGAGCCAGGTCGTATTGCCGTTGAAGCTCACCGGCAACACGCTGGAAATGCCCGCAGACTCGACGCCGGGAAGGCTTTCGGCGCGGCTGACAATCTGCCGCGCAGCGGCAACGATCTGTTCGTCCTTGCTGTAAGCACCCTTCGACAACGCGACAGTTAGCGTCGCCAGGTGGTCGGACTGAAATCCCAGTTCCACGTGAAGCAGGCGGTACAAGCTCTTGCCGAGCAATCCGCCACCCACTAACAAAACGAATGCTACTGCCAATTCAACAACTACCAGGTTCGCACCAAAACGCCGCCACAACGTCCCCGCCGAACCGCGCCCGCCTTCGGCCAGGCCTTCCTGCATTCTCGACAAGGGAGAGCGCAGGATCGGGGTTAGCGAAAACAGGACAGCGGCCAGCGCGGCAATCACAGCCGCAAAGCCCAACACATGCAGATTTATATCGAGGCCCCGCAAGTAAGGCATATTGTCGAGCAAATCCTTTGATACAAGACGCATCAGGATCCGCATGAAGGCAGAAGCAACCACCAATCCAAGCACGCTTGCTACCGTTACCAATACCATCCCTTCAATCACGAATTGACCAATGAGTCGCGCTAGCGATGCACCCAGCGCACCCCTCACTGCGATTTCCCGCTTGCGACTTTCCGTACGTACCAGCAGCAGGCTCGACACATTCACACAAGCAATAAGCAAGAGCAACCCAGAGCCGCCGAGTAGCGTCAGCAGGATCGGACGAACGTCTCCGATAATCACTTCCGACAGAGCCACCACGCTCGCACCCTGGCCGCGATTAGAGTCGGGATATTGCGTCTCCAGCTGTTTTGCGATTGCTTGCATATTAGCCAGCGCCATCTGGATGCTGACGCCATCTTTAAGCCGGGCTATTCCGTTGAGACCGTGGCAACTCCGCCGGAGATCACAAGAACCCTCAGCGCGAAGAGCTGTCCAGACCTCAGCATTGCCGCTCGGAGCAAACTGGAAACTTTCAGGCAGCACCCCGATGACGGTGTGCGAAATGCCGCTGAGCGTCACTGTCTCGCCGATCACGCTCTTTCTTCCCCCAAATCGCTTTTGCCATGTGGCGAACGTCAACAGGACAGTCGGCGGCGCTGCCGGAAGGTCCTCGCCAGCGTAAAAATCACGGCCAAGCATGGGCGTGATGCCCAACGTCCGGAAAAAGCCGTCACTCACACGTTCGCCAGGAATAGGCTCTGTTCCTGTCCGGCGTCTGCATGAGATAGCCGTTGCCGGTATAGACATCCAGCGCACTAAAAACCTGATTGAGTTTTTTCCAGTCGAGATAGTCAGGATAAGAAAGATTGGCGCGCGGCATCAGCGCGACGCTTTCGGTTACATGAACCAGGCGAGTCGGGTTGGGGTAAGGGATGGGTTTGAGCAGCGCGGCATCCACGAAGCCGAAAATGGCGAGACTCGCGGATATCCCCAGCGTTAGAACAAGAACGGCAGTGCAGGCGAAGCCGGGATTCTTGCGCAGTTGGCGTAACGCATAGTGAAGGTCTTGGAATAGCCCACTCATGCATGCACGTCCGCCATCAGCTTCTTCAGGTCTTCTTCCGCGACAACCTTGCCGTCGAACAGATGCACTTCGCGGTCGGCGTGTTTAGCGAAGCGCGGATCGTGCGTCACCATGCAAATGGTCGCGCCTTCGCGATGGAGGTTCTGCAGCAATTCCATGACAGCTTCGCCGTTGCGTGAGTCGAGGTTCCCGGTGGGTTCGTCTGCCAGCAGGATGGATGGTTTCCCGCCCAGCGCACGGGCCACGGCCACGCGCTGTTGCTGACCTCCGGAGAGTTGCGAAGGATAATGCCGGACGCGGTGGGCCATCCCCACACGCTCCAGCGCCTCCATGACCCGAGCCTTGCGGTCAGCTGCCGGCATTTTCTGCCGATAGGTCAGTGGCAATTCGACATTCTCGTAAACCGTGAGATCGCCAATCAGATTGAAGCTTTGGAAGATGAATCCGATTTCCTGATTGCGAATGCGCGAACGGTCGGCGAAGTCGAGGCTCTCGACTGCTTTCCCGTTGAGCATATAGCTGCCGCCTGTGGGTGTATCAAGGAGGCCGATAATCGAGAGCAGCGTGGACTTGCCGCAGCCCGAAGGTCCCGACATGGCCACGTACTCGCCTTTCGCGATGGAGAGATGAACCCCCGAAAGAGCATGGGTCTCGATCTCTTCCGTGTAAAAAACTTTTTGCATGTCTTGAATCTGTATGAGTGGTTGTCCTGCTTCAGTCATAACTGGCTGCCTCAAAGTGGAATGGATACTTATTCAAGCCGAATGCGGTCGGTGCTGTCCCAGCGCGACATGTCTGAGAGAATGACGGTGTCGCCCTCATGAAGTCCTTCAATAATTTGTATCGAGTTCACGGACGCTCGTCCCACTTTCACAGGAGTACGTACGGCTCCATTGTTATTAGGATCGAGCTTGAACAGGCTGATGGTGCTGCTCTCCTGCCCGAAGGCCGGACGTCCCACATAGAGAACGTTGTCTAGCCGCTCAAGGTCTACAGTACCGTCGACACTGAGATCAGGTCGAGCTCCCTTGGGAAGATCGCCGGTCAGTTTCACGTCCACGGTCACAGTCCCGTTCTGCACTGCCGGATCAACACGTAAAACCGTCCCTGAAACTACGCCGTTGTGAGTGTCGATGGAGGCGGGCTCGCCAATCTGTACATCGCGCGCCTGGGTCTCGGCGATCTTCAACTCGGCCATCAGGTGATCCGGTTCGACCACCTTGGCCAACATGGCTCCCGGCAAAACGTGTTGCCCTACTTGCAAAGGCAAATCGACCAGGACGCCATCGATTCCTGCGCGCACTTTCAGATCGTTGAGTTGTTTCTGCTTGAGTTCGGCCAACGCACGCATCTCATCGACCTTGGCTTGCTGCTCCGCCATTTGCGTGGCGATGGCCCTCTGGTTTCCGGTGAGCCTTTGCGCTTCCAGATCATTGCGGATGGTCAGCTCATCGGCCTTGCCTTTGGAAGCTTTGTAGGTCAATCCGGAAATCACGCCGAGATCGTAGAGCGCTTTGTCGGTTTCCGCCTGCAGCTCAGCCTGGCTGTAATCGGCGGTCACCGTGGCAGCGCCCGCTTTCTGGGTCATCAGGTCGCTTTCCAGCTTTACCCGCAAACTCTGATATTCAGCTTCCGCAGCCTTCAGTTGAAGTTGGGCATCAAGAGCCGCCTGCTCGGTTTGAGGATTGCTCATGTCGACCAGGATGGTGTCCGCTTTCACCAGTGAACCTGGCAACATGCGAATGCGAACCACTGTGGCTTCGGTTTCGGCGGGTATCTGGCGGACTGCTTCCTGGCTCGGGGTTAGAGTGCCGAGCCCGCGTACCTGGCGTAGCATTGGGCCGCGCTTTACAGTGTCGGTCCACACGGTTCCGCGTTCAACAGATGGCGCGGCAGGCTTCAACCTGGATACTCCGATGCTTCCGGCTACAACCACTGCGATCACTACCACCGCCAGAATCACTTGGCGGCGACGTTTCTGGAGCTTGAACTCTGGACGCGCGATATCCATACGTCTTAGTGAATGGCATCCTGAATACCACATTCACGATGACTCGCAAACACAAGAAACAAATACAGATAATCTGCGATCAGCATCTAGTGCCGCATTCTTTACTGTCCTCTAGTGGACTGTGGTGTCCATTTTCGGACAGTTCGACTCCGGTCTCGGGCTGCTAGAAAATCTGGAAAGGTTCAAATGCCTATTATGACGCCTCCATAATTGTGCAAACATTTGCAGCGCTTCACTTTATTGTCTAATTAACCCCTTATGGTTCAAATACTTAGACGTGGTATGCAGCTTGCATATATGTCTAGCGTGAGTGAGCGATACGCAGCAGAAATAGCGAAACGTTCCTCCAAAGGGGAGAAATACTCAATGATGAAATTTACTGTGGTTATGGTGTGCTTTCTTTGTGCAACAGCAGCATTCGGACAATCTAGTGCCATGGGCTCGGCCTTGAACGCTCAGACCTCAGTGCTTGAGTTTCAAAGTCATCAGGAATTTGCCACTCAGCACGGCATGGCAACCGAGCAGAACTTACTGGAATCTTCTTCTGGTAATACCTGGGCCAAGGGGGAAAGGCCTTTATGGGAAGTAGCGCCCGTATCACACCCCACGCCCCTCGGTGATTCTGCGCGCATGTTGAGAAAAGAGCACGATGCCGCGAAGAAAGCCGAGATTGTCTGGAATAACTAGTCTCTAATAAATAAGTTGGGGCCGAGGACTTTAGATGAAGTAAAAAGCCCTCCGCCCCTAGCTTACCCGCCTGGTTATGTTCCGCCCCTGTGTTTCTAATTTGAGTCAAGAAGAGTCCCTTCTTCACGTTACCCACGTAACCGCCCAACGACCGATTCCTAACACACTAAGCATTTCAAAACCCATAACATACATATTGCTGAATGAGTAAACTACCGTGACTACCCTTCTTGGCCGCTACGAGATTGACTCGGAAATTGGGCGCGGAGCCATGGGTGTTGTGTATCGGGGACGAGATCCCAAGATTGACCGGCTCGTAGCCATCAAGACAATTTCGATTTTCGAGCAGGACTCCGACGAAGAACAGGCCTTTCGCGATCGTTTTTTCCTGGAAGCCAAAGCAGCAGGTGGGCTGTCACATCCTGGGATCGTGACCATTTTTGATGTCGGAGAAGAGCCCGAGAGCCGTCTTCCATATATTGTGATGGAGTATGTGGAGGGACGACCGCTCAACCGAATTCTAGGCGGGTCTGCGAATCGTAAATTACCCCTGGGGCCGGCACTGCAACTGGTTCAGGAAATTGCGGAAGCTCTCCATTATGCGCACGGACGTGGCGTAATTCACCGGGACATTAAGCCCGCGAACATTCTCATTACCCGGGAAGGCCACGTAAAGATTGCCGATTTCGGCATCGCCAAGCTGAACCACTCGCAAATCACTTTGCCGGGCCGAGTCCTGGGGAGCCCCGCATACATGGCTCCTGAACAACTGTCCGGGGAGCAAGCTGACGCCCGCTCGGATTTGTTTTCGCTGGGCGTGATTCTATATACGATTCTCACCGGCTACCGCCCTTTCCAGGGCAACAGTGCAGCTACAGTCATAGCCAAGGTGGCCCATCATGATCCGGTCCCGGTTACAGTGCTGGAAGCAGGTTTTCCGCTGGCGCTGAATCGCATTGCATCGCGCGCCATGGCCAAAGATCCCGCACGGCGGTATCAAACCGGCGCAGAAATGGCCGCTGACATTCAGCAATTGCGCACTACTCGAAAGCTCAATGAGACTGCCGGATCTCTTGCCTTGATTAGCCGTGACTCCTCTGCTGTCGCCGCACCTTCCAAGACTTTCCCGCTATCTATTTTCGGTAAGCCGACGAAAACTGCTACGGTCCAAGTTCGAGTGAAGCCGAACGCTGAAGATAAAACCGGACTCCACGGTCAAGGTGCACCGCCGCTCTCGCGCACGCGTTCCATCCAAGTGGGATTGGCCGCTGGAGCTTTGCTGGTTGCCGCAATTGGCCTTGCGTTCCATCTCCGCCATCGCAATAGTCCCGAGCAATCGATAACGACAAATTCACACGTAGTCTCGACTCCCGCTCCAAGCGCTCAGGTGAGTCGCGCTCTGGCCGCGTTACCGGCGGCTCGTCCCCAATCCGCACGTCTGGAAATCGAGATCGAGCACCATTTTGTAATCGCCCGGGCGTCGGTTTGGCTGGATAACAATCTGGTCTATCAGAAGGAATTGCAGGGAACTACCCAAAGACACGCTCTCGTTCTCCAACGCACGGTCGGCTTCGATGCTGACACGGTGAAGCTCCCTGCCGGCCCCCATAAACTTAAGGTGCGTGTACAATCCGGAGCGGATGCTTACGATCTATCCAAAACGATCTCAGGCACACTGGTTTCCGGACATGAAAGCACTCTGCGTGTAACCTGCGACCGCCAACCCAACCTTCTGCAGGTCGCATTGCGGTAAGTTCTACCGCACTATCTTCGTGAGCGCCAATGCCAGGGCTGAGTCCCCCAATTCGCAGCAGCCACCCTGTGAGCACCCATGTGTCTCTTCCGGAGATCCAACAAGCTGAATCTTGACTAGTAAAGCTATTATGCGAAGTTCAAATCACCGCAAAAGTTCACTTCCACTCCCAACTCCTGAAAGCACGCAGCTTTGGCGGCGAGGGCATTACCCGCAGCTGCAATTCCTGGAGCGTAGGCAACATGAATGTGATTTGCCTTGTGCCTTCCCATCATCTGATCGCGACTCACGCCGGGAGTCACGGCATGCATAATGGGCCACTGTGAAGTCGTGATCCGCCAGCGACGTTGCGTCTCTTGCTCGGGCAAGGCAATGGCTCGGCCGTGTCCCATGTCAACTTTGAGCTTGCCATCTTCAATGTAGACACGGCTCCAAATGATTTCGCCAGGCTTGCTCACTCCCTTCAACGTTCCACCACCCAGGCGAAAATACATGGGCGGCTGTCGCTCGCTCACCGCGCCCGCATAACCGCCGAGCAGATGCGCCGGAGGTACTGCGCCTGAAATCTCGAATACCCATACGAATTGACCGTCGTAATCCTCTCCGTAACGGATGTCGTGCAGAGTGTTTTCCGAAGGATAGCCGAGCGCATCCCAAACCCGTTTCGTAACCAGCGCATCGATTCCAGCGCATTCATCGACTTCGTTAAAATGCGGAAGTGGCTTCCCGTCATAGAGCACTCGACCGCCCTCTCTGGACTTGACGGGAGGGCGATCGCCGTTATTTAGCAGGCCCTCCACCAGGTCCGATGCGGGGACCAAATCTTTCAATCCCTGTTGATACTGGATGCCAATGGTGTCGCAACCGAAGTCATCGGCGATGCGAAGCGCAGCGATATACATTCGGCATTGCTCGAGAATCTGATGGTCAGTGAGATCCGTCTCGGGATTAGGACCTGTGACAAATTTCATTCCGCGAGCATCCAGCCAGTTCCGCACGGCTTGCGCTTCGGCGTTCGGTACAATTTTAATCGCAGCATAGAGTGCTGACTGGCTCAGGCGTTCTTTGTATATGCCCAGCGGATTTAACAAATGGTCGGGGACGATGGCGTTGAACATCCCCATACAGCCTTCATCAAAAACCCCCATAATCGCTTTGTCGCGTTTGAGACACTGCGCTTGGGCGATGCCTGAGTTCTCCGCATCTTCAGGCAATTTCACGGTCGCGAATGGACGCACATGACTTGCATCGTGGGTAATCGATTCCCCTTCCAGCCATCGCTGCAATCGCGAGAGAAAGTATTCATCGGAAAAATCCTTTGACCACAGTGTGGAATACTTCACGCCAGCCTTGGTCAGCGAACCATTCAAGTTCAACATGCCTACCAGCCCCGGCCACTCGCCGCTCCAGTTGGCGATGGTCAGGATAGGCCCCTTGTGGGTAATCAGGCCGGGAAGAACATGATGCGAATATTGCCAAACTGCTTCGACCACGATCAGCGGCGCATCGGCAGGCAAATCCCGGAATACTTGCATTCCGTATTTTTGGGAATCGATGAACCCGTGCTGCTTTACCGGATCGTAGGCATGACCCCGTGTGGTTTGAAACTCGTTGCGATCGATGGCAGCGGCAACTAACTCTTCGACTTTCTTTTGCGCCGGCCAGCACTTCTGATTCGCTTCCAAACGCAGGTCGCCGCTGGCAATGATGGTAATTACCGCTTCCATGGGTTCTCCAGTTCAATTTGATTTATTGCGAGCGCTACTGAGTCAGCGTCGTTTGCTTGTAGAGTTCCGCAGCGTTCTGTGGCGTAACGAGTTGTGGCTCGACGGTGTATTCCTTTTCCGGACGAAAGTTCCTTTCGTGCAACATTTTCAGCGCAATCTCGACGGTTTTTTCCACACACAACGGATAAACAAAAGTCGCCGCCAAAATGCCGTCTTGTACTTTTTTAATGCCGCCGGCCGTACCACCAAGTCCGTCGACGCCTACGAAAATCATTTCGCGCTCCCGCCCCAGTTCCTTGGCCGCGAGATATGCTCCAACCGCCATGGGATCATTGTGGGCGTAAACAACGTCGATAGATGGATGGCCGCGGAGAACCTCAGTCATTCTGTCTTTGGCACGAGCTTGAATCCAATCAGCGACAGGATCAGCGACAATCTTGATGTCGGGATACTTCGCCAGCACATCGACTGCTCCCTTGTGTCGATTAATTGCTGCTTCGACGCCGAGCAAACCTTGCATCTCCACAACCGTGCCTTTGGGTTGTTTGTATTTGTTAATCAGATAATCCCTGATGAATTCACCCGCCATCCGGCCGATGACAAGATTGTCGCTATGTACCAGGGTGGTGTAGTTGGGCTGGAGAATGTCGCGCTCCAAACAAATGACTGGGATTTTCTGCTCCATGGCCTCCCCCATCACTGCGGTCAAAGCCGCACGCTCGTTGGGCGCAACGATCAGCAGGTCGGGACGCTGGCGAATAAATGTCTCCACCTGCGCCACCTGTTTACTATTGTCCTGTTGGGCGTCGGCAATCACCAGTTTCACATCGCCGGCCTGGGCAAATAATTTTGTCATCAATTCATTCTGCGCCGCCCGATAAGGCTCGGCATTGTTGGCTTGGCTAAACGCAACGAAAAACTGCCGTTGATTTGGAGTTGTCCGGTTGCACGAGATTGCAACAGTCGTGAACAAAACCAACCCCATCATTTTCACTAGTTTCATTTCGATTCTCATTAGGCGCGTTTCCCCTGTTTCTGCACCGCTACGGCCAGCAGAATAATGCCACCTTTGACCATCATCTCGACATTGCTATCCACGTTGTTGAGTCGCAGCATGTTAGTCAGTACGCCAATCATCAGGGTTCCGATAATGGTTCCGGTGATGGTTCCTTTGCCACCCGAGAGCTGCGTGCCCCCGATGACCACAGCCGCAATCGCATCCAGTTCGTACCCAACGCCAGCGTTGGGGTTTCCCTGGTGATTCTCCGCCGCATATAAAACTCCGGCGAATCCTGCGAGCAGTCCCGATAGCGAATAAACCCAAAGCTTGACTTGTCGGATAGGTAGACCGGCATAGAAGGCGGCGCGCTCATTGTCGCCCACCGCCCGCACGTACCGCCCAAAGATGGTTCGACTGAGCAAAACTGCGAAAACAACCGCCAGACCCACGTAGCAGGCAATCGTGACCGCCTTACCTCGAAACATGGCAGCAAAGGTCGAGGCAACATCCTGTCCGAATCCCACATCGACATTGGCATTGTTCGACAGCCACTTCGCCAAACCGCGAATCCCGATCATTCCCGCCAAAGTCACCACGAAAGGCTGAACATCGAAGATTGCGATCACAGCTCCACTGAGTGTTCCAGCGGCTGTCGATACTGCCAGCGCTGCAAAAATCGCCAGCGCGATCTCGGTGGAATAACGAAGCCCTGGTTGCCATCGCGTGAGCACCAAAGCTACGACCGTGGTGGAGAGCGCCAGAATACTACCCACACTCAAATCAATACCTCCGGTGAGAATGACAAAGTTCATTCCCAGGGAGATGATCCCGATGATCGAGACTTGGCGCAGAATGTCGGTGAGATTGCCCGCTTGTAAGAAAATGTTCGAACCATCGGCGGCGTTGGGACTGAACAACACGGCAAGGATGCAAATCGCGGACAGTGCGACCAGGCTCTTTGCGACGTCACGTTTTTGGCCGCTTATCTGTTTCCAACGAGACACGGCCGAGTTGACTACAGATGTCAAACCTGACCTCCAGCCTGCGCGGGCACATGGGTTGCGAATGTCAGAATCTGCTCTTGGGTTGCGTGCTCGACTTCAAGATCGGCCGCGATGGCGCCTTCCTTCATCACCAGAATGCGGTCACAGCAGCGCAGCAACTCTGGTAGTTCTGAACTCACCATAAGAACGCCTTTGCCCTGAGAGGCGAGCTGCTCGATGATCTGATAAATATCTTCTTTCGCTCCTACATCGATACCGCGAGTGGGATCATCCAGAAATATAAGCTCAGGATTCCCCAGCAGACACCGCGCTAGAAGCACTTTCTGCTGATTCCCGCCGCTGAGTGTTCCTACCGGAAGGTCGATGGAAGCGTACTTTAACGACAACGCCTGGAATGCTGCCATCGCGGCCTTGCGCTCGCGAGAACGATTCACAAATCCGATCCAACTCATAGGGATCAGATCGGAAATTGTGCCATTCTCCAGGATGCTCATCTGCATCATGAGCCCGTCAAGTTTCCGATCTTCCGGCAGCCAGCGAATCCCTAATTCAAATGAGTTTTTCACTGACTTTGTAGAAATTGGTTTTCCACGCAGAATTATTTTCCCCTTCTTCCATCGATCCACACCCATCAGTGCGGCCCCGATTTCGCTGCGTCCTGAACCCAGCAGACCTGCTATACCGAGCACTTCGCCTTTTCGTAAATTGAAAGAAACGTCACGAAGTTTGGCAGTGGTCAAGCCGGAAAATGAGAGCAATGCTTCATTGTTCGATTTGGCTGGCTTACGATCACGCGCCTGCCACTCTTTTCCGATCATCATCCGGATTAACTCCGCGGACGAAAATTCGTGGATCGCACGCGTGCCAATGGTCTCTCCATCTCGCATCACGGTGACTCGATCACATACGCGGAAGATTTCGTCCATCTTGTGGGACACATAAACGATGGCCACTCCTTGCTGCTTGAGCGTACCAATAAGCTTGAATAGCCGTTCTACTGAATCGTCGAAAAGCGCACTGGTAGGCTCGTCCATGAGAATAATCCTCGCGCGCATGCTGAGCGAACGAGCAATGGCCACCAACTGCCGTTCCCCCATGCTCAGCGACCTGACCTCGCAGCGTGGACCACATGTGAGCCCCACCTGCTCCAGATAAGGTTCGGCAAAACGATCGAGATCACGCAATCTTACAAATCTGCGCTCTTTGAATTGATGATTGCCAATCGCGAGGTTTTCCGCGATGGTTAGATGCGGGAACAAATCGAGTTCCTGGTAAATGATGCTGATTCCGAGGCGTTGCGCATCATGCGGGCCACGAATGGTAACTGGAGAACCGTCCACAAAGAATTTGCCGCTGTCAGCTGGTATTGTGCCTGCGACAATCTTCGCCAGAGTGCTCTTGCCCGCGCCGTTTTCTCCCATCAGCGCGTGAACCTCCCCCGCGACAAGCGAGAAACTGGCCCCTTGTAGAGCGCGCACGCCGTCAAAACGCTTATGGATTTCGTTGAGCTGGAGGATGGTTTCAGGCACAAGGTTTACTTAGCAGCTAGATTGGACTCTTCTGATACGAGTCCGAATCTCTGGGGAGGAATGTCCTCTCGGGCGAAATCCGCGCTCGTGTTGATTCGCGGACAATCAAAGTTGGCGCCACTCGCACCACAGAAGGCTTCTTGCTCAATTTGCCCTCAATACGATCCATGAGAAGGGTAACCCCGCGCGCGCCAATCTCATACCCTGGCTGGGAAACCACTGTGAGTCGGGGATGGAACGCGCGATCTCCTGCAAGGTCATCGAAAGTGGCAAGCGCAATGTCGTCGGGACAGCGTACCCCCAGCTCTTCGAAGGCCTGAAGCACTCCCAACGCCATGACCCCGTTGGAAACCAATATTGCTGACGGTCTGGCGCGCCGCAACAGAAGTTCTTTGGCAAGCCGATATCCGGAAGTCTCGCGAAAATCGCCTTCTAGAATCAATTCTTTTGAGACCTCAATATCCGCCTCCTGCAGACCCTCTTCGTATCCTCGAAGACGCTCGCGCGCTACTCCCAATTCGAGCGGTCCGGTAATGATGGCGATACTGCGATAGCCAGTCCTTATGAGATGACGCACGCAGTCTTGTGCGCCGCGAACATTATCCAACATGACGGCGTCGATTTTCATGCCCGCCGGAACTCGATCCAGGCATACGACCGGAATTCCAGATTCTATGGCTCTCCGAATATGGTTGATGTCTTTTCCACGAGTGGGTACCAGCAAAATTCCATCCACCCGGCGCGAACGTAGAGCCGACACGACCCGCTGTTCGCGCTCGATCTGTTCGTCCGTATTCGCCGCCACCAGCAAAAAGGACCGCTCCAGAGCTTTGTCCTCTGCCCCCCGGATGATTTGCGGGAAAAAGGGATTGGTAATATCGGGAACCACCATGCCCAACATGTAGGTCTGGTTCACCTTAAGACTGCGGGCAATTTCATTAGGATGAAAATCGAGATCGCGGATCGCAGCCTCAACGCGGGCTCGCATCGCAGGACTCACGGGCACGGTTCCGCGAATGACGTTGGAGACTGTTCCGGTCGATGCACGTGCGCGTTTTGCTACTTCTACAATCGTTGCCATAGGATCTATAAGAAGTTCACATCATGCTCTTCAGTTTTCAGACTAAGAGTTAGCACAAATTTTGTGACGGAAGCAGGCGGCAACTGGAGCGTAACTGTCCTCCCCGTCGAGGACAATTCTTTGACCTGTGGGACCACTTCATTTCGCTGATCGAAGGTGTTGTGGGCATGAAGATCGGAACTGGTCAACACGGTTGTAGTTCCAGACTTGATGGCCGCGCCCCGAATTACGATTTCCGTTTCTCTAGTTTCGCTTACGTGCGGATTCACGACGGTGAGCACCAAATCCTTGCCGCGCAGAGACGCAGAGCCGTTCAACCCCCAAAACGATGCGGGCTTGCCATCGCGTAGATAATTCACCATCGGCGCCGAAATCATGGTGCGAACTGCCTGGCCGCCCTGGTGTGCGGCGTACATTCCGAAAACATGGCCTACCGGAGTTACACAGAACTTATCTTCATGAGCCAGGTAAAGGCTGTTCAAGCAATTAACCAGCTGCGCCGGACTTGCCAGCGTGACTTTTTCCGGATGCCGGTTGAACATGTCGAGCGTCATGGCGCTAAACACAGCGTCCCTGAGCGTGGGGGTCTGTTCGAGAAAGTTTTCTGGGGTGAGCTGACTGCCCGGACGATACCAGGGTCCCCATTCATCGACCACCAGCTTCACTTCATGCCCAGAATCAAACTCGCCCATCGCTTCCCAGTGACCTTCAATGAGTGATTCCAGCCGATTTCCTTCGCGCAACACTTCATACCAGTCCTGGGCATCGAACTTAAGCGCGTCGCCCTTGCCTTCGTCCCAGTCCTCGGTGTGTCCTCGACTTAAGTTCCAGGAATAGTAATGCAGCGCCCACCCAAAGATGGAACCAAATAGACCTTTATCTTTTCTCGCAATTTCTCCAAAGAATTCCCGCGTCCATTGCCAGTCATCCGAGTTCGGACCCGAGGCGATCAGCTCCAAAGGCTTGCCGTATTGTGGCAACCAACTGGTGTATCTGCGAAACTCGACGGCATATTCCTGGGCTGTAAAATTCCCGCCGCAGCCCCAGGATTCATTTCCCACGCCCCAGTAGCGGACATCATAAGGTTCGACGGAGCCGGAAGCGGCACGCGCATCTGCCAGCGTAGTACTGCCAGCGGGAGAATTGCAGTATTCCACCCAACGATAAAATTCCTGACCCGGCAAACTGCGAACATTGGCAGCGAGATACGGCTCACATCCCACAGCCTTGCAGAAGCGCATGAATTCATCTGTACCGAAACGATTCGACTCGTAGCGGTGGTTGGCGGGAGAAGTGTTGCTATCGCCCTCGATCCAGAAATTCGTTCTCCGCGGACGCTTGTCGGCTGGCCCAACTCCGTCGCGCCAGTCGTAGCTGTCCGCAAAACAGCCGCCGGGGTAGCGCACCACGGGAGCTTTGATTTTCCGCATTTCATCGATGAGGTCTTTGCGGATGCCGTGGATGTTGGGGACTTTCGAATCTTCGCCAACCCAAACACCGTCATAGATCACGCCGCCAATGTGCTCAAGAAAGTGCCCATAGATATTCGGGGAGATCGTGCCCAAACTTTCGTCCAATAGAACTTCAATACGGGAGTCGGCGGTACTTGCCGCCACTGCGTTTGCCAACCTTGCGGGTCTGGCCAGTAAGAGCGCCGCCGCGCTCACCGCACTGTTGCGCACAAACTCCCGGCGTCTGATCATGCCACTGCCTGCTCTCCGGTGAATAAGCGTCGCCTATGGGCTACATCCTGCAAATCAGTTAGCCTCCGGATTTCTTGCATGTGCTAGATGTTGGATAGCCGGCCGAATTTCCCATGGTTCCCTGGCCGTGACACCAAAGATGAATACTTGTCCGGGCTTATACGTTTGCCGTACTTCAAAATTCTCAAAAGCTATCCCGCCACCTAAAGGAGCATGCGAGTTCCAATAGACACGGCGTCCGTTCACTCTGACTCGCAAGTTTGGCTGGATATCCGACGTCGGCACTCGCCAATACTGGGTGAGCCGCCCCAATCGATAGCGCCAATGATCCTTCGCCGTGAAATCAGGATTCAATTCAGGGTGAGCCTCGTTCGAGGTGCAGAACACGATTGCGTCTCCATCCTGATTTCTTAACATTTCATGCAACGGATAGTCTTCGCGGTCCGCAAAGTCTTCCCCACGATACGAACGATATAATTCGCGGCTGTCGATCACTCGATCCTTAAGCCATAGCCAACGCAGCCTCTCGTAGTTCCCCATGGTTGCGGTGAGCGTGAGTTCTTCGATCTCAGGGCTATCTTCGTAGCGATAGACCGCCATTTGAATCTCTTCCGGGTGATCGCTTTCGATCGATGCCATCAAATACACATGCGCCCCGTTGGCTTGGAAGCGCTCAATTTCAATTCGTACAGTAAGCTTTTCGATCGATTTCGGTCCGTCCGATAACACAGAAACAGTGCCAGCCAGCTGACTATTGGAATCGTCAGGACCGACCCACAGCCGTTTGCCTTGAGATCCGCGATCCATCACACTCGGCTCCAACTCGCTGAATGCCATCCGGTCACCACGGCTGCCGTGGCCCTTTGTTACCGGCTCGATAGCAATGAAATTCAAGAGCTCGGGACGTCCGGTCTTAGTAGAAATCACGCCTACCCGAATCAGCCCGCGCGGGCCCGGCAAACCGCCTTCGGAAGGCAAACCGAAGACAATCCCATCCTTGCGGCCCCAAAGCAACGGATCTCCCGGCTTAACGGGGCGAATCCATTGCGAATCTTCCGCACGGACATTCGGCGGTTGAAGAATAGAAAGAGAAGCGATGCCGAAGCCCAGAACTACGCTAGCCACGAAAACTGAAATGTTGCGCAATTGCTTTCGTTCCGTGGCGGTCATCTTAGAAAATAAATTTCAAGCCAAACTCTCCAATACGTGGCTGATGGGCTCCGCTAGGATGCAGAAAACCATTCGGAGCATCTCCGAACGAATCGCCATTCACACAATCATCCGCGCCCGAATTAATCTCGAGACCGCAACTGCCATTGTTTACGCCGGTCCATTGGGGATGATTGAAGATGTTGAAAGCTTCGGCGCGAAACTCAAATGCCATGGTCTCTCTAAATTTGAAGTGCTTGAACAATCCCATATCAAAATTCAGTCGTCCCGGGCCAATCAGCGAGTTACGGCCGGAGTCGCCAAATGTGAGGCCCGTGGGTTGTGCGTAAGCTCCGGGATTGTAGAGCAGGGGTCCGTACGGTACGTTAGCCACTCCGTTAAAGTGAGGAATCGGACCATGTGGATCCCCTACAAGATCAGCATAGGAACCCGACCCTACGCTATTGCCAACCCCGGCATTGTCGTAAGCGCCTCCATTGATGATTGAGAAAGGTTCACCTGTCTGAGCTGTGGTGATTCCAGAAAGCTGCCAGCCGCCCAAGGTCAATCTCTTTAAACCAGTAGCATGCTGGAAAATTGGCAGGTCGTAAATGTAGCTGACCGTAAAAATATGACGTTGATCGAAACTCGAGCTGGCCCGGTAGGACGCCAAATTGTAAGAATCGACAAATGCGCTATCGTAGCGGTCGGAAGAATTGTCAATCGAATGGCTATAGGTATACGCCACCGTGAGTTGTAGTCCGCCTGCATTCCGCCGGCCGGAAACTTGCAGTGCGTTATAGATTGAGTTTGCTCCCCCGATAATGCCATAGATCGAGTCATATCCCTGATAGGGTCGGAACAGATCAGGATTCACGTTGCCGCAGGCCAAGGCTATATTGATGGCTGGTTCGCCTCTTATGGTTTGTCCATTTACACGAAAAGTAGGCTTCCTCGCGCTACCATTTTGCGAATCGCATATCGTGCCGGTGAGGATTTGACCCGGCAGGAACGGATTTTGGGAGGCGGGAATGGAATGAAGCTGATTACGATCTAATTGTTGCGATAGATGAGTCCCCTTGCTGCCTACGTAGGCCACGGTCACCAGCGTGTTGCGAGCCAATTCGCGCTGGATGTCCAGGTGATATTGCTGGATGTAGGGCCACTGCGTCACACTCGTAATGGATGTCAACTGGCTGACGCCGCCGCCGAGAGGAAATGTTTGCGGCGAGCCATCCGCGGATAGGCCACCGATGTTGGTATAGCCATCAATGAAAAACTGCACTGGAGCGATGACACCAGGAGGATTTCCCTCTAGGGACTCGGTGTTGGCGTCGTTCCCGTTGGCATGCTCGAAGAAGATGCCATAGCCTCCACGGATTGCCATTTTCCCATCTCCCTTGGGATCAAAGGCAAAACCGATGCGCGGAGCAGGATTGAATAGGTGGCCGGTTTGGCAACTGCTGTGTACGCCGCCGTAACCGCAGCGCACTATACCCGTAATGTTGTACACGCTTTGCCCCGGGCCAAAGTCGAGGGCCCCGGTATTGACATCCACCATAGGGGCATCCGCTGCGACATATTTAGAGGGATCAAAGTTGTACGCATTGCCATACCGCTCGTAATAGCTGCCAAATAAGCTCACTCGCAGACCGAGATTGAGCGTCAGGCGCTTGGTGGCATGCCAATCGTCCTGCAAGAATGGTTCAAAAACCTTGTAGCGATTGTAGTATTTCTGATTTTGGTTGGGCTGCGCGAAGGTATTGATATACCCCGTCAACAGATCGGCAAAACCGTTACCAGTACTGGCATACGGGCCATTGTAGGGGCTCGCATCCTGGTAAACAGAGTTTGGATTCGAGTAATAACCCAGGCTACCGTTGGGTTCTTCTTCCGCCGGCTCGTTTTTTTCGATGGCAGCAAAGTAGCCCCCAAATTGCAGATTATGGCGGCCTACGATTTTGGTCATACTGTCATGAAAGCTATAAGTAGGATTGGAGTTATTCCAGGGTAAAAAGCCCGGGTCGACGGCGATATTGAAGTTTCCTGGCCCGCCAATGCCAAAAGCCGGGACGGTTCCGTTGAAGCCGTTTTCAAAAATTCCCGTCATGGTCATGCTTGCCGGACGTTCCCATGCGGTCCCGGTATTAAACAGATGCAAATGGTTTGCGGCGTAGCTGAAGATAAATTCATTCTGCAATGTGGGCGACAGGGTCGCAGTCAAATTCGTCACCAAACTAATTCCGGGTCCTTGTAACGTCCCGCCGATTGCTGGCACGTTCGATCCCGACCATGGCGAGATGGGAAAGTTCTGCGTCCAGGAATCATGGATAAAGCGAATATTCGCCTGCAATTTTGAGTTGATGTTATCGTCGAATTTGATCAACTCCTCGTGCCAACTGGTTGGCGAAGCATACGTACCAAACAGCGAATGCCCCTCATTCGGCATAGGGATGTTCGCAACCAGCGGGTCTGTGTTGACGGAATCCAGGAGATTGGTGGGGATGGTATTGTTGGGGAATCCCAGATAATAGGGATTGTTATTTCCATCCGAAGTACCCGCGCGGGCGTATGCGGGACAGTTAATGCTCACTGTCTCAGAGGGATCAGCAGGGTTTCCTCTTACAAACGGCGTGCCGGCCGCTGGACAAACATCGTTGAAGTTTCCCGTCCGCTCGGCAGCGGTCGGAAGAAATTGCCCCGGATTGTTGTACACGTAGGGAACGTTTTCGCGACGAAATTCCTGCGACCAAAAGAAAAACAGCTTGTCTTTCTTTATGGGGCCGCCCAGGATGTACCCGAAATCATTCTTGTTGTAATAGGTTTTTGATGTTCCCGGCTGGTCGAAGTAGTAATGAGCGTTGAAAGCGGCATTCCGGATGAACTCGAAGGCCTCGCCATGGAACACGTTGGTGCCGGATTTGGTTTGGGCCTCAATGGTCCCCGACCCGTTGCGTCCGTACTGGGCTCCATAGGTTGACGTGAGGACACGGACTTCCGCCAGAGCGTCAACGTTGGGGTATACGTTGATATTGGCATTACTGCCAGAATCAAGTACTTCTCCGCCATCGATTTCCCAATTGTTAAACTCGGTGCGGCCGCCGTTGACGGCATAAGAAACGCTGCCCTCCGGCCCCACCGTTCCTTCATCCTGCCCGGTCTGATTGCTGACGCCGGGAATTAAATTGATGAGCTGAGTAAAGCTGCGGCCGTTAAGTTCCAGTTGACTGATCTGTTCCCCAGTAATGGTACCGGCGAGTTCTGAAGACTGAGTTTCCACCTTGCCGACGGTACTTCCTTCCACAACAATCTCGCTCGACACGCTGCCAACCACAAGTGCGCTGTCCACTCTGAGCTTTTCGCCCACTCGCAGGATGACTTTCTTAGCTTCGTACTTTTTAAAACCGGGCGACGTGACGGTGACATCGTAAGTACCGGCTGCGAGCCCGGAGACCAGATAGTTTCCGTCTCCATTGGAATTGACATTTCGGCGAAAGCCCGTGCTGGGGTCACTGACCGAAACCTGCGCACCGGAGATCACTGCGCCAGTATTGTCGAGGACCGTGCCGGTAATGGATCCCGTGGATTGCGCTAAGACGGGTATGGAAAAGGAGAAAACACACAACAAGCCCAACACCGACCAGAACCTAAGATTCATGACCCTACTCCTGTGGAGAACCCGATACTCTTACTGGTGAAACACCGACCTCAATCTGGTTTAGACGCTTCGTTTTGTAGTAAATCTCGCCGAAATTGAATCGCTTCAAAATATTTTGACATCTTGTGGCAAAGCTACTCCCGGTGTCAAGGTAAAACGGCATTCGCCGGGAAATTATTATCGGCAAATTGGCCAATTTTATTGGCTATTAGTAGTTAATAGCCATAGCCGGGCGGGTCGCGAAATTTTATTTCCCCACTTTGACAGGTGGAGGCCAGGCTTTGATGGTCGAGGGTTTGTAACTTCGATAATCCACCATTTATTGAAAGCTTCCAAAACATCGTTCGACGGGTCTATACTCTGTTCGTAAACGCGAGCCCAATCTCGATGATGAATCACTTTCCCTGCTCTTTCCGGCGAAGATGCCTTTTTTTGGCCGGAGCGGCTTTGGGTTGCAATTTGTTCCTATTCTGTTCACTCGCGTTCGCAGGCCAGCCTGAACCATCTCTGGAACTCTCCCGGCCTATTCGGTCGTGGGAGTTTGTTTCCGCTGTGGGTACGCGGGCCGGGATGTTCGGGAACGAACAGGGGAACCTGGAGGCGTGGGTCTATCCCTTAAAAATCCTGCGCAATTTTCATTTACGCTTTCATGTCGATGGCACAGTCCTGCCTGCAGAAGCTCTCGCCCGAACCTTAACGGTCCGTCCCGAGTCAACCACGATTGTTTACACCGGCGACGTTTTTTCCGTCCGCGAAACTTTGTTCGTGCCCGTACATGAGGCGGGCGCCGTTATCGCATTCGAAGTCGATACCACCGAACCCCTGGAGATCGAGGCTGTATTCAATCAGGATTTTCAACTGGAGTGGCCGGGAGCGCTAGGTGGGGTCGATGAAGAGTGGGATCCAGCCCTGCGCGCTTTCAGCTATGGAGAAGTGTCGGGAAAGTTTGAGGCGTTGGTGGGCTCTCCATCAGCCGTCAAAGCTTCTGAAGATTATTCGACCAACTATTTCTCCTCTCACCAGGACTCTCTTCGTTTGGGGGCGACTCCGAAAGGCGCCGAGACGAAGATCATTGTTATCGCTGCATCGTTCACCGGACAAGCAGCGCTGAAAAGTCTTTACAGCCATCTGAGCCAGGATTACCCAGAATTGTTGCGAAGTTCCGCCGCATATTACCAGGATTATCTGGATCGGACGGTTAGCCTCAAGCTTCCTGACGCACAAATCGAAACCGCGTATGACTGGGCGCGGGTAAGTATGCTGCAAGGTATCGTGCAAAATCCATTTTTGGGAGAAGGGCTGGTTGCCGGATTTAACGCGTCAGGCAATGATCAGCGTCCGGGGTTCGCCTGGTTTTTTGGTCGCGATGCGGAGTGGACATCTTTGGCGCTAGATGCTGAGGGAGAATTCTCCACCGCCCGAAATGCCCTGGACTTCCTGAGCAAATACCAGCGTGCCGACGGTAAGATCCCCCACGAAATATCGCAAAGTGCCAGTTTTATCGATTGGTTCAAGGGCACCCCCTGGGCATTTGCCTCTGCGGATGCCACGCCCCTGTTCATTATTGCCATCAACGATTATGTGACACATAGCGGCGACATCGGATTTGCTCAACAGAAATGGGACAATCTCTGGCGAGCTTATGAATTTCTCAAATCCACTTATGATGCACAGGGTCTTGCCCAGAACTCCGGCGTAGGTCACGGATGGATTGAGGGTGGACCGCTTTATCCAGCGCAAACTGAGCTTTATCAGGCTTCGTTGGGCGTAGAAGCCGTCCACTCACTAGCTCATCTCGCGCATCTCCTCCGCAAAGAAGATGTCGCCGAGGAACTAGACCAAACTTTTGCGCGGCAAAAATCGCTCTTGGACAAAACCTTCTGGTCTGCCGAAAAGAAAATCTACGCCTACGCACTTGATCCGAATCACAACCGGGTTGACGTAGCCAGCGTCCTGGCCACGGTTCCGATGTGGTTTAAGCAACTTGACGAAGATCAAGTGCACAATATGATTCAGGAGCTCGCGGGCCCCAATCACCAGACCGACTGGGGCATGCGGATTCTTTCTTCGCAGGACCCCAAATACGATCCTGGCGGATATCATTATGGAGTTGTGTGGCCACTATTCACGGGTTGGGCATCGGTTGGAGAATATCGCTACCATCGTCCCCTACCTGCGTACTCGAACTTGCGGGCCAATGCTTTACTGGCTTTGGATGGATCGCTCGGCCACGTCGCCGAGGCTCTTTCCGGCAAATATTATCAGACGTTATCGACGGGATCGCCGCAGCAGATTTGGTCGGCGGCGATGGTAGTGAATCCTCTGTTGAGCGGATTGCTGGGCATGCAAGCGGACGCTACCAGCTGTCGGTTGGATTTTGCTCCGCATATCCCTGCGGATTGGACTTCATTCTCCGTCAATCATGTGCGCCTTGGCGCGATGGTGGTGGACATGGATTATCAGCGAACCCCCGACGACATCCGGCTGGAAGTGCAGTCTACAGGCTCAGGACAATGCTCTTTGCAGTTCTCACCAGCATTGAGTTCGCGCGCCAGGGTAATTCGAGTTCGACTCAACGGCCGTCCCTTGCCGTTTCATGTTGAAACGAATTCGTCGGATCAGCATGTAAGTGTCAGTCTCCCAGTTATCGGCAACCAAAACACTGTTGATATCCAGATGAAGAACAACTTTGAACTCAGCGAGTCTTCGAATCTTCCGGCATTGGGCGGGACAAGCCACGGCTTGCGAGTGATTTCCGAATCATGGTCGCAGACACGGGATAAATTGACGCTGCTATTATCGGGCGCGTCAGGAGAAACCTATGAACTCTCCGCGTGGAATCCGAGCCAGATTTCTTCAGTAGAAGGAGCTGAGCTTGAAAAGAAAGCCGGGCCGCAGGCTAAAGTTCGCGTACAACTTCCGACGAGTGCGCCCGGAATCAATCCGCAGGCAACTGTTATATTTCATTTTGCGCCGCGGTGAGGGATCCTATTTTTTAAGATGTTAGTTTCTGACATTCATAAAGAGGGCAATGCGAATGCATCAAAACTTTAGAACCGTAGTTTTCCTTGTGGTCGAAGTATGTCTCGCAGTTTCCCTCTGCCATGCGCAAAGCCCTGCCGTAAATGCGGAAGGCCATCAGTGGTGGCAAGACGCTGTGTTCTACGAACTCTATCCGCGCAGTTTCGCCGATAGCAACAACGACGGCATTGGAGACCTTAATGGCATTTCCTCCAAGCTGGATTATCTGAAAGATCTTGGAGTCGATGCCATTTGGATTTCGCCCTGCTATCCCTCGCCGCAAGCCGATTTCGGTTACGACGTTTCGGATTACGAGAACATCGACCCCATGTACGGGACGCTAAAAGACTTTCATCACCTGGCAAGCAACGCGAAGAAGCACGACATTCGCATCATCATGGATTTTGTCCTTAACCACAGCTCGAACCAGCACAAGTGGTTCCTTGATTCGGCGTCATCGCGCACTTCCGCACATCGTGACTGGTACATCTGGCGCGACGGGAAGGCCCCTGGTGTGCCTCCCAACAATTGGATCTCCGATTTCGGTGGATCGGCCTGGCAGTTTGATCCCAAGACCGGCCAGTACTATTACCACTTCTTTGAAGTTGGCCAGCCCGATCTCAACTGGCGCAACCCCAAGGTTGAAAAGGCCATGTTCGATGTGACTCGCTTCTGGTACAAGCACGGCGTTTCCGGATTTCGGCTGGACGCTGTCGACCTGTTATTTGAAGACCCGAATCTTCAGGACAACCCGGTTTTGCCGGGCACGAACGGGTTGGGCGACGTCAAAATGGAAAACAAGTACAACGATAAGTTGCCTGAAGTCCACACCGAGCTGAAGAAGTTGCGCAGCGTTGCCGACCAGAGTAATGCAGTTTTGATTGGAGAGACTTACACCTCGAATCGCGACGAATTAAAAGAATATTACGGCGATCATAACGACGAAATCCAGATGCCCATGGATTTCATGTTTTGCGAGGTCAATAAACTTTCTCCAGCGGAATTCCGTACACAAATTGCCAATGCCGAGTCCACCGGCGGCTGGCCGGTTTACGTGATCGGCAATCACGATATGCCCCGTTCTTATGTGCGTTATGGCGACGGACAGCATAACGATCAGATCGCCAAACTCATGGCCGGGCTCTATTTAACGCTTCGGGGCACGCCAGTTATGTATTATGGCGAAGAACTGGGAATGGAAAACAATGATCCAGTGCGTAAGGAGGACGTGAAAGACCCGTTAGGCATCACCGGATGGCCTGCGGAAAAAGGACGCGATGGCGAACGCACGCCCATGCAGTGGAACGATTCTCCAAATGCCGGGTTCAGCCAGGCCACGCCCTGGTTGCCTGTTCCCGCCAGCTACAAGACTCATAACGTAGCCAGCGAATTGCAAGACCCCAACTCGATTCTGCAATTCTACAGACATCTGCTGGCGCTTAGACATCAAGAGCACGCCCTGCTGGATGGGGACTACATCGCACTCAATCAGGACAATCCTAATGTCCTCTCTTACCTTCGTCGTTACAAGAATGAAGGTGTGCTGGTGGTGCTGAACATGTCAGCCACGACCCAACAGATCACTTTCAATCTTTCTGAAAATGGCTTCCCTTCCTCAAGAGCCACAACTCTGCTGAGCACTTCAGCCCTTCCGGCCAGCGGCCAAGTGGATCAAATCGCATTGGAGCCATTCTCGGTTTATATCGCTAGAGTCTCCAAATGAGTGAGCTACGTATACAACGGCTTTTACCGAGGCAGACTTTGCTCCGATGGTTGTTCGTTGCCGGTTTTTGTTTTTTGGCTTTGCTCGCTGTAGCGCAGGATGATGACGACCCTCCCGGACCACCCATCGTGGTCGGCTATTTTCCTGGTTGGCAGCTCTCCAAGCGATTCTTCGTTAAGAATCTGCTTTCCGATGGCGCGGCCCCGCTGCTTGACCAGCTAAATTACGCTCAAGGGCATATTTCCGGAAATCAATGCGTAATCGCTGACCCCAATGCGGACTTGAATTACATATTCTCCGCGGATGACAGCGTGGATGGCACGGCGGATACGCCCCAAATGCCACTACGCGGCAACTTTCGTCAATTGCAAGAACTTAAACACCTCTATCCTCACATCAAGATTCTCATCTCCCTTGAGGGAAGCGCTGACCTATTTGCCGAAGCAGCTCAACCTGCAAACCGCCCCGGGTTTGTGGCCTCCTGCATAAAGAGATTCATCCAGGGTAAGTTTGGCGACGGCATAAAGACGCCGGGTTTATTCGATGGCATCGATTTGGACTGGGAATATCCTGGCGAGGTCGATAAATTCAACTACATCGCCTTGCTCGGCGAGTTTCGTCGCCAGCTTAACGCGGCTGGTTCAAATCTTTTGCTGACCGTCGCCATGGGCGACAGCCGCAGAACCTACCATCATCTGGATATGGAGGCGGTTGCTCTTTACGTGGACGAAGTCGGCGTCATGAACTACGACTATAGCGGCCCCTGGAGCAAAATAACCGGCCTCATCGCTCCCCTCTATAGTTCGCCTGGTGAACCAACAAAAGCCGGCGATGTGGATTCCACCATTCGAGGTTATAAAGAGGCAGGTGTACCAGCATCCAAGCTTCTGTTAGGCATTCCTTTCTATGCCTATTCCTGGAATCAAGTTGCGCAGGCCAATCACGGGTTGTTTCAACCAGGCGAACCGTCGCATGTTGATCTTCCTTACAACTATATTGTTTCCATCCAAAGCAAATTCACCGCATATCGCGATCCGAAGTCAATGGCCCCGTGGCTTTTCGATGGGACCACATTTTGGACGTATGACGACGAGATATCCATCGGCGCAAAGCTTACATATGCCAAACAGCAAGCTCTTGGTGGAGTCATGATTTGGGAGCTTAGTGGCGATACGCCCGATTCGAAATTGCTCAAGACCATCTCCGGAGAAGTCAAACGCAGCAATGCGACGCCCGAGACTCGCTGAGTAGAAACAGTATCTCTCAGGCAATCAAGCAGCATCGCACAGGAGCGAGCTCATGGGACGGCAAACAAAGCGATTTGGTATCGCGATACTGCTGGGTCTTTCCAGCATGGTTTATGGGCAAGACACGAGTTTCGAACCCGAACATCAGCAGATTCCTACCCCCGAATGCCTGGTAATAAAAGGTGAAGGGCAAGGGGAATCGAAACCTTGCACTCAGGAAGATCACGATGCGTGGCTCGCCGACATCCGGCATTGGCGCAGTGAGCGCCTGGATCGTATTGGGTACGACGGATCACGCTACAACCTGCCCGCGCTCAACTGGACTCAATCCAGTTTCTTACAGCCCCAGTTGATGGTGCAAGACCGCTATTTCTACGATCCGGTCACCCGCCGCTATACGGTCGATCGTTATCTCGATGATGTGGAGAAACGCTATGGAGGAATTGACGCGGTTCTGGTCTGGCCGACCTATCCGAACATGGGTATCGACAATCGCAATCAGCATGACCTGATTCGCAGCATGCCGGGGGGAGTTACGGGAGTCCGGCAAATGATCGCAGATTTTCATAAGCGTGGGGTTCGCGTGCTGTTCCCCATGATGATGTGGGACCGGGGCACGCGTGATCCCGGCCAACCTTGGCCACAAGCGATTGCTGAACTGATGGCAGAACTCGGTGCCGACGGCATCAATGGCGATACTCAGGATGGAGTGCCGCTCGCATTTTCAACCGCAGCCGATAAAGTTGGCCATCCGTTGGCCTTTGAGCCGGAAGAGGACCCGTCGGATGAAGCTTTGGCCTGGAACGTAATGAATTGGGGGCAATACAGCTTTCCCTTTGTTCCCATGATTGACAAATATAAGTGGCTGGAATCGCGCCATATGGTGAACATTTCCGATCGCTGGAATCGCGACAAAACTAACAATTTGCAGTTCGCTTTCTTCAACGGCATTGGCTGGGAGAGCTGGGAAAATATTTGGGGAATCTGGAACGGCATCACACCTCGCGATGCCGAAGCGACTCGCCGGGTCGCCACCATCGAACGTGCTGTTGCTCCGTTTCTTATTAGCCAGGATTGGGAACCGTTAGTACCGATGTTGCGCTATGGGATATTTGCCAGCCGCTGGCCATTGCATCAGCAGACGGTATGGACCATGGTAAACCGCAACGAATATGACATAGACGGTCAGCAAATTGAGCTGCCTGCCGACGAGGGAATGCGCTACTTCGATCTTTATCATGGGACTGAGCTGACGCCAGAACGCAAGTCCGACGGCAAGATCGTGCTTAGTTTTTCCATCGAAGCGCATGGGTATGGAGCGTTGCTGGCTTCAAGAACTAGCTCTGCAACCGGATGTCCAGGCGCTGATGTCCAAGATGAAAGAGATGACTGCGAAACCTCTGGCGAACTTTTCCCATCAATGGACGGTATTGCCACAACAGATTGTGCCCATCGCGACGACTAAGCCGCCATCAGTTTCTCCGGCAGATATGATAAAGATTCCCACTGCCAATTTTCTGTTCAGGGTACAGGGAATTGAGATTGAGGGCTCCAATGACATCGGAGTGGATGTGCAATATCCGTGGGAAGATTCTCCGCGGCGTTTTCACGACCACAATATGCAAGTAAAGTCTTTCTGGATCGATAAGTATCCAGTCACGAATGCGCAATTCAAAAAGTTCCTGGATGCCACTCATTATCAGCCGCAGGATCATTTGAACTTTCTGCTCGATTGGAATGAGGGAACCTTTCCTGTGGGTTGGGACAACAAACCTGTGACCTGGGTTTCCCTGGAAGATGCGCGCGCTTATGCGGCCTGGACCGGGAAGCGTTTGCCGCATGAATGGGAATGGCAGTACGCTGCGCAAGGCAGCGATGGCCGCACCTATCCCTGGGGAAATGATTGGAACGCCAGTGCAGTGCCTGTACCGGACAAAACCCGCAACATGCGTGGTCCGGATAACGTGGATGCACACCCGCAAGGTGCTAGTCCGTTTAAGGTGATGGATCTGGTTGGAAACGTATGGCAATGGACCGAAGAATTTACTGACGATCACACCCGCGCCGCGATCCTACGCGGCGGCGAATATTATCAACCGCAGGGATCTATTTGGTATTTCCCCCAGACCTACAAGCTCAACCAACATGGGAAATTCCTGCTGACAGCACCGAGTCTCGATCGTTCCGGAGGTCTCGGCTTTCGCTGCGCACAGGATGCAGAGTAGATTCAAGGAACGAAAGAAGGTACAAAACTCGCGCAATTGTTGGAGCAGAACTTTTTAGCGTGGTCGTTTAATTCGGGCATGGTCTTTTGAGTTTTTCAAAGTGCCAATCGAAAAGATCGGATGTGCGTCTCTAATGTTTTGCTGCTCCGCAATCCCCGCTTCGACTTTAGAATCTAAACATCGAGCGGTAAAGGCCATCGCCGATGATCTCGTCGTGAAATTCCCCGAAATCAAACTTCGCCTCCAGCTTTGCATGGGTTTCCTCTCGCAATTTCAGGATTTCCAGCTGACCAAGTTTGTAGGCAAGCGCTTGCGCCAGCCACATTTATCGAGAGTCTTCGACAAACCTTACCGTATCGATTGCTCATCTCTTGCAAAGTATGCAAGGGTGGAGCAGTCTGGCCAGTGGTGGAAATCAAACAAATAGGAGCACCATCCTGGAAAAAAGCAGAAAAACATTTATAAGGACAAAGTTTCCAAGGGCCACTCTACCGCTTGTTTTACTTCTATTGGTTAGCTGCGCCCATAACACCCGTATAGCAAAGTTGCCGGTTCCTCCGCCGGAACCACCTAAGGCAATTATCGCGGTAACCGTGGGCGACATTTCCTGCGACCCCGAAGATTCGGAGTACGAGGGAGGACAAGGCACGGCGAAGCGTTGCCACATGATGGGAACATCGAATCTAGCCATCTCTTTGAAACCACAAGCGGTGTTTCTTCTGGGAGATAATCAATATGAAAAAGGCAATCTGAACGCTTACGAGCAGTCCTACTCGAAAAGCTGGGGCCGGAAACAGCTGAAAGATATCAGTTACCCTTCCATCGGCAACCACGAATACAACACCGAAGACGCGAGCGGCTACTTCGACTACTTCGGCGCACGCGCCGGGGAACGAGGCAAGGGATACTACAGCTTCAACCTGGGAACGTGGCATCTTGTAGCGCTGAACTCCGGAGGCAATGATGCCTGCAAACCGGTTCCATGCGAACAGGGTTCGGAACAGGAAGCATGGTTGCGAAAAGATCTGGCAAGCAACACCTCCTCGTGTACGCTCGCGTTCTGGCATCGTCCACTTTTTACTTCAGGACTTCGCCGGGACTCGGTCGAAGTGAGGCCGTTTTGGCAGGATCTCTATGAATCCAACGCAGACATTGTGCTGAACGGTCACGTGCATCATTACGAGCGTTTCTCGCCCCAAAATCCTGACGGCGCCCCTGATCCAGAACACGGAATCACTCAGTTTACCGTCGGAACCGGAGGACGCAATCTAGAAGGCTTCTTCCCCACGCAGGCGAACAGCCAGATACGGCTTTCCGACTCGTTCGGTGTACTCAAGCTGGAGTTGGGGCAAAATAGCTACGTGTGGGAATTCATCTCTGAGGGTGGGAAGATCCTGGATACCGGTACTGGACAGTGCCATGCGAAGACGCCGCCTAAACTCAACTAGGAATCCTCATTCGCTTAGACAATAACGATGCATACGTTCGCGTCCTGTCCCGGCAAACAGTCAAATTGACGCTGAATCAGTGAGCGGCATGAGATAAAACATGAACGACCACCGGCGAATGCATTCTTAACGACTGATCCTTAACAGCGTAAAAGAAGGCATCTTTTGTAACGATTGAATCGGGCAAGTGCGCCGCAATCGGGTGGAATCGGGCTGCTCGTCTATTTGCTGGATCTTCACGCTGCTCTGTGTCTTCCTGGTCCCAGGCGGCCATGGCATACCAACTTGCTGTCCCGTCATGAAGCCGAAACCTGAATAGATGGTTGAACTGATCAGTGGCGACCTCGACCGGCCGCATGTTTGTCAGGACTGCCAGACCGAGATTTTGTCCGGGAATGGCTTCAGTAGATGTTGCTCCCGGCGCCACCACTTGTTCTCCCCAGCTGGCTAGCCAGGCCGACTTACTTTGATCATCAGGAATCGATTGCACCACAGCAATATCGTGCTTCACGGGAAGGCCGGTGACAAATTCGCCTGAAGACGGTGGATCGACCGTAATCGTGTGATAAAAACCGTGTTCGCCAGCCCATTGTATGATCCGCGACCGAAGCGTAATGGATTCGGGGCCCAGCTTCCAGCCACCATACTCCAGCTCAACGATCGTACGCACCGGCCCGGATGCTGACAATCCGCCACTTTCGTTCCTTAACGTCGGCGGCCTTGACCAGTTTTCCGTCAACCCATGCAGCCACAGCCCCAATGCCGATGGACTCGCCTACTTTAAAAATGTCCCGGCCTTCGGGAGACTCTTCGTGATACGGATAGTCTGGAGAGGCAAAGAGTTTTAACTGAAGCGAGCGGCTGCGCTTCCCATAGATGTCGATATCGTTGCGCGGATCAAAATACACCCGGAAAGCGATGCGCTCGGATTCCCAACCCAGCCCTTCGATCTTCGAACTGAACAATGCGTCGGTGAGCTGGGGATATTCGTTGCGGACGCGCAAAATTCGATCCGGGGGGCCGTAGGAAATTGTGACTATTCGCGTCTGGTGGGGGCCAAGATCGATCTGGAAAGCTATCTCATCGCCTTTTCCATCCCCATCAAGGTCGTCCACTTGAGACGGCAGTTCTGTGGATTCCACATTGGCGGCATCCTGCTCCAGCGTGGCCGCGGATGTGCATGTGACAAGTACAGATCCGGGTGTAAAGTCCGGAGCAGCTTTTCGTAGATCGGAAATCGACAAAACAACGTCAGCCGCCGCACGCGCGGTGTTCGCGGGATTTTCGACTGCGATCTTGACAGATTTGATCCCTTCGACACACAGAGCGGACGTAGCCATGAATAAAGAGAGCAGGAGACAGCTAAGTCTTTGCATATTGAGCTTGCCTCACGATAATTTTTTCTCTGGAAAGCCACCCGCTATCCGCAGCGAGGAAGTGCCCATGCACTGTGTTAAATGCGCCCCGAGCGATGTGTGGATTCTATTCCTTCTTTCCAGCTTCCAAACCCGAACTGCCCCGATTGAAATCAGGTTGAACATTGACCACGCCGAACTGCCGGTCTTCCCCCTCCCGATGCGCGGCCATGGCCCAAAGAAATCCAATAGGATGTCCAGGAACCGAAACGTTGGGGTGATAACCGCTCGGCATCAGAACGGCATCACCTTCCCGAACAATGGTGACGAGTTCGGGGTACTCAGTGTCGTTGTAAACCAACTGAATTCCATAAGCCGGATGCGGCATATCGACATAAACGTACAGTTCTTCCAGCATTTTGGCGTGTTCGTGAGGTGGCCAACTGGTCCAGTTTCCTGGCTCGGAATGGGTCAGGCCGGCGATCAATCTGCCCGCTTCCACATTTTTCGCCAGCAGCATATTCAAGCACCGAGTGGAACCTTTGCCGCCTGTCTCGAATCTCAGTCCTGGATCCTTCACGACGTCCGCATAGCGAACAAGTTGTAGGGGATATTTTTTCGCGACATCGGCAGAGAACTCAGCGATATCTACGGATGAGGCAGTACTCGCTTCCACATTGGAGTCGCGCGGAATGTAGAGTGAGTCATATTTTCCGAGATGTACAGTGCTTCCATCGACAGAAACTTCGGCGTTGCCGTTCAGGCAAACTAACCCGGTTTCACGATCGCTGGTCTCGAACTTCACTAGAGGCTCGGCCCGAGTCAGGATGATTCGGCCATAGGCGAGATGCCGCATGGCGCTATTCCCCGGAGAAACGGAAATGTGCCGGCCCGTGTGAGCATTTGTTTTTCGGAAAACCATTTTCTCTATAGATATCTTTGACCCACTCATTTCGCAGCACTTCCCTCTTGATGGTTTCGCGACTGCGCCAATCGATCCACTTCAGAACCGGCCAGCAAAAACGCCCCCACACCATAAACATAGCTGGAGGTTGGTTTGAAATTTCCCGGGGCATCGGAAACTGACTGTATGCACCCAAATCTTCCATCGATATAGATGTGAGAGACAAGGCCCTTCCAGGCTTTGGCAACCACCGGAGTATAAACATCGGGATCGAGGATTTTATGATTGATACCCCAGGCCAACGCATAGGTGAAAAATGCCGATCCGGAATTTTCAGGCAGAGCATAACTGTCGGGGTCCAGCAAACCCGTGCGCCAAAGTCCGTCACTGCCTTGAATCGCTGCAATCGCAGCCGACATCTGCCGGAATTGCTCTACAAAATACCGACGGTCGGGGTAGTCCTCGGGCATGTATTCCAGAACGCCCGCCAAGCCGGCCATCACCCAGCCATTTCCCCGGGACCAAAAAAGCTTTTTGCCATTGGCTTGCTTCTTGTCCAAATAGCTTGCATCGCGAAAATAAAGATGTTCTCGACGGTCGTACAATCTGCCGGAGGTGGCCCACCATTCCCGGTCCATATAGTCGAGGTAGGCGATGTCGCCAGTGGCTTTATACAACCGCGCCCAGGCAGGAGGCGCCATAAAAAGAGCGTCGCACCACCACCATGGAAACTGGATTTTGGGTGGCTCTGCGGGGCCACGGCGAAGCTCATCAAACTTCGCCCGGACTCCCGCGATCATTTCCGGATCACGATACTTCAAATAAAGCTCCAGGTATGTACGGCCCACGGCCTGATCGTCCGCAGTCTGGTATTCGGACGCCAACTGCCATTTAAAATCTTTGCTCATGGCGAGCATGGCGTCACTATATTTGGGATTGCCCGTACTCTCTGACACTGCCATGAAACCTGAATACAACGCTGCGAACGTCCAGTCCCGATTGTAGTCGTGCTTTACGCGATCCAATTGCCAGTCGGCTACCCTGAGCGTGGCTTTTTCGATGGCAGCTCGATTCAACTCTGGAGACAAGTCGTTGGCGAGAGGAGGCGCGACGTCCGGTGCGTCGCCGACCGCAGTCAAAAACTCCGACGGCGTCTTTTCCTGGGACAAGGACGGCACGCAGAGAACTGGCGCGCAGGAACCAGCGAGCAAAAGCGCAATTCGGAAAAAGCACATGTCTCTCTTCCTATAAATATTTTTGCTCCAGCGTTGGTCGGTTCCGGTGTCGTCGACTGGCCGTTTCACTGTAAACCACATACAACTCGATATCCAGCCCCCCGTGTGCGATGTTAATGGCGGTCTGGTTTTAAAGAAAAGGTATCGTAAGGGTCATATGTGAGTTTCTCGCGTATCTGGAAGCCAAGGCTGCGATAATCGCTGTCGAACCCGAGAATCTCCAGAATTTGCCCTCTGAATATTATTCAATACCAGCATGAGAAACCCTGGCGACGAAGCGGTAATGCAATCACAAACTGCCACTGTTCCGTGTGGCGTGGATGCCAGGACGTGGATCCTGATCGCAACCATTCTCGGTTCGAGCATGGCTTTCATTGATAGCACCGTCGTGAACGTCGCTCTGCCTGCACTCCAAGTCAGGTTTCAAGCGACGGTGGTTGATCTGCAATGGGTCGTCGAGTCTTTCGGAATTTTCCTGGCTGCGTTAATTCTGGTCGGCGGCTCTTTTGGTGACCGGTTTGGCCGTCGTCTGATCTTCGTACTTGGTGTATCGATTTTTGCTCTTGCGTCCGCGGCTTGCGGCTTTGCCGCGACCATCGATCAACTGATCATCGGGAGGAGCATTCAAGGCGTCGGAGCTGCGCTCCTGGTGCCCGGCAGTCTTGCAATTATTAGTACTTCTTTCGATGAGAAGAGTCGCGGCCAGGCCATCGGTACATGGTCGGGTTTCACGGCGATCACCACCGCCATTGGGCCGGTTCTTGGTGGTTGGCTCGTGGGGCACGTTTCCTGGCGATGGGTATTCTTCATTAATCTCCCACTGGCTGTGGCCGTGGTGGTGATTTCGGCTTGGAAGATTCCGGAGAGTCGCAGCCCCGGCGCGAAGCCGGTAGATTGGTTGGGATCGATTCTTGCCACCGCCGGACTTGGAGGGTTGGTTACCGGCTTTGTCGAATCGCTTAATCTTGGGTGGAGAAATCCTCTGGTTTTCGGGGGATTGACCGTCGCTGTCGCCTGTCTCATAGCATTCGTATTTGTCGAGGCTCGAGTCCCTGCGCCGACGCTCCCGCTCATACTGTTCAAATCCCGCACCTTCAGCGGGGCCAACCTGCTTACGCTTTTGTTATATGCCGCAATCGGGATTTTGTTTTTCCTGTTTCCCTTGAACTTAATCCAGGTCCAGGGCTACTCCACCACGGCCACCGGCGCTGCGGTCCTTCCCCTGATCGTGCTCATGTTCTTTCTTTCTCGCTGGTCGGGCGGACTTGTCGCCCGCTACGGCGCACGGAACCCGCTGATCGTAGGCCCTCTCATTGTCGCATTGGGCTTCGTTCTGCTCGCCGTTCCCTCTACCGGAGGTAGTTATTGGAAGGAGTTCTTCCCAGGAGTGATTGTTCTTGGGTTTGGAATGGCAGTCACCATAGCTCCTCTTACCACTGTCGTTATGAATTCAGTTAATAAAGATCGAGTCGGGACAGCTTCCGGAATTAACAACGCCGTGGCGCGCGTAGCCGGCGTACTTGCTATCGCAGTCCTTGGGATTGTGATGGTGAAGGCATTTGGAATGCGGCTTAACGCCAGCCTCGCTCGCCTCTCGTTGTCGCCGGCAGTCTTGCAAGAATTTCAAGCAAACGAGATCAAGCTTGCCGACTTGCAGATACCCGCCGCGCTTGATCCCGGTCTCAAAATTGCCATCACTGCATCGATTAGGGAAGCATTTGTATTTGGATTTCGACTTGTCATGCTGATTTGCTCAGGATTGTCCCTGGCGAGTGCTGCGGTTGCCTGGCACATGATTCCACGGATCGTGATTACACCGGATCGAGGAGGTCCTAAATGAGTCACTTGCCATTACCGATCCTCGCCTTCTTCCTGCTAACAACTCTGTTGGCTTTATTGCTTGTCAGTAAGGCGGTTCGTGGCTTGAAAACTGCCGTTGTCGGATCGCTGTTGTGGATGTGCGCACAGTCAGCAATTGCGCTGTCCTTCCGTTCATCCTGCTCCTGCATACATCGTTCCAGCCGCGCTTCTTTGCCATCTGGTTGTATTTAGGAAGCTGTCCAGCTCCGCGCGGTACGATGTTTAAGCCCAGCGGGACACGAACCAACTCAATCCGGGCTTCGCTGCGGGTTCAACACGCGCGCTTAAACCGTCTGAAAGTCCCGCGGGAATGGTGCTCAGCTACAGGTGGACGAGGCCACGGCGCAAAGCCGTGACTACCGCTTCCGTTCGATCATTCACATTCAGCCGCATGAGGATCGCGCTGACATGGCTTTTGACCGTGGCTTCGGTGATGCCTAACAAATTGGCGATGTCCTTGTTCTTCTTACCGCTCATGAGCAACTGCAAAACTTCCATCTCTCGGGAACTCAAGTCCGAGTCTGGCATACGCGAAGCCAGCGCACGCTCGACCGGGGGTGGCACAAAACGTCTTCCGGCATGGACCTTCTGGATAGCCTCCACCAAGGTCTGGTAGGGCATGCCCTTAATCACATAGCCCTGGGCGCCCGCTTCGAGGGCGCGATGAATGTCCGCGTCTCCTTCGTAGGTCGTGACTACGATGAAGCGGGCGTGGGGGTAACTCGAGCGAACAGCTGCGATGGCTTCAACGCCACCCATTTTCCCAGGTAGCTTCAAATCCATAAGAGTTACATCGGGCCGATATTGTTGAAAAAGCCTGACCGACTCTTCTCCGGTTTCGGCTTGAGCGACCACTACCATATCCGGCCGAGCGTTAATGATCGCTGTGATTCCCACGCGCATCAGTGGATGGTCGTCCACCACCATCACTTTCATTGTCGAGACCTCGTTCACAGCGTCATCCCGGTCACTTGTTCCTGGGCAACGATTGCTTTGCGCGGCACTTGGATCGTCAACTCCGTGCCTTCCCCGAGCCGGCTACTCAAGACAAACTTGCCACCGATTCGTTCCACCCGCTCCTTCATGCCGATCAAACCGTAATGTCCAGCAGCCGCGGAGGAGAACATCGCGGGATCAAACCCAGTCCCATCGTCACGCACCTCGACGTTACATGTGTTTTCTTCGAACCACACGCCCAGATCGACCTTGCGAGGATGACCATGACGCACCGAATTGTAAAGCGCTTCACGTGCCACCATGAGGACTTCATGCACCGTGGATTGGTCGAGCGCAAAGGGTTTTCCAGATATCTGACATTCAATGGGCACTCCGAACTCATGGCTCACGCGCTCTGCCATGCGTCCCAGCAATGGACTAATGTCTGTGACTGCGGAATTCTGGCGGAGGTCCCACACGGCTTCCCGTGCCTCATCAATCGCGGAGCGTAAATGGGTGCGGGCATAATCGAGCAAGTCATTCTTTGTGTCCAGCGCCTCGTGTCCCAGGCTCGAGTGCGCCTCGAGCAAAGCCGAAACGCTGACACATCCCTGGAGCAAGGTATCGTGCATCTCTCGCGCCAGCCGGTTGCGCTCGTCCAGTACGGCCTGGAAACGCGCCCGTAACTGCCCGAGCCGGAACTGATAGCCACCCCAGACCAGGCCTCCCAGTAAAAGCACGCAAGTACCCAAAAACCACGGGGTCCGGTAGAAGTGCGGCGTTTGCACAACCTCGAGCGCGGCCTGGGCTACCTGTTCAGGATTGTTCATAGCAAACGCGGCAACGCGGAACTGATATTTCCCAGGAGGAAGATTGGTGTAATATGCGACGCGGGCCAGTGAGGCATCGCTCCAGCCCTTGTCGAAACCCTCCAGCATGTAGCGAAAACGGACGCGCTCCTGAGATTGCAGCAGCACCACCCCGAAGTGCACTTCCAGCTTCGCGTTATCAGGGCCCAGCGAAATTTTGTCGGTTGCTAGAAACTGCCGTCCGTCGGCAATGATCTGGTCGATCACCACCGGAGCTGGATTGGATGGTTTAGGTTGATCTACCGAGACCCGAACCGGGCCTTTGCTGCTGGAGAACCAAACTTCGCCTTGCGTGGTGAGTACCCCCGCCGGCTTTTCACCCCCGCACATCTGAATGGTCTCCAAGCCATCCGAGACCCCGTACAAGGTGACTGCCGTCCGGCGCGATGACCCGTCCGCAATCGCGTCCAATTCATGACGGTTGATGGCGGAAATACCATTGGGACCACTCATCCACAGGTTGTTCTTGCGATCTTCCAAAAGCTCATAGATGCCGTTGCTGGCGAGCCCCTGGGTCGCAGTGTAGTGGGTGAGTTTTCCCGACCGCCACCGGTACAGTCCTCCGGTGCGGGTTCCGAACCACAGCCCGCCGTCGGAATCTTCATGAATGGCCCAGACTTTTTCATTCTTGAGCGCTTCCGTTGCTCCGTCACTCACAAAATTGTCGCCGTGGAGGCGGCTTACGCCTCGATCTGTGCCAATCCAGATGTCTCCGTTGCGATCTTCCAGCATGGACCGTGTACTGAAGTAGCACAATCCATCTCGCATCTGATACGTCGTGAGACCCTCAGGGCGCCAGCGATTTACGCCTTCATCCGTAGCAATCCACACGCTACCGTCCCGGCCTTGCAGAAAAGCGCGTATAAAATTATTGGTTAGTCCTTCCTTCGTCGAATATTGAACGAGCCGCGAGCCGACTTGGCGATATGCACCCCGGCCTTCGGTCCCAATCCACAAGACGTCATCTCGGTCGCGGAACACATTTCGAATTCTCACGCCGGAGAGGCCCGGAAACTGATAAGGAGTAGCTAAGCCATTGCGGTACCGGAACAGATTCACCGCAGCAACCCAGAGATCGCCATTGTGGTCCTGATAAACAGTTTCCGCATCTGAATCGGCCGCGTCAGGCAAGGTGACTGTTCTCACCGGTGTCTTACTCAGGCGGACCATCCCACCTTGCGTTCCAATCCAAAGGTTCTTCTCGACATCCTCAAACAGATTCAAAAGGGTATTGCTGGGCAGCGCGTTAGGAGCTGTCATTTCGGCAAAGTGGTGGTCCCGATAAGTATGGAGTCCATGCCCAATCGTGCCAATCCAGAGTGTCCCATCCGATGTCTCACGCAAAAAACGAACGGTTCCAGTGATCTCTTGCACTCGCGTAAATTCCGTTGAGCTTGGACCGCCTGGTGTCATTTTTTGCAGGCCAGAAACCGTGCCCACCCACACGGTTCCGTCTGGTGTCTCAATGATCGATTTGACTCGATTCTGACTGGCTTCACCGCGCAGGTGATATTCGGAAGGCTCGCCGCCTTCCAGTCGGACGAGCCTGGAACCGCCAGCCCAGATCCTCCCGCGACTGTCCTCGGCAATGGCGTGAACCGCAATCGAAGGGAAGCTGTCGGAGTTGTCCAACCGCTCAACGCGTTCTCCAATGATCTGGAACAGTCCATTGTCCGTGCCAACCCAAATCTTCCCTTTCGTATCCTGATAGACCGCGCGTACGAAGTTGTTGGTCAGTCCGTTGTTGCTGGTGAAAGAATGAAACGCTCCGTTCTTGTAACGAAGAAGGCCGCCACCTTCCATTCCGATCCAGAGGCTGTTATCGCGCGAAACCATTAGACAAAAAACGTTGTTCTCGCTGAAGGCGGGAGTATTTTCGCGATCGAAGGTCAGGAATCTTTCCCCATCGAACCGTAGCAAGCCTCCAGTGGTGCCGATCCACAGATATCGATCGACAGTCTGGGCAAAAGCCTGCACGACTTGTTCCGGCAATCCATCTTGCATTTGCCACGTCCGCTCGGTATAGCCAACGGAAGGAGCATCCACAGGAAGGGCAAATACAGCGGGAAGAAGAAAGAAAAAGTACACTCCGGCCGCAATGGTGGCGTGCAGCGCGATCTGCCAGGACTTGGAACGCCCGTCTGTGCGATTCAGCATGGAATGCCAACGGCTGGGTCTATGAGTTGGTGCATGGGAACCATGCACTAGAGGCCAAGCTCCGAGAATTTATCATATTTCTGGCGCTCGCGTGCCGGACGCCGATCGCCGATGTTCACTTACCTCTAGTAAACCGGTCGAACACCCCTACTACCGGCAATGCGTTGTAGTGATCATCAAAAAATCCCCGGATCGTCAGATCTCCCTTGACCGCCGGCTCCCACCAGAACACACCTTTGCCACGGCCATTCGGCGTCGCCATCACTACCCGGTTCAATTCGTCCAGGAACGCGCGCTGCCCTTCGGGAGATTCTGGAAATGGAGGAAGCTTGTTCACGTAGTTGCCCGGGCGCCAATTGTAGGCGGTTTCCACCACGATGATGTCCTTTTGATATCGAGCCGCCATGAATTCCAGATTGCTACGTAGATCATTCAGACTTCCATGCCACCATGGATAGTACGACTGGCCGATGATGTCGTAAGGCACGTCGTACGAATTCAACTTGTCAAGAAAGGCCTTCGTTCCTTTGAGGTCGCCTCCACGATCAATATGAATCATGATCCTGGGGCGCGGACCATTTCCCCGGCCTGCATCCACTCCGTTGACGCCTGCGTAAACCAGCTCCGCAAAGTTGTCCCAATTCGCCGGGAGTCTACCATCCGGCCACAGCATTCCGTTGGTGATCTCATTGCCGACCTGAACCATGTCCGGCAGAGCGCCAGCATCGCGGAAGGCTGCAATTGTGTCTTTGGTGTACTCGAATACTGCCTGCACCAATTCTTTGTGCGATTTCCCTGCCCAAGCCTTCGGAATGGGTTGCTTGCCGGGATCAGCCCAATCATCTGCGTAGTGATAATCCAGCAGAAACTTGAAGCCGAGCCCCTTTGCCTCTTTTGCCAGCGCGATCGTGTACTCGAGGTTATTGGGAAGTTGGCTGGGTGTGTGGAACAGCCGGAGGCGAACCCAACCATAGCCATGATTTCTTAAAATCTGCAGACCGGGGGTGGCGACGCCATTGTCCTTGAAAACTACCCCTCCCTGTTCCGCCTGGGCAAGAAAGGAAACATCCGCCCCGACGGCATAATCCTGGCTATAAGCCGGACCGGCCATGGCAGTCAGTAAAGCGCAGAATATGAGAACAAAATTAACGTTGCGTGATTTCATGTTTTCCCACCGACATTACGTAATTGAAACTTGAGACGCCTGCCCTATTGTGCAGGAACTGTCGTTCCCACTACCGCGCCAACAGACTGCCCGCTGGCATGCCAATCCATCAACTTCTCCGCGGCGACGGCTCCCGTCGGCCGCAGCAATGTGAGATGCAGCTTCAGCGCCTTCGCTCCCGATTGGTTCCCCACATCCCCCGACACAGTTTGGACGTTACTCAAATCAGCGAATTGCTTTTCGCCGCTGGCCAGCAGCTTGCCGCCTTCATCGCACAGCTCCCATGTCAACCGATAGTTGTGAAGTGGGTAAGAAGGCAAATCGGTTTTGCTGTTGGGAGTCACGGTAACGGTATAAGTGGACGGAGGTCCCGCCGTTCCCGGATTCCATTGGGCATCGATTGTCGCCGGCGCATTCAGTTCCTTCCAGACATAATAAGAAGGTTTGCGTTGCCGGTATTCGTCGACCAATCCGTGTTCGACGTAGCCCTCCTTCCATCCCTCTCGCAGACCGCGCCGGGATTTATAGTCCTGATAGCACCACAAGATCGCGCCGGCAATCCAATCGCGACGGGCTAGTTCCGGCATCTGTTCCTGGATGATCTTTACGCGCATCCGGTCGGCATCTTCGGGGTATGGGGCGAAGATCCCCGCCAGCCCGAATTCAGAAATGATGACCATTTTGGCTGGGAACATCCGGTCGACCTTATCGAGTGATTCGGACAAAGCACTCGCGGGCCCATGCCAGCTCCCGAAGTACTGGTTCATCATGAGGAAGTCCGCATCATTGGCCGCGGAATCCTCCGCGCGTTCTAATTTTGGGAGATTGTCATCAGCATAGCTCACGAAGCGGTCGGGATCGATGGTATGAAGAAAATCACGCATTGCGCGAAAATACGCGATCCCGCCAGGAGTTCCGGTCGCGCTTTCGTTGCACACGCTCCAGGCGAAGATGCTGGGATGATTGCCCGCCTCCTCAACCATTTCACGCATTTGCTGTTTGGCCAGCGCCAGCACCGAGGGATCTTTCATTTGGGCTTCGCTGAATTGCCATACCGGAATCTCCGGGATCAACAGGATGCCATGCCGGTCGGCATAATCAAGGATGAAAGGGTTCTGCGGATAATGCACTGGACGGGTCAATGTCACCTCCAGGGCTTTCATGTCGTCATAATCTTCACGCATGGTGCCAGAAGTTTCGGCGAGACCCTCCCCCATGGACTCTTCGTGTCGGGTAACGCCGGTAAGGCGCACGCGCTCTCCATTGACGAATAAATGACGATCTCGAATTTCAATCTTCCGTACCCCGAATGTATCGCTTTGCTCGTCCAGGTTTGTCCCATCGACATCCGTGACCTGCACAACCATCCGGTAAATGTTCGGACTATCAATGCTCCAGAGTTTCGGATTCGTGAGCTTCAGGGAGATCGTTGCATCCCTTTCACCTGGAGTCAGCGTAAAGGATTGTCTCTCGTGTGCCGCGGGCTGGTTGTCTGGACCGAAGGCTGTCGCAAGCACCGAGAGTTGTGCCGTCTGTTTCAGATTATTTTCAAGGAAGATACGGTCCTGGACGACGGCTCCGTCCGCCGCGATCTGGCTGCGGATTTGCTGACGACGAACCTGGATCGGGCTGCCCAGCGTCAGCCACACATCCCGCACGATTCCGCCATAATCCCACCAGTCATACCAGCCGTCTTCACTGCCCCGCATGGCAAAGCCGGGAATTGTGGCCGCACCGATGCGGTTGTCCAGTTCAACTGCCAGATAGTTGGTCTGCTGCAGGTGTGGGGTGATGTCGAAGGAATAAGCGGTGTATCCGCCTTCGTGTTTTCCGAGCTCCACTCCATTCAGCCAAACCCGGGATGAATAGAATGTGGCACCGAAATGCAATTCCACATGCAGGGATTTAGACTGCGTAGGAAGTTCAAATGTTCGAAAGTACCAGGCTTTGCCAAGATATCCATCGTGCCTACCAAGGTTCCAAGTGTGTGGAATATTAATGGATGCCGTGCCGGAAGGTGGTTGTTTCTGCCACTCAGCCGTCTCGCCTTTTTGATCAGGGTCAGTGCGAAATTGCCAATCGTTGTTTAGATCCAACCGGGTCGAGGCGATGACTGGCCGCGAGAAAGCAAGCAGAATGATTGCGCCCAGCACGATCGTTTTCATAATTCCTCTTTAAATAACGAATGATGACTGGATACGCGAGAACATCGTGCGTTTGAAACTTGGAATTGCCAATTCTATTCGTCAGGGAGAAGTCGTGAATCCTCCTAAAGTAGGAGTTTGATCTGCTGGAGCCGGGTGAGCAGATTGCATAGAAGGTTGTCAAGCTGAACATTTTATTCCCGATCCTACTTTAGATGGATTCTTGCGTTTCCGATTAAACATAGAATCCGGTGCGGCAGCCGACACAGGAGACAAGCGTGCATGAGTAATTCTGTGCCCTGTCCGACGCTATGGTCGAAGGCTTCGAGATCTCGACAAACGACCGCCAAAACGGGCGGCTTGAGACTGGGAGTTTATTTTTCAGGAGGCTTCGTGATGAAGACGGATGCACTGCGCAAGTATGGTCAAACCTGCCTGCTGCTGTCACTAGTGTTGTTGATGACCCAATTCGCCTTGGGACAAAATGCCAATACCGGAGAAATCAAGGGAACTGCCACAGATCCCTCTGGTGCTGTCGTCTCCGGCGTGACCGTAACCATCACCAACGTGCAGACCGGAGTGAATACTGTAGTAACCACCAATGCAGAAGGCATTTACGACGTGCCTTCGGTTTCCGTCGGTCTGTATAAGATCACCTTCTCGAAAGCTGGCTTCCGCAATCTTGTGCGTGATGGGATCACTCTCGAAATTCAGACCATCCAGGTTGACGGTGCATTGCAAGTGGGCTCTACCAGTGAGCAGGTCGTCGTAACAGGAGACGCCCCATTGGTGGAAACCGAGACCTCAGACCAGCGCGTGAACCTTACTACTGAAGCAATCCGCGCGGCGCCAATCGTGGGCACGGACTGGCGCGCCGCGATGACTCAACTGATTCCCGGCGTGAATGCCGGTGGAGGCGCAGGCGAAGCCAACGGCCAGGCCATTGGAGTCAACGGTACGCAGTCCTACAACGTGATGTTCCTGTCCGACGGGGGGCCGGCCACGGCCCCGAGAGATTTCAACGGCAGCAACTACTACATGCCGGTTGACGCCATTGGCGAGGTGAGCATCAATTCAGCCAACGCACCTCCAGAATATGGTGGCGGTCTCACTTCCATTAACGTAATCACCAAGAGCGGGACAAACCAATGGCATGGCAGTGCCTATGAATATATTCAGAACACTGCATTCAACTCCAGAGGTTTTTCAAACCCTGCACCGGAACCGAAGTCCGTGGAGCACTGGAACACATACGGCGGCAGCGTAGGTGGGCCGGTCATTAAGAATAAGCTGTTTTTCTTTTTCCTCTACCAGCGCAATCCTGCGTCGGTTCCAACTCATGGAAATTATAGTTACCCGACCGCAGCCGAAGAGGCAGGAAATTTTTACGGGGTTGCAGGCTCCACGGGCTCGGCTTTTGACCCCACCACCGGCACGCTTCTGGGAACCTATGATCCCGTCGCTCTAAAGCTTCAGAGCTATTTTCCCGCTGCAACCGCTCGGGGATGGCTTCCGGGGTGTCCCGGTCCGGTAAATGTATCAGCAGGTGTCGTTCAAACCTGTCCCAACACGACGAACGATTTTGTGTTTAACGGCAGCAGTCCGGATACGAACACGTGGTATACGGGCAAGGTCGATTACAATATCAACTCCAAGCAGAGACTCTCATTTAGCTTCAATTATTTTCCTACCGTGTCGACTTACGTTCCCGCAGACCCCCTGTTCCCTAACTACGCTACGGCGACGCAGGAAGGCTTTACCGACAATCTGACGGGACAAGTCTCGCATCTCTTTACCATTAGCCCGAGTCTATTGAACGAGATTCATATCGGGGCAAGCCGCGAGCTCGATAAGTACTCGCCGCCTTCCCTGGGTAAAAACGTTCCCACCTCAATTGGGCTTGAGCCAACCTACGGCACCAATGCTCCAGCCAATGTATTCCCTCATATCACCATCGATCAGGGAGCGAACCAGGGCCAGTCGAATTTAGGCGCGGGCATCGGCGGGAACGGCAACATCTCTGCCATTCTAGGCGAGGGAATTTACACCTTCTCCGATGTGCTTACGCTCATTCACGGCAAGCACACCATCAAGGTAGGTGGAGAATACGACAAGCTTTACCAGAACTACACTAACTGGGGCGATATTGACTCGGGACATTTTGAGTTTAACGGAGGCGTTACCGGAATTCCGTACGCTGACTTTCTTGCGGGCGACGTTTACGGATGGTACGTTTCTGAGTCCGATCCAACCAGCGCTCACAGCTGGAATACGGCGCTGTTTGCCAGCGACGACTTTAAGGTCTCATCCCATCTGACCCTAAACCTGGGCCTTCGCTGGCAGATCCAGTCCGGTTGGGGCGTCAGTAATAACCTGTTCGGCACCTATGACCCATTCCTGCCAAATTCCGCGGATGGCGGGCTTTACAAAGGCGCTATCCTCTTTGGTGGGCAAAGTGATTCGGCCTTTGGAGGAAAACTGAATACCATCCAAAACGCCGATTATAAGGAATTCGCCCCCCGCATCGGCGTTGCCTGGTCGCCCCGCGACAAATGGTCCATTCGAGCGAGCTACGGTATTTTTAATGCTCCGCGCGATGCGGAAAATTACACGGATGGCGCACTCGGCCTCGGCTTCAATCCTCACCAGGTCGGTCCCAACGGCTACTCCAATGGTAGCGCTGCGTTCCAACTGGCAGCGGGCCCACCTCCCGGCACCATGGTTGTCTTTCCGACGGTGGCAACTCTTTCACCTGAAATCAACAACTTCAGTGGCGTATCGTACTACCCCCGAAACATGCCTACGGTGTATATCCAGAATTTGCTGTTCAGCGTTCAGCACGAGTTTGCGGATAACATCTTGTTAGATACAAGCTATGTCTTCACCCGCGGCTCCAATCTGAACTTTGCCACCAATATCAACCAAGCACCGGTCAGCGAATTAGGGTGCACGGGTTATAACTGCGGGAATCCCAACCCCATCTTCAACAATATTCAGGCGCAAATCTACGATGGATATTCAAATTACAATGCGCTGCAATTGCGTCTTCAAAAGCGCATGTCGTACGGCCTGAACTTCCAGGTTAATTATGCTTGGTCGAAATCGCTTGATACCGGCACCGGCAATGGCCATGGATCGGGCATCGATGTCTATCAGAACGCCTACACTCCATCCGACAATTACGGTCCGTCCGACTTCAACTCGACGAATACTCTGGTCGGTCAGATCGTGTACGAACTGCCGTTCGGTCGCGGTCGCCGATTTGCCCTTCCTGGGGCGCTTGACCAGGTCGCAGGCGGCTGGCGCGTTTCCACTCTTTTCCAGTGGCATTCGGGAGTTCCATTCACCCCGGTGATCCAAGGTTCCACACTCGGGGTTGCTCTTGATCCGGGTCTGTCGTCATCCCTTAGCAATGGGTCGACTCTGTATCCCGATCTTGTTGGTAACCCAAAAGTGTCACATCCTACCAACGCAAACTGGTTCAATCCCGCGGCCTTCGCCAACCCGCAGCCTGGGACTTTTGGTGATGCCGGACGCAACACTCTAGTTGGACCGGGTTTCTCGAACGTGGACTTTAGTCTCGCAAAAGAGTTCTCGGTTCGCGAGTGGGTGAAGCTCGAAATCAGAGCCGACATGTTTAACGTGTTCAATCACATTAACTGGGCCAATCCGGATGCGAATGTTGGCATCGGCTGTTCACTGTCGCTGAGTACCCCGCCGGTAAACGGCGTGTGTCCAGTCGTAGGTGGCAGTTCGACGGGAGTTCCCCAATTGGCCGACGGCACCGCAGGAACCATCACCAACACTGTCGGAGGCACGCGCATCATACAGCTAGGCGCTCACGTCAGGTTCTAGGCGCGTAACGGAGTTGACTTGTCCATCCTCGCGGGGTCCGGAAGCACTTTTCTTCCGGCACCCCGCGATTTTTCGCGGATCGCCAAAAGAATGACTTTCGTGGTATGTTTCGCGCAGCGAGACGAAACACTCTTTGCAGTTCGCTCGCAGATTTCAAACTGCAGGCTCATCTTTCCATGAAAGAAACCCCACCCAATAACCTATGCCGCAGGCCGCTGGTTTTGCTTCTTATGTTGATTGCGAGCGGGCTTACCATAGCCGCACAAACCGGGGCTTCCCATACTGCGGAGATTCACATTCACCTTCGGAAGGCGGCGGAGTATCTCAAGGCAAACGATCCAACCTCTGCAGTGAAGGAGTTTGATGCTGTACTGGCACTTGATCCCAAAAATGCCGAGGCCTATGCAAACCTGGGGGTAATTGCATTCTTCCAGCGCGATTACCGGAAGGCCTCACCATATTTGCACAAGGCCCTGGCGATTGATCCGTCTTTAGTGAAGACGCAGGCTCTTCTGGGAATTTGCCAAAATAGATTGGGCGATACGTCCGCGCGCCCGCTGTTGGAAAAGTCTTTTTCAAAACTAAAAGACAAGCCATTGCGCCTGCAGGTCGGCCTGGAGTTAGCGGGTCTCTATGATCAACAAGGGGATCCCGGCGCTACGGCTGCCATCATGCAGTCACTGGTGGACCTCGATCCCGATAACGTGGATGTGCTGTTCATGGCTCAACGCGTTTACTCCCAGCTGGCCGATGACACTCTGAATAAACTGGCCATCCTTGCCCCCGGCTCGGCCCGTATGCAACAAGTGATTGCCGAGTATTCCATCAATGGCGCAAATCTAAAGGGAGCAATTGAACACTATCGCAAAGCGCTCGAGATCGATCCTCATCTTCCCGGCGTGCACTATGAACTGGCGGAGGCGATTCTCGAGTCTTCCTCGAACGACTCGGTAGCCCAAGCCGAGGCTGAGAAAGAACTGGCCATCGCGATTGCCACCGACGGGGACAGCGCGAAAGTGCAGAGCGAACTCGGAAGAATCGCTTTTCTTCACTCCGACTTACCAGGTGCGCGCGAACACTACGCTCGGGCGTTTGCGCTGAATCCGAATGACACCGGAGCTCAACTGGGACTGGGCGAAGTGCTGATGAGTATGGAAAAGCCGCAAGAAGCCAGGAAATATCTTGAAATGGCAATCCTGTCGGACCCGCTCAACAGTGAAGCACGCTATCGTCTGGCTTTGGCCTATAGGCGCCTTCAAATGCCCGAAGAAGCGGAAAAAGAAATGCACCTGTTTCAAGAGATCAAGAAGACGAAAGATCAAGTAAAGATGTTGTATCGGCAGATGAATAAGCAGTCCAAGCCGGAAAACGATGAACTACCAAGCGGTGATCAGTAGAGGTTTCGACAATGGTTTGTAGGTTCCGAATTGAATTGCGCTGTACTTTTCTTTTTCTCTATCTTGCCTTTGGCATACTCGCGAACGTGGGATGCGGAGGCAGTGCATCCAGCGGCGGATCTCCGCCTCCCCCGCCTTCGCCGACGCCAACCACACCTCCACCCCAGCCAAGTGATATCACGCCCATTGACGGCGAGGTTTATTACCTGGTGAGTCAGTTCAGCGGTCTGCAAACAGACCTTATCAATGACTCGACGACGGCTGGCGAGCATGTCATTCAGCAACAACGTAGTTTCACGGATCTTGGCCAAAGATGGGCCTTCACAAAGCTCTCCACCAGCGCCTGGAAGATCAGTAATACATCGAGCGGTTTTTGTTTCGACATTGCGACGGCTTCAGGAGTGACTTACGTTGTGCAGAATCCATGCTCCGGCGACACCACCCAACAGTGGACGCTCACTCCGACAACAAACGGTTACTACACCATTGCGAACACAAGTGCTGGCCTCCTAATGGATGTGTTTCAGGCCTCGACATCTGCGGGTACGTACCTGGACTTGTCCGCCTTGTCGAGTAGTCCGACGCAGGGCCAGCAGTGGCTATTGCGTCCAGCCTTCTTCCGCGGTGTGGACAATGCACTGTTGGAAAAACAGGAATCTGCGCGCTCTTTGGCTGGGTTGGCCTGGTGGAAGGATGCTGGACAGCAGCAGGATGTGCTCGGAATCCTCAAAAACCACGGCGTCAATATGGTGCGCTTGCGTCCCAGTTCAGTGCCACCCTATGCGACTGCGTCGCAAACCGGGTGCTCGGGCAGTCTTTGTTATGCGGAAACCGAGGCGCAGGATCTGGATCTCGCCAAGCGCGCCCGAAACCTGGGGATGAGCCTTGAGTTGACGCTGCTGTTTGATGGCAAAAGTTCCTCCAGCATTCCAGCGTCCTGGACAAGCGACTCGTTCGCGCAATTGCAAACTGACATCTACAACTACGTCAAGCAAGAGGTGATGAAATATCGCCAGGCAGGAGTCATGCCTGACTTGGTGGCTATCGGCAACGAAGTGGACACCGGGTTTTTAGGTTCTAACAGTCCTACTGGAGCCAACTTCGGCAATTTTGCAACCTTGCAGATACAAGCTATTCAGGCCGTCGAGGATGCTGCCGCCGATACCTCAATCGGTCCTGCGATTCCTGCTCCACTGACCTGCATCCACATCACACCGGCCTGGGACCTCACACAGTTCTTCACTCTTGCGAATCAAAATGGCATCGAGTATGACGCAATATGCCAAAGCTACTACCCGATCTTTCATGGACCATTAACCAGCGCACAGGCCGCAGCATCCAATCCAAACAATCAGCCTGTAGAGCAGGTTGTTCTCATTGCCGCCGCAAACAATATCGCGAAGCCTATCTTTATTATTGAATCTGGGGAGCACTACGAGAATGGTTTTCAGTCGAACGATCCCTGGTATGCTCCGCCGAGCGAAGCATTGCAACGTCAATTCCTGATTGATCTACAGAATGTTGAGAAGACTTTGCCGAACAATCTGGGGATGGGCCTCGAATATTGGGACCCTACCGGCGTCAACGTTCCGAATCCAGGTACTGGGCTTATCAATGGAGACAATCGTCCGGACGCAATTTATGTATGGAATGGGCTTACGCTTTTCGACAATGCCGATACCTCAGGAAGCACCAATCCGAGTGCCGCCAACTATTCCGCATTACTTCCCGGAATGGATGCACTCGGCGGTAAGCTCGACCCCACACTCCGTTATAAGTTTGTAAATCGTGGCAATGGACAGGTGCTCTCAGTCAATCAAAGCTCCAACCAGCCGGGCGCAATGCTCAATACAGCCGCAGACACAGGAAATATCAGCCTGAGCCAGCAATGGAGCATCACCAGTAACAACGACGGCTATTTCCAGCTCGCTAGCCTCAATCCAGGACCAAGTAACACAACGAACGTGCTGGATGATTCCGGAGGCTCAAGCTCGAGTGGAAATGCTATCGTTCAATCGCTCGCAGACGGTTCGGCGGAACAAGAGTGGGACATCGTCTCGGCCGGCGGCGGTTACTTCAATGTCATGAATCACCTGAGTGGCTTGGTGCTGGACACCAACGGCGGGACGGGGGCGCAAGCAGGATTCGTAGTTCAAGAAGCCCAGAACAGCACGGCTCAAACTCAGCAATGGCAAGTCGTTCCCATCCAGTGAGCATTGATGTCGATGCCTATTGAATCGACACCTAAGGGTGTATCGGGTGATCGCCGTAGAATTTCGAGCTCGTCTGGAAGTCGCTCGTGAGCTTTTGCCGCTCCAGGTCCGCACACAACATTTCGATCGGTATCGCGTTCTCGTGGAATGTCAGCAATGAAGGTTATGAGGGCGAATCGTAAACCCACCAGTGCGCCGACAGAAGAGCCGACGATTACGTAGAAGTTTCCCCATCTCGGTAGCGCGGTCATACGGTAGCTCTCCGGCGGTAGCTTACCTCTGAACGGCCTGGTATTGTTCGTCGTTGACCTGTTCCATCCAGTCGACAACTTTGCCGTCGAGCTTTTCCTGAATGGCGATGTGTGTCATGGCTGTGGTCGGCGTAGCCCCATGCCAGTGCTTCTCGCCGGGCAAGAACCACACCACGTCACCAGGCCGAATTTCTTCAATCGGCCCACCCCAACGTTGCGCCCGCCCGCAACCGGCGGTGACGATCAGCGTCTGACCGAGCGGGTGCGTATGCCAAGCAGTCCGCGCGCCCGGCTCGAAAGTTACACTGGCGCCTTGAACAAGTGCCGGATCGGGCGCCTGAAAAAGCGGATCGATCCGCACGGTGCCAGTGAACCACTCTGACGGTCCCTTAGCGGAAGATTGCGAACCATTCCTTTTAATGTCCATTACTCAATCCCCTCTCTTGCGTTGCTATTTTGTCGCGCATCGCTTTACTCAGCCTTGAGAGAGGCCATATCAATCGAGAACCGATACTTCACATCGGACTTGAGCAGTCTCTCGTAGGCCTCATTGACCTTCTGAATCGGGATGACTTGCGCTTTTGCATCACTTCTCCTTGCGAACCGTTTGCTCATTCAGAGATTAGAATCAAACGCCGCAAAGTCGGTAGCCTGATCCTTCCCATTTATTGCCTATTCCTGTCATCCATGCGAAAAATCATTAGGCCTTGATGGTTTCTGCACCATAGCCCGCCTGGCGCCGGGAGGGCATCACGTCACTTGTGAAATTACGACAGACTAGCCTGGTTAAGAAACTTTGACGACGCAATGGCCTGGTTTGCGTCTTCAGGCAGAAATACAGAGACCTTCACCATGATCAACAACCACAGTCGCCTGAGAAACTGTCGCACCATCGAGGGGGAGCCTCGCGGCCATTTTCACCAAATCGGCGAGGGATCCCGCTTTCATCTTTTGCATCACCTGGCCTCGGTGTGCCTTGACTGTAATCTCGCTGATACCGAGTTCCCAACCAACCTGTTTATTCAACAGTCCGGAGACCACCAACTTCATGACCTGCCGTTCCCGACAGGTAAGCGACACGTAACAATTCCACAACGCCCGGATCTCCGCTTGGTGAACAAGCGCTACGCGACTGCGTTCGAGAGCTTGCCGGATGGCGCTCAGCAACACTTCATCACTGAACGGCTTCATCAAGAATTCCACGGCGCCAGCTTTCATGGCTTGAACAGCCATGCGTACATCGCCGATATCCGTGATAAAGATGATCGGCATGTCGGCTCGTTCGACGCCGATCTGCTTCTGCAGGTCGAGACCACTGAGGCCTGGCAGAGAAACGTCAAGCACGAGGCAGCTTGGAACAAGGGCTCGGGGGCACGCGAGAAATTCTTGTGGGGAGCCGAATGTCGCTGGCTGCCAGCCTTCGCGGCGGATCAAGGGTTTCAGCGACTCGCGCACCGAGACGTCGCCGTCGACAACGAACACAATCGGTGTGCCGCGTGACCTGGGTAGTGAGTCAAATTCGTGGCCAAGGATGTGCGCTAAACTGATAGAGTTTTCTCCAGTAATCCCAGTTGTTGCAGCTAGTCTCATGTCTCGCTCCTTAAAATTCGCCCCGTTTATCGTATGCTAAAAGAACCCTACCAAGCCACTAACGGAGCACTATGTGAAGGGCCGTTTTTGTTTAAGAGCGTTGGCCGCGAGATGAGTATCGAACAACCTGACCTGTGCCCACAACCGCGAATGGTTGAATCGTGAGATCAATCTATCGTCGGCCGGGAGGATGTTTCTACGTCTCTATGTGTTTTCTTCCGAAAAGGCGGGCATTGATGGGCCATGCACCTGGCCCGATCATGGCTGCAGTTCCGCCAAGAGTAGCCAACACGATCGGAATCCACGGATCACCGGCCTCTGGATACCAGTGGTAGGAATTTCGATCCCGCGTCGCCGCACAAAGACCAGGACTACACTTTTTCCACATACATTCCGTGAGATGCCGAACAATGGAGATTCGAAAAATGAGGGTTGATCAAGTCAAACCAGGAGGAGGAGAGCCAAAATGAGTACGATCAAAATGTCCGAAGAGATTAACCACGATCGCCGCCGATTCTTGCGCAATTCCGCCATGACCGTCGCCGCCGCCGAGTTCGCCATGGTCAGTTCCGCGCACGGCCAACTCGGTAAGATCAACCCGGCAAATGCGCCCGCGATCAAGCCGGGAACGAACACGTCGTTTGATCCACTGAAGCAGATCGATGCCGGTCTCCTGAACGTTGGCTACGCGGAAGCTGGCCCCGCCAATGGCCCTGCGGTCCTTCTTCTGCACGGCTGGCCCTACGATATTTACAGCTTTGTCGAAGTTGCCCCTTTGCTGGCATCGGCTGGGTACCGGGTGATCATCCCGTATCTGCGTGGCTATGGCACCACGCGCTTTCTCTCCAGTAATACAGTCCGCAATGGCCAGCAATCGGTTGTCGCCCTCGACATCATCGCTTTGATGGATGCGCTCAAGATCAAGAAGGCAATTCTCGCCGGCTTTGATTGGGGAGCGCGGACGGCTGACATTATGGCCGCGCTCTGGCCGGAACGGTGCAAGGCGCTCGTCTCGGTAAGCGGTTATCTGATCGGCAGCCAGGCAGCGGGCAAGGCGCCGTTGCCGCCAAACGCCGAGTTCCAATGGTGGTACCAGTTTTACTTTGCTACCGAACGCGGCCGGGAAGGCTACGAGAAATATCGGCACGATTTTGCGAAGCTTATCTGGCGACTCGCTTCGCCGAAATGGAACTTCGACGATGCCACGTTCGATCGCAGCGCAGCGTCGTTCGACAACCCGGATCACGTTGCCATTGTGATCCATAACTATCGCTGGCGACAGGCCCTGGCGGAAGGCGAGTCGAAGTATGACGATCTGGAAAAACAGCTTGCCCAAGGGCCGGTTATCAGCATGCCAACTATTACCCTCGAAGGGGATGCCAATGGGGCACCACATCTGGACCCCAGCGCTTATGCCAAGAAATTCTCAGGCCAATATGCGCAGCGCACCATTACCGGCGGCATCGGGCACAATCTGCCGCAAGAAGCTCCGGAGGCCTTTGCCAAAGCCGTCATCGATGTCGACGGTTACTAATACGAGTGTCAATAATGGACCTGCGGGCTGCTATGTATCAGGCCGCAGCCGGCGCCGGCTCGTCTAGACAAAGGTGACTATCAACTGAATCGGAACTGCGCAGCACGGAGCTTAAACGGAGGAGATTTCCGTGAATACGAAAGAATCATTTAGCAATTCTACTTGCGACGAGCAAGTGCACATGGCGGAGCACGAGTTGTTGGAGTTTATTTGTGCGGTGACGCAATTGTTTGGTCCGGAACAGGCCACGCTCTCGGCAGAGGACTGGCTCGACGAGTCCGATTTAATGGATAGCCCGCCTCGATCGACTGGTCGAGATTGGCGAGCGGTTACGGTCGCAGCCTCAGCTCCACTGGCTAATCGGCTGACCATCGCGCTGCATCAATCGAACGCAGCTCGCCGCGCCGACCAATACGAAGGTATCACCGATACCATCGTCTAATTGTTTCTCCTCCGCGTTTCTGGTGTGATATGTATATCGGATCCGACGCAATCGGGCATTCGCAGCGAAGAAAAGGAATCCACATGACTCTCGAAAAAGTACAGTACAACTGGCGCATCTTCCGTGCGGTCAAGTTGGCCGCCACTGCGTTTGGTGTGCTCTTGGTGGCTGCATCCAGTTACGCCCAGACCTTAATAAAGAAGGAGACCACGGTGAGCCAACTAGAGACTCTGCAACTTGATGCTGTACCGCAAACAGCCACAGCAGAAATTCGTCCCTTTCATATCAACGTCCCGGAAGATCAACTTGTTGACCTTCGGCGACGGATCGTCGCAACCAAATGGCCTGAGCAGGAATTGGTCGGCGATGCGACGCAGGGCGTCCAGCTCGCGACCATGCAGAAGCTTGCGCACTATTGGGCAACCGATTACGACTGGCGAAAGGTGGAGGCAAGGCTGAACGCCCTGCCGATGTTTGTCACCACGATCGACGGGCTCGACATTCAGTTCATCCATGTCCGCTCGAAAAATCCGAACGCTTTGCCGGTTATCATCACGCACGGGTGGCCCGGATCGATCATTGAACAACTGAAGGTCATCGGCCCGCTCACCGATCCGACTGCTTACGGTGGAAAGGCAGAAGACTCTTTTGATGTTGTCATCCCTTCGCTGCCGGGCTATGGATATTCAGGAAAGCCCGACGCGACCGGCTGGGACCCCGTCCGCATCGCGCGCGCCTGGACCGTACTGATGAAGCGCCTGGGCTACACGCGATTTGTGGCCCAGGGCGGTGACTGGGGAAACGCGGTTACGGAGACTATGGCTCTGCAGGCACCGCCGGAATTGATCGGCATCCACACCAACATGGCGGCCACCGTCCCGGCCGACGTTGATAAAGCTGCGTTATCCGGGGCTCCGCCGCCGTCCAATCTCTCAGCCGACGAACGACGCGCATACGATCAGTTGACCCTCTTCTATAAGCACGGCCTCGGATACGCCATCGAGATGGCAAACCGCCCACAGACGCTATACGGAATCGCGGATTCGCCGATCGGTCTCGCAGGGTGGATCCTTGATCACGACGCAGCCAGTGAAGCCCTCATCGTACGCGTTTTCGACGGTCAGACCGAGGGCCTGACGCGAGACGACATCCTCGATAACATCACCCTCTACTGGTTGACGAATACCGCGGTCTCTTCGGCTCGTCTCTATTGGGAATATAAAGGAGGCTTCTTCGATCCGAGAGGTCTCAAGATCCCGGTTGCCGTGAGCGCCTTTCCGGATGAGATCTATCAAGCCCCGAAGAGCTGGACAGAGAAAGCCTATCCCAAACTCATTTACTACAACCGGCTACCGAAAGGTGGACACTTCGCTGCATGGGAACAACCGCAACTGTTCAGTGAGGAGCTCCGCGCCGCATTCAAATCGCTGCGCTAGTCGGAGATACGACATGAATGCGATCACCACAGACATTCTCGACATCGGATACGAAACTGGTGGGGCTCGGCGCGGCCCGCCAGTTTTGCTGCTGCACGGATGGCCTGATGATGTTCGCGGGTGGCGTGGACTGGTTCCTCACCTTGATCATGCAGGGTTGCGCTGGGTAGCGCCTTGGTTAAGGGGTAGCGGGCCCACATGTTTCCTCTCCGCGGATACGATTCGCGACGGCAGCGCCGTGGCCTTGGCACAGGATGCGATCGATTTAGCAGACCAACTCGGCTGGACAAAGTTCTCAGTCGTGGGACACGATTGGGGCGCACGAATAGCGTACACGCTGGCGGCGCTTTTTCCCGAGCGCCTCTCCAGCATTACTGCGCTCGCTCTTTCTTATTCTCCAGGCGGCAGATTTCCGACCCCGACGTTGGAGCAATCTCGACGCTGGTGGTACCAGTGGTTCATGACAACGGATCGCGGCGCGGATGCAGTCCGGTCCGATCCGAAAAGCTTCGCGCGACAACAATGGAACACATGGAGCCCGGCTGGCTGGTTCGATGACGCGGAGTTTGAAGCCACTGCGAAAAGCTTCGAGAATCGTGATTGGGTGAATATAACGCTCAATGCCTATCGCAGCCGCTGGAAGACCGAGCCCGCCGACGATCGTTATATTTGGTTGCGAGAGCGGCTCGGATCGGTCGAGACACTCGGGACGCCGATCCTAATGATTCAGGGCGGTGCGGACATGTGCGATCCGCCCTCCGAATCAGCAAGCCAGGAGCCTTACTTCACCAGTGGATATCGACGTGTGTTGCTCGATGGTATCGGGCATTTTCCGGCCCGTGAGTCCCCAAATGAAGTGGCGCGTGAGGTTTTATCGCATCTGAAAGCCTTCGCATGAGCAAATTGTTTCTACAACTGCATTTAATTAATTTGAAAGAAGACGAATATCCGAAGCGGTCAATGCAGTCGTCAATAGTGCCGAACAGCGATGGGCGGGGAGCGCTTGCAACGATCCGGGAATACGGATTCTGCCAGCGGCGTTGAATGCTTGGGTCAATGGACCCAAGCTAATGCGCTTTTTCACATTGCCTTGTTGGAGTCGACACTTGCAGCTTTTCTAATTAGTACCGGTGGTTTCTGTAATGCTCGCATCAGGCCTATCGTCAGCCCAGAATCACGAAAAGGAACATTCCGTGAAATATCCGATTTCTTATCGCACAACCCAGATCGACGGTCTATCCATTTTCTACCGAGAAGCCGGCCCAAAAGACGCTCCAACGATTCTCTTACTCCACGGACTACCCTCTTCGTCGCGGATGTTCGAGCCTCTCTTCGCCCGGCTGTCCGACCGCTATCACCTGGTCGCGCCCGATTACCCAGGCTTCGGACATAGTGATTGGCCGGACCCGAAAACTTTCGCGCATACGTTCGATCACTATGCCGAGATCATGAATCATTTCACCGAAAGTCTCGGGCTCTCACGCTACACCCTTTACATGCAAGATTATGGCGGCCCGGTGGGGTTCCGCATGGCTTTAGTCCATCCGGAGCGAGTACAAGCTCTCATCGTCCAGGATGCCGTGGCTCATAACGAAGGCCTGGGAGCGAATTGGAAGACACGGCGGGCTTTTTGGGCGGATCGAGCTCCGAACGAAAGCGCGCTGCGCACAAATCTTCTCTCGCTTGCGACCACGCGCACGCGCCACGTTGGAAACGATCCGAACCTGGAACGCTACGACCCCGATCTCTGGACCGACGAATTCTATTTTCTTAGCCAGCCAGTCCAAGCCGAGATTCAAAGCGATCTCTTCTACGACTATCGAACCAATGTGGACGCTTACCCCAAATGGCAAGCCTGGATGCGAGAGACGCAGCCGCGATTGCTAGTGATCTGGGGCAAGTATGAACTGTCGTTCGACCCCGGCGAGCCGGACCGCTATCGCAAGGATGTGCCGAACGCTGAAGTCCACATTGTCGACGGCGGCCATTTCGCTTTGGATACGGCTGCCGATGAGATTGCCACACTGGTCCGGGGCTTTGTCGGTTCTTGACGGGGAGAGTTGCAGGCTCGGCGCAATACCATCGTCCAATAGATTCCTCCCCGCACTTCTGGCTTAATCACAACTGGGTATTGGATCCGAGCTTTTCAAACACAGGAGTATCTATGTCAGACAAGAAAACAGCAGTCATCACGGAAGCACAACAAGGTACGGTTCAAGCCCACCAACCGGGCCAAGCGGTCTTTAGATCAATCCTGCCCGAAGACATCGACTGGAAGCCCTTCGCAGCGTTCCCACCTTCGGTCCGCCTGGCAGTCGTTGTCGGCCAGCCCTCGGAGGCCGGCCCCTACACAATCAGGGTCAAAGTACCTCACGGGGTGAAACTGATGCCACACCGGCACCCGGAGGATCGTGTTTATACAGTCATCTCCGGCGTTTTCTACATCGGTTTGGGCGATCAGTTCGATGCCAATAAGTTGGAGGCCTATCCACCTGGTAGCGTCATCGTTCTGCCTGGCAATACGTCGCATTTCCACTGGGCGAAATCCAGTGAGTACGTCACGCAAGTGACAGCGATTGGGCCACTCGGTCTTGAATACCTGAGCGCGAAAGACGATCCGCGAAACAATAACTCTCAGGAAGTCTGATTCATGATCGATCAAGCATTCTTGAACGAGTTCCAGCATGAAAGCCATTGCTGAATCGCCAAGACTAGAAGCGATCCCAGCACCGGGGCGGAAGCTGGGAGCGGAGGCGATGATTTTATTAACGTTGGACAAATGAAACAAAACGATATAAAAAGAAAGGGTTCGATAGTCAAGAGTAAGCTTTGTGCCCTCGACTCATGAGTGAAGCCCAGTATCTGATTCGAAAGCTGACAATTGTGCGGCGCGCGATCGAAGCCGCGCGAAAGATGCTTGCAGTCTTGCGGTGCGGCATGATGGGCGCGAGTATCGCCGCCTTGATGCTCGGCGCGGTGCCGTGTTCCGCCCAGCAACTGACGAATGGCACTCTGTCCGTGACGGTCAATCCTAACGATGGGGCGTATCAATTTGGACCGATTGGTGGCCAATCTGCGCTGCAGTCAAGCATAGGCGCACTGGTCGACCACACGTGGCTGCGGGCCGGGAGCTATCCCTTGCATTCGGTTTCCGAGTCGCCATTCAGCGATGCACTTGGCTCCGGTCGCCAGTTGACGGTCACATGCAGCGGACTATCCGGCAGTCCCGATCTTATTTATGTCCTGCAGCTCTACACCGAAAATCCTTACGGCACCATTCAAGTACGGGTCAGGAACGGAACGGGCAAAGCTGCGTCGGTGCAGGCAATCCGCAGTGTGGAGGCCAAGGGAGACGCGATCGTCAACTTGGGCGGACGTCCATCGGAGGATCGAGTTCTCTCCGATAGTTTTAGCGAAGACTGGCCCGACTTGGTCATCTACGATCTCGACGGTGCGCCGGACGGAATGCATCGCGGAGTCGGGAGCCAGCTGATCTATAACCGGCAAACCAGGCAGAGCTTGTTTCTTGGCGCACTCACATCGGACCGCTTCCTGACTATTTTGCGGCTGAAGGCCGAGGGCAAAGGCGCCGACGCTAAGATTGCATCGTATAACGTCGAATCCACTGGAACCACGGAGATTCAGAAAGTTTTAAGCGAGGCAGCGACTCTTGAACCAAAGCATCTGACAAGCGACCGCATCGAGCTAAGTCTTCCTCTCAATCCGGGCGAAGAGATGAGCTCTGAACGTTTGATGTTCGCCACCGGTCCCGACTACCTCGCGCAACTTCGCGCTTATGGTTTCGCCATTCGACAGCTGCATCACGCACGGGTTTCGAGTGTGATTCCCATTGGATGGTGGAGTTGGACCGCTTATTACGCCGCCATCAACCAGGGCGAAACGCTGGCTAATGCCGATTGGCTCTCGCAGCATTTGAATTCGCTCGGGTACAACTTTTTCCAGATCGATGAAGGCTATCAGTACGCTCGCGGGGAATTTTCCACCGCTAATGCGACGCAATTCCCCGACGGGATGGGGTTTGTGGCTCACCATATTTTGAAAGATGGCCTGACAGTTGGCTTGTGGACGGCACCGTTCGAAGTAAGCAGCCGGGCCTGGGTTTACGAACATCACAAAGAGTGGTTGGTCCACAATGCCGCAGGCCAACCGATCCCACTGGAAGATGTGTGGGGGCAGAACGTTGACACGCTTTACGCGCTGGATACAACGCATCCAGGGGCGCAGGAATACTTGCGCCAAACCTACAAGACGTTGGTTCAGGAATGGGGAGTTCGTTTCATCAAATTGGACTTCATGGATACGACGGCGATTGAGGGTTTCTATTACCGTCCCAATACCACTGCCCTCGAAGCCCAACGCGTCGGTTTGCAGGTGATCCGCGACACGGTCGGCGATGACGTGATTCTGGATAAGGACGGAAGTCCCATGCTCAATCCCGTCGGAATCGTGGACACAGGCCGTCTCTCCGCTGACACGGGGCACAGTTTTCTGCGGTCGAAGACCGCCGCTCCCGGCATCGCAGCGCGCTTCTACATGAATGGAAACTTTTTCATCAGTGATCCGGATGCGTTCAACATCACCGATACATATCTGGTGGAACATTCGAGCGAGCGTTCCTCACGTTCGCTGGCGACCGCGCAGACTTCGATTGCACTTTCTGCGATTGCCGGTGGCATGTACGAAATCGGCGATGACCTAATGGTGCTTGGCAGTGAGAAAGATCGACTCGCGTTGGTCGAAAACCGGGACTTGCTTAACATGGCGAAAGCTGGACGAGCCTCTACGCCCGTGGATCTCATGACCTATGACCCGGAGGATGGACAACCGAGTATTTTCCTTCTTCGACAAAGTCCCCGCCAAAGTATCTTGACCGTTTTCAACTGGACCGACGGCCCACGATCGCACACCTTGAACCTCCCTGACCTCGGAGTTCCCGTCAGCTCCACGCTGGTGGCAACCGCGGTGATGGATTCAAGTTCCATCTTTGCACTCGAAGGTGGAGCGATCCGGATTCAGAATCAGCCGCCACAATCGGCGATTGTAATGAAGCTGGTGGACACTGCTGTCGCCAAAGCCGCTCCAACTATTACGACTCAAGTCCCATCTCAGTCGAAGGCCGGGGAAACTATCACCTTCTCGGCTCAGGCTGACCCAAACGGTCTACCGGCGCTCGGCTATCACTGGGACTTCGGCGACGGAACGATCTCCGAAGGCGCCAACGTTTCCCATTGCTACACCAGAGCGGCCGATTTCACAGTTCGTCTTACCGTGGACGGGCCGGACGACGCGCCCTATGAACACAGCTTTTCCATCGGAGTAACAGGCGAATTGAAGCCGACTCCTCAACTCCGCGCGAACCGGCGCTTTGAGCAGCCAGCCAACAAATGATGCAGGCCACATCGCAACGCCCATGATTGCCAAGACTGCGAATGGCAGGCATAGTTATGCTCTCTTTTTCCGGTCGGAGTTACTGCCCTTCTTCAGACGGGCATTGATGTGATTTGGTGTCGAGACAAGTCCATCCGGGCAGCAAACGGGCACGAGCACGGCGGCACGATTCTTTTCATAAAAGTCAGGCTTGACGATTACTCTTCCGCGGGAGCAGCCGAATCATTCCTGTCAGCTAGGTACGAAAGGAAACCAACGAATACAAATAGATCACGATCCCCAGGCCCGCAATCGGAATTCCAATGAAAGCAAATACCAGGAAGGCCGCAGGATGGACCCAACGAAGCGCGGCCGCCTCCACTAGAAGGCCGATGAGCACGAAAACGCCGGCAATGCGCAACCATCGTTCCATGGGGTTTTGTGCAGTCATCTCACTGCCCTCCCCCATTCCAGAATTTCACCTTGTCGAGGCCGCCAACGTTATGCACGGTGTCATGACAACCGCTGGTAAGACACGACATCTTATTGGAGACGAGATCATCATGCAGTGCGGTATGCGTGGGCGATTCTTCAAATGAGCGTGCCCCGAGATGGCAGTGCAGGCACTCTCGATTGTTATAGGGAACATAGAGGTGAATGGGATTCATCGGCGTGCCCAGGTATTGCACATAAACATGGTGTAAGCCCCGCCACTTCGCGCGAATCCCCCCATACAGTACGTAATCCTCGTGGCAGGTATAGCAAGCCTGCTCAGTGGGAATGCGGTGGTTCTGGAAGTGCGCTGCCGGGATGTACTTTGAGTCATCCACGTGTAGGCTCCGGCCGTATGGCTCCATAATGTGGCAGGAAAGGCAGAACGACGTTTGTTTAGACCGCTCCAACTGTTGCGAGGTGCCAACAAAAGCGCAAAGCACCGGCAAAGCGAACAGCGCCACGAACGCGAGGATTTTTCCATTGCGGTTCGCGGTGAGCGCCGGACGCAGAACGAGCAACAGGATCAGGCCTACGCTCAGCCCGAACAGGACCATAGTGAGCGCTTCAGGAGAAATCATTCGGACTTGTCTCCCGGCAAACCTGCCGACAAAGCCTGATTAAATTGCCTTTTCAAAAGCACCTACTTAGCTGGAGCCAGGGATCGGATGTATGCCACCAAGCCAGTGATCTCTTCCGCTTTGAGCGTCTTTTGATAGCTGGGCATCTTGCCTTTTCCACTCGCGATAATCCCGGTGAGCGCTGCATCGCTTTGCGTCTGTACCGCGGGAGAATGGAAATCGTGGGCTCCGAGCTTTGTCCCAACCGCCGAACCGCTTCCATCCGGGCCATGACAAGCGGCACACTTCGCCTTATAGAGCGTTCCCGAAGCATTTTCCGCGCGCGCCGGTGCGGAGAAGAAAAGCACGATGGCAATTGCTGCTGCCGTAGCGACAAACTGAACATTAAGTTTCTTCATCTTTTAAGCTCCATTTCAGAAAGCGTAGCGAAGTGCGAATTCAGCCGTACTGCCGTTGAAATCCTGCGTGGGAATGGCTGCGAGGCCAGGAGTTGCGTTTGAGGCCAGTCCCTTCCCGTTGTATCCGTAATAGTTCCAGGTGGTGCGGTAACTGAGACCCTTGTAGAGGTCGAAGATCACTGTCACGTATGGCTTTTGATAGTTGAAAGCGAGTGTCCCTGGAACCTGGAGTGGATCGACAGCCAGCGTGTTCCCTCCAACAAAAGTGCCCATATAGCCGATGGTCGAAGTCACTCGCTTGCCCGGTTTCCAGGTGATGTCGCCATAGACGAATTGCTGTTTGCTGGAATAAGAACCCAAGCCCGGTACCGCGGCGGGTACATAGCCGAGGCTGGCCGGGCATTGAGTTGCTGGCGGGGGGCCAAAAGCATTTTGTGTAGTAGCAAATCTGGGCCTGATTATTGATGTCGGTGTAGGTATAGCCGAGATCAAAGAACAGCTTTGCATTCGGCATGAGAGTGGTCACGAAACTGTAGCTGCGTCCGTGCTCGATGTCATTGATCGTGGAAACATTGTCGCGGTTCTCATGGATGTCGACTGCGCCGTCGAAGTTGATCCAGGTTCGTGGTTTGTAGCTGGCGTGAATTTTGTAGCTTTGCACCTGGCGCGGGCTGATTCGGGTGAAGGAGTAATCGTTGTAACCGAACTGGAAATCTCCCAGTGATTCGCAGGGTGTCGACGGGGCGTGCGGTGAAGCCCGCCAGCAAAGTCTTCTCATGGATTTCCGTAATGTTGCGGGAGGTATCATTGCCCGCTGCAGGGCCGGAAAACGTTAGGGAAATCAGCTGGCCGCTCACGGGATCGACGGTCTCAGTACAAGCTGACGGTATAGCGCAGTCCCCGCGGGCCGCGAATATTTCCGCGGCTCCTCCAGCGCCTCCAGGAAAATACGTTTCAGCAGAATAGAAAGTGGCATTGAAATCGGCGATGGTGCGATCGGTGTACACATAACCGATCCTGCCGGTCAGACGTTTATTGAAGTCGTATTGCAGCTGAAAAGTATTCGACTTGATGTTCTGCCCCAGGAAGCTCGATGTGGGCCCGTTGACTATGTCGGCGGACGAACTCGCAGTATGGCTGGGGCAAGTCGACGGCGGTGTATGGCGCGGGGCAAAGCGAAAGAAACGTTGCCGCCGTAAATATCGACTGCGGTTGCGCTAACCCCACCAGCCCCGGTTGCATTTGACCGAAGATATTTGTCTCCTCCGTGTCCCAGAGGCCGGGAGTACGCCAGTTGTCATAACGGAACGAATCGAGGATTTGAAATTTGTCGGTGACCGAATAGGCTCCTGACCAGTCAGCATTTACCGAGACGCGCTTGGCGTTTGCGGGACCACCGGCAGTGCTTCCCCGTGAACCGTTCCGCGAAACGTAATCGTTCACGACCTCGCTGAAATCCGGGACCGAGTTATTGGCTGTGCTATATCCCAGCGACCCTGAAGTCTCAAACTTCTTGAAGTAATTGGACTGAAACCGCAAGCGCTCACTGGGCATGAAATTTCGGGGACGAGCCGCCTGGTTATAGGAAAGATATCCATTGCAACTTGGAATGACGATGTTCGGTGCAGTCGCAATGGGCGCGGCACACGGCAGAATCTCTACCGGCCCCACGGTACTCCAGATAATGCCCAGGTCCACGGGCGTGCCGTTGGCAAGTTCGTAGCCGGAATTCTGCGGGTTGTCCGTAATGATGTTGTCCTGCTTGTAATAACTCAGAAACTGATCGTAAGAAATTGTTGTCTTGGGTAAAACACGAAAGTCCACGCCGGCGTGATAGGCGTTGGTGGTATAGCTGTAGGCTTCGTTGAACGCCGCGATGGTGCCCCCGTCAGTGGTGAAAGAACCGGGGCCCTCGTCGCGATTGTGGGAAAATCCCAGCCGAAGCTGCACTCGCGATTGCGGCAGCAGGGTCAGATTGTAATCCTGCATGCGGCGCACCAGATCGAGCGAATGCGGCGAGCTGGTAATCCCCACGCTGGGAACCGAAGTGGAAGGGTTCAGCGGATTGGCCAACAGGTTGTAGTCCCAGAAATTCTTATCGCGGCGAAACACGAATCCGAAGTCATACCACTTGTTCTTATTGATGCGCAGGCGGGTTACGTCGTTCGGATCGCCGCCGTAGCCAAAATTGCTGAAGTTGAGGTTGTCGAACAGAAAACCGTTGTGGTCCAGCGAACGCATATCCAGTGAGTAATCGAACAGGCGAGGGCCCGAGCCGAGATTCACGAAGGTATCGTAGGTATCGAGGTTTCCATTGATCGAACTACTTCGATAACCCGCCTCAAAAGACTGCTGGACGTTGTAATTTCCCGAATCACGCCCCGTCGTTTCGTCAGAGTTGTTTTGACCATGCGACAACGGCGAAGCCAATAGCGTTACCGCAAGAATTAAAAAGCTGAATCCACACGAAACTGGAAGATATCGCAACGAGTTGTTCTCGACCATCGGAAGAGCGCGCGCTCGAAAAAGATTCATAGGCGATCTCTATTTGAAAAGCGTCTGGTCGAAGTTAGAGCCATGTATCTGGCTGTGGCATAACGTGCATGACTTGAAAAACGTCTGCTGACTATGGAACGAAGGAGTTCCTGGCGCCCCGCCGGCTTTCGCGGTGGCAGTAACATTGGTATGGCATTGCAGGCAGAGCAAATTGACGTTGCTCACCCTCAGCATGTGAGGATTCGCGCCTCCATGCGGGATATGGCAGGATGAGCAGCCCTTCGATTTTCACCGGCTCGTGCTCAAAAACGAACGGCCCTTGCTTGTCCGCGTGGCAGGTGAAGCAGACGGCATCCTGTGTCGCCGAGGTCCGTACTTGCTTCGGTCCCACCGTGCCGTGCGGATTGTGGCAATCCGAGCACTGCACCAGCCCCTCATTCACGCGATGGTGAAATGGCATCTGGAATTGCGACTTCTGCTGCAAATGGCAGGAATAACAAAGCTCAGGCTGCGCTTTCACCAGCAGAAATTCTTTAGTTTGCGCATGGTGCGGCGAATGGCAGGAAATGCAACTGACGTTGTTTTGCGTGTGGATTGAGTTGACGGCGTTCATATGCTGCGTGCCGCCTTCATGGCAATTCATGCAGCGGGCATTAATGTCCTTAGTCGAAGCGTTCTCGAAGACAAAGATCTTGGATTTGTCGCCGCCTCCTGCCACATGGTCCGCACCGGGTCCGTGGCAGCCTTCGCATCCCTGGTGCGATGGGCCGCCTTTCGTGTCGAGGGTGGTTTTCCAATGCGGCGTCTTCTCCCAGCTGTTGTAAATCTCTTCGTGACAGGTTTTGCAGGTCTCCGCGCCTACATACTTCGAGACTTCCGGGGATGCCGCGCTGGCAACGGGTACAGTGGCGGGTGGAGCACTCTTGTCAGTAGCCTGTTGGCCGGCTTGCCCTGTAGCAAAAGGAACCACGAGGAAAAGACTTGCAACCAAGAACAGCTTCATGGCGAAGCGATGAGTTACGAGCTTTTTCGGCTGGAGCTTGCCCGAGCGCACAACCTTCAGCAACATTGGTGTGGTTACCGTGTCCACCAGCCGCGTAGTGAGTGAAATGTTGCGGTCCCAGAGTTTTTCCAAGTGCAGCTCCACCGGTTTGCCGTGCACACCCACGTTCGCGATGTGTCCGCCGGCCGCGACAATGGCCTGACAAATAGCAAACGTAGCGGGAAGCCCGACGGCTTCAATGGCCACATCGACGCCAGCCTCCCTCCGTCAGTTCCATTACGTGCTTGGCGGCCTGTCCATCCGTGCTGTTGACCAGAGTGGTTGCGCCAAATTCCTTAGCAACCGCCAGGCGCTTGTCATCGAGATCGATCATGAAAATAGCCGCCGGCGAATAGAACTGCGCCGTCAGCAGTACGGCGAGCCCCACGGGTCCGGCGCCCACGATGGCAACCGTGTCCCCTGGCTTCACTTGCCCGTTCAGAACGCCGCACTCAAAAAAATTCGACCGGCTCTGGAACCTGCCAGTGTGACGGTCGTAGCCGCCAGCTCAAGTTCGGCGGTTGTCATGAACAGTTCCTCGGGAAGGTGGCAAGCGTATCGTGGTTCGCCATGCTGCGACTGTTCAAGATTGCTCACTTTCAGTTAGTTATCGGAGAATGACCTCAAAAGAATTATCTGCGGGTGGACGGAAGCAGGTCTGTGATCCTGATCACAAGACCATGTGCGTGAGGTCACATCGAGTGCTGATAGGTAAGGAATATCCCAGAATGGGACAAGAAAGATTAGACTTCGATCAACTGTTGCAGTCCTGGCTTATCCATTACGAGCAGAGTCGCGCCGTGGACTTCCACCAGCTTTTTACGCTTGAAATCCGCGAACAAGCGAGTCACGGTTTCACGAGAGGTGCCAACGATCTCAGCAATTTCCTGGTGAGTGAGGGTTAAGGTAGCGCTGGCACGATCGGGGTCTTGCCCTTTCATTGCTACAAGATCCAGTAAAAAACGGGCCAGCTTTTCTTCCACCGACCCGGAAAGTCCAAGGCAGCGCACCTCACGGTAAGTCGCGTAATAGATGTCACTCAACGCCTCGGCAACTCTAAGCGCCACTTCACCGTGCGCACGAAGGAACTCGAGGAAGGGTTTCCGGGGAATGAAATTGGCCTGGATCGGTTCCAGCGCTTCGGCCGTCACCTCATAGGGTTTTCCCGAAATGGTACCCGGCAAGCCAATAATTTCGCCGGGATCGGCGATTCGGAGGATTAGCGACTTGCCTCCCGCCGAACTGGCGGACAACTTCACGCGGCCATTGCAAATCACGAAAACGCCCCGAGGATCCTGACCCTCGACAAAAAGAATCGCACCCTTGGGATAAGTGGCGGAAGCCGATATCGCGTCCAGCCCGGCAAGAATTCCTGGGGCCAGATCGCAAAAGAGACGGTCCTTATGCAGAGGACACGTCAGGCAACTCTCAATGATTTCGAGGCCGTAAGGCGTCTTCATGGCTTTCCGTGGAAAGCCATTATACGCCGCTCCTTTTTTGATTATTGTCACTCTGTTGGCTTTAGGCAGGGTCGCTAAAAGACCAGCGTCTGATGTTCCAAAAGCTGCAAAGCATTAGCAGTACAATCAAGAAATACAAGAGTTCCATGACTGAAATGATGAGTTGACGCTTAGCGTGCGTTTCTCCCACCCTGAGGTAAAGAATGAAAATACTTCTGATTGAAGACAGTAAGTTTCAGCGTATTGCAAACGAACGGGCCCTTCTCAAGGCCGGATACCGCGTCATCCATGCCGCAGACGGTGAGGAGGGTCTTCGCGTTACTCAGGAGAGCACTCCTGACCTTATCCTGCTCGACATTATGTTGCCTAAAGTGTCTGGGATCGATGTTCTTCGCTCTCTCAAGAGCGACGTCCGAGCAAAACACATTCCTGTCATAGTGCTAAGTGGCCTGGGTCAAGCCAATGAAGCCAAGCTGTTAAAAGAGGGTGCAGCCGCATTTGTTGTAAAGTCAGAGAAATCGCTGGAGAACAACTCATCGGTATTAATTGAGGCAGTTGAAAGAGTGCTCGGCGCGAGAGCATCCAAGGCGTAGTTGTAACTGCACAAGGAGAGTACGTATGACAGATACGAGAATCGAACGGGGGACATGCCGTTTTGTTGCGAAAAATGATGAGACTGGAAAACCAACAATCATCCTAGAATTCTTCCACGGTACGGTATCAGTCCTAAACAATGCCATCCTAGGTTTTAATCTCCTGGGTGGTCTCACACTGGAGAAGGCAAAGAAACTGGCCGACAGTTTGAACGAAAATATTCTCGATGCTTCCCTTTCAGTGTCTAGCGAACATCCCATGTTCGGGATCAGGTAGCGCTTATGGATGAGCTATGCTGGAAGAAGCTCAACATTTGGCGTCGAATGCACGGCATTAGCTAACCAACAAGCCGAGGCACTGCAAATAGTCATACAAGGCTGCCATCGGGAAGATCGCGAATTGGAAACCCACTCCTGAAATTGGGTTTGTTCGTCTCTGGTGTCTTGATCATCATTTGCCTTCCGAGCTGTTCATTGGCGCAGTCGATCGAAGCTGCTGGAGCTGCTATTTCTTCCGTGCGATCGAGGCATCTTCCTTACTAGCCTGCTTGTCCCATCCGTGGAAACGCGACAAGTCACCCGCATTCCATGCTTCGCGGAGTCCAGGAGTGCTGAGATCCCAGTCTGGGCGGATTTCGCTGGTCACGATGCGCAGATCGTGCCAAAGATCGATGACCGATGGACGTCCCCAGAACCAGTAGCCGTTATAGATGCTGTAGATCACGCGGCCAGGCTTGAGCACTAGCGTATGCGGGATCATCGGATTATTGTCGGGGTCGGTGTACTCCTGAATGTCGAGATCCTTCTGAATGGTTCGGCCGGGATCCGAAAGGAAGGGCCACTGGGCCCCGACTGACGCACGGAATTCCTGCAGAGTATGGTGATCGTCGGTGGCGATCGTCGCGATCTGCGTGTACGCCACTGCGATCTTCGGGTAGAACGCGGCGAGTTCCAAGTGCTGCTGGTGTTCCTTTGGGCAATAGTGGCCGCGCGCAAGGGTGAGGATTAGCGGATCGTCGCCCTGTAGCTCGCTGAGCTTGCACAGTTTGCCCGTGTGATCGGGCAGTTCGTAGTCGGGGAAAATGCCGCCGGGCACCATATCAGAACGCATGATTCGATTCCTTCCTTTTCTCTCACAGGTCTTCTCTCAAAGATCTTCTCTCACAGATCAAGCGTGACACCCGCGTTTGGCTGGGAGCAGCATACCAGCACGTTCCCGGGAGCGGGCCTCTCCAGCGGCTCAGGGTTATAAGTAATCGATCCATCAATCAGACCAGTCATGCAGGTATGACAAACTCCAGTCCGGCACGACCATCTAACCGGAACATCGCACGCTTCCGCCAGTTCAAGCAAACTGGCAAACTTCGGATCCCAGGCGGCGGTAATCCCGCTGCGCGCAAATGAGACTGGAGGGCCAGATCCGGGCGGCCCTTGTGGGACGTGAGGAGTGTGAATAACCTGCGCCATGCCAGGGGTAATAGCCTCGAGAGAACCGAAGATTTCCGTGTGCACATTCCCAGCGAGAACACCCCAGGTTCGCAGCCCATCGCGCATGTTTTGCAAGAACGAAGGTGGGCCACACAGATAGAAGTCACTATTCCGTGACACGCCAATTTTCTCCAGCAAAGCTGTGTCAATGTGCCCGGGAGCATCGAAGTCTCCCCCGACCTGGTCGCTTGCAGCGGGCCTGCTGTATACGATGTATCCTCGTCCGCGAGAGAGCTGTTTCAGTAATGTACGCGATTCTTCTGCAAATGGATGGTCGGCGCGATTGCGAGCTCCGTAGATCCACCAGATTTCTCGTTGCGATTTTTCAGCGGTGAGTGCGTGCAGCATCGACATCACGGGCGTTGCACCCACTCCAGCGCTCAACAGAACCACAGGACTCTGGCTGAGACGCAGAGTAAAGCTTCCGCGCGGCGCACTCACATCCAATAAATCGCCTAATTGCGCACGGTTGCACAGAAATGAACTTCCGATCCCGTTCAATTCGCTCTTGACGCTGATGCGGAAATGATCGGCCACCGGCAGATCGGACAGCGAATAGCTGCGAAGAACCGCCGGTTTGTCCGGATCGAGATGCAAGCGCAAAACAACAAATTGACCTGCCTGGCAGAGAGGAAGAGGCTGCCCATCGATCGGCGCCAGAACGAAGGAAGTTACGTTATCGCTTTCCCTATGAATATTCGCGACTCGCATCTGTCGAAAGCCGGGCCACGCTGGCGCTTGTTCCTCATTCGCGAGTCCCGGATTCCCGACCGCAGTTTTGGAGCTCAGGTCTTGTTGGAGCATGGCCTGGAACGAACTCTGCCAACCCTTGCTAAGTGCAGGAATCTGGAGCGCGCGTTGCAGTTGCTCGCTGGAAGCTCCTGGCAAATACAGAAGGGCGTCAACGTCGGCCACCGTGATCCTTTCTGGACCGTCGGCAATTTTTACAATGTCATCGCCGGCCCCAACTTCTCCTTCCTGCAACACGCGAAAGTAGAATCCTGGTCTGTGATGTTCTACGAGCAGGGCCGGCATCCGAGGTTCATTCGTGCGAATGCCGACGCGGTAGCAAGTCACGCGTGGCTGCGTCACTTCAAATTCAGCACCGCCGATGCGGTAGCGATCGCCGATGCACACCTCGTTATCAGGAAGTCCCTCGACGGTGAAGTTTTCTCCGAACTGGCCGACAGTAAAATCGCTGCGGCCCAGAAAGCTTTCCCAGTAATGGTAAGAATCCATCTGATAAACGAAAACGGCGCGCTGCTCCCCACCATGACCGGCGAGATCGCCTTGCCCGTCGCCCACAATATTGAGTTTGCGCACCATTCGCCGTCCCTCGATCGGAGATTTCCAGATCGCAGTTCGGACAGTCTTGCCGTTCCATGTCACGTCGCGCGGAAGACCGACATTTACTGAAAGCAATCGGGGCATGCATTCCTTATCGAAGTCCAGCGTGTGGTTAGGGTTCTCTTATTTCGATGTATCGGGACACCTTAAAAGTTCTGGTGATGACCATCAAGCTCTTCTCTAGCTCACCCCAGTAACTTGCCGGCGAGCCAGTAATCGACACTGATCTTTCCCGGACCAGAACAGATCAACCAGATAAAAAAGAGTATGTACAGGACTTCCGGAAAGTAGAGGAAATCGTCGACCCAGTTAAGGGTCGAAAGTCCTTTAGGCACGTCGGAAAGCTTGGTCATCAGGGTGGCGACAAGCATATCGATCAATAAAACCAAGCAGGCCGGGCTCGAAAGAAATCCGACGGTCACCAAGGCTCCGCCAACGAACTCGACACCCGACACGAAATAAGCCGTCAAGCGCGGAAACGGGACTTTGCCCTGAACCAGCGTGTCATAAACTGGTTTCACGCCGCCGGCGGTAAACAATTTGTTTGCCCCGGAGATGGCGAAGAACAGCCCGATCGAAACGCGAACCAGCAGGATGGCATATTGTTCGACATCACCGCTACCCAACAGTGCAAACTGAACCAACCGTTTCCAATCCATCTCTTGTCCCTCCATCACGAATCCCGGGCCTCGCGATTAAGTGTCCATCCGCTCGACCCATTGAGCGCGCGATGCGGGAGCCACGAATGGATCCGCAAAGTACTGCGTTTCCCGTGCAACCTTGTCGCCCTTGAACTCCATGATGCTCACCGTGTAGGACGGCTTGCCGTCATAGGTCAGGATGAATTCGGTGACCCAAAGATCACCACCGCCGATAATTCGCCGGATAGTAAACCGCTTTTTGTTGGGCTGACTGGCGCGTTGGCCCTGTATGTTGCTTCGACCGCGGGTTCGCTCGCCTGACTGCGGGTATTCCAGCACCGCGTCCTCGTGATAGATGAGGTGCTCGGTTTCAAAATCGTTGGCATCGGACGCCGCCCAATGCTGATCCAGTGCCGCACGGATCGCTTGATCTCGCACTCCAGAATCCTGCTCCTTATGCGGATCGTTCATCTTGAGGCCTCAATTTGACAAGAAGTAAATGCTCAGCGGAATCGGAGTGTATGACTCGTCGAGTCGCGCTGTTTTCTTCGATCACCCCAGAGTCGACACCGCGCCCAAGCGTCTAACACGTCACAGTCCTCGGCTCGCTCCAGCGCGCAAATTGAAGCCTGGAAGCAGTCCTCGGCGCTGGGGGCGACTAAGGTTGGAACCCGTCCGCCATCCACTTGGCAAATAGTTCAATCCGAGATTGCTGCCAAGGACCCTCTCCTCTTGGTGGTGGTGGCGGCATGACGGCGCCGCCGATTCCACGAATGCGATCGTAGATGGCACCAGCGTGTTTTTTGACGTCATCGTAACTTCCCAGGTTGAACGCCTTGCTCATGCCTTGGATGTCTCGCTCCGTAAAGAGCGGCCGAATGTCCATTTGAAAGCTCGTCGTTTTCGTCATTTGCGCCTCACAGGTCTTGGATTATATGGGAACTGCGATCTTGGTGGTATCTTGCATACTCGACTGCGAGATTCTGCGTTGCCGAATCCAAGCCCCACTTCGTAATCATCGAAAACGAGCTACTTACGCCGGCAATTGGTCGATCAGCAAGCTCCGTAGTGGCGGATATTCCGAGACGATTGGATGGATATGCCTGGCACGCTGGATGACCCGATAACGATTGCGTCGACGTGCTTCATCGTCTTGTTCAGCGCGCTCCCTCGATGTAGATCTTGCCGTCTTTGGCTGCCTCTTCGGGCGTCTTCCCGTCCTGACGCGCGACGATGTAGGCGGCATACCAGCCCGACCAGTGGTGCTTGGGAGCTGTAGGTTCGTATTCGCCGTGGTGCTTCTCAGCCTCTTGCAAGAGCTCGGTCAGGGTCGCGACATCCAAGTTACTAAGTCCTCGGCCGGGCAGCCGCGTTGTGATTTCCTGAAACAGCCATCCATTGCCGTCGGGATCATGAAACGTGGCAAACGAGTTGTAGGTGGCATGCTCGGGCGCCGGCCCACTGATGCGACCGCTGCCGTCGATCTGGAACTGAGCGCCTGGCGTTCCGGAGTGGAACACCTCACTCACCTCAATACCGCGCGCGACAAGATCTGTCCGTGCTGCCTCAACGTCGGAGACGATCAGGTAGAGGCCCTGGGCCGAGCCTGGCGCTGCCGAGGTCATCTTCGTGCCAAACTGAACCGAGCACGCGGAACCGGGCGGCGTGAATTGGACAACCCGGAAACCGTTATTGAACGGGAAATCTGCATCGAGCCGCCACCCCAGTTTGGTATAGAACTCCTTCGAGCGGTCAACGTCCGCGACGGGGATGACGACCACCTCGAACTTCATGTCTACTCTCTCAGCATTGTTCATAATTGCCCGATCCTCCTCACCTTCATTAGGCCAGAATCACGATGACGAATCTATTGGACGAAGGTATCGATTGCCACCAAAGTATGATTGGACATATGGGCACAGTGGTGCGTACTTTATTCCATGGGACCTCAATACCAAAGGATCGCCAATACCATCGTCCAATTGATTCGCCGAAGCACCTCGAGTGTAATCTCTCTATCGCAGCCGATTCGGTCCGACGAGCGACACTGCAGAAAACCCGTCAGGAGGCCGGCAGATTAAGCGAAGTCAAAGCACTTGAAGACGAGCGCGCCGCCTGACCCCGCGATCACTCCAAATTTTACAGACTCAAAGGATGGCAAAGACATGCCGGAAGCAACCTGGAAACCTCACGAGAAACACGGACAGCTGACGACGCAGAGCGACTTACCCGACAGCGTCTACGCGTTCCCGAAGCAGCGTAAAGAACCTCTGACCGACGCGCAACATGTGCGTAACGCGGTCGCGCGGTTCGATCAAGTCATCGACGTCTCCGATGCCGACCGTGCGTTGGCGTTCGCCAACATCGAGAAAGCCGCAAAACACTACGACGTCAACCTCACGGAAACGTCATGGCACGACCTGGGTAGTCATCCTCAAAAGAATAATAAATAATAGAAAAGGCGTTGCCGCCCGGAAGAAGTAACGGCAAAGGGGATGAAATATGAAAGCAATCGTTGTCCACCAATATGGCGGTCCGGAAGTGCTGAAGTTCGAGGACTATCCTGACCCGGTGCCCGGTCCCGGCGAAGTGCTGGTGCGGGTGGCTGCCAGCAGTGTGAATCCCATCGACTACAAGCGGCGCGCCGGATTCACTAAAGATTTTTATCCCCTCCAGTTCCCGGGGCTCATAGGAGTCGATATGGCGGGAACTGTGATCAAGTTTGGGCCGGAAGTGGAAGGCTTTTCCGTCGGCGACCAGGTGTTCGCCATGGCGGACAATACTTACGCCGAATTTTGTGTCGTGAAAGCCGCAGCTCTGGCGAAAGTTCCCAAGGGACTCGATTTGATCCAGGCGGCGGCGCTGCCGCTAGTGACGACGACCGGCAACCAGCTCCTTTTAGCTACGGGAATCAAAGCGGGCCAGACGGTTCTCGTCATAGGTGCTGCTGGAAATGTCGGCCGTTCGGCGGTATTCACTGCGAAGGAACGCGGGGCGACTGTGATTGCCGGAATATTGAAAAGACAGATAGACGAGGCAAAGACTGTCGGCGCGGATCAGTTGGTCGCAACCGACGACGACACTGCGATTGCGAATCTTCCGCCGCTTGACGCAGTTGCGGATACGGTCGGCGGAAAAACCGCCGAGAAGCTGATCGCCAAGATCAAGCCGGGAGGAGTGTATGCATCGGTCGTCGGACCACCGCAGAACGCCGCGAAGTATCCATCTGTAAAAGTGGTGCACGTATTCTCGAAATTCGACAGGAAAACGCTCGAGTTCATGGCCGAAGCGGTGCGAGATGGCAAGCTGGTAATCCCGATTAGCCAGAAACTGCCACTCAGTGAAGCGGCCGAGGCTCAAGCCGCGGCAGAAAAGGGTGGTATCGGGAAGATCTTGCTGGTGGCTTGAACTCTCTGCTGACATGCCAGATTAGACATGCAAGGTCTAAAGGAAAAATCGAAATGAAGGAAGAACACCGCGGAATCAACCCCGCTTCGAAGCCAAGCGGCGACGGATGTGTGGAATGCCTGGCGTCACCGAAAAGTTGGTGGTTTCATCTCCGCAGGTGCGCGGAGTGTGGGCACATCGGTTGCTGTGACAGTTCTCCGAGTCAGCATGCATCCAAGCATGCGGCGGCAACGGGGCATCCGATCATTGCCAGCTTCGAGCCGGGTGAGGATTGGTTCTACGATTACGAGAAGCAGGGCATGATCACGATCAAGGGCGCGGAGTTGCTTCCGCCGCATTCGCATCCAAGAAATCAGCCTGTTCCCGGACCCGCAGACAGGCTGCCGGCCAACTGGGAATCGCTCCTGAACTAGCTGCCCGTTATCAGGCAAGGGCGTGATCGAGACCGCGCTACGGATTGTGAGCGCTATGGAGATGTTCAACAGTTACGGCTTGGAGTCTCCCCGGTTGACTTGTGACGCGAGTTTTCAAGCTTTCGTAGATTGCGCCGTGTGGCCCGGGCGATGAGCCCGAAGATCAGTCTCGTTTGCGTCGATTCTCAAGAACGACTCCAATTCCCAACACCGCAGGAATCCCTACGAATAAGCCGCCGAAGATACACACATACAACAACGATGCATGGGACTCTTTTGCACCCTGCAAGACCAGCACGGCAGCGATTAGTGCCAAGGCGATGAAGCAAAGGCCGACACTCCTGCGAACGGGTTTTCCAGTGACTCTCATTTCGGTCGATTCACCAATTCTAGCCCAGACTTGCACAGGTGAGATTGCAATCTCGCTCCGAACCAGTACCCAGCGAACGCAAATGATCTCCTTTAGGCTCTTGTCGGCGCTTCCAACTTGATGCTCAGCGAGTGCGAGACATCGCGCGCGATCTAGAAGGATGAATCGCGCGAACAATCGAGCGAACCGATTTCTCCCTTCGAATCGAAACCCGTATAATTCCGCCCTACCAGGATCATCGTTGTTTGTCATACCAGGGTTGGGCGACCAGCCCTGCCGAGCCACTGTGATTTTGATCCGCAATTTCTAAAAGGAGTGCAAATGAATTATTCCAGTCTCGCGCTGGCGGCGCTTGGGGCCACGGTGGCGTATTTCGCTTTTGGTTTCTTAGTGTTTTGGCTGGTGCCAGCTCTTATCAATGAGAGCCACAAATACCCGGCCGTATTCCGAAAACCGGAAGAAATGAAGACTGTTATGCCAATTGGAATCGTTGGAACTCTCGTGGCCATCCTGATTCTCGCCATAATTTTCGCCATGATACATCCGGGCGGATCGGGGATGGCGGCAGGTGCGTGCTTCGGAGCTCTCATCGGCATTTTCGTGGTTTGCGCATTTGTGCTGCACAATTACGTGAACCTGAACATCGGACTGAAACTCGCTCTGGGACAGGCTGCGGCTTACTTTGTCCAGTGGATGATCGTCGGAATAGTCATCGGTCTTATTTACAAACCTCTCGCTACACCATGAATCGTCAATATATCTGTTGTTGGTTTGTATCTGAAACCTTGATTGTGGTTTTTAGTCGTATAATCCACCCATGCAAGCAATACCGTGGAGCACAATTACGCTCGGGTCGCTGTTGCTCATCGCGGCCTACTCAACAGGAGGACAGGAAGTGAAAACTCCGCAACCTGAAAAGTCGAAGCCGCCCGTCAAAGTGGAACAGCGCGGGCGGATCATTGGTATCGGCGGTGTCTTTTTCAAATCCGCCAATCGCGATCAGATGCGCGAATGGTATGCGAAGCATCTTGGACTCGCTGACACAGGCCAAGGCGTGATGCTTCCGTGGCGCGAACACGACGATCCGCAAAAGGAAAACGTTACCGTTTGGACTATCTTTCCCGCCTCCACTAAGTATTTCGACCCCAGCCCCGCGCCGTTCATGATCAACTACATCGTGGACGATATGGATGCTTTGCTCGCCCGCCTAAAACAAGAGGGAGTCAAGATCGACGACAAACGAATGGATGAATCCTACGGTCGCTTTGCCTGGATCTACGACTCGGATGGGAATAAGATCGAGCTCTGGCAGCCACTGCCCGCAAAGCCCTAACTCTGGCAACAAGCTGTTTCGGCGATCGATCACCTCGAAAACTGGGGACACGAAAACTGGGGACAGACGGAACGTTGACTAATTCCATTGTCGAAAAATGGAAACCGTCCCGCCAGTCCCCTTATTCCTCTAAGCGACCCGCTTCTTCTTGGCTTCGAGTGCCGGTAGAAGAAGTTTCAGAAGCGCTTCATCAGAGAACGGGTTCTGACCTGAGATCAGTTCGCGATCTTGAAGCACGTAGCTCGACCATGGAGCGAGCACACTTACGTCACCGCCCGCCGTACGCAAGGCGAAGTCCGGGTAGAAGAGAACCTTGCCACCAATCTCAAGCGGCTCTCGCTGCTGCTCTTCCGCTGTCGAAAAGATAGTCATCTTATAGCCAGCATAGATCCAGCCCTTTGCCTTGGCGCGCGCTCCAGCGACATCGCCCGCCGCCAGCGCAGCGACCACCTCCCAAGAATTTGGAAGAGCCGAGAGAAGTGAAATCGGGCCATGGCAGAGCACTGCCGTAGGCTTGGATTTTTCATGAAAGTGCCTAAACACGATGCCAGCGTCGGGATCATCGAGAAGATCGATCATCGGGCCATGGCCGCCGGGGACGAAAACAGCGTCATATTGATCCAGGCCCGATGCGATGACATCCGCGATGCGCATTGGATCTCTGAGCCCAGTCAGGCCGTCGCGGAATAACATATAGTCCTGAAGTTTGGCCTTGTCCCCGCCGAAGAAATCGGCGGTCTCTGAATTCACATCCGGTTGGGGCGTGTTGCCTCTGGGTGTGGCGAAGGTGATTTCGTAGCCCTCCTTCATCAGGGCGCGAACCGGAACCGTCAGCTCGTTGAGGTAGTAGCCAGCGCCCTTATAAACCTTGCCATCTTTCAAGGGGAAACCGCGACCGCTTGAGACTAGTACCAGAATTTTTCCTGCTGTTGTCATTTTGCTTCTCCTTTTTGAAATCGAAGTTTGAAATGTGGGTTATGCTCCCGGAAATCCGAACATCAACCACGACTGATTGGCTACCCAATCCGGGTACAGCACCGTCATCTGATCGAACAGCTCCTGGTCGGACTTGGCGGTTTTCTGCAACCGATCGAAATCCTGCAGGTAACGCTTGGTGTCCTGGATCGTCGAGGGAGAGTCGGGCGCGCCGGTCTTCTTGTGACCGGCGACAACCATCGACGGATTGAGCGCCGCTAAGCGGTCTAGCGCCGCGATCCAATTCTTTCGGCTCTCGGGGGTGGTGTCGCCGACGTAAATGCGGCATTGGTTGTACACAACGTCGCCAGCGACGATCAGGCCGATCGATGGAACGTATAGAGACGTTGAATCGGGACTATCGGTGCGGCCCTGCTTGATGATGCGCAATTCATGGCCCTCGAGGGTGAACGTGTCGTGCTCATAGGGCTCAGGTGGAACCAACTTAGTGGCCACCTGCCCAGGAAAGAGCTGGCGGGCTAACCGCTCCACTACGGGAGTGAAAGACATTTGCATGGCGTTCACCGCCTCGGGCGTTGCTATCGCCCGAGCGCCGGGGAAACGGTCGAGCAGAATGCTCAGACCGTAGAAGTGGTCGAAATGAGCGTGCGTTATATAGATGGTCTCCAGGTTGCGGTTGTGCAGAGCAATCCAAGCCGCGAGAGCCTCGGCCTCAGCCACGGTCCCCATTGCGTCCACCAGCACCGCGTCGTACTCGCCGAAGATTAAAGTCGACGTGATCGGGTCAAAGCCGAACGCTTCGCCGAAGGGCTTTGGCCGCTCGCCGACCATGGTCTTTCCCGGGGCGGTAAAAACGTTCACACTAAGCGTGGTCTCTTTCGGTCCATTTGTGCCATCCATCTGGTACTCCTTTCGATGTCAGAGCGAGTGACTGTTCATGGCAAAGATTGGCAGAAGCGCGACGACGAGGCGCAGAATCGGCACCCTATCCACGCCGAGCGTTAACCGTACGTCAGGTCGGTGCTCTGTCCGACTTCGATAATATAGCCGTCAGGATCGCGGATGTAGCAGCGTATCTCGCCGTACTTGGGGATCGGTGGCGTGATGAACTCGGCTCCTCGACTTTTCCATAATTCATAGCACGCTTGAATATCCGCAACCCGGAAATTCATAAAGCTGTTGATGTGGTTCGGGTCGGGGACGCTGAGCGATACCGTCGGCTTATCCGGGGTCGGCCCGCCCCCGACGTTCAGAATCATCCAGATATTCGCCAGCTGAAGGTACGGCGGCGCGTTGCCGTCACCCATGGTCAGAATGCGAGCGCCGAAAACCTTTTCGTAGTAGCGAGCCGATCGCTCGACGTCGGTGACGGTGAGAAAATGCGCGATGCTGATCCCCTCTTTCGGGGGCATCTCATAGCTCTTTTGTTCGACTTGCACGGGGTTCATTGATGGCTCCTTACAGTGCGCAGAATATATTAAACTTCACTACAGACATTTGAAGCATGTCCGCCTAGCGCGCGATTTGGCCCAGGTAGTATCCGAGCCGATTTTCGACATCCCCCGGCTTGTGGAAGCCCTTGGCCATCAGCGCCTTGATCCCCGCCTGAGCAGCAGGTCGCCCGAGCGAAGCAATGCACGCATCCCATCCGGCGCCGAGCTCGACATCCGGCGGCAGGCTGGTGTTGACGAGGCGTTTGGTCTGCGCGATCGCCCATTTGTCGAACTTGGCGATCCGGGTAGCGAGCGCCTCTACGAACGCATCCAGATCGGCGTCGGGCAGGGCGCGATTGATGTAGCCGTAGGCCTCGGCCTGGTCTGCTCTAATGTCTTCCGAGCTCAAGAGCACCTCGAGGGCGCGGTTTCGACCGATGAGTTGGGGCAGTCTGGCCATGGGGCCGCCACCGGCGACCATTCCCACGCCCACCTCCCACTGCGAGATGATGGTCTTCTCGCGGCTGGCAAAACTCATGTCGCAGGCCAGCGTGATCTCGCTGCCGTTGCCGGTCGCACGGCCGCGGATAAGGGCAATGGAGGCCACTGGCAAGCGGGTCAGACGCACGAGAAAGTCCGGCCAAGGCGGCAAGCCTGTGGGGCCCTCCGGCAGTGAGGTCAGGTCTTCAATCTTGGCCGTGAAATCGGAGTGATTCAGAAAGTAGTCGTCGACCGCGCTGTCGAAGACTACGACCCTGACCTGCTCGTCGGCCTCGAGAGCGGCGATGAGTTCCTGGAACTCCTTGACCATTTCCGAGCCCATCACGTTGATCGGCGGGTTGTCGATCGTGACACGCCAATAGGCGGGCGACTGCCGGGCCACGCGAATCTGCGCGGGTTTCGCAGGTGCGTTCATCTGTGTAAGTTTGGTAGGTGCGTTTATAGTTGCCATGGAATTTTCCTCCGTATTTGTTACTCCTTGTTTGTTAGCCCTGGAAACCGGTTGCTTAAAGCCGACGATGGCGGTCGGACGTCTGTAGTTCATTCGTCGCAGCAAATGCACCCATAGCCGACGACAATCCCAAGAAACTTAACCATTCGCTCCAAAATCATCGCTCGGGTGACACAACCCCCCCGGCGGCATGAACAGTCACCATTTAGCCAGAACAAAATGAAACGCGCAATTGGACGATGGTATTGCCCATACTTTCATATCGACTGTAGTCTTTACACCTGAGGTTTCGCCGGGGACACGTCGTTTAGAGTCGATAAGTCAGCAACTCGAAAGTTAGCGCATCAGCAACCGCAGAAATCTGAAGGCAATGAAGCTTTCGGTTCCGGGCAAAATCTGCAGCCCGAGGGGGTCACGACCTGTAGAGTGTCTTCACGCTCTCATGCAGTTTGAGCGCCAACGGAGATGCAGCATAGGCATCAGTCACAACTTCGATGTAGACGCCGGAATTGGCGTTCGCGGCTGTTTGCAGGGCGCGATCAAGTTCATCGCACGTTGTAATGCGTGCCGTAAGCCATCCCTCGCAGCCGAGCGCATGTGGCAGTTCAGAATAGTTCCAAGCGGCCACATCGTTGTAAGCGATTTTGGGATCCTTGCAGAGCAATCGCTCAATCAGATATCCGGAATTGTTGAGCACGAACACGATCGGCCTCAGACCGAGACGGCCGAACTGTCCAATTTCTTGAGCGGTGAGCTGATGGGAGCCTTCGCCCGTTACCAGGATCACGCGGCGGTCCGGCGCCGCTACCGCAGCGCCGAAGGCCGCAGGCGTCGCCCAACCAATGGATCCCCACAGCGTTTGGTTATGAAAGGTCGCGCCGGCTGGCATACGGGCAAAACCGAGGCCCATGGAACTAGTGCCCGTTTCCGCGATGAGGATGTCGTTCGGCTTGAGGAAGTTCGCCCAACGGGGATAAAGCGCGGCTGCGCTGATCGGATCGCTTCCGCTTGCGATGGACGCGCCAAGCGAAGTCGCCTCAATTTTCTTCCAGTCACGCTTTGGCAGCCGCTTCGCCAGTGCAGCGAGAACGTCACCCATCTCTACGCTCTGATAGGTCTTTCCCCCCACTCGCGTGCGATGATGGCCGATGTTGATCGTCTTTTCTGGATCGAGTCGCGAAGTGAAGGCGCCGCTGTTGAAGTCAGTCATCAGTGTACCGATCGCCAACACCCGGTCACGGGTCTCGACGAAATTGCGGACGACCTCGTCCATCAGGGTGCCGTCGTACATTCCGGCGTAGCTTGCGTGTTGCTCGTCGAGAACCGACTTATCCATGAACATGGTAGCGAAGGGCAGGCCGGAACCATCGATTAAGGCGAGCAGAGCTCTTTGCAATCCCGCACGCGACACCAGGATGCCTGGCAAGACGCAGGCAGTATTCGCTACTTTCAATGCCGCGACAATGGCTTCGACAGCCGAGTCAAGAGATGCGGGATCACTGCTCGGTGCAGCCAAAGCCTGCGCCTCGCTGACCACTGGCTGGTTGGCGAGATCGGCGGGGAAAGCCATATAAACGGGCCGACGATGATAGAGGGCTTCGGCGATCAGACGCTCCGTCTCGTAAGCCACATTCTGAGGCGTCATGACCGCGCTCCCCACGACCACCGGCTCCGTCATGCGCTGGAAGAGACCATATTCGCCGGTTCCCAGCGTGTGATGCATCAACGCCCGTCCGAATTGCGTAGGCGTGTTCGGCGTCCCGACCAGATGAAACACGGGAAGGTGTTCTGCATATGCCCCCGCCATCCCGTTAATGGCGCTCAATTCGCCGACACCATAGGTCGTGCAGATTGCGGCCACGCCTTTGATGCGGGCATAACCGTCCGCGGCATACGCCGCGTTGAGTTCATTGCAGCAACCTATCCAATTCATCTTCGGGTCGTTGCAAATCGCGTCATTGACCGCGAAGGCATAGTCTCCAGGTACTCCGAAGACATCGGTTATTCCGATCGCCCGAAGGCGGGAAAGCACGTATTGAATGACTGTTAACGGCATTATGATCTCCTGAAAAAATATGGATGTCTCTTACCTTCTGAAACGGAACCGGCCCGATACTCGCGAGCTTACTCCGCTTTGCGGGTCGAGAACCTCTTTAACGTCTAAAATGCCATCGGTTTAGAAAGCGGATCGGCAAACATCGGAATCATCAAGCGCTCCACAGCCGCCTGTTGTTGCGCGCCAAAAACATCCCGCTCATCCACCGACGCCGAAATATTCGGGCGGTCAATAGAGATCTTGATGCCGTTGCAGGTATCAACGAAGAACGTGCCCACTACCCGCTCTGGAGGCACCCCAAGGATTTTTGCCATATTGCCGGAGCGAAACACATTGGATCGAAGCCCGGCCCGATACATTTCGTTGGAGTTGAAAATTATATCGAAGGTCAGTCGATTGATTCCCGCGTCCTTGCTGCGGATTACTACCGCCATGTCCAGCAATCGAGACATGCCATGCGACACGCCTGTCGGAGGAACATATGGTATAAGCGATAAAGTGCGGTCATCCACATTGCCTGTATATCCAACAATACCGATGTCAAAATAGTTTGCTCGCGCAGTGCTTTCCTGCTTCCAGGTGCTGCCATTCGCTGAGTAGTAAGTGATCGGGAACATCTGTTCTTTGATCACCTGTTCGTTTTGCAGCAAATGGTACAACGTCCATTGATAAGCGTCGGGCGCGTCCAGATTCAGCCGGGACGACGGCATGGGCTTTGCCAGTTTCGTGATCCGCGCGATTTCCAGCCGGTGAAGATCGGCGAGGCGTTTCGGATCGCGGTCCACCGTACGTAATAAAACCGCCGGGTTGGAAGCACCGGCGTCAGTAATGGTGTAGGAGGCATTGGCCAGTGCGTCGGGAAATTCGTCCTCGATCAACTTGATTACTGCGGCTTTGATCATTGGGTAGTTTTCGAAAAAAACCGGGTCGCGGGTACCACTCGGCACGATAGCGCCGAAAGTCCCATCCTCACGTTTGAAGTTGACCAGATTCGGGGAGAGCGGATAAGCAATGTTGCCGGCCGTAGCCTTACGGCCAGGATATCCGTAGTGTGAGTCTGTAGCCCGCACAGTACTGAGAAACGGCTAATTAGCAATTGCTATCCCGTGCCATAGCTATTATCGCCCAAGGATTCTTAGGCATTTACAAAAGAAGCTTACCCGACAGATCAATCTGGCAGCAAGAGGCGTATGGGCGCCTTTGCCGCTCGAAGATCAAGCTGAAGGCAGCGGGCAAAGATCACGGAGGTCGCCCTGACGAGAGGTGATTTCAAGCAATCCCTTCGCAAATCACGTTGCTTCGTTTGTCTTGGGAACATCGGGCACTTGAGCCAGCAAACAATCTAAGTTGCCGCCATTTCGCGCGGTTTTGCGGCCAGCAGCGCCTACCACGCGATGAAAATGTATGCCACGGGAGGAACCGCATAGGCGAGCGCGATGCTCCCCGATTTCACCGAGATCAGTCCCATCAACGGGGTGAGTACCGCTCCAAAACAATCGCCATCACCAGCAGCGAACCACCAATCTTTGTGTTCGGACCGAGGCCCTTGAGCCCGAGAGCAAAAATCGTGGGGAACATCAGTGACATAAACTTCTTTCGTCGAACTTCTCAGCCTGCTCTCGAAACATAGCGATGGAAGGGATGCCCGCGCTGAACGCTCACCCGGCGGGGTGGTACAACTAGTTTGACCAACCTACGATCCAATTCATGACTGCGTCGCAGGCTTCTCCCCGAAAATGCCCTTGAAGCTTTCGCGGTACTGAAGGAAGACCAGTACCCACAGTACAGAAGCCACCAGAGCTGGAGCAATGCTTGCCGGCGCAAGCGTCAGGTGAAACGCAAGGATGTTGTAGAGCTCGGCCGCCAACACTGTCAGCGCAAGTGGCACGAAGTAGCCGGAAAGCAACAGCAGTCCGCCAAGGACCTGCACGGCGAAAAAGAACGCGGCAAAGTGCGATGCGCTGACGGCAACAAAGAACTGGATTGCCAATGGATTTGCCGGGGGCGGCTGGTGGATGAAGTTGAGAAATCCATTCAGCCCAAAGGCCGTAAAGATCAGCCCCAAGAGGTAGCGAGCAATAATCGAAGTAATTTTCATGAGTGTCCTCTCTAGAAAGTTTGCGCGTGCGTCCGCACGGCCTGAAGATGCTGTGCAATGAATGCGTTTCGGTCATGCCCCTGGTTCAGCACAGCGGTGCCTCCAGCGGTGAGGAAGGTCGCGTCCGTCACGCCAAGAAAGCCAAATACGGATCGCAGATACGGCTCCACGAAATTGAACGAGGCCATCTGCGTTTGGGCGTCGTAGATCCCGCCCGTCGCGATGATGAAGGTTGCCTTCTTGCCGATAATCAGGCCCTTCGGCCCTTTTTCCCCGTAGGAAAAGGTCCTGCCGACCCGCGCAATCTGGTCGATCCAAAGCTTGAGCACGGAAGGCACACCAAAGTTATGCATTGGCACGCCAATGACGTACTCATCGGCCTGCTCCAATTCGGCGAGCAGAGAGTCGGAGAGCGAAAGCAATTCCTTCTGCTGTGGAGTGCGAGCCTGTTCCGGCGTGTAGACGGCACCGACCCATTCCGCATTGACCGGCGGCATTGCTGTTGCGTTGAGGTCGCGGTCTATGACCCTTCCATCCGGGTGCGAAGCCTTCCATTGGTTGACGAACGCAGCGGTTAGCTCGCGTGAGACTGACCGACCATAGAGTGGGCTGGAATCGATATGAAGCAGCGTTGACATTGAGAATTCCTCCTACACGACATATGATTACTAAACAACATATGTCGATTCATAAAATAAACAAGTGTCGCTTCAGTCTGCAAGGAGGTATCCTTAGTTGTAGGAATGGCCCAGCTTCTCCAACCCGAGACCGGCACGACGGATCCGCGCATCCTGCGCAGCCGCCGTATGCTCATGGATTCTCTGGCCAGGTTATTGATGAAAAAGGAGTTCGAAGACATCTCCGTCCAGGAGATAGCCGATGAAGCGGCGCTAAACCGGGCCACCTTTTACCTGCATTATCCAGACAAGAGTGCCCTGCTGCGGGCCATGACAGAATCCCGCTTCCGCGATCTGATAGAGCGCCGCAGTATCACCTTTAGCGATTGCAATGGAGCACTGCGCGCCATTGCACTTGGAGTCTGCGACTATCTCGCTGAGAGCACAGGGTGTCCCAGTCAGTTGGCTCGAATACCGCTCGAAGGCTCCATCATCCCGGTGGTCGAGGATATGTTCAAGGAAGGCCTTGCCCTTCATGGGCTGCCACCCGGTGTCGATGCGGCACTACTGGCGACCACCGCGGCCTGGGCCGTTTCTGGAGCCGCGCGCCGCTGGTATCAAACGCCGAACCGCATCCCCGCCGACGAAATGGCGGCTCGGATTGAAACCATGGTGAGTCCGGTCCTTTTCGGGGCCGCCAATGGCAACAGTGGGCATTATTTCTGACGGACGCGTAAGGGCGCCTTTCTTTACTCATGATTTAATCCATCGCTTGAGTGAGTCGACCAGCGTTTTGCGTTTGCTTCTACTGGCCAGTAACTAATACCATGCAAAACCGCACCTTCCCTGCCATCATCGTGCATAAGGATCAGCAGCTGCGCGAGAGGAAGCGTCTCGATCAATTCGACGAACGTTTTCAAGAACACTAAAGGCGAGCAGCGAAGCTATACGGATCCGTTCGATACGACGAGTCCTGCTATCCTCATAATGGTGATGTTCGCCGGAACCCCATACGCACATCTCCATATCTGCGACTCACCCTGGGAGGGAAACGAGTATCGCCTCGGTGATCGCGGCATATGGAAGATGAAGTACGAGCGTCATTGATCCTTGAATTTGGCGAGACCAGGGCCAGAAAATTGGCGACGTAGTTGTGCCTTGTGCCTCCGGCAAAAGTGGCCTTTCCCCGTAAGCTCTTGATTGCGTTTGGCGTCCCCGACGGGATTTGAACCCGTGTTACCGCCGTGAAAGGGCGATGTCCTAGGCCAGGCTAGACGACGGGGACGGCGATGTTGGCGGGAGTCTGACGAACCCTTCGATGGTAACAGCGCCTATTCCCGCTGTCAAAACGAAGCCCGCAAAGTTGAAAGACACGCGAAGATCGGATCTTTTCAACTTCCGTTTTCTTAAATCTCCTTATGTGACTCTTTCCGATCCCGCGATTCGCGAACCTCGTTCCGTGAAGTCGTTGGCGCATTTACAATAGAAGCGATTCGCAACCAGCGCGGGGTGCATAACATCCATGCCCGATCCTCTTTATCTCAGTCTGTGGTTTCCCAGCTTCGACGGCGAAGACATGCTTCCTCATGCCTTGGCGGTCATGCGGCAGTTCCCTTTTTCAAACCAGCTGCCGGGGATCGACTATATTTCGATTCATCCTGTGTCCTGGGAAGAGGCCACCATTCTCGAACAGCGGTATGTGCCGGGAGTTCCGCCCGAACAGGCGGTGCTGATTGCCTCTGATTTACTACATGATGATTATGCTTACACCTTCGAAGCGCACTGGGATCTTTGGATGTTTGAACAAAATGGACAGCACTGGATCCAGCAACCAGCGCGCGTGTCGTTTTTTGTCCGCTCCCCGGAGTTTGATGAAGGAGCTTATCAGCAGGAAGGCCATATCCAGATCGACCTAGGATTGGACGCGCCTTTTCTTCAAGAGGAAGTGCAGCTTACCGAAGAAGCCGAGCAGCGAGTGAGAACCAACGTGGCCAAGCTCGTCGATTTCACTAATAAGATTGAGAAAAACTCTGGCGCGAGTGCGCGGTTGCTGTGGTCAGAATCCGAAGAAAACTTTGCTCAGAAGCTGATTGCTCGACTGCAGAAAGTGCAGTGAAAAACCGCTGAGAACACAGAGAAAGTTTTATCTTTGAATTCTCTCCGCGCTCTCAGCGTCCTCGGCGGTTAATTATTTAGTCCTGCCGCCTTCGACATTCAATTTGGCTCTGGCTGCTGCCTGCGCCGCCGCCAGCCTTGCCGTCAATACGCGGAATGGCGAGCAGGAAACGTAATTCAATCCGGTCTGATAGCAGAACTCGACCGACGATGGCTCCCCGCCATGCTCTCCGCATATCCCGACTTTTAGACCGGGACGAGTCTTGCGGCCGCGTTCCGTCGCCATCTTCACCAACTGGCCCACGCCTTCGCGATCGAGGACGGCAAACGGATCCTGCTTGATGATTCCATCCGCGAGATAGGTAGGCAGGATTTTGTTGACGTCGTCGCGCGAGAAGCCCCAGGTGGTCTGCGTGAGATCGTTGGTGCCAAAGGAGAAGAACTCCGCTTCCTTGGCAATCTCCCCGGCAATCAAGGCTGCGCGTGGCAACTCGATCATGGTACCGACCATGTACTCAACGGTTCGTCCCCTTTCCTTGAAGACTTCCTTCGCCACACGGTTCACAATCGCCGCCTGGTTCGCCATTTCGTTTACCGTAGCGGTGAGCGGGATCATCACTTCTGGATAGACCTTGACGCCATCTTTGGCGACAGCTACGGCCGCCTCGAAGATCGCGCGGGCCTGCATTTCTGTGATCTCCGGGTAAGTGATACCGAGACGGCAGCCGCGATGCCCCAGCATGGGATTGACTTCGTGGAGTTGCTCGACACGCTTTAGCAGCAGCGGCAATACCTTTTTCAAATCGCCGGCGCCTTTTACTCCATAGTCGCGATACTTGGCCACCAGCGATTTTTTCTGCTTCGCATCGGTGTACGGAAGAGTCGCAATATTCACCATTAGCTCTTCACGAGGCGGAAGGAATTCGTGCAATGGTGGATCGAGCGTGCGGATGGTCACGGGGAATCCGTCCATTGCCCGGAAGACTCCGTCAAAATCTTTGCGCTGCATGGGGAGTAGTTTCTTGAGCGCGGTGCGACGATCTTTTTCGTTGTCCGCAAGAATCATGGCGCGCATGTGCGGAATTTTCTCTTCGCCGAAGAACATGTGTTCGGTACGGCAAAGGCCGATCCCTTCCGCGCCGAAAGCCCGCGCCTGCTTGGCGTCGCGCGGAATGTCGGCATTGGCACGAACCTTCATGGTGCGGTACGGTTCAGCCCAACTCATAAACTTATCCAACAAATGCAAATCTTTCGGATCGGGTGGGACGGTCTTGACTTTGCCCTTGATCACGCGCCCCGTGGATCCATCGAGGGAAATCCAATCCCCTTCCCCGAAGACCTGCCCTTTTACGCGTATCTCGCGCTTCTTCTCGTCGACATCAATCTCTTGTGCGCCAGCAACGCAGGACTTGCCCATACCACGCGTCACTACCGCGGCGTGGCTAGTCATGCCACCACGAGAAGTAAGAATGCCGGCGGCTGATACCATGCCTTCAATATCTTCCGGCGAGGTCTCGGCACGCACCAGAATTACCGGATTTTTCTCATTGCCGTGGCCTGCCATTTTCACTGCATCCTCGGCGGTGAAGGCGATCTGACCGACGGCACCACCAGGAGACGCCGGCAATCCTTTTGCCAACACGTTCTCAAGTTTCACGTCTTTTTCGTCGAGACGTGGGACCACAAAATAAACCAGCTGATCAGGTTCCGGACGGAAAACCGCATCTTCTTTGGTGATCAGACCTTCTTTCACCATCTCAATGGCGATCCGTACTGCCGCCAGCCCGGCGCGCTTGCCGTTGCGAGTTTGCAGCATGTAGAGCTTGCGGTCCTGAATTGTGAATTCAAAGTCCTGCATGTCTTTGTAGTGATTCTCCAGGCGAGTGGTGATTTCGCGGAGTTGCTTAAAGACATCAGGCATGATTTTTTCGAGTTCGAGGATGGGAACCGGCGTGCGCACGCCTGAGACCACGTCCTCGCCCTGCGCGTTCAGCAAAAATTCTCCATAGAACTCTTTGGCGCCCGTAGACGGATTGCGCGTGAAGCCCACACCCGTACCGCTGGTATCACCGAGGTTGCCGAACACCATGGCCTGCACGTTGACGGCAGTACCAAGCATGTCGTCGATATCGTTGAGGCGGCGATAGGTCTTGGCGCGATCGTTCTGCCAGGAACGGAACACGGCATCGCGGGACATGACGAGCTGCTCGTTTGCGTTTTGCGGGAAATCGACTTCGGCGTGCTTCTTGACCACCTTTTTGTATTCTTCGATGACTTCTTTTAGCGCTTTGGCATCGAGGTCAGTATCGAGTTTAGCTTTTTTGTTCTTTTTCTTGGCATCGAACACTTCTTCGAAGGCATGTTTGGGAATTTCCAGCACCACGCTGCCGAACATCTGAATCAGACGGCGATAAGAATCGTAGGCAAAGCGCGGATTGTTGGTCAGCTTGGCCAAAGCTTCCACACTCTGATCGTTCAAGCCCAGGTTGAGGATGGTGTCCATCATGCCCGGCATGGAAAATTTTGCACCCGAGCGCACGCTGACCAGCAGCGGGTTGTCTCCCTTGCCCAGCTTCTGTCCCTGAAGCTCTTCGAGCTGGCGGAGCGCCGCTTCCATCTCACGATCGACTTCTTTCGAAACAGCACCATGCCGCATGTATTCGCGACAGGCCTCGGTCTGAATGGTGAATCCAGGGGGCACGGGAAGTCCGGCATTCGTCATTTCGGCCAGTCCCGCGCCTTTACCGCCGAGAACGTCTTTCATCTTTCCGTGGCCGTCGGCTTTGCCGCCACCAAACGAATACAGGTATTTTGTGGCCGGTTTCTTCATAGTGTCTACTTCAGGGAGAGTCTGGGTTGCCATTTAATCGATCCTTTTCTATTTTGAAGATGCTTTGGAGTCTTTGCCTTCCGTCACAATTTCAGAAAAATCAGCAATGGTGGAAAATTCTTTCAGCAGAGTTTGCAACAGGGCCAGGCGATTTGAGCGGATGAGTTCGTCGTCGACCATGACCATGACTTTGTCGAAGAACGTATCGAGCCGTTCCCGGACGGTCGAGAGCAACAGCAGTGCATCTTTGTATTCTCTCTTCTTTCGATGGGTATCGATTCTTTTGGCGTTGGTTTGCAGATATGCCGCGAGCTGTTTCTCTTCGTCCGGAGATTCGCTCAAATATTGAAACTCTGATGCGATCTTGATTTTCTTCTCCTCAGCCTGTCGCAGGATGTTTCGAATGCGCTTGCACGCTGCACCAATCACCTGAAACTCAGGCGTGTGTGAGACTTCTTTAACAGCATCTACTCGTAACAATGCATCTACCACGTCCTCTGCATCGACTGCCAGAACAGCCTTCACGACGTCATAGGTATTCTGGCAGACTTCCTTGAGGTAGAACTCCAACCGCTCGCGAAGAAACGCCAGCACAGCAACATCAAACTTGAGGCCGTCCTCAAATTTCTTTTCCGCAGACGATTTCTCATACCCCGTGCGTGCGTCATGGATTATTTCGGTAAGCCGAAATGGCAGCTTGTGCTCCGCAATTGTTTTCACGATTCCGTTTGCCTGCCGGCGCAATGCGAATGGGTCTTTCGAACCGCTCGGAATCAATCCCAACGCAAACATCCCAGCGATCGTGTCGGCCTTGTCAGCGATTGATAGCACCGCCCCCTCCACTGACCGGGGCGTGTCATCTTCTGCTGATTCTGGCTTGTACTGATCGTAAATGGCATCCGCGATAGCAAAACGTGTGCTTTCGGGCAAACCCGAATCGAGTTCCTGAGCTCTCGCGTACAAGCCGCCGACAATTCCCTGCAATTCGGTGAACTCTTTTACCAGCTCAGTTGTCAGATCAGCCTTTGCCAGACACGCTGCCTTGTGCACCACCCCCGGCCGAATCGCCATTCCATTCTGTTTGACGGTCTCCGACAACCAACTGGCAAGCCGCTGCACGCGGAGTGTCTTTTCGTAGTAGCTTCCCAGGTCCTTCTGGAAAGTCACGTTCTTGAGCAATTGCGTGCGGTCAAGCAGAGTCAGTTTCTGATCGGTCTGCCAGAAGAAGCGCGCGTCGTTGAAACGGGCCCGCAGCACACGTTCATGGCCATGCCGGATAATTCCTTGTGGATCGCCGTCTGTATTGAGCACCGCCAGAAAATGCGGCGAGAGCGTGCCGTTGGCATCCTCGACGGCGAAATATTTCTGATGGTCCCGCATGACCGTCACCAGGACTTCTTCCGGCAACGTCAGAAATTCGGAGTCGAAGCTGCCCAGAATGACCGATGGAAACTCAGTCAGATTGACCACAGTGTCGAGTAAATCTTTATCTTCACGCCAACGCGCACCAGGGATGGTGCGAGTGGCTGCGTCGAGTGCCTTGCGTACTTGGTGCTCACGATCAGAACGGCTTAGAACCTTCGCTTCACGCAGGGCTTCCACGTAAGCAACCCCGGCGCCGGATATCCGGACGCTGTGATTCGCCAGAATTCTATGCCCGCGGGATTCATTCCCAGCGCTCACCCCATCAAATTTTAGCGGGATGACTTCGCCGTCAAGCATCGCTAGCAGCCAACGTACCGGGCGCACAAAAAGTTCAGTCTTCTCGTGCCAGTACATGTTCTTCGGCCAATAGATCGAGTTGATCTCCTTGGGAAGCAGTTCAGCCAAAATCTCGCTGGCAGCTCGGCCTTTTTTACTGATGGTCGCCGCCAGGTATTCACCCTTGGCGGTGGTAATTTTCTTGAGATCGGCAACATCCACTCCAGCCTTTCTGGCGAAAGCGTGCGCCGCAGGTGTTGGCTGGCCATCTTTGAATGCAATGCTCACCGACGGACCAGTAACCTGCTCCGTAATGTCCGCCTGCGCGGCAGGAATTCCGGAAGCCATTACAGCCAGGCGGCGAGGGGTATCGAGATATGAGATCGGTCCGGTGGCAGAAAGCCTTTCGCGTTCCAGTAATTTGGGGACACGTTCCCTTAACTCCAGCGACGCGGCATCAATCATCCGCGCGGGAATTTCTTCGCAACCGATTTCGAGCAAAAAATCTGGCATTTTGTACCTATGTCATCCTGAGCGCAGTTAGTTCGCTCGCTTGCGAGCGGACTAACGGAGTCGAAGGACCCCTAGCACGACCACGTCTGCCTGCGGTAGGGGTCCTTCGACTGCGGAGAAGTTTCGCTACACGAAACTTCTCCTCCGCTCAGGATGACAAACCTTAAGTTCCTACTGGCGCTAACTTCTCTTTCTTGACCTTGATCTCTTTCCCTGCCGCAGGTTCGGACTCCGTATCTACCGTGGCTTCCGATTGCTGGTCCACATAAGCCCTGGCAATTCCTACCGCCAACGCGCGCACTCGAGCAATCACACCCACCCGCTCGGTTACGGAAATCGCACCGCGCGCATCGAGAATATTGAACAGGTGCGAACACTTCAGACAGAGATCGTAAGCGCTCGAGCAACGGAAACCGTTTCTTGTCCAGCAGACCAGTGCTCTTCTCTTTCTTTAGAGCAGCATACTGATCCAGCAGCGACTTGCACTCTGCTTCACACAGATCGAAATGCTTCCAGGCTTTTTCTACGTCAGCCACTTCGAAGTTGTAGACCGAGTATTGCAACTCGTCTGCAAGACGCACATCTCGATACGTGGTAACGCCGCCGGTCACAGGATCGCGCGCCCACACAATGTCGTAAATCGAATCGACGTCCTGTAGAAAGGCCCCAATCCGTTCCAGGCCGTAGGTTAGCTCCGCCGAGATCGGATCCAGATCCACGCCTCCGCACTGCTGGAAATAAGTGAACTGCGTGATCTCCAGTCCATCGAGCATGACTTGCCAGCCGACGCCCCAGGCATTTAGCGTAGGTGATTCCCAGTTGTCTTCTTCGAATTTCAGATCGTGCTGCCGCAGATCGATCCCGATCGCTACCAGCGACTCCAAATACAATTCCTGCACATTTTCCGGCGGCGGTTTCAGAATCACCTGCATCTGCATGTGCTTGTAAAGGCGGTTCGGATTCTCTCCATACCGCCCGTCAGCCGGACGCCGCGAAGGCTGCACATACGCGACTTTGTAAGGCTTTGCCCCCAGCACTCGCAGGAAAGTCTCCGGCGCCATGGTGCCCGCGCCGACTTCGACGTCATGCGGTTGCTGCAGCACGCATCCCCGCTCTGCCCAAAAAGCCTGCAGCCGGAGGATAAGCTCCTGAAAACTCAACGGGTTGGCTTTGAATGAGGTCACAAGGTCGAGCTTGCCCAGCAGGTTAATCAATGATTGTAACGGAAGCGGATGGCAGTCGTCAGCTGACAGTTAAAAGTCCTCTGGCAACGGTCTTCAACTCGCCAACGCCGCTGGCAGCTTCAGCCAAGCCAGCGCGAAGATCAGCAACGTGACCGCCAGGAACGACGTAGGAGCTGCAAAAAAATACCGCACCGAAACTGCGGTCATCACGGCCAGCCAGATGACGTTGATCAGAGCTATGTGTTTCAACAGTCCGGCGCGCTCACGCGCCAATAGCAAATCGAGCGCACCCAGGCCAAACATCCCTAGCATGAACGAAATGCTGAATCCACGCAGGAAGTCGTCGGTGCTGCGCATCGATCCCATGACATTGAATTTGTAGTTCGTCACCAGGTCCTGCAATTGCTTCTCGGTGTCATTCGCGGGAGCTTGGGTTCCGAACAGAGACAATGAGTGCGCCAAACCCAGCACCAGCAGCAGGATTGCACCAGCCTTGAACAGTCGCCTGCCCCACTTGTCATTCATGATCGGCCCTCGGGCACGACACTGGACTAGAAACTGCCCTTTTCCAGCATTGCCGCCGTGATCAGCTTCTTTTCAATATGTCGTTGCAAGATTTGAATCAGAAACTTTCGCAAGTCCGCGCCTTGCGACTTTGGCCAGGCAGTTCCAACAAGATTTTCCACTGGGGCGCGAAACATCTGCGCTGCCAGTACCCGTGAATCTGCCGAAAGCTCCGACGACGCCAGCCGCTTGTCGTCCACGCACATCAAGCCATCGGCCAGTGCGTGAAAAAAGGCCCGGCTTCCATTCAGCGTGCGCCCGCAAACAATGCACTCAGACAAATCCGGCAAATAGCCCATCAGCCGGGTCATCCACAGTTCAAAATAGGTGACTGGCATCCAGACATCAGACCCACGTAGCCCAGCCAACACCGAAAGCGCCAACCGGAACACGGCGTCATTGGCTTCGCGGTCAGGCAGCAACTCGTCCAGCAACTCTCCCACGTGCCCCAGAGCGACCGCGCGCAGATAGGTAACTTCGGTCGCCAGCGGCGATTCCAGCACTTCGCAGGAATCCAACCGCGACAACTCCTGCCGCTCGCGGTCTTCGTAGTGCGCCCGGACGTAAGTCAGAGGCTCGAGCGCCCCGCCAAACCGTCGCTTGGACTTCTTGGCAGCCCGCGCCACGCCGCGCACCTTGCCCTCCGCGCGCGTAAATAGCGTGACCAGCAAATCGGCCTCCCGCAAGGGATACGTGCGCAGGACGATTGCTTCCGACTCCTTCAGTGCCATGGAAGCCCAGCAAGTAATTCCCGATTGTAATGGAGTGAGGGGGGAGAAGAAAAGGAGCAGTCAGCTTTGAGCTTCGTAATTCTAGCTGAAAGCTGACGGCTGAGAGCCAACAACGCTACCGTCCGAAATACTTGGCGTTGCGCTCGGTATATTCCTTCCACTTTTCTGGCAGATCGTCCTGCGCGAAGATCGCCGACACTGGACACACCGGCACACAAGCCCCGCAATCGATGCACTCTACAGGGTCAATGTAGAGCATCTCCTCTTTGGCAAAAGGCTCCTCATCCTTCTTGGGATGAATGCAATCCACCGGGCAAGCGTCCACGCAGGCGGCGTCTTTTGTGCCAATACACGGTTCTGCAATCACGTAGGTCATAAGCTGTCAGATCTCCCCAATATGCATGGAACTTACTGGAACCGCATATTCTAGCAAGAATGTTAAGCAGCGTACAGAAGAACACAGGGAGCGGTCCCGGAGCGCTTTGGCTGGCTGCATTCCCATGTGGAACCGAGCAGCTACACCCCCACCAGCTCCCGCTCCTGGCTCGGCTCGTACTCCACGATGTATCCCGCCACAGCACTCGCCGCCACGGTCAGTGGACTCGCCAGATACATCTGCCCCGGCCCACTGCGTCCGGGAAAATTGCGGTTCTGCGCGCTGATGACAACCTGTTCAGGCCGAGTCGTCACCCCCGGCCCGGCATTGATGCATGCCCCGCAACTCGGCTCGATCACATGCGCTCCGGCTTTCGAGAAAATATCGAGATAGCCCTTGCGGACACAATAATCGCGCGTCTCCTGCGACCCGAACTGGATAAAAAACTGCACTGAGTCCGCAACGCGCTTGCCATGCTTTAATGCATCGGCCAGCACCAGAGCGTACATGTCCATGTCTTCGTTCTTGCCGGCAGTGCAGGTGCCGCCGTAGGCAAGTTCCACCGGCACCGGCGTATTCAGATCGCGGATAAACTTGCCATTTCCCGGATCGCCCGGCGTGGCCACCATCGGCGTAATGTCGGCAGCATTCAATTCGATCACATGGGCGTATTGCGCGTCGGGATCGCTGGACAGGCCCTCGATCATCGCTTCCGCTTTCTTGCGATCCATGCCGCGCCGTTCGACCAGGAAGTCCACCGCTTTTCGATCCGGCGCGACGATTCCCGTGAACCCGCCGATCTCCGCCGCCATATTGGTCATGGTGGCGCGCTCGTCGACGCTAAGATCTTCAATGGCTTCGCCTGAGTATTCGATCACTTTAGCCAGTGCTTTACCACTCTTCACATAATCCAGCGCCAGGATTTTAAGAATGAAGTCTTTCGCCGTCACATTGCGATGCTTGCGACCACGTACAATGACCTTCACCGATTCCGGCACTTTGACGCGGACATCCTTGGTGATCCAGGAATTAAAAACGTCGGTTGTGCCAATCCCGAAAGCCACACAGCCGATCGCACCAGAGTGCGGCGTGTGCGAATCCGACCCCACCACCACTTGCCCCGGCAGAGCGTAGCTCTCGAGTACCACCGAATGGCAAATGCCTTCTGACCCTTTGCGGTCGGTCAATTCGCCGTGCAGCTTGATGCCACGCTGCTTCGCGAAGGTTTCCTGCTTGAGCTTGAGTTGCGTAGCCAGATCGAGTAGACCCATTTTTCGCTTTTGCTCGGAGAGTACTTCATCAAGAAACGTCAGATGATCACGAAAAAAAAGAACTGTCGACGCATCGTTCACTGGAGCATCGCGGCCTACAAGCTGATCGAAGAAAATCGCCGCCATGGGAGTTACATACTCATGACTGAATCGCAGATCAGTCCGAGCAAAACCAGAGTCGCCCGGCTTCACCGCTTCGACGCCGAGTTTTTCACCTGCGCCAATCATGTGACGTGCGAAAATCTTTTCGGCCAGCGTCATCGGACGCTTTTTGGTTTCAATAGGCGGAAGAAAGACTTTGCCCTGCATGCGGGCCACATTGAAATTGAACAGGCCTCCATGCTCAATGATTTGTCGTGTGATTTCGTCTTCGCCCTGGGTAAATTCCGATAGCGGCATCTCATTCCCGCCGCGAATCGTATCAATCAAAGAGAAGTTGGTGGAAGTCAGCACGCCCAGATTCTGGCAGTTTTGCTTGTAGATCCGCTCGATATTCTCGGCAATCACAATCTGAATCCCGGCACAAAGCTCGGCATAGGGCGACTGCTCGCGGCTGGAACCCTTGCCGCGCCGCTTGCCACTCACCGCTGCGACAAAGCCCCCGCGCTTCACATCTCCCCGCAGGATGGGCGTTTCATTGCCGCACTTCAGTCCGGTGTAGGGGAACTCGCCCAAGGTTTCGTCGAAGAAGAAGCAGATGTGTGCCGGCGTGATTTCGTCGGTCGAAATATCATCCCGCAACTTGGGATTGTTGGCGGGGTTCTTGGTGTCCCATGGCAGGTCTTCGCCAGCCAATTGCTTCTTGATGAGTTCGGGATCTTCGGTGAGAAAGAGAACTCGGCCTTTGAGTCGAACTTTGTCCGGCCGTTTTTCGATTTTGCGTTCCAGCAGTGAATTGATCACAACTTAACCCCGAGATTGCGAGCATCAGCTAAAGCCTTATTGTACCGCTGCAACAGGGTCTTCAATCCTAATCTAGTGATGGCCATGGGCCCGATCGTATTTCTCTCCCACTGGAATCGCCATTGGCAACCGGTTTTCCTTGGGCGCGAGCGGACAGGTAGCGTAGGCAGTAACGGCGCACGGCGGATTGTGGGCGCGGTTAAAGTCCAACACCACCGTCCCATTCGCCGGCGGATCGGTGTACAGAAAGCGTCCGCCCGGATATGTAACTGTCTTGCTGGTCAGATCATTAAAAACAAAAAACAATCCCTTGGTCGGATCTTCGCCTATATCCGTAAGCCGCACTTCCTGGCCGTTGATCTTGAACACTGCTGTTCCCGACACCGGGGTTGGCGACACGTCGCCCAGCACATTGGGAACATCGACGGTTTTCTTGCCGTCGGATGGCTCCCACTTGGCGGTCACGCGATAATTCAGATCAGGCGGATAAAAGGTGAGCCCACGAAACTTTTCGACCGCCGAACTCTCGACATCCTTCACTCGTATGCCGATGCGCTCTCCGCGCACAATCACATGGAAATGCAAACTGCCTAACTCCACCAGCGTGGTTTTGTCGGCCGTGTCGGGTATCAGCTTCGCGGTGGAGGCCGGTTTGCCGTCGATAATCGCGTGGGCGTCCGGCGTGAGTTTCAATGTGACGTCTTTACCTTGCAGTTCAAACACTCCTGCATGTGCCGGCCCTTTGGGAAAAACGATGGCGTTATTTTCATCGGTACCAAAGCTGTTCTCTCCCGACTTGAGCCAAAACAGGCCCGCCAGCGGCAGCCAGTTTTGCTTAAGGTCGTCGGCTAATTCGGCTTTCCATTTGTCGTAATCTTTCTGATATGCAGCATCTGGCGCCGATGGAGATGTATCGGCCGCTGACACTATGCCGGCAAACAACCCGAGAGAAACGGCCAGAATTGCAGTAAGCGCAACTGTGAATTTCCAACTCATGCCGAGAACTCCTGATTCATATTCTTCATCGTCGAAACATCTGTACATCAGGCAGAGGGTCGAGTCCGATGCCGGCAAAAACTTGTTCAAACTCGTGCATCAATGCGCCATGCACGGTCCCGTTCGAAGCCAGGGTCTCGCGGCTATTGATCTCAAAAGGTTCGCCGTTGAAACGGGTGACTTTGCCGCCAGCCTCTTCCACAATGAGCACGCCTGCGGCAGTGTCCCATGAATTCAGATTGAACTCCCAGAAGCCGTCAAGTCGTCCCGCGGCCACATAACACAAATCCAGCGCCGCCGATCCCGCCCGGCGCACGCCGTGGGTTCGCAAAGTAATGTGATGATAGAAAAAAATGTTGGGATTCTTGTGGCGTTTGTGACTGGGGAAACCCGTGGCCACAAGGCACTCTGCCAGATTCGCAGTTTTGGAAACATGAATGTGCTGCTGGTTCAGGTAAGCTCCGCTTCCCTGCTCCGCCGAAAACATTTCGTCGCGCGTAGGATCGTAGACCACTCCGGCGATGCGTTTTCCCTTATGCTCCAGCCCCAGCGAAACGCAAAAGACGGGAAAGCCGTGGGCAAAATTTGTGGTGCCATCCAGCGGATCAACATACCAGCGATAGTCGCTGCCGGTATCGACCAGCCCTTCTTCTTCACCGAGAACGTCATGCCCGGGAAATTGGCTGCGAATGCGCTCGCGGATCAACTTTTCCGAGCTGCGGTCGGCCACCGTAACTAGGTCCGCTTCCCCTTTGTACTCGATCGCCACGTGCTTGCGAAAATAGTCCATTAGCAAGGCACCGGCTTCGCGGGCGATCGCGGTCATCGCGGGCAGGAATTCGCTTTGGGCTGGATGCGCAGTCAAAGGACGTTCACTTGCGCGTGCCGCCGTCTTCCGCGATGTACAGGATTTCGTGCTTGAAGATGAAAAGATTGGGGCCTGCCTCTCGTGTCAGGCGGACCATGTTCCGGTCGTAATACTCAATCCAGCCGTGCACCACTTCTCCATCGGCCAACTTGATGCTGACAGCCTTCTGCTTTTCGCCCAACGATTTCAAATAAGCCGCTTCTTCAGAAGTCTCATCCGGTGGCGGCGCCTTCCCTTTACGCACGGAATTCGGTGATCCCTGGCCTTGAAATGGCATAGCTGTCATTTTACACGGAGAAGCTCCGTGAACCGGTCACTTGGGCGAAACGAACGGGGCCAGCTTCCGCGGGCAAAGAAACTCGCCTCAGTTACCGAAACCGAGATAAAATCCGCAACATGGCTTGACCGGCAAGGGGGCGTGTATGGCGAAACTTTCTGTTTCCTGGCTTTTGTTGCTGCTTTTCTTCTGTCTCCTCGCTGCGGCCCAGACACGATCCGGCAGTGGGTTCCCCAAGCCTCCCGAACCAGCCGATCGATCCTCGTCCGCGACCAACGAGCCCACCACCCGAAGAATTCGTATCGACGCAATCCAGCTCCAGCGTGATGCCAAAGAACTGTCCGACCTGGCCCAGTCGCTCCCTGCCGACATCGACCAGATCAATCGCGGCCTGCTGCCCAAGGACATCCTCGTCAAACTGAAAAGAATTGAAAAGTTGTCCAAGCATTTGCGCGGAGAATTGGCGCCCTGGTGATTTTCGAGGCGGGTGAATAAAAAAGCCACCAGTCCGAAAACCGGTGGCTTGAAAGTAACGTGATTTCGCTTCAGCTACGCTAGAAGTTCAGCTTCAATTCGAATTCCACCACACGTGGCGCTCCGACCGAAAATACCCCCGAACCGAGGCCAAGCCGGTTGCTGTCCGGTTGTTGCCCAGCTGTGCCGTTAACCGAGCCCACCGCACCATTCAAGACGCCATTCAGCGGGTTGGCCGGTCCATTAAAGTTCGCCATATTGAACATGTTGAAGAACGTTACCTTGGGCTCCAGTTCAAAACGCTCCCGAATTCTGTAAACCCAGCTAAAGCTCATGTCGAAGTCTTTCAGCCAACCCATATTGGCTTCGTTTCCCGGAGCCAGCGGTACGGGTTGTTGCACTCCGCCCAAAGCCTGCAGCTGGCCCAGGCTAAACAGGCCAGCGGTAATCAGCGCCGCTCCGGCTGGAGTCGGCTGGCCGGCAAAAGTGGTGTTGTAGGCTTGAATGGTTTTGTTGATATTGCTGCCATTGATGCCTCGTCCGAAAGAACCTACGTTGGTGCCGGGGAGAAGGTCTCCGACTCCGCCGCTGGATGCACCGGTTCCGTCGCCGGTCCCGTCGCCAGTCACGTCGGTCACAAAAATTCCGCCAGGATTACCGGTCGGATTCAAAGTAAGGTTCACTGGCAGCGCGCTGTAAAAATGGCCGATAAGGCTCATGCGGAATGACTTTGGCAGGTCCGCCGTGCCTCCGAATGAGAGTTGATTGGTGCGATCTAAGCCATTCGGGCCAACATATTTCAGGGGATTGTCGTTGTCGGTAGCGAAGTTAATGAAGTCACTGTCCCTGGCCGTGGATACGTACCGCGACAGTGCATAAGAAACTTCCAGATTCAAGTATTTCACGCCTCGAAACGGGTTCTTCGAATCTTGCTTGAGAGAAAGCTGCAATCCGTTGTACACCGAACGCCCAATCGGGAAGAGCATCTGGTTGGTTCCGAGAGCTTGGTTGATGCCGGGAAATGCAGCAGCCGGTGCTCCATCAAGGGCACAAGGGATTCCACCGCAAACTTGATTCGCAGAATCCAGACCGTTGGTGGCGTAGTCACTAATCGTCGCCCCTGCAGTGATTGCACAATCAATCCCAGCCGAGCCGGGGCCGCAGCCAAACGACGAGTTGGTGTTAGTAATAGCGTTTATAGCATTGGTCTGATTGAGATAGCGGGCAGCCCCTACATGGTTGGTATCGATGGTGAGCAGCGTGTGCGTAGAGACATTACGAAGATAGTCCGCCGTCAGTACCATTCCCCGGCGAATCTCGTGTTGGATGCCGAAGTTCATTTGTACCGAGCGCGGTGTCACGTAGTTTGGGGCAAACAGATTGGTGCCGGTAACGTCAATCCCGTCAGCCATAATATTGCCGATATAGACGGGGTTGAATGCTGGGCCCGCTGTAACGGTAGCCGCCTGGTATTGCTGTTGGAGCGCAATGATCGAAGAGGCTGCTTGGCCAATGGTTTCGTTATTGCCGCAAAAACCTGGTGTGACATTGGTGCCACCGTTCGGACCTGGCAAATTGACACTCTGGGCATTACCGTTCGAACACGCTGCCTGTTGGGCCAGGAAAAGTCCCGAAGGTAAACGAGCAGGACGGTCGAAGAGGTTGTTGTTCCAAACGGAGTTTTCGTAGAACAATCCGATCCCGCCGCGAAACACGGTTTTCCCACTCTTGTTTGGGTCCCAGGCGACGCCTAGTTGCGGAGCAAAGTTCTTATTCGGCTGGTTTACCCGATTTCCCAAACCCGCGCCGAACGCATCCAGAGCCGGGATCGCCGCAACGTCACTATCGGTGCGGCCAGTGTCGCGTACGTAACGCAAACCGTAAGTGACCGTCAGAGCTGGTTTCACCTTCCAGGAATCACCGATGTACCAGGAGAAGCGGTTATCCGGGCCCAATCCGCCGCCGGGAAGCCCAAACCCAGGTTTTTCGGAAGAAAAGCCCTGGCCGTTCCCAAGTACAACGTTAGTCACTGGATAATTCAGAGGATTGCTGTCTCCGCCGGCATATGGGCAATTCCCGGCGGTTACACAGGGAACGTCGGTGCCGGCAGCCAGACTTACCGCGTTCACCGCTGGAGCCAAGCCCAGGAATTCGGCAAGCCCCCCGCCGATGATGTGATTGATTCCAAATCCGTAGCGGAAAATGTGGGTCTTGTATGCTTTGCTGCCGTCATACTTGAATTGATGGTCGGACTGATAAGTGGCTTGCGGTGCCAGGAAATTTGGTCCGGAGCAGAATGAGTCGGCGCCGGCAGTAAGACAGTTCGCATCAGCACCAATGGCCAGTTCGATTGCGCCTCCTGGATTGAATATGCTCGAACCTGTCACCGCGTCGGTAATCCCGTTGCGAAACTTGGTATAGCCAAAACGAATGGCATGGGTGTAGCTGCCGGTGTTGAAGTCCAGTCCGACGACATGATCAGGAGTGTGCGTCACATTGGCGAAAGGCTGGAACGAGTTTGGGATGTACGGCAGAACACTGGTGTTTTGATCGAAGGAAAATCGGTAGAACATCTTGTAGTTGTTGCTGATCTGCCAATCGAGCCGTGCAATGCCTTCCGATTCCCGGAAGGGTGAGTTGAACGAACCGTTGAGGCCAGTAAAAGGCGCCGGCAGGATCACCGGATCCAGCAGGTCCTGCTTGGTCCGTTCCGCGTCTACAAAAAAGAACAACTTATCCTTAATGATGGGACCGCCGACGCTCGCACCGAATTGATTTCGCTGGAAATAATTATCGGAGGCGCCGGGAAGATTCGCATCCATGCTCTGGTCGCGGAAATAGTAGAATCCCTGGCCGTGCAGGCCGTTGGTACCCGATTTGGTGGTCACGTTCACCGAGCCGGATGAAGTCAACTCCGTGGAGAGGTCCAACGAGGACTGCTGGATCTGAAATTCCTGGATCGCGCCCTCGGGAATATTCTGCGTGACGGTTCCCACGGTCTCATCGCTAATGTCCACCCCGTCAACTTCAACCCGGGCGGTGCGGCCGAAGCGGCCGCCAAATGAGATCGAGGAGAAACCATTCTTCGTGGGATCAAAGTTGCCGCCGTCCTGAATTTGCACTCCCGGTTCCAGCTGCGCCAGGTCTAGAAAATTTCGTCCATTGACCGGCAGGTTTTCAATTTGTTCCTCGCCAATCACGCCCTGGATGATGGCCTGTTCTGTGTTGACCTGCAATTCGGAAGCTTGCACTTCGACGACTTGGCTGGCCTGTCCGATCTGTAGCTTCACGTTCCCCGTTGCCGTTACCCCCACCTGTACGGTCAACGGCAAATTTGTCGTCTTGAAACCCGGCGCTTCCACTGCCACCACGTATTCACCCGGTGTGAGCGCGCCCGAAGTGTAGGCGCCCGAAGAGGTTGTGGTCACGGTGATCACGTTCGCAGTGGCTTTGCTCGAAATCTTGATGTGCGCGCCACTCACCACCGCGCCGCTGGCGTCGGTCACTGTGCCTTGAATACTGCCGGTAGAAATGGTCGTCTGGGCATAAAGGGACATGCAAGATGCAAACAGAACGGCAATTGTCAGGAGGGTCAACGCAAATCGCGTTGCACCGCTGCGGGGGAATCGGACATTCAACGACATGGTAAAACCTGCCTTTCTGAATTGTTGCTGCTGTTATGTGAACCACTCCTAGAAAGCGAGCGATTCCATTGCAATTTGTCTACCCGGACGCTCTATATCTTGTCTACCCGAAGGAGCAATCAAGAGTCCAATCCATATCGAATCGTTGCTCCTGACGTTTATCAATTACTTACACCCCCTTCGAGGGTGCTCGCCTCCACTTTAATCTCCCGAATGTGGGATGCTCATAGTGCAGAAAATGGAATCACAAATCTTTACACAACTCGTCTAACAATCAACAACATAGCGTTAACTCATGTTTCGTCTGGAAAATTCAGTAGGACTTGGAAGTGTAGTAGCCGGTCCGATGACGCACTTTGAAATCCGAACCAGCCGGCAAGCCATCCACTGAAACCTGAATGCGGCGAAAATCCGAATCAGCCAGCCGCTGCGACGGGTAATAGGCGAGTAGATATTGCGTTCGCAATTCGTCGCTTATTTTTTGAAACGCATCATCCAACTCCGACAACGATGTCGCATAAAAATATTTGCCGCCGGTGTCCTCGGAAATCTGGATCAGTGCATGTTCGCCGCCGGTGTCCCGTCCCGCACTTGCCTCAATCGGAACCACAATAATACTGTAAACAATCGCTTCGGCTTCCTGAGCCGAACGAACTGCCTCCTTGTAATCGACCTTGCTGACGGTGTCGCCGCCGTCGGTAATGACCACCATCACTTTTCTTCCCTGGCGCGGAATGAGCGCATGGGACCCCAGGTAAAGCGCATCATAGAGCGCCGTAGCCGATCCCAGGCGCATGCGATCGATTCCCCGGTCCACAACTTTGGCATCGGAAGTAAACGGCACCACCTCACTGACAATTTCACTGAACCCGTACAAAGACAGCGCATCCACCGGACGCAAAATGGCATGCACAAAACGGCGCGCCGAGGTCAATTCCAGGGGAAGGTCTTTGCGCGTACTCAGGCTGGTGTCGATATCCAGCACGATGGAAAGCGGCAACGCGGATTCCTTATCGAACACGGCAACTTTCTGCGCTCTTCCGTCTTCCAGCAGCGCGAAATTTTCCTTCTGCAGATTGGCGACTGGGGCACCGTGCTCATCTGTCACCGTGACGAATACATTGACCAGCTTTACATTTACTTTAATGGTGGTATTTGTATTGTCTGGGTCTTTGTCTTTGGGCTTGATCGTGTCGGAGCTAGGTGGGTTCTTAGTAGTTCCAGGGCCGTCCGAAGCCCAGGGTGGCCTGGGCACCTGGGCGTGGACCATGGCGACAGCCAGCATAAGAAAAGCAATCAGATGTCGCATCAGAAGGTTACGGGTTGCGTGTGCTGACTTAGCGGCTTGTTGACCGCAAAGAGCTAATCCTGTCACTTAGATGCAGGCCTTCCTGAATGGGTGCCTTCAGCCCGCGGAATCTCGGCTGGGAAAGGTTCGCCAGAGGCCCACACCGCCCCATCCTCAAAATGCTCCTTCTTCCAGATGGGAACTGTCCGTTTGAGCGTATCAATGAGCCAGCGGCAGGCCTCGAAAGCAGCTGTCCGGTGGGCTGACGCTACTATCACTATGATGCTGGTTTCGCCGATTTCCAGTCTTCCCAACCGGTGAATGACAGCCACTTCCCGCACCTGGAATTGACTCAACGCCTGCCCGGCCAGTTCTTCCATCTGCTTCAGCGCCATCTCTTCGTAAGCTTCATACTCCAGATAGAGGGTGCGTCGTCCGCGCGTATTGTTCCTCACCACCCCGTCGAATATGACGATTGCCCCGTCCTCAGGATGTTTGATCTTTTCGACCACACCTTTTGAATCAATCGGTTCCTGGACAAGCGCACAATGCTCTGAATTCGACGTTCCTCCGCTGACCGGCGGCAACAGCGCGATCTCGTCCCCCGGCTTCAGTTTCGCATCGGCGCCGGCATATTCCTGATTCACCGACATCGCCATGGAAGCGCCAAACTCTTTCAGACGCGGGATTCCCTCTTCATAGTGACTGAGCACATCGCCGAGAGTCGCATCGTCGGGCAGGTTCAACGAATCACTTCCCTGTCCCATGATGTCTTTCAGCATGCCGAAAAATAGAACTGTGACTTGCATCGAATTGACTGCTTCTAGTCTATCGTGGAAGCGGAATCCAGCTTCAATTCCTGAGATACTCTTTAAAGAAAAAGGCCACCACTCTTTCGAGCGATGGCCCTTTTGCCTGACGCCAAACCAAATACTACTTGTGGGACTTTTCTTCGTGCTGCTGCGGAGGGGGTGACGGCGCCCTCTCGGCCTGCCGCGGAGCGGGAGCTGGCGCAGGCCGCTGCCGTTGCCAGGTATTGAACTTCTGCTCTTCACTCTTCTGTTGTTCTGGCCGCTCTTCGACCGGCGGAGCCGTTCTCACCAGCGGATGCGTTTGACCGTTCTCCGTGATCGTTGGCGGACGCGGCACGTTCCGTTGTACCGGCGCCGGCCGCGAATCATCCTGTCGTGCCTCTTCCGGACGAGTGGTTTCCTCCGCACGCTGCGGCGTTCCCTGCTCCACCAAACGTGGGTTTGCCGGAGGCCTGGCTGCGCTCGTACGGACTGCCGGTTGTGGCGTGCTCGGAGTTTCCGTGCGCACATTCATCGCAGCCTGCCGCTGCTCGAATGGGGCTTTTGGCGGCGTAGGATTTCTGGTCGCAATCACTCGTCGATTCACAATCGCCGCCGGCGGTCGGGCTCGGGCCGGCTCACCCGCTCCCATCAGGCTCTCTTTGACTGGCTTGATTTGTGGATTGCGGTCAACTGGCGCCTCCGCAATTTGCCTCGCGTCTACGCGGGCAAGATTTCTATCTACGGGCCGAGCATTGACGAAGGTATCGTGCGAAACCACGGTGACCCCGTTATTCACATGCTGGTTGACGTAGGTAATCCGCTTGATGGTGCGGGAGTTGTAAATATTGTTCACCTGCGTAACGTTCACGCGCGTATTGGTGATGTTCACGTTGTTCACGTAAACCCGGCTGGTCCGATACCACGGAAGAAAAACTTCCCGCGGACCCAGCGGGAACCAGCCCACTCCTGCGCCGAAGGAGAAGTTAAATCCACCTCCGCCAACGAAGGCAACAAAGGCCGGAGCATAAATCGGCCGCACCACCACCGGGCCCGGCACCCAGCACCAACGCGATCCGGCGAATGCCCAACGTCCGTAGTGGAAGGGAGCGAAGCCCCAAGGCTCGTTTTCAACCCACGTCCAGCCCCAGGGCTCAACGAAGACCCAGTGTCCAAAGCGATACGGAGCCCAGCCTATCGCAACCGTCGGCGTCCATACCGGCCCGTAGTCAGCTTCGTAACTCCATGAACCGTTGTCATCGAGGTCTTCATAGCCCGTCATCTCCGTGGAGATATAGTTGGCGGAGTCGGCTTGGTCTTCTCGTCGGTCGCGGCTGAAAGCAAAATTATCGAAGTCGTCGGAACCCGGAACCTGGGCAATCTGATGGTCCAGTTGATCGGTCCCGTTAAACGTGGCCTGCTGACCGGCTATCACGTCGTACGAAGATCCGCCGCCCGTGACCTCGCCGCGTCCCTGCCACACCGTCGTGATGGTCTGATCGCCATTGGCATTCACATCAATGCGATATTCGCCTGCGTTTTGCAGAGCGAAAGCCAGATTCGGCGTATCCACTTCGAAGACGTCCCCATCATCGAGATGCCGGACTCTCACAATAAGAGTGCCCTGCGACAACTTCAGTTGGGTGGTTTGGTCATCGAGATCCAGAAAGGTCAGGCTGGTTTCCGAATCCATGCGGATGGAAGTCGAGCCTATCTGCAATTCCGCCCGCGAATTCTGGTCCGCCCAAAGATTGTCGCCCGTGGTAAGAGGACGATTATTGACTGCAGTGACCCAATCGCCTTCGCCGCCAGGCTGGAAAGAAACCGCTCCGGTCGAGTAATCGAGTCGTGCCACGCGCCCGGGAGGGTCCTGCGCCGGGGCCTGATCCTGTGTCTGATCTTGACTTTGGGCCTGCGTCTGATCCGGAGCCGGTGGCTGGTTCTGATCCTGATCCTGATCCTGCGCCAACAAGTACGGCGCTGCTTGTGAAAGCAGTAATATTCCTGTCAGGGTAATGACACTCGCCAGCAACTTGCTTTTCTTCATCGTGAGCCTCTTTCCTCGTACGCGAATTCCCACGCGTGACTCTGGCCAACAATGCGCCTGGTTAATTTAACCCGATTCGTACCAGGAAGTTCCATCCCGCCAACCCCATATTGTGCAGGTGGATACTGACCTTTAAAAAGATTTGCCAGCGCCGTTTCCAGGCGCTGGCAATGTTGAGGCCACGAATTACTTAACTTACTGACTGCGCCGTGAGGACTTTCTCGCGTTCTTCTTCATCCTGCTTTTCTTCTCGAGGAGTCGAAGGCAACGCCAGTTCCAGAACTTCAGGAATCGTCTTCACATAATGGACGACGACATTCTCCAGTTGTTCCGGCGTTAAATCTTCCTCAACGTTAGTCTTGTTTTCGGCCGGCAAAATCACATCCCGCACTCCCGCACGTTTAGCAGCCAGGACTTTCTCCTTGACTCCGCCGATGGGCAACACGTTCCCACTTAACGTGATTTCGCCAGTCATCGCCGTCAACGGACGCACCGATCTTCCGGTAAGTAGTGACACCAGCGCCGTCGCCATCGTCACTCCAGCCGAAGGCCCATCTTTCGGGATCGCTCCTGCCGGCACGTGAATGTGAATATCGTGCTCGGCAAAGAAACTCTCCTGAATTCCGAGTTGGGTCGCGTTGGAGCGTACCCAGGTGAGCGCTGCCTGCATGGATTCCTGCATCACCTGTCCGATTTGCCCGGTCATGGTGAATCCGCCTTTGCCCTTCATGGTGTTGGCTTCGATGAACAGAATGTCGCCACCAGAAGGCGTCCAAGCCAGTCCGACAACTACGCCGGCACGTTTGGTACGTTCGGCGATTTCGCCTTCCACTCGGACCTTGATGCCGCCCAGGAATTCCTGAATGATCTCCTGCGAGACAATCAACTTGTCGGTTTTGCCTTCCGCCAACCGCCGCGCCTGTTTGCGGCAGATGGTACCGATGTTGCGTTCGAGATTACGAACGCCGGCTTCGCGGGTGTAGTGACGAATGAGATAGCCCATCACCTCCGGCGAAAACTCGATCTGCTCCGCCGTGATCCCATTCTCTTCAATCTGCCGCGGCACCAGGTATTGGAATGCAATGTGAACTTTTTCTTCTTCCGTATATCCCTGGAGTTCGATGATCTCCATACGATCGCGCAACGGCTCGGAAATCGGATCGAGCATGTTCGCAGTCGTAATGAAAAGCACCTTTGACAGATCGAACGTCACATCCAGATAGTTATCGCGGAACGACGAGTTCTGCTCCGGATCGAGCGCTTCGAGCAGGGCCGAACTGGGATCGCCGCGAAAATCGCGCCCCACTTTGTCGATTTCGTCGAGCATGAAGACCGGATCTTTGGTCTCCGCCCTGCGAATGCCCTGAATGATTTGTCCCGGCAACGCGCCGATGTAAGTGCGCCGGTGACCACGAATTTCGGCTTCATCGTGCACGCCGCCTAGGGAGATACGCACAAACTTGCGTCCTAGAGCTCGCGCAATCGACTTGCCTAGCGAAGTCTTACCCACGCCAGGAGGCCCAACGAAGCAAAGGATCGGGCCTTTCATCGTCGGCTTCAAACGCCGCACCGACAAGTAATCCAGAATGCGATCTTTGACCCGCTTCAAGTCGTAGTGATCGGCATCGAGAATTTCTTTTGCCTTGGGAATATCGACTTCGCCACCGGAAGTCTTTGCCCACGGCAATACCGCCAGCCACTCGATGTAATTTCGCGTGACGGAATAATCCGCAGCCATCGGCGACATACGTGCCAACCGGCCTAATTCTTTGAGAGCTTCTTTCTTTACTTCGTCCGGCATTCCCGCCGACTCGATTTTCTGGCGAAGCTCTTCGGTATCCCGCGCGCCCTCGTCCTGCTCACCCAATTCCTTCTGGATGGCCTTCATCTGCTCGCGCAAGTAATATTCGCGCTGCGTCTGTTGCACCCGGTCCTGCACTTCGGACTGGATCTTGTTGCGCAGTTGCTGAACTTCCAGTTCTTTGGCCAGATGCTGATTGATCTTTTCCAGACGAATACGCACGTCGGTAGTTTCGAGCGTGTCCTGCTTGTCGGAGGTCGAAAGCGAAGGCAACGACGAGGCGATGAAATCCACCAACCGTCCGGGCTCTTCAATATTCATAGCGACGGTCGACAGTTCATCCGACAAAGTCGGCGAGCCGGCGACAATCTGCTGGAACAGAGTCAAAACGTTCCGCTGCAGAGCTTCGACTTCAGAGCTTTTGGGTGGAATCGCTTCAGGAATCGACTCGACCTTCCCACGCATGAACGGAGTCAACTGAACGAACTCCGTAAGCCTCACCCTCTCCAAGCCTTCGGCGAAAACAAAGAGGCTCTGGTTGGGCATTTTGACAACTTTATGGACGATGGCCAAAGTACCCACCGTATAGAGGTCGGTTGGCTGAGGAGCGTCAACCCGGGCCTCGCGCTGGGCCACCACAACGATAGTCTTGTCCTCGCCCAGCGAGTTGATCAGCTGGACAGAACTCTCCCTGCCGACGGTCAGAGGAAGCACCGCATGGGGGAATAAAACCGTATCCCGCACTGGCAGGATCGCCAGGGCTCGATCTCCGGGCCCTTTATATTCTGTAACTTCGGGTGTTGTCTGTTGTGCCATTTTTCACCTTGAGTGTAACCTGCTCAAGTTTTGATGACCCAAGAGCCTATAAAGATGCAAGCGCCCTGCCTCGCAAAGCCAGAACGCATTCTCAAACTGCTGGATTCTAACCCTTTTAGCCTGATTTGTACTCAACCGAAGGTGCATAACCTGACCCATTACCCAGTGACGCCGGTACTCGGATGGAAGAACCGGGTTACGCAGCCGGATAAATTCCCAGCACTTTCACCATATCGGCAACTTTGGCCAAGTCCCTTAATGCGCTGCGCGCGGTTTTGTCGTCGCCGCGCAGGTAGTCCACATAGAAAACGTACTCCCAGGGCCGTCCACGCATGGGACGCGACTCAATTTTGCTCATACTGATGTCGCGCACCGCAAATACGCTCAATGCCTTGTACAGCGCTCCCGGCAAATTCTTCAAGCCAAAAGCGATCGAAGTTTTATTGGCTTTGGGTTCGATGCGCTTCGTCTTGCGAATCAGGAAAAAACGGGTGAAGTTTTGCTTGTCATCTTCAATGCCGGCCGCCAGAATCTTTCCCCGATAGACGGTAGCCGCGTGTTTTCCTGCAATCCCGGCAGCATCTCGTAGTCCAGTCTCGATGACATGTTTCACGCTGCCCGCCGTGTCGTAAAAAGGCATCGCCTGGATCTTGGGATTCTTTTGAAAGAAATCGCGGCATTGATCAAGCGCCACGGGATGCGAATATGCCCGACGGATGTCTTTCAGCTTCACACCCGGCGCGGCAATCAAGTTGTGCACAATCCTCAGGCGAAATTCGCGGTGAATGAAAACCTTTCGCGCCAGCAGCAGATCGAAGTGCTCGGCCACCGATCCCGCCAGAGAATTCTCAATGGGAATCACCGCGGCGGCAACCGAGCCGCGCTCCAAGCGGTCAAAGACCTCCGCCGACCGCGCACACGAAACCACACTGCATCCCGGCACCATTTTCTTGGCCGCTTCGTGGCTGAATGAACCAGCTTCTCCCTGGATCGCAATCTTCATGTGAGCAACTTAACTTCCGGCGCAGGCGAAAGCAAATTTTTCTCCAGCCCAAACGCATCCGCGCCCGTCGCGTAGTAGTGGGGGAGCGTCTTTACCACGTCGTATTGATGACGTTTGTAGAAGGCGAGGGCGCTGCCGTTGTCGATTGCCGTCTCCAACCGGACAGTGCGACACTTAGCCAACCGCAAGCGATCTTCCGCAGTTCTTAGCAACTCAGACGCAATCCCCAAACGGCGAGCCACGGCCCGCACATCAATCGTGATGATATGACCCACACCCCGGCGGTTGGCTTCCGCCACAATAAATCCCAGGATGTCTGGTCCCGGCTCAGTTGTAGCCACAACGGTAAACGACCCCGACCGCTTGATGTAGGCAGCCAATTCGAAGCGGGTGTACGCGATCCCCTCAGGAAAACATTCCTGATCGAGCTTCCACAGAGTGTCGAAGTCCTCGCGCCCGAAGTCTCGAAGCTTGAACTTCATCCCGCCCATTGTAATCGCCACAACTTACCCTCCACCTTGTCATTCCGAAGCGCGCAGCGCCGAGGAATCCGCTGTCTGCCGGCGGTGAGGAACAGCAGATATCTCGCGTCGCTCCGAAATGGCAAGGACTTCGATTCCGGCCTGTCCCACCCCCCCAAATCCCCATAAAAAATTCCCTCAGAAACGGTTGCCCCCGCCCCACCTCAAGACGTACCATTCCCCTAGAAGGTGTTCGGTGCTGCTTCTTCTCATCGACGGACTGAGTGCCGCTGCCCTGGTCGGTCTCTGGTACTTTCTGTTCGCCCGTTATAACCGCCAAAAAGGCGCTGCCGCGCTACGCTGGGTGCAGATTGCCTGCTCGAGCCAGGGCCGTATCGTCGAAACCCGGTGGCTGGGCACGTCCCGTTTACAGGCGCAATTGAGCTTTGCTTCGCACTGGTTCGAAAATGCCAGGGTGACGGTGCGGCTGCTTCCTCGCCCGCTGCCGGTGCAGTGGTTCCTCAGTGTCTGGCACAAGCATGCAGAAACGGTGACCTTCGAAGCCGACTTGGATGATGCGCCCGGCTTCCACCTCGAAGTCTTCCGCCATCGCTGGCTCACAGAAAAGCCAAAACATATCGCAGACGAGTCGCGGAACTGGACGATCTCCCGCCCCGGCCCGGTCGTCCTCACCACACGCACCGAATGGACCGACGAGCTCACCCCGGTCGTCAATACGCTGATGACTTCCAAAGGCCACAGCCTGATCACGGTACGTTTCCGTCCCGAATCTCCGCATCTTGCGGCCACCGTCCCGCTCGACGCTTTTTCCGACGAACAAACCGCCGCCAACTTCCTCAACGTGGTTCGCGAGCTGGCTGCGGGAGCTTCCACCTACCGCGAATAGGTCCGTTATTCTCCACAACCTGGTCATCCCGAAGATCCGGCATTTTTCAGCCGGGCGAGGGATCGCGCGCGGGTCTGCTTGCTTCTCGCTGGTTCCAACTTTTCTCTTTGCCCATTCCCTCTCCCGTGATATCGTTCCGGCCCATGTCGGACGCTAGCCCTCCTCAATTCAATACTGCGGAATATTCGGGGCCGCCCGAAACCAACGTCTGCCATTTTTGTCAGCGCCCCATCGGGGCGCGCTACTATCGCGTCAGCAATCGCATGGCGTGTCCCGCCTGCACCGAAAAAGCAGCCCTCGCGGTACCCCAGGACAGCCACGCTGCATTCGTGCGGGCATTGCTGTTTGGTGCTGTTGCCGCCATTGCAGGATTGGCCTTATACGCGGCTTTTGAGATTGCCACCAGTTTGGTGATTGGCTACCTTTCGCTGGCCGTCGGCTGGATGGTCGGTAAAGCCATGATGGCGGGATCAAAAGGAATGGGCGGACGACGCTATCAAATCGCCGCCGTTCTATTGACCTATGCGGCCGTTTCCCTGGCCGCGATTCCCGTAATCATCCACCACTCCGAGTTTCCCGACGGTGTGATGGCGGTCTTCGGACAACTGGCCTTGTACGGAATCGCTTCTCCCTTCCTTGCCCTGCAAGACCCACTCCACGGATTGATTGGACTGGTAATCCTGTCGGTCGGAATCCGCATCGCGTGGCGAATCACTGCCGGCACAAAAATTACCGGGATTCTCGGTCCCTTCAGCAGCGCCCCACCCGCATCGACATGAGATGATGGAAGCTGAAGCAGAGCTTCTTAAATCGTGCCTCCCATCACTTCCCAATTCACCGGAAACTGTATCCGCTGCTCGCATCCGCTTGCGCCGGGAGCGCTCGAATGCGACAACTGTCATGCTCTGGTGCATGCCCAGGACCTCGAGCAGCTATCCAAGGAAGCCAAGGCGCTCGAATCCAAAGGCGAACTCCTCATGGCCCGCGATCGCTGGCTGATGGGACTGCCGCTTTTACCGCGTGGATCGAAACAAGCCGACTGGATTCAGGCCCACGCTCGTGAACTGGAAGCAAAAACCAACGCGCACCTGACGCCTCCTCCTGCAGAAAACAATTGGGCCAAAAAAGCCGGGCCGTTAGGAGCTCTGGGCGTTTTGCTGTTAAAGGCGAAAGCCATCTGGATGTTCGCCTTCAAACTCAAATTCCTGTTGAGCCTGGCAGCATTCATCGGCGTGTACTGGACACTGTATGGCCCAAAATTCGGCATCGGCTTCGCCGTGCTCATTCTGATTCACGAAATGGGCCACTTCATCGATGTAAAACGTCGAGGCCTGCCGGCGGAAATGCCGGTCTTCCTGCCGGGCTTCGGCGCCTACGTGAAGTGGCAAGCCTTGGGTGTTCCACTCGAAACTCGCGCCGCCGTGAGCCTGGCCGGACCACTCGCCGGATGCATTGCATCCGCCGCATGCGCACTGGTCTGGTGGAAGACTAGCGATCCGCGTCTGGGCAGCTCTGGCACGATCCAGTGCGTGGCTGAATGTGTTGAACCTGATTCCCGTCTGGATGCTCGATGGCGGCCAGGCCGCGCTGGCCCTCGGAAAGATCGAACGCTGGCTGATCGCAGTCGCTTCCCTGGCCCTGTGGTACGTGCTGGGAGAGAAAGTATTTATCTTCGTCGCGCTCGGCGCCGGATTCCGCGTCTTCATCAAAGACACGCCGCCGCAATCCAGCCGCGGCATTCTGGTTTATTACATCGCGGTGCTCACCGGCCTCGGCCTGGTGATGTGGATGCTGCCCGGCCAGGGCTTTGGAACGCGATAAAGCAGTTAGTTTTTCTCCGGCTCCGCCAGGAACCGATAACCCACTCCCCGCACCGTTAGCAAGTATTCCGGCTTCGAAGGATCGTCTTCGATATAGCGGCGGAGCCTGACAATAAAATTATCGATGGCACGCGTGTCCGTATCTTCGTGCAGGCCCCAAACTTCTTCCAGAATCGATTTCCGCGAAACGATCCGGCCTTGGTTGCGGACCAGATGACGCAGCAACTCGGCTTCCATCAACGTGAGATGAATGATATTGCGCTTCACCCGCAGTTCCAATTTGCCGAAATCAATGGTTCGTCCCTGGAAGGAGAACGCGTCATACTCCGTGACCTCGGGATTACTAACCTCTAAATCAGAGACTCCAGAATTTCTACGCTCGGCTTTCGCCATTTCAGATTCGCCAGCGGGACCGGGTTTCGCGTCTCCGGAGGAGATGGATGCCGCGCTCATCCGCATCCATTCTCGACGGCGCAAGAGCCCTTGCAATCGTGCCAGCAGAATCGCCAACTCGAAAGGCTTGGGCAAATAATCGTCGGCGCCCGAAGCAAATCCTTTCAATACATCTTCCGGCCGCCCCCGCGCCGTCAGCATCAGCACCGGGATAAACTGCTTGGCCGCGCGCAGCTCCGCTGCCACTGCAAAACCATCCTTGCCCGGCAGCATGACGTCGAGCACCATGGCGTCGAACTCTGCGCGCGGGCCAACCACTAGACTTCCACTTTCTGCTGCCAATCCGTCAACTTTACCCAGCAAAAGTTCCAGTGCACTCTCTCCGTCGCCGACCACCTGCACCGAATGCCCTTCCGCCTCCAAATTAAAACGCAGCCCCTTGGCCAGGTGGGCTTCGTCTTCCACGATCAGCACGCGACTCATGTCTGGCTCTCCCGCGAAATATTCCGTGGCAACTGCAAAATCACCGTTGTCCCCTGACCTTCGCCCGCGCTCTCCGCCGACACCCGGCCTCCGTGCTTCTTGGCGATGGTGCGCACAATAAACAATCCCAGGCCAGTACCTTTCACGTGCGCCAGCGAGCGATTCGGAACACGGTAAAAGCGCTTGAAGATTCGTTTCAATTCCGGCGCGGGAATGCCAACACCGTTGTCGTGCACGCTCAGGCGAACTTGCTTCTCGTCCGGGATATCGACCCGCACCGAAATATCCACCTTCTCTCCCGAATATTTAATGGCATTGTCGAGCACATTGGAAACCGCCGTTCGCAGCTCTTCGGAATCGCCGTTCACATTCGCACCCGCACCATTCATGGAAACCTGCTCGTAGCGCAGCGTCTCGGGCTGAAGATGATGTCCGGTGCGCGCCGTGTCCACGCATTGCTTTACCAGTTCCGCGAAGTCGAGTGGGGCATACCGCGATTTTCTTACCGCCGCTTCTCCCGCCTTCAACACTTGCTCGACCGTTCCCAGAAGCCGATCGGTGTCGTCCAGCATGAGACGATAAAATTCGTGCCGCTTGGCTTCGTCCACGTCGCGACGCTCTAAAGTCTGGAGATAAAGGCGAATCGATGCGATGGGCGTCTTTAATTCGTGAGTGACCGCATTGATAAAGCTGTCATGCTGCTCGTTGCGCTTAATTTCGCGCACCAGAAAAGTCGTATTCAGAATGAGACCGGCAGCAATCACGCCGAAGAAGATGATGCCCAGAACGACTTTCACATCCAGGCGCCAGTTGAGAATGATCCAGCCAAATCCCACGGCCACGGCCAGCGCGGCCAGACACACTCCCAGCGAAAGGAAAGTAATGATCGCCCGCCGCCGGCTGGTGATGCGCATGCGAGGATTCTACCGCGAGGAACGGTTTTCGGTGCAGGGTGCCCCGTCCTTCTCGCGCATTTTGCGAGAGGGCGGGGCTTTAGTAAATGTGTAGTAAATGTTATTTTGGGTGGAGCAGTCGCTTCAGCGCTGCGTTAAGAACTCTTTCTTTCCTAACGCGCTTCAGCGCCGGAGGATCCCCGATACGAATTTCTTAGCCCTCTAGTGCTATGGAAGACTCGCTACGGTACCGCCAATTATCAACGAAATCCAGATCAGTTGATGATTGGCGAAAAATCGCAATTACTTCCCACTACTTCTTCGGACGCGACTCCGGAGGCACCAACCCGGCCACCCGGTAGTAAACCGTCAACTGACCATAAATTTCTCCGGAATGCTCGACGAAGCCATAGGCAAAGTCGTTGATGCGGGTCTGCTGGTTACTGAATGGATCCACCACCAGACTCGACATGCCCTTGTCTCCCCGCGCTGTGATCGCCGCAGCGCCGTCCGAAAATGACTTCTTCACGAACTCAACCACTTCCGCTTTAGTTTTGAACTGGTCGCGTTTGGGATCATCCATCTCAGGCATCTTCTGGCCGGCGAGCGCATTGATAAAAAACTGGTTCGCATGGGCAGCGTGGATCAACCGCTCGGCAAAACTGCGCACCGTCGGAGCGGCCTTGAAATCGTACTTGTCTTCGGGAAAATCTTCCGCCATCGCGTTCAACTTGCGTCCAATGTCATTCCACTGATCGAGCAAGGCCTGCGACGGGCCTGGCGCAGCCTTCGGCGCTGCGTCTTTCTTCGGCATGTCCTGCGCGTGTACTGGAGCGGCCAGAACACCGGCAGCGAAAATCACTAGAGCGAGCAAACATACTTTATTCATTGGCATATTCCTCCGCAGCATTGTCACTGAGTAATTCTCACTGGCGCATCTTACAGGAATTTGCGGTGCTAAACTAAGAGGCTCCAATGATTTTGAAGCAATACTATCCGGGCGGGCTGGCCCATGCCTCCTCTCTGCTCGGAGACGCCGGTGACACATGATCTATCGGCTATGTTGGCCGTCCCGACCTGCGCGCGTCATTGGGATGGACAGAAACCCCCGTGGCCAACATGTGGATGGCCGCGTGAACATCCCACTCAATCACGTGCAGGAGCACATCGCCGAAATTCCACGCGATCGCCGCATCGCCGTCTGTAGAACCGGGTTCCTCTTTGCCACCTTTTTCCTCGCCGTCCTGCTCCTTGGCTGTGGCGGCAGCACCGGATCGGGCGGCGGCGGTGGCTCTCCCGTTCCAGCCATACCGGCAGGTCTGGTCGCGACCGCCGCCAATGCGCAAGTCATCCTCTCCTGGACGGCGTCGTCCGGAGCGACTTCCTACAATGTCAAACGCTCTACCACGTCGGGCGGTCCTTACAGCCAGATAGGGACTCCCACGACCGCCAACTTTACGGATAGTGGCGTGACCAACGGCACCGAATATTTCTATGTCGTCTCCGCCGCCAACGCCGCCGGCACAAGCGCCAACTCGGCGCAAGTCAACGCTACGCCCGTTGCCGTCCCTACTCAATTGCCGGGTCCCAGCGCATCGCTTTTCGCAAACCCACTGTACACCTGCGTTCGCAATTATTACGTTGCCACCGACGGCAATGATGCGAACGCCGGAACTCAGGCCAGTCCCTGGCTGACCATTCAGAATGCCGACACCGCCGCCGGAGGCCGAGTTGCCGGCGACTGCGTGAATGTAGCCGCCGGCACCTACGCGGCTGGCGTCCAGCCCACCCACGGCGGGAACCTCGCCTCACCCACCGGCTACGTGGTCTATCGCTGCCAGACCTTGGATGGCTGCAAGATCACCGCCGCGGGTGGCAACGCGGCCCCGGCCTTTAATATCGCAAGTAATGGCTCTGGCCCGAACTACCTGATGCTCGACGGTTTCGAACTGGCCGCAAGTAGCAAGACTCTCTACGGCGTCGGCGTCGAAGTTTATTTTCCTGACGGCAACGATACCGGGGGCACGACCAGCCATCACATCTGGATCATCAACAACATCATCCACGGCTATGGTCAAGCTGGGGTTGGCACGGGAGGTGGAGAGTATGTCTACTTTCTGCACAATCTCGCTTACGGCAACACCAACACCGCCTGCTCGGCCCAGGGTTCTGGTATAGGGATCGTCATTGCGAGGGCGATTACCGGCTACACTCCCACCGCCGCCGATCTCGCCTGGGCCCCATTCCACAACGTCGTCGAATGGAACGTAGCGTACGACAACATCATCAACCAATGCGGAACCGCGTCCGACCCCTACGACACCGACGGCAACGGCATCATCATGGATACGTTCAACAACGCCGGCAGCACCAATGTTGTTTACCCGTACCAGACGCTGGTCGCGAACAACGTCTCCTACAACAATGGCGGCAAGGGAGTCCACATATTCCGTAGTGACAACGTCACGGTGGCGAACAATACCGCCTACGACAATAATCTTGATCCCTTCAATCCCGGGATCGGCCGCGGAGAGATCGATAGCGCCGAAAGTCAGAACAACGTATTCCTGAACAACATTGCCTACCCGGTACCCGCAACTTCCGGCAGCGATCCGCGCTGTGAGGGCGTCGATTACACCAACACTCCGCCCTACACTTGTCCGCTGATGACGAACGTGGCATTTGACGGGGTCAGCACGCCGGGCACTGTGAGTAACGTGTGGAGCAACAACATCAGCTTCGGCGGCGCGCCGCCCTACGGTTGGGGGCCGGATGGCAACGTGATGCTCACCCCCGACACCATGAACTGCTCAACCGGCACGGATCCGAATCAGTGCAACGTGGACCCAAAGTTCAGCAGCGTGACCAACAACAACTTCGCTCTTCAGCCGGGCAGCCCGGCCATCGGCTACGGCCAATCCGAGCCTTATCTGCCGGCTTCAGCGGTTGATGCCGGCGCATGTCCCAGTGTTTTTGCCACATGCCCATAAAATCGCGGGTAGCCGGACCCTCGTCCGGGGTTTGACCTTGATGAAATCAGCAGCCTGGGGGTGGCCCATCCTTGCCCGATTTTGGGAAAGGTGGGAATCACGGACGCCGAGAGCTGATTCTTTTGATTTTGCAGGGCTGGAGGCACATGGTTTGGATTTTGGGTTCAATAGGCAATTATCGACCGAGCCGGGATACGGTGCAACACAAAGATCATCAATCGTGGCCCATCCACCAAGCTTGTAAAATAGACCTGCAATGTTGAGGAGGAGCAGCATGGGAAATACAGAAATTCTTTTCTGCGGAAAAGAGACCAGAGTCTTCGATCCTCAAAATGCCGCTGGAGGTTGCGGCGCGGAACTGCTCGATGCGAGCGTAGTCCGGCGTGGCGACCGATGGTGGATGTATCTTGCCGGCCAGTCTGGCGGATATGGTGCGACACAACTCTTCAGCGCTTCACTCGATCCCGGCGCATCGCTCTCCGCTCTGGGCTGGAAACTCATCGGAGGGGAAGCGGGCGAATTGGCGCCCCTTGCCGGACAGAACATGAGCCGCGCGTGGGACGGGAATGGCGGGCGGCATTGCCCCTCGTATGCAAGAGGATGGGATCCCCACAGACGCGAATGGGTGGAGCGCCTCTACTACGCGGGAGCCGCGGAAAACTTGTGGGGACCCTACACGATTGGTTTTTTGCAATGGAACGGAAAGGCATGGATCGATCAGCCTGCGCCTGCGTTTGCGGCGAATGAAGAGTGGGAACACGGAAGCGTGTACGAACCCAACCTCCTCTATCACGATGGCAAATGGAAGATGTGGTATGTGGCGGGCTCGAACCAGGAAAACTATCTGGTGCACGGCTACGCAGAGAGCGAGGATGGAATGACGGGGTGGAGCAAGCACACGATTTTCGCGCCGCCCGAAATAAAGATGTTCGATTTCTGTGTCCGTGAAAGAGCCGGTTCGTTCGACGCGATCTTCGCGCGGGTTTGGGTCGGAGAGGGTAGCGCGCCAACCGAAACGGGACTGTGGTGGTGCCGGGCAGATGCGCCATCTGGAGTTTTTTCTGATTGGAGCCGTCCGCTCCAGATCATGACCGCAGAAGATCGCGGATGGCACAGTGGTCCTTGGAAACCTTCGTTCGATTTCGACGAGAAGAATGCGAATCGCGCCTTCGTATTCTTCGACGGACTCTACCGAACCAGTGACCCGGGCCCGTTTCCGTTTGCCTTCACTCTTGGCTGCCTTGAAGTGGATCTGCCGGTATCACCGTGAAAGCACAAATCCCCACCAACCGCTGATTCGGCGGATGGCTCCCTGTGTGCAGAGTTTGATCTCGCTGAAATCAGTGGACTGGGGCCCCGACTTTGGGAAGGACGGGAGACACAGACGCCGAGGACCGTCTCGATAAACCGTCTCGCGTATACTTGGCAAGCAATCCGTGACGTGATGGCCCCATGCAAACATTGAATGTTGGCGCAGGCCAAACCGACAAAGAGTATGCAGCGGCTGAAGCGCAGCGACGCACCGATCTACGCGCCGAGAGCCTCGACGATGCCAACTACTTCTTCTGGGCCGCGGGTCTGGCTGCGATCAGCACCGGCCTGCTCCCGGTGCGGCTGAACATTCTTGTGAATATCGGTGCCTTTGACCTCCTGAAGTTTTATGGCCGTTCACTCGGTTCGCATTATCCCTTGATCGTCTATAGCACGATGGCGACGTGGCTGATTGTTCTGCTAGCGCTCGGAGCCGCCGGACGCAAAGGTTATCGTTGGGCATTCCTGGCCGGCATGGTTCTTTACGGGGCCGACATGCTCGCCCTCATGATGACGTTTTCGATTTGGGCAACCGGGGTCCATGCCTTTTTCGTATTCAGATGGTTCCAAGGGCAAAAGGCGCTGAAGGATCTCTCCGACGCTGGCATCTCGGACATGGCGAAAGTCGAATAGTGGGCTCTTCAAATTAGATTAGATCTCCCCCCAAGAAACTGGGGCGGCCCATCCTTGCCCGATTTTGCGAAGGGTGGGAACCACGGAAGCCGAGAGCGAGCTGGTTCTTTTGATTTTTGCGAAAGGTGCGAGGCACGTCGAGGATTTTGGGTGGAGCAGTCGCTTCAGCGCTGCGTTAAGACTCTTGCCGCATTAACGCGCTTCAGCGCTTGAAGTACCTGTATAACGACTTCCCAGAATTCCGTGGGCCGTTGGTAGCCTTCATGAATTCGGAATTCTGGTAAACACCTGAATATTCGGATTATGAGTGTAATGGCTTGTTTACGCCAATTGACTTTCGCGCCATCAATAGAGCTGCTACCCTGTCCGCGTATCGGACAATTCCTCAGGCGAAATCGGCGAAATCAATGACACGAACATTCGAGTACAAGCTCTTCGCCGACTACCACCAGTTCTATGTGCAGGATGAGAGTGTCGAGGGCAACCTGAGCGATAGCTGGACGCCGGAAGCCACGGCCCGTGATCTAGCTGTTGCGCCGGGCACTATAGGAATCGGGACGGTTCGTAATGCGATTGTTCCTGTCGTTGTCGAAATCATGGATGGCAAGCCCGACGATGATATGAATAGTTGGGATCAAGTCACCGAATGCTCCATAGAGGTAACATCCGGTCGGCTCGTTGTGGCTGGCTGCACTGATTATTTCCCAGATGCTGCACGCATTGACCTACCATCAGGCTCATACAGAGCGAGAATCTATTCTGGGAATCTCGATTCGCTCAGCGACGATGGTCTCAATGGGGATGACCACTATCGGGTGGTTCTGTGGAGTGCACCGACTGGTCAATAGTGGTTTTGAAAACCTATAGAGGATCTGGCGCTCACCGTACATCGGAATCCTGATTGTTGGCGAAAAATCGCAATTTTCACCAACAGCCTTCTGGTTCGAAAGCCATCTCCCCAAAAAACAAAACGGCACAGCTTTCGCCGTGCCGCCTAAATTTCTGAAAACGATTTCTTATATCGACGCCAACTCCGGCTCTGCAACCGGGCCCGCCGCCGCAATTCTCTGCTGCAATTCTTCTTCTTTTTTCTTTAACTCATCCAGCTTGACCTGATAGACCTGCTTGGCCAATCCCAGCTTGGTCAGCGCCCAGATGCCGTACCAGTTGAAATCCACTTCATACCAGCGCAGGCCATGCCGCGCCGAAACCGGATGGGCATGATGATTGTTGTGCCAGCCTTCGCCGAAAGTCAGAATCGCCACCCACCAGCTATTGGTGGAATCGTCTTTGGTGACAAAGCGGCGTGTTCCCCAACTATGCGTCGCCGAATTCACCAGCCAGGTCGCGTGCAGGCCGACCACCGTCCGCATGAAAATTCCCCACAGCAGAAATGGCAGCCCACCGATCGCCAGCAGAATCACGCCGAGCACAATCATCGGAACGTAATGATATTTCGTAATCCAGACATGAAATTTGTCTTTGGCGAGATCAGGGACGTAACGCGCCAGGGTGGTCGTATCGTGATGCATCGACTTGCCCATCAGGATCCAGCCCATGTGCGCCCACCATTTGCCGTCACGCGGGGAGTGCGGATCGCCGTCCAGGTCCGAATATTGATGATGAATGCGGTGTGTGGCCACCCAGAAAATCGGTCCGCCTTCAAGCGCCAGCGTCGAGCAAACCGTCAAAACGTATTCCACCCACTTGGGAGTTTTGTATCCGCGATGAGTGAGCAGGCGATGGTAGCCCATGCCGATGCCCAGACTTCCCGAGACCCACCATAAAAAACATGCTACGAAAAGTGCTTTCCAGGTAAAAAAGAAAAGGGCCGCAATCGCGCCCAGATGAAACAACACCATGAAGGTTGCGGTGACCCAGTTGATTTCGCCATCGGCGGCTGCCCTGCGATTTAAAGCTTCGAGTTCCATTAGCTGGCCTTCTCCCGTGCTCGGTCTTATAGCTTCTATCGATTAACTTATCAGCACAAATTACCTTCGTCTGTAATAGTTGTGTAATAGCGAAGCGAGGAAATCGTTACGACAGTAACCGTGGGAACTGGCGTCAGATCGGGAATTCGCGGGAACGAATGCAGTTATGACACTTTTTGTGACAGGCTCCCCTTCACTTCCACGCCCGCCCATTTTTCGAGAAGCGTCAGAGTAGCGGCGTAATCCAGATCGGCCTGCCCCTCTTCGGCAGCCATGTCGTAAATTTCTTCGACAGTTTCAACCGCCGGCAATTTCACCCGCGCTTCTTTGGCGGCGTCCAATGCCAGTCGCAGGTCTTTCAGCATCAGCCGCAGCGGGAAATTGGGCGAAAAGTCACGTTTCAGAACGAATGGCGCTTTATATTCCACCACTCCCGAACGCACCATAGAGGCATTGATCAAAGGCATCAGCATCTCGGCATCCACACCCAGCTTGGCACCCAAGGTAAGGGCTTCGGCGAACCCTTCATAAATAACCGCGATTTGCAGATTCATGACCAGCTTGGTGGCATGGCCTTTGCCGGTTTCTCCCATGCGAAATATCTTTTTGCCCATAGCGGCAAATAGCGGACTCAGTTTGTCGATGACCGCTGCTTCCCCGCCCACCATAAAAATCAGCGTCCCGCCGTCGGCTGCGACCTTCGATCCCGTCATCGGCGCATCGACGTAATCCACGCCCCTCGCACTCACGCGCTCAGCAAAACTGCGCGTCGCCGACGGCGCAATGGTGCTCGAATCCACAATGATCATGCCTTCCGCCAGCGATCCCTCGACCCCATCCGGCCCAAACAGCACAGTCTCCACCGCTTTCGTGTCGGACACGCAAATCCACACCACTTCCGCCCCACGCGCTGCCTCACCCGGAGATGCTGCGCTGCGTGCGCCTTCGACATCTTTTCCCGGCGTGCGATTCCATACTGCGACTTCATGACCCGCTTTGGCCAAATTCACGGCCATCGGCCGTCCCATAATTCCCAAACCTAAGAAAGCAACCCGCATTTGTTTTTAAGCTCCCGCGAAATAGCGAATGAAGTGCCCACTCATTAGAACTGACACCACTGGCACGGTCAAGCAATGCATGCCGAAGTAGTGGCTCAATTTGAAGTATCCATTCAAGTCATCCCGAAGACCCGGCGCATTTCAGCCGGGCGAGGGATCTGGCGCGGACCAGCAGACGCCGCACTTTCGCCCCATGCAAGATCCTTCGCAAGCTCAGGATGACTCTTCACAGATATTAAGAAGAAATTTCAAATTGAAGTTAATTTTCCCCGTCCACCACAACCGGCACCACCGGCAGGATGCCAAGCTGCTGATAGATCGGACGGATGATCGGTCGCAATTTCGGCAATTGAAACCAAAACCACACTGCGCCGGCAACGCATCCCATGCCGCACAGCAAAACCGTGCCCGGTGCGCCAATGACCGGCGCAAGACTTCCCGCGAGCAGGCTGCCAAAGGGACTCGCCCCCATGTACGCCATCGTGTAATAGCTCATCACCCGGCCGCGTTTATCCTCTTCGACAATGGTTTGGATAACGGTATTGCTGGCGGCGGCGGACTGCATCATGCCAAACCCCGTCACCCCCATGGTCGCAAGCGATAACCAGTAATTTCGCGAAAATGAAAGCGCGATCAAGCCGCCGCCAAACACTCCCGCTACCGTCGGAATCACCCGGTAAAGCCCTCGAACGGATTTGCGCGTGGCCAGGCTGAGCGCGGAGATAATTGACCCCACCCCGGCAGCCCCCATCAAAAAGCCCAGCGTGTGTGGTCCGCCATGCAGAATTTTGGTGGCAAACACGGGCATTAAAACCGTGTAAGGCACGCCCATGAAGCTGATGATCGCGAACAACAGCAATACCGTGCGGATGGGCGGAAATGTGGAAACATAAGTCCAGCCTTCCTTGAGTTGCACCAGCATGCTGGCAGTGGATTTGCGAGCCGCCTGCACATCGATCCGCATGGCCAGCAGCGAAGCGATGACCGCCAAATAGCTCAACCCGTCAATCAGGAAGCAATATCCTTCGCCAACCGCGGCAATGGTTATTCCGGCCAGCGCCGGTCCCAGCAGACGCGCTCCATTGACCATGGTTGAATTGAGGGCGATGGCATTGCTCAAATCTTCCCGTCCGTCCACCATTTGCACCAGGAACGATTGCCGCGCCGGCATGTCGAAGGCGTTGATCAATCCTTGAAAAACACTCAGCCAGACAACTTCCGCCACCGTGATGCGTCCGGAAAGAGTCAGGCCGGCGAGCATGAGGGATTGCACCGCCGCGAGCACCTGCGTGACCAACAGGACGCGTCGCCGCTCCCAGCGGTCCACCCAAACCCCCGCCACCGGAGCCAGAAGAAAGGTGGGGATTTGACCCGCAAAACTTACCACCCCCAAAAGAAAGGTCGAGCCCGTCAACCGATAAACCAGCCAGCTCGTAGCCAGCCGCGTCATCCAGGTGCCGATCAGGGAAATGCTTTGCCCGCAAAAAAACAGCCGGAAATTGCGGTGGCGCAAAGCGCGCAGAGCATTCATCTCAATACAGCATTACACGCTTGCGAGGTGGGAGCCAAGATAGCTTCCAGGGAGTGTTGTAAACAGCCCCCGTCCGGATACTTGGCGTAGTTGCGATTTTTCGTCAACAATTCACTTGGGTTGCAGCTCTTACTTATGTTGATTGATTCGCGAAGCTAGAATCTCTTTCGAAGAAATTCAAAAAGGATATAGCCGATGAGCGCAGCGATCATAGCAATTTCGAAATTGCTGGCGGTAAGAATATCTCCGATTGCCCACGCCAAACCCCTCTTCTGTGCCATGCCTGACCGCTCAAATTCTCCCATCAAGAGATTGGAATAAAACAGGAAGACGATAAAGGCTACCTCGATCATCGCTCTCCAGAAATTTTTCTTCATGATGAATGTTGCTCCCCGGATCGTTCTCCCATTTCCCAATCGCAGCCACGGTCGCTTGTACGAATGCTACGCCAGTACCTCATCAGGCGATTCCGGCTTAGATGGTTCGGGCGTGACGGGCTTTCCATGCATTCAAAAGCTGCTCAACAGCTTCATAACCTCATCAGTGGTCGTCGCTTCACCCAGCCGGGGAAAGATTTTCTCGACGCTATGACGATGCGTCTCGGCGTCCCGGTCGGTCATCGCATCCACCACGAGCGTCACGTTGTAGCCCAGATCATAGGCGCTGCGCGCTGTCGATTCCACTCCCGCACTCGTGGCTACGCCCGTCAAGAGGATCTGAGTTACGCCGCGCTGGCGCAAGTAGTCGTCCAAAGCTGTGCCAAGAAATGCGCCCCAGCGTTGTTTTGTGACGAGGTAATCGCCGGGCTGCTGCTCCAGTTCAGGAACCAGTTCGGCCCAATCGGGCGGAAACGAAAACTTGGGGCTTCCAGCGTCAGTGCGGCCCGGCGCCCGGCCCGAGACGTTGACCAGAACCACCGGCAGGCCGCGCTCCCGGAAAGCATGAGCGAGTTGGGCGGTTCGGGCGATGATTTCACCGACCGGATGCACCGTCGGCAGACCGACAATTCCTTTTTGCAGGTCGATTACGACCAAGGCGCTGATGTCATCGAGTTTTGTAAGCGGCATATTTTTTCTCCGGGCGGACTGGGTTTGTCTTTAAGCCAGCAAGTTTAACTGTTTTAATTTGCCTCAGGCGCGACGGTTGGGTATTCGGACGTCCACAATAACGGGTTATCTCGATTTTTTAACAATTTTTTCATCCGGATGCGCTAGACTTCCTATCCCATGGAGGTCCGTTATGTCTGACAAACCGCAAGCTATTCCCTCAGGTTTCCACACCCTCACCCCGCACATGATTGTTCGCAACGCCGAGCAAGCCATTGAGTTCTATCAGAAAGCTTTTGGCGCTCAGTTGCTGGGCAAAATGCTGACCCCGAATGGCAAAGTCATGCATGCTCTGCTCAAAGTCGGCGATTCCATGCTGATGCTGAATGACGAGTTTCCGGAGTGGGGCGCGTTATCGCCGCTATCCAGCGGCGGCTCAGGAGTGACCCTGCACGTCTATCTGGAAAACGTGGACGCCGCCTTTGCGCAAGCGGTTGCAGCCGGCGCCACGGTCAAGATGCCCGTGATGGACCAATTCTGGGGTGATCGCTATGGCATCGTTACCGATCCTTACGGACATCAATGGTCTCTGGCGACCCACGTCCGCGATATGTCCCAGGAAGATATGGCAAAAGCCATGAAAGAGATGCCGCCGATGCCGAAGAGCGCTTAAGACATTTGCAGGAATCCATCCGCAAAATTACCAGGATGGGTCTTGGTGCGCCAAGTCTAATTTATTATCTTTTAGCTATAAGTTTGCGCTGGACTATCTGGCGCTCCGGCTGTCTGGTTTTTGCCTCCGGATGGCCTCCAGCAGGTTCGAGTTTGCGATCATCGATCCTAGGCCTGTTTAGGCGCGATGGCGAGGCATTCTGTGGACGGGTCGAGATCCGGTCTGGCCGCATTCCGTCGCCATGTGGTTAGCTTGTAGTTTTGATTTAGTAAGCCAGAAGAACGCGCAAGTCCCGCAGATTGTTTCCCGTAGGGCCAGTGACGACAGTATCGCCGAGCGCGTCGAAGAAAGAGTAGGCGTTGAAGGCATTGAGATACGTTTCCGGATCGAGTGCGCGCGCCTGCGCGCGGGCGCGCACCAGAGTCGTACCATCGGCAATAGCCCCGGCGGCGGCGCTGTTGCCATCAATGCCGTCTGTCCCTGCACTGAGGACGGTGATGTTCTCGCCGCTGATCTTTGTGGCGCAATGCAGGGCGAATTGCTGATTGCGTCCGCCGACGCCGCCGTTTGTAAGCTTCGACCGTCACTTCCCCGCCGGAAATTAAACAAACTTTCTCGGACTGCTTCCGCAACTCGCGGACTCGGCCTAAGAGATAATCCCCGGCGCGCGCGTAATCCCAGTCGTCACAACTGTTGTCGATTGCGACGGTGAAGCCCTGGCGCTCGGCTTCACTCCTGGTGGCGTCAAGCAGCATGGTGTTCGATAAAACCGTCCACCAGCGTGAACGATGGAAAGCGGGATCATCCGATTTTGGCGTTTCCTCCAAGGCATGGCGCTGGAATAATTCGCGCACTGATTCCGGAAACTGGTCCAGCATGTTGTACTTGGCGGCGATGGCATAACAGTCTTCCACCGAAGTGGAATCGGGCATGGTCGGTCCTGAGGCCAAAGCGTCCGTCATGTTGTCGGGAACGTCGGAGACGAGGACTGAAACCTGCTGCGCTGGAGATGCGGCCAGAGCCATACGTCCGCCCTTCACCGCGGAAAGATGTTTGCGAATGGCATTGATCTCCGCAATGGGTGCCCCGGAATGGACCAGCACGCGATAAGTCACGATGAGATCATCCAGCGGGATTTCGTCATCAATGGCCTTTTCTGCCATAGCGGACCCGCCGCCGCTCAGCAGATAAATCACCAGCGAAGCCGCGTTCTGCGCATTCAGCGATTTCAGGATCGAATCGGCGGCGCGCATGGATTCCTGGTTGGGCAGGGGATGTCCGCCGCGAAAATAACGAAATCCTCGCAATTGGGTCGCTGGTTCGTCTGAGCTGACAATAATTCCTTCAAAGCGGTTGCCTGCCCGCATTTCCAATGCGTTCGCGAGCGAATGCGCGGCTTTGCCAATCGAAACCACAAATACGCGTCCATAAGAATTCAGATCGTAAAGATCTTCGCAAACCCGCAGGACGCCGCGATCGCAATGAACGTGCCTTTCGAAAGCACGATCAATGCTCGATTCGGTCAGCGCATGTTCAAAGAGATGCCGGGCGGTGACGCGCATTTCGATGGCGAGCTGAACGCGATCGACTGGGTCTGGAGGCATGGAGGGGATTATAAACAGGCGACAGCTTCTAGCTGCTAGCTAAGACTTCCCGAATCCAACTCTCGATGGTTTCGCGCATTTCCTTTAGGCGGCCTTCGAAAAAATGGTCGGCGCCTTCGATTAATACCAGCTTCTTGGGTTCAGGGAGGGATGCTGCGAGTTTTTCGAGTTGGGCTTTGGGGCCGTACTGGTCGCGATCACCGCTGATCAACAATTTTGGTTTGCTGCATGATCCCAGAAAGCTGAGGTCGTAGGTGCGGTCGTCGACTGCAGCGACCGGGGTCCCCAAGCCGATCGCGGCTTTTACTCGTGCATCGGGACAGGCCACGCGCAATCCCACGGCTGCACCAAAAGAAAATCCGCAAAAGATCATAGGCAAATGAAATTCCTGGTCGAGCCAGTCGAGTGCAGTGCGGACGTCGTCTAACTCGCCATGGCCTTTGTCGTGAACGCCTTCGCTCAATCCGGCGCCGCGAAAATTGAAGCGCAGCACGGGAAATCCGAAACTGTTCAGCGCCTTCATGGCATGGAAAACAACTTTATTGTGCAGCGTGCCGCCAAAAACGGGGTGGGGATGGCAAACCAATGCAGCATGAGTGGCCGATTCGCTGCCCAAGTTGAGCAGGGCTTCCAGGCGTCCAGCGGGGCCGTCGAGGAAGAGCGAGCGGATGGAAGTGGAGGTCATTTGGTTTCGAATAGTCAGGATAGCAGGACTCGATTCGCGTGCATCTCCCGGGCCTCGCTGCGCTTGGCTGGACAGCCGAGGCGGCTGTCCCTACGTGATTTGCGAAGATGGCGCGCGCCTTTGCAGAGGTAGGGTATTCTCTTTGGCATGGATTTGATCGCGCTGACGAGACAGCTGGTGGATATTGAGTCCATCACCGGGAATGAAGGGCCGGTGGGCGATTTCCTGCATGGCGAACTTTTGCGGTTGGGGTATGACGCCAGGAAAGTTCCGGTGGAAGGCGCGCGGCACAATGTGTGGGCCACTTCTCCGGGGCATGCGAAGCCGGACATTGTTTTTTCCACGCACATGGATACCGTGCCGCCGTTTATTACTTCGTCGGAAGATGCGGACCGGGTGTATGGACGCGCCTCCTGCGATGCCAAGGGAATTATCGCTGCCCAAGTTGCAGCGGCGGAAAAGTTGAAGCAAGAAGGGATTCATGTCGGGCTGCTTTTCCTGGTCGGCGAAGAGCGCGACAGTCTGGGTGCAAAGATCGCCAATGAGCAAGCTTATGGGAACAAGTTTCTGATCAATGGTGAGCCTACGGAGAATCGCCTGGCGTCGGCATCGAAGGGGACCTTGCGGGTGGAAGTGATCGCCAAGGGACGCATGGCGCACTCGGCGTATCCGGAATTGGGGGAGTCGGCGATCGATAAGCTGCTGGAAGCTTTGAATCGGCTGCGCAGCGTGAAGCTACCGAATGTGGAAGGCATTGGCCCATCGACCGTCAACATTGGGGTGATCGAAGGCGGACGCGCACCGAATGTGGTCCCTGACCATGCGCGCGCTAAGTTGCTTTATCGGCTGGTGGGGCCGTCCGATCAGTTACGCAAAGAGATTATTGCCGCGGTGGGCGATCTGGCGCAGGTTGATTTCACTCTGGAAATTCCCTTCCTGCGCTTGCAGACGATTGAGGACCTGCCCACCATGGTCGCGGCGTTCACCACTGACATTCCCGCGCTGAGCAACTGGGGACAGCCGCTGCTGATTGGGCCGGGATCGATTCATGTGGCCCATACCACCGGCGAGTATGTGGAGAAAAAACAGTTAAGGGATGCGGTGGAGTTGTATTGTGCGATTGCGAAAAGGCTCATTGCCTGATTCACCAAAACCGCATTAGAAAAGGTTGGAATTCTTGCGGTCCGGGATTCCACCTTCGTCCTCAGTTTGCCGATAAAATAATTCCGAGGTGCGCGGATGAAAGTTGGATTGATTGGGCTGGGGAACATGGGATTGGGCATGGCGGCGAGCCTGCTCAAGGGCGGACATGAGGTCACGGTGTACAACCGCACGCCTGGCAAGGCGCGGGCGATCGAGGCGCAGGGCGCACGCGTGGCCATCCAGGTGGCGGACGCGTGCCGCGGCGATGCAGTCATAACGATGCTGGCGGATGACCACGCGGTGGAAAGTGTGGTGTTCGGCGAGGCGGGCGTGTTGGGCAGTTTGGCTCGGGACGCGGTACATGTTTCGTCGAGCACGATCAGCGTGGCGCTGGCGGAAAAAATGACGGCCGCGCACGCCAAGAATGGACAGCGTTTTATTTCGGCGCCGGTGTTTGGACGTCCCGAGGCGGCGGCCGCGGCCAAGTTGTTTGTCACCGTGGCGGGCGCGCCGGACGCGGTCGAGGACTGCATGCCTCTGTTCGAAGCCGTGGGACAGAAGACATTTCGATTTGGCGAGAAGCCGTCGGCGGCAAATTTGGTGAAGTTGAGCGGCAACTTTCTGATCTCGTCGGTAATCGAATCGCTGGCCGAAGCCGCGACGCTGGTCGCCAAGGGTGGCGTGGACCAGCGCCAGTATCTGGATTTCCTGACCTCCACACTGTTCAATGCGCCGGTTTATAAAATCTACGGCGGGATGATTGCCGACAAAAAATTCGAGCCGGCTGGATTTGCGTCTGTCCTGGGTTTCAAAGACAACCGGCTGGTTTTAGAAGCGGCCCAAACCCTGCGTGTCCCCCTGCCGCTGGCAAGTTTAATTTACAACCGCTTTCTTACTCTGCTGGCTCACGGCGGCGACAATTTGGACTGGTCCGCGATTTCCCTGGGTGCGGCCGAGGATGCTGGGTTGATGGGGCAGTAAGTCAAAAACCCCCAACCTCTCGCAAAGTGCGCGAGAAGGACGGGGCACCCTAATTGCGGCTTGTTGACATTTATCCATTTAGCACGTAAAATTGTGCTGCACTTACTTACGTGCTTATGAAGGCGAATATTACCCTTAAGTTGGATGTCGAGTTGTTGCGCGAGGCGCGAATCCTGGCGGCTGAAGAGGACACCTCGATCAGTGCCCTGCTGGCGGCGCGCCTCGAGGAAATCGTGCGCCAGCGCCAAACCTACAACCGGGCGCGCAAGCGGGCTTTGGCCCGGCTGCGGGAAGGGCTGGACTTGCGATGGACGCGTCCCAGTTCCCGCGACGAGCTTCATGAGCGATGAGTGATAAATATTTCGTCGATACCAACATTCTGATTTATGCGCACGATCGCTCCACTGGCATAAAACATGATCGGGCAAAAGAGTTGATTGAACGCCTGTGGCATTCTGGACAAGGCGTGCTGAGCACACAGGTCCTGCAGGAGCTTTGCATTAATCTTCGCAGAAAGCTTGCCAAGCCACTTCCTGTGGAAGAAATCCGCAGACTGATTCAGGATTATCTGAGTTGGGAGATTGTGGTCAACACTCCGGAATCGGTTCTTCAGGCACTGGAGATCGAGTTGCGATACAAGACTTCTTTCTGGGATGCGCTGGTTTTGCAGGCGGCTGAAAGCGCCGGGGCTACGGTTGTTTATTCGGAAGATTTGGCGGCTGGTCAGAAATACGGAGTGGTGCAAGTGGTCAACCCGCTGATCAAGTAGACAATTGAAAAGCCCCGCCCTCTCGCAAAGTGCGCGAGAAGGACGGGGCACCCGGTTGATTTCAGATTGAAGATTTCAGATTTGTTCGGGTTTTCAATCTGAAATCTGCAATCTCAAATCTACAATCTCCCCAAACCATTTAAACTTGAATCATGTCCTCCCATACTCTCAATTCCCTCTCAAAAGCTTCCTCCGCTTATCTTCGCTCCGCCATGAATCAGCCGGTGAGGTGGCATGAGTGGGGAGAAGAGGCGTTCGCGACGGCGCGGCGGGAGAACAAGCCGATGCTGCTGGATATTGGCGCGGTGTGGTGCCATTGGTGTCATGTGATGGACCGGGAATCGTATGACGATCCGGAAATTGCGCAGATTTTGAATGAACGATTTATTGCGGTGAAGGTGGATCGCGATGAGCGTCCGGATATCGACAGCCGCTATCAGGTGGCGGTCAGCGCGATCAGCGGGCAGGGAGGCTGGCCGCTTACGGCGTTTCTTACGCCTGACGGCAAACCGTTTTATGGCGGGACTTATTTTCCGCCGGAGGATGGCTATGGCCGTCCCAGTTTCAGGCGGGTGCTGACTTCGATTGCGGATGCGTATCGCGAAAAAAATGGCGATGTGATGGAGCAGGCGCAGATGGTGGAGAGCCAGCTTGCCCAATCAGAGTTGTTTGCCGGCGGCGGTGGACGTTTTTCGCCGAGCGTGATTGGCTCCATTGTGAAATCCGCGGTGGACATGTTTGATGAGAAAAATGGAGGATTTGGGAACGCGCCGAAGTTTCCTCATCCGTCGGCGCTTGATCTGTTGATTGATCAGTATGCCCGTTCCGGCGATAAAGAATTGCGGAATGTGATTATCACTTCATTGGAGAAGATGGCGCGTGGCGGCGTGTACGACCAACTGGCTGGGGGATTTCATCGCTATTCAGTAGACGATCACTGGGGCGTGCCACATTTCGAGAAGATGTGCTACGACAACTCCGAACTGCTGAAGAACTATGTGCATGGGTATCAGGTAACCGGGTCGGAGTTTTTTGCCGACGTGGCCCGCGACATCATTCGCTGGATGGATGAATGGCTGAGCGACCGGGAGCGTGGCGGGTTTTATGCTTCGCAGGACGCGGATATTTCGCTGGAAGATGACGGCGACTACTTCACCTGGACCCTGGCCGAAGCAGAAGCGGTCTTGACGGAAGACGAAGCGAAAGTGGCCAGCCTGCACTATGACATCAATGAAATCGGGGAGATGCATCACAATCCGGAGAAGAATGTTTTGTATGTGCGGGCTTCGGTGGAGGAAATTGCGATCCGGATGAGCATCACTCGGGAGCAGGTGCGAGAGTTGCTCAAATCTGCCCGGGGAAAAATGTATGCGGCGCGGTTGAAGCGCACGACTCCCTATGTGGACAAGACGGTCTATGTGGGCTGGAACGCGCTCTGCATCTCGGCTTACCTGGAAGCCGCCAAAGTTTTGCAGCTCGATGCCGCCCGGCATTTTGCGCTGCGTTCGCTGGATCGAGTCCTCGCCGAGGGCTGGAACGCAAAAAGTGGATTGCTGCACGTGATCGCGTATTCGGACGCGAATGCCGAGCGGCGGCAGGTCGCCGGCATGCTTGAGGATTACGCTTTCACCGCCGTCGCCTGTCTGGATGCATACGAGGCGACCGCCGATCTGAGCTACTTCAATTTCGCGAAGAACATTGCAGACGCGATGGTGGAGCGTTTCTTTGATGTGACAGGTGGCGGCTTTTTTGATACGGAAAAATCTGGTGAAACTGAAAAAGTTCTAGGGGTGCTGGGCACGCGGCGTAAGCCTTTTCAGGATTCACCCACGCCGGCGGGAAATTCGGTGGCGGCCATCGCTTTGTTGCGTCTGTATGCTTTCACCAACCAGGAAAGCTATCGGGATCAAGCTGAGCAGACCATCGAAGTGCTGGGCGGATTGGCTGACAGGTACGGGATTTTTGCGGCCACCTATGGCATTGCAGCGGTGTATTTTTCTCAGCCGCAGGTCCAGATTGTTGTGGTGGGAGACGGCGAATCAGCGGACCAACTTTATGCCGCAGCGGTCAAAGACTTTTTCTTTGGGAAAACTGTGCTCGGGCTGGAAACCAGCCAGGTGACTGCACAAAACTTGCCAGCTGGGTTGGCAGAGACCATTCCTCTGTTGCCGGCGGTCAAGGACGGAAAAACGATGGCGGTAGTTTGTTCAGGATTCACTTGCCTGCCGCCAATTTCTAATCCCGAAGAACTAGCCGAAGTGCTTCGTGGGCCGCTCGGGAAGCGTTAAATCCGCACTGAAAACGTTTGCAAAAAAAGAGGGCTGACATTGCCTTTTGCAAATGTCAGCCCACAAGAGCGATAGCCGTTTAGGGCGGGAGCTCTAAGTAATCATTGGGATTGGTAAAAAGGTCGCATTACGACCTGATTACTTGCAACCAGTATTAGGGTTGCATGTTGGCATGGGTCCGACCTCTGCCGAAGTCATCGGGGCAGCGATCACGACATACGTACATGCAAGACCTACCATCAGGATCAACATCCTGACCGCATGCTTCATAGTGTGTTTCTCCTTGAATGCGGATCCCCTGGGAGCGGGAATCCTCTTGGTCACGGATTATATAGGTAATGTCAACGAGGTCTTGGCGTCGACATCCATCAGGCGGGAAAGGAGACAGGCGAAACGAGAAATGTTAAGCGCTGATCTACTAGAAATAACTTATGGTTGCCACGGCAACATTGAACAAACACTTTATGTATAAACTGGGGCTTTCGGAGATTAAAAAGATGTTCCAAAAACCGAACAGGACGGAAGAAGCGGGTATAACGCGGATTTCACGGAAGCGGTCAGAGTGCGGTTTTGAATAAAGAATATTTAAGTTTTCTGAACCAGGTGTTCGGAGAAAAGCCCGCGTCTGGCTCCCGCTGCGGCAGAGTCGGAGATTCCACTCGAGATCAATAGTTTTTCGAGTTCCTGATCGTTTCCCATGAGCGAGTGATCCTTGGTTCTTGAAAACGCCCGGTCGACCATGCCTTCGAACATGGGAATGAGCGAATCTGGAGTGCCCGGATTTTGCAGGTCATTGAGGCTCTGGTCCCAGCGTTGGGTGGGCAAAAGAACCGTCATATCTTCCAGGGCAAACTTTTTCGCGGCCATGTATCCCATCCAAACCAGGATCGCAAAGTTGTAGGCCACCAGGATGGCGAAGTTCAGGGTATCTTCATGTCGAATGTAAGAACTGGCCCGCAGCGCGACGGCCACTTGTTCGACGATGGCAAAACTGCCAAAGCCCAGAGCCACCCCGAAACTGCGGTTCTTCCAGGACACACCCAGGTACTTGGAGAAGATCAGGAGGAAAAGAACCAATCCGCATTGAATGATGCGAACGCAGCGCTGCACCGTCATCACGGATTGAACCAGCGGCCCTTCGGAGGAAGCCGGGCTGGCAGCCGCCACCACTACTGCCATTAACAGCATGACCAGACCGGCCCACTTGAACAAGATGGAACCGAGATCTTTCAGGGTATGAAAGGGACGAAAAGTGTCGAGAAAGATTTCATGGATCACCATGAAACCAAGTACCAGGGAGATGGCTTCACAAATCCAATAGGAATAAAAATATTCTTTGTAGTTTCCCCACATGCGAACCGGAAAGACCATGGCAAACATCAGGACTTGCGCCACCACGTAGGCAAAAAAAACTGGGAAAGCGCGATGTGTGCGGCGCCACAACATGACCGCGACTACGCCCAACTGGAGAACCGGGCTGGCGATCCAAAGCGCGTTTTCAAGTTGTGGATGCATATGCTATTTGCTTCCAGCCGCATCGGCTAAACTACACTTCTTCCCTTGCCCATTCAGGTTAGCATTTCCAGACTAAGGGTCAATGGACGAAAGTAACCTCTGGTAACAGTTACCTTGAAATGCTTGCAAGTGATTGCAAAACAACCACATACGCAGGAAGGCAAGGCGGCCTGCAAAGAGCTTGGAACGGGGTAACGATTACCATTTTGGGAATTTTCAGAGAATAATTTTGGGAGCTCGTCTTGAGACCAGCATCGGCTCAAAATCTACCGATTTAACGGTTCACGGGACCTCAACCATCGGCGATCGGGTCTGGTCGATAAACAGGAAATAGGAGTGGTCCCAGAGGGCCGTGGGAATCGAGCCTCGCGGGCGGGCGGTCACGATGATGTTGTATTCATCCGAGGGCGGAAGGCTTTCGATGACGGAACGTGCCGCTTTGGGTTCGACGAGAGCCAGGTAATCGAGAAACTGGTAAATGTCGGCGGCTCCGCCGAATTCCTGTGCGACAAAAGAGACGTCGGCGTTCTCCTGGGTGAAGTGCCATCCGAGCGAGGCTGCCAAGGCGACTGCCTTTTCGTAATTTTCTTTCGAGACGACTCCGGCGTCAGGATTATCGAAGACGATGCGCAGCTTGCGTTCGTCCTCGCGACTGAACTCGCGAACTTTGAGGGAACCGGATTTCGCGGTGGCTTTCCAATCCACGTGGCGGGCCGAGTCCTCGGGCAAATATTCGCGGATGCGATACAAATCGGCGCCACGCCCACGGACGAACGATTCGAATTCGCCGGCAATCATCGGCAGCGCTGCGAACAGTTCGTCGGTCGGCTCGACTGCGGGGTAAACGATGATCTCGCGGGCCAGTGGGACACGACGGGTTTTGTTCAAGAAGGCGAAAGGAAAACGCGTAGCCAGACCAAAACTTTCCTGCTGGTAGCGTCCACGACGGGAAAAATTCAGCGGGAGATCGGCGGCAGGTTCGTTGCCGGCCGGGATATAAGCGAAGTAAACCGAGCCTTCGAATATACCGGGAGGTGCAGTTTTTTCGGCGATGCGGCGCAGTTTGCGGTCGGGCAGCCTGATCCACTGGTCGGCGGGCGGACGCCCCGGCGGCAGACCGAAGGTGACCGGCACCCAACGCCAGTGCTCTCCGGCTTTCTTTTTCTTGAGCGACACTACATTGACGGAGAACGAAGGCAGCCACCGGCGACGGTTGCGCAAGCGAATCCGACCCAGAGTTTCGCGCCCGGCAAAAATGTGCTCCGGCAAGCGAATATCCAGTTGCAGATGGCGCAAAACCATTGCCGATGCGATGCCTGAAACCAGAATCGCGGCCAACATGGCAGCAACGACAATGTAGAGCAGATTGTTTCCGGTGTTGAGGGCGGCGACGCCGATCAAGAGCACAACCGCGACATAGATGATTCCGGCGCGGGTGACTTCATAATCGAAGGCGTCGCGAAGACGCGAACCCGCCACCCGGCGTGCCAAATAAGGGACTGTGGTCAATCCCACGATGACTGCCAGGAGCAACGCAATCGAAGCGAGGATGAGCGTAGCCCAGAAATTTCCCGCGTCCCGTGAAATCGTGGAAAAGAGGGCCGCGCCAAAAGCCAGTCCCAGCCCAACGATTGCCAATAAGAAACGCACCCACACTTCAGGGATTTCCAGATGCAAGGATCGAATGAGCTGCTGAGGAATGGAAAGACTTGGCGTTGCGGCGGGTTGAACGAAAGCGGACATGTGTGCGATTAGCCGGACACCCTGCCCATTGTCATTTCGAGCGAAGCGAGAAATCTGCTTTTCCGTGGTGCAGGCAGAAAGCAGATTCCTCGGCGCTTCGCTTCTCGGAATGACAATGCTTAAAGTTGGTCTACTCACTTTGAGCCTAGCATCGACCAGATCGAGCAGCAATGTTACGCAGGTGCGTGCAGTTGCTCGCCGGCCAGAAACTCCGCGACCGCCTGGTTGAATTCATCGGGCACTTCTTCGTAGGGTAGATGGCCGACGCCGTCAAAGATGCGCAGTTGGCAGTTCTCAAACTGCTTACGTAACGGCGCCGCCGAGGCTGGAGTAACGGCGGGGTCGGCACTACCCCATAACAGCAAGGTTGGAATGTGGGTAATGCGCGGAAGAGCGGATTCGAGTTTGCCCAAGTCGCGGCTCCAGGTGCGCAAGACGCTTAGGCTGTGTTCGAAAAGTCCGGGGATGGCGAATGGTGCGGAGTAGCCTTCGAGGGTGCCGGGGCGAATGCGGCGCGGATCACCGTAAAGCCGGCGCAATAAGTAGTTGTGGGTGAAGCTCAAATGAGGAGCGAGGCCGAGAAAAATTGGCGCTACCGGACGACTGCTAAGAAATGCTGCCATGGCCGCGCCGTTGCGTGACCATGGATTGACCGGGGCAACCAGAATCAACCGTCGAATTCGCTCAGGCGCCAGCGCGGCTGCCATCATCGATACTGCGCCACCATGCGAAGTGCCCAGCAGATCGCAGGATTCCACGCCGACGGAATCGAGGAATAAAAGCAGACGCCGGGCACTCGCCTCCAAACTACAGTCAATGCCTGCGGGGCGATCGGAAAAACCCACGCCCAACATATCCACTGCATGCACGGTGGCTTGCTGCGCCAGGACTGGGATGGCATGGCGCCAGGAAAATGAATACCCCAGCAGTCCGTGCAAGAGCAGGAGGGGTGGGCCGTCACCGCTACGCAGAAACCGCATACGCGCCCCATCGAGGGTAATCCAGTGGTCCTCGATGGACTGAGTCAGAGGCGGATTGGGTTGCGGAACAATGGCGGTCTTGGCGTTCATTTTCTTTTCGTTTTTCTCTTCGGGGAAGACAACTATTTTGCCACAGTGAGATTCTATCTAAATGATATCGCCTCTTTCGCTTGCGTAGGGGAGCTTCGGCTTCCCTACTTTTTTACCCTTATGCATCAAACGTCGAACTGCTGGTTTGCCCTTTCCTGCTGCCTTCGACGACAATCCCTCAAGAAGTCCTTTCTTCCTGCCTTGCCTAGGAAGACAATAATCCCATCGAGATCAGGAGTGTTGAGTTGATTATCGGGAATCCTTCTGTTTTTGCCATCGAATCAGGCATTACGAGAGCATATGAACGCCTAAGTTTCCGGGCGCTCGGTTTCTTCGTCATTCACGTGAATGGCCGCTGCTATGGTAAGCGCAGCATTGACAGCACAATGCTGGCCTGTTCGTATGACGAGGTTGAAAGGCGTATCGCTATGCGGGGCAACCATACGGTGCCTTTTGCGGCCGAGTCGGACGGGGGAGAAATCGCCGATGCCTTCCGCGAAGCTTTATGTGCTGAGAAGCAGGAGGAAAGTCATTTCGGCATGCCTACCTCTGAGTTTAGTGACCTGATTCGGTCGAAACGCATCATGTGGGCTCCCGACGGCGATGAGGCTTTCGATGATGGAAGCTACGTGCTTCAGTTTGACGTCCAAGAACAGGTTCGACTGATCGCGTTTAAGTCCAGTAAAGGCTACCTCCACGACCCAGCCACACTCAGCGATGTTTGGCTCGCGGCAGATGATTTCTATTCTATTCTTCAGCACTGGCATGGCGCCTTCGAGGTCGAATGGGCATCTATGCCCAAGGTAGCGGATGCCGGTGACGGCTCGGCTCAGGGGACGAATGAGAATTCCCCGGTTTAGCTTCTACGCACCTCCAATTCCCATTTAGGGCACGGGGGGCGGGTGTAACGTTATCGTCTCCAACGAGTTACCAATCCTCACAGAAACCTTCCAAAAAGCATAGCCTAACAAAGACTGGCCTTCTATAATCGTGAAAGTCTTTTTTTTGAAGGCACTTAGAGGCAGCCGTATGGCTTTGGACGTGGCAGCGAACGTGCATCACTCACTGCGAGGCAGTCCGGCTCCGCAGCTGGGCGTGCCCTTGCGGTCCATGAACAAGGATTTCCAAATCCGCTTTAACGCCGGTCTGCTGGTCCTGCTGACGGTGACGGCGGTTACTTTTGCCACGATTAACTTCCAGAAAGAACGTGAGTTTCAATCCCCGTCTGACGGGATTCGATGGGTCGAGACCAGTGGCGGATTGAAAGCGACCCGACTGGAAACCAACGGGCCGGGGGCCAAGGCCGGCATCAAGGTAGGCGACCAACTTACCGCGGTCGGCGGCAATGAAGTCACCAATACGGCAGGGTTAATTCGCCAGATGTATCGCGCTGGAGTTTGGTCAAAGGCCACCTACTCGGTGATACGGCAGTCGGTGCCGCTGGATGCGGTGGTAATCCTGGCTCCGGTGGATAAATCAGTCAATCAATGCAAGCGTTTGATCGCGCTGATCTATCTCGGCATCGGTCTCTATGTTTTGCTGCGCCGGTGGACCGCGCCGAGTTCCATGCATTTTTATATCTTCTGCCTGGTCTCGTTTATTTTTTACGCGTTCAACTACACCGGAAAATTGAACGAGTTTGACTGGAGTATTTTCTGGAGCAACGAAGTCGCCTGGGTATTGCAGCCGGCTTTGTTTTTGCACTTCGTGCTGGTTTTTCCGGAACGCCGGAATTTCATCAAGAAGCATCGCTGGATCATTCCGGCGATTTACTTGCCCGGACTGGTTTTGTTGGGCATGTATGTTTTGTCCGTCACCCTGCTGCAGGCCTCGGGGTCACTGAGCCGTGATCTGGACCGGCTGCAGATGGGATATCTGGCCGTGTTCTTCATTGCTGCGGCGGGTGCGCTCTGGTACTGCTATCGCCGGGCGAGCACTCCCATTCTGCGGCAACAGTTGAAGTGGATCACCCGCGGCACAATTCTTTCCATCACGCCCTTCACTCTGTTTTATGTGATTCCTTATCTGACCGGCACGCTGCCGACGGTGGCGCTGTCGGTGTTGTCACTGGCCTTGCTGCCTCTAACTTTCGGATATGCCATCTTCCGCTACCGGCTGATGGATGTGGACCTCATCTTCAAACGCGGTATGGTGTCCACGCTGGCGGCGGGCGCTATCGTTGGGGCCTATTTCGCGGCAGTGGCGGGCATCGCCGAGTTTGTCCACCTGCAAATCCCCAATTCCGGTTCGATCGGGTTGGTGCTGGCCATGGTGGTGGCGGCGTTGCTGTTCGATCCCGTCCGCAAATGGATCCAGGAACGCATTGACCAGTTCTTTTATCGGACACGCTACGACTACCGGAAAACGCTGATCGAGTTTGGCCGTGAACTCAACGCAGAAACTGATTTAGACAAAATGCTGAGCTCGGTGGTGGACCGCCTTTCGCGCACACTGCTGGTGGACCGGATGGCGCTGTTTCTTTCGACGGGCGATGGACCGCAAAAGTTTCTGGTGGCAAAGTCGTTCGGCATGACGCAGACCAGCGGCCTGGATTTCGATTTTCTTGGGCCTGGCCCGTCCTGAGCTGGAAGCCGGACATCTGTTCTTCGACAACACTCACCAGGTTCCTCGAGAAGCTCCCAGCGCGCAAGAAGCCATCGCCAAGCTTGACCTCAACTACTACATTCCCTGCCGCGCTCAGAAGCACACGATCGCAGTACTCGGCTTGGGCAAGACGGTGGAAGGCGACTTCCTGACGAGTGAAGATATCGAACTGCTGGAAACTTTGGCGGGATATCTGGGCATCGCCATTCAGAATGCGCGGCTGTATGCGTCTTTGGAAAAGAAGGTTGCGGAATACGAACGGCTGAAAGACTTCAACGAGAACATCGTCGAGTCGATCAATGTGGGTGTGCTGGCCGTGGATCTGGCGGACAGGGTTGAATCCTGGAACTCACAGATGGAAGTTATGTATGCGCTGCCGCGCTGGCAGGCGCTTACGCGTCCGTTGAGCGAAGTGTTCCCGGCGGCATTTGTGGAAGAGTTCTATCGGGTGCGACAGAACTCGGGGATTCACAATCTGTACAAATTTAGACTCGGAACTCCTGCGGGAGAAACGCGGATCGTGAATGTGGCCATCGCTCCGCTGGTAACCAGGAAGTTCAACGTGATCGGCCGACTGATCATCATGGACGACATCACGGAGCGAATTGAACTGGAAGCGCAACTTTCACAGGCGGACAAACTTTCTTCCATCGGATTGCTGGCTGCTGGGGTGGCGCATGAAGTGAATACGCCGCTGGCCGTGATCTCTTCGTATGCGCAGATGCTTTCGAAACAGCTTCAGGGCGATCCGGCGAAGGGCGCGCTGATGGAGAAGATCACGCGGCAGACTTTCCGGGCGTCGGAAATTGTTAATAATCTGCTGAATTTCTCGCGCACCAGTGGGACCGAATTCAAGGATGTGGATGTCAACGGCATCATTATGGACACGCTGGCGCTGCTGGAACACCAGTTCAAGACCGCGAAGATCAAAGTCCAGGATGAATTGTCCGACCATCTGCCGCGTATTACCGGGAATCCGGGACGGCTGCAGCAAGTTTTCCTGAACTTGTTCTTGAACGCGCGCGACGCCATGCCCGAGGGAGGAACTCTGCGGGTGATGACTTCCAACGGCGAAGGCGTGAGCGTAGTGGTTTCCGATACGGGGAGTGGGATCGCGCAAGAACACATCCGCCGCATCTACGATCCCTTCTTCACCACGAAAACATCGCCGCAGGAGGGCCAGGGACGCGGTACCGGACTGGGCCTCTCGGTGACTTACGGCATTATTCAGGAACATGCGGGAAAGATCCGCGTGGAAAGCCGGCCCGGCGAGGGCACAACTTTTTACGTCGACTTCCCCATGACCAAGAAAGCAGTCAATGTCTGAGGCCGCAGTAATCACGAGCCGCCACTTGGGCGACAGCTCGACTTCCCCAGTGGGTTCGATCCTGATCATCGATGACGAAGCTGCGATCCGCGAGTCGCTGCAGACTCTGCTGGAACTCGAAGGCTACAGCGTCGATACCGCCGGGACTGGCGAGGAAGGACTGGCGCGCATTGGACAGAACACCTTCGACCTAGTGCTGCTCGACCTGGCGTTGCCCGATCGTGACGGCATGGACCTGCTGGCTGAACTGCGGACTCATGATTCGCAAGTCTCCGTCATCATGATCACCGCCTACGGGACGGTCGAGAACGCGGTCAAGGCGATGCAGGCAGGGGCGGCAAACTTCGTCCAAAAACCCTGGGACAATGAAAAGCTGCTGGCCGACGTGCGTGCCACCGTGGCCCGGCACCGCGCAGAAGAAGAAAACATTCAGCTCAAGCGCGCGATGAAGCAGCGCTACAACTTTGAGAACATTGTGGGCAAGAGCGAGCCCATGCTCAAGATTTTCGATCTGGTGGCGCAGGTGGCGCCCAGCCGGTCGACCGTGCTGCTGCAAGGCGAGAGTGGGACAGGCAAGGAACTCATCGCCAAGGCCATTCACTTGAACTCGACGCGCCGTGATCGGCCTTTTGTTCCGGTGAACACTGGCTCGATGCCGGCGGACCTGCTGGAATCCACGTTGTTTGGACACGTTAAGGGCGCGTTCACCAGCGCCATCGCCTCTAAAAAAGGTCTTTTCGAAATTGCCGACAAGGGCACTTTGTTTCTGGATGAAATTGGAACCATGGGCATGGACACCCAGGCGAAGATTCTGCGAGTGTTGCAAGACCGCAAGTTCATGCATCTGGGTGGCGTACACGAGTTGCAAGTCGACGTTCGCATCATCGCCGCTACCAACGTCGATCTGGCGCAGCACGTGCGTGAAGGCAAATTTCGCGAGGATCTGTTCTACCGGCTGAATGTGATTACCGTCGAGTTACCGCCGTTACGGTTGCGCAAGCAGGACATCCCGCTGCTGGTGGATTTTTTCCTGCATCGCTATTCGGTGGAAAACGAGCGTCCCTTGCGGCGGATTACGCCGGAAGCGCTGCGGCCCTTGCTGACTTACTCCTGGCCGGGCAACGTTCGCGAATTGGAAAATGTGATGGAACGGGCCGTGGTGCTGTCATCGGGCACAGAGATCGGGCCAGATTTACTCCCCGATCAAATCGCCGGACGCGGTACCGCATTCCCCATGCTGGAACATCGCGGAGATGCTTCTCTGTTCGACATCATGGAAGATTGCGAGCGCCATATCCTGGTGGACATGCTCGAAAAGTGCAACTGGAACCAGACCGAAGCGGCGGAACGCTTCCATGTGCCGCTCTCGACGCTGAATCAGAAGATTAAGCGGCTGAATATTGAGATTAAGAAGAAGATCAGGGAATAAGGGCTAGCCAGATTAGATACACGCAAGGTCCCTCGCCCGGCTGAAGAACGCCGGATCTTCGGGATGACATTATTTTCTTGACCTGATCAAGTATCAGAGCTGAAACCTTTTGCTCCCTCTGTTATAGTTTCCGTCAGAGTCGCTCCCTGAACGCATGGAACTGATCTCGCCATCGGAGTTTGCCAAAGAGAAAGTCCAGGCAGTACAGGACTATGCTGTGCTCGCGGGACGCTCCGTTTCCAACCTGTTTGGCCACCCGCGCTATTTCGGAGACATCCTCCAGCAAGCCGATCTCATTGGAGTAGGATCGCTGCCGATCGTAATACTCGCCGGATTGTCCATCGGCGCCGAGCTGGCACTGAACAGCGCCGCCACCCTGGAGAAATTTGGTTCGCTTTCTCTCATCGGCCAATTGGTTTCGGTCGGAATGGTCACCGAACTGGGGCCGATCATCACGGGGCTCATGGTGGCGGGGCGGAACGCTTCCGGAATTGCCAGCGAACTTGGTTCCATGGTGGTGACGGAGCAAATCGACGCCATGCGGGCCCTGGGCACCGACCCCATGAAGAAGCTGGTCGCTCCACGGATGATTTCCACCGTGTTCATGCTATTTTTTCTGACCATCATTGCGGACCTGCTGGGATTGATTGGCGGCGGCATTATCTCCCGGCTTATTTTCGGAATCGATTCTCGCCAATACTGGAATTCCGCCTGGCAAGCGCTGGCGTTCCGGGATGTTTTTACGGGATTGGTAAAACCGCTATTTTTTGGATTTATTATTGCCACCGTCGGTTGTTATTACGGAATGTCCACCCGGGGCGGGACCCAGGGAGTAGGCAAGGCGACTACCCAGGCGATGGTTGCGTCGTCGGTGCTGATTTTGATTGTGAACTTCTTTATCACGAAGTTTATGATGGCGGTCCTGGGGACTCACTAGGCCATGGCCGCACCTCCCACAGTGGTCGAACAGCCGCTTAAATCCACAGAGAACTCTGCCTCTCCGGTCATCTCATTCGAAAATGTTTCCCTGGCATTTGAAGACAACCAGGTGCTGGATCAAATTTCCTTCGACCTTCCGCCGGGCCAGAGCAAGGCCATTTTCGGAGTCGCTGGTTCGGGGAAGAGCACCATCCTCAAACTTGCCATGGGGTTGCTGAAACCGGACAGCGGAAAGATTTACATGCTCGGGAACGACATCACGCAGATGAGCGAAGAGGAATTGTTTGAGCTGAGGCGAAGAATCGGAATGGTTTTTCAGGAGAGCGCGCTATTCGATTCGATGACCGTGAAGGAAAATGTCGCGTTCCGGTTGATGGAGGAACACGACGTTTCTGAGGAAGAAATCGACAAACGCGTGCGGGAAGCATTAAGTTTCGTGGAACTCGAGCACACCATGGACTTGTTTCCCTCCGAGCTCTCCGGCGGAATGCGACGCCGCGTAGCCATTGCCCGGGCCACCATTACGCGGCCGGAAATTTTGCTCTATGATTCGCCCACCGGCGGTTTGGATCCGGTGACTTCGACAACGATCATCGAACTGATCGTGAAACAGCGCGACGTGTATAAAACCAGCTCTCTGATGGTCACGCACCGGCTGCAGGATGCGTTCGTCATGGCCACCCACTACTTCGACCGTAAGACCAACCACATGGAGCGGCTACCAGAGGGTATGCACTGTGAGGTGCCGATGAATTTCCTGATACTCCGGGACTGCAAGGTCATCTTTGACGGGAGCCTGCAGGACTTACAGGAAACAAAAGACGAGTACATCCGGGAATATATTTCCTAGTCGCAAAACTGCGTTGCCGAAATAAAACTTCGAACACAGCGCCGAAGCGGCTGCTCCCCCCAAGACCCGGAGCGTCTCTGCACTGTCTATCGCGCTTACTTGGCCATGGCTTTGCGGCGGGCGGCTACGCTGGCTTCCGTCCTCTTGAAGAATTCACGGCTGAACTTTGTGCTCTTGATCAGCTGTTCCACATTGCGCAGCATGGTGGGACTGATCTTTTCGCGCAACTCTTTCAGGAACGGATTTACCTTGGCGAACAGGAAAAACATCTCGCCGGAAAAAGATGGCTCGAGGAACAAGTCCGAACTGACGGCCCCATGCACGGCGAGTGATGCCGCCATTTCCCAGTAGCCCGATACCTGGCGCATCCAGTTGTTTTCCTGGGTGCCCATCGCTGCGGAAACTTTCGTAAAATCCTCGACGCTATTCGGCCAAAATTCTCCCAGCCACCAGGCGCGAGCTTTGCGCATTTCCGGTTCGCGGCGAAGATTGTAGAGTTCGAGAATGACGTGAGCATCAGCGTGCGTAGGCTTCTTGGACATGTAATTTCCCTTCAAGTCTTGATTGGTTGCGATGAATTTTAGTCGCCGACTGTTTCGGCAGCTTCGGCTGAATCTCCTGAACCCAGCGCATTCGGTGGTATGGCATCGGGGTTCGGACGTTCGTATTCGCACTCTTTGTTCGGGCAAGCAATGACTGGGCCAGATTTCAGGAATTTCTCCACGAGAAAAGCATTCCCACAGCTTGGACATTTTTCCGGAATCGGCTTATGCGCTGAAGTGAATTTGCACTTGGGATAATTTCCACAACCGTAGAAAGTATTCCCTTTGCGCGCCTTCTTCTCGACCAGTTCGCCGTCCTCACATAACGGGCACTTCACACCGATGAAGTTCTGCTTCACATACTTGCAGTCGGGATAGCCGCTGCAAGCGGTAAATTCCCCGTAGCGTCCGTGACGAATCATCAGGTTGTTCTTCTGGCACTTGGGGCACTTTTCATCGAGCGGAATGTCTGGAACCTTCTTACCCTGGTCGAGGCGGCGAGTGGTCTTGCAATCCGGATATCCGGTGCAGGCCATGAACTGGCCGAAGCGCCCGCGTTTCAGCACCATCACCCGGCCGCAATTCTCGCAATACTCTTCCTGCGTGGTTTCCTGCACATCAGCCGAATCGAGATCGGGCAGGTTGATGGGGTTTTCCTTGGTGAAGTTGCAGCTATTTTCGTTTTCCTTGTCGTACGAGCTGCAGGCATAGAACGAGCCGTGTTTGCCCCACTTGATCACCAGCGGCGAACCGCAGCGCTCGCACTTTTCATCGGTGGGTTTTTCCATGCGCTTGATGTTCTCCATATGCTTTTCCGCATATTTGAGATCTTTGGAGAAGCGCTTATAGAACTCGCCCAACGTGTCAGTCCACTTTTCCTTGCCTTCTTCGACCTCGTCGAGCTGTTCTTCCAGACGAGCGGTGTACTCGATATCGAAGATGTCGCGGAAGTTTTCGACGAGCAGGTCGGTAACCACCAAGCCGATTTCCGTGGGAGAAAACTTGCCTCCCAGCTTCTGCACGTACTGGCGTTCCTGGATGGTGCTTAGAATCGCCGAGTATGTGGACGGCCGACCGATACCGCGTTCTTCCAGTTCCTTCACCAGTGACGCTTCGTTGTAGCGCGGTGGAGGCTCGGTGAAGTGCTGCTCAGGTTTCAGTTCTTTCAGTGTCAGCTTCTGGCCCGGTTCTAACGCGGGCAACTTGTGCTTTAACTCTTCTTCCTCTTCGTCCTTGGCATCTTTCGACTCTTCGTAGACCTTGAGGAAGCCGTCGAACTTCAGTACGGAGCCGGTGACACGGAACCAGTAAGCGTCGTTGCCAGACTTGGCATCGATGTCGACCGTAGTCTGATCGAAGACGGCAGGCATGATTTGCGAAGCTACGAAGCGCTGCCAGATGAGCTTGTAGACTTTGTACTCATCTTCCTTTAAGTACTGCTTGATCTGATCGGGATGGTGCTGTACCGAAGAAGGCCGGATGGCTTCGTGAGCCGCCTGCGCCGCTTTCTTTTCTTTATAAACGTTCGCCGACGCGGGCAGATATTCCTTGCCGTATTGCGTTCCGATGTACTCGCGCACTTCGGCCAGCGCATCATTGGAAACACGCGTCGAATCGGTACGCATATAGGTAATGAGACCGACCAGGCCTTCTTCGCCCAGCTCGACGCCTTCGTACAAGCGCTGCGCGATCATCATGGTGCGCTTCACGCTGAAACGAAGTTTGCGGGATGAATCCTGTTGCAACTTGCTGGTAGTGAACGGCGGAGTAGCGTTTCGGCGGCGCTCTTTGCGATCGACAGTACGGACCAGCCAATCGGCTTTTTCAATCGCAGCGCGTATCTTTTCGGCATCTTCACCGTTGGTAACTTCGATCTTCTCTTCGCCCTTGCCTAGAAACCGGGCATCGAAGGCCGGAGGCTTGGGACCGACGAGATTCGCGTCGATGGTCCAGTATTCCTTCTTTTCGAAGGCTTTTATTTCACGTTCACGCTCTACGATCAGGCGCAGCGCGACGGTTTGTACACGGCCGGCGGAAATGCCCCGGCGAACTTTGTCCCAAAGTAGAGGAGAGACTTGATAGCCGACAAGCCGATCAAGTACGCGGCGGGCCTGCTGCGCATCGACCAGGGCCTGATCGATGTCGCGAGGATGCTCGAAAGCTTCCTGCACGGCTTTCTTGGTAATTTCGTTGAAAGTAACACGGCGGATACGCGGACCGCCTTCGTCATCCTTATCTTTCTTCTTTTTCTTTTTGCTCTTGGGTCCGTCGCCGCCCAGTTCCTCCGCCAAATGCCAGGCGATGGCTTCGCCTTCGCGATCAGGATCGGGCGCCAGATAGATGTGATCGGCGGAGAGTGCCAGCTTTTTCAGCTTGGCGAGAACTTTCTCTTTTCCGGGGATAACAATGTACTCGGTGGCGAAATCATTGTCGATATCGACGCCGAGAATGCTCTTGGGCAGATCTTTTACGTGGCCGAGCGAGGCTTCCACGGTGAAGCCCTTCCCCAGGTATTTCTGGATGGTCTTGGCCTTGGCCGGCGACTCGACGATGACTAAACCTTTGTCCACTAGGTCCTCAGTTGATGGAATCCTTTTTTTGAAGCTAGCATGAATGGGAGGGTATCAACAAGTTTGTTGAGCGCTTACACTTCAGCTTCTAGCCGCTAGCTTCTAGCTTTTTGCCCGGTGCGACACTCACGATTTGCTGGACAAATCCGGCCAACATTCGCTGTATCTCAAGTAATTTCGCCTCCAAATCCTTGAACTCTGGAACCGTCAGCAATTCCAAATCTCTAGAAAGAATCAAGTGGCATTCAACTTCATTAGCGGAGCCACGAGCAATTTGCAAGAATCTCTTCATCTCTCCGTCAGAGCGGCGACCACATCTTCAGCGATATTGGCCTCGACTGAAACTGAAGCTCGTCGTATCTGATTAGTGATGCCGAACAACTCCTCCTTAGGAAAAGAACGCGTCCTCTTATAAACACCGAGCGTCAGCTCGTGAGCCTTAACCCAAACTTTCAGATCCTTGAAATCTTCCATAAACGGCTCACCGTCGGGCAGCAGCTAGGAGCTAGCAGCCAGGAGCTAGAAGCTCCTTACGAAATTCTTCCCCGGCAACTGCTTCACCTTGCCGGCTAACTCCAATTCAAACAGGGCTGCGAAGATGTCGGAAGACGACAAGTTCGGCTCCAGGCGTTCGACAATTTCGTCGATGTGGGTTGACTCGTCCGCTTTCAGCAGCGCGTAGATCTTCTTTTCGTGAGGTGAAAGCTCGGCTTCCTGAAATAGAGATGCGGTTTGGCCCGTCGGCGATTCATTGCCACCTTCGGGCATGAGCGTAAGTCGTACTTGCGGCGGGAGTTCCTCCCAAATGTCTTCCCAGGTCGCCACCAGCTTGGCGCCTTGTTTGATCAGCGTGTTCGGCCCCCAGGAATTCTTATTGGTCACATTGCCGGGGACGGCAAAGACCTCTCGATTCTGCTCCAGAGCGCAGCGGGCGGTGATGCGGGTTCCGCTGTATTCGGCGGCTTCAATGACCAGAACTCCGATCGAGATTCCGCTGATGATCCGGTTGCGGATGGGAAAATTCTGCGGCGCCGCGAACGTCCCCATGGGAAATTCGGAAATCACAGCTCCGCCAAGGGCGAGCATTTGATCTACCAGCTTGGTATTTTCTCTGGGGTAAACAATTTCGACACCTGTTCCAAAAACGGCGACTGTCTTGCCTTTGGCCGAGAGCGCTCCGCGATGTCCGGCAGTATCGACGCCGCGGGCGAGTCCGCTGAAAATTACTAAGCCGCGAGCTGCGAGATCGCAAGCCAACCGCTCGGCCATGCCGACCCCGTAAGGCGTGGGATGCCGAGTACCCACCAAGGCAATCCCCGGTTGCGACAGGACTTCCACATTTCCTCGTACAAAGAGGACCAGGGGAGGGTCGTAGATTTGCTTCAATTCCGGAGGGTAGGCTGGATCCTCGAAGGCGACGATGTGGGCTTCCTCGGCGGCGGCTTTTGCGAGTTCGTCGTGCGCGAGTTCCATGGAGCGGCCGGTTCCGAGCGATTGGGCCGAAAGCGAACGCAGGCCGGCGGCTTCCAGTTCGGTCAGCGACGCGGCGAAGAGGGCTTGCACACTGCCGAAGAACTCCACCAGTCGCCGAGCCTTGCCGGGCCCCAAACCCGGCGTGAGCGCCAAAGCCAGCCATTGCAGGGTGAGGGTTTCATCTTTATTGACGGTGGTATTAGGAGCGGCGACGACGGCTTCGGGCATTCAAACCTCCGGCTAGCTATGGCGGACTCTACACGGTGACCGTGCGATGTCAAGGTTGGATGACACAAGTTTGATAAAATCGATAGCAAAAGCATGAGACGCCTTCGAATTTCGGCCATTTCCTACCTCAACACCGCGCCTCTTATGTGGGATTTTGAGCATATAGTGGAGGGCCGACCGAGCGCGGATTCCCACTTTGATATTTCCTATACGGTTCCATCCCAGTGCGCGGCGGAATTGCAGCAGGGTTCGGCAGACATTGGCATCATTCCGGCAGCCGCTTATGCCAGCATTCCTGACCTCGCTATCCTTCCCGGAGTTGCCATCGCGTCGCGTCGTACGGTGCGCTCGATCCTGCTGGTCTGCAAGCTTCCGTTGGAGCGGATAAAGACTGTCGCCCTCGATACTTCATCCTTGACCTCGGTGGCTTTGACGCAGATTTTGTTCGCCAAGTGGTGGAATCGGAAAATCTCTTTTAGCGCTGCAGCCCCCGAGCTGGAAACCATGCTGCAACAACACGACGCCGCGCTTCTGATTGGCGATCCTGCGCTCAAGGTGGATCGCTCGCGTTATCTGACTTACGATCTCGCCGAGGAATGGATTCGTTTTACCGGCAAGCCTTTCGTTTTCGCGTTCTGGGCGGTGCGGCAGGCGGCGCTGAAAGATGCGGCACCCTCACTCGACCTGGCGGCGATTTTTCAGGAATCCCGCGATCACGGCCTGCTTCCTCACAGTCTCGATCAAATCGCACGGGACTGGGCTCCGAAGCTGGGTTTGAGCCAGGCAAGTGTCAGAAGTTATTTGAGCGAGAACATTCATTATTATCTGGATGCGGACTGCCTGGAGGGCCTGCAACTGTTCTATCACTATGGCGCTGAGATTGGCGTATTGCCGGAAAGACCCGAAATGCATTTCCTCGAAGCTGCGAAACCGGCCGTTATCTGAGCAGGAGTCATATTTCGCGTTCCTGCCAACCCCTCACTGTAGACTGCTTCTAAGTCATTCGAATGTTGCCATCTATTCATCTTTTACTTGCGGTTTCAGTTTGGCGAACCCTACACCGGCTGGGTGGAATCGGCCAGGTTCTGCTGGGCATCGCGGACAACTCCGTGGTTCCATTGACGGGCAGCGCGGACGTGTTGACCATCTGGCTGGCGGCCCATCATCCCAATCGATGGCCGTACTACGCGCTTATGGCGACGATTGGCGCCGTGGTGGGCGGATACATCACCTACAGCCTGGCCCGCAAAGGCGGCAAAGAGACGCTGGAATACAAGCTGTCGAAGAAAAGCGCCGCCAAGGTTTGCCAGCGATTTGAGCGCTGGGGATTTAGCGCCGTGGCCATTCCCGCTATCCTTGCCGCCGCCATTTCCGATTGTTCCTTTTGTATTGGCGGCCGGAGCCCTGCAATATTCGCGCAAGAAATTTCTGCTGAGCGCTGACGCTTGGTCGCGCCATCCGCTATACCATCATCGCCGGATTGGGAGCGCTGTATGGCACCAGGATCAATGCCTTCTTTGCTCATTATTACAAAGCGGCGCTCGGGATCTTGATCGGACTCTCTCTGGTCGGAGCGGTGGGCGCGGTCTGGCAGTATTTTCGCCATCGGAAAGAGAAAGGCACTGCCCGGGCCGCCAAACGGCGTCAAAGCTCTTGATCCCTGCTTGGAGCCGAGCGTATTCTTGCACGGATGACGCAAACAACCAAGGCAGTACTCCAGGGCGTGTTCTGGTTTGTGCTCGGCCATCTAAGCTGTGCGGTCATGCATCACTGGCACCACATGGCAGGGCACTGAATCGAACCTGACCGTTTGGAGCAATCGTCCTAATTCCGCTAGAATTAGGGAGCAGTTCGCGAACCTATGTCTCTGACCAAACAGCAAGCTCTCGAGCTCTACAACTCCGACGATCTGATCGGCATTGGAATGGAAGCGGACGCGCTGCGCCGCAAGTTCCATCCCGAAGGCGTGGCTACTTACATCATTGACCGCAATATTAACTACACCAACTTCTGCACCGAGTACTGTACGTTTTGCGCATTTTATCGTCCGCTGAAGGGGCCCGCGTCGAAAGAAGGATACATACTCGAATTTGAGACGATTTACGAGAAGATCCGCGAGACCGTGGAACTTGGCGGCACGGGAGTGTTGATGCAGGGCGGGCTGCATCCTGACCTCAAGATTGACTGGCATGAACGGATGCTGCGGGGCATCCGCGAACGCTTTCCGAAAATTCATTTGCACTGCTATTCGGCGTCGGAAATTATCGCCATCGCCGAATACAGCGGGCTGACGATTCGCGACACGATTTTGCGCTTACGGGACGCTGGCCTGGACTCGATCCCCGGCGGCGGCGCGGAAATTCTCGATGACGAAGTGCGCTACAAGATTGCCCGCCTTAAGTGCCTCACCGACGACTGGCTCAATGTGCATCGCACCGCCCACCAGATCGGCATGCGGACCACCGCAACCATGATGTTCGGCGTGGGCGAGAATTACGAAAACCGCATCAACCATTTCCAGCGGCTTTACGAGCTCCAGGAAGAGACCGGCGGATTCACCGCATTTATCCCCTGGAGCTTCCAGCCCACCAACACGGCCCTGGGCGGCCGGCACTGGGACGAAGCCACGGCGGTCGAGTATCTGAAAACGCTGGCCATCTCGCGGCTGTATCTTTCCAATTTCCTCAATGTGCAATCGAGCTGGGTGACGCAAGGCCTGAAAGTCTGCCAGATGGGTCTGCGCTTCGGCGGCAACGATGTGGGGTCCGTCATGCTGGAAGAAAATGTGGTACGGGCTGCGGGCGTGACCAATTGCACCACCGAAGAAGAACTCCGCAGGATCATTCGCGATGCTGGGTTTAGGCCTGCTCAGCGGGATACGCTGTATCGGCAGTATTTTCTAAACTAAACCGCCTATCACACGGCCAAGCAGAGATGGACGCGGCGGATTAGAGTAGGGCTTTCGCCCCTTGAAACTGGTGGCGGCCGGGCGTATAAACACACGTAGAGCTGGCTTCCTCGCAAGGGTTGCTACGCTTTCCGGGCCTACTTGCTGTTAGCGCAGCTGTAGGCCCAACTTGTTTATCTCCAACTTCTCGGATGATCTGAAACTTCCAATCGCCAATTGGGGCGCAGACTGACGAATTTTTGGCCATTTCTTTTAGTGATTCTAAATTCAGCGGGCTTCCTACGAATAACAGCTTCTATCGTTTGCCGTTTCGCATACTCAATTCCGACTGCCTGCAAAAATGCGACGATGTCCCCGACTCTCGCTTCCTTAACTATCTGCAAATATTCTTGCATATATGCCCAGAGCGAGACCTTCTCAGCTCTCACAGATTTCTCTTCCAGAAATTGCGCTCCGACGTTGGTCTCCGCCAGAATCGTCTTCGCCTGCTTGTTTCCCAGCATTTCGACTGTGCGGCGGATTCTCTGTTCAGCATTTTCAATCTCTTCTTGAAGGTCACATGCCCTATCGAGTACGTCTCTCAAGACTTCTAGCTCTTTACTCGCATTTTCGATCCGTTTCGCATCGCGAACCATCCGGCGCTTGAGCTTCTCAACGACTTCGATTACGTTGGGCATAAATTCACGATACTACACTGAGGCAACTAATTCAAGCAAGCTAGTTGCCTACCGAAATGGGGTCTATTTAGGAAATAACGTCTTAGAGATCGATTTCAATCCGCACAAATTGAACCAGAAGGAGCGTTCGTATCGAGCAATCCCCCGCTGCCAAAACCCCGGTCGGGTACAATGGAGGTTTCAGAGTCGCACCTGCATCGCGACTGAGAGACCTCCAGCCTGAATAGCCTTTCCAATCCGCTCGCCGCATGGCGATATTCCAATGTTGCCACACGTGATAATTACAAACATACTTCCGTCGGCCAAGCTTGGCCGTTACCATAGAGATCATGCCAATCGAAGACATTCTATTTGACGCTGAAGTCCACATGGAAAAGGCGATCGAGCACCTGCAGCATGAACTGCGGGGCATTCGCACCGGGCGGGCGACGCCGGCTTTGGTGGAAAATATCAAGGTGGATTATTACGACTCGCCGACCGATCTGCGGTCGATCGCATCCATCAGCGTGCCGGAGACGACGCAGCTTCTGATCAAGCCCTTCAGCCCCGGCGATCTGAAAGCCATTGAAAAAGCCATCAGCGACAGCAAGCTCGGCCTGACGCCGCACAGCGACGGCAAAACCCTTCGCCTGATGCTGCCGCCCTTGTCGCAGGAACGACGATTGCAGCTTGTCGGCCAATGCAAGCAGTTCGCCGAGGCCAGCAAAATATCCATCCGCAACGCCCGGCGCGACGCCAACAAGATCATCGACACCGTCAGATCCCCCCTCAACGCGATCCTCGGCTGGCTGCGGATCATGCGGAACGAGGATCTCGACGAGACCAAGAAGGAGCGCGCGCTCGAGATCATCGAGCGTAATGCCGAGGCGCAGAGCCAGCTCGTCGCGGACCTGCTCGATGTCAGCAGCGTCATCACCGGCAAGATTCGCATCAACCCGTCGCAGATCGACCTTGCCGATGTCGTCGAGATGGCAATCGAAGGCTTGCGCCCTGCCGCTGCCGCCAAGAGCATCTCGATCGAGGTGCAGTTGGATCGTGAAGGAGCTGCGATGCGCGGCGACGGCGAACGCCTCCAACAGGTCATGTCGAACCTTCTGGCGAACGCGGTGAAGTTCACGCCCAAGGAAGGCAAGGTGACGATTGGTCTTCGACGCGTCCAATCCGATCTCGAAGTGACGGTCTCGGACAACGGTGAGGGCATCGTCGAGAGCTTCTTGCCCCACGTCTTCGACAGCTTTCGCCAAGCGGACGCGAGCGCCACGCGATCTCACATGGGACTTGGGATTGGGCTCTCCATCGCGAAGCACATCGTCGAATTGCATGGAGGATCCATCGAAGCGCACAGCGCCGGAAGCGGGCGCGGCGCGACCTTCGTCGTTCGTCTTCCGGTCAGTCCCTTCGTCTCGACGAATTTCGGAGTCTCCGGTGCTCGCGCAGCGAAAGAGCAAGCGGCCAACATCTCGCCGCCAACTGGTTTGGGAGGGCTTCGAGTTCTCGTCGTGGATGACGACCCCGACGCTCGTGACCTGTTCGCCTACGCCCTCGAATCGTACGGGATGGAGGTCCACGTCGCGAGTAGCTCCGCCGAAGCGCTGACGGAGCTGGAGACCTTCACCCCGCACGTCATCATCTCGGACATCAGCATGCCCCACGAGGATGGGTACGTGCTCATTCGAAGCATCCGCAATCTTCCGCGAGAAGAAACGAAGAACATTCCGGCGATCGCGCTCACCGCCTCTGCCCGTAACGAGGATCGCGCGCGCGCCCTCGTCGAAGGTTTTTAACGTGCACCTGGAGAAGCCCGTCGAGCCGAAGGCGCTCGTGCGCGCGGTGGTCGATCTTGCAGCGCACATACGGCGCTGATTCGTAGACTTCTTCCGTTGAGAACGGTCGCTGTTCCATCAGTACATCGTCAACCTCGTCAATCGCTTTGCGAGAACGCACCGCAATCGGAGCCTTTCGAGTGATTGGGGCGTAACGTCACCGGCGAGCACACCACTACCGGGCGAGTGCTTGGGCGCGGCCAACTGCGAACGTCCTCGGTGCTAATTTGATGTTGCGAATCAATGCTTCCCGATGCGCGACCCGCCATTCCCATTCCCGAGCGCGAGCAGACCGACCAGAGCCTGCGTGTCGAGCGTGAGAAAGCCGATCGAGTCCTCAGCGACAAGCTCGGCGCCATCGAGGATGCAGCCGACGCCATCATCGCCAAGGCTCGCGCGCGTGCAGATCAGGTGCTCGCTGAAAATCGGGCAAAGTCGGACCGACAGTCGGCAGCGCTTGCGCCCGGCGGGTCCTCTCCGAAGAGCCTCGAAAGACAGAGAGGGATCGAGGACAGGGACGTGCGAACGGAGCGCGCCGATGCAGATGAGGTTCTGCGCGCGGAACGTGCGCACGATGCCGGCCTCCTCCTGACCGAACGCAAGGAGACGGACAAGGACCTTTCTCTCGAGCGGGCCCGCTCCGACGACGCGGTGGCCACACGCGATGAGTTTCTCGGCATCGTCAGCCACGACCTGCGGAACATGCTCGGCGCGATGGTCGGTTTCGCGGGAGCTCATCGCGAGAGCAGAGTCCCCGCGAGGCCGGAACATCGACCGGAGAAGTCATCGCCACGCCCAGCGCATTCAGCGAGCCGGCGCTCGGATGAACCGCCTGATCGGCGATCTCGTCGACGTAGCGAGCATCGAGGCGGGTAGCGCTCGCGGTCACACGTCGAGTTGGCGACCCGACCCAGATCGTGACGGAGGCCGTGGACACGTTCCATGCGCAGGCGTTGTCGAGCGGCGTCTCGCTCGTGGCCGAGATCGCCGCACCGTTGCCGCTCGCCGCCTTCGATCCCGCGCGGATTCTCCAGGTGCTGGCCAACCTCTCAGCAACGCGATCAAGTTCACGCCGCCGGTGGGACCGGTCGTCGTCCGCGCCGAACGCGTCAGGAGAGGACTTCGCTTCTCGGTGAGCGACACGGGCGTGGGAATCGCGGCCGAGCAATTGGAAGCAGTCTTCGAGCGCTTTCGTTCAGACGGAGAAGGACGATCGACGAGGCGTTGGGCTCGGCCTCTACATCTCCAAGTGCATCGTCCAAGGACACGGCGGGCGGATCTGGGCCGAGAGCCGGCTGGGCCAGGGCAGCGTGTTCCGGTTCACGCTACCGGCGACGGTCCCAGGTTGAAGATGTCTAAAAGGTTCTGGAAGATGCCTGAGACGCGATGCCCGCGCTGAGGATTGTCTGCACGCTGGGCATCTTCGTCGGCACGTTGGCGCTGATCGTCGTGCGGCCGCGCGGATGGCACGAAGGATGGTGGGCCGCGCTCGGAGCCGCCGCAATGCTCGCGCTGCGACTCGTAACTCCCACGCAAGCGTTCGAGGTCGTATGGGGGTCGCGAAACACGATCCTGTTCCTTCTCGCATTGCTCCTCCTCTCCGCGCTCCTGGAGTCGAGCGGGTTCTTCGAGTGGGCTGCGCTCCACGCAAGTCGCCTCGCCCGGGGCGACGGTAGGCGTCTATTCCGCAACGTCTTCCTGCTTGGTGCAGTCGTGACGACCGCGCTCTCGCTCGACACGACAGCGGTGATGCTGACGCCGATCGTCGTGGCATTCGTGCAGCGCCTTCGATTGCCGGCTGGCCGTACGTCATAGCGACAGCCGTTGTCGCCAACGTGGCCTCCCTGACACTTCCGATCAGCAACCTGACGAACCTTCTCTTCGCCGACGCCTTCCACATTCCCTTCGGGCGATTCGCGCAGCGCATGATCGCGCCGCAGATCGTCGCCGCGGCTACCACTTATCTCCTCTTGAGGTGGCGCTTTGGCAAAGAGCTGCCTGCGTCGTTCGAGACGAGCGACCTCGCGGAGCCGTCGTCCGTCGTCTCCGACCAGGGATACTTTCGCGCCGCCACGCTCGTGCTCGCGCTCGTGCTCGTCGGGTACTTCGTGGGGCCTGCCCTCCACATCGAGCCGTACGTCGTGGCGTTCGGGGGCGCGACGGTGCTCGCGTTCTTCGGCGTCCGGCGTCGGCGCGTTGGGCTCCGGACGCTCCGCGAGATCTCGTGGGGGCTCTTCCCGTTGGTGCTCGGACTCTTCGTCGTCGTCCGAGGCCTCGAGAACCTCGGTATCGTCACTGTCGCCTCCCGCTGGTTGTCGATCACGACGGGGCACTCGCTCGGCCGTGTCCTCATCGCCTCCGGGACGGCGGGGGCCGCATCGAACCTGATGAACAATCTCCCTGCTGCGCTCCTCGCCCGAAGTGTTCTTCGTGTCTCGGGCGGTGATGATGCTGGGGTATTCGGTGCCCTCCTCGGTCTCAACATCGGTCCGACGGTCCTGCCAACGGGCTCGCTCGCGACGTTGCTCGTCCTCGATATCGCGCGGAAGAAAGGTGCGCGCGTCCGCGGCGTCGAGATGATCAAGATCGGCTGGTGGATGACTCCGATCGTCGTCCTGCTTGCGTCGATCACGCTCGCAGCGCTCGACGAGTAGGCGGCCTTCGCAACGCCGGCGCGAGCGTTTACGTGCACTCGTCCGCTGGACGACGGCACGACGGACGGGCACGTCGAAGGCGCTGACGATCTCACTCGATCTCGACGAACGTGCGAAGCGGAGGACCCTCGACGTCGAGTCGATCGACGTGAGCGTGCTTCCCGACGCGGCGGAGCCGCAACGAAACGCGCGAGCGACCGACACGCAAACGTTCGATCTCCACACTGCTCATCGAAGGCGGGATGCGTGGGTTTCGGATCAAAAGACGTTGATGGACGCCGTCGATGTGAATGCCGAGGACAGCCTGCAAGAGAAGAACAGGCGCGGCGGCGGCCCACGCCTGAGGACTACAGGCCACGGGGTAGCGAACCAGTGTGTTGCCGTCGGTCGTTCCGCAGAAGAGCTCGGGAAGTCGCCGATCGGGGAACGCTCGCCATCGCGCGAATCATCGCCTCGAACACAGCGCTGGCGTGATCCATGAGGTCGTAGTTCGCGAACCCCTTCGCCACGAGCGCGTTGTCGTGCGGCCAGATGGTTCCGTTGTGATAGCTGAGAGGGTTGTACACACGCTGGCCGGCGGCCAGAGTGCGAACGCCGAACGGCGAAAGCGAGTCCGGTGAAACGAGCAGGTCGGCGCAAGCACGTGCTCGTCGGGGATTCGGCACCCGCGACCAAAGGAGATGACCGATGTTCGAGACGATCGTCGGTAGCGCTGCGCCGGTCCCCTCGAGGGCGAATGCATAGCGGCCGAGGTCGCTCAGCCAGAGTCGTTCGTCGATCACTTGAGCGAGTTGCTCGGCGCGCGCGGCATAGGTTGCCGCCGTGTCCGTGTCGCCGAGGCTGCTCAAGAGGCTTGCGCCGCGTCGATAGGCATCGACGCAGTAGCCTTGAACTTCGACGAGAGCGATCGGCGGTTCGGCGCGGGCACCATCGGGAAACGACAGCGCGGCGCGCGAATCTTTCCAGCCCTGATTCTCCAGCCCGTGGACAGTTCGTCGCTCGTAGGTCAGGAGGCCTGCACCCTTCTCGGTGTGGTCGTCGATCCATTGGAGCGCCGCTCGGAGGGCGGGGGCGAGCGCCTTCACTGCTTCCAGGTCGCCCGTGACCTCGTACGTCGCGTGCGCCACCACGACGAAGAGCGGCGTTGAGTCGATCGAACCGTAATAGGGCAGGTGCGGGACCTCCTTGCAGCCAGCCATTTCTCCAGCACGGAGCTCATGGAGGATCTTTCCAGGTTCCTCTTCCGTGAAGTCGTCGTGCCTCGTTCCTTGGAACATCGCGAGCGCTCTCAACGTCGAAGCGGCGAGCTCCGGATCGAGCATCAATGCTTCGTAGGCAGTCAGCAGACCGTCTCGGCCGAAAGGGCAGCAGAACCAAGGGATGCCGGCGGCGACCATGCGCTCGCCGCGCAGCTCGAGCGACAGCGCGCGCAAGTCCTTCGCTGATTGTAGGAGGATGTTCTCGAGCACAGCGTCGTTGCAACGGAAACGGGTGCAGCTGTCGAGCTGTCGAGCGGCTTCCTCTCGCTCGTCGCGTACGCGATTGTCGAACCGAGTCTTTCGACGCGGGTTGGTCACAGGAGCGTTCATCGGTCGGACGCTGATTTCGACGCGTTTGGCGGCGGACGGTTGAATCGTCAGCTGGAACGTCGCGGTGTCGGCGGTCAAGACATGGGCAGCCGGAGCAAACGTCAACCGCGTGACGTAGACGATCTCGTCGAGCCCTTCGTAGCTCAGCTCGACCACGCCGCCGGCGACGACCGGCGCACGCGACCTCCCTCGTCGAGGTCGCTTGGCTCCGCGGATATCGAACACGTCGGCAAAGTCGGATGCGAACGTCAGGAGCAGCTCGATATGGATCGGTCGTGGCAGATAGTTCACGAGCTCGATTTGCTCGCGAAGCTCGTCGTCGATGAGCTGCCGGCGCTGGACGTGGAGGAAGTTCTGCGGGTCATCGAGGAAGGTGGGGTCGGCGCCTAGGCCCGAGACCATCAGGTCGATCCGATTGCATGCGAGATTCGAACGCGTCGGACGAGAGGTGAACGAGCGGGAGCTCGCGCCGCGATCCCTCGACCTCCACCGCGCGGATCGAGAGCTCGTAGTGCGAGAGATATCGGGTGTCATCGAACAAGAGACCGAGCTCGCAAGCCCCCGAAGGCGTGATGTCACCCTTCTTGTTCGTCACGAGGAAGCTCGTCCCGTGCGCACGTGTCAGCGTCTCGACGTCGCCCGCCGAGGTGAGCTCGAGGGAAGAGGACGGAGCTTTCGGGGCCTGAACCCGAAGCGTCATCGGCCTACCTCGGGCGAGCGACCGAGAGCCTCCGGTCGACTGCGCGAGCTGGCGCGCTCGATGGCGCGGCGATACACCACCGCATACTCGCGAGCCATTCGAGCTGCATCCCATCGCTCCTGTGCGCGTTCACGACACGCACGCCGATCGAGTCGCGCGACTTCACGTAGCCGTGAGCACGCTCCTCGAACGAGTGGACGATGAAGCCGGTAACGCCGTGATCGACGACCTCGGGGGCGGCGCCGCGGGCGAACGCGACGACGGGGGTGCCGACGAGCATCGACTCGATCATGACGAGACCGAACGGCTCCTCCCATTGAATGGGAAAGACCAAACAGCGCGAGCTCTGGAGGAGCGCGACCTTCGCATCGTGCGCTGCGGCTCCGATCCAGCACGCTTGGTCGCCGAGTCGTCCGACGACCTCGCGTTGAAAGTAGTCGTCGTCGCCGGCGTGTACCTCGCCTGCGAGCACGATCGGGAGCCCGGCGTTTCGAGCGGCGTCAATCGCGAGATGGGGAGCCTTCGTGCTGGCGAAGCGTCCGAGGAAGACGCAACGGTCGCCACCCTCTCCGAATGGGTACCGCTTTCCTCGCAGACCATGGTGAACGATGGCGGCAAACGGAATTTCGGACGACAGCTCCGCTTGACGTCGCGAGATGGCGACGAAGTCGACGTTGTCGTACGCCAGGTAATGCCCGAGCACCGAATCATCTCGCTCGTGATGGATCGTCGCTACCGTCGGATGGGGGAAGAGCGTCGTGAACGGAAGCGCACCCGCGTGATGGACATGCACAACGTCGACGTTCGCCTCGGCGATCCGACGCCAAGCAGCGCAGGCATGCCGAAGCTCCGCCCAGGGATTGGGCGGCCAGACACCGCGGTTGAACAGCGCTGTCTGAGCGCCCGTGCACGTCGAATCGCCCGTAGCGAAGACGATCGGCTGGTGCCCGAGCTCGCGAAGCTCACGCGCGAGCTCCGCGATGACGAGCTCCGTTCCGCCGTAAGCTTTTGGCGGTGTCGATAGCGCGCTCGTCGACACGATCGCGACACGAAGCGCCTCGGTGTTGTGGTTCCCCCGCTCCATCAATGGCCTCGTTATCGCGCCGGGTGCACATCACGAGCCAGGGGCATGCGCGCGCATGGGGACGAACAGGAGCGAAGGCGCCCAGGGCCCCCACGAGAACGCTGCTGGTGAGCTGAGAATGTGCGAGGAGGAGTCGACGACACGCTGCGTCCTCGAGCGGTAGAGTCAGGACCCCAATGCGAGGCGGTAGCTCGACGCCGGGCGTTTCTTGCCGCCAGGCCATGAAGCTCACACCTTCTTGCTCTGCCACCTGCCAGTTCGGAAGGCGAGGCTGCCGGCGACGGCTTGTGCCAAGTACGAAGTCGAGATGGCGATGAACACGCCGCGCGCGCCGAGCTCGGTACGCATCGCAAGGACGTAGGCGAGCGGGATCCGGACGACCCAGAACGCGCCGAGATCTGATCGCCATTGGCGTCAGCACATCTCCCGCGCCGTTGAACGCCTGGACCGTCACCATCCCTTGCGCGAGCACCACGAAGCCGAGAGCGATGATCCGGACGCAGTCTTCGGCGTAGTGGATGACTTCCTCGTCCGATGTGAAGAACTGGAGCACGAGCCTCGGCGCTGCGGCGAGCGTCGCTCCGACGACGGCCAAGAAGACGGTGTTGTACGTCGCGATGATGGTCAACGCCTGCCGCGCTCGCCCGGGTTGGTTGGCCCCGAGGTTCTGACCAACCAACGTCGCGACCGAGCTGGCAACTCCGAGCGCTGGCAGGAGCACGAACGTGGTGACTCGCATGGCAATCGTGTAACCCGCGACCGCGAGACTGCCGAACGTCGCGAGGATCCGAATGAGCCCGAGCCAGCTTACGGTCTCGATCAGGACCTGCGCCGTGGCGACCCCAGAGAGCCGAAGAAGCGCCAACATGACGGCGGGCCGGGGAACGAGGTGGCGGCGCTCGAACGGAAGTCGTCTTCGGGAACGCCCGCGCGTGAGAGTGACGAGCTGGTAGATGACACCAAGTCCTCGGCTCGACGTGGTCGCAATGGCGCCGCCGAGGACGCCAAGCCCTTCAATCGGGCCGAGCCCGAAGATGAGGATCGGAGCAAGGACGATGTTGACCCCGTTCGCGAGCCAAAGCGCACGCATACACACGAACGCGTCTCCTGTGCTGCGGAAGAGGGCATTGAACACGGAGAGGAGGAACACCGTGACGCTTCCGCCGAGCAGGGTGGCGGCGTACCGGCTTCCATGCACGCGTAGTTCGTCGTCCGCGCTCAGCGCCGAGAGCAGCCAATCCGAGGTGAGAGCGCCGCAGAGCCCGACGCACGCCGCGCAAGCAAGCGCGACGAGAATGATCTGGCCGGCTGCGGCGGCTGCCGCGTCAGTGCTCTTCTCCCCGACGCGGCGAGCGACGAGCGCAGTGCCACCCGCCGACAGACCAATCGCGAGCGCATACACGGGCGATAGCATCGTCTCTCCGAGGCCAACGATGGTGACTGCCTCCGAGCTGAGTCGCGCGACATAGAAGATGTCGACGATGGCGAAGAGCGACTCCATCGACATCTCGAGAATGATCGGCGTCGCGAGGAGCACTACCGCGCGTCGAAGGGGGATGGCGGTGAGGTCCGCCTGAGAGCCTTGGACGCCCTCCCGGAACGTCGCGAGGAGATGGGCGCAACGCGGCATGCGTCGCGCGAGCGCCGCAAACTGCGTACCGGCGCGCGGACCGCCGAGCTCAGCGTACGAGCTCGTGATGAGCCGCTGTCGATCAAGGCGCGAGGATGGAGCTCCTTTGCGCGAGGTCACATTGACGATCCGCCCCCGCCTTCGCGCTCGCATATGAGGAAGGACGACCAGCGTCGGCACGAACCTCATCACTCGCGTCGCAAGCCGCTCCCATGACCTCGGCGCCCCGTGCCCGGAGCGCCGAGACGGCGTCCGCGACGATGTCGCCATCGCGCCCGCAGATCGCAAGCTCGCAGCCGACATCCGCAAGCTCGCGCGGACTCTCGTGTCCGAGACCACGACCGCCCCCCGTGGCTCGACCTCGCCCAGCGCGATCGTTGCGCCCCCAACTCGTGCGAGACGGAAGGCATCTACAAGGGCCTTCTCGTCGCCACAGGCATCGCGCACCTCGTCGGCACCGGGCTCGTGATCTCGTCCTTCGTCATCCCCGAACAGCAAACACGAGGCACGGCGTCGACGAAACCGATCGTCGTCCCGACCCAGATGGGCAAGGGAGGTGTGGGGCTCGCGGTAATGGGGGCGTTCTAACCACTGCAGCGCACCGGTTCGGTTCGCGATCACCATGGATCGTCTTGAGCCTTTCCAGGGCCGAGCAAGCCCACCGGCGGCGGTCGCCGTTCTCGGGCTCTTGCTTGTCCTCCGAGTCTGCGACCGGAGCTTTGCTTTGCTGCTGGAACTTTCGTCACGCTTGCCAGCTTGCAATCGGCACTCCGCTCCTGTCCTGGATTTTCGAGTTGCTCGACCTTGCAACGAAGGACGGGAACGTCGAAGACCTCCCGCCCGCGTCAACCAGGTACGCGGGCCGTCGTCATGAGAGCCTGGTCGCACTCTCGCGGCCCGTCGCCGGTTCTCGTGACGCCAACCCCTCCGATGAATCGCTACTCCGCTCCGCAGAGCCGTACTGCGTAGGTCGTCGTAGCTCTTCGAAGTCGTGCGCTCGCGCACCACGAAGACATCGAGCAGAGCGACCGACCTTACTTGCTCGTGCAGGCCTTCACCGTGCTGTTCCAGTAGCCCGTGGCCACGGCCACTGTGGTGGAGGCCACCGCACCGACAGCAGCGCCACCCGCGGTACCGACGCCAGCCCCGAACAGCGTCGACACAAGAACCAAGTAGCCTTCTCCGATTCCGGAGGCGATCGATATGCCGGCGACCATGCCGGCGACCGCGCCGACGTAGAGACCAGCAACGACCCCGAGCGCTGCCCCGCCGACGTGAAGGACGCAGCTTCCGGAAATGTTGACCGAGCTCGTATGAAGCTCACTCGAGCGATTGACGAGCGCGGAGAGACGGCCGATGTCGGAGAGGAAGATGCTCGCGTTCTTCTCGGAGTCGAGATTCATCGCCTGCGACTTGCCGGCCTTGTCGAAGACGGCGAAGTAGTTGGTCACCTTCCCCGCGCTGGCTTTCGATACGTCGACGATGACCCCGTACTTCACGTCACCGTCCACGTCGCTTCCGAAGATCACGCTGCCTTCGAAGCCGCTCTTCTCGTCGCCGCCCACATAGACGTCCCACGTCTTAATCCCGAGCACGGAGGTGGCCTCCTCGCTCGCGGGCTCGCCGACGACGAGATGCTCGTGGAGCGAGTAGAGGTTTTGGTTTGCCTGCTCGCTGCTGATGGCGTCCTGGGAGTTGTCTCCCTCGTCGCTCGACGAAGCGGTGCAAGCCATGGTGGACGAGATGGTTGAGGAGACTGATGATCGAGGCGAACGTCGCGAGGCGCATGCGGGTGATCCTTTCCTTGGACGACCCTCGTGCTCCAAGCATGCCAAGCGCTACACGCGTCGCGGTGCCGGAAATGCGGAGCAACTCGGCGAAGGATCCCGCAATGACGATGGGCGCGGGATCCATCTACCTCGACGACGTCATTGCGCTGTCTGGAGCTCTCTCGAGATCCTAAAAAAATTTCGAGAATTCGTGCGACGAAGCCTCGGGCCGTGTGCCTAGCACTCCTGCTGGAGGTATCCGGACAACGCGAGCAATCCGCTCTCGTTCCTACGAGCCAGCAACGTCGGTGCGACGGCGTGCGAGGAAACGCACGCGTTCACGCTAAGCGTCGAGCATGGCGGGCTCGCGGCTCACGCCGTGACCGCGCCATGTTCAAACTCTTCCGGATCCTCACGGCGAGGCGGAAACGCGAAGCTCGAAGGGAAGGGAATAGGCCGTTGCGAGGCTCATCTGTGCTGGGCATCGAGCCTACACAAGGGAGCTCCTTGTGCTCGCTCGTGGCCGCGCTTGCGCTTCGACGTCGCGAGGATGGCGCGAGGGTGTAAACTGCGTATCGGCCATGCGTATGCGTAGCCATGGCACGAGTGTCTGGTGAGGTAACGCCTGGGTTGTCGTGAACTAGGCATGTTCGACCGCCTTCGCGCTTTACCCAACAGGGCTCGGCTCCGGAGACGACGCGCAGGTGCGTTCGCGCGCTCGCTCGCGCGTGTGGTCGCGGCCGGAGGCGTCTTCGTTTGTGTGGTTTTGTGTAACGGTCGTGCGTTTGGCGGCGAGTTACCGGAGCCCATTCATTTCCATTTCGAGGTCGATGCGTCGCTCGCAAACCAGTGCCCCGACCAGGCGCGTTTCATGGAGGTCCTTCGGACCGAGCTCCCACGGTTGACGCTCGCGCCCGACGAAGCACGCGCGCGGACGTTCGACATTCGCATCCGTCGCGGCCCCAAAGGCCTGAGCGGGGAGGTCGCCGTGACGTCGAGCAGTGGCGGGTCCTACACGCGAGGCGTCGAAGCGCGGGATTGTGCGACGCTGACCCGCGCCCTCGCCGTGATGGCGGCCATCGCCAGCAACGCCGTCCCGGAGGAGCCCGCGCAGGAAGACGCTGACGCGCCCACCGCCGAGGTATCACGCGACGCGACGAAGGCGCCTTCGGAGCCCTCGGAGTCGCCAGTGCCGACCACCCGGGTTCGTCGGAAGAAGGCTCGCCGGCCGGTGGTACACGCCAAAGCGCCGCCGGTATGGCTCGCGGGCGTCGGGGGCGGCACGGAGCTCGTCACCGGCTCGCTCCCGCAATCGGCCATGGGCTATCGCGCTTATGTCGATGTCGCGCGGATGTTCGGTTCGAATGCGCTCGGTGGGCGCCTGTCCGTCGCCTATGCCGGAGCTTCGCTGCCGGGGCCGACGCTCCTGAACGTTCGAATCCAGACCTGGACCGCTCGCCTCGAAGGTTGCCTCTCGCGGCGCGCGTTCGCCGCTTTGTCACTCGAGGGGTGTTTCGGGGCGACGAGCGGGATCTTCGAAGCTTCGAGCTCGGACTCGCCGGCGGGCAATGCGGGCATCGACCCGTGGCTCGCCTTCGGCTTCGGGGCGCGGGTTCGCTGGCATCTCGGCGGGCCGGTCTATTCCGAGCTCTTCAGTAGCCTGAGCATCCCGACGACCGGCTACGACGCCATCTCGAGAGACTCGACGTCCCTCGCCCGGTTCACGGTGTCGCAGGTGGTGGGGGAGATCGGCCTCGGGCTCGGAATCGAAATTCGCCGGACCGGTCTGATCAAAAAGAAAAACCCCGACATTCTATCGGGGGTGACCACGATCGCGTCGGCACCCACCGTCACCGTGCCAGACCTGTCCCCGGAGGAGCGGACGCGTCTGAAGAACGCGACGGTGGCCCATTTGGACTTCGTCTGGCGAGGCCTCCGCCGCCTGGGAGTCTCGCCGGACGACGCCACGGACGCCGCCCAGGAGGTCTTCGTCGTTCTGGCGTCGGAGATTCGGCGTCGTCGCCGAGGGAGCGGGAAGAATGGTTCCTCTTCCAGACGGTGACGCGCATCGCCGCCAACTTCCGGCGCCGCCGCACGCGCCACTCCGCCGAGAGCGGCGTCGACAACCTCGACGTCCACGCGAATCCCGACCCCAACCCCGAATCACTCGCCGAGATGAGCGGGCGCCTTCGCCTGCTCGATAGCCTCCTGGCTGCGCTCCCCCCGATCTCCGCGCGGTAGTCATCCTGTGCGAGCTCGAAAGCATGACCCTCGCCGAGGCCGCCGCCGCCCTCGGAATCCCTCAGGGCACGGTCGCCTCGCGCCTCCGACGCGCCCGCGCCGAGCTCTCGTCTGCCATCGCCACGCGGGGGAAATCCGAATCATGAGCCGTCCCGACGACGTCAACCTCGACAATCTCTTCCGCGAAGCCCGCGCCGAGCGCCCACCCCAACGCTGG
>CAVRSD010000009.1:0-17942 GCA_963723765.1 Terriglobia bacterium | reverse complement strand
TGATGAGCCCAGGCTGAACTGGTTGCCATCCCAGCTGTTTCTGCGACTGCGCGCTGGAAGCCGGACCGTCGATAGCAAAGAAGCGAGCGATCCAGCCAAAATGATCGGCTGCTTCCTCGGGAGACTTGCTGACGACCGGCACGTTCAGGCCCCGGCCGATTGCCTCAGCGATCTCTCGGGTCGGTACGCCCTCGTCGGCCACGCCGTGATAGCTGTCTCCAGCTGAACCCTTCTCGAGCACGAGCCTATAAAGATGAGCAGCATCGATCCGATGTACAGCCGGCCAGCGGTTGAGTCCGTCGCCTATAAATGCGGAAACACCCTTTTCACGCGCAATACCAATCAGTTGCGGCACGAAGCCGTGATCACCATTGCCGTGAACCGATGGCGGAAGCCGCAGCACAGATGCGCGGACTCCGCAGGCTGCCAACGCAAGCGCTGCGTCTTCGGATTTGCGCGGAAAGTTCGGATTGTGCGCATCGTCTTCTGTTGCCAGCGGGCCTTTGCGCTGAGCAAGCAAGGTTCCGGAGGTGACGACCAGCGGCCGATCCGAGCCCGCCAGCGCGTCACCGAGAGTTTCGATGGCACGCCTATCCGCCTCGGCGGCAGGCCCATAGTTTGCGAAATCGTGGATAAAAGCGGTGTGGATCACTCCGTCTGCAGCTGCTGCGCCGCTGCGAAGGCTTTCGAGATCTTCGAGCGAACCGCGATGTACGTCCGCTCCCACCGCGAGGAGGGAATTGGCTGCCGCATCTGAGCGAGCCAGGCCGAGCACACGATGACCAGCGTCGATCAGTTCTCGGACAACTGCCGTGCCAATGAAGCCTGTGGCGCCAGTAACAAAAACACGCATATTCTTTACCTCCTAAGCATTTGTGAATTGAGTCGATAGGGACGAAGCGTTCACCCGACTTGCTAGCCGAATTGAAGCCTTCGTAGTGAGCAATCGCCATTCGCGAACGGAAGTCGGCAGACCACTGACCTCGATCAACTCCTGCAGCCAGTCTTCGGCTGAGAGCTCCGCTTGTTCTGACCCGAACAACTGGGTGATGGCGCTGAAGAATGCTGACAACTCGTGCTCCGCCATGGTCGCGAGGTCGGGGCAAGGATGATTGGAATTCTTTGCTGGTTCATAACGAGCAAGTAGAGTCATATTCCTCACCTTTCGAAGCCGGGGGAGCTGTTCTCTTGACAGGAGGCCGCGTTCCGGCTAAAACGGAGAATGTCTCCGTATCAGTAGATAAGATAACCGGAGAGAGTCTCCGGTTGCAACTTTTTTAATGCCGCCCAAAAAACAGAAAATCGCCCCGCGAAAACCGCGTCTCGACGCGCAGCGGAACCGCGAACTCATTCTCGAGGTGGCGAAGGAGGCGTTCACCCATTCCGGCACGAACGCCAGCCTCGACGACATCGCCAAAGAGGCAGGGGTTGGAGCGGGAACTCTGTATCGCCACTTTCCTACACGAGATGCGCTGATCGAAGCGGTCTATCGGACTGAAGTAGAAAAGCTGGCGGCGGCAGAGCGGAAATTCTCCGACGCCATGCCGCCGGTTGAAGCTCTGCGAGCCTGGATGCTCTTATTTGTGGATTACATCGCCACCAAGCAGATCATCGCCCCCGCACTGAATTCGCTGGTCGGTGGACCGACGAAGTTGTATGAAGGTTCACGCGAGAAGATTCAGGGAGCGATTGACTCGTTGGTGAAACGCGCGATCAAGAGCGGCCACATGCGTAGAGATCTGGATCCATTCGATCTACTTCGGGCGCTGATTGGTGTCTCCCACGTGGCATCCGGTCCTGACTGGCAGCAAAGCGCCAGGCGACTCGTGGACATCCTCATTACCGGTTCGCGGCCGGTCAAATAATGCTAGACGCGGACTTCGTGCGCCGTCGCAGGTTAAAGCGTCGAAAAACTCGCCTGTCCTTAACTGTCCAATTCCTGCCCTAACTGCTTGTTTTCAATGATGTATGCACTCTAGGCGAAGCCATCCAGTTTGCGCCTGGAGGTTTGTTTTTGGGGGAGCATCAAAGCACTCGGGATGCAACCAACAGCCGACCTAAGATCTCCAACTAACCAGGTTACTAGTGAGTCTCCCCCATCGTTACTGCGAAAGGTATAATTAAAACAGCAGAGTTTTGTTGGGATAGTGCCGCATGGCATGGTTGAGAAATTTCGACAGCAAGAGGAGCCGCGTTTTAACTTGGCGCTGGCTCGTCGTTCTTATTGCCGTGTGCTCCTTAACTGTCAGCGTGGCAACCAGATATTCTGTTTCAGCAGATTCTCAGGCGACCATTGCGAAGCTTATAACGAACCACTCCCTGGACCAGAAACGGCAGCACCTCAATAAGAGCGCGACGCCTCCGATCGTTCCCGTCGCCCGGCTTCTTGCTGTTTTGCAAATATCAAATTTCTATCCGCGGTTCGCTCCTGGCGGACCTCCAGTTCACTCTCTCCTTTTAGACAAGAGCCTCTACAATCGACCTCCTCCATCGTCTGAATTCCTCTCGTAGTCCATTTTTTCAACTACAACCTGCGAACTGATCAATGCCGGTAAATCTTTCCGCACGTTTGATCGGGATCGCCGGACCAGATTCGATAGAGCGTCTTAAGCTACAAGGCCCGTCCATAGATTTTTCGTGACTGGTTTTTTGCTGTCTCTCGAGTCGGATCTCAACGGAGGAGATCATGATTAAGACTTTGATACTGCTCATGCTTTTATCGGGCGGGTTGTTGACCTGTGCCCACGCTAAAACCAACCAACGACTTCAATCTGCCACGGTAGTTAGCGTGGATACTCACGAAACCCCATCGAATTATGTGGGAGATAACCCGATGGACGCGCCACTGCAAGCCGATGTCCACTCCTATGATATCGGCATCCGTCTGGACTGCGCTGTTTACACAGTGCGCTACGAGTCAGGGCTGGATTACCTGCCTTCGGTTTTCACCCCGAACCACGCGGTAGACGTCAGCTTGCAAAAGCATGTGATGAACGTTGCGCTTCCTGGGGACCGTGACGTCAAGCTGGGCATCGTGTACCGGAGTCGTGCGAAAGATACGACTTGCATGGCCAGCAAATAGAAACCAGCGATGTGGCCCGACGAAACGACTCGGGCCACATCGCCGTTCTTAGATTCTGGGTTTTACGAGATGCATCCGGAGGTGATTTTGAGTCGAGCTTGCAATTTACTGATCTGGCTTTTCCTGGTTGGAATGTTTATCGAATCCATGGTTGTGATGGCTGAGACATCGCGGACATTTCAGCGAGCGATAGTGGTCAGTGCGCAGAAACATGAACCCGATAGTGTTCACTATAACAAGCGCATGGATGCCCCGGCGTCAGCAACCGAATACGACTATGACATCTCGATCCGTTTGAACTGTTCGATTTACGTAGGACGTTACTTGTCTGCGATCGATTATTTACCTGGTGTGTTCGCAGCGGACCAGACCATTGAAATCAGCCTCGAAAAACATGTGATGTTGGTTAGAGTTCCGGGTACAGGCGAGATCAAGATGGGCATTGTCCGACGCTATGCGGCCTCAGGGGATTCTTGTAACGGTAGCCGTTAACAGACCAAAATTAATGTCCGAACAGGTGGCTGTAAACATGCATAAGCGATTTTCTTTGATTCGGGTGGAGATAGCGGGTCTTGCTGTGATCGTGGTCTGTCTTGGCGCCGCTGCGGGATGCGGGCATTCGGGCGGGTCTTCTGCGTCAGCCGATGTGGCCCCGCGCGCAGCGGTCGTGGAAGTTCGGCGTGCGCCACTTTCCAACACCCTCTCCATCGCAGGCGAGTTCCTGCCGTACCAGGAAGTGGAACTTCACGCCAAGGTCGCAGGTTACATCCGGAACATCAACGTGGACATCGGTGACCACGTCCACCAAGGGCAGGTACTTGCTGTTCTCGAAATCCCCGAGTTAACCGCGCAGTTGCAATCGGCTAGCGCAGGGGTGCGCCACAGCCAGGAAGAAATCACACATGCCCAGAACGAAGTCAGCCGCGCCGAAGCTGATTACGAAGCGCTACATGCCGCCGCCACCCGATTGAAGCAGGCATCGGAGGCGCGTCCAGGCCTGATCGCGGAGCAAGAACTCGACGATGCCACAGCCAAAGACCGTTCCGCCGAGGCACAGGTGGAAGCAGCCAAGTCGGAGTTAGGTGCCTCGCGCCAGCAGTTAGAGGTATCGCAAGCGGACCGGCAGCATTACGCTGCGTTATCAGAATTTTCGCGGATCACCGCGCCTTTCGACGGAGTGGTGACGTGGCGGTATGCAGATACCGGATCGCTTATCCAGGCTGGCACTTCCAACGTAAGTTCGATGCCGGTGGTGAAGATTTCGCAAGTGAACGTTTTGCGACTGCGGATTCCCGTGCCCGAGTCTCTGGCCGCGAGCGTGCGAGATGGCGAACCGGCGGATATTCGTGTGAAGGCGACGGACGAGCACTTCTCCGGCAAGATCATACGCTCGACCGATTCGCTTGACCGCTCCACTCGCACCATGCAGGTCGAAGTTGACGTGCCCAATCGGGACTACAAACTGTCCCCCGGAATGTATGCCGATGTGTCTTTGCGAATTCAAAACGACCCAACTGCCCTTACCTTGCCAGTGCAAGCGATCAATCGAACCGCAGACCAGACCACTGTGCTTCTTGTCAATTCGCGGAACCAGGTGGAAGAGCGCGAGATTCATACTGGAATCGAGGGCTCAAATCGAATTCAGATACTGTCTGGGTTGAATGAGGGAGATCGAGTGATTGTGGGTAACCTGGGGAAATATCGTTCCGGCCAGCAGGTTGATCCCAGGATGAGCACCATGGCCGAAGAAAAGTACACCGCCGAAAAGGGAGCACAGTAAACATGTCTGGCTTCGCGATTCGGTATCCATTTTTCATTATCATGCTGTGCCTGATTATTCTGGTGGTCGGCGTCACCACTGTGGCGCGTATGCCGGTGGATCTTTTCCCCGACATCAACATTCCAGTCGTAGTAGTAGCGACATTTTATTCGGGGATGCCTCCGGAGCAGATTGAAGCCAACATCACCAACCCTTTCGAAAGATTTTTTACGCTGGGGAGTGGCATCGACCATATCGAATCACGGTCGTTGACCGGGGTCAGCCTCATCAAAATTTATTTTCAGCCGGGCACCAACCCTGACGCGGCAGTCAGCGGCATCTCGAATCTGGCGATGGCGCAATTGCGCCGATTGCCTCCGGGCACGTTGCCGCCGGTAGTGCTGAAGTTTGATGCTTCCAGTCTGCCGGTCTGCCTGATTACGCTGAAGGGCGAAGGCTTGAATGAGACGGAGTTGCATGACCTGGGACAGTTTACGGTTCGCAACCAGATTGCAAATGTACCGGGAGCCTCCGTACCGCAGCCTTTCGGGGGAAAATACCGGCAGATTCAAGTCTATGTTGATCCGGTAAAACTGCAGGCCCACCAGCTTAGCCTGATGGATGTGGTGCGCACCGTCAATGATGCCAACACTATCCTGCCTGCAGGCGATGTGCGAATTGGTCCAAAGGATTACAACATCTACACCAACAGTCAACTGCCCACTACAGACGAAATAAATCGGCTGCCGCTAAAGTCCGAAGGCAATGCCGAGTTGATGATCGCCGATGTCGGTCACGCTCAAGACGCGGCCGCCATCCAGACCAACATTGTCCGGGTGGATGGACAAAGATCGGTTTATCTCCCGATTCTCAAGCAGGGCGGCAACAGCAACACGATCGCGATCGTGAATGGGATTAAGAAGTCTCTGGGCGATCTGGTCGATGTGCCGAAGACGCTGGTTACAAAAGTTGTGTTCGATCAGTCAGTTTTCGTGAAGACAGCAATCGCCAATTTGGGTAGCGAAGGAGGCATCGGGCTGGTGCTGACCGCTTTGATGATCCTGATCTTCCTTGGAAATTTTCGCGCAACTCTTGCCGTGATGCTTTCGATCCCGTTATCCGCGCTGGCCGCATTTCTCGCGATTAACGCCAGCGGTGGATCAATCAATACCATGGTCCTGGGCGGACTCGCGCTCGCCTTTTCCAGGCTGATCGACAATTCCGTAGTCGTGCTGGAAAATATTTTCCGCCATTTGGAGATGGGGGAAACGCCCGAGGTTGCGGCCGAAAAAGGCGGTGCCGAGGTAGCAATGCCGGTGCTGGCTGCGACTTTCACCACAGCGATTGTCTTTTTCCCGGTCGTGTTTCTGTATGGCGTTAGCAGATTCCTGTTCACGGCGCTGGCCGCTGCGGTCGTTTTTTCCTTGTTTGCCTCCTACGCCGTTGCAATGACAGTCGTGCCGCTGTTTTGCGCTCGTTTCATCAAATCAGCCCATGGCAAGGTCGGGCATCACCCGGGAAACACGGTATTTGAGCGCTTCATCCGATGGTTCAATCGCCGCTACGACCGGATGCTCATGCACTATGACATTGCGGTGAGGCGCAGCCTGCTTCGTCCTTTGGCAACGGTCGTCTCCATCCTCGGCATTTGCTTATTCAGTTGTGGGTTATTTCCCCTGATGGGTTTGGGCTTCTTCCCACGGACTGACCCTGGTCAGTTTGTGATCAATATCAAAGCGCCAACGGGTACGCGCCTCGAATTGACCAACCAATACATCAAGCACGTGGAAGCTGACATTCGTCAGGTGGTCTCGCCGCGTGATCTCGACATGATCGTTTCGAACATCGGGATCACCCCGGATTTCTCCGCGATCTACACCAGCAACTCCGGACAGCACACGGCATTCGTGCAAGTCAGTCTCAAGAAAGACCACTCGGTCGGCAGCTATGAATACATGCGTCGGGTGCGTGCAAAACTCTCAGATGACCTGCCCGAGCTCTCGACATATTTTCAGTCCGGAGGCTTGGTGGATGCGGTTGTCAATCTCGGATTGCCTGCCCCCGTCGATATCCAAGTCAGCGGCAACGATCAGAAACAGGCCTACCAGACCGCAGCCGAGATCGCTGCGAAAGTGCGGCGACTCCGTGGTGTCAGCGATGTTCTTATACCGCAGGACCTCGATTATCCAGGCATTCAGCTTGATATCAACCGCGAAATGGCTGGGCGTATGGGAGTGTCTTCAAAGGAAGCGGTGGACAACGTTATCACTGCGCTTACATCGGACAGCATGATCGCTCCCAGCTACTGGGTCGATCCGAAAAGTGGAAATAACTACATGCTCACCGTGCAGTATCCGGAGACCCAGGTCAACTCGATTACAGACCTCAAGCAAATTCCTTTGCACGCCGCGGGCAACATAAATCCAACCGACCTCGATGCCGTGGCGGATGTGAAAATGATCAACACTCCTACCGAGGTAGACCATTACCAACTCCGCCGGGTCATCGACGTGTATGTTTCGCCCGCCAGTGAAGATCTCGGAAGCCTTGCCAGCAAAGTAGACAAAGTGATTGGCAACACCAAGCTGCCGGAGAATGTGCGCGTCAGCATGCGCGGTTCTGTGGAGGGCATGCGCCAGTCGTTCAAGAGCTTTAGCGTCGGGTTGATACTCTCGATCATTCTTGTTTACTTGATCCTGATGGCGCAATTCTCTTCGTTCATTGATCCGCTGATTATCTTGTTGGCAATTCCACCGGGGGTCACCGGCGTCATTCTCTTTCTCCTGGCAACCCATACCACCGTAAATGTCATGTCGTTGATGGGAGTCATCATGATGACGGGGATCGTGGTCTCAAACAGTATTCTCATTGTCGAGTTCACGCGATCTCTGAGAAAAGAAGGCATGCCGATTGAGGAAGCCGTGGCTACTGCCTGTCGTGTCCGTTTGCGTCCTGTCTTAATGACTTCTTTGGCAACCATTCTTGGCATGATTCCGATGGCGCTTGCGCTGGAAGCCGGGAGCGAACAGTACGCTCCGTTGGCCCGCGCCATTATCGGAGGGCTCACCATGTCGGTCGTCGTGACCGTTTTCATTGTTCCTGCGGCTTATCTATTAATTCATCGGCGGGAAGAAGAGGCACCGGTAGCCGTACAAAACTGAGGCCATAGTCAAACCATGAACATGAAATCATTGCTCATTGTGTGGATTGCGTTTGTCCCCGTTGCCTATGGGCAAAACACACAGGTCTATCAATCGCCAACCGCACGGAGTTTGCCTGTGGCTCCGCTGCCGCAAACAACGCCTAGTCAAGCTGCGCCCAACCCGCCTCCGAATGGACAGCAACCATCTGTTTCCCAAGCTAATCCCGGGATACAAGTGCCTCTTTCTCTGAAGCAGGCAGAGGCTCTGGCCTTGCAGAACAACCCACAAATCTCGGTGGCTCGGCTGAGTGCTTTGGCCTCACAGCAAGTCACGCGAGAAGCGCGTTCAAGCCTGTGGCCAACTGCGACGGCCGACCTCACCGCTGTGGACGCAAATCCTGGGAGCCGCATCACGGCCGGAGGACTCAACAATCCCATCATTTACCAGCGGGCGGCAGCCGGCGTGATGGTAAGTCAGTTAATTACTGACTTTGGGCGTACGACAAATTTGGTAGCCAGCGCTAATTTCTCAGCTAAAGCGGAGAACCAGAATGCCGTGGCCACGAAAGAGCAGATATTGCTCGCCGTGGATCAAGCCTTTTACAGCGCATTGCAAGCACATGCCGTGCTGACTGTAGCTCAGCAGACCGTGAGCGCACGACAGACGGTTTCCGATCAGGTAGAGGCACTGTTTAAGAGCAAGTTGAGGTCTCAACTGGACTCCAGTTTTGCGAGCGTCAACCTCGCACAGGCCAGGCTCCTTCTGCTAGACGCAGAAAATAACGAGAACGGCTCTCTAGCAACGCTTTCCATGGTGCTGGGCTATCCGGCAACACAGAATTTCCAATTGCTCGAGGACACGACGCCGATTATTTCGCCCCCTGCCAATGTGGATGATCTCATCTCACAAGCATTCACTGCGCGGCCCGAAATTTTGTCATTGCAATTCCAGTCGCAATCGGCCCAGAAGTTCCAAACGGCAGAGCGCGATTTACTTTTGCCCGATATTCGCGCCGTCGGTGCTGTCGGGGATACTCCGGTGCGCAATCCAGTGCTCTCCAGTTGGTTTGGCGCGGTAGGCGTAAACATCGAGATCCCGATATTCAATGGCTTCCTCTACACCGCCAAGGCCCGCGAGGCGCGGCTAAGAACTCAAGCCACCCAAGACCGCCTGCTCGATCTCCGAAACCGTATTTCACGGGACGTGCGCACCAGTTGGCTAAACGCTGATACTGCTTATCAGCGGCTGAGCGTCACACGACAGTTGCAGGATCAAGCTAGCCTTGCACTTGATCTTGCGCAGACACGTTACAACCTGGGACTAAGTTCGATTGTTGAGTTGAGCCAAGCACTACTTCAACAGACGCAAGCCCAAATCAGCAACGCTGAGGCTGGCTACGACTACCGGCTCGCTTTGGCTGTTTTGCATTATCAAACCACGGGCATCTAAAGTTTGAAGTTGAAATATCGGCTAATAAGACAGGCGTACGGCGACAGTTTCATACTCACAACCATCTCAGTGCCAGCTTGCTGCGTATTTGTAATACTTGGGGGATGTGCGGCTACTTCTTGATCTTGAAGCAACATTTCCAACCGCTACGCACGGCCCTTTTTCAGAACGAATACCCTCTCGGCCGGATCGGGAGAAAGCACATCGGTCTCGTTCAAGTCGGCGGTAACCGAAACGTTTTCAGTCCGGGGCGCAAGCTGGGTCATTTTCAGAGTGATTTCTAAGTTCCCGCTCAAAGCAACACGGATCGGTTGTTCGACGGGGCGAAACCCAGACGCCTCAACCTTGACGACGAATTGTCCCGCGGCGGACAACCTTATTCGAAACCAGCCATCGCTTCCGGAAATAGTTTGCTCCAAAACTCGATCATGGTCGACCAGTTGCACGGATGCCTTCGGCATATTATTTCCTTGCGGGTCAGTGACGCGGCCTTTTAGCACGATCTCTTGCGCAATTGTTAGGAGAGACGAGCAAATTATAAAGACCAAGAACAGCACTAGCGTTCTTGCCGTAACGATGCCAGGGTTCGTATCGCCGCGCCTCCTCGGAGTTTTTCTCATATCACGTTCGCCCAGTTTCGTACTATCGAATGAAATAGCATGGCTCTCGATAGCGTTCTATTACGATAGTACAAGCCTGTATTTGGCATCAGCGAAGGGGCTGGAATTCGCCGTAGCTGAGATCGCAAACCGATAATTCGGCGAAAGCGACATGACTTCGCCAGCCATTCGAAACATCGGTAAATTTGTCTCTCCTAGACGTGCTCCTCTCATCCGGTGGTGGTTTGATTCTTCTCGGCCCAAGCTCCGTATTTGTTGCAAAAAAACAGATACAGCACTTCGACGTGCGGCTTTCGTATATGTCACACTACCAAGTTATGCGCATGTATCTGCCTAACTGAAGGAGTGACCAGCATGTCAGCATCGACGGAATCTCAAGCAGGCTTTCCTTCCCGGCGCCGCTTCTTTCGCTGGGCCAGTTCGCTGGCCGCAGCCGTGGGCGCAGCACCTCTGATTTCGTCCGCTCAGTCTCTTTCATTGCCGACAGCATCGGCCGATGGGGAGGACTACTATGCGAAGCTCGGTGTGCCAACAATTATCAACGCCGCCGGCACCTACACCACACTCACCGCTGCCTGCATGCCTCCGGAGGTTTTAGCCGCGGTGCAGAAGGCCGCGCTCCATCCTGTCCGTCTGCATGAGTTGCAGCAGAAAGCTGGCGAGTACATCGCGCGGCGGCTTAAGTGCGAGGGGGCGGTCGTGACTTCGGGAGCGTCAGGAGCCATCAGCCTGGCAACTGCCGCCTGCATGCAGCAGGCAAACAATATCGACGTATTGGACATGCCACAATCGATTGAGGGCAAGAAGAATCAGGTCATTGTGCAGCAGGCGCACCGCTATGGATACGACCGCGCCATGTATCTCTGCGGGGCTCGGGTGACCGAGGTCGTTACACTCGACGACTATAAGCAGGCGTGCGGAGCAGGCAATGCGATCATGACAAATTTCTTTAACGCCGCGGAAGAAGAAGATGGTATCGCAGGCAGCGCCCAGATCGGCCGTGAAGAGTGGTTGCGAGTGGCGCACGATCACCAGATTCCGTGCCACCTGGATGCAGCTGCGGACATGCCTCCCATCTCCAATCTATGGAAATACACCGGTATGGGTTTCGATCTTGTGTCATTCTCCGGAGGTAAAGGGATGCGAGGTCCACAAAACGCAGGCCTGCTTCTGGGGAGGAAGAGCCTGACGGACCTTGCACAGGCGAACAACAACCCTGAGGAAGGAATCGGGCGCGGCATGAAGGTAGCCAAGGAGCAGATTGTGGGAATGGTTGCAGCAGTGGACTGGGTCCTGTCGCATACGGAAGAGTCGATGCAAGGCGATTATCAGAAGAGAGTCGATCTCATAGCCAATTCGGTAAAGGGGATTCCTTCTGTCACCACGGAGACGGTTGTTCCCAGGATCGCCAACCATGTTCCTCATCTCCTCGTACGCTTTGATCCGGCGGTTATTGGCGCAAGCACCAGCCAGATCGTCGCCGCTTTGCGTAGTGAGAAGCCTTCTATTGAACTGAATCCGAATACCGGGCAGAAGCCCAACCAGGGCATTCCAGCCGATGCAAACACTCTGGTGGTTGGAGTATGGATGTTGCAGCCCGGCGAAGATGCGATCGTGGCCCGGCGGATTCGCGCAGCTCTTACTAAAAAGGCATAATCATTGATCGGGAAAGGAATCTACCGATGGAAACGTCTTTGAGATCTCTTGTCCGCGGCCTTCGGAGCTGCACCTCAGCTAGCTTCGGCCATTTTGTCCATGCCGTCTTCGTTTCTCTTCTTCTCTGTTTGACCGTTGGGCTTCCACAGGCGAGCAGCCAGACACCCGCATTGCCGCCCAATCCACTTCCTTATGATCTTTTGCTCAAGGGTGGCCACGTCCTGGACGATAAGAACAAGATCGACGCCACAATGGATGTCGGTATTAAAGACGGCAAGATCGCTGCGGTTGGCGAGCATCTCAGTGCTAAAGATGCCCTTAAGACAATCGAACTGAAAGGTCTGTACGTCACACCCGGTCTCGTCGACATCCACGTCCACGCCTACACGGGCACGGGCGAGCGGGACTCTTACGCGGGCGATCTTTCCGTTTCGCCTGACGGTTTTACTCTTCGTAACGGAGTAACCACAGTTGTAGACGCCGGCAGTTCCGGCTGGCGGAACTTCGATGACTTCAAGGACAGAATCATCGATCGCTCGAAGACTCGCGTTCTGTCGGAGCTCAATATCGTCGGGGCCGGCATGCGGGGAAGTAAGTACGAGGACAATCTTGCCGATATGGACGGCAAGGCTACGGGAGAAAAGGCCAAGCAGTTTCCTGGCGTAATTGTGGGGATAAAGAGTGCCCACTACACTGGACCCGAGTGGACACCCTACGAGCAGGCAGTCCTCGCCGGCAACATTGCGAACATTCCGGTGATGATTGATTACGGTGTACGTAGGACTGAGCGACCATTACTCGATCTTGTATCTACGTACCTGCGCCCCGGCGACATTTATACGCACTGCTTCTCGGGACTCCGGGGAGAGCAGAATCCGCAGACGGGCCTCCCGTCCGAGGCTCTGCTGGTGATGAAGAAGCGTGGCATCTACTGCGATGTAGGCCACGGGGGCGGTTCCTTTGCTTGGACGGTCGCGACTCCGATCGTCCGGTCGGGCTATCTGCCGGATTCGATCTCGACCGACCTGCACGTAACATCCATGAATAACGGGATGAAGGACATACTCAATATCGCGGATAAATTTCTTGCGCTTGGGGAAACGATACCGGAGGTCGTCGCACAGATGACCTCGCATCCCGCGCATGAGATCAAGCAGGACCAGCTCGGCAATCTCTCCGTAGGCTCAGTCGCGGATGTCGCGGTACTGTCAGTACAGACGGGCCACTTCGGTTTTGTAGATATGTACAACACAAAGATGATGGGCACGCAGAAACTGGTCTGCGAACTGACACTGCGGGATGGCAAGGTGGTCTATGACCTCAACGGCATTTCCGCGGATATGTGGGATGCGAAGAGTCACTCGGCCGACGAAAGTCAGGCGCGGCGTTGGACGACTTTCAATGAGCGTCCGTTCGGAGCCGGACGGGATGAACACTTTCGGCAGTCAACCCCTGTAGGAAACCCACCGCCGCCCTCCCCAAAATGAGGTGGGAGAGCGCAAACTTCACGAATGATACTTAGAGGTGTTTCAACGCGAGCGCCGTTGGCTGGACAACAGTAGCAAGTCTGACCGGATTCAACAGTCGTGCGTGTTCGAAGTCGACGCGGCAGCGGGTCAGAGAGTTGTCCCCACAGTTGAGCGCGAATAGATGTGTGCCATCCGGCGATGCAACCAGTCCCAAAGGAATGTCCACGCCTTCGGTGTGACGGCCCGCGAGTTCAATTGCGCCTGTGGAGTCGGTGCGCGCTACGGTGATACCAGTGGCATCCGCAGCAAACAGCAATGAACCAGAAGGATGCATGGCGAGAGCGACAATTCCGCCGCCGTTTCCGGGACATCGAACCTGCTGCAACGATTGAAGCCGGGGTTGAATGCCGCTTTTGCAGCGACTACTGGAGAGAATCGGCCGCCGCGCGCCAGCAATGAAGAGCAGGTCGCCGCTGGGATGCGCCACTATATGCGTTGTGCCACTGCCCGGCGCGAAGGTTTGATACTCCTTCGCCAACAAAGCGCCGTCATCTGTGACCGTGAAGGACGAAATGCGATTGCTGCCTTGTTCCGCGCCAAAAAGCGTTCCGTCCTGATGAAATAAGACGGATTGCGGCAGGGCTCTTACTGGGCGCCCGGTTTGTGAACTGGGATCTTCCACCTCTCCAAGCTGCTTGATGGACGCGGTGACGCGCCCGATCGATCCATCTGAAAGAAGAGGAAGAAGGTTGTAGGCTGCTCCTCCAGTGGCTGCAACTGCGAGCTGCTGGCCGTCCGGCGCGACCGCGAGATGCTTTGGCATCACTGCTGAAAGGGCAAGGGCCTGGCGGTTCACTGGCGTTAGTTTTCCATTGTCACTGTCCACCGCGAACGCTTCCACCGAGCCAGTGGGCAGATGATTAAAGGTTGAAATTGAATTCACTACATAGAGAAAGCGCTGGTTTGGGGACAACGCGAGCGCTGCCGGGGCGGCTGAGGCGACCGTCTGCGTCCGCCGCCAGGTTCCGTTAATTGCTATCGAGAAGACGTGGATGGCATTCGTCTCAGCTGCTACAAACGCAAATCGTGGGTAAGACGTGATCGGCAGGCTCGTAAGTATCTTGGCCGTCGCACGAGGCGCGATCGACGCGAAGCCCCCGAGTGCGGTGAGCGAACCAATAGTTTGAATAAACGTCCTGCGCGTGGACCGAATTCGAGCTGCCATAAAACTCCGATATTCTCGATGCCTACGAGGTGCGAATCGACATGGCGTAATGAAAAATGTTATGCGGATCGTACTTCTTCTTCACTCTTTGCAAGAAAGGATAGAGCTCGCCAGTACCGTAATAAAGCTGCGGCCAGTAGTCGTGCTCCAACATATCGGCATCGGGATAGTTCATGTAGCAGCCCTCATAGTGTTCATTGGGGAAAGGCGTTCCGAGGTGGGACTGATCGGCTGCGGCTGTGGAGTACGCGGCGGTGTAGGTGTCGCGAATGCCCTTCAAGCGGGCTGCGTCATCCTTCGCATCCTGCCAATAGGTCTGATACTGCAGCTTCATCACCGACGAGCGCTGCGCAATAGCTGTATCTTTGGCACGATCTGGGTTATTGATGGCGCCTCCATAGGAATCGATAGTTACGATTAGGCCGCGCGAGCTGTCGTCGGCGAGCATGTTGTACAGGGCAAGCGCTTCAGCCGGAGTAAAAGCTTTTTTCATGTAGGCGGACTTGTATTTGGCGCGGGCAACGCCACCAATGCTGACACCACTATCTTCCAGCGCGGTCTCGATCCAGGGTCTTCTGGTGAGGATGTGCTCGCCGTAGCAGACCGAGTCTCCCGCAGGCGGCCTTTGGAAGTAACCGTAACCGTCTTCACCATGCCGCGAGTCCCGCAGGGTGTAGCCAGCCGGAGCTTCTGCGAGGGGCGCGCACGTCTGAAAAAGGTCGAGAAAGTCCGTGAGGGCGGAGACATTCTTCACGTTTGCAGTGGAGTTGAACAACATTGCGTCGATGTTGATGCGGCCCGAGGCCTTGCTCCGAAGATCCAGGAATCCGAAAAGGCTCCAACTCTCCTGGTTGTGGTCGTTTTTCTCCCAAAATTCTCCGTACGTCGTGACTATTTTGACGAACCGGTCGGGCGTCATGCCCGACCAATCAAAGGAAATGGCACCCTGCACCACGTCATACGGTGCGGGCGGAAGTTCGTTGAAGGAGAAGCCGGTGATCAAGCCGAAGTTGGAACCCGAACCTCCGCGAAGCGCGCGAAAGAGTTCAGGATCATGATGCTTGTCGACATGGCGAGCAATGACTTTGCCGCCTGCATCCACGGTGAGGATGTCCACGGAAGAGAGCCAGTCCACAGTGAGGCCACGCAGACGCCCCAAAACACCGTATCCGCCCCCACTGACGTGGCCACCCGCGGTTACGGAAAAGCAGGTGCCCCCCGGAAGAACCACGTTGGCTCGTTTGTAAAACTCCTGATAGATGTTGCCGAGCATCGCGCCGGGCTGCACATGATACGGAGCGGAGCCTTCGGCTCCCGAGGTAACAAGGTTCAGCATGCTCAGGTCGAGGATGGCTCCGTTGGGATTATTGACAACGAAGTCTTCATAGCAATGTCCCGAGGAACGCACCGTGGGTCGCAGACCGGCGTCGATGACCTTCTGCAGGGCAGCAGCGGCATCTTCAGGGCTTTGGCAGTATTCCACCCGTCCGGCAGCGTCTGCTTCCGCCGAGGGGAAGCGGAGATTGCGGCCGCGGTGGACGAGTTCGAATCGGGGATCTTGCCGGTTGACGATCGTCGACATATCGCTCTAGGGAACCTTGGGTGTGCCCACTAGCCTGCACTTGGCGAATTTCTGGCGCTAAATCAGTCAACAGGTTCAAATCAATATCGGCCACTGCGTGAGTCGCTGTCAATGCCGAATGTCTGGTGCCTCAACCGGTTATTCTAAAACGTCTTCATCGGCCTATAGCCATGAACATAGCTGATTGAACTTGGGGCGCAAACGAACCGCAGACTCCATGGTAATTTGCCCTACAAGAGTCGGGCCTAGTCCTCCAGCTCGTTACCTCGGTAATTTAGAAATCACAGCCATCTCCGTCACAATTGACTGCACGCTCTCCGTAGAGGATTCCCTTGATGTGGACACCGTCCGGCACAGTGCCATCCGTCGCCTTGCCATTGTTGTCGGTCTGCGGACTGACGGTAAGGTACGATTGCGCGCGGCCACCGGTCTCTGCCTTATGTGACGTTAGCTTCGACCTCGCTCCGGGAGAAATTGTTGGAATCCTGGGAGAATCAGGATCTGGCAAGAGCACTCTTGCACTTTCCCTCCTTGGATTGTTACCCACTGAAGCCAGGGTGGAAGGCTCAATTAAGTTCCACAACGAAGATCTGCTTCAAATCGACGAATCTTCATGGCGAGCCATTCGCGGGGCAAAGATTTCCATGGTTTTTCAGGAACCTGGACTTGCCTTGAGTCCTGTCATGCACGTCGGCGATCAGATTGCCGAGGTCATTCGAGCCCATCGGCCGGGAAACCGGCAGAGCCGGAAGCAGGAGTGTGAAGCGGTCCTAAGCGAGGTGAGCCTCTCTGAGGTAGACCGCATTTACAAGGCATATCCGCATCAGCTCAGCGGCGGGCAACTTCATCGGGTGGCGATCGCGCAAGCCGTAGTTTGCCGGCCGGATCTGGTGATTGCTGACGAAGCTACCCGATCTCTCGATGTTACCGTGCAGGCGGAAATCCTGGAGGTTTTGCGTGAAATCAATCGCAAATTCGGAACTGCACTCATCTTCATTACACACAATCCCGCTTTACTTGCCGGATTTGCTGATCGCGTGATGGTCATGTACGCGGGGAGGATTGTCGAGGATGGTCCCGTTGCCCAGGTCTTCCGACGGCCTCTTCATCCTTACACCAAAGCATTGTTGCAATTGGCGCCAACATATCGGCAGCAAGAGGGACTCCGACACCAGGGACGACTGCCTGCGATTCCTGGCAGTCTGACGGTCGCCGATCGCTCGACCCGAGGTTGTGTTTTCGAACCACGGTGCTCTGCGAGAACAGTTGTTTGCCAGTCCGAATTTCCCGACGAAACCACGCCGGAACAAGGTCGGCGAGTCAGTTGTTTCAACCATGGGAACTGAACCAGCAGTCAAGCGCGCGATCAAGCCACCCCTCGTCAGGACACGCGGGTTGAGTAAGCAATACGTGCAACGCAGCCCGTTCTCACGAAAGAAGTTTGTGATCGACGCGCTCATGGACGTAGACCTCGAGATTGCGCCGGGGTGTTTGACCTCTCTGGTAGGTGAATCGGGTTCGGGAAAATCTACTCTGGCAAGTTGCCTGGCACTTTTGGAAAAACCGGATCGTGGGGAAATCTGGTTTGAAGGGAACGAAATATCGCGTTGCGATGCAGCTGAACGATCGGCTTTGCGTCCTAAGATCCAAATGGTGTTTCAGGATTCGGCTGGAGCGTTGAATCCACGTTTCTCGGCGGGACGGATCATCGCGGAGCCCCTGGAAATCCAGGGTCGAGAAACCGGGAAGAATCTGCGAGTGCGGGCACGCGAATTGATGGAAGAGGTTGGATTATCGCCAGACTGGGTAGACCGTCGTCCACTGGAGTTCAGTGGCGGACAACGCCAGCGGTTGGCAATCGCAAGAGCGATCGCCCTGAAGCCTGCTTTCCTGATTTTCGACGAATCGCTCTCTGGTTTGGATCTTTCTACTCAGGCTCAGATTCTTAATCTTCTTT
>CAVRSD010000008.1:0-79534 GCA_963723765.1 Terriglobia bacterium | reverse complement strand
GGGACGACATCGGCGTCCTTCTGGAAAGGAGCGGCTTGAGCAGCCACCCCGAAATCGTCGACCTGCTTTTAGCCGCCGGCGGAGAGCCCCACGAAAATTCCGAGGTCATCAACCGCTACGTGCGCTCGCTGGGCTGGACCTTGGAAGGCGACTGGTTTCGCCGCGATCCCATGCCCATTGTGGAATGTCTCTGCCTTCTGGCTGCCAAGGGTATGAAATGGCTCCCAATGGAGAGCCATGATTTTCGCTACCTTCGTAAAGGCCTGAGCCGCGCCCAATCTTCGGTTGCAATTGATGTTCTCACCCGGCTGGTTCGTGCCGGGCTCTTTACCGAGGAGGTCTTCAAGGAATTGGTTTCCACGCCGCGCATGCGGGAGGTGCTTGGTCCCGGTCATTATGGCGCTTCTCACCTACGCGAATTCGCTGGTTTTGAGGAACCGCGGACGCGCCGACGGCGGCGACAGCACGTCGCACAGATCGAGGCATAGCCACGGCCGAATTCCAAAAGATCAAGACCGATCAACGTGGTATCGGGCCTATGGCCGTCTGGTTCGGTGCTTGCAGTAGTTCTGCCAGACCTTGTCCGTCTTGGCTGCCTCGTCGATGAGGTCGAGCGGCAGGCATGAATCCCAGTCCAATTGGTATTTCTTCGTGACCTTACGGGCGTCTTTCGTCGCGATGGTTTTGTTGAAGCGAGCGATGATTTTGAGCACGTCGTGAGGTGGCGTTCCCTGCTGGATCCTCGTTCCGATGAGGGCTCGGATGCAGCACATTAGGATCTGGACGTGTTTGTGATCGTTACGCACCGGGTGGGTTTGGGAAAGCGTGGCGAGGTTAGCGATTTTGCAGGAGAGCAGGATGACGGGGTCTGGAACGCGTACGAGGGCCTTATTGGCGCCCAGTTTAATGGGAACAGAGTATTTGGTGAGCAGGTCTCGGGAGGCGCCTGGGAGCCAAGTGAGGATCTGCACTTTGAAGACACCGGCCGCGTTTTTGAGGTGATAGGTGGCGCTGTCGGGCGATGCTGCTTTGGCGAAAGGAGCCGACTTATCGCTATCGACGACGCCTTTGAATTTGCCGAGGGCGCTGACGCCCTTGAACTCCAGCAGTTCCAGGTCGTCGCTGGTCAGGGGAAGCAAGTCGTCGATCCTGGGTTTGGTGGGATTGAACTGGGCATCCCATGGTCGGAATGTTTTGCCCCAGATGTTGACGGCTTGGCCGGCGACGATGATCGGCTGGATGTCGACCTGATTGAACTGGACGAGGATCCAGTCGAAATCTTCGGGGGGATGACCTTTGGCTTTCTGACTCAAGCGAGGACCGGGCTCCAGTCGAGCACTTCGATCGGGCCTGGTGTCATGTCGTTTTTCTTCTGGATCTGTGCCGGGGTAGCCTTCCCGGAGCGGACACGACGGTCGTCTTCGCGGCGGGATTCTCCCTTGGCTTTGGCCATTTGAACGGGAGACACCGGGATGACTTGAAAGCCGCTGACACGGGCGATTTTGAGCAAAGTCGTCTCGATCAAGCCGCGGGGAGCGCGGTTCGATTTACGAGCTGGCTTGGTGCCTGTCGGTTTCATTGGGCGGATATTAGTTCTTTGAGGTGGGTTAATCAAGGCTCGGAATGGTCTGTGTCTTTGCCGGGTCTATCCCAGTTGCCCTTGGGAGAATGTACCTTGAAAAGGGAGCATGGGCAACCGGCGCTGGGGTACGCGGCCGTGCGCTACTCGTTTTTATGATGCCGACGGCGCCGACGACTTGTTGCCTAACTCGGGCAGAAATCCTCCTCCAAAAAGGCCGATTCTGTTGCACGTCTGTTGCACGTTTTTTTACACGAGATGACTTCCCGGTCGCTTTTTTGACTTCCCGGTGAAATTGCGTTTTAAGGGTTCACACGAGAGCTAACCCAGTGCACGGACGTTCCTTAGAGGAGAACGAAGGGGTTGCGGGGGCAGGATTTGAACCTGCGGCCTTCAGGTTATGAGCCTGACGAGCTACCGGGCTGCTCCACCCCGCGATTGAGGTTGGCGCGACTTCCTGAACCGTGGGCTTTCATCTCGCCCGAAGCTGCGCGAACCACCAACTATCCATCATCCGGCACGGGATGAGCAAGGGCTTTCGCAAATTCCTTTGCGCGCGCGCCCGGCCTCGTTCTGGACTGTTCGCGCCGCGCGTCGATGCGGTAGAAGGCTGCATGCCCTGTTCCCGCGTTCAAGTTCGCGTTCCCGCCAGCACCTCCAATCTCGGGCCCGGCTTCGATTGCCTCGGCCTCGCCCTCCAGCTTTACAACACCACGACCCTGACCCGCACCGATGACGGGCAAAGTCCCCGCACGGCATGATCGGCGAAACCGCCGCGGCCTTCTTCCGCAGAGCGCACCGGCGGCAAAATCGCGCCGTTTGGATTCGACGTCCACATCGACGGCGACATCCCCATCTCGCGCGGCCTGGGCAGCAGTGTCACCGTGCGGCTCGGCGTGCTCATGGGCCTGGCCGAGCTGGTCAAGGATTCGTTTCCCGTCACGCGCGAGCAACTCCTCACACTTCTGATCGAGCTGGAGGGTCATCCCGACAACGCCGTGCCTTCCTTCCTCGGCGGATTCGCCGTCTGCGCCCATGCCTCGGGCGATCCGGCCGACGGCTTCGTCTACACGCGCGCCGCGGTGAAGCCGGAGCTTTCCTTCGTCACGCTCGTGCCCGATTTGAAGCTCTCCACCGAAACCGCGCGCGGCCTTTTGCCGAAGGAAGTCCCCTTCCGCCACGCGGTGGAAAACGCGCAACGCACCGCGCGGATCGCGGCCGCCTTCTGCACCGGCGATTACGCGGCGCTGCGCGGCATGTTCGTCGATCATCTCCACCAGCCTTATCGCCAGGTGCTCATTCCCGGTTTCGCCGACATTCTCGCCGCGGCGCAAGAACGCGGGCGCGCTCGGCAGCTTCCTCAGCGGCGCGGGTTCCTGCCTGATGGCGCTCACGCTCGATCACGTCGAGGCAATTTCCGCCGCGATGCTCGACGCCGCCGAAGAAGCACGATCTGCCCGCGCGCGTCCTCGTCCTCAAGGCCGACAATGAGGGCGCGCAGGTGTTGGGCTAAATCTGAATTTTGACGGAATCAACGGAATGACGAAATAAATTCACGGAGAAGCGAAACCCCATTCCGTAGATTCCGTCAAAATTCCCCCTCAGCTCTTCCCCACCAGATACTCCAGAATCTGCACCGCATTCCATGCCGCGCCCTTGAGCAACTGATCGCCGCTGACGAAGAGCGCCAGCCCGCGCGGATGCGACAGGTCCTGGCGGATGCGCCCCACCAGCACGTCGTACTGCCCGCTCGCCTCCAGCGGCATGGGGAAATGGTTCTTCTCGCGGCTATCGACCACCTTCACGCCCGGCGCCTTGGCTAGAATCTCGCGCGCCTCCTCGGGTGACAGATCGCGCTTCGTCTCGATCACGATCGATTCGCTATGCGCGCGCAGCACCGGCACGCGGATGCAGGTCGCGACGATGGGCAGGTTCGGCTCGTGGAAAATCTTCCGCGTCTCCTCGATCACCTTGTTCTCCTCCTCGTTGTAGCCGTTCGCGGCGATGGCCGTGTTGTGCGAGAAAACGTTGAACGCGATCTGGTGCGGAAAAATCTCGCGCTTCAGCGGCTCGCCCTTGGCGTAGGCGCGCGCCTGCGCTTCGAGCTCCGCCATGGCCTGCGCGCCCGCGCCGCTCGCGCTCTGGTAGGTCGAGACGATGATGCGCTCGATGCTGCGCCGCCTGGTGCAGCGGCCAGAGCGGCACGCCCATGATGATCGCCGAGCAATTCGGCACCGCGATGATGCCCTGGTGATTCTTCAGGTCGCCCGGGTTGATTTCCGGCACGACCAGCGGCACGTCGGGCTTCATGCGAAACGCGGACGAATTGTCGATCATCACCGCGCCCGCCTTCTTGCAGGCGTCGGCGAATTCGCGCGAGCGGGTCGCCCCGGCGCTGAAGAGCGCGTAATCGACATCGGCAAACGCCGAGGCGCGCAGTTCCTCCACCGGCACGCGCTTGCCCTGCGAACTCGACCGTCTTGCCCAGCGACCGCGACGAGGCGAGCGGCTTGAGGCTGGCTGACGGGAAATTTCCGCCGCTCCAGCGTGCGAAGAATCTCCTGCCCCACCGCCCCGGTGGCGCCAACGACGGCAATGCGATACGAGTTCATGGACCGCCCAGTATACCAAATATGGACAGGGAAGCAATCCGGTCTTAAGTCGTCTTATCGGCTTCTGAATTTCTTCAAGAGCTGTCGTGGCGACTGAATGATGGGAATGCTTCCATCAAAACCCTTCATCACTTCATGAAGATGCTTGGAATCAATTGCGGTCAGATGAGAATCGCTCGTCAATAGAACGGAGCAGCCCAGCAGACCCGCCTCGGCCAGGATGAGGGAATCGTTAATTTCCTCTTCGTCGATTAGCTTCTTTTCCCGAAGCTTCCACGCGTTGATCTCCACGATCCCATGCCCGACCGGCACTAGATTGATGGGCCTGAGCAACGGCTCGTCCCGCACCAGTTCGAGTGCCTTCAGCGCAAATCTTCCGAGACGCTGAGAATCGGTCCGCAGGAAATGACCGAGCTCGTGCAGTACCGTTGGGGGAACCAGAATAGAGACTCCCGGCACACGCTTACGAATTAACTCGAAGCAATCCGGAATTTCGTCTTGTCCTTCCGCCCAGTCGATCAGCGGATTGGTATCAATGGCGAACAGCATGGGAGGCTGTCTTGCCTTTGCCATAGATAACCTGCATGGCCGCGGCCATGGATTCATCCCGCTGCTGGTCGGTCAGCTTGTTGGCTTCGGCTCGCATCTGCTGCGCCACGGTCGTGCCGAGGCTCGTTTTGTTCCGTCCGGATTTTCCCGCTTTAGACATTTGATGTTGTTGTTATTTTGACCTTAGCTCTTTATTGGTTGCTCCACAACCTTTGTATCGAATCGCGGATGACCACTCCTTCCACTTTTTAACCATGCCCCTCCTTAGCCAATACCTCGTCATCGGCCTGGGCGGCGCGCTGGGCAGCATGTTGCGGTTTGGCATCGGCAGCTTCATCGATTCCAGCGTGCAGAAGACCGGCTACCTTTTCCCGTGGGGCACCATCATCGTCAATATCACGGGCTGTTTTATCATCGGGTTCGTCTTCACCATTTCCACGGCGGAGGGGCGCCTTTACATGTCGCCGCTCACGCGCAATTTCATCACCATCGGCATCCTTGGTGGCTACACCACTTTCTCCTCGTTTAGCTGGCAGACGCTGGTGCTGTTCCAATCCGGGCAACGCTGGGAAGCGGCGGCCAACGTCCTGATCTCGGTTGTGCTATGTTTGGTTGGGGTCTGGCTCGGCGCGTGGGTCGCCGGCTGGATCAACCAGGTGAGGTAATGACCACCCTTTCAACAGGAAAACATGAAATCATGAAATACATGAGGGGAAGAAGCTTTTCTCCACTCAGGTTCAGTTCATGTCTTCATGATTTCATGTTTTCCTGTTAAAATTGGGTTGGCCAAAACGAGAGAGGTAGTTATGCAAATCCCCGAAGACGCCGTTCTGCTCCGCATTTTCATCGGCGAAAGCGACCGTTGGGAGCACCGGCCGCTCGTCGAGGCCATCGTCCTCAAGGCGCGCGAAATGCACCTCGGTGGCGCCACCGTTTTGCGCGGGCCAATGGGCTACGGCAAAACCAGCCGCCTCCATACCGCGAAGATTCTCAATCTCTCCACCGACCTGCCGATCGTGATCGAGATCGTCGACAGCGAAGCCGCCATCAACGCCTTCCTGCCGGTGATCGACAAAATGATCACCGGCGGCCTCGTCACGATGGAGAAGGTGAAAGTCATTCACTATCGCGGCGAGGCCAAAGAGTGCTAACCCGCCTTAGTGGCGATCATGCCCCGCGCTGACGGAGGCCGACGCCGTATGCGACGAGCCCGCGTGACCCGAGTAGTGGCTCGCGGACGCTACGCGTGTGCCGCTCGCATGGAAGCTGCTGGTGCTGCCGCGTGAAGCCACGGCCGTGCGGTAGTTGCTGTCGTAATGACGCTCGTCATGGTGATAATAACCACCGTGGCCGGAGCCATACACGCCGACATCCACCACCGGACCGCCCGCGTAGTAATCGCCGCCATAATACCCGGGGTAGTAGCCGGGACCGCCGTCATATCCATAATAGCCGCCGCTCGCACAACCCGTGAGGAGCACAACCGGCAAAGCCAAAGCAAGAAGACCTGTTTTCATAGTTATCTGCACTTTCCGAGATTAATTCTCTTCCATAACTTAAGCCTTGGCCGTGCCACGGCAACGAAGGCTAAGTGCCGGCAACCGTTATCGCCCGGAATTAGACTTCCCCAACTTGCGTTCGCTAAGCGCTGTGAATTCGATAGATTCAGCCACGCGGAAGGGGCTGTCACGCCAAGGACCGCGCCGACCGCGCCGGAATTCGCGCTGAGAAGGGCCAGGCCGATTAGCGATTGCGTCGTGCGATGCGCAAGGAAAAGCTGGCCGCCACTCACACAACGCAAGCGCGGGGATGTCGAGATCAGCGAAAGGGCGAAACTGCCGTAACCGCGATCTTGCCGGGTGCTCGTTCAGATCAAACCGGCGGCCTCGTAACGATGGAGAAGAGAGAAGTCCTTTCCGACCGCGGCGAGGCCAGAGCAAGTCGGCCAGTTAGCGGTGTCCGCCGCCGCCACCGCCGTGGAATCCGCCACCACCGAACCCACCGCCGTGGAATCCACCACCGCCGAATCCGCCGCCGGGGTGGAATCCACCACTGCCCGCGAATCCGCCGCCGTTATGGAATCCACCATCAGGGTGGCCCAGACCCGCCGAGACGGAAGAGCCTGGGTATCCGCCCGTGACACCGGGATGAAAGCCGCCGACGTCGGGCGCGTTGTGGCCATCATGGTAGCCACCATTCGATGCCACCGAGTCATGGTGATGATCCCGGTCACCGTGATGGTAGCCATGATGGTAATAAGCGCCATACCCGTACACGTCTCCATAGAGACCCGCATCGAAGTCGTCGCCAGCATCATAATAGTCCGCATAATACGGCGCATCACCATCACATACATGCAAGCACCAGCATCACCGTCCAACTCGACCCTAACAGCAACAACCGTCCGAAGGGCCGGCGGCGAAATCATTCATCGCTCCACTACAACCGAAAGGCTAACCCAACGACGATTCGCCTCAACCTCCACCAGCACCCCCCCCCCCCCCCCCCCCCCCCCCCCCGTCCGCTGCCTCCACACCGGCCATGCCGTCGTCGCTGCCTCCGTGCCACGACCAGACCCGTCTTCCTCTCCAACCATTCCAGCTGCTCATCTTCACAGCATCACATCCTCCTCTCGTACAAGCAATTTTTCATCAATCGACTACACCGCTAGCAGCAGCACACACAGAAATTCTCCACACGATCTACTAGCAATACATCCATACAATCCAACAGCTCCACAACAGCATTCCAGCAGATCAGCGCATCAATCACACCGCCAGTCAGCAGCAGATACAACGATCAACCATGGCTACTACGTACAACAAGTGCGGCGATAACAGCAGGGCTCGCAGCACAGTCCATACGTCAGCAGCAGGACAGGAGATGGCGGCTAATTCAGTGGCGCTGCACAACTATGCCTACACATACGTATTACTCTCGGCGATTAATACACGCATGAGTTTTGTCTAATGGGACACTTTGATTGTAGGCAGGAATGTGCTCGCAGCGAATCATGGATGGCATACACGAAGGTGATGGGTCGCCAAAATCGGGAAGGATACTGAAACGGGAAAAGGTGAAGAGTGTCCTCTGACGTCCCAAGGCCCCCGCGCGCGGAAGACTTCACATGGCTCGAATAATATCTAGGAACCTACACCGCTACTCGCTCGCGCATCCCGCCAACGGGGATAATCGTCAAAGCCAATAGCAAGCCGAAGGACAGGGATATGCCTGCCTCGGGCTGAGAAAGGACCGCTTTCCAAGTGGATCTCTGGAACAAAGCCACGTTGAAATCTCTGGTGATACCGGGCGGCGTGCTTCTCTTGGCGGCAGGTGTACTGCTGGGAGGAGGATTTCTGCCCATCTCCGCCTCGGCGATCGACTTTTATTACTATGCTGTATTCGGTGCCGGAATTCTACTTGCCTGGCGGTTCCATTCCAGCCGGGTTCTGTTTGCGCTCGTCTTTCTGTTGCTTGCACATCGCTCAGTCGAATTCTTTTCGACGGGACACGTGGTCTCGAGCGGGCCTGGACGGATCGCATTTGAAGCGGTAGCCTTTCTTCTGCCCCTGAATTTCATCCTTCTTTCGTTCATTCGCGAAAGGGGATTGGCAATTCCTGCAATTGCCTCTCGATTGGCGATCTTATTTTTTGAGTCTGTATTCGTCGCGCTGATCTGTCGCACGGGAGAAATCACCGGTCCCGGATTTCTGCATCTTTCCTTTTTTAGCCGGCATGTATTGGGATGGACAAGAATTCCGCAACCTGCCTGGTTGGCCTTCTTCCTGGCATTCGGAATTTTATTGGTCCGCTTCCTGCTCTACCGCAAGCCGCTTGAAAGTGGGCTGCTGTGGTCGTTGGGTGCAGTCGTCCTGAGTTTGCAAGCCGGAGGGGTCGGTAAAATCGCCAGCGCGTATGTGGCGACTGCGGGCTTGATTCTAGTCTCATCGATCATCGAGAACTCCTATGTTCTGGCGTACCACGACGAACTGACCGGACTGCCATCCCGCCGAGCCTACAACGAAACGCTGCTCAGTCTGAAGGAACCTTATGCGGTCGCCGTTGTGGACATTGATCATTTCAAGAATTTCAACGATACCTACGGTCATGACACCGGCGATCAGGTTTTGCGCATGGTTGCCGGCAGACTTGCCGATGTGAATGGGGGCGGCAAAGCCTTCCGTGTAGGAGGAGAAGAGTTCTCGATTTTATTTGCTGGCAAGACCATGAAAGAGGTGGTTGAACATTTGGAACGATTAAGAGGCATCGTCGAAGAATCGACGTTTCGGGTGCGTGGAGTCCCCGAGCGCCGCCACAGTCCACCTCGCGCCGCCGACAGACGAGCACCCTCCCGGCGCAAGACTGCACGCACACGCAACATTCCGGAGCCACGAGGGGACGGATTACTTTCAGTGACTATTAGCATTGGGGTGGCAGAATCGAATGCTAAATTGCGGGAAGTCGAACAAGTAATTCTTGCAGCGGACAAAGCACTCTACAAAGCGAAGAACGCCGGACGCAATCGTGTGGAAACTGCAAGTGCGACGCGCACCCGGTCCTCCGCGACCCGACGCGACATTGCCTGAGCGTTGCTAATCCCGGAGATAAAAAATGCGTCCCGGCTTGGAGAGATGGCCGGGACGCTCGTGCAGCCGCAATTGGCATCACGGTCGCAAAACTAAAAACTAGAAGCGAAATACGAGTCCCACCGACGGCTCTGCCAAATTGCCAACCGTCCCTGTGGTCAATCCGGTTACATAGAAGTCCGGCGCCTTATACACCAGTCCGCGATATTGCAGTCGGAGCGCAATGTTTCTCAGTAGCCGATAGTCGGCCCCGCCACCATAGGAAATCGCTCCCTTGATTTCGGTTCCTGCCGCCGTGGTCCCGTAGGAATTGCCGGTCGGATTAAAGATCAGGGCGCCGGCGCCCACCAGTAGAAATGGACTCAGTCTGCCCGATTTCCAGGGAGTAAAAACATAATCGGCGGTGGCTTCGCTGATGTTGGTTTGAATGGCAAAGAAAGTTGGTTCGCCAGTCAGTACGCTGCTGGCTGCATAATATTGCGTGTTTCTCGTAAGACCGAAGTTGGCCTCTACTGAGCTGAACTTGTCGATCTTGAAACGATAGGTGACAAGGCCTCCCAGCGCGTTGCTGGGAGTCTGGGTCACGTTGTTGCCTTGAGACTGAGAACTGAAGTCTCCGGTGACGCTTATGCTCAAATCCGAACGGTTCTCCTGGGAGAACACTAAAGCGGTAAATAGGAAGAATGAAGCGAATATGGTGGCTGCTGTCCTAAACATCTCATGTCCTCGGTTGATGCAGAAATGAACGTCTTGAGCTCTTTGGAGGGTGAGATGCGGATGGGATGCAGCCGTGGCGTAAAGCTTCCGTAAAGTGATGTAAAGCTTCGTAAATATTTGGGGCGTTTAGCCAACTTTCAAACTTTTTGTCCAACCATATGAGCTTTGCCTCGGGTCGCGTATCTTGCCATGGCTAGTTCTACAATTTCCCCAATTAATTGTGTATAAGTGCGTCCGGACGCCCTGGCGGCCATGGCAAATTCATGTTTGTTCGACAGCCATGGATTCGGATTGGCCTCAATTACATAAACCTCGCCTTTGCTGGAGAGGCGCATATCGATACGGCCATAATCGCGCAGTTTGACTGCTCGATAAGCTGCCAGCGCGGTTTCCGACAACAGGGAAGCAGTGTCTTCGTCAAGGTCTTCCGCGAGCCGCGATTTGGTCAGCTTATGGGCCTCGGTGTCCTTCTCGAATTTCACGTCATAACTGGCAATCCGCGGAGTGCCTTTAGGCAGACGCGAGAGATCGAGTTCCACCAAGGGAAGCGATTCGGTATGTTCGTAGCTGCCGAGAATGGCCGAATAGATTTCGCGGCCTTCGATGTACTCTTCGATCAGGGCAGGAGAATCGAATTCGTCCTGGATAAATTCCACCCGTTCCATCAGTTCCTTAATACTATGCACGACGGCATCCGAGTTAATACCAATGGAACCGTCCTCCCAGATGGGCTTCACGATTAGCGGGAACGTGATGTCGTGAGAATGTTCGATCCTGCCGCGATAGGAAGTTGCGAAGTACGGGGTCTTGATGCCGTGAAACGCGAACATTTTTTTGGCGGTGCCTTTGTCTTGTGCCAGAAAATTCGCGTGTGGGCCGGCGCCAGTATAGGGAATTCCAATCAGGTCCAGATAAGCGGCGATGTTCATTTCCTTGGTGTCATCGCCCGCAAAAGATTCGGTCAGGTTAAAAATAAGATCAGCATTGCACTTGGCCAGCGATTGCAGACACTGCGGAGTGCCATCGAGCACCTGATAAAACGGAGCATGGCCGAGTTTTTCGAGAGATTCGAAGATCTCTTCGCGGTCTTCTTTTACTTTTCTTGTTTTCTTCGCGGATTTCCGTTTCTTCGTGGGTACTTCCACGATTTCCACGCCATCTTCCCAGATGTCGTAAAGGATCGCGATGTTCAGTTTAGTTCCAACCATAGTGGCCTCGTTTCCCTGACTCGCCGACGGCAATGCCGCCTGCTGATCAAGGTTGAACAAACTTTCCCCGCGCCATGTAGTTCATGGCTAACGCGGTTGCATACACAGTGATATTCGACAGATGTTCCGACTCTCGAGCGGAATCGGCGAACAGACGCAGTTCGCTGGCCCGTTTCTCAATCGCTTCAATCAATCTCTTTATGAGCGGACGCTGCACGCCCGTCCAATAAGCAATCTTGTCGACCACTGGCTTCCGATGCGCTTGTAAGAGTGACTGCGCCGGACGGGAAGTCTTCCGTCGCTTCGAAGCATTAAAAATGTCAGCCAAGTCCGCATCCAGCGCCAGATCCACGATCGGTGTCTCCTCGGTGGAATGCTGGTAGAACTCCGCGACCGTCGATTCCATTTCATCGACTGTAATGTCCGGATGTCCCCGACGGCGAAGCGGATCGATGTTACCTAGCTCCCGTGCGATTCGGTCCATGTAGCGCAGTTTTGGCATCGCACCCCATCCGCGATATTTTTTTCTCCATCCTGAGCGGGGTGTCATCCAAACCGCAAAAGTTTCAGCAAAATCTTCGTCAGGATGTTTTTGCGCGTACCAGCCCGCCATGTGCCGGACAAAGTCCTTCGAAAAGGGAACAGGCCGGTAGTTGTCATGGTACGGACGGCGAAAAGAACCGAACAATTCTTTCCATTGCGGCGTCCGGTGTAGCCGATAAGCGTAATTGAACGCGTGCCCGGCTTCATGCCTCAAATACATCATGATCTCGCGCGAGTCTTCCAAATCGTTCCTCTCTCTTTCGAGGAGTGCGAGACCAGGATGCGCCAGATAAAAAGGAATGCCGATGACGGGTTCTCCCGAAGGACAGCCCCATTCGTCGCTCAAATAGCAGGCAGGACGAAACTTGAGCAGTTTTTTTTGCTCCAGTTCGCGATACAACTGCTGAACGAACCGCTCCAGAGGCGAGCCTTCGATTTTCAGGCCTAAGTCACGAATTGGTTTGCCGAGGATCTCCTCGGACGCCGGTCCTGATTTATGAGTATCTTGCACGTAAGCCAGTCAATAATGAGCTTTCTGTGTTGCGACGGCGGGGAGAGGAATGGTCAGTCTGCTTCACGCTAGACAGTAACAAAGGAGTGGTTACCGCTTGTAGGTCACCATAGATCAGGAACTAGTGGATAAACTTACTAAGCCACAGTAGGTTCAACAACTTGCAGGCTGATGCCAGGCCAAGGCAAGATTGTAAAAGATATGTCAATTGTGTCCTCGAAGCGCTTTGAGCACCCAGCGTGGTAGTAAGCTTGATGGGGATTCGGGCTGCACTCGAAGCTGAAGGAGCTCACTTGATCAAAGTCGGCGTCACGCAAAGTTCGGGCCCGCAACCCAGAGGATTTCTACATGCCGGCGGTTTTTACCCTGAAGCGGGGGCCATGTTAATGGAACGGATTCTGGTGGTGGAAGATGATCGCGCAGTCCAGAAAGCCTTGAAGCGTTTGTTCGAGGCGGAGGGGTTCGCGGTTGAAATCTGTTCCGATGGACGTTCCGCAGTGGAGACTTTTCGCACGCTGGCTCCAGCCGCAGTCGTGCTTGATTTGCGTCTTCCCGCTTTATCCGGACGTGATGTTTGCCGGGAGATCAAGCAGCAATCGCCGACCATTCCTATTATTGTTTTGAGCGCTGCCAGTGATGTTTCCGACAAAGTATTGTTGCTCGAACTGGGCGCCGACGATTATGTGACCAAACCCTTCAGTCCTCGAGAGCTTCTGGCGCGGGTGCGGGCGGCTTTGCGGCGTACCATACGGCCTGTGAATACGGATTTGGCCGCTTTCGGTGGGATTTCGGTGGACTTCACCAAGATGGAAATCACTCGCGGCGGCGAAAGTATCGTGTTGACCGCGCAAGAATTTAAGACTTTGAAATTCCTGGTGCAGAATGCCGAGCGTGTGATCACTCGCGAAGAATTGCTGAATTTGGTTTGGGGGTATCAGAATTATCCTTCCACCCGCACTGTGGACAACCACATCTTGAAGTTGCGGCAAAAGCTGGAGCCCGACCCTTCCAATCCGGTGCATTTTCGGACCGTCCACGGCATCGGCTATAAGTTTGTTCCCTAAAAAGGGCTGTTGGAGCGGCCCATGAAAGTGTTAGCGTCTAGGGGAGGGCGGGTATGGTGAAACTTCGGCTGCGCACCAAGTTTCTACTCTCCATGTTGCTAATTTCCGCCGGTCTCACCAGCACCAGTCTTCTGCTGGTGCGCCGGAATGTGCAGGCGCAGGTAAGGAAAGAGATCTTTTCGGATCTGCACAATTCCGTCAGCACCTTCCAGAATTTTCAGCGCGAACGCGAAACCACACTAAGCCATTCCGCCGACCTGCTCGCCGATCTGCCCAACCTCCGGGCGCTGATGACCACGCAGGACGAAGCCACCATTCAGGATGTTTCCAACTCTTTGTGGCGATTGGCTGGCAGCGATCTGTTTGTTTTGGCTGACCGTACCGGAACCGTCGTCGCTCTGCACACGGCTTCGCCCGGCTTTACGCGCGAAATGGCCCAGGCATCACTCGGCGCTTCGTCCACCCAATCGGGGCAAAGCCGCTGGTGGTTTGGCGCTCAACATCTTTATCAGGTATTTCTGAAGCCCATCTATTTCGGTCCGGCGGCGGAGAACCGCCTGCTCGGATTCCTGATAATCGGTTACGAGATCGATGACACCGTAGCATCGCAACTCAGTCGTATTGCTGCCAGCCAGGTCGCTTTCTATTACGGCAACACGATCGTAAGAACCACGCTCACTGCCTCGCATGAGGTCGAACTGGGGCGGCAAGGATTCATTCATTCCGGCGCCGGCAATTCAGAAGCGGAAGAAGTCCAGCTGGGGGATGAACGATTTTTGGGTACGTCGTTGGAATTAGCCGCCGACAAAACCCCGTCGGTCCGTCTGACCGTCCTCAAATCCTATGATCAGGCGACTGCATTCCTGGATAATTTAAACCGGCTTTTGCTGGCCCTTGGGGTGATCGCTGTCGTGGGCGGAAGCGCGTTGGTATTTCTCATTTCTCACACTTTTACCCGTCCTCTGGGGAATCTCGTTTCAGGTGTGCGCGCGCTGGAAAAGGGCGACTTCACTTACGCTCTGGATGCTCATGGTGGCGATGAGGTTGCGGAACTGACCGGAGCGTTTGACCGCATGCGGAAAAGCCTGCTGAAAACGCAGCAAAATCTTCTCGAAGCGGAACGCCTGGCCACCATCGGCCGGATGGCAAGTTCCGTTTCTCATGACTTGCGGCATTCCCTGGCGGCGATTGTGGCCAACGCCGAATTTCTCTGCGAGGCCCGCCTGTCTCCTGAACAACGCGAGGAGCTCTATCAGGAAATTCGAGTCGCGGTGAATCAGATGACCGATCTGATCGAGTCGTTGCTGGAGTTTTCCCGAACCCGGGAATCGTTGCGGCCAAGCTACGGAAGCGTCAAAGTCACTGTGGATCGAGTCATTCAGACCATCCGAACTCATCCCGAGTTCCACAAAGTTCGTATCGGCGTCCGGCAACAGGGCAGCGGCGAGGGATGGTTTGACCAAAGAAAATTGGAGCGCGCCCTGTTTAATCTTCTGCTGAACGCCTGCGAAGCGGTGGAGTTGGAAACTGGCGAGATTGACATAAAGATACGCGAGATTCCTCATGGGGTTGAAATCCAGGTTGCCGACAATGGCCGGGGGATCTCCGAGTCGATCCGCGGACAACTCTTCGAGCCATTCGTAAGCATCGGCAAGGAAAATGGCACCGGCCTTGGGCTTACCGTGGTCCAGAAGATCATTCAGGATCATGGGGGAGATGTCGTTGTAGAAAGAACATCGAATGAAGGGACAGTCTTCAAATTGGTTCTTCCCCTAAGTTCGGCGTCGGACCGCATCTCCGAGCGAGCTGAAGCGAGAATGCTGCCGCCGTTAGTTCCCAGTAAACGAGCCGAATCGTAGTAGGATTTCTCCTGTCCAGGCAGTCGGTAATTGTGGTCCGAAGCTTTTCCCCGGATCGGCAGAAGTGCATCAAAACTTCCAGATTCTTCTTCGGGAGGCGAATCGTGAAGCAGCGGAATGGTTTCCCAGGTCGGCTTCTACAATATGGCGTTATCGGATTATTCCTACTCGCCAGAGGAAGCTCTGGAAATGCGCAAGACGCGAAACCGCCGTCCGCGCCCCAGAGCGAGGCGATGGCTGCAGCCGTCCAGGAACTCCAACAACAAGTTCGTGAGCTAAAAGATGCAGTCGCGGAGATGCGCTCCGAAGCCTCGCAGTATCGCGCTGAGACCGCCGAACTGCGCCATGAATTGGAATCTTCCCGAAATCCGCCAACTGCCGTGGCGGCAGTTGCGCCTTCAGACGATCAGTCGCCAGTCTCTCCTGTCGTGACCGGTAGCGAAATCAGCTCGCCCAATCCGCCGCAGACGCCATCGCTTGAGGATCAGGTGGCTTCGCTGGAAGATGCGTCAGCCCTCACTAACGGCAAAGTAGACGAGCAATATCAGACCAAAGTAGAGAGTGCGTCCAAATACCGGGTCCGGCTGTCCGGCCTCGTTCTCCTGAATCTATTTCGAAATCGAGGAAGTGTCGACAATGCTGACTTCCCCAGCTACGCGGTAGAGTCCACGCCTTTCAGTTCCAACGAAAGTTTCGGGGCAACTTTACGGCAGTCCGAACTAGGACTGGAACTGTTTGGTCCACAGGTCGCGGGCGCGAAGACCAGCGGTGAAGTACAAGTCGATTTCGCAGGAGGAATTCCCAACACGCTCAATGGTGTCAATTACGGCGTGGTTCGGTTGCGTACGGCAAGCATGCGATTGGATTGGGGGAACACATCTGTCGTAGCTGGTCAGGACGGATTATTCTTTTCCCCGCTCTCCCCGACTTCTTTCGCGTCTCTCTCAGTTCCGGCATTTGCGTATGCGGGAAATCTGTGGGGATGGATTCCACAGGTCCGGGTCGAACATCGTTTCGATCTTTCTAATAAACAGAACATAACGATCCAGGGCGGCATTCTGGATAATCTAACGGGAGAACCACCCTATACCGTGTATCCGCGCGAGCCCCAAGCCGGGGAGAGCAGCGGCCAACCTGCGTACGCCGCCAGGGTAGCTTGGACCCACAGCATTCATAATCACCCATTGACTCTGGGTACGGCTGGCTATTACTCCCGCCAGGATTGGGGTTTTGACCGTTACACGGATGGTTGGGCGAGTATGGCGGATTGGGAGATTCCGCTGGCTTCGCGAGTCAGTTTGTCGGGCGAGTTCTATCGGGGACGAGCGATTGGAGGTTTGGGCGCTGGAATCGGCCAGACGGTGATTTTCAGCGGCAGCCCTCTGGATTCTACAACCCAGATTCGGGGATTGAATTCGATCGGCGGCTGGTCGCAATTAAAATTTAAAGCGACAGCGAAGCTGGAGTTTAACGGTGGCATTGGATTAGACGATCCATTTTCTGCTGACCTGAGGGCATTTCCTGGTGGCCAAAGCTACTACAACACCCTGTTAACGCAAAACCGGAGTGCTCTTTTGAACTTCATCTATCGGCCCCGATCGGATTTGTTGTTTTCCGCGGAATACCGGCACTTGCAAACAACGCCAATTTACAATGATAAGGATTCTGCCGAGCAATTCAATCTCATGATGGGAGTTTTGTTTTAAGCATGGAAATCCCTGCCTTCCGTCCGAGTTGGATATGCCCGCTTCTGTTGTGTAGCACGCTGGCATTGGCACAGGAGGTCACGGTTTCTGCCCATGTGGTTCTGGCGAACGATGAACACCGGGACAAGATTGCTCAAGCCGGCAATGTCGTTGTCTGGCTGAGTCCGGACAAGAGTGAAGTCCCTGCCCCTGCCAAACCCCCCGCCGGCCCGCATCCGCGTCTAACCCAAAAAAACAAAAGCTTCGAGCCCCATGTACTGGTCATACCCGTCGGCTCGGTTGTGGAGTTCCCCAATCGTGATCCGTTCTTTCATAATGTGTTCTCGTTGTTTGAAGGAAAGCGTTTCGATCTCGGACTCTATGAAGCCGGGAGCACACGTGAAATCACATTTAGTAAGCCCGGCATTTCGTACATCTTCTGCAACATTCATGCCGAGATGAGTGCCGTCATTATCGCGTTGGACACTCCTTATTATGGAATTTCCAACCAACATGGCGACGTGGTGATTCCGAACGTGCCGGTGGGACACTATACCTTGCGGATCTGGTACGAGGATGCGTTGCCGGATGCTCTGAACACCATGACCAGAGAGATTACGGTCTCGGAAAGCACCTCGACCCTCGGAGTGTTGCGGATCGCGGGGTCAGGTCTCCCGCATAGTCACAAGAACAAGTATGGCCGTGACTACGATCCGCCGGCGCCGGACAATCCTGCCTACCAACATCCCTAGAGCGGCCTTGCGACGTCCTGCTGATAGGACTTCCTGTTTTTCTTTGGCTTAACAAAAAAATTACATTTGCATTATGAAGCTGTGACAACTGCCGTAAGCGATTCCCCTACGCTGCTAATAATGTGAACGGGTAGCCGCTGCTGGCCCGTTCCAGGCCGTGAGTCCCGGGACCGCGGTTAAATCTCGGCTTTTAAATCGACGGTTCGTGAATCGAACGAGCCGATCAACTCTCAGCGTTGCGGTCGCGGTGACCGGCCGTTGGCGCTCGTCTATGGCTCCATTCCACAAATTCTGCTCTCAGGAGAGAAATATGCGTGCTTTCAGGAAACTATGTCTCAAGTCCTGCCTAATTGCGGGCTGCTTGGCGGCTGTTCTTGGCGTTTCAGGTACCGCTTTTGCTCAACGATATTCCCAGACCAACCTGGTCTCAGATACTGCTGGGGTAGCCGCTGTCACCGACCCGAACCTGATCAATCCCTGGGGAATGTCTTTCAGTTCCACCAGCCCTTTTTGGATATCTGATGCTGGAACCGGCCTTGCCACCCTGTACACGAAAACTGGCTCGATCGTACCTTTGGTGGTGAACATTCCAGCTCCAGTGGGAAGCTCGATCCCCTCCATACCAACTGGGCAAGTATTCAATGGCACACCGAATTTTGTGGTCTCCGAGAGTGGAGTTTCCGGAGCCGCCGCGTTCCTCTTCGTCACCATCAACGGAACCATTGCCGGCTGGAGTCCTTCTGTAGACCTTACGCACGCCATTACTGCGGTGGACAACTCGCCTTTGGGCTCTGTCTATACGGGCTTGGCCTCTGCCAACACCGCACAGGGCAGTTTTCTTTATGCCGCTAACTTCCACGATGGCTCCGTCGAAATGTATGACAGCAATTTCCAATTGGTGAAGACTTTCACGGACACCGATCTGCCCGCGGGTTATGCGCCGTTCGGCATCCGCAAACTTAAGGACAGACTTTACGTTGCCTTTGCAAAACAAGCAGCAGGGTCCGGCCACGGTTTCGTGGATGTATTTGACATTCACGGAAACAAAGTATCGACGCTCATCTCGCACGGAGCGTTGAACAATCCGTGGGGACTTGCGCTTGCCCCTGCCAATTTCGGAAAGTTTAGTAATGCTCTGCTGGTGGGAAACTTTGGCAACGGCCGCATCAATGCCTATGATCCGGCAACCGGAGCTTTCCTTGGAGCGCTTCTCGATTCCAAAGGCAAAGCCATCTGGATTGATGGCCTCTGGGCAATTGAATTCGGAAATGGTAAAGCTGCCGGTCCGCAGAACGCGTTGTTCTTTACGGCCGGCCCCGACCAGGGAGCCCATGGATTGCTCGGCGAGTTGCAGGCAATTCAGTAATTCTTGTTTCCGTCCGTACCACTTGAGGCCAGCCTTCGAGCTGGCCTTTTTTATTGTCCGTCCGGTTCGAATTGCCCGTGGCCAGACGAACGCGCTGTCGATCGGTGCGAAGTCAACCCTGCCATAACCGCATGATCTGCAACTGCCGGCACAGTCACTTCTTCATTGGCGACCTGCTGTTCTGCCAGACGCGCCTCCCCGCGCGAAGGGTAGAGCAGCAGGCCGACCAATTTACCCTTCGTCCAAACCTGAGACAGGAAGAAGGAATTTCCATAACGCTTGAATACCAGTTTCGAGACCCGCGGAACGACAGTGGCTTGGGTAGTGGTAGTCACAGCCGCCTGATAGGTGCCGCCATCGGCGCTGCGGATTGCAATAATGTTTAGTCCAGGCGCTGAATCCAATAACTGTTCAAAGCTATAAGCGCCAGGCAACAATAACCGGTCGCCGACGGTGAATTGAAAAGGAACGTTCAGAACAACTGTAGAGTGCGTCTTGGCATGGGCTGATACCACGACCGTTGTCATGCTCATGACAACAATGGTGACCAGCGCGAGGGAAAGGGATGTAATTCTCAAGGGATCTCCTTAAAGTTCTCGTCTTGACGGTGGTGCGGGCGGTGGTTCCAGCTATCGATGTCGCCCCTCCCCAGAGTCGATGCGCCAGCCATCTTCACCACTGCGCACCACCCCCAAAACGTGTTCAAATTGTTTTTCTTGAAGAATGGTGCGGGTGGTTTTCGAGCCATCGCTGGCGTCCCTCCCCAGGGGTTAGCGATGGAATCAATCGGTGCCAGGTTCGACACCCTACCACTACGCACCACCTTCAAAAACGTGGCTTTACGATTTGTCTCGAAGAAGGTGTGGGCGGTTTCTGTAGCCATCGAGTTCGCCCCTCCCCAGGGTCTATGCGTTGGCTTCAATTCGTGCTAAATTTCGGCACATCACCGTGCACCACCCTCAAGAACGCGGCCATATTGCCAGTTGAGGGTCTTAAATGTCCTCAAGACCAACTCAAGACTGTCTCAAAACTGCCTTATTGAGAGGGAAATGGCCGGGCCACCCAAGATTTTCTATGAGTTTGACTCCTTCCGCATTGACCCCGAAGAACGGGTTCTTCTGCAGAATGGGACCCCTATCCCATTGACGCCGAAGGCTTTTGAGATTCTCATCGTCCTGGTTCAGCACAGCGAACGGGTCGTTTTGAAAGATGACCTGATGAAACAGCTTTGGCCTGACAGTTTTGTGGAGGAAGCCAATCTCACTCAAAATATCTTCATGCTCAGGAGGGCTTTAGGCGAAAGCGGTCGCAGTTATCGCTATGTCGTGACGGTTCCAGGCCGGGGATACCGGTTTGCCACCAAGGTCACAGAGGTTTCGGACCAGAATAGTGACCGAAATCAGCCAGTCCAAAATCGGACAATCCAGAATCAAGTCATCCAGAATCAAGCCGTCGGGGCTAGCCAACTTCAATCCCAGCCTGCTCCCACGAAGACTCCTTCCCGGCGCCAATTCATTCTGGGGATTTGTCTCGTCGCCGTTCTGCTGCTGGTTGGCTGGTTGGTCTATCGCTTGCCGCGGGTCCAAGGCTTATGGAGAACTGACACGAATCTCGGCAACTCTGGGTCTGCTAGTCCTACGATCCCAGTTCGGCGTTCCGTAGCAGTTCTCGGTTTCCGAAATGTATCCGGTCAGCCGGAGGCGGGCTGGCTTTCCACCGCCATCTCCGAAATGCTGAGCACGGAACTGGCTGCGGGCGAGCAACTCCGGATGATCTCTGGTGAAGATGTCGCCAGAATGAAGCAGGAATTGTCGTTGAAAGGTGAAAACAGTGTTCTGGCCAAAGATACTTCGGAGCGGATCCATCGGAACCTGGGCTCCGATTTTCTGGTTCTCGGGTCCTACACAGTCTTAGGAGAAAAAGGTAAACAGCAACTGCGGCTCGACCTTCGTCTGGAGGATGCCCGGAACGGAGAGCTGGTGGCCTCAATTGGTGAGACTGGGACCGAGGCCGATCTGTTCGATCTGCTGTCGCGGGCAGGAGCGGAGCTGCGAGGAAAATTGAACGTACCTGGCGTTTCTGCGGAGGATGCGGGAATCGTGCGGGCATCCTTACCATCCAACCCAGAAGCTGCGCGCTTATATTCGGAAGGACTTGCCCGGCTTCGAATGCTGGATGCTTTGGCGGCCCGCGATTTTCTGGAAAAGGCAATTGCGGCCGATCCGCAGCATCCGCTCACGCATTCCGCACTGGCGCAGGCCTTCTCTCTTTTAGGGTATGACGAAAAAGCAAGAGAAGAAGCCAAGCATGCATTCGACCTCTCCAAAAATCTCCCGCGCGAGCAGCAGCTTTGGATCGAAGGCCGCTATCGCGAATTCAGCAAGGACTGGAAAAAAGCCGTTGACGTGTATCGCTCTCTTTACACATTTACTCCCGACAACCTTGACTACGGTCTGCGTCTGGCTGGTGCCCAGGACGCAAGTGGTGATTCGAAGGACTCTTTGGCAACTGTGGCGACACTTCGAAGTCTGCCACTTCCCGAGCGGAATGATCCCAGAATTGATCTCGCGGAAGCGGATGCAGCCGAGTCGCTTTCGGACTTTCACCGTGCCCAACAACTGGCGGAAAGTGCGGCAGGAAAAGGCGAAGCTCAAGGTGCGCCGCTTCTCACTGCTCGTGCCCTGCAAAGAGAATGCTATGCGTATAAGGGCCTAAGCCAGTTTCGGCAGGCCGCGAATGCCTGTGAAAGTGGGAAGGCCATCGCAATCAAACTTGGCGATCGCAATGACGCCGCCTGGGCCACCAATATTCTCGCCAATATCGCTACGGATGAAGGGAATCTTACTGAGGCGAGGAAGATGTATCTCGAAGCATTGGATGTCTTCCGCCAAATTGGCAGCAAGAGTTACACGGCGGGGGTACTGGGGAATCTGGCAATCATCGAACAAAATCAGGGAAACTTGGCGTTATCGAGACAGATGCATGAGGAATCGCTCCGGATCTACCGCGAAATTGGAAACGTAAACGATGCCGGCCTCGAGCTGATGAACATCGCTCTCATCCTGCAACAACAAGGGGATCTGTCCGAAGCCAGGAGCATGTACGAGGGTTCTCTAGCTATGGCCCGACAAGCCGATAATAAAGCCAATCAAGAAATGGCCGTGGTGAATCTGGGAGGGTTGCTGTTTGAGTTGGGCGATCTTCCGGCTGCGCAAAAGGCTTTTGAGGAAGCGATTGCTCTGGGACATGAGATTGGTGAACAGAACGTATTATCGTATGGCATGGTTGGCTTGGGAGACATTCTTCGACAGGAAGGCAGTCTGGAAGGAGCGCGCAAGAAATACGAGGAATCACTGACCACTAGGAACCAGCTTGGAGAGAAAGAAACAGCCGCTGAAAGTGATGTTGCCCTAGCTCTGGTCTCTATCGAAGAAGGCAAACTAGACGAAGCCGAGCATTCCGCACGGGAAGCCGCCGATGAGTTCCGCCAACAAAAAGCGCCTGCGGACGAAGCCACCGCGCAGATGGTTCTGGCTCGCGTGTTTCTGGCCCGCCGACAGGCGACCGCCGCACGGCAGGCGATTGACCGGGCACTGACACTTGCCCAAACCAGCCATAGTCGTGACGTTCATCTCTCTGCGAAGATTATTGCCGCACGCATACGAGCGGATTCCGCTCCGCCAGCCGAGGCCATGCGAGATCTTAAAGAAGCTTCGGCCGAGGCGCGGCAAACCGGGTTTCTAGAAGGAGATTTCGAGGCCCGGCTGGCACTCGGTGAAATCGAGATACATTCCGGGCAGGCGGTTGCTGGCCGAACCCATTTGGCAGCTTTAGAGCAGGATGCTAAAGCGAAAAACTTTAACCTTGTGGCACAGAAGGCTGCCACAGCAATGAAGAATTAGAGAAATTTTCAGTGAGACCAATTAGTTGGAATGAGCTTCCGCGGGAATGACCTTCTGCAACAGCTTCCAATCACTAACCACGTCACTTTCAGAGGTTTTCGAGGCCGCACTTCGCCGCAATTCTTCCCGAAGCCGCGCCTCGAGGAGTTCCTGAGAGAACTCAGGCGATCCCGATGCACTGAGGACGTTCTCTCGCGAGACCCCAACGTTAACTACCTGTTCTCCTACTCGAACCTGTAACACGGGAGCGCCCGCGCGATCCAGTTCAGGTTCGGCATCCGCCTGCAGACGGCGCCACATCTTTTCGTTCCGCCAGGTCCTGCCGTCTGGATTTGCGCTGGCTGAAAGTTCGTCAAGTTGGTTTTCAATGGCTTTCCGCTGAGTGGACTCCAGTGGCCGTTGCAGTTCGCGCTTGGAATCCATGATCATCGCATTGTGGGCCGGATCAAAACGTCCGCCGCTTATATAAGCCAGGGCAATTCCCCCCGCTACATAAGGTTGAAGAATGGCCAAAGGCACAACGTATTTTTTGGTTTTCAACAGCGACTCAGCTACACCACGTACCGGTGTGCTGCGCTGAATGGTGCCGGGAACCTGCGGAATGATGAAGGCCGACGACTCCAACTCCGGGTGGTGAGTGTTGAACTTTACCAGCGCCTTCGCAATCTGTTTTGGTGTCGTCATGCCAGCATCCGCAATGATGTTGCGACGTACGGATTTGGGATAGTAAAAATTAATGATTTCACGCGCAAAGTCAGCGCAATTATGAGACACGGTCCTGAAATGCGATTGGTTCGGCTGAGAGTTTAGCTTGCGGATCAATGCATCATCTTGTTCCGGGCTAGTCTCGATCTCGTAACTATAAAGTGTACGGTCATAGGATGTGCCAACCAACTCAAACCAATTCCCCTCAGGTGTTTCCCCATCAGGGCCATCGGGCGCGATGGTTTTCAGATACTTGCGCCGATACTGATTTCTTAGAAATGCCACGAGCTTGGGGTTTGCGAACAGAGGAATGTCATCGGTTTTTTCTACAGAATACAAATAGGGAGTGAGCGGGATGGCGATCCAGTCATATCCTGCGACCCCGTTATAGCGGCTGATCACAACGCCTGTTTCGCCCGGGCCACAGCGTCGAAGTACCAGAGGTGTTTCGGCGCACACCCGCGACAGATAAATCGCAGCGTGGCCTTGTGCCATGAAAGCGCCAAGTTTTCCGTAAGGTTCTTCCAGCAACAAGGCAGCGGCTGCGTTTGCCTGGGAAGCAAATAGCAGAATCAAAAGAAATGTAGTGAAGATTCCGAATTTTGCCCCGAACGAACGGCTCCCCCATACCAGTTGTCCGATTGGAGTCAGCCACTTCGGTTGCTTTCCTGACACGAATTGTGTACCTGAAATCATCGCGGCTTTATCTTCTTTTTAACCCTTCTAATAAAGACTAGTTGTGGCCGGTTTCGTGAGCTAGTTACGAAAGTGCAGGAAAATGCAGTGTGGTTCTCATATCTATTTAGATGCAAATGACCCGATCCCGGCATGTATTTGTGGGGCTGGAAGTCGTTTCGTATCTACAGGAAGGCTGCAACGAACCTACAAAGTTTCGCGTATGGTTCGGATCGCCACTGCCGGGTAACCTGTCATCGGCACATAAGGCCCTGTAGTTGAGACCCCACTCACGGAGGCAACACATGAAACGATTTGGATTTATCAGTACAGCAATTTTGTTCCTAATTCTGGGTCTGGCTGGATCGGTTTTTGCCCAGCAGGACGAACGCGACAAACCGCCCACACATGAAGACCAAGCCGCGCCCCCACAAGAGAATCGCGAACCGGACGCCAAGCCTGCTCAGCAGGACGAAAAACCCATGCAGCAGGATGAGAAGAAAGCCCAACAAGAACAGACGAAGGACGACAAACAGGCTCAGGATCAAGAAAAACAACAGCAGAAAGACGAGAAACGCGCGCAGCAAGAGGACAAGAACAATTCACAAGTTAAGAATGCGCATGCGGCAACCAATAATGCTGGTGGCCGAATCCCTGATGACAAATTCCGGGCTCATTTCGGCTCTGGACATCATTTCCGTATCAGCCATCCCACGATTGTCAGTGGCCAGCCTCGCTTTCAATATGGTGGCTATTGGTTTGTAATCGCGACCCCATGGCCCGTGGGTTGGGACTATGCGGACGATTGTTATATCGACTATGTGGACGGAGAGTATTTGCTATACGATCTGGCGCATCCCGGTGCGAGCATCGTGGTTAGCGTTGTGCTCTGATGTGCCTTAATAACGGGCAGTAGGTAATTCAAGCGGCGCGGCTTCTTTTAAGGGCTGCGCCGCTTAATCTTTCACCACATCGAAGCAAAACGCACTGGCCTCAGCTAACTGCAGGTTTTTAGAAGACTTAGCGCCCGGACCTTCCTTTTTGGGCATACAGCACATCCTTAGAGCCTCTACAGCTCACACCTTATAGAACTATGTTTTCGAGACCGTTATTGTGCGAAGTGTTAATCGCGACCTCGAACTCTAAGGTCGCAGCAATCTTAAATCTAGTGAGGATGACTCAAGTGAATATTCAAACGACAATGATTCCGCTGAGTTCTGACATTATCAGGCGCGCCCAGGCGGGCGACTCGGACGCATTCGCTGATGTATTCAACGCTCACAAGGCCCGTGTTTATGCGCTGTGCCTTCGCATGACTAACAATGTGGCTGAAGCGGAAGATCTCACTCAAGACGCGTTTATGCAGGTATTCCGGAAATTAGCGACCTTTCGTGGCGATTCCGCTCTATCCACATGGCTCCATCGCATCGCCGTAAACACCGTGCTTATGCACTTCCGTAAAAAGGTGCTCCACCAGGTTTCGCTGGATGAACGGACGGACGGGGAAGGCAATACGATCCGTCGTGAATGTGGTGGCAAAGACAGCCGGCTTTCCGGAACAGTGGATCGAATCGCTTTGATCCGGGCGCTTAAGGAACTCCCGGCTGGCTATCGTACGATTTTTCTGCTCCATGAAGTGCAGGGCTATGAACATCAGGAGATCGCTAAATTGCTGGAGTGTTCAGTAGGCAACTCGAAGTCGCAACTGCACAAGGCGAAGCTTCGCATTCGGCAGATTCTGGCGCGCACCAATGGAGTCGTCGAGGGGCTCCATGCGCGCAACACAGACACTCAAAGAGAATCGATCCCGTTGGTGGATGACTGGGATACGCCGTCAGACGCCGTAGATGAAGAGCTGCCATTGTCGCCTGGACAGTTCACTCCGCCAGCGCCCCAGTTCGCAGGAGCTGTTGCATAGGTCAAGAAGTGAATGCAGATTTTGGGCTCGGCATAAGCATAGAAAAAATCAATATCGGAGAAGATCCATGAAACGATTTCCAATAGTTGCGCTAGCATTTGCTCTAACGCTTACTTGCTTGTCAGCTGCCGCGCAGGATGCTCCTGCCAACTCTGACGCTCAAAGCCGGGGAATCGGACAGGCCGGCATGCAGAGATTAATGAAGGAAGTACGCCACGAATTGATCCTGCTTCCATACTATGGCGTCTTCGACAACCTCGCTTATCAGATAGATCCAAATGGGACTGTCACTCTGCTGGGACAAGTAACGCGCCCCACTTTAAAGTCGGACGCGGAATCGGCTGTAAAGCACATTGAAGGCGTGGAGCAGGTGGTCAATCAAATCGAAGTGCTGCCACTCTCCCCCAATGATGACAATATTCGGCGCGGTGTCTACCGGGCGCTTTACGGGAACGATGCTCTAGGCCAGTACGCTCTACAAGCGGTGCCCCCGATTCATATCATCGTAAAGAACGGCAACATCACGTTGATCGGAGCTGTGGGCAGCCAGATGGACAAAACGATTGCTGGAACTCAAGCGAACGGTGTTCCTGGGGCATTTTCGGTCACTAATAATTTGGTGGTCGACAACGGTAAGTGAAAAAGAAGTTGAGTCTCGACTCGATCTAGTTGCAGCCCTCGAGAGGATCGGAAGGCATCTGCTTTTTGTGCTGGCCGTCAATTGCTTTTAGAATTTGCTCTACCAGAGAGATTAGTTTCTTGGAGTCAGGTTCGTTAGCCGCAGCCGCGCAGAGTTCATGCCAATCCTCTCGATTTGTCTCAACCATCATGACTCTCCCTGTTATTTGAGTGAAGTCACCCATGGTTAAAGCAAGTTTCTTGCCAGAAAGCTAAGTCCTTTATTGTGAATAGCCACCTATACAACCGGGTATATAGATTTTATCTGTCGCCGGGAATTTAAGTGCGATCCCGTAGGGAGACTATGCGTTCGTCATACGGCTTTCACCTGATGTGCGGGCGGGCCACCAGAGCCTAATCTTTCATATGTAATTCGTAAGTTATTCATCATGGAGGTCAAAATGAATAAGGATCGCATCGAAGGCAAAGTGAAAGATGTCGCGGGCCGGATCGAACGTCAAGCCGGCGAATGGACCGGCGACACGAAGAAGCAAGTCAAGGGCGCAGCAAAACAAGCCGAAGGAAAACTTCAAAATACCTGGGGCAAGGTAAAAGAGGCTGCAGGTGCAAATGATTCTTCGAATCGCAGCGATGAAAGCAAAGATGCGAGCGAGGAAGAAGAAAACAACGCCCGAGCTCGTCGCTAAACTCGGCAATCATTAAGTCGGTGGACGTCGAGGCCCGGTTTCCGGGCCTCTTTTTCATATTTCTCATCCCGATGCGGGAAGGCTTTTCATGGCGATCTCGAACATTGCTCCCTGCAAACCGATTCCGGGGCCAGCTCATCTTCAAGCGGGCGAACGGACCGACGCAACCGGCAAGCCCGTGAAAAATGTAATTCTTTTGTCCCTGCCGGCCGACGAATTCAACCTGCTCCGGCCCCACCTGGAACCGGTTGAACTCCCGCACAGTTTCATTCTGAACGAAGCCGGAGACAAGATTCAATTCGCTTATTTCTTGAATGAAGGGATGACATCTCTGGTCGTCGTTACCCATGACGGACAGAGTGTGGAAGTCGGTCTGGTCGGGCGAGAAGGCATGGTCGGTATACCCATTGCGGTGGGGTTACAGCGAGGATCCTTTCGCGCTATCACCCAAATACCCGGCTCTGGACTTCGGATAAAGTCGGAAGTGCTTGAAGAATCTCTTCGCTCTACACCGGATTTGCGTCTAAGACTAGGACGCTATGTCCTCGTGCATGGATTGCAAGTGGGGCAAGTCGCTGCCTGCAACCGCCTGCATGAAATTGAACAACGCCTGGCGCGTTGGTTGCTTATGTGCCAGGACCGGGTGGATTCACCAACTCTCCGTCTCACCCATGAGTTTCTGGCGCAAATGCTCGGCACCGGGCGCCCCAGCGTAAGTCTGGCGATCGGGATTCTGGAGCAGAATGGGATGATTGAGAACGTACGCGGAACCGTAACGATCATAAGCCGGAAACAGCTTGAAGAAGCCGCCTGTGAATGCTATGGAGTAATCCAGAACTTCAATGGCGGGCTAGGTCTTCGATAGACCGCATCCCCTTGGTTCGCTGTCGAACAGACAAGTCTCCACAACCCACCTACCCTAGCGCAATCTCAACATGCTCATGATGCCGCAGTTTGCAAGGGAAACTGCTTGAAACGTACGGACGTCTCCTCCATACAAAAAGACAAATCGATGCCTCCGTCCGCGTTGCCAGCCGAGCGAGCGAGAGAGCCGCGGCGCAATTCACTACTACTTTCTCTGCCGGGCCGCGAATATGAACTGATCCGGCCTTATCTGGAGTCCGTCGAATTGCCTCACCATCTCATTTTGCAGCAGCCGGCGGAGCAAATTGAATTCGCCTACTTCCTCAACGAAGGCCTCGCTTCGCTGGTAGTAATCACCAGGGATGGTCGAAGTGTGGAAGTTGCGATCGTGGGCAAGGAAGGAATGGTAGGCACAGCGCTTGCCGTGGGGCTGAGGCAGGAGCCCTGCCGCGCCATCATGCAAATGCGCGGGAGCGGTTTGCGGATCAAGTCCGACGTTCTGGAAAAAATATTAGCCGTCGCACCGGATTTGCGTCTGGCATTAAACCGGTATGTGCTGCTCCAGGGATTGCAGGTGGCGCAGATCGCCGCTTGCAATCGACTCCATGAAATTGAGCAAAGGCTGGCTCGCTGGCTGCTGATGTGCCAGGACCGGGTTGATTCCGAAATGCTTCCCGTCACTCATGAATTCCTGGCGCAGATGCTGGGCAGCGGACGTCCTAGCGTAAGCCTGGCGGCAGGTACTCTACAGCGAAAGGGTTTGATCGAGAACCTAAGAGGTACGGTGAGAATATTGGATCGCAAGAATCTCGAGGAGTTTGCCTGTGAGTGCTATCGTGCGATCCAGCATTTCAGCTGTCTTCCCTAGCCACAAAAAGAAATGATTCATCTTTTCCAGCGATGGCCTAGTCTCATCAACATGCTGTCGTTGGACCTAAGTCAATGCCATTCTTTTTGTCGTCATCGATTTGAGCGTGGGTTTTCTTGGACTGTTCTCCCTGATCTGCAAGAAGCCGGTTAATCTCCTGAACCAGCGCCAACAGCTTTACAGGGTCTTTTTCATTCTGCGCTTGCCTGCACAGCTCCTGCCAGTGTTCGCTAGAGTCTTCATTCATGGTGATCACCCTAAAAGGAGAGGATGGCTAACGAGCCAGTTATAACAAATGTGCTAGGTTCCTGGTCTGTTCGGCATCGAACAAAAGCCTTCCGCAGAGTGCGGAAGGCTCTCGAGAACATCAGTCGCTCTTGACCTGCACTCAATGTCCCTTGCTGTGTCCTTTCTCTTTGTGCTGTTTCAGCACCGTCCGGGCTGCAACTTCTTTGGCCCGGCTGCCATAACGTCCTGACCTCTCCGCACTCTCTTTGATGTGCTCGTACTCGCGTTGTTCTTTCGCGCTGACGCCACGTAAATGCTTTTTGCCTGGCATGATTCCTCCTTAAAAAATCACAAGTTTCCACTCACTTTAATTTCCATATGATCCTCTGCCAATCCGGCCAAATACCTGGAAGACGCTTTAAAATCTGATAGCCATGCCGTCGGACGCCTACAGAGTTTGATTTCACAAAGTAGAGATTTTCTCCGATATGTGATCACGGGCAAGCGGACTTAAGATCGCGATCGTAAAGAGAGGCGGCACAGGTTTTTATCGTTTCCCTGTTTTGGGCCTACCGGAGCGGAACGATGTCAGGTAGGCCACGCCTCTTCTTATTTCTTATTTCCTTTTGATCCTTCATCCTGCTGGTTGATAGGTCTTCGCTCCCGCAAAACAATCTGCAAAGCAAAACGGCCAGGGGTTTGCCCGGCCGCTCCTGCGTTATGAACTAGCTGGAAGAAAAGCTAGTTTACCTTCGCCGTGTCATTTGCCTGATGCGCATATTTTCTAACTGCTGCGAGAAAAGGCGCGCTGCCTTCGGGAGGGGCGGCGTGTCCGTTGAGAATGTCGGCAAAGGGAACCATTCTGCCGTAAAGAGTGCGAGTTTCATCTTTGTCCTGGGTGATTGCGGAACCACTCAAGTCGACGCCGGCAAAGACGCCTCGAGCCCGGGAATACGTCAAGACTTCCGCTCGCATCTTCCAATCGGTGTCAGCGGCGGCATCGCGGCCGACCGGACCGGCTGCTGCGGAGGCTTCTCCACCCAACTTGAATTTGCTGGAGAGAAGATGCTGCATGCCATTGTCATTCGTGACCACCAACACCAAATCGACCGCCTGACCTCCAAGTTGCAAACCCCAGCTTCCACCAGTAATAGTGATCGGCGCTGGAGCACTCCAGCCGGTTGCCGTTCTGCAGGTGGCTACCCCTTTTCCGTGGTTGCCTCCAAAGCCGACAGCAATCTTAATCATCGACGGCACTACGGCGATACACTTCGCATCGCTCATGACCTTGTCAGGAATAGCTTTGTCGGGCGTCGCCATAATCTCATTGAGCACGTTGGCTGAAGCCTCAATCCGCTTGCTGATATCGGACTGATCTTTGTCGTCGGCAGCCCAGCTCGTGCTCGCGACAAACAAGACCACGGTGCTGAGCGCCAGGAGGTATTTCGTGACGGTGTGATTTGTTGATTTCATTTACAACCTCTTCTGTGCCCCATAACGAGCACCAAATTGATTTGCGATCCGCTGCATGTAGAAACTCTACTTTCACCTCTGCGTTATCGCTATCCGGTCAAGACTGTAGGTCGATCCGCTTCATCCCCTAGTGTGTCCGGAAAGCCCTTGCCACGTTTTTTTAATCCCGAGGAGCTACAGGCAATCTTTCGATCGAGTACAGAATCGTCCGGATAGTCGTTCGCGAATCGATCGAGCTAATCTGCATTCATGAATTTCTTCAATGATCCCACCTATCGAGCAGGCGCCGACTCTGGTTTAGGTCGGCCCCTGCTTCTCGCCTTTGCCTAACTCTTCTGCTGCTATTCGGAACAAGCGGGATGTCCGCAATCACAAGCAATCTCAGTTTCGGACGCGCCTGCATCTTTGCACAATGCACTACAGTATTTCTCGCCTTCCGTAACCATACAGAGACAGGATTGGTGTGCGCACTTTTTCGTCCTTGCCATTGTGACCTCCGTTCGATAGTAGATTTAGGATTTAAAAAAATAAGGATGGCCGAAACATTCCGGCCATCCTTACTATGTCTGCTATTCATGCGCTGCTTCACTAGGAAGCGCGGCGCTTGTCTCCCTGCTCAGACTGCTCGGAGCCGCCGGATTCTTTACGGTTCCGCGAGTCGGAAGCGGGGGAAGGAGTGCGGTTGTAATTGTCCTGGGGATTCTGGCCCGGCTTCTGCTCGCTGCCCTGCGGCGGATTATTTCTTGCCTGGTCCGTCGTGTTCACCGAGCCTGTCGGGTCCTGTTTCCCTGAATGCTGTTTATTTTTGTCATCGTTATAGTCGTTAGCCATGGATCGCTCTCCTTAAAGAAAAAATAATCGAGGCACAGATGCCCATGTGCGACGTCAGCAACTTAGGTGCGCCGGAGGACTTCGGGGTGGCCTGAAAAAGCGCACTGCATAATTTGCGTTTTCCCTACAACAAACCCGGCTCCGGCATACAGAGAAACCCGGATGGTGGTGGATAGGAGATCTGAATAAGCTACAAAAGAATTTCGAATTCCGAACGAGGAGGAAATCATGCTTTATTGGGCACTGATGTTTCTACTGGTGGCAATCATCGCTGCGGTGCTGGGTTTTGGCGGGGTCGCAGTCGCTGCCGCAGGGATTGCCAAGCTGCTGTTCTTCATTTTCCTGGTACTGTTTGTAATCGCGTTTGGAACACATATGACGCGCAGCGGTAGCACTAGAGCGTAAGGTTCATCTCCCCGTTACCGGTGGCCAGGACTACAGAGTCACGGCCACCGTTTTTATTTTCCAGAACAATGTTCAGCGCATGTGTCTGTGAGATTTCTGACTTTTATATGGAAGAAATCTGCGAGTAGTATCGTTTCAGTGCGTTTTTTCGGTCCCGGATGGCGCATGATCATCTTTCTGGTTTGCTTTGTCGTGGAAATCCAGACCGAAGTGAGGTTCGGATTTTGTGCCGGTAATTTTGATCGGTATCTCAGTACCGGCGCCGTTCTTGCTGAAGAATGGGTCGACGGGCTTAAGTAGGATCGACTTCCAGCCGCCCACCATGTGCGAGAGCTTGGCGTCAAAGCGGGCGTGGCCGTGGAAATCGAACTGATTTCCATCAAGACTATAAGTACCCTCGAGATTTACCTGTGTGCCCGGCATTTCAAAAAGCAAATTGGGAAGCCCGAGCACTGAATTCTTCAGGACAAAGTCCCCGCCCATTTGCGACTTCACATTATCTGGAATGTTATCCGTGGCGAGCTTTGGTTTGCCTTGACTGCGCATGCTCAAAGCATCCACTTTGCTCTGGATCTTGTCGTTCGAAAAATGGGCTCCAGTGACCTGAAACTTCCCCTTCAGATACAAACGCTCCGCCACGTCGCCCTCTCCAGGCGGGAGATCAAGCTTGGTTTGCATGTGGACCGTCCCCGTCATGACAGGAGGATCGGTCCGGATCGCAAGCCGGAGCAGATCGTCAATTTTTCCGCTGGGAATGGTTATGTCCAGTTGGATGTGGTGACCCGGCGGGTCAGTTGAGCGAATCACAAAGCCAGTTGCTGTAAGAGGTGTGTTAAGGATGGTTGCCTGGACGGGCTGCAAGTAAGTGTCGCCGTTAGTTCCATCGACGATCGCATGGAAAGTTGTTTTCAGCGGCACTGGACGGCCGCTGATGTTGATACGAAAATCGGGCGTGTCGGTCTGGCCGTCGACCACGATCCTTCCTAGCGTTCCGTCATAACGGCCAGTAGAAGAAAGGATTCCGCCAATGCCTTTTAGTGTGCCGAGATCGGCATGGCTGAATGTGTATTCACCGCGCACCGGACTCTCTCGCGGATCCTCCGGATTCAACGGCCCGAATTCGCCCTTCGAGTCGATGTCTCCCACCGGCTTGGGATTGACCAGCGTCGCCGTGAATGTGAGAGGCCGCTCAGGGCCAATATCCTTCATCCACAGATTCTGAATGTCGAACTCCAGCGGCAGTTTGTCAGGGCGGTTGGTGTTAATGACCAGCATCGCTTTTTCTGAGTGAAACTGATCAACCACAATGCTGATCTTGCCGCCTTTAGGGCCCATCTGGCTGAGCTCGTGGCGGTCTTGCTTCGGCGGAATATTCAGCTGGAGTCCTTTGATGTAAACCGTCCCGACATGCATGGGGGTGTGAAGTAGGCTCATCAGGCCGATGCGAAAGCGGAATTCGTCCACGCCAATTAGCGGTTGCATTCCTGGGAGATGAATATTTGGATCCGTCTGCCCATAAATCATGAGACCTTTGCCGGAGACCACCAGGCCTTGAGACGCGGAGACCTCCAGATCGGACAAATCGACATGGCCATGAAAGCGGGTGGAGAGGGTTTCAATAACACGCGCGCGTAGCAGAGGTCCCGCGTGTCGTGCCAGAATTATGAGAAAAACCATGAAGGCCAGTGCCGCCAGTAAAATAAAAGTCAGAATCTTTCTGGTCCTGGTGCGGAACAGATCGGCGAAGAGACGATTAGTCCCGGTAGAGGGCGTACTTGTTGTGTTTGCCAAGATGGGGTGAGTGCTAAAAAGTGAATTTACAATAGCTCATCAGGGACAACTAATCCACTTCTCTGGCTCGGAAATCGCGGACCTGTAGAAGCTTTCCGATTGCCAGAGAAGTAGACAAATTTCATTGCGCTAGACACGGCCCAGCAAAACCAAAATAAGAAGCACAACCACCACCAGGCCAAGACCACCGCTCGGGTAGTATCCCCACCCGTTGCTATACGGCCAGGTTGGTAGTGCGCCAACGAGCAGAAGGACCAAAATCACCAGCAGAATTGTATACATGGAAATGGCTCCATTTTGAGGGGTTTATCTGCGCCCCGAATTTATTCTGACTGCTTGTTTACGAAAGTAAACTTACAGGGGATGGAGCGGCGGTTGCATCGGGTTAAGTGTGTATCCCTTTGCAGATCATCCTGTATTCGAAAAATTGGTTAGGAAGAAATGAGAAGTCCTCGTCCTGCTAATTAAGGACGAGCTTGTGCCGCAGTATTTCGCAAATCAAGAAGTTTCCGGATCGGCTAGGTTGTCGGTCCGCTCAGATTTTCCAACTGGGATGGCATCTGCACCTGAATAATGTTGTTCTTGACCGCGTACACAACCAAGTCACGGATCGAATGGAACCCTAGTTTTCGCATGATATTGCTGCGGTGCGTTTCCGCGGTCTTGGTACTCAAGTTGAGCAGGGAAGCAACTTCTTTGGAACTCTTGCCTTCCGCCAAGAGCTGGATGACTTCTCCCTCGCGCGGCGTCAATTTAGGCAGGTCCGGGGCCGCGCCAGGCGCCGGGCGTTGTCCTCGATCCAGAAAACCCGCTAACACCATATCGTTCACCCGGGGCGTGAGGAACATTCGATTGCGCTGAAGCGCTTCAACGGCCGACACCAAATCTCGTGCAGCATCGGATTTCAGCACAAAGCCACGAGCGCCAGCGTCCAGCGCCTCCTGCACAACCTGGTCGGTGTCGGTGATGGTGAGAACGATGATCTTGCAGTGCGGGTCCTGGCGCGAAAGCTGGCGGGTGGCGGCCAAGCCATTCAGGTTGGGCATACCGACATCCAAAATCACGACGTCCGGCTTCAATAGCTTCGCTTTTTCGACAGCTTCCCGCCCATCCGTCGCCTCCCCGCAGATCTCCCAACCTTCATGATCCTTCAGGAGTGCGCATAAACCTCGACGTACGAGTTCATGATCGTCCGCTATTAGAATCCGCAGTTTCATAGTTCCTCCGGGAGAAATATTCTTTCTGCTTTCGCTCAAGGTTAGCGACAACTTTTAACAGTCGTCGCCATTCCATGGCGACCATCATCTAGCCAGAATCAGAGGACGAGTGGCCATTCAAAGCCGTAAAGAGCCGATGCTGACTCACTGCTTCCACCGCCGCCAACAGATCGCGAGCGGCATTGGATTTCACAACGTAGCCTCTGGCCCCCGCGCTAAGCGCCTCCCGCAGCATTTGCGGAGAATCATGCTGCGTGACAAACAAAATTTCGCAAGTGGGTATCGTCTTGCGGATGAGCCGGCACGCTTCCAGGCCATTCATCTTTGGCATGCTGACATCCAGAACAACGATGTCCGGATGCAAGAGCCCGGCCTTATCCACGGCTTCCTGCCCATCTTCCGCTTCATCGATTACTTCCCACTCAGGGCGGCCTCCCAATAGAGTTCTCAGCCCCTGCCTTACAACCGGATGATCATCTACAACCAGAATACGAATTGTCATGACATTTCTTCGAGTCTCGGGGGAGGCTGGAAAAGTGATTACTCACTGGGTTTTGGTCCCTTACCAACTCCGTATAGTTCGGCATCGTTGGGCCCGGTTCACCTCATCCGGTACCGTCCGCCATAACTTCAATAAGGTGTGGGTGCGCCCACTCGTCGCAATTCTATGCCCGGAACGGTTTTAACTAATTATGAAGATAGACAATGCGGACAACTGGGATCAATCAGGGGTTCGCTGTATTTACTTGTTGGTAAACAAATATCGTCCAAGCGATCGACACGAAAGACAAAATAAGGACGAGTATCGACAATCAATTGCTACTTGGAAGCTTTCTACTTGGGGGCCTTCCAAATGTAGAAACTGTCCTCATCCGACAGAGTTTCCGTGCCCAACCCTCTCGATAGGGACGCGCGATGGACTGCGGACCGAAGGTTTGCCAGCGTAATTCCGTCGACCTGGTCCAGCGGAATCTTGATCGCCGAGCCTTCCGGCAGGGTCTCCAGGTCCTCGAAAATGCCTTCCACCAGGTCGTGATGTTTCCCTCGCCGGCCCCTGCGAATGTCCGCGACAACCACCCGATCGTATTTCAAAACCGGTTTTTGGGTCTTCGCGCTATTATCTTTAGCCATATGTTTTTAATCCTTATAAATTCGATTCGCAGACTATAAAAGTAGCTCTTAAATGTGTCAAGTGAAGTTTTAGAATTCGTTAGTGATTTGTATTGCGATACGATTAACGTTTGCGATACATTGAATCCGTTTAAACTGCGTACCGCTGGCCGTTTGCGATTGGGCGTAATATTCCCACCCTTTTTTAGTGGGAAACGTATGCTGACCCCAGTCAGAAGTCATTGAAAGGGGTGGCCATGATGTACCCGGCTTGGCAGGAACTGTATAAGGCGGCTTTGGTGGAGCTTCGTCCGGAAGAATTGCGGCTGCGGATTGAAACTGCGGAAGCCGTCATGCAGCGGCGATTGCACGAGCTGGAACAAATTGGAGCCGGCCAGAGCGAAGAACTGCAGGCCCTCTCTGACGCCTTGCGAAGCCTGCGCACGCTTGCCAGGTCGGAGTGCAAACCTTGCGAGCATTTTGGGATAGGCACCCCTGCGAGCAGAGAGGTGGCGTCATGAATCGGGCCAGCGCTTTGTATACCCGTAACTGCCGCAACCCGTTGATTTCGTCACGAGTAAGAAGACAGATCATGGCCGAACGGCTGTCTCGGCAATGGGGCGAAATTCGGCTTTATGCGACCATAGAAAAAGATTCCGTAAAGTTGTCGCGGCTTGTCGCCGAACTGGAAAAACGCAAACGTCAGGAACCCGCTCCTGTAACGGGCACCTCCCCGCTGAAAGTAGGAGATCTCAAGTCGTAAACTATGTCGCCCCAAAAGACAGCACGATTAGCGTTCGCATCCGCGGTGATTCTGCTGTGTCTGAGCGGACTTGCGATCTACGTCACCATCGTGCGTCTTCTGGAGAGCGAGCAATGGGTGGTTCACACCTACGAAATTCAGGCCGCTCTTGGAGCGGTGGATTCTGCGGTGGCCCGGGCCGGACGAACCCGCTCAGCCTACCTAGCTACGGGGGATCCCAAAGCTATTGCTCAATTTGAGGCGGCGATTCCCGAAATTTCAAAGGCCGTGCAACGCGTGCGCGAGCTCACGAAGGACAAGCCCATCCAGCAGGACCGTTGCACGCGACTGCAAGCTTCCACCAACCATCGGGTCGAACTTTTCAGAAACTCGATCCAGCTGCAACAACAGTCACCAGGGGATTTGCAGGGGCAAGCCGACATTTCCAGCGAAAGTGTAATATTCGCCTCGGAAACTACTTCCATCATGCAGCAAATGCGAGATGATGAGCAGCAATTGCTGGGGGTCCGCGAAGAGCGTTCAAATCGGTTGTTCACGCTGGCGGTTGTGATCCTGGCCAGCACTTTCCTGCTGGCGCTGGTAATGTTCTCCATACACTACCGGCTCCTGTCGGCGGAGCTTACGGCGCGCAGGAAAGCGGAACGGATTGCCCGGGACAGCGAGGAATCCATGCGCAGCCTCGCCGCCCGCTTGCTGCAGTTGCAAGATGAGGAGCGACGTAAATTTTCCCGCGAATTGCACGATAGTCTGGGTCAATACCTGTCCGGTGTGAAGATGAATCTGGACATGTTCTCCACTCAACCCACCCCCACGCTTCTATCGGAAGCGATTCATCTGTTGGACCAGTCTATCTCCGAAACGCGGACGATTTCGCATCTGCTTCACCCGCCGCTTCTAGACGAAGCAGGATTTGCGTCGGCTGCTAAATGGTACTTGGAGGGATTTGCGCAGCGCAGCGGAATTGAAATCAACGTAGATCTCCCAGAGGACGTCGGTCGTCTGCCGAAGCCCATCGAGCTTGTGCTTTTCCGTGTGCTACAAGAAAGTCTGACGAACATTCACCGGCATTCAGGGAGTGCAAGAGCGGACATTGCCCTGAAGGTTCAACCACGTGCCGTTGTCCTCAATGTGAGAGATTATGGACGCGGCCTCCCGCAGGAATTATTGACCGTTTTTCGAGCCAAGGGGACGAACTCTGGAGTGGGATTGGCCGGAATGCGCGAACGCATGCGAGAACTTGGAGGACATCTTGATATTCAGTCCGGCCCTACGGGTACGTTGATTTCAGTAAGCATGCCACTCCAGGAAAGAGTAAGAAATATTGATGTAGCAGCAGCGGATTGATCCTCGACCGCAGGAACAAAGGCTCCTCATCCGCATAAATCGAAACGGTAACAGCGCCCATTTCCATCGTGGTAAACTGTAACTCCGCAAGACGGAGAGGTGGCCGAGTGGCTGAAGGCGGCGGTTTGCTAAACCGTTATACGGGCTAACACCTGTATCGGGGGTTCGAATCCCCCCCTCTCCGCCACACAGTCTGGGTTGCAGAGAAACCGGGCTGCATTCCTCTAAGAATCGCTGGAAATCCCCGCATTTCCCCAAACTATCGCGCTCAAACCGGACCGGAGAAAATGTCCGGCTTTATCTCACAAGCAGGCTTTCATCCCTTTTTCTCTACAGGGCATTGTGGCAGTCCGGTTTGATCGGCTCCACCAGGCGAATGCAATGCGATCACAAACCGATGGTTTGGCGAAAGCGACTCGACTTCGTCAACCCTCGAAAACGGCCCGAATATGAGAACCTAAAATAGAGGTCGTGCTGATCGCGGCAAATGGTCAAGAAGTATTGGAGATTCTGCGGGCGGGCCAGTTGGATTCCCGATGCCCTCGCTGCGCCCTTGGCGAGCGCGAGCATCGGGAGTTCTGCTTCACGGAACCGGAACTGGAGCGGCGGATGAACTGACCTTCGTGAATAACCATTGTCCGTTGATCTTTTTGGCTTCACCATCAAGGTATACGTGGCTCTTAGCTGTCCAGGACGGCTGCCCGGTGGTGGGATCCAATGACACGTCGAAGTAATGGCATTCGAAATACACCGATGATTTCCATTGCCCGTCAGGATCCTCTACAGGGCGAAACTTCGTTTTGTACGCCGGGGAAAGCGACACAAACTTATTGGCTTGCTGCAGCCCGCCGGACACGTACTTGAAGAACGTGCACAGCGTGCCCTGTTGACCGGTGGAAGAGGTGTCACCCGAGGGTTCAGGGCAAGTTGCGGGATCATCCGGATCGCCGCTGCCGATATAATTTCCGGCCGCGGCAGAAGTGCTGACAATCGTGATTTCGCCCTCCTCAGTCCAGAGCGCGACAGCGTCGCGGATTCGCCGCGTTATCACTCCAGGCGAATCGCCATTCACTGGATCGTGGACGCTAACTGCCGCGTGAAAGGCTGCGTGAAGCTTTTCGAGTTCAGCCCATTGCGCTAGTGTCTCGTCGTTGTCCGGCAAGTTACCTGCATGGGCAACTCCTAGCGCGGCGATAATTCCCACAGCGAGCAGGGCTACAAAACGTGAGTACCTTTTCTTGAATGTCGATTCCATGTCAGTCTCTCCTTTGGGGGCGCGGTTGTCGTTCTCCCCGCGCCTGTTTGTTTGCCTTCACTCCATATAGCGAAAATCGCAGCGTAAACCTGTAAGGAGGGAAGGAACTTCTTGGGGCACCTGCCGGGGGATGTGGTAAAGTTTACGCAATTGGCCACCCCTCCGGCCCACGGATTTGGATGGACGACGCTCCCGGACACGAGATCACCCAACTGCTTCAGGCATGGCGCCTGGGCGACGAACGGGCTCTGGACAAGCTGACTCCTCAAGTTTACCGCGAGCTGTACTTGGCCGCTAAGCGTTGCATGTCACGGGAACGCGACGACCATACTCTACAGACGACGGCGCTGATCAATGAACTTTATCTCCGTCTCTCCGATCTGAAACCGGTTGACTGGCAAAACCGCGCGCATTTTTTCGCGCTTTGCGCCCGGCAAATGCGGCGCATTCTCACCGACCATGCACGCGCCCGGCAATCGCACAAACGGGGCGATGGAGCACCAGCAGTCTCGCTGGATGAGGCGCTGATAATCTCTCCGCAACCCAGTGCTGATCTGGTCGCCGTGGATGACGCTCTCAATGAGCTGGCCAAGGTGGATGAGCGCAAAAGTCAGGTAGTGGTTATGCGGTTTTTTGGCGGCCTTAGCGTCGAGGAAACTGCCGAAGTATTGAAGGTTTCACCCGACACGGTTGCGCGGGATTGGCGGTTGGCCAAGGCCTGGCTCATGCGTGAATTGAGCAAGAAGAAATCCGATGAAGCCTGAGCGCTGGGGAAAAGTCGAAAGCATTTTTCACAAGGCCCTTGCGGCGGACGAAAGCCGGCGAGGCTCGGTCATCGAGGAATCGTGCGAGGGCGATGAAGAACTGCGCCGCGAGGTGGAATCGCTGCTAGCACATCACAGCGACTCTGCCAGCTTCATCGAGAACCCAGCATTTGCGGACCAGGTGACCACCAGCGGCGTTGGGCCCGTCACGGCGGCAGATGAGCCAAGGCCTGACTTGAAGGGCGTTGCCTTTGGACATTATCGCATTGTTGAAGAAATCGGCGTCGGCGGCATGGGACAGGTGTTCCGCGCCCTCGACACGCGACTTCACCGGACGGTGGCGATTAAGGTGCTGCCCTCGAAGCATGTCGCCGATCCGGATCGAAAGAGACGCTTCCTTCAGGAGGCGCGGGCGGCCTCGAAGTTGAATCACCCGAATATCGTCACGCTGCACGACATGGTGAGCGATGGCGGAGTGGATTACCTGGTGATGGAGTATGTGGCGGGTAAGACGCTCAAGGAGTTGATCCGTCCCGAGGGCTTGCCGATTTCAGAGGCCGGAGGTTATGCGATCCAACTCGCCGGCGCGCTGGTGGTTGCGCATGCTGCGGGATTGATTCACAGGGACATCAAGCCGGCGAACATTATGGTCACGAACGACGGCCAAGTAAAGGTTCTCGACTTCGGGTTGGCCAAACAGCTGACTCCGGCGGGAGCCGATTCGCTCGATGCGGGACAATCGGTAACGGGAACGTTGGTGGGGACGGTTTCCTATATGTCTCCCGAGCAGACGCGCGGTGAGTCGCTTGATGCGCGGTCAGATATTTTTGCTTTCGGCTCGGTCCTTTATGAGGCTGTTACGGGCCGGCTGGCTTTCAGGGCGTCCAGCCTGCTATCGACGATGCACGAAATCGCGCTGCATGATCCACCGCCACCGTCGCGGGTCCAGCCGCGCGTTCCGGTGTGGTTGGAACAAATCATCCTGCGGTGCCTGCGGAAACAGGTCGGGGAGCGCTACCAGTCAATGACGGAGCTGCTCGAGGCGCTTCGCAATGGCGGCGTCCGAGCCGCCACCGAGACGGTGACGGCCAGCACGAGTTCGACGTCTTCGATCGCTGTGTTGCCCTTCGCAAGCGCGAGTGGGGATGGCGAGCAATTCGGCGACGGGCTGGCCGAGGAACTGATCCACGCGCTGAGTCTGCATGACGAATTGCACGTGATCGCACGAACGTCGGCCGCCGCCCTACGCGGGCACGGGTTGGATATTCGCGAAATCGGGCGGCGGTTAAATGTAGGTGTGATCCTCGACGGAAGTGTTCGGCGCGCCGGCAACCGGCTCCGGATAACGGTTCAGTTGATCGACGTCAACGACGGTCGTCACCTGTGGTCTGAGCGCTACGACCGGGAAATGACGGACGTCTTCGAAGTGCAGGATGAGATCACGGCTGCGATCGTAGGCAAGCTTCGCCCACATTTAATGGGTGCCCGCTCCCCCTCGGCGGCGCGCCATTCGGAAGATCCGGAAGCGTACGCGCTGTATTTGAAGGGCCGCCACCATTGGGGAAGAAGACCGGCGGGCACGATGGAGGCAATTGCCTACTTCGAACAGGCGGTCAAGCGCGATCCGACATACGCCCTTGCATACACGGGCTTGGCGGATGCTTACAACACACTGGCGAGCTGGGAGGGCGGCGTCCTTGCGCCAGGTGAGGGTTTTCCAAAGGGGATGTCGTATGCAGAGCAGGCGCTGCGCCTGAAGCCAGAGCTGGCCGAGGGGCATGCGGCGCTGGCTTACGCACTGCTCCACTACCGCTGGGAGATTCCCGAGGCCGAGCGGTCGTTTTCGGAGGCAATCCGGCTCAATCCGCGATACGGGCCGGCACACCATTGGTATTCGCATCTGCTGGTGGCGACGGGACGCATGGAGGAGTCGCTGGCCGAGAGCAAAATCTACCTGAACGTCGATCCCGCGGATCCAATGTCACAGCTTCACCTTGTGTGGCACCACGTGATGGCGCACCAGTTCGATCAAGCTCTCAGCGAATCGGGGCGTGCGTTGGCCAATGACCCAGGCTTCTCGTGGACTCGCATTTTTCAGGGTTGGGCTCATCTGGGCAGAGGCGCGACCGGCGAAGCGGTAGCAGTCATCCGAAAAGGGGCGGAACTCTCGGGCGCGAGTGTGCACCTCAGCTCTCTTGGGCACGCGCAGGCGGCCAACGGCAATCGGGCGGATGCGCTTCGGACGCTGGAGCGGCTCACTGCAAAATCCGTGGAGCGGTACGTTTCACCCTATGAGTTGGGATTGATTTACGAAGCGCTGGGCGACCGCGATCAAGCCTTTGCGTTACTGGAGCAGGCGTTGGCGGAGCGCTCGCCGTGGTTGGTTTATTTGGCGCGGGAGCCGCGACTGAGGCATTTGCACGGCGACCCGCGTTTTGATGCTTTGCTTGCGCGGATGACGCGTGACTTCGGCGGAGCGCCAGCGGATGCGACTCGATAGAGGGCAAGCTCACCCTGATCAGTTCTCCGGAATCAGGGACCCAGGTTAAGTTGGTTGTCCCAGGCAAGATCATCTATCGAAAGACGACTTCTGATCGCCATTGACCCGAATTTCGACGAAATCGATTGAATAGCTTCAAGAGCAATAGCTGCGGTGTGAGAGCGGGGAGTAATACTTGCCACAGTTTTGCAGCAACCACCCCCTCCTGCGTGCCTTATCGCGCGAGAAGGGCATCCACACAACACGCAGCCAACTCCGATGACCGACTCGCACAGTCCTTAATTCATAGATAGTCGGGATAATTGCGATGTTCATTATTTGGTGATGTCGATCATGTTGTCATCCGCGTCCCGGTCAATCAGCTTGTTATAAGGATCGATGCCCGCCAAGGTTGGCGCTTGATCAACGACAATCACGAAGGTCTTATGCTCCTCGGTTAATTTTTCTTTTTTGAGATAGAGGGGCTTCTCCTCATCTTTCTTTCCGCTGAAGACGCCGATCTCGATGTAATCGGCGAGAGCCATGGGCGTTTCCGCGCCGTTGCCGTCAGCCTGCACCTTGCGGGCCTGAACCTCGAGTGTGACTTTATATTTGCCGTCGGGAGTTTTCTGCGAAGTAGCAGAAACGGCCTTGTTGTCGTAGAGAACAATGCGGTTGAAGCCGTCATCAACAAGGTACTGAAGCTCTGGCGGGGTTTGGGCGCGGATGGCGTCCACCAACATTCGCGTATCCGGGTAGGGATCGTTCGTGCTTCCCGAGACGCTGGGATGATCCTGCGCATCGATTTGGTTGTTGGCGTTGGCGTAGCGGTATTGCATAAGGAAGTTGTGGAGCGCCAGATTGAGTTTGTCTTCGCCGATGTAGTCGGCAAGAGTGTAGAGAATCTGGCCACCCTTCTGGTACCAGACATAGGGTTCCCGCTGGACGAGTGCAAGCGGCGGCTCGTGACGGGTCTCACCAGCCCGACCGCGCAAATAAGTATCGAGCTCGTGACGCAGGTAACGGTGCATGAGATCGCGACCGTATTTGTGGGCCATGACCTGCAGCGCGGAGTACTCGGCCAGGCTTTCCGACATCATGTTGGAGCCTTCTACGTTACCGCCGACAAGTTGATGGGCCCACCATTGGTGGCCGAGCTCGTGATCGGTGACAAAATACGTGAAGTCAATGTCGGTCGGCTTGAGGACACGACCGATGAAGCCGATGCCTTCCGAGTATGGAATCGTATTGGGGAAAGATTGGGCGAACGTACGATACCGAGGAAACTCCAGGATGCGGTACTGGGAGAACTGATAGGGGCTGTAGATGCGCTGATAGTAATCGAGGCCGGCGCGGGAGCTGGCGAGCATGTCATCCACGTCATAGGCGTGTGCAGGATCGTAGTAGACCTCGAGAGCGACGTCGCCGTTGGGCCCGTGGTACATCTCCTTCCGGACCTGATAGCGGGCAGACATGTACGCAAAGAAGTCAAGGACATGGGTCGAACCCATGCTGTATTCAAAGTAGTTTCGGCCGTTAACCTGCCACTGGCGCTGCAGGTATCCGGGGGCAATGGCGATCTGGTCTGCAGAGGTGCTGACCACGGTGTGATAAGTCAGCCAGTCGGATTCGTTCATGAAGACGTTGTTGACGGAATGGACGGGGTCACCGCGGTGGGCCATCTCTTCGAGAGCCGGAAGGTGTTCTTCGCGGCGGCGACGCGGATCATCGAGCTCGACTCCGGTGTTATAGCCAATGTAGGGGAAATAGTCGGAGTCAAAGAAGGTACCGTTGTAGGCGAATTCCGGAGGCTCGTTGCCATCCCGGAAGCCGCGGGTTTGGTGGCCGACGTTGCAGGTGAGAGCAATGGTTTCGCCGGGCGCCAGAGGCTGGTCAAGCGCATAGATGGAATAGATATCTCGTGGTGCGGAACTGACGAGGTGGAATGGGCGATCGAATTGGATGTTGCTGACCGACTTCCTCTGGTCCGTGACGTGGATCTGAGTAATCGGTTGGTTGGTCTTGTTCTGAAGCGTCATGCGGACTGTCCCGTCGAAGGAACGGCGGTCAGGATAGATGTTGATGGCAGCATCGACGGCAGTAACTTTGGGCTGTAACAGGTTTTCGTACTGTTTGAACTTCCGTTCGTAGTCGGCCTGAATATCACGGCGTCCCTTGGAGTCGAGATACTCATTGAGAACGTGGGCATTGTAGAAGTACCAGGAGCCGGAGCCGGCGGCAATGATTGCGAAGAGCAGAGCAAGCGGCGCCAGCCGCGGGGCACGTCCGAGCGCCAAACGGACGCGGGCACGTAGAGAGTCCTCAGCTCCGCGACGGGCAAAGGCGATGGAAATGACGCCCAGAACGGCGGCGATCGCCAACCAGTAGGTGACCGACCAGAACAAGGCGGGAACGAAGTGGCCGTACCCATTCATGTCGGAGTAGGTATAAGTAGGGATCTGGCCGATGAGGTAGAGGCTGTTCTCCCAGCCAAAGCTATAGAGGATCGGCATCAGGATGAACAGACCTATCACTATGGCGTGACCCACAAACTTGTTCGATACCACGGTCTGGATGAAGAGCGCGATAAGGATGAAGGTGAGGACCTGCGGGAAGGTCACGATGTAGAGCTCTTTGAAATACTGGAGGAACTCATAATGGTAGTAACCTGCAATGGTCTGCATCAGAACGCCAACGAGCATCGCTACGGCGAGCAGCATGACCTCAACCACGACGATGGCGGTCAGGCGGGAGAACCAGTCAGTCGACTCACGCATGGGCAGAGCATCATGGATCCCGCTGAAATGGGTGTCTTGTTCACGCCAGAGCAGTTCCGCCGCATAAAGGGCTGCGACAATAAAGAGGAAGAGTAGCGCGCTACCCTCCACGGCCTGGACCATGAGATAGGTGACTGGCCAGACGTTCCGTTCGGCGACCCGGCCTGCAAAATATCCATTGTTGATACCGAACGCCACCAGGAGAGCAACGATGGCCCAGAACGGTATATCGCGGAGAATATTGCGCAAGCGCAGGCGCGAAAGTGAAACATATTGAGCGAACGTCGTGGCGGAAGTAAAAGCGCGATGAACCTGGGGAAGGCGAGCGGCGACAAGGGAACGGACGGGCAAGGCTTCGGTGAGTTCTTGTTGTTTAGCTTTGGCAGCGCGGCGTCCCTGCGACCGCGCGGTAAGGGCCTCCACGGACATGGGAAATAGCGCCCAGACTGTGCCCAGTGCCAAAAAGCCAACCGCGAGCCACAGCAGGCGGTTGTAAAGGAAAACACTCCCGGAAAGGGCAGGCGACCAGGTAACGAACAAAGTATTCTTTTCGATGACGGTCCAGTAACGAGTGACATCGTCGAACATGACGAGCCCGATGGGGTCGAGAATGCCGGACCAGAAGCGCTCGAGTGAGCGGGTGGCGGAGAAAACCGTGATCCCTATCACGTAGATCATGAACAGGGCGACACCCTGAAGATAGACGATGAAGATCTTGCGGGAAAGGGCGGCCACAGCGAAGAACACAGCGCCGACAAAAAATATCTGCACGACAAGAATGGAGAGGAAGGGCTGAAGGTAAGCCCAGAGATGATTCGGACCAATGCGAGTGTGGTCCGCCCAGGGGGCGAAGGTGCCGAAGAAGGTGCCGAACATCATGCCGGAGAAAGCAAAGACGGTAGTAACGAAGGAGCCGGCCCAGCGTCCGCCGAGATAAGCAAACTTGGATAGGGGCTTGGTAAAGAGGATCTGGTAAGTGTCGCGCTGGAAGTCGCGGAGAATGGAGGTGCCGAAGATGGCGGCAATGATGATGATGCCGAACAATGCGGCTCCGATATCGTTGTAAGCATTGGCATACGCAGAATTCAGCAGAATCTTGCCATTGTTGTTGCCGATGGGACCAAAGCTTTCGGACGCAATGCTGAGGAAGGAAAACATTAGCCAGACGGCAAAATAGACATAAGTAGAAAGACTCTTGAATCGGAATTTAATCTCGAACGTGAAGAACTCCCAAAAGAGCGTCATGTCAGATTCTCCCGGTGTGCGCGGTGTTAGTTCGGTAGCTGGTTTTTAGCCTGCTGCGAGAGATTGAGGAAATAGACGTCCTCAAGTCCGGAATCCACAGAGCGGAAACCGCCGCCCGGAGAGTTGTCCGCATACACACGTACTTCGTGCTGTCCACCAACCAGGTGAGTAGAGATAACGTGGAGCTGAGTTTCCAAAGCGCGTAACTCGTCGTCAGCCGCAACTACCTTCGACCATATCTTGCCGTTAAGTGCTGCCAGGGCGTCGTTGGGAGCGCCCTCCAGAAGCAGCTCGCCCGAGGCGATGATGGCCATCCGGGGACAGAGCTGGCGCACGTCATCGACGATGTGGGTCGAGAGAATGACAGTGCGATCGCTTCCGAGAGAAGAAAGAAGATTCAGAAAGCGATTACGTTCAGCGGGGTCGAGACCAGCGGTGGGCTCATCCACAATAATGAGGCGGGGATTGCCGAGCAAAGCCTGGGCAATGCCGAAACGTTGTTTCATTCCGCCGGAAAAAGTGGAGAGCGCTTTCTTACGCACGTCCCAGAGATTGGTCTGCTGGAGCAGCGCGTCAACGGTTTCCTTGCGCTCGCTCGATGAAGTCATGCCCTTCATGACGGCGATGTGGTGGAGCATGTCCAGCGCGGAGATCTTGGGATACACACCAAACTCCTGCGGCAGGTAGCCGAGGACGCGGCGCACCTCGTCTTTCTGACGGAGGACATTAATGCCATCTAGGTCGATGGATCCGGAGTCGGGATCCTGGAGAGTAGCGATGGTGCGCATTAGGGAACTCTTGCCGGCCCCGTTCGGGCCCACCAGGCCGAACATGCTATTGCCGATCGAGAGGGAAAGGTTCTTAAGCGCCTTTACCCCGTTCGGGTAAGTCTTGGAAAGTCCTGTGATCGTCAGTGCCACGGCTACCTCCACGTTAAGAATACGTCTATGAAACCAGCACAATTTGCTGTGAACAGCGTGATGGGCAGTTATTCTACTACCATCGGACGCATGCTTTAAGGGGTCTCAAGCCGACAACTCGCGAAAAGCGCAATTTCACCAACAACCGGCGTTGTTGGTGAACCTTGCTGGTTTCAACACCCATCCAGTTATCCAGTCTTCATGTCAAGGCGGACTGAACGCCCGCCGCTCAGGGTTGCAACCATTTTCGGAGCAGCTGTTTTTTGGCTAGGGCAACGGTCATCTCTGAATCCGAAGTGGTGGTCAGCAAGCAGGTTGGAGGTGCTTATCGCTGAGTTCACCGGAAGCGTGTCCTGCACGATGACTCCGTCGTGCGAGCGATGCATGAATTCATTGGTGTTTGGCAATTGATAGGGAATGAGGGACGCGGCTAGACCGTTTGGATGGGCTTCTTACGGCGATGCCCAGGGAGAATGAGGGGAATGGACACTCCATCTAAGTTTTCGGTCCTAGTCGCCGACGATTCCGCGATCTATCGCAAACTTGTCAAACGACCAGCAAGCCCTTTGCGCTGGCTGTGATGCAATCCCTAGCCTTCAGCGAGACGCCGACGGCCACGCCGTCGTCCGGACTCCGTGCTTCGGCGACCGTGGGCCGATGCGATCCGGTCTGTTTCTTTTTCTATTCCTGGGTTCTCAGTGGAAACGTCAGCCGCGATCAAGGACAGCTTTGCGGGCGACGAGGTTGTAGCCCTTGGCCTTGGCTTCCGACTCGATGGCAGTCAGGTGGGCGCGTCCTGCAATCGTTTGTCCGGCCTTCATTTCGACTTCAGCAAGTGCTAGACGCGCATCGAGCTCGGTGCCCATATAACCCAGCTCTCGCGACTTCGTGATGATGGCGGCTAGTTCCTTACGTGCTTCAGCAGCCGTCGCAGAGTGGGCAGAGTCTTTTCCGGCAGTCTCGATGCGCGCTACAGTGATGGCGGTTTGCCATCGGATTTCTGGGTTCTCGCTCTTGGCTGCGAGGGACCGTGCGTGTTGCATCGCCTCTTTCGCGGCCGCCGCTTTACCCTGCGCAATGAGTACACGGGCGAGTACACACCACGCTCCGGTTTCGTCGTCACGGACTTTCTGCGTCTGAAAAACCTCGAGAGATTGCCGGACTACTGCTTCCTCCTCCGCGGGCGAATGTGCCTCCTCCAGCGACAAATCCGCGAGCGCGAGCTGAGTCTCCGCGAGAGGTATCTTGTCTCCTGCCGCGGTCCGTATGGCAAGGGAATGCTCATACATCTTGCGGGCATCACTAAAATCGGCTTCCTGGAGCAGCAAGCCTCCCAACTCCCACAGGGAATAAGCTGGTCCCCACAACTCGCCTTCGCCTTTTTTCTGCCAGAGCGCGAGGGATTGTTCGAAATCCTGCTTGGCGCCCATTAAATTCCCCTGCAATTTGTGAATGATCCCGATGTTTAGATCTACTAGGGCGCGAAACCCGGTATCCTCCGGGTCCGAGCCCTGCAGGGACTCCTCATAGAGCTGCATCGCACCTCGCAGATCCCCCTCATCCAGCCGGTCGCCAGCAAGGTTCCCGATAGCCAGGCAAAGGTTCCTCGTGTCATCGAGGCGTCGAAAAATGGCCACGGCTTCGCCCACCATTTTCCCAGCGGTGGCGGGATCGCCCTGACTTTCATATGCGATGCCGAGGTTGTCGAGCACGTTAGCCAAACCGGCTTCGGATCCATTCCCTCGGAAAATGGTTTCTGCCTGCTGGTAGAGGCGGACGGCTTCAGGCACATCGGTTCGAGAAATCGCAAGCGCCCACGCGCCCAAAGTCCTGCCTTCGTGCTCACGATCGCCCGCGGCAGCGAAAATTTCCTTTGCTTCACGACAATCGGACAGCGACCCGGTCACCTGACACTGCAGTCTCCGCGCTTCGGCCAGGATCAGACGCGATCCCTGCGCCTTCGCTTTCTCCACTGCCTGTTCCAGGAGCTGTTCTTGACGCTTATGATCGTCCAATAGAGTCCACACATCGACTTCCACAAAGTCGATGCGCGGATCTTCGGACGCTGGATGCGGTAGCTTGCGCAACGACTCAATGGTGACAAGAGCGTCACGGCCTTTGCCCCCTCGACGCTGCATCGTAGCCAGCTTGAGTCCATAATCGACATTGTCGGGGAACAAGGTGAAGAGCGTGCGATAGATCTCGATCGCCTTCACATGTTCATGATCAATATCGCGATATCGGCCTTCCACCACCAACCTTCCTTCGCGCGAAAGATTGACTGCCAAGTCGTAGGCTTGTCTGGCTTGCTGTTGGGCCTTTTTGTCGTAGCCTAATCGGGACCAGGCTTCTGCCAGAGCAGAATGCGCCAGCGAATATTTTGGGTCGTCAGCTACGGCGCGCTGCAGAAGATCGCGAGCTTCCAGGGCGTCAAACACACGCAAGCGGGCAAGCCCCTCTGAATAAAGACGGGCGGCGTCACGATTGGAAGGCAAGGAGGCGCGAACGCTTACTGCTTCCATCGGAGAAACCGCTTCCACGCCCAGTTTTTCGCGCAATTGGGAACCCGCCTGAGACACCATCTCGAACAGGTCCGACTCGCTTCCAACCACAACTACGTCAGCGATCGTCTCTCCGGCTACAGTGTCTTGAAGCCGCAGATCAAGCCGGATGCGGGTGCCAGATTTTTCGCCGAGAGCAATGTAGGAGCCGAGGACGATCAAGTCGCTATCCAGGTCCTTACGCAGGAGCGCCAGGGTATCGCGGGAGAGGCTGTCCGCGTCGGCCAGAGGAAGGTCAAGTTTGATGCGCGCAATGTCTTCCCCGGAAACGAGGCGCAGCTTTTCTCCGGCTTCCAGTTCGGTGCTCAACATGTCCGCCAAGGCCGTGGACAGCCAGCCTTCTTCAGGACGTCCGGACAGGTTGCGAAAACCGAGAACCGCGATGGAACGGCGGGCCGGACCAGGTAGCGCAGTTGAACCGATGCCCGCAGCACCCGCCGGTGGCGGCGTCCGATGAAACTGCTTCCACGCATAGATTCCAGCAACCGCGGTCGCAGCTATCGCCACGGCAGCGACCCGTCTCAGCAGCCCCGGACGTCGGGGGGCGGGCAAGTTCCGTTGTTGTCTTTCTTCCGTGATGACGCTGGTCCGGATCGTCTGCTGCTGAAAAATCACGCCGCTGGCTCCGGGACTGGCCACAGTCGCTGCATCCGGGACGACAGCTAAGTTTTCCGGGGCAACGACTTGCACCGGCGCCACAAACTGATACCCGCGTCCCGGCAGCGTGACGACATAGTTGTTGTCGCCCGGCCTCTCCTCCAGTGCCCGGCGCAGCGCGGAAATGCTCTGCGCCAGACTGTTCTCGTCCACGTAGGTGTCCGGCCAGACATTCTTCAGCAGTTCGTCCCGGGTGAGAATCCTTCCGGGGTTCTGCACAAAGTACAGCAGCACATCGAATGCCCGGCGATTGAGCGTGACAATCTCTTTCTCCCGCCGCAGGGTGCGGGCGAGAGCTTCCATCCGGAACTCCCCGAATTGGTACATCCCCTCTGGCTTCATTGACTTAGCGGCGAATCAAAGATTGTCACAACCTGTCAGAACTCGTCACTGGCCTTTTTTGCGCGACTGCCGCAACATTCGCGGCCAGTTGAGGGGGCCGACACGAAGCGACTCTACCAATGCTTGAGCCAGTGGGCAAGCGGTTTCCGTTCCGACACGTCCACGGCGAACCCCGCCAGTTGCACGGTTCGCACCGAGGTGACGGTAGAGCGGCAGGGGACAACGGTGCTCGTGGGGAATGTGGCAACGGGGTTCGACACCTGTCCGTTGTGCGGCAGCGCGCTGGCTCCGGAGCAGGCGGGACAGGCGCGGCTTCGTCTTCCCCGGGGGCCGATGTCGGCGTGACATTTGGTGGACAGTGGGAACCAGAAACACAAGATTCGCAGTTCAACATTACTTGAGACAAAACATCTGGAGAAAACGATGAAGAACTTGAAAACGCAGCTCACGCTAATCTTGCTATCGGCACTCGGTTTGATAACGGGCGCCTACGGGCAAGTTACACTACCTCACCACGTAAACGGGAAAGTCGCGAATGGCTCGGCGACCCTGATTGGCCCTTACAATCCCAATCAGAAGCTGCGTCTGGCACTGGCCCTGCAACCGCCGCACATGGCTGAGGAGGAGAAATTCCTCGCGGAGTTGGAAACCAAGGGCACTCCCAATTTCCACAAGTTCCTAACTCCAGAGGAATGGAACAGCCGCTTTGCACCTGCCGCCGAAGATGAGCAGAAGGTGGTGGACTGGGCCGCAAGCCAGGGCCTCACCGTGACCAACCGCTTTGCCAACCGGCTCCTGGTGGATGTGGAGGCTCCGGTCGGAGTGATCGAGGAGGCCTTTGGCGTCGCTATCAATAATTACCAGGTCGGGAAAGAGGTCGACTTTTCCAATGACCGCGACCCAGTCGTGCCTTCCAGCTTGGACGGAATCGTTTATTCCGTGCTGGGACTCAACAGCATCGATAGGCTCCGCGGAGGCATGCCCGAAGCCAGAAAAGCCAAAGGTGCGGATTATGTGCCCGGCCCGGTCTATGCCGAGGGCATCTCCTCGCACGGCGACGGCGATCCCAGCAAGAGCCCGTCCGCAGTTCACACCGCTCTCACCGCTGGCCTGTCCTCGCCCAGACCCAGCTTTACAAACGGCTTTGCCGACCCCGGGGACATCTTTACTTCGCAAGCCTATAACTGGGACGGCCTGGAGCGGTTCAGCCACTGCTGCAACGTGCATAACGATTCAACTGGCTCACCCGCTGTTTCATCGATCGCGCTGGCCACCTACGCAGGTTTCAACGGCAGCGATGTAAGCGCGTTCTTCACGATGTATGGCTTTGCCTGGAATTACACTCCCTACAACATCGACGGCACCGGCACTCCCCCATCGGAGTGCGTAGTTGGAACGACAGGCTGCCCCAGCGTTACAGTCGACGATGAGGCTACGCTGGACACGGAGTATTCCACTGCCACATCGAACAGTTACGGTTCCTATCTCGATACTGCTCACGTGTACATCTACGAAGGAGCCAACAACCTCATCACCACTGCCCTGGACCTGTTCAACTTCATGCTGTCGGATGGCCATGCCAAGGTGATGTCCACCAGTTGGAGCGGATCTGAATCCACCTCTGGAGATGGATATACCTATTATGAGATTCCCGCCCACACCATCTTCAACAACATGACGGGAGTAGGCTGGACGCTGATTGGAGACGCCGACGATCAGGGTTCAACGGGCGACTGCGCCACGATTTCGGTGAATTTCCCTGCCTCCGATAGCAACTTTGTGGCCGCCGGCGGCACCGCGCTCCAGTTGTACTCCAACGGAGATTGGGACTATGAGAACGCCTGGACGGGTGGCACGGCCAAGGGCAGTTGTGGCAGTAACCATGGAGGCGGAGGAGGAGGCGTAAGCAAGCTCTGGTCTCAGCCGTCATGGCAGAGCAGATATCCCGCCCTCGCCGCGCTCGGCACCATGCGCCTGGAACCCGACCTTGCACTCAACGCAGGCGGCGTCGGGCAGAACTACTATTACAACGGGAAGCTGAGCCCCGTGGGCGGCACCAGCATCGTCGCTCCTGAACTGGCCGGATTCTTTGCCCAGGAGAACACTTACCTCAACTACATCGGCCCCATTTGCGGCACAGGCACACATGATTGCACCCCGGTCGGCAACCCCAATCCGTTCATCTATTATGATGGCGGGTCGGGCGCGCCTCACAATCCCTTCTACGACATAACCGCGGGCTGCACATCCAACGACATCACCGCCAAGAACGGCCTCACGCCCTGGTGCGCGGGCACTGGCTTTGACCTGGCTACCGGTTGGGGATCGGCGAATATGATGCAACTGGCCTGGGGTATTAACTGGGAATTGCTTCCCGCTTACGGTAACCCATCGGTCGCCTTCTCGGGCCCGGCCACCAGCACCTGGTACAACAGCAACCAGACAGTCGATTGGACCGTGTCCGACGCCGGCAGCGGCGGACTTCCCGCACCCGGTGTCGCCGGATTCACGCAGGGTTGGGACTCCATTCCTGCCGACCCCTACAGCGAACCTCACGGCGGCGCCGGCAATTCTTTCTACAGCGGTCCGGAATACGCCTTCGGCACTACTGGTTGTCTTGCCTTTGTGCCGAATGGCTGCTCGGGCGGCGTCACTCAGGGTTGCCACACCGTCAAGGTCGAAGCCTGGGACAACGAGGGCCGGACCGCGACTTCAACCTACGGGCCGCTTTGCTACGACACCGTTGCTCCGGTTGCCACCGCAAGCGTAACCGGCACACTTGTCGGCTCGGAATACGAGAATCTGGCACTGGTCACTCTCGCAGCCACCGACTCTGGAGCCCCGTCAACGGGGAGCGGGATCGGAAATATTTACTACCAGGCCAACGGCGTCGGAATTTTTCAGCCGTATTCCTCGTCATTTCTCCTGGGCAAGAACGGCGTCAACACGGTCGAATACTATGCCGTGGACGTCGCCGGCAACATCGAGAGCACCAAGACGCTGACCTTCGGGATTGCCAACACCACCAGCACTTCCATCGCGTCGTCGGCGAATCCGTCAGCCTTCGGGAAAGCGGTGAAGTTCACAGCTACGGCGACGGCGACTTCGGGCACACCGAGCGGGAAGGTCAGCTTTCTGGATGGCGCAACGGTCCTCGGCACGGTCTCACTCTCGGCTGGGACGGCAACTTTCTCCACCTCGAAGCTCGCGGCCGGTAGTCATTCGATCACCGCCTCTTTCCGGGGCTCTACCTACTTCGTGGCAAGCGCGTCAAGTGCGTTGACCCAGATGGTAGTAGAGAAAGCGGCCACTTCAACCTCACTAATCTCGTCGGTGAATCCCTCCACCTTTGGTCAGTCGGTTGTCTTTACCGCTACCGTAACGGTCATAGCCCCAGGGACGGGAACTCCCACGGGAACCGTGCACTTCATGGATGGAGCGACTTTGCTAGGGTCGCATGCACTCTCGGGCGGCGTGGCGTCCTTCTCGGATGCCAAACTAGCCCCCGGAACCCACGGCATCACTGCCGTGTATGTGGCTAGCGGCGCCTACGGGGACAGTACGTCGAGCGTGCTCTCCGAAGTGGTGGACCAGGCGAACTCGAAAACCAGAATCGCGGCCTCACCGAATCCGTCCACTTCTGGTGCCTCGGTGACGTTCACAGCTACCCTAGCAGCCGTAGCCCCGGGAAAGGGGACGCCGACGGGAACGGTCACGTTCATGGACGGCGGCACCGCGCTGGGCACGGGGACGCTCAACAGCAGCAAGAAGGCGACGCTGGCTATCGCGACGCTGACGGAGGGAACGCATTCGATCACCGCGGTGTACGGCGGAGATTCAAACTTCATCAGCAGCACTTCGGCAGCACTGTCGCAGAAAGTGAACCCATAACCAAGCCGTCCCACGCTTCGGCGGTCGAAGCGTGGGACGGACAAGGCCGGGCCGCGAAATGTATCACGTCCGAGCGTCCCAAAGCGCCCGGAGTTTGGGCCGGTCCCGCCCCCGATCCCGATGGGAATGGAAAAGAAACTTGCGTTGTTCGCGCCCCGCCCAAAATAATCGTCGCGCGGTCCAACGAGTGGTACTAATGGGACTCTCTACTGGAAGGGAACGGACAGTACACCTTGGACGAAAGTGATTTATCTGGTTCTGGTTGATATGTCAAATCCAGGACAGGTAAAGCAACTCAGCCAAACTGCGCTCCCTCCATTCAATCCTTTCCCTTCACAGAATACGATTGGTTCGGTCACTCTGGCTGCCTCAGTTACAGTCCAAAGCGGACTGGCCTATGTCGGCACAACAACCAATGATGAAGACGCGGCTGCCGCTGTAGCTGCATTCGACTTCAGTCAACCGACAAGTCCGAGATTAGTCGCATTCCGTCGTCAGATTGGCGATGACATCTCGGTTATAACGCCGTCGGGAAACAACCTTTTCCTGGCGGCGAATGGCATAGTCGTGCAGTACAACAATTCATTCCCTCGAAACTTCATCGAAGGGGACGAACCCCCGTCAATCCTTTCCCATTATTTCCTGGCAAGCCGCGAATCAAGAAAAACTGGGCCCCAAAGCTAAAAAAAAACCGAAGGACGGGCTTTGGCCAAAGCCGCCGTGGCCGGGTGGGTGTACCTCGTTGCACCGTTCAGTCCCAATGCCCTTAAAGATCTGCATATTCCATGCCCAGCGGCGAGGATCAAAACCCCACGGAGTTTGGTGGGGTGGCCTGAACTTTGTGGAACGTGGAACGAATAGATCATGGGGGAGTTCCAGTCGCTCGTTGCGACCGGGGTATGCATCATTCTAGGCTGCTTGCGCTTCACCCGCCCCTGTCACCATCGAGATACAGATATAAGTCTTTGTCGATACGAGGTTTCTATTGCCCCAGGTCGCCCTTGACAAAGCGATCTGCTCGCTCTATTCTTGGCGAAGAAAAAGCGAAACTGATATGCGCTCCGCATCAGCACTCCGGCAACAGATCGAATCGTCTCTGGCAGCGCGAATCCCCGGAGCACTATCCAATCGCTTCCTCCATACCCCGGAATTAGTGTCAACTGGTATCGCCGAAGTAGATGCACTGTTGCAGGGAGGCTTGCCACTAGGTTGCCTGGCAGAAATCACCGGCCCAGCTTGTTCCGGAAGAACCACACTTGTTTCTTACATTCTGTCTGGTGCAACCCAGCAGGGTGCATCGTGTGCGTATGTTGATGCGGCAGATGCATTCGACCCCCTTTCCGCTTCTGCAATTGGACTCAATCTCAGGCATCTGCTCTGGGCACGTGTAGGCCGAACTCAGGGAAGAGCTATCCCTGAAAATGCAGCGGCTCTCCCCGAGATTCCTTGTAAAGTGAACCCAAACTTATCCATCCAAGAAGTCTATTGCGGAAGTTCTGGACGGCATCCCCGCATGGAAAGTCGTGGGATAGACCGAGCAGTTGAGAAATTGTTTCGTACTGAGGGCGGTCTGTTGCGTGATAAGAACATCGGGAACCCCGGAACAACCAACCGCAAATTTGCAGAGCCGATTGACTACACTCCACGTTGTTCTGAGTCCGTCAGGGGAAGGCGTGTCGAGCAGGTTTCGATTGATCGTCAACCTGCTATGCGCGGGGAGAGTGTATCGCACAGAGAGAGCGCAGTTGCGGTTTCATCTGCTAGTTCCTGCTTGGACTCTACGCCTGGAAATCGTTCGGCAAAAGAAATATGGACAAGTCTTGATCGGGCGCTCCGAGCGACGGACTTATTGCTTAACACAGGAGGGTTTCGAGTCATCGTTTTGGACATGGGGGATGTTTGCCCTGAACAGGTGCGGCGCGTGCCTTTGGCCACCTGGTACCGCTATCGACTACAGGCCGAGAAGTCACAAACTCTATTCTTGCTACTGACGCAAACCGCGTCCGCGCATAGCTGTGCCTCCGTGGTCTTGTATTGCAAAGAGGCACAGGATCGATGGCAATACTCGACTGAGAAGCATGATGGCTGGTCGTTGCTGACCGGCTTTCAATACAGTCTAGGGGCGGTTCGTAAACGTGCAGCCATTCGAGAAGTGGAGTGTTCATTGGGGAAAAAGCCAACCGCAGCCACCGAGATTTCATGGAAGCGAACGACCTTATGGGCAACATGAGTTATGCCTATACCGTTGTATCTATGTATCCATGTGCGCGATTTCGCGACGCAAACTTTGGTTCGACTTCGGCCAGAGTTACAGAAACGTCCTGTTGCCATTCTGGATGGCAATCCTCCGCTTGAAACTGTGTTCGCGCTCAATGAGCAAGCACGTAGTCTTGGACTGGCGTCAGGCATGAATCGCATCCAATCAGAATCTTTCGGCAATATCTCAATTTTCCCAAGAGTGAAATCACAGGAAGCCGCGGCCTTCGGCATTCTGATGCAATGTGCAGAACGATTCTCACCCAAAGTTGAAGTGCTGGCATCTCCCGGAGGAAACTTTTTTGGGGCAGCCACTCTCATTCTGGATATTTCGGATTCGGAGAGGCTCTTTGGAACACCGGAACAGATCGCTGCTGTAGTGCGGAGAGATGGAGATATTGCTGGATTTGAAATCAGTATCGCGACTTCTCGAAATGCGTATACGGCTGTGCTTGCCGCCCGAGCTTTTCGTGGAATCACGATCATTCCCCGAGAGAAGGAAGCAAACACACTCGCCCCTCTTCCCCTTACGGTTCTGGATCTCGAACCCGAGCAACAAGAGACGTTCACGTCATGGGGAATCAAGACACTTGGCGCGTTGGCCGCACTACCTCAAAAGGCGCTGATCGCCAGGGTTGGGCAACCAGGCCATCGATTCCAAGCATTAGCACGCGGCGATTATCAACACCTGCTTGTGCCGGTTGAACCGTCCACGGATGCCATTCTGAGTGAAAGCACAGAGTTGGAGCATCCAGTGGATCTGCTGGAACCGCTGCTATTTCTCCTAAGCAGGATGCTGGAACAGCTCATTGCTCGGGCGGCAGAGCACGCATTGGCCATTGCTTATGTGGAAACAAGGCTGGTGCTGGATACCGCATCGCGCAAAGAGCATCGTCGCGTAGTTCGTCCGGCACTGCCCGAGTATAACCACCACACACTTCTGAAATTGATTCAGCTTGATCTAGAGATGCATCCGCCAGGAGCCAGCGTCATTGCTTTATACATGCAGGCGCAACCGGCACGTCCGCAGACCATGCAGCAGGGATTGTTCGTTCCCCAATCACCGGAAGCGGGGCGATTGGAAGTCTTACTGGCACGACTTCGCAAACTGCTCGGTGAGGATAGAGTCGGTGCGCCAGAACTGTTAGACAGTCATCGTCCGGACGCTTTTCGTCTGGCGCCCTTCGTCCCAAACACTGAAGCTGTTCCACAAGCCACTCCAAATCCAATTCAGGTATCAGCACTACGTATTTTGCGACCACCTCGCACGGTGCGGGTCGAGATGAAGAATTCACGCATGGTCACACTATTTCTAGATGGTAAGAAGCTCGCCGTCCATAAAGCGTCCGGGCCTTGGAAAACAAGTGGAGCATGGTGGACACATTCGGATTGGTGCCGTGAGGAATGGGATGTGGCATTAGGCGGGCAGGAACGATTGTATTGCCGGGTCGCATACGATCCCGGAGCACAGTGCTGGTATCTGATCGCATTCTACGACTGAGAACCCCAATGTATGTTGAGCTTCATGCCCGCTCGGCGTTTAGCTTTTTGGAAGGCGCTTCGCTGCCAGAAATGTTGATGGAGCGTTGTGCGCAATTAGAAATGCCAGCTATGGCATTGCTCGACCGCAATGGCTTATACGGTGCCCCACGTTTTCACATCACGGCAGAAAAGCTGGGGCTGCGTGCACACATTGGGGCGGAAGTTGCTGTACATGATGCCGGAGAGCGTCTACATCCACCTGGGTGGGTGCCACATAGCGTGCCGGTTGAACCTGTGCGCTTTCCTCTATTGGCAGAATCGGTCACGGGCTACCAAAATCTCTGTCGCCTGATTACTCGATACAAGTTGCGAGAAGGCACCAAGGCCGAAGGTGCCGCGACATTGACCGAAATGCAAGGGCACACCGAAGGTCTGATCTGTCTCACAGGTGGCGATGAAGGCCCGCTGGCAGCCGCACTCTCGCATGGCGGATTCGATGAAGGATTGCGCGAAGTAGAACGACTTATAAATTTGTTTGGCCGTCGAAATGTGTACGTGGAGTTGCAGCGTCACTTCGAGCGCAGTGAGGAACACCGTAACCAGGCAGCGGTACGCATTGCTCGGGTCTTGAAGCTGCCCATCCTGGCAACCAACGGGGTGAACCATGCCAAAGTCCGTGATCGTGAAATCATGGATGTGCTCACTACTATTCGCCACCGTTGCACGCTGGAGACTGCGGGCCGGTTGCTCTCATCGAACGCTGAGCGATATCTGCGTTCCCCACATGAGATGCAGGAGTTGTTCCATGATCTCCCGGAAGCCATCTCGAACACCTTGGAACTTTCCGCACGACTGTCTTATGAGATGCGTGATTTGGGTTACCGCTTCCCGAACTATCCCGTACCAGATGGTGACACCATGCAGTCATTTCTGGAAAAGCGTGTAGAGGAGGGTGTGCGAGAGCGATATTTACCGAAGCAGGATCTCCAGCTCTTCGAGAAAGCCAGGCAGCAGGCTCGCCGGGAATTGGCTCTGATCGGGCAGCTGGAGTTGGGGGGCTACTTCCTGATTGTTTGGGACATTGTTGAGTTCTGTAAGCGCGAAGGCATTCTCGTGCAGGGTCGTGGGTCTGCGGCAAACAGCGTGGTGTGTTACGCGCTCGGCATCACCGCCATCGATCCAGTTGGCATGGAAATGCTCTTCGAGCGTTTCCTCTCTGCCGAACGCGGCGAATGGCCAGACATCGATCTTGATCTTCCCAGTGGGGACTGCCGCGAGAGCGCCATTCAATACGTGTATCAGCGTTATGGCGAACTGGGCGCGGCCATGACCGCCAATGTCATCACCTATCGGGGAAAATCTGCCGCCCGTGAGGCAGGCAAGGCGCTTGGTTTCGATGCAGAAACACTCAGCCGGCTCACCAAGTTGGTGGGTGCATGGGAGTGGAAGGGACCAACTGACACGCTGCACCATAGTTTCCACACTGCTGGCTTTGATGTTCACCATCGCCGTATCGCCAAGTACATGGAAATTTGCGAACGAATGCAGGATATTCCACGCCACCTCGGACAGCACTCCGGGGGCATGGTGATTTGCGCCGGACAACTGAATGCGGTAGTTCCCATCGAGCCGGCATCGATGCCGGGACGAACGGTCATTCAGTGGGACAAAGAGGATTGCGCCGATATGAAGATCATCAAGGTCGATCTGCTCGGGCTGGGCATGATGGCGGTGCTCAAAGACTGCCTCGATCTTGTGCCCAAGCACTACCAGGAGCCACTCGACTTGGGGCAGCTTCCGCAAGATGATCCAGAGGTGTATCGCACCCTGCAACGTGCCGATACCGTGGGAATGTTCCAGGTGGAAAGCCGGGCGCAAATGTCAGCCCTGCCGCGCAACCGGCCAGTCTGCTTTTATGACGTGGTGGTGCAAGTGGCGATCATCCGTCCGGGTCCCATCGTAGGCAAGATGATGAATCCATACATGAAGCGACGGCAAGGGAAAGAGGCGGTCACCTATGCCCATCCTCTGTTGGAGCCGGTGCTGAAACGCACACTGGGAGTACCGCTGTTTCAAGAACAACTAATTCGCATGTCGATGATCGTGGCGAACTTTAGCGGTGGTGAAGCGGAGGAGTTGCGTCGGGCGATGGGCATGCGCCGCTCTCAGGCGCGAATGCGTGAACTAGAAACCAAGCTGCGCCGGGGGATGACTGAAAATGGTATTCGGCACGATGCCCAGGAACAGATCATCCAATCCATCGCATCCTTCGCGCTGTATGGATTTCCGGAGTCACACGCAGCCAGCTTCGCACTGCTTGCGTATGCCAGTGCATATCTCAAGTGCCACTATCTGGCGGCATTCACAGCGGCCATGCTAAATAATCAGCCAATGGGTTTCTATAGTTCTTCCACCCTGGTAAAAGACGCTCAACTTCATGGACTCCGGGTTAAGCCCATCGACGTACTGAATTCCGATTGGTTGTGCACGCTAGAGGCCGACACAGTAAAAGGGTGCAAAGGGTTTGCTCTGCGGTTGGGGTTGCTCTATGCGAAAGGACTCCGGCAAGAAGCAGGAGATGCTTTAGTTCACGCACGTACGAATCGAGCTTTCGATTCCATACACGATCTTGCGTTACGCGTGCCGCAGCTGCGCAAGAGTGATCTCACCTTGTTGGCGAAGATCGGTGCTCTTAATTCGTTGGGCGAAGGCCTCCATCGCCGCGATGCACTCTGGCAAGTGGAATACGCTGGCGGTGCCGCCGGCCCGTTATTGAGGGAACTACCGGAACCGGATGAACAAGCGCCACTCGCCCAAATGACAATTGATGAGCGGTTGGCCGCTGATTTCCAGGGTACGGGAGTGACCGTGGGGCCACATCCTATGGCTTACCACCGCAGAACTCTATCGAAAATGGGGATCGTTTGTGCGCGTGATCTGCAAAAGTTCCCCGATGGACGGAAAACGCGGATTGCCGGGTGCGTGATTGCGCGCCAGAGACCGGGAACCGCCAAAGGTTTTGTTTTCCTTAGCCTTGAAGATGAGACAGGAATTTCAAACGCGATAGTCACGCCCAACGTCTATGAGCAGTATCGCCGGCTCGTCACCTACGGAAAGTTCTTGATGCTTGAGGGCAAACTTCAAAACCAAGAAAATGTTGTCTCGGTAAAGGTCGAAACCGTCCGTTCACTAGAAGTCAGGGAAGTCGATGTTCGCTCACACGACTTTCACTAATCGGATTTCAAAACAACATCTCCGAACGGTACTCTTCGGCGCACGCTGGATCGTCGTTCTGAACCGAGTTGACCCGAGGGCCGACCCGCCACTCGCGCATGGATTCGGCTCGGCAAGGTTTAAGCAAGTCGAGGAGATGCCCAGTTTTTCTAAAACCTGGATCAAGCCAGAGATCATAACTGTCCCGTTCAAGGATGACGGGCATACGGTCATGGATTCCTGAGACCAGCTCGTTTGCCGCAGTCGTGATGATCGAGCATGTCTGTAGCTCTGCGCCTTGCGGGTTCTTCCATCGATCCCAAATTCCCGCGAAAGCAAACATCGAATCATCCGCGAGAGCAAAGCAATATGGGGCCTTTACTTTGCCTTCTTTTGCCCACTCATAAAAGCCATCAGCGGGAATCAGGCAGCGCCGGGACTGAAGAAGTTCCCGGAACGCGGGCTTTTCGGCAACTGTCTCCGCACGCGCGTTAATCATTTTGTAGCCGACCTTGGCGTCCGGTGCCCAATGAGGAACCAAGCCCCACCGCATCAGCGAGAATGATCGGGTCGGCTGCGTTGGGTTCTGCCGGATAACTGCAACATCCTGTCCGGGAGCGACGTTATACCGAGGCGCCCACTCAACTTCTTCTTCCTCTACGTCAAACACCTCCGCGAGGACCTCCTTTTTTCTGGCAACCCGATAACGGCCACACATAGGCCAAGAATAGCAAGAAATGGCCAAAGCCCTTCAGCGATCAAGCCTAGAGATCAAGCATGATCCATGTTGGCGCGTGGTCGCTCGCGTTTTCCTGCCCACGCGCCCATCGGTCAACCCCGCCGTCCACCAGCCGGTCCGACAAATTCGGCGAGAGCAGAAAGTGATCGAGTCGCATGCCTTTGTCCTTCTGCCAGCGTTCAAATTTGTAATCCCAGAATGTCCAGAGCGGCCCGTCCGGATGTAGCTTCCGCAGGGCGTCAGTCCAGCCTTGAGACAGCAAACGCGCAAAGGCTTGTCGGCTCTCGGGTTGGATTAACGCGTTGTTATCCAACGATCGAGTCGGATAGATATCCTGCGGTGCCGGCACGACGTTGTAGTCACCGGCCAACACCACCGGTGCGCCACTCGCCATGAGTTCGGCGGCGTGGGCAATCAGGCGCTCAAACCACGCCAACTTGTAATTGAATTTCGGTCCCGGCTGCGGATTCCCATTGGGGAGATAAATGGAAGTGATCAGGACTCCCTGAACCGCCGCTTCAATGTAGCGAGCTTGCTGGTCTTCAGAATTAAGATCACCAGAATTTCCCGGCAAACTCGTGCGCGTCAGCACGGGAACGTGGTGTCGCGCGAGAATCGCCACGCCGTTCCAGGAGCGCTCCCCTTGCCAGACCGCTTCGTACCCGAGAGTCCGAAGGGCATTCACGGGAAAGGCTTCCTGCTCTGCCTTGAGCTCTTGGAGACTCACCACGTCCGGTTCAGCTTTCGCTAACCAAGCCAGGAGGTTGTCGAGCCGCTTATTGATGTTGTTAATGTTGAAGGTGGCGACTTTCACCAAGCCCCTTTCTGTCCCTGTAATATTAGGATGAACGAGGCCGCCCAAGGCCTCAAACGCTCATAAGCGCGGATGCAGAAAATGGGGTCCGGACGATCAAATGAGAAATGTAATCTACGCAATCAACGTCACCCTAGATGGCTGCTGCGACCATACCAAATTCAACCCCGATGACGAAATGCTTGAATATTTTACGCACCTCACGCGAGATGCTGACACATTCGTCTACGGGCGCAAAACTTATCAACTGATGGTTCCTTATTGGCCCGATGTGACGCAAAACCCTTCCGAGCAGACAAAAGCAGATTACGAATTTGCCCAGGCATTTGACGCCGTCAACAAAATTATTGTTTTCTCAAGATCATTAGACAGCGCTGAAGGGGAAAAAACGAGAATTGTTCGTACCAGCCTTCACGACGAAATACTTAAATTGAAACAAGAGCAAGGCAAAGATATTCTTACCGGTGGTGTAAGTATTCCTTCACAACTTGCGGAGCTTGGTCTGATTGATGAATATCGCTTTGTGGTGCACCCGATAGTTGTAGGAGAAGGGCGACGGTTGTTTGAAGGTATCAACCTGCAAGAAAAATTAAAATTAAGACTGGTCGAGTCAAAGACCTTTAAATCAGGAAGTGTTGCGCTTCGCTACTCGAAACAGTGACAGGAAAACCTGGGGGATGCCGCCCGGCGAGTCGTTACACGAAAGCCCGGCGTGCACGTGCTGCCGCTTCCACGGAACGAGCACGCGGCATGTGGCCCAGCCCCAACGAGGCGAACTCCGTGAATACGACGGGAAGGCGAAAGATAATCAATCTCGGAATCTATTCGCTGCTACGCTAAATGTTAGGTTACCATCCTCCCGTGGCGGAGGGATGGCATGCACATTAGACGCGAAAACAAAGAGTTTGGGTTGTTCATCTTGACGATGGTGATTGTAGGACTGTTATCCCTGATTTCCCTTCGTTGGTTGTCAGAAGGATGGGTGATAAGAAGAATCATTGCGGGAGGCGTCGGCGACGCACTTCTTGTCGCTGCACTGCTGGCTGTGACAGTGGATCGGTACATCAAGAGCGATCTGATTCGGGAAGCATCAAAAGATGTACACAAGTACCTCGTTGGCTATCATCTCCCGGAAGAATTAAAGGAACGCATCCAAGAGATGATGTGTGAACCAATAATCCGGCGAGATTGGCACATCGAGTACACCCTGAGCCCGGAGCAAAACGGTGAAGTGACGATTGATGTGAAATACAGATTTCAACTCGAAAACGTTACCAATAGAACGGTCGAGTATCTCCCCATGATTCAAGCGGAAAAGTATCTGAATCCGACAATCGTGGAACTCCGTTGCGACGACGCGATCAGCCATTTTCGCCTTATCGCAAAAGACGGCGAATCTCTGGGTACGGAATCAAGGACGGTTCGCGGACTGATTGAGCTTCGGCATAAGGAAATCGGCATAAAGCCAAGGAGCTCTGGACAAACTTCCTATCCGTTTAGCGGTCATTATCGACTGAGAACTCCGTGTAATCATGGCGATACATTTTCTTTCGGACGGCCTAGTCTCGGAGTGACAATAACTACAAATGCTCCGTCAGGATACATGTTTTCAATAGAGCCGTCGCCCTGGACGATTCAAACGGACAACATGTACCAAATTAAAGGGAGAGCCTTTCTCCGTAGCGAACATGTCATGGTTCGTTGGATGAAAATGAATGACTTAGATTCCGCTCAAAAAGCCAACGCCACAGTCGCGTCAGCATTAAAAGATGAGGGCAAGCATGAGCACTGAAATCGCAATCCCCGTGACCGCAATCGCTACGGCAGTCTATGGATTAGCGACTCTTCTTTTGTGGCTTGAAAACAGAGAAGACAGAAAGCAGCGGGATAGGCACTTCCGTGAAGAAGCGGAGAGTGGCAAACTCAATGATCTTCGCAGTGCCTTCTATGAAGCTTGGGGCTATTGGCAGGGATACTACATGGGTTCTCCGGAGACCAGAGGTGACGCGACTCAAATGGGTCGGCTGTACGAAGCAATGACAAGATTTGAATGTCAGTTAAGGCTGAACGGCTACGAAAAACAAGCAAACGATCTGGGATTCACCGTGAGAAATGACATACATTCGACCAACAAACCGCTTGCAGACGCCGGAGTCGCAATCGGGATGCTGCCTCCGCATTACAAAGTTCCTTCGAAGCCCTCGGCCTGACGACGGGAAAGTTGACTGAGGAGAATGTGTGTTCGCTGTTTGGGGGAAATACGGGGACAGAAATACACGGACAGACGGGACGTATCCCGTTGCACAAAGGCCTACGAATAGATCCCCGGCGCCTCATGTCCAAGCTTCTGCACGTACTCAACATACGACCCAGGATAAACAGTGGGATTGCGATCGGTGCCGCTCTCACCGCCAAGTTCGAGCACACGCGAGCCGAGACCGCGAAGGAACATGCGGTCATGCGATACGAAGATCATGGTGCCTTCAAAATCCTTCAGGGCGTCCACCAGCATTTCCTGCTGGCGTAGGCTGGGAAGTGGGATTGGGAATTTTCGTCGCGCGATCATTCTCCTCCGACCTGTATGAGCAGGGGGTCTCGGCCATGATTCGTCAGCAGACCACTGTGCATAGCAAGGCGTTGCCTCAGCGCACCACTTTCAGCACGACCGCAGCAATATCATCGTGCGGAATGTTGCCATCAGAGAATGCCACCTGGCGGTCGAAAATGAAGTCCGCAGATTCGATTGCTGACCGGTGCTGACACTGCGCCCAAACTTCTTCCATTTGTGTGGTGCAGAATTCGACGCCATCTCTGTTACGTAATTCGTGAAGGCCGTCGGTTGCGAACAACACGCTGTCTCCCAGTCCGAGTTGCACGACATACCTTCCGTAAGTGGCACCTGGAAATAACCCCGAGGGCCATCCACCTTCGCCGAGCTGCTGACATGCTCTCCCAGATACAAGCAGAGGCAGTGGCATCCCCGCGTTGGAGAAGATGAGTTCCCGTGTCGTGGGGTTAAAAACGGCGTACAAGGTGGAGCAAAAACGCCCGAGGATGGGTCGCTGCAAGAGGCGGTGGTTGAGCAGGCTAAGAACAAGCGCGGTGTCCGTCCCCGTCTTGTGGATCCCGCGCAGGGTTCCCATTACCAACGCTGCGAACATGGCCGCCGACAATCCCTTTCCGACCACATCTCCGAGGTAGATACCGATCAAACCGTCCGGCAGCAGGAAGAAGTCAACAAAGTCGCCGCCCACCTCGGAGAATGGCATAAAGCGAAATGCGATTTCGACGGACTGATGGCAAAGACCTGTCATGGGCAGCAGGGAGGACTGAATGAGTTTCGCCTGCTGGATATGCTCAGTACAATCCATGCAAGTGCGCGCGCCCGTGACGCTTTCTTGTAGGGGATCGGATTCGGCTAAGCCAGACAGCTCAACGCTCTCGACAACCGCCATAGCGGTCAGATCGGCAGAGCGTAGCATCTACATTAGTTATGGGTGGTGCTGGGAAGTAATCCGGGCAGGGGAGTCACCGATGCTCAGTCGCGGAAGTCCGCAGCAGCATTGAAGTTAAAATGGTAGGCACGAGGAGACTCGAACTCCTGACCTCTAGCGGGCTGTTCTAATCTATTTTCTTACTCCACCGACAGAGTCACTGGAACGTTATTTGTTGTGTTGCCCTCGAACGCGTACACGTAGATGGTGTAAGGTTGCCCGGTTGGCGTCGGAACGGTGACTGGGTTTAGTGTTTCGGTGGCCTGTCCGAATTTGGTGGGATCGGCGACTGAAGTAGCGGTGATGGCGACACTTGTCGGAAGACCGGCGGCTACCGTTGGTGCCGTGTAAAGGCCGTTCGCGTCGATCGCTCCAAAAGTTGACGGCGATACCGCCCAGGTTACCGCTTTGTTACTGGCATTGGTGACCGTCGCCGTAAACTGCGCCGTTTGAAGCGGCCAGCTGTCGGCGGTATCGTTCGGGAACAGGCTCGCCGGTACTCCCGCACTTACCGTAACCCGTACTTCCGGCGGTGGTGCGCCGTTGCCTCCGCCTCCGCAGGCAACGAGCAGTCCCAGAAGCACCAAGCAGGAAACGCTAGTCGCAATCGCGGAACGCTTGAATATTCTTCGCCGCGCGAAGCCGACCGTCACGATAGCAGTGAGCGGCAATGCGAGCGGCAGCCAAGGAGAGCGGCTATCGGCCGCGCGCCTGATCTTGCCGCCCGTGGGCTGATTGGGACCGGTCGTAGTGATGGTCAACTGAACGGGCGTGGGTCCCGAACCGGCGGCGATTTGCGCTGGATTAAAAGTGCAGGCGATGGTGGCGAATGCAGTACAGCTGAAAGTAGCACCGAGGGGGAAAGTCGATACGCCGGTCGGGGTGGCGATGAAATTGTAAGTTGCCGACTGTCCCGAAAAGACGCTACCGGAAGTACTGCCCCTAGCGGCCCAGGTAAATGTTGGGGCGTTGATGCTCTGAATCACTTCGGACGACACGCTGTCGGCGTTGTTCGCGTCACCGCTGTAGAAAGCGGTGACAGCGTAAAAGCCGACAGGGAGCGTAGATGTTGTAAAGGTTGCCACTTGGGCGCCGTTCACCGTGCTGAGGAAGCCTGTACCAATCGCTCCGAATGGGAAGGCGTAGTCAGAATTCAAGAAGGTCACTTTGCCGGTCGGCGGATTTGTGCCCGCAGTGCTAACAGTTGCGGTAAAGGTCACCGGCTGGCCTTGAAATGCCGGATTCAAGCTGGAAGTAACAACCGAGGTGGTGGCCGGGAAACCCGCGTACCAGTTGGCGAGCAAATTAGTGACGTCGATCGAGCCCAACCCGGTAACTTCATCAAAGCCAGGAGTCACTAGATAGCCGGAGAGACCGCCAGTCAGGCTGCTTGGCGAGGGAGTGCTGTTATTGCACATGCTCGGAGTTGTCACGGCGCATCCGCTGACACCGCTCGTGTCCACCGTGACATCATGGAAGACCTTCAAAGCGGGGTTGGCTGCCAGAAGGTAGAGTCGCTGATTGAGTTCTCCCTGGGGCGATTGAAATTTCTGATTGAGCAGGGCAGTAATGCCCGCCATATCCGGCGCGGTGGCGGAGGTTCCGAAAAAAAATTCGAAGTAAAACACGCCGTTGCGTACTACACAGTCGCCTGGATGTGTGCCACCGGATGCCGCAAGACATCCGAAGTAGCCATCATGGGCGGAGGAACTGAACGCCATATCGGGAGTGTAGCGGCCTTGCACACCCGGAACTCCGGTGCCGACTTGCCAGGAAGGCGTCGGGATATAGGAACTAAATCCGCCCCCCGATGAAGCTGCTTGGGTTGCCCCCTGACCGTTTAACGGTTCATTCCATCCGCCTTCAGGTATGTAACTCAACGCCGATTCAAGATTTCCGTTACCTGACTGGCTCCAATATTGGCTGGGGTCGGACGTATCGGCGAACTCAGTCCCTCCTGTACATGTGGAGTAACTCGAAGAACAAATGTAGTTCGGGCTAGCAATTTGGTTTTGCGGCGGAGGCTGAAAATAAGCATCGCAGCCAGCGGCGCCCGCGTCTCCGGAAGCGACGAATGTCGAGATCCCTTCTGCCGCTCCCTGGCCAAATAAGGTGTCCCAGAACTGCACGTCCGACTGGGTGCGGTCCGCTTCACAGCCGCCGAAGCTGATGTTCATGATATAGGCGGGAACGGGGTTGGTATCGACGACATAAGTCGCGGCGATGCGGAGGCCATTCAATCCGCTTTGCTCGTCGTCTGCACTGACCACCAGATCAATGCTGGCAGCAGGTGCGATGCTGCCTGCGCGCATAACATCGAGAGTGGCCTCGATCTGGTCGCCAGTCGCCGTACCGCCGGTGCCTGCGGGTGCTCCCGGGTCCAATCCGTTGGGTGGCACGATTACGGTTGGATCTTGTGTCGCCAATCCGCTCAAGGTCTGGAAATTCTCGATGTCGGGATCGTAGACCTTCGCGCGCCCGATGATGGCAATTGTCTGTCCTCCGCCAAGAAGATCAAAACTCCAGGCGCCACTTAGATCATAGATCGTTAAGAAATCGTCCGGCGCGACAAAGTTCGTGCAAGTTCCGCCATTGCAAATCGATAGCGCAGGCAACTCCGACCCGGCACCGGTCGCTGGAACCTCGGCCTGTTGTGCACCGTGATAGGGATGGTCATTGACGGTGTTCAGACCGCTGACGGATTGAATAACCCCGGCCAAAGCCGCCGGAATCTGCGGATCGCTGGCGGTTGCCATCCGCCGCTCGCCTTTGACTTCGTAGTAGTTCATCTTCGTCGCGAAAGCAGCGCCAACCAGCGAAGCATTGCCGCTGAAGTCGATCATGATGCGACTGTTGCTTACGGAGTTGAGGAGCAAACCTTGTGAGCGCAGCCATCCGGTCACTGCCTCAATGTCGTGCTGCGACGTGCCGAATCTTTTTCCGACTTGGATGGGTGTAAGAAAGCGATGGAAATTGGGAGAAGACGGGTCTTGCAGCTCCTGGAGAAACCGCTCAAAGGCTTTCTGCTTTTGGGGTGAACGTTTTAGAACCAGAATCAAGTGTTCGAGCTTGGTGTCGCCTTGAATCAAACCCCGACGATTTTGCTCGGTCGCCCACGGTGCTTGGTGACCCAGCAGCAGGAACCGGCTGGAGGGATCAACGGGAGCGGTCACGAGATCGGTGGTCTCCGCTTGGCATGGCGTTGGGAAAACACAAAGGAAGACGGTGAAAAGCGCCGCCCAAAGCATCGCCGTAAGTCTACCGCTAGTCATGCTTTCTATTATCAGAGATAACCTCGCTTTGACACCTAGAGTCAGTACAGCGCGAGACAAGTTATGCCAACAGATGCGGTGTAACTTGTCAATGAAAAGAGTTATCTCTGGATGGGTGGTAATCGCCAGCAGTCAAAGCAAAGCTGTCCGCAGTTTTAACCGTTGGACAATCGATTCAGATGGCCCATGGAAGTAGCTTCTCTTGGTTGACGACGACTGTCCGCAACGCGCGCAAGACAATTGCGCGCCACTTGCGTCCAGTGCTTGCACCAAGCCGTGGTACACCTCAGCGGCGGCATAAGTAATTTGACTCGTTCAGAGAGAGAGTCGTGGAACAGCACTGGAGATGGAGGGTTTCTACGGTTTCGAGCCGGTGACTAGCCCAGACTACAATAAGGCCACGCTCTCGCTGATGGCTCAACAGGATTTCGACAGGGAAAGAGCCCCACCACCACATCCGCAGGAGACAAATCGCCGGACCCTGGCGGCTTTGCAGCCTTGTCTTCGGCCACAGTGATCGTCAACTGTGGCATGGAACACCACGGGAGAAAGTGTCGCGCTGGAACTTACGGGCAAGCTTTCATGCCTTTTTCTCCGAAGGGCATTTTGGCAGTCCGGTTTCATGGACTCCGCCAGGCGAATGCAGTGCGATCGCAAACCGATGGTTCAGCGAAAGCGACTTGACTTCACCAGCCATTCAAAATATCAGTGAAAAGCCGAGAAAGCGTTCCGGACTGTCCCTCGAGAGCACAGAAAGTGCTCCGATCTCGACGCGCAAGGAATCGCTCGAGATGTTCGATATTGACGACCTCACCTTTCGCAGAGGCGCCCAGGACAGCATTCATCTTTCCGTTTCGTTCCCACCCTTCCGGGCCTTGCCGCCGATTGTGTCGAGATCGGCAATCATTTCAGGGGGAATTTGAAGCGTTGAAGACTGAAGGTTCTCACGAAGATGCTCAATGGAAGATGTTCCCGGGATCACCAGGATATTGGGCGACTGCTGGAGAAGCCACGCAAGTGCGACCTGCATGGGTGTGGCACCGAGGCGCGAGGCGACGTCAAACAAGGTACCCGACTGGAGCGGAGTGAAACCGCCGAGTGGAAAGAATGGCACGTAGGCGATGCCGTCACGAGCAAGATCCGCTATAAGTACATCATCGGCTCGATGTGCGAGGTTGTAGAGGTTCTGTACGCAGACGATCCGAGCAATCTGCCGGGCTTCCGCGATCTGCGCGGGCGTGACGTTGCTAAGCCCTATATGACGCACCAAGCCTTTTTGCTGAAGTTCGGCTAGAACTGTGAGCGGTGCCTCGATCGACCCCTCGGCGGGTTCGTGAATGCTAAACATGCTGCGCAGGTTGACCACATCGAGCACATCCCGTCCCAGATTGCGGAGGTTGTCGTGAATCGCTGCGGTTAGCTCCTCGCGTGAGTAAGCCGGAATCCATGATCCATCGTCACCGCGCCGAACGCTGACTTTGGTGACGATCACGAGATCGTCGGAATAAGGATGCAGTGCTTTTCGTATGATCTGGTTCGTGACATGGGGACCATAAAAATCGGATGTATCGATGTGGTTCACGCCGCTCGCGAGGGCCTCTTGTAGAACCGCGATCGCTGCATCGATATCGCGGGGAGGCCCCCATACCAACTTATTGCCATCACGGCCGGCGAGTTGCATGGCACCGTAGCCCATACGATTCACAGTCATCGACGTGCCGGGCAGGGTGAAGCTACCGGCCAAGTCTATTTGCTCTTTCATTTCGTCCCTCCTGGCGAATAGAAGTTAGAAAGATTCCCCCACCAGGTCTTCACTTTTCTTCCAGAGTGCCTCTGCGTTTTTTGCATCGAGTGCGTATGCGCGTACACCTTCGCTGATGGGCGTGATAACCGCGTCATCGGGCACAATTTGACTGACGTGGCAATTCTCGCAATACCGCGCACCGATTTTGTCAGGCGGAGCGACCACAGCCGCCCACACCGAAGTCGCAGCTCCCTGCGGAATGGACTTCCAACGGAATGGCCCCTTACCCTGGGCAGCGAGTTGCTGATTGATGTCCGCGAGCAGTTTTTCAAACCGTCCAGCTTCCACGTACCGACCCAACTCCGTTTGTATGCCTCCCGGATGCACAGCCGTAGCGCGCACACCGCGATCCCGGTGACGTTTGTCGAATGCGACTGCGAAAAGAATATTCGCCGTTTTGGATCTGCCATAGGCAGCGAAAGGCTCATAGGGCGTGTGTTCAAAGTTGGGATCTTCCAGGTCTACGTTCCCGTAGCGATGGCCGGACGAAGACAAATTGATGAGCCGCCCACCATCGCGGATAAGAGACGCAATCCGGTTGACCAGGACAAAGTGGCCCAGATGATTCGTGCCGAACTGCGTTTCAAAGCCGTCGGCTGTGTGGCCGAAGGGCGTGGCCATCACTCCTGCGTTGGCGATGACGACGTCGAACAATTCTTTCTTCGCCAGTAGTTGATCGGCGCAAGCACGCACGCTTTTCAAGTTGGCCAGATCGAGTTCAACCAGTTCGAAACTTCCGCCATGGGCCGCGGCGTCTTTGCTTACCTGCTCGGTTGCTGCTTTGGCTTTGTTCAAATCCCGCGCCGCGCCTACAACCTGAGCCCCGTGTGCGACCAGAGAGCGTGCCGTTTCCACGCCCAGGCCGGCCGAAACACCCGTTATGAAAATCCGTTTGCCATTGAGATTTACACCGGACAAAACGTCGTCCGTGGTCGAAGTTGCTCCAAGTGAAGTTGCTTCGAGTATGTTCGTCATTTTCAATCTCCTTTATGTATTGACACGTTATGTATTGACACGTTTGATGTGAATTGTCCAAGCGTCAGCCGTGCAAAGCGACGGCCTCCGCAGCGTGTTCGAAATAATGCCCCGCGTTCAGATCGGTGAAAGCGAGCTCGGCCTCGATCGATGCGTTCTGTGACGCGTTGTGGCTCGAGCACGGCTTGTCGCGCAACACACTCGATGCGTACCGGCGCGATCTGCGGCTGTTCTGCGAATGGCTCGCGCACACCCGCAACACGTCGCTCGATACCGCCAGCGAGGCCGATCTCAACGCCTATAGCGCGGCGCGTCAGAAGGACAAATCCACCTCGGCGAACCGGCGGCTTTCGGTGTTTCGCCGCTACTACGGCTGGGCGGTGCGCGAGCATCGCACGCAGGTCGATCCGACGGTACGCGTGCGTTCCGCGAAGCAACCGCCGCGTTTTCCGTCGACGCTCACCGAAGCGCAAGTCGAGGCGCTGCTCGGTGCGCCGGATATCGACACGCCGCTAGGTCTGCGCGATCGCACTATGCTGGAGTTGATGTACGCGAGCGGTTTGCGCGTCACCGAACTCGTCACGCTGAAGACGGTGGAAGTGGGCCTGAACGAAGGTGTAGTGCGCGTGATGGGCAAGGGCTCGAAAGAGCGCCTGATTCCGTTTGGGGAAGAGGCGCACGGCTGGATCGAACGTTATCTGCGCGAAGCGCGCCCGGCTTTGCTAGGGGCGCGCGCGACGGATGCGCTGTTTGTCACGAGCCGCGCGGAGGGCATGACCCGCCAGCAGTTCTGGAACATCATCAAGCGTCACGCGGCAGCGGCCGACGTGCGCGCGCCGCTCTCGCCGCATACGCTGCGGCATGCGTTCGCCACGCATCTGCTGAACCATGGCGCCGATTTGCGCGTCGTGCAATTGCTGCTCGGTCATACGGATATCTCGACCACGCAGATCTATACGCACGTGGCGCGCGAACGGTTGAAGTCGCTGCATGCGCAGCATCATCCGCGGGGGTGATCCGCGCTGCGGGTCCGGGCCGAAGCCACCGCGGCTACTGCGTTACATGTCGCGCAACCGGTGCTTGAGTATCTTGCCTGTCGATGCAGCGGGCAGCGCAGCGAGCACCTTCACTTCAGCAGGGCGCTTGTACGGTGCAAGACGCTCGCCACACCACGCGATCAGTTCAGCCGGCGACACCTTCGCGCCCGCGATCAATTCGACGAACGCGACTACTTCCTCGTTACCCTCCACGGCGCGCCCGATCACCGCCGACTGCACCACCTGCGGATGCGCGTTCAACACATGCTCGACTTCCGCCGGATAGACGTTGAAGCCCGAGCGAATGATCAGCTCCTTGCTGCGCCCGACGATATGCAACGCACCGTCCGCATCCTGCCGCGCGAGATCGCCGGTCTTGAGCCAGCCGTCTTCGGTCACGGCGGCGCGGGTCTGCTCCGGGCTGCGGTAGTAACCCAGCATCACGTTCGGACCACGCACCCACAGTTCGCCGATTTCGCCCGGCGCGGCATCCATGCCGTCGAGTCCGACGAATCGCACGTCAACGCCAGGAATGACCTCGCCGACCGAGCAATCGCTGCGTGGCGCATCGAGCATCGTGTGGGAGACGGTCGGGCTGCTCTCGGTCATGCCGTAGCCGTTGTGCAGCGGGAGGCCGTAGACGCTTTCGACGTGCGCCTTCAACGCGGCGTCGAGCGGCGAGCCGCCCGAATAGGCAAAGCGCAGGTGCGGCGCGGACCACGTGTGGCCGTGCGTTTGCAGATACTCGAGCAGTTTCGCGTGCATGGCGGGAACGCCCTGGAAGATCGACACGCGCTCTTCGGCGAGCGCACGGCGCACCGCTTCCGGCGCGAACCGCGGCGCGAGGCGCAACGTCGCGCCGGCATGCAGGCTGCCGAGGCAAACGGAGGCAAAACCGTACACGTGGGAGATCGGTAGCACGGCATACACGACGTCGTCCGGGCCGACTTTGCGCAAGCGGCTCGACACGGCCGCGATGAAGAGCAGATTGCGGTGCGACAGCATCACGCCTTTCGGCGCGCCAGTGGTTCCCGTGGTGTAGATCAGCGCGGCGCATTGGCGATGGTTAGCGGCTTCGACCGGCTCGCTTTTCGCGGTGGTGTCGATCGTGTACGACCACGCGCCGATATCCGGCGCGATAGCAGGCGCTGTGACGGCTTGAAGCCGCTGCGCATGCTGTTGGGCGTCCGCGGAGCTTTCGAGCGCGTACGCAACCACGCGAGGCTGCGCGTGCGCACGGATCGCGTCGAGTTCGGCGGCGGACAGGCGTGCATTCGACACCAGCGCCCACGCGTCGAGCTTCGCGGTGGCGAACAGCAGCACGATCTGCACGATGCTGTTCTCGGCCACGATCATCACGCGATCGCCGCCACGCACGCCCCATTCGCGCAGCAGCGCGGCAGTGGCATCGACGGCTTCCAGAAGTTGCGCATTGGTTAGGCGGCGCGCATCCTCGATTAAGGCGACGTGCTGCGGATCGCGCGCGGCCGCGAGCGCCGGAATGTCGGCAATACGAGCGGGCAGGGTGGCAAGCAGCGCGGGGATGTCGATCGGGGAACGGGTGGATGAATCGAGGCTCAACGCTGTCTCCTCTGTTGACCTGAGTTGGTCCCATATTCGGTGCCCGGCATATTGTGCGCCGGAATATTTGCGAACGATCGTGCCACAATCGCCGGACCCGCACAATTGGCCGTTCGGCAAATAGCCGTTGTGCAAAGTCGCCATTACAATGCGCCGATGAGCAAATCCAGACACGTCTCCGAAACGCCCGCGACGCAGTTTCTGCGCCGTCATGGCGTCACTTTCGGCGAACATCCTTACGATTACGTCGAGCACGGCGGCACCGAGGAATCGGCGCGCCAGCTCGGCGTGGACGAACATCATGTCGTCAAGACGCTCGTGATGGAAGACGAGCACGCCAAGCCGCTGATCGTGCTGATGCACGGCGACCGCACCGTCAGTACCAAGAATCTGGCGCGGCAGATCGGCGTGAAGCGGGTCGAGCCGTGCAAGCCGGAGGTGGCGAATCGGCATTCGGGCTATCTGATCGGCGGTACGTCGCCGTTCGGTACGCGCAAACAGATGCCGGTGTACGTCGAGTCGAGCATCCTCCAGATGGACAAAATCTGGCTGAACGGCGGCCGGCGCGGTTTTCTGGTCAGCATCGAGCCCAAGATATTGACCGACTTGCTGGCGGCGAAGCCGGTTCAGTGCGCGAGCGTCGATTGACGTTTGCCTGAATGTGTTCCGGGCAGGTGGGTTCGGTAAAATGTGCGCCGCCTTGTTCCCTGTTGCGGTTGGGGTATCGAGTTTCAGACCGCCGATCCTTATAAGAGTCCCAGATGCAAAACCTGATCGTTGCTGTCGTTGCCTACCTGATCGGCTCGGTGTCGTTTGCCGTGATCGTGAGCGCCGCGATGGGGCTGGACGACCCGCGCTCGTACGGCTCGGGCAACCCGGGCGCCACCAACGTGCTGCGCAGCGGCAGCAAGAAGGCCGCGATTCTCACCCTGATCGGCGACGCCTTCAAAGGCTGGCTGCCGGTGTGGTTCGTGGTGCACTTCGGCGCGCGTTACGGCCTCGACGATACGTCGGTTGCGATTGCGTCCGTCGCCGTGTTTCTCGGCCACCTGTATCCGATCTTCTTCCGCTTCAAGGGCGGCAAGGGCGTGGCGACCGCGGCGGGCGTGCTGATCGCGATCAACCCGATCCTCGGCATCGCTACCTTGCTGACGTGGCTGATCGTGGCGTTCTTCACGCGCTATTCGTCGCTGGCGGCATTGGCTGCGGCGGTGTTCGCGCCGATCTTCGACGGCTTTCTGTTCGGGCCGCATATCATCGCGCTGGCGATTGTCGTGATGAGTTCGCTGCTGGTATGGCGCCACCGCGGCAACATCGCCAAGCTGATGCGCGGCCAGGAAAGCCGCATCGGCGACAAGAAGAAAACCGACGCAGCCGCCAGCGCGGCGGGCGGTAACGAACCTTGAAGGCGGGTGGGGTGCGCCCGACCGGGTTTTAGCCGGCGTGCCTTAGTTTGTTCGCAGTGTGTGCACTGAAGGCGCATCGCTTGTGCTGGGCGTTCAACACGCGCAGGGTGCTGCGCTGCAACGCAGCTATAGCGCCGGGCGCTGAGTCTCTGCGCGTGGCCCGTTGCCTAGTGTTCAGCACGCGGCGGTGCTAAGGCTCAACGCAGCCAAACGTTCCGTGGTGAGCCCTAACGCGGCCGATTGCCGAGCGCTCGACATGCGTGCGTTGCCGAGCCTCAATACACGCCGTTTGCCGGGCGTCAACACGCGCCCGGTATTGAGCGTGACGCGCGTTCAGTCGCGGAAGTTGTTGAAGTCGAGCGGCGTATCGGTCACGTCCTTGCGCAGCATCGCGATCACGCTTTGCAGATCGTCGCGCTTGCCGCCGGTGATGCGCACCGCGTCGCCCTGGATGCTCGCCTGGACCTTGATCTTGCTGTCCTTCACGAGGCGCACGATTTTCTTCGACAGATCGCCGGACACGCCTTTCTTGATCTTGATGACCTGCTTGACCTTGTCGCCGCCGATCTTCTCGATCTTGCCGTAGTCGAGAAAGCGCACGTCCACATTGCGCTTGGCCATTTTCGACAGCAGGACGTCTTTGACCTGGCCGAGCTTGAAATCGTCGTCGGCGTAGGCCGTGATTTCGCTTTCCTTGTGCTCGACGCGCGCGTCCGACCCTTTGAAGTCGAAGCGGGTTGAAATTTCCTTGTTGGACTGCTCGATCGCGTTCTTGACTTCGATCATGTCTGCTTCGCAGACGACGTCAAACGATGGCATTGTTTTCTCCCAATAGTGCTGCGGTGCGTGGCGCGGCCGGTCGGCTGCTCACGGGGCACTCGCTATAATCACGAACCGGGCGTCATTTTACCGACGCCACTCCCTTTTGCCTAAGGCTGCCGCGCATTGTCGCGCGGCCCGGGGCCAGATGCCGTTTCGTTCGTCGTTCCATTTTTCTCATTCTGATGTCCCAATCCGACTCCGCCGCGTTCATTGCCGGCTATCCGCTGAAGGCGCATAACACCTTCGGTTTCGATGTTCGCGCGCAGTTTGCGTGCCGGATCGAGCACGAAACGCAACTGATGGCCGCGGTGCGCGATCCGCGTGCCGCCGGCTTGCCGCGGCTGGTGCTGGGCGGCGGCAGCAATGTCGTGCTGACGGGCGACTTCGCCGGACTGGTGCTGCTGGTGGCGCTGCAAGGCCGCCGCGTCGTGCGCGAGGACGATGACGCATGGTACGTCGAGGCGGCCGCCGGCGAGCCGTGGCATGACTTTGTCGCATGGACTTTGTCGCAAGGGCTGCCTGGACTGGAGAACCTCGCGCTGATTCCGGGCACGGTGGGCGCGGCGCCGATTCAGAACATCGGCGCGTATGGGCTGGAGATGTGCGAGCGGTTTGCGTCGCTGCGGGCGGTCGAGCTGGAAACGGGCGCCGTGGTTGAACTCGATGCCGACGCTTGCCGATTCGGCTACCGCGACAGTTTTTTCAAGCGGGAAGGGCGTGACCGTTTTGTGATTACTTCGGTCACTTTCCGTTTGCCGAAGGTTTGGCAGCCGCGGGCTGGGTATGCGGATCTCGCGCGTGAATTGGCTGCGAGTGGCCATGCCGATGCGGCGCCGAGCGCGCAGGCGATTTTCGACGCGGTAGTCGCGGTGCGGCGCGCCAAGCTGCCTGATCCGCTTCGACTGGGTAACGCGGGGAGTTTCTTCAAGAACCCGGTCGTGGAGGCGACGCAGTTCGAGGCGCTGAAGCTTAAGGAGCCCGAGGTCGTGTCTTACCTCCAACCGGACGGCCGAGTGAAGCTCGCAGCGGGCTGGTTGATCGATCGATGTGGCTGGAAGGGCCGCGCGATGGGCGCCGCGGCCGTGCATGAACGGCAGGCGCTGGTGCTGGTGAATCGCGGCGGAGCGAGCGGAGCGGAGGTGTTGGCGCTCGCGAAAGCGGTTCAGCGGGATGTGATGGCGCGGTTTGGGGTGGAGTTGGAAGCGGAGCCGGTTTGCTTGTGACGGCGTAAGTGGCTTGCAGCAATGAAAAAAGGCGCCGGGAGTTTCCTCCCGGCGCCTTTTTCGCATCTGTGGTTC
>CAVRSD010000007.1:0-71847 GCA_963723765.1 Terriglobia bacterium | reverse complement strand
GTCACCATATTCGAGACACTCCAGAGCAATCGGAATCTTTTGGATTTTAGCTTGCTGCTACCTGACGTTATGACCATTGCCGACGAAGTCGATTTCCAACTGACGCAGGCGATGAGTAGCTATATGGATATCATGGAGAAGGAAAAGGTAGCATAACTCCGGTACCTTTTCCCCTTTATCGTCGTTTCGGTGTACGCCGGATTCCGGATTCTGGACACTGGGTCGTCTTCGTCTCCTTTCCACCGTCCCTGTAATAGATTTGTAAGTCTCTCATTCTCATATATTTATCGACAAATACCGGCTTGACTCCGATCCGGCCCACCAATTGCGTTTCGGCCTAAGGAGGGAAAGCCCTTTCCCCAGGATTAGCTGGCCGGAAAGGGCTTTGTAATTCAGCAAGCATTCAACGTCCCTTAATCGAGACGTGAGAGATGACTCTCGCCCGCACCAAAAAAGGCGTCGTTGCTTTTTCGCAGATATCGCAAACTCAAGTGACAACTCAGAGCTCAAAGTGGGGCTCTCTCCAAATGAACGCGAGGACAAAACAGCCATTGCTACGGATCGGAGCGATATAAGGATGTCTAACCCCGCTGCCCGCCGGTCTAGGTTTTCTGGGACGCGTAGCGAAGCCTTCGAACAGGATGCGCCTTTCTCTTCCCGGATCGTGGGCGAAGGCGAAATGGCGGAGTTGATCCGAAATTTCGATTGGCGAAAAAACCCGCTGGGCGCATTAGAAAACTGGTCTGACACACTGGTGACCACCGTTAACCTCCTCCTTGCGTCGAGGTTCCCGATGTTTCTCTGGTGGGGGCCGGATCTGATCCAGTTCTACAACGACAACTATCGACCAAGCATCAGCGCCGACAAGCACCCTGCCGCTTTGGGCCAGCGTGGCATCGAATGCTGGTCCGAGATATGGCCCATCATCGGTCCACAAATTGAAGGAGTAATGGGAGAAGGCAGTTCCACGTTCTATGCCAATCAGTTGGTCCCTATTAATCGAAATGGAAGGCTGGAGGAAGTCTTCTGGACTTACGGTTACAGTCCGGTAAGAGCGAACGACGGGGCCGTCCAAGGCACACTGGTAGTATGCACCGAGACTACGGAACAGGTACTCAGCGAACGGCGCCTTCGTACTCTGCTATCGATCAACGTTGACCCCGCGGTGCAAAGCCAACTTCCCGAGCCCCAGGTGTTGCTGACATTTACGCAAGCGATTGTACAAAGCCTCTGCCGCGATCATGCGGACATCCCCTTCACAGCCCTGTATCTTCTAGACCAGGGAAAGGTTCTCCAATCCGCAAGTACGGCTGCAAATGGCGCCTTGGGGGACGTGGGCCTATGGCCATCGGCGGAGGTGCTGAATTCCCAAATTCCGTTGCTGCTGGAAAACCTGCAACAACGTTGCGGCGACCTGATCTGCGAGCCCTGGCCAGATCCCGTTACCCGCGCTTACTTGATGCCGATCGCCACGACCGGATCGCCTATTCAAGCCCTGCTGGTTCTGGGAATCAGCCCACGATTGCCCTTCGACGACAATTACCAGGCATTTTTTCACCTGATTGAGGCCCGAATTGCCAGCCTGCTGCAAACCGAAGTTCTTCGTTTGGAAGGCATCGAACGAACCAAATCACTTGAGCAGCAAGCCGTGGTCCTCTCTGAAAAAGTAGCATTGCTCGATCTTACCCAAGATGCCATTGTGGTGCGGGATATGAACCACCGAATATTGTTTTGGAATCGTGGAGCTGAGGTGATGTACGGCTGGGCGAGCCATGAGGCACTCGGGAAAGATCTATACCAACTGTTGAACTCAAAAGGTTCCGAAGCAGTCCAAACCATCGAGGCCAACGGCCGGTGGGAGGGGGAAGCGACTCAGCAAAAACGCGATGGCACGCACTTAATTGTCACCACTCGCTCAGCTTTGCAACGTAACGCAGACGGCATGCCCGCCGGCATTCTTACCATTAACAATGACATTACCGGCGCCAAGCAGGCTGAGTCCAAGCTTCAACGACTGAGCGAGCGCCTCTCGCTTGCCACCGCCGTTGCCAATATCGGTGTGTGGGAATGGGAACTGGCCACCAATACTCTTACCTGGGATGCCACCATGTTTGAAATCTACGGTTTTCCGATGGTCGCACCGATGCCTTATGAAAAGTGGTCTGGCGCGGTACATCCCGAGGATCTCCCCCGGGTCGAAGCTAAGCTGCAGAAAGTGATTGACGAGAAGGGCCGGGGATCGGCAGAATTTCGCATTCTCCTCGCGGATGGCTCGGTTAAAAATATTTCGGCGGTGGAGCGGGTGATTCTGGATGAGAACGCCAATGTCGACCGGGTAATCGGCGTCAACATCGACGTAACCGAGCGCACGAAGGCGGTAGAGGCCTTGCGAAAAAGCGAAGCAGACATGACCCACTCGGCCGAGCACGACTTTCTGACGGGCTTGCCCAATCGAATGCTCCTCACCGAGCGGGTGAAGCAGGCCATCATCCTGGCATCTCGTCACAAGAAAAAAGTCGCGGTGCAGTTCCTGGATCTGGACGGTTTCAAGCACATCAATGATTCCCTCGGACATTCGATTGGGGACAAGCTTCTTCAATCCATCGCCGGACGCCTGACCAATTGCGTACGCGGTTCTGACACGGTTAGCCGGCAGGGGGGCGATGAGTTCATCGTGCTTTTGTCAGAGGTGGAACACCCGGAAGACACTGGTATTGCGGCAAGAAGACTCTTGAAGGCAGTGGCGGAGGCCCACTCCATCGATGGTCACGATCTTCACGTCAGCACCAGCATTGGCGTGAGCGTCTATCCTGACGACGGCCTGGATCCGGAAACGTTAATCAAGAATGCGGATACCGCCATGTACCAAGCAAAGGAAAATGGACGTCAGGGCTATCAGTTTTTCACGCCAGAGATGAATGTCAGGGCCGTCCAGCGGCAATCCATCGAAGAGAGCCTCCAGCGAGCTCTGGAACGGCAGGAATTTACGCTGCACTACCAGCCCAAGGTCAATCTTAGGACAGGAGAGATTACAGGTGCAGAAGCCTTGATGCGTTGGACACACCCCACCCGTGGACCGATCCCCCCAGGACAATTTATTCCGGTTGCTGAAGACTGTGGCCTGATTCTGCCCATCGGCCGGTGGGTTCTTCGTGAAGCGTGCCAACAGGCCCACGCCTGGATCCGTGCGGGCCTGCGCCTCTCCTCCATAGCAGTTAACATCTCCGCCATGCAGTTCCGCAACGAGAACTTCCTTGAAGAGGTTTTCGCTATCCTTAAGAAGACCGGCTTGGATCCGAAAGTTCTGGAGCTGGAGCTGACCGAGAGTGTTCTGATGAAACATGCCGAGTCGACGGAGCGAATCCTCGACGCACTGCGAGCGAACGGCGTGCAGGTAGCAGTCGATGACTTTGGCACTGGGTATTCCAGCTTGAGCTACCTGAGAAAGTTCCCCATTGATGCCCTGAAGATCGACCAGTCCTTCGTCCGTCAGATCACCACCGCGCCCAATGAAACGACCATCGTGACTGCAATTATCAGTATGGGGCGAAGTCTCAATCTGCGAGTGGTTGCGGAGGGCGTGGAAACGCAAGAGGAACTGGCCTTCCTTCGGACTCGCGAATGTGACGAAGGGCAAGGGTATTACTTCGGCCGGCCCGTGAGTCCTCAGCATTTCGCCAAGCTACTCAAACAGGCATAAGAAGCAGTCATTTTATGGCGTGACGCCCGTCCCTCTCAGCCTCATTGATCAGGTGCATGAGGGAGCCCCAACCGTCTTGATGTGTCCCCCTCGGATTCGCGTCCGGAAACCGGACAATAACCACCACCTGTTCCCTTCATGGACTTTTGGGGTCAACAACATAACTCCGGCCACGATATTGCACATGGAACTGAGCAGTAGCATTTTGCCGGCCTCATGCCGAAACAAAGGAGAGATCGATCCATATGAAAAGGTTTCTGGCCACATTCGCTGTTCTTGTCTTCGGGGCATTATCTAGTTACGGTTCACAAACCCGGTCCAACTATCAGAATCAATTCCATGTCCCACATACCAGCAAACAGGTGCGGACACGTGCCCAGGCACTCGCCAAGAAAGATGCGATAAAGCCGGCTGTCGCCAAGAACCATCTGCCGGGTCCGTCCAAAACCCAGGCTCATATCGCCCACGTGAAGGCCCACAACAGTTCCGCAACTACGCTGGGCTTTATCAGCGCGACCCAGATTCCCGCCGGGGGTGACGCCGAGGACCCTGCCTACTTAGGCGACTTCAACGGCGATGGCAAAAAAGATCTGATCACCCTGGTGGAGAACCATGTGAATGGTTCCTATGTGGAATCAATTTCCGTGGTGTTGAGCAATGGTAACGGCACGTTCAAGCCCGCGGTGCTTACCACGGTCAACAATGACGATCCCATTCTGGTAGGTGATGTGAATGGCGATGGCAAAGACGATGTGATTCAGGCCCATCCCAACACAACGCCGTCGACAGTGGACGTGTGGCTAAGCAATGGCGATGGCACGTTTACCGAAGGCCACAGCTATCAGGTCTCTCCCGCATCCCTGCAGGGCGGCATCCTGACCGATGTGGACGGCGATGGCAAACTGGATCTGCTGGCTATCGATTCCCAGACTCCCGGTCTGGTCCGTACCCTGCTCGGCAATGGAGATGGCACTTTCCAGGCGGCGACTTCCATCACACTTCCTGCACAAGCTCCAGGCAACATAGTTTTTGCCGATTTTAATGGCGACGGAAAAATTGATTTCGCCGGACTCGACAACAATGAGCAAGTGAACATTTACGTGCAAGCCGGCGGAAACTTCGTCCTGACTGGCCAACCGCTGACGACTCCCGACAGCCAGTACGGTATTTGCGCTATGCAAGCCGCCGATTTGAACGGGGACGGCGCGGCCGAAGTCGTAACCGAAAATTGTGGTGAAGAAAACGACAACACGGTGACCGTTTATGTGAATAACGGCGACGGAACTTTTGCCACCGGCGTTTATTATGCGGACGCAGCTTCCGGAGGCGAGAGTCCCGCCAACCTGTATCCGTACGCCGGAATCATCGCGGATGTTAACGGCGACGGCAAGAACGACGTCGTAGTCACCAACTATTACGGCGGGGGAATTACCATCCTGACCGGCAACGGCGATGGCACAGTGAACGTTCCGGACACAGGTTACGGAACCGGTGGCGACTATACCTATCGCGCTGCCCTGGTAGCCGATTTCAACGGAGATGGGAAGGCTGACATCGTACAAATTGACGATGCTTACAGCTATGCCTACCTGCAAGGCTACGGGGACGGCACATTCCGTGCCGCCGTGGACTACTACGGCGCGATCAACGACGGAAGCTGGTCCGAAGCTGTGACAGTCGCGACCGGCGACTTCAACGGCGACGGATTCCCGGACTTCGCGGTCGGTAACAGCGACTCCGAGTCGGCAGGAATCACCATCTTCCTATCGCGCGGCGACGGCAGCCTTCAGCACGGCGTAAACTATGGTTCAGGCGGTAATCTGCTGACTGTGGCGGTGGCCGACTTCGATGGCGACGGAAAACTGGACGTGGCAGCGGTAAACGTCAACAACCAGGTAGTGCAGATCTTCAACGGCGTAGGCGACGGTACGTTCACGACCGGGTCCTCGTATTCCACCGGTGCAAATGAGGGCTCATGCTCGTGGGGCATTGTGACTGGGGATTTTAACCATGACCAGCACACCGACCTCGCGGTGGTGAACTACGATTGCGACGATGAAGGTAATTCAGTCGGCGTATTGCTCAATGACGGCACCGGGGCTTTCCTGTCAGCAGTGACCTATTCCCTCTCCAGCACGGCCTACGGGATCGCTGCTGGTGACATCAACGGAGATGGAAACACCGACCTGTTGGTGCCCTTGGTGAGCGGCAACAGTGTCGCTGTGCTGCTGGGCAATAACAACGGAACCTTCCAGAACGAATATGATGTCGCCCTTACCAATGGCAACGCGAGTTACAGCAACCCGCAATATATTACGGTCGGCGATTTCAATGGCGACGGTAACCTGGATTTTGCAGTTACCATCGACAATTACAGCAGCGGCAATCAGGGAGTTGCGGTTGCCTTGGGAAAAGGGGACGGAACTTTCAATACGCCCTCTCTTTATTCCACCACGAATCAGGATTTCGCCAGCTTCGAGTGGCCGTATCCAGCTAACGTGCAGGCGGCGGACATCAATGGCGACGGCATCCCGGATCTGGTGTACAGCAACAGCCGCTTCGGCACCGTGGGAGTCCTGTTCGGCAATGGAAATGGCACCTTCGGCACGCCAAACGAGTACCCGGCCGGCAACAGCATTTTTGGGTTCGCCCTCGCCGATGTGAACGGAGACGGAGCTCTCGATGTCGTCAGTGCCAATTGGGCTGCCGACTCGGTTACGGTTCAACTGAACGGGAATGGCAGCGGCTCGCAATCCAGCTTTACCGTGGGGGCCACCACCACAACCGCTACTGTAGCTGCTGGTTCGCCCACAGCTTACAGCCTGGCCTTGACCGGAATCCACGGTTACACCGGAACGGTGACCTTCAGCTGCAGTGGTTTACCGGCCCACTCCAACTGCTCGTTCAGCCCGTCGTCGATCGTTGCGTCTGGCGTTTCCCAATCCACTGCCCTTACCATCCACACGACCGCGGCGTCGGCTTCCTTGGTTCAGCCAGCGCTGCCCAACTCCAAACCCGGCGCTCCCACCTTCCTTGCCAGCTTGAGCGGAATTGGACTCTTCGGTCTCGTCCTGGCTGCCGGAGGCGGGAAACACAACCGCCGCCAGATGGCCATCGTCCTCGGAGTTCTCCTCCTGGCGATGATCTTCACTCTGGCGGGTTGCAGCACCGGGCCTTCGAGCCCTGGTGGATCGGCTGGCACTCCGGCGGGCACTTATACCGTCGTGGTAACAGCAACGGGCACGGGCAGCAACGCTCCGACCCACACCATGAACCTCACGCTGATCGTTCAGTAACACTGGCAGGAACGACGCAGCACAAACCAGCGGGCCGGGATACATTCCAGGCCCGCTGTTCATTTTCCAGAACAGAGCACATAGGCTTCTGAGCAGGCGGCCGGCGGTGATTTTGTTGCGATCTTCGAGATCATCTATGGGTGAGCGCCCGCCAGGATGCATAATGCAACTGTAAAGGGGGCGTTTGCCTGGACTATCGCAGGAGACGGATGGAACTATCTTCCCGGAGGATCGAGAGTGCCCAACAAAGTTAAGTAGAAACGGCGGCAAGATGAGCGGGCCTACCAGAGACCCACATGATCCCACGTCGAAGTGAGCGGTCCGGAAAAGCCGTATGCAAGAATGGCCCAGAAGAAACAGGGCTAGTGTAAAAATGGTCGAGAGGAGAAAGCGCGGTAGGTTCCTCTTAGTCCGCCGCGATCAAACGTCGATCGCGATGTGGTCTGGTACGCGCCCGACCTGAACCCAGCCGGCACTTTTCTCCCGGCTTAGCGCCACAAGTCGGACAACGGAAAGCTATCGCCCGTCTAATAAACCTAAGTCCATTCTTCATTACAGCAAAATTATGCCCCGAAACCATGGAATTTCGCCAGTCGCTCTTTTTGGTTAGACTCTTCTACCAATCATACGCCAGCGGCGGCGGACTAAATCCGGAAGTGCATGAAAGCTGAAATCATCAGCGGTTCGACCGCCCTTGGGCGACGTTGAACACTAGGTCGCTCCCTAACTTCTTTTCCTAGGTCTTAGGCTGAAGGTGATCACAGCCATTTCCCTGTGCGTTGCTTTTGACACAGGCTATCGCCAGCCGATTGATTAGTTGTTCAGTATGTCACGCAAACCCGGAGTTTGCGGAGATCATGGACCTGTATGAATTGCAAAATTGGAAAAGGTTATGAGACTTGAGGTGACTGCCGCGAACCCTACGAAGTGAGCCATAAGGAGAATTCATCTGGCTGGAGTCAATGCGTGTAGTTGGAATGTGTCGCTGGAAAGGACTCGGTCCGTCGCCGCAGTTCGGCGGCAACAACGCGGAGTTCTTCCAACTCGTCAGCTTCGATGTCGGGTGAATCCGCCCGCTTGACGAGTAAACGGCAAACGGCGAGAAGGTCGTCGGTCGGAACTTGCTGCCAGATGTTGCACCCTACCTGTGCAGTTTCCGTTTTCATGCGATCGGTATCCTCAAGAAAACTAGTTGCGATGCGGAGTGTAGTCCGCTGCTTATTGCATCCAAGTGTCTCCACGTACAGCAGACGTCAGTCGCCGGCCGTGGAGACGACCCGGGGGCTTTAACATAAAGACATGCAAGTTGACTGCCAATTCCGGGCCGGGGCGCTCGCTCGCTCCCTGCGCGGGTCTTGCCAAAAGTGATTTGGATTCATCGGCAGACTTACTGTTCAAGAATCATACACACTGCCAAGAATTCAGACACTCCATTGTTCCGAAAATCGAACTCTCGGTGAATCTCAAGTCCGATGGTTGAAAAAATCCTCGTCTAGCAGGGCTGCAAACCGATCGGAGCCGGTGAAGACGGTGAGAGCAGTTCAGCCATGGCGAGAACGGGGTCAAGACACATCGAAAAGATGAGTTCAACAGGTGTCCCGGAAGTGAGCGGTTTGAGCACTCGGAGTAGACCGCCAGTGAGCGAAACCGTCTGAAGTCGGGCGGATGAACATTGCCCGTCCGCAAATCGGATCGTGGTCAAGGCATGCCAAGAGAAGGCTCACGCGCACGGGACGTCGCATGTAGGGCACCGTGGGGGACACCATATAAAACCAAGATGCTACCGCGTTGACGAGTCTGCGAGATAACCAAGGAACGTCTACTATTCGAACTTGGAACCGACCGTCAGTGGTTGTTCCCTATGGCCCGGCTCAGCTCAAACAAGCGGACGCAAGCGGCGAGTTCTTGTACTTCTTGTACCCTGGCGGGGTCAGTCGAATCACTCCTCGAACTTGTTCTTCGACCAAGCCGTCGTTTCTCAACTCCGAGATTGCCAAACGGGAGTGAGAGGAATCGACGGTGTTTTTAGACAAGGTCAGAAACTGATCGCGATCTTGTTCATAGCGGTGAACGAGAGCGATGAGAAGGCCGTCCCGGACATTTTCTGTAGGCATGGCGTAATGCTAGTCGTGGGGAGCTGCATCCCGGAATGGCCCGTCCGTGCCCGTCGGGGTCACTTTCGGTCATTCCAGAGATGTTCTCCCGCATCCGCGGTAATGAACAGAGGTAACCGTGGGGAATCTGGCAGGTTGACCGGATAGGCAGAACGGAGAAGATGGTCTCAGGCAGTCCCCTGATGACGTGCCCCCTCCGTCTTAGGATGCGTACAGGTCGCAGCTGAATTTACGCGTGATGGCCCGTCCCGAGGACGCTTCGCGATCGGATCGCCTCCTCGAGGCTGGCGATGAAGGTTGTCACCAGTTCGTCAACCGACGGGTTTCCCCCGATCGCAAAAGAATTCATCATGGTATGAGAGACAGTGAGATTTTGGGTTTCTTGTATCAGATGGGGGAAGCGCTCGAATTGTTCCTGAATTCGGTTCGCGAGTACAGTTGCACCTTTTTCATCGGCAAATGCCACTACGAAGAATCGTCCTTCCTCACCTGAGCTGGTCATTTTGGGCAAGAGAACATCAAGATTGGGCAGCACGCAGCTGCGGAGAAGGTTGCGGACTTCCCGAGACCATTTCTCCTGGGATTCCCCGGAAGTCCAAGCGTCTCGCCGGCAAATCTCCACCGTTACGAGCGCGGCAGATTTTAGGGGCCACCTGTCGTTCTTGATCAGAGGGAGCAATAGTTTCTTAAAAGAAAAAATGGGCAGGGTAAATGAAAAGGTGCTGCCTTTCTGCCACTCACTCTCGACCCAGATTTTGCCGCCCTGCAGTCTTACCAATTCCTTGCAAATAAACAGGCCCAGTCCGAGCCCGTTGGTAGGCCGGCAGTCGTCCAGGGTCTGGTATAGACGTTCGAAAATCCTGTTCAGATGGTTCGGCTCGATCCCGCTCCCGGTATCCGAAACGTCGATACATAGAGAATCCGGATCGTCCTCCAAGAGCCGGACATGAATCTTGACCGTACCGCCGAAGGGAGTAAACTTTATTCCGTTGTCGACCAAAATGATCAGGACTTGGCGCAAGCGGATTGGATCTGCGTAGGCCGCGGGCAGACCTGAGGGCAGATGGCTGGATAGACTCACTCCACCGGCACAGGCGTTTCCATGAAGAGTATTGAGAGTGTCCGACACAGCATCGGACACCAACAAGTTCTCCGGCTCAACGCTAAGCTTTCCATTCTCCAGACGCGTGACCTCGAGCAGATCATCGATCATCGACTTCATCTGGCCGGCATTCTGTAGAACGATTTCTTCGTACTGCCGTTGCTCTTTATTGAGCTCACCGGCCAATCCATCCAGCATGATAGTTGTAAATTGCATGATGGCTGAGAGCGGAGAGCGAATCTCGTGTGAGACGTGGGACAGAAATTCATCCTTGAAGCGGAGTTGGGTTTGGCGGCTCTGTTCTAAAGCCTTTTCCGCTGCCTTGCGTTCGGTTACGTCCAAGTTGACTCCGATGACCCGGCGGACGTTCTGGGCCTCATCAAGAACGGCTCGACACACGCCCGTAATATTTCTTAGAGACCCATCCTTCCGGGTAATTCGAAAATCCAGCTCTCCATGCCCCTTTTCCTCGATGATCTTCTGCAAGGTGGCTTCGGCTTGAGGTCGATCCTCCGGGCAAACCGCACTGGACCAGCTTTCATACGGGATGGTAGCAACCGGCGGGAAACCATACATTTCAAGCATCGTGTTATCCCACGTACCCTCATTGCGCACCAGGTCCCACTCCCAGACGCCGATTTTTGCGATGGCGGTGGCGAGCGCGAGGCGTTCCGTTAGCAACGTAGTATGGGCTTCAGCTTCCTGGTGGTCCGTAACGTCGGTATTGGTGCCGAACCACCGCAATACCTTACCCTCCGCATCGCGAATCGGAACGGCGCGCGAGAGGAACCAGCGGTAGGCGCCCTCCCGGCCGCGCAGGGGAAAGGTGTCTTCCCAAACCTCGCCGCTCTGGAAGCACCGGCTGATTTTTTCCACTACCCTCCGCACGTGATCTGGATGATGGATCTTTTGCCAGCCCCATCCGGCCATTTCATCCAAAGTGGTTCCGGAGTAGTCGAACCAGCGCTGGTTGTACCAGAAGATCGAGCCATTCTCATCGGCCATCCAGGCCAACTGGGAAATATTGTTCGCCAAGTCGCGGAAGCGCTCCTCCCCTTCATGTAGTGCATCTTCAGCCTGCCTTTGGGCGGTAACGTCATTGTTAATGGTAAGGATTCGAACCGGTGCGCCCTGCGGATCGCATTGAACAGCGGAGCGACTGGCAACGATCAAGCGCTTACCATCACGTTTGTATTGAATCGCGTCGCCCTCCCAATGGCCGTCGCGCAAGAGGTCGGCTCTAACCTTTTCAGCAGGCTCGATGAATTCTGTTCTTAGCAATTCAGTGGAGTCTCTTCCTAACGCGTCTTGGCCGGTCCAGCCATAAATGGTCTCAGCTCCGCAATTCCAGAACAAGATCCGGTTTTGCATGTCTCGCACTACGATAGCGTCCGACGCCAAATCAAGTAATGCGGCCTGTTCAGCGAGAACCGCGGAATGCTGCTCGAGAATGCGGGTCCGGTCGGCAACTCGCCTCTCGAGATCCACATTCAGTTCGCGCAGGGCCACCTCGGCACGGCTGCGCTGGTCGTGTTCTTCGTTCATCTTTCGTGCGTTCGACCAGATCACAACGGCGAAGACTAGAATGCTGGCACTGACGAACAGCGCCGTGCCTGACTCGATCCCATACAGTTCTGCCCATTCTCCGCGCAAGCCGAGCCATCCCAGTAGAATTGGAATCAAGAAAACCGCCGGAAGGAGCCGGCGCGCCATAACACTTCCCGATCTTTCACTCGTGAGCTCGCCGGCTATCCCGCTCCGGGGCCGAGCGAGGAAAAGTGCGCCACTCAACAAAAACAGCGCGATTGCCGTGTGCGCCGCCACCTTGGTGTACAGAAAGAGCCTGGTGAGAGCTACCGCGTGGTAGATGTAGCCGTTGATGGCCGTGAGCGCCATTAGTCCAGCGCACAGGCTCAGTATTTGGGTCAGTCGGTAGGTGCGCTCCAGCTTGCTGTCCAGAAGCATCAGCCCAAAACCGAGGGCCATGAGAGCGATTGCAGCTGTAGGGCCAGGGCGTCCCGGTGAAGGCGCTCCGATCGAACCGCTTAGAGTGCTGAATAGGAGTTGATCGATCCCGAGATCGTGGCCAAACAAATATTCACACAATGTCACCAGGCCAATCAGGACGACCAGCAGGGCAAGGAAACGAGCAATCTGGCCCCTCCTGGTGTGAGACTCGCCGGGGAGAAGCAACCATAAAGAAATGCCGGAAAGCCCTATGCCAAGGGCCGCATTGACCTTCATATTGAGTAGGCTGGGAAGGACGGACAAGACAGTGTCGAGGTGAAAGGCCCAGCCATACAATACCAGGCACGCCATCCCCACAGCGGCAATCGCTGACGCTTGGCAATAAATTTGCAGCAGCCTGAAGCGGTGTGCGTCGCTATAAGACATTGGGCAATGCGCTCAATCTCTTCGCCCGCAGGAGCTGTTGGGTTAGTCAGCCATCCCATGGGCAAAGACTTTCTATTTCCCTCTAGGGCCACGATTTTTTACTCGAGTGGTCCGGCCAGTTTTCGCAGGTGAAAGCCTGAGACTCAACTTGCGCCCTGTCTCTTGACACCTCGACGGTCGGGTGTAGCAATCGTTTTGCCATTGCTTGCGGGCAGAAGTGCAGCGGAAAGCAATGTCGCCGCTGTCAAGAATCTGTGATTGTGTCTTGCATCTGGACGGATAGGCCATTCATCAAGATTCCTTCCACAAGCCATTGCTTGCTGGTGCTGGACATTACGACACAGAAACACGCCGACGAAGAAACGGACCGGGCCGCAACCCCGTTTCCAAGGTTTCACTGGCGACGATGATCGACCATCCAACCACAGTCCGGAATTTGGGCATCCGTTCCGTTTTGGGAGCTCTCCGCTCCGTCCAGAAAAACTATTCCATGGCCAACCCCGCGATGCTAACGCACTCTGATTGATGGAGTTATGTTCCCGCTTTCCAAATTTCCTGCCGACTGGTCATCCAAGTGCTAAGTCAAAGAGGCGCTTAGAAATCCAAGTCGCAGTTGCAGATCTGACCGAAACTTGCTGACAAGCCAAATATGATGCCACGATCCCTTCGCATGCCTCGAGTTTGGGAGGTTCTGTTGGCGTCTTCGGCTTTAGTTGCACTCATTGCTGGTGTTTGGCTTACTGCATCGCGGAAACCCCAATGGCTATCTTGGGGCGACCCAGGATACGACAACATTGCCGAGTTAAAGACGCTTCCCAACCGTCAGGTTCACTTGCGGGGGGTCGTTACCTACGTGGACACCGGCAACCATCGGTTCTGGGTGCAGGATGAAACCGGCGGCATTGCGGTGGATTCAATCCCAGCCGGCATCGCGCCGGGCCAGGTGGTTCGCGTTGCAGCGCGCACGCTCATGCAGGACACTCTGGCCGATGGAAGTCCCGGCGTTCGGACCACCGATTTTCAGGTCACACCGACAAAACAGCGAAGTGTTCTGCCGGCACCGAAACTCATCGGCATGAGAAATCTGGCGCGAACTGATATGACCGGGCTGCGCGTGCAATTGACCGGAATCGTCCAGTCCTTGACGAAAGACTCATCGGGGGCTGCGGTGATGACACTTGGGGATTCGGCAAATGAAGTCCAGGCCTTCCTGCCGCCCGGTTGCGACGGCGACCCGATCAATTCCACGGTCCAGATCACCGGGGTGGGCGAGGCCATCCGCGACGGCAACGGCTATATCAAGACGCAGCGTATTTGGATCGCCTGGGCTAGCAACGTCAGGATAGTCGGCGATCCTCCGGCATCGAATCCCCAGTTTTCGGTGCGCTCTCTTTACTTGGACCCGAAAGCGAGCGACGGCCATCAGCTCATCCTGCGCGGCCGGGTCGCAGTCCAAAAGAGCACCCAGGCGCTGGTTGTGGAAGATGCCTGGGGAGCTCTGCTCACTAACTTTGACCAACCCACCCGCCTCGCCGGAGGGACTCCGGTCGAGGTCCGGGGTTTCCTGCATGGGTCCGGAATAGCGATCGAGATCAATCACGCGACCGCGAAAAAACTCGAAGGCCCAAGCCCAATCGTTCCCGAAAAATACGCCGGCCAACCCATAACCTCCACGGCGGCGATTCATGATCTAAAGCCGGACCAGGCCAACGCCGCTCTGCCCGTCCGCTTAACCGCGGTAGTGACGTTTGTCGATACGGACTGGAAACTTTTGTATGTCCAAGATCCGACGGGAGGGATCTTTCTCACCTATTCCGACACCGCCAAGCCTTTGTTTGCCGGAGAGCGAGTGACCGTGGTGGGGCTTACCAACGCCGGCAACTATGCTCCGATTATCGTGGCCCCCAAATTCATCGAAGCGGGGACAGCGCGACTGCCCGAGCCGATCAAGATCACCGCCCGCGACGCCTCTTCGGGGATGCTGGATTCCGACTTCGTGGAAGTCGAGGGAGTTGTCCACCCGCTCAAAAGCGGGCAAGACCCCAGGCACTTGAGTTTTGACCTGTTTACCTCGTTCGGACAGATTCACGTGAGCAGCCCTCCCGGCTTCGGCACCATCGAGCAATTGCGCGCCATGGAGGACGCCACGGTTCGCGTCCGCGGGGTCTGCGGAACCATCTTCAATTCCCGCCGCCAACTGATCGGTTTTCAACTTTCGATTTCGAAGCTCGATGACATCAAGGTAGTCGAAGCTCCCGACAAAGCGCCATTCGACAAAGCGCCGGTCGCCATCAATGACCTCCTGCGGTTCTCTCCGCACGCTCGCTTCAATCATAGGGTCAAAGTGGCCGGGTCGGTCACCATGGTCGGCGCGGGATTCTTCTACATCGAAGACAAAACCGGAGGATTGGAAATTCAGGGACAGACACAAGGCCTGCGCCCAGCAGACTTTGTCGAAGCCGTGGGATATGCGACGCCTGGCGGCTATTCCCCGGTGCTGACCGAAGCGCAAACACACGTGTTGCGGCATGACGTGGCCAGCGCGGCGCAGCCGGTCACGGCCGAGTCGCTGGTGGCCGGCAAATACGATTCACGGCTGGTCACTACCGAGGGCCGCCTGCTTAGCGTCATGAGTTCCCCGGGAGCAAGAACCCTGGTACTCCAATCCGGAAGCCACACCTTTAACGCGCAACTCTATGTCCGGGACGCTGGCGTTTCCCCTTCCGCACTGGAACTCGGCAGCGTTCTCCGTCTGACGGGAATTTCATCCTCACAAGTGGACCCTCAGTCCCTGTTCACGTTGAATGTGTACGATCCAGGGTTCCGCATCATGATCCGGTCGCCGCAAGATATCCAAGTCCTCAAACGAGCGTCGTGGTGGAATGTCCAGCACACCGCGTTGGTCCTGGGCGCTCTGCTGGCGGCGGTTCTTGCCACCCTTATCTGGGGCGCGAAACTGCGGCAGCGGGTTCGCAGTCAGACCGTGGCGCTGCGACAGGCGCGGGAGAAGGCCCAGGCAGTTCGCGATCTGACCACGGCAATGCAAGAGGTCTCGCTCAGAAAAGATTTCACCGCGCGGGTTTCGGTTCAGAGGGGCGAGGAAATCGCCCAACTGGGCGCGGAGTTCAACAAGATGCTGGCCGAGTTGCACGCGCGTGATCTGGCCAAGGCGGAGGCGGAGGCAAGGCTACAACATCAAGCGCTGACCGACGAACTGACCGGCTTGCCCAACCGTAGGCTTTTATCAGACCGTCTTTCCCAGGCCCTGGCGGTGGCCACGCGCAATGCGCAGATCGTGGGCGTGCTCTACATTGATCTGGATGGATTTAAGCTGGTCAACGACAGCTTAGGCCACACCATCGGCGATGCCCTGCTGGGTCAGGTCGCCGAGCGCTTGGGCTTGCGAATTCGCAAGGCGGATACGCTCTCCCGGCTCGGGGGCGATGAATTCACCGTTGTGCTGACCAAGCTCCATACTAAAGAAGAAGCGGAATTGGTTGCCAAAAACCTGCTCGACATCCTTTCGACTCCCTTCTTGATTGACAAGCACAACATCACCATCAGCGCCAGCGTGGGAATTAGCATGTTTCCCGAAAACGGCGTGAACGCTGCCGATCTGCTGCAACAGGCCGACAGCGCCATGTATTCGGCGAAGCGGAATGGCAAGAACCGCTACATGTATTTCACTCCCGAACTCGGCTCCATGGTGCGCGAGCGCGTGACTCTGGAAAATCAGCTTCAGGCGCCATCGTCCGCGGCGAAATCACGGTACAGTATCAATCCCAGTTTGATGTGAATTCGGGCCAATTAGTCAGCTTCGAAGCTCTCGCCCGTTGGACCCATCCCACGCTGGGCAGCGTCCCACCCGCAAAATTCATTCCCATCGCGGAGGAAAGCGGCCTCATCGTTCCCTTGGGAGCTTTTGTTCTCCAGCGCGCCTGTACCGAAGCGGCCGGCTGGCAGAAAATCTCTGCGCATCCCATCCAGGTCGCGGTCAACGTCTCTAGCATTCAGTTCACGCGAACTACTTTCGTGGACGAGGTCGCCGAGGTGCTGCGGCATGCAGGCCTGAAACCAGAGCTTCTGCAAATCGAACTCACCGAATCGGTGATGTTGAACGGCACCGAGCGGGCTGCCGAAACCATGAAGCGCTTACGCAAACTGGGAGTCACCATCGCTATCGACGACTTCGGCACCGGATATTCGTGCTTGAGTCATCTTCCCCGGTTGCCCTTTAACACACTGAAAATTGACCGCGCCTTTGTGAAGGAGCTGACCTCGAGAAAAGAAATGAAAGCCATGGTCCAGTCTTTGATCACCCTGGCCACCCAATTGAACATGGAGGTGGTAGTCGAAGGAATCGAAACCCCGGAGCAGTTGGCGATGATCAAAACTCTCGGCGCAAACCAGGTACAGGGATTCCTTTTCGGCCGTTCTGCCGCAAACCCCACCCAGCTGCTCACCGAGCGCACCTCGATGGAGTCTTCTTCCCGAGCTCCGGACGAGCCCACTGCAAAGGCGGCGACGGTTTAAGCAGAAACCCTCCTCGAGGATCGTGTGGCGGTCGTGAAACCCATCCGCCGCTGGCTCCTCGGAGTGCGGAGAGCACGGGCGATGGTTCCCTCTGCCATCCTTTCTTCTCATTTTCTTTCTAGCTGGAAGCAAGACAGGAGCGGAGAGGGAGGTTAGTCAAGGCCGCGCGTTTTTGGCGCGCCGCGTAGCGGTCGGAGCGAGGCGCAGAGCCTTGACTGGCCTCCCTCGCTCCGTATAATCCCGACGGAGGAAATGAGAAATTCACCCGGAAACCGGGGGTTGTTCTCCCGCTCAATCCCACCACACTCGCGCAAGGATGGCGTCTTGGGCTAGACACTGCGCCGTCGATCCACTAACGTAGCTCCTGGTTCGCCATGTTTGGAACATGAGAAGAAGACATTTCTCTTTACCTGGGAAACGCTCGTGGCAGGGTAGCGGTAGGGCGTTGCCTCCTGTGTCAGTTCATCGAAGCGGAGTGGAGACCCTTGGAGGCTCGCAGCGGAGGAGCGAGGCCATCGATGCTCAGCGCCGCGCTTCGTGGTCTTTGAGCCGGTCCAGAGCCACGCGCGCCTTTTGCTTCTTGACCAAGTCGACGATTCCGTCGAACACCTCCGACGTAATCGCCTGGCCTTTTGCCATCGGACCAAGCAGGTTCACCAACAGCAGCCGGCACGCCGTGATCTCCACCATTTCCGCACTCGGTCTAAGCCCCATCTTGTCCTGTTCGATGTCGCACAGGATCAGACTACGGATCAGCTCCGCCTGCGTCTGGTTTCGCTTCCTCGCAAGCGCCTCCAGCCCATGTAGCTCCGCCTCGTTCAGCTTCGTCCCCACGTGATGCACTCGGAACCTCGCCCGCTTGGCCGCCTCTGCTGCAATGTTCTTCTCATCGAGCAGCGCTATCACTTCAACCTCCCAGTACCCACGTTTACGCATCGAATCATGAGTTTCCTTACGGAACCCCCAGCAACACTATCTATCAGATGCGGCGATGGTTCCCAGAGCACACTGATGGGTTTCCCTACAGTTCCCTCGAAGGGGTGGAGTGTCAAAATTCTTCCGGTGCGAAGCACCGCGCTTCTACATCTCGCCATATTCCAGCGCCAACGTTTCCCATGCGCTGACTACCTCTGGCGACTGCCACGCGCGCTCAAACAAAGTGCGAATTGCCTTCCAGTGTTCTATAGGAAAGCTGAAGCTGATCCCGTTCGCGCGCGCACAAAACGACACATTCAACTCCTCGTTCTCCATGATCATGTTGATGGCCGAGAAATAAGACCCCTTCCACTGTGCGAATGGGCGTGTCATGTCATGCCCTTCGAGCATCCTTCGGAACTCCGCAATCCGTGCGTATCCGCCCACGGGATAGCGAGGTGCGAGCGACCCAGGAAACTGCAAGATCGGGGAGAATTCGTTGCCTTTCTCCCGCACGAGATCGAGACGGTATCCGGCCTGTTCCTGTGCGGGCAATCCTCGCTGCACGGGGATTTCAAAATCGTCGTCGTCCCCTTCTGTTGGCCGTCGGCGCAAAGGCTTGCGATGAGCTGCATAATGCCCTCTCGCGCACACCCGCCAAAGAGCAGCCCAATGGAGCAACAGAGCATCGTTCAGCTTCTCGACATTCGAGAAGTTTTCCTCATCCAGCAGAGTGTAGAGGTTACGAATGGCAAGCAATGGTCTGCGTCGCTTCTGAGTCGAATCATTCAGCATTTGAATCGTGTGCTTAACGACTCGGTGAACGTCGTCGCTTCCGACCGCAGTTGGCTCCTTTGTTGCAGCCTGTTTGTCCTCGGGAAGCGTCATCAAATAAAAGAAGTCGCGGGGCGATTTCTTTTGTCGGCGTACCAAAGCGTAAGCAGCGAGAAATGCCTCTAGAATCTCGGCCAAAGATTCATAAGAAAGCTGGCCTTGTTCAGTGCTCGTAAACGACTCTGCACCCTTCGCGCAATAATGGGCAACCAAGGTCCATTCGGCCAGTGATAGCGGCAGCTTTGCCTCTGCTTTCCCGCGAACCTTGAGCAGAGAATCCGTTGGCTCGGTGAGCAGATTTGCTAACTCAAGACGGTCATCTCTGGCCGACTCAAGCAACTGTTTTGCGGCCTCCGATGTTGAGACCGTTTGGCCCGTCTTGAGAGCGATCACTTCCTTAAGCGTTTCCAGCCTTGAGCGGAGTTCTTCGGAAATCCGAATGGAAATCACCGGTTGGTGCAGCGTCGCTGCCTTTTCTGCCATCGGCCCTCCCCATCAAAATTATGTAACGTTATATATTGACTGTATTGGTACTCCTGCGTTAGTGTCAAGTGCAACGTTTGTACTTCTTGAGGTTCCCTCTTATGACAGCCAGCCACGCCTTCGGTGCAGCCGCACCAACCGCAACTCTTGAACGCTTTGTCGATGGAGATACAGCAGCTACGTTCTTAGGCATCACGCGTCGCACACTGTTGCAGAAAGTGCGCGATGGCAAAATTCCCGGTCACGCGCTCGATCCATCGGCAGAAAAGAAGGACTGGAGGTTTCTCTTATCGGAACTCCACGCCTACATGGTAAGCTGCGAAACACGGCCACCTGGAGCACGAAAACCACCAAGGAGGGTTTGATGCCCAGGTATCAAATAGGCAGTCTACGCAAGATAATGCGCGCGGAGGGTCTGACGTGGGTGCTTCGCTATTACGCTACTCGCTCGGATGGGAAACGAGTCGAACGCACGACCGCTATAGGTCTTGTCAAAGATATCGGTCCCAGCCCGGCGGATGCATCGAGAGAAGTCGATCGTCAGAAGCTGCGCGAAACCATCAACCAATTGCAGCCCTTCCAAGGAACGCCGAGAACGTTTGGTCAGCTTTGTCAGGACTATATCGAAAACGAGCTGAGAATCGACCAATCGGAATCAGCGCGTCCCAAAGCATTTCCCACAGTCGAAACCTACGAGCGACACCTTATCAAACGCATCATTCCACGATGGGGGAGATTAGCACCCTTAGCCGTGGAATCGAGGGATGTCGAGGGGTGGTTTCGGGAACTACGCAAGGGGAACGCTCAGAAGAAGGTGAAACCGTTAGCCGATCCCACGATCGACAAAATCCGCCGCATCATGAGCCTGGTCTTCAAGCACGGGCAGCGATGCAATTTCCTCCCTCGCCAGCAGGAAGGCAATCCCATGAACTGGGTGAGCCAACGAACCACGAGCGACTACCGGGCGATAGTCATGACGCCGAAGCAGGCGTTCGAGGTTCTTCTCAATACTCCAGAGCCAAGGCGCACGTTGACTCTAAGCGACGCCGCCACTGCTCTGCGCGTATCAGAACTGTTGGGCTTGATGTGGATGGATCTCGATTTCGAGGGGTTGGTGATTTATGTGAGACGAGCTTATGTGTGGGGAAGATTCAAAGAGCCGAAGTCGAAAGCGTCAAAGGCTCCCGTTCCCATGCATCCGCTTTTGGCTGGCTTCCTCCTCGCATGGCGCGAGAGAACGAAGTATGCCAAGGAAAGCGACTACGTGTTTCCCAGCGTGAAGCTGAGAGGCAAGAAGCCGCTGTCCGCGTCCATCATGGTGCAGAAATACTTGCGCCCCGCAGCCATCAGCGCCGGCGTGATTGCTGCGAACTGGAAGGGGCGCTTCGGTTTTCACAACTTTCGCCATTCACTGGCGACGGCACTGGTGAAGCTGAAAGTGGACCCCAAAACCGTGCAGGGTGTTCTGCGGCACGAGGACTTTGGCACAACGATGGAACTCTATGCGCAGTCCGACATGGAGTCCATGCGGGATGCGCAAGGCAAGTTCCTCGAACAGCTGATGGGGGACAGAATTCACCTGCTCACGGAGCGAGTTCAGTGAGAATCGTGGGTTGGATCGTGGGTTAGAAATTTCGGCTCTCGGCCGCTAAGTTCTTTGAAATGATGGTGGCCAGGGAGGGAGTTGAACCCCCGACGCCAGCCTTTTCAGGGCTGCGCTCTACCACCTGAGCTACCTGGCCACGTTTTGGATTCACAGCTTGGTTGCCGACGCCGTGCGCGTCCTGTAAGGCACGCGGATACTTTCGCGGATCTCCGGCAAAGACAAGCAGTCAAACGCTGGGAGCGTGTGGAACAGCCAAGATTATAGCAACCATCTGCGATTCACTCAACGCTGAACCCGTCGTTGGCAGTTCATCGTTGGCCAAAACAATTCGGAGAGATGCAAGAGGCTGACTCATTTTCCAGGAGCCGAGATCACCCTGGCCGCTGAAGTCACGGTTCCATTCAACACTGCAAATACACATCGGTTGGTTGCAAACCAATAAGGAATCTCACGGTAGTCTTTGGCTTCAAACACTGCCAGGTCCGCATCTTTCCCAGTCTCAATCGATCCCTTCGACGGTTGTAATCGTAGTGCCCACGCGCCATTGATCGTCGCCGCCGCAATCGCTTCTGCGGGAGACATCTTCATGTGCGTGCATGCCAGAGACATGGCGAATGGCATGCTCGGCGTGGGCGACGACCCAGGGTTATAGTCGGTAGCCAGGGCTACAGCCACGCCAGCATCAATTAATTTTCGAGCGGGCGGATATTTCTCCAGACCAAGAAAGTAATTTGCTCCTGGCACCAGGGTGGCCACAGTATCTTGCTTGGCCAATTGAGAGAGGTCGTCATCGGACACATGATCCATGTGGTCGAATGAAGCTGGATTCAAACGCAACAGCGACTGTAGCGACGTCTCACTCAATTGACATACATGTGCCCGCACTCCCAAGCCATGTTGCCGCGCGGTTTCAAAGATCTTCTCCGTATCTTCCACTGTAAACGCGCCGCGTTCGGTGAAAACATCTACAAATTGCGCGAGCTTTCGTTTGGCCACTTGCGGAATCATCTCTTTGATGATGAGTTCAACATATTTTTCCGGGCGACTCTGAAATTCTTTTGGGACGACGTGCGCTCCCAGCAGCGTCGACACGACCGTCCCGGGCCATTGGTTGGCCGCTTCACGAATCGCCAGCAGCGATTTCAACTCTGATTCCAGTGTCAATCCATAGCCTGACTTCGCTTCCACCGTCGTGGTTCCTTGCCCCGCCATTTCATTGAGCACGCGCAGAACGTTCTCCGCCAGCAGCTTCTTCCCGGCTTTGCGCACACCTTCCACGCTGGACCGGATGCCGCCTCCTGCTTCAGCGATCTCTTCATAACTTGCGCCGGCGATGCGCTTCTCGAAATCCACCAGCCTGGGCGCAACGAATGCCGGATGAGTATGCGAATCAACAAATCCGGGCAGAACGACCTGGCCTGCGCAATCAATCTCGATGATTTTCCTGCGATTCTTCTTGATCCAGGGATCGCGGAGGGCGTCTTTGCTTTTGCCCACCGAAACAATCTTCCCGCCGACACACAGCACGGCAGCTTCTTCGATGATGCCAAGCTCATTGAGTTCCGGACCCCGGCGCGGACCGGGATTGCCAGAGGGCCCGCGCAGCGTGAGGAGCTGGCCGATGTTGACCAGCAACAGTGAACGGCCCGATTGTGATTTTCTCTTGAGAATGACACTCACGCAGAGAACAGTTTAGCAGCGACTTCTTGCCCAGCCTTGCTCGGCTTGGACGGGCGAGGGCGCCCGTCCCCACATGGCCATTGCCAAGCCTAGCTCATCGGTATTTTGACACCCTTATCTTTGGCAAACTTTTTGGCTTCGTCATACCCTGCATCCACATGCCGAATGATGCCCATCCCCGGATCGGTGGTCAGCACGCGCTCAATCCGTTTCGCCATCGCATCCGTGCCGTCGGCCACGGTGACTTGTCCTGCATGCAGCGAGTAACCAATGCCCACGCCACCGCCATTGTGAATCGATACCCAGGAGGCCCCGGCCGCCGTATTCAGCATGGCGTTCAAAAGTGGCCAGTCTGCCACTGCGTCGCTTCCATCTTTCATGCTCTCGGTTTCGCGAAACGGAGATGCCACCGAACCGCAATCCAGGTGATCGCGTCCGATCACGATCGGCGCTTTGATCTTGCCTTTTTTCACCAGATCGTTCATGGCCAGCGCGAACTGGGCGCGCTCGCCATATCCCAGCCAGCAGATCCTTGCCGGCAGCCCCTGAAACTTAATGCGCTTTTTTGCCAGATCAATCCAGCGCCGCAGAATTTTATTCTCTGGAAATAGTTCGAGGATCAAATCGTCGGTGACGTGAATGTCCGAAGGCTCGCCCGACAACGCGACCCAGCGGAACGGACCGCGCCCTTCACAAAATAATGGACGAATGTACTCAGGGACAAATCCTGGAAAATCGTAAGCATTCTTAACCCCACGCTGAAATGCAAATGTACGGATATTGTTTCCGTAGTCGAACGTGACTGAGCCCATCTTTTGCAGGCGCAGCATGCCTTCAACGTGGCGAGCCATGGCATCGAGCGACTTCTCCTGATAACTCTTGGGATCGTTTTTACGAAGCTCGACAGCCTCCTGCAAGCTCATGCCATTCGGCACATAGCCGTTCAGTGGATCGTGGGCCGAGGTTTGGTCGGTAAGAATATCCGGCACTACGCCACGTTCCGCCAGCTCGGGAATAATGTCAGCGCAATTCCCCACCAGCCCAACGGACACATTTTCTTTCTTGCGCACTGCGTTCTTAAGGATGCGCAGCGCTTCATCGAGAGTGGTGACCATGAAGTCGCAATAGCCGGTCTTGAGACGCTTCTTGATGCGTTCGGCGTCCACGTCAATTCCCAGGAACGCGGCGCCCGTCATGGTCGCGGCTAATGGCTGAGCGCCACCCATCCCGCCCATGCCGCCGCTCACGATCAACTTGCCCGCGAGATCGCCACCAAAATGTTTTTCGGCTGCCGCAGCAAACGTCTCGAATGTTCCCTGCACAATTCCCTGCGAGCCGATGTAAATCCATGAGCCAGCCGTCATCTGTCCATACATCATCAGTCCGGCGCGTTCCAGTTCGTTAAACTTCTCCCAGTTGGACCAATGCCCCACCAGGTTTGAGTTGGCGATCAGAACGCGTGGCGCGTATTCGTGGGTCTTAAAGACTCCCACCGGCTTGCCGGACTGCACCAGCAGAGTTTCGTCGTTCTCGAGGGCCTTCAGTGAAGCGACGATCGCATGGTAGGCCTCCCAACTGCGCGCCGCCCGGCCGGTTCCGCCATACACGACCAAGTCTCTCGGCCGCTCGGCGACCTCTTCATCGAGGTTGTTCATGAGCATGCGCATGGCGGCTTCCTGCTGCCAGCCTTTGCAGGTGATCTGATTGCCGCGAGGCGCTCGAATGGGCTTGTAAGTGGAGGCTGTGATTTCTGTTTCAACCGGCATGATTAGATGTTAGTGCTTTCGGAGGGAAGTATTCAAATGGAAGTAGCTTTGCAAAAATCTCAGCTTCACCAGGTGTTATACGCCGTGCCGTCGGTCGATAAGCTAGCCGACGAGCTATGCACGTCGTCAATCCCGGACTCCTGCTGATCGACGGACATGATGCTTGAATCTTCCTGGTCCACAGTCCAGTCCGGACTCCCGGTGATCGGGTCCTTGGGGATCAACTTCAGGTAATGCGCTTGTATCAGATCATCCAGAGATTGCGGGGCCTGCTGTTTGTCGAGAGTGTATTGCGAGATTAGCGAACGCAGCGTGAAAAGATTTTGCCGCAGCACGGATTCTCTTGCCCGCAGGACTGACTGGCTGTAAATCGGGACCGCGACCGATACCAGAATGATGATCAGGCTGATGACAATCATCAGCTCAATCAGGGTGAAGCCGCGACTTTTCTGGTTGCAAGGTTTCACCATCTACCAGTCCTTGTAATTGGTGCCATCGAGCGCTGTATCTTGCGATTTCGTATACACGTCGAAAACGTTGTCTCCATCCCAGGAATCGGAATCGGGATCGTCCTGCATCGAACGCATGCCCCACTCATTCTTGCCGGTCATCGGATCGATTGGAATCCTGCGCAGAAACTTCAATTTCTTGCCGTTCACGTCAATGCCCTTTACCAGTGTATCCAGATCCGGCGGATAACCTTGCGATCCGACCTTGGTCTGAAATGCGTTCCGGTCTGCTGCATCTTTATAGCGGTCAATGGCGTCGCGCATGTCCCACAAATCGTCGCGTAACATGTGCTCTTTCTGCCGCTTGATACTTACCCGCGCCATGGGAATAGCCAAACTGGTCAGGATCACCAGAATCGCGGTGGCTACAATCAACTCAATGAGCGTGAACCCTCGCATCTTTCGCGCGGGACCCCTGTTTGTGACAACGGACTGCATAGAGTTATCTTGAATTACAGATTGAAGATTCAGACTGAATGAATCTGGCTTGGCCAATCTACAATCTGAAATCACAAATCTAAAATCTGCCCATGTCTCATCGGAAGCTCTACCCGATTGTTAGAGGCCTGATGGTCCCAATCTTCTATCGGCAATCGCGGCCGGATTCTTCAATAAACTCTTGCCGCCCGCGATTACTGAATCTGCACCGTGGCTGCCGCTCCTGCCACCGGCAAGTGCTGCATATTCGGGTCGAGAGCGCCACCCTTCAAGATGGTCAATAAGGACTGTCCGGCGGCTTTGGCCATGAAGGTCAGCGTAACCACCGTGCCCTGCCCGGAAACCCCAGACGCCCCGGGCGGCCGGGTTAGCGTGATCTGTACCGTCCCGGTACTGTCGTCATCGCGTTTCACCAGCGCCACCGCTTGCCCATCCTGCGAGAGGAAGCTGCCGTTGGACACGTTCACCACCTGCAAGGTTTTCGGATCATAACTGACCTGGAGTGGCACCGAATACGCATTCTGCGCCCCGGTGAGCACTACGTTTACCGTAAAGGTGGCCCCAACTTTTTGCACAATGCTGGGGGGATCAAACGAAAAGCTTGCTGGAGTCCCAGCCGTTGCTGCCGGTGCATTCCCAGCAGGAGTCATAGCGGGAACCTGTGCAGCCACATCCGCCACGGCAGCCGCCGGCTGGCTCTTGTGGCGCAAACTGATAGTGCTGGCCGTACCCACATCAATCGCCCGGTCATTCATTTCGGTCACATCGCGCGCCCGTACGATATGCGGAATCATCACAAAAACCGTCTCGGTATCCGAATGATCGGTGGTCGTCTGCCCGAAGAGATACTTCAGGATTGGAATCTGCGCCAGCCCGGGAATTCCGGTGAGCGACTTCGTTTCCTGGTTTTCCATCATCCCGCCCAGCAAATTGACTTCGCCTTCTTTCAAGCGGACTTCGTTTTCAATTTTTCTCTGCCCGATGATGGGCTGGGTGATGCCGCCAATGCTGGTCTGACCGGTCACCGAAGAAATGTCCATGGTGATCTTCAACGTCACTTCACCGTTGGAGTGAACTTTCGGCGTGATATCGATGTTCACGCCGACATCGAGATACTGGAATTGGGTATTTACCAGCGGGTTAATGCCAACTCCGCCAATGCCTGGCTGGAATGACCCGGTAGCGATGGGGACCTTCTCACCAATCTTAAGGGACGCCTTCTGTCCGTCGACCACGCGGATCTGTGGGTTCTGGATAAGCTTGGTGGCGCTGTCGCTAAATAACGCAGTGGCTGTCGCCTGCGAAATCGTCACCTGAAAATCGGTCGCATTCAAGTTTCCTAAAGCATTCAAAGAAATGCCGTTGGTGGTGGTGGAACTCGTAGTGGTCGTGGTGCTGGTCGAAGTGTTGATATTCGGTTGCAACGAGACCGACGCACTGGTCGGGGGATTGATCCCTAAAGTGTGCGATTTGTCGCGGCTGACCTGCATAATGGCCACGTCCACGATCACTTCCGGCTTCGACTTGTCCAGATCGCCAACCAGTTTTTCCGCCAAAGCAATTTGATCGGGGGTACCACGCACCACGATCGCACCTTGCGAAGGCAACGGTTGAATGCGGGAGACTTCCAGAATCTGCCGCAGCGCATTCACCACGTCCTGCAACTCCGTGGGTTGGGACAGATTGGACATGTAGAACGTCTTGATGACGCTCTGCTCCAGATCTTTGCGCTTGGCGGGATTGTCCGCCGCGATGAAAATCGTATTCGGGGTCACCGGCCGCCAGAAAGTTTTCGACTCCAGCGCAACGATTTCCAGCGCCTCTTCCAGCGTGACTCCGTTCAACTCAATCTTGATGCTGCGCGAGGTGTAATCAGGATCGAACAACACGTTGACGCCGGCCAATTTGCCGACGGTCTCGTAAATGGCCTTGCTGTCGGCAGTGGATTTGATGGTGATGGGTATGTTCGAAATGGCGGCTAGTTCAACCGGCCCCTGCGCTTCTTCCATGCGCTTCCGCAGCCCGGTCGGGGCCCTGGAAGCCTTGGGTACCGGGGCCTTCCCGGCTTCGATCATTTCCTTGGTGCGTTTTACTTCCTGTTGGGCAATAAAACTGGAAGGATCGATTTCCGCCGCTTTCTGGAATTCCACTAATGCCGTGTCCAACTGGCCGGCCTCCCGCAACAATTGGCCGCGATGCACATGGGAAGCTCCCGCCAGAAAACGCAACCGCTCGTAAGCCGAGCGATAATCCAAGTCCTGCGGTTTCTGCCCATAGGCTGCCTTGTAGAAGTCGTAGGCCTGCTCATAATTCTGCCGAGCTTCGGCGTCTTTCCCTTTTAGATAGAGGGATTTGGCGCTCTCGCCGGCGAACGGTAAGACGATAGCCACAACGAGTAATAGAACTACCGCCGGGCGCAGCAAGCTTCTCATCACTGATTCCTCACAGGCAGTCTTCCCCTTGGAGTCGGCTTTGACCCTGGGTTAGGCTTTCGATTCTTGTCCTCGAAGACGTAAACTGAAAAAATTATATCATCGGCTCCGAGCCTGCCGAAGTGACTGCTGGGATGACAGTTAAAGTCGTAAGGCTTAGTCCCAATAGCCGTCTTATACGCATCCTTTTGGCCGTACATGCGACAAGAAGCCGGGGCCAGACTCGCGCCGGAGGATCGGAAGCGAGAAACCTGACACCCAGCCTCTGTCACCGTGCCCGCCTATGAGATAACCTATTTAGACCCATGGCACGTCAAACCTCACATCCGACGAAGTCCAATCCCGAGAAAAACCCTCGCCGCGACCCCACCGCAGCTGGCCAGCGCGATGCTGCTGTCAATAGGATCGCTTCACATAACTATTTCTTGCTGGAAAAATTTGAGACCGGGGTTTCTTTGACCGGAACCGAGGTGAAATCCGTCCGCGATCGGGCCTTGCCAACCTCAAAGACGCCTATGGACTGATCAAAGACGACGAAATCTGGCTGCTCAATTGTCATATTGGCCCTTATGAGCACGGAAACATTGCCAACCATGCCCCGCTGCGGACCCGCAAGCTGTTGATGCATAAGGAAGAAATCCGCAAGCTCATGGGTAAGACCCATCAGAAGGGGCAAACTCTCATCCCCACCCGGATGTATTTCAAGAACGGCAAAGTGAAAGTGGAGATCGCCCTGGCTAAAGGCAAGCAGCTGTGGGACAAGCGGGAAACCGAACGCCGCCGCACCGCCGACCAGGAAGCCCGAGACGCCATTAACCGATCGCGCAAGGGCAGATAGCGCTAATTTCCAAAAATGCCGCTATTAAAAGCTTTCAGTTACAATAATTCGCCTTCGCCCTTCTAAACTTAAGGCCTCGGAGTGGGATCGTGAAAAAACTGTCTGCTGTGCTCGCGTCGTTCGTGGGATGTCTTGTTCTGTCGGTATTTACGGGCAATTCCGCAGCCCAGACCGTTCAAGTGGACATCACTCCGTCCCATTCCACCAACCACTTCATTCCCAATCAAACTCTGGGCGCAGGCGTGGATCGCATCGCTACCGAAGCCATCGACAAAGATCTGGCGCAGCCTAATCTAGACAGCGCAATGGCATCCGGTTGGCAGCCCGTGACTTACCGCCAGAACACCGAACTTGCCGTCGAAGCCTGGCACTGGAATCCGCAGGGAACATGGAGCGATCCAGCGGGCAAAGGCTATTTCGTCGGATCGGCAACCCCAACGGAGTCACTACGCTATTCCTATGGCTATCCGCTGCCCCATCGCGGATTTACCCGTAACGATGGCACCGGAAATTCCGGCTTCTCCCGAATGACCGATGGAGACGCAAGCACCTATTGGAAGAGCAATCCCTATCTCACGCAGCGCTTCACCGGTGAGAGCGATTCCCTGCATCCGCAGTGGGTGGTCCTGGATCTGGCACAAATTCAACTGGTGGACACCATCCAGATCAAGTGGGCGGAGCCATATGCGACCCATTACCTGATTCAGTACTGGGTTGGGGGCGAAGATCCCATCCACGCCCCAACCCGTGGAATTTGGCAAACTTTCCTGCAAGGCACCGCGACGAACGGAAAAGGCGGGACAGAAACGATTCGCCTGAATGCCACTCCTTTGCCGGCTCGATTCTTCCGCATCCTGATGACCGCTTCGTCGAACACTTGTGACTCACACGGCAGCACAGACCCACGAAACTGCGTGGGATATGCCATCAGCGAGCTTTACCTGGGAACCACGTCCGCCGACGGCGAGTTCCACGATATTTTGCGGCACACTCCCGATCAGGAGCAGACCACAACCTATTGTTCTTCGATTGATCCCTGGCATGAACCGTCCGATCTAGGGACGACCAAACAAGCGCAGGTGGGATTCGATCTGTTTTTCACCAGCGGAGTCACTCGTGGATTGCCGGCCATGATTCCGGTGGCGCTGATTTATGAGACGCCGGAAAATGCCGCCGCTGAAATCGCTTATCTCGAAAACCGCAAGTATCCGGTTTCTTACGTCGAGATGGGCGAGGAAGCCGACGGACAGTACATGCTTCCGGAAGACTATGCGGCGCTTTATGTTCAGTGGGCCACGGCGCTGCACAAAGTGGATCCCAATTTAAAGCTGGGAGGGCCGTCGTTTCAGGGAGTGAATCAGGACATTGAGGTTTGGCCGGACGTGAATGGCAAAGTTTCCTGGACCGGCCGTTTTCTTGACTATCTAAAGCAACACAACCGCATGCAGGACCTGTCATTCTTTTCTTTTGAGCACTATCCCCTCGATCCTTGCCGTATTCCCTGGGGCAGCCTCTATGACGAGCCCGAACTGGTCAGCCACATCATGCAGGTCTGGCACGCCGATGGCGTTCCGGCAAATATGCCGATGTTTATTACGGAAGGCAATCTTTCTTCCGCCGCCAGTGAAACCTACATGGACATCTTTTCCGGCCTCTGGCTGGCCGACTATGTCGGGTCGTTCCTGAACAACGGAGGCAACCAGCTTTACTTCTTTCACTATCTTCCACTGGAAATGGAACACGGCTGCAATGATTCTCCGGGAACTTTCGGCATGCAGACGGTCGATCGCGATTACAAAATCCAGCAGCCTCTGCCCCAGTTTTTTGTGGCCCAACTGATCAACCTGGAATGGATCCAGCCGGGGACGGCGGAGCACCAGTCCTTTCCCGCAAGAAGTGACATCGACGATGGGGCCGGCCATGCGCTGGTGACGGCTTACGCGGTGAAGCGTCCCGATGGGCAGTGGTCGCTGTTATTGGTCAATCGCGATCAGCACAATGCACATAGCGTAAAGATTTCATTTCAAGATGGCGAGGCGGCCGGTCACTTTACTGGCCCCGTGGATATTTCAACTTTCGGCCAAGAGCAATATCACTGGCACCCGGCGCAGACGCGTCCCGCCGGACATGCCGAGCAGCCTGGTCAACCCTTCGTGGTGGTAGACACCAAAGGCATGGCCGATCCCGATGGCCCGATTGTGCATACGCAGCAAACTGCGAGCAAAGACACGGCCTACGATTTGCCGGCATCGTCGATTGTGGTGGTGAAGGGCAAGATCGGGCAAAAGTGATAGGAATCAAAGCCGGCGAATTCCCGTTCTGGGAATGTTAAAGGGCGGGATACTAAAGTTGTCTTGACCCTGGCGGAAGCTTGGAATACGCTTGATTTCGTATGGTAAAGATTGAACAGAAAGATCCGCGCTTGGAGGCCTTACGAGCTGCCCCTTTGAATAGTTGGGTTGCACTCTCGGAGGATGAAAGCAAGATTGTCGCGGTGGGCTCTACCTTCGCTGAAGTTGTCAGCAACAGCGAGAATGCCGGAATTGCAGACCCGGTGATCGTCAAAACTCCAAGTGCCTGGATACCCCTCTCGGTGTGAAGTTCGCTTACAAGAAATATCCGTTCCGCGACGGCGGGTTCGCCTATTCCGCGGTTCTGAATGTCAATCTTGCGCTTCCCGCCAGAAATGCTCCCCGCTCAAAACGATTTGAGGCGCTCATCGATTCCGGCGCCTCGCGATGTATTTTCCACACCAGTATTGGAAAGGCAATCGGGTTGGATATTGAAAAAGGAGATCCGGAAACTACGCTGGGAGTAAATGGCATTTCGCGCGTGCACGTTCATAACGTTTCGCTCTATGCGCCCAGCGGTATCATCGCCATTCGCGCGGGATTCTCCCATGAGCTTCCACTCGCGGGATTGCTCGGAATGAACGGGTTCTTTGAGCAATTCAAGGTTCTCTTCGATCCAACTTTCGGATTTGAACTCGATCGCTTGTTTCTCGCCTAGATCCGATCGGTGCGGCACCTACAATCATCAAACCTTGCACTTTTCCCCTTTTCCCGACGATACTGGAAGTACACACCATGAAAACTATTCTCTCTCTCGCTACTCCTACCGAAGTGGACACAGAATGCCTGGTCGCAGTGGTTCTTGACCGGAGCGAAGGCAAAAAAGACAAGCCGCAGCTCTCGGTGGAAACCGGCAACCCTGCCATTAAAGAAGCGTGCGCCGACGTGATTGCCAGCGGCGAAGTCACCGGCAAAATGCTGGAAACCACATTGCTGCACCATCCGGCGAAGCTTAAGGCCAAGCGGGTACTGCTGCTGGGAGGCGGGAAGGTGAAAAGTTTCTCGGCTTTCGACTTGCGCAAACTGGCCGGAGTGGCCGTGCGGACGTTGAAGGGAAAGGGCCTGCGCAGCTTTGCCTTTCTGGCTCCTGAGGGAAATCTCAAGATTGACGATTCTGTTAGAGCGATTGTCGAAGGCGCCTTTGTCGGGAACTTCGATTCCAATACCTATCAGAGCGACCGCAAGGACCAGACCATCGACGCCCTGACCGTGGTCGCCAGTGGCGATCAGACAGCATTGCAAAGGGCCTTGGACGAAGCCCACATCATTGGCGAGTCGCAAAACTTCACCCGGGATCTGGTGAATGAACCCAGCAATCACATGACTCCCACCATCCTGGCCGAACGGGCGAAGAAAATGGCGCAGGAAGTCGGATTGAAGTTCGAAGTATTTGGCGGGGACAAGATTCGGGAACTCAAGATGGGTGCATTCTGGGGAGTAGCACAGGGTTCCGACGAACCTCCAGCGCTGATCATTCTTCGCTACGAACCGGCTGGCGCTCCTGAGAAGCCCGTGCTCGGACTGGTGGGCAAAGCCGTGACATTCGATACCGGAGGCATCTCCATCAAGCCCGCAGATGGCATGGAGAAAATGAAATATGACATGGCTGGCGGCGCCGCCATGCTTGGAGCCATGCGCGCCATCGCTTTGTTGAAACCGAAGGTCAAAGTCACTGCGCTAATTTGCGCCACCGAAAATATGCCATCCGGCAAGGCGCAGAAGCCAGGCGACATACAGACAGCCATGTCCGGCAAGACGATTGAAATCATCAACACGGATGCTGAGGGGAGATTGGTCCTGGCCGATGGACTCTGCTATGCCCGTCAGTTGGGATGCACCCATCTGATCGATGCCGCGACTTTGACTGGGGCGGTCGTTGTGGCACTCGGCTATTTCAACGCGGGTGTCTTCGCCAACGACGAGAAGATGTATGAGCGCTTCAGCAAAGCCAACGCCAGGGCCGGCGAAAAGTTTTGGCGCCTGCCGCTCGATGAAGAGTACAAAGAAAGCATCCGTTCCAACATCGCGGACATTATCAACTCCGGAGGACGCTGGGGTGGCGCGATTACTGCGGCCATGTTCCTCAAAGAATTCGCGGAAGACACGCCGTGGATGCACCTCGATATCGCCGGAACGGCATGGATGGATGATGCCAAACCATGGATTGCGAAAGGGCCGTCGGGCATCGCCGTGCGCAGCTTGATTGAATTCACCAGAAACTTCGCGGGATAGGATTCCGGAGATTCACAAAGAATCGGGTGGAGGAGCGCTTTTAGCACTGCTCCACCCAAACGTTCTTCTCTCAAATGTCGCCACAACCCGCGTTGACAATCTGGCATCTCAAGGCCGTTGACGTTACTCCCGGCGCGGGTCAGCCGCAACTAAATCGCACAATCTGGAGGTAGTCCATGAAAGCACTACTTGGAATCGGGCTGGTGGTGATTGTTCTGGGAATTCTGTCGTTCTTCGTTCCCGTTCCACATGCGGAACATCACGGCGCCGACATTGGCGACGTTCACCTCGGGGTAACCACTCACCATGACAGCATGTTGCCACCGGCGGTGGGGATTGTGATGATCGTTGCGGGCGCAGGCATGGTGATCGCTGGGCGAGGCAAAAGCTAAACCGCCGAAGCAACGTTACATCACCGCAGGAACGGTGACTCCCATTACGGCGAGGACACGAATCAGTTCCCGGCGGGCGACGGCGGTGGTCGCCAGCAGGAATTGCTTTCTACTTTCGTCCGACTCATTCAGAATATTGTGACGATGGTAGAAAGTGTTGAAGAGTTGGGCCAATTGAAATGCGTGCTTGGCCAGATAAGCAGGTTCGGTGGTGGCGATGCACTGGTCGATGATGGCAGAAGTTTTCGAAGCCGTCAGCCATAGCTCCCATATTTCTGTGCCGCCGTCGCCCGCTAAATATTTGGCGAAGTCTGGATTTTCAGCAGAGAAATGATCGACGTTGAATCCGCCCTTGCGGAAAATATTGGTAGCCCGCACCACGGCGTATTGCACATAAGGCCCGGTTTCACCTTCAAAACTCAGCGCCTCTTTGAAATCAAAGGCAATCACGGACTGTTTGGTAAACTTCAGCATGAAATAGCGAAGCGCGCCCACAGCGATCTGAGTAGAAATAGTCTGGCGTTCGGCTTCTGACAATTCCGGGTGGCGGGCATCCACTTCTTTTTTTGCTGAGGCAATCAAGGTATCGATCAAATCATCGGCTTTGACCCCAAAACCCTTCCGTCCCGAGACCTCGATGTAGGCACGGCCTTTGTCTTCGTCCGAGAGTTGATAGCCCAGTTCAGCGGCGCAATCCGGCGTGAGCGCAACCATTTCATAGGAAAAATGGGTGTAGTGGTCCGCCTGCTGATTGTAGCCGAGGCCGCGCAGGGCTTCGATCACGGCGGTCTGGGCCTCGGCCTGGCGGGCATCGATCACGTTATAAATTTCCGCTACATCGCCGAAATGAGGATGGTCGAGTGCACCGACGGTGGTCGAGATCCAGCAGTCGCGATTGTTGGGATAGCGGTAGAATTTGCGATATCCGAAATCGCGGCCCAGCACGCCGAACTTCCACATGTGATAGGCGATGTCTTTGCCGACGTAGCCGACGGTTCCATTGGAACGAACGATAACTTTCTGATCGTCCTGATTTTCCTCTTCGCTTTTCTCGGCGGTCTCTGCGAGCTCGGCGGTAAGCGATTTTCTCCGCATTACCCAGCAGCCTTTGTTCTTGCCCTGGTCCTCGAAGAAAAGTACACCGGCTTCTTTGAGCTGGGTAAAAGCAGCGTCCCAGAAATGCAGGTGAAGGATTTCGCTCTCGCGCGGCAGAAAGTCGTATTCGATGTCCAGCCGGCTCATGGTTTCCAGATGACGGCGAAGCACCGCGACGGAAATCACTTCGGCAATGGCGGCGGTTTCGTTGCCGCCTTGTTCGATGTCGTGGAGAGTTTGCAGCCGGTTTTGCAGGTTCTGCTTGTCCTCGGCGTACCACTGGGAAACTCGGGCATAGAGATCCCAACAGTAATAGTCAAAGTGCGGCTGGCGGACGAGATCCTCAATCTCGGCACGAGACTTCTTCTCGATACGGAGAAAACCAACAACAACATCGGCGACTTGCGCGCCGGTATTGTCAATGTAGTTTTGGACATCGACTTCCCTGCCCGCAAAAAGCAGCAGGCGGACAAAAGTATCGCCCAGGATGGCATTTCGGAGATGCCCAATGTGCGCCGCTTTGTTGGGATTGATGCTGGAGTGTTCAACCAGAATCTTGCCGGCGGGAACTTCCACCTTGGGATTTTCATCCGCCACTAGGGCCCGGGCCATTTCTGCGCGATCGAGACGGGCATTGATGTAACCTGCGCCCGCCAGTTCGAGCTTCTCAAAGCCTCTGATAGGGCCGATTCCGGCGACAATTTCTTCGGCAATCTTGCGCGGGGCTTTACGTAGTCTCTTCGCCAGTTCGAAAGCCAGCGGCAAGGCATACTCGCCGAATTCAACTTTGGGGGGCTGCTCAATAACGATCCGCGGCAGCTCGACCTCATAGGTGCGCTGCAGAAAGTCGCGGACGTGCTGGGCTAGCCGGCGTTCCAGGTGGCGATACAAGAGTCCCTCTAAGTGATTGAAGAAGAAAGCGATTGTACCAGACCGGAAGGCGCCGAATGAAGGTTTGACGTCGTTTACAGGCTTCCCTATGATGAAAATAGTGGTTTGTCGCTGGCCGGGATCCAGTCCAGTAACGGCTTCAGCGGCGGGTTCGCCAAAGACTCTTGACCATCGATCCACGATAATTTATAGGCATCGCGTGTCTCGATTGCTTTCTGGCATCAGTGGCAGCATGGGTTGGACGTATGAGAACCGAACGGAGTGGAATGACCAAGAAGTTTTACATCACGACACCGATTTATTACGTCAACGCACGGCCGCATATCGGACACGCCTACACCACGATTGCGTGCGACACCATCGCGCGACGGCAGCGCATGCTCGGCTTCGATACTTATTTTCTTACCGGTACGGACGAGCACGGGCAAAAGATCGAACGTGCCGCTCAGGCCGCGGGTAAGACTCCGCAGCAACTCACCGACGAGGTTTCCGCCGAGTTTCGTGGACTGTGGGACCGGATGGGCATCACCTACGACGATTACATCCGCACGACTTCTGAGCGGCATAAGAAGGGTGTGCAGGAGTTGTGGCGCCGCATCCGCGACCAGGGGTACATCTACAAAGGCAGTTATACCGGGCAGTACTGCGTGTTCGATGAACTTTACGTGGACGTGGTGGGGCCGGGAGCACCTTGCCCTGAATGCGGACGCCCCACTGAGACGGTCAAGGAAGAGAATTACTTTTTCAAGCTTTCCGAATTTGCCGACAAGCTTTTGAAACTTTACAGCGAGCATCCGGAGTTTATTTATCCTGAAACGCGGCGCAACGAGGTCATGGCGTTTGTGAAATCGGGATTGCGCGATCTGTCGATTAGCCGGAGCACTTTTTCCTGGGGCATTCCAGTGCCCGACGATCACGAACACGTTATTTATGTGTGGCTGGATGCACTGGCAAATTACATCACGGCGTTGGGTTATGGATCGGAGAATCCCAAGTTGTACGAGAAGTTCTGGCCTGCCGACGTGCAGATGATCGGCAAAGAGATTGTCAGATTTCACTGCGTCTACTGGCCGGCATTCCTGATGGCCGCCGGACTGCCGTTGCCGAAGAACATTGTGGCACACGGATGGTTGCTGTTTGAAGAAAGCAAAATGTCGAAGTCGCGTGGGAATATCGTGCGAACAGAGACAATTCTCGATGTGTTGGGCGCGGATGCGCTGCGTTACTTCCTGTTGCGTGAAGTGGTGTTCGGACAAGACGGTTCGTTTTCGTTTGATGCGCTGGTGCAGCGGTATAACGCTGATCTGGCGAATGGACTGGGGAATCTGGCCAGTCGTACGTTGACCATGATCTCTCGGTATTTCAAGGGTGAAGTACCCTATCCTTCACAGGCTGCGCGAACTCCCGGCGATGATGCGATTCGCGAGGCAGCGGAAAAAACAATCGCCGAGTGCAATCAATTTTTTACTGAGTACAAGTTCTCCTCCGCACTGGAATCGATATGGATTGGCCTGATTGCGAAAGTGGACAAGTACATCGTCGAGAATGAACCCTGGGCGCTGGGTGAGAAGCAGGATGAAGAAAGCCGCGCACGTCTGGCCACGGTTCTATATACCAGCGCAGAGGCGTTGCGGATTGCGACCGCGCTATCGTATCCCGTGATGCCGGAGGCAACCGCGAAAATCTGGGCCCAGCTTGGCCTCGGAGAGATCAAAGATTTCGCGCTATCTGACGTGAAGTGGGGGCAGCTCAAGCTGGGAACGAAACTCGGCGAAATCCAACCCGTGTTTCCGCGCGCGGACAAGAGTGCCATTGAAAGGATGCAGAAGATGGAAGAGGAACAACGCAGTGCGCCCGTGGAGGCTGAGGTCAAACCCGTGGTGGCAGAGCCGGCGGCGGTAGCGCCTGCAGCAAAGCCTGTTGTGGCTGTGCCCGATGGGAAAATTACGATTGATGACTTCGCCAAAGTCGAGTTACGCGTGGGCCAGGTGAAAGTTGCTGAGCGTGTCCCGAAGGCCGACAAACTGTTGCGCTTGGAAGTGGATCTGGGGACCGAAGTCCGCCAGGTTCTTGCTGGCATCGCGGAATCGTATGAGCCCGAAGCTTTGATTGGAAGAAAAGTTGTAGTCGTCACCAATCTTGCGCCGAGGAAAATGCGGGGATTGGAATCGAATGGGATGATTGTGGCCGCGTCGCCGGAGGGTGGGAAGGCCGTGCTGGCAAGCTTTCTGGAAGATGTGCCGCTGGGGACCAGGCTGAAGTAGGATCAGTTTCGAGTTTCGCGAATTTCAGATTGCAGATTTTAGATTGCAGATTTAACCCAGAGCCTAAAGCCCAGAGCCCGATTTATGTTTGTCGATTCGCACGCACATCTCGAAGGGGAACGGTTCGATGCCGACCGTGAACAGGTTCTTTCACGGGCGAAAGAAGCGGGCGTCAAGACCATCGTGGCCATCGGAAGTGGGACGGGACCCGGGTCACTCGATTGCGCCATCCAACTCGCGGAGAAATACGATCAGATGTACGCGACGATTGGGATTCATCCGCATGAAGCCAAGCTGGCGCAGGAGTCGGACTTTCTGGAATTGGAACAATTGGCGAAGCGACCTAAGGTCATAGCCGTCGGGGAAATTGGGCTGGATTATTATTACGACCACTCGCCGCGGGAGGTGCAGCAGCAAGTATTTCTCCGGCAAATGGAGCTGGCGAAAGTGGCCCAACTGCCCATCGTGATCCATTGTCGGCCATCGGAGGGGAGCGAGAATGCCTGGGATGACTGTTTGGGAATGATCGAGAAACACTGGGGCCAAGCGGCCTGGGCGGTGATCCTGCATTGCTTTACGGGCACGATTCCGCAGGCTAAACGTTCGCTCGACATGGGGTTCATGATTTCTTTTGCTGGAAACGTAACCTTCCCCAAGGCACAAAACATTCGCGATGCGGCCAAAGAAGTGCCGCTTGACCGGATGCTGATTGAAACCGACTCACCATTTCTCGCTCCCGTGCCGAATCGTGGAAAGCGCAACGAGCCGGCATTTGTAAAGGAGACGGCCCGGCAAATTGGGGAGTTGCGGGGGATTTCGACTGATGAAGTGGGTTCGCAGACCAGCCGGAATTTCTATAAATTCTTTTCGCTTCACGAAACCGCCAACTCCATTTAGCTTGTTAGGTGCATCTTCCGCAACTGCGGAAGAATCTATAGGATAGAAGCTGAAACAAATGCCTGAAAACACATTTGATGTGGTAAGCAAGCTCGACCTGACGGAAGTGACGAATGCCATTCAGCATGCGTTGAAGGAAATTCATACGCGCTTTGACTTGAAGGATTCGAAGTCGAACATTGAGTTCAACGGCAAAGACGAGATCATGCTGCATTCCCTCGACGACTACCGGCTGAAAGCGGTCAATGACATTCTGCAGGCAAAACTGGTAAAGCGCGGAGTCTCGCTGAAGGGGCTGACGTATGGACCCATCGAGCCAGCGGCTGGGGCGACGGCGAAACAGAAGATCACCATGCAGCAAGGCATTCCGATTGAGAAAGCCAAGCAGATCGTAAAGCTGATCAAGGAATCAAAGAAAAAAGTGAACGGCTCGATTCAGGGCGACCTGGTGAGGGTAAGCGGGAAGGACCGCGATTCCCTGCAGGAAACGATCGCTTTTCTGCGGCAGCAGGATCTGGGTCTCGACTTGCAGTTCATTAATTTTCGGTCGAATTGAATCTACTCGCAGCACACGCGTCAGTTGCGTGAGAACAACATGAAACACAAATTGAGTCTCTCCGCCGCCATGAACGGGAAAGAGTTCTTCGAGATGTTGCGCGAAGACCTCGCCGCCATTGAGCGCGAGTTCGGGCGCGATACGGTCTCCGGCGTCGAGGCGATCACCGAAATTGGGGAGTATTTACGAAATGGTGGGGGCAAACGTATTCGTCCCGCGTTGCTTCTACTTTCTTCCAAACTTCTGAATTATCAGGGACGCGGCGCCATCCGTCTGGGGGCCGTCGTGGAGATCATTCACACTGCGACCCTGGTGCACGACGACATCATCGATGAAGCACAGCTCCGGCGTGGACGTCCGGCGGCAAACACGCAGTGGGGAAATTCCAAATGCGTGCTGGCCGGCGACTGGCTCTACATGCAGGCGTTCAAGGTCGCGGTGCAGGAGCGTAACTTCCGCATTCTTGACACCCTGATTGATTTGACCCAACAGATGGTCGAAGGTGAGTTGCTGCAGATTGAAAAATTGGGCAAACTCATCTCGCTCGACGAGTACTTCAATCTGATTTTCCGCAAGACCGCCTGCCTGTTTTCCGTCTGCATGCGTATGGGTGCGATCCTCGGCGGGGCGACTCCGGAGCAGGAAGAGAATTTGGCGCAGTACGGCCGCGATCTGGGTATGGCATTTCAGATTGTGGACGATGTACTCGATCTGACTGCGTCTGAAAATGTGCTGGGCAAGCCAGTAGCCAGCGATCTGCGTGAAGGTAAAGTCACGATGGCGGTGATTCATGCATTGGAACGCTGTACGCGACAGGAGCGCAAGCTGATTGAGACGGTGGTGCGTGAAAGAGCGTTTGAGGGCGTAACACATGGACAGATTCTTGAAGTCCTGAATCGCTACGGTTCGCTTGAAGCTGCCAATGACTGTGCCGCGAAATATGCGGAATTGGCGCGCAATGCGATCTGTAGTTTCCCCGACACGGAGATCAAGCGGGCGTTGTTGTGGGCTCCCGAGTTCGTGGTGGCGCGGGAGAAATAGCTTCTAGCTGGTAGCTCCCTTTTACTCTCAGTCCTTATCTTCTTGCTCTGGCAACCCCTTAGAAAATTTCCTCATCCGAACATCCGTTTTGCCACTTGATTCGTAAGATGAGTGGGAGTCTAATTCTGTGTGAGTTTCAGAAACTCAAGGAGATTATATGAAGAAGCTAATGGTTCTGGTTGTAGCGTTATTCTTATTGGTAGGGGCCTCGGCCTTTGCCCAGGACACAATGCAAGCCCCCGCCGACAAAATGGCACCCGCCGCACCCTTGAAGAACCTCAAAGGCACGGTGAAAATGGACGGCGATAAGATCACCTTCGTGTTGGATAAGGACGGAAAAGCGTGGGATGTGATCAATCCTGAGACTCTTAAGGACCACGTGGGCCATCACGTTCTGTTGAGCGCACATGTATACGCGGACAAGAATTCGATCCACGTGATGAGTGTGAAGATGCTCCCTGCTAAAACGGACACGATGACCAAGTAATCTCTGCCGGCGCGCATCCTCAATCTTGTCATTCCAGGAGCAACGCGACTGGGAACGTGCAGTTTGCTAGGAGCGAGGAACAGCAGATTTCTCCCTTCGGTCGAAATGACAAGAGGTTTGGGTTTATGAATGATACGGGGTGGCGGAGACGCCGCCCCTTTTTTACTTCCTGCAATGTCTTATACTGCCCGTAATGGCTCCGCATAAAGAAATCGAAATCAAGTTTAGCGTTGCTGACATTCGCGCACTCAATCGTCGCTTGCGGGTTGCCGGATTCCGGCTGATTACGCGGCGGACTCATGAGATGAATACGCTTTACGATCTTCCCGGTCAGATCCTGCGAAAGCGTGGTGAGTTATTGCGGCTTCGTAAATACGGAATCGTGTGGGTACTTACGCACAAAGCTAAAGGAACAAGGGGGCGTCACAAGTCGCGGGTAGAAACTGAAACCAAGGTCGCTGACGGCCCAAAAATGGAGGCCATTCTGCACGCTCTCGGTTATAGTCCAACTTTCTGCTATGAGAAATTCCGGGCCGAATGGAGCGATGGCAAAGGCCACGTGGTCGTGGATGAAACTCCGATCGGGAATTTCGGAGAGATCGAAGGACCATCGCGATGGATCGACCAGACCGCGCACGCCTTGAAACTTGACCTCACCGACTACATGGTTCAAAGCTATACCGAACTGTTTTTGGAGTGGAAAACCAGGAATCGAAGCGATGCGAAAGAAATGACTTTTCGGGCCATCCCCTCCAAAAGAACTACGCGCTAGAACCTCTTCCGACAGCACCAAACTAACCAACAAGTCGCCTAGATACAGTAACTTCGCAGCATGGTACTCTCATTTTGCTCTGGGTTTCTGCTTCCGCCCACAAGTGGCAGTGCAGAAAGACAATTTTCGGCGGCTCCTGCGAACGGTTGAAGCTCTCTCTGACCTCGGACCGGCAATCACGGCCGAGCGGGAGTTTCCGCAGACGGCGCGTGCCATCCTCACTGCCTTGCTGCAAGCGGGCGGCGCGCGTGAAGCTGTGCTTTTTATTTTCAGTGACAAACCTTCCCTGCTGAGTTCGATCGCTTCCGACGGCTTTGCACTGATGCCGGAACCGGCAATCGTCCCTCTCCTGCCCAAGCATGTTTATGCTCTAACTTCCGCGCGGGGACCCATCGTATTGAATCCCGGATCGGCGGATGCATATTTGAGCTCCAACGGAAATGTTGCCCCCGAACTGTTCAAGTGCCTTGCGCCCTTGAAAGTCGGGGGCAAGCTCGTGGGAGTAGTGGCGTTGGGCCGCCGCGAGGGCGACGCTCTCTACGATGGTGACGAACTGGAAGCCCTTGATCTGCTCTGCCACTATGTGGCCCTGGCCATTCATAATCATTCCCTGACGCAAACGCTGGCGCAGCGAGTCTCTGACAATCTGCGGCTCATGGGATCTCTGCACGGCTTTTACGATAATGCTCTCGAAGCTTTCGCCAATGCCATCGACGTGAAACACGTCAATATTCACGGACACTCTTTGCGGGTGGGGCGCTACGCGGCAGCGATTGGAGAGGCAATGAGCCTGGATATCGGGGAGGTTGCCGCCCTGCGTTCCGCCGGTTACCTGCACGATATTGGGAAGGTGGCGGTCGATAAGCGGCTGTTCGGCAAACCAACCACTCTCGATGCCGAAGAGTTTCGCGAAATGGCCGATCACACGTTGGTGGGACATCAGATCGTCAGCGGGGTACAGTTCCCCTGGCCGAGTATCCCGGAAAGCGTTCGTTCGCATCACGAACGTGGCGATGGCTCCGGCTATCCGGACGGACTCAGGATGGATGAAGTCCCCATGGTGGTGCGTATCATTGGGCTGGCTGACACTTTTGATGCTATGAACAGCGAACGGCCGTACCGCGAACGGCTTTCGTTTGGGGGGGTGTTGGCTGAGATCGTGCGCATGACCCCACTCAAGTTCGATCCTAATGCGGTGCAGGCGCTGCTTCTGCAAGTGCGGCGCGACACTGTAGGCAGCAATCGCACGCCTTTTCTGGAAGGGCGTTTGGCCGGAACGATTGCCGCCGCCGACATTGACCACATGGCCGCAAGCCTGCAACATAAAATGAGCCATGGACGGCTGTATCTAACTCCGGGCGATGTACTCGAGTAGCCTGAATCTATGAGGCTTACGCCTTCCCTGAGCTCTTCCCGACACGTACCTAGGTAACTTCTCGTAACCCTTTTCGGTAGCAACTTTCCCCATGCCTTGGGTTGATAATGGGTAGGGCATCTTTCTACCTGATTTCGACATGCACCTCAAACCCCGTCAACTCGCGCTGCTGCTGATTCCGACAGTGCTCGGACTCACGGTGTTTGTGCAGTTCGCGCGCGGCAATAAGAAGGACAAACAGTATTCTTCCGCGGCCGAGATGGACGCTCAGAAACGGGCAGTCCACGCGCTAAACCGGCTCACCTTCGGACCCCGGCCGGGCGACGTTGAGCGGGTGATGACCATGGGGGTGGACGCATGGATCGACCAGCAACTCCGCCCTGAAAAGATAGACGACTCAGCGTTGGACACACGTCTGTCGCCCTTCCTCACGCTCCGTATGCGCACCGATGAGATTGTCGAAACTTTTCCGCCCCGGCAGCTCATCAAGGCGATCGAAGATGGCAAGGATTCCATGCCATCGAACCCGGTGAAGCGCGCAGTGTACGAGACACAACTTTTGCGCTACCAGGAAAAGCAGGAGAAAAAAGAAGCGAAGAGGCAAGTGGCCGCCAGTATACCGAGCACTGAAGCTCAAACCGGTGACTCTAGAACTGGTGACGCCAGCGGAAAAATGATGGCCGCCGCTGACGATGAGCAAGTCCGCGTGCGAGAAGAACGCTTCAACAATAACGCTCTCGTCGATGAATTGATGCACCTGCCACCCAATGAGAAGATGAAAGAAATTCTGCAGATGTCAGCGCCCAACCGGATCGCCATCAGCAGTTCGCTCAAAGGCGACAAGCGGGACAAGTTCATGGAGGGCATGAGTCCGGAGCAGCGGGAAACTCTGATAGCGTTGAATAATCCGGAACAAGTCGTGGATGAGGAACTGGTTCAGGGCAAATTGCTGCGCGCGACCTACAGTGAACGCCAACTCCAGGAAGTGATGACGGACTTCTGGTTCAATCACTTCAACGTGTTTATCGGTAAGGATGCGGACCGGTTTCTGGTCACCAGTTATGAACGCGATGTGATTCGTCCACATGCGTTGGGCAAATTTGAAGATCTGCTGACAGCAACCGCACAAAGTCCGGCCATGTTGTACTACCTCGATAACTGGCTGAGCGTGGGACCGAATTCCGACATCGCGAATGGCATTGGCAAACGTGGAAACAGGAGTCAGGCCAGAAAACGGGCGCGGCAGAACGGACCGGTGACGCAGTCCAAAGGCAAGCGCAACGGGCTCAATGAAAATTATGGCCGTGAGCTGATGGAATTGCATACTCTCGGCGTGAATGGCGGCTATACCCAGAAAGATGTCACCGAAGTTGCTCGCGTGCTTACGGGTTGGACAATCAAGCAACCCAAAGACGGCGCTGCCTTTAAATTCGACGAGCGCATGCACGAGCCCGGAGAAAAAGTTGTTCTCGGGCATCACATCAAGGCGAATGGGCAGAAGGAAGGCTTTGAGGTGCTGCACATTCTGGCGCACCATCCGGCTACGGCCAAGTTTGTCTGTACCAAGCTGGCGATGCGTTTCGTTTCGGACAATCCGCCGCCGCAGTTGGTGGATCGCATGACGCAAACCTTCTTGAAGAAGGAAGGCGATATTCGCGAAGTATTGAGAACCATGCTGCGGTCACCGGAGTTTTGGTCGACTGATACTTATCGCGCCAAGGTCAAAACGCCTTTGGAGTTTGTGGTCTCATCCCTGCGTGCGAGTGGTGCGGACGTGACTGATGCCATGAATCTGGCGCGGCAACTGCAAAACCTGGGAATGCCGCTTTATGGCATGCAGCCACCGACTGGCTATTCCATGAAAGCGGACGCCTGGGTAAATTCGTCCGCGCTCCTGGGACGGATGAATTTTGCACTCACTTTGACAGCGGGCAAACTCAAAGGTGTGACGGTGAACCCCGAGCATGCATTCAGCACGGCGGTTTCGCCGACTGACCCGATGCAAACTCTCGCGGTGCTCGAAACCAGCCTGCTTAATGGAGATGTGTCGAAGCAAACGCATGACACGATTGCGGCGCGTCTGGAAGATCCCGCAATCGCTCAGCGCAAATTGGACGATCCCGCGCATCCGCCGAATGTCGGCGCCATCGCAGGATTGATTTTAGGATCACCGGAGTTTCAGAAAAGATAGCTGTCAGCTTTTGGCCGCCAGCTTTCAGCGAGTGAGTAACCGATTACTGACTACTGATGGTTTTAACAAGGAGTTGAATATATGCCGATCACTCGCAGAGTATTTCTTCGCAACAGCGCTCTCACGGTTGTGGGCACAGCGGCGGTTCCGGCATTTCTGGCTCGTGCTGCTTATGCCGCCGCGTCAGTGGGGGGCAAGAATAAACGGTTGGTGGTGATTTTCCAGCGTGGTGCGGCGGATGGTCTCAACATCGTGGTGCCATACGGCGAGAAATCTTATTACTCCATGCGACCGTCGATCAATATTCCGCGTAAAGATGTGCTTGATCTCGACGGTTTTTTCGGACTACATCCTTCGCTGTCACCATTGCAGCCGCTGTGGAACCAGCGTCAACTGGCAATCGTGCATGCCGCAGGATCGCCCGACCCTACGCGCTCTCACTTCGACGCTCAGGATTTCATGGAATCCGGAACGCCCGGCGTGAAGGCCACGGACGACGGCTGGCTAAACCGGACTCTTCGTTCGCTCCCTGAAGATAAGTCGGCCTTCCGCGCCATCGCGATGGGCCCGTCCATGCCGCGTATTCTTTCCGGCAACGAGCCAGCCGTGGCCATCAATAACATTAATGATTTCGGAGTGGGAGGAAGCAATCCGAAAAATCAACCCATTGCCAATACTTTTGAAGCCATGTACGAGCATTCGGTGGATACGGTACTGCACGGCACTGGGCAGGAAACGTTCGACGCAGTGAAAATGCTGAAGGCGTCCGATCCATCCAAGTACACGCCGGCTGCCGGAGCTGATTATCCGAAAGGACGCTTTGGCGATAGCCTCAAACAGCTTGCCCAGCTCATCAAAGCAAACCTCGGCGTGCAAGTAGCGTTCGCGGACATTGGCGGCTGGGACCATCATGTGAATGAAGGCAGCACGCAGGGCCAGATCGCGAATGTGCTGCACGATTTTTCAGGATCACTCGCTGCGTTCTGGACCGACCTTGGCGATCTGGGAGAGGATACCGTCGTCGTCACCATGTCGGAGTTCGGGCGCACTGCACGCGAAAATGGCAACCGCGGCACCGACCACGGACACGCCAATGTCATGTTCGTCATGGGGGGCCCGGTGAAGGGCGGCAAAGTTTACGGGCGTTGGCCCGGACTCGATCAATCGCAGCTTTACGAAGGCCGCGATCTGGCAATCACCACAGACTTTCGCCGCGTGATCGGCGAGGCGGTGTATCAACATTTGGGGAACAAGAATCTCGATCAGGTGTTTCCTGGGTTTGACGAGAAACCGAGCCAGTTCTTGAAGTATCTGGGGTAAGTATTTATTGAACGGCTTCCCCATGCCGAGGGAATCGTCGCCGAAGAGTCGACACGAAGGCGGCATCCGCCCGGACAGAAATCATCTCCAGCGGCGAAAATCCCCGCCGCCAAGCCAGCCAAAGTGTCACGACCAATAGTACTGAGGTGATGACAACGTTCTGCCAGGCATTCAACCCCCATTGTCCTCGCCAGGTCAACTGTAGCGTCGTGGAGAAGGGCTTTAGGTATGGGATCGGCCACTGATATCCATCGGGCCCGCGAGAGCCCACGAGATCTTCGATGAGATGTAAATGGAAACTCACTAAAGCGAGGAGTCCCACCTTCCATTTTTGGGTCGCTAGAACAAACGCGATTGTGGCGATTACAAGTGCGAACACAAGAGTGTGTAGAGAGTGATGGTAGAGCGAGAACCACAACAATGGGTGGTTTGAGTTGCGGGTGAGCAGCTCAGGAATAATACCTAGACCATCTATATCAGGAGCAACCGATGCCAACGTAACCAGGGCCCGCTCCCTGCGATCCAACTTCGCGCAGTTGGCGAAGACCCATCCCGTAAAGAAGTGCGTAACGGGGCTCATGGTTCTGGTCTTATTGTAGGCAGATCTATACCTCGATCATCACATCGCCACCTTCAACCTTGACTGGATACACGGCGACCTTGGTCTTGGGGTTGTGTGTGGCCTCGCCGGTCTTTGGATCCCAGCGCCAGCCATGCCAGGGGCAGGCCACCGTATTGCCTTCGACCGTACCCTGCCCGAGAGGACCGCCACGATGCAGGCAAACATTGTCCATGGCGGTGATCGAGCCGCTGATATTGGCAACGCAGATGACTTTATCGCCACAGGGAAATTCCTTGGCTTGGCCCTCGGCGGGCAGTTCGGATTGCGTGGTTAGCTTCACGAATTCTGGCATGATTTTTTTAGTCCAATTTAAGTTTAGGTGGGTGGGCGCGTGCAACGCAAGGAAATCAGTTTGAGTCCAGTCCGAGTGATTTCTTGCTCAACACGTTGGGATCAGCTACAAATGAAGTCTCCGCATGGCTGATTTCACAACTCAGTATCCGCCAAAACCAGGGAGCGCCCTCGGCCAATCAAGCTCGTGGGCTCGGGCCCGTACATCTTTCTTCTGGATGGTGATCGTCGCTTTTGCTCTGCGTCTGGGCTGGATTGTCGTCGCCCACACCTACAAATTTAAGACGATTGATGACAACTTTAGTTTCGGCTTCGAAATGGGGAGGATTGGACGGTCGATCGCATCGGGTCAGGGATTCGGGAATCCTTTCAATGAGACTACGGGACTCACTGCATGGGAACCACCACTCTATCCTTTCCTAATCGCCGGTGTTTTCAGATTGTTCGGCATTTACAGTCATGCCTCGGCATTGGTTCTGCTCAGTATCAACAGCATTTTCTCTGCGCTTACCTGCATTCCTATTTTCCTGATTGCCAGGCGTTGTTTCAGCGAAAGAGTGGCTGTCTGGTCTGCCTGGCTTTGGGCATTGCTCCCGCCGGTCATGTATTGGTGTACCCGTTGGGTGTGGGAAACCAGTCTGGCCGCTCTGTTGCTGGCTGTGATTTTTTGGCTGGCACTCGAGTTGGAAGAAAAGGACGGATGGAAGCCGTGGCTCTGGTTCGGTCTGCTCTGGGGCGTCAGCGCGCTCACCAACACTTCCCTGCTGGCGTTCCTGCCAGCTTCCGGATTGTGGCCCTGGTATCGGCGCTGGAAGCTAGGTAAGCCTTCTTTCGGCGGAGCCGTGCTGGCATCGGCAGTTTTTATTGCTTGCATCACGCCGTGGCTGGCTCGTAACAATCAGACGTTCGGAAAATTCGTATTCATCCGTTCAAACTTTGGGGCTGAGTTGCGACTCGGTAACGGTCCCGGAGCCAATGGCACATGGATGGAGTATCTGCATCCCAGCCAGAATATTTTCGAAATGCGGCGTTATCGCCAATTGGGAGAAATCGCTTATGTAGCGGAACGCAAGCGGGAAGCGATGGCATTCATCCGCGAAGACTACGCACGCTTCGCAGGTCTCAGCCTCAAGCGGTTTATCTATTACTGGGGCGGACTCCCGCGTTTGTCGGAAATCCCTCTGCTTGCCCCGTTCAAGGATTCCATCTTCCTGGCTTCATCCGTGCTTGCTTTCTGGGGCCTGGGACGCGCATTGCGACAGCGCAGGCCGGGGGCTTGGTTGTTCTTGTGGCTGATCTTGTCTTATCCGACGGTGTATTACTTTGCGTTCCCTCATCCCAGGTATCGCCATCCTATTGAGCCTGAGTTGGGCATCTTGATGGTCTACTTGGTTTCGGAAGCTAAAAGAAAGTAGCGGGAAACAACTGTACCAGGAAGTAAATAAGACCAAAACAAAACAGTCTACCTGTGCAGCTCTATTTCACCACTTCGACTTTCAGTACATGGATGGTCTTCGTCTTTGACTCGAGCGTGCCGGTGATCCGTACCTGTTGACCTGTTAATCCAACCACTCTTTCTGGATTACTGAGTCGATAAACGTCCTGCTTGGACGACAGGACCAGAACGCCGCCCAGATATTTGACGCAGTAATCCGCGCATTCCTTCGCGGTGCCGCCCATGGACTTCGATTTCAGCATCTCCTGGTGTGAGCGCGTGAGCGAATGGATGTTGAGTGCACATTGACTGTCCGATATCTCGCCCACGAACTGGTGGGACTCTCACGTCGCCAGCGTGCGCCAAAGTAGATATCGCCAATAGGCAAGATCCAATCAAGATTGCAATCCGATACATCACAACTCCTTATAGATTTCTACGGTGTCACTACAAATTTCATATGCATGCCTTCGTGGTCTTCACTACAAATCACAGTGCAGACTACGATATATTCCCCGGGTTCAGCCGGAGCGGTCAGATGAAATTCCTGGCTGCCGGGCATGAGCACAAGGTCCCAGCCGGGAACTTTCGAGCGATCCCGGGCGTGAAGCAGTGAGAATCCATGAATCGATCCATCACGGTTCCAGGATTTTCCTTTTCGCGCCGTCACCTGAAGCAATATCTGCTCTCCGGCCTTTACCGTAATCTCCGGCGTTTTCTCCCCCGCAATCTTATAGCGGCTGTCCTTATCCGCCAAAACTGTAATGACATGGACTTGTGCGGAAGCAAATTGTGCCGCTAGAATCATGCCGATTGCGCCCATGTTCCACCCGCTCGGCCAAGATGTCTAGCTGATCATCATCGTTGTCTATCAGTCGCGGTTATTGCGTCATGTAGAAGAGGACCAGTTTCATGTCCTTGTCAGTAATCGTGGCGCGCACGCGCATATGGCGAACGATGGTCGCCATCATCCTGGGCGGAAACTTTTGCGGGGCTGCGTGACAGCGGCCACAGTTGGCCTGGAATCGACGCTCCCCTTCCAGACGCATGGTGTCAGCCTCAGCGGCGCTCCGGACCACGGGGATGCTTGTACTATCGCTTTTCCCTGACGAAGACGCACCCCACCCAACCGAAGCCAGTACCAAAAGTCCCATCAGCAATAGGATCCTTATCTTCATTGTGGATTTACCCGCCCCAATGGGAAAGCAAAACGGTACGCAAGGCCCACCGTCCAAAGGTTGGCATTTCCGTCCGAGCTGAACTGGCGGCCGTAGCTGGCCACGGCCTTCAGTCCGTCGTGCAAATAGTAGTTAAGGCCGAATTCGCCTTCTCGCGTATTCGCGCCGGGCAAGTCAAGCGCGTCAGCCTCGTCTGAGTTAATCTGCCCGTTGAAAAATTGCTCCGCTCTTCCTGCAAGCTCGAGGCGGCGCATTCCTTTCTGCCAGAATGGCAGCTGGCTCAATCGGTACGCCGCATCCACCCAGTAACCGCTGCCATCACGGGACCGTGCGTATTCACCGTGCATGTTGAGGGGAAGCCGTACAGGCTGCCAGGCAAAATAGAATCCAAAAGCATTGGAACGCTCATCTTGCAGCAGCTTTTGCCAGGATGCCCCTACCTCAAACCGGGGACCGGGCAGAAAAACTCCCAAGCGGCCTCCGACATTGCGATCCGATTCCAGATTGCTGTGTCCCGTGCTGATTGCTGAAACATAGGCCGCGTAGTTCAGGTTGGCCTTGGCATTGACCGGCAATCCACCACGCAGCATCATGCCGTCGCTCGAACCGGTAGAGATGGGATAGATCAAAGGATCCTGTTGCAGGCTGCGGATCCAAATGGGATACAGGCGCTCGTTGAAGATGCCAAACGGAGTAAGAAACCGGCCCAGGGTGACGGTAAGGTAGGGGTTGGCAATGTAGTCCACCTGCGCATAGTCGAGATTCTTGCTCACCACGCCGCCGTAGGAGCCTCCCCCATCGGGACGTTGAAATGCTCCCTCGAACTCTGCTCTGGATTCAATGAGCCAATGATCCCCCAAAGGAAGAAGCAGAACAGGGTTAATTTGGGCGTCAATCTGATTTTGTCCGGCTGTTATGAAGTTGAAATAGCCTGCGCTACCGGTAAGGATGGGGATAGGTCGATCATTATCGTTGCCATTTGGAGCAGCGATATCGGCCGGGGGAGTTTGGGCTAGCAGCTTGGAAGCTATACAGAAAAGGAAAAGCAGGAAGGCGAGGTGAAGCCAAGTATTGGACTTGCGACGGTACCCGGATTTCAGCAAAGACCTCAAACAACACCTATTTTTCCGCTGCTGGTTGGGCCCGTCTTCGACTTCTATCGCGTTAGATCGAATTGTAAGTATCTGGATAATAGTGCGGAAGATAACCAAGGTAATTGGGAGTTTCGAGACCGCCAAATTGAACTTTCTTGGGAGGATTGGCGTAACTAACCTATCGAGAGTTGGCCCGTCTAAACTCTTTCGGCCCAAGCTTCATAAACCCTTAAGGAGATGATTATGCAGCGCCAACGAAATCTCGCCACCTGGCTGGGCACCGTTTTGGGAACCCTTTGCGCACTCTTACTCATTGCAGCTCAAGGACATGCATCGGACCATGAGGGGAAGCTAACCGAGGAGTTCCACCAAACTTATACATTGGCCGCCAACGGACGGATCGAACTGGATAACATCAACGGCGCGGTGCATATCAATGGATGGGACGGGGACGAGGTTAAAGTCGACGCAGTGAAGTATGCCAACAGCAAAGAGCGGCTTGACGAGGCGAAGATTAAGGTCAGCGCGGGCAAGGACTCCATTTCGATTCGTACGGAATATCCGGATCATGACCATACTTGGAATCTTCTTGGCCGGGACAACCCTGCTAGCGTCGAGTACACGCTGACGGTTCCGCGCCATGCTCGTCTGGACGAGATCAAGCTCATCAACGGCTCGTTGGATATTCAAAACGTGGCCGGCGAAATACGGGCCTCTTGCATCAATGGACGTTTGTCCGCCCACGGGCTGCAAGGCCCGACAGAACTTTCCAATATTAACGGTCATACGGAAGCCGAGTTTGATCGTCTTCGGGATTCTATTGAAATTTCATCGGTCAACGGCAGCGTTGAGCTGACCCTACCCTCGGACTCACAGGCAAAGCTTGAGGCCTCAACCATGCACGGCGGAATTCACAATGATTTCGGACTGCACGTGAATAATCACAATTGGGTAGGCCACGATCTGAACGGAGAGCTGGGAAATGGTGGCACGGAAATTAAAGTGAGTAACGTAAATGGCGGAATTGAGATCCGACACGCGAGTGATGGACACCAACTCAGCACGCCGAAAGACCTCGATCGAGACAAAGACGAGATTTAATCCTCGGCAGTGCTAGACCGTGACCGGCTGTGCAACTTCCTGCAAGGCATTGGCAAAAGCTTCAAGGGCGCGATCAATCTGTGGCTTGGTGATAATTAACGGAGGCTGGAAACGAATCACGTTTCCATAAACGCCTCCTACACCTACCAGCACACCCTGGCGCAGCAAGGAATCCCGAATGGCCTCGGCTTCGGATGTACCTGGGGTCAGCTTTTCATCCTTGATCAGTTCGACGCCAATCATCAGGCCCGCACCACGTACCTCGCCAATCATGGGATTTCCCTTTTGCAATTCGCGCAGTTTGCCCATGGCATAGTTGCCGGTTTCCGTGGCCCGGGCGCAAAGATTTTCGCTCTGAATGAATTCAATATTAGCGAGAGAAGCCGCGCAGGAAACCGGATTGCCACCAAAGGTGGAGAGATGATCGCCGGGTCTGTAGGCGTCGGCAATTTCAGGACGTGTAGTAAAGGCGCTTAACGGAAAACCATCAGCGATGCCTTTTGCGGTGACGAGAATATCGGGTACGACTCCATAGTGCTCGATGGCAAACATTTTTCCTGTGCGGGCAAATCCGGACTGGACTTCGTCCGCGATAAACAAAATTCCGTGCTGGTCGAGAACTTTCTTCACTTCTTTAAAGTAATTTGCTGGCGGAACAATGATCCCGCCTTCGCCCATGACGGGTTCTGCGATAAAAGCGGCCACATCGCCTGCGGTGGTGAAGCGAATTACATCTTCAATGGCTTTGGCGCACTGCCGACCACACTCTTCTGGATCCTTCCATTGGGAACGATAGGTGTAAGGTGCAGGAGCGAAGCTGACGCCGGCAGCATACGGGCCGCCACGCTTTTTGCGTCCCACGTTGCCGGTAATGCTCAGCGTGCCCCAACTGCGTCCGTGGAAGCTGGCATGGAGCGAGATGAACTCGTGCTTGCCGCTATAGAGGCGAGCAAGCTTCATGGCGCCTTCAATAGCTTCGGCACCACCGTTGCCAAAAAACGTCTTGGTCAATCCATGAGGAGTAATGTGGGCAATTTTCTCAGCCAAATCGGCGACTGGCTGGGCATGATAAATGTAGGAGGCGCAATGCACCAGTTTGTCCATCTGCGCTTTGGCTGCGGCAATCACATGCGGGTTGTTGTGCCCTGCATTCACCACGGAGATGCCCGCAAAACAGTCGAGGTACTCGCGGCCGTTGATGTCGGTCACCGTGACTCCACTGGCCTTGTCGATAACAATAGGGACGACCGACTTCATGAAGCCGGTCATCACATAATCTTTATATTTTTGGATCGTATCGGACATAAAACCTCTCAGAATTTGCGCGAGTGTTCTTTCGCCCAGCGCTCAACTACTATTTTTTTGTCGGTATAGAACTCGACGCCGTCACGACCCTGGGCATGCAGATCGCCGAAGAAACTGTTCTTCCATCCGCTGAACGGGAAATAGGCCATAGGCGCGGCTACGCCGATGTTGATACCAATATTTCCCGCGGGCGCTTCGTAGCGGAATCTCCGTGCGGCTGAGCCACTGGAAGTGAACAGAGATGCCTGATTGCCGTAGGCGCTGTTCTCAAGAAAAGCCAGAGCTTCGTCCATGTCGTCGGCATGAACCAAACTCAGAACCGGGCCGAAGATTTCTGTATCGGTCAATTCACTTGTGGCCGGAACGTTATCGAGGATGGTCGGCATCACAAAGTTGCCGGACGCATGTTTCGGAGTCTTCGTCTTTCGGCCATCCAGCAGGACTTTCGCACCCTGCTTCTCGCCAGTGGCAATCAGCGACTCGATTCTTGATTTGCTCTGCGGCGTGATCACCGGGCCCATTTGGACACCTTCTTCCAATCCGTTCCCTACTTTTAAAGACGCTGCAGCCTCTGCAATCGAATCGCGGAATGTTTTCTGGGCCTCTCCGATCGTCACGGCTACTGATACGGCCAGACAGCGCTGGCCGGCGCAACCAAAAGCGCTGTCGCTGATGATCTGCGTGGCCATTTTCATGTCGGCATCCGGCAGAACGATGACGTGGTTCTTGGCCCCGCCCTGGCACTGCGCTCGTTTTCCATTGGCGGCAGCGCGACTGTAAACGTATTTTGCGATCGGCGTTGATCCCACAAAACTGATCGCTCGAACTTTGGGATGATCGAGCAGCGCATCGACAGCAGCCTTCCCGCCATTTACAAGATTGATGACGCCCTTGGGTATCCCGGTTTGATCGATTAGTTCGAACGCCCGCCGCATAGTAAGCGGCACTCGTTCCGAGGGTTTCAGAATAAAAGTGTTACCGGTGGCGATGGCGTATGGAAGAAACCAGAACGGAATCATCCCAGGAAAATTGAACGGAGTGATGGCCGCAACCACGCCCAATGGCTGCCGGATCATGAATTCGTCGATACCGCGAGCAACGTCCTCCAGGTTGTAGCCTTGCATCATCATGGGAATGCCGCAGGCGACTTCCACATTCTCAATGGCCCGCCGCAACTCGGCTTTCCCCTCGGCGAAAGTCTTGCCGTTTTCCTGCGTGATGATGCGGCCCAACTCGTCGATGTGTTCTTCCAAAAGCATCTTCAGCTTGAACAGTGGCTGAATGCGATCTTCCGGAGGCGTACGCCGCCACTCGGGAAACGCAGCCACAGCCGCTTCAATCGCGGCATTGACCTCGGCGGTATCTGATAATGGGGACTGGCCGATGACTTCTCCGGTTGCGGGATTGATAATGTCCAGCCACTCGCGGGCCGTGGACTCAACCCACTCGCCGTTGATGTAGTTGGGGACCTTATTCTGGGTTGCAATTGCAGTGGTCATAATTGTTTTTCGCTTCTAACTCGATACCGTCTGGGCTACAACTCCGCGTTTCTCATAGACCGTACGCAGAGCGGATTCAAGAATGTCCAACCCTTCGTCCATTTGCGCATCCGTGGCAACCAGCGGTACGAGAACGCGGATCACGTTGCCATACGATCCGGCAGTGATGGTGATCAGGCCGTGCTCGTAGCAGTATTGCGTGATCTGTTTGGTTTCATCGGGCGCGGGTTCACGCTGGTCGGGCGACTTTACCAGTTCAATGGCCTGCATGCCACCTAGACCGCGAACGTCGCCGATGATGGACCAGCGTTTCTGCCATTCTCGTGCGCGTTTCTGAAAACGATTTCCCAATTCATTGGCGCGGGCCAGCAGATTGCCATTTTCAAATAGATCCAGCACCGCGAGAGCCGCAGCACATGAAAGCGGATTGCCTGCGAAAGTACCGCCCAAGCCGCCGGGACCGGGCGCATCCATGATTTCCGCACGTCCGGTGATGCCGGCAAGCGGTAAGCCTCCACCCAACGACTTGGCAGTAATCAGAATGTCCGGCTCAATTCCGTAGTGCTCGCAGGCGAACAACTTACCGGTACGCCCGAAGCCGCTCTGCACTTCATCGGCGATGAAAAGCACTCCGTGCTTGTGACATATTTCCATCAATATGCGGAAGAACTCCGGCGGAGGAGCCACAAAGCCACCTTCGCCTAAAACTGGTTCCGCGATCACGGCGGCTACGTCCTCTGAAGCAACTACGCGCTTGAATGTGTCTTCCAAATGACGGGCGCAAAATAAATCACAAGACGGATATTTCAGCGAATACGAACACCGATAGCAATAGGCATATGGAATGCGATAAACCTCGCCAGGAAGAGGGCCGAATCCGGCCTTGTAGGGATGCGTCTTGCTGGTCAGCGCAAGGGACATCATGGTGCGTCCGTGAAACGCATCTTCAAACGCGATAATTCCCGACCGTCCAGTATGCGCACGTGCGATCTTCACCGCGTTCTCTACCGCCTCCGCGCCGCTATTCACGAAAAAAGTCTTCTTCGGGGATTTTCCCGGCGTGACCTGATTCATGCGCTCGGCGAGACGAACATAGTTTTCGTAGGCCGTGACCTGCACACAAGTATGTAGAAACTTATCCAACTGCTCGCGCACCGCTGTGAGTACAGGCTTCTGGCGATGCCCGACGTTTAGGCAGCCGATGCCACCGGCAAAATCGATGTAGCGGTTCCCATCGACATCTTCGAGCCATGCGTCTTCCGCCTTGGCTACATAAATCGGCGTGGCGTGTGAGAGTCCACGCGGCACGGCTGCTTCCCGGCGCGCTGTCAACGCTTTCGACTTGGGCCCAGGGATCGCGGTTTTTAATTGGATGGTCGCCATTTCACTGCTTCCTTCTCAACGGATCTTTTTCGTTGCCGAATCAGTACCAGCCGATGGGCTGCTCGTTGAGATTGATGTGCACCTGCTTAGTTTCAAGATATTCCTCAATGCCCCACGGCCCGAGCTCGCGTCCAAAGCCAGATTGCTTGTAGCCGCCCCACGGCGCCTCCACATAAGTAGGCTGCATGTGATTCACCCAAACCACGCCGGCGCGAATCGCCTTGACCGCGCGAAAAGCTTTGAAAATATCGCGAGTCCAAACTGCGGCGGCCAGGCCGTAAGGCGAATCATTGGCAATCTTGACAGCGTCTTTTTCGTCTTCGAACGGGATCACAGCCGCGACCGGCCCAAAGATTTCTTCGCGGGCAATGCGGGCGCTGTTGTCCAAATCATAGAAAATGGTTGGTTCAACGTAGTAACCCTTGGCAAATTTCTCGGCCCGGCCACCGCCGGAAGCCAGTTTGGCCTCCTTCTTTCCAATTTCCTGATAGGAACGCACGCGATCATATTGGTCTTTGCTGATCAGCGGGCCCATTTTTGTATCGCGATCAAGAGGCGTGCCCAGCTTGATTTTCTTGGCCTTCTCGGTCATCGCGTCCACAAATTTCTTATAGATGGATTTCTGTACCAGAATGCGGCTCCCAGCTGAGCATACTTCTCCCTGATTGATAAAAACGCCGAAGAGTGCTCCGTCGATGGCGGCTTCGAAGTCGGCGTCGGCGAAAAATATGTTGGGTGATTTGCCGCCGAGTTCCAGGGTCACTCGCTTCACCGTGTCGGCAGCCTGTTTCACGATGATCTTGCCGACAGATCCGCTGCCCGTGAAAGCGATCTTGTTGACATCTGGATGTTGCACCAGCGGCGCGCCGCAGGTTTCGCCAAATCCTGTAACGATGTTCACTACTCCCGGCGGCAATCCTACGTCCGCAAGCCAATTCGCCATCTCTAAAGCGGTGAGAGGCGTTTGCTCGGCTGGTTTCAATATGCACGTGCAACCTGCGGCCAGCGCAGGCGCAAGCTTCCATGCGGCCATGAGCAGCGGATAATTCCAGGGAATAATTTGCCCGGCCACGCCAATTGGCTCTTTCAGCGTAAGGCTTAGAGCATTATCCGGAACGGGATTTACATAGCCGAGGACTTTCGTCGCCAAGCCGCCGTAGTATTCAAAACATGTGGCTGTGTCCGCGATATCGTATTCTGCTTCAACAATCGGTTTGCCACAGTTGCGTGCTTCCAGTTCCGCCAACATCGCGGCATTCTGGCGAATCTTTTCCGCAAGACGAAAAAGAACCCGTCCCCGCTCCTGGGGAGTGGTCGTGCTCCATGGGCCATCGTCGAAAGCAGCCCGAGCTGCAGCCACGGCGAGGTTTACATCTTCCGCATTCGCATCAGGGACCTGGGCAAACACTTCTTCGGTCGACGGTTCGTAAACCGGGAATGTCTTGTTTGATCTACTCGAGACCCACTCGCCATTGATGTAAAGCTGATATGTCTTGACGTCCGCCTTCACACCACCCGCCATACAAACCCCCTAATTTCTTTCACGCGCGAATTGCCGCCGGCTCGGTCACTTTGTGACGACCGTAAACAAAGAAGAAAAAGGCAGCCAGAGCCGACAAACAAAAGCGTGCCACCGATCATCCATGCCTCATAAAGCCAGATGGAAGTAACCTGCTGTGTCGGGAAGAAAACCAAAATAATTCCCAGACTCGTGGTGATGAATCCACTCAGTCCGGCGACAACCAGCGTCGTCCTGCTGTAACGTCCACGATCGTCGGGAGGCCTAAAACCGAACTTCAACAATGCCCCGAATACGTAAAGAAATGGGACCAATTGCAGAACAACCGCCAACGCCAGTAGTTTTTGGAAGGCTTCCTGTACGCCTCCGGAAGCCAGAAAGTTGATCACCACCAGCACCAGCGAAACCAGAGCCTGAACTATGAGCGCCATGTAGGGAGTTGCGTATTTGGGATGCACTTTGCCCAGCCATGACGGCATATACGAATCCAACCCGGCCACAAACGGAATCCGTGCCGAACCGCCCATCCACGCTGATCCAATACCCGCAATCGATAGGCTCAACATGACTGCAAACGGAATGACGATCCAGAACATGTCCACGCTTCCCGCCATGTGGCTAACGGCTTGCATGATGCCCTGTAATACGCTGATATCGTTTTTGTCCACAGCAATGAGCAGGGTGAGGGTCGCCCCGATGTAGAACAATCCGGAGATCACGCCGCCCCAGGCAACGGCTCCCGGAAGGGTGCGCTTGGGATCGCGGATTTCATCTCCCATGATTGACGCCAATTCGAGTCCGACCAGTCCAAAACAAATCACGCCAAAGGAATTGAGCACGAACCGGGGATTGGCAGGAATACGGAAATCCGCAGCCGTAACGGTTGTCCCGTAGCGCAAGAAAATTGCCAGACCCAGACCGATCAGAACCGTGCCGGCGATTCCTGTCCCGATCGCGCCCAGATTATTCAGCCACTTGCCGACACCCAATCCAACGATATTCAGAATTGTGAGCAGTGCCAACAATATCGTGGATGTGGTGAGCGCAAACGTCTTGTTGTCCGCTAATCCCTGATGTCCGGGGCCAAGCACGAATACAGAAACTCCAACGAAGTAAAGCATGACCGTCGGCACATACAGCATGTTGTTGGTCCAGTAACACCAGCCGGAAAGAAATCCGTGGAAGTCGCCGAAAACTTCCTTAGCCCAAAGATACACGCCACCTTCTCCAGGATAGCGATGGGCGAGCTCGATGACGGCGATGCCCTGCGGCCAGAAGAAAAGAATCAGGGAAACGAGCCACAGCCAGACCGTAACGCCGCCGTTGGCCGCGATCGACGGCACCACGTTCAGGTTGAATACCGCGACCACAAACAGCAACACGAGATCCCGGCGGCCCAAAACCCGCTTCAGATGGGGCTGATTAGACTTCAGTTGGCTGGAAGACAAGTCGCCCCTCCCTGGTTTTCGTCCTGGTCGTTATTTCGGAACTCTTTAATCTCTTAGTGCGCGACCGCGACGGGTTCAGGACTCTCCTGTTGCACCTTGGCTAATGCAGGTGCCACATCTGCAAAGGCTGCCAGATGCTTGTCGATGTCCGCCTCGGTGTGCTGGACGGAAATCGTCCACTGCTCATCCCACCAATAAGGCTGCGGCATGACTCCGCGATTCACCATGCCGAACCAATAAAGACGCCAGAGATCGATATCGATCTTTTCCCAGTCGCGATAGCTCTGGATCTCTTTGGGGTAAAGCATCAGCGCACCATTTGCACCGGCGCTTACGACGTAAGCCTTCAACCCAACCTTCGCTACTGTCTTTCGATATCCTTCAGTGAGCTTAGCGCCCAGCTTATCGACGTGAGCATAATTCTCGCGCGTAAGCACTTCGCGGAAAGTTGCCAGGCCGGCTGCCATCGAGACCGGATTGGTGTTGTAGGTTCCGCCATGAAAAACCTTGTGGTCGGAAATCAAGCTCATCACTGCTTTGCTCGTGCCAAAGGCAGCCAATGGGAATCCGCCGCCGATGGATTTGGCCAGACAGATCATGTCTGGCTTCACTCCGAAGTATTCCGACGCGCCACCCCATCCTAGTTTTGCGCCGGTCTTGACTTCATCGAAAATCAGTAAAGCGCCATTTTTCGTCGCGATCTCCCGCAGTCCTTCGAGGAACCCAGCTTTCGGCATGCAAAGCCCAACATTCATCAGGATGGGTTCGAGAATGATGGCAGAAATCTGCCCCGGAAATTGCTTGAAGCGATTCTCCACACTGGCAAGATCGTTGAAAGTGGCGATGGTCACGTTTTCTATGCTGGCCTTAGGCACACCGAGGCCGCCCGGAACAGAAGTCGGGGCGTTGACGTCGCCGTAATCCGGTGCGTGGGGCTTAACGCTGACTAGCGCCGCGTCATGCAGTCCGTGATAGGCGCCTTCAAATTTGAGGATCTTATCGCGGCCCGTGGCAGCTCGCGCCAAACGCACGGAATGCATGGTCGCTTCGGTACCGCTGTTTCCGAAACGCACCATCTCCACGGGAAACCGGTCGCAAATCTCCTCCGCCAGTTCCCATTCCATGTCATGCGGCATGCCATACATGGTGCCGGTGGACAGCCGTTTTTGAACGGCTTTCATCACTGCCGGATGGCAATGGCCGGCCATGAGCGCACCGAATGTCAGGTTGTGGTCAAGGTAGTCGTTGCCATCCAGATCGCGGAAATGCGAGCCACTGGCTTCTTTCACGAAAATAGGCCAGGGATCATAAGCGCGGTAGTTGCTGGCCACACCGAGTGGGATGCGTTTGAGGTTTTTTTTATGGGCTTCGGCGGATTTCGGCGTACGACGCTCGTAAGTATCGAGCTCTTTTTGCAATTCGGGGTACATCTTGTTTCTCCGGGAAATCTCAGGCCGGTTGACGGCCATTAGAGTAGGCGGGGGCGGCCGAAGCCGCCCGGGCTTTGAACTAGAAAAGAAATTTTAACGCAAACTGCACGAGTCGTGGGTCACGTGCTGAAGTAACCTGTCCAAACTGAGACCCGTCGCTACTGTCTCCGTCTGGATTGACAAATTGTGTGTGATTAAAAACATTAAAGAGTTCAGCGCGGAATTCAAAACGCTTATCTTCCGAAATCGGTATGGTTTTCAAGATTGCAACATCGGTGCTGCTGACGTGCGGTCCGCAACAGATCGTGCGGGGCGCGTTTCCGATGCGGCCGAGCAGAGAGGGATCATAGCAGCCGGGATAGGGGCTGCCGCCGCAAGTCGGATCCCCGCTATTTTCGGTAAAAGTTGTTGGATTGAAGAAGTATCCCCCGTTGCTCTGTGGCCGTTGCGTCTTGAAAGGCGCTAACTGATCGGGTTCGCCGGGAAGTTCGAAGTCAAAACTATCCATGAGTTCATTATCGGCTTCAGATGTAATGCGGATCGGAAACCCAGTCTGGAATGTCGTGATTCCGGAAAGTGCCCAGTCGTTGAGCGCTTTTCCTTTGAAACCACTATATTTTTTCCCAGGCAACTGCCAATAGTAACTGGCGACGATACGGTGGGTTGCATCGAAAGTCGACAACGAACGGTTGTGCGCGCCAGGAAGTGGGTCGAGAATCCCTTCAAAACTCGAGGCTTCATCAAGAGATTTACTGAACGTGTAGGCGACCGTGAATTGAAGCCCTTTGGCAAACCTTTTATCGAGCGAAGCTTGCAGAGAGTTGTATGCGGAGTTCGAGATGGTGTCCTGGGCGAAAATGCTGGAGAACACCGGAACGCCGGTAGTCGGGCAGCCGGTGCCGCTCAACGGATCGCACTGCGGTGAAGAATACGGTCGCAGGCCGACCAGGGTAATTCCGTTTGGTCCGATCGTGGTGCCGGCTGGAAGTACGGAATGGTTCTGCACGTAGGGAAGATGAAGAGCAGATGGAAGGACCGTGCCGCCGGGAATAAAATATGAACTGTCGGCAAAGAATGGTCCGCAGGTGCCGTCCCCCAAAATCGAGTTCAGATCGAGACAGGTCTGAGCATTTCCATAATTGATATCGTGAGTGGCCAGCAAGCGATGCCCTTGCGACCCAACATAGCCAACTTCTAATTTCATCTGCCTGGGCAATTCACGCTGCACAGTGAAGTTGTACTGATCAGAGTATTGCGAGCGCATGTGCGGCTGAAAATCGCCGAATAGTTCAATCGGCTGGAATATCGCCCAATCCTGCGCAGTTCCGGGTTTTGGAGTAATGATGCCATTGAATGGATTCAGGAAAGTTGTCCCTCCATCCTGGCTAACGAAGGGAGTATTAAACTGCGTTTCTGAAAGAACAACGCTTCCGCCGAATGGAGGCTCTGCACCGAACTGCTCCAATACGAGCTGTTCCACTGGGTTATAAAATAATCCAAATCCCGCACGAAGGCTGGTCTTACCCGACTTTCCCGGACTCCACGCGATCCCAATTCTAGGGGCAAAAGCCTTGTAATAGGTCTGCGTTAACGCCGCAGGAACTCCCTGGTCTCCGGGGAACACGAGACCAGTCGGAGTTTGCGAGCTACAGTCGGTGTTGCCTGTATCCATGCACGGATAGATAGTACTTGTTTGCCCCGGACGGTAAGTCTGTACATGATGTGCAATATCTGTGATGGGCGTATTGAGCTCCCAACGCAAACCATAATTAAGCGTTACATTCGGCTTGATCTTCCAGCTGTCCTGCGCAAATAGATACAACCCAGTATTGCGCACATGCTCCACTTGAGCAGAGCCCTCTCCGAATTGATCGGGAATTCCCAGAAGATAGTTCGGGTAGAGATTGGCCGCTTCCGTATCGTTCTGTCCGCCTCCGAAAAACTCCTGTTCCCCGTTTACGTTGAAGTATAAAGTTTGGTCGAAACGCTGCCTGCGGACGTCAACACCGAACTTCATGGTGTGATTGCCAGAAACTTTGGTGAGGTTGTCCGACCACTGGAAAGCATTGCCGACCTGGGGAAGTTCACCTTCGGCGTTATTTCCGAGATTGAACCCACCAGCAATTGAAATGAACGGCAAACCTTCTCGAGTGGCGCCGAGGCCGGGATGAATACCTGTCGCGTTGCCAGGCGTCCCATCGTTAAAGCAAGGCACGGTTCCCAGCCAGGAGGGCGCGGTTGGACAGGAATTCTGCAGTAATTCGGTGTTTTCCGGATGCTGGAAAGTCAGTTGCCCTTCGCGGTTGTAATTAAAGCGGAATTCATTGACGGTATTATTAGTAATCGTCCAGGTATGGGAAACGTTCCATTGCTGGAAACGCTCGGCCACGATACTGCCAAAACCTGGAACATTGGCGCCCGCTTCTTCAAAAAATGAAAAGGGCTGGTTCGTAGTGTCGTCGTTAAAATAGTAGTAGACGCTGAGATTCTGCTTATCGTTGATTCTGTGATCGAAGCGGGCCGTGAATTGGTCTCCGCGGATCGCTTCTGTAGGGACGGTTTCAATTTGATTTCCGGCGCCAGTCGGAGTTGGAACCAGCTGCAGCAAATCCACAGCTGTCGGATCCATACAAGGAAGCGGGATTTGATTATTCGGGAAAATGCTGTCGGGAACATCCAATGGGTTGTTGTAATACACGCCATCGCTAAGCGTCGCGCCTCCTCCGGCTGTAATTGCTGCCTGACAACCGGGTCGGGCGGTCAAGAGGGCTGAGTTGTTTAGTTGGGCTGTAGGACCAAACCCGCCGATATCGCTGAAGTCACCAAAGGGTTGCGTCGCGCTCGGCCGCTCGGCCGCTGTCGGTACCGTTACTACGGGCGAGGGCACTCCCTGGCGAATCCGACGCCCTTCATAAGATACAAAGTAGAAGGTCCGGTCTTTCTTTATATGTCCCCCGAGCGTGCCGCCGAACTGGTTCTGATTGAATTGAGCTTTCGGCTCCTCCAATCCGAACTGGTAACTGCTGGCGTTCAGTACCTTGTTGCGAAAAAACTCATAGATGTCTCCGTGCAGATCATTGGTGCCGGACTTGGTCACGACGTTTACCACCGAGCCGGAATTGCGGCCATACTCGGCATCGAATGTATTGGTGATGACGCGGAATTCTTCGATGCTGTCGGGGGACGGCTGCACGGTCGGCAAATTCACAAACTGATCGTTGGCATCGCCGCCGTTCACGCTAAAGTTGTTCGACCGCCCTCTGCCTCCGTTCACGGAGACCGCGCCGGACGAGTCGCTTCCATAGACGATGCTGTTGCTCGATCCAGAAGTCGACATGACCCCAGGTTGGAGTTGCAGAAACTGGTAAGTGTCGCGAGCGTTCAATGGAAGTTCGCTAACGGTACGGTCATCCACAACGGCGCCGAGTTGGGTGCTGGTGGTATCCACCAGCGGCGCTTGGGAGGTAACCTCCACTGTCTCTTGCTGGGCGCCAATGGTCAGGGTTGAGTTGAGTGTGATCACCTGATTGACGTTGAGGATCACATCCTTCTGCACATTCTTCTTAAAGCCCGTCAGTTCGAACTCCACCTGATATGTACCGGGCACGACTTCGACGAAGTTGTAGTCTCCGCTGTCACTGGTCGTGGCGTCGCGAACCACTCCGGTCGCCTGATTTGTCAGCGTGACTTTTGCCCCGGTGAGTACTGCGCCGGTAGGATCGGCGACTCTGCCCAGAATTCGTCCGCCCGTGCTCTGCCCGAGTAAAGAGCCTGCCAGAAAAGCGAGGAGACCAAGCACGGCCAGACAAAAGGCCAAAGGACGAAACCGAGTCGATGAATACATAGACCGCCTCCGGGGAGTGGAAGTCTGAAATAACAGCATCTTGTGTACTGGGTAAACCTTGCTATAATCCCGCAAGGTTATTGGCAGGTGAACATACTGTCAAGAAAAAAATCCTTTATCCATTCCATAAGAAAATCGCATGGGGCACTTTTCTAAAATGGAACCTAGGAATGCTGGACCTTACTTGAAGATTGGAGACGTTGCGCGCCTGGTTGGCGTGTCCTCTTCGGTCATTCGTTCGTGGGAAAGCCTCGGCGTCATTCGTCCGAAGCGTGCTGCCAGCAAATACCGCTTGTACACCAATGAAGATGTGAAACTGCTCAAGCGCGCGCGCTTTCTGCGCAAAGTGCGAGGCTTGAACGCGCCCGCCATCGTGCAACTGCTGAAGCGTGAAGGCAAGCTGGCATCCCCCTCCAGTGGGGCCACCAAAGCGATTGGCATTCGCCTGCGCCAGTTGCGAGTTCGCGGGGGATTTTCCCTCGCACAAGTGGCGAAATCGGTCGGCATTTCGCTGGGATTTCTGAGCGCCCTGGAACGATCGCATATGAGCGCTTCGGTTGGTACGCTGCGCAAGCTGGCGCGTTTTTACAAAACCAACATTATCGATTTTTACGATACGGCAGAATCGAACAGCCATCTGGTGCGTCCTGACCGGCGCAAAGTACTGGAGGCTGGCCCTGGTGTACGCATGGAACTATTGGCCTGGGGTAATGCAGTCATGGAGCCCCATCTGTTCCGCGTCGCTCCACAGGCCGGCAGCGGCGAATCCTACGCTCACGTCGGTGAGGAGTTTCTGTACATCCTTCGCGGTGAATTACTAATTTCTTTGGAAAAGGAGGAATACCGGCTCAAGTCCGGCGATAGTTTCTATTTCGAAAGCGCATTGCCGCACAGCTGGAAAAACCCAGGCCGCACCGAGACCTTGATCTTGTGGGTCAATACCCCGCCCACGTTCTAGCTGCTTGTTTATTCAGCAGGCGCGGAAATGTGCTCATGCACAATCAGCCATTTCCCATCCTGTTTTTGAAACACCACAGTCCATCGTAGCGTGGCCATGTCTCGCTTTCCATCTTTCATAACAAGATCTTCTTTCACAGTCGCAGTGCCCCAAACGTAATCGCCGGCAGGATGCAACTGCAGGTCGTCGTTTACCGTGAACGTTCCGCTCTTGATGGTTCCTAGAATCTTCGTGACACCGGACTGAAACTCTGCCCAGCTGTCGTATTTGAGAGGCGACTCGTCATAGAACACGTTCGGTCCTTGCGCATGGAACTGCGCCTCCTGCGCGGGATCGAGTGTGGCCCAGGTGTCCCATATCTTTTGCACGTAGGCTTTGTCCGGGATGGGGCCCATCTTCGCGGAAGATTTCTTGCTTTGCGCCTCGCCGGAGAGACTAAGGCTGGCAAGTCCAAGAATGATGAGGCAAATCGAAGGTGCTATAAACCGTTTTTGCATAGGGTCTCCATGTTGTGTTTTATTTCTTAACATGAACCAAATGAGCATCTCCGGCAGGCGCTGTCCCATGTTCGTAAGGCTTGGCAGTCGTCATATAGAGAAACCCACTCAGCAGCACAATAATGGTGGTTAAAATCATTCCATAATTTATGTACCACGGATCCAAAGGACTGCGCGGCCAAACCATATTCACAATCGCGGCCAAACCATAGATCAGTGCAGCAACATTCACGGGCCACGCCCAGGCACCCAAACGAAATTGCCCGCTCGGAATCCATCCTTTAGACCGTGCGTACAGCGCGCCCAAGACAATCATTTGAAATGCGACATAGATTCCCGCCGAGCCGAATACAATGATGGTCCGTACCGCGTCTTCCAGAAATAGACCTGCAATGGCAATCAGAGCTGGGGCAAAGCCCGCCAGCAGCAATGCAAGTATCGGCATATGCGTGCGCGGAGAAAGCCGGCTCAATTGCTTGCTTCCGAAAATCATTCCATCCCGAGCGTAAGCGAACAGCAGCCGGCTGGTTGCCGCTTGCAGACTGAGCAGACAAGAGAAGAACGAAACCAGTACCACGGCGATTACGGCCCGCAGTCCGACCTCGCCAAGTGCGCCGCGGAGCGCAGTCACCACTGGATCTGCATCCTTGCCGGAAATCGCGGCTCCCATATCCGGCACCGCAAGCACCAGAGCTAGGCAGACCAGAATTGCAGCCGCGCCTCCGATGTAGATCGTCATGCGCATAGCCTTCGGAATCGCAGTCCCGGGATTCGGCGTCTCCTCCGCTACATCTCCACAGGCTTCAAAGCCGTAGTAGGCAAACATGGCAGCCACACTAGACGCCAGAAAAGCAGGAAGATAATGTCCGTTTGATCCGAGGCCAAAACTTTGGAAAAGCACGCCAAAGCTCTGGTGCCGCGCGAATATAAGAAGATAAGAACCAACCAGCACTGCCCCGACCAGTTCACACACAAACCCAAACATCGCGACCCGGCCCAGCAGCTTCGTGCCACTGACATTGAGCAGTGTGGTGGCGACAATCATTCCTACGGCTGTCCAGATCTCGCCGGCATGGGACATCTTCACGCCCACAACCTGTGTTAAGTAAGGAGCTCCTCCGACAGCGACGGCAGCGATGGTGGTGCAGAGCGCCCACAGATAAACCCAGCCCGCCATCCATGCCCAACGTTTGCCCACCAGGCGGCGAGCCCACGGATACAGTCCGCCCGAAATTGGAAATTGCGAAACGATCTCTCCGAACACAAGGCACACCAGCAATTGCCCCAGGCCCACGCCAATGTAGCTCCAAAACATGGGCGGCCCGCCGGCAGTAATCGCCAAAGCAAAAACTGTATAGACTCCGACCACTGGCGAGAGATAGGTGAAAGCCGAGGGAAAAGTTCTGCCACAAGCTCATGGTGCGATCAAATTTTGAGCTGTATCCCAGAGCTTGCAGTTGAGCGGAATCGGCGTTGGATTGTTGATTTGTCAATCGAGATCACCCGGATAGCCTGAGTTTGCGGCCATGTCCCTCAAAGCTTCGCGGATTATAGCAAGGTTGTCCGAGAATGCAATTCTCGCGATTGGGGTTTATATCTCTTAATTGGGAACGGCAACCCGGAAGAAGACCCGGGCCAAACTCACTGAAAACGCACGCCTATAGTAAAGTAGTAGTAGACCCCAGACTGACACCCCGCCCTCGGGCCGGCCTCTAGTCAAGGCACCGCAATTTTCAGGAAGGAAGTTGATTTGAGTTCAGGGATTCGCAACATCGCTATTATTGCGCACGTAGACCACGGCAAGACCACGCTCGTCGACGCCATGCTGCAACAGAGTGGCACGTTCCGTGCCAACGAGGCCCACGTGGAACGGGTCATGGATTCCAACGACCTCGAGCGCGAACGCGGCATTACCATTCTCGCGAAAAACACCGCCGTTCATTATCACGATATCAAGATCAACATTGTCGACACCCCCGGCCACAGCGATTTCGGCGGCGAAGTCGAACGCGCCCTAAAGATGGTGGATGGCGTCATGCTGCTGGTCGATGCCAGTGAAGGCCCTTTGCCACAGACTCGCTACGTACTCAGCAAAGCCCTCGAAGCCCACCTGAAACCAATCCTGGTGATCAATAAGATTGACCGCTCCGATGCGCGGCCTCAAGAAGTGTTGAACGAAGTTTACGACCTCTTTATTGATCTTGACGCCAAGGAAGAACAACTCGACTTTCCGGTGCTTTACACCAACGCCAAGATCGGCACCGCTTCCCGAGATATCAAAGGTGGTGGCGAGAACCTCCAGCTATTGTTCGAGACCATCGTCAAGACGATTCCTCCGCCGGGCGGCGACGCATCCGGCCCATTGCAAATTCTGGTCGCGAATCTCGACTACAGCGATTACCTGGGAAGACTCGCGATTGCCCGCGTATTCAACGGAACCATGCGTACCGGAGAAGACGTTGGCATCGCCAAGCTCGATGGCACGCTACAGAAGACGAAGATCACCAAATTGTTCTCGTTCTCCGGATTGAAACGAACCGACATCACCGAGACGACGCTGGGCGACATCATCGCGGTTGCCGGCGTAGAAGACATCACCATCGGCGAAACCATTACCACGATAGAAAATCCAGCTCCGCTGCCGCCGATCACCATTGATGAACCCACGATTGCCATGCAGTTCACAGTCAACACTTCCCCGTTCGCAGGACGGGAAGGCACCTTCGTTACCTCGCGAAATTTGCGTGAGCGTTTGCAGAAGGAACTGCTAACCAACGTTTCCCTGCGTGTCGAAGACACGGGCACCACGGACGCATTCACGGTCATGGGCCGCGGCGAACTGCAGCTTTCTATCCTTATTGAAATGATGCGGCGCGAAGGTTTCGAACTCATGGTCGGTAAACCGGAGATCATCACCAAACGAGTCGATGGCAAGTTGATGGAACCAGTGGAAAAGCTCACGGTTGACGTTCCGGAAGAATTTGTTGGCGTAGTGATGGAGCAGCTTGGCACCCGCAAGGGCGAAGTCACTAATATGCACAACCATGGCTACGGCCGCGTACGCATCGAGTTCCGCGTCGGCAGCCGCGGCCTGATCGGCTTGCGCAGCCAGTTGCTCACCGACACCCGCGGCACCATCGTCATGAATTCGCTATTCGATGGATACACGGAATGGCAGGGCGAAATTCCTCATCGCCTGACCGGAGCACTGGTCTCCGATCGCAACGGTGTCACCACCCCGTACGCTCTTTACAATTTGCAGGAACGCGGAGAGCTCTTCGTTGGCTCGACGATTGATGTTTACGAAGGCATGATCGTTGGCGAAAACGCCAAAGACAATGATCTTGATGTAAACGTAGTCCGCGAGAAGAAGCTCACCAACATGCGCTCTTCGACATCCGACATGGCAATCCGCCTCGTGCCCTACCGCAATCTGAATCTCGAGCAGGCCATTGAATTTATCGCCGATGACGAATATGTCGAAATCACGCCGAAGTCACTGCGGCTACGCAAGAAAGTCCTGCAAGGCAACATGCGCAAAAAGAAGACAGCAGAATAGCCATCGAGGGTGCCCCGTTCAAGCTCTGCTTGAGCGGGGATTTCCAATGCCGAAAAAGCCGGACTCCAAGCCCGAACCCAAGCTGAAAATGTTCCTGGTCCCCTGCAGTTGCGGCACAACTTTCGCCGTCGCCGAGAACTACGATCGTCAAGGCACAGCCTGGAGCAGATATTTGAAATGTCCGAGCTGCGGCAAGCGTCACGACCCCAAAAACCGCCTGCTGCAAATGGGCTATCAGCGCGGAAAATACTGGTCCGTGGACGAATGCTGACCGCTCAATATTCCTCCAAATTTTGCCCGTTTGTGGATTAGTCTGAAATTTTCTCAATCTAAAAATGGGTCATCCTGAGCTTGCGAAGGATCTCGCGTGGAGCGGATCTGCTCTTGTCCTTTGCAGTGGTAGTAACCCGCGCCAGATCCCTCGCCCGGCTGAAGTGCGCCGGGTCTTCGGGATGACCTCCAACGAGAATAGGGATTCGCTGGGCCTCCAGCCTGTTGGCAGATTCACTTCCCTTAAATCCCAGACCTGCTATACTGCGTCCGCATTTGACTGTTCGCCATCTCCGGCTTCTCAGCACGCCCAACCAGCCTCTGCTCCTCCGCCGAAGTAGACGCTCTCAAATAGCTCATTCCGAGGCTATTCGCGTGAAAAATATTTTCGTGGGCAATCTGGATTTCAATACCGGGGAAGACGAACTGCGCCAGTTGTTCGCGGCGCATGGGCAAGTGGATCGCGTAAGCATCATGACCGACCGGGACACCGGACGTTCACGCGGTTTCGGATTCGTGGAAATGACCAACGCGGAAGAGGGAGACAAAGCGATCGCCGCCCTCAACGGCAGCCAGGTCGGCGGACGCACCCTCAACGTAAACGAGGCCCGTCCCAAAGTAGAGCGTGGCGGCGGTGGCGGCCGCGACAGTGGTGGTGGCAGAGACCGCGGCGGCCACGGTGGTGGCGGCGGTGGCAGAGATCGTGGCGGACGCGGCGGCGGTGGCGGCGGCAGGTACTAGAAGCTGTTTCGTGTTCCGCTGGGTAGCTGGCGTTTAGTGTCTGTTTTCAGTCTTGGAAGTACGGCGGGATTTCTTGAGTCGGATCTTCCAGCAAGCCATCGGCAATGCCAAGATACGCGTTAGTCCGATCCTGCGGCGTCGCCAATTGGCCTGCCCAACTCGTCGCCGCTGACTCACCTTTCTGGTGTGCGTTCACTGCTGCAACCAGGCGGAAGGCTCTCCCGCGCTCATCTCTCGGAAATTGCTCAGGAATTTGAGCTGCTAGCGATTGCGCCTCAACAAACTTTCCCACCCTTGCCTGAGCGTAAGCCCGCTGCCATTTCACAAGACTATCCATGCGCGGGTCTCGCACTTTTTCGAGGGTTTTCAGCGCGGCTTCTCCATCTCCTGCATTGGCTTGGGCAATCGCGATCCTTACCCATGCCATCTCTCTCTCCGCTTCGAGGTCATCTTTGCCTTGTGGCACTCTCGGCATAGATTCCAAGACCGTGTTTGCTCTGCTCTCGTTTTTCGCTGCTATCAAATGAACAGCTATCATCACCAACGCTTCGTCTTTGCGTTGCTCGTCTGGAATACTATTGGCCAAGTCGATCGCATCATCGAACATACCAAGCCTGGCCTGGGCCGTCGCAAGCAGTGAGATAGGGTAAGCCTGGTTGGGACCTTTCAGAAAAGGGCGCGTAATCCGCAACGCTTCTTTGCTCAACAAATCGGCGCCCGCCTTGTCCTTTTTTGCTGCCAATATCTGGGTTACGGAATATAACGCGTATATTTTCTCTCCGCTTTTCATCTTATCGAGACTTGCGATTGCTGCGTTGATATCACCCTTCATTACATAAACGAGCGCCATGTCTTGCGACACCAAGTCGTCGTTACTTTGCGTGCCACTAGGGGATGCAGTCAGAAGCTTCCGATACTCCGCATCGGCAGTTTTGGCATCCCCCTTGATTGCTCTAGCCGTGACGATGTTGAATTGGGCCTCTCGCCGGATGTCGCCGTCTTTAATTTGAGCAAGGCTCTCCTGTGACCCCGTGGCGTCGTCATGCTTCGCTTGCCATTCGGCCAACCACTGCAGCATGAGAGATCTGCTCCGCCCATCCAGTGTCGGGGCAGCTGCCTTCACCTCTGAGACTTCGCCGCAACGCAGCATGTTCCTGGCCAAATCATCT
>CAVRSD010000006.1:0-147464 GCA_963723765.1 Terriglobia bacterium | reverse complement strand
CACGAAAATGGCTACCATCATTCAAGATGACCTTGGCAAGCTCGGGATGAATGTCCATGTGGTTCCTTTAGAATTTCGTGATGTGGTCAACCGTGTTTTCCAGACCTACGATTATGAAGTCAGCATCATGGGCCTGGGCGGGGGCGATGCTGACCCCAATCCCGAGATGAATGTTTGGCTGTCGAACGGAGGCACTCATCTTTGGCACCTGGGCGAGTCCAAGCCAGCGACCGAATGGGAAGCCCAAATTGACCAGCTCATGCGGAAGCAAATGGTGCAGCTCAAATATAAAGAACGCAAGCATCTTTATGATCAGGTGCAGGAAATCATCACTGCAAATGTTCCCTTTGTGTTTCTGGCCACCCCGAATATCGTGGTGGGCGCCAAGAAGAGCCTGGCCAACTTCAGACCCGCAATTCTGGATCCCAACACGTTGTGGAATGTTGAACAGCTCTATTACTCGGGAAACGCGAGCCATTCCGGTGGAAAGCCGTGAATCTGGAGATGGCTGCGCGCGAACTGGCATGGCCGGACGAACGGCTGGTTCGCGAATGTTGTAAGGGCAACCAAGATGCATGGTCAGCCTTAATTGAAAAATACAAGAACCTGATTTTCTCGATCCCCATCAAATTTGGTTTGTCGCGCGAGGATGCCGCGGATATTTTTCAGGCGGTGTGCGTGGAGTTGCTTTCGGGGCTGCCCAAGTTACGGGAACCGAAGGCTCTCCCCAAATGGCTGATGCAGACGAGCTACCACCAATGCTTGCGATGGAAAAAACTTCGGCCTGATGTTGTAGATGACATACAAGAGAGTGAGCAGCCCAGTGCGGAAGAATTACCCGAGCAGATTCTCTATCAGGTACAACGCGAGCAAAGCGTGCGCGAAGCGATGTCCGCGCTCCCTGCACGCTGCAATCGAATGGTCGCAATGCTGTTCTTTGAAGATCCGCCACGCCCTTACGAGGAAGTTGCCAGGGAACTTCAGCTTGCAACCGGCTCAATCGGCTTCACTCGCGGCAGGTGCCTGAAGAAATTGCGCCAGTTACTAGAAGAGAAGGGATTCAATTGACCGCGCCTCGCGACCAGCCTACGAAGGAGCAATTGCTCGAAGCCTTGGTGGCCCTCGATGATGAGGCCCGTCGATTGGAGTTCCTATCGCAGTACCCACAACTGCTTCTACCTGAAGTCGTAGCAGAGCTCACCGAGCGGGTTCGAGAGCAAGTTCGCGTGGATGTGCAGCATGCACTCCGCATGGCAGACGCCACCCTTACCCTCGCCAATAGACTTGGCGATAATCAGGCATTAGCCCAGGCGAAACGTGCCAAGGCAAATGCTCTCTACGCCAAGGGTGAATACGCTTCGGCAGTTGATCTCCACGAACAGGCAGTGGCCTTATTCGATGCCATCGATGAGACCAATGAAGTGGCACGCACTCTAAGCGGATCCATTCAGCCGCTGCTTCTTCTGGGCGAGTATAGCCGAGCCTTCGCCGCAGGCGAACGTGCCCGGAAAATCTTCGCCGATGAGGGAAATACCTGGAGGCTGGCCCGCCTCGAAATTAATATCGGCAACATTTACTCCCGGCAAGACCGCTTTGTAGAAGCCATCGAGTGTTATCAAAGCGCTTATCAGGGGCTACTCAAACACAACGATGCGGAAGGAATCGCCGCTGCGTTAAGCAACATGGCCACCTACTACATCAGCCTGAATGATTTTCCCAAAGCGCTCAAGGCCCATAAACAAGCCCGTCAGTTCTGTGAAGAACACGGCATGCCGTTGCTGGTTTCGCAGGCCGATTACAACATCGCCTATCTCTATTACCTGCGCGGTGAATACAGCAAAGCCATCCAGATGTTGCGGGCAGCGAGCGGGAACTCGAAGAAGATCGGCGACGCGTATCACCAGGCATTGTGCAACCTGGATCTGGCGGAACTTTATCTGGAATTAAACCTTAGCTCGGAAGCCAGCGAGCTTGCGCAACAAGGGTATGAAGGATTTACCAAACTGCGAATGGGATACGAGAGCGCAAAGTGTCTGGCATTCTCCGCCATCGCGGCAAGCCAGCAGGGACACGCCTTTGAAGGGCTCAAACTCTTTTCCCAAGCGCGAGAAATGTTCGTCAAGGAAAAGAACCAGGCCTGGCCGTCGTTGATCGATTTGTACCGTGCGTTGGTGTTTTTTGAGGAAGGCCGTTTCTTCGAGGCCCGGCGGCATTGCACCGAAGCTTTGGACTCGTTCCTGGCCCTGAATTTGCCCAACAAATCTGTTCTTGCCCAACTTTTGCTGGCAAGAATTGCTTTGAAGACCGACGACCCTGATCAGGCTTTCCAGTACGCGAGCGGCGCGCTCGAGAAAGTCTCTGTACTGGAGTCACCGTTTCTTATCTATCAGGCGTATCTGCTTCTGGGCAATATCCAGTCAATCAGGCGGGATCGAGAGAAAGCCTACTCGGCTTACAAGTCTGCGCGAGAAGCTCTGGAGACATTGCGCAGCAGCTTGCGCGGCGAAGAGTTAAAAATCTCATTCATAAAAAACCGTTTGGAAGTCTACGAAAATCTGGTGGAGCTTTGCCTGAGTGGGGAAGCCGATCAGACCGCCGCTGAGGAGGCATTTACGTATGTTGAACAGGCCAAATCGCGCAGCTTGATGGACTTGTTCGCCCGGCCAGCGCCGGCGGTTTCTGAAAATGACACCGGTCAAAGCGAACTGGTGCGTTCGATCAAAGATTTACGGGAAGAGCTCAACTGGTATTACAACCGGATAGAGCGGGAGCAGCTTCAACCCGAGCAGCAATCGGTGGAACGAATCGCACTCCTTCAGCAAGAAGCGCGAGATCGTGAAAAAAAATTGGTGCGAGTTTTGCAGGATGCTACGGAAACCGACGCCACCGAGGCTGGTTTGCAAATGCCCAGCTATATGCCCATTAGCTCGATCCGTGCTGTCATTCCTCCGGATACGTTGTTGGTCGAGTATTTTCGGGTTCGCGACCGTATTCTCGTCTGCTTGCTGGGACGGGAAACTCTCGAAATCGTTCCAGTCACGGTGGAAGGCAGAGTTGCTGGTTTACTGCGCCTTCTCCAGTTCCAACTTTCCAAGTTCCGTCTGAATCCTCAATATCTCGAAGCGTTTCACGATTCCCTTGTCCAGGCGACACAGTCGCACCTAAAAGAGCTTTACGATGAGCTGATTGCGCCCGTGGCGTCTCGACTCAAAGCGAACCATCTGATTTTCGTTCCCCACGGTTCGCTGCACTATGTCCCGTTTCATGCGCTGTTTGATGGTTCGCAGCACTTGATTGATCGGTATACGGTTTCCTATTCCCCCAGCGCCAGTATTTATGCTCTTTGCCAGAGCAGGACTGCAAATGCTTCGGGGGCCTCTCTGGTGCTTGGCATTCCCGATCCGCAAGCGCCGGCAATCCTGGACGAAGTGCAGGCGCTGGCTGGGGTTCTCGACCAGGCAGAATTGTTTGTCGGCCAAAATGCGACGGAACACATCCTGCGCAGTAAAGGACCCACCAGCCGAGTCATTCACATTGCTACTCACGGCCGCTTTCGGCAGGACAATCCCATGTTCTCCGCAATCCGGCTGGGAGACTCATTCCTAAGCTTGTTTGATCTCTATCAGTTAAGGCTCCCTGTCGAATTGATCACTTTGAGCGGATGCTCGACGGGTCTGAATGTCGTGGCTGCCGGAGACGAATTAATAGGTTTGGCGCGAGGTCTGCTGCATGCCGGAGCGCAGTCTTTAATACTCAGCCTCTGGGATGTTCATGACAAGAGTACTGCGGAATTCATGACAGCTTTCTACCGGTTTCTCGGACAGGGGAAAAGCAAAGCTGACGCCCTACGGTCATCCATGTTGCAGCTACGATCGAGGTATCCCCATTGTTATCAATGGGCTCCCTTCATTCTGGTCGGCAAGGGCTGACCCCTCAAAATTAATTTTCTCTCCCCTATATTTCCTGACCTGCTCAATGCCCTTATTCCATGAGTACCAGTAACAGGCAAAGGGTTCTGGTTCCGTACCCCGGCGGAGGTAGTGGTGAAACATTTCAGCGAAGCTCAATGGGTTGATTTTGCAAGGGATTTCGTTTCGTCTAAGGAAAAGATGGACATGCAAGAGCACATTCAAAACGGATGCCAGAAATGCAGGGATACGCTACAAACTTGGCAAAGTGTCTTCTCGATCACCGCGGGAGAAGGTACTCTCACTCCCCCCGCAGACGTAGTTCGGGTGGTGAAAAGTCAATTTGCAGTGCTGGCTCCCGAGCCGAGTCGCGGTATTCGCGTCTTGTTCGACTCGAATCTGCAGCCGATCACGGCGGGAATACGTGGTTCTGTTTCGGCAAGGCAATTTCTCTATGAGACCGATGAGTACTACATTGACCTTCGTCTTGAACCACGCCGGGAAGCCGACCGGGCCTGCCTGGTGGGGCAAATCCTGACTCGGAAAGGCGTGGAACGCGCTGCCGAAGGGGTCGCCGTCCGCGTACAAAAAGGAAAGCTGCCAATTGCCGAGACCATCGCCAATCGGTTCGGCGAGTTCCAGCTCGAGTTTGATGGTGCCAGTGATCTATGTATTTCGATTGGCGGAAATGAAAGCAACGAGATTGTACTCCCCCTCTATGGTGTTTACGTTAAGTCGTTGGAACCACGGGATTTGGACTAGGGTGCCTCATGGTTAGGTAACCAGCGGGTAACCGTCCAAGAATTACCGGTGTAAGTTTTGCAAAGTCCAACTGTTTCGTAGACTCGATCGTACCTTTAACACGGCGAGTCCAGAGGGGGAAATTGATGGGAACGCAGAATCGGTCTATTACTAGTAAGTTAACTCAACAGACGCCCCGGACTCTTCGCACATATTTCGCACTGGCGTTGCTCCTGTGTTTCGGAGCGCAGGCTTTAGCCGCGCAGAGCTCCGTAGCGCACACCGCGCCACAGACTCGACTGGTGGTGAGCGACCATCTCGGGCTCAATGGCATTCTGAATCTTTGCAAGCTGCTGAGCTGCTCAACGGTTGAGGGCTTGGGAGATCCCCAGGGCCAGCTCTTCATGATTGAAGTGCCTTCGTCACTGAATGCAGTTACATCCCTCCTGAACCTTAACTTGCTGGGGCTGGTCTCGGTGGAAACCGACCAGGTGGTTCAGGCACAGGCGGCTTCGGCGGGCCCAGCCCCCAGTTATCTGACCGATGAGGCGCCGTTCAATTATTACGGGACAACGGTGTGGCACGGCTATGTGTATCAACCGGGCAACCAGCTCATCCGGACCGATGCGGCCCACGCTGCATTTAACACCGCCGGCACCGGAGTGATCGTCGCGGATATCGATACCGGTGTAGATCCGAATCATCCTGTTCTGAAGAACTCGTTGCTCGCAGGCTACGACTTTACACGTAATCAAAGCGGCGGCTCCGAAATGAGTGATGTGAGCCAGTCCTCAGTAGCGGTTCTGGATGGAAATGGTCAGCCGGCGCAAGTGAGTCAATCGTCGGTCGCGGTGCTGGACCAGTCTTCTGTGGCGGTGCTGGACGGCCCACCGTACGCGGACTTCGGCCACGGCACAATGACTGCAGGCATCATCCACCTGGTTGCGCCCCAAGCGCAGATTTTGCCATTGAAGTCGTTCAAGTCGGATGGAACTGGCTATAACTCTGACATCCTGCGCGCCATTTACTATGCAGTTGGTCATGGCGCCAAGGTGATCAATATGAGTTTCAATTACCCCACCTATTCGCAGCAGTTGGCGAATGCGGTGAATTACGCCACCGTGAATGGAGTGATATGCGTGGCGGCTGCGGGTAACAGTGGAGAACAAGCTACGGTCTATCCAGCCGCGCTCAAGGGCGTGATTGATGTTGCTTCTACCAGCAATAACGACACTCCTTCGACCTTTTCAAACTACGGAGCTCCGCCGGTTTGGCTGGCCGCCCCAGGCGAAGGTGTGATGACCACATATCCTTTCAGCACTTATGCAGCGGGATGGGGAACTTCATTCAGTACACCAATGGTTTCCGGCGCTGCGGCGCTGATGATCTCGGCCTACAACGCCAGGATCACGATTGGGTCCCATTCATTGATCCTTACTGGCCTCAGCACCGAACCACAGGCGGCAAACGCTCTGGCACACACACAGTCGATCCCAGACCCGCAGATGGGAAAAGGTCGCCTGGATACGTACCAAGCCATACAAGCCTGGCGCACCAGCTTGGGACTGCACTAGACATTTGAGGCTTTCATGGCAACGTTAGTGAACGAATGGTTGACGGGTTCTTCGGGCGGCGGGACGCTGCTGCGGGTGAAGGAACTTGAGGAGCAACAGCAGGCGCTCCTCAAGTCTGTCATCTGCGGCTTTAATCAATTGCTCGATCTGCGCGATCTCGGCACCGGAATTCACAGTACCCGCCTGGCGGAATGGGCAGTGCGGGTCGCCAGAAAATTGGGGCTTGCAGAGGCTGACTTTTATCAGCTCGAAGCGGCCGCTCTTCTACATGACATTGGAAAAATCGGCATCCCCGACGCCATCCTCAAAAAGGAAGGCAAGCTGACCGACGAAGAACGGGCGTTGATGAACAAACACCCGGAATATAGCTGGTCGATTCTGCGCCTGTTTCCCGGCCTCGATAAAGCCAGTCTGTACGCCCTTCATCATCACGAGAGTTACGATGGCCGGGGATATCCCGGAGGATTGAAAGGCGGCGAAATACCCGTTGGCTCGCGCATTGTGGCCGTCATCGATGCCTACGACGCGATGGTTTCAAATCGCTGCTACCGTAAAGGTCTCTCGCACGAAGATGCGGTGGGCCGGCTCATTGCGGCTGGGGGCACCCAGTTTGATCCCGTGATAGTCCAGGCCTTCGTGGAAATCGCAGGGCAAGAAGTTGCTGAAGTTTTTGCAGCCACCGGAAGCAGCCCTTCTGCAGTGATCTAGCAGACCAAGGTCGGCGAGAAATCCACTCGGGAGTTCGAGCCTGGTCCGTCTGGTTGGCTGGCCGCTTGCCTTCGAGCGAAAAACCAATTACCTATTCGTTTCAAGCCTCTTAGCCAATAACTCGAGCGGCATGAGTACGGTATGAGCTACCGTGCCGTTATTCCGGCCACAAGATGAAGAAATTCCCTATATTTTTTCGGTTTGGTAGGGAATTCTCGCATAGAGGGTTAGCGCATGACTGCGCGCTCCGCCGGACCACACAATCCCAGCGGCTAAACACTACTGCACCGTAGAACTCTGCTACAGGTTCCCGCTTGAAAGGGCTTCAATCGGCATAGCACCGTTGTAATCTGCGCCGTTTGCCCGATCCGCATCAGAATGAATGAACCATGTATTCCAGGGCAAAGGGCGCAGGGCTATTGTGGGTATTCGTTTTTGTTCCAGCCATGCTTGCCGCACAACAGAATGTACAAGACCCCGAATACCGGTCTGCCGGCAAGGCCGTGACCCGGACGACCAAATCTTCGGACGAGTCGGAATCCTCGCTAATGAACATTCGTGAGGGGTTGTCTGTGATCGGCGCTGCGCTGGAATCTCGGAGCAGCGGTCTTTCCCGGCTCGATTGTTCCCATCTGGTGCATAGCGTATACGAACGTGCCGGCTTTCCCTACTCTTACGCAAGCTCATCCGATCTATACGCAGGGGTGGATGAATTTCAACAGGTGACGCGTCCTCGTGTTGGTGATCTGGTGGTGTGGCCAGGGCATGTTGGGATTATGGTGAATCCGTCGGAGAACACATTTTTCAGTGCATTGAGTACCGGGGTTGGGGTGGAGTCCTATTCCTCGGCATACTGGAAAGAACGGGGCACGCCGCGCTTTTATCGCTACGCGAAAGTTGCCGCAACGGACGATAGGGCGCGTATCGTCGGAACTCCCAGTGTTACCCACACCGCCTTAGACACCTCGGAGAATCTCGAGCCGAAATTGTCGGTGAACGTGAATCCTGCAAACGCTATGTTTCCGCAGATGCAAGTCATCGATTCTGGAAAGCCTCAAAAAAGGGAAGTCACGGCGGCGCTCCTTCTGTCACTCAATGCCGACCCTAACCAGCTTCGTGAGGCCGATGTGTTCAAGCTCACCCGGCCTCTGATCGTATGCAGCGAAATTGAAGTGAAGACAGTGAAGATCCACGGTCACCTGGGACAAGCCCAGGTACAGATCACGGCTTTACTATCCCTGGATGGCGGCCAGATGAATCTGAAGAAGTGGCAGCAGATGCAGACCTGGCCCATGCGATGGCGGGATCGCAAAAGTTGGGAGTTGCTGCTTCCACAGGACGCCATTTACATGCCGCGGGAAACCGCCGTGCGGGTCCTGGCTCACCAGCTTTCGCTGTTGGCAGATGCGGAAAATCCGGCAGCCAACCTCCGTCAAAAGTCACAGCTGGCGCAGATGCTTAATACAATTCTCACCGACTAGAAGTACGCCAGCCTCCGCTGCTCAGGATCGTATGTAACGCGCCCAAACCTGCATGGCCGTGGGCTGACGATTCGCCCAAGCGTAATAAGGAATCAGGGTCAGTTTCGCAGGCCGGGTTTTCGGCGCGGCCCCTAGCGGCATATAGAGCCCTTCCTCGGCGGACACGGTTTCATATACCGCGCCATTGTGATGCAATACGACGATGCCATCCAGGAGGCCGGCGGCATATTCGTCCTGGAATTCCTTGCCTGATACATCGCTGACGCGGATCGCAATGTCAGACAGAGCTACGCCGCTTGGCTGATCCAGTCCCTCGACACAGTAGACCACGGGACCGCGCATCACCGCGACGCGGCCCGAGTTTTCGGAAACGCGCGGGTTGGATGCAACGATCTCGGTATTCATCGGGAAATTCAGAGTCACCACATCGCCCGGCTTCCAGTTGCGCTGGATCGGCAAGTATTCGCCGGGTTGCGCACCGTCGACATTCTTCCCGTTCACCGCCACTCTTGCACCAGCGGCCCAGCCCGGAATCCTGACATGGAACGTAAAGTCCGTAGTCTGCGCCGGATTCAAAGTTAATTGAACATCGCCATTCCATGGATAGTTCGTTTTCTGCTGAATCTTCAGTGCTGTTCCATTCTCCAGATGCCAATCGAGCAGCGAGTTGTCGTACAGATGTACGTACACGCCATCTTTGCTGGTGCTGTAGAAGTAGCCGGGAAGCGAACCAAAGGTACGCTCCAGGTTCGGCGGACAGCAGGTCGTGTCATACCAGGGATTGCGAATTTTATCGCCACGGAAGTTGTCGAATGCAGTCGGATCGAAAGCCAGCGGATTGCGATAGCAGTAAGTGGTTCCGTCGAGCGACATGCCGGAGTTGATACCGTTGTACAAGGCGCGTTCGATCACATCAGTGAAGCGCGCTTCTCCGCTCGCGGCCAGCATGCGCCAGTTCCACATCATGTTTCCGATGGCTGCACAACTCTCGCCATAAGCCTGCGCGTTGGGCAATTCATAGGGCTCGCCGAAGGCCTCACCCTGGTTGCGCGCACCCACGCCACCCGTGATGTACATTTGCCGCCGGCTCAGGTCCTCCCAAAGCGTATTGAGCGTCTTCCAATAGGTGGGATCGCCGGTCTCAAGGTAATAGTCAGTCGCGCCGCAGCAGGCATACATGGCACGAACGGCATGTCCTTCCAGCTTGGTCCGGGTCACAAACGGGATCCCGCAGAACATGTAAACGATGGCTTGCGGCTTAAGCGTCGCACGTTCATCTCCATGCAGAATGTATCCAGCCAGGTCGACGTATTGATGCTTACCGGTAGTGCGGTAAAGCTCGATCAGCGACATCTCAATTTCTGGATGACCGGAAATAATCGGTTTCTGATTCGTCCCTGGACCATAGTTGGGGATGAGAAAATCGTCGACAAATTTCATCCCGGCATTCATTAGCGTAGGGTCTCCCGTCGCGCGATAGTAGGCGATGGCTCCCTGCAGCATGTGGCCGAGGTTGTAGAGTTCGTGTCCCGACTTCCTGCATGTGCGGAGTCATGCGCTCGGGAATGTGATCGCCCTGAAAGTAGGTATTCAAATATCCGCTGGGCTCCTGAATGGCAACGACTTCGCGGATCATGGACTCCGTGACCTTGCGCAACTCAGGCTGATCGCCCGATTGCAGTGTCCAACCCACGGCCTCCGTCCACTTGTAGATATCGGAATCCGTATAAAAAGGGCCCGTTTGTGCGGCCGAACTCTTGCCTACCAAACGGCGATAGTTGTCCATGCGTCCGTGTTCTTCGAGTTCGGTGCGCATGGAAGGGATGCTGCTCTCGACGTTAGTTTTGCGACGCTTCGACCAGAAACCTTCCTCGATCGTCACCGCCCGCACCGGGACTGTGTGCAGCTTCGCAAACGGAGAGTTCGTCAGGTTCAGCACGCCTTGGTCTTGCCACGGGAGGATCGGGGATGCAGTAGCCCCGGTCTCAGCAGCAGCAGATGAGGACGGGGTACCGAGCGCGAAAGAAAGCGCCGGCTTAGCAAGGAAAGAGGCCGCCGTTGTGGTTACCGCAGTCGAAAGAAATCGCCGGCGTGAGACATCGCGATCGGAACTCATAACTACCTCCTGGGACGGTGGACAATTATTGAAGAGAGACGCCGCTCCAGCCAGATCGGGGAAACGTTTACTACTCAACCCTGCAACCTAAACCTGGTCCTCGCGGGCTGTCAAGGTACACATGTCCTATCTAGGACTTGGACCAACCCACGCGAGGCACGATCCCGGCGCCCTCTTTCACGGTAACAAGTTGGTCGGCCGTGACCGCCTTGAAATTTTCCTTCAAACCACTGGGCCAGCAGATTTCATGTCGGCGATCTTTTCCAGGCCCAGACCGAAATGCAGACGAGTGTCATCGACGATACCTGAGCCTAGCTTGAAGATCGCGGCCACCGCTTGGATCTCCGCGGGTGGTGTGCAGCACACTGCGCTCAGTCCGGATTTGGCGTCGGAAAATCTGGAAAATTTTGCGGATATGGCCGGCATGGAATACTTGCAATGGATTTTGAGTTCCCAACGTACTTCGACGGAACTCAGGGCTGAGCCTCTACCAGCTGACGAATTGCCGGAGCAATCACGATCATCATTTCGGCGTGTGGCGTGGAATTGTCATTCACCAGAGCGAGTTGGTGGTTCCGCTTGTCCGGACTGACGGGCTGGCCAGATTCGATCGCGTCCAGCGCTTCGAGGCCCACCGATCCCAACACGGAAAGGCTGTTCGATAAAGGCGCCAGATCCGAAAGAAATACGGAGCCGGGAAGAAATGGCTGCAACTTCGCGTCATTGTCACGCCATTTTGTGAGCCATCTTCGCAACTCAGGCCGCACCGATGCGTCATGGGCGGTGTTCTGGGCGAGTCCATTAAATTCCCGCGCCGGTTCGCTCTCCGGCGGAACAGCATCCACCAAACGATTCAACGGAATCTGGGTGTTGTAAGACTGGGTTTTTCCGCGGTCGTACTCTTTGACCGGTTCCAGAGTGTTGGCGAGTGTTTCCAGCAATTCCACCGGGGCTTCTCCGGCGATGCGCTCAATCATCCGCTGGCTGTTGGTGCGATGACGCAGATCCAGCCATTCCAGGTCGCGACTTAGAACCTCCAGGCGACGGTACATGGAAGCGGGATCGGTCACGGAAGCCGGCGACCACAACCGTTCCGCGATGGCGCCCAAACGCGGCCACAGTCGATTATCGAGGATTTCTGGCGTCACATATTCCGTCCACTGCGCCGCTTCGCCTCCGAGAATCAACTCTTTCTGCGCCGGACTCAGCGCCGCACTCTCGCCGCTCATGGGATCTACCGCGTAATGCATTGACGCGGGATACATCAGGTCGAGATACCAGCCCGCCGACAGGATGGTCTGAAATCCCATCTGGGCAGCTTTTGCCAGCGTTTCGGGTCCGCGCCACGACTGTATCAGCGTGTCTTTGGGAAGTTCCGGCGACAGAATTTCGTCCCAGCCTTCCATGCGCTTGCCGTGTTTTGCCAGAATCTTCTGTACCCTCTTGTTAAAGTACGCCTGCAGGGCTTCGCTGTCTTTTATGTTGTGAGCATGCATCCACGCCTGGATGCGCTCATTCTTGTCCCAGTACCGGCTGTCTACTTCATCGCCGCCAATGTGGAAATACTTATCGGGAAAAAGAGGCGCCATCTCGCCGAATACTTTGTCCAGCAGCTTGTACGTACTTTCCAAGGTAGGGTCGAGCACAGGACGCTCGTGATCGGTCATGTCCCGCGCCAATCGCGGAGGCATGGGCGAGGATGAAAATTCTGGATAGGCAATCAGCCAGCTCAGGGCGTGAGCGGGTACGTCGAATTCCGGCACTACGCGAATACCGCGTTCATGTGCGTACGCGACGATATCGCGAATCTGATTCTGGGTGAAAAACAATCCGTCGGAAGCAAGTTCCTGCAGTTTTGGATGAGTCTTGCTCTCCACGCGGAACCCTTCATCATCAGAAAGGTGCAAGTGGAGAGTGTTCAGCTTCACTGCCGCCATGCCATTGATGTTTCGTTTGATCACATCCACCGGCATAAAGTGCCGCGATACGTCGATCATTAGACCCCGCCACGGAAAACGCGGTTGATCGTCCACCTGAACCGCCGGAATGATCCACCCCAGTTTCCCTGGCTGGACCATTTGCAGTAAAGTCTCCACGCCCCGCAGAATACCCAGAGGGTTTGCGGCAGTGAGTTCCGCTTTCTTTTCATCGACGGTCAGCCGATAGCTCTCATCCTCGCCTAACTCTTGTACTTTCGTCCCAGCACCATTGCAATGGATGACCAAAAGCGGGCTGTCGTTCGTGCTCGCGTCAAGTTGCTGGAGGGAAATTCCAGTTCGAGCACTCAACTGTTCTTTGAAATGATTGACAGCGTAGTTCACGCGCTCATCCGTACCCGTCACTTCAAAACGCAGTGAACGATTCAGGCTCAAAAAACCTGGTTGCTGTTCGATCCTGGCGGGCCAGGGCATGAGGTTCAATTCCGTCGCAGAGCACGATAGGGCGGAGATGAGTACAAGCAACGTAGTCTGAATCACTTTCATTGTCATCGAGGGCCTTCGTAGAATTTATGTTCCATATGAATTGCGGTTGTCCTGAATTACCGCGACGGATGCCTTCTCCGGCGTCCGGTCATCTTAGTTGAAAATCATGGGAAGTAACGAACTTGCTTCTGTGTAGCTGTATCAAGTTTTAAAATAGCAAATCCAACCAAGCATAAATTTTATGAGAGCTCCCATCGTTTCCTAAGAAGACAGTAACTAACCCATTCGATGTAGATTCGCAAACCTAGTGTTTCTGACTAGGCCAGGTGGGTAATTGTAAAGATTGGTCAAGAAGCTGATCATCCTCCTGCGCATCCTCAGCTGAAGAGTCCTCCCCCCAGCCGGCAGCGCCCAATCATAGGAGGATCTTCAATGAAGAAAGTACTATGTACCCTGCTTCCCATACTGGCCATTGCCCTGGTGCTCGGAATGACATCAGCGGTGGCACAGAACGCACCTGACGATGTTTATGCTCTGGGATATTACTCCGGCGCAAACGTCGTAGGTAACCCTGACACCACCGTGCGTGTAATCAACGACGGCAGCGCTGGCGAAGCCGATCTTTGCGCAGCGTTCTACGTTTTTGATAACAGCCAGGAACTGCAGGCTTGCTGCAGCTGCGACGTATCGGCGGATGGAATCATTTCCGAGTCCATCAACAAGAACCTGCTCTACAACGTGCTGACCCCGACCATTAACCATGCCGGCGTCATCAAGGTTCTTTCGAACGCAAACCCTGGTTCTTGCACCGCATCGGCCAAAGGCGCTGGAAAACCAACCGCTGGAATCCGTGGATGGATCACCCACATCCAGGCTGGCAAGACCGCAGCGACACCTTCCATTACCGAAACCGAATTGAAGGATTCCAACGCGACTTCATTAGAAACCGGCGATCTGGAATTGGAATGCCAGTACTTGATTCTGCTTGGCAGCGGCCACGGCCAGTGCTCTTGCACCAATGAAGACACTGCCTGGTAAGTACTTCTGAACGACCCTGTCCTGGTACTACGTTTTAGGGATGCGGATCGTCAAAGTTGGACGGCGGGAATTGTTGGGAGTCCTCCCCAACGGTTCCCGCTGGTTCTTTTTTAGCCCCCAGCTTCCTACGATTGCTGCTTGAGATTCCGCCTGTAGATTTTTTCCACAATCGCACTCCAAACCATTGAAAGCCTGGCGAAAAAGCCGGAATCCGGATTCGCCCGCTCTTTACCCAGCTTTTGCTAACCAAGTGCCCCTCAGGCCAGTCAAAAGGTACAATGTTAATAGCCATGCTGGCCCTTCTGGACACCTTTGCGCAGATCTTCCGGACCCTCTGGGCGCATAAACTGCGCTCGTTCCTGACTATGTTTGGCATCGCCTGGGGTGTGGGATCGTTACTGTTGCTGGTGGGTTTGGGAGAAGGTTTTCGCTCCGGCAATAAGCGCAATCTGGCCGAGTTCGGTCAGGACATCATGTTTATCTTTCCCGGACGCGCCCCTGCGGTCGAGGGCAGCATGAACTCAGCCCGCAACTACCTGCTGACTTATCAGGATTACGTTGACATCCGCAAGGAAGCGCCGCACGTCCGCAATGCTTCGCCGGTGCTCACACGCGATGACGTTCGCGCGGTAAGCGACTTCGCCACCGCGAACGGAGAAATTACCGGGATCGAGCCCCAGTTTGCGGACATACGTTTTCTTCCCGTCCAGCAAGGGCGCTGGCTCAATAATCTGGATGAGAGCCAGAAGCGCAATGTTGTGGTGTTGGGTGAGGAAGTCGCGCACAACCTGTTTCTCGGAAATCCGGCGATCGGCGCGAATGTGTTGTTGAACGAAATCAACTTCACTGTGGTCGGCACCATTAAGAAAGTTGGACGAGGCGACAATAATTCCACGAACATGCGCGCCTACATCCCCTATCGGGTGATGGCGATGGACTTTCCTATCAAGGGCGAGAACCACGAAAATTCCATCTCATTTATCAATTACCAGCCGCGTGTCACCGACGAGCACTTAATCGCTCAGGAAGAAGTACACAAGATCGTTGCGCGCAATCACGGCTTCGATTATCACGATAAAGAAGCCTTCGAAGGTTGGGACACGATCCAGAATTCCAAAGCAGTCGGCACCATTTTCGACGCCATGAATGTGTTTCTCGGCAGTGTGGGGCTGGTCACGCTGGCCCTCGGCGCCATCGGTGTCATTAACATCATGCTGGTGGCTGTCAGTGAGCGCACCCGGGAAATTGGATTGCGCAAGGCTCTGGGCGCCACCAATCGCAGCATTCTGTTCCAGTTTTTTCTGGAAGGGATTCTTCTGACCGTCGGAAGTGGCCTGGTCGGCATGGGTCTCGCCGCTGGATTAATGGCGATGATGGACACGGTGCAGGGGCCAGGAGGATTCGATCCTCCCAAACTGGTGCCCATGTCAGCGATTATCGCAATTGCCAGCCTGGCTTTGGCCGGCGTGGTCGCGGGAATTTATCCCGCCCGCAAAGCCGCCATGCTGCAGCCGGTGGACGCACTCCGGGCCGAATAAGAGTTCAAGATAACAAGGAACTTCAAGAATGGTTCGTGATCTACTCCAGGAAGCTTATGGCGCGATGCGGCACAACCGCCGCCGCACGGCTCTGACCATGCTCGGCATGGCGTGGGGCATTGCCACGGTCGTCATGCTCCTCGCTTACGGCGATGGGTTTGGCCGGGCCTGTACCAACATCTTTGCCAACTTTGGCACCAAGCTCATGATCCTGGTTCCGGCCCGCACTTCCACCCAAGCGGGCGGCCAGAAGGCGGGCGCTCTGGTTCGCTTTACCGTCGATGATGTGGACACTCTGACGGCCAATCTTCCGCAGATCACGCACATCACTCCCGAAGCCAGCAAGCAGGCCAGCATTCAATACGATACCCGCACGTTCACTTTTGGCGTGACCGGAAATTATCCCAATGTTGTTTCCATTCGCGCACTGAAAATGGGCCCGGGCCGCTTCTACAACATGGAGGACGAGCTGCAGCATTCCCGGGTGGCGGTCATCGGCTCGGAGGCCAAGCAAAAACTTTTCTCCGGACGAAACGCGCTGGGGGAACACATTCGCGTGGATGGCCTGAGCTTCGAAGTTGTCGGCGTTTTGAAAGCAAAAATGCAGGAAGGTGACGACGACATTAACCGTGGAATCTATATTCCTTTCAGCACCATGAGTGATTTGCGGGACACGCATTTCATTGACACTATCTGGTTCAACTATGAGACCCCCGAGTATGAGCGGTTGGAGCAATCCGTACGGGCGGTGATGGCCAACGAGCACAAGTTCAACCAAAGTGATCGTCGCGCCATGCTGGTATTTAACTTGATGGAGCAGGTCCATCAGTTTGAAATCATCACCATCGGACTGAAGATTCTGCTGGGTTTCATCGGTACCCTGACATTGGGTATCGGTGGTGTTGGGCTAATGAATATTATGCTGGTCTCGGTGCAGCAGCGTACTCGCGAAATAGGGGTGGAGAAGGCGCTGGGTGCCCGCAGGCAGCACATCCTGCTGCAATTCCTGGCGGAAGCTTTGACCATTACATTTCTGGGCGGAGTGCTGGGGATCATCCTGGCTTATGTGGTCGCCATTTGCGTGGGACGGCTCACGCTGTATAGCGCGTTTGCCAAGAATGCGGAAGCCGGCGACATCCGGCTGATCATCGCGCCCGGTACCTTGATTGCAGCCACGCTTATTCTCGGGGTGGTGGGATTGATCAGTGGCATGGTGCCGGCGATCCGCGCTTCCCGCCTGGATCCTATCGAAGCCCTGCGCTACGAATAAATCTCCGGCGAGGGCCTGAGTTCACCAAAAGATGATACGAAGTGTCACCAAGAAAACATCTCCAAGGGATTCCTCCGTGACCTCCGTGGTTCGTATCAGGGCATCGCCTTCAGGCGTGCCGTAAAAATGCGATACAGGACAGGCTTTAGCCGCTGCTCCACCACGGGCGCTGAAGCGCGTAGTCGGTGCGATGGTTTGACGGCACGGCTGGAAAGCCGTGCCCTGATACGAATCCCAACTAGCGGGGAAAAAACAACGGGAAAAAACAAAAGGACACAAAGATCACAAAAGAAATCCTAAGATTTTCCTCTGTGATCCTCCGTGCCCTCTGTGGTTAAAGATCGTGCTTAAGCGCGGGCGGTGTGCCTTTGCAGGGTTTCTCCCGGCAGCCGGACCATCCTTGTTTTCGAGGCGGCCGTGTCAAAGCTGTCACGCTCTTCGCTGCGATCTTCCCAGGTCCGCTTTTCCTTGCCGGATTCCGGTTTTACGGAAGCATCAAATTCCGCCTGCTTGCGTTCGATGCGAATGCCGAGTGCGCGTTCGATCTGGCGCAAATCGCCAGCCTGGTCGCGTCCGTAGAGAGTCGAAGCCACGCCCAGTTCTCCGGCGCGTCCGGTTCTTCCTACGCGGTGAATGAAATCTTCCGCCACAGCCGGCAGATCGTAATTAATTACATGTGCGATGTCCTGCACGTGAATGCCGCGTGAGGCCAAATCAGTGGCCACTAGGATGCGGATACGGCCCTGCTGGAATCCAGCAAGAGCAGCCGTGCGCTGGGATTGCGAGCGGTCGCCATGAATCATGGCAGCGGAGAAGCCGTCGCGCGTAAGACGCCGGGCCAGGCGTTCGGTGCCATGCTTGGTGCGAACGAAAATCAGGCAGCGGCCAGTTTCGTTCGAGAGCAGGCCGTTGAGCACTTGCTGTTTGCGATCACCGGAAACTTCGAAAGCCTGCATGCGTACGCTCTCGGCAGGCTTCGACGTCGATCCAAGAGCAATGCGCACCGGAGCCGTCATGTATTTGCTGGTGAGTTGGGCCACGGAATCCGGCAAAGTCGCCGAAAAGCACATGGTCTGCCGCTTGGTGGGTAACACTCCAACAATGCGACGAATGGCGGGGAGGAATCCCATGTCCAACATACGATCGGCTTCATCGAGAACCAAAATTGAAGTGCCGCGGAAATCCACCAGCTTGCGATCGAGGAAATCCTCGAGGCGGCCGGGAGTTGCGACCATTAAACGGGCGCCGCTGCGAATCGCGGCAAGTTGCTGCCGTTCGGGTAAGCCACCGACAACCTGTGCTGCGGCCGCAAGCCTCTTACCGCGTAAAGCGTCATACTGCGCCGCCACTTGCATGGCCAATTCGCGGGTGGGTACGAGCACCAGCGCAGTGATGGCAGGGATGTGCGACTTGAGCAAATGTTCCATCACGGGAATCAGGAACGCGAGCGTCTTGCCGGTTCCGGTTTGAGCCGTGGCCAAAACGTCTTTGCCTTGAAGGGCATGAGGAATCGCGGCAGCCTGCACCGGAGTCATTGTGGAAAAGCGAGCTGCCGTCAGTTGCTCCTGGATTTGTGAGCAAATAGGCAGTTCTGAAAATTGAGTCATTGATTGATAGATCTTTCTGTCTGGCGGTAGCGTGCCTGGCACACACGAATCCGGGTGGCAAGGCTGTGGCTTTTGGGCCAGTCTTATATCTGAATTAGCGACAAATCAACGGAGGATACAGCAGGGCGGGAAGTCTTGGATCACGTTCTTAACTTCTTAACCTTGTAGGAACCGCACCACACAACCGTGGTAATTAACCGCAAGATCATTGTAGCACGCGTTTCTCTTCCCACGCGATAAACCCGGCTACAGGCAGTACCAATCTGGTGCTCGAAATAGGAAGTACATTTCAGGAATTGCTGCAATCTTGTTTAAGACTCATCAACTTACGTCGCTTGGTGCGATTGACGAGTGCATGTTACTTCGGAGTTTTGCTCTCTTGACGCAACTGCCTAAGTGCTACTGTGTTTAGAAGCAATTGGGGACGTGCTCATCATAAGTGATCTAGTGAGCGGGTACATTTTCGGTAGTCTGTTGCGTATTAAGACTGGAGCCCTTATGAAAACTTCCAAATGGTTAGTTTCTTCGCTTTTAGTTGGACTGTTTGTATCCCTTTCGGCTCCTCTCGCGCTGGCGCAAGATCAGGGTAGCGACGATCCTCCGGGCCGGGCAGCGGACATCCGGTATATCTCGGGACAAGTTTCGATTCAGCCGGGCGGCGTGGATGATTGGACGGGTGCGGCCCTGAACCGTCCGCTGACCACTGCTGACCGGGTGTGGACGGACCAGGAATCTCGTACCGAACTGAATTTGGGAAGCTCTGCCATGCGTTTGAGCTCCGAAACCAGCCTTACCCTCACCAATCTTGACGATCAGGACGTTCAGGTCGAACTCGATCAGGGCACGTTGAATCTGTGGGTGCGCCATCTCTATGACGGCGAGATTTATGAAGTTGATACTCCGAACCTGGCGTTCACCATCACCAGGGCCGGCGATTATCGCTTCGATGTTGACCCGAATGGAGATACCACGCTGGTGACTGTCCGCAATGGCGACGGCCAGGCTACCGGGGATGGGCCCGCAGTCGATGTACGCACCGGCCAGCAGGTCAGCTTCAGCAACGGCCAGTCGCTGCAAGCTCAGTTTTATGACGCCCCGGCTTACGACGGATTCGATGATTGGTGCCGGGTTCGTGCCGATCGCGAAGCGCATTCGCAATCCGCCCAGTACGTGTCGCCGGATGTAGTCGGCGCTGCGGACCTGGATGAATACGGAACCTGGCGTCAGGTTCCGGGCTATGGGCCGGTGTGGGCGCCTACGCAAGTCGCTGCCGGTTGGGCTCCCTATCATGATGGACATTGGCTTTGGGTTGAGCCCTGGGGCTGGACCTGGGTCGATGATGCTCCCTGGGGATTTGCTCCGTCCCACTATGGCCGCTGGGTTTATGTGGGCGGTTATTGGGGCTGGACGCCGGGCCCGATGGTGGTGACCGCTCGTCCCGTATATGCACCAGCGTTAGTGGCTTTTGTGGGCGGTGCAAGCTGGGGAGTCGGCGTCTCGGTCGGCGGGGGATTTGGTGGGGGCGGCGGAGTGGGATGGTTCCCGCTGGGTTTTAACGAGCCATATATTCCGCCCTACCACGTGAGCCGTACTTACTTTACCAATGTGAACGTTACAAACATTCACGTGACCAATGTCACGGTCATCAACAACTACTACAACAACACGACCGTGATTAACAACATTCATTACACAAACCGGGCCCAGCCTGGGGCGTTCATAGCGGTCTCGGCAAGTTCCATGTCGAGCGGTCAATCGGTAAGGAAGGTTGCGGTGCAGGTGTCAGCCGCAGATATCCAACGTGCTCCGATGGCGATGGCCGCACCCGTGGTACCTGTCAGGAACAGTGTTCTTGGTGTGCATGCTGGAATGAGAGCTGCCGCGCCTCCGGCGCAAGCTATGCAACGCCGTATCGTGACAAAGACTGCGCCCCCGCCGCGGCCGATTCCGTTTGCCGCGAAGCAGGATGCCCTGGCCAGAAATCCGGGACGCCCGCTGGATCGACAAAGCGTGCAGCAGATTCGCGCCAAGCTGCCGCCGCCACCTCCGCCGCCAGCAGCGAACCGTGGCGCAAACAACACGGTCATTCCCAATAACCATATGGCTCCGCCGAGAAACGCTGCACCGGGGAATCCCAATCAAGCTCCAGCTAGAAACCCTGGGAACGGGAACGCTGCGCCCATGAATCCCAACCCGGACAGACCGGTCGCACGTCCGAATGGCGGGAACATGAATGCGGAACCACCGGCAGAAAATCGCAATGACAATAATCCGAACTGTGGCCCCTGCAAATCCATCGAGGCCAGTACCTCGGCCTCCGAATGCTGGCGGCAACATGGCACCGCCAACCAGGCCAATGTCACCGGATAATGCTCACGCAGTCGCACCGGATCGTAACGCCACACCCCCGGAGCAGCGGCAACAGAGACAGCCCGATTCTATGAATCGGAACCCGCCGCCTCCGCAACGTGAGACATCGCCGCCCGCACAACAACCGCAGCGGACGCCGGATACTGCGAACCGGCCAGCACCTCGTCCGCCAGCGCAGGCGCCAGCCGAACACCCGGCCGGACGCGGGCACAATCCCGCAACGGCAGGCTGCTCCTCCGGAGCGGACGGTGCCCAAGCCACCACCGGCTAAGCCTCCAAAAGAGGAGAAAGAAAAGCCAAAGGACAAGGACAAAGACGACAAATAATTGGGGATTAAGTCCAAGGCATAACAAGCCTCTCAATCAATCGAGAGGCTTTTGTTATGAGAAATGCACACGTAGGGGCGGGTGCCCCACCTGCCCAGCAGGCTTAAGCCTGCTCCACACCACGAGCTAAAGCTCGCGGGAAAGACGAGGCGTCTCTCCCACGTCGGCACAGTCCACTGTTCACAATAGATTAGAGACTCGACATTTCCCCTGTCGGCTAGCGTTCTTCTCTTTAGATGCCGCGCAACTCCTTGCTCTTTTTGGGGTTTAAACTGCTGTCGGGTGGTTTATTGCTGTAATTGAGGAACAGCCTCCCAGATTGTTCCTCAGGAGAAGGATTTTATGAGGGCCCCAAGACGTTTTATTCTCGCAACTCTTATCGTTACTCTGTGGTCGTTTTTTTCGATGACGGCCGTGGCGCAAAACGATCCCGCCGATCAGCCGATGGAAACACCCATGCCGCAACAGGCACCTCCTCCACCGGATGGAGCGCAGGCGAATCAACAATATCCCGGCCCCGGGGGTCCGATGGCGCAAGGCCCAGGCCGTCCGGACGCTGGGCAACAAGATCAAAATAGCGACGAGAATGATCCTCCGGGCCGGGTAGCCCGTTTGCAGTTCATGAACGGATCGGTATCGATTCAGCCCGCGGGAACCGGGGACTGGGTGCAGGGCGCAGTGAATCGTCCGCTCACCAACGCGGACAACGTCTGGGCAGACAAAAATTCGCGCGCGGAATTGAATCTCGGCACCGGCATTTTTCGCATTGGCGCTGAAAGCAGCCTGACGCTCACCAATGTGAACGAAAATACGGTGCAGGTGTCGCTGCATCAGGGAACTTTGAATGCCCACGTCCGCCATTTATTTGACGGCGAGACCTATGAGATCGATACCCCGAACCAGGCATTCACGATTCTGCGAACCGGCGACTACCGTTTTGATGTCGATCCCAATGGCGATGCCACCGTGGTTACGGTATGGAAGGGTGAAGGCGAAGCCACGGGAGACGGTCCGAAGATGCGTGTAAAAGCTCATACTCAGGCTCGTTTCACCAATGGGAATTCGATGACGGTGAAAATGAACGCCGCGCCCGATCCGGACAGTTTCGATGAATGGTGCGAGAGCCGCGACCGGCGGATCGATTCTTCGCGTTCCAGCCAGTACGTTTCTCCCGATGTGATTGGATCGGAAGATCTCGATGACAACGGAACCTGGCGCAACACACAGGAATACGGCAATGTTTGGGTACCTAGTGACGTTGGCTCGGACTGGGCGCCCTATACGAACGGCAATTGGATTTATCAAGATCCCTGGGGATGGACCTGGCAGGATTACTCTCCCTGGGGATTCGCTCCCTTTCACTATGGCCGCTGGGTAAGCTTCGGCGGGTATTGGGGATGGGCGCCGGGCCCCTACTATGGCGGCTGGGCACGAGGCTGGTATGCGCCAGCACTGGTGTCATGGTATGGCGGCGGATTTGGCTTCGGCATCGGTTTCGGAGGGTTTGGCTGGTGTCCACTGGGCTTCGGCGAGCCATTCTTCCCCTGGTATCACTATGGATGGGGATACTTCCGTGGCGTGAACATCTACAACAGTCGTTTTAACAACTTCGATCGCTTTCACGCCGGTTTCAACAATGGCTGGCGTGGTGGAGACTGGCAGCGGCGTTCGGTGAACTTTAACGCTCGCGGAGGATTCCATGCCGTATCGCGGAATACGATGGAACACGGATTAGCGGTTAATCACAATGCGCTACATGTTTCCGCGAGCGGGATGCGTGATGCACATCCGCTGGATCGTGTGAATGCGAATCCGTCACGCGATAGCAGACTCGGCGGTAGAGCAGGAGTTGCCGCGCCGCAACGTTCGCTCTCTCGTCCAACGGTTAGCAGAATGGCGAGGCCTTCGAGTCCATCCCGCATGGGTGGGAACGAAGCCGGGTCCTTCCGCGGTTCGCAAACAACGGGTGGACATAGCGTACCGCGTCCGCCGGCGGGCTTCAGCGCTTCGAACCGTGGTGACACTGGACGAAACAATGAAACTGGAAGAAATGAATCGTCCATGAACTCACGGTCTGTTTCGCGGGGGTCTGAAAACTCGAACTCGGCTCAGAGCAGAGTCAACAACGTGCCTCGCCCCACGGGCAGGGTATTGCCTGCGCCGCGAAGTTATTCCTCGGACAGCGGCCGCGGCACTTATTCCTCGCGATCGTACGGCGAGTCGTCCGGCCGGTATGGCCAGTCTTCGCGATACGGTGGTTCTTCTTATGGAAGACCGTCGTATACCAGACCGAGCTATGGTGGATCACCCTATGGTGGCTCACGTGGCGGATCTCCCTACGGCGGGTATTCCGGCCACAGTTCTCCGGCTCCGAGTCATGGTGGATCACCGCCACATAGTTCGGGTGGTGGTGGCGGCTCTCATGGCGGCGGATCGGCAAGTTCACACGGCAGTTCCGGAGGACATGGTGGCGGCGGTGGTGGTGGGCACAGCGGCGGAGGCGGAGGTCACAAAGGTCACCGCTGAGTTCTCGTTGCTGCTTCTAATCTGAAAACGCCGCCTTGGGGCGGCGTTTTTTGTTGGTGCAGATTCTTCGTCGCTGTACTCCTCAGAATGACAAGTTTTAATTGTTTGGCGGTGGTGCCGCACGGAAGATTCGTTGTAAACTCCGATTTTCAAGTCTGCAATGGGGAGGGCGAAGTTGAGAACTTTTATTTTCGGTCTAATCATCGGCGTTATAGCTGTCCCACTCGCTGTTTATTCCTGGTTTTCGAGTGGCAATGTCCCGGTGGCGACGTCGGCCCCACCTATGCCCTTCGAACGCATGCTTGCCCATCGCGCCCTCGACGCCCGTATCGACAAGGAAAAGCCAAAGAGCGTTCCTATCCCCGCCGACGAGAACACTTACAAAGCTGGCGCCCAGGTTTACCGCGAAAACTGTGCGGTGTGTCACAGCTTTTCCGACGGCTCCCCGAGTGCCATTGCGAGCGGTATGTTTCCCAAGCCGCCGCGATTGGTGAAGGGAACCGGCGTTACTGATGACGAGCCTGGAGAAACGTACTGGAAAGTCTCGAATGGCATTCGTCTGACTGGCATGCCGGGTTTTAAGGAATCGCTTTCTGATACACAGATGTGGCAGGTGAGTTTGTTATTGGCTAACGCGGATAAGCTTCCAGATTCGGTGAAGTCGTTGCTGATGGCGGCGCCACCGGTTGCACCGGTGACGCCCGTTAAGTAAAGCCCAAACTCCTTGCCATCCTGAGCAAACGTTCTTGCACTGCGAAGGCTTTCTGCATTTGGTGCGCTCGAAAAAGCCCCGCCCTCCGCAAAAAACCGCGGAAGGACGGGGCATCCTCTGAGACATCACTTCCGTCTTTACAGTTGTTTCGAAGCGGTGGGCAGGGGATGGCGCGCTTCATAGGCAGCAATATCCGATTCTTGCAGCAGAGTAAGCCCAATGTCGTCCAGCCCATTCAATAAGCGATGACGCGTAGTCTGCTCGATATGGAAATTTGCTGAAAGTCCATGTGCATCTTGCACGCTTTGCTGCTCGAGATCGATCGTAAGACGATAATCCGGAATTTCGGCCGCCCGGCGCATGATTTCATTGACCTCGGCTTCGTCAAGAACTACCGCGAGTACGCCGTTCTGAACACAATTATTGGCGAAGATATCGGCGAATGACGGCGCGATCACGGCCCGGAATCCGAAATCCTCCAGCGCCCAAACAGCATGTTCCCGCGACGAGCCGCAGCCGAAATTCTTTCCCGCCACCAGAATGCTTGCCCCCGCATGACGCGGATGGTTCAGACTAAAAGAAGGATGAGGCTGGCCATCTTTTCCTCGCCGCCAATCGTAAAACAGAAATTCTCCGAAGCCGGTTCGTTCGATCCGTTTTAAGAATTGCTTGGGAATGATTTGATCGGTATCGACGTTGGCCCGATCAAGCGGGGCGGCCTTGCCTTTATGTACGCGAAACGGTTTCATGCGTTCTCTCAGCGGAAATTGGCTAATTGAAATGCCAGTTGCGAATATCGGTGAAGTGTCCCGCGATGGCTGCGGCCGCGGCCATCATGGGGCTGACTAAATGCGTGCGTCCGCCGCGTCCCTGGCGGCCTTCGAAGTTGCGATTGCTGGTGGAAGCGCATCGTTCACCGGGCTGTAAGATGTCCGGATTCATGCCCAGACACATGGAGCATCCCGACTCGCGCCACTCGAAACCGGCGTCCTGAAAAACTTTGTCCAGGCCTTCCCGTTCGGCCAGTACTTTCACCATTTGCGATCCGGGTACCACCATGGCCCGCACTTTGCCGTTCACGTGATGTCCCTTGGCTACGCGTGCGGCAGCGCGCAAATCTTCGAGACGCGAATTGGTGCAGGAGCCGATGAAGACACGATCGACCGAAATATCTTCAACGTTGGTACCGGGTTCGAGTCCCATGTATTCCAACATACGCGCCGCGGACTGCCGTTCCGCGTCGGTTCCCAGCGCGGACAATTCCGGCACGCGTCCACTTACCGGCACCACCATGCCGGGATTGGTCCCCCACGTGACAAATGGTGCGAGCTTCGACGCATCAATTTCTATGACCGTGTCGTAGTGCGCTCCGGGATCGGAAGGCAGGCTGCGCCAATGAGCGAGTGCTTTTTCCCAATCCGCGCCCTGCGGGGCGAAACGGCGGCCTTTCACGTAAGCAAATGTAGTCTCATCGGGGGCGACCATGCCGGCGCGCGCCCCAGCCTCAATGCTCATGTTGCACAAGGTCATGCGGCCTTCCATGGAAAGAGCGCGCACGGCTTCTCCCGCGTATTCGATGACGTGACCGGTGGCGCCATCAGTCCCGATTTGTCCGATGATGCCTAGCGCCAGATCTTTGGCGCCGATGCCTTCCCCAAGCTTGCCACTCACGTGGATCAGCATCGTCTTCGGCTTGCGCTGCGGCAGACCCTGCGTCGCCAGAACGTGCTCGACTTCAGAAGTGCCGATGCCGAAAGCCAGCGAACCAAACGCTCCGTGCGTGCTGGTGTGGCTGTCGCCACAGACGATGGTCATGCCGGGCTGCGTGATGCCCAACTCCGGCCCGATCACGTGTACGATGCCCTGCTCGGGTGAATCCATGTCGAACAATGGGACGCCGAACTCTTTGCAGTTTTTCTGCAACGCCTCGATCTGCCGGGCCGCGATGGGATCGGTGATAGGGGTGCCGCGTGGTTCAGTGGGGATGTTGTGGTCCACGGTCGCCACCGTGCGATGTGGCTGACGAACCTTGCGTCCCGCAACCCGTAACCCGTCAAATGCTTGCGGCGAAGTGACTTCATGGACCAGATGCAAATCGATGTAAAGCAGAGGCAGCCGGTCGGCGGGAAGACACACTACGTGTTCATCCCAAATCTTCTCGAATAGTGTGCGTTTTTCTGCCATTTGCGCTGATTAATAGTTTACCAATAAACCGCATGGGTTGTGCTTGTGGAGGCTTTAAAGGATGAGGGGATTTGCCTCTAATTATTTCTTGGCACCGACGATTTCTCCACCAGATAGAAAGTTAGCATGCTAACGGCGCCGACCAAAGGCACCAGGAACCCCACTCGCAGACTACTGAAATGAAAGGAAAGTGCACCCACCAACCAGGCCAGGGCTGCGCCTCCGAAGTTGCTGAGCGAAAAAATTGCTCCGCTGATGCGCCGGGTGTTTTTCCCAAACCAATAAGGCAGCAGGGAAACGTTGATGGGGAAAATTGATGCCAATCCCAGCCCCGCCACCCCCGCGCCAATCATGACCAGCGTGATGGTTCGTGCCATAAGCAAAATGACAACACCGAACGAAGCTAAAGTTACTCCGACGGCCGCCAAATTAATGGCGCGCAGGTGTCGCAATACTACCGGGGCGAAGGCGCGGCCCACGAGCAATGCTCCCCAAAAGAACGACGGCATGATGGCCCACAAGGTTTTGGCGCCAGGATCAATTCGCCGGGCGTAGGACGCGATCCAACCACCGACGGAAGTTTCCGTTCCCACATAAATAAAGAACAATGCGGCAATGAGAATTACACGACTGCTCCAAATACTTGCAGACCCACTCGAAACTTCATTCGTCGACGGATGCGTTTTGTCTGCGGTGAAGTGAACGAAGGACATGCAAACAGCCAGCACGACCATTGCTGCGGCCATTCCATAGAGAAAATGGGAAGTGTGGTGCGATCGCTGCGCCGCGGCCACAATAAACGGACAGAGCATGGCCCCAATTCCCCAGGAAGAGTTCAACAGATTCAAAGCAGCCGCGCTTTTGCCGGGGTTCGCTTCCGCGATGAGGAGATTTGCGGCGGGCGTGTTCACTCCCGTTCCCGCACCATAAACGCATACCAAAATCAGACCCAGCGTCCAGTTTGCCTGCCCCAGGCCTGCCACGCCGACGACCATGAGCACCAGACCCGCTATCAAAGTTTTCCGGTATCCATAGCGCTGAAGGGATAGACCCGAAAAGTACATGCCCACAGTCGCGCTGACCCACTGCGCAATAAATAGATATCCCGCCTGCGTGTCATTTAACAACCATTGGCGGGAAAACAGGGGCAGCAGCGGCCCCAGCATCGTCATCACCACTCCGGTGAGGACGAAATCCACATGCGCGAACGCGGTTCCTTTGACAGAGGAGGAATCCGGCGCAGAACTCAGAGTATCTGTGGCCATGTCGTTTCTATTCACTACTCATTGCGGCGAATGCATTGATTATAGAGGCATGAAGTTAGTGCTGGCAGTGTCGTGGGTTATCATGCATAAGTAATTGTTGAGCGGAACGGATGGAAGTTAAGAGATCGGACCGGGTTCGCGAGGGAAAGAATGATTAACGGCAAGCGCATCGCGGTCGTGATGCCCGCCTATAACGCGGAGAAAACGCTGGCAGTGACGGTTGGTGAGTTGGCGGAAGTGGTGGACATCCGCATTCTGGTCGACGATCACAGCTCCGACGGCACGATCGAGGCGGCAAAGCGTCTGGGATTGATAGTTTTTGTGCATGACAAGAACTACGGATATGGCCGCAATCAACAGACTTGTTATAGCGAAGCGCTGGCCGAGGGCGCCGACGTGGTGGTCATGCTGCATCCTGATTATCAGTACACTCCGCTCTTACTGACCGCCATGGCCAGCATGGTCGCGTATGAAGTTTACGACGTGGTTTTGGGCTCTCGCATTATCGGAGGCCGGGCGTTGCGAGGCGGCATGCCTTTGTATAAATATGTGGCCAACCGATTTCTGACCGCTTTTGAAAATCTTTTCCTCGGCATCAAGCTTTCCGAGTATCACACCGGCTATCGCGCCTTCAGCCGCGAAGTACTTACCAAACTGCCGCTGCTGGAGAATTCCGATGACTTTGTGTTCGATAACCAGATGCTCGCACAGTGCGCGCATTTCGGTTTTCGCATTGGCGAAGTTTCGTGCCCCACAAAATATTTCGAGGAAGCCTCCTCGATCAATTTCAGTCGCAGCGTGAAATACGGGTTTGGTGTGCTGGCCACCACGCTCCAGTTCGCTTTGCAGAAGATCGGATTGGCGCGTTATCGCATGTTTAGCGCTGATGGCCGTAAGCTGGAGCCAGGGCAGGCGACTTACTACGCACGCGGCGTTGCCGGCACTTCGCAAGGCAAGCCGTAAATCTAAGGGTTGAAACCTTTGAAAAACCATTCCGCCGGAAAAACCCTGCTGGTTCTTCTTCTGCTGACCATGCTGGGTATTCTGCTGCAGGGCTACCATCCTGGAGCGGAAGACGATGGGGTCTATCTTTCCGCTATAAAAAAAGACCTGAATCCGGCGCTCTATCCTCACGATTCCGACTTCTTCATGTTGCAGCTACAAGCGACCGTCTTCGACAAAGTTGTTGCCGGGTCGGTCCGTCTCACTCATCTGCCGGTAGGGGTTGCGCTACTGGCCTGGCAATTCGTTTCTACCTTTCTCCTTTTGTGGGGATGTTGGCGGATCAGTCGCCGATGCTTTCGGGAAAGCAGTACTCAATGGGCGGCCGTGACAATGGTAGCGGTGTTGCTGACCCTCCCTGTGTCAGGTGCGGCTCTCTATCTTTCAGATCAATATCTTCATCCGCGGGTGTTGGCTACGGCGATCGTCCTCGCAGCCGTAGTTGCAATCCTGGACCAAAAACGCGTTCTAGCTGCACTGCTGCTGGCGGGAGCATTTTTAGTTCATCCTCTGATGGCAGCTTTTGGGGTTTCCTACTGCGTGCTTCTCGCATGGAAGCAGTCTCCGCTATCGACGATGCCGCTGGCGCTGATGCTTCCCTTGGGATGGATCTTCGAGCCTACCTCGCCCGCCTGGCAACAGGCTGCGCAGACGCGCGACTATTACTATCTTTCCCGATGGCATTGGTACGAATGGTTGGGCGTGGTCGCCCCGATGATTTTGCTGTGGTGGTTTCGCCGCATGGCTTTGCGCGACGGCTCACCAGTTCTTGCCCGCATGGCCTCGCGACTCGTGCTCTATGGCTCGGTGCAGCTTGCGGTAGCAGTCATCATTCTGGTAATTCCGGGATTAGACCGGCTGCGGCCGTTTCAACCGATGCGTTACCTGCATCTGCTGTACTTGTTATTTGTACTTTTTGCAGGAGGTCTGATCGGCCAAAAAATTCTGCGCGGCCACGTCTTCCGATGGCTGCTGCTTTTCGTGCCACTCAGCCTGGGCATGTTTATTGCGCAGCGGCAAACTTTCCCCGCAACTGAGCACATGGAGTGGCCGGGCCAAAAATCGCACAATGCCTGGCTGCAAGCCTTCTCTTGGGTCAGTCAAAACACGCCCGTGGACGCTATGTTTGCGCTCGATCCCTATTACATGCAGCGTCCCGGCGAAGACTTCCATAGTTTCCGGGCCTTGGCGGAGCGGAGTACCTTGGCCGACTATGTAAAAGATCCGTCGGTCTCGACGCAGGTCCCGCGTCTGGCCGTGCGCTGGCAAAAAGAAGTGGCCGCCCAACAGGGATGGCAACATTTTCAGGCACAGGATTTTCAGCGCCTGAAACAAGAATTCGGTGTGAATTGGGTGGTGCTCGAACGCCCCGGAGTGGCTGGCCTGTCATGTCCCTACGAAAACGCCGCGCTGCTGGTTTGCCGAATCGAGTAGCGCCTCCACAACGATTGAGATCTCCGATTTCTATCTGCCCCCAATAAACAGTAAAATTAGCAAAGGGCTTCGGTCAGTATTATCTGCGTTAGCTTGAGTCCGAAGCGAAAGGTAGTTGAGCCATGAAGTTGCTCCGGCCGGTTCTGATTGCCGCGATTCTTGTCGGCGGGTTTTTCTATTTCACCACCTACCGTTCCGCCCGTTCATGGCCCATGAACTGGGTCAGCCGTCCCGACAAGGTGGAGATTATTGAAGCCGCAAGTGGCAACCCTGAGGATGCCGAAGAGCAAAACAACATCAGCGTCTATCGCAAGAATGTCGAATCCGTGGTGAACGTCACTTCCCGTGCGGTAACCTTCGACTTTTTCTATGGGTTAGTCCCCGCGGAAGGCCAGGGATCAGGTTTCATTATCGACAAAGAAGGCCACATCCTCACCAATTATCACGTGATCGCGGACGCTCGCCAGCTCGAAGTGACGCTGCATAACCGCAAGAAATATCGCGCCACCGTGACCGGCACGGACCGCTCACACGATCTGGCCGTGATTCAAATTAAAGGAGCAGATCTCACGCCCATGGTGCTGGGTGATTCCCATAATTTGCAGGTCGGGCAGAAAGTGTATGCCATCGGCAATCCTTTCGGACTCTCAGGTACCCTGACCAGCGGGATCGTGAGTTCTATTCGCCAGGTGCAGGAACCCGAGGGCACGACCATCGACGAAGCCATTCAAACTGACGCGGCGATCAATCCTGGAAACTCCGGCGGCCCGCTGCTGAACTGGCGTGGCGAAGTAATTGGCATCAACACCATGATCGCTTCCAACTCCGGTCAAAGTGCGGGAATTGGTTTCGCCATTCCGATCAATACGGCCAAGGCAGTGCTGAATGATCTGGTCACTCTGGGCCGGGTGCGGCGTCCTGCTCTGGGAGTTCGCACCATTCCCATCAGCCCGGAGCTCGCAGAGCAGATGGGGCTGGCCTCGAATAACGGATTGCTGATCGAGCAAGTCGTGCCCGGCGGTGCTGCGGACCTCGCCGGCTTGCGTGGAGGCAACGATCGCGCTTACCTGGGGAATTATCCGATCATTACTGGCGGGGATCTTATCGTGGCCATCGACGGTCAGGAGGTTCAGGACGAAAGCACACTCAGCCAGGTCATGAACAGTCATCGCGCCGGTGATACGGTACGCATCACGTTTTATCGCGCCAAGAAAAAGATCGATGTCACTGTGACTCTGGGCGAGGCCAAGGAACAGCGCGAACAAGTATGATTCGAGAGGGAGATTGCGGAAGCGCCGTTAAACCAATATGAACCTCGATTCCGTCCGCCACTTCTGTCTTTCCTTTCCTGCGGCCAAAGAAAATTTGCAATGGGGCGATGACCTCTGCTTCAAAGTAGGCGGGAAAATCTTTGCCATACTCGGCGTGGATTCCGTGCCTCCCAGGCTTTGCTTCAAATGCACCCCGGAGAAATTTGACGAACTGGTCGAGCAGGAGAACATCATTCCAGCACCGTATGTTGGAAGATACAAATGGGTACTGGTCGAGCGTCTGGACGCATTGCGGGACGAAGAACTCGAAGACTTGATCCGCGAATCCTACGAAATGGTCGCCGCAAAAGCGAAAGCCACGAAGAAACCAGCCAAGAAGAAGCTCAAGAAGAAGCGCTAATCCGATCAACGGGGTGCATCGCCGTATATTGACGCGCCGTCCGCGTGTGTCTAACCTTTGTTCAACTTCCTGATGGCAACCTCTGCCAACAACCTTCCGGCCAAGGGCCCAGCCTATCGCGCTGATGTGCTTCTCGGGCTGCTCACGCTGCTCTGTCTGCTGCCGTTTTCTGGGAAGGCCTTTCACATCGACGATCCGCTGTTTATTTGGGCGGCGCAACAGATCACCAAACATCCGCTCGATCCTTATGGATTCAAAGTTGTCTGGTACGCCAGCCAAATGTCGATGTCAGAAGTGACCAAGAATCCGCCGCTGGGATCGTATTACGCCGCGCTGGTCGGCTCCATTGCAGGATGGTCAGAAAGAGCAATGCACATTGGATTTCTCCTGCCAGCTCTCGCATTGATCCTTGGCACCTATCGTCTTGCTCGCAGGTTTACCCAATCCGCATGGATCGCGGCCGCAGCGACACTCTTGACGCCCGGGTTCATCGTTTCCAGCACCAGCGTGATGTGCGACACCATGATGCTGGCTCTTTGGGTCGTCGCAATCTTGTTTTGGCTCAAAGGATTGGAACCACTTAATCCCGTTTATCTGTTGGCCTCCGCGCTACTCATGGCCGCTTGTCCGCTGACAAAATACTTCGGCATGGCTTTGATCCCATTGCTATTTGTTTATTCCCTGGTTCGTCTGCGCCGCCTTGGGAGTTGGACCTTCTTCCTGCTGATTCCCATCTGCGTTCTGGGCGGATACCAGATGTGGACTCACTCGCTTTATGGCCGGGGCTTGCTCTCCGACGCGGCCGCATACACGAACTCTTTGCCGCAAGGTCACGGGGCATCGCTATTCGCAAAGTCCATAGTGGGCCTGTCATTTCTTGGAGGATGCGCTCTCACGGGATTGGCCTTCGTGCCTTTCTTATGGTCTCGCAAACAAATATTGGCGGGAGCTGTCGTTAGCGGCCTGGCAGGAGTTGCGATCTGGAGAGGATGGATCAATCTACAATCCCCGGGGGCTCACGATCACTGGTCAGCCGTGAGTTGTCAGGTGGCGCTTTGTTTCGCTGGGGGAATTTCCATTCTCGCGCTTGCCGCCATTGATCTTTGGAAAAAGCGGGACGCCGATTCTCTCTTCCTGGCACTTTGGATTTTCGGCACCTTCATCTTTGCCGCATTCGTAAACTGGACGATCAATGCCCGGTCGATCCTTCCCTTGATCCCCGCCGTAGGCATTCTGCTGGCCCGGCGGTTGGACTCGATTGCGCTTCCACCTTTCCTTAGTTCTCCACGTCTCTTGGTAATACCCTTGATCATTTCCGGGGCGCTGTCTCTCGCGGCGGCTTCTGCGGATACCGAACTGGCCAACTCTGCCCGAAAAGCTGCTGACTTTATCCATAGCCAATCCCCGAATGGATCTGCGAATACTTTCTTCGAGGGCCATTGGGGCTTCCAGTACTACATGCAATCCTACGGTGCTCAACCTGTGGACATTCATAGCTTCCGCTTTGCACCCGGCGAGGTCATCGTCATTCCCGAGAACAACACCAATATATTTGGGCTGCCATCCGGCGTGCCCGCCTCCCAACAAATCATCGAAGTCAAAACCGATCCCTGGATCGCCACTATGCGTCCCGAAGTCGGCGCCGGTTTTTACGCCTCTATCTGGGGACCGCTGCCTTTTGCCTTTGGCACTGTTCCGCCCGAACACTACCGCCTGTTGACTCTCCTGCCTGTTCCCAACAGTGCTGCTCCGCAACCTTAGGCAAGTGATTTGACTCCCGCCAACATGCTGGGCTAGCCTCAGAGTTCTGTTCCCACACCATCCAGGCTCCATGCGAACCACGCGAAAGCTAATGATTCCGGCTGCCATCGCTATTCTGCTGGCGAGTGCCCTACCGCTATTTGCAGCGCCTTTGCAGCCGACCCATGCAGCTCACGCTATGGTGGCCAGCGTCCACGAATTGGCGTCACGTGCGGGTGTGGAAATCATGCAATCCGGTGGCAACGCAGTGGACGCTGCCGTAGCCGTGGGTTTCGTCCTCGCGGTGGTGCATCCCCAGGCCGGCAACCTCGGCGGCGGCGGATTCATGCTGGTCCGCACTGCCGATGGCAACGCCCACTTCATCGATTATCGGGAAAAGGCGCCTGCCGCCGCCACTGCGAGCATGTATCTCGATGCCCAGGGCAATGTGATCGAGGACGCCAGCCTGGTTGGCTACAAAGCGATCGGCGTGCCAGGTTCGGTCGCCGGCATGGTGTATGCCCAGAAAAAATACGGCAAACTCTCGCTCGAACAAGCGATGGCCCCAGCCATCAAGTTGGCCCGCGACGGATATCTCTTGACCTGGGAAGACACGCGCGATCTGCAGGACAAAGATCTCGCCCGGTTCCGGGAGTCCCGCCGGATTTTCCAGCGTGATGGAAAGTATTACCAACCGAATGAAGTTTTTCGTCAACCTGATCTGGCGCGGACCCTCGAGCGCATCGCCAAAAATCCCGACGACTTCTACCACGGCGCTCTCGCCCGCGAACTGGCCGCTTCGATTCAAAAGGGCGGAGGCCTCGTCACCGCCGAGGATCTGGCGCAGTACGAAGTCAAAGAACGCGAGCCCGTCCGCGGCAGTTATCGCGGATACGAAATCATCAGTGCTCCCCCTCCATCCTCCGGCGGGATTGCTCTGCTTGAGACCCTGAACATCCTAGAAGGTTACGACCTCAGCAAGTTCGGCAGCCGTTCCGCCGAATCGATGCACCTGACTCTCGAAGCCTTCCGCCGCGCCTTCTATGATCGTGCGGAATTTCTCGGTGATCCTGACTTTTCGAAGATTCCCGTAGCCCAGTTGATTGACAAGAAATATGGAGCCGCCTGGCGGCAATCGATCGATCCCGAGCACGCCAGCCTAAGTAAAGACTTGCACCGCCCAGAAATCTTCAACCAGCTCGAGCAATATGCCGCGCTGCATCCTCAGCCCCTGGCCATGCAGGAGCCAGAGCACACTACACATTATTCCGTGGTCGATCCCGACGGAAACGCTGTGGCCGTGACCACCACTTTGAATGACAGCTTTGGTTCCCGTGTGACTGCCGAAGGCCTCGGCTTTCTCCTCAACGACGAAATGGACGATTTCTCCGCCAAGCCCGGCGTCCCCAACCTTTTTGGATTGATCCAGGGCCCAGCGAATGCCATCGGCCCCGGCAAGCGGCCGCTCTCTTCGATGGTTCCCACCATCGTGCTGAAAGATGGCAAACTGTTTCTGGTCCTCGGTTCGCCCGGAGGCGCGCGCATCATCTCGACCGTGGCGAATATCCTGATGGGCGTCGTCGATTACGGCCTCAACATTCAGGAATCCGTCAACGCTCCCCGCTTCCACAATCAGTGGCTGCCGGACACGAACTATGTCGAGAAGGGAATCTCGCCCGATACCATTCATTTGCTTCAGAAGATGGGCCAACCCATCGCCCAGCAGAATTATTGGAGCGATGGCGAGTGTATTGCGATAGATTTGAATAGCGGCGAACGTCTGGGCGCAAGCGACGGACGCAACAATGGCAAAGCGGTAGGATTCTAAAAGCGTTGGCACCTTCGAGAACGAGCTGAGACAGGAATGCGCAGCAACAAAGCGGAGCGACATAAATAAAATGCAGAAAGCCATCTCAACTTACATTTACGTTAAAGAGCGATTGCATCCCGGCTTGCTGGATGGCCTGGTCCGTGGCGGCGCGCAAGCGATCGAGATCTTTGCCGCGCGGCAGCACCTCGATTACGCCAACCGCAAACAGCATGTACGCGAAATTGCGGACTGGTTTCGCACCAGCGGCATCCCCCTCACCTCTGTCCACGCGCCTCTCTACGCCGACTACGAATGGGGACGCGCCGGCTCCGCCCCACTGAACATCGCCTCCGTCGACCGCGCCGGACGCATCGATGCCATGGACGAAATCAAGCGGGCCATTGAACTCGCCGAACACATCCCATTTCGCTTCTTGATTCAGCATATCGGCGTGGCTAATGAATCGTTCGATGAGCACAAATTCGAAGCTGCCATGACCTCCATCGAGCATCTGCGGGCATTCGCCAAACCATTGGGTGTCCGCATTCTGGTCGAGAACATTCCCAACGAGCTTTCCGCGCCCGAGCGTCTCGTGGAGTTCATTCACACCGCTCACTTCGAGGACGTGGGTGTCTGTTTCGATCTCGGTCACGCCAATATGATGACCGATGTTCCGCAGGCCTTCGCAACTTTAAAAGATCACATCCGCTCCACTCATATTCACGACAACAATAAAGATCGCGATACGCACCTGTGGCCAGGCGCCGGCTCCATCGACTGGAAGGAAGCCATGGAGTTGCTGCGCTCCGCGCCCCATACCCCGCCACTGTTGTTGGAAATTGAAGACGACGAAAAAGTGAATCCCATCGAAAAGATGGGCGAAACCTTTGAAAAGCTGGAAACCGCATAAGAATTTAACACCGCTCGGCGGTAAGAAAATATTAAAAATATGTCCTTTCCTGTAACCACAATTTCGGAAATCGGCAAGCACGACGGCCAAACCGTTACCATCCGCGGCTGGCTTTATAACCTGCGCGAGAGTGGGAAACTTCTTTTCCCGCAGTTTCGCGATGGCAGCGGCGTGATTCAAGGGATTGTCCCGAAAAGCGCCGTACCCCCCGAAGTCTTTGACGCGATCAAAGGCCTCACCCAGGAATCCAGCGTGATCGTCGAAGGCAAGGTCCGCGCCGACAAGCGCGCCCCCGGCGGCTACGAGCTCGACGTCAGCAACGTTGAGGTTTTACAGCGCGTTTCCGAAACCGATCCTTATCCCATCTCGCTAAAAGAACATGGCGTCGAGTTTCTGATGGAGCATCGCCATCTCTGGCTGCGAACTCCGCGCCAGGCAGCCATTCTGCGCGTCCGCGCCGAAATCATCAAAGCCGCTCGCGATTTTTTCGACGACCGAGGATTCACTCTCACCGATCCGCCGATCCTGACTCCCGCAGCTTGTGAAGGCACCAGCACACTTTTCCCGGTAGATTATTTCGACGAGCAGGCTTACCTCACGCAGTCTGGTCAGCTCTACATCGAAGCCACGGCAATGGCGCTGGGCAAGGTCTATTCTTTCGGCCCGACCTTTCGCGCAGAGAAATCCAAAACCCGCCGCCACCTGACCGAGTTCTGGATGGTTGAGCCCGAAGTCGCCTACGCTACGCTCGACGATCTGATGGCACTCGCCGAAGAGATGATCAGTTTCCTGGTGAAGCGCTGCCTGGAAAAGCGCCGTCCCGACCTGCAAACCATCGGTCGCGATGTAACGAAACTGGAAAAAATTGAAGTCCCGTTTCCGCGCATCACCTACGACGATGCGGTCAAAATGTTGCAGGAAGGTCACTCCAAAGGCTCACTGGAAAACAAATTCGAGTGGGGCGGCGATCTTGGATCGCCTGATGAAACCTATATTTCATCGCAGTTCGACCGCCCAGTGATGATTCATCGTTATCCGGCAACCGTAAAGGCTTTTTACATGGAACCGGACCCCGTGCGGCCCGAGCTCGCACTCTGCGTTGATGTCCTCGCGCCCGAAGGTTACGGCGAAATCATCGGCGGTTCGCAGCGCATGGCATCTTATGAATTGATGGTGCAGCGCATTCACGAACACGGACTGCCGGAAGAAGCCTTCAAGTGGTATCTGGATCTCCGCAAATTCGGCAGCGTCCCCCACGGCGGTTTCGGCATGGGTATTGAACGTGCCGTGGCCTGGATTTGCGGCTTGGAGCACGTACGGGAAACCATCCCATTCCCACGCATGCTGCACCGGTTGTATCCGTAAAGACTTAACGAAAATATGATGCGTTCAACGCCCTCCAACATCGCTGCCAAGAAGATCCGTGTGATTGGCGTCCCCCTCGATCTCGGCCAATCCCGCCGTGGTGTGGACATGGGTCCCTCCGCCGTCCGAGTGGCCGGTTTGGAAGCACGCCTGGAAGAGCTAGGCCACATCGTCGAAGATGCTGGCAACATCGCAGTCGCCATCCCCGAACAGAAAGAACAAGGCGACACTCACGCCAAGTATCTAAAAGAAATAGCCGCGACCTGCACCAAGCATGCGGAGCTGGTGTTGAAAACTCTGGAAGCCGGAAAAGTTCCGCTGGCTCTGGGAGGCGATCACTCGGTCGCCGCCGGCACTGTCGCGGGCGTCTCCGAATTTTACCGCCGCCGCAACGAAAAAATCGGCCTGATCTGGATCGATGCCCACACCGACATCAACACTCCCCAAACTTCGCCCAGTGGTAACGTGCACGGCATGCCGCTCGCGGCCACCATGGGTTTGGGCCCGCCTGAGCTTTCCAATATTTTTAATTTCTCGCCGAAGGTGAGTCCGCAGAACTGTGTGCTGGTCGGGGTGCGTGATATTGATGCCATCGAAAAAGCCAATGTCCGCCGCGCCGGTATTCAGGTCCTGACCATGCGCGATATCGATGAACGCGGCATGCGCACTGTCATGGAAGAAGCGCTTCGCATCGCTGGACGCGGCATCACCGCCGGCTATCACGTTTCGCTCGACATGGATTGGATCGACCCCGAAGACGCTCCCGGCGTCGGCACTCCTGTCCGTGGCGGCGCAACTTATCGGGAAGCCCACCTCGCCATGGAAATCATCGCCGACAGCGGACGTATGCTGAGCTTCGAAATCGTAGAAGTGAATCCCGTCATCGACGAACACAACCGCACCGCCGAACTGGCCGTCGAACTGGCCCTCTCAGCCTTCGGCAAAAAAATCCTCTAGCAAAACTCGATTTGTCATCCTGAGCGTAGTGAATTCGCTCGCTCGCGAGCGAACTCACGGAGTCGAAGGACCCCTACACCCATTCCTACTCTCGCAAGCGGCAGCACTCAGCAAGGCACTTCAATCGTGAACCCTCCCGGCGACATAAAATAAAACGTCCACGAGTCATGCATTCGACTCGGCTTCGCAACTGCATATCCATCATCCCGCAGACGCTGGTTAATCTCGTTAACTCGCTCTTCGCTTTCCTGAATAAATCCAACATGAAAACCGGCTGGATATTTCACCTCGGCCCCCTTTGCGCCCCGGAACAACGCCAGCACCATGCCATCGTCATCGCTCAGAAACCCCATGGCTTCGCTCGGTGCCAGTTCCCCATAGTTCTTCAGGCCAAAGTATTTTTCCAGAAAGCGATAGGTTGCCAGAACATCGTTGACCGTCAGATTCAAATGGTTGAGCTTCATGGCGTATTCCTCACCCCTTGAGGGTGCCCCGTCCTTCTCGCGTTTTTTGCGAGAGGGCGGGGCTTTTCGTCAAAGTGATGTAGCTTGGCCCCAATGATCATCTCTCGAATTATCCCATTTTGGCACTCCCGTTTAGTTTCATAAAGATCCAAACGATGTACGTACACTTCCGCCGGTACAAAATGTTCCACGGGGAACATTTGTGCAAAACGTCGTTATGTTCCCCGGGGAACACTTCTTCGTTTTGCAAGGCTGTCCGGCCCGCGAACCCAGTCGGTCATCCCTGACAATTGACGGCGGCGCTGCCGACCGTCCACACTAGCCATGGTCACTCTAACCTTGGTCACTCTAACCATGATGAAGAAGCTACGGGTAGGCATCCTGTTTGGCGGACGCAGTGGAGAGCATGAAGTCTCCCTGCTCTCCGCCGCGTCGGTTTTTAACGCCATCGATAAGAACAAGTATGAGGTGGTGCCCATCGGCATCACCAAAGAAGGCCGCTGGGTCACGGCCGGCGATGCCGAGCAACTGTTGAAGGGACAGGCAGCAGGCCAGTCGCACCTGCGCGCGGGAGATCCCGAGGCAACTTCAAGCGCAGCTGTGCTGGCGCATGGTGAGGCCGTCATCGTGCCGCCCGAGCCGCAGCGTCATGGCAACTCTCTCTCTCCATTTCAAACCGATGCACTCACGCGCCGCGCCAGCGACCGCGCCATCAACGTCGACATAATCTTCCCCGTGCTCCACGGCACCTTCGGCGAGGACGGGACCATCCAGGGCCTGCTCGAGCTGGCGGACATTCCTTACGTGGGCGCAGGCGTGCTGGGCTCGGCCGCCGGCATGGACAAGGACGTGATGAAGTCTCTTTTCCGCGCCGCCGGGTTGCCGATCGTGAAGCATGTCACGGTCCTGCGCAGCGAGTGGGAAGCCAATCCAAAAAAAGTTCAGAAACTTATTGAGAGCAAGGTGAAGTATCCCATGTTTGTGAAGCCGGCGAACCTGGGATCGTCGGTGGGGATTTCGAAAGCGCGCGAGCGCAAGGAACTGGGCCCGGCGATGGAAGAGGCGGCGAAGTTCGATCGCAAGATCGTGATCGAGCAGGGCGTGGGTGGCAAGAAACAAAAGGCCCGCGAGATCGAATGCTCAGTGCTGGGTAATGATAATCCCAAGGCATCGCTGCCGGGAGAGATCGTTCCTGGAAAAGAATTCTACGACTACACGGCCAAGTATCTCGACGAAGGCTCGCAGCTTTTTCTTCCCGCCGAGATTACCAAGGCAGAGACAAAAAAAATTCAGCAGCTGGCGATCGCGGCCTTCAAAGCGGTTGACTGCTCGGGGCTGGCGCGCGTCGATTTCCTGATGGACCCAAAGACGCGCAAGATTTATTTGAACGAGATCAATACCATGCCCGGTTTCACTTCGATCAGCATGTATCCCAAGATGTGGGCGGCGTCGGGGCTGGAGTACCCGAAGTTGATTGAGAAGCTGATTGAGCTGGGGCTGGAGCGGCACGCCGAGAAAAAGAAAAACCAATACAGCCGGTAGGGTTCGTGATGGTGTTCCCGCCCTCTCGCAAAATGCGCGAGAGGGCGCCGTGTTCCTGGTTAACCGCCTCCATGGCGTTGTGGATGGTGCCTATATCCAAGGGGGAGCAAGTCAATCGAAGTCGTCGGCCCAATGACTTGTCTTCGCAATTCAAGGCTGCCTAAGTTACTCATAATGAGTCAGTTATGCCCAAGCCAAATTGAGGTAATTCAGGGGATACTTCGCGAAATGCTAATTTTCAATTGACACTTCGCAATTCGCGAAGTATGGTTGATAACGGATCGAGGAGCGCATAGGCGGAACAGCGTGCACGTCATTAGCAAGAGCGCCTGGCGGGACGTGGTGGGTGCTGACCCAGCTTTAGAATCCTCACTTAGTGCGTGGCACAAAATCGCTACAACCGCCTCGTGGGTCAATATAGCGGATGTTAAGAAGACTTACCCGCACGCCGATTTTGTCGACCCTCATACGGTCTTCAACATCAAAGGCAACACCTATCGGTTGATCGTTAAAATCGAATACAAATGGCAAATGATTTTTGTTAAGCATTTACTCAGACATGACGAATACGATCAAGGGGGTTGGAAATGAACGCCGCAGTCGCAGCCGAGTACGCAACTTTACTTTCCGAGACAAAACCCGAAGTCGTGAATGACGAGGCTCAGAACCAAATATATATTCAGCATCTTGAGCAATTGACTAGCAAAGCCATGGTTTCTGCTGCCGAGGAGAAACTTATTCAATTGCTGGTTGTTTTAGTTGAGGAGTACGAAAATAAGCACCATCCCGTCCCCAATGCTGGTCCATTAGATATTCTTCGACATCTGATGGAAGTGCATGAACTGCGGCAAAAGGATTTGGTGGATATTTTTGGCGCGGAAAGCACCGTGTCGGATGTTTTGAATGGAAAGCGTGACATCACAAAAGAACAAGTGCGCCGCTTGAGCCGCCGCTTTCACGTGTCTCCGGCAGTCTTTTTTTAAGATTGCCTTCTTCCCTTGATGTGACAAACAGCCCACTGCCCACCGTCACCTCTAACCCACCTCATCCTTGACACCCCTGCTTAGCGCCTTTATCCTTGAAGTTTGCTCCCTGGAGACTTACGCCTCTGTGCAGGCTTTCCGCGGCCTACGCGGCATCAGGGTTGGGGGCGCGGGGGTCTCGATGTTCATCGAAATACAAGAGTTAGAACTTCACCCCATCGATTATGAGGAGGAGTTGGCTCCTGGTCTGATCGATCTGGGGCCGGACCTGACGCAGCGGGCGCCGTTGCATGCTGCGGGACGGGCCCAGCTGGTGGAAGAGCACCACGGCAAGAGCCAGATAGTAAAAGACATACGCGTGGCTGGAAGCCTGCATACGAGTCTGGAAATGGCTTGCGCACGCTGCCTGGATCCAGTCGTAGAAAAGGTTGAGCGGCAGTATGATCTGCTGTACCGGCCGCTGGGTACGGATGCCGGCAGGGAAGAGCTTTCAATCACGGCCGCCGAGGCTGAGGTCAGTTATTATCAAGGGGACGGTCTGCTGCTGGAAGACGTGATCCGCGAGCAGGTTTTGTTGGCGGCGCCTTTGAAGGTGATTTGCCGTGAGGATTGCAGGGGACTGTGTCCGCACTGCGGGAAGAATTTGAATCTGGAACAATGTTCGTGCGCCGACGCAGTGGTAGACCCGCGCTGGTTGGCGCTGAAAGATTTACGCAGTAAATTGCAGAATTGAGCTACTAGCTCCTAGCTAAAGCAACGTGATGTGGCTAGAAGCTGACAGCTGATCTCCGAAAGGATTTTTAAATGCCTAATCCAAAACGACGGCACTCCCAAAAGCGCACCGCGACCCGTCGCGCGCATGATTTTCTCACTGCACCTTCGCTCTCCGAGTGCCCCAACTGTCATGAACGGAAGTTGCCGCATCGCGTTTGCGCGAAATGCGGGCACTATAAGGGACGTGAAGTCCTTGACGTTAAGGAATCCAGCTAGCCTTCCCCAGCCATGGCTAGCGTCATAGCGTTGGACGCGATGGGTTCTGACCGTGCGCCGAAGCCTGAGATTGAAGGTGCGATCCAGGCGGCCCGGCAGCACGGGGTGCATGTCATTTTGGTCGGCCCGCAGGAAATGCTGCGCGCCGAACTGACGCGCTATTCCGCAGCCGCCGATCTTCCCATTCAAATCGTGCACGCGAGCGAAGTCATCACCATGGATGACAAAGCGGTGCAGGCTGTCCGGGCTAAGCGCGACTCCACCCTGCGCGTAGGACTTCGGTTGGTGCGCGATGGCCACGCTCTGGGATTTGTCACCGCCGGCAACACCGGCGCCGCGATGGCTACCGCAAAAATGGTGCTGGGAGCGATTCCCGGCGTGGATCGTCCGGCGCTGGCGGCTGTTTTTCCGACCGCGATCGGCACTGCCGCCGAGCTGCTCGACGTTGGCGCGAACGTGGATTGCAAACCGCACAATCTTGAACAGTTCGCAGTGATGGGCGAAATCTACTATCGCAGCATGTTTGGCACGCGGCGTCCTCGGGTGGGATTGCTCTCGATCGGGGAAGAAGAAACCAAGGGCAACGAACTGACCCGCGAAGCTTTTCAACTTCTGAAACAGCTTCCCATAAATTTTGTCGGCAACGTGGAAGGGCGCGATCTCTACAACGGCAAAGTCGATGTAATTGTCGCCGACGGATTCGTTGGAAATGTTGCACTGAAGATTTCGGAAGGCGTTGCCCATTTGGTGCGCAACACGTTGAAAGAGTCGTTGCGGGCGACGATCACCCGGCAGGTGGGTGCTCTGCTCTCGCGCAGTGCGTTTTCCGATTTCAAGAAGCGTCTCGATCACACTGAGTACGGCGGCGCGCCGCTGCTGGGAATTAAGGGCGTTTGCTTCATCACGCATGGTTCGTCGAACGCGAATGCTATTAAGAATGCGTTACGGGTGTCGGCGGAATTCGCCGAGCGCAGCATTAATCTGGAGATTGAGAGAGAACTGGCGAAGATACGGGCGGTGGCGGTGGCCACGACATGACACTGTCAACGTCGAACATTGCATTCCTTTTCCCTGGCCAGGGCTCGCAAGCGGTCGGCATGGGCAAAGAGCTGGCAGAAAAATATCCCGTCGCTCGGCAGACATTCGAAGAAGCTGACGCCGCTCTCGGCTACAAACTGTCGCAGCTTTGCTTCGAAGGTCCGGAGGATCAACTTCGTCTGACGGAGATCACGCAACCGGCGATTCTGACTGCGTCGATTGCGGCCTATCGAGTTTTGGTCGAGAAAGGTCTGAAGCCCGGCTTCGTCGCCGGGCACAGTCTTGGCGAATACTCCGCCCATGTGGCTGCAGGCACGTTTAACTTTGCCGACGCTGTCCGGACGGTGCGCAATCGTGGCAAGTACATGCAGGAAGCGGTGCCGGTGGGCGTAGGCGCGATGGCCGCAATTCTCGGTATGGATCTCGATAAACTCGCCGCGTTGTGCGGCGACGCTGCTCAAGGCGAAGTCTGCGAACCGGCCAACATCAACTCGCCGGGACAGATCGTAATCTCAGGACACGCGGCCGCTATTAATCGCGCTATCAAACTCGCGGAAGAACGCGGCGCCAAGAAAGCCGTGCTGCTCCCGGTGAGCGCACCTTTCCATTGTTCGCTGATGAAACCGGCGCAAGACCGCCTGGCAGCCGATCTGCAAGCGCTCAACTTTCAGAATCCCAGCATTCCAGTGGTATGCAATGTCGATGCGATTTCAATCGACGATGCTGAACGCAGCCGCGATGCACTCATCCGGCAAGTGACGGGATCGGTGAAGTGGGAACAATCCATCCGGCTGCTGATGGAGCGAGGCGTGCAGACGTTCGTGGAAGTGGGGCCGGGAAAAGTTCTATGGGGACTCATGCGCCAGATCGATCGCTCGAAGACTTGTCTCAACGTTGGAGATGAGGCGTCTCTGCAGAAAACGCTGGAACACTTCGCCACTGTCAGCGCCTGAGACTCAACGATCGATCCTTGTCATTTGAAGCGAGGGTATGTTTTTCCTCAGCGCCGGCAGACAGCAGATTCCTCGTCGCTGCGCTCCTCGGAATGACAATGGACGAGAGAGTGTGGAGGCAAAAAAGTCCGTTACTCAGTCAGCCACGCCCACCAGTTGCCGCATTGGATCTCATTGGGTGAAAAAGAGAGCGTCATGTTGGATTTTTCCACCCACACATTCGGATGTTCACCGCGTCCGTTCACCGTGGCCTGAACAATCACGCCGCTACCGGGGCTCAATGAACAATCCACCGAATAGTCTTTGATCACGCCCCACTGGCCACCGGGGCCCCAGTCCGTGTGGAACTCGTTAAAGGGATAGGCAGGATATTTCTCGGGATGCTGTTGCCATGCCGGATCGTGGAACCAGATTCCGTAAGCGGCGGCGTAGTCCTGCTTCTGCAACGCCGCAAAGAATTTACCCACCGCCCGCCGTTCGGGATAGTCGCGATAGTGAAAAACCGCCCAGGCGATCACGATCACGAGGATGATCGCAGTGATGATCCGGTTTCTTCGCCGACGGTCACGAGAAAAATCGTACTGCTTGGCATCGAGCAATGTCATAGCTTCCATAAGCATATCGGAAACCGCGGGAGAACAGAAAGTTCCCAGGAAAATGAATTTTTACCGCCGAGGACGCTGAGAACGCCGAGAAAAACTGGGTCTAATAACTCAAGATTTTTGCACTTCTTGGCGTTCTCTGCGATCTGGGCGGTAGAAATCTTTACAAAGTTCTTTTAAACAGCGGCGTAGCAATCGCCAGGGCGGTGATGGCAAAGAGCGACAGATACATCATGTCCGGCCAGATGGCGACGAATCCTGTTTCCTTCAGCAGCAGCGATTTAAATCCGTGGACAGCAAAAGTAAATGGGTCCACTTTGGCGATGCCTCGCAGCCACCACGGGAATGCCTGGATGGGGTAGACCGCACCGCTGGGGAAAAACAGCAGCGTATTCAGGATGCCAAAAATCGCCCGCGGCACCAGCGGATCTTCGACCCGCACTACCAGCAGGAACATCATTGCATTCAAGGCCACCGAAGTCAGGATAATCATGGCCAGTAGTCCCAACGCGGTGGAGAAATTAAATAGGGTGCCTACCCCTGCCAGCATCGACCCAATCACCGTGATTACAAAGCCGACCATCACCGCTTTCACCGCGCTCGATGCATTCAATCCGAGCACTAACTCAGTCTTGGTGATAGGAGTCACGAGATAGCCCTCGTGCACACCGCGGGCTTTATCATCGATATAAAGCATGCCGCCGCCAATCATCACCGACATGAATATCGCCAGCGTGATCGACCCCGGCAGCAGGAATTTCATGTACTCGATATAGGGATATAACTCGACAATCTGCAACACGTTCTGCTGCAGGATGCGCGGCTCGACGGTGGGATCATTCAGCGAATTCGTGATCTGAGTAAGTTCGTCTTCCAGAGTGCCGCTGATAAAGTTGTCGCTGTTGTCCACCAATAGAGCAATTTGTGGCTGGTCTTTTTCATAGACACGCCGCGAATACTGCGGCGGAATAATCACCGCGCCCTGGATCTTTCCGTTGCGCACATCGGCCATGGCACTTTTTTCGTCATGGTAGTACACCACCCCGAAAGTGCGGAGGTTGGCGTGGACGGCGTCGAAAGCTTCGCGAATCTTGAGCGCTTGCGTGCCGCCGTCTTCATCCACCAGGCCCAGCTTCATATCGCGGATCTTGCCGCCGAAGGCGTTGCCCAGCACGATGAGCTGCACCAGCGGAAAAATCAACGACACCATCAAGAGTGCCGGGGAGCGAAAGAACTTGCGCATCTCCCGCTCGATAATGGCCATCATCCGGTTCATGGCTGTACTCCTGGTCTCGGCGGCATGACGAATCCGTGCGCTTTGACCAATTCATCGCGCAATTGCCGTCCCGTATAGTGGACGAACACGTCGTCCAGCGTTGTATTTTGCACGGAGAGTGATTTCACAACCGCTTTCGCGTGCACAGCGGCCTCTACCAGCTCGGTGGTAGTTTTCGAGCCGTCTCCGGTCAGCACGCGATACATCCCGGCTCCCTGATGTTGCACCGAGGTCACGTCACTCAACTTGTGCAGGCGCTCTTCCCAATCTGCGGGAGCATTTTCAAATTGCGCCTCGATCACATTCGATCCCGGCACGCTGGCTTTGAGTGCCGGTGGTGTGTCGAGAGCAACGAGCTTGCCATGGTCGACGATCGCAATGCGGTCGCAAAGCCGATCGGCTTCATCCATGTAATGGGTCGTGATCAGGATGGTCAGCTGACGATGGCTTTTAATGTTGGTCAACATCTCCCACACTGCGACGCGCGAAACCGGATCGAGGCCAGTGGTCGGTTCGTCGAGAAAAAATATCCGCGGACTATGCACGAGACCCCGCGCAATCTCCAGCCTCCGCCGCATTCCGCCGGACAGTGTTTTAGTTTGTGCATCACGCCACTTGGTTAAGTCCACCAATTCCAGCAGCTCATCGATCGTCTCTTTGCGTTTCTTCGCGGGCACGTCGTAGAGCTTGGCGTAAATGCTCATGTTTTCCTGGACGGTTAAATCCAGGTCGCTTGTTAAGGCCTGGGGAATCACGCCAATCGCGCGCCGGGCGGCGTCCGGATCTTTGCTGACATCATGTCCGGCAATTTTCGCGTAGCCGGAAGTGATGGGAATAAGCGTGGTCATCATGCGAATCAGCGTGGACTTTCCCGCGCCGTTCGGGCCCAGTAGCCCAAAAATCTCTTCTTCCTTCACGCTGAAGGAAACATCATCGACTGCCGTGAACTCCCCGTACTTCTTGACGATATGGTTTACTTCAATGGCATTCTCCACGACGGGCGCGGCGGTGCCATTTTGCGGCGCGTTCTTGGTTTGCAGATCGACCGTCACTGCTGCACCGCCGGCGAATTCTGACTTGTCGTGGTGGCTCTCAATTGGTCTGGAGAAATCAACAACTCCGCAGTCATTCCCGGAACATAAGCACCCTTGGGATTATCCAGGCGAACTTTCAGAATAATCGTCTTGATGTCTCGCTTGGTGCGGCTCACATCGCGTTGGGTAGCGAAATCAGCTTCCGCGGACTTGAAAAAAACTTTGCCGGACGTGATGGTTCCACCCGGCAGCCGGACCCGCAACGTATCGCCCAGGCCAATGTGATCGGCCTGGGTCTCAGGAATTGCGGCGCGTACCCAGGTGTCGTTCAAATCCACGACAGTGACGATCGGCTGACCGGCCGTCAGCACTTCACCTTCGCGCGCGGCGCGCACCGACACAGTGCCGGTCACCGGCGCGTAAATCTTGGTGTATCCCAAGCGCACTTCAGCCTGCTTGCGTTGTTCCTCGGCATTGGCCAGATCGGCGCGCATGGATTCCACCGTGCTCTTGGCCGCAGGCGCCTGGTTGGTGTTCGCGATCGCCATATTTAAATCGGCTTCGGCTGCGCCCACCTGGTCTTTGAAAGACTGCACGGTCGCCTGCTGCGCATTCAGGTTGCTTTGCGCCTGCACACTGTCTTGCTCGGAGGCGACTCCTTGTTTCGCCAATTCAATGGTACGGCGGCTGTCGCTTTCCGTGCGCACCAGCGTCGCTTCCGCCTGCGCCAACTGCGATTTGCTGGACGCCAACTTCGCGCGGGCATTGGCCACACTGCTGGTAGTCGCTCCCGACGTAGCTTGTTCGGTGGACTGCATCTCGGAGACTTTGTGACTCAAGCTCGTAATATTGGCGGCCGCCGCGCGGTCCTCGGCCTGGAGTTCCAGCGGGTCGAGTTCCGCAATCAGGTCGCCTTGCTTCACCTGCGTGCCTTCGTCCACCAGCAGTTTGGTGATCCGCCCTTCCATCTGCGGACTCACGATCACCTGGTTCGAATCCACCGTGCCAATCAGTACCAGATCTTTTTTGCTGGGCGTGGAAATAATGTAGTACGCCACCGATATGGCGCAAATGATGCCCAGAAGAACAAAAACTCGGTTGCGTGGGTTCACTTTCGTGCTCCTTGTAGCTTCAAACTCGGCCGCTGAAACAAAGCGGCGGAGATAAAATCCAGCACCGCGGCCCGGCGTTCGGCAATGCGTTCCGGACTCATGGGATCGACTCCCGTCATCAGCTTCATGACGGTTACGCTATTGAAGTACATAACGATCACGGCGCCCATTGATTGCATAAAATGTTGGGTATGCACGGCTCGAAACTCTCCGGATGAGATCCCCTGTTTCAGCGTTTTATCGATCTGCGTGAAGAGGGGATAGAAATATTGTTTTCCCACCCGCTGCACCTGGCTGACGTTGCCGCGGTTGGCCCGCATCATCTCTCCCTGGACCACTCGCGGATACAAAGGATGGCTGGCGATGTAGTCGAAGTGAGCGCCCACATAGGTAAGAATCTTTTCCCCGGGGGTTAGATCACGAGCAAATACCGGCAGAACGCTTTCCAGCAATCCGCTAAACACCTGGTCCAGCACAGCACCGTAAAGTGCCTCTTTGTCTTGGAAGTAGTAATAAAGCAGAGCCTTGTTGACCCCTGCGGCCTTGGCGATGGCATCTGTCCGCGCCCCGGAAAGACCTTCCTGCGCGAACTCGCGTACTGCTGCATTCAGGATGGCCGCGCGGCTTTCCGCGGGGCGTCCGCGAGATCCCATGCGCGATTTGGAGGTGGCATGCATTTTAATTAACTGGTTAGTTAGATTGTATAAAAACGAAGGGATAGATGGCAAGCATTTAATTCAAAGGGTCAGTGAAGAAATTATTAGAGGAGAAGGCTCTTAATGATGCGTGCATCACCGTGGAAGAGCGGCGCTTAAGCGCCGCGTAAATAGTCGCCAAACAAAACGCGGCCCTGAAGGGTCGCTCTGCCACGGTCGCACACTCATTCGGGCCTGGACAATTCTGACTGCCGATTGGCTCAGCCCCCGGCGATCGAGGGCACCAGCAAAATTTCATCGCCATCCTGGAACGCATACGCCGTCCCGCCTAAAAACCGGATGTCTTCTTCATTGACGTATACGTTGAGAAATCGCCGAATCTGTCCCGCTTCATCCCGCAGATGCGGCTTCAAGTCTGGGAACTTTTGATCGAGCACGGAAAACAATTCGTCCAAATTTGCCGCGCCGCAATCCAGTTTGGCGGTACCGGAAGTATGTCGTCGCAACGCCGTTGGAATTTGTACGGTGATGGTCATGCGTGCACCGCCTCAGCGACCTCGGTTTTTGGAACATCCAGCGCCCGTTCCAAGTACTTATTAAATTCCGCGAGCTTGGGCGAAATCGCTGCTTCCTCCTGATACTTCCCGGCTAAAACGTCGGTGGTCTTCAAACCATTGCCGGTGATGCAAAGCACGGTAGTTTCGTCTTCACGAATGCGGCCCGACTCATACAACTTGCGAGCGCAACTTACGGTCACTCCGCCCGCCGTCTCGGTGAACACGCCTTCGGTTTCCGCCAGCGCCTGAATCCCTTCCACGACCTGCGGATCGGAAACATCCTCCGACCAACCGCCGGACTTGGTGATGACTTTGATCGCATAATGCCCATCCGCGGGATTGCCAATGGCCAGCGATCGGGCAATGGTCGCCGGTTTCTGCGGCTCAATTTCCGAGTTTCCCGCTTTCACTGCGGTCGAAATCGGCGAGCATCCGGTAGCTTGCGCGCCAAAGAACTTTACTGCTTTGGCTTCGACCAATCCCAGCTCAATCAGTTCGTCGAAGGCTTTCTTAATCTTGACGATCAACGACCCGCCCGCCATCGGACACACCACGTTGTCCGGTAGCTTCCATCCCAGTTGTTCGGCAATTTCGAATCCGACGGTCTTCGATCCTTCTGCGTAATAAGGCCGCAAGTTCACGTTCACGAATCCCCAGTGCCGTTCATCCGCAATCTGCGAGCACAAGCGATTGACTTGATCGTAGCTGCCGGCAATCCGCACCAGCTTGGCGCCGAAAACCTGGGTACCAATAATTTTTGCGGGCTCGAGATCGGAGGGAATAAAGATCCACGACTTGAATCCGTTGCGCGCTGCTTGCGCGGCCACGGAATTCGCCAGGTTGCCGGTGGAGGAGCAGGCAACCGTATCGAATCCAAAACTGCGTGCATTCGCTAACGCCACAGCAACGACGCGGTCTTTAAAGCTTAGGGAGGGCAAGCAGACCGCGTCGTTCTTGAGGAACAGATTCTTCGCTCCTAGCCGTAGAGCCAGACGCGGCGCCTCAAGTAGTGGCGTGAACCCGGCGGGTACAGTGGGTTCATATCCTTGGGGGAGTGGGAGTAAATCCGAATAGCGCCACATGCTGGGAGGGCCCTGGGCGATGCGTTCGCGGGTAAACTTGCCGCGAATCGCGTCGTAGTCGTAGAAGACTTCGAGGGGCGAGAAACAATCCTCGCAGATCGACTTGGGCTGGTTGCCCCAACTCTTGTGGCATTCCCTACAGCGCAGTTCATATGTCATCAGCTACTCTCTTCCATTTATCATGAAGAGAATTGCCGGGGACGAGCCCGCAAAAAGTGTTACAAAAAACGAAATCCTCTTTCCCATGGAATGAGGAAAAGAGGAACGAGATGCCAGAAAAATCCGCACCCCGAATCTCATGTTCCCCCTGTACCAGGGCGAGAGTTGACACCGGGCGACCGGGATAGATGATCCCGATCCGGTTGTCGTGGCTTCTTAGGGCTCGTCCCTCAGCCACTCTTCATGAAATCCAAGGTCTGCTCCGAAGAGCAAACTTGACAAATGGTACTAAGAAGGGTGATCGCACGTCAAGAGATAATGTCGCGCGCACGATCGGCGTTTTTTAAATGATTCCCATATTGTTTCAAGGTACTCAGGCTTGCCCGCGACATAACAGGGAAGTTGTTTTGGTAAAGCTTGGCAGGTACAACTGTCACATTTTGAGGGGGAGTGGCTCTCGCAGGCGTACAATTTAAGTGTCTGCTTGTGAGGGCTGTATGCTTCATAAGGGCCCAGGAAGTTCGGCGCGCAAATTGGTTTGGATCGAAGGGCGGAGCTTCTGGGGCTGGGGTTGCTCTACATGCGCATGGATGTTTAACCCTTCCGGCGCTCCTGCTGGCAATTCATTTGATGAAATCAAACAGAATTCCCATCTACAACTTTCCCAGGATTTCGCGGTCCACGCTTGCACCGAGTACCCTCGGGTCAAAGTAGCGAAGATTTCCTCGTAACTTTCGATGCGCTGCAAGCCTCCCGCTTGATGGGCGCAGTTTTTAATCCCAAAACAGGGCGAGGCGAAATTTACCCATCCCGAATCGCCACAGCCATTTGACGCATCTTAATGCGAGCGCTTATGATTTTTGCTTGCCTAAGCGCGAGGAGGATTCAGGGGAAGCGGCCTATGGGCTGGATATCAATCCCCGGAACCTAAATCGATGGACAAAAAAAAGCTCGAGTCTTTTAAGAAGAAACTGGAAACCCGGCAGCAGGACCTGCGACGCATGGTCTCGCGCACCGAAGCGGACGGCCGTTCCATGGACGAAAGCTCGGCGCAAGACATCGCTGACAAGGCCGCCAGTTCGTACACCAAGGAATTCCTGTTTCACCAGAGCAACAACGACCGCCAATTGCTGCAGATGGTGGAGAATGCGCTCTCGCGCATCCGGGAAGGCACGTTCGGTGAGTGCATTTCCTGCGGTACCGAGATCGGCGCCAAGCGTCTGGAGGCGGTACCATGGACGCGACACTGCATCGAATGCCAGGAAAAACTGGAACAAGGAATACTCGAAGAAACCCAGAAGTAATCCGTTATCGGATCATTGTGAGTAGTCAAGAAATGTGGCAAAGGCCGTCCTGATCGGATGGCCTTTGTTTTTGGTCGGTGTCACGAATCCGGCCAAAATCGCAGTTTATTGACCGCCGGGGGCTGTTTACAAATCGATTCGTTGACAATTCTTTGCACTCTACGATATCTTAAAGACTTTGGCAGTCCTGCGGTTGCCCGCCTGGTCGCCCTGCGCCTTCGGCGCTCGAGATAGATTGGGGTACTCAGCGGTCTTCTTTGCACTTTTATTTCTTTGGAGATCAGTAATGTCTACCTATTTCCCCAAAGCTGGGGACATTGTGCGCAAGTGGTACGTCGTGGACGCTGAAGGGCAGATCCTCGGCCGCCTGGCGTCACAAGTTGCCCGAGTTTTGATGGGCAAGGAAAATCCGAAATACACGCCGTTTCTGGACACGGGCGATCATGTCATCGTGATCAACGCCGATAAGGTGAAGACTACCGGCGTGAAGTCCGAACAGAAGCAGTATCACCATTACACCGGATATCCCGGCGGCATTCGCACCGAGGATTTCCGCAAGCGTTTCGAACGGAAGCCGGAGTTGATCATTGAAGCTGCCGTGTTGCGCATGCTTCCGAAAAGCAAGCTGGGCCGCCAGATGATCAGCAAGCTGAACGTTTATCGTGGCGACAAGCATCCGCACGAGGCGCAGAAGCCGGAAGCTAAGGCGCTGGAAGTGCGTGAAGTTCGAGCGTAACAAGTTTCTAGTTTTCAAGTTTTGAGCTGAACCCGCGAGGGTGGCAATTTCGGAAAGGTTCGCACCGGGTTTTTGGCTAAGGGCCAACGGCTGAGTGCTAAAGGCTAACGAATGGCTGAGCTAGTTCAATACTACGGAACGGGACGCCGTAAGTCGGCGATCGCGCGGGTTTATCTTCGTCCAGGCAGCGGCGAGGTCAAGATCAATGGACGGGCGTTCGAGGAATATTTTGTGACTCCTTCGCAGCGTTCGGCGGCGAAGATGCCGCTGGTGTCCACCGATACCGCAGCCACGTTCAATGTCATCGCCCGCGTTTCCGGCGGCGGCGTGAACGGCCAGGCGGACGCAGTGAAGCTGGGCATTGCCCGCGCACTGATGGTCTTCAACATCGAGTTTCGCAAGAAGCTTAAGGCTGAGGGCATGGTTACCCGTGATTCGCGCGGCAAAGAGCGCAAGAAGTACGGACAGAAGGGCGCTCGCGCTCGCTTCCAGTACTCGAAGCGATAGAAATTGCTTCTGTAGAGACGCGGCTTGCCGCGTCTCTTTGCAGAGCAGTGGTAGGGAAGACGCGGCAAGCCGCGTCTCTACAGGTGGGTTTATAGGTGTTCAATTCATCCCGTGCCACGGTACGGGGCGGGAATGGCAATCTGGAGCAGCCGCGAGGCCAGCGAAAGATGCAGACCAAACGAGGAGGTTGATTGGCTAACATCACCATGAAGGAGTTGCTCGAAGCGGGTGTTCACTTCGGGCATCAGACGAAGCGCTGGAACCCCAGGATGAAGGAATACATCTTCGGAGAGCGCAACGGGATTTACATTATCGATCTGCAAAAGACGCTGAAGATGTTCAAGGAAGCGTCGAAATTTGTGCAGGAACTCGCCGCCCAGGGGAAGATTGTTCTCTTTGTGGGTACCAAGCGGCAGGCGCAGGACGCCATTGCCGAAGAGGCCACGCGCTGCGGCGGATACTACATTAACCAGCGCTGGCTGGGTGGACTGCTCACCAACTGGGTGACGGTGCAGAAGTCGGTAAAACGTCTGAAGGAAATCGACGAGATGGCCACCGACGGGCGCTACGAATTGCTGCCCAAGAAAGAAGTCATCAAGCTGGAGCGGGAGCGCAAGCACCTCCAGGCGAACCTTGCCGGCATTAAGACCATGAGCCGTTTGCCGGATGCGATCTTTGTCATTGACTCGAACAAAGAGCAGATTGCGGTGCGTGAGGCTCGCAAACTCGGCATTCCGGTGGTTGCAGTCGTCGACACGAATTGCGATCCCAGCGAAGTCGATTACGTGATTCCTGGCAACGACGATGCGCTGCGGGCGATCCGCCTGTTCGCATCGAAGATTGCTGATTCAGTCGCTGAAGGCGCTCAGCTGATGACCGACAAGCAGGTTGCCGATATGGCCGCCGCTGCCGGTGCGGCGCAACAACGCGCCGATCAGGCTGCTGCCGAAGTTGCGGGACGTTCTGACATTCCTCCTGACGAGGGTTCGACGGAAGACATCAGCATGGAAGACGTGCTGGGTGCTGGAACGGTCAAGCCGGTAGCGGCGGCGAAGGAAGCCGTGGAAGAGACGCCGGTCGAAACGCCGACGAGCTTAGAATCGGCTCTGGGCTTTAGGCTCTAGGCTCTTGGATTCGAGCGAAGATCAGACCCGCGCGTCGTCCGGCGCGGGTCAAATTTTGTAGGCTAGAGACGTTGCTTGCAACGTCTCCTCCTGAAACGCCAACTGCGGCAAGCTACATGAAAAGGCAGACGTAGCAAGCTACGTCTCTACAGAGAGTACAGAGGAAGATTTCAACAATGAGCACAACTACGACAAATATTTCCGCAAGTCAGGTGAAAGAGCTCCGGGAAAAGACCGGAGCGCCGATGATGGATTGCAAGCAGGCCCTTACCGAAGCCAAGGGTGACATGGAGCAGGCAGTCGTCGTTCTGCGCAAAAAGGGCGTTTCCGTCGCAGCCAAGAAGGCTACGCGCGTCACCAGTGAAGGCGCTGTCACCAGCTACATTCATGCCGGCGGCAAGATTGGCGTGCTTCTCGAAGTCAACTGCGAGAGCGATTTCGTGGCCCGCACCGAGGATTTCAAGGAGCTGGTGCATGATATCGCGATGCACATCGCGGCCAGCGATCCCAAGTTTGTCCGCAAGGAAGATGTGACTACCGCCGACTTCGAACGTGAGAGGGATATCGCTCTTGCACAAGCCATCGCCTCCGGCAAGCCGGCGAACATTGCCGAGAAGATGGTTACCGGCAAAATGGAAAAGTTCTATGAAGAGGTCTGCCTGCTGGAGCAGCCTTTCATCAAGGACCAGACGGTCTCGGTCGCGCAGTTGATCGCTACCAAGATCGGCAAGCTGGGCGAGAATATTGCTGTCCGCCGCTTTGCCCGCTTCAAAGTAGGCGATACGGGCGAGACCATCGCTATTACCAAGCCGGACCAAAAGCCGGAATAATTTCAGGGCGCCTTTGGCGCCCTTTTTTCATGTTTGCAGAAATCTGATTTTTTAGCCGGTTCGAACTACACTAAGAAACTGAATGACAACCCCCGTATTCAAACGCATCCTGCTCAAGCTCTCCGGTGAGGCCCTGGCCGCGAACCAGGGTTTTGGCGTCGACCCTTTACGAATCCACGAAATCGCGGCCGAATTGGCGGACGTGAAAACCTCGGGTGTCCAGATCGCCATCGTGGTCGGGGGCGGGAACTTCTTTCGCGGAGTAGCGGAGCAAGCCAAGGAAATGGACCGCGTGTCTGCGGACCACATGGGCATGCTGGCTACGGTCATCAATGCTTTGGCGCTGCAGGACGCGCTGGAGAAGCAGTCGGTCTATACGCGCGTGATGTCGGCCATTGAAATGAACCAGGTGGCCGAGCCGTTCATTCGCCGTCGCGCCATGCGCCATCTCGAAAAAGGCCGCGTGGTCATCTTCGCCGGGGGAATTGGCAATCCCTATTTCTCGACCGATACGGCAGCCTCCCTGCGCGCCATGGAGATCAAAGCGGACGTGATCCTGAAGGCCACAAAAGTCGACGGGATTTATGACGCCGACCCCATGCTGGTGAAAGATGCGAAGAAATTCGCGGAGATCAGCTATATGGATGTGCTGAGAAAAGGCCTCAAAGTGATGGACTCCACGGCTATCTCTCTGTGCAAGGACAACAATCTGCCCATCATCATCTTCAACCTGAACCAACGGGGCAATATCAAGAAAGTGGTGGCCGGGGAGAAGATTGGATCGCTGGTCAGCGCATGATTCGAAGTATTTGACTTCGTCCTAATAATGGGTACAATAGTACCCATTATGGGTTCATGGTCTTTAACGCCGCCTGTTGGAAACTTCTCCTCTGCTCTCTTCGGAAAGACGCGTAACGCCGTCTTGGGCTTGCTTTTTGGCCATCCCGATGAATCTTTCTACGTTCGGGAAATAGCGCGTGCGGTAGGCCCGGGGATGGGCTCTGTGCAGCGAGAATTGGCCCGATTGGAAGAGGCTGGAATTTTGGTACGCTCTGCTCGCGGCCGCGAGGTTTTCTATCAAGCAAACTTAAAATCCCCGATATTCGAGGAAATTAAGAGCCTAGTCCTGAAGACCATCGGAGGAGTCGAACTTTTGACACACTCCCTAGCTCCGCTCGCCGACACGATCAAAGTTGCATTTATCTATGGTTCGATGGCTCGTGGGCAACAACAACGCGGCAGTGACATTGACTTGCTGGTTATCGGGGACGCGAGTTTCAGCGAAGTGATTGATGCGCTAACCCCGGCCCAACAGAAGCTTGGCCGGGAAATCAATCCTGTGACGTATCCGGTTTCTGAGTTTCAGGAAAAGATTTCGCAAAAACATCATTTCATTACAAGTGTGCTTCGCGGGCCCAAACTATTTTTAATGGGAGGCGAGCGTGAGCTTGCAGAACTGGGTAGCCCAGGGCTTGATCCAGAAGCATAAAACCAGCCCTGAGGAAATTCGTAGTCTTCTGGCGGTGGCTGATCGCGATCTGGCGAATGCTCGAATCACGCAATTGTCTGCGGAATGGCGGCTGATGATTGCCTACAACGGAGCTCTGCAATCAGCCAGCGCGGCAATGGCAGCTGCTGGATTCCGGGTTTCTACCAAAGTGTCGCATCACCGCTATCTGATCGAGTCGCTCCACTTCACAATAGGCGCCGAAGTAAAACTAGTGAACCAGTTGGATCGATTCCGTAAGAAACGCAACATCAGTGCATATGAACAATCGGACACTGTGTCGAATCAGGAGGCTTCTGAAATGATCGATCTGGCTCGCAAAGTGCGCAAATTGGTGCAGGCGTGGCTTGTTGAACAGTATGCCGAATTGTTGTGATGCGCAGACTAGCGAACGATTCGGTTTATAATCTAGGGTTTGATATTGATTCTCAGGGGAGCTAACAAATGGCTCAAGCCACAATGGCCGCAATTCCTGGCCTGAAAGAAACTTACATTCAACTCAAAACCCGGATGGACAAAGCCGTGGACGATTTCCGCAAGGCGTTGGCGTCCACTCGCACCGGGCGGGCTTCCGTCCAGATGCTGGACTCGGTAAGGGTTGAGTATTACGACTCGCTGATGCCGCTGAATCAGGTGGCTACCGTGCACGCGCCTGAGGCACAGCTCATTACCATTCAGCCATTCGATCCCACGGCTCTGGCGGCCATCGAAAAAGCCATTCGTACTGCGGAGCTGGGATTGAATCCCATGAATGATGGCAAGATGATTCGCGTTCCGGTGCCACCGCTCACGGAAGATCGTCGCAAGGACATGGTCAAGCACCTGCATAAAGTGCTGGAAGAACACCGCACTGCGGTTCGCAACATCCGCCGCGACGGCAATGACGCCATCAAGAAAGCGATGAAGGACAAGAAGATCAGCGAAGACGAAGAAAAACGGTCGATGGATGAAACCCAAAAACTCACCGATGATGAAATCAAGAAGATGGAAGAGATGAGCAAGGTGAAAGAGAAAGAAGTGATGGAAATAAAATAGTCGTGGAAGGACGCTATCTCTGGCGATGTTAATGTCGATTTGATTACGTGAGTGCAAGTCCGAATTCCATCTCGGATACAGCAGCCAAAACGACCGACATCGAATTTCTTCTTTGTTTGCCGCACTTTCCAACCAAACTCCAGTCCAGCCAAACCAGATCCCAATCAGGAAGTACTTCCGTAACGTGTCGGAAGGTTACGAAACATCCATAAACTGAATGGGTTCCCACTCGCGTACCCAAGGATTTCGTTGGTTTAGCGGAATCCGGTACCAGGAGTTTTTCATGAAACGTGTTTTATCAATTTCGGTATTGCTGGCGCTTACAACATGGACATTGGTCGCTTGTGGCGGCGGATCCAACAGTGGGTTTGGCGGCGGCGGGACCAATCCGTCTGCAGTTTTCGTTACTGGCGAAGATGCGCCGTTGCCTTCGGTGCTGTCCTTCAACATTACGCTGAATACGATCACTTTAAACGGCGTGAGTAACACGTCGCAGGTTTTGAGCGCTCCGACAACCGTGGACTTCGCCCGTTTCGTTGGCTTGCGCTCCCTGGTCGGATTCAATGCCGTCCCGGCAGACACCTACAGCAGTGCCACCATAACGCTGGCAAATCCGGTGATCACCTATCTGAACATTAGCGCGAACCCGCCGACGGTGGCCACGATGAACGGCACACTTACAACCACAACCGTGACGGTGATCTTTCCAACTGCGATGGTCGTTACCGCCAATGGCCTGGCCGGGCTGCACATGGACTTTGACTTGCGCCAATCGCTGGCGACAGCGGGGGGGCAAATCACTGGTGTGGTAAACCCGACTATTTTTATTCAGGCAGTGAGTGCGTCGGAGGAAGAAGGTCAGATTACCGACTTCACTGGGGGACTGGTTTCGGTGAGTACGGCAAAGAATTCTTTCGTGATGCAGGGGCCGTTCGGCTTTCAGGAAACAGTGGACGTCAACTCCCAAACAAACTTTAGTCCCTCCTGGAATTTAAACAACCTGGCCACGCCGGCGTTCGTTTCTGTTGAAGGCGCAGTGCAAGGCGATGGCAGCATTCTGGCCAACAACGTGGAAGTTATTTCCACGGATGCAGCCTTCATTTCAGGGAGAGTTCTTGCGGTGAATCCAGTGAGCGGGCCGGTGCAAACCGTGACTCTCTACATTGGCGAAGAACTGCCGGCACTCACTGGGCCTTACGCTTTAGGCTCGGTCGTGACTCTGGATGTCAGCGGAGTCAACCAGTACGACATTTGCTTCTTTGACAACTGGTTCACCAGCCTGGCGTTCAGCAACAGCTCGATGGTCGCGGGTCAGAGAATATTTATCGGAGGCGGCTGGGACAGTTCCAGCCAAACATTTTCACCGGAGCTGATCTCATTGCGCCGCCAAGGCGTGGTAGGCGATTTGGTCGCCGGAAGTGTGAACATCACCAGCGGCAACCAGGGGAACTTCCAGCTCAGCAATAATCTCCTGCTAGGATACGTGCTGGGTGGGCCGCTTACGGTGAACACCGGCGATGCCACCTTGTTCATCGGGGTGGACGGATTGACCGCGTTGCAATCCTCGGCGGGCACCAACCTGGTGGCTCGCGGGCTGATCTTCAAGGATGGCAGTGGCAATCCTGAGCTGTGGGCCCACAGGGTGCGAGTGCTGCCGTAATCCAGACGATCCAACTCGTCTTACTTCTGGGCGGCCCCTAAGGCCGCCCATTCTTTCTTGCGGTGAGTGTGAACTCCGGACCAGGTTTTGGCGTAGTAATTCTAAGAGGGATACGTCTGTCTTATGTGGAACACTCGTTTGTTCTTCTTCTTGCTGCTGATGGCGGGGATTTCGTTTGGACAAGCCGCCGATGCCGGGCCACTGACGGCGGACGCGATCATGGCTCGAGTCGCCGCCAACCAGGACAAAGCCGAAACCCTACGTAAACAATACATTTATAAGCAACACATTCACATTGTTACGCGGAAGCCCAATGCGAAACTCATGCGCGAAGAAACCACCGACTATCACGTTGTCCCCACCCCGGACGGCACCAAGAAAGAGCTTCAAGCCATAAAGGGGCGCTATCTGCATCAGAAGCAATATATCGAGTTCAATGGAGAGCCTGTGCCCGACTCAGGTAGTCTGGACGCCGGTCTGATACATGACCTCCGCGAAGACCTGGCGGACACGTCCACAAAGGACGGGTTGGGACACGATTTATTCCCGCTTACCACCAAAGAGCAGGAGAAATATCAGTTCCGCCTGATCGGACAAGAAACACAGCAGGGACGAAGCGTGTATCACATTGGCTTCGGTCCGAAAGACAAGGGCGACATCGACTGGGCGGGCGAGGCATTTATTGACGCTGTCGATTTCCAGCCGGTCCGGGTTTTCACCAAGCTCTCACGCCGCATCCCGTTCGTGGTCCGAACCATGCTCGGAACCGATCTCCCGGGAATCGGCTTTGATGTGCATTACCAACGCCAGGAAGACGGGGTGTGGTTTCCCACCAGCTTTGGAACTGAATTCCGCCTGCGCGTGCTGTTTTTCCTAAAGCGCGATATCTCCATTTCGTTGGAGAACACAGCGTTTGAGCATACCCATGTGAAGAGCAAGATTGAAGTTTTGGGGCCGGAAGAGTGATTGCGACTCTGCGACGTTTCTTCTCAGCTTTTTCTGTTTGTTCGCCAATTTCTCCAGAGTCATTGAAGAAAAGTTGGCGGTAAAAGGCAACTGGGATTCGTTTCAGGCGGTTCTTCTCGGGCGAAAGTCATTCCGGTGAACTGGAACATCAATAGTCCTTACTCAGAAAAACTTACCCGTCTAGGCAACTCCGCCGCGTTTTATTCCGTCTTGATTGAGGTGGGACTTTCCCGGCCAGCTTAAGAGATCATTTTAAGCTAGAATTAGAGGCCAGACCTTGGACGGTCTCCACTGCTCTACCGTATAATTGCCGTTTTCCATACTCCAGTAAGCCGAGGTAGTAGCGATTCTTCGCTTTCAACAGGATAGCCCTGCCCTAACAGAGGGTAAGTGCGGCGTGCGGTCAACCCCGGTTCATTCTTCGGGTCCATCTCCCTCATTTGTAAAGTCTTGCTTAAAAATGGGACGGTGGCTGACCGGCCTCGTGCTGACCATTTTCCTGCTCTGTTCCCTGGGGGCCGGACAGCAAGATGTGATTACAGAGATTGTCATTCACGGCAACCGTCGTATTCCAGCAGAAACGGTTCGTTCCCGGATTTTTACCCATGTGGGAGACGTGTACGATCAGGCGGCCATAGAGCGGGACTTCAACTCATTGTGGAATACCGGGTACTTCGAAGACATCCGCTTCGAACGCGAGCAGACACCCAAGGGCTGGAGGCTTCATATCTATGTGAAGGAGCGCCCCACGATCCGGGAGATTGACTATGTGGGGTTGAGTTCGGTCTCAAAAAGCGATGTCCTGGATCGCTTTAAGGACGCCAAAGTGCCCATAAGTCCCGAGAGTCAGTACGATCCCACCAAAGTGAAGAAGGCGGAAGTCACCATTAAAGGCCTTCTGGCGGAGCATGGCCGGCAGTTCGCAACGGTGCGCACGGAAGTTCGCCCCATCCCACCAGCGGCGGTGAGCCTGACTTTCGTGATCAAGGAAGGCCCCAAGGTCAAGGTCGGCAACATCATCTTCCAGGGCAATAAGAATGTGAACAGCCGCATTCTGCGGAATGCGATGAAAAACCTGAAGCCTATCGGCATCCCCCACTCCATCTTTCTCGAGAACCTGTTCTCCAAGACCTACGACGCCACCAAGATCGATGAGGACACGGAGCGAGTGCGCGATGAATTTCAGAATCGCGGTTATTTCAAAGTTGTGGTGCAGGATCCCAAGACCCAGATCCACGACACCGGCCACACCGGTTTCCATATCCCGTTGGTCCAGGCTGGGCCGGGCAAGGCTGTGGACATCACCATGGTGGTCGAAGAGGGTGATCGTTACAACCTGGGCGGGATTACCTTTAAGAACAATAAAGCGTTCACCAATGCGAAAGCCTTGCGTGCACTGTTTGCCATTAAGGACGGCGAGGTTTTCGACCGTAGCAAAATTGCCAAAGGCCTGGAAGCCATGCGCAAAGCCTATGGCCAATACGGGTACATCAATTTCACTCCGGTTCCCGATACGCGTATTGATGAGGAAAAGAAGCTGGTCTTTCTGGATATCGATGTGGACGAAGGCAAGCAGTTCTACGTGCGCCGCATTGAGTTCTCCGGCAATACCACGACGCGCGATAAGGTGATCCGCCGCGAGATCCTGCTGGAAGAAGGCCAGCCTTATAACCAGAAGCTCTGGGAAATCAGCTTGCAACGCCTGAACCAGTTGGGATATTTCGATCAGTTGAAGCCGGATGATCCCAACATTACCGACAAGCATCTGGACGAAAAAGAAGGCACTGTCGATTTGACGCTGAAGGTAAAAGAAAAAGGCAAGAACAGCATCGGTTTGACGGGTGGCGTGAGCGGCTTGGCGGGTGCTTTTGTCGGACTCAGCTACAGCACCAACAATTTTCTTGGTTTGGGCGAGACCTTGTCAGTGCAAGCCAACATCGGCAACCTGCAGCGGGATCTGGTGTTCGGTTTTACCCAGCCCTATTTATTCGATCGGCCCTTGCAATTGGGATTTCAGGTTTACACGCGTAAATCCACTTACGATCAGGCGCGCCAGGAAGCAATCTTTAGTGGGCAGTCTTTGAACCTGCCCTCGTCCTTGCTGCAAAACCTGCAGAACTATACGCAGTCCAGCAAGGGGTTCAGCACATCTCTGGCTTACCCGCTGCACCGCTCATTCAAACGCCTGGGTCTGAGCTACTCTTACGATGTTTCGTCTCTGGTTGCGCTCACCACGGCTTCGAAGTCGCTGTTTAATTATCTGGCGTTTAGCGGGATCAGCGGTCCCAGCGCGCTTGACGGGATTGTCACCAGCAAGATTGTCCCCAGCTATTCCAAGAACACCTTGGACGCCGCCATTTCCCCACACAGCGGAAGCAGTTATTACGTGGGAGGCGAGTTCTCCGGTTTGGGAGGGACGGTGAAGACGGTTCGTCCCGTGGCTGCAGTACAAGCGTTTCATCCCGGTCCAGAATCGCCGCAATACCATCGGGTTCAATGTGCAAGCTTCTTTTCTTACCGGCTTTGACGGGCGGGTGGCGCCGCCGTTCCAACGTTCTTACATGGGTGGGGAAAACGACTTGCGCGGCTTCGACATCCGTTCCGTGTCGCCTGTCGCCTTCCTGCCCAGCACTGCCAATGTGGTTCTGCGCAATCCTGACGGTTCCTTTGTTCCGAAAGACCCAAGTAACCCCGCGCGTGGGAATTACACAATCCCGGTTCCCGTGGAACAGATCGTATTTCCCGGTGGCGATGCCAGCCTGGTGACCAACCTGGAGTACCGGTTCACCATCGCCGGACCTGTGGCCCTGGCTCCATTCATGGATTTGGGTATTGATCCGATCATCCGGAATTCGCAGTTACGCATCAACTCATCGGAACAGAATCTCATCAATAGCACTGTCTTCGGTTGCCCCGCGCAGGATCCTATTACGTTCAATTGCATTGGGGGACAGAAGCCTGGAAGTTCGAAAGATTTCCCCCTCTTCTCGCAGAATCTGACAACTTTAGGAAACACCAACTGGGTTCCCAGGATGTCTACGGGATTGGAACTACAGGTGTTCTTACCGATAGTGAATGCGCCCTTCCGTATTTACTGGGCCTTTAACCCGCTGCGATTGGATACGATTGCATCGTCCCCCATTCCGGTAACAACCAGCTTGTTCCCATTTAAGCTCTATCCGACGGCGTCCGCTTATACCTATCAGTTGAGCAAGAATGCATACTCTCCGCAGTACCTTCTGCGTGAGCCGCGCAAGACGTTTCGTTTTTCAGTAGCGACTACGTTCTAATGGCCGGTGATTAGCTTTCCGGGAGGTTTGACGTTCAGGGATGGCTGTCCTATAATGCTCTGTCCACACTCGACGGCGAAATTGTGTGCGAATTGGACAGTGTGCCTCCGGTTTCGCGCGAAGTCATGTGCGACAAGACACTCATATCAGAAGAGGCACCGTATCCGGCGATATCAGCACATTCGCGCTTGCCTTAGGACGCGATCCAGCATTGGTAGTTGAAAGAGTCTGAGAAAATTCCAGCACAATTCTCCAAGGAGTTCAAAGTAATCCCATGACAAGCAAGCTTCTGCGATTTTTCACGGCCACCGCTTTCGCCTTTGCGATTGCGGCCATGGCTCAAACCGACGGCAATGCCGCCGCATTGCCTTCTGCTCCCAGTTCCCCAGCTGCGGCTCCGGCAGGCGGAAGCAAGATTGGAACTATTAACATCGAGACGGCCATCTTCGCCAGCAACGAGGGTCAGCGTGATTTCGAAGTCCTGAGCAAGAAGCTGGAGCCCAAGGAAACTGAACTCAAGGGCCAGAATGACGAGATCGACAGCCTGAAGAAGCAGCTCGATACGCAAGGCTCAAAACTCAATGATGATGCCCGCGGCAATCTGGTCAAACAGATTGAGGACAAGCAGAAGAAGCTTGAACGTTCCGTCCAGGACGCTCGCGAGGATGCCCAGAACCAGCGGAACGAAATTGCCCAACGCATCCTGCAAAAAATGGCGCCGCTCATGATGAAGTATGCTGCCGAGAACGGCTACGGAGCCCTGCTGGATACCTCCAATCAATGGCCCCAAGGCCCGGTGATTCCAGTGGGAAACGCGGTGGATATTACCAAGCAGGTGGTGGACGCTTACAACGCGCAATCCGGCGTTGCCGCACCCGTCCGGCCCGCTACCACCAAGCCAGCAAGCAGGTGCTCCCGCAAGCCGGCCTGCGCCCGCGAAGCCGCAACCCACCACCACCCCGAAGTAGCTGCGACACCTGGGGCGGTAAAAATGTTCCATCAAAGCCGCGTTTCGACGCGGCTTTTTTCTTTGGATTTTTCGCGTGGAACGAGCCGGGGCCGGTTCCATTGGTGTCCTTAGAGATATCCATCTCAGGAGGGCACCATGTTTACGGAATCGCTTTGTGACTCTCGTTTAGACGACCATTCCCGCCGTTGGACCACGCTAGTTTCTTTCGGGTTGCAGGCGCTCGCAGTGAGCGCATTGCTGACCTTACCGTTTCTCTCCAACCAGAACCTTCCGGAGTTATCGTTTGCGAGGCATTTGATGGTTCCCCTGGCGCAGCCAGCGACCCCGGTACGCGCCACCCAACAACAAGCAGCCAGCGCATCGGCTAATAGCATGGCAATTCATGTCTTTACCGCGCCAGATCACATCCAGCATGGCATACCCAAGGAAGATGACAGCGTCTCGGGCCCGCCGAGCTTTCCCCTTGGGCATTCCAACACATCGGGAAATGGTCCGTTGGGTGTGGCAAATTCCATAGGAAACATGCCTGTGCTGGCGGCTGCTCCCGTCAATCATGTGCGCGTGTCCGTCATGATGGAGGGAAATCTAATCCATAAGGTACAGCCGCAGTACCCGGCGATCGCAAAACTTGCTCATATTCAAGGCTCGGTGGTGCTGCACGCGATGATCAGCCGCGATGGCGCCATCGAAAATCTGCAAGCGGTCAGCGGACCCTCCACGCTGGTGCCGGCGGCGATCGATGCCGTCCGCCAGTGGCGGTATCGTCCGTATGTCCTGAATGGTGAACCGGTGGAGGTGGACACGCAGGTCACCGTAAACTTTGTGCTCGCCGGGGGATAGGCAGGCCTATCTTTCGCCGCGTGTGGGAGTAGCCCTGCGGTAACGTGGGGCCGGTGGATGCGGCCCCTATAATCTATGGAAGTGGCTACCGTCGAAATCGCGAAGCGGACTGCGACCCGTCCCACCTGGGCCGAAGTTTCGCTCGGGAACCTGCGGCACAATTTCCGGGTTGTGCAACAGCACGTCAAGACCGGGGTGGCAATTTGCGCGGTGGTTAAAGCTGACGCCTATGGGCATGGCGCGGTGGAGTGTGCGCGGGCGCTGCAAGAGGAGGGAGCACGCTGGCTGGGCGTGACCTCGCTCGACGAAGCCATCCCGTTGCGCGAAGCCGATGTGCAGACCCGAATCCTGTTGATGACTGGTTTCTGGCGCGGCGAAGAAGAAGAAATTGTCCGGCTGGGATTGACTCCCACCGTGTGGGAACCGGGACAGATCGAACTGCTGGAGAAAGCTGCGGTGCGGCTCGGCGTTTCCCAGCATTCAGTCCACTTGAAAGTGGACACCGGCATGGGACGACTCGGCGTCGCGCCCGAAGATTTGCCGCAAATTTATTCCGCGCTGAAAACGTCGCCTCACCTTGTTTTGGAAGGACTCTCCACTCATCTTGCATCTTCTGAAGTACTAGACGCGCCATCGGTAGAAGAACAGTTGAAACGCTTCGATGAAGTCCGGCGTGGAGTGCTAAGCGAGGGCTTTTCTCCACCGCTGATTCACGCCGCGAACACGAATGCCGCCATCTCACGGCCCGAATCCTTGTACACCATGGTGCGCCCCGGTCTTGCGCTCTACGGCTATTATTTGTCTTTCGAAAGAGCCGGAAGGGAAGTGAGCGGCGGCAGCCTGCGTCTGCCGATCAAACCGGTATTGACCTGGAAGACGCGCATACTTTCATTGCGAAACATGCGGGCAAATCAAGCTTTAGGATATGGCGGAACGTACGTCACCAAAGCACCTGCAAAAATTGCCGTGCTCCCGGTCGGCTACGCCGATGGTTTCAACCGCCAGCTCTTTTCCGGTGGGCGGGTCATCGTGCGCGAAAACTATGCCCCAATCGTCGGTCGCATTTCCATGGACTTAACTTTGGTAGACGTCACGGGAATTTCCGGTGTGGCCGTGGGCGACGAAGTGGTTTTGTTGGGCTCTGTCGACGGGCTCAACGTCGATGCCCGGGAACACGCCAGATTAGCCAATACGAACCCTTACGAAATTCTTTGCGGTATTTCGAAGAGAGTGCCGAGGCGATACAGCCTTTAGTAATTAACACTTGGCATTTAGCTAAAACCACCTTCATCTTTGCCTCCTTTCGCTGGTCAAATGCCAACCACTAAGTGCCAATTGCCCCCACTGAATGCGGATTGCTGAGCGCCGAATGCCAGTTTTGTTATCCTCAATAGACATGCCTTCACGCTACGAACAGTGGATGTACGACTGGGAAACCAAGCTCACCTCGGTGGACAACAACCGGGTGGTGCGGCCTCTGGATTGGGGCGTCGAATGGGCTGAGCAGTGGCCCTGCCGTAACGGTCATGGGCCGGGATACATCCCGGAAAATGGCGAGGAATTTCTGCGGGAATTTAATGAGCGCATTGTCGAAGACAGCGATCAGTTCTTTTCCTACAAGAAGCCGGAAGATTTTCGCCTGGAGCGCCGTGAAGTGCAGGTGTTCAGCACACGTGCGGTTCCCGACCCAAAGCTGGAAGAAAAAGTTCGGGGCACTCATGCGGAATTCCTACGCTTTACTTCACCAGTGCACACTCCGTATCCGGAAAATAATCTGGTGAATGCGCGCTGGTTTCCGGTGAAAGGGAATAAGGCGGTTGTTCTTTTACCGCACTGGAATGCCGATGGGCTGGCCTACAATTCACTGTGTCGCGTGCTGAATTGGCTGGGGATTGCAGTATTGCGTTTGAGCATGCCATACCACGACATTCGCCGGCCGGCGGAAATTCAACGAGCGGATTATGCGGTTTCCGCGAACATTGCGCGCACGCTCGATGCTTGCCGCCAGGGAGTCATTGATGCTCGCTGCTGTCTCGATTGGCTGGAACAGCAGGGCTACAGCCAGTTGGGCATCATGGGCACCAGCCTCGGCTCCTGCTACGCATTTTTGACTGCCGCACATGATTCGCGTATTCGAGTTGCCGCTTTTAATCATGCATCGACGTATGTTGCCGATGTTGTGTGGCATGGGCAGTCCACCCGCCACATTCGTGAAGGGCTCGAATCGAAGATCGATCTTGCTCGCCTGCGTGGACTCTGGAGCGCAGTCAGCCCCATGTCGTACTTCAAGCAATTCGCGCGCTGGCCGAGGAAATCGCTGATTATTTATGCAAAGTATGATCTGACTTTCCTCCCGGAATTTCTCGAAGCACACCGTTGCCGAATTCGAGAAACACGGGCTCGACCACAAAGTCGTAGTGCTGCCCTGCGGCCACTACACCACGGGAGAAACGCCCTACAAATACATGGACGGCTACCAGCTGGCAAAGTTTTTTCGCACCGCTTTTGAAAAATAGAGATCTTCCGGAACTGCCATGCCTCGTATCTCGAACCAGTCTGAACCCCAGGAATATCGGAAGAATGGTTTCGTGATCAGCACGGATCGTGAGCGTCTAGACTTGGATGTGATCCATGGGTTTCTGACCGAGTCTTATTGGTGCAAGGGCATTCCGCGGGAGGTTGTGGCTCGGTCCATCGAGAATGCACTTTGTTTTGGAATTTACAAACAAAGCCAGCAAGTCGGCTTTGCCCGCGTGATTAGCGATTATGCCACCTATGCTTACATTGGTGACGTGTTCGTGGTGGAAGCCCATCGCGGGCAGGGACTGGCAAAATGGGTGATGGAGTGCATTATGCAGCATCCCCAGCTGCAAGGCTTACGGCGCTGGAGCTTAGTCACTGGAGACGCACACGGCCTATATTCACAATTCGGATTTACACCTCTGCAAGCCCCCGAACGGTGGATGGAAATTCACCAGCGGGACGTGTACGCTAAAGTTCCCTGAAAAAACTTATGAACAATACTTCCATGTCCCGCCCCTTGTACGAAGAAGACCCGCAGATCGCCGCCGCCATCGACGACGAAGCACGCCGTCAGCACGAAGGCCTGGAGCTGATTGCCTCCGAGAACTTTGTCAGCGAAGCGGTGCTCGAAGCTGCCGGTTCGGTTTTCACCAATAAGTATGCGGAAGGCTATCCCGGCAAACGCTATTACGGCGGATGCGAATTCGCCGATGTGGTGGAGAACCTGGCGCGCGACCGGGCGAAACAGCTCTTTGGAGCCGAACACGCCAATGTGCAGCCCCATGCCGGATCGCAGGCGAACATGGAAGCCTACGCGGCCGTCATTCAGCCCGGAGACACAATCCTCGGCTCTGAACCTGGCGCACGGCGGGCACCTTACTCACGGATTCCATCTGAATTTTTCTGGCAAGACGTATCGCATTGTTCCTTATGGTGTCACCAAAGAGACTGAGACGATCGATTACGACGATCTGGAAAAACTCGCCGAGAAAGAACATCCCAAGCTGATTATCGGAGGGGGCAGCGCCTATCCGCGCATCATTGATTTCGCCCGCATGCGCCAGATTGCGGACAAAGTCGGCGCGCTGTATCTCGTGGACATGGCCCATTTTGCCGGATTGGTTGCCGGTGGCGCGCATCCTTCGCCGGTGCCGCACGCTCACATCGTGACTTCGACTACGCATAAGACACTGCGCGGGCCCCGCGCCGGTATGATTCTCTGCAAACAGGAATTCGCCGCGGCCGTCGACAAAGCGGTGTTCCCTGGGATGCAGGGCGGACCGCTGATGCACATCATCGCAGCCAAAGCGGTTTGTTTCCTGGAAGCTCTGCAGCCCAGTTTCCGCGACTACGCGAAACAGGTTGTTGCCAATGCCAAGGTGTTGGCCGAAACCCTGGCCGCGGAAGGCTTCCGCATTATTTCAGGCGGAACCGATACGCACCTCATGCTGGTGGACGTTTTCTCCAAAGGCATGTTCGGCAGCGAAGCGGAGAAGGCGCTGGGCGAGGCGGGAATCACGGTCAACAAGAATGCCATTCCATTCGACACGAATCCGCCGCTGAAGCCGAGCGGCATCCGCATCGGATCTCCAGCCTTGACCACTCGCGGCATGAAAGAAGCCGAGATGCGCCAGGTAGGACGCTGGATTTCCGAGGTGCTGCAGCATCGTACCGACGCTGCGGTGCTTGAGAAAATCCGCAAGCAAGTGGTGGAATTTGCCGAAGGCTTCCCGCTGTATCCCGAGCGCAGGGCAAAAGCGCAGGCGGAGCTTCGAGCTTAACTCAAATTTTCAACCGCCGAGAACGCAGGGCACGCGAAGAAACCTTCTGTCCTTCGAATTCCCTTGTGTGCCGACGCGCCCTCTGTGGTTAAATTCTCTGCGTGAAGATTGCCATCGATATCCGGCGCATTACTGAGTTTGGCGTCGGCACTTACACGCGAAATATCGTTCGTGCACTCGCCCGGCTGGATCCCGAGAACGAATATTTTTTGATCGGCCCCGGGGACGCCGCCGCGGAAATCACTTCGCAGTCAGCCAATTTTAAAAATATTCCGTTGCCCGAAACGGACACCACGGTGAAGGGATACATGGAATGCCGTGCCATTCTTAAACGCCTCAAGTGCGACTTGTTGCATGTCCCGCACCTGTTCTGGCTTCCCCGCAATCTTCCTTGCCCCTATGTCATGACCGTCCATGATCTTTTGGAGCACATGTATGGCGCTCGCGGAAGTTCCGGTCTAAAGCGGTCGTTGCACTTTCAACTTACCCGGCGGGTATTGCGCGGAGCGGAGCGGATTCTGGCCGTCTCCAACTTCACCAAGAATGAAATCGAAAAAGTGTTTGGCATTCCCTCCAGCCATTTGGAAGTGATCCACAACGCGATTGATCCGCGTTTCCTGCATGGACACGCGACCGAAGCCGACCGCCAGTTTCTCGCCGAACGTTACCAGATCACGCATCCCTTTTTACTCTATGCCGGACGGATCAGCCCGCATAAAAATCTGGTCCGCATTATCGAGGCTTTCTCGGCGTTGAAAGCTGAGCTCGAGAAGGAAGAAATGTATCCCGATCTGAAGCTCATCATCATCGGGGACGAACTCTCCAAGCATCCTGATCTGCGCCGCACGGTGGTTCGGGGCGGAGTGCAGAACGATGTGCGCTTCCTGGGATTTGTTCCCATCGACGTGCTGCGAATTTTCTACGACGCCGCCAAAATCTTCGTCTTCCCCTCGCTCTATGAGGGATTCGGACTGCCTCCGCTGGAGGCCATGGCGCATGGCACCCCGGTCCTGACTTCGAATGCTTCCTCGCTTCCCGAAGTGGTGGGCCATTCCGCGGTGATGGTGAATCCAGAAAACGTCTTCGAAATCATGCGTGGGTTGCATCGCGTCCTGCTCGACCAGGCGCTGCGGGAAAAGCTCAAGCAACGAGGTTACGAACAGGTAAAGAAGTTTTCCTGGGACGAGTCGGCGCGAAAGATTTTGAGTGTGTATGAGGAAGTTGCGTGGGTGCGCCGAAAACCAGGAATTCGGGCCGCGAGAAGAGAAAACTCGCCGGCCAGCTGAAACGCAATAGGGAACAGCTAGAGGACTACCTCAAAGGATATTGACCAGGCCATTTTGGATGGCATACACGACGAGTTCGGCGGTTTTACGAACTCCGATCGTGGACATCATATTGGCGCGGTGCACGCCCACGGTATTTTCACTCAGACCAAGGTGGGCCGCAATTTCTCTGGCTGATTTTCCCTCAACGATCAATTTTAGTACCTCAAGTTCGCGTGCAGTCAGTTCGCAGTTCCGGCCTATCCTGGAAGCGGGTTGCCTGAGCAATTGCGGATTAAACACTAGCTCACCCGCGACCACTCGTTTGATGGCCGAAGCGAGATCCAGATTGATTGCATTTTTGAGAACATATCCTCGGGCCCCAACGTCCATGGCCTGCCGTACCCAAGTGTCTTCAGAATGCATGCTCAAAATCAGGACCGCAATTTCAGGAAAGGTTCTGACAATCTCTCGCGTGGCGGATAAGCCATTCATGCCCGGCATCGCACAGTCCATGAGAACGACTCTGGGTCGGAGTCTGCGGGCCTTTTGCACTGCCTCAACACCGTCACCTGCCTCACCAACGACAGTAATGCGGGGTTCGTCGTCAAGGATGCGCCGAAATGCCCGCCTGACCAGTGCGTGGTCGTCCACTAATAAAACTGTGATCTCTTGTTGCATTGAATTTATCAGGAAGCTGAAAGGCGTTTGCGAAGAAGATCCGACCAAGAACAACATCACTAGTTCGGATTAAGACGAGCCATTATCTTCCCGAATGCAAACCCGTTCGCTCAACTTGACACTTCTGAACGTAAGCTACGGACATCGCCCATCGAGGTCAATACTCGATAAGCACTAATGTTTTTCCATTAACGGCTTCGCAATATGGTGTTCAGCAGCTGCCATTCATAAAATCCCACTCTATCCAGCCTTGACCGAAACGGCTGCGCATGTGGGGTTTTGGCTTGTTTTCTAAAAAGTGGAATGTGCTGCCATTGGTGGTCATGAGCGCCCTTTGCCCGCTGCTTTTCGCGCAAGCTTCCCCGTATGCGCAAAGCGCGCCTTCCGAAGAGGTCACTTTGCGGATCATCGTGGTGAGTTCTCCTGCGGCGGCACAGAGCATCCGTGATCGGTTGCAAAAAGGTGAGGATTTCGCGGCATTAGCAAAACGAGAATCCATTGATTCCACAGCTGAGGACGGCGGCTTGATGGGAAAAGTGACTCTCTCGATGTTGCGCCCCGAATTGAGGGACGCCTTGCAGGGTCTCGGTATTGGTCAGATTAGTGAAGTAGCCCACATCCCACTGGGATATGCGGTCCTGAAAGTCGTGAAAGGACTTGGGAACTGGGGTGGTCCGTCAGCAACTCCCGGCACAGCCGCCACTGGAAGTGTGAAGTACACGTTCAACATCAGCGGATTGAATGAAGCTGGGGCGGCAATCCTCAATTTTCCCAGGGCCCCTGACTGGAACCGGAATCCACACACCGCCTGCAAGGTTCGCACGCAGGCCCTTTCCGCGGAAAAGCGATCCCTGGAAACTTTTTTGGCTCCCGCGAACAAGAATGCTCGGGCACAAAAGCCACCGCTCGATGTGATGAGTGCACATTTCTCCCTGGGTGAGGTCAACTCCTATCAAGGCAATATGGACCGGGCGATCGAACAATACCTAGAGGCATACCGGATTGCACGAGAGGCTGCGCCGGCGGCGGTACTTCAGATGAATGAAGCTCTAGGCATTGCTTACCTGCACAAATCTGAAATTGAAAATGACATCTATCGGGTCCCGGGCGATCAATGCGTTTTATCCCCGCGTTCCGCCAGCGCATACGGAAAGCCTGGGGATTCCCAGAAGGCTGTCGAGTACCTGTTGAAATATCTCGAGCAGAAGCCAGACGAGCTCGAAGTGCGATGGCTGCTCAACATCGCTTATATGACGCTGGGCGCTTACCCCGAAAAAGTCCCACCCCAATATCTGGTTCCACCCTCCGCCTTCACGTCCGCGGAGGACATCGGACGCTTTCGTGACGTTGCCCCCCAGGCTGGACTGGACACTTTTTCCATGGCCGGAGGCGTGATCGTGGATGACTTTGAAAACAATGGACGCCTTGACTTGGTGAAATCGAGCTACAACGGTTGCGCTCCCCTTCAGTTCTTTCACAACAATGGAGACGGGACGTTCACCGACCAGGCGATCAAGGCCGGGTTGGCAGACCAACTGGGCGGACTGAACATTATTCAAACCGATTACAACAATGACGGCTGCATGGATATTTTGGTTTTGCGTGGCGCATGGGAATTCGCGCAATCCAAGTCTTTACTACGCAACAATTGTGATGGCACCTTTACCGATGTGACGAGCATCAGCGGTTTAGATCTGCCCACGAGTACCCAGGCGGCGGTTTGGGTTGACATCAATAATGACGGACTTCTTGATCTGTTCGTGGGCAACGAAGACCAACCTGCCCAGCTCTTCCTGAATAAGGGCGACGGCACATTCGAAGATATCTCCGCAACTGCTGGCATCGATCGGATTGCGTTCAGCAAAGGCGTAGCGGCTGCCGATTACGACAACGACGGATACCCGGACCTCTATGTCTCTAATTTGAACGGACACAACTTTCTCTACCACAACAACCATAACAATACGTTTACCGAGGTTTCAGAAGCGGCAGGCGTTCCGGGTCCGGGCAAGAGTTTTGCCACCTGGTTTTTCGATTACAACAACGATGGTTGGCCTGACCTATTCGTTACTAGTTACTTCGTCTCGGTGGATGAAACCGCGCGTACCTACCTGGGGCTTCCTCACAACGCCACAACTCTAAAACTCTACAAGAACATGAAGGACGGAACTTTCCAGGACGTGACGGAGGAAGTCGGGCTCGACAAAGTATTCATGCCTATGGGCGCTAATTTCGGCGATGTTGATAACGACGGCTTTCTCGATATCTATCTCGGGACCGGAAATCCCTCTTACGCTTCATTGGTCCCCAATGTTCTTCTGCGCAATCACGATGGAAAATATTTTGTGGATATCACCGCTTCTTCAGGGACAGGCGAACTGCACAAGGGACACGGCGTGGCGTTTGCCGACCTGGACAACCGTGGCTATGAAGACATCATTGCGGAGATTGGCGGGGCCACGCCGGGCGACAGTCATGCCCTCCGCGTGTTCGAAAACCCCGGTAATAGTAACGATTGGATCAGCCTGAAATTGGTTGGCGTGCAAACCAACCGGGCGGCGATCGGAGTCCGGATCAAAGTGACGGTGGAGAACGAGAGCCAGGGAACGCGCTCCATCTACCGCACAGTCGGGAGCGGAGGATCGTTCGGAGCCTCTCCGCTACAACAGCACATCGGCCTCGGCAAGTCGGCCCGGATCATCGATCTGGAAATCTGGTGGCCCACCAGCAACACGCGGCAGCATTTCGCCAACGTGGACACGGACCAGTTTCTAGAGATTAAAGAGTTTGCTCAGGACTACACCAAACTGGAGCGGCGTCCCTATCGCCTGGGCGGCGCAAAGCGGGAAGCTGCGGCCATTGCCAGTCAGGCGCAGCCTAATCCCACAAAAAGCAAGTGAAACGTTTTCGCCGGTGAGAGAGGAGATAAGTTTATGAAACGTTGGATGATACTCGCGTCATTCCTGCTCGTAGCGCTTCCCGGTTGGGCGGCACAGCAATATTCCGCCACCGGTGTGGTGTTGAAAGTGGATAAGGCGCACAAGAACTTCATCGTCTCATGCCAGGACATTCCTGGATTCATGAATGCGATGACCATGCCTTTCGACGTGCACGAGACAAAGGAACTCGATGGACTGACTGCGGGTATGACTGTGGAATTCACACTAGTCGTAGATAGAGAGTCGTCCTATGCGCAACACGTTCATATTCTCAGTTACGAAAGCGTAGAGCAGGACCCGCTTACAGCCCGCCGGCTAAAATTCCTGAATCAGATTTCCCATCCGGAGTCCGCTTCCTCGAAAGCACTCAGTGCCGGACAAGCGGTGCCGGACTTCACTTTGACCGACCAGGACAACCACAGCGTCTCGTTCTCTCAATTTACTGGCAAGGTCGTGGCCATCAACTTTATTTATACGAGCTGTGCCCTGCCAAACTTCTGTTTCCGCAGCTCGAATAACTTTGGCGTGCTGCAGAGACGCTTTAAGGAACAGATGGGCCGGGAATTGGTGTTGCTCACCGTTACGTTCGATCCACTCCGCGATCAGCCGGATGTTCTTGCCCGGTACGCCAATACGTGGAAAGCTATTCCCGGAACCTGGTACTTTCTCACCGGGCCTGTCCCTGACATTCAGCGCGTAAGCAACATGTTCGGAGTGGACTATTTTCCCGACGAAGGTTTGATGAATCATTCTCTGCACACAGCGATTATCGATCGCCGCGGAAAATTGGTGGCGAACCTCGAAGGCAATAAATTCACGGCGGATCAACTCGCTGACCTGGTGCAGATCGTTCTAACTCCCAAGAGCGGAGGCCAACGTTCGAATCAGGTTCACCTGGCCCATAACGAAGGCTCGGAGCCTGTTTCCAGCAAATAGCCGATCATCCGTAGCCAACCGAGACGCTTCCGTAGCGACAGCCGCCTCGGCTGTCCGCCGAATGGTTTCGGTGCGGCGAATCCGATGAAAGTAAGTCTACCTATTCTGCTACCCGCATACAGAACTAGAAATTAAACTTAATTGCCAATTGCACTTGCCGGGGATTGTTGGCCTGGTAGGAGGTCACCCCGAAGCTGCCATCATCCAATGTGGTGTCCGGCGTGCCGAACACGGGATGATTGAAGGCATTCTGCGCCTCCAGTCGCACCTCAAAGTTCATTTCTTCTCGCACGGGAAATTGTTTCGCGATCGACAAATCCGCGCTGAATGACGACGGTCCGCGCACGCTTCCAATGGTCCGGGGAGCGTCACCGAGAGTGAAATTCGGCGGCAACTGGAAAACGTTGGGATTCACGAAGTAATTATCAAGCTGGTCGGGCCCATGATTGCGTTTTGGAGTACCTACGATGTTAGGCCGCACAATGTACCCATAGGTCCCGTAGGTGGGTAGCGGCGTTCCGTCGGCGGTGGTCAGCTGCAGTGGACGGCCGTCTTGCATGCGCCAGACTCCGCTGGTTTTCCAGCCGCCCAAAATGGCATCCAGCACGCGTGGCATGCTATTCAGGAATGCTTTGCCGCGTCCGATAGGCAGTTCGTAGACGTAGCTAAATTGCACAATCCAGGGAATGTCGAACGTCGAGAGGCTCCGTTCCAGCCCCGGTTTGTTGGGGTCCTGCAGGCTGGTGCTGCTGCCAATCCAGGTTACGTTGTCATCGGCGACCGAGGAATCATCAATCGACTTCGACCAAGTGAAATTCGCCAGAAGCTGCAGGCCGTTGGAGTACCGCTTTTCCGCACTCAGTTGCAGCGCGTTGTAGCTGGAATTCGCAATCATTTGAACGTCGGTACTCACCCCAGTGAATTGCGGGTAGGGAAGCTGCAGTTGAAGCTCCTGCACCGTTGGTGAAGAAAGGGAACTGTTGGGGTCGCTAATGGGTCCGCCGTTTTGTGAGGAGAAAGGATTGGGCACGAAGGTAAGCAGGTTGCTGATCTGAGTTGGCGAGGCGCTCTCGATCCAGGGCCCCAGAATATCCAGTTGGTTGGCGCCGCTGAACGGAAGATGGGTTCCATTCTTTCCGATGTATTGTGCGATGACCACGATATTGGAGGGCAGTTCCCGTTCTATTCCGAAGCTCCAGCTCTGTTCATAAGGCGTCTGGTTCGCGCCGGGACTGCGGAGGGGTCCATTGGCTCCATACCCGATGTCATTCAACAGCCCAAGTGAATTCCCGGCAGGCTGGTTCAACCCATTTGGATAGGGATTATCCAGATGCACCCAGGGAGTATTGCCTTGATCCTGATAAGTCGTCATTACGTTGGTGTACTCGTTAAACCCCTGGCCACCGTAGGGCATCACGCCAGTCACGCCTGATCGGGACTGACCGTAATAAATCCCGTAACCTCCCCGAACCACCATCTTGGGCGCGAACTGGTAGGCAAAGCCGAAGCGCGGCTGAATATCGCTCCAGTCCGTAACATAGGCCGTGCGCTGGCTGGAGTTCACGAAGACCTCGCCCCCGTGCAGTTGAAGAGTGGTTGGCTGGCCGGTGAAGTAATCCGTGTACGAAACACTGCCTCCGTTTAAAGGAGACTTAACATTGGGATCAAAGTAGTCCTGTCGATTGTCGCGTTCCGTTCGGGGCAGGGTTACGTCGTAACGCAAGCCGAGGTTCAGGGTCAGTTTGGGAGTCACCTTCCAGTTGTCCTGGACGAAGGCGCCGTACTGGAAGTTCTCGGTCGCCGGTCGAATTTGGATTTCGTAGGAACCGCTGCTCATGGTGCCCATCAGGAAGCTGGCCATGGGGTCGCCGCCGTACATGGCAATGTCGTTAGGCCCCTCGGAGGATCCGTTCGAGTCGAAGTTAAAGGTGCCGACGGGCGCGTTGGTCTGAATGTAGTTCATTTGGTGCAACCGTCCCTCAAACCCGAATTTCAGCTCGTGCGCGCCGTGCACCTTATCAAGAGAGGTGGTCAACTGTCCTGTGTCTTGGCCCAGCCTGTAATTGCCATAGGGGTCGGAGCCCATGCTGGTATAACCCGCTGAAAAATACTGGCCGATGAAGATGGCGGGGACGCCTTGAAATCCATTGGAGTCTAGATACGAAGGGAAGCCAAGCGTGCCCAGCGGATCGGTAACGCCTTGTGGATTGTAGGCGTCAATGTGCCAAACGCCGCGGGTAAATCCGAGCGTGGCGGTCAGCAATAAAGTGGGAGAAATGGTTTCCGTGTCGTTGATCGCAAATAAGTGCGCATTGGTCCAGTTGGGTCCACCGTTACAGGGATCGGTGAAGTTCTTGAAGCAGTTGAAGCTGGTGCCATGATTGTACTGGTAGGAGTACTTCGCGCTCATCAGGTTCTTTTCGCTGAAGCGGTGGTCAATCTTGATGTCGAACTGATCATTGAACCCCTGAGCTGGCCCGGAGCCGATCCAGTTGTCGTAGATACCGTTATTACTGATATTTGGCTGAGGAAACAGGTTCATCATCTTTTGAGCGACCGGATCGATCAGATTGCCGGGCCCGCTCGGTGGTTGTAAATTGGCGGGCAGATAGGGACTGCCCGGGCTGGTGTAGGTTGCGATGTTGTTGAAGGGAATGAAGGTGCTGCGGATTGGCCCACCCACGGTAGGGTCATAGGTGCCGCTGTACGGGTCCCAAATCTGCCCAATCGGTAGAGGCTGCCCGCCGCTCATGCATTCTCCGCTAGCGTCGAACGCTCCGCCTTGTGACGTACATACCTCGCCAAAATCTCCGCCGCGCATGGCCATGCTGGGAACGCCGGCTTGGCTTGTGCTCATCGTGGTCTGGCGAAGTCCGTCATAGTCGAAAAAGAAGAAAGTCTTGTTCTTGATGATCGGTCCCCCGACGGTTACGCCGTAGTTGTTGCGGCGCAGCGGCGCGATGGGAATACCGTTCTGGTCGTTGAACCAGTTGTTGGCATCGGTGATCTGGTCGCGCACAAAGTCATAGGCGCTGCCATGGAACTTGTTGGTGCCCGAGCGCGTGACCATGTTGACGACCGATGCCCCCGAAAAACCGTATTCGGCACTAAAGTTCGACTGCTCGACCTTGAATTCTTCCACCGCCTCGGGGGACGGAATATAAGTGGCTTGGGTAATTCCGCCATTCGGTTCGGAGTTGGTCACGGATGCGCCATCGGTCAGGATGTCGGCCCCGGCCCCGCGGCTGCCGTTGGAAACAAAGTTCGTTCCATTGGTGTCGCTGGCGTGGTTCGAGTCGCTCATGTCCCCGACGCCAGGCGCCAGATAAGTCAGGTCCGTCACGTTGCGGTCAATCAAAGGCAGGTCGTTAATGAACCTGCGATTGATGACCTGGCCGGTCACCGCATCTTCAGTTTGGAGGTTTGCTCCCTGAGCCTCGACATCCACAGTTTGCGTTCCCCCGGCAACCTTCAGAGTCATGTCCACGCTCGCATTCTCGTTGACATCCACCTTCACGCCAGTGCGCTCGGTCTTTTCAAAGCCCTTCATTTCAGCCGTCACCGAATACAATCCCGGCGGAATCGCACGGAACAAGTAACGTCCGGTGGCGTCCGATGTCGCCTTAAATGCGAATCCCTTCTGCTGGTCGGAGAGGACGACCTTGACTCCCGGCACCACCGCACCAGTGGCATCCTTCAATTCGCCGCTGACGGTCCCGAAGTAGCCCTGGCCGAACAGCACGGACGGCAAGGCGATCAAGATCGCGACGACCACAAAGCTGGTTAGGATCCGTTGGCAATGATGGCGAAGAATCGAAGCGGGCGTGGACATTTTGGCCTCCCGGGGAATTGCGAGGAAGGATACTACAACCCCAGGACCCCTTTTCAAGACAATTGCAAACAAAACTAGATTAAAACGATTTTGGCGTGCTCGCGGGGCTGAATGGTGACCGGGAGGCACGTTCTAGCAAGTGGCTTGCCTTTGCGCCACTACAAAGAGAGGGTGGCCCGTCCTTCCCCGATTTTGGGAAGGGTGGGAACCACCGAACCCTGGCATCGAAATTTGGTGTCTCGGTATGGACTGTCCACACTCTTTGCAGAAAATCGAAGCGGATGTAAACGGGCATCCTGACTCCACGGGCCCATTCATACGATTGTTGGTGTAAACGCCAAGCTCGACAAAACTAACGGCATGCTTGTTCTGAGCTTGCAGACCATATTGACCTCCTTCCCCATAAGGTACGAATTGCAGCTGTATTAAGGATACATACTTCATAACATTTGGAGCACAGTAACAGGCAGCGACAAGATCATGACGGCGCCGCCTCCCACACGTTCGGAGATCCGAGCCGAGCCGCCGTGTGCCTTGACAACTGCATCCACAAACGCTAATCCGAGACCGTGGCCGGGAGAGTGTTCTCCCTTGACAAAGCGATCGAAAGCCCGGATCCCAATCTCCGACGGAAATCCTAAACCGTTGTCCTCAATCACCAGTTCGGCCGCTCCTTGATGGGAATGCAGTCGAATACTCACTAGGCACTCCTCAGGCAAGTGCGTCAACTCATTCTCAAGCAAGTTACTGACCATGCGATTTAGAAGAGACGAATCAGCATCTACGATCACATGCTCCTCGAGATCAAGCGTCACCTGATGGCGGCGCTCAGTCATAGCTGGCTGGTAAATATCAACCAGCTTTCTTACGACATCGGAGAAGTCAAGTGGCTTGCACTCCAGGCGAAGAGCACCAGCCTCCGCTTCAGCAAGATCTAAGGTTGTGTTGAGCAACTGCAAAAGCTTATCGAGAGCTTCGATGGTTTCTCCAACCGGCTCGCGCCATTGATCATTTTCGTCATTGCATAATGCGGATTCGAGAGTCCCTCGGATCAAAGTCACTGGGCTTTTGAGGTCGTGGGCCACCGCGCCGGTCACAGTTCGAAGCTGATTCACCGAAGACTGGAGTCGATCCAACATATGATTAAAGGTCTTTGCCAGCCGGGAGATTTCATCCGAACTCACAGGTTCAGGCAATCGTTCCTCTAAACCCTCGGTGCCAATTCGCGCAACGGCCTCCGTGATGCGTTCGACACGTAATAGGGTGCGACGGGCGCTCCAATAGGAAATTACGAAGCCGAGCAAAAACATCCCGGCCCATCCCATCAGGAATCGGTTGGCCAGAGTGCGCAACAAATGTTTGGCGCCCCGATCCGAAAGTCCCAGGTAAATTGTTCTTCCGTTTTGCACTTTGACAACGACTCGAAACGTCTGGGGCCAACCTCGCACCGAGATGGACTTCGGAGCGCCCAAAACGAGCATCGATTGCTGAATTGCCGTTACAAAAGCATCCTTGGGACCGGGACCCACCCACAATGGAGCATCGCTGGTATTGGAATCTGTTGCCAGGAAGAAGACAGTATTCAGCCTTTCCCCGCGAGCATTGCGCTCGTCCGGGACTTCCTGGGTAGCAAGCTCGGCGACCTCTCGACCTATCCGCCTGTATATGTGGTCACTCGGCGTATCGGCCGAAACCTGGGCAAGAACTTCGGCTTCGCCCGTAAGCCAGGTGTCACTGCGCTCGCGGACGCCCTGAGCAACAAGAACATAGACAATGAAGAAAGCTACAGCGGTCCCGAGCGCGAACGCCAGAGTCGTCCACATCGAGATCCGCCAAGCGGCGGTAGTACGCAAATTCTTAAGCAGTCTTGAGAACATAGCCAACACCGCGAATTGTGTGGATCAGTGGTCGTGGTTTGTCATGATCTACCTTGCTGCGCAGACGATAGATATGGACATCCACAACATTAGTTGCGGGATCAATCCGCATCCGCCAGACATGGTCCAGAATCATAGTACGAGTTACCACACGACCTTCGTTGCGGCACAGATATTCCAGGAGGGAAAACTCCTGTGGGGTCAATTGCAGCATCTGATCGCCCCGCCGCGCTTCCCTGCGCATCAGGTCAAGCTGGAGGTCGGCAGCCTGCAGGCGGACAGATTCATTGGGTGGAACCGCCGACCTGCGTAGGAGATTTCTCAGCCTTGCTAGCAGTTCGGGGAGGGCGAATGGCTTGGTGAGATAGTCGTCTCCGCCCTGCTCCAACCCCCGGACCCGCTCGTCCACAGAACGTCGGGCAGACAGGATCAAAACCGGCGTAGAACTGCCCTGAGCGCGGCAGCGAGCGATCAAGTCTAATCCATCCAAATCAGGAAGGCCAAGATCGATGATAAAGGCGTCGTGAATGCCTTCCAGGGCCGCAGTTTCTCCAGCTTTCGCCGTGCTGGCTGTATCAACCTGATAGCCGGTGTCGGCCAGCGCACGTTTGAGAAACTGCTGGATGGATAGATCATCCTCCACTAACAGCAATCGCATAGGCTTCCCCCGCCAGTCCAAGACTCTACACCTCCTTCTAGGATGCGGGAAGTAGAAACAGAAACGCACTAAATCGGAAATACCTCCACTCACTGGGGGCGCCAGGCCATGTCCACGTGCACCGGAACTTCATTCTTGACCGCCATCGTCAGGAGCGATGGCGGCTCAATTTTGAAGTCGGAAAGCTTGATCGGAATTGTGCCAGCGATGTGAGTCTCACCATCGTGTATTTCCACTTTGAAGGGGATTTGCTTGTATTGGGCGGTCTGGCCGGCAAACTGAATCTCCAGATCTAAGTTGATGGTCGTGGAGGCGGCAGCTGATTCCGGCACCCGTGTACGCACGGTAATTAGCGGAAACTCCGCGCCGCGCGTGACCTGGAGCATGTGAAGATCACGGTTGCTGTCACCAGAATCGAACGATTTTACCGGTACCGCGATCAGGAAGTCGCATTGACCCGCATGGCAAACGCCTTTCCCTTTCGCTCCATGGCTGACTCCCTCGGTCTGATGCAGCGGGTGTGAAACATGGTAAGTGAGAGTGCTCTCTCTTAGGACCCATTGGCTATCGGCTCCAGCAAAGAGGGGGAGGGTGACGAACAAGAATTCGATCAGAATTTTCTTATTCATAAAGAGCGCTTAGAACTTCACCGACACAGAAAGAACCGCAGCCGCAAACGTACCGGCCGTAACGATGGCCACCGGTCCATGCGCGGAGGCGATACCATGAACCCTTTCTCCTTTACTCTTTTGATCAAAAGCCATAATTCCGAGGATGGGTGTGAGGATCATCCCAGGACCATGTATCCAGGCCATGGCCTTATGAAAACGGATCGGACCGCGGGTTTCGGTTCCAGGCACTCTTGGCGCGCGGATCGCATAGTAAGCGGTGATGAAATACAAATCTCCAGTCACTCCGCCAAGAGCCGCATGTAGATCGCGCGAAGCGGTACTGGTGTCCTTGCCCCCGGCTCCCATAGAGGCGATCACGGTCGCGATTAGGGGAACCGTGGTGATCAAACCCATACGTTGATGGATCTTTAGCATGTGGGTCCGTTTATCCAGTAACGCCTGTTCCTGCGCGTTTCCCTGAGTCTGTTCCGGGGATAGGCCGAGGTCGGCAACAGAAGGGGCATTGGCACCGGCACCGGTGGATGGTGCATTCGGCAGATTGTCCTGTTTCCCTGATTCGGACTCGCCGGTAACCGATTTCAAGCTTCCCATCGCGAGCATCTGAGCGGTCAGAGCGGGCGCCAAGACATTGCAGAAACAAACCCAAAAGACGAAGCAAGGGACGACACTGCCGTGCAGGTTTCGAAAAATCTTCTTCAACATCCTGCACCTCACCCTTTTCCGATTGGCGCGGTGACTTCGTGGAGTTTGAGAGCCATGAAAATACGATAGGCAAGCAAGATTAACGCAGGTTTTCCGGCAGATGACAATTTGTTCATCTGAGCATTTCCGAGACGTTGTTCGTACCAACTGCGGTTATGATCTCATTTATGCGCCGCCGGAAACCGAGGTGTGTGGATGCATTTCGTTCACGAACAAGAAGGGCGAACCGGTCGAGCTAGAAGTCAGCCAGTTCTCGGTAGCTCAGACCACATGTTGATCGTGCAGGAACTCGCGAGATCAATGGCTCACCAAAATCCCGAACCCGAAGAGTCAGATCACGGAAATTGCAAAGTCTGGTGGGAGCTTGCCTATGGCTACGCCCGAAAGCGCGGCGCAAATGTCCCGAAGATTTACGCAAGGCGCGTCTCTGACGATTTGTATGCGGTCTGGATGGAACAATGCGGTACGCGTGTCGCTCACTGCGTCACCGCATGCTGCACGACCCGCGCCAAAGCGGAATTCGTCGACACCTACCTGATCATTAGTGAAACGGAGCCGATCGAATCTGCCGTTTCATTGTTAGTTCCGGCCGCGAAAACGTTCGTGCGCAGACAAACGCCAAGGCATTTCAAGTGAGAGGGCTGAGAAAATAGCAGCCGTCGCCCAGCTACCAGCTACGATCGGATTCCTGATCGGCGTCAGCCTGATGGAATTGGTTGCGCTTCCGATAAGCCATCACCGTGATACCAACCGACATGAACATTGGAGGGATTGCGAGGACCAGAATTCCGCCGCGTAGCGCCGCGATGAAGCGCGCACCCGAAGCCGCCGCCTGGGTGTAACAGAGGGCGCAGCTCTGGGAAAATGCCGGGAGCGAGGACAGAACCAGTAGGACCGCGACCAGGCTAAACCATCGAAATAATTTCGGAGCGTGCATTTTTCTTTATTTTACATCCGGCGGTTAGTGCGTAAAGGGCGCGCCGTGCGATATTCGAAAGCTATCGGACCAGATCATGTTCATCATTAGCAACACAAAGATGGTCGCTGGAATGAGCAACAGGAACAGACTGCGGCGTTCCGTCCGCATGTGCATGAAGAATGTTATCGCAAGCGCCGCCTGGATCACGGCAAAAACCATCATGATCACAAATTGCTGTAGTCCGGATGCGGTGTACGCCAGGACCACCTGTAATCCAGCGATAGCCAAGATGAGGACATAAATCATCAGATATGTGGCGAGTCCGTTGCTTCGTTTTTCAGCCGTATTCATGTCTTTCTCCGGAGCCTTCCCTAGCGAGCGACGTTCAACAGGTAGACCAGCGGTACAACGAACATCCACACCAAATCCACAAAGTGCCAGTACAGCCCCCAGATCTCCATGTCATCGGCGTTATAGCGGCCGCGCTTGTAGCGTAGGGTCACTACTGTAATGGCGACCACTCCGATGAGGACATGCAACAGGTGCATTCCAGTGATGCCAAAAAATGTCGCTCCAAACAGGCTTGAGCCCCATGGATTCTCCGCAGGTCGCAATCCTTCGCTAATCAGGTTCATCCACTCGCGAATATGCAGGACGGCAAATAGGATTCCGCCGGCGACCGTTACGAAGGCCCAGCGAATTGCTTTTGGCTTGTTCCCCGATTTCGCAGCATCAACACCAATCAGCATAGTCAAGCTGCTGGTGACCAGAACAAACGTCATCACCATGACATTGATGATGCTGGGGCTGAACCGGAAATAATGCGGCCAATTCGGCGAGGCATGCCGAAGGTAACCGTAGCCATACAGCAGGGCCCCGAAGGTGATGGAGTCTGAGATGATGAACAGCCACATCACCAGTTTTTTGGAAGGAATCGCAAACGGAGACGCTTCCATCGTGCCCGTCGGATGTTCACCCATCGTCAAATCGGCCTGGCTCACCGTGCCTCCTACGGAATGCATGGTCAGAATTTCGTCCAAAGAATCAAAAGCAGGTATAGCCAAAGAATGTCCATGAAATGCCAATAGTGCGAGGTCGCGTCCAGCGTGCTGCGACGCAAGATCAGGCGCTTGAGCTTGCTGATGACCGCCATCAACCCGCCCAGACCTCCCAGCACATGCAAGACGTGCACCGAGGTGAATACATAGAAAAACGAACTGCTGGGATTGGTCGGTAGATACAATCCATGCGATCTCAGTTGCAACCACGCCTCATATTGTCCGGCAACGAAAAGCAGTCCCAAGGCCAGAGTTGCGTAAAGCCAGCCAAGTGGCACAGCGATTTTCGTGGCTCGACCGCCCATGAAGGAAGCCACACGGCGACGCGCCACTTCGAGCGTGATGCTGCTGGCAAAGAGCAGCACAGTATTGAGATACAGAATGCGCGGCAACGCGAAGTGCTGCCAGTCGGTCGAGCCCTGGCGAACCAGCAGAGCGCTGGTGAACGCGGCAAATAACATTGCAATCGCCGCAAGTCCCACCCAGACGCCAGTTCGAGACGGCTCGGGAGAGTGATCAGAGGTCGTTCGAAGAATTCCGTCTGCCGGAACCAAACTTCGCCAGCCTCCTCCCGATCCTGCGCCGAGGCGCGGTGAATCCGGGCCGGCCTTTGGCGGTTCATGCAGTGTCGTTACCATGTCTTAAACTCTTCCTCCCGCAACTTCGCCAACAATCTTCTCGGCAGAATCCTGCATCACGAAATCGGCACCCGCTGCGCTTTTAACTCCGTACTGATAGGGATCGTGATAAACCACCGGATGTTTGCCGCCAAAGTTGTCCCAAGGAGGCGGAGACGGCATGCTCCATTCCAGAGAAGTGCCATTCCACGGATTATCCGGTGCCGGCTTTCCCCAGAAACGGCTGTAAAACAGGTTGAATAGAAAAATGAGCTGAACCGCGCCGGTGCAAAGCGCGGCAATTGTAATGAATTTATGCACGGGCATCAGAGGCGCCATGTAGTCGTCGACGAACGAAGAATAGCGGCGAACGTTTCCGGCCATGCCGAGATAATGGAATGGCATAAAGATGCAGTAGCTACCGATGAAAGTGAGCACGAAATGCAGTTTTCCGAGCCCCTCGTTCATCATTCGTCCCGTCATCTTGGGAAACCAGAAATAAGTACCCGCGAACATTCCGAAGATCGCCGCTACGCCCATCACCATGTGGAAATGCCCCACAACGAAATACGTGGCATGAAGGTAGACGTCGAGCGATGGTTGCGCCAGGAAAAATCCGCTAACTCCGCCGCTGACGAACATGGAGACAAACCCCAAGGCAAACAGCGACGCCGCCGTGATTTGCAATCTCGAACCATAAAGACTGCCAATCCAGATCAGTGTCAAAATTGTGGCTGGGATTGTAATCACCAGGGTTGGAAACGAGAACACCAGCGAGGAAAATGGATTCATCCCGCTGACAAACATGTGGTGACCCCAGACCATGTAACTGAGAAAGCCGATGGCGATCATGCAATAGATCACCACTTTATGGCTGAGCAGCGGTCTGCGATAGCTGTTCATCAAGATGTGAGAAACAATTCCGGCCGCCGGCAGAATGGCGATGTACACCTCGGGATGTCCGAAGAACCAGAACAAGTGCTGCCAAAGCAGCGTCGATCCGCCTGAATGTGGTTGCAACTGATCATTGACTACGAGACCGCCGGGGACAAAGAAACTCGTGCCCGCCACGCGATCCAGAATAAGCAGGATGCAGGCTGGCAGCAGCACGGCGAAGGCCAACAACCCGATGCAAGAAGTAATGAACCAAGCCCAGGTGGATATCGGCATGCGCATCAACGTCATGCCTTTGGTGCGAAGATCAAGCGTGGTAGAGATGAAATTTAGAGAACCAAGCAACTGACCAACGCAGAAGATAGCAATCGAAATCGCCCACAGAGTCTGCCCTGTGCCTTCCCCGGGGCCGGTGATCTTTCCCATCGCGCTCAATGGAGCGTAGGCGGTCCAACCAGCGAGGGGCGGGCCGTCCCCCACAAAAAACGCCGCGACCAGAACCAGAAAACCTACAAACGTTACCCAAAACGACATCATATTAAAGCGTGGAAACGCCATGTCCTCGGCGCCGATCTGGATGGGCAGGAAGTAATTGCCGAAACCTGCAAAAGGCACATTAGTTAGGACGAAGAAAACCATCAACGTGCCGTGCATAGTCATTAATTGTAGATAGTACTCAGGGGTGATTACGCCACCCGGAGCGCCGACGTTCGACAGCCACTGCACCCCGGGAATTCCCCAGCCAGGCCAAACCAGATGGATGCGCATCAGCCACGAAAGAACCATCCCGATGATGACCGCGGTCAAGCCCAAGTCGTAGTACTGCCGTCCGATCACTTTATGGTCAACGCTGAAAATGTGCTTCCGAATGAAACTGGTTGGCGGACCGTGTGGCGTCGTGTGTGTGGAAACCTCGTGCATATGCTTTCCTCGATACCCTGGTTAGCCCTTATCCCATACTGATACTAGGCTGTCTTATTGCATCGCTACTTCCTGCTTCATCCATTTATCAAAATCGTCCTGCGACATCACTTCCAGGTACGCTTTCATGTTGTAGTGACCCAGTCCGCAAAGTTGTGTACAAACGATCTCATACTTGCCAATCTTGGTCGCTGTGAAGTGCAGCGAGAGATCCAGTCCGGGAACGAAGTCTTGCTGAATTCGCAGCTCGCGGACGTAGAACGAGTGGCCGACATCCTTTGCATGCATTAGAAGATGGACTTCGCGATTTACCGGGATTGCCATTTCGGCCGTCACGACGTCGTCCTTCGAGTCGGCATCATGGTCAGTATCAAGACCAAAGAAGTTCTGGTTGCCTTCATCAATTTTTGCCGGGTAGGTTGGACCAAACCTTCCATCCGGGCCGGGGTATCGGAAATAGAAAGCGAATTGTCCCGCCTGGACTTGGATTGGCATGGCATTCGCAGCCGGCGGAGCGAAATAGATTTGAGCCCAGGCTTTCTGTCCCAGAATTCCAAGAGCCAGCACTTCGGTTCCCACGAAAATGAAAGCCGCGATCACCAGTCCTCTGGCCCCGCCGGGAAAGCTTGCGATCTTAGCATCGGCCGCGCGATTGGAGAACTTCCAGACGAAAATGCCGAGCAGGATTTGCGCTGCCAGGAACGCGCAGCCAGCTTCGATCATGGTGTCCGCCATCTGGTCGTCGATCAGATGGCCATGGGTCGAGATGTCGACGGGCTGCGTCCAGGTGTGAAGGATAATTGGGACCGCTGACAGCAGCGCCACCACTACCAGGATCACCGCAAATAATTTCCCCATGCCGTTTTACCTTTGGCGAATTTGTTCAACGTCAGAATAAAAGAACGGCCGCCACAGCGACGGCCGTTCTTTTTGGTCTCTCTTCCGTGTCCGAACCCTTTACTTGGCCTTAAATGTGAAATTTGCGGTTGCCGGTTTTCCCGCTGTGACCGTTACGTTCTGGGTTTGGGATCCGTATATCTCCTGCCATGCGGTGATGGTGTAGGTGCCCGGAGGAACATTCAAGCTGAAGGAACCACTATCATCGGTGATCGCGTAGGGTCCTTTTACCACCGCCACATATCCATGCATCCAGGGGTGAATGTTGCACTTCACCGGTACCGCGATTTCTTCGTTTGCCCAGGTCACATCAAAAGGCGGAGCCCCTTGCGGCTGCGATTTGTTCCATTCCGGGTTCTTCGTAGGCTGGGGATGGATGTTATGTGAAGTCTGATCGGAATTGATAACTTTCATGTGCTGGCCGGCATCGACCACAACGACATGGGGAAGATATTGACAGCCTTTCTGGGTGATACTCGCGACCTCCGGCGGCACCGTCGCCGCTTCACTCCCATTCAGGCCCTGGGAAACGTAAATCACCACGTTCGCGAGACCACCGCCCGCGCCGACAACCACTCCTTCGGTCGTGATCGGCTTGTCTTTATGCACGGCAGCGCAACTCGGTTCCTTCGACATGTCGATTGGTTTTTGATGGGGTGCGACGCCATCCAGTTTAATGGTGCCGCTAATACCGCCTCCCGACGGAGGTGCAGCATGAACTTTAGGCCGCAAAACTGCCAAACCGAGAACAACGAGGACTACTGCGGCAAATATCGCAGCGAATTTGTACCGGTACTGAGTCTGCATTGAGTAGAGTCTCCTGACGATAATTACTACTGTCCTGATGGCGCCGCCGCTGGTGCTGGAGCAGGAAGCGGTATGTTGGGATCGATCGGTTTTAAACCAAGTTGCCGTGCGATTTCCTTTTCCTTGGCGTTGTATTCGTTCTTGGGCTGCAGTGTCCGTAGATAGAAAACTAGCTCCCAAGCCTCTTCCGGTTTCACGTTGTCCGCGAATGAGGGCATGGGTGTGCCGTCCAACCCGGTCATGAAGATTTTGTAGAGATCAGCATCACTGGAGCCACACTTGAAACGCCCCGCCTGGGTGAAATTAAAAGGCAAGATCGGTCGATTCTGGTCATCTTGGAGGGTATCGGAAGACGGCCCATTGGCTCTGCCTTCAACACCGTGACATTTCCAGCATTCTAACTTTTGAAACAACACTTGTCCCGCCTTCACTCGGTCCGCCGTTATTTCCGGCGCAGCCGTTATCTGGATTGGGACACCTGGCTTTTCCGAGGTCCACTTGGGCGAGAAATGTTTTACATACGCAACCAGGTCGATTCTGGTTTGGGCTGAAAGAGGATTCCAGGGCGGCATGTTTGAGTTCTCGATGCCGCGGGCGATTGTGGCGTAGAGGTCTTCATCTGTCGGCAGCGAACCGGTAGGAGTAGATCGACACTTGAACTGACCAAGAGTGAAATTGCGAGGCTTGGGATCGAGGTAGGGCGTATTCTCCCCATTGCCGTCGCCAATATCTCCGTGACAACCTGCGCAATATCTACGGTAGCTGCCTTTGGCATCGACGGCGTGGCCGTTCAGTCCTTCGGCGTGCGCCTCTGCACCTAATCGCTGGTCTTCATCGTACTTCGTGACTTGGCCGTAGGCCATGGTTGAAAGCATGGAAACTGCAACCAAGCTCACAAGAAGCGACCAACCGAAAATTCGTTTTCGCATCGCTATCCCTCGCTTAGAAGGCAAAATCAAATCCGAGCATTAGACTGCTGCTAGTGAGGTCCGAACCATCCGGTGCGAGCCCTTTATATCGGATCCACGAGTACTCGTTATGCCACGCAAATCCAGCCCGATTCGTCATGAACGGCATATAGCGGTACCCGATCAAGTAAGTATCCAGATTCCCGTAATTGGATGGGTTCCCGGCCATGACACTGGTTATTCCCTGTTGCGAGTTACGTACCCACTCAGAACGTTGAATGAAGATCAACTGCGGGCTGTACACATAGTGAGTTTCCACAAATGCGCCGTTCCAGCTAGGTGCGCGGGCCCCTACGGGAAGCGTTGTTCCAGCGGTGTTGTTGTTCGTACAGGGTGTGCCGCCGTCGATGATGTCGCCATAACAAGCACCGAACCAGGCACTATCCTGACCGTGTTGAGTGACCACCTGGAAATCCAGCTTTCCAAAGTAAAACAGTCCAACAAAGCCCTCTCTGCTGAACGATTTATTGCCGATGCCCGTATTCGGAAGGGGTATTCCGCCTGACGTCAGGTACGTCGTCGGCGCTTGCCCGATCATGGCGTAAGCTCCAATCCGGTCTGTCCCCAGCTTGCCGACGTCGAACGCCTGACTGGCGGCAAAGAACCCGCTATACGCATTGCTGCCGTACGGCAGATCGACGTTTCCGTCGGTCGAACTTATCAGTGCCGCTGAGACCCGGGTACGGTCGTTGACCGAATGTCCCATCCATTCCACCCCAAGCTGGTTATCTCCAATCTGTCCGAAGATGTTACCGTCACCCGCCGGGATGAAATGGTAAATATTAAAACCTCCCCCATAGGTCGAAAGGGTGATCACCCGCTTCTCGGAAACGATATTATCCAGCTCAAATTTGCCCATCTTGAGGTTCAGCCAGGAACTGCCAAACAGGTTGTCGAGCCTCGCGTTTACGGATTCAAAATGAAACGCTCCAGTCTCGTCCGACGATGGAACCAGCAAGAACGAAATGTTTTTATCGAGCGTCCCGCCGGTGAGGATATCGAGACCAGTGAGGTCAAAGCCGCTGTAAGTAACCTTAGCCAAGCCGGCGTTGGGGCCGGCGGGAGTGTCCACCGCAATTTTGTTGGTACTCTCCCGGTGCCAGTTCGGGGTGATACGAAAAGTGATTGGCCAGTACGACGGGTTCTGCCAGATCGGAGCGTCCCGGTCGTTCATTAACTGATAGCCGTTATCTTTAAACTTCTGTCCAAAGTAATTGAGCATCGGCCAGGCTTCGTGACAGGCTGAGCAGCGCAGTCCGTATTTCCTGGCAAATGCCGGCAGGGCGTTCGCGCTCGGCAACGCGCCTAGCCACAGGAATACAAGCACTAGCCAAGCCGCAAAACCACGAGATGAGGTCATCTAGCCTCCTTGAACTTACTGGAGATCAAACTCGGTCAACGCTCTCGGCGAGCAACAATCAAATTCCGGGAACTTTACAGATGCATGGACAATACTTGGAATGGTAAGAAAAAGCAGCTTTGACCGGCGAAGGCTCCAAGAACCTGCGGTCATAAAACAGGAGATCCTACGATTTCGAGATACTAACGTGATCGGTCTCGGAAATAAGATTTTCACAAGTGCGTGCTCACGCACTTAATTAACACTTTCGATAAAAGTGTGTCAAGCGGAAAACTCCGAAACCCAATGCAGAAGTGTCCAATGCGACAAGTGATCGAAGGTCACATTCGCAGGCCTTGGAGAATAACCTTGGCGCTGATAGCGCTAGCCTTTCTCGCGCTCTTGTGGTCTTGACCTAATACTTGAGTGCGCAAGAATCCGAAACTCATCCCCAGCATTCCAACCGACTGCACCAATGCTTCGATTTCCTCCGGTGGTAATCTTTTGCACTGTGCGAAATGCATCAGGCGTGGCCGGATGGCGTCGGCTCTGGACATGACCGACCGATTGATTACTTCCCTGATGCCCGGATCGAGCAGTGCGCGAGGAATGATGACAGAAAGGAAATCCCGGTCTTCCCAGATCCGCTCGACTTCCCAATCAACCAACTGGAGGAATTCCCGGCCAAGAGTTGGAGCCGGTCGTAGCTGGTGCCGAAGGTCTACCACTTCGCGGGAGACCTGATATTCAATCATCGCCGAGAGAAGCCCAGCTTTGCCTTTGAAGTAACGGTGAATCAGGCCTTCGGCACAGTCCGCGGTCGCCGCAATTTCACGGGTGGTCGTGACTTCATATCCCTTTGAAGCGAACAGCTTCTTCGCCGCCAGGATGAGCGCCTCCTGTTTGGCGGGACGATCCCGCTTCCTCAGACGAGGCTTTTCCGTCGCTGAGACAACGTTCTCGAATAGAGCAGTCTTCAGTGCCAGATCTCTTCCCTCTAAGTCGATATTCGGCGAACTCATTACCCCACCTCGGGGCTATGACGCTATCATCGTCTCGCCGGACTAGATGTCAAAAGGTTGTAATTTCCTCTTCGCGAAGGTTAAGCGCTATTGTATTTCTTCCAAATACGCTGACACAAATCGCCGCATACCGAGTTGACAGACTGTCCGGGAGGAGAGAAAGTCAAGAAAGCCAAAACGACAATTCAACCGCAACGAAGAGCGCTGACATGGGCCAAACTGAAGATATGAACAGACTCCGTATTCCGTTCGGGGCTAGTTTTTCAAGATGTGGCTTCTCCATCCAGCTCATCGCTCTTGCCGTTTTGTTGCTTCTTCCCTCTCCCCGCCTTCTAGCCGGCGAAAAACAACCGAAGGAAAATTACGGATTCGGCTTTGCGGTCGACCTCACGGTTCCCGAAGACGAAGTTCTCGACGCTCTGGAACAGGTGGTAGGCGACGGAATTATTCAGGGCAGCAAAGAGTATAGCCGGGACCAGTACATCGAAAAGGCAGAGCCTGCGACCTCTTCGGACCTATTTCCGAAGTGGACCGGCCCTGGCAAGGTCTTCTACAAAGTTCGTAAAGAGGCGCTGGCCCCTCAGAATTTTAAAGAGACTCAGGATGAGGGAACAGTTGCGGTTCGCTACGTAATTGAGGCGAAAGATTCATCCATTACCAGCTTGCGAATTGACGCCGTTTTTGCCGAAGATTTTCGTCGCGCGATTCACCCCTCGAACGGCAGCGTGGAAAATGCAGAGTACAAGGACATCAAGGACCACATTGACGCGTTCGAGCTGCAGAAAAAACAGGCCGTCGATAGCGAAAAGAAACGCGAAGAGGATCTTGCGAAACACGTACTGGATCGTCGTCATAACGATGACACCGCTTCTCGCCTGGCCGTCGCGGAATCCTCCACACAGACTCTGGAGCAGCATGTGCAAGAGCTCCGCCGGCAAGTGGAAAGAGTGGTTAAGGCGCCAGGCGCTCCGTTGAAGTCCGCTCCGTTCCGCACAGCAACGAACCTCCAATCGCTTCCGGCAGGTTCGGAAGTGATCATTCTGATTTCGACCCCCTACTGGTTCGGCGTCGAAACCCAGGAAGGTCAACACGGCTGGATTTTCCGGGATGACCTGGACCCTCTGCCATGACCAACTGGAACGGGAGCACACAGTTCGCGGGAACATTGGTGCGAAGTATCGTCTGGGCCGTAGTCCTGGCGATCAGCATTGGTTCTAGCGGGGCACAAAATCTCCAGACTGAACGGACCTTTTCACAATCCAAAGCCGTGGTGGAAGAGGTCCTCAAAAAACTGCAACCGCCCCTAGCTGGACGTCTCCCGATATTGGACGGTTTTGCGGTACCCGAACAGCGCTCCCTCGATAAATTCCGGCGAGCATATTACCAATGCGGTGTCGTCGTAAGCTCGACGCCGTCCGGAGGATCGCGAGTGCGGGTGAACGCTAAAATCACCGCCTGGTATGCCGATCCGGTTCCATCTCGATCCGGGTACCAGACGGTGTCTTCGAACGGAAGATTGGAAAGCGATTTACTCGACCAGTTGGGAGACGCACTTGGTGGAGAAAAACCCGCCGTCCCCAACGCATCGACTCCTTCGGCGGGGCCGCCGCCGACCAGGCCTGATCCAAATGCGCCAACCATTTCGGCGCCGATGCCGAGGATTCCAGACTCAACGATTCCTGGAAGAAGGCTTGCCAACAGTTTGACCAAACAAGATGCGCCAGCGTCCCTAAGCACGCAGACCGAAGTCGCGGAGAAACACGAGCGAGATCTCGCTGCCGACGCCAAAAGTCTGGAAGAAATCCTGCACAATCAATCGCACCCGAACAATTTGGCTGCGGTTCGAAAGACCGGCACGCCTGTCTTGGATGGTGCCCGCGTGGACGCCAAAACATTGTTCGCAGCCACGGCAGGAGATGAATTTGAGATATTGGACCTGAATCCCGATTGGGTGCATGTCCGAATTTCGGGTCTCTCGCGAGGCTGGATTCGGCGCTCAAATCTTGAATTGCCGGACGATGCTAACGCAGGACCCAATACAAGTAAAAGCGAGGACAGTGCCGATCCATTTCGTGTGAGCAGCCAGCAATTTTCCCCGTTTCCAGGTGATTGGGAACCTCTTCGAGGCAAAACAGTGAAGGTGATTACCGTCCAGAAGTCGCTCGAGAACTCTCCGAATCCTGGTCCGCAGGCGAAGAAGGACTTCGCCCAGGCTTTATTTACCGAACAATACGCGGAAGTAGTTTCCGCCTCCCAGGGTATCGTATTAATTTTCGACGCAGAAGACGGTGGGATGGTGGCTGCGACTCTGCCGGCTCTTCAACAGTGGAAGGCAGGCACTCTCTCCGACGATGCCTTCTGGCATAAATGCTTCTTCGATCCGCCCGAGCTTTTTTCGCCTCCCCCAACGCCGGCCAGCAATTGAGGACGGGGGAATATCTCGCATGAACTCGATCTATTTGCTGTCTGAAACAATAAAATTAACTACGGCTGTGGTATCGGCGTGGACTGATGCCTTCTTTTCCCAGGTTCTTGGATCGCTGAAAATGGGTCGTTCAACCTTCTTTTCGGTGAGAACATCATAGGATCCTTCCTTCCGAGCGACGTTCCATCCCTCGTGCCAGGCGACGATTTCATACTCGCCTGCGGGCACGCCGGTAAGCTCGAAATTTCCGCTCTCATCGGTGACCACATAGTAGGGGTGCGATACCACCAATATCTCTGCATTCATCCACACATGCCCACCATTGCATTTTAAATTCACCAGGCCGACATTGGGCATGTCGCGGGAAATGACTTGGTTTGTGAAGGGGAAAGGCAAGTTATACGTGGCAGCTCCATCCATGTGAACGGTGTGAAGCGTGGCGTCCGAACTTTTCATCTGCAGGGGCGTGTTTTGGGGAACGAGCAGGATGTGCGGCTCGTAGCGGCAATGCTTTTGGTCCAGGAACCTGCGCGGCTGCGGAATGTCCATGCTTTTCCCACTGGAGACGTTCTTTAGGAACACCACGGTATTTGCGACTCCACCCTGCGGACCAACAATTAAGCGTTCCAGGTCAACTCGCTTACGAGAGTCAGGATCGCAGATTTCGAGATCTTTGGTGATGGGTAGTGAGAGTGGATGAGGCATCGGGCCTGACCACTTTACGGAGCCTGTGATGGTTCCCGCGTTTGCAACAGATACAACTTGATAACTGCTCTGGGCGACCAGGTCACTGACAATTGTTAGGGAAATGAGGAATAACGAAACAGCGATTGATTTCAACATCGCATACCAACCCTTAGACGAAGGCGTTCGGCACGGTCGTACCATTTTGAATCGTAGGTCGGGGGCTTAGGGGTAACAAGTAACGAAGGTAATCGCGGATCGCTCGAATTTCTCCGGACAGCACCCTGGGACCAGCGTATCTTGGTGAGCGCGGCTGGGATGGCCGGAAGTATACGCTCTCATTTAATCCGAGCAACTGTTGAAAAATCGCAATTGCACCAACGACCCACTTGCCATCCGGTGAAAACTGGCCGTTCTTCAGAGTAGAACTGGCTTTAAGAAACTGAGTAGCTCGCAGTTCCGGAATCGTCACTAACCACAGGTCGGCGTCCCTCGCACGATACACCTCGCCCAGCATCGCGTACTCCTCCAATGAAAGTGGACGATCGGAAGTTTATGTAACCTCTTTTCCCGAAGCCCATGGAAAATGGCAAGTCTCCAATGCGGGAGGGGATCAGCCCAGATGGCGAAGCGATGGTAGAGAGTTATTCTACCTTGCCCCCGACAGCAGAATGATGGCTGTTCCCGTGAAAACGGGGACCAATTTTGACGCAGGCACTCTAACCGCGCTTTTCAGGCCAATCCTCGTGAACTGGTGGCAACTTCCGAGCAGTTCTCCTACGATGTCAGCAGAGATGGTCAGAAATTCTTCATCAACACGCAACTTGAAGACAGGCATGGCGCTCATGTCTGTGGTCCTGAACTGGAGCGCAAAGTTGAATTAATAACACGCTACGAAACAAACCGCAGGCTGCAGGTTTGTGCACTCTGACTCGGCAAAGCGCGATGTGCACCTATAGTGAAGGATTACGGGCGAGTCACGGGCTATCCGGAAGCAATTGTCGTAAACAGGCCATTACACTCACAACCGGGTAGTTGGTGTAAATGCGATTTTTCGCCAATCATCTCTTGCCAGGCATGTCGGTATTGACTTTCGAGCAATTAAGGAGCATATTCTCTGCGATTCGGAAGCTGGGGATGCCATGGAAACAGCAATCGGAGTATTTTCTTCTCGCGAGCGTGCAGAAGAGGCGGTGCGGGAATTATTAGAGAGCCGGGTGCCGGAAGAGGCGATTGTATTTTTGACCCGATCAGAGTCTGAAGCAGTGACCGTCGCTAAGGATGCTGGCGCGGCCGTCGGTGGTTTTATGGGTGTTGCAACCGGAATGTCGGCCGGAGTGGCCGTTGCAACATTAATGCTCACCGGCATCGGAACGGTGTTTGCCTTGGGTTTTGGGGCAGCCGCGCTGCTGGGTCTAGCCGGTGCTGGAACCGGCGCAGCAGTGGGCAAGGCGTTTAACGAAGGCGGGGACAATCCAGAGCCGACTTCGGACGAAAAGTGCCCCGAAGATATTTTGTTCTTCCGCGAGGTCTTGCAGCAGGGTCGCTCGCTGGTTCTGGTGCGAATGGAGTCGAAAGAGGCAGCGAGTTCGGCCTGTGCAATCCTTGATCGCCTGGGTCTCAGCATCGAAGGGAAAACGCCGGTAAAGATGCGGACAGAAACCCGTCAAGTCGAGGACGTTGCTATTGTGGATGTCAGTGGACGCATCACAATGGGCGAGGGCAATGTCATACTGCGTGATGTGGTATGCCAGTTGCTTGGCGCCGGCCACAAAAAAATTGCAATGAATCTTCACGACGTAGGATATGTGGACAGTTCAGGTATCGGAGAGCTCGTCAAGGCTTACACCACCGTGCGCAATCATGGAGGACAGTTGAGATTGGTCAATCCCAGTAAGAGGGTGCAAGATCTGCTTCATATAACCAAATTGTCTGCAGTCTTCCAGATTGAAGCCGACGAGGCCAGCGCCATTCAATCATTCGGGACCGCTCCGACACCGAAGGCGGTCGCGTAGCAGTTCGCCGTTTACGGGTCTGGCCTGCGACGATAATCTGACGCTATCGATCACTTTGCCACCGAGTGAAAGCTGCCTGCTAATTTGGCGAGGCAATCACTTGCCCACGGGTCGTTTCCGAAAATGCGGGACACGTCACTACGACGCGATTTCACGACCCAGGGGTATGGCGGCCCCACTCATATTCAGATCATATGTCTGCGGGGAAAGCAAGGGCCCTAGCGTCAATGTTTGGCAATGGATTTGAGCCAGTTTTCACCACGGACGCCGAGAACTAATGATGAATATCCTGGCGATGAATTGATTTCTGAGAGAAAAATGATGAATGCGCGCGGAGCGGCGATTGCGAAGGCGTGAAGGGATGCTTCCATCCATCATCTGACTTTACTTGCTTCAAAAGATTCACTCGCGCCATAATTGGGTACCCCGACTAAAAGGGACACTAAGCTTAGCAAAGGCAAAATGGCACTGAAAATAAAAGACTTGTGGCAGCCGAACCTGTAAGCCGAATTTTGTCTGCGGGATTGCTCCCGCAGGACGATCATTCCTCTGGGCCCAGCATTACTGCGGGGCTCAAGCGACCTACCCGGAGGTTTGACGCACCGAGCCGGCACGTGTCTGAAACCGAAGTCCCAGACTTCCTCCCTATTTGGTCTTGCTCCGTGTGGGGTTTGCCATGCCCGCGGCATTACTGACGCGGCGGTGCGCTCTTACCGCACCTTTTCACCCTTACCCTGGCGTTGCCGCCAGGGCGGTATCTTCTCTGTGGCACTTTCCGTCGAACGGGCTTGAACCCGGCCTCCCGGACGTTATCCGGCACACTGCTCTGCGGAGTTCGGACTTTCCTCCCCCATTCCTTGCGGAACAAGAGCGACCGTCCGGTCCGGCTGCCAACTTAGACATTATATGCGAGAACCAGTCGTTGGCCGTTCGTCCTTGGTCGTTGGCTCTTAACCCTTAGCTGGTGGCCGGCTCTTCGATTGGAGCCACTGCGGAAGAGCGGGCCTTCCAGGCCCGCGTCGAGGATTGCTTTGATTTACGCGGCGCTGAAGCGCCGCTCTTCCACAGAACTCCATGCCGCAGAGAATTCCGCGGAAGGCTCCACGGATCGACCGTCCTGCTAGACTTACTTTGCCGATTTTTCCACGCATGATCCACTCCATCCCCCGCATTTTCGAGCTCATCGCCGTGCTGGGCACTCTCTCCAGCATCGGTTACTACCTCATTTGCTTGTGGAGTGCGGCGAAATTCCTACAAGAACAAAAAGCGGCGGACAAGAGTGTCCGCCCCACACCACCTGTTTCGATTCTGAAGCCGCTGAAGGGCACCGATCCTGGGATGTACGAAAGCCTACGCAGCCATTGCTTGCAGGATTATCCCGTGTACGAAATTATCTTCGGGGTCAGCGATGCGAATGATCCCGCCGTCGAAGTTGTCGCGCGTCTGAAAACTGAATTTCCTCAGCATGCTATCAAGCTGGTGATTTGCACCAAGAATCTGGGTACGAACCGGAAAGTCGGCAATCTAGCGCAAATGCGGATGGAAGCTCGCTACGAATATCTCCTGGTGAACGACAGTGACATTCGAGTCGAGCCAAATTATCTGGCCAGCGTAATCGCTCCGCTGAATGATTCTAAAGTTGGTCTGGTCACTTGCCTCTATCGCGGCGTCGCCAGCGCAACTCTGGGCTCGCGGCTGGAATCGTTGGGCATCAGTACGGATTTTTGCGCCGGCGTGCTCACTGCCCGCAGTTTGGAAAACGGCATCCGTTTTGGACTCGGCTCCACTCTGGCTTTTCGCGCCAGTGACCTGCAAGCGATCGGCGGATTCGAAGCTCTGGTCGATTATCTTTCTGATGACTACGAAATTGGCAAACGCATTTCCGCGCTGGGCCTCGATGTAAAGCTTTCGCGAGTTGTGGTCGAAACTTTTCTGCCTGCTTACACATTGCGCGGATTTCTCGATCATCAACTGCGCTGGGCACGCTGCATCCGCGATTCGCGACGCTGGGGATACACGGGCCTGCTTCTAACTTTCGGTCTACCTTGGGCTGTTCTTGCGTTGATCTTCGCCAAGGGTGCGACTTGGGCGTGCCTGCTGCTTGGCATCACGGCGGGAGTTCGTTTGGCGATGTCGCTGGTGATCGGAAGGGATGTCTTGCAAGATCAACAGGTCGCTCGCTGGGCCTGGTTGCTTCCGCTGCGCGACTTCGTGGGACTCTTCGTATGGATCGCCAGTTTCACTGGACAAACGGTGGTCTGGCGCGGGGACCGGTTTACTTTGAAGGACGGACGACTGTCACGCGTTGCTTCCTGAAATCAATTCGAATCGTCCGTCGGCTGCCAGTCGATACTGCCGTCCCCGCCAGGTGATGGTGTTGCCAAAGAATCCTGCAATCCAGAAACCGAAACCGGCTAAGTCTTCGATCGGCAACAGCAGCCAATTCAATTTGGCTTTCAGCACTCGCGCCGAAACTACGTAGGCCGTCAATCCTCGTACCAGCAACGTTACCGGCAGCACTGGCCACCATGCCGGATGCAGGATACAAACCAGCAAAGCCAGCGGCAGTGGCATGGTGAATAATTGTCCGATGTATCCCAGAGGCCGGGAACGGCGCGTGCTGCGAGTCCAGCGCAAACGATGGGCGGCGTTCTCGCGCCAGTCCGTGCTACCGATATGGTGTTCAATCACATACGAAGAAAGAATTACGCCTTCTCCGGCTTCAGCGGCGAACTTGCCCATCACAAAATCTTCCGCGAGATAGTCTTTCAAACGATCGAATCCGCCAATCGATGCCAGTGCATTTTTTCTCGCTACAATCGTTGGGCCTACCGCGAACTTCATTCCCGTAAGCATCCTTGCTACTAGAATGCCGGCCATAAAATCCGTATTCATGCCCATGGCTTCGAGACGCGACCAAAGACTCGGTCCCGCCACCGCCCGATAGGGACACGTGGCCACTCCCACCCCGGTTTTCTGAAACTCCGCGGCCACGGTACGCAGCAATTCCGGTGTGACTCGAATATCGCTGTCACTCATCACCAGCAGATCGTTGGCAGAGACTGCCATCATGCGATCCAGGCTGAAGACCTTGGCATTCGGATACGGCGGTTCACCCGTTACCAGCAACCGTGCCAAAACCTGCGGATATTCTTGTTGAAGTTTTTCCACCACTTCGGTCGCCGGATCACTTCTGTCTTTTATGGCAAACAAAATTTCGAAAGCGGGATAATCCTGCTCGAAGAATGTCCGCAGATTAGACTCAAGATCGAGATCAAGGCCAGACAGTGGCTTCAGAATACTGATCGGCTCCGAAGATGCGAGCCCGGGCGGCCGAACGGAAAGATAGCGGAACGCGGCTACGATCGATAGCAGCGAATAAACGACAGCACCGGTAAGAGCGAGCAGGACTAGGGTCGCGGCAACAGTCACATCAGTTACTCAGGTTCCGATTGGTGAGGATAGACTTTCCTCCGTGGCGTGCCAATAGAAATCGAGATGCGCCATGCAGCTCTTTCGGGTCATCCTGATCGGTCCACAAGAACACAGTCGTGGGCCCGGCCCACAAAGAGGCAAACGATTCAGGGGTTTCAAAGACATTGGGCGCATCGGGAAATTTCGAGCCATACCATAAATTTCCGCTTGGCACATGCAGCACGCGCAAGGGAATACCCGTGTAAAAATGCAGGGTCGAAGCTTCGTGGTACTGGCCGTCGACTACGATGACATTGCCCGGTTGGTAGTGCTGCTGAATTGCCACCGCAAGTTGCTGGGAAGACAAAATCGGCGAGAATGTTGAAAATGCTGAGTGTACGCAAGCCAGTAATCCCACCATCATCAATGCCAGGGCGGCATTGCCGAGTTTGGGACGTCCACGCCATCGCAGAAACCAGTTCAATCCCGCGCCCAGCACGAGTGAAACCACCGCACCCAGAAGCGGCCCCCGAAATGCGCCCAGCGCTTGCGGCGTGAGATCGAGGAAGTGTCCCAGTGAAAGATCGTATTCGGTGGGATTCTTACGCAGCAAGTCCGCCAGATCAGTTCCCGGCGCCGGAGCCTGCGAGGAAAGCAGTAAGGCGATGCCGGCCACCGAACCGAGGGCCACAATGACAAAAAGAACCGCCGAAGAAATCCTTCCCGCACGCCGGTAAGCAGGATCAGCCGCGGGAGCGGCTTCCTTGGCCAGCCATCCACCGACCAGCAGAGCCATCCCTGGCAAAGCCGGGATCGTGTAGTACTCCTGCCGGGTTGAGAAGCTGAAGAACCCGACGATCACGAGTGCCCATAAAGCAAAAAGCAGATTCGCCTTTTGCCGCGTACTGAGGGTGGAATGCAATTCGCGCCAGCGCCTCGGCACTTCGAGCACCGCCTGCGGAAGAAACACCGCCCACGGCACCAGCCAGACCAGCAGCAATCCCCAAAAAATGAACAAAGGCACCGTGTCATAACCCGGAGGCACGCGCTTGTTCACAAAGCGCAGGAATTGTTCGTTGACAAAGTAGAACCACAGAAAGCCGCGTACCGCTCCCTGGCTGGGATTGCGTAAAGCCGCAAGTATGTGCCAGGGCGCGGCAATAACTAGGAATACCAATGTGCTGGAAACTAATCGCAACTTGAAAATGAATCGCAATTTCCCCGTGAGAAACAAATACGTACCAATCGCGGCGAAGGGAAACACCAATGCGATCAGTCCCTTGGTGAGGATGTTTAGAGCGCAAGTAACGGCAAACCCCCAGCAGCTCAAACGCGACGGCGTCTCTTCCTCCAGAGCCCGCAGGAAAAAGTAGAAGCCCAGAGTCAGCCACAGTCCTACAACCACATCCGGGATCTGAAAGCGCGTGTAAATGTATGGCCCTACACAAGTTGCCAGCACCACCCCAGAATAAAAGCCGCCAGTTTCGCCGTAGGCACGCGTTCCCAACCGGTAGGTCGCCAACAGTAATGCCAAAACGCCCAGCATGAGCGGCAGCCGCGTACTCCAATCGCTGACGCCGAAAAGTTTATAACTCCCGGCCACTGCCCAATACATGAGTGGCGCCTTTTCCAGGTAGCGGATGCCGTCGGTGTACAAAGTCACCCAGTCGTGGCGTAGCACCATCTCACGGGAAGCCTCGGCATGAATCGTGTCCACATCGTCCAACAAAGCTGGAGTAAACATTCCCGCCAGGTAAATGACGGCCCACAGCAGGGAAATCGTGAGCAGCGAAGCCATGCGAAACTTCGAGGCGGTGGGAGATGTGGAAGGAAGAGGTGCAGGGTCAAGGCTGGGCTGCGAGGGGGACAGGCTCATGCATTCTTCCAGCCCCATTATACGGGAGCCGCACCGCCTGGGATTAACCCGCGGAAGCCGAAGCGGCAATGACAGGTGTTGTCGTTTCCAGCATTTCGCGAATCTTGCCGGCCAGTGTCTTCAGAGAAAACGGCTTCTGTAGAAAGCGTTTGGTCACGTCAATGGACCCCTGTCGCAGCGCAGTTTTTTCCGCGTATCCGGAAACGAACAATACTTTTGTGAATGGTCGATCGATTGCCATCTGCTCCGCCAGCTTAGCCCCTCCCATGTGGGGCATGATCACGTCGGTAATCATCAAGTCGATTCGCTCACGGTAGTTTTCCGAGACAATCAGCGCGTCTATGCCATTTTTCGCTTCCAGCACGATATATCCCTGAAGACTCAGGAATTCCAGAGTGGCTTGGCGGACGGTGGCTTCGTCCTCTACCAGCAATAGGGTCTCGCAACCGATGGTATAAAGTTTCTCCACTGCCTTGGAAATGGGCGCCTCGGTTTTCTCCTGATGCGCCCGCGGCAAATAGACTTTGAAGGTTGTTCCCAGCTCCGGTTCGCTGTATACCCAGACAAATCCCCCACTTTGCTTCACGATTCCATATACCGTCGCCAGCCCGAGGCCGGTTCCTTTTCCTTCTGCTTTCGTAGTGTAGAAAGGCTCGAAGATGTGGCTGAGGTGTTGCGGCGCGATCCCCTCGCCCGAGTCCGTCACCGTCAGTAATACGTAATCTCCGGGGGGAACAATGGAGTGGCGTTGCACATAGTTCTCGTCCAGCCGCACATCCGCAGTTTCAATCATGAGTTTGCCGCCTCGCGGCATGGCATCCCGCGCGTTAATTGCCAGATTCATGATCACTTGCTCAATCTGAACCGGGTCCGCTTTGACTCTTCCCAGCTCTTTGCCGGCAACGACCACCAGTTCAATGTCCTCTCCAATCAGGCGGGGCAGCATTCTGCTGATGTCCCGGATGATCGAATTCAAATCGAGAAACTGCAGGGCCTGCAACTGCTTGCGGCCGAATGCCAGCAACTGCCGAGTCAGGGCAGTGGCGCGGCGGGCGGCCTTCATGATTTCTTCCACATTGTGCCGCAGCGGGTGTTCGACGGCAAGTGCATCCTGCATCAGCTCGGCGTAGGCGCTGATCACCATAAGCAAGTTGTTGAAGTCGTGGGCAACGCCTCCCGCCAGCTTGCCGATGGCATCCATTTTCCGCGCTTGTTGCAGTTGCGCTTCCAGCCGGCGCCTTTCCGTAATGTCCCGGTCCGTGGAAATGAAATGGGTGATTTGTCCGTTGCCATCCCGGAGCGGGGTGATGGCTTTTTCGACAATGAAAGTCTCACCATTTTTTTTGCGGTTCACCACAATTCCACGGAACACTTTGCCGGCAAGAATGATTTTCCACATGTCCTTGTAGAGCTTAGGTTCTTGCTCCTCTGATTTGAGAATGCGGAGATTTTTCCCAATGGCTTCGGCGCGCGGATAACCAGTGAGAATTTCGAAAGCGGGATTCACGTATTCCATAGTCCCCGATCGGTCAGTGATAATTACAAGATCCGCCGATTGCTCGACCGCCCGCCATAGTTGACGCAACATGTCTTCTGGTTTTTGCCGCTGCTGCTCCTGGCAGTAGAGGTCGGTCGGGGGAACCTTCTTTCCTGCCATTTCTCACACTTCTTTCCAGCTCTAGCTACTTACTACATCGGAGCGGGCAGGAAAAGCATTGCGGTGTGGAAGCATTGCAACTCAAAGAAAGGCAAAGCCGGTTTCAATTCAGGAAAATGCAGATTCGGGAAGCCGGTTGGGGAATGGTAATCAGCAACGAAGCAAGTAGTTGAACTCCGTCGATGACGCGCCTGGGGTTTTAGATTGGCCGCAGCCAGAGCACTAGAACAGCGGTCAGGACCGCCATCAAAATTATCCCGATGGTGTACATGTGTTTCCGCAGCCAGCTTTCTTGTTTGGCATCGTCAAGCTCAGCTAGAAATGCAGGGGCCGCAGCTTTTGATCCGGGCGATGCCTGTTCTTGAGCAGCCTCGCAATCCAGGCAAAGCGTCCGGCTCCCGGAAACCGGGAACCCGCAAGTTTCGCAACTACGGATATTCGTCAACCGGGGTCGAGCGGTTTCGGACTCGGCTGCTTGCGGAACCGACGAAGAAGTTATTTCCAGGTTGGCAACTTCCGCTGGGGGAGTGTCGCTGAGACCGGAAATTCCCTGGATTCCATGCTTTACCGCGTCGGCATGTTCAACCGCCGTGCTAATCATCTCTCCCAAACGCTGCAAAGCCACAATATCGCGTTCTTCAAAAGCGTGGGCCCGGTCGGACAGCAACTCAAACACGCCGATGACGGTCTGTTCCTGGAGTAGCGGCATCACCATGACGGACGCGATCCCCAGGGCCCGACAACTCTCCCGGTTGACCCGCGGATCCGTTGCTGCGTCATTGCATCGCAAAATCTCGCGGGTTCGCACGCTCTCCCCAGTCAGTCCTGAGCTTACTTGGAGTTGCGCGCCTACTTCGGGGGCGGAAGGGCCGGCGCGGGCGCGGCAAATCAGTTCTTCGCCATCACGTAACGCAATCGCCGCCCCTGACGCTCCCGTGATGTATTGAGCCCGTTCCGTCAACAATTGCAAGGCGACATTCAAGTCGCGTTGCGCCATCTCCGTCAAAGACTTGCCGCCGTCTTCTCCCGGAAAACGCAGGGACGATGCTGTACCGGGAGGAAGATTGGCTCGAGATTCGTCCTGGCCGCGATCCAGAGGAACAGGCTTCGGAGCGAGATTGGAAGAGCCCTGATCCAGGATGGAGTAGCGGTCCATGAGCGTTAGGGATATGACTGAGTGTCGCTTTCTAACGACACTGCCTCAATCATAAACCCTGGCGCAAGGTCCCACTTCAGAAGTTGTGGTGCATTAATTCAAATCTTTGAGCATTACATAGGTGTAGGAATTGCCCGCGGCGCTGTTCAGCCCCACGATAGTTCGATTTTGTCCGGAGGCAAAACTAATCGGGCCTGAGTCCAGGTAGGTGAAGGCAGGGACTCCGGGTTCGGTGAAATAGATTTCATAATTGCTGTTGCTGCCGATAGGCAGGTTCAGGTATGCAGATGCCTGGGTGAATTGCAGATTGGTCGCCACGGGAGTGGCGCTGCCCAGCGAGGTTCCTGGCGCGACTACATAAACATCGAAAGCTCCCAGGTTCGGCGAGACATTCACGATACGAAGGTTGATGGTATTCGAGGTGGGTTCGGTATTGTCATCGGTCAGGATGAGACCCTGGAGACTGGATGAAAACCCAGCCATAATCACAGTGGTCTCCGTACCGCTGCCCAGGCTAAGGGTTGCGTTATTGGGCAGGAGGTTGGTGGTGGTGCCCACCGCCTCAACCGCGAATTGCCGGTTGCCGGAATGCACGGATTGATAACCGGTATTCGAGCCATAGGCCAGGCTGCTGCCCACGGTGGCGCCATCGACCAGAACATTCACCGCCGCTTCATCGGGCGAGGCAGCCAACACCCGGAGCGAGGTCCCGCTGCTACTGCCGCCGCCACCGCAGCTGAACGTCGAGAACGTGAAGATCAAACCCAGGAATCCGATACCGAACTTGTGTAAACGACTTACCATCCGTGCTCTCCTTGCGAATGCAGCTTTCCAGCTTATAAGTGTATTGGATGCACGCGAGTTGCTTGGCAAAAGCGGCATCAAAATGAAAAAATTTTATTTGCGCGTATCGGTTATGGCTGCGCAGGGACGCGGCGAACCGGAATTTCCAAGTGCAAGTATCTAAACATTGATTCGCGCCGTCTTACGTAAAGAATCGGTCAAGCTTTGTAAAGGTTTGTGTAGGAAATAGGCTGGCGAGATCAGTGCTGATCGTCACGCTGGCGAAGCCAGTCCAGGAACATCTGCTCAATGGGCTTGTCGTAGGTCATCATGACGTGGCGGACGGTGTGTCCGCTGACGAAGTGGCAGACTTCTTCGGCAAGATTTTTGGCATGATCGCCGGCGCGCTCCAACGACTGGGTCATGAAGATCACTTGCAAGCTGGCCTGGCGCTGGATGTTCTCGGGATTTTCGATGTGGCGCATGAAGATCAGATTACGCAGCCGGTCCATGCCGGCGTCGGCGCGCAACACGTCGATGGCCTTCTTTACATCGCGCAGTGAGAAGGCCGCGCCAACATCCGCCAGCATTTTTTCCAGTACCGAGGCCATCTGGGTCAGGTCGCGCATATCCTGAGGATCAAGACGTCCGCCGGCCGCTTGTGCACTGGTGGCAAAACTCAACAGCAGATCGCCGATGCGCTCCAACCCGATCATGAACTTCATACAGGCCAACAGTTCGCGAGCTTGGGCTTCGCTGACGTGGGTGATGGCCATGGTGACGCCCGCGTCAATTTCCATGTCCAGCTTGTCGAGTTCTTTTTCGCGCTCGCGAATGGTATTCAGCAGGGGAGATGACCCAGTGGCAATGCCTTCGGCAGCGGTGGCGGCGGCTTCCTGGGCGACCTGGCAGGCTTCAATGGTACGCCGCACCAAATGAACATACGAAGGCTCGGGTTGCGGGGTCTTCAGGATGGCGGTACTCATACGCACGTCCCTCCGGCGGACGATCAGCGCCGCACGATTTCCATCTACCGTTTCCCTGCGCCTCTTCGAATCAATTGCCAAGGTATCAGCATAGCCTGCTTTTTCAAGGGTTTTCGTTAAAAGGCTGTAAATTCTGGTGCGTGGCGGCTGAGAAAAACGTCAGCGAAGTTACCGGCGTTGGTTCCCATTCTGGTCTTTCGAGATGTACTTAAGACCCTAAACATGCCCTTAAGACCCCTTCCGGCGGGTTTACGAAGGTGAGAACGTGGAGTTGCCCGCCTTTCGTCGGACCTTCATTTTTTGAAGTCGAGGTATACGACACTTGTCCTTCATCGAGAGCACAACGCCCAGATGGGTGCGTTTCCTGGTGATTACCGGCATTGCATTATTTCTCGAATGCAGTGGGAACGCGCAACAGAAGACTCCGAACGGCAGCTTTGCCGGTGGTCCCACAACGCAAGGGACGAACGCATTGCAGCCGGACGCAACCGCCAGCATTTCCAGCGTCGTGCTGCTTCCGGCGACGGTAGTTGGGGGGAATTCGTCGCGGCTGAAAGTCATACTTACGCAAGCTGCTCCGGCTGGCGGAGCACAAATCACAGTCACTGGCGGCGATCCGGGAGTGGTGACGGTTCCGGCCAGCGCGACGATTGCGAAAGGACACACGCAGGTGATCGTGGAGCTGGCAACGGTTGCAGTGAAGTCCTCGACTTCCGTGGCGTTAACCGCGAGTTATAACAATTCCACCGCGGGAGCCAATCTGACGGTTAATCCGTCGAAGGCGGCTCCGTTCACGGTGAAGCTGCAACCTGTGGCGCTGAGCCTTGATCCCGGAAGCTCGGGCTCGGATGAGGTGGTGACCACGGCGGGTGCAAGCTTCGACAATGCACTTACGCTGAACGCTGCCAATCCGCCGGCGGGCGTGACGGTGAACTTTACGCCGAGCGTGATTGCGGCGCCGGGTTCTGGAACGTCGCAGGTGAACGTCAGCGTGGACAGCAACGTTGCGGCGGGGAAATACTCGATCAAGATTACCGCCAGCGATGGGAGCGTCACGCGCACGGCAACGCTGAGACTGACGGTAGGTAAAGGATCTACGCAAGGTCCGGTGGGCCCGCTGACGGGTTGCGTACTCAAGATGAGCGGACACAAATATCAAGCTGTTGAATTCACTATGAACGAGGCGGCCACGGTGGATTTCAACGGCACTTTGTATTTCGGAGCAACCTGCAATCCTAACCAGTGGGCCGACCAGTTTGGTTTCGGAAATCCTTTGACGCTGGGCGGATTCTCCTACACTTTCTGGTTCACGGATTTTGGAGACCAACTGAATACGTCGGCGATCTGGACGGTGGGAAATCAGACGTCACAGTGTGTGGACTACACCGTCGCGCCGGATTGCTGAAGGGGCATCAACTGCCCCACTCAAGCCAAAACCGGGCTTGAATGGGCCACCCACCGGAATAGCGCGTCAGTCCACCTCAAAATTAACTGATCGGGTTTTGCTGGAGTTGCCAGCCGAATCGACGGCGCGCAAGTCTACGCGATAGGAGCCAGCGCCGAGGGAAGCGACCGGCAGCTTGAGTCCCAGCGGAATGACTGGGTCTCCGGCTTTGCCTTTGGGAGTCCGGTCACCGACATGAAATTTCTCCTGTCCGCTCTTGAGCTCGACAACGATGAGCTCGTAGGCAACTTCCGGAGGGTTCGGATTTTTCAGGAGCGGTTCGTAGACTTCCGCATAGATGGCGGCGCTGTCTGTCTTCTTGAAATGGTTGGATGCGGACGGTGAAATCTGAACGCCTTGAGCCAATAAAGGAGTGCGGTCTTCGAGCAGTTGATCATCCAGCTCGGCGGAGATATCGGCGGCCGGGCGAACATTGTTGCTGAGCGCTACCCCGCTGATGCTGAATTGCTTAGCCTGGTAGGGGTCGATGCGGATTGGCATTTCGAGTTTGCCAAAGCTGTCGTTGCCGGAACTGAACACAACGCTTAGTTTGTACTCGCCGGAGGCCACGCCAAACTGGTTTTCGTAATGGAACGGCAGCTTCTGGAATTCTTCCACTTCTTTTTTGCCATCAAAGTCCAAATTCACGGTATCGCTGAAACGGGCAGCAATGGATCCATCGGGCTTGTAGGCGATACCTAAGATGTTGATGGCCGCATGTTGTTTCCCTTTTTCCTTTTCAAACTTCAACGCCGCGGAAGGAATTTCCACGGCAAGATGAATCTGGGCGGTGTTGGGCGAGGTATAGAAGAAAGGCGCCTGCATCAGAGCGGTGACGTTGCCCTTGATCTCGCTGCCGGCGCGAGTTTCGAGGTCTTTCTCGATGGGATTGCCGGCCAGAAGATCCACTGGCTTGGAATTGCAATATCCACTGCGGGCGCGAACCGTGGTTCCTCCGCGCTCAACTTTTACCTTTAAGGTGTGGCAACTCCCGTCGGCAGAAACTGCGGGCTTGTAGCCGAGAAGGTAGTACTGATTTTGGTCTTTTGCGATGCGTTCGAGACCGCCCAGCAAATCGTTGGTGTTGAGGATCACAAACCCGCCGGTGCCGTCGGCGAGTTGATAGAGAACCTGCTGGTTGTCCGAAGCGCTGGGAGGAAATTGCGGAACAATCGCCCGTGGCTGAGGGGGAGGATTGTATAGAGCGTTGTTGTATCTGGTCCCGCCACTGGTTCCCACGGGTGGCTTGGGGCCGGATCCGCCGCCGGGTGGTTTGGGGCCGCCACCGCCACCTCCACCGGGTGGTTTAGGACCGCCGCCACCACCACCGCCGCCGGGGCCACGCTGTGCGGGAAGCGGTGAAGAGCCAGCCCAGGCAGTCAGCAAGAGTCTTGGCCGGTGAGAATCCTTATTTGAATAGTGAAGAGAGGCCGGGACGAACGATCCCGATCCGGAATGGGTGGCAGGCCGCGTCAGACGGCCCTGGGGGCCGGTTAGTTCCGGGACCACCAAACCACGAACGTCGATGGGATAGATGGCCACGTTGGCTTTGTTGCAGGTATCGATCACGGCGGCCACTTCCGACTCATATTCCAGGGTGAGCGGGAAACCAGAGGTCAACATGACCAGCGTCTTCCGGCCCGGCACGGTGGACAGGCCCTTTGCCAGACTGCGCAATGCAAGCAATACGCTATGGACGCCGAAGTCCGCTTCCGCGTTCCCCAGATACGGCGCGGAGGGTGGAGGCGCCAAGGACGCCAGCATTACCGGTTGCTGCCCGTTCGGCGAAACTGCAGATCCTTTTATACCCATCACCACTTGCTTCAAGCGCTTGGCATCGGCAGTGAAATTTTGCGAGATGTGCACGCTGCCGCCGAAATCCGCAATGGCCATCAAACGGTCAGGGCCGGCATTGGCATCGATAAACTTTGCGGCGGCATCCCGGGCTTTGGCCTGATCGCCAACGTCCATGGTGGAGTTGTCAAAGAACAAGACCATATAGTGCGGTTGTGAATTGGACGAGGAAGCTGAGCTCTCCTCGAACGAGAAGCTGGTGACGGCCTGTTCGTTGCCGTCTTCCCAAACCTTGAAATCTTTTTGGGCGAGGTCGCGAATGTAGTTGCCTTTTTTGTCGGTTACCACGGTATCGACCAAGACCAAACGCGTCTCCGCATGGATCACGGGCGCGGCCGTATCCGCGGTAGCGGGCTGCTGGGCGTGAGCAACGTGGTAGTTCGAGTCGAGATCGAGGAACAACCAGCAACTAGCCAGACAGATCAGGCCAATCAGAAGAACCAGCCGGCGATCGCGCATACTTACCTCCAAAGTGCTTGTCTACTGAATTTCGACTGCGCCATTTTCCGCGGACATCAATTGTCCTTCCGCATCCCTTACTACCAGCCGAACCAGATAGTCCCCTGGCTTTACGTCGAAACTTGTCTTAAGGGTGATGCCGGAAGCCATGTGTTCCAACGTTTCGTCTTTCAGGTGCATGGTGACGGTTTTTTGCATTCCCTGAACAAAATTGCCATTGCGATTAAATAAAACGGAGACACAGGTCAAAACGTTCTCATTTCGCCCCTCGACTTTGCGAAAGTGCAGACGTTTTACGTCGACATGGGCGAGGACGATAAGTTTGGCATCGTCATCGCTGGCTTTGAAAAACTGGGTGTGCAGGTTGACCGGAAGATTGTGGAGCTCCTCCTGGGAGTACATTTCATCTTCAATTTCCTGTTTGGCTTGGTCGTTCGGATCAGTCGAACTCTTGGGCGCGTAATAACCACGGCGGGCTTGCAGGGTGAATTTTGGCTGGTCTTTCAGTGTGACCTTCAAGGTATGGAAGCTGCCATCGAGCTTGAGATTTTGCGGGGCGAATGCCAGCACATAGGAATATTCCGGAGTTTCGGCAACGCGCCGGAAGCCTTCGTTGAAATCGTTGTTGTTGTGAAAGTAAATACCACCGGTGTTGTCCGCCAAAGAGGAGAGGAGAACGTCGTTCGCGCTGGCAGCGGCAGCCTGCATGAGAGTCTTGCTTACCGGCGGAGTATTCGCACCCATACTGTCTCCAGGGACACTGGATGGCTGACGACTAGCATCGCCGTAGGGAAGAATGACATAGAGCCCGCGAGCATCCAGCGTGCTGATTACGACTTGCGAGCGAACGGCACGATCGACGAGTTCGTAGTATTCGTATTCCAGTCCGGGCATGATGAAGCCAGGAGAAACGAGAATGATGCTCCGCTGACCTGGCATTCGGGCAGCGTTTTGGACTACCTGCTTCAGGATGCCGAGAGACATCCGGCTTTCCTGGTCGCCTTTGCTTAATACACTTCTGCTAGCGCTTTCCACGAGGGCCGATGAATTCCCGATCGCTGCGCCCTGCACGTTGATGGTTCCGCATTCAGCCGCTTCCTGGTTCGCCACCAGCATGGCGTCAGTATCGAGCTTGTTAACGATCAGATCCGCCTGGTAGTAGCTGATGTCCGGGCAATCGTGTATGAAATTGCCCATGGTGGGGCGCGGCTGGAGACGAAGCAAGGTTTCGTGCAGTTTGGGGCGATCATCGGTATAGTCCAGAATCGTCATACCGGAGGTGGTGAAGATGGCCGCCCGGTCGGTGGGCCGCAAGGTGGAAAAATGTCGCTCCGCAGCCTCGCGCACGCGGGCGAGGTCGCCGAATTCCAGGTGCACATCATCAAACAGGTAAGCCACAAACCGCGTAGGCGCGGCAAGGGCAGGCGCCGGGCTGGAACCAGAGACTTGTCCCATTTTCGCGCTCAGGTTTCCGGGCTGTTCGACTTCGAACTGGGTGATGACTTGGGGTTTGCCTTTGTCGAAGATTTGAAAGTCTTCCTGGTGAAGATTGCCGATGGCGTGTCCCTGGGAATCGCGGGCCACAGCGCGTACCACCACCAGTTTCGTATTCGCCTTGAATACAGTGGGTTCGTCGTGGGAAGTGAGTTCCGCCGAGGTCTGGATGCTTGCCGATTGCGGCGCAGGGGTGAGAGCAGGAATCTGTGGAGAACCAGCTTGGGCGAGTGCAAGAGTGGGGCAAACGAAAAACCAGAAAACGCACAACAAAAACTTGGGAAGCAGATTACGAACGAGGAAGTTTAGAGCTGCGTCGCTGGGGGTGACAAGTTGCGTGGCTCCCGCAGAACTTCTCATAAAAACTCCAGCAACCGCCGGGTAAAAGGATCGGATGTCCCTCAGTCGGCATACCACGCCCGCCGGCCTCCCTTTGGGGCTTCGACGCTGTCGAACAGTGTACACCGGGGGTGGGCATATCTGCCCAGTCCCATGCTGGGCGGCGCTGCGATTCGTGTTAGCGAACGTGTACAAGACGTCAGCGATGGAAAGGAAGAAGGAATTGGGGCAGACCGAAGATAAAAGTGGGCTGGCCAGAGAGCGGCTAAGAAGACGGTATCGTCCGAATAAGGTGCGCGTACTGTTTGTCGGCGAAGCGCCGCCGGCGTCGGGCCGATTCTTTTATCAGGCGGACTCGGGACTTTATCGGGCGGTGCGTGACACTTTTATCAATGTGTTCCCGGAAATCGGCGAGAGTGAGTTTCTGGAATCGTTCCAGGCATTAGGGTGTTATCTCGTTGATTTATGTGGCAGGCCAGTTGATCGTCTGCCCCATAAACAGCGCACCAAAGCTTGCCGGGACGGTGAAGTTCGTCTGGCGCGGATCTTAAAACAGCTTCGTCCGGAAATTGTGATCACCGTCGTGCGATCGATCTCAGCCAATGTGAGGCGTTCACAACAGCGTATCCACTGGGCAGGTTGTCACGTTGAACTTCCGTATCCTGGTCGCTGGCATCATCACCGGATAGCATTTACGCGAGGGCTGGGGCTGGTGTTGCGCAAAACTTATCGGCCGGCAGCGAAATCGATTTCCAAGCAAAGGAAGTCTCGCATCCAGCCACCAAGACCGTAAGACCATCACTTTTCGAGGCCCTCTTTTTCAGTTCCTGCAAGGTGTAAATTCTGGCGGGTGAGTAACTCCTGGATTTGCGTCAGGTGGCCCTCCATGCGGGTCTCGGTTTCCGCATTCTTTTTTGCCATGAGAATCAGCTTCACCGAGACGAGAAAAACACCCGCCTCCAGAAGCAGTTCGTGGGTGAATCCTTTCACGAACAACGCTGCCAGGAACAAGGCGATGGTCAGCAGAATGACAACGATCGCTCCCGGATCGGAAGACTTGGATATCGCCATATCAAATCACCCTCTTTTTCGTGGATCAACAATTTACTTGTCTACATCCGCCAACGCGAACTTGCCCAACAAGAACGGACGCGAGACGGGTAGGGTGGTGTTGGTTCCGGCTGCGGGATAAGGATCTTGCGTAAGCGTTGGGAACCCCCAGATATTTCCATTGCGCAGGTCAACCATGACTTTGCCCAGAGCCTGGCGGCTGCCGTCCGGGGCACGCAGCATGGCAACCCCGGGCTCGATATAGAAGGGATGGGCCTCGCCGCCTTGCGCTTGTACAGGGACAGGAGCCACGTAGGGATGCAGTGCGATTGCCGAAAGAGCGACAGCCATGACCAGCAAAAGAAATTTCATCAACCCATCAATTTTCATGTGCTCTCCTTTGTGAATAAAGTTGGAAAAGAAAAACTGAAACGATACGGCAATCTTTATCTCAAAGTTTCATCGAGCCAATCGAATACGCGGAGATCGCGGATTCCGGTCCCGTTGGGTTCACAATGAAGATCAGCTCCATCACTTTCCGAGAAGTGCACGAGTTTTTTAGGGGAAGTCACCAGGTCATAGAGCTGGCGGGATTGTCCTGGCCAATAAGCTTCGTTGGCTGGTTCAGTAATGAGTATCGGACAGCGAATCTGCCCGGCAACATCCGTGAGGTTGTATTCCATGGTGGCTTTAAAGGTGTCGTAATAGGATGTGAAACCAAAAGGCCGCATACGGAAGTTCAAAATCCACCTGGTTGCCGGGTCGAGTGACTTTGAGAGATAGCCGTCGAATTCAGCTTTGCGTCCCGCCTTCAATAATTCAATCATCGGCTTGGGCAGGCTCGCGATCCACGACGTTGAAACATCCACCACGCCAGGATCGGCGATCGCTGCTGCGATTCGTTTTTCAAAAGCCACGGCACGCGGTACCCAGTACCCGCCTTGGCTGATTCCCTGTAGAGCGATCTTTTTGGGATCCACTTCTGGGCGGCTCAACGCGTAGTCAACGACTGGTGTGATGACCTTTTCCCAATCGGGACGGAAATAAAGTTTCTGCTTCCACAGGGCGTAGCCCTGCCCTGGTCCATCAAAGGTCAAAAGATCGTATCCCCTCGCGAGCGCACCGGCACCGCCCCACAGCCACATATCCAAAAGCGAGCCATCGCTGCCATTGACCGAGATCAACAAAGGGCGTTTGCGCGATGTACTTTTTCCTCGAATAAAAAACCCGTGCAGTTCGGTGTTCTCGTAAGGGATGCTCACGGACTCAATCGGCGGATCGAAAAGAGGGAGTGACTTTATCCAGCAATCGTAAAGAAGTTCCCAGGTCGGCAGAAACCGGGTGGGATCTTTGGAGCCGTCCACGAAGTAAGTCGCGCTGTCATAAAAATTCTGCGCCCAGAGATAGGCCTGCCTGGCACTTTCTTTGTGGCCGTGGCTTGCCGATTCTTCGGCTTGCGCGCGCGCTTCATCTCCGGCTTGTTTGAAAGCCATGAATGCACTCTCAAAATTACCGTCTTCCACCTGGGTGGTCAGATACAGGACCTTGCCTACATTTCCTGCCGAGTGATAGGCCCGGCCAAGGCTGGTCAAGAAGATAACTTCAAATGTCGGGTGCTTGAAAAAATATGGCGGACGCTTGAGGCCAGATGATCTCGCGCTGGATGCCGCAGTGGAAGAATCTGGGGATGTCTGCGCACGAAGGTGACCCGCGCCCAGACCTAACAACGCAACTGACAATCCAAGATTAAATTGCCGCCGGTCAAAAGTCATCGGAAAGTCACCTCCCTAATTTTGTGATCTTGGGCATGCAAAGCGGCCAGCTGCGATTAAGCGCGGATCAACGGTCGCAATCAAAAAAATGAAGCAGCTGGTGGATCGTGGAGGAGGCTGCTATTTTCGCAGCCTCCCCGCGATTCTTTAAGCGCTGTAGGCCCCTTTCGACGCAATTTATTTTGCGACAGGAACCCAGACGGCGTCAGCTGCTGAGAACTCAACCCCGGGAACTTCGGTGCTAAGTTTCACATATTGCAAACCTGCCTTCTTGCCTGGTTTGGCGGCAAAACTCAACAGGTATTGATTGTTGAGTGTCTTCTGTATTTGTTCGAGGTAAGGGCCGAAACTTACCGGGCTTTGCAATCCCAGGTAATAGGACTCGCCCCCGGTCACGTCCGACAACTTGGAAATGCCCATCTGCCCAGTGTTGGCTTCCCAATAGTTGCGTCGCATGCGGCCGACGCCCGGCGCATAGAGGGTATGGATGATGGTGCCTGTTCGCATTGCGACATCGCCGGCTGAATCTACGTCCGGGTTGAAGCCTAATCCGCGGAAGCGCGGGCCGCTGCGTGCGCGATCGATCCCGTCAGTCACCATGATTACTTCGTGACGGTTTTTACTGGCCGGCCATCGTTTCATGGCATCGATTACGGAAAGATAAGGGCTACCAAACGCGCCCGCATTCCCGAGCGGCAGGCGTACTGACTTGGCGGCTGCAGCATGGTCAGTGGTGAAGTTCTGCACCAGTTGGACAGTAGCGTTGCTCATATAGCCGACCGCTACCGAAGTGGTTGCTGGTTGAGCGCTGATGAAAGTTCGCAAATCATCGAGTTGCGATCCGAGGCTGGTGTCAGAGGCGTCGTCGATAAGGATGAACAGATCCAACCCAGCCTGGTCTCCCTGGGCAGGAGTCCATCCTGTAACTTTCAGGCGCTCCTTACCCTGCTTAACAAAAACGTCTTGCTGAGTGATTTCGGGCATGCGTTTGTTTTCGGCGACGTTCACCGTAACCGTCATGCTGACCGAAACGGTCGTCGCAGCGGCGTCTTGTGCCTGCAAGCCAGGGAGGGCAAGGGACATCGCCAGTATGGTTAATATGGGGTAAAACCCGAGTGTCATTCGCGATTTCATAATCATCTCCTTACGGGGTCAAATTTGTTTGAGTTGTATTTCTTGCCAGCAAATTTCAGTTCCGTGCAATTTCCCAGGGAATGTTGTCAAGCCATGATTTTCGCTCTCGATACGTGTCTTCTCTTTCTGGCGGTCCGCAGATTCTGCACTTCGATAGCTGCAGAAAACTTTGAATTGCTATTTTCTTCGAGGAAAATCCCCTTTGTTATAATGCAGGCCAACGGTCAATAGCAAACAGTTGAAAAGAATTGGTTTAAGGGATTCCAGAATTCTCGATGGTTCCGGAAATTTCCAGGATTTAGTGAACAGCGGAACCATCTGCTGGGTGCATAGAAAAAATTGGAAGCGAGTCCGGTCCTATTCCGCGATCTGACATACATATTCCTGGCTGCCGCAATTGGGGGGCTGGTGGCATGGCGCCTTCGCCTGCCTCTTATCCTTGGGTACGTTCTGGGCGGAATTGTGGTCAGTCCGTTTACTCCTGGCCCACACCTTTCTGATTTACATACATTCGAGGTATTTGCCGAAGTCGGCGTCGTGCTGTTGATGTTTTCGACGGGAGTCGAGTTCTCCATCCCTGATCTGATGCGCGTGAAGTGGGTGGCCCTTGTCGGCGCGCCCATCGGAATTTTGCTGATGCTGGTGATTGCGATGGCAACAGCAAAGCTTGCCGGATGGAGCATGACCGAGGGAATCGTAATTGGGGCAACGGTTTCGGTTGCCAGCACCATGGTGTTGGCACGGCTCCTGACCGACAGCGGAAAGATGACTGCCACCTATGGCCGGGTGATGATTGGGATCACTCTTGTGGAAGACCTCGCCGTTATCTGCATGACGGTGGTGTTGCCAGTATTTGCAGGTTCCGGAGAGGGCCGCCTGATGAAGGTTGCGTGGACATTGGGCAAGGCCTTGCTCCTCCTAATCCCGCTGGTCTTTCTGGCCATCAAAGTAATCCCGCGTCTTCTCCGGCGAATTAAGCTGATGAATAATCCCGAGCTTTTCCTGCTAATCGGAATCGCGGTTTGTCTGGGGACCGCCGCGCTCGCGCAGGCAGTCGGATTTTCGGTGGCGCTGGGCGCGTTTCTAGCCGGGTTATCCATCAGTGGTTCGGAGGACCTTCATGATGCCCATACTCAACTTGTCCCCCTGCGCGATGCTTTTGTGGCGCTTTTCTTCGTTTCGCTTGGAACGCTAATTAATCCCAAGGTGCTCTTCCAGAGCCTGCCGCTTCTCGGCTTTCATGCTTTTACTGATCGTGGTCGGGAAATTTCTGGTTTGGATCCTGATTGTCTGGCTTTTCCGCTATTCCCTCAAGACCGCAATTGCCGTGGCCGCGGGACTCACGCAAATCGGCGAGCTCTCGTTCATTGTGGTGCAAGTCGCGCGATCGGCGGGAATGGTGGCGGAGAATGTTTTCAGCACGGCGATTGCCGCGTCATTGATTTCGATATTGTTAAATGTTTTTATCGTGCGTGGCACGTTTGCATGGATCGACCGAAAAGGTATCCTGGATGCACTTCCTTCATAGAATCAGCTGCGAAGAAAAGAGATTGTCATGCCATTTCTGTTCTTCCATTCCCGCACCGAAGACTCCCCACGATTGAAGCTGCCGGCGCTGAGTCTTGAGCTTGCTGTGCGGTCACGGAAGGCAATCCAATACGGCGACACAGATTTGTGAAGCGAGGATCTGAATGAAGCGGGTCGAACCAGATGTCGATGGCAAGAAATGGCAAATGACTGTCGCGTTCCCGGTAAGCCTGCTCCAGGTAAGAGAAGGCCTTGTCCTTGTCACCGAGGCCGGCAAACACTGCTGCCATAACGAAGGGAGAGACATAGCTCTTGGCCGATTGTGCCTGTAGTTGCTCGACTATCTTGAGGGCATCGGCTCGTCGTCCAGACACACCATAAGCATGGCCAAGGTCGGCCAGGCTTTCGGAATCATGGGAAAGCGCAACTGATTTTTGGAATTCCTCAATCGCCAACGCCCAAAGTCCCATGGCCTCGTAGGTCTTACCCAAACCTTTGTGAGCCGGAGCGAAGTTGGAATCCAGTTCAAGCACTGCGCTCAAGTTTTCGATCGCGCGGTCATATTGGTGGGCACTGCGATATTGGGTTGCCAGGCTCACAGTGATACTCGGTGAAAGAGGGTCGAGTTCGTGGGCCAATTCAGCTTCCTGGACCGCTTCCGGAAAACGGCCCATGGACGCGAGATAGTTGCTATACCAATGGTGAGCGGTAGCGTAGTTGGGATTTAACTGGATGGCCCGTCGTAATTCGCGTTCCGAGTCGCTCCAATTCCAGTCGTAATAGTAATGAATGATGGCCAGAGCTGTATGTCCCTCGGCAATGGACGGATCCAACTCCAGGGCCTTGAGGGCAGCAGCGCGGGCCTTGGCGCTGGCTACGGAAGCCGGCAGTACGTCCGACCCAAGAAAGGAATAACAATCGGCCAAGCCGGCGTAGGCCAGGGCAAAATGAGGATCTGCGGCAATCGCCTGCTCAAAGTATCCACTTCCGGTCTTCATTCCTTCGGGTGACCTTTTATTCAAGAAATAGCGTCCCTTCAGATAAGCCTCGTACGCCTCCGGGTTGACCGGATTAGGAGTGGCACCATTGGGATTGGATGGTGCCGAGGCCACCTGTCCACGAATCTCCTGGGCAATATCGCGCGCTGCTTCACTTTGCAATAGCAGGACATCCCGGAGTTCCCGATCATAGGTCCTGGCCCAAAGGTGGTGATCGCTGCTGGAGTCAATCAGCTGAACGCGAATTCTGACTCGATCCGCGTCTCGTTCCACCGTGCCTTCAATAAGAGCATCTGCGCCGAGCGTTTTCCCGATTTCAGGAATTGATTTTTTTGTATCCTTGTACTGAATCGTGGAGGTGCGCGAAATTACTTTTAAATTGCTGATCTGTGCCAGGTCGGTGATCAGTTCGTCGGTAATGCCATCAGCGAAATACTGTTGCGCCGGATCACTGGACAAGTTTTCCAGGGGCAACACCGCCAGGGAACGAATGGGGTGGATTTGCGCCGACACCGGACGGCCCCATTTTTCGCGGACCCCGCCAACATCCAGTTGAATCGCCAGAATCAATGCCACAGCAACTACTGCAGCAATGACCACAGCAGAAGCCGCTTTTCCACGAACCAACCCGGTCGGCTGGACGGAAGAAGTGGAAGCCGGGGAATACTGGCTCGCGACGGGTACAGTTCCTGAAGACTGCTTGGTGTTGGATTCGGCCTCAAGATATTCGACCGGCGCGATGAACCGGTAACCTCGCTTGGGAACGGTTTCAATGAAAGTAGGATTGTCCGGGGAGTCGTGAAGCGCATAGCGGACTCGCTTCAAAGCAGCGTTGAGGCTGCCTTCAAATTCCACGTAGGTGTCTTCTGACCAGAGAGCTTGACGCAACTCTTCCCGAGTCACTACTTCGCTGGCCCGCTCGAGCAAGAGGGCGAGGACGCGAAACGGTTGCTCTTGCAACTTAACTCGCTCACCTTGTCTGCTAAGTGTGCCGCTCGCCAAGTCCGCTTTGAACAGACCAAAACGATAGGTTCCCTTGTCCGAGACTTCTTCCATGGACCCAGCCCCAAGCCGTCCAAACTAGGCCGGAAGTTTAGCATGGACCCGGGAAACCTGGAAACGTATGTCATAAGAATGTCTAAGTTGTTGTTTTATAAATTACTTATAAGGTCACCAACGGGTCATGCGTTCATCCTTTGACCCAACTGACATATTTTGGCATGCTGCCTGCGCGATTTGATGGATCTCAGTCGCACCTTGATACAAGTAGCGAGGGATGGGCCGGGGAGGCGTATCCCTATCGCTACGGCATCTTGCTCCCTAAGGTCAAAGCGATAGAAATCGACATGAACAACTTACAACGCGAAAGCGATTTGAGGAGAAATCTATTTATGAAACGTGCAATTCGATCCATGGTTATTGCAGCAACAGGCGTCGCACTGCTGGCCGGATTTACCATGACGGCAGCCGGGCAGATCAGTGACTCGGCGCGCGCGGTTTATCAGACGTCGGCCACAGTGAAGACCAACATCACTGGCGTAAGCCGGTTCGCTGAAGCACCCAAAGGGTTCAATCGGCTGACTGCGTCGGATGAAGATCTGGCCCGATTCGGCTTCCCGCCGCGTCCGTCGGATCCGGCAGCTCTCGCGAAGTGGCAGAAGGCCATGGCTCATGCCACAAAGCACTGGACCGGTCAGCTCAAAGCCAAGCCGTACGGAAGCCGGCCCATGAAGCAAGGACCAGCACCAACCGAGGCTGCCGCTGCAGCCGCAGGGAAAATCTCGGATGTTAGCTTTTACGGCTCCGGCAATTGGAGTGGTGTGGCCAGCCTGAGCACACTGAAGAGCTTTAGCGCCACGAAATCGATCGATGTGGTTATCAGCGAGTTCGTGGTACCCAGCGCCCAACCACCAGTCGGCGCCTGTGGCACCAGCTTGCAAGACAATAACGGCTACTTCACATCGGTATGGAACGGGATTGACGGCTTCAGCAACGGCGACGTGCTACAAGGCGGCACGCAGAGCTTCGTCGCCTGCGGCGGCGGTCAATCCGAAGTCGGATGGGTGGAATGGTACCCCAGCTACTCCGAACTCGACGAGTTCGAGACGACCTGGGGCGACGATTTCTACGTTGAAACCTATGACGTGAGTTCTACGGAAGGCTACGTCTTCATCGAAGACATCACGACTGGCGTTTTCGACGACGTCGAATTGCTCGCGTTGGAACCGCCGTATCTGGTGGGGAACAGCGCCGAGTGGATCGTAGAGCGTCCCTGCTGCGGCAGTAATGGCTTGCTCCCGTTAGCAGACTACAACTTGGACTGGATGTCATTTGACTGGGCTGAAAATGCACATGGCACCTTGTATCACGCGGGAAACACGGCGAAAACTACTGCGGTCATCTCCATGTACGATGATGCTTTTGACCAAGTGATTTCCCTCCCGAACCCGCAGAAAGATATCGCCGACACGTCTAAATTCAACGACACCGTACTTTACGAGGTGGACAACTGCGCGGCCTACGGAGGGTGCACGCCGTAGTCGCTGTCTGCTTCTTGTTTGTACTTAAGGCCCACCAGCGATGGTGGGCCTTTTTCCCGCTCATAGAGACCTGAGATGTATGGGACTTTAACCCAGCAGTAAAGACAATTCCTGACCCGAAGGGGTCATTTACAAGCCCTCCTGACTCGGGTATCGTTTGAAGACTTGTGTACTTCCAGGTCGCAAGTTCTGTGGAGTATTTTGATGGGCAGCAGGCAGGATTTTCCAACACTGCCAGTGGTTGTGCTGTTTGTGTGCGCCGCAGTGGTCAGCGGTTTCGCGCAAAGTGCACAAACTGAGCAGGGTTCCCGGGCTCTCCGGAATGCGAGCACGCAGTTCACGGAGCTGGCGCCACGTGGGCATGCCGGCCCAACCCTACCTTCGGCCATTCGTGGAACCCATGAGATTGATTCGCTGCTCACCTTTCAGGGCCAGTTCCAGGCTCCGGGGGTGGACGACAACGGCAAAAAGAAGAGAATCTGGAAATACCGTATCGCGGGAAGGCAGCCCCAGGAAGGGGGCGCCACGGTTTTCAGTGCTCCCATTGTCCCCGTTTCTCTCGATTTATTGAACTACGATGGCAATGGACACACGCTGCACTACAGCGTTGCCCCTTTCGTTTTGCCCACCATTTATTCTCCGCTTTTTCAGAGCTCGACCTATAGCAGCAGCGACCTGCCAACACAAATCATCGACGCCGAACTGCGGGCGGAATTTTATAACACGATGAAACCGAACTGGCACACCCTGTTGAATCCGAGCGTGAAGACAGAGAGAACAATGGATGTGCCCGCCGGCTCGTATTACTACCAGCTAAAAAAAGACGGCAGTTGTTGCGAGTATGTTCTGGTGGACAGCAAGGTCTTCGGCAATCTATTGTTTCCGCCCAATCCCACGGACACGACGACACCTGTGGGGGCGGCAGAGAATTCCGGGGAAATTACCACCAAGGACATCTCAACTTTTCTGTTTCCCAATACCTATCTCTATGAAGGCGATCCCGGCAACTGCTGTGTTCTGGGCTATCACTCCTATGACTATGAGCCGGGCGATGTTAGCAATAACAATGCGGAAAAACGCTACATCCTGAATTTCTCCAGCTGGATCAGCCCGGGTCTGTTCAGCGACGGAGTGGAAGATATCACGGCCATCAGCCATGAACTAGCCGAGACTTTCCATGATCCCTTCGTGGTGAGTGACAGCGTGTATAACCTCACGCCATGGTGGGTTTCGCCGAACGGCAACTGTCAGGATGATCTTGAAGTAGGGGACGCCGTGGAAGGCCTTCCCCTGGACGTTTATCCCATCGGGATGAATGGAAGAGCCTACCATCCGCAGAACGTGGCGCTGCTGCAATGGTTTGCCTTTGAGTCTCCTTCGAGCGCCCTGGGAGGAGCTTACAGCTATCCCAACCCTAATACGCTCACTGCGTTGTCTCCGCTCCAAGCCAAGAACTGCCGGTAAAGGCCAATTCTCGTCGAATAATTCCCAGAAAGAGAACGTTAGAAGGTGAACCTTGCTTGCAGATCAATGCGGCGGTTCGAGGATTGGCTGTTGAACGGCCCGCCGGCAAGGGTGTTGGATTTGTCGAAAAATGGAGATTCGAGATTTCCCGAGGGAATCCCCAAATTCACACGATTAAAAACGTTCCTCGCGGAAATACTCAAGGTTAAGTTATAGCGTCGATTGGTAGCCGGCCCGCCACCGAAAGGGTTTCCCCCGCCGCCGCTTAGCCCGCGGCCTCCCAATCCGCCGCCCGGGCCACCGCGTCCGCCTCCAGGAGGGCCACCCCCAAAACCACCGCCCGAGGCTCCCTGGGCTTTTTTGCCGAATCCAAAGGTCCGGCTAAGACGTAAATTCACCGTGGCTTGCGCGGGGCCGGTGCCGAAATTAACGGGAATCACATTGCCGGGAGTGGGGGCAATATCAAAATTTCCCAATGACGTTACTTTAATATTCGCGGGCAGCGTGGAACTGGTAACGAAGCCCGGCCGATCGTTGAAGATGGAATCGCCATTAAGGTCTTGCCCCACCGTCACGTTAAACGGCGCCCCAGAATTTATGATGATGAGAGGGTTGAGGCTAAACGCGTAGGGCAACGTAACCGAGCCGCCAAGGAAGACCCGGTGACGCACATCAAACGCCGCTCTCCCGTAATCCTCCAGAGGGTCATACTGATTTGAAGGAAAACTGTTTGCGCCTCCCGTATTGCTGTTCGCAAAGTTAAGAGTATAGAAACCGAAAAGTGAAAGCTTGGTGCCCAGGTTCACTCGCCCGTTAGCAATCAACTGATTCTGCCGGAATTCACCTTCCGAAGTGTACTGATAGATGTTGTTATCGCTGGGGAAGGGCCGGCTGGTATAAAGGGGCGGCTCGGGAGCATTGATATTCAAAGTGAAGAATTGATGATCGCCGATCGAGTTGAGATAAGTCACTGCCACGGTGGCGGCTTTAGTGACCTGCCGTTCCACGCTAAAGGCGGTCTGAATGGTATACGGGGCGCGCAAATTCGAGTCCGGCTGATAAATCGTGGGCGACGGCGCGGCTGCTCCCGCTTCTACAATCGTTTGCTGCTGAGTGCTGCCGTTTAGTCTTTCCTGCTGCAGCACTTCGTTGTAGAGGAAGCGGTCATAGAACATTCCCCATCCGGCTCGCAGAACTGTCTTCGGAGTTTTCTTGGCGCCGCCGTCTACGCCCCAGGCAAGGCTCAGTCGTGGAGCGAAATCGCCGTGATCATGAATTTGATTTTGGGTCTCAAACCGCAGTCCATAACTGAAGGTGAGATTGGGACGGATGCGCCAATCATCGGAAACGTAGAGGCCGACATCCACTACCGTGACGTCCGAGGTGGGCTGCCCCGTGGTAATCGAGAACTGGCTCGCGCCGCACGTGACCAAGTTACTTGGCGTCGGTATGCCCGTGATGTTTTGTTGGATACACGCCAGTCCGCCTCCCATCTGCGTACCTCCTGGTTGGTAAGTGGCGTAGGCGTCAAGCGAAGGAAACAAATACACGCTGTTGAAATTCGAAGTGGAATTGTTGGTGTCGGTAATGGAGCGCAACCGGCCGCCAAATTTTATGAAGTGTGTGCCATGCGAGATGGAAGTGTAATTCTGCAATTCATAGTGATTTTCACGGTCGATCAAATTCCCTTGTGAGTTTCCACCTGAAGTGAACGCGCCCGGTACCTCGATCGTAGGCTCAGAGTTTGTCGAAATCTGGTTGGTGCTGTCCCGAATGTACTGAAATCGCGTTTCATTGATGACATTTGTGCTCAGCACTTGGGTATCGCTGATTTGCAGGGTCTGTTCGAGTTCGTGCACGTTGTAGGCTTGCGATAGCAGAGAAAACTGACCCACTCCCTCATTGGTTTCATTGTCGTCGGTATATTGATAGCGAGCGGTCAGGGTATTGTTCTTGCTGACCTGATAGTCAATACGCGGGCTGAAATTGGTTCGGCCACTGGGATTAGGCGCCGATTGATTAAAGGGGACGAAATTCGTACCGGTAGAGTCCGGCACAATAGCGTTCACGATGGAAACATCCTGAATGTTTCTGTGCTCAATGTTGAAGAAGAAAGAAGCTTTCTTGCCCAACGGTCCACCGACGTTTCCATTGATGATTTCCGACTGATATCCAGGTTCGCCGGTTGCAAAAGGATTCGGGGCATTGAAAATCGAGTCGTTATCGTTGAAGAAAATCTGACCGTGGTATTTATCCGTTCCCGGTTTAGTGAAAATCTCAATCCGGCCGTAACCGAGTTTGTCATATTCGGGAGAGAAGGGGTTTTGATTAAGGCGGATTTCACGAATTGAGGCCTTGGGCGGGAGTTGTCCGCCGGTGAATCCGTCAATATAGATTTGACCGCCGTTCGGCCCCGCGGATGGTCCGGCAAGCGCTTCGAGTTCCGATTGAAGCTCGTCCGGGTCATCGGAAAGTGCTTCGAGGTCTTTCCCTTTGATAATGGTGGCGCCCGCATTATTTTCGGGGCTGACACTGACCGTCGTACCCTCTGCCTGCACCTCCACCTGCTCCTGTTTCACTGCGATTCCGAGGGCCAGATCGAATTGCTGCACCTGGCTTGCGGCAATAGCCACATTTGGTTCTACATCCGTCGCAAAGCCTTGTGCTACCGCGCTGACGGTATAGGTGCCGGGTGCCAGTCCCTTGATCTCATAGACTCCCTGGTTATTGGAGACAGCGCTGGTCTGTTGTCCAGCGGCTGTCGTTGCGGTAACGTTGGCTCCCGAAATCACGGCGCCGCTAGGATCGGTTACCTTACCGCGCAAAGTTCCAGAAGTGGCTTGTGCGGACAAATGGCCTATGAAAACTTCAAACAATAATAAGAGTGCGATAAATCCGAGTACACGTATTCTCGATAGTCGAACCTTCATTCATTCTCCAGAAAAATCTGCATGTTCTATTTCAATTCGGCTATTGTGCTCCCAGGTCTCCGCCGGAACTCAGACTCCAGGGCGAAAGAACGCTGGCTGCCGCTGGTGAAGCGGTGAGTAGAGGTTCAACGCCGCTTAACAATGTGATGGCGCTGGGCGCGGAGGTTTCACTTCCTTGTGTAGCCACGACAATGACCGCGTCTCCTTTTTGCAGTTCGGCCACTTTGACTTCCGGCATCCGACCCAACATTTGCTGAAAATCCGGAGATCCACCGGGTCGAGCGCCTCCGCCGTTGCCGCCCGCTGCTCCACCACTTCCGCTATTGGATGCAGCCGACGCCGCCTGCGGCGAAGTGGTTCCTCCTGTAGGCGTAGCGCCAGATACGGCGTCAGGATTGATGCCTTTCAATCGCATAGCCATTCGCTGTGCCACGAACACGGGTAGCTTCCGCATTTGGGAGTCGGCGGTTACCTGCACCACTACCGGTCTCTTGGACAACAGGTCCAAAATGCTGACCGTGTTCTTGCCCGGATCGACCGAAATCACCGTGCCTGCAATATTGAGGAATGTCCCGGAAACAATTTCTTGCGCATTTACTTCATTGCCGTCGGCGGTACGATCTCCCCGCGCCCGCAGCTGATCGCCGGGCTTGATCTTTTCAATCGTTCCCGGCTTGGCATCGTCGAACTTCACCGAATCGGGAGAGTAGCGCCGGATGATCGTGTCTTTTGAAACATGTACTTCAATCGTTTTGGTGGCACCCGCGGCGGCGGTGGAAATCGTAATGATTCCGGCAGCGGGATCCATAGTCTTCACCAGGCCGCCTACGCCGCGCTTTTGCCAATCCTCGCGCTCATGCTGTTGTTTATCGGCAATATCGGTCTTTTTCATGACGATGGCCGTGGAAGCCAGAACAGATTTGCCATCGTCGGAGGCCGTTCCTAGGACCAACACGCGATCACCCACCTGCACGTCCTGCAGCTGGATCGGGGTCGCGCCCTTCAGGTCTTTTTGGCCGGGAGCGGTTTTGACCAGGCGTGTGGAACCCTGAATCACGACATCGACGTCCGTCCCTGAGTTTGTGGTGAGGGTGATGCTGTTGCCATTCACGACTTTTACGGTCCCGAATGGTTTTACGATCGAACTCGGGGCGGGTTGGGTTGCTTGACTTTGGGCAAAACTCGCCAGGACGAACATCGAAGAAGCTATAAGCAGAAACGTTTTCTTGGAAATCATCATGATGTACTCGACGGAGGCTAAATTGCCTCTTACTCATCATAGCTTCTTCGGCAACACTATTCGATCACGCCCCAAGGACGCCACCGCGTAAAGAATGGTCAAACAACTGTAAAGTTATGTGGCTTTAATAGATGTCAAGGGAAGTGTTTTAGGATGTGTAAATAAAAAGGCGCTCCTATAATTGGAGCGCCTCGCGAGACGGGAAAAGTAAGACGATCGTTAATTGGACAGAGAGACAGCATTTACCACGTGAATCAGACCATCATTTTCCTAGTGCGTAAACGTAATATTCAGCCCGGTGGTCAGGACAATGTCATTCTGCTTCGCTCCCTCAGGAGGGTTGGAGACGTAGATATCGCCAAACTGATTTTGCCAGCCCAGCCATTTGCTGATCTTTGTTACTAGCCCGAGGTCAAACGTTCCCCGGTAGGCGCCAGTCTGCGTCAGGTCTGGATAGAAATATAGTTTCTGCGTGAGCAAAGTGCTTTTGCCCACCTTGTGCGATAACTCCTCACCCAGCGTCAGAGCTCCGAAGTTATGTACCACTTTGTTTGTAAAAGTTGCCGGAGGCGGAGTTGGATTTGTTACTGTCTCCGTATAGTTTTCATTGGTGAAGTTGCCGCCAGCCAGGAAGTCCAGCGTGGTCGTATCACTCTTGATGGCGTGGTATCCCAGGCCCAGGCTGCCTACCGAGCGCAGATTCAGTCCCTGTAGCGCGTTGCTCATGAAATCCGCACCTACGAATCCAAATATGCGGGGATCGATATTGCGATCGTAACGAACGCCGCCAGCTTCGGTGTTGGCCGTCGTGCTGGGAGTCGCCAAATCGTTGGTTCCATAGACCGCATTGGAATACAGGCTAAGCTTGTCGTTCTTGGTCGCGCGTGCGGCGGTGAAAGCCAGAGAAAAGTTTTCCGTCTGGCTGTTGCCCCGGGTCAAAGCAAATCCCACATTTGCACCGCCATTCCAGCCCTGCAACAGGCCCGGATGCATTGACTTATCATAGGCAAGCTGGTCGGCGTCGTTACGGATCGCCACCACACTTTCCTTCGGCGTTTCGAGCGGAGTGCCGGTCTTGGCTGCAACCTCTAACTTTCCGTCGCTGGAGGTGATCGGGCCCACCACAGTCTGGCCATTCGACAAAGTCACATGCAGCGGCTGATCGGTCGTAATCTGGGTGATTGCCCCGAACTGCACTGTAACGTCCCCTGCAAATTCAGTATGCAAGACCAATGTCTTACCATCTGACTTCACCACCGTGCCCGTGAAGTGGTCGCCATTTTTCAAAGTAATTTGGTCCGCAAATAAGTTAGAGCCGATGACAAAAACAGACAACGCCAATATGAGTCGCATTTTAAGCACAGTATTTCTCCATGGGTTTGAAATGTTTCGCTTGTGACCTGGGCCAGAACTATGAACTGAAAATGACGAAGGTGAAATTGCGGCGCGATGAAACCTTACCATCTGTTTCTAAGTTTCCAACTGATTCGATGCAGAAAATGTTGGGAAACTGGGGGGGATCAAATCACCTCCCGCAATAGAGGTCCCCACGAAACGCCAAGAACCTGCCGTCTAGCTTTTGACTTCCGGGTCCGCTTTGCGGTTCGAGATGGGTTCTGCAGTCTTGGCTGGATCTGCGCTGGCGTCTTTCATTCCGTCCTTCAGAGCGCGGAATCCTTCCCCAATGCCCTTGCCCAGTTCCGGTAGCTTCTTCGGGCCAAACACCAATAGAGCAATAAAGAAGATGATCAGCAAATGCATCGGTTGAAAAAGACCTTCCATAAAAACCTCCGCGCAGACAATTACACCCCTAACCTTACTCAAGTCAGATGTTCCCGTCAACTCTAGCCGGCCATGTCCTAAAATTGTTTCTCTCCCATAAAATTCCCCAACAACGCTCGTAAGTTGCAGCAGTCAAACAAGATTACCAACGTTACCTACCCAGCAGTTACGTCCCGGTCTATGTTGCAAATAGGTCTCCGGAACTCAAATCCGGAGAGCCGAGGAGTTCCGCGTGCTTCGCAAGCGTCTTGTCCTTTTTTGTCTCCTGTTCTTCACGCTTCCGGTTCTGGCCACCAGCGACCCTGCTTCGGTCGATTGCGCACAGCTTATAGGCTGGATGGCCGGTGGCATTTCCGGCCAACCGCTGAACCACCTGATACAGGAAAGAGGCATTGCTTTCGTAATTCCCCGTGGGCCGAATGACAACACAGTAAAAACCCTGCTGGCAGCGGGAGCGGATGCGAAACTGATCCAGTCGCTGCGTGCGATGCGTCCCTCTCAAGTCCTCACGAACGGAAGCGATTCAAATTGTCCAGCCAAACTGGCGAATGCCGCGCAACTTGTCCATCAGAAGTCTTTCCTGCAGGCTGAGAAAATCTTGCGCAGCTTGTTGTCGGAAGATTCCCAGAACCCAACTCTGCATTTCGCTCTCGGGTATGTCCGCCAGCAACAGAAGGATTGGGACCAGGCCTTCGACGAATACAGCACTTCCAAGGAACTCGATCCCGCTTTCTCCGAAGTCCACAGCCGCCTCGCATATGTGTTTTATCAGTCCGATGATGGCGACAACGCGATTGCCGAAGCCCGCACGGCGTTAAGTATCGATCCGCAAAACGCGGAAGCCTATCGCTACCTCGGACTTGGCTTGTATGCCAATGCGCAGTACCATGCCGCGCTGCATGCCTTTCAGGAGTCCCTGGATCGCGATCCGCAAAATGCCGATGTGTTTTACGACATGGGAATTACCGCCCACGATATGGGCGATCCGGATGCCGCGGCTGCTGCTTATCGCAAGGCCATCCATCTGAATTCCCAGCTCTGGGAAGCCCACAGTAATTTGGCCATGGTCCTGCATGATCAGGGGAAACTCGACGAAGCCATTGCCGAATATCGCGAGGCCAGGCAGTTGGCACCGCAAGAGCCCAGCGTTCGCAATAATCTCGGTAACACCTACTACGACAAAGGCGATTACGATGCCGCGATTTCGGAGTTCCGCGAATTGTTTCGTACCAACCCCGAATGGCAGCGCGGGCACGATTACTTGGCCAAGGCGTTTATGGCCAAGAGAGATTATCCGTCAGCCATCGCCGAGCTGAAACTGGCGGTTCTGCAGAATCCCACTGGGGCAGCCGAGCACCGTGTTCTTGGCCAGGTGCTGCTGTTGAGTAACCAGCCGGGGGGTGCCCTGCGCGAACTGCGTATTGCTGTGGAACTTGATCCCGATTCCGCCATGGCTCACCGCTATCTAGGGACGGCTCTGTTTGAGACACAGGACTTGGAGTCCGCAGCCATCGAGTTCCGTCAAGCATTGCGCCTGGATCCTTCCGCGGACAACCACTATTACCTCGCTGCCTGCTTAATGAGTCTGGGCCACGATGAGGAAGCGCTGGCCGAGCTGCAAATTGCCTCGAATCTGAATCCAACGCAGACGCTGTATCGAGCCCGTATGAATGAATTGCGGAAGGTAATGCAGTCAGGCAGTTCGCGATGAACCGCTATCCGTGCACTTTCGGACAGGGTTGCAACCTGGCCTTTCGTGCTTCGGCAGCCATAACGATTGCTCCTAGAATGTTTTTAACGGCGCATAGAACGTTTTAGATATCACAAAATAAGGGGTCCCCCATGAACTCGACGCAATCCACGTCCCTTGGCGCGGCGGTACAACCAGCCAAATCGGTCGTCCTCCCTCAGCCACCCGAGATTCAACGTTCTGAAGCCATGGCAGCGGCCGCGACGGCTGCCGCGCACACAGCCTCGTTCGACCTCACTCCGAAGGCGGTCGGATACGGACTCCCTTGCGCAAAATGCAAAACTTACTTTGCCGCCAACCTGACGGCATGCCCGGTGTGCAAGAACACGGAGCGGGTTTCGCCAACCGCCGTCCTGGTGCCGGCCATCCCCGTTTCTGCCGAAGAACTGCCCGATCCTCAGCTCTTGGAAGAAGAGCGTGAGCGTTTTCTGCGCGAGTTCCAAACTCAGGTTTACGCTTCGCAACTACAGATCAATGCCACGACCATGCAACGCTGCAGCCGGGAAGAAAATCATCAGGGAAGCGTAGAGCCCGCCACTGTATGCCAGGGCTGCTATGACCATCTGCAGGAACACGTGGACATCCTCGAAGCCGTGCTCCACATGGATATAAAAGAAGCGTCGCAGGTTATTTACGACGCCGTCTGGGCCGATCCTTCCGATCCGAGCAAGACTTATCTGAATGCTGCCCAGGCATTGCTCGGTGAATTACGCCGGCGCTCTGGCATCACTCAGGTCTTCGGACCACTTCAACCAATGACCGACTAGGCGTTCCAGAAACGCGGTTCCAATCGCACCGGCTTAATGAGCCTGAAGACTCACCCACGTTCTTCCTTTGTAGAGTCGATATCCGCCACCATCTGCAACGATCTTGAGTGGAGTTGGACGGGACAACTTGTCATCTGTTTGGGCTGCAACAGTGAACAAAGTGTTGGCTCCGACATCCAGGACTAGAAACTTGTGTTCTTTGGAGAAGCTGAAACCGTATTCGCCGGGCGCTAATTCTGATCCCCCGATGTTGAGCGGCACTTCAGTGATCAGAAAGCCCTGGTATTTTTCCTGCACGTCGGACGCGTAACCTCCAGTATCCACGAGTCCCGCCAGTACCAGTCGGCCTTCCCCCACACGGAATCCGGCCGAATTGCGCAATTGCACGGGCGCCGATTGGCCACGGAAAAAATAAGTGGCCGGCACCAATTGTTTGATTTCATCGGCACTCAGCATGCCAGGTTTGGTTTGCTGTGCTGATACCAATGCTGTAGCAAGCAGAATGAACGAAAAGCAAAACCCCATAAAGTAGCTGCGTACAATTCGCTGCATGATTGATTGTCTCCTCAAGGTAGTCTACTTTAGCCGGTTTCGCGGTGCCTGTTAAATCATTAAACCAGCCATACACAAATATAAACCGGTAATTTCAAGGAATTTTGCTTCCGACGAATCGCATCTTTCCGAAGGCGCTCGGCACGTGAAAATTGGGCTGCGGCGAATTCGTAGGCTGCCACGCTAAATAAGCCCTGGGTTCCTTCGGCCCTTCCACGCGATAAAAATTCACCCTCCAAATCGCACTGGGATCGAAATACTGGGTCAGACGCCTTGATTGGAATCGCCAGCTCCGCATTCCACGCATGCGACTTTTCATCTAGTACCACCGAACGCTGCATTCCGCTCTTGAGATCTGCCTTCCCTCCGGGAAAGATATCGAGATCAATCCACATCCCATTCGGGCTGACTTCAAATTCCTTGTAATTGTGCTCCTTCGAAGGATCGGGCTGCAAAAACGCCTCTGCCACGTCGCGATCCCACAGATGATCGCGCCGCCCATTCGGCTCGGCATCCGCAAACACGAAAAGCTCCCGGTAGCGGCATTCAAATCGCAAATACAAGGTATTTTTCGACCACAATACCCGTAGCCGCGTTTCCCGCCCCTCGTCCGGATTCTTCCCCTGCCAGTCCGAACTGAAAATCACCGGACTCGCACTTTGCCACTCTGCAGCCGGATGGGCTGCATCGACGGCAAGTTCATGATCCACATAGCTCGCTTGGATCTCCGAAGACGAAGCCGGGTTCGCGGATGAACTGTTCTGACCTATCATGGAAATAGAAAAAAGTATTATGACAGCCGCAACTCTCGCCACCAATCGCATACTTTACCCCCTGTCATCCTGAGCGCAGTATAAACATTCGTTTTCGAATGTTTATGCGGAGTCGAAGGACCCCTACAAGCCGTTACAAAATTATCAGTCCTCAATAATATCGCTTTGACCGCAAGATCCGGATAGCTCACCCTCGCATGCCGTCATAAGCTTTTCCCATCATGACCAGCAATGCGATACTCAACCTAACAGAACCAATCAGGACAGACACAAACAGAATGGCCCAGGCCGAAGCCATTTGGGTCGACATGAATATGAATAAAACCGACGAGTCCTGCTGGCAGGCGGTCCAAACTCGCGACGCCAATCACGACGGCAAATTCGTCTTTGCCGTATCCTCCACTGGGGTCTACTGCCGCCCGTCCTGCCCAGCCAGACGCCCGCGCCGCGAAAACGTGGCTTTTTTCGGCAAGCCTGATGCCGCCGAAAAAGCCGGATATCGCGCCTGCCTGCGCTGCCGTCCCCAAGCCCACAGAGGCAATCCTCAGACCGAAACCATCAAAGCCATCTGCCGCTACATCGAGCAGCATCTCGACGAACCGGTCACCCTCGCTCGGCTCGGATCAGTCTTCCATCAAAGCCCATTCCATTTGCAGCGCACTTTCAAAGCCGCGCTGGGCATCACCCCGCGCGCTTACGCCGAATCCTGCCGCATGAATCAGCTCAAGCGCAATCTCCAGGCCGGCCACTCCGTCACTCGCGCTATGTACGACGCCGGATACAGTTCCAGCAGCCGTTTGTACGAGCGCACCGCTTCTCATCTCGGTATGACGCCCGACAAATATCGCCGCGGTGCCGTCGCCGCCGTGATCCGCTACACCTGCACCAATTCGCCTTTAGGCCGCATGCTGATCGCTGCTACCGATAAAGGTATCTGCGCCATCCAATTCGCCAATTCCGATGACGAACTTGAGCACGGACTCAAGCACGAATTTCCTTTCGCCTTCCGTCGTCGCGATGACCAGGCTCTCGCGAAATGGAAAGCCGCATTGCTCTTACGTATGGATGGTTCTGAGGTAAATGACGCCAGAAAATCTCGATCCACATTATCTTCCAATCTTCCGCTCGACATCCAGGCGACGGCATTCCAGCGAAAAGTCTGGTCGCACCTGCAGTCAATTCCTCGAGGCGAAACTCGCTCGTACACTCAGGTCGCCCAGGCCATCGGACAACCCACCGCCACTCGCGCTGTGGCCCGTGCCTGCGCCACCAATCGGATTGCCGTGGCTATCCCTTGTCATCGCGTCGTGCGTGAAAATGGAGATCTAGCAGGTTACCGCTGGGGCGTGAACAGAAAGAAGGCGCTACTGGAGATGGAAAAACTCACGTAGCGACAGCCGCCTCGGCTGTCCCTGCATGACTACCCTTGCCAGAACCACCCCTCTTCTTTACGCTCATTCCCATATGCCCAACCCCAGCCGCCGCCGCTTTCTAAAAACCGCTGCCTTGACTGGAACCGGCGCACTCATCAGCGCCGCTGCGCTGAACCAGATTTCTCCCAATCTCTGGCCTCAACCCATGGCGTTTGAATCCAATCACAGTTATTGGACCAACAGTCAGCCGCCGCCAAATCCGCCATTGGCTGCCAACATTACTGTAGATGTTGCGGTAATCGGTGGCGGCTTTACCGGACTTTCTTCTGCCTACTTCATCCGCAAGAACTCTCCAGAGAAGCGAGTTGTTGTTCTCGAAGCGCTAGCCTGCGGCAGTGGAGCTTCGGGACGCAACGGCGCCATGGTGCTTACCATGACCGACGATCGCTACATGAATTTCAGTGCCGATCCTGCCATGGACAAAAAGATTTACGACCTTACCGCCCGCAATATTCAGTTCCTGGCGCAGCTCAGCGCATCGACCGGCATCGATTGCGAATTGGATACCAACGGTGCGCTACAAGTCCTCAACACTCCCGATGACGTCAAAGCCGCGCAAGTTTATGTGCAGCAGGCCCGTTCGCTCGGCATGCCGGTCGAGTTCTGGAGCAAGCAGCAAGTAACCAGCGCGATTGGCACCAGTGCCTATGAAAGCGCATTCTTCGATCCCAACTGCGGGCAAATCCATCCCATGAAGCTCGTGCAGATGCTCAAGTCGGCCGCCGAATCCGCGGGCGTGGAGATCTACGAAAACACAATCGTGTCGAGCATCGAGGAAGGCCCAGTCCATTTTCTTCACACCGCTGGCGGACAAACCGTGAAGGCGAAGTCGCTGGTGCTGGCAACCAATGCCTTCACTCCGCGACTCGGTTACCTTCGAAACTCGATCGTCCCTGTCCACGAGTATGTCGGCATTACGCCGCCTTTGGGTGAACAGAAACTCGCCGAGATTGGATGGCGGAAGCGCATGCCTTTCAACGACACTCGCACCGAAGTTTTTTATCTCGGGCTGACGCGCGACAATCGCATCCACATTGGCGGTGGTCGTCCCAGTTATCATTTCAACGACGGAGTCAGCGATCCAAGCGAAGCGGCTTCGCATTTTGATCAGCTTCACCGCGAACTCGTCCGTATTTATCCGGGGTTGGCGGACATCGCATTCGAGATCACCTGGAGTGGCGCGGTCGATTGGTCGCTCGACGCCTCTCCATCCGTGGGGCGCACGGGAAAGCACAATAATATTTTCTATGGACTGGGCTACAGCGGGCACGGAGTGAATCTCACTTCCGTATTCGGAAGAATCATCGCCGATCTCGAATCTGGCCATGACGAACCGTGGAAAGAGTATCCCTTCGTGAACGCCCACTTGCCATACATTCCGAACGAGCCTTTCCGCTGGCTGGGAGTGCAAGCGGGACTAGCCTGGTATCGCATCACAGGCTCATAGAGAGCATAATCCCCAAACCGGGTGCCCCGTCCTTCTCACGTTCTTTGCGAGAGGGCAGGAAAGTCCCATAGAATACCTACGCCTATTCTTCCATCGCCAAATAAATCTTCCGCGCCGAATCCAGCATATTCATCACGGAACTTTTCTCGGCTTCATTATTCCAATCCAGATTCGCTTTTGCAGCTTCGCTCAGCCGATCAATCCAAGCCACAAAATACGCCGCGTCTTCTTTTGACTTTATAGTCGAGCCAGCCACGCTCACATAAATCGGACTCGTAGTCGCATAAGGATAAATATCCAGCACCGGATGTTCCGCCATCTCACTCCAGGCCCGAAGCAGACACCAGCCGCTGTGAGTAACGGGAATCGTCTCTTCTACATCCGCGCTCTCGCGATCTGGGTTCAGCTTGAGCTCTCGCACCACGTGCCCATTGCAAATCACTTCCAGATGATCGATGGGCACGAACGAACGCAGCCATGCTTTGAACTTCACTTTGTTCTCAGCGGCGGGGAGTCGCAGCTCATCTCCCAGTTTCTTGCCGCCAAGACTGAATCCCAGCAGCGGGCCGTTGGTTGCAAACGTCCGGCCCTGCTTGATCGAACTCAGCCACGGCACAATGTTGAGCGGCCCGCTTGGCACCTCGGCATACACCCGATTCAATCCCACGGGCCCCCGCAGCGACGCATAGTTGGCCATGGCATCCGTGCCCGCCGCCGTCGGTAAACGGAAGCCGCAATTCAATAACTGGTACCACACCGCGGCTGTGGACTTATGCTCACTAAAGCCCATCACTTCGATGTAATCGACTTTGCCCAGCGCCACGTCCACCGGCAATTCATCCGTGAGCGAAGCGTCTTTGCCCGGATCAGGGTAAGTGTCAAAGGGATGCACGTAGCCCACCAGTGCGTGCTGTGCATGCGCCAGGTCCGCGATGTCCGCGTTGGCAGGGTAGAGGCTGGCAGCGGCGGTGTCGGTGTAAGCCACATAGCCGGGCAATAAGAAATTCCGAGTTAGATTCAGCAGACCAAGGTGTCCCCAGTAGCTGGTGTGATATTCCTGGCCGTGAAGTAGTAGATTGTCCTTCGTTGAAGCAGGATCAGGCTGCGGGCTGAAGTAGGCAATGTCGGGGATGCGCTGCTCTTTGTTGACCACCAGATCTTCCACGATGGAAAGATTTTCCGCCGCGGCCTGTGCCACCAGATGCTTCGGCGTGTTGCGATACGCTCCGGCATAGTTCATGTGGACGTGAACATCGCCCGAGACCCAGCGGGAACCCGTGTCCGCCGGCAGTTTCAGCGGTGTTAACTGAATGGTAATGGCCGTCGTCTCGCCTGTTGAAATTTGCGCCGTCTTCTTCTCGTAGTGATACTCAAATCCCTTCATGGCCTCGACCTTCACCTCTCCAGCGGGAACCGTGAGCTCAGCTTTGCCGGTCGAGTGAAAATAATGCGCTTCGAAGGGTCGTTCTGAGCGCACGAAGTTGTCGTCGGCATTCATCCACGCGTCGTCGGGTGCATAGGCGCGGCCATCATTTCCGGTCACGAATACACGCGCTGGCGTCGGCTTTCCATCGGTGCCAAGCACGGTGATCGCGAGCTGCCCCATTGGCTGCAAATAATGTTTTTCCTTCACCATAATCTGCGTCTGTGCTCCGCCGGGAATTTCTTGTGTCGACAACGATGTATTCCCGCTGCGATTGGAAATAAAGGCGATTTTCCTTCCATCCGGCGACCAGCGCGGATTAATGTTGTCGAAATCTCCATACGAAAGCGCAAAAGGATTATCGCCATCGGCGGGCATGACCCAAAGCTGGTGCCACTGCTGTCCGAGATACGACGCATACACCACCCGCTTGCCGTCGGGAGAAAAATCCGGACGCGCTTTCCAGGTCGTTTCTTCGTAATGGATTTCCCGGGCTTCCGATCCAGGCTCGGCTTTCATCCGCCAGAAACCGCCGGTGCCGTAAAGATGTCCGCGATTGGAAACGAAAAGAATGTCCGAGCCATCCGGCGACCACACCGGGCTGATCTCATGATCGAACACGCTGTAGTAATAACGCGGCAGCGTGCTCCGGTTTTCTCCGGTAAGGCGCGCGACATTCGCCAATTGGCCATTCTCGAAATCGCCGGTAAAAATATGAAAGTGTCCGTTATACGAAGTCGACACAAAAGCGATGCGCTTTCCGTCCGGCGAAAAACGCGGCTCCAGGTTCACCGCGCCGCCATGGGTAAGCTGTTGCGACCGCTTGCTTTCGAGATCAAGCGCCCAGAGTTCGATCGCGTCTTTGGAATAGGAAGCGTAGACCACCCAGCGTCCGTCGCGCGAAATATCCGGCTGATAGTCGTAACCGGGCCCGGCAGTCAACTGCTCGGCCACGGTCGAGCCGAGCTTCTGCCGCCACAGCGATCCCGCCATCGAATACACCATCGCTTGCGAATCCGGCAGCCACGCCACTGAACTCGGTCCAGTGGTCAGTTGCGGAATATACATCTCGCGCCAGTAATAGGGATGCGGATGATCCACTTGCTTCAACACGGGCTCGCGCTGAGCGAGAACGGGAAAACTGGAAAGAAGCATTAGAAGAATTACCAGACCATTGCGAGAGGACACAAGATTCTCCAGATTCGACGAACGGCGGGAAGTATAGCAAACCGGCAGAATTCAGATGGCAGCGCCTAACCGGGTGCCCCGTCCTTCTCGCGCACTTTGCGAGAGGGCGGGGCTTCTCGGTCACGTAGGCACAGCCGCCTCGGCTGTCCAGCCAAGCGAAGCGCGGCGCACGAGTCCCAAAACTAGCTCTACCACCCCGTGACAAGTAGCTTCCGTGCTCCATTAATCCCGCACTTCTGATACTTGGCGTAAGCCTCCGCACCACGCTCGCGAATTTGTTCGTTGTTTTCGCCCAGTATCCAGCCATCAAGCGCGCTTTTGAGAGTGTAGGCTTCCGGGGCCATCAGATTCGTCGTCCACAGCAGCGGATAAGCTCCTGAGGCCCGCAGCGGCTCCGCGAAGTAAGCTTTGCTGGCGCAGGCCAGCATGATTGCCTGGCGAGGCGTATCGTTTTTCTTTCTGGGGATACGCGGCAACTTGAAATCCATCAGCCCGTCGTGTCCGATGTAAGCCACCAGGTTGGAGTCGCCGCGAATGTTCAGGGTCACTATTTGCGTACCGTCTTTCACGGTGATTTGTCCCGAGCTAACCCCGGCAGCCGCGTCGAAAAAGTTGAGGATCGCGGTTTGGATCTCCCGGCCACGATATGCGTCAGCCACCAGATAGACATTCGCAGTACGATGCTTGAACACACACCGTTCCAGCACTTCATCCTTGGGCTTTTCTCCCGACGACAAAAGTTTCCAGTCGGAACTCCGCAAGAAGAATGTTTTCACTCCGTAGGCCGAGCCCCAGTAGAGGTTGTGTACGGCGTCTTCGCCATTGCCCAGTATCTTAGCGACGGGAACAATCCCCTGATTGACATTGTCAGCCAGCGCCACAAACACATGAACGGTGCGCGGCGCACTCTGCGCCAGCAGCGGGACATTTACGGCTGGGCCCAGCAAAAATGCTAGCAGCAGGCGAAGTGGTTTCTGAACGCGACCTCCCATGTTCACACTTTATGCTCCAAACTTTAAGGGATCTTCACCACGGTCAATACATGCGGTTGTTGTCCCGCGACCATGGGCTGGCCCACAGTGGCGAGCGCACCGGTCGAACTGATGCTGAGCGTGACGATGTCGTTCGAAAGGGGGTCTGTCGTGTAAAGAAAATTTCCCGAAGGAGCCATCACCAGACCGGAAAGACGAAATCCGCCCGGGAAAGGGGAACCGTTCACAGGGGTCAAGGCACCCGAAGTCCCATCAATAATGAACGCCGAAACCGTGCCGTCCCCGTCATTGGCGGTGAAAAGGAACTTTCCGGCAGGGTCAACGGCAATGCCCAGCGGGCCGAGCCCGGAGAGAAAAGGGGAACCCGTCACCGGCGTGAGTGCGCCCGAGGTTCCATCAATCGAAAATGCTGCCACGTACTGGTTGTAGCTCGTACTGCCGAGCAGGCTGACGTAAAGAAATTGGCCGCTGGGATGGAAGGCAAGGTCAACTGGACCGGGGAAAGTCCCCAGCTGGATGGGAAACGGAGAACCAGAAACCGGCGTCAGCGCTCCACTCACGGAGTCGATCGTGTAGGCGGAAATGCCGCCGTTCGGGTCCTCGGTGTTGCTCACGTAAAGAAACTTTCCCGATGGATCGACCCTCGCTCCCGCCGGTGTCGAGCTGGTGGCAACCGGGGAGCCAACCGCGGTCAACGCTCCCGTGGAGCTGTTGATGGTGAACGCGACAACATCGGAAGCACTCAGATCTGTCGCGTAAAGGAATTTGCCTGCGGGATCGATGGCCACGTCGCCACCTCCGTTGAGGGTAGCTCCAATCGGAGTAGGGGAGCCAACCGCAGTGAGAGCGCCACCCGTGGCGTTGATTGAGAACGTGTCGATCGCGTTATTTTGGGCATCGGAAACGTACAAAAACCTGCCTGAAGGAGTGGCCGCGATGCCATCGCCCTCGTTCGGCCCGCCCACCGCGCTTGGAGTGCCCAACTCCCCACTGGATACGTTCACTGGGACGGCTTGCACCTGGTTGATGCTGGAGGTGTAGAGAAACTCGGGGGTGGAGTCTAATGGGCAACTGCTGCCGCATCCCGGGGCCGGATTGCCCCCGCCGCATCTCGTCAATGTTAACAACAACACCGGAAACACAATCGCATGAGTGAGCAGTCGTGACGAATTCGCCTTCATGAGTTTCTCCTGAGCCTTAACCGGGGCCGGAGGAAGGTAAGCCTTGTCAATCCGGCGGCAAAGTATGGCGGCAAACTACTCCCGGTTTGTTACCTTTGCAAGCACATTCTCGTCGCACCTCGCCCTGTTTCCCAACTTCCCAAAACGGGAGCCTTTCCCCAACCCCAACAATCCAAACGGCATCCCGCCAATGTACGTACAATTCGGTACTAACAAAATGTTCCCCGGGGAACATTTGTGCAAATCGTCATAGTGTTCCCCGGGGAACATTACGTCGATTTGTCGGCCTCCCCAAAGGCCCTCCCGACCAAAGTAATAGCGAATTACCAAAGCGCATGCACATGGGGTATCTATTCGGGTGGTCTTACGGATGAGATGTTGGGATGGTCTTGAGAAAGCACTGGGCCATGGGAAAAGAAGAGTATCTGGACGAGGTTCACGTACGCATCCTGCGGGTGACGGAAGATCTACGCGCCATTCAGCGCGAGTTGAACTGCGCCGCCATGGAAGCCCCGGGGGACCCGGAATTGATGGAAGTCCTCAGCCAGTTGCCGGAGATGGAGTCGTTACAAACCCTCAAGTCCGCGCTCGACCAGATGCGCCACTTTCTCTGGTTCTATCAGCAGGTGGTGACCAACGAGTCGCCGGAGGGGGAAAAACTGCGCCAGACCATCAGGCAGAAGCCTTCGCACGATGGGTCTCTCAGCCCCGACGCCGCTTTCGTGGAAAAACTAAAGGACGCCGGAGACCTGGCGTTGCTGCAATATCTTGCCGATGGAAAGAACCGCAAGCCAAACTGATTCCTACTCGACACTCACCGACTTCACCAGATTGCGCGGGCGATCGACATCCAATCCCTTCTTTACCGTCATGTAATAAGCGAACAATTGTAGAGGCACAATCTCCAGTATTGGCGAGAGCAATTCAGCGGTTTGTGGGACGAAGATGGTGTGGTCGGCCAGTTTGAGCATCTGCTCGTCGCCTTCGGTGGCAATCGCAATCACGCGAGCGGATTGCTGCTTGAATCCTCTGATATTGGCGACGTTTTTTTCGTAACGAAGAACTGAGCCGGGGTCGTTGCGATCGCAAGTGGCAACGATGACGACGGGAAGGTTCTCGTCAATCATGGCCTGCGGGCCGTGCTTGGTCTCGCCGGTGGGATAGCCCTCGGCGTGAATGTAGGAGACTTCCTTCAATTTGAGGGCGCCGTCCATGGCGATGGGATAGTGGATGGCACGTCCGACAAAAAGAAAATCCTGTACGCGATAATATTTTTCGGCCAGGCGCTCACAGTCCGACGCGGTCTTCAAAACTGTTTCGAGCAGCGCGGGAAGATCCATCAACTCGCGAATGTATTGCCGGCGCTGTTCTTTGGCGAACTTACCTCGTATCTGCCCCAAATAAAGCGCGAACAGATAAAGCACAGCCATTTGTGCGGTGAAGGCTTTGGTGGAAGCGATGCTGATCTCCGGGCCGGCGTAAGTGTAGAGGACGCCGTCGGCTTCGCGGGCGATGGTGGAGTCGATGACGTTCGAAATGGCAATTGTCCGCGAACCTTTGGCCTTGGCTTCGCGTTGGGCGGCAGTGGTGTCGGCAGTTTCCCCGGATTGAGTGATGACGATGGTGAGTTCGCCGGGACCGATCAGCGGATTGCGATATTCAAATTCGCTGGCGTAATCGACATCGACCGGAATGTTCACCAGGTCCTGGATCATGTACTGGCCGGCCATGCCGGCGTGGCGACTGGTGCCGGAGGCCACGATGTTGATGCGGCGCAGGGCGCGCAATTCTTCGGCGCTGATGCGGACGTCGTCGAGGCGGATGACGGCCTCGTCGAGGGAAACGCGAGGATGAATGGTGTCGCGAAGCCCCTGGGGCTGATCGAAGATCTCCTTCAGCATGTAGTGGGGGAATCCGCCTTTATCGGGCATTTATGCTCCTAATCTATTGCTGGCGGCGTCATTCAAGTGGCCACCGATGATTGTATTTCTTACTTCGCCGCACGGACTCAATACCACCAGGTCCGCGGGAGCTCCGGCGCGCAACTGGCCGCGGTTGGGCAGGCCGGCCACCCATGCCGGGTTCAGAGTGGCGGCGCGTACGGCTTGCCGCAAGTCCCAGTGCGCGAAATGCATTACATTGCGGACAGCCACATCCAGAGTCAGAATGCTGCCGGCGAGGTGGCCGTTGTAAAGGGCCTTGCCATCTTTCACTTCCACTTCGAAGGGGCCCAGGGGATAACGCCCGTCCGGCATGCCAGTGGCGGAAATCGCATCCGTAATAAGAACGGTATTTTCCTCGCCCTTGGCCCTAAGAATCAGTTGCACGATCAAGGGATGGAGGTGAACTCCATCGGCAATGACGTCGGTGGTGAGCTGCAAATTAGTAAGCACTTCGCCCACGATTCCAGGCTCACGATGATGCAGCGGCCGCATGGCATTGAAGACGTGCGTGGCATGACGGGCGCCGGCGGCCACTCCCGCGCGGGTAGCCTCGACGTCGGCATCCGAATGGCCCATGCTCACGCATACGCCGCGCTTGGTGGCTTCGGCGATGACCTCCGCCGCGCCATTCAGTTCGGGAGCAATGGTCATCATGCGGATGTGTCCCCGGGCGGCTTGCCAGAAGCGCTCGAACAGCGGAAGTGTGGGGAGCAAGAGGTCTTTAGGGGGATGCACGCCGGGCCGGGCATGACTGATGAATGGACCTTCCAGGTGAATGCCCAGCGGAGTGGCGCGTAAGCTACCGGACTTGGTTTGTTTGTCGTCTGCACTATTCTCAATGGCCGTCGCCAACCGCTCTAGAGCAGATAGGATTTGATCGACGGGAGCGGTCACAGTGGTGGGAAAATAACCAGTGACGCCATGCTTCGCGATCAACTGTTCCACCGCGGACAGGCCGGCGGGGCTGGATTCCATAACATCATGTCCAGCGCCCCCGTGAATGTGAATGTCCAGGAATCCTGGGGCGAGGACGGCATCGCCAAAATCGACCACGCGCGCGCCCGCGGGGATCTGACGGGCAGCCTGGGAGGTGACCTCCACGATGTGCTGGCCTTCCAGCAAAAGCAGAGGATTTTCCACCCGCTCCAGCGGGGTATAGAGAGTTTTTGCGGTGAGAGCGATCATTTATTAAAACGTTACAATTGGGGGAATTCAGGGCCATAACACATAACAATTCCCAGGCCCAGCCCCTCACTAAACCACACTATACTTATACGACAACCGAGTGCTATATAGGAGTTTTTTCGTGCCGTCGAAGCAAGTTTTGTGGGGAGTACAGGGTGCTTGGAGAAGAATATATCAGTACCGGCAGGATGCTATACTTTTAAAGTAGCACGGCCTCAAGGCTGGAATCGATCCTGCGCTTCTGAGTTTTCTTCCGCGCAGGCCTGCATGATCGTCGGGGAGTGGCTCAGCCTGGTAGAGCACCTGGTTCGGGACCAGGGGGTCGGAGGTTCAAATCCTCTCTCCCCGACCAATCTTTAAAGGGGTTACAGAGATTTCCCGGATCTCAGATTTTTCGGCGTTTCACCCGTGTTGCACCCTGCACACGGTGCAGAGTGCATGGGCCTCGACTACCTCCGAGTAGCCGGATCGCGCTCCAGTAGCAGGGAAACGGTCTTCCCGGTGGGATTATCCAGCCTTGGCAGTTCGGCAGGAGGGCCACGCTCCACAAACGTGTAAGGCAACTCGCCAGGTTCCCGTAATGGCAGAATTCAAGTCGTACCAGAGCTACCAACAGTTCGCTCACTCGATTGCGACGCAATGGCGGTTTGCGAGAAACGCCGAGCAGACTGACTTCTTGCGTGCCGCGCTTGCGACCAGTGTCAGTCGGCAGGAGGTCATCCCGGCTGGGTCGCCCCTGTGGCGCGCCCAGCTTGGTCAGGATTGGGTTTCCGAGGATCACGGGGGAGGCATTGTTGAAGAATTTCCCAGTCCACTCGGGCCAGAACGCATGAAGCCTCTTGTCAATCGCGCTCGGGAAGGCCGTGCGAATCCAAAGGGCATTCCCTATCTCTACCTCGCAACCGAGCAGGAAACCGCAGTGGCAGAGGTTCGCCCGTGGATTGGATCTCGCGTATCCATAGCAGTATTCCTGTTGAGTCGCGAAGTTCGCGTCGTCAATGCCGTGTCTGATGATCACGGGTTAGTTGTTTACGCCGGTGAGCCGAAGCCCGAGGTCCGCGAGCGGGAAGTATGGCGGGACATCGACCGCGCTTTTTCGCGCCCCGTAACGCCGGGCGATGACACGGCGGATTACGTGCCTACCCAGGTGCTCGCCGAGTTTTTCCGAGAGAGCGGTCTGGATGGCATCGCATATGGAAGTTCTCTAGGTCCGGGCCACAACCTGGTGCTTTTTGATCCTGACGCCACGGGATGGGGTGAAATGCGACCTCGTTGAAATATGCGGGGTGAAGTTTGATTTCTCGCTCGCGGCCCGCCCATACTTCAAGCCCGGCGGATCGAAGGGAAATGCTGGTGGTACCTAGGAATGGAGTGGGGGGAAAGAGCCTCGATCATGCCATGTGATTTTCCCGACGTTCGGGTGGTGGGCGCGCCGCCGGGGAAGTCCTTCGGAAACCAGAACGCCTCGTACCCCCCGGTCACGACAAAGGGGAGTTCCACGGCGGGATCGCCGAGACGGTGATTTCCGGGTACTGCATGTCAGTGCGGTTGTAACAGTGGTTTGCCAGAAGTCCCTGCAACTCCTCGCGGGCCTCGTTCGGCATTCCGGTTAGGTCCGATGATGATTTCAGCGAACGCGATGCGTTTTCCTTCGGCTCTGATCGAGACGGGCAAGTACCGTTTCACCTGGCCGGCCACATAGCGTTGGCTCAATTTCACGTGAGACTTCGGGCGGATCAGTGTGACGTGACGGAACTCGCGCTCAACTTCCCATGCTGCTTGCTTCGCAGCGATGGATGCGAACGCTGCGACCCGATGTAGAGCCGCCAGGCCCAGTTCATAGTTTCCGCGAGTAGCGCGACAGAGGCCGACGACGCGGTTGAACTCATTGAATCGAACGGATTCGATCCGTACCCCAAAGAATTAATCGATTTTCTTTCCAGTGACCAAAACCAAAGCTTACGTTGAAACCACGGTGTTAGCGGACTCATTGCTGAAGCCGGGTCTGCGGGCCGCAGCCGCGAAAGCTGCGATTGGCAGATTCGACCAGTCTCTCCTTCCGGTCTACTCGATCAAGGAATTGAAGGCTGGACCTCTTCACCATTGCGCTTGGTTTCACGGAAGGCTCGTTCGAACTTAGTCGTGGCTGAAGCCGTTGGAGCAGCTCCGCCGGATGGCAAGCAACTCCTCGCGCCCGATGGGCGAGTACCGCTGTTGAAGCGCTCGAAGCCGCTGCCCACCAGCGGCGGAATGTCACGGTCGGTCAACAACTCGCGAAATTCGGTGCGTTCGCGACCGAAGACCGCGTTATCTGCGACAGCTACCGGCTCACTCTCGGCACTTTGATTCGAACTGCTTGGAAACGCCGACGGAAACTCACCACGGCAGTCGTAGGTGAGCTGAGTTGTTATTCCGAGGGAGAGGTGGTTGAGGGAGAACTTTTCGAGCTTGGAGAAGTGAAGTGCTGTCCGAAGGACGAATGCGCTCTAGCTGTTCAGCTGCGAAGGGATATCCAGTCGCTGAAGGTCTTGAAGAAGGTTATAATAAAAAACAGCTGCCAAAGTCGGAGAACGTAAAAAGACTAAAAGTTTTAAAGGACTTTATCAGGCTGCCGAAACAGAAACTTTCGCCGAAGCAATGCGTCGC
>CAVRSD010000005.1:0-1133263 GCA_963723765.1 Terriglobia bacterium | reverse complement strand
CGGGACTAGGTATTTGTTGAAATTCCATTCGGAATTATCACCTTGTCGAATTCACTCGCGAGTATTTGCATCATGTATACGTAATGCCGGGCAAAATTGAAGGCGCGGCAAGCTCCGCCACCCACTCCCCCTCCAACTGGCCCTTAGCCATCATGACGAAAGACTCGAAACGAGACGAGTTTTTCTTGGCACTGATGGCTAGGAGGTGCCATATCAATAAAAATAGTTGCAATTTATAATTAAATGTGTAGTTTTTGCATTAGTAGTGCAGTATGTTGTGGTGTGAATGAGAACGGTACAGCCGGTTGGGCCCTATGTCGATACCTTGGAGGCGCGGGCCCCGGATAATCCGGCGCTCGTCGTCAAGCTCGGACTGCGCCAGGACAGTTTCTCACAGGATTTGCACCATAATCTGCATACCGTAGTGGCACAATACTACGGAATTGTGCAAGAAAGCCTTTTGTCTGCTGTGCATGCCTTTAAGGGCTTAAATCGTCCCCTGATGCATGGGGATGACATGGAGGCAGATAAGAGCGTCATTGTTTACAGTTGGCGCTCCCATTTCGACTATGTTTGGACGGGAAGTCGATTTGACGGGAAACCTATTGAAAAGATACCGCCTCCAAACCGTGTCTTCGTTGTTCTAGTCAGGGAAGAGCAACAGCCAAATGATTTCGGGGTTTTCGGCTCTATAGAGAAGTGGAATTGGATTAAAGAAGATCCAGATTTGCTGGGCGCACCTCTGGAATGGCCGGATCGCTACGGGAAGAAACTTTGGAGTAGAAATAAATGAAGACAGAAGAAGAAATTGGCGCATTGGTCAGAGCCGCATTTGCTACAGAGTCAGGAGTATTTCGGTCATGCGCGTTCTTCGATGACCGACTCGATTGCATCCGCGTAATTGCGAGAGATTGCAGTGTGCTTGAGACTCGAATCAATGCAACGCTCACCGTTTTAGAGGACAATTATTACCTCGAATCGGGGAAGAATAAGTACGTCGGCTTCACTGTGAAGGGCGCTCAACATTTCTGCCAGCAGCATGGATTCGATTTATCAACGCCGATTGAGGTGAGCAAATTACTCGATGCCATTCTTACCTCGTTCCCAGACAAGATGGTGGAGTTGGTTATCGATGGAATTGCACGTCCCCTCGTGAAGCAGGAAAAAATAGAACGGGTTGAAGTATCAGGATTGCCAGGAAGTTCAATGCTCCAGCCCGCCTATTGAAATAGCCTCGGCTGCCAGTATTAGAACGGTGCGTCCATTTGTTCCGCGCTCTTTTCCTCGGTCGGCTTCGGCAGGTAAGGCGGGTTATCTACCGATTCACGATATTGAAGCCGCTTTCCATCGACTGCTTTGATTGCCGCTGATACTCGCTCTCCGTCATTCATCTTCCGAGTGTTCCAGCGAAATGAGAACTCATTCAGGTAGTTCGGCAGGTGCTTGCGGCTTACGCTGTGAAATGTTCCCATGACACCGCGACGGATGAGCGAGAACACGCCTTCCACTGTGTTTGAGTGAATGTCAGTACCAGCGCGGACGTATTCGCCAACACGATGCGTCACTGTTTCGTGGCCTTGGATGAATGCTTTTCCAACCGCTTTGTAGGCTGGCAGTTCATCGGTAATGAGTCGGCACGATAGATCGGCATTCTCTGCAATGAATTGTCCTAACTGGTCAGAGGTAACGCGCTGCAACATCTTGAAACGAACACCTCCGCCACGTTGAACGATTCCGACTACGGGAGTCTTTTCGGCGAATGCACGCGCCCGACTCGTTCCTTTGTAACGCGGCTTCCCGCCCAGATAGAGTTCGTCCGCTTCGACCGTTCCCTGTAGCTTCTCGGGATTCACTTCGCCCAACCCATGACGGACGCGACGGAGAGCAAACAGCGCGGATTTGTGAGTGATTTCCATTTCCCGCGACAACTGCAACGCTGAGATGCCTTTCTTTGAGGAGCATGCTTTCCAGATTGTGTATGCCCACACGCGCATCGGCAGCCGCGTTTCCTCGAAGATCGTTCCAGTGCGAACGGTAAACATCTGCTTGCAACCCCGGCACCGCCATCGGTAATCCTTGTTGCGCTGTTCGTTCGTCATCATTTGATAAACGTCCATATCTCCACAGCGGGGACACGCAGCGTCTTTGCCCCAACGCTGCGCCTCAAAGAACTCGACCGCAGCCGTCTCGCTACCTGTGGCGATTTTCAGTGCATTCAGGATCGGTGATGTTTTCTTGATCATGTGACGATCCTAAAACATCTTGATACTTATTGCAAGCAAAATCGTCCACAGGTATTCCCGCCCAAAGCTTGGCAAGGGATGAAATATCCTTCTGTGTAAAAGCTGTGCATAATGAGGCGAATCTATCCACGTCGAACGCGAACACCTGATCAAACGGCAAACCTATCGGGCACAGTGTGCGTTCATTCCCAACATAACATCTTTTATTTTCAATACGATGCAGTGTTAGTTTGACAGGTTCGTCACCCCACGCTCTCACTATTACGCTAGGCCGTACATTAACTTCATTATTTAGTTGCACAATAATCCTCCAATGGCGTAAAGTCCGAAAACAGTCCGATGGGAGCATGATGATGCCAACAGAAGAGTCCAAAAGCCCACCGCCGCCATATATGAGCTATGGCGTGTTCAAGTCCACTATTGACACGCTCGCCGATGCTTCGTTGCCCACGGGCGCGCTGGATCGCCGTGTTCTTGATGGAATTTCTGGGGCTGACCACGGTGCGCTCATGTCGGGCCTCAAGTTCCTTGGGTACGTCGATGATGAGCGCAGAGCTACAAGTACCTATCGGCAGCTTGTAGAGGCGTCGAAGAACCCTGCCGAGTTCAAGACGCGACTTCTTGAGGTTATTTCGGACAAGTACGCCCCTGTCATCGGAAACATGGATATCGCCGGGGGAATAATTGCCGACTTGGAAAAGGCCTTCAAAAGTTATGGCGTCCCTGCTGGTCAGATGCTGACAAAGACAATCCGTTTTTACGTAAAGGCGCTCACTGAATGCGGGGCTGTGGTATCGCCCTACATCACAAAGCCGAAACCGAAATCGCCCCGAACTCCGGGCAAGAGAAATGGGAAATCGACGGGCGCTAAGGGCACCATAGTGCAGTCTGGAAGTGAAGTGCTGACTCCGAAGGGATTTGAACGCATGCTGGTTCCCGGTATGCAAGGGGCGTTCATTCAATATCCGTTGAATCTGACCGAGGCACACTGTAATTTGTTCGCCGCGATGATCACCACCCTGCGAGCGTATGCCAAGGCACAAAGCGGTGGAAAAGAGGAAACCGAATGAGGAGAGATGCAGGGCCGCGCTAGACGGCCTGAAGAACCAAGCCGGAGCGGGAGAACTCTTGACCGGGCTTCCCGCCCCAGCATCTAGCTCACTTTTATATCCCCCAGTGTCGGAATTGGCAAACGAGCGTGGTTTGCAACCACGTGCCCAATCCGGGTATCCGGGTTCGATCCCCGGCTGGGGGACTTTCACCCCAAACAGGAATCTTGTGCATAATAAACTTAGATGACAAAAAAGCCAAAGGCGAAGCGTCGAAAAGGTAAACCGGGGCCCCGAGAGGAAAGACTCGTCATTAAAGGCGATCCCGAAAAAGCAATCGCCACTCTCCTCAAGATCAAGCCGCGCAAACCCTAACTTGATCGCGCCCGAAAACGTCAGCGAATTTTTGTGAGCGTATTTCAACAAGTACTTACTCCCGCAGAATTGTGTTGACATCACGAACAATAGAACGCAATATCTTGTGGTGGTAACGTTGCTCCTACTAGAAATGGGCAGCGGTTTTGGATTCAGACCCTAGCTATACGAACTGCAAGGGAAAAATAGTCCAGGAGGAATTTCATGCCAGCAAAGAAAAAGGCAGCGAAAAAGAAAAAGAAACATTAATCGCAAGCGAGGAAGTTTCTCGCGAACCGAAGTTCTGTAGCCTCTCGAGAGAAGCACCTCTCGAGGGGTTTTTTGCTGCTCAATCGAATCGCGACTCCACTGCGGAAAGTGCTTTCGATAAAATTTGGGTTGTTCCGGGGGCCGGGTGGTGATAGAAACTCGGGTATGGGAGTTTACGTCTCCCGCGACAGGCGCCGTTTCTAAATGCTGATGAGCCCCCGCAACAAAGCCACGGCCAGAACAAAAACCAGCGACGTGCTGGTTCCCGACAAACTTTATTTCCGCATCGGCGAAGTCTCCCGCCTCTGCCACTTGCCGGCCTACGTGCTGCGCTTCTGGGAAACGGAATTCCCTCAGCTCAAACCGGTGAAGAGCAGCACCGGGCAACGCATGTACCGCCGCAAGGACGTGGAGAATGTTCTGCACATCAAGCAACTGCTCTACGAGGAAGGTTTCACCATTGCCGGGGCGCGCCAGCATTTGCGCGCAGAAGTGAAGGCCGACAAGACCCAGGCGCCGCTTCCTTTTCCCGCGCCCGCCGCCGCCAATATCAAACATATTCGCCAGGGCCTGAATGAGATTCTGACCATGCTCTCCGCGCGACGCTAAAGCCTTTTTGGATAGACATCAATGAAACAGTTGAAATTCAAAGTGAAAATAGAGGGAAAAGAAGCTGGCGTGGTCGCCGCCATCACTCCACCCTTTGATGTCGCCGAAGCCTTCGCAACTCGTGCCCGAGTGGCGGTCAGGGGAACCATCAATGGCTTTCCTTTTCGCTCATCGCTCATGCCCATGGGCGGCTGCCACATGATGCCGGTGCGCAAATCCCTGCGCGACGGAGCCCGAGTGAATCCCGGCGATATCGTGAGTGTGGTGATGGAACGCGATGAAGCCGAACGCACCGTCGATGCTCCGGCTGCCCTGAAAAAAGAACTCGCGAAAAATAAGACCGCGCAGGCCAATTGGGAAAAACTTTCTTTCACCGCCAAAAAAGAAATTGCTCTGTCCATTACCGGCGCCAAGCAGGAAGAAACGCGCACCCGGCGGCTTGCCAAAGCTCTGGACATTCTCAAGACCGGGAAGAAGTGGACAGGCTAACTTCGCAACTGACGAACCGCGTCCGCAATATTGTTTTCCTGAAATAACCGGATGCCTGCAATTCCTGCCGCTCCTGCTTCCAGACACTCGCGTGCATTCTCCAGCGTGATTCCGCCCAGCGCCAGCACAGTAGTTCCTGCTTGGCAGGCTTCTCGCAACAGCTCAATCCCGGCAGGACGAGCTCCCGCATTCCCATTCTTCTCGAATACTGGCCCAAACACGCAGAAGCTCGCGCCGTCAGCCTTGGCGCGCTTCACATCGGCGGGACTATGGCAGGAAACCCCAATCATCGGAGAATGGACTGTCCAGATCGAACGCGCGTCCCGCGGAGAAATGTCGTCTGAGCGCAGATGAACCCCACTCGCACCAGAAGCTATGGCCACGTCGGTACGGGAATTCACCAGCAGGCGCGTCACCGAAGAAGCTTCTTGAATTGCCCGTTGCGCATCGTGCGCCAACTGTTCCAGTTCTCGTACCGGAAGATCCTTCTCGCGTAACTGAATGAGGTCCACGTCGCAACCGGCGGCTTCAATAATCTTTGCGAGCAGAGACTTCCGGCGTGAGTTCTCGTCGCCGCGAAACTGCGTGCGATCGGTGATGTAATAGAGGAGCAAGCTGGTCAGACTTTGCAACCGCCCTACGGATTGGTTTTCGCGATTTCGGGCACCACAACTTCACCCGGCCGCTTCGGTTCCGCGCCCAGATGATATTGGGTGAGTCCGTCACGCAGAAATTCGAATCCTTCTTCGGGCGAATCGACCATTTTGAAAAGCTCAAGGTCTTTTGCTGAGATGGTCCCCGCATCGACCATGGTTTGGAAGTTGATCAATTTGTTCCAATAGTCGCTGCCATAAATTACCACCAGGATTTTCTTGGCCAGCTTTTGCGTCTGCGCCAAAGTAAGGATCTCAAAAAATTCATCCAGCGTGCCAAACCCGCCGGGGAAAATCACCAGCGCCTTGGAAAGATAGGCGAACCAGAACTTGCGCATGAAAAAGTAATGAAACTCAAAATTTAGCGCCGGCGTGATGTAAGGATTCGGATTTTGCTCGAAAGGCAAATGAATGTTCAGGCCAATGGTCTTGGCCCCTGCTTCTTTCGCGCCTACGATTCGCGGCTTCCATAATTCCCGGGCCGCCGCCCGTGGTCACCACGAAACGCCGCCGCCGGGCAGGAATTTTGACCGACCATTCACTGAGAAGAAATGCCAGCCGCCGCGCGTCCTCGTAGTAGCGGGACATATCTACCGCAGCCAGCGCCTGCTTCTTGTTTTCCTCGTTTTCCAGGGCAGACAAATCCGGACGATTCGCATTCAAGTCCGCCAGGCGTTTCTCGGCGTCAACCCGGCTGGGAGTTCGCGCCGAACCGAAGAACACGACGGTGTCCTGAATTTGCTCGCGGCGAAAACGCGCTAGCGGCTCACTGTATTCCGAAAGTACGCGAAGGATTCGTGCGTCGGGACTATTCAGGAATGTTTCGTTCTCGTACGCCAGTGGCGCGCGGGTGCTTTCTTGTTCACTCATCGTCCAAATCTTTCGGCGAGCGCTGCCATCGGCTCGCAAGAGAGTTACTTCAGGGTTGTTTTTCCTCGTGGTAGTTGATCGCTTCCCGAAATCCAATCCACACGTCCAGCACTCCCAGACCAGTGCAAAACCCGCGCACAAAGCCATGGCCGAGGATTTCCTGCAATTGAGGATAACCTGTCAGCAAATGATTGTCGGTCCACTCCGGTCTCCAGGGCAGAATCACCAGAAGCATTCCGAGCACGGCGCAGACGAACACAAACAATAGGACCGTGATCCGATGTGTCCATCGTTCCAGGCTGGTGTAGGGCTGCGCGATTGGGACTTCCGTTCGTGGTTGCAATGCGCTGCCAGCCGCTTCAGGAGACGTTCCTGCAGATTCTGTGGCAAGTGGAGGAATTCCAGGTTGGGGTAAGGTCGGCTCCGCCATCACACCGCGCTCCAGAGGAACAGGGGATGCGTAAAGCTGTCGGCTGTCAAAAGTCGATCAATGCCCATGCCAGCATTCTACGACTTCAGGGCCTTGATCCGCTCAGCCACATCGCGATAATCGATGTTGCTGCCGTAAACTTCCATGAAATTATTCAAAGCCAACTGTTTGTTTCCGGAAGTCTCGTACGAAGACGCTAGCTCATAATGCAACGCGGTACGGGTTTCCTGATCGATTTGCGGAAGCTTGAGCGCCTTCTCATACCAGCGGATCGCCGCTTCCGGAACCCCTTTGTCCAGGAAGCATTGCGCCAGCCAGGTGTAAGTCTGCATGACTTGCGGGAAAGAATGTCCATGGTCAATGGACTGGCAAACTTTCTGCAACTCGCCGATGGCTTCGTCGAGCAATCCCATTTCGCGGAAGGCGACGCCCAGGTTGTAATGAGTCTCTGGATCTTCGTCGGCCGAGGCTACATCTTCCTCGAGTTCGTGCTTCAGCTCGCCGAACATGTCGGCCAAGTCCACGCCCGCGCCGGGATCAAATTTAGGTGCCTCTGTAGCCTTTGCTGTTTCGGAAGCTAGAGGGCGGATCGGCGTGGGTTGATAGGTGAAAGTGGCGGGAGCTGCGGATGACGGTGCCGCTGCTGCCATCGCGGCTGGTGCCGGTGTGGCAGCGGAAATGGAAGCCTCAACGACTGCAGGCGCTTTGGCGGTAATGCTGAGTTTTGATTCGGCATGGGCTTGTTGCGCAGCTGGCGCTTCCGGAAGGAAACCGTCTCCCAGGGAAGCTTCCAAATCGGCGACGAAGTCACCCAATGCGCCGGCATTCTCCGTGCCGGCGTGAGCTGCAGCATATTGCACCGTAGCGGGCTCAGGTTGAATCTGCGGCTCGGGTTCGGATGCAATTACTGGTGTGGCGGTGTGGGCGGCGGCGGCCGGCAGGAATTCGTCGCCTAACGACGACTCGAGGTCGGCAACGAAACTATCGAGCACCGCGGGCTCTGGCTCGGCTTCTACAGTGATCTCAGCTTCGGAGACTTCAGGTTCCGCAATCTTTGTTTCTGCAACTTCCGGTTCGACAACTTCAGGTTCGACAATCTCGGGCTCGGCCGCGACTTCGGCAGAAACACTTACTGCCTCCACCGGAACTTCCTCAGCGATTTCCGCAACAGCGGAAGGCGCCGGGGCGGTAGCCGCCTCAATCTCCTGGTGCAACTCCGCCAGTATGTTCGAATCTGCTTTCAGCAGGGATAACTTAGCGAGAGCCGCCCGCGCCTCGTCGGGCATTCCCTGGGCCAGGTAGAAACGGACTTCTTCCACCGTCTCGGCAATGACTTGGGGATCCACTGCCGCTGGCTTTGCAGGACGAGCCTTGACGGGCGCTTCGACCGGCGCTGGAATTGCAGCGACGGGAGCGGGAGGCACTGCGGAGTCATCCGAAAATTCGGCTTCCCAGTCTCCGGAGAGATCAATTGCTTCCTCGGAAACCGCAGGTGCGCTCTGTACTTCGAATTCAGCAGGTTCTTGTGCCGGAGCTGCCGCTGAGGCTTGAGCATGAAAGAACAGTCCTGACGCCGCCGAAGCAGCCGCTGTTTTTGGCGGAGCAACGGGCGATGGAGTAACCGCAGGCGTTTTGGCAACGGCGGCAGGAGAAACCTTAGCCGGCGCAGGCGCGGCCTCTTCCGCTTCTTCATGAACCGTACCAATCGTGGGTGCTTTCGACGCAGTCGTTTGAACCGCTACCGATATTTCTGCATCCGCGGATTCGGTCCCGCCCACAGCAGCGCGTTCTTCATATTTATTAGCGAGTTCCGCATACCGCGAAGCTTCGTCAGGATGTCCCGCGTCGTGATAAATGCTTTCCAGAGTGCGGCAGCAAACCCCAGCTTCCGCGAAACGTCCCGCCCGCGTGTGCAGAGCGACCAATCGTTGGTTCAATCGCAAATCCCGCGAAGCTTTGGGCAACGCGGAGAGCAACGGCCCCAGTGCTTTCGCCGGCATGTTGTAGGAAATGAAAAGTTCGGCATCGGTTAATGCGGCGCGGACCGCAAGAGCAGTCTCGTCGTCATAGCGCTGATCGATAAAAGGCGCCGTGGCTTCCAGTTCTTCCACCAGCACCGCGCCCTCTTCGGCCGTGATCAGACGGGAAGCGGTAGTCCCACCCAGTTTGGCCAGGACTTGTTGGTAATTTTGCGCGTGCAAATGATTCTGTGGTTCCAGTTGCGTGAGCTTCAAATAATAATCGCGCGACTTTTCCAGGTCGCCCGACTGCACATAGGCGTGGGCAAGAAGCTCGTAGATCTCAGTGAGGTGAGTGTTCTCGCCCGCCTTTTGGAACAGGGCCAAAAGAGTTTCAAGTGCTGCCGGATTTTCCCGCACATGTCCAATGATCGAATGCAGGCTTTCGAGAACCCTGCCTTCGTCGGCGGAAAACAACCGATCGGAATGCTGGTCGTAAATTTTCAGTGCTTCTTCATAGTGCCCGGCGGACACCAGTGCATCGGCGTAAGCGTGAATCGGAGCCGCATCGTTGTGAACGGAAAGTAGCTTCGCAGCCAGGGTCCCGGCCTCGGGTAAACGTCCGGTCTGTAAATAAGCCTGGAACAATCCGTGCAATCCTTCGGGATTGCTATCGAGGTCTGCAACTTTCTCCAGATACTCAATCGCGCCCGCTGCATCTCCTGAATCGATGGCAGTTTTTCCGCGCATGAGGAGCGCCTGGCTATTGCCAGGGTCCAGAGTGAGCATGCGCTGCAGGACGGTCTCCGCCGCCTCCAGTTGTCCTTTATTCCGCAGGCTCTCGGCGGCTGCCGCAAAAATCTGCCAGGCTTCCGTCTTCTTCCCTAGACGGACGTACACCTCAGCCAGCCGCGTGCGCATAGGCACGTTTTCGGGATCCATCTCCAAAGTCTTCTGGAAAATGCGGACCGCCTGTTCCAGCTCACCGGCCTTCAGAAATTCTTCCGCAACCTGCAAATATTGTGCGCGCGCATCGTTGAACAGGCCTTGTTGGGTGTACAGCTCAGCCAGCCGCAAAACGCTTTCGAGCGAAGGCTTAATCTTGCTCAATTTCTTGTACATGGCGATCGCCTTCACCGTAAAACCCTGGGTGGCATAGGCATCGCCAACACTCTTGAAGCAATCCACGGCCTTGTCGTTCTCACCCAAACGGGCGTGGAGGTCGCCAACCGTATTGGCTACCGTGAGGTCTTTGGGGTCCGCTTTGAGGATCTTCTCGTACTCAGCGATGGCGTTCGGCAACTTGCCCTGCTGGACGAATTTCTCCGCAGCACTGAGAACTTTCTGTTTGTTAAAACCAAAACCGAATGCCATAAGAGTGCGGACTCCAGCTCCGGAAATTCACTTCCTGCTTGGGAAGTTTCACGGACGATTCGACCACCCAATCGGCCATGTCTGTTGACGCTTGTAGAAATGGTCCTTTGGACAAGGCTCATTGTACGGCTGGATATCCAGAATCGTATGGTTACTAAGGGTTACTGGAGGATGGTGTACGACCGGGTAGAACCCGATGAAGACGGTTAACAAAATACCAGCAAGCGAAGCTGGCAATAACAATGTCCCCAAAAACCGAAAAAACCCGATGATTGCCTACAAATCAGGCCGTAGACCATCCCTTTGGCGATTATCATTCCGTTCCGTAACCAATGCGAAGGGAGGAATCTCCTTTTTCCAGTGTTGTTGCCGATGCCCACTCGAAATTCTTTGCAAGGAGAGATTTCATCGCCGGATCCGATGCAGAGAACACTGTATTCGGCAAATGTCCGCTTCCGGACACAACTGTTCGGAAATGAAGATTTCACGGATGGCAGGAAGACGCCAGCAGCATTGATAGCAATCACTTAGCCGGTCTCAGATGCTCAGCTAAATGGCCCGGCAGTTGCACCTGTTAAGCGAAGGCGCGGCTTAAGGTCCGCGATTTCTGAGCTCCCTAATTAGGAAGATGTGCAATGCAGACCTTCATTCAAAATCTTCGTTACGGATTGCGGATGCTCAGCAAGAGCCCGGCTTTCACCACCGTCGCCATCCTTTCCTTGGCGCTCGGGATCGGCGCCAACACTGCGATCTTTACGTTGATTAATGATCTGCTCTTAAAGTCACTACCCGTCCACGACCCGCAAAACCTGGTCGCCTTTGGCCAGGAATTTGGCGGCGGTGCGATCGATGGCATCAGCCCCGGTGCGTTGGACTTATTCCCGTACGAGTTCTACAAGCAGATTCAAAATCACCATGAAACCTTCACCGATGTTACCGCCTACGCCAGCTCCATCTCGCGGCTCAGTGTAAGGCCGGCGGAAAATCCGGACGCTGTCGCGACCCAGGCCATGGGCCACCTCGTTTCCGGAAACTTTTTCAGCCTGCTCGGAACCGGAACAGTTCTGGGTCGAACCATTACTCCGTCCGACGACGCGTCTGGGCACGCCGTCGCCGTCATCAGCGATCACTACTGGCAAAAGGAATTCGCTGCCGATCCAGCCATCGTAGGCAAATCCATGATGGTCAATGGCACATCCTTCACCATCATCGGTGTCGCGGAGCCTAATTTTTATGGAATCGTGCTCGACCAGGATTCTCCAGACATGTGGCTGCCACTCTCCATGCAGCCCCAAGTCATGCTGCAACCCTCCCTGCTCGGCCCTCATGGACTTTATTTTCTTCACATGATGGGCAGGCGCGTGCCGGGAATGAAATTGGGCCAGATGCAGGAATGGGTGAATTTGCAGCTTCACCAGTACATGAATGCACGTGAGAATGTGCAGCCCGCTTCTCCCCGCGGCCAGGAAATTCAGAAAATCTATGTTGAGATGATGTCGGGTAGCCGGGGCGTCTCCACCCTGCGCGGCATCTACGCCGATTCCTTGCGCATCTTGATGGGGATTGTCGGGCTGGTTCTACTGGTGGCCTGCGCCAATCTGGCCAATTTTCTTCTCGCAAAAACCGCATCCCGCGAACGCGAGATCGCCACTCGCCTGGCGCTGGGCGCCAGCCGTCTGCAAATTGTGTTTCAGATTTTGACGGAAGCCCTCCTGCTTTCATTTCTTGGGGGCGCATTAGGTTTGCTGCTCGCTTTTTGGGGCACTCGGTTATTGATCAACTTCATTGTGGGCGGAGCCGAATACTCAACCATCGATCCCACTCCAGACCTCTATGTTCTTGCTTTCACGTTCTGTGTTTCACTCGTGACCGGAATCCTTTTTGGCCTCGCGCCTGCGCTGCGCATCTCGCGTGCCAGCTTGACTCCCGGCTTGGGATTGACTGCCCACACCGCGGCTGGCCGAGAAACTCGCACCGCCCGTTTCCTGCCCCGGACACTGGTCGCCGTGCAAATGGGACTTGCACTGGTGCTAGTGCTGTCCGCGGGCTTGCTCGTCCGCACTCTCCGCAATCTCGAGCATCAGGACTTCGGCTTCAACCAGCAAAATCTTCTGGAAGTAAATTTTGACCCTAACATCGCCGGATACAAGCCTGAGCAGTTGGCTGCCTTCTACCGCAGAATTCTCGACCGGATGCAGGCTCTTCCCGGTGTCCGCTCTGCTACTCTGGCTGGAGCTCCTCCCATATCCGAGAGCAGTTGGCATTGCACCATTTCTCCCGTGGGTTATACCGCTCAACCCAACGAGAATATGGGTACCCGCATCGACCGCGTTTCGGAACGCTACTTTGAAACCGTTGGTGTCCCGTTGCTTTCGGGCCGTCCCATCGGCCCTCAGGATGTGTCCGATTCGAAACACGTTGTCGTAATCAACCAGAACGTCGCCAATCATTTCTTCCCTCGCGGCAATGCCCTGGGCCAGCACCTCAACTTGAACGAGCCAGATTTAAAGGGAGAGTGGGAAATCGTCGGAATCGTGAAGGATGCGAAATATTACAGTCCTCGCGATACTTCTCAACCCATGATTTATCTCTCAGCTTTGCAAATGATCGGGGGGAATGCTTACACGTTTTGGTTGCAACTACAGACCGTAGGTGATCCGGGAAGTATAGGACAAGAAGTTCGCCAAGCGCTGGTGGAGATCGACCCCAATTTGCCCATCATGAAAATTGAGACTATTCGCCAGCGAATGGCAGCCTTCACCAGCACGGAAACTCTGATCTCTCAGCTCTCAATTTTCTTTTCCCTGCTGGCTGTGCTGCTGGCTTGCATCGGCCTGTACGGGGTGATGACCTACAACGTCCTCCGCCGCACCAACGAAATCGGCGTCCGCATGGCGTTGGGCGCGCAATCCAAGGGCGTGCTCTGGTTGGTGCTGAAAGAATCGCTTGTCTTGCTGGGAATCGGAATTGCTCTCGGAGTCCCCGCAGCTCTAGCCGCAACCCGCCTGCTGCAAACCCAGCTCTTCGGAATCAAGCCGTCAGACCCACTCACTGTGTTCGCGGCTGTTTTTGTCGTGGCGACCACAACCATGCTAGCCGGATACTTCCCCGCTCGCCGCGCCACTCGCATTGATCCCATAACAGCCCTTCGCTACGAATAAAAATCAGCAGGATGCCCCGTCCTTCCCGCGCATTTTGCGGGAGGGCGGGCGCAGCGCCACGGAGGTCCGGGGTGGGCATGACCTGCGACCACGCGCCCCTGGCGCAAACCTATCGAAATGCTTTCGTTATCTCTTGAATCTCTTCAACGTTCGAAAACTCACACCCACTCCCCATCGCACGCAACCTTTCATTGATCTCTCCCAACGGAGATTTCCCCATCAATTCCATAAACTTCCCCCACTCGCCAGCTAATGCCTTGCGCTGTGCTTTGTCGGCATCCTTAACAAACTGCCGTGCAGCCTCTTCCAGCGATCCATATTCATCAATGCAGTCTTCATGAAAATACCCGCGCAGGAAATCCCGCAACGCTGGAAAATCTTCTCCGGACTTCTTATGACGATCATTCATCAGCGGCACTCCGGATACGAAGTCAGCACATAGAAGTCATTAGGCCCGGACCACTTCAGCACCACCAGCGCATGCGAACAGGGCTCGCTTTCACCTTCACCTCGCCGCAGGCTTCGCCCAATGGGATGTTGCGGGTCTCCGTCATAATCCAAAACCAAGTTCGGATGTCCGCCCTCGCGCTCCAACCAGCGCTGAACTTTTCCTTGCTGTTGTTGCAGCGCAGTTCCTACTGCCAGTTCCGCCGTTTCGCGATCGGTGTAAGTCGAAGCCGCGGAGATGTGGCGTTCGTGTTCCAAACGTTCACGCAGCTGCTCATCTGTCCTGCCCACATGCTTTCGAAGTATGTGCCCGCCGGCCGCTTCATCCTGCGAGAGATCGCGCCGGGAGCCGGTAACAGAGCGCGAGTCTGCGGCCGGGCTCGGCGTCTGCGTGGCATTCTGAGGCGGAGACTGGCAGGCTGTGAGCAAGGCCAGCAGCAGGGCCATGCCGGCGGAAGCGTAAGTTCTTTGAAATCGATGTCTCACCAGATCCAACGTACCTAAATGAAAAAACTGCACTAACTATTTTATTGCTCTGGCACTTTCCACAGATGTTCCCCGGGGAACATATTGCACTCTGTTCCCCGTGGAACATTTCGCCAAAGTATCGCACATGAATTGGGGACAAAGGTCCTCCGGGGCTACCATCTTCTTATGGCGCGCCAATCCGTAGCTGGATACCTCGACAACTTTCTGCAAGAAGGAAGAGAACGTGAATGCGCCTACGTGCAGCGGCACGGCTATCGCAGCATGCGCTGGAGCTACCGGCAAGTGGCCGAGACTTCATTTCAGTTTGCCCGCGAGCTGCGTGCGCGTGGAATCGCCAAAGGCGATCGCGTGCTCCTGTGGGGACCCAACTCGGCGGAGTGGGTGGCGGCATTTTTTGGCTGTGCCCTCGTCGGCGTGATCGTGGTCCCGATGGATGATGCGGCGGCCTCTGAGTTTGCTCTTCGTGTCTTGCAGCAAGTCGCCGCGAAGCTGCTGGTGTGTTCGCGCGAACATGCCCAGCCTTCGATTCCCACGCTGCTCTTCGAGGATTTCTCTGAGGCATTGTCGTGTCATTCGTCCGCGTTTTTTCCAGCCGAGAGTGGACCCGATGACGCGTTGCAGATTGTCTTTACCTCGGGCACGACGGCCGAGCCCAAAGGCGTGGTGATCACCCACGGCAACGTATTGGCCAACGTTACGCCGCTCGAATCAGAGATCAGAAACTACTTGAAGTATGAACGCATCGTGCATCCCATTCGATTCTTGAATCTGCTGCCGCTCAGCCACGTCTTCGGACAATTCCTGGGAATGTTTCTGCCACAACTGATGGGCGGCACGGTTATTTTCCAGGACACACTGAAGCCAGCCGAGGTGATCGGAACCATCCGGCGGGAGCGGGTTTCGGTGCTGGTCGCAGTGCCGCGCATGCTGCAATCGCTGAAAGAAAAAATTGAGCGCGATCTCGAAGATGAAAAGAAGATAGACAAATTCCGTCTAAAATTTCAGGCGGCGGGAGGGAAGCACTTTCTGCGCCGCTGGTGGATATTCCGGCGCGTGCATCGTCAATTCGGGTTCAAGTTTTGGGCGTTCATCTCCGGAGGTGCTGCGCTCGACAGTGACACCGAAGAGTTTTGGGGACGACTTGGGTTCGCTGTGATTCAAGGCTACGGGCTGACCGAGACCACTTCGCTTATCAGCGTCAATCATCCTTTTCGCCGGGGCAAGGGTTCGATCGGGAAAGTGCTTGCGGGGCGCGAGGTCAAGCTGAGCGACGATGGTGAAATCCTGGTGCGCGGTGGCGGTGTGTCTTCAGGATACTGGGGAGAACAACAGGTGCGGCCGGTGGGCGGTGAAGCAGGCTGGTACAACACTGGAGACATCGGCGAACTCGATGCAGACGGCAACCTCTATTTCAAGGGACGCAAGAAAGAGGTCATCGTCACGCCTGCGGGAATGAATGTACATCCGGACGATTTGGAGACGGCGCTTCGCCGCCAGCCGCAAGTGAAAGATTGCGTTGTGGTCGGCTTGCCGAGGGATGGAAATGCTGAACCCTGTGCGGTGCTGATTCTTCGAGAAGGGAACGACGCTGAAGCAATTGTGAAGCAGGCAAATGAATCGCTGGCCGAGTACCAGCGTATGCGGGCGTGGTCGGTTTGGCCGGAAGAAGATTTTCCGCGGACATCGACACAGAAGCCGCGCCGCAATGTGATTCTGCAGGCGGTGCAAGCGCAACTTGAGAATCAACCTTCGGCACAGATGTCATCGAGTCCGCTCGCGGAGCTCATTCGACGTGTCAAAGGAACTTCGTCGAAATTTTCTTCGCCAGGGATTTCAGGGAATGCCAATCTTGAATCCGATTTGAATCTCAGCTCGCTGGAGCGAGTGGAACTGCTTGGCGCTCTCGAAGATCGTTATCAACTCGACCTGAGCGAAACCCGGTTTGCCGCGGTGAATACAGTGGGCGATCTGGAGAGCATGCTGCATGGCAAGATCCCGCAGCGCGTTCATTATCACTATCCGCGCTGGGCGCAGTGCTGGCCGGTGACCTGGGTTCGTGTCGCGGTGCATTACCTCCTGCTGCGCCCAGCGGTGTTTTTTCTGGGATGGCCGCGTATCGAAGGCCGGGAAAATCTGCGCGACACGCACGGGCCGGTTCTGGTCATCAGCAATCACATTGACGATGTGGATGTTGGTTTCATACTCACCGCGCTGCCGGCGCGGTTGCGCTATAAGCTGGCCACGGCGGCGGGGGGTGAAGCACTGGAAGCGCTGCGAACTCCTCCCACAACGCGAAATATTCTGCTAGGAATTTTCGATCGCGTGGAATGGGCGCTGGGCGTGGCTTTGCTGAATGTGTTTCCGCTACCGCGCGCGGCGGGGTTCCGTGAGAGCTTTGCCTACGCCGGCGAATCGGTCGATCACGGCTACAGCATTCTGGTTTTTCCGGAGGGGCATCACACCACGGATGGCAAACTGTGTCCATTTCGCGCGGGCGTGGGTTTGCTGGCAAATAATCTTGGAATTCCGATTGTGCCCATGCGCATCGACGGTCTATTCGAATTGAAAAAAGCGAAGAAAAGGTTTGCGTGGCCGGGGCAGGTGCTAGTGAGAATCGGCTCACCCGTGCGATTTCCGCCAGGGAGCGATCCGGAGTGGATTGCACGTGAGTTGCAAAAGCTAGTGCAGGAACTCTAAACTGTCTGCCCACAGAGTCTGATCTCCGGGTCGTGAAGGCGGAAAGAGGTTTTCCATGAAGCGCAAGTCGTTCTTCGCCAGTGCATTTCCAGTCATGATTTTCGCGTTATCGCTATCGAGCGCGGCTAAAACGAGCGTCAAATTGAAGGATGGTCAAGGCAACCATGTGGGCACGGTAATCCTGTGGCAGGAAAATGGTCATGTGGGATTCAGGCTCAAACTGCATGGATTGACACCGGGAGAGCACGCGATCCACATTCACCAAAATCCCAAGTGCGACGCGCCAGACTTCAAGTCGGCTGGTCCCCACTTTAATCCGGATGGAAAAAAGCACGGGTTGGAAAATCCTGAAGGCCATCATGCGGGTGACATGAATAACTTCTTGGTGGATGCTCAAGGCAACGCGAAAGTTAAATTTGTGAACGACGATGTGACGCTTGGGGAAGGCAGCCATTCGCTGTTCAGCAATGGCGGAACCGCGCTGGTGATCCACGCAAATCCGGACGATATGAAGACTGATCCCGCAGGGAACGCTGGAGACCGCATCGCTTGCGGGGTCATTACAAAGTGATCGTGGATCGCTGCGGTTTTGTGGGCTGTATAGAGCAGAGTAACCATCGCCGCTCTGGAACGTGTTACCAAATGCCGCTTTAAGCATTACCACTGCAAGAATTAGTAACCTTGATCGTCCGGGGTACAAGTTAATTTCAAGTCAACCGCTCATAATGCCCGCTACAGGCTGCTTTTCAGGTTGACGCTTAGTTCCCTGAATGGCATACTTCGCCTAGTATTCGCAGGTTGGACTCCCCACAGAATCTGCGATCCCAGAGCAAACACCTCTCTTCTGCTCTAGCGATTTGAGGACAAACGTGTGTTTCATCAACCGATGCTTCTCCCAGGGGCCAACAGTTATGCCGGCAATTCAACTCACAGGTTTTGGCGATCGCAACCAGCAAACGCAATCATCCACAAAACAGCACAGTAATCCTGTCCTAGCCAGGGTATTTGCGGCTTTGGCGGTTTTGATTTTCTTGCTGTCTGCTGCGCAGGCCTACAGCCAGATGAGCGTGCTGACGCAACATAACGATGTTGCGCGGACCGGGCAAAATCTTGGTGAAACCTACCTGACTCCGGCGAATGTCAATGCCGCACTATTTGGCAAATTGTTCTTGCAGAAAGTGGATGGCTCGATTGTGGGCCAGCCGCTGTATAGGCCCAACGTTCAGCTGGCAAACGGCACAATACACAATGTGGTGTACGTGGCGACCCAGAACAACAGTGTGTATGCCTTCGATGCCGACAATAATCAGGGCACGAATGCGACTCCGTTGTGGACGGTGAATTTTGGCAGGGGAGTACTCAACAGTACCGCCAACTATGGATGCAGCAGCATCAACTATACCGAGATTGGTATTATGGGAACGCCGGTCATCGATTCTTCCACCAATACTATTTACCTGGTTTCAAAAACGCTAGATAAAGCGGTTTACTCTTTCACGCTGCACGCTTTGGACATTACCAGCGGCGCGGAAAAATTTAACGGCCCGAGGGTGATCAATGCGTCGGTGCAGACCAGCCAGGGCCTGCTGACTTTTACACCCTCCGTCCAAATGCAGCGGCCGGCATTATTGCTGCTCAATGGCACGATTTATATCGGCTTCGGTTCCAATGGGTGCGACTCGGGTGCCTATCACGGCTGGTTGCTGGCCTATAGCGCTTCGACGTTGCAGCCGGCGGGAGCTTTCATCACCACGCCACAAGGCGGACAAGGCGCGATCTGGGAAGCGGGCGGAGGCCCGGCGGCGGACACCGAAGGTTTCATCTATGTGACCACCGGGAACGGAACGTTCGACTTCAGCAGCGGTGGTACGGATTTCGGAGACAGTATTCTCAAGCTGAATTCGGCACAGAACGGATTCACCGTGAACGACTACTTCACACCCTACAACCAGGCTACGCTTGACGGCAGCGATTTGGATCTGGGTTCTGGAGGGATTCTCATCCCGCCGGACCAGGGCGGGACCAATAACCACGTACTGATCGGCGGCGGAAAAGAAGGCACGCTTTACGTGGTGAACCGCGACGATCTGGGTCAATACAATACGGCTTATGACAATGTGGTGCAGTCGTTCCCAGGAATCACGACCTCCATTAAGACAACGGCAGTGTATTGGAACGGCAGCGTGTATCTTTCCGGGCAGAAAGACTACGTAAAAATGTTTTCCATCAATGCAGGCCTGCTTAGCGGGCCGGTCAGCGAGGGGACGGCATTCATTGTGGACCGCGGCCCGTCGATGTCACTTTCGGCAAATGGCAACAGCAACGGAATTCTGTGGGTGCTTGACCACGATTTTATGATTCTGTTCGCGCTTGACGCCACCAACGTGGCCAACGAATTTTATGACACCACCCAGGCTCTGCGACTACGCGACAAATTGTCGCCAAGCTCCAGGTTCGTTACCCCCACGGTGGTTAATGGCAAGGTCTATATTGGCGGCACTACGCAGCTTTCCGTCTATGGTTTGCTTCCCAATCTATCCGCATATGCCGGCGCCAACCAGACGGGGATTGTGAGATCGGTACTGCCGATTGCTCTTACCGTGCAAGCGGCTGACGCGTATAGCCTGGCCCCACTGCCCGGCGTGACAATTACCTGCAAGGACGGAGGCGCCGGCGGGATTTTCAGCACCGCCACAGGAGCCACGGCCAGCGCAGGCCAATTGACCACGAACTATACATTGCCGGCGAAGGTGAAAAATTTGACGATCACCTGCACGGCTCCCGGTTTCGCGTCGGCGACGTTTGCCGAATCTGCAGTGGCCGGGCCGGCACATGTGATGAGAATCTTCACCGGCAGCAATCAAACTGCACCTGTCAATACCCAGTTGCCTTTGCCTCTAGTGGTCTCAGTGCTGGATGGGTACTCTAACCCGTTGTCCGGAATTACGGTGGCCTTCAGCGATGGCGGCAAGGGCGGCAGCTTTTCTCCTCCCTGGGCCGCTACCGATGCATCTGGTCATGCCAGCACCGTGTACACAACTCCAGGCGTTGCCGGTATTGTCCACGTGAGCGCGGCAGCCGCCGGCCTGAAATCAGCGGTATTCACGGTTACGGTGACGGCACAGTAGTAATCGGGGAAGCTTCCCGGTTTCTAACGCGCGATAGACGAATGTTCCGGCCAATGAGAAGATGCCAGTGTTTTGCATCTGCTCTCATCACAGGTGCGAAAGCGCCAACTGGATCATGCCGGCAACCACAACAACAAACGTCCTGCTTTTTGTGCTGGGAATCACAATGGCGGCCCAGGCGCAGTCGGCCCGGAAAGCGCAGCCTCCTGCCTTATTAAAGTTTTCGCCTAATGCCACGGGCCAGCGCTGTGGCGATGACCGCGACAACTGGGTTTATTTCTAGCAGTCTTGGATCGCCGCAATAAGAAATTCTGTTGTTTCAACAGGCCCGAAGGACTGTTCCCGCGAACTCGATTACGTTTTGTTCGCTGCCGAACAGCCCGGTTTCGGGAGCAAACCTATTTTCCCTGACCGTAATTTCTCGCCAGTGTGTTCCAACCGGGACCTTCATTTCTTCATCCCAGTAATCTTTGTGAAGCACGGGCGATATCCACAGCTTGATATGGAATAGTGTTAGGAAAGCGAAGAGGAGTCCTGCTTTGCGGCAGACCAGGTTTCCGGGTACAGATGCAGCGGCGGGGTCAGGGATTACCAGCAGGCAGAGCAAGATGGTAAAAACCGCAGTTGCGGCGCTGTTCCTGGTGCTGGTGACCCTCCATCCTCGATTGGCTCCGGCGCAAACCAGCGTTGTCACCTGGCACTACAACAATAGTCGAAACGCTGTGAACACTACCGAAACCGTGCTGACACCCGCCAATGTAAATCCAAGAGGATTCGGCAAGCTGTATACGCAGCCGCTCGATGGATTGGTCGTGGGGCATCCGCTTTACTTGCCATCGCTCAGCATTCCTGGAAATGGGGTCCACAATGTGGTGTTCGTGGCGACCATGGAAGATAGCGTCTACGCCTTTGACGTAGACAATCCCACTGCCGGCCCGCTGTGGACAACCAGCCTTCTCACCTACAGCCCCGCAGGAGCGACTCCGGTTCCCGATCAGTTCAAGGGGTGCGAGGTCACTACCGATTGGACTGATGTGGGAGTCGTATCCACGCCTGTAATCGATCCGACGACGAATACGATTTATCTGTTGGCAGAAACATACGAGAACAAAAAGGCAGTGCACAGGCTGCATGCACTCGACGTTACGACTGGACTTGAGAAATTCGGCGGTCCGGCAACGATTACGGCGACTTACACGCTCAACGGGGTGACGAACACATTCGTGGATACGCACCAGATGAATCGTCCGGGGTTGCTGCTGGTCAATGGGAATATCTATATCGGGTTCGGCGGGGCTAGCTGTAACGGTGGTGATTCGGGTTGGATCATGTCCTACAACGCCTCTACCCTGGCCCAGAATGGAGTATTGGACATTGAAGCCGGGGAGTACTTTGCTTCCATCTGGCAAAAGGGTGGTGGCCTTTCTGCCGATACTTACGGAAATATTTATGCGGAGACCGGGGAAGGCCCGGTTTCGGACCCTGGTACTCCTGGGCAGGATTTGGGAACCAGCATATTCAAAGTAAGCCAGGTCGGGAACACACTTACGGTGGCCGATTGGTTTACACCGTACAACTGGTCGTATCTGTACGAGAACGATTTGGATCTGCACAATGCGGTGCTGGTGCTGCCTGATCAACCGGGCCCGCATACCCATGAAGCTATTGGCGTAGGCAAAGAGGGAACGATCTACTTATTGGATCGCGACAACATGGGTCAACTCTGCACGAGCTGTACCACGACGGATACACAGATCGTGCAGGAGTTGTATACCGCTGCCGGTAAATCGCCGGGTACACCATTGGTGTGGAACGGGGCAGTGTACTTCACCGGGGGACACGTAGTGTCCGTGTTTCCGCTGAACAACGGCATGCTTATAACGCCGCCCGCGCAGTCGGCTTCATTTGCATCCGGGGGGCATCCGATGATGACAGCCAATGGAACTACGAATGCGCTTCTTTGGGGTGGGAGCGGCGGCATTCTCTGGGCCATGGATCCGACGACCTTCCAGGTTCTGTGGACCACCGCCATGGCCCTCCAAAAGAGAGACGCTTTGCCGGTGACCGCACACTTTGCCACGCCGGTTATTGCCGATGGGAAATTATTTATCGGAGCGCAAAAGGGGTTGGTGGTTTACGGACTTCTACCTGTCTTGACAGCCACTGGGGGGAATAACCAGACGGTTGCTGCGGGAACAGCTCTTCCGATCCCGCTAAGCGTCCAAGCGGTGGATCCATTGACAGGCCAAGGTTCTCCCGGTGTAACCATTAGTTTTAGCGATATAAAAAAGGGTGGTGGAGTTTTTTCGCCGCCCTCTGGAGTCACGGATGCAACCGGCACAGTTTCAACTACCTATACTCTGCCGGCTAAATCTGGAACCTATACAGTGACTGCTGCTTCCACCGGGTATGCGCCGGCTACATTCACGGAAACGGCAACACCTACTGCAGCAATCAGTTTGACCCGGGCAGCCGGTAGCGGGCAAATTGTGCCAGTGGCAACCGCCGTACCCAAACCGCTAGTGGCCAAAGCGAATGACCAAAACGGTAATGGTGTAGCGGGCATCAGCGTAACTTTCAGTGATGGCGGGAAGGGTGGAACTTTCTCGGCAAATCCGGTTACCACCGACAGCAACGGATTGGCGGCAGTGAATTACACAACATCGACAAAGTCAGGCACAACAACAATCCCTGCCACTGCAGCGGGACTGTCTGCTATTAATATTTTTGTGACGGTGACACCCGATACTGCGTCTGGGGTCAGCGTTGTTTCTGGAAATAATCAGACAGCGGCCCAGTCCACTTTGCTGCCCAAGGCATTGGTGGCGAAAGTAACCGATCAATATGGCAACCTTATTTCAGGCGCATCCGTGAGTTTTAGCGATGGTGGTGCAGGTGGAAGTTTTTCAGCAAACCCGGCCACAACCGGCAAGACCGGCACCGCAAGCGTGAGCTATACGACTCCGGCAAATCCGGGGAGTGTAACGGTAAACGCTACATTGTCTGGAGTGAGTACGCCGGCGAATTTCACCGTCACTGCTCAGTAATTCAACTTGTAGTGATGCCGGCTGAGGATCGAGTTCGTTTCGAATCTCAGTTCAGATAGATGGGTAGTAGGACGCATTCCATCGAGGGAAGACTTTTCTCGGTGCAGCCGCTGTATGGGAAAGTTTGGCTTCCTCCGCATCTGACGATGCGGTTACTTTAAAACGGCTGCGGTCTCCCCTGGCTCATCCGGCTGTGTCCACATCCGGATCATGGTCGGCGCCGCCAACACCAGCGCTGCCAGCCAAGTCACCACTACTGCAGTCACCGCCAGTGCACTTCGCGTCGCCTCGAACGGCCCAAGCAGGCACACCGCCCAATACCCCGTTACAAACACCACCAGTGCGGGTCCCAGCAACCGGTACGCGGCCCCCTGCGCCCGCAGCCGCTGCTCGGCTTCGTGCTCGTCCACCTTCACCCGGCCAAAGAGTCCATCCCGCACCGCCCGCTGAAAGACGTCGCCGCGCTGCTTCTCCTTAAGAGCCTCGAACTCCGTGCCATGCTCCATCACCGCCCGGTCCTCCAACGACACCTGTGCGAAGCCGATCCGGAACGCCCGAACCGACAGCCACATCAACACCGTCAGCCAAGCGGCGCTCATCAGTCCCGCCCAGGGATCGAGACGCACCATCCGCAGGCTTACCACAATCTCAAACGCCAACACTGGCACCCACAACAACACAAACAGCAGCCGCCGCGTCCGCCGGTTTGCGGTCCGTGACATCTTCCGGACCTTCGCCCACTCCTCCGGCCCCAGTGTCCCCGCCTTGACCGGCACAAACCAAAACCCGATCTTCTTCCAGAACCAACTCCGTTCTTCTTCCTCTTTGGTTACCGCCATCTCAGGCCTCCCTCTTGTGCAGCTCATATACCTGCTCGCTCAATGTTCGAAACGGCCGGGGCGAGAACACAGCCTCCACCGGCAATCCAAAGTGTTCGGCGATCTTGAAGGCTAACTCCAGCGACGGCGTGTAGTCTCCGCGCTCGAGAAACCCGATCGTCTGTGGATTCACACCTACGGACAATGCCAGAGCAGCCCGAGACATTTTTTTTTCCGCTCGAAGCACGGCAATGCGATTATGAAGCGACATAATGCTTTTATAAACCAAGTGATTGCTTATAAGCAATAGTAGAATGCTTTTTAGCAACAAGAATAATTGCTTTCCGAGCCTGATCCGCTTATCCCATTGAAAATATTCTTGACACACAATACTGTATGTTATACAGTGTGTATCACATACTATATGGGCAACAGTAGCGGAGCCAACGTCGATCTGTTTGAAAACCTGAAGCTGGAGCTACGCCGTGGATGCCTCGTGGTAGCGGTGCTGGCCCAGTTGCGAGTTGAGCGCTATGGCTACACGCTGCGTAAAGCGCTGGCTGACGACGGCCTGGTGATCGACGAGGGCACGCTTTATCCGCTGCTGCGGAGGCTAGAAACCCAGGGCCTTCTGGTCAGCGAATGGCGCGAAGAAGAGAAACGGAACAAACGTTTTTATCGTTTATCGGCTGATGGGGAGTTGATCCTCAAGCAGTTACTCGACGAGTGGCAAAGAATCAACAAGTCTTTAGATCGAATTCTTCAAGAGGCATAGGTCATGGAACTTCTCGATCGCTATTTACAAGCTGTTAAATTCTGGCTGCCCAAAGAGCAGAAGCAGGACATCATTGCCGAGTTGTCGGAAGATCTCCACTCTCAAATAGAGGACAAGGAAACCGAACTGGGGCGCAAGCTTAGCCAGGACGAAGTCTCGCTTATCCTCAAGCAACGCGGACGTCCGGTGCTGGTGGCCACCCGCTTTCTGCCACAGCAATATTTGATCGGGCCGGTGCTGTTTCCGGTATACAGCTTTGTGCTGAAAATTGTGGCCTTGTGCTATCTCGTGCCTTGGGCGCTGGTATGGATTGGAATCATGGCTTCCAGTCCAGCCTATCGCATGAATCATGGCGGATGGGCACGCGCGGCCTTGTCTGCGTGGGGCAGCCTGTGGGGTATTGCTCTTGCGGCGATTGGTATCGCAACCCTGGTTTTTGCAGTGCTGGAGAGAGTACAGGCGAAGTCGGGGTTTCTCGAAAACTGGGACCCGCGCAAGCTGCCGCCGGTTCGCGACCCTAACCGCATACCACTATCCAACTCGGTGACAGAAGTTGTTTTTAACCTGGTGTTCGGCATTTGGCTGATCGGGGGAGCGTGGTACCAGACGACGCTGCACTTTTACGGTGTGAGCATTACGCTGGCGCCGGTATGGCGATATCTATTCTGGGGTTTTCTGCTGTCAGCAGCGCTCAATACCGCGACCTCGGCTGCCAACGTCTTCCGGCCTTATTGGACATGGGGCCGGGCCAGCCTTCGCCTGGCCAGCGATTGCTTCGGTGCCGGACTGTTTTGCTGGCTGACGAAGGCCAACATTGTTCTGGCGCTCAGCGTTGCGAACGTCCCCGCGGAAAAGACGGCGCAGGTTGCTCATGCGCTCAACTGGTGGACGGCAAAAATGTTTCCCTGGGCAGTGGCAGTCACCTTAATCATAGCGCTATGCGATGTCTATCGGATCATCCGAGTGCGGTCGAACGCCGGCCAGAGAATCGTACTCAGTGCCGCACCGGGAGTTCACTGAGGCAGCAGATCAGGGCTGCGAAGGAGAAAGGAAGGAGAAAGAATGATGAGCGCTAGTGAAAGAGTGTCATTCGCATCGGAACTGCAGGCTGCAGTGCCAGTCGTGGCAAGCATCCCTGACTCTCCGCTTCTCTACTGTTCTTTATCGTCACCATCGTCATCGTGGTGATAGCCCTGACCACTCATAGTGCGGTGCGCCTGTGGGAGGTGCTCGGAGATTTCGCGTTCGTGGTGTCGTGCGCCGCGACCTCCTTCGCTTTTCTCGCGGTCTTCCTGCGGTTCGCAAGAACGCGCGTAAAGATCTGGGACAGCCTGACCGACAATGCCTATGGAATGTATCTGATCCACTATCCGTTTGTGAGCTGGTTGCAATATGCGCTGCTGAGGACCCATCTCCCCGCGATTGCGAAGGGGTCGGTCGTGTTTATCGGGACGCTGGCGCTAAGCTGGGGCCTGATCGGTGCGATCCGGCGCATTCCCGCAGTGGCGCGGGTGATCTAGAGCTGACTTATTGTACTGAAAACAAGAATGACGAAGGTCCCGGGCTTCATGTTCGGACGTTGTTGCCCCGGGGCCGGCGGATCGAAGTCTGCCGCAGCGAGAAAAATGTTGTGGGTCTTGCGGTCGAGCGCCATGGTGCGTGCGCCTTTTTTGGTCGAGACGTTTTCTACTACCGTGTATTTGTCGGGAGAATCTTCATGCACTACGGTCAGGGTTCCGTCACCGTTCGAGGCGAAAGCCAGCTGCGTGCCGGGATCGAAGCTGTTGGCATCGACGCCTTCGCCGATGGGGACGGTGGCGACCACTTTGCCGGTATCAGCGTCCATGATGGCCATGAGTTTGTTATGACATCCGATGAACAGGCGGCGGTGCTGTGTGTCGATCGCCATACCGGATGGGCTTTCGCAGGGTTCCAGCGGCCAGCGGTTCAGGATTTCCCGGCTGCGGGAGTCGATCTGAACCACGAGACTCTTATCTTCAAGGTTGTTGTAGACGTGGCCCTCACCGTCAGCAACGGCAAACTCCGGTTTGCTGCCGAGGTCGATGGTCAGGCCAGAAACTCCGCGAGTGCCAGCCTTGGCAGCGTCGATGGCGGTTGCGGTGCCGGCGCGGCCGTTGAAAGTAAACACCCGCTTCGAGGCGAGGTCATAAACAATGGCGTCCGGCCCGTCGCCGGTTATGGCCGTGCTTAAAGTATTCAAGCTCTTCAGATCGAAAACAGTCACGGTGCTAGTGCTTCCGTTGCTGGTGAATCCGCGGCCAAGGTCGGGAGCCAGGGCTATTCCGTGAACGCCCTGAGTATCGGGAATATCGCCGACGATCGCGTAGCTGTCGATGTCCATCACGGCAACATGGGTACCGCGCGAAATGTAGAGCCGGCGGGCGTCGCTATCGACGGTGAGATAGTCCCAGCCGCCTTCACCCGCGACGGGAATAGTCTTTAGGAGGCGATAGCCGGATGAATTTGCCGCATGTGCCGTAGTAAGTTTCAGAAACATTCTTACGGTTAAAACGGTCACGAATGCGACGGCGGCGATACTGGCGGGAAAGACAATTGATTTACGCATGGGAGGGAAACCTTTTCTTTCTCTTCTTTACCTATCCTAATCTTCTCAATCTTGCAGTACAAAAAGCGAGTAGAATGAACTCCGTTTTGCCACTCCCGAACCAACGAAGGAAAATCATGGACCTGCGTGCGCGTATACGCCGAACCGGCCTGGTGACAGTCAGTATTGTGATCCTCAGTATTGCATTGCTACCGGCTTCCGCTCAGTCCGGTGTCGGGGAATAGACCATGGATGGATACCAGTCTTTCGCCGGATGAGCGAGCGAATATGGTGCTAAAGGAGATGACGCTTGACGAGAAGATCACGCTTCTCCATGGGACCGGCATGAACGGCCTGGGACCAGTCAGTCCATTGTCCGTGGGATCGAATGGTGGGGCAGGGTACGTGGTGGGCATTCCGCGATTGGGTATCCCCAGCATCCAGATATCAGATGCGGCGTATGGAGTGCGGAGCAGCGGGGAGAACGGCCGGTACTCGACCGCGCTGCCCGACGATCTTGCGGCGGCAGCGAGTTGGGACCTAGACGCAGCGTACGAGTATGGGGCATTGATCGGGCGCGAGTTGAGAGCGCAGGGTTACAGCATGTCACTAGGTGGCGGCACGAATCTAGCCCGCGAGCCGCGAGATGGACGCACCTTCGAGTATCTGGGAGAGGACCCAATTCTCGCCGGGAAGATGGTTGGGCAAGTAATGACCGGGGTGCAGGCCCAACACGTAATTGGTGACATCAAGCATTATGCGCTTAACGATCAGGAAAGCGGTCGGAACTCGGTCAACGTAAATATTGATAAGCGATCGATGCGAGAAAGCGATCTGCTGGCATTTGAGATTGGATTGCGGGGGTCCAACGCGGCGGCGGTGATGTGTTCCTACAACCGGGTAAATGGCGACTACGCCTGCGAAAACAAATATTTATTGACTGACGTTTTGAAAAAAGACTGGAACTTTAAAGGTTTTGTCGTGTCGGACTGGGGAGGCACGCACAGTACAGCGAAAGCGTCAGCTGCGGGGCTGGACCACGAAGAACCAACCGACTATTTCTTTGGGCCATTGCTGAAGAAAGCAGTGGAGGCGGGCAAAGTCCCCATGGCTGAAGTAGACGATCATGTGCATCGGGTCCTGCGGTCCATGTTTGCGACGGGTGTAATCGATGATCCTCCGCAAAAAAGTGTGGTGGATGTGATGGGTGGTTTCGAGGTTGCGCGGAAAATTGCGGAAAGCAGCATTGTGCTGCTGAAGAACGAAAAGACCATCCTGCCGCTCGATGCCTCCAAAGCATCCAGCATCGCGGTGATCGGCGCGCACTCTGACGTTGGGATGATTTCAGGCGGCGGTTCAGCGCAGGTGGATCCACCGGGCGGAAACGCTATCATGCCGCCCGGTAAAGGCAAGACGACATGGCAAGCCCAGATATGGTTTCCCACCTCGCCATTGAAAGCCATCCGGGCGAAAGTTCCCGGAGCGAAGGTTCAGTTTGATGCGGGTACGGATATTTCCTCCGCGGTAGCTCTGGCGAAAACTGCCGATGTGGCCATCGTGTTCGCTTACCAATGGGAAAGCGAAGGAATGGACCTCGACAATCTTTCCCTCCCCGGACATCAGGATGATTTGATTGCGGAGGTTGCAGCGGCAAATCCGCATACGATTGTGGTGCTCGAAAGCGGAAGCCCGGTCACGATGCCATGGGCGGACCAGGTGAGCGGCATCCTGGAAGCTTGGTATGCGGGGAGCAGCGGCGCGGATGCAGTTGCCAACCTGATTTTCGGCGATGTGAATCCGAGTGCAAAGTTGCCCATCACATTTCCGAAGAGTGAGGCGGACCTGCCCCACGCAGCGATCGCAAAACCCACGGACATCCGACGCTATAAATCGTGGGAAGAGATGGCCCCTGGATTACCGGCATTTCAGACTACTTATGACGAGGGATTGAAGGTCGGATACAAGTGGTATGACGCAGAAAATAAGCCTGTCTTGTTTCCGTTCGGCTACGGCCTCTCCTACACCACGTACAGTTATTCAAATCTCAAGGTTACGCAAAGGGCAAACAACGTCTACGTGAACTTCACGGTAACCAATACCGGCAGCCGGAGTGGGGCCGAGATTGCGGAAGTTTATGCGGCATTACCGGCCAACGCAGGAGAACCGCCAAAGAGACTGGTGGGTTGGAGCAAAGTGAAATTGGCGGCGGGAGAGAGTAAAGAGGTATCTGTCGAGATCGATCCGGAATATCTTTCAATCTATAGCGTCGAACGGGACGCCTGGATATTGCCGCATGGCGACTATACGTTGTCGGTTGGGGGATCATCGCAAAGCCTGCCGCTCAAGGAATCGCTTAAGTTTTAGGATGCGGGGGCCAAGTGTGAAGCTTGCGTCCCCTTTGATTCACTTCGCTTCGTTTAAATCTCCAGGCAAAGGATTCATGGGTCATCCTCTTCTTGATTTAACAAATAAGACCGCAGTTGTGATCGGCGGCACCAGCGGTATTGGGCTGGCCATCACAAGGGCACTGGCGCAAGCCGGCGCGAATGTTGTGCCTACGGGCCGCCGCGCTCAGCAAGTGAGCGATGCGGCAGCGGAGGTTGAGGCGCTTGGGCGACGATCGCTTGCACAAACTTGCGATGTCACGAATGCGGATAGCCTTAAACAACTCCTGCAATCGGTGTGCGCCAAATTCGGCAGCGTGCAGATCCTGGTGAACTGTGCCGGCCGCACCAAACGCACGCCGACCCTCGAAGTCCCGGAATCTGAATGGAATGCAATTCTGGAAACCAATCTGAACGGGACTTTGCGCGCTTGTCAGGTATTTGGACGGCACATGATTGAGCGCGGCTATGGCCGCATCATTAATATCGCTTCGCTTTCTTCGTTCGTCGCGCTCTATGAAGTCGCTGCGTATAGTGCCAGCAAGGCGGCAGTGGCTTCGCTGACAAAATCTCTCGCCATCGAATGGGCTCCATCGGGGGTTTGCGTCAATGCGATTGCTCCCGGCGTGTTCCGCACGGACTTAAACGCTGCTCTTCTCGATGGAACGGATCGCGGCCGCGAATTCCTAATGCGTACGCCAATGCGGCGTTTTGGGAAGCTCGATGAGCTTGGCGGAGCCGCTGTATTTTTGGCGTCGGATGCAGCCAGCTTTGTTACCGGACATTTGCTGACGGTGGACGGAGGATTTCTCGCGAGCGGAGTCAATCAATAGCTTCGCGTTGAGGCCAGCCGAGGCGGCTGTCCCTACGTGAGTCGTGGTGGTTCCTCAGCGAATATTTACGGGCTCGAGTTTTGGAGCCAGCAACTGAATAGTTGCCAGTGCCAGCAAATATGCAAAACCGGCGATGAGAAAAGGAACCTTATAACTGCCGGTCCACTGCAGCGCGTAGCCGACGACCTTCGCGATCAGCATTCCCCCGATCGCACCCGCCATCCCGCCAATCCCCACAACCGAGCCTACTACCCGTGATGGAAACATGTCGGAGGTGAGGGTAAAGAGATTGGCGGAAAATCCCTGATGTCCTGCAGCGGCGAGCCCGACCAGCAAAACTGCGTCCCACATACTATCGATGCGGTACGCGAACATAATCGGAACCACGCAGATGGCGCAAAGTAACATCGTGGTCTTGCGAGATGCGTTTACACTTCTGCCGCGCTGAATCATCCAGGAAGATAGCCAGCCGCCAGCGATGCTGCCGACATCGGCGATCACATAGATCACGACAATCGGCGCCCGGATTCCCATCAAAGATAGGCCATGCCTGCGCTGAAGAAAGTCAGGTATCCAAAATAAATAGAACCACCAGATGGGATCAATCATGAATTTGCCCATCACGAATGCCCATGTCTGCCGGTGTGGCAGCAGGCTGAGCCATTTGATTTTCTCGGTCGGTTCCGGTGGGTCACTGCGGATGTAATCCAACTCAGCTTTGGAGACGCGCGGGTGGTCTTCCGGCTTGCGATAGATCAGCAGCCAAAAGATCAGCCAGACGAACCCCAGCGCTCCGACGATCAGGAAAGCCCAGCGCCAGCCCCAATGAACGGCGATCCATGGTACGGTCAACGGAGTGATGATTGCGCCGGCGTTGGTCCCCGCATTAAAGATGCCCGTGGCCAGCGCCCGTTCTTTCTTGGGGAACCATTCGGCGACCGTCTTAATGCTGGCGGGGAAAACGCCCCCCTCCCAGAAGCCCAGAGAGGACCGGGCAACCAGGAAGCTGGTGAACGAGCTTCCCAAAGCATGTCCCATGGACGCCAGGCTCCAGAAAACCATGGCCAGGGCATAGCCCAATCGCGTGCCCAGCCGATCAATCAGCCAGCCCACCACCACCAGACCCAATGCATAGAACGCCTGGAAGGCCAATACCAGATTGCTGTAGTCGATTTCGTTCCATCCGAAGTAGGGCTGAAGAGTGTTCTTGAGGATCCCCAGGACTTGGCGGTCCATGTAGTTCTTGGTCGTCCCGAATAGCAGGAGAGCGCAGATGACCCAACGAAAATAACCCGCGCGTGTGGGTGTGCCGTGGAGTCGTTCTTCGGCTCCGGATGTCGCGGCAGAATCCATAGCTGTGATTGCTACTTTTCTGAACTTACTCCAGGTTTCTACATCAAATGCGCATTATTTCGGAACTGCCCACGCGAGGCCATCGGTACCTTTGCCAGCGTCAATCAACTTTTCTACGGTCCAATCCGAAACCCGAATCACGGCAACTTTGTGGCTGGCATCGCAGGAAACATACGCCACACGACCATCGGGACGCACCAGAACTTCTTGCGGAGCCGCGGGAACGTCAATGGTGTGGGTGACCTTCATGGCGTCCAGATCGATCACCGCTACTTTGTTTGCCTCCGGTATGGCGATCACCAACGAACGGCCATCAGGCGTGGGAGCAGATCCGTAGCCGGCTGCGGGTAAGGGAATCCACGCTCTCACCTTATTGCTGGAGGTATCGATAACGGCGAGCTGGGGTTTCGTCTGGTCAGAGGTAAAAACCGAGCGGCCATCGACTGAAATCGAGATGCGCTGGATTTGGGCTGAAACCGGGATTACATCAATGGTTTTTCGCTTCTCGATATCCAACACAGAAACCGTGCCGGGGCCAACGTTCGCGGTGTAGGCGCGGCGTCCATCAGGAGCAATGGCAAACATGTGTGATTCTGGTTGGCCTGTCGGAATGGATCCCACAATTTTCAGAGTGTGGGGATCGATAATGCTAATCGACTTATCCAGCTCGGTAGAAATGTAGAGCAGTCCATCCTTGGGGCCAAACACTGCGCAGTGCGGACGAACTCCGTGTCCAAACTCGATGTTGCCGATTACCTTGCGCGCGGCGATGTCAATTACGACCACATTGCTGCCGTCAGTTCCCGGCTTGCCGACGCCGGAGTTGCCGTAGATCGGAACATAGGCGAGCCGTCCGTCGGGAGACGCTACCACCTCATGCCCGGTGACCCCTCCTTCGGGCACGGTTGCAATTTGCTGACCGGATTGCGGATCAACGATGCCGAGGGTGCCGGCGCCCTTGTTGGCGACAAGCAATACCCCAGCGTTGATAACAGCCATTTGAGCTCCAGAGATAGGCAACACGCCCGATAAGCCAATCAGGATTGCCGTAATAATAAAGTGTGAACGTCGCATTGTCCTCCGCCATTCTTTTGCGAGTACATCGGGAAGAGTCTACAGCAATTTGCTAGGTATAAAACGTGCTGCCCACCCAAGGGGCGTCATTCGACGCCAGGGATATTTGGCGCATTTTGGCGTTTGCAACTGAGGCCGGATTCGCAGAGCATGGGTTCGTTAGCCGCAGCACTGAGTTGCGTAAACCCGGCTGGGGCTGGACTGGAACGGTTTTCAGGCGCTGAAGTCGCAGATTCCGCGAATGGGTTGTGCGACAATTCGAACTCTAAGTTAGACCTGTAGGTGAACCTCGTGGACGTCGGCATTTCGGGAATCGAATACATCCTCGGTTCGGATGCAGTTTCGGTCGAGGAACTCGAAGCTCAAGGGCTGCTGGACACTCCGGCGTTGCGTCTGCGGGAGTTCGGATTCGGGTGTGCGCGATTGAGTCGATTTCCTTCGCACGTACTCGCCACCGCCGCAGCGAAGAAGTTGCTAAAAACCAGCGGCATCGATACTGCTAGCGTGGACGCAATTTTCTATGCTGGGGCAATGCCGCAAAGCCACGCGGTTGAAACCGATCATCCGTTGTCAGTTTTTAACTATCCGGTTGCCCAGTTGCAATACGAATTGGAACTGACCCGCGCAACCGCTTTTGGCATAAGCCAGGCCGGTTGTGTTGGCATGATGGCTTCCGTCGCACTCGCGAGCGATTTTCTGTCTTCCCACGAGGATGCCAGCCGGGTGCTTTGCGTTAGTTCGGATGTGCTTCCCGCAGGCCAGAAGCGAGAAATGATTTACAACGTCATTTCGGATGGAGCGTGCGCGGTCCTCGTGGAGAAAAAATGTACGCGCAATCGTATCTGTGCGTACAGGCAGATTACTAAGGGTTATTACTGGGACTCCGTTGTGCGAAAGAACGAAATCGCCGCAGCTTACTTCCCCACGGCACGCACCATCATTCGTGACACGCTCGAAGATGCGCACGTTAACTTTTCCCAGGTTGCGTGCGTCCTTCCTCACAACGTTTCCTTGCGGAGCTGGGAGATCCTGCTGGGTCTTCTTCAGATCAATCGTGAAAGACTGTTTGCCGACAATATCAGCAAAATCGCGCATGTAATCGCTGCAGACAATTGGATCAATCTGAAGGATGGGACGGATTCGGGACGACTGCAGCACGGGGACAAACTATTGCTGTTTACGTTCGGCTTTGGCGCAAACTGGGCGTGCATGGTTCTGGAGCACTAATGAATTCTATTTTGCTCACCGGCGCAACAGGGATGGTAGGGCAAGCGCTACTTCCACTTCTCGCACGCCGCGCTGACGTGGATAGGATTTTCACGCTAATACGCGGGGCCGAACAAGACGCCTCCAGCAAACTGAGCCCAGTATCCGGTGACGTCACGGCAAACCTGGACCTGGGTTTATCGACGAAAGCCAGCCGCGAAATTCTGGATCGCGTCACTGTCATTATCCATGCGGCGGCTGACACGCGGTTTGCAGCGCCCCTTGATGAAGCACGTGCCGTGAATCTGGAAGGAATGCGGAACGTGCTGGCTTTCGCTTCACGTTGTCCCCGGCTGAAAGCAGTTCTAGCTCTGAGCACCGTCCATGTGGCCGGCAGGCGTACCGGAACGATCCACGAAGACGATCTGATTCACCATGCGGGATTTGTGAATTCGTACGAGCAATCAAAGTATGAGGCGGAAATCCTGCTGCGTGAACACATGAGCAGCTTGCCAATTTCCGTTTTACGCTTGAGTACGATCTTGGGCAGTGCGACGACCGGAGAAGTGGAGAAGCTGGCTGCGATTCATCATGCTCTTCGACTCTGTTACAACTCGCTGGCGCCGATGGTCCCAGGAACGCCGGATAGTGCGGTAGACCTGATTGCTCTAGACTACGCCGCCGCTGCCGTCGAACACTTTGCGATCGACGGATTTCAATCCGGACGAACGTTCCATATTTGTGGTGGCGAAGATGTCATGACCATCTCCGAACTGCTCGAACGAACCAGCGAAACCTTCCTTCGGTATCGGCCTTCGTGGAGAAAACGTGCGATTGAGATGCCGGCTATTGTGGACCTGCCAACCTTCGAATTATTTGCACGCTCAGTGGAGGAAGTTGGCGATGATCTTTTGCGAAGCAGTGTGGCAATCATCAAACACTTTGCGCCACAGCTCGCCTATCCGAAGCAGTTTTCCGACGCTTTAAGTGCGGAGTCATTGCAGGCGGCGGGAATCGTTAAACCTGGAGTGTTGGAATTCTATCCCAAGGTTGTTCGCTGGCTGGTGGAGACTGGCTGGAGAGAACATAGAATTCCAGCGGAGGCCATGGCCAGTGACTGAAGTTCGAGATAAATTGCTTGGCTACATTAACGGCGAATTATTGGCGGACCGTGCTCTGATCGCCGATCCTAACACTCCGCTGTTTGAAGATGGTTGGATCGAGTCACTCTCGATCCTCAAGCTGATCGCATATCTCGAACTTATTACGGGCCGGGAGATTCCAGACGAAGAGATTGTGATGAACAATTTTCGCACCGTAAACACGATCGCCGAACGCTTCGGGACACTATGAGTGAAGTGATAGCGACAAGAGAGCTCAGTCTCGATAATCCGGTGGCCGAGTTGTCGCGCCTGCAAGAGTGGACGCCTGTGGGTCACGCAGTCCGGCTGGGTCCTCGAATGCTGGCACTCATGGACTGGCTCGACTCGCAATTCGTTGCCCTTGCTACAAAAGCAGGTGCCAAGGAAATGCCGGTTCCACCGTTTATTGAGCGCACCGTCCTGGAGAGGGCAGGATTCTTCGACTCATTCTCCGGCGAGGTTGTTGTGGACGAAAGCCATGGCGGCTGCTTGTCTCCGGCAACCTGCTATCACTGTTATGCCAGCCTGGCGGCGGCGTCTCTAGCGGAACCCGGCATTTGGACCTGCATTTCGCGCTGTGGACGCAATGAAGGGAAAGAGGAGTTGGGCCGGCTACGGACGTTTATGATGAGAGAAATCGTGCTTGTCGGACCCGTCGCCTGGTTGCGCGAGCAGAGGCAGGAGTGGATGGATCGAATCCTCGCATTCGCGAAATCTCTGTACATGATCGTAAGCCTGCAGCAGGCGAGTGATCCGTTCTTCGCTGGAGGAGCGGCTCGCGGCAAGCTGCTGCTGCAACAGATCAAACAACTGAAATACGAATTACGCGCCCAAGTGGATGAGCGAGGGACAGAACTGGCACTTGCTTCCTTCAATTTGCATGAGACGTTCTTTTCACGTCGATTCGGATTCGCCATGAACAACAATGAGGTGCCAACGCACTCGGGATGCATCGCCTTTGGATTGGAACGGTGGGCGCTCGCATTGGTGATACAACTCGGGCCGGCGCGGGCATTCAAGCTATCCGAACAGGAGCGCAAATGATTTACGACGATTATCTGACAACTGCGGAAATGCAACGCTGGATCCTCGACGTGGATGTCGCCTGGAACGAAATTGATCGCAATCTTGCTTTGAACCAGCCAGACTTGCTCGATCAGATGCGCGACTCGGCGTTGATCGAGTCCTATTTCCCGGTATACACCGCCAACTTGATCCGCTGCATGTGGGACCAGATCGATGTGACGTCTGTGTTTTCAGTGCAAATGTATGAATCGTACAAACATTTTTATGTCCTGAACCGTTATTTGAGCCTGGTGAACTATCGTCCGGTGAGCGATGAGGAAATCGTAGCTGTGCGCCGACGAAATCTGGATAGCGTGGTTGACCCAGTCGCGGAACTCACGCGATACCTGATCAGCGAACACTTTGCCGCTTATTTCTTTCTTCGGGCTTCGCGTCAGGCCAAGGAACCCGTGCTGGCGCGGATCAACGCATTTATCGCCAAGGACGAATTCCGGCACACGCAGTTTGCTTTCGATTTGCTTGAACCTCGGGTGCGCGGTAACACCGATGCCCGCGAGCGTTGTTTGCAGGCCGGTCTGAGTTTCCGCCATATCGGGGCGGATGTTGTGACTACCGTACCCATCTGCGAGAAGAACGACTGGCAAGCGATTTTGACTCTCGACCAGAAAATGCACCGGCTGTGCGGAGTTGGGCTTTCCGAATTTGCCAAGGCAGGTATGCATGTCGCTTCCTAAACGCGAACTATGGTTGCTGAATCTATATCGGAACAGCGAATTGCATGGGGCGTTGCTTATGGGCCGCATCGCTCGCAGTGTGAGCACTCCTGAAGTGCTGGTGGGAGCCACTCGCCACTGTGCGACGGAGGCCAAACACGCTGCGCTTTTTACCGAAGTGCTCGCGAAACTCGGCGGAACCATCGATCCTGCGGCAGATGCGATCCAGACACACTATTCGCTGGATGGCGGCATTCCAAAAGACTTGGTTGATTTACTCGTCCTTTCAGAAATTCTTGAAGCTCGTGTACTGACAAGTTATCGCGAGCATCTGGAGAGGTTGGATGTGCATCCGGAAATCCGGCAAACTCTGGAGAGAATCATCCGGGAGGAAGAAGCACACAGCGGCGAGCAGGGATGGGCCGAACAGTGGCTCACCACCATGCCCGCAGATCAAGTTACCGCAGCTAAGGAAAAATGGGAGAAGGTTGATCGGAAGGTAGCAGCCGAGTTGCATTCGCGACTCGCGACCGATTTTGCTTTAGGAGGCGCCGTCTAATGGACGTCGAACGTAAGGTGATGGAAATCATAAGCCGGGCCTCTGGCCTGGCAGTTCATGACATTAAACCTGAGGCGAAACTGGCTGATCTCAACATGGAGTCGCTGGAAAAACTTGAGTGTGTGCTCTCTCTTGAGGACGCGCTGCAAGTTGAGATCAAAGAAAACGATCTGTGGCGGCTCAAGACGGTGCAGGACATAGTTGACTCTGTCCGTCGTGCCATGCCGTCTCCCGCATAACAGATGAATCACTTTCCTCTGGCCGAACACGAGGAGTTCCGGCAAAAAGTGCGGACATTTGTCGAACGAGACCTGCGTCCACATGCAACCGCCTGGGAGCGGGCCGGAGAATTTCCTCGATCGGTTCTGCAAGAATGCGCACGCCATGAGCTATTTCAGTCCGATTTGTGGTTCAACGCGATCATCGCCGAAGAGCTGCCACGTTGTGAATCGTTGGGTTTCGCCCTGAGTTTCTTCGTGCAGGCAAACCTAATCACCCCGCTACTCGAAGAGTTCGGCACAATCGAGCAGAAAAGCGCCTATATTTCCCCTCTGCGTAGTGGCAAGGTGATGGGCGCTATGGCGGTCACTGAGCCGGATGCTGGATCAGATTTTGCCGCATTGCAGTGCCGTGCCGATATTTCCGGCGATGATCTGGTGTTGTATGGAGAAAAAACCTATATAACGAATGCAGTATTTGCGGATTTCCTGGTGGTGGCAGTTCGAATCTCCGAACTTTCGGAGGATGGCCTAACGCTGGTACTGGTACCCGCGAAAAGTGCGGGCGTGACCATCGAACGCTTGCAGACGCTCGGGTTGTGCGCTTCTGGTACCGGCCGCGTCAAGCTGGATGGCTGCTGTGTAAAGAAAGAGCAGGTACTCGGCGCATTCGGCCAGGGCTTTGGACAAGTGCAACGTGCTCTTAATCGCGAGCGCCTTTTCGGTGGGATCGCGTGCGTTTCCTGGGCAGACTATGCCATGCAGAAAACGTTGAGGTTCGCACGCGAGCGAAAAGCTTTCGGAAACACCATCAATCGCTTTCAGGCCATCCGGCATGAATTTGCTGAAATGGCCACTCAGCTTGAAGCTGCCCGCTCCCTGAATTATGCAACTCTTGAACGATTCATAAAGGGAGAAGCGGTTACTCGGGAAATCTGCATGATCAAGCTGTTCAGCTATCAAGTGTCCCAGCAAGCGATCACCCAGTGCCTCCAAATCCACGGCGGTCTTGGCTACATGGACGATCATTGGACAAGCCGCTTCTATCGCGATGCGCGCGCCCTGACGATCGCAGCCGGAACTCCGGAAATTATGAAGGATATGATTGCCACCTACCTACGGGTGTGAACGATCACGTGACTGAGTTCTACAATCGAACCCGGCGGTCGTCTTCCATCGCTAATAAACTACTGCGTCGTGGACGGATTTTGGAGTTGCCACTCTACTGGCTGCTGAGGACATCCGATCTCGCTCGCGAGGGTTTCGAGAATTCCGGCAGTTATCGCTTCGCCGATCACGTTTACTGCAATCAAGCTTCTGGAAGGTATGGCATCGGACGCTTTCTGGATCAGCAACTCCTGAATATGCCAGCGGTAAAATCGCTGCGAAACCGCTTTTTCATGGCTCGAGATGAGCTTTGCCGGTTTCTCCAGGAACGCGCTTCCGCAACAACAAATCTCGATGTGTTGAGCGTTCCCTGCGGCATTCCGCGCGACCTTATCGCAGGAGTTGAAAACTTTCGCCCTCTGGGGGGAGAGCTAACGGGTGTCCGATTCCACGTTCTCGATCTGGACGAAGACGTCCTGCATCAGGCCAGTGCCTTTGCTGGAGCTCACGATGTTACGCTAATCACGCATCATGGAGATGCATTGGATATTGATGCGTATGGTGGCAAGTTCGACTTCATCACCTCCACCGGCCTGGGAGAATTTCTCGACGACAAGAAGCTGGTTTTACTTTATGAGATCTTCTGGCGTATTTTGCGCCCTGGCGGTGTTATGGTGACCAGCGCGATGCGCCGGCAACGTTTTTCTGACTATCTGCTGCGCCTGGCGGAACTGCAGGTCTACTACCGTTCGGCTGGAGATCTGGCCCGAATTGCGCGTCAGGCTGGGTTTAGCCAGCTCATCCCATCGGTTGATGGGCATGGGATCCAAAGTTTCCTCAGGGCGACAAAATGATTCGCCTCCGCATTTTTCATCCCGGCCGCCACGTATGGCGGGTGCGGAAAAAGCATGATGGTGAAACTCTGGTGGAAACCTGGATTTCGTTCCGGCTTCATCCTCCCAGTTGGGAAAGGATTTTCAGTTCGACTCTGGATTTGATATGGTTACCGAATACGCTCCAGCCCGGACGTATTCAACTGAGAGATGAGCACGGATTGATCGCCTGGCACGAAAGCCGGTGGATGACAAAGATCAGCATTCGGATAGAAGGGTTTTCGGCCCCCAAGAAATCGCTAATCGCCACGGCTTTATTGAAGGCCGCGCGGTTCTATCTACTGGAGGAGTGATGCCGACCGCAAAAGCAGTTCAGTCCACAACCATCTCTGCCCCGCCGAAGAAAGTGTACGAGTTCATTTCGGAAGCCACTCGGGCGACCAGCTTTATTCCGGGGCTTTCCCGCATTCACGACGTCAAACCCGCCGTTACTCAGCCGGGGCAAACCTGGCACTACGAGTTCGATTGGTTCGGGTTTGTCGTTTCCGGCGATTCTAAGTGCACGAAAAGCGAAAGCCCAAAAGTCTACGAGTTTCAGACGCTGACCGGCAACCCGAGTACCTGGACTTATCAGATCGAGCCTGACGGAAGTAATACGCGGCTTACGCTGGCAGTGCAGTATGAGGTCCCGGGCAACGTGGTGGCCCGTTTTGCCTCGCAGCCTGTATTCGAGAAAATGAATCAGGACCGTGCGGTTGAAGTGGTAGCTAACATCAAGGCAATGCTCGAATCGTAGAATACCTCAGATGCAGGCACGTGGCGTACCTCTCATGGTGGGTTCGCTGACGTGTCGCTCCCTGCGACAGAATCGTCGCGATTTTCTTAGAGGGAATGCAGGGTTACTCTGTACCCCGACCAAATGGGTTGCGCGCGGTGATGGTCGACCGTTCGCCGCGGAAATTCTCTGCCGACAGGGGAAAATGCCGGAAATCCCTTCATTTTCTGAACCGAACAAACGGCATAATAGCCTCGACATGGAAAAGAAAAGAAATAGATCAGGCAAACCTGCATTTTTTGCTTGACGATGCTACTCAAAGTGCTCTATAGCATAGGGTGCTCTATAGCAGTAGTTGATTTCGATTACTAAGCGTACGGCGAGTGCGGGCTGGTTTGAGCCAAAAGCGTCTTCCAGGAGGGTTGTGATGCGACAGTTTGTGAGAATCAGCGTATGTCTTTTGTTGCTGGCAGGGACCATTGGCGTTACGGCCACGGCATGGAGCCAGGAAGTAACGGCGGCAATTGTCGGTACCGTCACGGATCCGAGCGGAGCGCCGATCAAAGGCGCAGCCGTATCTGCTAAAGACTCCGATCGCGGCACCGTCTGGACCTCGCAGACGAACGATACCGGCGCATATAGCTTTCCGCGCTTGCCCATTGGGACCTATGTTGTCTCGGTGCAGTCATCTGGGTTTGATACCTCGGTGCATTCGCCATTCACTCTCGTGCTCAACCAGACTGCCCGCGTGGACATTCAATTGAAGGTGGGCCAAGTCTCAACTTCGGTGGAGGTCACAGAGGCCGCGCCCATCCTGCAAACCGAGAGTACCCAAATCAGCACGATCATTGACGCTGCGACCAATGACCGGTTGCCGCTGGCCACGCGCAACTATGTAGAGCTCACATTGCTGGCTCCGGGCGCGGTGTCGCCCGATCCGGTGAATTTCAATAATGGTGATAACACCGCCAGCGGAGCGCAACCTTATATCAACGGAAACCGTGAGCAGGCCAACAACTTCATTCTGGACGGCATGGATAATAACCAAGTCTCGGACAACCTGCTTGGTTATACCCCTACTCCGGACTCTATTCAGGAATTCAATCTCATTACCAACAATGCCTCGGCGGAGTTCGGAAACTTCATGGGCGGTATTGTCAGCACCTCCATTAAATCCGGCACCAATGCTTACCACGGAGACGTCTGGGAATATTTCCGTAACGATAAGCTCAATGCCAACAGTTGGGAGAGCAACTTCCAGGATCTGCCTCGCAATAAACTGCGATGGAACATGTTCGGAGGCACGGTCGGGGGGCCGATCGTAAAGAATAAGTTGTTCTTTTTCTTCGATTACCAGGGACAACGCTTTGACCATCCTTCGTCAAGTCAGGGTATCAACGTATTCACCGCAGCTGAGCGGGGAGGAGATTTTTCGGCGCTCTGCCCGGCCGGATTCAGTGGAGGTTTGTGCACGGGTTCTGCGGCGAGCGGGAATATCCAGCTTTACAACCCATGCGCTTCGGGAGTTTCGGGTCCGGGAGGTCCTTGCACTCCCGCCGGCACGAGCACCCCATTTGCAAACAATCAGATTCCGTTGAGCTCGATCGATCCCGTTGCACAGGCTTTGTTCAACTCGCCTCTGTATCCCGCAGCGGTCGGAACCAACGTAACCGGGAATAACGCCTCTTACACAACTACCCAGGCTTTTGATACCAACCAATACGATGTAAAGATCGATTTTAACGCCACGCAAAAAGATCATATTTTCGGACGCTACTCACACTCCAAACAGCACAATCCAACCCTCAACTCCTTCGCTTTGCTGGGTACAGGTTTTTCTGACGCCCCTATCAACAGCGGAGTTGGCGACTGGAGTCACACCTTCAGTTCCAGCTTTTTGAACGATGTCCGCTTTGGTATCAATCATGTGAAGCTTCACAATGGCACTGACTTCGCCAGCGCGGTCGGCGATCTAGGGCAACAGCTTGGCATTTCAAACGGGAATGCAGGCGGTGACGGCCTTCTTCTCATCGGATTCGGAGGCGGCACTCCCAGCAGCGCCGGCAACGGCACTCTAACCAATATCGGTAGCACGGGCGTCGTGCAGTCATTTAACGATGCAGTAATCCAGGCCAGCGATTCCGCAATATGGACTCACGGCCATCACTTAATGCACATAGGTTTCGAATACTGGCGTGACCGCATCAACACCTTCTACACCGGAAACAGCGGCGCTCTGGGTGGAATCACATTTGACGGGAATTACACCTCCAGTGATCCTACGACTGGTGCGGGTACTGGAGGCTTTCAGGGAGCTGATTTCTTCCTGGGATTGCCTTCATCTTACGGCAAAGGTATTTCCGGCGGCGAATGGGGCCAGCGCAGCAGTATTTTCGCCGGTTACATTCAGGATGACTGGCGTGTTTTGGACAACCTGACACTGAATCTCGGCTTGCGCTACGAAGCCCACCAACCCTGGTTTGAACAGCACGCCCAGCAGGACAACTTCGGACTCTTCTCCGGTCAGCTCATAGCCCCCGATTGTTCACGGGTTGATCTGGGGACGGCCCCGACCACATGCGCGAATGGCAGCGCAGCACTCTACAATGGTACCTACGGCCTGAGAGATTTCCAGCCACGCGTTGGATTTGCCTGGACACCGCATAGCTTGAGTGGCAAGACTGTTGTCCGCGGCGCTTTCACCATTTCTTCTTATCTGGAAGGCACGGGTACGAACCTGCGCTTGCCAATCAATCCACCTTTCAGCCCGGCTGAAACCCTGCAGCAATATCAAGGCGCGCAACTCCCAACCACCAGCACCGATCAAGGGTTACTGCCAGTGGGCAGCGCCTCCGATCCTTTCGCTGGCGCCCTGGTTCGGGTATGGGACCCGCATGTTCAACCGGCGATTACCCAGCAGTGGAATTTGACCATACAGCAACAGATCAGCAACACAACTACCTTCCAGATCGGCTATGTGGGTCAGCATGGCACGCACTTGATGGTTCCCATGCCTTATCTACAAAAGCAATTGCTTCCGGACAGTGCTTGCGCCACTCCACCGTGCACGGCTCCCAGCGTGTACTTCTCCGGAAACCCGGCATTCCAAAGCGATATCTCTCAGATTTCCGGTACCGCTTCCGTCGGAGAGCAAAAATACGATGCACTCCAGGCCGTGCTGCAAAAGCGTATGACCCACGGACTGGAGTACCAGGTATCCTACACATACTCCAAGTGCATGACCGACAACAGCGGATACTATGGAACCTGGGGATCAACTCAGGGAGCTCCCGCGAGCCCATACTTCCAGAATTTGTATAATCCACACGCCGATTACGCACCCTGCTATTTCGACGCAACTCACATATTGACTGCATACTCTGTTTACGAGCTACCCTTTGGACGAGGCAGAAAGTATGGAGCAAACTCGAATTCGTTCGTGAACGCCGTTGCTGGCGGATGGTCATTCGATCCCATCATCCAGCTGCATACGGGTTTCCCGTTGGCCCTTTACTACGGCGGCAACGATGCAACCGGTTCGCGTGGTCTACGGCCAGATTGTAATGGACCGTCTCACGTCCTCGGTCGCCAAGCCTCCGTCGTCGGCGGAGAGTTCGTAGGTTATCAATGGTTTGATCCCAGTCCTTACTCGGCTCCTGCTAACAACTTCGGAACCTGTCCCGCACAAGGTCCAGTGCGTGGCCCAGGCTACGACGATTGGGATTTGAGTTTGCAGAAGGACTTTCCTGTGACAGAGGGAATCAAGCTCCAGTTCCGTACCGATTGGCTGAATGCCTTCAACCACGTCAATCTGAATACACCGAACGATAACCTCGGGGCAGGCATGGGGTTGATCAACAGCTCCCAATCGCCGCGTAACATTCAATTTGCTCTGAAGCTGTACTTCTAACCGCGATATGATGGGGGCAGGCGCTTCCAGCGCCTGCCCTTATTTTTTATGCCCCGATCTCTTTCCATCACCATTGTCCCGGCTCTGATGTCAGCGTTACTCGCATTCTCCTCTGCCCAAACTTCCGGTGCATCAGCGGCTGCGGAGAGTCCTTCTTCCGCTGAACGTCGCGGAGTAACTCTTGCGCAAAGCGGGCGCTGCAAGGAGGCTCTTCCACTTTTGAAGAAAGCCGGGCCACACGTTACCGACAAAGACCTTCAGCGCCAGGGCGGATTTGCAGAAGTCCGCTGTGCCATGGCCATCGACCAGCGCGATACGGCGGTGGACGCTCTCCGCTGGCTAAGCCACGAATTCCCGCAAGATCCCGAAGTTCTTTACATTACCGTCCATACTTACTCCGATATTTCAAGCCGCACTGCGCAACAACTGGCTACGGCCGCGCCCAATTCTCCTTCCGCGCATCAATTGCTCGCCGAATCCTTCGAGATGCAAGGGAAGTGGGATGACGCGGCCAGGGAATACAGCGCAATTTTGAAAATGAATCCGCAATCGCCCGGCATCCATTTCCGGCTGGGGCGTCTGCTTCTGTCCAAGCCCGATCCGGGGCCGGGCGTTGTCGAAGAAGCCAAGAAAGAAATGCAACAGGAGCTTGAGTTAGACCCGAGCAACGCCGGCGCCGAATATGTTTTGGGCGAATTGGCCCGTCAGGATCTCCAGTGGGATGACGCAGTCCTCCACTTTTCCAAGGCAAGCAAGCTCGACACAAACTTCAGCGATGCCTATCTCGGTCTGGGCACATCACTGCTGCAACTGAAGCGTTTTCCCGAAGCCATCGCTGCGTTGGAAACAACGGTCAAACTTGAGCCGCGAAATCCAAATGCGCACTATAGTCTTGCCATGGCTTACAGTCGTGCCGGACGCAAGCAGGACGCCGAAAAGGAATTCGCGATTCATCAGCAGATGACCGAGGGCGGTCAAGGTGGTGCGCCAGGAGCGGCATCAGGAGCGGACCCTCAAGCAAGTCCCAACTGAATGAATTTGGAACGCTGGTTCCTGAACTCTCAAGACTGCTCATCCCAGTGAAGAAGCGAATCACTTCACAATCCGGCGAGCTTCCTTCGCGAAGAGATTTTCTGCGAAACATAAGTGGCAGCCTCGTTCTTGCGGGTCTACCTCGTCTTGCCCATGCCCTGCCACAACCCTCCTATCCCTTTGAAGAAATCCACGCTTCGGTGAGTGGCATCACATGGGTGCACACGGCAGGAAAATCTGAACAGAAATATCTGCCGGAGACGACCGGTCCGGGATGCGCTTTTCTCGATTATGACAATGATGGTTGGATGGACATTTACTTAGTCAACAGCGGCAAGTGCGACTTCTACGACCCCAACCCGGCGCTTCGCAATGCGCTTTATAAGAACAATCGTGACGGCACGTTTACCGATGTCACCGAAAAAGCGGGCGTATCGGGGGGGGGCTATGGGCAAGGCGTAGCGGTCGGCGACTACGATGGTGACGGCTATCCCGATTTGTATGTCACGCAATACGGACGCAGCATTCTTTACCACAACAACGGGGATGGCACATTCACGGATGTCACCGAGAAGGCGGGAGTCGCTGCCCCGGGATGGGCCTCCAGCGCGGTTTGGTTCGACTACGACAATGACGGGCGCCTCGATCTGTTTGTCTGTCAGTTCGTCGAATTCTCGAAAGCCAAAAGCAAAGACTGCCGCACTGGCTCTGGAGAAGACGCGAAACATGGCTACTGTATCCCTCATTTATATCGCCCCATGCCCAGTTGGCTCTTCCATAACAACGGCGATGGCACCTTTACTGACGTCAGCCAGATATCAGGGATTGGGAAATATCCTGGGAAAGCCTGGGGCGCAGTCGCAACGGACCTGAACAATGACGGGCGTCTGGATCTGTTCGTAGCCAACGACACCACCGCGAACTTTCTTTTTATGAATCGCCGGTCGGGCAAATTTGAAGAGATTGGCGAGCCCGCAGGGGTCGCTTATAGCGCAGAAGGACGGCCGCGGTCTGGCATGGGTGTCGATTCTGCCGACTTCAATCAAGATGGATGGATGGACTTGTTCGTTGCCAATATTGATCGTGAAATGTATGCGCTCTATCAGAGCAACCACGATGAGACCTTTGACGATCAAGCCGGGCCCCTGGGCATAGGGGCCGCGACCCGGTTGATGAGCGGGTGGGGGTTGAAATTTTTCGACTACGATAACGACGGCTATCTCGATCTATTTCTTGCCAACGGGAACCCTGATGATCTCATTGAATCGTTGCATCATGAAGTGAAGTATCGCGAGCAATTATTGTTGTTTCACAATACCGGAAAAAGTTTTCAGAATGTGAGCGAGCAAAGCGGGCCGGTGTTCTCCAAGTTCTTGTCTGCCCGCGGAATGGCTATCGGCGATTTCAACAATGACGGTGCGGTTGACGTTCTGGTTTCCGTCAATGATGACGCACCATTGTTGCTAAAAAACAACGTGGGAAGTGAGAACCATTGGCTAGGGCTAAGGCTGGTGGGCACGAAATCGAATCGAGATGCGGTTGGCGCGCGTATCACTTACCAGGCGGGCGATCTGAAAGCAAACAGGATGAAGGTGGGCGGAGGTAGTTATCTTTCTTCTCACGATCCTCGTGTCGTTCTGGGCATTGGTCAACGACCTAAGTTTGATTGGATCGAGGTAAAGTGGCCGCAGCCCAGTGGCGTGATCCAGCGCTTCACCGATCTTCCACTCAATCGTTACATCACGATTACGGAAGGGGAAGGGAAATGGAAATAGGCGAGAAAGTGCCTGAGCGGAACGCCTGAATGCATTAAATCGAAAGAACTGCCAGCTTATTTTCAACCAGAAATATATAAAACTTTCAAGAAATCAGGAACAGTTGTATGCTGTGGAGGCCGCTATATAGCGCTGATTTGAATATTCGCCGGAGATGGATCAGCCTCTAATTCTTGCTAGAGGATAAGTGTCAAGAAGCTTGACGGCAAGAAAAACTGGGGACAAATTTTAATGGGCCGCATTTTTCTCGCACTGATAAGTGGAATCTGTCTGACAGCATCTTTATTCGGGCAGATGGGCAACGGGGTGGGTGTGACGTTTACGAAAGATGTCGCCCCAATCCTGCAGAAAAACTGCCAGAGCTGCCATCGTCCGGGCGAGGCGGGGCCGTTTTCCATGCTCACCTATGAAGATGTGCGTCCATGGGCTGGAGCGATGAAGATTGCGGTGCAGCAGAAAATGATGCCACCGTGGTACGCAGACCCGCAATACGGACATTTTGCCAACGATCGATCGCTCCGCCAGCAAGACATTGGGACGATTGTTGCCTGGGTCAATGCAGGTGCGCCCAAAGGCGATCCGAAAGACATGCCGGCGCCGGTGGTCTTCACGCAAGGATGGGGTATTCCCAAGCCGGACATGGTGATCCAATTCCCTCAGCCTTTTCCTGTGCCTGAGTCTGGCGTCGTGGAATACAAATACATGATCGTCCCCACAGGATTTACTGAAGACAAGTGGGTGCAGGCAGTTGAGGTGCGCCCGACCGAACGCGCAGTGGTGCACCACATCATTGCTTATGTCCGGGAGCCAGGCTCGAACTACTTCAAAGATCGCAAGCCGGGAGTTTTCTTCGAAGCCCCACCCGCGAAGACCGACGAAAAAGTGGACAGCAGCGCCCTACCCAGTGATTTTCTGGTCGGTTATGCGCCGGGACAGCCTGCGGAAATCCTGCGTCCCGGACAAGCCAAGCTGGTCAAGGCTGGCTCTGACATTGTGTTTGAAGTGCATTACACGCCCAACGGAACCGCGGTGATGGACCAGACTAAGCTCGGCTTGGTCTTTGCCAAGGAACCTCCGAAATTGCGAGTGCAGACTCTTTCCGCCAGCAATGGCACCTTCAAAATCCCTCCAGGGGATCCGGATTACCGGGTAGATGCTTCATTTGAACTTGCCAAAGAGGTAACGCTGGCGGGAATCCATCCCCACATGCACACGCGCGGCAAGGACTTCGAGTATCGGCTGGTATTTCCCAGCGGCGAAACCCGAACGATTCTGCGAGTGCCGGCATACAACTGGCACTGGCAGCTCTGGTACAACCTGGAAGAACCAATTGTTTTGCCGAAAGGCACCAAGATTGAGTGCACCGCGCATTTCGACAACTCTAAGAATAATCCGGAGAATCCGGACCCCACGAAAGCTGTGATCTGGGGCCAGCAAAACTGGGACGAGATGATGGTCGGCTTCTTCAATCTGGTGTACGACGCCAAAATGCCGCCCAAAGATTTGTTCCCGGAGAAGAAGGATACGAACTCTTCGGACAAAACACCCGTTGCCAGCAATTGAGTACATGAACTTCTGAAAACATTAGGACGACATATCATGAAGAAGCTGATCCGGATTCCGCTTTTAGTATTGAGCATCGCTCTTTGCAATCTTTGCGCGGCCCAGTCGTCCGCTACACCGCCGAAGAAGCATCTCTTAGTCATTGGGGAAGAGAAAGGATATCGGCATGAGGCGGTTTCCCACGCGATGGCAACGCTAGAGCGATTGGGAACGGAGACCGGCCTTTGGGACACCACCCTTCGCACCGACACCGAAGTTCTTACTAAAAAGAAGCTGGAATACAATGCAAAGAACCTGAACGATTTCGACGCCGTGCTCTTCTTCACTGGGGGCGACCTTGAAATGGACGCTCAACAAAAGGCCGATTTTATCTCGTTCATCCATGACGATGGCAAGGGATTTATTGGAGTGCACAGCGCTGCCATAACTTTCGTGGACTGGCCGGAATATGGAGACATGATCGGCGGCTATTATGACGAACATCCATGGTTAACGTTCGACGCGCCCATCATTGTGGAAGACCCGAGCTTCCCGGGTATGCAACAATTCCCCCACTCCTTTGTGCTCCGCGATGAGATTTATCAGATGACCAATTATTCCCGGGACAAAGTGCGTGTGCTGATGCGCCTCGATGTGAGCAAGCTCGACATGAAGAACAAAAATGTCCATCGCACCGATCGCGACTTCGCGGTGACCTGGGCGAAGATGTATGGCAAGGGACGGGTTTATTACACAACACTGGGCCATGTGCAAGCGAACTGGGACAAGCCGGAATTTCAGCAGATGATTACCGAGGCCATCAAATGGGCTATGGGGCTGGAGAATGCAGATGTGACATCCCGTCCGCTGCCGGCCAACTAGCTATTTCCCAAGACGAGATTACTTAGCGAGGCCTTCATGATCCAGACGAGTTCGATCACGAGAAGAAATTTTGTGAAGGGGATTACGGCGGGTCTGGCCGCGGTGGCAGTTCCGTTGCACGCTTCGACCAAGCTCAATGTCGGCATCGGAACCTACAGCTATCACAATCTCACCATGGACCAGATGGTCGTCCAGTTGAATTACCTGCGGGTTCGGGAAATCGAAATGTCCCGTGGCGAGTTTATGCTGATGAACCGTCCTACCGACGACCTGTTTCATTCGGCTCGGAGCAAGTTCGATCGAGCGGGAATCCGTTGTGTGTCCTACTACACGGCCACTATCAAAGAAGATGCGGACCTCGAAAACGCCGTGCGCTTTGCCAAAATTCTCGGCGTGCGCAATGTTACAGGCGATGCCACCGGCAGCATTCTGCATCGAATCGACCAGGGCTTTACACGGGAAAACTTGACCTTTGGAATTCACAACCATTACTTCAAAGGCGAGAAGTTCGCATATGAGAGCCCCGAGGACGTTCTGAATGCCCTTCAGGGGCTTTCAAGAACCGTTGGCGCAACAGCGGACGTGGGACATTTTGCTTCCTGCGGGCATGATCCCGTGGATGCGCTTCGGAAATTGGGCCCGCGCCTAAAGCTGGTGCACCTCAAAGACATCCAGGCCGTGGACGGGGAAGTGAATGTTCTGCTCGGCCAAGGAATTTCGAAGATTCCCGAAGTCATGCGTGAATTGCACCGGCAGAACTTCACTAAACTGGTCGCCGTGGAATACGAAAAAGAAGGTGACGTAACCGAAGACATGCGGCAGGACATGGAATTTGCTCGCAAGCTGGCTTAACTTGCAAGCACGTCAATAGAGGGTGGAATCGGATGTGGAAAGTTTTTCTATTTTTACTGATTTCTTTGGCTGCCTGGGGAGAAGATGCGCACCCGATCCTCGCGCTTGGCTCGCCTGCGCCGAATTTCGAACTTCCTGGTGTAGACGGGAAAATCCACAAGCTGAGCGATTACTCGGCGAGCCCGATTCTTGTTGTGGTCTTTATCTGTAATCATTGTCCAATTGCTCAGATGTATGAACAGCGTGTTGCGCAATTAGCCACGGATTATAAAGAGCGCGGCGTGGCGGTGGTCGCGATTCAGCCCAACGATCCGAAGGCGATCCGGATCGATGAACTCGACTCCTCGGATATCAGTGACAGCCTCGAGGAGATGAAGATTCGCGCTGAATACAAGCATCTGCAATATCCCTATCTCTACGACGGCGACACACAATCCGTAACGCGGGCCTATGGGCCGCAGGCCACCCCGCACGTCTTTGTGTTCGATCAGGCACGTCATCTGCGTTACGAAGGGCGCTTCGATAACAGCTACCGAACGGAGTTAGTGAAGACGCAAGATGCACGCAACGCCATCGATGCGCTTCTGGCGCATCAGGAAGTTGCTGTGAAGCACACCAGTGTTTTCGGATGCTCGACAAAATGGCAGGAAAAGGCATCGTCACGAATCGAGGGGTTGGCGAAGATTGAAGCCCAGCCAGTGAAGTTGGAAATGGCGACGGCTGATGATCTAAAGATGTTGCATACGAATCCCAGCAAACACATGTTACTGGTCAGTTTTTGGGCGACCTGGTGCGGTTCGTGCATTCACGAATTTCCCGACCTGGAAGACACTCTCCGGATGTACAGCGATCGTGATTTGGAATTAGTAACGGTCTCGGCGAACATGCCCGATGAGAAAAACGGTGTGATGAAAATGCTGGAGAAGATGCATGCTACCAGTCGCAATCTGCTTTTTGCTTCCGACGATACGGCGGCGATGCAGGCGGCATTCGACCCCAAGTGGGAGTCAGCCGTTCCGTATACGGTGTTGATCGCACCGGGCGGCAAGGTGCTTTATCAAAAGCAGGGATCGATCGACATTTTAGAGCTGCGCCGGAAGATTCTTGCGAACCTGGATTCGGACTATATCGGCTTCAATAAGTATTGGTCCGGCGAGTGACCCTGACCGTCGATTACTTGAAAGAATTTGCTTGCCCAGCATTTCAGTGACTGATTATTTGTTTTTCTGTGGCTCTCAACCTCCGCGTATATGAAAAGAATGACTCGAATTGCCACCGGGATTGTTCTTGCTTGTGCGCTGGCATTCTTGCCTGTCTCGGCCGCAGCAGCCAGCCACAAGCCACTCCGCAAAATTGTGCTGATCGCCGGAAAGAAATCGCATGGCCCAGGGGAGCACGAATACGAAAAGTCGGTGAAGTTGCTCAAGGTGATGCTGGACCGTTCTCCCAATCTTCATGGAGTCAAGACCGAGATTTACTTCAACGGCTGGCCGGAGGATCCTAAAGTGCTCGATACGGCGGACACAATTGTCTTTATATCCGATGGGATGGAGTGGTTGCCCTTTGGCACCGACGAAAGAATCGCCGTACTACAAAAACAAATGGACCGTGGCTGCGGATTCATAACATTCCATTTTTCTACCTACATCCCTTTCAAGTATGAAAAGCAGGCGCTCGAATGGAACGGCGGCTTCGTTCAATACGACGGCCCGGGCGGTTTCGACGATCCGAAAACGCTTGAAACCAGTGTGACGCTGGCGTCACCGAAACACCCCATCAGTCACGGTGTCTCGCCTTACCATTACAAGGACGAGTTTTATTACAAGATTCACTTCCGTCCTGATGATCCAGCGGTCATTCCGATCGTGCGTGTTTCCGTCCTCTCGCCGAATCCTCAAGAGCAGACTGTGGCCTGGGCCGTCCAGCGAAAAGATGGGGGGCGTAGCGTGGGGATTACTTACGGCCACTACTACGAGAATTGGCGGATAGAAAATTATCGCAAACTGATTCTGAATGCGATTGTATGGACTGCTGGAGCGAAGGTACCACGAAACGGTGTTGAATCGAAGTTCGTGGAAGACGACCAAGTCGAGAAAACAATTCACGATGGGACCAAATGATCATGGTTCGCATAAGAATGAAGGCAATCCGGATCGCAATGCTCGTGCTCGGTTCCACTGTGTAATGAGTAGTCGCTAAAGGGGCTTGGGAGGATTCATGAAGAAGGTGTCTTGCTTACAGTTCGCTGCGTTGGTCATTCTGCTGACAATGGTGCCCGCTGCGTTTGGCGCGGACGCCATTCCGAAAGCAGCATGGAAGCGGCCCCTCGGACTACCTCTGGAGAATCCGGGAGTGACTCGAGTTGCCGGCGACATTGATGACGGCTACTGGCAAGGCGCACCGGTCGGAGGATTCGGCTCGGGAACTTTCTCGCGGACCTATCGCGGCGATTTTGCGCGCTGGCACATCAAAGCCGGGGTTCACAAGTACGCGACTATTTATGCCAACCAGTTTGCCATGTTCCAGCAAGCAGAAGGCGATCCCACAGGAACGGCGCAGGTCCTGATGACCGATCATCCCAAGGGCAAGGAATTATCGAGCTGGAAGTGGGATTATCCAGTAGGCGCAGGAGATTATTCTGCGTTGTATCCCAAGTCCTGGTATGACTACCGCTCGGAGAAATTTCCGGCGCACGTTGTGCTGGAGCAGTTTTCGCCGGTGCTCCCGAACAATTACCGGGAGTCCAGTTATCCGGTTGCGGTTTATCGCTGGCATGCGGAGAATCCTACGAACAAAACGGTGACTGTCTCCGTCCTCCTCTCGTGGACCAACATGGACGGCTGGTTTCGCACCTTTACGCGCGATTTCAAGGGCGCGCCAAACCAGGGCAACCACAATAGTTTTAAAAGCGAAGCGGCCGGCGAAGCAGGAACCATGAAGGGAATTGTGTTCGATCGCAATCGTGCGGCTGGTGCGCAGAATGAATGGGACGGTCAGTTCGTGATCGCAGCAGTGGAGACTCCTGGCGTGGAAGTGAGCTATCACACCTCATTTCATGCGGAGGGTGACGGCAAAGCGGTTTGGGCGCCGTTCGAAAAAGACGGAAGGCTCGCGAACAACGATACGTCCTGGGTGAGCGATGGCGAAAAATTAGCGGGTGCGGTTGCGGTGCGCTTCACTCTGAAGCCAGGAGAAAAGAAAACGATTCCCATGGTGATTTCCTGGGATTTCCCCGAGGTCGAATTCGGTCAAGGCGGCAAGTGGAATCGCCGTTACACAGATTTTTACGGTACGACCGGCAACAATGCCTGGGCGATTGCCAAAGATGGGCTGCTCAACGCAACGAAGTGGAGCGACGCTCTGGATGCCTGGCAGGCTCCGTACATCAACGACGAAACTAAACCGCTTTGGTATCGGGGCATGCTGTTCAATGAACTTTATACTTTGACCGACGGAGGCTCGTTCTGGGGGCGTCCGGTTGGATCAGACCGGAGCCTCCCCGCGTCTTTTGCGTTGCTGGAGTGCTTTGATTATGCCTACTACGGAACCTTGGATGTTCGCTTCTACGCCTCCATGCCGCTGCTTAAGTTCTGGCCGGAGATCGATAAGCGGGTGCTGCGGGAGTTCGGGGACACCGTCGCGCATGAGTGGCCGGAAAAGGGTCTCTGGGTTTGGAAGTCCGAGCAGACGGGCGTGCCAGTGCTGCACAAACGGAAAAAGATCGGTGCCGTGCCGCATGATTTAGGAGTACCGGAAGGCGATCCATTCGTTGCCGTGAATGAGCCGGGATGGCAAGACACCAACGATTGGAAAGATCTGAATTCGAAATTTGTTTTGATGGTTTATCGCGACTATGTGCTGACGGGACGAAAAGACACCGCCTTTTTGCGCGACATGTGGCCCGCGATGAAGGAAGCCATTGCCTATCTTCGGCAGTTCGACCATGGCGGCGGGATTCCGGAGAACAGCGACTATCCTGACCAAACCTATGATTCCTGGGTGGTCCACGGCGTGAGCGCTTACTGCGGCAATCTGTGGCTGGCGGCCCTGCGCGCGGGTGAGGAAACAGCACGAACGCTGGGCGATCAAGACGCTGTAGTGCAATATCACGAACTTTTCCTGAAAGCCCAAAAGACCTACATCGACAAGCTGTGGAATGGTGAATATTTTCGCTATGACACCGAAAGCGAAAACCACGACAGCGTTCAGACCGATCAACTGGCTGGGCAGTGGTATGCCAACATGACTCGATTGGGCGACCTTGTCCCGCACGAGATGCAAATATCTGCTCTCAAAAAGATATATGCCATCAACGTCATGAAATTTGGCGGCGGCGAAATGGGTGCGGCCAACGGGATGACTTCCGACGGCTCCATTCTGGATAACGAACAAGGCAAGGAAGTTTGGGCCGGCACCACCTACGGAGTAGCGGCTCTAATGCTGAGCGAAGGAATGAAAGATGAAGCCTACAGCACCGCTCGTGGTCTCTATCACGTGATCTACGAGAACAAAGGCTATTGGTTCCGCACGCCCGAAGCGTGGGACGTCACCGGCAATTTCCGAGCGTCAATGTACATGCGCCCGGCGGCCATATGGGCGATGGAAATGACGAGTCCGGAGACGAATTGAAAATCAGGCGATGGGTGCACCACACAAACTAATCGATGCCCAATTGTTTCTGGATTTGCTCCAGCGGCACACCCTTCGTCTCAGGAACCAGGGTCTTTACCCAAATGAGTTGGAGAACCATCATGCAGGCAAAGAATGAAAAAACATAACCGGGCGGGAAAGCGGAGACCATCTTCGGAAAGAAAGTGGTAAGCAGGGCGGCGAAGATCCAGTGGGTAAAGCTCCCGAGCGCCTGACCTTCGGCGCGATGGCGATTGGGAAATATCTCAGAGATGAAAACCCAAATGACTGCTCCCTGTCCGACGGCATGCGCGGCGATGAAGGCGAAGATGCAAACCGGCACGATGGTGTAATGCTCGGTGAAGAAGGCCCACGCAACCATACCGAGTGACGCGATGTAACCGAACGATCCAATAAAGAGAAGGGTGCGGCGGCCTAGCCGGTCAATGAGCCAGAGACCGACAAAGGTAAAAATAAGATTGGTGATGCCGATGCCGACAGACTGGAGCAGGGCGGCTTTCGCCCCCAGGCCGGTCAGTTCAAATATGCGTGGCGCGAAATAGAGAATCGCATTGATACCTGAGAGTTGGTTGAAGAAGGCAATAAAAACAGCAAGCAGAATCGGTTTGCGAAGCCGCCGCGTCCAGAAGAGCGCTGACGAAGCTTTTTCCGAAGATGCGGAGATAATCTCGTTGACCTCAGCTTCAATCTCGGCTTGGGAGGCTCTGGGTTGGATGCGTTGCAAGACTTTCAGGCCCTCCTCGCGATCGCCCTTCCTGCCCAGAAGCCAGCGGGGACTTTCGGGAAGACCAAAGCACAGCAGAGCGTAAAGAATGGACGGAAACGCGGCGACTCCGAGCATCCAGCGCCAAGCATTCTCGCCGATGCCCGCGAGCAACGCGTTGGACACGAAAGCGATCAGAATGCCAAAAACAATATTGAACTGAAACATTCCGGCAAGTCGTCCACGGTACTTGGGAGGCGCAATTTCCGAGATGTATAACGGCGCTGCCACGGTGGAGATACCGATGCCCAGGCCGCCGATCACACGCGCGATAATGAAAAGAGAAACATTGGTTGCCAACCCCGATCCGACTGCGCCGATAAAGTAAAGCACGCCAATCCATAGCAGCGTAGCTTTGCGTCCGAACCGGTCAGTGGGCCAGCCGCCCAGCAGCGAACCCACCACGGTGCCATAGAGAGCCGAAGCCATGGCGATTCCGTGTAGTCCGGGGCTCAGCCCCCAAAGTGACTGGATGGTTTTTTCGGCCCCGGAAATGACCACTGTGTCAAAACCGAAAAGGAACCCGGCGAGTGCGGACGTGAGCGACCAGAAGAAGACGCGGGCATTCATAGATAGTGTCTCGATGAGCGCATCCCACCATAAACCTGTGGTTGGCGCCAAGCAAATGCAAGGGTGATACTAATCTCGAGGCGGATCGTCGGGGAAACGACTCGTTACTATTTCCCAGGTTGCGGCTGGCTTGAGTTATTTTGCAAGCTTTCGAACTCTTGCATTTCATGCTGCGCCTCTGCCGTTTTTCCTTGCTTACGATAGAGGCCAGCCAATCCGAAATGCGCCTGTGCCGCCAGTGAGCTTTGCTTCTCAATGGAAAGCAGTTTAATCCAAGCCTGCTCGGCAGAGCCGGCGTCACCTTCAAGTGAATCCGCTTTCCCTAGTGAATAGAGTGTCTCGGGCATATCAGGCATAAGCCGATCGGCGTGCAATAGTGCCAGCCGTGCCTCATGTACCTTGCCTTGTTCCAACAGCGCCGTCCCCAGACGATAGGCTGCCTCCGCGTTGCCAGGCTGCAGCTTGGATTGGGCCCGATATTCTTGTTCCGCGTTTGCCCATTGAGAGGTGCCAGCATAAACTTCGCCCAGTTCAAGGTGGGCTTCGGGCACATCCGAACGCAACCGGAGCGCTTCGCGGTACTCTTTTTCAGCTTCGGGCATCCGCCGCAGCACGAAATAGTTTTCGGCCATCGCCTGGTGCGCGCGGGGGGAGTCGGGATTGGCGGCGAGCAGGGTATCAATCGATTGTTTCGAGAGCAGGCCGCTGGCGCGTCCCAGGTAGTAAAGCAAGTCCGGATCATTCGGCCGCTTCTGCAATGCAGCCTGTAAATTCGCGATGGCTTCGGCAAACTGCCCAGTTTCAATCTGCGCTATTCCCAATGCGCTCTGTTCGTGGACGCGCTCCAGGTGCGGGATCGCCTCAGCTGCGTACCCTTGCACCAGCAATGCATATCCCAGCAACTGATGTGCGGGAGCAAGGTTCGGATCCAACTCCAGTGCGCGCTTCAGAGGTGCGACCGCAGCGCCGTAGTCGCGCTGCTCCATGCAGGCCTGTCCCAGGCTGACAAACCCTGCAGGAACCGTCGGTTCAAGTTCTGTTACCTTGCGAAATTCGGCGACAGCAAGGTCGAAGTGGCGTTCGGCTTCAGCTTTGCTGCCGGCTTCCATGTGTTGTATCGCCTCGGGCGAAGTCGCCTGCAACGCCAGCCACAGAAATAGTACAGTTCGAATCATGGCCGCTCCGGTTCACGTATTTCGAGGAATTGATTCACTGAAATATCACTTAGCATTTGATGAATCCCAGAGGGCCAGAACACTTCAATTTTGGCGGACTTCGCGTCGCCCAATCCGAAATGCAGCCGCTTGTCGTTGGAGGATGCATAGCTTCCGGCGGTGGTGGCGAATCGTGTTTGCCCGTTCACTTGCACGCGCGCGCCAAGTCCATCTCGATTACTTCGTGTACCACGTAACGTGATCGTTAACCAGTGCGCGTTTCCGCCGCGGTTCATGAAAAATTGTGGATGCGCGCCCAGCACCGTGGTCACAGCATCGATCCAGCCATCGTTGTTGAGATCCCCAAATGCCGCTCCCCGTCCAGCGACCAGCACGTCGCTACCCGAATCAGCCCGCTCGAAGCGGCCATTGTGATTCATGGCTAGCAGCGTTGGTTCCAGATAGTGCAATGACGGATCGATAGTTTCCACGTTGTCGAGGACATGCCCCTGAGTGATGAACAAATCTTTCTGGCCGTCGTTGTCGAAATCCTCAAGGCCAACACCCCAGCCAGACATTACTCCCGAAAGCGCAGTCACTCCAGTTTGTAGTCCCCGGTCACTGAAAGAGCCGTTCCCATCATTGTGGAAGACTGCATAGGTCTGTCGCGGCAAAGTGGTTACGATGATATCGGGCTTGCCGTCGTTATCGTAATCCTGAAACACCACCCCCATGCCGGACAGCGGTCCGCCATCGAGGTTCAGTGCCGCGCCGGCTTCCAGACCAACTTCAGTAAAAGTGCCGTTGCCGTTATTGTGAAACAGATACTGCTGCATGCCATCGTTGGCGACATAGATGTCGGTGAATCCATCGCCATCGTAGTCCGAGAACGCTACCCCGAGGCCGTGTCCTTTCTTGGCCGCAATTCCTGAGCGCTGGCTCACATCCTCAAAGGTGCCGTCGCCCCGATTGTGGTAAAGAATGTTGGTGGAGCGGGGGAATTCTCCGGGCGGGCAGTAGGTATGAAACTTGCCGCCGCAGTCTTTGCTGTGCTGGGTGTCCCAGTCCATGTAGCGGGTGACAAACAGGTCCAGTTTGCCGTCGTTGTCATAGTCGAAAAACCCGGCTGAAACCGACCACCCGCCCGCTGCAACGCCCGCTTTGGCTGTGACGTCGGTGAATGTTCCATCCCCGTTATTGTGGTAGAGAATATTTTTTCCATAGCTGGTTACGTAGAGATCGGGATAGCCATCATTATCGTAATCTCCAACTGCTACCCCCATGCCATAGTTTGCATCTCCGGCATTCGCCAGACCAGCTTGCTTGGTTACATCGGTAAAACTTCCATCCTTGTTTTGCCGGTAAAGCCGGTTCCAATAAAGAGGGTTCTGCCGATCAAAATTGTCGGGAGTGTGCATGGGGTTCATGCGGCCGCCATTCACCAGGAATACATCGAGCAATCCATCGTTGTTGTAATCGAGCAAAGCGATTCCACCAGGCATGGTTTCGATCAGATATTTCTGAGGGGTGGGGGAATTTTGCAGCGTGAAATCTATTCCCGGTGGCGATTTAAGCTCGAAGGTTGGAGTGCTGATCGCAGCGACAGAGGCTATCAGCAACAAGACCAAGACGATTTGGGAGGAGCGGACTCGCATCCGAAATGTTCTCAATGCTCTAAAACAGAAACTTCAACGCGAACTGAATCAGCCGGGGATTGGTCCCGGGCGCCGTGGCAGTGACCACGCCGAAGTTGGCGTTATTCGTAGTGCAGCAGGTTGTGTTCGGCGGAGCAAATTGCGAGCGGTTAAACAGATTAAAGATCTCGGTACGGAATTCGAAACCGAAGCGTTCGTTAGGATCCAACAGGACTCTCTTGAACACCGCAAAGTCGAAGTTATCCACCCCGTCGGAGCGAAGCGTTGGATCGACTCGCGGTTCACTTCCGAAAGTAAAGTTCGCTGGCGCCGCAAAACAGGTCGTATTAAACCAATTGCTCAATCTCGTTATGCTGCCGCCGGATCTTGATTTCTGACACCCAGGCACCACATTCGGACGCGACCCTGTGCCAAACAGTGCAGCGTCGTTGGCTTGGCCATTACTGAAAATTAAAGGGAAGCCTCGCTGGAGTGTGGTGACACCATCGATCCCCCATCCCCCGACAATTTTGTTCAACTTCTCACCAGCATTGGGCAGATATTTTTTGCCTTGCCCAAACGGCAAATCAAGAACATAGCTAATCACAAGACGCTGGGGAACATCCTGCGATGATAAAGAACGTTCACCGCGAAGATTGTTGTTGTCCTGGATGGCTCCCACCCCCGTTTCCAGCCAAGAGGTAAGCGTGTCCGTATTGCTAATGAGTTTGGAATTGGTGTAGGCGACCAACAACGACCCAGCACCGGCAAATCGTCTTTGGGCCGTAACTTGCAAGGAGTGGTAGATGCTGGCAAAAGATCCCTGCCCGGCAAGTTCAACGCTGGTGTATTGAGGATAGGGTCGCAGCAGTTGCCCTTCGGTGGTGGTTGGAGCGGCAAGCGCCAGGGCCTGTCCATTCACAAAAAAAGGATTAGGGGTGGATTGCAGAAGAGTAACCGCCGATTCGCCTCCGGCAGCGAACTGTGCGGCGGCTTGAGCCAGCAGGCTGTCGGAAATTTGGTTGACTTGTTGAGAGTACTGTTCGAGGTGGTTGCCTTTTGAACCCACGTAGGCTGCGGACAAAAGAAATCCCGCCGGAAGCTCGCGTTCGATATTCAAATTCCACTGCTGCAAATAAGCGGAAGGATGGTTGCCACGATCCACCTCGGTGATGGATTGCACGACCTGAGTGAGGAACTGCTGGGTTCCCTCGGTTCCGAGATCGCGGCCGGGCGGCGGTGAAATGCCATTGGGGAAGGGAAGCGAAATCGAGTTGGACGGGTGTGTGCCGTCCACCGTGCCGGTATAGGTCGTGCCTGGCGCATTCACCATATCATTGGCAGGGTTGAGGGCAAACGAGACATAGTTGGGGACCCAGAAGATTCCGTATCCGCCACGCACAACCGTCCTCGGGCTAACGTTATAAGCAAAGCCAACTCGTGGCGCCAGATTGTCTTTATCCAGCGGAATATTATTCCGGTTTCCTGGGGGGACGAGAAAAACATCACCCATCACCGGCGATGAACCGGGAGGGAGAAATTGATTGAGATAACTTTGGGCATGGGGATCGAAATACGAAAGCCTGTTGTGGCGCTCCGACCATGGGCCCTGAAGTTCGTAACGCAGGCCAAGATCGAAGGTTAACTTATGGGTTGCATGCCAGGTGTCATCGAAATAGAAAGCCCGATACACTTGCTTGCCGGCGGTGAAGGCAGGAACGACAGCCTGTGCGAAGAAATGGTTCTCGAAGTTGCTGAAGTTGTCAGCGTATCCCAGCAGGAAATCGGCAAATGAAAAGCCAGTGAAGCAAGCTTGACTGGGAGCGCAGAAATCGAAGGCTCCACTGGCTACGTTGGTTTGCGCATAATTTTCATAGCCAACTTCGAACTGCAGGCCGAGGTGATAGCGGTGGCGTCCCCGCATGAGCGTAAGGCTGGGGGAAAGGTTGTATTGAGTATCGCGGTCCTGAATGAAGCTTTGTCCCTGCGTGCACATGATATTGTCCGTGATATTGGCCACGCACGGTGTAGGCGGGGTTCGCATGATTGCCGGAACAGATGCATTGTAGCTCGCAGGCCAGCCGATCGATGTCAGGTCAAACCCGGCGTTTTTCGGAGTGCGGTTGTATTTGAATCGGCTGACACTCGCGCTGAAATCGAAGACTGTCTTGGGAGCAATATTGTAGTTGTACCCCACGGCGGCAGCACTCGTCGAATAGTTTTCGGAACAACGGTCAGCACATAGGCCATTGCCAAGTGGATCAGTGGGAAGATCAAACACGCTCCAATGGCTGAACCGTACAAACAGTCTCTGCTTGCTGCTGATGTCCTGATCGATCCGCGCGGCGATCTGGTCTTGATTCCCGCCGGTGCTGGCGACCGTATTGAAGTTGTTGATTGTGCCTGACGGAGTCACCACGCCGGGGGCGTTCGGCGCCGGCCAAAGATAGAGCAAGGCTTTTGACGTGGGATTGATCCGGGCGGTAGGAATCATATTTCCAGTGAATGGCGTGGGGCTGACAACACTACTCGGGCAAGCGCCCTGGGCATTCACACTTCCAGCGCAGGGATCCATAATCTGGGTATTGATGGCGGAAAAATCTCCCATTCGTTCCGCCGCTGTGGGGACCGTAGTGGTGAATGGTTCTCCCGTTCGTAGCCGGAAGCCCTCCCAGCTCCCGAACCAGAACGTCCGATTCCGTCCATCGTAGTGGGGAAGATGCAGTGGACCGCCGGCTTCCGCTCCAAACTGGTTCTGCACCCAAGGCGGTCGGGCTTTCCCTGCGTTATTTAGGAAAAAATCATTTGCGTTGAATACGCGGTTGCGCAAATATTCGTAAGCTTCCCCGTGTAGCGAATTGGTTCCTCCTTTCGTACTCAGGCTGGTCACTCCCCCTGCAAATTTGCCCCATTCCGCGCTCAGATTACTGGTTTGGACTTTGAATTCTTGAATCGAATCCTGGGTTGGAATCAGGATGGGTAAGTTGATATAGCCAATATTGAGGGGCTGCCCATCGAGATATTCGGCACTCTGATTCCCAAACGACCCATTGACCTGATAATTATTCCAGCCGAATGGATTTACACCAACGGGAGTGCCGGTGGAACTACCCTGCGGAATAACGGACGGAGCCAGGACGATCAGATTAAAAACATTGCGTCCGTTGAGGGGCAACTCATTCGCTTTCCGCTGTTCCACGACTGTGCCTACGGTGGAAGACTCAGTATCGAGGGGTGGTGTGTTTCCTTCCACCGTGACGCTTTCCGACGTCGACCCCAGCATCATTTCAAAATTTACTTCCAGAGCATCTTGCACGTGAAGGATGACTCCCGACTCGATCACAGCTTTGAACCCGAGCTTTTCGACCTCAATGCGGTACCTTCCCGGCGGCAAGTTCGAAATGTAGTAGGTTCCCGTCTCGTTGGTAAGTCCTTGATAGTGAATTTCTGTGCCGGTATTGATGGCTGTGACTTCTGCATCGCTGATCACCGCTTTGTTAGGGTCGGTGACGCGACCGGTCAGCGATGCGCTGGTGGACTGTGCATGAAGAAGGCCGCAGAGTAAGGCGCTTAGCAGTACGGCTTGGATTGCTCTGCGCATAGGAACCCTAAATGTACTCTGCCGGGCAAGTCTTGCAGCTTATCGATCCAGAAAATATGCGATCCACATACAAGCAATTCTTCGAACCACTTATATACGACACGCGAGTTGAATCTGTACCAACCTGGAGGACATTTGGTTAGCGTATTTTTCGCGCGCTTTTATCTGGAAAAGCGCTGAGAGGTTGTTGTATGTTTCGCGAGAGCCAGAATCAGGTTATGGTCCGAGGGTGGTCGAGGGTTCTCACCCCTTTGGCTGACTCGTCCACCATTTCATTTACGGCAGGATTGAGGCCGCACAATATGAGTTCTCCCCCGAACGGCCGCGCGCTCGCAATCCCGCTGGTCTGGAAGAAAAACCAAGGACATACGGTCACATTACCAGAACCAGCGTCGGTTCGAGCTCCCAGCGATGAGGAATTGATGGCTGCTCTGCAAGCCAAGGATACAACTGCCTTGGAGGCCCTGTTTGGCCGATACTCACGCCTGGTAAATGGCATCGCATTTCGGATCCTGCACGATTATAGTGAAGCGGAAGAGATCGTTCAGGAGGTCTTTTTCTATGTGTACAAGAAATCGATCTTGTATGACCCTGGAAAGGGAAACGCTAAAGCCTGGATCGTCCAAATCGCTTACAGTAGGGCGCTGGATAGAAAAGCTCATTTATCGCGCCGGGGATTTTATATTGGTACAGAAATCGAGTCCATGGATGATACTTTGGTGGGGAAGACCGATGTGGAGCGAGAGATTGGAACAAAACTGGACTTCGAGTATTTACAGAGAGCCTTCGAGGATTTGACGCAGATGCAGCGACGAACCATCGAACTATTCTATTTCGAAGGAATGGAATTAAGGGAAATCAGCGAAAGACTCCACGAGCCATTTGGTAACGTGCGTCACCATTTTTATCGTGGAATGGAACGATTGCGGAAGAGTCCGTCTGTACAGAGGCTCCGGGGAAACGGCGGATGCTGAACGAAAACGGGAATCTAGATCGTCACGAAAGATTCAAGGAACTCGCCGCCCTCGCGAGTTCCGGCACGCTCGGTGCCGGCGAGTGGCTGGAACTGAATCATCATCTTCAGATTTGCGGCGACTGTCGGGAGATCCATGAACAGTATCAGCTCATAAGCACGGTTGGAATGCCTTTCCTGGCTGCGACGTTTAGTCATTCTGAATCGCGGGATGAGTGGGATGATTCAGGAATGCGGGATAAGCTGATGGCTCGCGTTCGTAAGTCGGAACAAGCGTCAAATGGGGCATTAGGACATTCATTCGGTGGGTCAGTGCCTCGTCACCTCTTCCTTGGATTCACGGTGAACAGTTGGGTCAAAGGTGGGCTCGCGGCTTGCCTGATGATTGTGGTTGGGTTCGGCACCTACCATTTAGGCAAGCGCACGCTTGCCGGAGAACAGCAGGTGCACTTTTCATTGCAAGAGCAAACGCAACAGCTTGCTGCGGAAAAGAAATCGAGCGACGAGCTGGTTGAGTCGCAGGCAATGAGAATCTCTGAGGTAGAAGGAAAGAACGTAAGGCAGGAGCAGGAAGTAGGGAGATTGCGAACCGCTTTGCGCGCCTTAGAAGATCGTTCCCGCGAACTCGGAGCTGCAGGAGACAAGGCCGGAATGCAATTGCGCGCGGTTTCGGAACAGCGTGACGGATTGACCATCCAGCTCCAACAGGCTGAGCAGTCATATCAGAACGTGAAATCTGAGCTCGCGAATCTCCGTTCCGAACATGACAGTGCGCTTTTGCATACAGCATCGCTGGAGTCGAGGATCAATGAACTCACGGTCACGGGCCGAGATCAGGAACGAAGGCTCGGAGACGATGAACGCTTTCTCGCCTCCGATCGCGATATCCGTGAACTGATGGGCGCACGCAAACTCTACATCGCTGACGTCTTCGACGTTGATAGCGGTAGCCGGACCCGAAAGCCCTTTGGACGTGTCTTTTATACCCAGAATAAGTCTCTGATTTTTTACGCTTTTGATCTTGATCACCAGGCTGGGGTAAAGAACGCCAGCATCTTCCAGGTGTGGGGCCAAAAAGATGCGGAGCTCGGCGAGAAGACCCGAGCGATGAACCTCGGGATTCTATACATGGACAGTGAATCGAACCGCCGCTGGGTGTTGCGCCTCGATGACACCAAGCAGCTTGCTGAGATTGATGCCGTCTTCGTTACAGTGGAACCCCATGGTGGCAGTTCCAAGCCAACGGGTAAACCTTTTCTCTACGCACTTCTGCGGAAGGAAGCGAACCACCCATAGTGTGGTGCGGAACTCGTGGCGGCTTGATGTTTTATCCTGCTCATTTTATCCCCCCAGTTTGTTGACGAATACTTCTGCCAAACACGAGCGTGGTACACATCCCTTCGCAACCTCGTAATAGTGTAAAGAGACTATAGAGAGCAGTGTCGGCGGACACACGTTTTTGTGTGTCCGAGTATTGCAGCTCAGTCTCGAACCTATTCCGCGAGGTGCTAGACATGGATGTTCGCAGGTTCTGGACGATGGTTCTGTCGCTGAGTTTTCTTGTGCTGGGGTCGTGCTTATCCGTATACGCCCAGTCCACATATGGTTCGATAACCGGCTCAGTAACCGATACTTCAGGCGCCGCAGTCACAGATGCCAGCGTGACCTTGACCAACCTGGGCACAGCGGAAAAGCGCACGCAAGCCAGCGGTAGCGATGGACTATTCACCTTCGTGAACTTGTTCCCAGGCCAGTACCGGATCGATGCCGAGAAGCAAGGGTTCAAACACTTTACGCGCAACCCGATCACGGTCCAGGTTCAACAGAGCTCGCACATCGATGCAGTTCTGCAAGTTGGCGAGGTCAGCCAGGTGGTGGAAGTAACTTCGGAAAACTCGTTACTGCAAGCTGAAACCTCGTCTTTGGGCCAGGTCGTGGAACAGCGCAAAGCCAATGAATTGCCCTTGAACGGACGCAACATCTTCAACCTGATTACGATCTCTCCTGCGGCGGTCGCTCAAGGTGGTTCCGGTGGAACCCCGGTGAGCCAGAACCCGTTTAGTTGGGGCAATTATCAGGTTGGTGGGTCTTTTGCAAATCAGAGTGCGGAGTACTTGGATGGTCAGCCCCTCAACATCGGCTACATCAACCTCCCCATTGTTATTCCGACTCAAGATTCGGTCGGCGAGTTCAAAGTCCAATACAACGACCTGGGTGCTGAGTGGGGCAAATTTTCGGGTGGCGTGGTGAATCTGAGTACCAAACCGGGCACAAACCAATTTCATGGCTCGGGGTATGAGTATCTGCGCAACAAAGCCCTAAACTCGAACGAGTATTTCAACAAGAACCTGGAATTATCGTCAGGCGCGGAGAACACCCCGCCCCCTTATGTGCAGAACCAGTACGGGTTCAGTTTTGGCGGTCCGGTGATTAAAGATAAGACATTCTTTTTCGTGAGTTGGGAGCAGTTCCGCTTGCGAACTGGCTCGGTGCTGACCACTACGGTTCCAGTTACTGCGTCAAGCGCCTTTACCCCTGCTGGAGTCACCGGCGGAATGCGGCAGGGCGACTTCTCCTCCTTGTGCGCGGCTGGTTTTACGGGCCCCGTGGTCAATGGTAGTCCCATTTGTGGCGACAACATCACCGTGATCAACGGCGAATCCACTTCCCCTGATCAGATTTACAACCCGTACTCGTTGGACGCGGCTGGCAACCGTAATCCTTTCCCCAACAACCAGATCCCATCGGCATATTGGAGCCCGGCAACGGAAAAAATGTGGGATACATATTTTATTCCACCCAACCTCTCTCAGCCTCAGTTCACCGGCGCTAATAACTTCACCAGCGCCAGCAGTTCCGGAGGTAATACCAATCAATTTGTGGCCCGGGGAGACCAGGTCATTTCCAGTAATACGCGCCTGTTTGCACGCTTTACTTATTTCGGTTTGCTAGATTTACCGACCAATCCGTTCGGTACGGGCCTTTGTTTTGACCGCTGTGCTGAGGACTACCACACCAAGGCTCTGGCGATTGATGTTAACCATACCTTCACGCCTACTACGATTCTCGACGTTAATCTTTCGGGCAGTCGGTTTATCTATTTACGGGCCCCCATCCTGTCAGGTTTCGACCTCACCTCCCTCGGCTGGGATGCAAGCTACAACAGCCCTGCCAGCGCTATCCGTACGCCTCCGACGCCCGCCTTCCCATACCCCAATGATGTGGGCAGGTCGCAGGGCAACAGCGCCATTGGAGATCACAACACTCAGTACAACATTTCACCGTCGCTCAGTCTGATCCGTGGCAAACATACGATCCAGGTTGGAGGTCAGTACGAGTTGGGCCTGGACAACTACTACCAAACCAATATTGCTAGCGGAGCCTTCGCTTTCGGCGGTGTCTGGACTTCAAGCACCGGCGGAGCGGCCAATCTTGTGACCTGCACTCAGTGCGCATTTGCGGATTTCCTGTTGGGTCTTTCCGAGAATCAAGGAACCTTCGTGAACCAGACCGAGGGTGCAGCGCAGGTGCCCGCTCTGACGGCTGGCAAGCAAACTTATCGCGCGCTGTACGTTAATGACACCTGGCATGTGAGGAGCAAGCTCACAGTCAACCTTGGGTTGCGCTACGAACTGCCTGGAACCTGGTCGGAACGCTACAACCGGTTGAGCTACTGGGATCCCAGTGCCACCAATGCGACGGTTCAAGGTTGTAGTGGTGTTGCATTATCAGCCTGCCCGGGCGATGCCATGTTGGTTGGGACTGGTCCGAACTCTAGCAACAACAATTTGCCCTTGGACAAGAAAGCGTTCTCGCCACGGCTTGGCTTCGCCTACAGTCTCGATGATAAAACTGTGATCCGTGGTGGCTACGGAGTGTTTTTCATCCCTAACTACATATCGTTCGGGCTGAATCCGGACAATGATGTGATCAATCTCGCAACTACTCCATTTACAGCGACGGGGGATTCTTACCTTACTCCCTTCAGCACTTTGAATGGAACGGGAGGCTGTTCGTTCACCGGTGGCGCCGTCACTTGCGCCGACAATGGAGGACCATTTGGTTCGGGAGGCATCGGGCTGCCCCCGGGACGGACGCAGAGCGCTTCGCTCACCGCAGCCGCGAACGGTTCACCCACTCTGGCGCCGTGGTCCGATCCAAAATACGGATATGTGGAACAATATAACTTCGACATCCAGCGTCAATTGCCCGCCGGATTCTTTGCCGATGTAGCGTTCGCGGGCTCCCACGGCGTCCATCTGGAACAGTACAACACTCAGATCAACCAGATCCCCGATTCCTTCCTATCGCAGACCACAGCACTCACCACGCCGGTTACCAACCCTTTGTCTGGAAGTCCATATGCTGGCTTGAACGGAGCGACGATTCCTCAAGGACAGCTCGACCGGCCCTATCCCGAATACAACAACTTATCTCTTGGTGGGTTTGGTTGTTGCAGCAGCACTTACAACTCACTGCAGGCGACAGTAACACGAAGATTTCAGGGCGGCGGCACTCTGCTGGTTGCCTACACGAACGCCAAACTTCTTAGCAACACCGACACACTGACCAGCTGGCTCGAAAATGGATCGACGGGAGGGGTTGGACAAGTGCAGGACTGGAACAATCTGGCCGGGGAGAAGTCGCTTTCCTCGCAGGATGTTTCGCAGCGGCTGGTCATCAGTTACGTGCTTGACCTGCCCTTCGGCCACGGTAAAGCTTTCCTCAATGGAATGAGCGGCGCTGCCGACAAGGTAGTTTCTGGTTGGGGACTGGACGGAATTACAACCTTCCAAAGAGGCTTCCCACTCAAGATCAGCTATGCTGGATCTACGCCTTTAGAGGCGGCCAATCTGGGCGTCTCAAATGTTCGCCCCAATGTGGTTCCCGGATGCGATAAGAAAGCGGGCGGCGGCACGGTTGCTCAATGGTTTAACACCAGTTGCTTCGCGGCGCCGCCGGACTGGGGATTCGGCACCGAATCGCGTGTGGATTCGATCCTTCGCGGTGACGGAGCCAAGAATTTTGACTTCGCCATCTTTAAGAGGACCACGATCGCCGAGAGAGTGGGTCTCGAGTTCCGCACGGAGTTCTTTAACCTGTTCAACCACCCCCAGTTCGGCTTGCCGGGAACGGGTTTCAACGGTACCGCTACGGGTAACGGCTTTGGTCAAGTAACCTCAACCATAGGCAATCCACGCCTGATTCAGTTCGCAGCAGTGGTCCGGTTCTAAGAAAATGCGGGCCAGGAAATATTCCTGGTCCGCGTTTTTTCCTCTCTGACGCTTCGCTACAGATCGGAACGACAAAGTTAGTAGGGAGCTTACGGCAACTAGCCGATCCCAATCTCTGCAGGATGTGCTGGTCAAAAAGGCGAGTGGCTGCCGATTTTACAGAGATTTCTGTCCATGCTTTGTGACACAACTTCCGCCACTGGTTGGGAAAACATGAAATCCCATCCGTCTGATTGTTCCCGAGTCGCTCATCATCTGCTCCCCTCCTCGACAAGCACCCCACTCCACAAGCGGACTTACGAGGACTGATCAGGCGCATCACGCCAATCGGTATCTTTGTCGCGGGGCTGCCGGTTCTCGTGATTTGTAGAATTTCGCGAATTTGTGTAACGTTGCCGCTTCACTCTTGGCTAGAATCACGACATGCGAGCCAACGAACCGCATCCGTCTTTCGACATCCCGATCTCTTCTTCGACATGGTTCATTACCGGCGTCAATCGCGGTCTCGGCCGCAGTATTGCCGAAGATGTTATGCGGCGAGGCGGAAGGGTCCCAGGCATTGTCCGTACCATCTCATCTACCCGCTTGCGGGAGCACAAATCTTGTTCACGAAAAGGAAGGAGACTCCCTTGAGATCCATTTATGGACGCAGCCGCGGTTACCTGTTGACTGGAATTTTGATTTGCACAGCGGCAACATCGTTTGCCCAAACCGAGACAACAACCAGTTCAAGCACTCCCGGACAAGCCATCCCCGGAACGGGTGGAGTCAGCGCTTTCGCCGGGAGCGTGCCTGCAAAGCTTGTCCCCGGAATCCTGCCGCTTTCGTTGCGGGATGCTATCGACCGCGGATTGAAACAAAATCTCGGACTGCTGCTTTCCAATGCCGAAATTCGCTCGGCGCGAGGGCAACGGTGGGAACAATTGAGCGCTCTCTTGCCGCACGTAACGGCGGCGCCTTATGTGGCGGAGTCGAAAATTAACATCGATGAAGCCGGCTTTGCCGGCCTTGCTACGGTTTTCCATCTTTCGCCATCCGTGGGCCCTTTTTCTTACTTTGACGCACGTGCGTCTGTGACTCAAACTTTGTTCGATTGGAAGTCGATCAACGCCACTCGTGCGGCCAGTCAGAATGTGAAAGCGGCCAGCTATACCTTCAAGGACGCTCGTGATCTGGTGGTGCTGGCGGTTGGCTATACCTATCTCCAGGCCATTGCCGATGAAGCCCGCGTTGAAACTGCTGAAGCCCAGGTTGAGACCTCGAAGGCACTCTATGATCAGGCTGCCGACCAGATCAATGCCGGCACCTCGCCAGATATCGACGGCTTGCGCACCAAGGTCGAGTTTCAGACGCGGCAACAAGAACTGATGCAGGCAAAGAACAACTTTGCGATCCAGAAACTGACCGTGGCGCGCGTAATCGGATTGGCTCCCGGGCAGGAGTTCGAATTCACGGATAAATCGCCTTACCAGGCGATCGAAGACATTACTGTGGACGAGGCCTTGAAACGCGCGTATGCCTCGCGTTCCGACTACCAGGCGGCCATGACCGACGTACGCGCCGCGGAGTTTTCCCGGAGGGCGGCAGTGGCCGGTTATCTTCCATCGCTCTCCTTTAACGCGGATTACGGATTGGGAGGATCGCATCCCTCTACTGCGACCCAAGTAGCCGACGTACGCGGAACGCTGTCGATTCCAATCTTTCAGGGGGGTAGCGTTCACGGGGATGTCTTGCAGGCCGATGCGAGACTGGAACAGAGCCGCGAACGCCTCGACAGTCTGCGAGCCCAAATCGACTCGGATGTGCGCTCCGCGCTGCTGAATCTGCAATCATCGGCAGATCAGGTGAATGTGGCACGCAGCAACATCGACCTGGCGGAACAGACGCTGGTCCAGTCGCGGGATCGTTTCAGCGCGGGTGTCACTGATACCGTTGAAGTGGTGCAATCGCAAGAGACAGTCGCAAGTGCCCACGAACGGTACATCTCGAGTCTTTACAACTATAATTATGCGAAAATTTCCCTGGTTCGCGCCCTAGGCATCGCTGAGGCGGGCGTCCAGGAATATTTCAAAGGAAAATGAAAATGGCGGAAGAAAACCCACCCCGTTCGGGGCCGGAGGCAGGTAATGAATCCGCGGTTGATCCCTCGCCCTTGAAGGGTAGGAACTATACCCCGCCGGAGCGTCAGAAATCCAAGCGCCGCAGAAACGTCGTGATTCTGGTCATTGTCGTGGTGGCGCTTTTCGCGGCCGTGTTCTTGTGGCGTTACTTGGGCAGCTACGAGTCGACTGACGACGCTCAGGCGGATGTCCACCTTTATCCCGTCAGTGCGCGGGTTGCCGGTTACGTGTTGCGGGTCAATGTAAACGACAACCAGTGGGTCGAGAAAGGGACGGTGCTGGTGGAGATCGACCCGAAAGACTATCAAGTTGCACTCGCCCAAGCGCAGGCGAATCTCAACAACGCGGAAGAGACCGCCGAATCATTGAATATTACGATTCCGATTACATCTGTAAACACTTCAAGCCAGCTGCAGTTTTCTGCGTCCGGCATCGAAGACGCTAACGCTGGAGTGGTCGCTGCGGAGAGGCAGTTAAACGCCGCTCATTCCCAAGTGGAGGCTGCCGAGGCCAACGACGTGAGAGCGCAAGCCGACCTCCGCCGTTACAAGTTACTGGTCGATAAGCGAGAAGTCGCGCCGCAAATTTACGATCAAGCCTTGGCTACGGCCAAATCCAGCACGGCGACGGTGGAGGCGGCCCGGGCGAATGAGTCGGCGGCACAACAATCCGTCAAACAGGCCCGAAGCCATCTGGCGCAAGCGGATGCGAACCACCAATATGCGGAGACTGGGCCGGAACAAGTGTCGTCGACCAAGGCCCACGTGCGGGCTTTGATCGCGGATGTGGAGCAAAAGCGCGCGCTCCTCGAACAGGCCCAGCTGAATCTGCAATACACCAGGATTCTGGCTCCGGTCAGCGGTGAAGTGAATAAGACCGTGGTAGTGGGGATGAACGTTCAAGACGGACAGCAACTCCTTACCGTGGTACCTCTTGATGAAGTCTGGGTCACGGCCAATTTCAAGGAGACCCAGCTTAAACACATGCAAGTGGGACAGAAAGCTGAGATCCATGTGGATTCGAGTGGCCGGACGCTAAAAGGGCATGTGGACAGCATTGCGGGAGCAACCGGCCCACTGTTCAGTTTGCTTCCGCCGGAGAACGCCACGGGAAACTACGTGAAAATTGTCCAGAGGATTCCGGTCAAGATCGTTCTCGAACCGGGCGAGAACCGGGATCGCGTGCTCCGCCCAGGCATGAATGTGGTGCCCGACGTTTATTTGAAATGAGTTCCGCTGCTCTCACTCTCGATCAGGATGTTTGGCGGCCGAAATATAATCCCTGGCTGATTGCCGTCGTTGTCGCGTTGGCAGCATTCATGGAAGTCCTCGATACCAGTATTGCCAATGTGGCGCTGCCATACATGGCTGGGAATCTGGGTGCAAGCAACGATCAAAGTACGTGGGTGTTGACTTCTTATCTGGTCTCGAATGCCATTATCCTGCCGATCAGCGGCTGGCTCGCAAGTACCCTGGGGCGGAAACGCTTCTTCATGGGCTGCTTAGGTATCTTTACTGTGAGTTCCTTGCTTTGCGGTATCGCGCCGAGTCTGGGGTTTCTTCTTCTTTTCCGAGTGCTGCAAGGTGCGGGCGGGGGTGGCCTGCAACCGATGGCTCAGGCCATTCTGGCAGACACCTTTCCCCCGCATCAACGGGGCCTGGCGTTTGCGTTGTATGGCATTACAGCGATCATGGCGCCCACGATCGGACCAACCCTCGGCGGTTGGATCACTTTCAACTATTCCTGGCGGTGGATTTTTTTCATCAATCTCCCAGTCGGATTGATCACGTGGTTTTTGGTGCGCCGCTTTGTCGAGGATCCTCCCTATTTAAGCAAGCTCAAAGCCGCTGGGGTCAAGTTGGATTACATAGGGATCGCTCTGCTGGCGCTCGGGATCGGAGCGTTACAAGTGCTGCTCGATAAGGGCCAGGAGGATGATTGGTTTGGGTCGCACTTCATCACAACTCTAGTCGTTGTCTCCACGGTGTGCCTGGTCTCGCTGGTGATCTGGGAGTGGTATCACAAGACGCCAGTCATCGATGTCCGCATGTTCAGGAGCTTTAACTTCGCGAGTGCGAGCCTGATGATGTTCATGCTCGGAATTATGTTGTTCAGCAGCCTGGTCCTGATGCCACAGTTTTTGCAGACGCTCCTGGGGTACACCTCTGAACTGGCGGGTCTTGCGCTTTCTGCTGGTGGTCTGGTTTTGCTGCTTGAGATGCCCATCATGGGCCAACTGACAACGAAGTTCCAGGCGCGCTACCTTATTGCTTTCGGGTGGCTGGCCTTGTCCGTCGCGATGTTCTATTCAACCAAGCGGATTGACTTGCAGATCAGCTTCAGTGCAGCTACGTGGCTGCGAATCACCCAGGTGATCGGTTTGGGTTTCCTGTTCGTCCCAATTACGCTGGTGGCCTACATAGGAATTTCGCCGGAGAAAAACAATTCGGTCGCCGGAATCGTCAATTTCATGCGCAATATGGGAAGCAGCGTGGGCACGTCCCTGGTCACCACACTAATTGCGCGTCGCTCACAGTTTCATCAGGCACGTCTGGTGGAGACCGTCAGAGTCGATAATTCCAACCTTGTAAATTCAGCGAAAGGCCTGGCCCAGCACCTGGCTAACGCCGGCGTGGGCAAGCATGAAGCGCAAATGACGGCTTACGCCAGGATTTACCAATCCCTGCAAGCACAGGCAGCAAGCTTGGCATACATTGATACCTTTATGGTTCTTTGTGTGGGTGCGGGAATCATGTTCTTTCTGTCCTTTGCCTTGAAAAAGAACGATCCTGGCGGCGGTGGGCCAAGAGTAGTGGAGTAAATAGATGATAAAAATTATTACCATTGAACGCGAGTATGGAAGCGGCGGCGGCGAAATCGCTCAACTGTTGGCGAAACAGCTTGGCTGGAAGCTTTGGGACCAGTTGCTCACCGAGGAGATCGCGCGGCGTGCGGAGTGTCCCAAGGCAGTCGTCGAAGGCCGAGAAGAACGAACGGACCCTCTGTATTACCGGCTCTTCAAGTCATTCCTGCGGGGAAGTTATGAAGGCAGCCTCAATGCGCACAAGATCAATTCGGTAGACAGCGAATGCATCCTGAAGTTTACGGAACTGGTGGTTCAGGACGCAGCGAAAACCGGGAACTCCGTTATCGTTGGAAGAGGCTCCCAGCAGTTTCTGAAAAATCGCAACGACACGTTACGGGTATTTCTCTACGCTCCGAGAGAAGAGAAAGTGCGTCGCCTGTTGACCCGCGGCAAAAGCGAAGACGAAGCCGAACAGTTGGTCGATACGGTGGATCGGGAGCGCGCCGATTTTATCCAGAAGTACTTCCATGTCGATTGGCCCGATCGCGCCATCTACCACACCATGATCAACACTGCGATCGGCGATGCTGCTGTCGTGGACATGATTCTGGATTTCATGAAGACCATCGACGCCAGTGTCGGAGCCCGAGTGCTCGCAAAATAGATCTATCTCGTCGTCGGCAGGGAACCTCTGGAGAAGATTCTGTTGCCCTCCGTGGCGGGAGCTCTTGACAAAATAATCGTCGAAGTCTAAGACATAAGCAGAGTTTTACAAGCTTCTTGAGCAGATTGGGAGTTTCCCCATGCAGACGTCCCGCCGAGACTTCTTCAAGGTTGCCGCCGTTGGTGGAGTTGCCGCCACTATCTTTGGGTTTGACTTGAAACCTGCCTACGCTCAGCTAAAAGAGTTAAAGATCGCGCGCGCCGCCGAAACGCGGTCCACCTGTCCCTATTGCGCCGTGGGTTGCGGCGTCCTTATCTATACGATTGGGGACAAGGCGAAGAACGTGACTCCGCAGGTGATCCACGTTGAGGGCGATCCTGACCATCCCACCAATCGTGGGACGCTGTGTCCGAAGGGCTCGTCGCTCGAACAGGAAATGCTCAATTCGCGGCGGATCACCAAGCCGCAAGTCCGGCGTCCGGGGGCCACCGAGTGGCAGGACATTTCCTGGGACAACGCACTCGGGGAGATTGCTCAATGGACCAAGAAAACCCGCGACGCTACTTTCGTGGAAAAAGATGCGAACGGACGCACAGTGAACCGGTGCGAAGGCATTGCGTTCATCGGCGGCTGCACCGATACGAATGAGTTCAATTATTTGGTCGTCAAGGCCATGAGGGGGTTGGGCTTGGTTTACTTAGAAAATCAAGCCCGGGTTTGACACGGCCCCACGGTCTCAAGTTTGGGACCAACATTTGGACGCGGAGCCATGACGAATGGCTGGATCGACATCAAGAACACCGACATGATGTTGATCATGGGCGGGAATCCGGCTGAAAACCATCCTTGCGGATTTAAGTGGGCGATGGAGGCCAAGCGCAACCGCAACGCCAAGATCATTTCGGTTGATCCGCGATTCACCCGCACATCTTCTACTGCCGATCTATTCGTACAAATTCGCGCCGGGTCCGACATCGCATTCCTTGGCGGGCTGATTCGTTATGCCATCGAGAACAACCGCGTTGCCAGGGAATATCTCGTCAACTACACCAACGCCGCGTTCATCGTGAAGGAAGGTTTCAAACTTCCTGATGACGGCTTGTATTCCGGATTTAACGCGGATTCGAGCAGCTACGATAAAACGACCTGGAATTATCAAGAGGGCGGAGACTTCAGCGGTAAGACCGACACCCCGGTACACGCGGCAGCGGGATCTTCAGGGGCTGCCGGCGAGGCGACTCCGGACGCAACCGCGCACCCCTCGGCAGCACCAGCGCCGCCAGCGTTGCCGCCGAATGTCGCCTATGATCTGACGCTTCAGCATCCGCGTTGCGTATTTCAATTGATGAAGCAGCAGTATTCGCGCTATACCCCTGAAACCGTCGAGCGGATCACTGGCATTCCGAAGGACAAGTATTTACAGGCCATCGATCTATTCACCTCAATCCGCAAAGATGGCGACACGAAGAAAGTCGCAACCATCATCTATGCCCTGGGTTGGACGCAGCATACTTACGGAACCCAGATCATCCGCACTGCCGCAATGATTCAACTGCTTCTCGGCAACGTTGGACGAGCCGGCGGCGGTGTGAATGCGCTGCGCGGTCATTCGAATATTCAAGGCGCGACGGATATGGCGGGGCTCTATGAGTCACTGCCTGGATACCTCAAAGGTCCGGTTCCAGACGATAAAGACTTGGCCACTTACCTGAAACGCACCACGCCGACATCGTCCAAACCATCGCAATGGGATTCCATGAATTACTACGCCAACACGCCGAAATTCATGGTGTCTCTGCTCAAGGGTTTTTACGGCGATGCGGCCACGAAAGAAAATGGGTTTGCCTTCGATTACCTGCCCAAGCCCGGCCAGGATTGTTCATGGACCCACATTTGGGATGACATGTACAACGACAAAATCAAAGGCATGATGGCTTTCGGTATGAACGGGGTGATGATCGGCCCTGACACCAACAAGAACATCAATGCGCTGAAGAAGGCAGACTGGCTGGTGGTGGGCGAGATTTATGAGGACGAGACCAGCGAATTCTGGCGAGCGCCGGGAATCACGGCGGAAGAACAGAAGACGATCAACACCACAGTTTATCGGTTGCCGTGTGCAGGGTTTGCGGAAAAAGACGGCAGCATGACGAACTCGGCGCGCTGGGTGACGTGGAAATATGCCGCAGTGCCACCACCGGGACAAGCGCGGCTTGATCAGGACATCATCGCGCAGATTTTTCTTCGCGTTCGCGACCTCTATAAGAAAGACGGCGGAAAATTTCCCGACGCCATTCTGAACCTGAATTGGGCCTACGCAGACTCAGCCCATCCGCCACTTTCCCAGGTGGCGATGGAATTGAATGGCAAGGCCCTGGCGGACCTGAAAGACGAAACCACCGGACAAGTCATCAAAGCCGGCCAGCAGTTGCCCGGATTTGCCTGGTTGAAGGACGACGGCACCACCATGTGCGGCAATTGGATTTATTCCGGGGTGTGGACCGAAGCCGGATCGCAGAGCCAGCGCCGGGGCACGGAAGATCCTTCGGGGATGGGCGTTTATCCCAACTGGGCATGGTCGTGGCCTGCCAATCGGCGTGTGCTATACAACCGCGCTTCCTGCGATCCGGCAGGAAAGCCGTGGGACGCGACTCGCAAGCAGATCTGGTGGAACGAAGCTGCGGGAAAATGGGTTGGCAACGACGTGCCGGATTTCAAACCTGATTCTAATCCCAAAGATCACATGGGGCCGTTCATCATGAATCCGGAAGGTATTGGAAGATTGTTCGCGCCGATTGGTGTGCTCGCGGAGGGACCGTTCCCCGAGCACTATGAACCGATCGAGAGCCCGATCAAGAATCCACTACATCCCAATCAGTCGAGCAATCCGTTGGCGAAGAAGTTTAAAACGCCGTATGACAAGTTTGGATCGCCGGAAGAATACAGCATCGTTTGCACCACCTACCGGCTCACCGAGCAGTATCACTACTGGACGAAAAATAATCCGATGAACGTGCAGCTGATCCCGGAGGCGTTCGTGGAAATTCCAGTGGAACTGGCGGACGAAAGGGGAATTCGCGGGACAGATAAGATCAAGGTAATCAGCGCACGCGGAACCTACATCGCCAAAGCTTTCGTCACGCGGCGGCTGAGGCCGATGATGATTGACGGTAAGAAGGTTTACCAGATCGGATTGCCGATTCACCAGGGCTTCCGCGGTATCGATGAAGATGAAGGAAGAAATGCGCGGACGCCGGCCAATCTATTGACGCACACAGTCACCGACCCGAATGCCCACACTCCCGAATCCAAAGCCTTCCTGGTGAAGATCGAGAAGGCGTAGGAAACAACTATGAGCCAGGCCGCAACTGAGCTAATCCGAATTTCAGGCCACGCCGGTACAGTTCCCGGCGCGGGGTTGAATCGCGAATTCGAAGTCTGCAAACTAGTGGATACCACAACCTGCATCGGCTGCAAAGCTTGCGAAGTGGCCTGCCTGGAATGGAACGGCTACACCTTCACCGAAACCAGTTTTGATAACACTTACCAGACCATGCCGGAGACGGCGTGGAATTACTGGAACCTGATCAAGTTCAATGAGCACGAGCGCGCCGATGGCAGCATGATGTTGCTGATGCGCAAAGATCAGTGCATGCACTGCGCCGACCCGGGCTGTCTCGCGGCTTGTCCGGCGGATGCCGCTATCGTTCAGTATGCCAATGGCATCGTCGATTTCCAGGAAGCGAATTGCATCGGGTGTGGCTACTGCATCACCGGATGCCCGTTCAATATTCCTAAATTCAATCCGCCTTCGCGCAAAGTTTTCAAATGCACGCTGTGCAACGATCGCGTTTCGGTCGGCCTCGAACCGGCGTGCATCAAGGCGTGCCCGACGGGTTGCCTGCATTTTGGAACAAAGGACGACATGAAGGAGCTGGCGGAAACACGCGCCACGCAGCTTCGTGAGGTATCTGGATTCGCCGATGCTGGCGTGTACGATCCGTCGGGAGTGGGCGGAACGCATGTGATCTACGTTCTGCACGATGCCAAGAATCCGGAGTTGTACGGCGGGTTGCCGAAGGATCCGCAAATCCCTCTGTCGGTGCGGCTGTGGAAGGGCCCGCTGAAGTGGATTGGGAATCTCGCGATGGTGGGCGGCATCGTTGGCATGGCATTGCATTACATGCGATTTGGGCCGAAGAAGGAAGAACCGATTCCGCCGGATGACAACAACAATAACAATAATGACGAGGGGCGGGTATGACGACCGATGCGGTTTCGCGCCCAAGCGCCGCCAACCAAAATGAGGAGATGATTGTCCGGTATACGTTTTTCGAGCGCATCAATCATTGGCTTGGCGCGTTTTCGTTCATCTACCTGTTGATCACCGGGCTTGCCTTCTGGTCGCCGTATCTCTATTGGCTGGCGGCGGTTGTGGGCGGCGGTCCCACTGCTCGATTCTGGCATCCATGGTTCGGAATGATTTTTGCGGCGTCGCTCTCCGTCACATTCATACAGTGGCGTAGCGACATGAGGATTACCGACGCCGATCGCGCCTGGGGCAAAGCGATTCCGGATTACATTAAGAATGAAGACGACAAACTGCCTCCGGTGGGGCGCTTCAACTACGGACAAAAACTTTTTTTCTGGGGAATTTTCTACGGCTTGATTCTGCTGCTGCTCTCCGGAGTTGTGTTGTGGTACACGGAAGTGCTTCCGTGGAGCCTGCGCTTCGTGCGCTACGCCGCAGTTCTGATTCACGCTAGCGTGGCACTCATCACCATTGGACTATTCCTGATTCACGTCTACATGAGCGCGGTCCTCGAAGAGGGTAGCTTTGGGTCCATGATTCTGGGTCGGGTGACGCGTGCGTGGGCATGGACGTTTCATCGCACTTGGTATTACCAGGTCACTGGCAAGTCCCAGCCGAAACAATGATCGATAAGAAGTGGGACCGCCGTGTCGGTCGCGCCACGGAACTAGCTTCGTCCTATCCATTTTCCGCGGAAGGATTGAACTATTACGCGCGTGTAGCGACATTTCAGAAAAACTTGTACGCGGAAATTGAGAAAGCGCTGGCGGGCTCCCCGAAAATTTCGTCCGATCGCCCACTGCGAGACGAATTGGATCTCTTCCTCCTCCTACCCAAATTTCCCGGATTTCTATCGGTGATCCGGAAGATCGCTCCCGCGCCGCTCGCCGAGGCTGCCGCCATTTTGGCGGAGAAGGGGCCAACGGGTTGGCAACATGCAATTGAAGATTTCTGGCATGGTGACCTGGAATCCGCCATGGGCGCTGAAGTCAACGAGGAAGACGACGATTCAGGTGAAACAAGCTCTCCTGACCGATTGTTGGCGTGGATTTTTCTTCAACCTTATGCCGAATATCTTGCCGATCACCGCGAAATCGCGACTGTGGATGGAACCCCATCGACCTGCCCGCTTTGCGGAGCCAAGCCGATCACGGGTGTCTTGCGAAGCGAAGGCGATGGTGCAAAAAAATCCCTGATCTGCATGCTCTGCGCGCACGAGTGGATATTTCGAAGAATTTATTGCCCGGCATGTGGAGAAGAACGGGAGCCGCAGATGGCATTCTATTCGGCGCCGGAAATCGCGCACGTCCGCGTGGACGTTTGTGATACTTGCCATACCTACTTGAAGAGCATCGACCTGACGAAGACGGGGTTGGCAGTTCCGGTTGTGGATGAGTTGGCGACAATTCCCCTGGATCTTTGGGCGCGCGAGCATGGATACGTGAAACTGCAAATCAACCTGCTGGGAATCTAACGTGCTCTTTATCGCCGCAGCCTGACTTTGCTCAAAATCCTAGCAAATTAGGATGTTAGTTTGGCGTTGCCAGGAGTTGTCGTTTAACATTTCTGTGATTTAGATTCTGGAGTTTCCATTATGACGACAAGGCCACCCGGTCTCGAGTCGCGAAGCATGGATCTGACATTCGTTCACGAATGGAACGACGGTAAAACGCGTAGATTTCAGGATTACCTGGTCAGGGAAGAGCCGATGGAAATCCGCATCGGCAAACATTCTTTAAGCGTCACCATGCGGACCCCTGGGAATGATCTGGAGCTCGCCGCGGGATTTTTATTCACCGAGGGGTTAATCCATCGGCGCGAAGAGATCGAGGTCATCGAACATGCGGAGACCGGTAAGCCTTCGGAGACCGGCAATGTTGTCCGGATCGAGATATCCAGGGATGTAGAGATCGATTTGGAAGGTACGCAGAGGAACTTTTTTGCGGCCTCGAGCTGCGGAATCTGTGGCAAGGCCTCGCTCGATTCTGTCCGCTTGCGGGGAATGCGGCCGCCGGAGGGAAGCCTTCGGCTCGATCCCGAACTGCTGTGTGGCATGCCGGATGTCTTGCGGGCGTCGCAGGTTGTCTTCAGCCGTACCGGGGGACTGCACGCGGCTGGTTTGTTCGATGCTCAAGGACGGCTTGTGGTTCAGCGCGAAGATGTGGGGCGGCACAATGCCGTAGACAAGGTGATCGGCTGGGCACTTGCTCAATGGCTGCATCCCGCTTTCGAAATATGTCTTGCTCGTAAGCGGTCGCGGCGGTTTCGAAATTATTCAGAAGGCCGTTGCCGGCGGCGTGCCGATCGTCGCATCGGTTTCCGCACCATCCGCATTAGCAGTACGGCTGGCGCGGGAAATGGGCCTCACCCTCGTGGGCTTCCTGAGGGGAAAACGGTTCATCGTGTATTCCGGGGACAATCGCTTGTCGCTTCCGGACTCCGACCAAGTCAGCTAGAGCATTGCGTCTGTCCGGCAGCCGTCGTTGATCGGCGAGACTGGTGGCTCCGCATTCGCCAACCGTATCTCTCATGGGCAGATGCCTGCGTCGGGATTCGGAAATGTATCCAAATTGTCGGCGTCGCTGAGATCCAGGCAGGCAAAGTCTTTTTCTACAATGAGATCAAGATTTCCAACAGGACCAAGATCGACCGTAGCATAAATTCCAACCAGATCGCTTTTCGCCCAGGCTGTTGCCTCGCTCTTTGGAAGAACAACCGCGACCTTAGGGGGCTGATATCGGATTGTTGCGCTCGTCAAATTGGGTTGGTGCTCGAGTGCATATGTCAGCCTTGAGCCTTCACTTGAACCAAAGTAGATTGTTTCCTCGATATGTCCCGTATCGATCAGCCTTGTCAAGTCAGAGCGCGTAACCCGTAATCTCAGAGAATTGCCCTTTATGCGTAGCTTCATACTTACTCCCGGTCGGCTATAGCAGTTGGTCTGCTGAAGGTAGCACAGTTCGAACCCTAGTCTCTCATCGTAGCGGATGAGAGCCTTTGCCTCGCTTCCTGCCAGTCCAGCTCAGTGTTCAGATTCCGAAACATCTCCTCGGAGAACCCGTTTCGTTCCAACTCCTCTTTCTTGATCACTCGAGTCTGGACTTCAGCGAATAAACGTTCGATCTTGTTTTGGTCGGCAACAAGCGATCGTTCAGCAACGGCAGCAAACTCTCGACGGTAGACAGCACACAGAGGCTGCAAGCATCTTTCTACCGCCGGTACCACTACTACTGCGGTACTATCGCACGCTTGGGCGACCAAATATCTTAGAAAAGCTGGCTGAAGAAATGGCATATCTACCGCGAGAATCAGATTCAGGTCAGTCTGGGTACGGGTCAGTGCTCGATGAATCCCCGCCAGAGGGCCATGCCCTGGATATATGTCTTCAGCAACCTGACCAAACGCCGCGAACTTCTCGGTATTGCCCACAATCCACGCGCTTCCTGTAGCGGCTCTAGCAAGTTCCAACGCATGCGCCAGCAGCGTGCGCCCACCGAGCTGCATAAAAGCCTTGTCCTGGCCCATCCGAGAGCTTTTACCGCCGGCCAGGACAAACCCCGTTACGGAGTTCATGCCGTGATAATACACGCCCGGCTCGCTATGACGCTCTCGATTATGATGAATAGCTGTGACGCGCCAGACTGACGGCTCCGCGAAGTTCGAGTGTGGGTGAAGTCACGTCGCTTTCGCCGAATCATCGATTCGTGATCGCAATATGTAGGGTGACATGAGCTGCGTCTTGATTCCTGTGTGTAGTCCGGGGCAACTCTTGGCGTCCTCGCTCACCCTCTCAGGTGTCTTCTGAGCGGCAGTCTCCACCACCATAACGGCTGCAAGTACTACACGGACAAACGATTGCGGCCATGCTGCGGCAAATCATGAGGCGAGGCGCCGCTCTAGCCAGACCGGCGAAACGTTTACTACTCAACCCTGCAACCTAGCCTGGTCCTCGAACTGTCAAGGTACATATGTCCTATCTAGGACTTGGACCAACGCACACTAGGCACGATCCCCGCGCCCTCTTTCACCGTAACGAGTTGGTCGGCCGTGACAGCCTTGAAATTTTCCTTCAAACCACTGGGCCAGTGGATCTCAATGTCGGCGATCTTTTCCAGGCCCAGACCGAAATGCAGACGAGTGTCATTGACGGAATAGAAACTTGATTGGCTTAACACCTCTTGCGCCTGCACTTTGTGTCCGTAACGTACGAGGACGCGGGCGCCGATGGCGCTGCGATTGGATTTTGTTCCCACCAGTTTGAGCTTGAGCCAATGGTTGGCGCCGCGCAGATCGTTGCGGAGAAGCGACGGCGGTTCATTCAAATTAACGATCAGGATGTCCAGATCGCCGTCGTTATCGAAGTCGCCGAAAGCGCACCCACGGCTCGAATGTTTGGCGGCAATGCCCGCGCCTGCTTCCTCGCCGAGTTCCTCGAAAGTTCCATTCCCCAGATTGCGAAACACAACACGCGGGGTTAATGCGGGATAGTTGGGCAGGCTTTTTTCGACTTGCGGATACACCGTACCGGTAACCATAAAAAGGTCGGGCCAGCCGTCGTTGTCAAGATCGACGATGCCCGCGCCCCAGCAGATGTAGTGGGTTTCCACGCCGATTTTTGCGGCCAGCGTCACATCGTCGAAGTTTCCCTTGCCGTCATTGCGGTAAAGACCGTTGGTGTCGTCGGCAAAGTGAGTTTTGAATAGATCGAGAAAACCGTCGAGGTTGTAGTCGCCGACTCCAATTCCCATGCCGGCTTGTTCCATGCCATCTTCACTCAGAGCTACACCGCGCAGCACGCCTTCCTCGCGGAAAGTGCCGTCATGGTTGTTCATCAACAGCAGGCTGGGGGTGGAATCGCAGGCCACAAAAATGTCGGGCCAGCCGTCATCGTCAAAGTCGGCGGCGACCACACTCATTCCGTAACTTTCTCGCAGCTTCGAGATTCCCGACTGCTCGCTTATGTCGGTAAAGGTCCCGTCGCCGTTATTGCGGTAGAGAGAGTGGTATCCCGGGGGGAGACCGCGCGGCCCGCACTCCACCGGAATTCCTTTCCAGTTACAGTTGCTGTTGGCGCCCGGCTTGGGAACATGCGCTAGATCAAGCCGCAGATAGTTGGAAACGAACAGATCGAGATGACCATCACGGTTGTAATCCAAAAACGTACAGCCTGCGCCCCAGCGGGGAACGTCGTTCCACAAGCCCGCTGGTTTGGTCACATCGGTGAACGTCCCGTCGCCATTGTTCCGATAGAGCTTGTTCTGGCCAAAGTAAGTGCAGAACAAATCTTCAAAGCCGTCATTATTATAGTCGCCGACACAGACGCCCGAGGCCCAGCCGACGTCATGCAGGCCGGCTTTCTCGGTGACGTCGGTGAACGTGCCATCCCGATTGTTCTTGTAAAGCCGGTTACTTGCGCCCGGTGGCGCGCCCGCCAGGCGAGTACCGCTGAGGACAAAAATATCCATCCAGCCGTCGTTGTCGTAGTCGAAAAAGGCACAGCCGCAGCCCACGGCTTCCAGAATGTAGTCCTTATTGCCTGGATCTCCATAGATTATCGGCTGGGTCAGTCCGGCTTGATGGGCTACATCAACAAAATGCGCGTCGAAAGGGCGCCCCGATGGAGTCGGCTTGGTCTGCGCCTTTACCGTACGCGAAGCCACGCCCTGCCCGAGCATTTTGGCGGTGGATGCGACCAGGGAGGTGAAAACAAATGTGCGGCGGGTGATTTTCATCGGGAATTATCAGTAGGGAGATTCTAGCCGATTGAGCAAACGATTACCTCTGCGTGTAGAGTCTGGCTGGGTTACAACCACGTTAAGAACTGCATGACTGGAAGTCATGGAAGGAGTGAGATGGAGGCACCACAAGCACTGCTTGCCTTTTAACGCGTCTTTAATGTGATTCGGCTAATCTGCCAGCGTGCCAGCGCAACGGCGAATCGAGACGATGCAATCGGACGGTCGTTCAGTAGAGCTGAACCCGATTGCAAAAAAATTGTAGTTGTCGTAGACCAGTTCATTCGCGGACGACATCCGCTTTCGCAACACCTTTCGTACTGAACGGATCAATGTTGCGCTGGTTGAATCGAATTTGTTGATAAAACCTGAAAGTTGTCGTTCGGCTGCGTCTGGCGAAGTAGATCTCGTTGTGTTCTTCATGATGACGCCGCTCTTGCCCAAAAATTGGGGTTCCGTCGCTTTGAAAGCTAATGTACCGTGATAGCTGTTGTAAACAGGCAATTTCGCCAACAATCGACCAGCATCGCGAGAGCGCTAATTGAGAACTCATCGACTACGGCGATACGTGATCGATCCCGCCAAGCGACCCTTCTCGCAGTATGAAATAGCTTAGAATATGACCGGGAGGCATTATGTCCGTTCCTCAGACGCTTTCACCCGCCCGTGAACTTGTGGCCACCAATACGGCTCATTTTCCCAACGAAAGTGCGGTATATCGCACGGCTAGAAATACGCTTCTCGTGGAAGAAATCGAACTCCGCCGCCACATTGAGCGGGTGGCAGCTCAGCGGCGCGCGTTACCCGATGGAGGCGAGGTCCCGCGCGACTTCGAGTTCGTCTCTGAGGCTGGTCCCATTCGCTTGTCCAGCCTCTTCGGGAATAAAGGCACACTGATGGTTTACAGCATGATGTACGGTCCAGAGCGCAAAGCGCCGTGTCCCGTGTGCACGTCGTTTTTGAGCTCCTGGAATGGCATCGCTGTCAATCTACGAGAGCGGTCCGCAATCGTTGTTATGGCGCGCTCGCCCATCGAGCGACTGGTGGAATATAAGAAACACCGCGGCTTCGCGAACCTCCCGTTTGTCTCCGACATGTCCGGCGATTTCACGCGCACCTACATCAGTCCCAGCGACGCCGACGTACCAGGCTTCACCGTTTTCACCCGGCGTAACGGAACGGGTTACCACTTCTACAGTGGTGAGATGAGTGGCGCGATGGCCGACCCCGGACAGGATCCACGCGGTGCCCCCGACCTCGACGCCCTTTGGCTGATGTTGGATCTGACGCCGAAAGGTCGCGGCACCGACTGGTATCCGAAGCTCGAGTATGATCACAAATAGCCCGAGTCTCCCTTTCGCCGAATCGACAACTTGAACCAACGCGGAAATCATTTACGCGCAGCAGACGAATCTGAACTATCGAGTGATGGCTAACTGTTTTCGCAAGCGCCCGCAGCACATTTCTTCCTCAGCACCAGCGGAGCTTCTTGAGCACCAAGCAGCAAGTTCGTCGAGTGATACGGCTTGCGCGGGATTAGGAGCTTCAGGGACGTGGCTCGTTTTTCAAGGCCGGTTGGATCGTATACGCTCTATCGAATTCTTGATGCGATTCAGCCTCGTTGCCTTCCTGGTGTAGCGTCAAACCTAAATTGAAATGGGCTTCTGCGTACAGCGGTTTCAGACGCACGGCAGACTCAAATTCCTGTTGCGCTTCGCCGAGTCTGCCGGCCTGCAGCAGTATCAATCCGAGATCGTTGTGACCTTCGGCGAAACTTGGTTCACGACGGACCAATTCGCGGAAAACATTCATCGCGCCTGCCGTGTCGTTTTTCTGATTGAGCACTAACCCGAGTTGAACTCGCGCATCAGTGTACTCGGGGTTGACGCTGACCGCCTCGTTCAGCTGGTGGATGGCTTCGTCGAGATTTCCCGATTGTGCCAGTGCGAATCCGAGATTGTAGTGGGCCTCCGCTAAGTCGGGATCGCACATGACGGCTTCCCGAAACTCATTGAGTGCGCGCGAACGATCGTCTCTAAGCCAGTAAAGCAATCCCATGCTTGTATGTGCCTGGGCATAGTCCGGTTTCAGTTCGAGCGCTTTCTGATAAGCGGCGAGGGCACGCTCGGGATCGTTCTTGCGCTGCCAGGTCAGCCCCAAATAGTAATAGCCGGTTGGCAACTCTGGACTTTCGTCGATTGATTTTTGGAAGAGGCTCAAAGCGTCATCCAGTTTTTGCTGTTTTAGTGCGTCAACACCTTGCTGAATCAGCAATTTTGCCTGCGTCAAACGCGTACGAAAGTCCCGCAATCCGCTGATCTCATTCAGTTCCTTTTTTGCCGCATCGGTTTGGCCCTGAGCGCGCAACGCAATTCCGAGGTTGTAGTGCGCTTCTTCGAAATCTGGTTTCAGCTCGATGGCGCGCTGGAATGCCGCAATCGCACCCGCCAGGTCGCCAGCCTCTTTCAGTTCTTTTCCAAGATTGAATTGAGCTTGTGGATCATTGGGATCGATCGCTATCGCTTTGCGGAATTCCGCGAGCGCACCTGCGTGGTCCTCTTGACGACGTAAGGTGATGCCGAGAAGTAGGTGCGGATTGGCAAGTTTCGGATCCAGCTGGATTGCATGGCGAAAATCGCCCGCCGCAGCCGTAAGCTTCCCCAGCTGTCCTTCGGTGACGCCCAGATCACAATAAAGATCCGCAGAAGGCTTTACAGCTACAGCCCGCTCTAATTCACGCTTGGCATCCGAAGGAGCGTTTCGCTCCAGATAAATGCGGGCAAGCAACCGATGGGGTGCGGCTTTGGCAGGTTCGAGCGATGTGGCGAGGCGCAATTCTTTCACTGCCGCATCTGGTTCGTGCAGGTCGTGCCAGGTTGCGCCCAGACCATAGTGCGCATCGCCCCATTTTGGCTTGAGGCGAAGCGCGGCTTCGAATTCGTCGACTGCTTGCCTGCTATCGCCTTTGTATTTGAGGGCGAGGGCCAAGTTGTAGTGGGTGAGGGCATCGCCGGGTTCAAGCTCCAAAGCCTTGCGATACTTCTCGATGGCCTGATCCCAGGATTGTCGGCGGGCGAGCTCGGTTGCATCACGGCGGTAATCCGCAGCCGTCTGCGAGAAACATGGCGCTGCAATGACGAAGACGAAGATGAGCAGGAGGAGAAGCCGTACCATCACGAGTACAGCCTAGCATGCTGGGTCAGGGGAGAGGACCAACGGAGGTTCATGTGGCAGTCGGCAAAAACTAAGGGCGAGGCTAGTTCAAGCCCCGCCCACAGTCGTCATGCTGTCCCGAGATCACCAGACAAATTTCCCGCTGACCTGACCGATACGCGGGTCGTGGGCACTCGTGACGTTACCAAAGGTTGGGCTGGTGATGTCCCCGCTGGGATTATAAAACTGCGTATGATTGAAGATGTTGAAGAATTCACCCCGAATCTCTAAATGCATTGTTTCCCTGAGGGGAATCATCTTCGATAGACCGAAATCGGTATTGTTGAATCCCGGACCGTGGAAGAATCGCCGGTTCGCCGACCCGAAACTTCCGCAGTCAGAACCGGTCAAGATCCCAGGACCATTCGGAACCTGCGGCACTAAAGCGCACACAGTTCCGGTAAATGCGCTCTGATCAAAATATGTCCTGCTAGTGGTATCGCGTGGGTTGTGGATGTGAACCGGTCCTACAAGATTCGGCATATCGGTGGAGGGGCTGCCAGTAAGAGAAGCATCTCCCGCGCACTCGTTCGACGGACACAGCGGGCTCCCGGCTTGGATGGGATTCCCTTCACCTATCTGGACCGGAAATCCCGTCGCGAATCGGGTAATGCCCTCCAGTTGCCATCCTTCAGTAAGCTTGGGCATGCGGTGAAAATACCGATGGAATGGCATGTCCCAGACATAGCTGACGACAAAGTTCTGGTGCACGTCCGTCGACGACAAGCCACGGCTAAGTTTGGCATTTGAGAAGTTGATCAATTCGCCGAAGGCAGAGGAGTCGTCCAGGGCTTTGGCAAGCGTATACGAAGCCGAAAAGTTCAAATCACCAGCTTTATGCTCGACCGTCACCTGTCCAGAGTTATAAATGGAATTCGCCACCAGCTTGGTGAAGGTGTTGCCAAAACCAAAACAAAGGGATTGGGCTCCGGGACAGTAGTTCGGATTTATAAGAGTATTCCTGGTGCCGTAAACCGTATTTGCACCAAGAGTGAAGGTGTCCTGCTCAACGTTCGGTCCGCACTGGGAGTTATTGTTCGATGGATCGGAATACCCCTGCGCGTTGAGTTGTTTACAGAACGCAGCATTCCCCGGATTAGCTTCAGTCTGTGCGATGAGCCGATGACCCTCGGTGCCCACGTAGGAGACAGTCAAGACGGTGGATTTGCTCAACTCACGCTGGATCGAGAAATTGAAGTGTTCAGCGTACGGGAGCTTATTGTGAACGTCGTATCCCGGGAAATAGGACAGCGGTTCGTAAACTGAGAAATCAAGCGTCTTATTGGCGGGGCTGCCCGGAATCGGGACGGTGAAGGGGAAGCGCTGTCCCTCGCCGTCGGTGCCTCCATCCAGCCGGTTTCGGAATGGCTCGGAGAAATCGACGGAACCCGGACTGGTCCAGTACAAGCCGAATGGCGCGTCTCCCACTTCATAGAAGAGATTCAAATCCTCTACCGAGGTGTAGTACAAGCCGTACGAGGCACGGATGCTGCTTTTTCCCGGGCCGCCAAAGATCTTGCCCAATACTCCATCGCTAAAGCTCGGAGAGTAAGCCAGACCAAGGCGCGGCCCAAAGTTGTCGTATCGAGTTGGGGCCAGCGTCTTGGGAATGCCTGGATCGCCAGGATATACAAGGCCCTGAGGAGAAAGCGGAAAGACCGTTGACTGTTCTCCTTTTACCCAAGTCTGGATTTTTCCCTGTGTGTCGTACCATGGCATGCTCACTTCCCAGCGAAGACCCAAATTGAGCGTCAGATTGGGAGTTGCCTTCCATGAGTCTTGCACAAATGCGCCGCCATAGCGCGTACGTGAATCCAGGAGTTGTAACGCTGCCTGGGTGTAGCCACCCCCGGCTCCCGTAGGCTCTCCCAGCAAGTAGTCAGCGAAATCGACGCCGGTCGCCGAGCCATCGAAAACGAAAGCTCCGTCCTGGCTGGCTAAGTTGCGTTCGTTCACTTGCAGATAGCGGAATTCTCCACCCAGCTTAAGTGTGTGTTTGCCCATGGCTTTGGAAAAGGTGTCCGACGCCGTGTAGGTGTTATTGGGCTGGAAGGTAATTAGAGAGGGGGCGCCGATGGCAAAGTTATTGAAATAGATTTGGGGTACATACTCCGGAAATCCAGGAGTAGCATCAGGAATGATGCCAAGGGTACCGAGACCGGTTACGAAGCCGAGTGAGGCCAGCGTCGCCTTCCCGCCGGTCGGGTTGTCGAGGTGGGTAGACGTACGGAAGAAAGTCAGTCGCGCCTCGTTCACTGCGCTGGTTCCGAGGGTCTTGGAATCACTGATGACGAATTCTTGTGCGCGGGTTGGCGTGACTGCGGGGAAGCCTGTAACGCTTGCGCCGCCGCTGGGCAGGGCATTTAAAACTGTGGAGTCGTCAAAGTGATAGTAGAAGGACCAGTTTCCCGTCTTCTGGCTACTGAAGTCGACCCGCTCTCCGATCTTATTGTCGGTAACCGTATTCCTTTGACTGTTGTTCGAGTAGGTACCGTCGGCATTGGTGGGAGCCGGGATGTAGGGGAGAATTCCAATCGCCGCTGGTGACCACGCAGTTCGGGGAATTAAGCCCCCTGGAAAGACGCAGTCTGCCGTAGAGTTACAGCCTGCGAAACTGTATGGCTCCCCGACCGTAATCGTTTGTCCCCCCAGGCGGTTTGAGAGTTCGGTGGGCCAGTCGATACAGGGTGCGGCAGCCGCAGGACAACTGCCAGCGGGACCGGGACCGCCATCGACTGTGCCGGACAAAGTTGCAGGATCAAACTGGCCTCCAAGTTGGGCAACGCTGGGAACGGGAACGCCGCTGACTTCCGCGCCTTGCACTTGTCGGGTTCCTTGATAATCCGTGAACCAGAACAGCTTATTTTTCCAGAATGGGCCTCCGGCTGTGAAACCGAACTGATGCCGTCGCAGTTCGGATTTTGGCTGGTCGGTGAAGAAGTAGTTCTTGGCATCCATTGCGTCGTTGCGCAGGAATTCGAATGCATCGCCGTGAAAACGGTTCGTGCCTGACTTGGTGATCGCGTTCATCACCGCACCACTGAATTTTCCGTATTCTGCGTCAAAGCTGTTGGTGATCAGGCGGAACTCTTCCACCGAATCGAGATTCGGAACCAGCCCGGCTCCCAGATTTCGCCCTTCGCTGACGTCGCCGCCATTTACCAGAAACGCGTTGGCCGTCTCACGCTGGCCATTCACCGAGATATTGCCGGCGTTTTGGATATAGCCCGAGACCGGACGATCGCCACCAATTGTCCCCGCCGACCCCGGCGCGACGCCAGCCTGAAGGCCCAACAAGTCCAGATAGCTGCGGCCATTCAGTGGCAGGGCGAGCATTTTCTTGGAATCGATAACGTCCCCAAGCTGCGTGTTTTCCGTTTCCACGTGCACGATATTGCCGCTCACGTCGACCACTTCTATGACCGTGCCGACTTCGAGCGTGATATCGAGCTTTAATTGATCGTTTACCTGAACCGTAATTTCATTGGTCGAATAAGGCCGGAAGCCGGAAGAGGTTACGGTGATCTTGTAGGTTCCCGCCGCCAAAGCCAGAAAGCGGTAAGAGCCGTCGGCCGCTGTAACTGTGGACTGGGTCACGTTGGTTTGAGAGTTTGAGATCGTGACTTTCGCGCCCACAAGAACCGCCTGCCCACTATCACGAACTACGCCGGTAATCGCACCCGTCACATCCGCGCGTGCAGGGTTCGACACAATCACGAGCAACATTAAAACGATTGAATAAGGAAAAGCGAAGTACGCCAGCTTCTTGCTCACTGTTCACCTCGCACGAAAAGTGTCAGTACCATGCCACAACGAATCCACTTCTTCAAGCAAAAATTAGTTGTTTCTCACGATGTGAAATTTCATTAGTGGTTTCTCCCGATATGAAATTTCGATGGGACCCGCGGCACCTTCTCGTCCCCGCTGCAGACAATTTTGCCGATCCCAGCATGCTCACAAAGACTTCGGAGCAAGCATCTCAGACCTCATCGGGCCTTCCACAGGCCCTCTCGCGTGAGAGCATCCTCGATTCTTTAAAGCTGATTCTCGGCGGCGCCGACCTGGGGGATGTTTTTACGACCGTTGCTCGGCTGATCGAAGCCCAAATTCTGTACTTCGTCCAGACGGTTTTCTGCTTCCTTAATCCAGCGCTCGAATGTCTTGCGGGTTTCCTTTTCTGACGCCTCGGCCTTCCACAGTAATGTTTCGAGTGTTGACAAAGTCAAGTCGCTTTCGCTGAACCATCGGTTGTGATCGCATTGCGTCCGCGTGGCGGAGTCGATGAAACCGGACTGCCACAATGCCCTTCGGAGAAAAAGGCATGAAAGTTTGCCCCTCGCTCAAATCGGACCGGAGAAAACGTCCCGTCGCATTGACGCTGGTTTTTATTCCGGATAGCCCATCGTCGATGGTCACGGCTCTCAAGCTACTCCCGCCAACCTCCTATTCCTAGAAGAGCGGTTGTCGTTACTGACGCCTAAACTAGACCTTCGCCTGCTCAGGCTGCTAATCTAAATAACGCACACCAAGGGTGCACCCTGTCCGCGGAAAGGGATCATCCCACCTTTGCACTTCTGGAACACCACAACCCACTCTCTTCTCGTCCGACGAAGCGGATCGCGGACATTAAAGAAGGAGTGAGTCATGGCTATTCGAGAACTTCCTGCGCGCCCCAACCTTGAACACCTGAAGAACCAAGCCCGCACTTTGCTGCGTCAGCGCCTTGCCTCGGACGCATCTGCGATCGCACGGTTTGCTGCATTTGGCATCACTACGAAGACTCCAAAGCTCGCCGACGCCCTCCACATCATCGCCCGCGAGTACGGTTTCGACACCTGGCCGGCGCTCAAGGTGCACATCGATGTGGCCTCAGAAGAGCCCCTCGAAGCGCTTACTGCCGCTATCAAAGCCAACAGCCCTTCACTCGTCCGAGATGTTCTGGTTCGTCACCCGTCCCTCAAATCCCGCATCAATGAGCCGCTGCCGAACTACAGCTTCGATACGCCGCCCCTCATTGCTGCTGTTCAGAAGGAGAACCGCGAGATCATCGACGTGCTGCTCAATGCCGGCGCCAATGTGAACCAGCGTACCCGCTGGTGGGCTGGCAGCTTCGGCGTCCTCGATTGCGCCAGTTCTGGGCTTGCGGACTATCTCATCTCTCGCGGCGCAGTCATCGATATCCATGCGGCCGCGCGGCTTGGGAAAATCGACCGTGTCCGCGAACTCCTGGCGGCTGATCCGCAACTTGTGCATGTACGCGGCGGTGACGGCCAACTACCACTCCATTTCGCTGCCACCGTTGAGATCGCCGCCCTGCTGCTCGACCACGGGGCCGACATCAACGCTCGCGACATCGACCATGAATCTACCGCCGCGCAGTACATGGCTTGCTCTCGGCAGTACCTGGAATGGCGAGAGCCCTATCGGCACGACGTTGCGCGCTTCCTCATCTCCCGCGGCGCCCAGACCGACATCTTGATGGCATCTGCCATCGGTGATCTCGCGCTCGTCGAGCGCATCCTCAACCACGATCCTGAGACGGTTCGCACCACTGTCAGTGAACGCTACTTCCCCAAGCATGATCCGAAGTCCGGTGGGAGCATTTACATCTTTGGTTTCGGATGGACCAAGTCCCCGCACATGGTCGCGCACCAGTTTGAACACCCTGAAGTCTTCGCGCTCCTCATGCAGCGCAGCCCCAACTGGCTCCGCCTGATCAACGCCGCCGAAGTCGGCGATGAGTCTTACTTCCAGCACATCCTTATCGACCATCCGCAGCTATTTCAGAAGCTTTCAACCAACGCCGCCCGTCGCATCATCGGTGTGGCATTGCGCAACAACACCCGCGCTGCCCAGCAGCTTCTCTCGGCGGGCTGGCCTGCCGGCGCTGCAATGGACAACGGCCAAACCGCCCTCCACTTTGCTGCCTGGCACGGCAATCTAGAAATGGTTCGGGATCTCATCACCCACAACGCTCCCATCAACGTCTTTGAAACCGAGCATGGCGGAAGTCCACTCGGGTGGGCCCTCCACGGTTCCCTCCATGGTTGGGCGCGCGAAAAGGGCGATTATCCGGGCGTCACTAGGGCATTGCTCATCGCTGGAGCGGCCATACCAAAGCCAGAGCGTCCGCTGGAGGCCGCTGAGGAGGTTCTGGCAATTATCGAGCAGCACGCTTCCTGAGTTTGGACCAGTCACTAGAAGCGCGTTTCCCAGCACCGATTGTAAAATTTCCCAGAAGCCGACTTCTGCCCCGCGTGGCCGAAAGTTTGTCCGGGGCAAAACTTCCGGGTAGCCGTCAACCGGCAAGTCACGGGCTGTCAGATCACGCGTACCACTGCCAATGTCGCATCATCGGTCTGATGCCCATTGGAGAAGTCATCCATAGAGTTGAAGCTCAAATTGACGAGGTCTCCCGCGTCTTGAGAGCATTGTGCTGCGGATGCGGCTGCTTTCAATAAGGCCTGAACTCCCCATTCCTCCCCATCGTGATTTGTGGCTTCAATGAGTCCGTCGGTGAAGGCAACGACCAAATCACCAGTTTCGATTTGAACGGAACCCTCTCCGTATTCCGAATCAGCGAACAGTCCGACTGGCGCGCCACCCGTTTCGAGGCAGTGCATTGAGCCATCCCGCCGAATAACGACCGGCGGATTATGTCCAGCATTTACATAGCGCAGAATGCGGGTCGATCTGTCGAATACTCCGTAGAACAAGGTTGCATATCGGTCCTCGGACGACGAAGCGTACGCCTGATGATTCACGACCTTGAAGAGCGCAGCTAAGTCATCTCCCGTGAACAAAGCTGCGGTCCGAAGGGAGGACTGCACATTGGCGATCATGAGTGCCGCAGCCAGACCTTTGCCCGAGGCATCTCCGACAAGCAGTGCCAGGCAATCGTCCTTATGCGCGATAAAATTGTAGCAATCACCGCCCAGCGCCCGAACCTGACGGCAGCGGGCGCTATAGTCGAAGGAATTGCTAACTGTACAGGACGCCTGCATAAAGCTCTGCTGCACATCGCAGGCCAGCACCCAGTCCTGGCTAACGTCCACTACCATTTCGTTCGTCGTCATTTCTGCCTCCACTTGTACGTCGGTTCTGGCGCTCCGAAATCGACATCGGGTGGTGACTTTTGGTCCATGAAAATATTTTTAAAGAAGAGGTAGAGAATGGCGGGACGGCTCCGACTACACGATGAAAGCGCAGATTACGGGCGCTATAAGCAGAAAGGAAACGGAAATGACGACCCTGAGCTCATACTTGCTATTCGACGGAAATTGCCGGCGGGCCATGGAGTTTTACAGATCCTGCCTCGGAGGAGAGCTGATTCTGACCTTCGTGAAAGACACTCCCGCGAAGGAGGGAATGCCCGAATCTCAACACGACAAGGTTTTAAATGCCCGCTTGCGAGGCGGCAACGTCGATATTTCCGCATCGGACTGGCTGCGGCCGGACCAGACGCCAATTCGCGGCAACACCGCTTGTCTATATCTCAGCGGAGGGACATTCCAGGAATTGAAGTCCCTATTCGAGAAACTCTCTGAGGGAGGCGAGACCACTGATCCTCTGAACCAGCAATTCTTTGGGGCGTATGGGGCGCTCAACGACCAGTTTGGCGTCCGATGGATGTTTCACACCAACAGCAAGTAGAAGGAAGACGAGAACAGAAAGGAACAATGAAGATGAAATACATTTTACTCATGTCGGGCACGGCGGGGGGCGTTGAGGGATACCATGCCCGGTCAAAACGGGATATCGAGGCGCATATGGCGGTTCTCCATCGCATCAACCAGGATCTTGCCGAGTCGGGAGAATTTGTCGCTACGCAGGGCTTAGCTGGACCGAAGGAGGCCAAAGTCGTGCGCGGCGAGAAGAACGGCGTCCCAGTCACAGACGGTATTTTTCCGGAATCGAAGGAATTCCTCTTGGGCTATTGGATCGTCGATGTTCCGAACGCTGAGCGCGCTTATTCTATCGCGGCACGGATTTCTGTCGCGTCCTCGAACATGCCGATTGAGGTGCGGCAGTTTGCAACCTATGAAACCAAATCCCGATAAACAATGTCGAGAACACTGTCGTGGTTCCGACTAAGTGATAAAGCGTGAAAGGACAACGCGAACGAACTCAATAGGAGAAGACAATGAAATACATTTTGATGATGAACACGATGAAGTTGGGCCACGATGTCCTGAACTGGCCCAGGAAAGATCTTCAGGCGCACATCGGCTTTATGATGGGTGTCAATAAAGAGCTCCACGGGCGTGGCGAATTGGTGTCGGCGGAAGGGCTGTCGTTTCCCGACCAAGCGAAACTGGTCCGAGCAGGCAAGGATGGCCAGCCCATCACGGACGGTATTTTTCCCGAATCCAAAGAATTCCTCGCCGGCTTCTGGATCATCGATGTCGACACTCCACAGCGGGCATATGAGATTGCCGCCAAGGTGTCCGCCGCGCCGGGCCCCGGTGGTGGGCCGTTGAACATGCCGATTGAAGTACGCCCGGTCATGAGCGGACCGCCGCCGGATATGTTGTAACGGGAGTTCCGATGACCAATAAATGGGATGCGACTTCCGAGCATCTGTTGCGTGGACTTGCGCCGCAGGTGCTCGGCGCCGTCGCCCGTCGTTTCCGGGATTTCTCCTCGGCAGAGGATGCGGTGCAGGAAGCCATGATTGCCGCTTTCACCCAGTGGCCACAGGAGGGCGTTCCCGAGAATCCCCGCGGATGGCTGATTCAGGTCGCATCCCGCCGCATGGCGGACCACATGCGCAGCGAAATTGCCCGCCGCGAGAGAGAAACGGCAGTGGTTGCGGAAACGGAAAACTTGACATCCCTCCTCGAGGTCGAGGCCGACATGGATCCCGATGACACCCTGATTCTGTTGTTCATGTGCTGTCATCCCGCGCTCTCTCCGTCGTCGGAAATCGCTCTGATGTTACGGGCGGTTGGCGGTTTGACCACGGCTGAAATTGCCAATGCCTTTCTGGTTCCGGAGGCCACGATGGCGCAGAGAATCAGCCGCGCGAAGCAAACCATTAAGACTTCCGGCGTACCCTTCCGTCTGCCTTCTCAGCCCGAGCGAATTGAACGGCTACCCGCGGTTCTACATGTACTTTATCTGATCTTCAGCGAGGGATACGCCAGCAGCATCGGGTTGCATCTGCAACGATTTGACCTGGCGTGTGAAGCGATTCGCCTTATGCGCAACACGAAAACGCTACTCCCCGATAATCCCGAGGTGGCAGGACTTCTGGCGCTGATGCTTTTAACCGACGCGCGGCGCGCCGCCCGAACCGGGCCGGAGGAGGAATTGATTCCCTTAGATAAACAAGATCGAACGCTATGGGATCGCTCGGAGATCTCGGAAGGAATTGAACTTCTCACCGTTGCGCTATCGAAGGGGTCAGTGGGCTTGTATCAGCTTCAGGCTGCAATTGCGGCTGTTCACGACGAAGCCGAGAACGTAGAGGATACAGATTGGCCACAGATCCTTGCCTTGTATGAGTTGCTGAAACGAGTCGCCCCCAGTCCGATGGCTACTCTCAATCTCGCCATCGCAGCCGCTATGGTGCACGGCCCTGCCGAAGGCCTCGAACTGCTTAGGGCTCTTGACAGCGATCCGCGTGTTGCCGATCACTATCGTCTCGACGCCGTTCGCGCCCATTTACTTGAAAAATTGGGCGATCATCAAGCCGCCATCAAACACTACCGAATTGCGGCGGCGCGGACGGGGAGTATGCCGGAAAGGAATTACCTACTGACGCAAGCAGCACGCCTGGCCGGCGATTAACTCCCGAATGGTCGACTACTCGGAAGTTGGCCAGAAACGGACTTCTGGGAAGTCTAAAGATGATGTTCTGGGCGAGTTGTCGGCTAACAGGAAGTAATCCAGACCGGGAAATGCGGATCGGTACCCGACAAGTCCGCATAGCGCCACAATTCCAAGATGGGTGGGGAAAGGCATGGCTCCATGCCCGTTTATCAGGAGTCATCACGACGATGGTCTCTCGCCGACAATGAGAACATTAGCCTGTTTTCTTCAATTGGGAACGCCTGGTCAGGCGGCCCATTCATCGAATCGGCGCATGATCTCCATGAGCTTGCATCCCAACAGGATGAGAGAGCCCCACAATATGAAGTGGACGCCATAGAGTAAGAGATGCTTGCGCGAACGGGCTAACTCAAAAACCCGCGCCTTCACGATGGCGTATACGTTCGCTGAAAGGTAAGCAACGACCAAACAGCTCACTACCAAGTTATGCATCTTGTTGCTCCTTCCTTTTACCGTGGGAGTTCCGCGCCAATCGTAAAGCTCGCGTCGAACACGATGTTTCCTCTTGGGCGGAGCGCGCAGTGGCGGCGACCGAGCCGCCGCCACTGCGTTCGCTATTGCATAAAGTGCGCAACGGTATGCGAGTCATTGAAGACCGTTCGCGATGCCAGCTTGCCCTCCCGGACGGTGCACGCCTTAGAGTTGAGACCATCCTCCGTCTACCGGAAGCTCGGCGCCGGTCGTGAAGGTCGCGTCGAACGCAAGGAAGAGGACGGCCTTCGCGATTTCCTCCGACGTCCCCCAGCGCTTCATCGGGACCATACCATTCATCTTTTCCCTAATCTGAGCGGCTGCGTCAGCGGGAAATGCTTTCCCGATGATCGGCGTGTCAATGGGGCCGGGCGTCACCGCGTTGACGCGAATCTCGCGAGGAAGCAACTCAGCAGCGAGCGTCCGAGCGAATGATCGCAGCGCGGCCTTGGCGGCTCCGTATGTGGCGTTGCCGGCCATTCCCTTGACGTTGGCGATCGAGGTTGTGAGGACGACAGAGCCTCCGCGGCTTATGAGCGGCGCGAACTTCTGCACCGCGAAAAGCGGTCCCTTGGCGTTCAGGTTGAACATCTCGTCGTAGATGGCCTCGGTGATGCTCTCCAGAGGCGCTCGGATGCTGAACCCGGCGTTGACGAACAGCAGGTCGATAGTGTCGAACTCGGCCTTCGATCGAGAGGCGAGTGCGTCGAGGTCCGTCAACGACCGCGCGTCGCTCGAAACCACGATGGCGTCATTTCCAAGTTCTTTCTGGGCCGATTCCAGGCCTTCCTTCGAGCGACCCGTCACCAGAACGCTCGCGCCTCCATCAAGCAGCATCTTCGCCGTAGCGAGTCCCATGCCGCTCGTGCCACCGATGATTACCACCTTTTTACCTTCGTACCGTTTCATATGAATTCTCCTTGCGATTGGTTGTTGTTCGTTCTGTCGCCGTGTTTCCAAAATTAGGGAAGCGGCAATGTTGGTTTGCATCCAGTGACTCGCCGATCAGCGCTTCCTTCAGGACACCGCGCTCAAGGATGCTGGGCAGGACAAAGTCGATACCTGAGACCTTGACGACAGCCTGCCACGCGGCTTCTTGGCGCATCGTGGAGGTGTGGGTGGCGCTGCGCCTCAATTGGGTCTGAGAACTTCCCTTGAGCCGAGGCGAAGAATTGCCCTGAGACGTCGGTTCCGAGCGCCTAAGTTATGAAATGGTGAATTGCCTCGTTGGCGTTATCTTGAAATGAAGTATTTTTCAAATCAGTAAAAAAGGTGCTCTGGTCCACCATGGTCCCCTGATAACTTACCCTCTTTACTGGCATAAAAAACGCCGCTTTTATACCGCTCATCCGAAATGGCATCTACAAAGCGTTTTGCACCTACATCCAGCGTATGCACCATTTCGCCCATCAATGGGAATACGATAGGCATCATCACATACTTCAACATAAACCGCATTGGCGGGGGAAGACTATCTGGCGCCTGAGTTCCTTTTGTATTTCCTGGGCTCACAACAACAAACTTGAGCTTAGGATATTTTCTTGCCATTGATAACGTCCACATGGTTTCCGCATACTTGACATATGCGTATGCTTGCAATGCGTTGAACTTCTTACCGAAATATGATCCATCAAGAACAGCAGCAAACTCATCTACAGAAGAAGTCCTCATTGAAACTCGTTTTACTCCGAGCATCTTTACTCCTGGAACAGCTTCCGCACTGACTGATAGAACTGTTTTCCTTAACTTGTCCCGTTTAATCAATTCCTCCACTAGAATTACATTGCCTAAAATATTCGTAGCAGCTAATTGATTCATGCCGGAAGGTGTAGATTTCGCAGCCGTTTTCCCAACTACTCCACCTGCATTTAAAACGATTGCATCAATAGGTTCCTTTATTTCTTCTACTGCTTTTCTTACAGAATTTGCATCCGCAACATCCCCAATAACAATTGCAAAAACCTTTTTCCCCGTTTTCTCCTCAAGGTCTTTTTTTGCTGCCTCTGCTCTCGCACGATTTCTGCAAAAAAGAATTACCTTTCTTGTTTCTTTTTTCAATGCGAACTGTCGGGCAGTCTCTTTCCCAAGCCCAGCATTTGCTCCGGTTATCAAGATACTTTCGGTCATGTTTCTCTCCTTCTTAGGTTGTTAGTTACTTGGGGAATGGAGCAATCCGACAGTCAGTTGATGATGGCCGATGAGCGGGGCCTGAGCCGCCTCGATGCCCTCCGAAGTGAGCACGCGCTTCTTACCTGGGACCATCCCTGCATTGAGCAGTAAGAAACCGATCGACCGACCTCGCTTACCCAGCTCGGCGAGCGCGGACTGAACGCTGGACGGTGAGTCCAGATCGAGCTCCAGCGGCGTGAAGACCTGTGTCTTGGTCTCAGCCGCGAGTTGAGCGGCCGTTTCCTGGACCCCCGCCAGACTGCGGGCTGCCGCATAACCGAGCCCTGAGGTGGTGCCGGTGATGAGTGCGATCGAATGTTCCATGGGCGGCTCCTGTATTTACTGTCTTGCAGCGTTACATACGCGAGAGTACGATACTCATAGATGCAATGCAAGGAGTTTCGTACGCGATGGTAACTAATGTTGCGAAGCGTCCCCCAGGACGTCCAAAAGGCTTTATCCCTGACGAAGCACTCGACCGTGCCGTTGAGATGTTTTGGGAGCATGGGTATGAAGGAGTCGACGTGGATCGGATCGCGCGCGCCGTGAACGTCACCAAACCCGCGCTATACCGAGCCTTCGGAGACAAGTCGACCCTGCTGCTAAGGGCCGTCGAGCGCTATGCGCTGATCTATGGAGCTCCCAAAATGGCAGCGTTTCAAGCGGAGCCGGACATCCACAAGGCCGTGACCACCTTTTGCGAGGCTACCGTCAACACCGCTACTGGCGACGCTCGCAGCGGCTGCATGTTGGCCGCCGCTGCGCTGGGACATTCGGAGCGGGTAACAGAGATCCGTTCCTGGCTCGCGAAGGGCCTCACCGCATCCGCAGATATTTTCGCGAAACGTTTCGAGCAGGAGATAAAGGCGGCGCGCCTGACTCGCACACCCTCTGCCAAGGTGCGAGGCCGTTTGCTCGTTGACTTGCTGCAGGGTGTGCAGCTTCGCGCCAAGGTTGGTATCACTCGCGAGGAATTGCTGGAAGATGTCCGAAGCTATGTGCCCCTGATTCTTGGCAAGCGAATCTAACGCACGTCTTCGGGGCTATGCGTCTGGAAGAGTGCCAAATCGCCAATGCACTCACCGATACCAGATTAGTAATGACAAGTCGGCTTCTCGTCATCAATCGCACAACTGGCGACAAGTGCGTTTATAAGGGCTAATTTAGGAACCACTAGAGCCGAACGCACGTATAAGCACGAAAGTACAGGATTCCATCGACCGGCAGTACGAGCCCGGGCGACACAATAAGAGGGAAGAATGGCGGAACATTCCACACTGGCGACTCAAAGTGCCGCAGCCCGGATAGCAGGCTGGACTCTGCGGTTGCTTATGGTGAGCGGCTTCACCGGGATGCTTGCGTTCGGGACGAGTCCGATCGTAGCCGGAGATGCGGCGGCCACGGCACAGAACATGCTCACGCACGAACGGGCGTACCGTGGAAGTCTTGCCTGTGGAATCGTTATGCTGAACTGCGATGTTGTGCTGGCTCTGGCCTTGTACGCGCTGCTTAAGCCGGTAAACTCCACGCTTGCGCTTCTCGGTTCATTCTGGCGAATAGCAAACGCAGGAGCGTTGGGAGTGGGAATCGCCGCCAGCCTCGTGGCTCTCGACCTTTTTAGCAACCCCCAAAGTACACGTCACTGATGAATGGCGGTCAGTCGCACGCGCTTGCATTGATTTTCTTTGACCTCAACAATCGCCTTTCGCTGATGGGGCTGATGTTCTTCTGCTTTGGAGCGGGCATTCATAGCTGGTTGTTGTACAAGTCGAGGTACATCCCGAGAATTATTTCTGGACTCTACCTCTTCTCCTGCATCGAGATGCTAGTGTGCTGCTTTGTCTTCATCGTCTTCCCCAGCACGAGACGAGCGCTTGATCCCGCGTTCATAGTGCCAGATGCACTTGCCGAACTTTCGGCTGCACTCTGGCTGGCATTGAAGGGGGTAGATCTACGGATCGAATCAGGTGATCAGCGAGCATTCCCAGGTTGATCCAGCGGATAGGTACCGGGAAGTCGGCTAGTGTTTACCGATGGAGAAAATAGCGATTCCGATTGCTGCTTCTGCCCGAGTCACGGCGGAGCGGATGCGACACTTGATCGCGGACTTTGCCGCCGACCCGAAATCAGCTTGGAGGAACTTTACGCCAGGTCGGTATTGCGAAACGCTTTCTAAGAGTGTCCAATAGGATTTCCAAGAACGACAAAAGTCAAGGCAGCTTTCGCCTCGTCATCAGTTTGTGATCGCATTACATTCGCCCAAGGGAGTTGTGGAACCGGACTGCTCGGATGCCCTCCAGAGAAAATGGCGGCTAAGCTCGCTATCAGTAACTAGTTAGGACGCTTTCTCCAGTCTGGTTCCCGAGCAAGTATCGCGAAATTCCGCCCATTTCGCGCAAATTCCAGAGTTCCGGAGCAGATTTCTCTGTATTGCAGACTGAATGGCGGAGCGCACAGTCCTGCGCTAACTCTTCTCCCGAGAATTCGCTGCTAACTGGGAAAAATACAGGGAATTTCCCTATTTCTGACCTTCCTGTCGCTGACTGATGATGAAGGCCTGGCAGGCCTCGCGTTGGGCGTCTAAGGAATTGAAGGACATCTCCAGACCTTCTTCTGAGGATTTGCGCGTATAGATCGCGCAGCGGATGACGGACTTGGATTCAGTGGTCATTGGACCTCCGGCGATTGATTGGACTGTTTAGATTTGAGACCAAAGAACAGCCCCCGGATCAGCGGGTCCCGGTGATGAGCCGCGCAATTTCGGAAAGACTTTCGTAGCGAGCGCCTTTGTATTCATAACTTCTCGCTTCCACGTTCACCACATGGACTTGTTCTTTCCACTGGCGCACGAGGCGAGTGCCGGGTTTGATCGACGGTCGGGTCGAAACTGTTGCGTTGGGATTGGCTTCGAACGCAGACGCGAGTATCGCTGAGTCCCCCAAATTCCTGCTCCTGTAAGCGATAGGCAATGATCCGAAGCATCAGATCTTTTCGCATTGCGGGCGGGGGTTCTTTCTTGAAGAGCTGCTGCCAGAGATCGCACAATGCGGCTTTACTCAAATTGGGCAGAGAAGAGACCTGTTGAGTGATGGCAGAATCGGGCACGACGTCTCCTTGAGAGCATCTGCAACATTCCCGTTGTCGTCTCTTGGGCTTTCTCGCATCTGGACACGCCGATGACTCCGGAGTTAGAATTTCTGCCTCTTACCGCGAGTGGCGGCTGATATACCGTGGCCCACGGTGGAGGTTGACCCGCGACCGATATCGTTCCTGGCGGGCCGTCGATGCCTCGATCACGGGTTCTTGGAGGAATCATGAGCACTATAACCACCCTCTTTCCCATTAGGCGCGAACCAGAACTCCTCGGGCAAACCGTCGTCGTGATCGGCGGTAGCGCTGGCATCGGGCTGGAAACCGCTCGACGGGCACAGCGCCAGCGTGATCCTCACACTGCGGCGGGCGGCGGCCGCCCACGGCCAGCACGAGAAGCGCATCGGCGCGGCGGATCCGAACTGGCCTGACTGGTACGCCGAGTACATGGTGCGGGAGCAGACCGGCGAAGAGTTGCCGCAATGAACGAGTAAGGTGCGAGCGTGATTGGCGGGGCAGGCGTAAGGTCACGCTGTTTGGGGGAGAATATGAACACGATTTCGAAATACAAAGTCTGGATCGGCGGAGCGCTTGGCTTGCTCGTCGTCGGCCTGGTTATTGGAGCGTTCTACCCGAAGCATGTAGCGGGAGCGCCCCCGGGTGCATCGCCAGACGTTGAGGTAGTGCAGGTCGAGCAGAAGGATGTTCCGATTTTTGGCGAGTGGATCGGTACGCTCGATGGATTCACAAATGCCGACGTCCGGGCTCAGGTCACGGGCTACATCATGCGGCAGGGTTACCAGGAAGGCGCATACGTCAAGAAGGGCCAGTTGCTCTTCGAGATCGATCCGCGGCCATTCCAGGCGGTACTTGACCAGACTGAAGGGCAGTTGGCGCAGGCCAGAGCGCAGCTTGCTAACGCCGAAGCGGTTCAAGGCAGGACTCAGCTTGACGTCGAGCGGTACACCCCGCTGGCCAAAGAACAGGCAGCCAGCCAGCAGGATCTCGACAACGCGGTTCAGAATAACCTGGCAGCAAAGGCCTCGGTGGCGACGGCCGGAGCTCAAATCAAGACATCTGAGGCTGGGGTGGAAACGGCCAGGATCAATCTCGATTTTACCCGGCTCATAGCGCCTATCGACGGCATAGCGGGGCAGGCCCAGCTTCAGGTAGGTGCTCTGGTCAATTTAGGCAGTGGGCCGGTAACCTCGGTGTCGACAGTTGACCCCATCAAAGTCTATTTCACCGTCGGCGAGCCTCAATACCTGGCATGGAGAAAGCGTTTCCCGACAGATGCTACTCGGGAAGCCGCGGACAAGAATCTGCGGCTGGAACTGATTTTGGCCGACGGATCAACCTATGCGCAGACCGGAACATTCTACTTTGCGGACCGCCAGGTGAGTGAGAGTACTGGGGCAATTCGGATCGCCGGGCTATTTTCCAATCCCGGAAATGTGCTGCGTCCCGGTGGCTATGGCAAGGTTCGGGCCGTTATACGAGTCCAGCAGGGCGCGTTGCTTGTGCCGCAACGTGCAGTCTCAGAACTGCAAGGGGGGTATCAAGTCGCCACGGTGGACGACAAGAACAAGGTGAGCATTCGAACTGTCAAAGTCGGTGACCGCGTCGGCTCGCAGTGGATTATCTCGGACGGTGTGAAGCCGGGCGAGCGCGTGATTGCCGAAGGCGTACAAAAGGTGCGCGCGGGAATGCAAGTGAACCCCAAGCCATTCGCCGTAGAAACTACGGGAAGGTAATCCCATGTCGAAGTTTTTTATCAACCGCCCCATCGTTGCCATGGTGATCTCGATCGTCCTCGTGCTGGTGGGATCGCTCACCATCTTGACTTTGCCGGTCGCGCAGTTTCCCCGGATCGCTCCGCCCGAGATTCAAGTCCTGGCCACCTACATCGGGGCGGATGCGCAAACCTTGGAGCAAGCGGTTGCCACCCCGATCGAACAGCAGATGAATGGCGTGGACAACATGAATTACATGTATTCGCTGAATGCGACCGGCAACTCGAGCACCAGCCTGATCGTGGACTTCGACGCAAAAACCGATCCGAACACCGATTACATTCTCGCGCAAAGCCGTGAAACGCTGGCAGCTTCCCAGCTCCCCGTGGACGTCACCAATTACGGAGTCAATGTCCGAAAATCCGTTACCGCTCCCCTCACGCTAACTGCCGTGTACTCGCCGCATGGAACCTATGACGCCACCTTTCTGGCCAACTACGCCTACATCAATCTGGTCGATCCTATTCTGCGTTCGCCAGGTATCGGCAATGTGCAGGTATTCGGCGCCGGCCAATACGCGATGCGGTTGTGGGTAAAACCAGACACCTTGGCCAAGCTCGGCGTCACCGTCCCGGAAATCGTCAGCGCCATTCAAGCGCAAAACACTGTGAACCCAGCCGGGAAAGCGGGCGGCGAACCCGCGCCGAAGGGCCAGGAATTCACTTATTCGGTTCTGGCGCAGGGCCGCCTCATCTCCCCGGATGAATTCGGACAGATCGTGGTGCGCGAGACGCCCGATGGGGGAACGGTTCGAGTCCGCGATGTCGCTCGAATCGAGTTGGGGGCCCAGGACTATAGCGTTGCCGGACGTTTCAATGGAAAACCGAGTGCGATTATTGCCACCTATCAACTGCCGGGATCGAATGCAGTGGATGCCGCTGCCGGCGTGAATAAACTTCTGTCGAAGATGAAGGAGCGCTTCCCGGAGGACCTGGATTACGTCGTGGCGCTGGATACAACGCGCGCGGTCACGGAAGGCATAAAGGAAATCGTCGAAACGCTTTTGATCGCTCTCGCGCTTGTGATCCTTGTGGTCTACCTCTTCTTGCAGAGCTGGCGGGCCACGCTGATTCCGCTGCTTGCGGTGCCGGTCTCGCTGGTGGGCACGTTCGTGCTTTTCCCGTTGTTCGGGTTCTCCATCAACACGCTTTCTCTGTTTGGTCTGGTGCTGGCGATCGGGCTTGTGGTTGACGATGCCATCGTCGTCGTCGAGGGCGTAGAGCGGCACATCGAAGAGGGTATGACGCCAAAGGCCGCGGCGTTAAAAGCAATGGAAGAGCTGTCCGGTCCCGTGGTTGGTATCGCTCTGGTTCTCTCCGCCGTATTCGTGCCGACCGCTTTCATTCCCGGAATTACGGGCAAGCTCTACCAGCAATTCGCGGTCACGATTGCGATTTCCGTTCTGCTTTCCGCCTTCAATGCGCTCACGCTTAGCCCAGCGCTTGCGGCCCTTCTGCTTCGGCCCAAGGAGCCGAGCCACGGACTCTTGAGAAGATTTTTTGACTGGTTTAACCGCGTATTTGAGCGAGCTACAGAAGGTTATGTACGTTGGAGCGCCGTACTGGTTCAGAAAAGCGTCGTCGTGGTCGTGTTGCTTTTGGTCTTTTGCGTCGCCGCCGGCTTTTTTTCTAACCGAATCCCGTCGAGTTTTCTTCCGGACGAAGATCAGGGTTATGCCTACGTGAATGTGCAGTTGCCCAATGGGGCTTCGCTGGAACGCACGACGGCCGTTACCGCTGACGTGGAAAAAATCCTGATGAATACGCCGGGGGTCGAACACGTTACCTGCTTCGTCGGCTTCAGTTTGCTCAGTTTTGTCCGCACCAGTTACAACTCGACTTTTTTTGTGACATTTAAGCCTTGGGACGAGCGCAAGACAAGGGCTCAGCAATTTCAATCGCTGAAGGTCCATCTGAACCAGCAGTTGAGCAAATTACCTGCCGCGGTCGCTTTCGGTTTTTCGCCGCCCGCCATTCCAGGCGTCGGTACTGCTGGAGGATTTACTTTCATACTCGAAGACCGTTCGGGCAGCGATCTTCAATTCCTGGCGAAGAACCTGGGCATTTTTCTTGACGCTGTCCGAAAGCGCCCGGAGATCGCCAGCGTCAGCACCACTTTCCTGGCGAGCGTCCCGCAGCAATTCGTCGACGTAAACCGCGACAAAGTGCTGAAGCAAGGCGTAGCCCTCAACGATGTCTACCGCACGGTTCAAGCTTTCATGGGCGGCCTTTTCATCAACTACTTCAACCGGTTCGGCCGCCAGTGGCAGGTGTATATCGAAGCGGAAGGCGACGATCGTGCCAAGGCAGAGAACGTGGGGCAGTTCTACGTTCGCAACAACAAAGGAGAGAGTGTCCCCCTTTCCACACTTACCACCATAAAGCCGCGCCTCGGGCCGGAGTTTACGCTGCGCTTTAACGAATATCGTTCTGCGCAGATCAACGGGAGCGCTGCGCCGGGCTATAGCGCTGACCAGGCCACGGCTGCCCTCGAAGACGTTTTCAAGCAAACGATGCCTCGCGAGATGGGCTTCGACTACTCAGGCATATCGTTTCAGGAACAAAAAGCGCGAGAAGGTGTGCCTCCCGCGGCGATCTTCGGATTGTCGTTGCTCTTTGTCTTTCTGGTTCTAGCCGCGCTGTACGAAAGCTGGACGCTCCCCTTCAGCGTGCTACTGAGCACTCCGGTCGCGATCTTCGGAGCCTTTGGAGTCCTCTGGTTGCGCCGCGTGCTGCTCGGTGTTTTCCTGCCGCCTTATCTGGTCCAGATCGAAACTGATATCTATTCGCAAATCGGGCTGGTCATGCTCATCGGCTTGGCCGCAAAGAACGCGATTTTGATCGTTGAGTTCGCCAAAGACGAATACGAGAAAGGGAAACCTCTTGCCGATGCTGCGCTCGAAGGAGCGAAGCTTCGTCTGCGGCCGATCTTGATGACGTCTTTTGCGTTCATTCTCGGTTGCGTGCCGCTGTGGACGGCGACCGGCGCTGGAGCGGTTGCCCGCCAGATCATGGGCACCACGGTGATCGGGGGAATGATGGCCGCCAGCTTGATCGGAATCTTTTTCGTGCCAGCGATTTTTTACCTGGTGGAGAAATGGTCAGGCGCCGGCAAGGAAGGGATCAATGCCGCACTGCCAGGGACAGCGGCTCCGGCGGAGGCAGACTGAAATGGTCCATTTCCGCATTGGACGAAAGGGACGAATAGAGGGACGAACTACGGAGACGCGCATGAAAAGGTTGGAGGCATTGCTATTAATGTCCGCGATCTTGGCCTCGATCGTAATGGCCGGGTGCAAGGCCGGCGCGAATTATCATCGGCCGGTTGTTGCGACTCCGAGCGTGTACCGGGATCTGAGCGACAACCCCCAAGCGCAGGTCCAAGCGGCGTCCTTCGCAGACCTTCCGTGGTGGCAAGTCTTCCAGGACCCGCAACTGCAAGAGCTCATCCGCACTGCTTTGAAGGAGAATTACGATCTGCAACTAGCGACGGAGCGCATCGGGGCTGCGCGCGCTCAGGTCGCCATCACGCGCTCCAGTCTGTTTCCGCAGGTGCAAGCCAGCGGTAATTTCAGCGGCGGGAAAGACCCAGCCAGCGGAGCTAAATTTAATATTCTTGCCCTAACTGCCGACGCGGCGTTCCAATTGGACCTCTTTGGCCGACTGCGACGTGCGACCGAAGCCTCGCGCGCTCAACTCCTGGCTACGGAAGATGCACGGCAAACGGTCACGTTGACCCTGGTGAGCGACGTCGCCAGTGACTATTTTCAGCTCCTTGATCTCGACCTCGAGCTCCGCATCACCCAAGACACGGTCAAGGCGCAGTCAGAGTCTGTCAAGCTGACGCGGTTGCGACTCGACCACGGCGTTGCCACCAAGCTGGATGTTCTTCAATCCCAGCAGGTGCTGGATACTGCCAATGCGGCGATCCCGGACCTTGAGAGACAGATCGGCCAGCAGGAAGATGCGATCAGTATTCTGCTTGGCCATTATCCCGAGGGTGTGCGACGTGGGCTCCCGTTGGTGGAGCAACCGCTTCCTCCCGAAGTGCCGCCGGGCATGCCGTCGGCGCTGCTCGAACGCCGGCCGGACATTCGGCAGGTCGAGCAAGACCTAATCGCCGCCAATGCTGAGATCGGTGTCGCCAGAGCTTCGTTCTTTCCACAGATTTCCCTTACCGGCGGCGGGGGAGGCGCGTTCGGACGAAGCAGTCTGTTCTCTGGCCTCATGAGTTCACAGACTGGAATCTGGTCCTACGGCGCCCAAGTTTCTCAACCTATTTTCACCGGTGGCGCCCTGCGCGGGAATCTGAAGCTGGCTGAGTCGCAACATCGCCAGGAACTGATCGCTTACAAGCAGGTCATCCAGTTGGCGTTCCGCGATGTCTCTGATGCCCTGATCGGTTATCAGAAACTTCATCAAGTCCGCATTGCCCAGGAGACCACGGTCCAGGACCTCCGGGATTCAGTCAGCACATCCCTCGTACGCTATCGGGGAGGCATCACCACCTACCTTGAAGTTCTGGACGGGCAGCGATCGCTCTTTAACGCCGAGATTGTTCTCGCCCAGGCCCGAGGCAGCGAGTACCAAAGCCTGGTGCAACTTTACAAGGCTCTCGGCGGAGGCTGGCAGTGAGCGCTAGCATAAACTGACGGAGGAATCCAATGCGGCCAGCGTCCGACCAGTTCCGGCTCTCACTAGATGACGGAGATGTATGCTGAGAAAACGAAGTCCCCCTTTATCATGTAACTGACTATTTAGACGCTAGGCGCAGTCGAGCACTGCACGAGCTGCCAGGTGGCCGATATGTGGGACATTGCGGGTAAACGTCAATCGTTCGTAGCTGGCCGCTGCGTGGATAGTGCGTAGATCACTGGCCCGTCTGTGTATGTATTGCGCGGGCCGCAGCTGTTGCGACCCGCTTTCCAAATTAGTTTGCCGCAATCCCATTCAATCCTGATTCTGCAGGTAAACCCGAAATTTCTCCCAGGCCAGTTAATGTTCCGTCTTTCTCAATGCGAAAGGTAGCGACTGTTCCCGTCCCAGTGTCGAGGGTGTAGAGAAATCCCCCATTCGAACTGATGGCGGTATCAATGTCCGTACTCCCCGCAGCGAGTGTGGCCAAGACTGTTCCAGGTAGAGCCGTGAGCGTCCCATCCTGCCCAATGGCAAATCCGGAAATCGACGATGAAGCGGAATTGGCGGTGTAAACATAGCGGCCGTCAGGAGTAACCTCCAGCCAGCAGGTGGCTGCTCCTTGAGTCGGAACACTCGCGCTGATAGCGGATAGCGCTCCGCTTCCAGAGACTGCATAAGAGGAAACGGCCGATGCGTTGGTTCCGCCGGCAGGACCGGTCTCAGCAACCAACGCTGCTCCGTTGCCAGCGAATGTCGCCGCAAACGCTCCGGGGCCCGCACTCGTGCTGGTGACGATCGGGCCTAACGTGCCATCGCCGTGCACACTGAATACGTCGATTTTGTTGGTGGATTTTTCGGTGACAAGAAGAGAAGTTCCGTCCGGACTGAATGCAATCGAACCGGGGCCGGTGTTGCCGGTGCTGAGCAACGCTGTGCCGTGAGGAATTCGCTTCAGACGCTGGTTGTATTCCAGACGAAATCCAACCACATTATTAGTACCCCCGGCATTTACCAGGAACACGAAGTTGCCATGTTGAGCCACCCCGACTGGTTCGCTTCCACCGCAAGGCACGATATCGACCAGCCAGAGAGAGTAGCCGAACACGCGAAATACGGAAAGCTCTCCGCTACCCGCATTCACAGCGAACAACAATGATCCGTCGTCGCTCAGGGTAAGTGATCCCTGAGAAGCGAGTGGGTCTGTGGTTCCGCCGCTACCGCGGCCGCCGGTGAGGAACTTTCCGGCTCTGGTTAAGCTGCCATCGGATTCGTGCCTGAAGGCGATGACTGCATTGTGATCGGCATCGTTGGTCATGACGAAGACAGCCTTATCGCCAAGGTCCCCATTGTTCTGAGCTTGGCTGCGAACGGGTGAGGCAATGGCAACGGCCAACCCTAGCAGCAGAAATAAGCGGATTACGTTATGCATTGTGTCGTGAAATCCCGGCCCTGTTTTGCAGCGGCTTAGCTGCTGGGCTGCGAAGTAGATGATTCAGTTTGAGGGAAGTTACCGATTTGGGGAAATCTTCGCACAAAATCATTTGTAATTCTGCTTACTTACTGAAATACCTCTGATCCACTCTCCAATATTCAGTTGAAACGTTCGCTCAAAAGCTTCAGTACAGGAAGGAGTAGCCGAAAAATGTCAGTCAAGTCGCCCAATTAACGTGCGTCCAGAAGCCAGCTTGAACATTCCTGCAAGGTGAAGGAACTAGAGCCTGGCTCGTTCATCGACACGGGTGCTCAGAAGAGTCCACTGTAGGCCTAAGGAAGTCGCACACTGGTAAGGCCATCCCGTGGCCAACAAGTCAAGGGAACGATGTCGGCATTCGAAAGCAACAGTCAGAGATTTTTCCCATCCGCGGTCAATGGCGTCCCGCAACGAAAGCGCAGCACTTCGGGGACGAGTTTTACTGGCACGCTCCCAGCGAAGGCTATTCCATTTGTTCCGGGGATCACCAGGCCCGGAGTGCTCGAACCGGTTGTTGTCTCGGTTTGCGCAAACGATGTTCCCACTGTGCAAATTAAAATTCCAGTCAATGTTGTTCGAAAGGTCTTTAATTGCTAAAAACTATACACTTACCGAGAAATTGTTCCCGGAACATTACAAATAAGTCCTCGTCGATACGCGTTGCTCAGGCATGTTTCGAGTGGTTTGTGAAAGTCAAGTCGCTTTCGCCAAACCATCGGTTCGTGATCGCATCGCATTCGCCTGCGGAGTCGATGAAACCGGACTGCCGCAATGCCCTTCAGAGAAAAGCCACGAAAGCTTGCGCGAGAGATACAACGAGCAAACGATTACTTCTGTGTGATTTACAATATTTGCCTGATACGACAGCGTTTGGGGCGGTCATGCTGACGCCAGCACAGAGGAAATTGAAGTAGTATTTTGAGCACAGCGATGCCTCGATCAACACCATCATGCAGCCCAAAGTTATAACCCTCGTTCTCATATTGACGTGGTCTCTTTTGGGACTCGGGCAGAACGTTTCCGGTGCGAATCCAACCGAGGCCATTCGGTCAGCTTTGCAGGCGAAAGACTACGCGCAGGCGCTGCAATTAACTACCTCGGAATTGCACCAGTCCCCTAAAGACGCCAGGCTCTGGACGCTGCAAGGGATTGCCCTGGCAGGTCTCGGCAAAGACCACGAAGCGCTGGCGGCCTACGACAAGTCGTTGAGCATTTCTCCGGGCTATCTTCCTGCCCTGGAAGGTGCGGCTGGGTTGGAATACAAGGCCGGCAGCGTGCATGCCATTCCGCGGCTGAATCGCATCATTGAGCAGTTGCCAAACGATCCTACCAGCCACGCGATGTTGGCGGTGCTCGCTTACAAGCAACACGATTGTCAAACTGCAGTGAAGCATTTTGCGCTGAGCAGTCAGATCATTTCTGCACAACCTGGGGCGCTCGCGGAGTACGGCTCCTGTCTGATGGATCTGGAACGGGCACCGGAAGCGATCCCCATATTTCAGCAGCTCGTTACACACTTCCCTGAGGATTCACATGCGCGATACACGCTAGCTTCTGCGCAACTCGCCGCTCACCTGGGGAAGGATGCGGTGGAGACACTCGAGCCTCTACTCGAAGCCAAAGAGCCCAATTCCGATGTGCTGGATGTAGCCTCGTCTGCCTACGAAGAACAAGGAGATACACCGAAGGCGGTGGAATTGCTGCGTCAGGCCATCGTGTCGAACCCCACGAACATCAAGTATTACCTCGACTTCGCCACCCTGTCGTTTACCCACCAGTCGTTCCAAGTCGGCATCGACATGTTGAATGTGGGTCTGAAGCGGGCGCCTAAAGAAGCGTCTCTCTATGTTGCGCGCGGAATTCTCTATATTCAGTTGGCCCAGTATGAAGAAGGGGAATCGGATTTCCAGACCGCAATGCGCCTCGATCCCAGTCAAGCCTCTGGAGCGGTTGCCCAGGGGATGGCGCAAATTCAACAGAGCAATCTCGACCAGGCGCTAACCACGGTGGAGTCACAGTTGAAGAATCACGGTCAGGATGCGTTTCTCTTCTATATGAAAGCGCAAATCCTGGCCCAGAAAGGCCCGCTGCCCGGCAGTACGGAGTTTAAGGAAGCAATCGCCGCGGCCACGCGAGCCACGCAACTCAATCCCAGCTTCGTTCTTCCCCGGGACATTCTCGGAGGCCTCTATCTGAAGTCCGGCCAGCTGGATCTCGCGATTGAGCAGTGCCGCTTGGCGTTACATGGCAACCCCTCCGACCAGGAAGCGCTCTATCACCTGGTCCAGGCGTTACGGCAGAACGGAAAAGGCTCGAAGGCGGAGATGGCGGAGTTGGTAAAGCAGCTGGCGGACCTTCGCCGCGATTCGCGTGAACATGAAGCTTCAGCCAATAAATACAAACTCTACGAGACTGTGCCCGCCGAAAACAAAGAAACGGCGCCACCACAATAACCCCTGCGGCTAGTGTGGAATATCGTCCTCGACCAATTTGTACCGGTAGCGCTCTTTGTCTTTCTTTAAAGCCTGTTCGCGAAGTAAGGCAAGCCGTTTCAACAAGTCCGGGATCTCGGCTTTGTCTCCGGTTTTCCGCAGTGCCTGGATCAGGTGATATACGGTGGTTTGATCAGCTGGATCGCTTTCCAGTGCCTTCCGGCATTGCTCGATCGCTTCGGGATACCGTCCCGCTTCGAGATAGAGTTTCGCCAATACTCCGCGGGCGACTCCTAGCGTCGGCTGCAACGAGACCGCTTTTTGGGCGGAACGTATGGCTAACTGAAAGTCAGGCGTTCCCGGATCGGCATTTTTCGCGGCGAGGATGTCTGCTTGCAGGTAGAGCATAAGGGGATCGTTCGGCTTCCGGGCCAGAGAAGCCTGCACTTTTCCCAGAGCGCGATCGAAGTCGTTCTGCTGCGCCGCCGCCAATCCCAGGGCGGCGGCACTGAGAGATTGGCTGGGGTCCAATTCGTAGGCCTTCTCAAAGTCTGCTTCCGCTTTGTCGTACTGGGCCAATTGGACGTAGAGAACGCCGCGCGCAAAATAGAGGGGGGCTGCCTCGGGCTGCAGGCCTATCCCGTCATCGACAATATCGATGCCCACCTGAAACGATCCGTGCTCATAGCAGATGTTGGTGAAGTCCAGATAGAGATTCACATTTCGCGGGTCCAGTGAGATTGCCTGCTGAAGCGTACTGACAGCGCGAGAGGTATCCTTGTCGGCCTCGTAGGCGGCCGCAGCCAGTTCGAGCGTTTCTACTTCAGGATCATTTCCCTGAAGCAGCGGAGCCAGAGTAGCCAGAGCGTTCTGAGGGTTGTGCGCCATGAGCTGAATCGCGGCCAGAAGGCGGCGTTCCTTGTGATCATCCGGATCAAGGGCCAGAGCGCGCTGGAAGACTGCCGCCGCTTTATCCGGTTGTTTGAGTTTTACCAGACACGTAGCGTATGCGTGCAGGCCGGCAAGTTGGGAGTCAAAGAGCGCACCCGCTTTTTCGAAATGAGGAACGGCAGCGGTACAGTTTCCCTGTTGATACTCGAGCACCGCCAGCATGGCATGGCTGGTTGCATCTGCTGGCCGCAAGCGAAGCATTCGTTGCAAGAGTGGAATCGCGGAAGGGCTGCTGTTCTCAAACTCAATCTGGATCGCACCTTCCAGTGCCGAGAGGTAATCCGGTGAGATCTTCAGAGCGTTGCGAAATGAAGCCAAGGCTTCCTTCTTATTCCCTTCTCCCGCATAAGCAGTAGCTTGCATGGCCCAGAGCTGCGCGTTTTGCGGGGCCGCTTGCACTGCTGGGCCAAGCAGTTCAAGCGCTTTTTCAAAGTCCTTATTCTGCAACGCCAAGACAATTGGACTGAAGCGGTCTTGCGCTTTTTGAGCAAACGCGCTGGAGACGAAGAGGAACGAGGCGAGGATGAGGCAAATATTTCGGATGGGATGAAATGTCATCAGTGCCTCGCCCTCTTCACTCACTACTTTTATACTTGATGCCGTTAGTACTTGAAAACTTCCGCGTCAAGCTTAGTCAGCGGCTCTCTTGGGCAAGGCATTCTTGACCCAAAGAGAAACGGCCCGCTTCAGGTGAAGCGGGCCGTTCGTTTTCTGGTTGCAATGACTTAGAACGTAATTTTGCCTCCCAGTTGCCACCATCTGGGCAAGTGTGACGCCGTAGCCTGACCGAAATTTCCATCCGTCCAGTTGGTATCGACGTTTAGCAGGTTCGCTCTATTGAAAAGGTTGAAAAATTCAAACCTCAGCTGGAGACCGACTCTTTCGGTGATACGGGTGTCCTTGTAGAAGTTGACATCTGTTTCTGCAAAGTTGGGCCCGCGGAACTGACCCGCCTTTTCATTTCCCTCCTGACCGAAAGCGGGAAGGGCAAAGTTGCTTAGAGGAATCGATCCCGTGAGGAAAGCGCTGCGAGAGGTGGACTGTCTGTAACTGACCGCATCCGGGAAATCATAGTTATTCCCGTCTGCGTTGAAATCTCCGCCCGTGGGGAGACCGGTCGTTGGATTGACAGCATAACCGATCGCCGGGTTTCCGGCCGACGGGCAAGCCGTTGCCGTGCTTGCACAAGCCGGCTGGTAAGAACCATTATCAGATACCGTAATGGGATACCCAGACTGGAAGACGCTCGTGCCGCTGACTCCCCATCCGCTCGTCACATGGCCGAGGGCTCCCGCTCCGCCATTTATGCCTTTCAGCGAGTAGTTGAAGCTGAGCGAGAACCGGTTCGGCACATCCCAGAGTGATGGCCCGTAATAGGCCTGTGGATTAAACGGTGTGGGATAAGCGCCCGCGTCGTCATTGGACCGTGAGCGCGTGTAGGAGGCATCTATGAAGCCCCGCGTAAAGTGACCTTTCAAATCAAAGTAGACGCCGTTGTAATTGCTGATCCGGTCGTTGGCCGTGTAAGTAATCGGCCCGAAGCTGGGATTGAGCCGCTCCAGGTTCCCGAGAGCGGGGCTCGTGTTATTCAGGATGTAATCGTTATTCAACACGTTGATGTTGACGCCGTACGAAACACCACTAGTGTTATTGCCGGCGCTGGCGAGATCGTATCCGTGGGATCCCGAATAACCGACACTGGCGGCAAGAATATTGTTGATCTTCCGCTCGACCGACAAAGAAAAGATGTCCACTTGCGGAGACTTTAACAGCGGATTAATACCAGCAATGCCGGGGCTGGCACCGGGGAGCCCGCCTGCCGCATCGAGGCCAGGAGTGAAGGTTGGGGCACCGACGTCAAATCCGAATGGCGCCTTGTTGCCACTTCCGAGCTGGAAATTGGCAGGTTGCGCCGTCGCATTCCCAGCTGCGGTAAAGTTCGGAGAGACCAATCCTGGAGGATTGCCGCGAAACTCTTCCTGTACGTTCGCGTTGGTCAGCCAATTGTCATAGATACCTGCTCCACCGCGGATTGCCCAATCGCCTTTCCCCGTGGGATCCCAGGCGAAACCGATGCGAGGAGTGATCAAGCCATTGACCGCGTGCAGCAGAGCGTTGTGGGTGGCCTTAGCATAGCCATTCGCTATTTGCTCCTGCTGGGTTGTGCCCGTACCCAGGTAGAAGTTTCCAAAGACTGTGGTTGGACTCTTCGACCAAGGGTTGCCCTGGTCGTCATAACGCAGACCCAAGGTCAAGGTCAGATTCCTTCTGGCCTTCCAGGTGTCTTCCACAAAAAGGCCATAGGTTCTGGAAGCTGCATCCCAACTAGCCAATTGCGGTGTGCCGGTGTTGGGGTTGTAAAACACGCCCCCCTCACTAAGGGGAGCATCTTGCGCCAAAGTCAAAACATCTGCGAAATTAAATGCTGGCGTGGACCAGGGACCCTGGAAGTTTTCGACGTCATCCCCATACCACGCGTCGTAGCCGAACTTCAAGGTATGCGCGCCATGAACGTGGGTGAGAACATCTTTCCAGTGATAGTTATGTTGAATGAAGTCTCCCTGGGCGAAGCCCGCTCCCAGTTGTTGGTTGAAGCCTCCACCGACGGTGATATTGGGTACGGTGTAGTCCTTGGCTCCGGTGGCCAGGTTGCCTTCCACTCTGCTTACCCCTGCGCTGGCTTCATTCAACGTAGACGTCGAGAAAGTGTGTTCCCAAGTTAACTGGCCTGCGACTTGCCAGGTAGGATTGAGGCTGGAGAATTGCGGCGAGGCTGTGGGCGCGCCGCTGGTGAGCGTAGTCCTGTAAATGCTGGCATAAATCCGGTCATTCTTGAAGTCTGTGTCCAAACGGCCAAAATATTGAGTTCCATTTCTGATTGAAGTTGCGCCGAAATTGCCAGTGTCCAGAACGGGACTGGTGCAAGGATAATTGTCCGCGGCGGCAGTGCCGCAGCCGGGAAGAGCGTATGAGTTAGGCTGGACGTTCGACAGACCTTGCGGCAGGTAAGTGGTCAGTACATGGGTTCCCACCGTCGTCGACAAACCGTTGGCGGGATCGGAAATAAAAGACAGAAACTCAGGAGCAGCGAAGGTAATGTTTCCGCCGCCTTCATTCGAGCCACGTCGCGGTTCAACTGCAAAGTAAAAGAAAACATGGTGCGGGATCACAGGGCCACCGACTGCAAACGAAAAATCGTTGGCGTGGAAAGGAGCATAGGGAAGGCCGGCGAAATGCTGGTCTGCAAACATCCCTTGATAGTTGAAATAATCCGCCGCTGAACCATGGAATTGGTCGGTGCCAGACCTCGTGGTAAAGCCGGTGATCAGGCCGGCGCCACGGCTGTGTTCGACCGAAAATGTGTTCACCTGGATGGTGGTTTCCTGGATGGAGTCGGGAGTCGGCGTCAGATTCAACACCCCCTGGCGAATTCCGCTGGTAACGTCCAAGCCATCGACAACGTACTGATTGTTGTTGGATCCCTGGCCGTTGGCGCTGGCGTCAACCGCCTCTTCCGTGGAGAAGTTGTCTGCGCCACTTCCAGGGGTACCGCTGCCTGCGCTGGTTCCCAATCCAGAAACTCCCGGGGCCAATGTGACCAATGTGACCAGGTTGCGGCCTGCAATCGGTAACTCCGCGACTGCCTGATTGTCGAGAGTCATCTGGGTGCGGCTGTCTGATGTATCAACGACCGGAGCCTCGGTGGTGACGGTGATCGCGTCGGTAGCCGAACCGACCTTCAAGGTGATGGGTACGTTCAGGGTTTGCTCGGTCAACAAGGTCACATCCACTTGCGCTTTGGTGAAGTTAGGAGCTTCAGCCGTCACACGATAGGTACTGGGCGCGAGATTGGCGAAATTGTAGTTTCCTGAAGCGTCCGAGGTGGTGGTCGCAGTCACTTGGGTCGCCGTATTTACCAGGTCAATTCTAGCGTGAGGAATGCCAGCCCCACTCGGGTCGAGTACGATTCCCTGAACGCCGGCGCTGAACTGCGCAAGGCAGAGGTTCGTGCAAAGGATTGCAAACGCCAGAACTATGCCGGCCCGCACCACAGATAGACTCACACGCATATAGACTCACCTTTCTTACTGCGACTGGCCGCGATCCCTCAGGACCGGACTCAAGTTTTCTCAACCAACCCTGAATACTGTTGCTTCTGATGATGGGAAAAAATCGGCGATGACGTCCAGCGCGTTCGGGAAGTTGTACACTTGTTGTTGACCCATCCGGCGCGAAACCATGGTATTGGTTCGATTGCCTCGCTGAATTCCGCCTTGAAGCTGCGATCTGCGGCCAAGAAATGACCTCTTGCTTCCGGAGATAGTAGAAAAGGATTGCGTCGGCAAACGTTTACCCGTTTTGTTTCAAAACAGCGTGAGACTAACCCACTCTCTGTTTTCGCGCATGGGACAGATGTACTATAGAAGTACTAGAAGCACTGGTAGAAAGTTGTGCAGATTTGGCAAGTCGCCGCGTCGCGCCCTAGCGAACTGCACCAAACCGCGCGCGCGAGCGCATGGCTATGATGTCATCCTCGCCTCGATTCAGCTCAAGACGCCGCCAAACCCTTCTCGCCACACTTTCATTCCTGGTTTGTTTGCCGGCATGCAGTCGCACTTCCAACACGATCGCTGTGATTCCGCGGGCCTGTGGAACGGCGTTGTGGGAGCCCGAGCATGCTGGAGCGGCGCACGTGGCCCGGCGCAATGGCATGAATGTCTATTGGAATGCCCCGACACGCGAGGATGATGTGGCTGGACAGATTGATCTCCTCGAAAAGGTCGTGGCTAGAGGGTATGCGGGAATTATCATCGCTCCCGATCAAACTCTGCCCTTACGATCTCCCATCCGCCGGATCGTCTCACATGGGCTTCCCATCGTCGTTGTCGGGACTAATCTAGGAATTGCTCCCACCGCAAAACTATCCTACGTTCTGAATGATGATGTGGCCGGTGGTCAAATGGCAGCGCGTCGGGTCGGCATGATTTTGCACGGGCAAGGGGCCATTGCCATTCTTGGAATCAATCCTCAACTGACCGGCATCACCGCCAGAGAGCGGAGCTTCGAGAACACGCTGGAACGGGAATATCCCAACATCCGTGTGGCAGAGCGCAGACTCGGATATTACAGTGTGCCGCAGGAACAACAGGCTGCCGAGGATATCCTCAATCGAGGCACGGCAATCGATGCCATTGTGGCGCTCTCCCACACTTCGACGCGCGGGGCTTATTACGCGTTGGTCGAATTCGGGAAAACTCAGACGATTAAGCTGGTTGGTTTTGATCAGGACTTGATGCCTCCGATCAGGACAGGAGGCATAGACTCCATCGTCATGGAGAGCACTTATGACATGGGGCGTGCTGCCATGGAAATCATGGACGGGCAGATCCACGGGCGAACCGTTCCGGGCATACGTGTGGTCCCTCCCATCCTCATGACAGTAGAGAACCTGGACTCTCCCGAGATCCGCCGGCAATTAGCGGCTAATTGGTGGGCGGCCCAATGACCCACCGGGCCCGATCAAGAACAGCGCTGGTGATTGGGTTTGTGGCTTTGTTAGCTGTTATCGGATTTGTGTTATCGCTACGATGGCATTCTTCCCGAACCTCGCTGCAGACGATCTATCACGATTCCTTTCACATTGAGAAGCAAGACGACTGGGAGCCTTTCGGCGGCGCGTGGGAGATTGTCGATGGCGCTATGCGCAACAACTCCGATGAACGCGGCGCCAAGACGATGAATGGCAGCACTCATTTGACAGATTATCTGGTCGAAGCAGATGTGCAACTCCTGGGGCAATACGGGGACGCCGGTTTAATTATTCGCGCCACCAGCGAAGAAGAGGGTGTGGATGCCTACAATGGCTACTATGCGGGCTTACGCGATCTTGATAACACGCTGATCCTGGGGCGGGCCGGATATGGGTGGATCGAATATCAGGCAAGAAGAGTGACACCGCGGGTTTATGCGCAGGAGTGGTACCACCTCAAACTATTGGCCTTTGGATGCAACATCGTGGCCACCGCGACCTCATCTTCCGGACAAATCACAACCGACGCCATACAAGAGCCGGACTGTATCCAGTCTGGCCGCTTTGGTCTCAAGTCCTTTCAGACCGGAGGACTTTGGCGAAATGTGCAGGTGCGGGCTGCTACCTACCAAGACCTGGCGAGTATGACAGGAGGCCTGAAAATACCCCTCGCGGATCCCGATCCTGTGGTCGGGCCGACGGGAAAACCACGCACCGATTCAGATCCCTTGCTCCTGGCAAGGGACGCGGAAGCGCAATATTTGGAGCCTCTCTATCTCGATATGCGTGAGCATCATGTTGATCCCAATGGACAGCCCATTGCCAATCTCCGGGCGCTGGCGCCCGGCAAGCCGGCGCATGTGACGATTCAGGGCGTCGTGACGCTAACCTATCCGACGCTGTTCGTCGAAGATTCCACCGGAGGTGTCGCTATCCAAAATTTTCAGGCGAAAACTCCTCCTCAGATAGGCGATCAAGTTGAGGCCATGGGAGATGCCGAACTGCACGACTTCAGCTCCGTTTTGAAAGATGCGGAAATCCATATCCTATGGTCGCACGCCCCGATTCACTCCATGGGGGTCACAGCTTCGCAGGCCGCCACCGGTTCCTTCGACGCGCAATTCATCGAAATCGAAGGTCATCTGGAAAATAAGGAGGAAGGCCCCAATCACACCATGGTGTTGGAACTGGCCGAAGACAATCAATCTTTCCGGGCCATTGCCAATGGAACCAGTAGCGCTGAATCCTTCCGGAAGCTCAAGAACAAAAGCCGCCTCCGGCTGCGTGGAATCTGCGTAGTAGATTCCGCTTATACCAAGGACCTTACACCGTTCGCGATCCTGTTGCCTTCGCCGAATGATGTGGACGTACTCGAGGGCCCCCCGTGGTGGAGCACCGGAAATATTGTGGCCGCTACGATTGCAATTCTCCTCCTCATATTGGCGGCGCAGGCCCTTCACAACTACGTTGAGAGATGGCGGCTCATTGCGGTGCTGGATGAACGTCAACGACTGGCTCATGAAATGCACGACACCCTGGCGCAGAGCTTTGCCGGCATTGGTTTCCAGCTCCAGGCGATTCGGGATGAGATTGACGACAAGAGTTCGATCGACCGCGAGCTTGATCTTGCGTCCAATATGGTGCGTCGCAGCCATGAGGAGGCCAAGCGCAGCATTGCTGCGCTTAGGCCCGAACTCTTGGAGTCCGTCGGGCTGTTGCGAGCACTCGAGCAGAGCGCAAAGGGGATGGTGGCCGGAGGAACGATACGAGTCACCGCCTTCGCCTCGGGCGAGGCGCACAGCATACCGGTCCGTATCTCGGATACACTCTTCCGCATTGGGCAGGAAGCTCTCGCCAATGCGGTTCGCCATGCGAATCCGAGTACTTTGTTAATATCCCTGATCTATAGTGAGGCGACTTTGCAGCTACTTGTCGAGGACAACGGCAAGGGCTTTATTGTGGGCGCGGATTCGGCAGGTTTCGGAATTCGTGGTATGAGAAAACGCGCCGACACAATTTCGGCGGAGTTACAGATCCGAAGCACGCCAGGTCAGGGTACGGCCGTGCAAGCGATTGCCCCGATGCCGGGCAAGCTAATGCGCACGTTGTGGCCAACATCGATCTGGCATTTCTTATGGGAGCGTCGATTTCATGGACAAGCGACAAACAAAAACAGCCATCCGCCTGCTTATCGTTGATGACCATCCCGTAGTGCGGGCAGGGTTAAGCAGCATGCTTGGCAAACAGCCGGGACTTAAGCTGATTGGTGCCGCAGCGGGCGCCGAAGAAGCATTGGCCTTACTCGAGGAGAGCCCTGCCGATGTAGTTTTGCTGGATTTGCGGATGCCAAAGATGAGCGGCATCGAGGCCCTGCGTGTCTTTCGCAAGTTAGCATCCCCACCCCGAGTCATTATTCTGTCGAGCTTCGAATTCGAGGAAGAGATCTACCGCGCGGTGCAGGCCGGCGCCCGGGGATACCTGTTGAAAGAAACGTCACGCGATGAGATGGTGGCAGCCATCGTGGCGGTCCACGCTGGCAAACAGTATTTCCCGGCGGCGATCGCCAGCCGACTCTCCGACCGGACCCATCGTTCGAGCCTGAGTCCGCGCGAGTTGGAAATTCTGGAGCTGCTCTCGAAGGGACTTACCAACAAAGAAATCGGCCAGGCATTCGGAATCAGCCGGTACACGGTTCGAAATCACATTAACAGCATTAACCAGAAGCTGGAGGTTTGTGATCGCACCGAAGCCGCGTCAGTTGCAATAAGGCAGGGGATTATCTCGTTATCTGACTAGGTTTGTCTGCCTAGGGCGGGCCCTTCGCGGCCTGCTGCTTGCATCCGACCCTGGCATGGGACAGATGTACCATGTGCACTCGCCAAGATTGTCGTATCCTCTTGCCAGTCAAGACCGTAAGCCCATTCCTTATGAAGAAGACCTCGCGCCGCCAATTTCTGGAAATTGCCGGTGTCGCTGCCGGTTCAGTTCTCGCAGTCCGCAGGCTGTCGGCCTGGTCCAGCGATAAAGCAGTTGTCCCCGCTGTGGACCCGCCCCTGTCGGTGTTCAACTATTCCCAGGTGCAGCTACTCGACGGGCCGATGCGTGAGCAGTTTGATCATAATCACGATGTATACCTGCATCTTGACGAGGATGCATTGTTAAAGCCATTTCGTCAGCGGGCTGGGATGCCCGCCCCGGGTCCTGACATGGGCGGCTGGTATGACAACTCCAAAGATTTCAGTCCCATGGATAATTTGCACGGCTTTATTCCTGGGCATAGTTTTGGCCAGTATCTCTCCGGTCTGGCCCGTGCCTATGCGGTTACCGGATCAAAACCAACGCAACAAAAAGTGAACCGCCTGGTTCGCGCATTTGCGCAGACCGTCGATGCGGACGGGAAATTTTATGTAGACTACGCTCTTCCGGCGTACACCTTCGACAAGACCACCTGCGGACTGATTGATGCGCACGAGTTCGCGGCGGACCCGGATGCACTGAATGTGCAGTGGCGCAGTACCCAAGCCGCATTACCTCATTTACCGGAAAAGGCTTTGAGTCGCGCGGAACAGCGGGCCCGTCCTCACAAGAACGTCGCTTTTACTTTCGATGAAACCTACACCTTGCCGGAAAATTTGTTTCTTGCCTATCAGCGCAGCGGAGATTCGCGCTACCGCGATCTGGCCATCCGTTTTATCGAAAAGGAATATTTTGATCCCCTTGCTGAAGGACAAAACGTTCTTCCCGGCGAGCATGCCTACAGTCATGTGAACGCTTTGAGTTCCGCCATGCAAGCGTACTTGATGCTGGGGGACAAAAAATATCTGCGCGCAGCCACCAATGGCTTTCGAATGGTCCAGGAGCAAAGTTATGCCACGGGTGGATGGGGGCCGGACGAGGCCTTCGTAGCGCCGGGGCAAGGTCTGCTCGATGCGAGCCTGGGAACTTCACATTCCAGTTTCGAAACCTGCTGCGGCGCCTATGGGCACTTCAAGATTACACGCTATCTGCTGCGAGTCACAAAAGATTCGCGCTACGGCGACAGTATGGAGCGGGTCCTCTACAACACCATCGCCGGCGCCAATCCCATGATGGCGGATGGAACCACTTTCTATTATGCCGACTATAACGAATCGGCCAGGAAGGTCCATTACAAAGACAAGTGGCCATGCTGCTCGGGCACGTTTCCCCAACTGACAGCCGATTACGGCATAAGTTCTTACTACAAGGCCGACGATGGGATCTATGTCAACTTGTTCGTTCCCTCCCGCGTGTCGTGGTCGCAGAACAATACTTCCTGTACTCTGACTCAAACCACGCAATATCCCTCCACGAACACCACGCAGCTCGATTTCACGCTTCCGCATCCCGAGAGTTTCACCGTATATGTCCGCATTCCCGAATGGGCGGGAGCGAAAAGCAGCCTTTCGGTGAACGGGCGCCGAGCCGATAGCGAACTTGCACCGGGGAAATTCCTGGCTTTACAGCGCACCTGGAAAGATGGGGACCGCGTGGAGATGGAATTTGAGATGCCGCTGCGGTTGGAAGCGGTCGACGCGCAGAACCCGAACCATGTCGCGCTCATGCATGGTCCTATTGCTCTGTTTGCGGTCGGCATCATTCCCTCTCGCATCAAGCGAAATCAGCTGCTGGCGGCGACGAAAGTTGCCGGATCGTCAGAGGATTGGCAGGTCTCCACGGACGAAGGAACGCTGACCATGCGTCCTTTCGCTTCGATCATGAATGAGAGCTATCGTTTATATCAAACGGTGGAAGGTTAAGGACGGCCGCATTACGCAATTCATGTAAGGACTCGCGAAGTTGCAGGATGGGCTCCGTGGCAACTCAACACTTCGTCTCCGTCTCGCGGCAATAATTTTGTTTCCTACTAATGAGTACTTCTTGATCGCGACCCACTAAAGAGAACCGAATGATCGATTTCGCTAATCTGGAGATTTGGTTTGTCACCGGAAGCCAGCACCTCTACGGTCCAGAGACCCTGCAGAAGGTTGCCGAACACGCGACTGCCATCGCGCGAGGGTTGGGTGGATCTTCGCAAGTGCCGGTAAAAGTCTTGTGCAAGCCGGTGATGACCGGCAGCGAATCGATCCATCAGCTGTGCCTGGACGCCAACAGTTCCAAGAACTGCATTGGGTTGATTACCTGGATGCACACCTTCTCGCCGGCTCGCATGTGGATCGCCGGGCTTAGATCATTGGACAAGCCTTTCGTACATCTGCATACGCAGTTCAACGAGCAACTGCCCTGGGCAACCATCGACATGGACTTCATGAATCTGAACCAGTCGGCCCACGGCGACCGCGAGTTCGGATTTATCACCGCTCGCATGCGGCTGAAGCCCAAGATCGTCGTTGGGTTCTGGGGCGACGCGGGCGTTCACGCGGAACTCGGCTGCTGGATCCGTTCAGCTTGTGCCTGGCACGATGCCAAGCAACTGAAAGTCGCCCGCTTCGGCGATAACATGCGGAATGTCGCCGTGACCGAAGGCAACAAAGTAAATGCGGAGATCAGGCTGCGCTATGCGGTGAACGGTTACGGCGTCGGAGATCTGGTGCAACGCGTGCAGCAAGTGACGGATGCCCAAATCAACGAACTCGTTGCGAATTACGATCAGACGTACACGGTGGCGGAACCGTTGCGTGCCGGAGGAACCAAGCGCGAATCCCTGCGAGACGCCGCCAGGATCGAGATTGGACTAAAGCGCTTTCTCGACGAGACTGGATCGCATGCCTTCACCGATACTTTTGAAGATCTGCATGGCCTGAAACAACTACCCGGACTTGCCGTGCAACGGCTCATGGCCGATGGTTACGGTTTTGGCGCTGAGGGTGACTGGAAAACGGCTGCTCTGGTGCGGGCCGTAAAAGTCATGAGTCACGGCCTCAAAGGCGGAGCGTCATTCATGGAGGACTACACCTATCACTTCGGAAACGGCGGACAGGTACTGGGCGCGCACATGTTGGAAGTGTGCCCTTCGATCGCGGAAGGTAAACCGTCAGTCGAAATCCATCCTCTTTCTATTGGAGGAAAAGAGGACCCAGTACGGCTGGTATTTACGGCAGCTTCCGGAAAAGCAGTGAATGCTTCCGTAGTGGATATGGGGAGCCGCTTTCGGTTGATCGTCAGTCAGGTAAACATCATTAAACCTGAGCATCCTCTCCCCAAATTGCCCGTCGCTCGGGCAGTTTGGATACCTGAGCCCAGCCTGAAGATCGCAGCTACCGCTTGGATCTCCGCGGGTGGTGCGCATCACACTGCGCTCAGTCCCGCTTTGGCGCCGGAACATTTGGAAAATTTCGCTGATATGGCTGACATGGAATACCTGCTCATCGACGCGGATACGAAACTTGCCGACTTTAAGAATGAGCTGCGGTGGAATGATGTCTACTACCACCTGGCCAATGGATTTTGAATCACAACATTCTTTGACGGAACTCAGGACTGAGTGCACCGTCGTCGCAAAATCGGAAAAGGTGAGCGAATCTGTGGCGTAGTCGTAATATAGCTACAGCAAGAAGGGGTAGGCGACCTCAACCACATCGCTCCTCGCCTGTAGCTTCCGCGCAACAATGAATGCAGCTTTCAAAACGGACGGGAAAACAACCACACAATCGGCCTTATCGAGCAAGTCCTGAGGAGTGTCGTCGGGAACATCGAGAATCTCTTTCAACGCCGTGCCGCTGCTCCTGAATGCCAGCCGTTGACCATTCGTCTCGCCTCAAACTTGTTTTGATAGCTAAGTTATGGGGGTAGAGTGCGGAATCGGGTGGTTCTGACGACGCGTGTCGGGATGGCGACTTGCGGTCGCAAATCGAGGTCGTTGCAGAACTCAGGTTGGGAGATGGTAGAGGGACTGGACTGCACTCGCTATCGATTTTCGGATTTGTGAGAGTGCGTTCCATCGCCGCCGTCATCAGGAGTGATGCAGCGCTTCCGTCAATTTGGTTGCGCCGAGCACGTTTGCGATGCACTTTAGGTTATATGGGATCATCGGGTGGCCGATTTCGGTTTTCGTACAGGCCAATCTAAGTTGGCGCCATTTCGCGCGGTTTTGCAGCCAGCAGGGCATACCACGCAATGAAAATGTATGCCACGAGAGGAACCGCATAGGCGAACGCAATGCTGCCTGATTTCACTGAGATCAGTCCCATCAACGGGGTGAGTACCGCTCCACCCACAATCGCCATCACTAGTAGCGAACCACCAATCTTTGTGTTCGGACCGAGGCCCTTGAGCCCAAGAGCAAAAATCGTGGGGAACATCAGTGACATAAAGAAGCTGGTAAGAAAAATGGCCCAGAGGCCAATCCAACCCGGCGCAAGCACTCCAATGCTCACCAGCAGGATGTTGGCGAGAGCGTAAGTTCCCATGAGTTTGCTGGGAGCAACAAACCGCATTAGGTAAGCTGACGCAAATCTTCCCACTCCAAACGCAGCCAGGGTACCCGTAAGAAAATAGCCTGCGACCTTTTCCGGTGCATGTACGGAGTCTTGTACGTACTGGATAAAGTAACTCCAGGTTCCGACCTGAGCACCCACATAGAAAAACTGGGCCACCACCGCCAGCAAGAAGTGCGGGTAGCGGAAAAGCTCCCTGAATCGCCCGTGGTCTTCCGCTGAGTTCTCATGCTCACTCTGTATGCTGGGAAATTTCGTTCGCCAGATCATGAACGCCCAGAAAAGAGCAATACAACCAATGACCAGATAGGGTTCGATCACCCGCAGTGTTTCCGTTCGCAGATAGGCCTGATACGAGTTCTGCGCTTTGCGAATGGCAATCTCCCCGGGTGTGAGTTCCACTCCGGAAAAAATGAAAGTAGTGCCGATCAAAGCTCCAGAGATTGCACCGAGGGGATTAAACGCCTGGGAGAAATTTAATCGCCGTTCGGAAGTGTCAGGGTCTCCAAGTTGCGCAATAAAAGGGTTGGACGCAGTTTCCAGAAATGATAATCCGCTAGCGATGACAAACAGCGCGAGCAGAAAGAACTCATAGCGGCCAATGAGGGCAGCTGGCCAAAACAGAAAATCTCCCACCCCGAACAGTAACAGGCCGATAATAAATCCAGCTTTGTATCCCATTTTTCTCATGACCAGCGCCGCGGGCATCGCCAGCAGAAAATACCCCATGTAAAAAGCGGACTGCACCAATCCGGCCTGAAAGCGCGAGATGGCAAACGACTTCATGAACTGGCGAATCAGTACGTCATTGAGGTTGTTGGGAATTCCCCACAAAAAGAAAAGCACGGTCACCAGGATAAAAGGAACAAGTTGACCAGCCGGGAAAAGATGGTGCCCAGGGCCTGGCGAACTGGTTGTCCCGGAGCTTCTTGAGGTGGAGACAGGCATGGCGGCTCGTCCTTAATAATCCAAGATTGAATTCTGCAAACTTCCCATACGGGTCATGAATCAATCCATGCTGACCATAATCTTCGTGAAGCGGGCAGGGGTTTCCGTCCAGGCGCGCAAAAGATCGGGCGTCTCTTCGATTCGAACAATGGTGCTGATCGCTACCTCCACTGGAAAGAGGCGGTTCTCCAGCATGCGGATTACCTGAACAAAATCTTCCGGCAGCGCATTGCGCGACCCCATGATGTCCAGTTCTTTCTGAACAAACAGTCTGGTTTCATAAGCCACCGGTTCTTTTGCGTAGCCTATATACACGACCCTGCCAGTGAATGCGACTTCCTCTACTGCCGCGCGGAATGTTTGCGGTAGCCCGATGGCTTCGATGACGACATCTGGGCCCAGACCATCCGTGAGTTCCAGCAGCTTATCGTGAACTGCTTCTCTGCTGCTGTTGATGGTGTGACCTGCACCGGCTTTGCTCGCAATGCTCAACTTTTCGTCGGCTACATCCACCGCAATCGTACGAGCGCCGCGGAAATGGGAAGCTGCAACTGCGCCAAGCCCCACTCCGCCACAGCCAAACACAGCCACGGAATCCTGTCCGGTCACGCGGCCTCGTGCCACAGCGTGGAAGCCAACCGTTAACGGCTCTACCAGGCAAAGTTCTTTAATACTCAGTTGCGCAGGATAAAGCTTCTCGGCGGGCATGGTGATGTACTCCGCCAAGGCTCCATCTCTTTGGACTCCCAAGGTCTGATTGAACTGGCAAGCATTCGGACGCTTGCGAAGACATGCAGCGCATTTGCCGCAGCTGGTATAGGGAGACATGGTCACATCAGTGCCCTCGACCAGTGCCGGGTACAGCTTGCTTCCTTTCACAATCGTCGCCGCCACTTCGTGTCCGGGAATTCGCGGAAAGGTGACTAAAGGGTTTTTGCCACGAAAAGAATTAAGATCGCTGCCGCAGAGTCCTACCATTCGGACTTTAAGCAAAATATCTTCGCCTTGAAGCACCGGGTCTGCCACCGAGTCTACTGAGGCTTCGCCAGGCTTCTTCAGGATTAGCGCCTTCATGCCGCCGGTTCTCCATGACCTGACTCATCCCGCAAGTGATCCACCATGCCCGCCATCATTCCAAACACTGCCTGGTACCGCCAGAGATGGTGATCCGCATCAATCTTCTCAACCATGGTTTTCTGGTCTACCGGAGGGCCATATGTAATTGAACACAGGCGAGATTACAGAACGCAGCTCTGCCATCAATGCTGGGTTGTCCGGAAGTTGCAAAGCCTCCAGGTTCCTGATCACATGCTCGGGGGTGGCCATACCAACCAGGGTGCTTGAAACATAAGGATGATCGAAGCAGTGGCGAAGTGACACCTTTGAAATATCCGTGCCATGTCGGCGGCAAAGGTCGGCCAGCTTGCGCCCAACCTGGTGAATCTCCGGCGGCGCCGGATGCCACGGCGGAGCGCCTGGCCCAGTCAAGATTCCCATATGCAAACCGGACGCATTGATCAATCCGATCTTCTTTTCTTTTGCGACCGGAGTCAACACCGTATCCATATCTTCGACCAGCAGATTGTAGTGGCAATAACTTAGAATTGTATCTACAGGACATGCTTCCGCAATACGGACCAATATTCTCAGTGGGTACCCGGTGATTCCGATGAATCGTGCCTTGCCTTGTTCCTGAATCTTGCGCATGGCCGGCAGCGTCTCGTGGATCACCTGATCGACGTTCCCGAACTCCACATCGTGCGCCTGCAACAGGTCAACGTAATCGGTTTTCAGCCGTTGCAGCGACTCGTCAACGCTCGCCATCACCCGTTTTGCGGAAAAATCAAATCGATCCACTCCGTAACGGCCGCATTTGGTCGCCAGAATGATCTCGTGACGTTTTCCGACCAGTGCCTGCCCCAGCCTCTCCTCGGCCAAAGTTACACCGTAATAAGGAGATACGTCGAAAAAATTGATGCCGCTATCGATCGCAAGATGAACCGCGTTCGTTCCTTCGGAGGGATCTGTGGCGCCAAAGACATCGCCCAAAGGAGACGCACCAAAACCGATCAGCGAGACCCGCAGATCAGTACCGCCCAGCTCTCGATATTGCATTGCTCGGACGCCAGAACCAACCGACATCGGAATAAGGCCCTCTACGCTTGAGACCTAAATAATGAATTTGTACGATACAGTAATCGGTAACTATCGTAAAATCCTCTACCGTAGCCCTTGGCTTAAATTGTAATTCTCATTTCTATTCGTGTCTCCTCGGGGGGGCAGTTTTTCGGGCAGCGCACAAAATACAGGAAGCAGAACGGACACACCTATGGATCCTGGCGTAACGCGTAGAAGATTTGTTGCGGCTTTAAGCTCAACGCTTGTGGGCTTGCACTTTTTCAAGTCCCGCATGTTTGCGAGCTCCATTTCAGCGCTGGGAAACTCCTCCAAGCGTTCAGGTGAGTTGACTCTCTGGTTCAGCGAGCCGGCCAAAAAATGGTCGGATGCCTTACCAGTGGGTAACGGACGGTTGGGCGCAATGATTTTCGGGGACGCTATCACGGAGCGTTTGGCCCTGAATGAAGACACTCTGTGGTCTGGTCATCCTCGCGATTGGAATAATCCTGGAGCCAAAGAACATCTCCCCATCGTTCGCAAACTGGTTCTCGAAGGCCAGGACTACCACGCTGCCGACCAGGAGTGCCGCAAGATGCAGGGCCCGTATACCCAGGCGTTCGAGCCTCTTGGGGACTTGAGTATTAAATTCGATCATGCCGCGGACGTAACAGCCTATCGCCGCAGTCTCGATCTCGACACAGGGATTGCTTCCGTGACATATCAAGCAGGCGATTGCAGCTATACCCGCGAAGTATTTTCGTCTGCTCCGGACCAGGCAATCGTCGAGCGTCTCACAGCGAGCAAACGTGCAGCTTTGAACTGTCAAATCGCACTCACCAGCAAATTGCGTTCAAAATCTGAGTCGAGCGGCCAAGAGATTCTGCTCACCGGGAAGGCACCTAACGTCTCCTTGCCCAACTATCTCGGGCAAGACCCGAACGCCGTCCAGTATGAAGACGCCGTTGGCGAAGGTATGCATTTTGCTACTGTCTTAAAGGTCTCCGCCTATGGTGGAAAGGTCTCGACGCTGCCGGATGGCGGTCTTCAGATCCAGGGAGCGACTAGCGCTGTGCTGTTGATCGGCGCGGCCACCGGGTATCGGGGGTACCAGTTTGCCCCAGACACACCACTCGTGGAAGTGGTTTCACACGCTCGCCAATTTCTAGCCAACGCGGCGCCCAAGCCGTATGAAAAGCTTCTGCTTTCTCATGTCGAAGACCATCAGAAATACTTCCGCAGGGTAGCACTGGACCTGGGGCAGTCCACCCAGATGGATAGCCCCACCGACCAGCGCTTGAAGAACTTCTCCGAAATGCCTGATCCCAGCTTGCTGGCGCTTTACTTCAATTACGGACGTTATCTTCTAATGGGCAGTTCCCGGCCGGGTACACAGCCCGCAAATTTACAGGGCATTTGGAGCGAAGATCTGCGGCCACCGTGGAGTTCTAATTGGACCGCCAACATCAATGTGCAAATGAACTACTGGCTGGCCGAGACCTGCAATCTTTCGGATTGTCATCAACCCCTGTTTGAAATGATTGAAGGACTCAGCGAGAACGGCCGCAAGACTGCCGAGATCAACTACGGCGCACCGGGCTGGGTTTCCCACCACAATGTAGATCTCTGGAGGCAGTCAGGACCGGTGGGAATGGGGACTGATTTTGCCAGCCCAACATGGGCAAACTTTTGCATGAGCGGTCCATGGTTTTGCCAGCATCTGTGGGAGCATTTTTCTTTTGCCGGAGATCAGGAATTCCTGCGGAATACCGCTTATCCAGTCATGAAGGGATCTGCCGAGTTTCTGCTTGCCTGGATTATCGAAGACGCTCACGGAAACCTTGCGACTTGCCCGTCGTTTTCCACCGAGAACAGCTTTCTGGCGCCTGACGGCAAGCGGGCCTTTACCAGTGCGACGTGTGCCCTGGACCTGGCCTTGATTTGGGAACTGTTCAGCAATTGTGAAGCAGCCAGTGCGATCCTGGGCATAGACCACGAATTTTCGGAAAAGCTGACAGCGATTCGAAAACGGCTGCCGGCATATCAAATCGGCCGTTATGGTCAGCTGCAGGAGTGGTCTGTGGATTTCCTCGAGAGCGAGCCGGAACAACGGCACATGTCGCACCTTTACGGCATCTACCCTGGCGCGCAGATTACAAAGAGCAGCATGCCCAAGATTTTTAGTGCTGCACGCAAATCGTTGGAACTGCGATTGGCACACGGCGGCGGGCAAACCGGCTGGAGCCGCGCCTGGGCAGTTGGACTTTGGGCCCGTCTTGGCGACGGTGACATGGCTTGGGAATCGTTGAGCAAGCTCATGCAGCACAGCACCGGAATCAACCTGTTTGATTCGCATCCCCTTTTTACGGGCAGCGGGACCGTGTTCCAAATTGACGGAAATTTTGGCGCGACCGCCGCGATCGCAGAAATGCTGCTGCAGAGTCATGATGGAGAAATTGCATTCTTGCCGGCGCTTCCCAAAGACTGGGGATCCGGCTCCGTGCGTGGACTTCGAGCCCGTGGCGGATTGGAGATTGACATCAGTTGGACTGATGGACGTGCCACATCTGCGGAAGTTCGCGCCCTTTGCTCCGGCGAGCACCGCTTTCGCGCTCCTCGGGGACAGCAAGTCTCGCGAGTCAGCCGTAGCACTGGCAACGCAAGAATCTCACACGAAAGCGAGGACGCGCAGATCACATTATTGAAAGTTAAGCAGGGAGATCACTTGCGCTTCGAATTTGCCAGCGCTTGACCTTAACCACTCAAAACTCGCGCTTTTTCACCGCTGGCTTGAAGCACGAATGACGAGTCTTGTCGGCAAGAGGACGGTTTTTGGCGTTGTCTTGGAATTGGGTTTGATCATGCTAAGAGCCAACTTGGCTGCTCCTGCTCCTAGCCCGTAACTGTCCTGATCAATACTGGTAAGAGGCACCCGCAAAAGATCGTCGTAATGCACGTTGCCACAACCCACCACAGCGACGTCTTTCGGAATCTGCAAACCGGCCTCCAAAATCGCTCGCATCGCACCCATGGCAATGGGATCATTACAGCAAAACACTCCATCCGGCCTGGGACTAAGCCGTAGCAACTGTTTCATTCCGTTGTAACCGGTGGCATCGCCTGCGTCGTCACCGTGTCCCCATTTCACAACATAATCCGGGGGTAAGCTCATGCCCTTCTTGGCCAGTGTAATCGAATAGCCGGACTGACGATCCTGTGCGGTGCTCACATCTGAGCCACCAATGTGAGCAATCGTCTTGCACCCAATTTCAATGAGATGGGTGGTGGCCAATGTTCCCGCTGCAACATCGTCTATGCCGACAAAATTTGCTGCGAACCCCGGCATTTTCCGATCAAGCAGCACATACGGAAGACCGCGGTCCTTCATCGCCTCGAAATTGTCGCCACTCGATTCCACGGAAGCCAGGATCAGAGCATCCACCCGGCGCGCCATCATCTGGTCGATCTCTCGTCTTTCCATGTTGGGCTCATCTTCCGAAGAGGAAATGATGAGGCTGTAGCCTTGAGATCTGATCTTGGCGGAAATCCCCTTCGCCACCTGAGCAAAAAAGGGATGCACAAGATCAGGAACAATTAGCCCGATCAGGTTGGTCCGGCCAGAAAGGAGAGCTCGTGCTGCGGGATTGGGCTGATAGTGCAGTTCCTTCATCCGTTGCAGCACCCGTTTGCGGGTTTGCGCACTGATGTCGGAATGGTTTCGCAAAACCTTGGAAACCGTTACGACCGAGACGCCCACGTCACGGGCGATGTCTTTCATTGTCGTCGCCATGGAGTAATTATCACACGTTACATTGAGAATGAGACCCAGGCCGCAACCGGAACCTACCCAAGTTGCAACCATGGCAACTCAGGGCGCGACCTTCTCCACCGGTGACACACCGTACAGCACGCTCCCATGCGACGGCAAGGTTACACTGATTGTGTCCGCCCGACCCATATCTTTCTGTTCCCACAGGTTCCGTAGCCTGTATTTCGTTGCCGGTAACCCCAAGTCTTTCCATGCATACTGAATGGTCCGAGTGGACTCTCCCGTGTTGAAAATTGCCAGATAGTAGCCGTTTCCCGTGGACGATTGCGCGACCCAAACGACGGCTTTGTCCGTCGTGATTACAGGATGATTCCCGGTTGAATGTTGGTCCACCGCGATCACTTCGGGATTGGTTAGTAATGACGTCGTCCACTCATCCGCTTTGGTCAGGTCGCCACCCACCATCAGTGGGGACGGAAACATAACCCAAAGGGTCATGAACGTTCTTTGCTCGTCATGCGTAAGCCGCGTGTAGCGCGGCTTGCCCCAGCCGGGAGCCGGCCCCAGGTATCCTAGCGGCAGCATGTCCGCATCCGGCCAATGCCCCGGTTGCGATTTCCCTGCCCATTTCGCAACATTCGCAAACTGGTCTCCCAATCCCTGGGGATACGGGACCGTGCTGTGCCAAATGTCCCAGATGTCATCGGAGACGCGCCACATCTGCGCGTACTTTCGCATTTCATCGGTCATTTCCAGCGGTGCCGGGCCCGGAGAAAGACTGAGGACGATGGGCCTCCCGGCTTTGTCCAAGGCTTGCCGGATCATGCGAATGTCATCGCCTTTATAGGGATGACTGCTGATGCAATCCACTTTGATCAAGTCAACGCCCCATTCCGCGTACAGTTTGGCGATGGAATCGTAGTAAGCCTGAGCCGCTGGCTTGGTTGCGTCCGTCCCAAAGTTGTCGAAATTCCACGGACAGGTATCTGAGGAATCCGCTCCTTGCACGGCGGAAAAAGTCGAATCGGCAATGAGGGTTTTATTGGCCGCTGCCTGCTTGGGGATGCCACGAAGAATATGGATTCCGAACTTGAGTCCGAGGGAATGAACATAGTCGGCGAGAGGCTTAAACCCGGCACCGTTCGCCGCCGAAGGAAACCGGTTCACTGCCGGCGTATAGCGGCCAAATTTGTCCAGGCTGTACTGAAAATTCTTGGAATTGCCCTCGGCGGTGGGATTGGTGACAAACCACTCCATGTCGACGGTCACATACTGCCAGCCGTAGGACTTCAGGTGCTTGGCGAGCCACTGGGCATTCGCCTTGACGTCGGTTTCGGTGACCGTCGTCCCATAACCATCCCAACTGTTCCAACCCATGGGCGGAGTCGAGGCCAGTGGCGCTGAAGTCCCCTGTCCCAGCATTGCCACCGCCCACAAACATGCCAGACCGAACAGCAAAGCGCATCTTTTCATAGAGAATTCTCCGCTCGTTTTATTTGGTTCTGAGCCGTGGACTTCCTTAATACCAGATCCGTAAGTATCTCGTAATTCTGCGCCGGGTTTGAGCCTGCCAAGCCTTCCAATTCACTCCGCAAAGCCGTGACCGCATATTCAGCTAACTTTGACTGGGATATTTGTATTGTTGTGAGGGTTGGCGTGGTGAACTGCGCTATCCGGATATCGCCGAAACCAACGAGCGAGAGATCTTCGGGAATCCGAATGCCGCCTTGAAAGGCACACTGCATTAGGCCTAGCGCAGTCATGTCGTTCGAGCAAATAACGGCGCTAGGACGATTCGACGCCGCCATGATCTGCCGCATCGCCATGCTCCCACCCTCGACGGTGTGATTACCGACAACAATCGATTGCGGCCGAACCGGAAGTCGAATTTCTCGCATGCACTCTTCGAAGGCATTTTTTTGAGCCAGGGCCGACGGCAAATGCAATGGTCCAGTGATAAACCCGATGCGTTCATGTTTCAAAGCTGCCAAATGCTGCACAGCCTGCCGAATTCCGCGTCTATAGTTGACATGAATATTCCTTGCCCCAGTAAAGTGCAACCTGTCACCAACCACCACAAAAGGGATTTGGCGGCGTTGCAGGCATTCGATCAGCGGTTCCTCCCCGCCAAAAGTGATGATAGCTACACCGTCCACACGTCCTTCAATCATCCGCCGCGCCGCCAAATCCGCATGGTCGGAGGATTGAATCGCGGAGCTTAGAAGGATTTCGTAATTATGTCGCTCTGCAATTTCTTCAAAAGATTGGATGATTTGTGAAAAAGAGGGATTGCTAATCTCTGAAACAATAAGACCTAAGATCCGGCTCTTCCCGCAAGCCAGCGCGCGCGCCTGCGTATTTGGATAGTACCCCACCGCTTCGATCGCCTTCCAAACCCGCCTGGCAAGGCGCCGGTGAACTGTTGGGGAATAGTTAACCGTTCTTGATACAGTCGAGGTCGATACTCTGGCAAGTCTCGCTATTTCTCGGATACTCACGGCAATTCTCCAACGATTACTTAAACGTTAACTTTATCGCATATATTGAGTACTTGAAAGCAGCCATTTACGAATTTCATATTGCTGGCTTGAGGAAGCTAAAATCCGCCTTTGAGGGAATCGTGCGGAACTCTCAGGGGGTAGCGCTGAGTTCGATTCGGAATGCATACGCGTACTTGCCTGGCGCCTGCCCCAGGGAGAGTTATGTGCAAGCCATCGGGCTGCTGGCGGAATGCCAATTTTTCACTGGAGCCTAACAGGACCACAGATCGGATGGGCTGGCCAGCAAATGCTCCGAGGTGCAACGTTCTTATGATCGCTTCACCACCAGACGGCCAAGCCATTTCAATGGCATAAAGCGCATTATTCTTTTGGGTAAAGCGGAAATCTTCCGCCTTGTAGGCAGCAACGTCGGTATCATGAAAGGAACCGGCAGCTACCTGGGTTGGACCCTCTCCATAAATGATCCAGGGGCGAGTGCCGTAGATCGCTTCCCCGTTTATCGACAGCCAGCTACCCATTTCGCGCAATACATGTTGAGTTTCTTGGGAATGGTACCGTCCGACTTCGGACCTATGTTGAGCAGCAAATTTCCATTCTTGCTGACGATATCAATCAACTGGTGAAGGACGAGATCAGGTCCTCTGAAGGTATCGTTGTCAACGTAACCCCACGATTTGGTACTGATCGAAGTATCGGTCTGCCAAGGCAAGCGTAGCGAAATCCTTGTAATTGATGACTCCCGGTTGGCCTGCATACTTCTGCGACACGATTGGAAGTCGGCCCCGTCAACACCTGAGAAGAGATTTACCCTGGCCATGCCGTTCCCCGGCCCTTATTACGGCAATCCCATGCGGCGCGATTTTGAAAACCACAGCTTCATAAGACTCTGTTTATCAATGTGGTTCTAGTTCCTCTCAGCGAAGTGTCCCTTTCTCATTGACAGAGCCTCACCTCTTGAAATGCGATTTTTCGCCAATTTGAATTGAGCGGGCAGAATTGACGCGAAGCCGATAGTAAACTGCTATCGTTCCGTAACACTATATTTAGCTACCCCTTTCCGAGAGTCGCCCGTGGCGCAATTGATTCGCTCGCCGAAGGTCTACGATGTTTGCATCATCGGCTCCGGTGCTGCCGGTGGCACCGCGGCCAAAGTTCTGACCGAAGGTGGATTAAACGTCGTCATGCTGGAAGCCGGCCCCGCACTAAATCCGACCAGGGACTTCAAAGAGCACCTCTGGCCCTACGATCTTCCTCACCGAGGCGGGGGCATCGGTGGCAAATTTAAGGGTGAAGAATCCGACGAGTTCATGGCGCCGAATGGTGCTTGGGAAATCGAAGGAGAGCCGTATGTCTCGGCGCCGGGATCCACGTTCCGATGGTTCCGCTCGCGGATTGTCGGAGGCCGCACTAACCACTGGGGCAGAATGGCACTACGCTTCGCGCCCGTCGATTTCAGACCACGCTCCACCGATGGCATCGGCGACGACTGGCCTATTACCTACGAAGACCTTGCCCCGTATTACGACTAAGTCGAGTCGTATATTGGTGTTTTCGGCAGCAAGGAGAACATTCCCAGCTTGCGTAATGGCGTGTTTCTGCCACCGCCCAAGCCTCGCTGCACTGAGACTCTGCTCAAGAAAGCCTGCGACAAACTGAATATTCGTTGTGTGCCTGCTCGCATGGCTATCCTCACCCAGCCATTGAATGGACGTGGGCCGTGCCACTACTGCAGCCAGTGCACTCGCATATTTGGTTGATTTTTTCTTGTTCCCGGCCCCATCTGCGTTTCGGAAAGCTAATCTCAAATGTGCGCGATCTCTATAATCGGCCTATGACCAATCATCGCCTAAGATACTTCTGGCTCACGGTGGTGGCTTTCCTCGTAATTCAAGCAACCCTGGCTTTGACCATCGTGCATCGAGAATCGCTTACCTTTGATGAAGGCGATCACATGTTCGCAGGCTACATGATGTGGAAAGCGGCAGATTATGGGCTGAACCCTGAACACCCGCCTCTAGCCAAGCTTCTCGCGACCATTCCCATCGTTTCGGACCATTTGTGGGTACCACCACCCATGCCCGGTCAGTTTTTCAAAGCTGAAGCGTATCTGAATGGCCGCGACTGGCTGGCTCGTAACGACGGAGACCGGCAGCATCTTGTCTTCGAGATGAGGGCTGACCGCGGAGCTGCTGGCTCTCGGATTGTGCCTCTTCGTGTTTCTGGCGGCTCGGGATTGGTTTGGCGACACAGCCGGTCTTATTGCTCTTGCTCTCGTGGTTTTTGATCCCAACGTTCTTGCACACTCTGCCCTTGTAACCACCGATATCGGAGTGTCATGCTTCTTTGTCGCAGCAATTTGGATGTTTTACCGCTTCGCTACCCGACCAACGCTCATCCGCCTGCTCCTTGTCAGCCTGGCAACAGGTCTGCTGCTCGCAACCAAGCATTCGGGCATTCTGATCGGCCCCATGTTCATCTCCCTGATCGCATGGGAGGTGCTGGCGGCTCCAGGCGCCCAGCGCAAACAAATAGCTCTTCGACTAACCGGCGGCTTTTTCGCTATCGTCGTCCTTAGCGTCTTCGTACTTTGGGCTTTTTACGGGTTTCGATATACCGCGCGTCCTGCCGGTATGGTGTTCAGCACTTCGGTCGCAGGATACGCGGCGCCTCTGCCGCATTTCGAATCTGCCGTAGTTGTTGCTGTGGGTCGCCTCCACCTTTTGCCCGAATCGTATCTGGTTGGACTCGTCGACGTGAAACTGATGTCGATAGCCTATCCCACCTTCCTCCTGGGTAAGGTTTATCCGCACGGCCTGTGGTATTACTTCCCCGTCGTGATTCTGATCAAGACGACCCTCGGCCTGCTTCTGCTCGTTGGGCTCGCCACGTTCGCCACCATTACAGGCAAGCTAACGAGACACCGCGAGTTGTTTTATTCTCTTGCTCCACCCGTCATTTATCTTGCTGTGGCGATGATGTCGGGAATGAATATCGGTGCGCGGCACCTGCTGCCCATGTACGCCTTTGTTATCACCTTCGCCGCTGCCGCAGCGGCGACGCTCGCAGGTATGAATCGCCGCTGGACGATCCTCTGTTCTGTCCTCATCGTGGCCCACGTCGTCTCTAGCCTTCTCGTATTTCCTAATGAGCTTGCTTATGCCAACGAAGCCTCGGGAGGGCCCAGGAATCTACACAATCTGCTGAGTGACGCAAGCGTTGATTGGGCGCAACAGCTTTTCCAAGTCAAGCAGTGGCAGGATCGTCACCCCGATCAGGAGTGCTGGTTCGCGTACTTCGCACGGCCCGTGATTGATCCGGGCGTATACGGCATTCGCTGTCACGCTCTCCCGACCGCAGACACGCAGTGGGGCGGCGTGGGACTCGTTCCTCCTTCTGTTACCGGAACCGTTCTGATCAGCGCTGGAGACCTCAGTGGGTGCGAATGGCCCAGCGGCCAACTCAATCCCTACAGATCGTTTCAGTCGCTCAATCCCAGTCTGACGATCGACGACTCCGTATTCGTCTACCAGGGAACCCTCGCGATCCCTGAGATCTCCGCTCTCGCAAGTGCGCAGCAGAGTCAAGCGCTACTCGCGAACGGGCAATCAGGACCAGCGCTCGTGCTGGCACGTGAAGCTGTCGTCACCGCACCCGACAACCTCTTTGCCGAGACAGCGCTGGGTGACGCCGCCGCCGCAGTAGGTGACAAACAGATGGCAAAGACAGCATGGCAAGCAGCCATCCAGATCGCTAAGCATCTGGAGCCCGGTGCACAGACAAGCTACATTCCGGATCTCGAATCTAAAATCAAGCGTCTATCTGCCGGCGATGAGTAAATTGCGAACCGACCCGGATTGAAAACCGTATGTGATCAGACCAGCGCGACCCGAGCTGACAGTGACGCTACCGACGTTTCCTTTGGCTGTCAGTCCGATTCTCCGTGACGACACGGCTTCGGAGCGTGGATGAGTCACAGCCGGTCGCTGTCAACTTCTCCCGCGCAATGCTTGATCATGGGTGATTTGCAGCAGCTGTTTGCGGATTGTGCCTGAATCACCGGCTATCCGGCAGTTACCTTTCTACAACTGACGAATTGGCGACGATTCAACCCGCACGCAGAATTTCAGCAAGCATTGCCGGCACGTGTCTCTTTTGAGTGCAGACTCGCACACCTGAATACCGACTATTGCCTTGGGCGTTTGCTCGTTCCGTCAAAGGTGGATTCGCAACCGCGCCCACTTCGCCCTCCTCGTGACCGAGATCACCCTCGCTACCGCCCGCAATGCTTCCCGTGAAGATCGTCACAAGGTCAAGCGCAATCGTGTCGGCAAATACGCTGCCATCGGCGCGCCCATTCTCAGCCTCATCTGCTTTGTCTACATCCTCATGCAGGGATATGCCAAGTAATCATGGCCGAGTAATTCAGTTCGAAACGACGGCGACATACGCCACAAGTTTGGGCACGGTAACCTGCACCTGCCCTCCCGAGTAGATAAATGCCACTGGCGTATCCGCTCCGTAATCGGGCGAGACAAGCGTCACACTCCTGGGAGCCTTGGCAACGGGAAAGCTGACACTCACTCCATCCTGCTCCTGAAACCCCTTTGAATAGTTGTGATTGATCAGGTGCGCTACCGTGCGCCCATCGCTCAACTGCGTCAGGTTGGTGCCGATATGAATGGCGGAGGGAGAGGGATTCGAACCCCCGGTACCCGTTAAGGTACAGCGGTTTTCAAGACCGCCTGATTAAACCACTCTCACATCCCTCCGCGTGAGGATTCATCCGCAGTTTACCAGCACTTGAAACCAAGGTTTTCCTGAAACCAAACTTTTCAATTAACTTTAACAAACTAAATGACTTAATGTATTTTGTACGGATTGTCTGGTATTGACAAAATGTTCCACGGGGAACACTTCTCCATTTTGTCAGCCCCCGTTTCTAAACCGGTATTGCGGAAGCGATTTTTTACCGGCATCCGGATGTCTGAGAACCTCTCAATAAAGTTCAAGCTGCTGATATCGCAAGTGTTAGAGCTTGCATCAAAGGGCCATGCATTTGCTCTTGGTGAAGATGTGCGTCTATTAAGCGCCAGGCTAATCGTGTCTCTGCTGCTGGGGATCACCCTGGTGTCTTTGCTCTCCTCTTATTACGAAGTGCGTACGGAGAAGCAAAACCTCAGGCGAGACCTCGAGCGTCGCGGGGAAGTGTTGGCCGAGAGCCTTACCGGGAATGTTGAGCCGGCTTTGGAAAAAGGCAATCGTAAAGAATTGCAGCGGATTGTGGAACGCTTTGGAAACCGTGAACATCTGGATGGTGTCGGTATCTATGACCAACAAGGCCAGCCCATTGCTGTTACCCAGGGGCTTACCGAACGGCTGGCGGGCCATACCTCCGGGGTAGGGAAGGCGGAATTCGAGAACCGCGGTTATGGCGAGTTTATCCATGAAGGCAATATTTCCATCCATGTCTATGCGGTACCGCTGCATGTGAAAGATCAGGTCGTGGGTGGCCTCGCCATCGTTCACGATTCCAGCTATATCAATGCCCAAAGCGTCAGCGTTTGGCGAGGGACTTTCTTGCGGGTACTGGTGCAAGGGGTGGTGATTGTATTCGTGACGTTGCTAATCGTGCGGTTGAGCATCGTGGGGCCGATCGCACGAGCAACCCAATGGATGAAGGCCCTGAGGACTGGGAAGGGATCAACCCGGCCGCCCGATCTTGACTTGCTGCGCCCACTTGCCCGCGAGATGACGACATTTGCGGCTAGTCTCACGGCAGCGCGCTTTGCAGCGGAAAAGGAAGCACAGCTGCGCGAAGCTGCCGATTCAATTTGGACGGCGGAAAGGCTGGGCGTCCATGTTCGCGCCAAGCTGGAAAACAGCCGCCTTTTCGTCGTCTCCAACCGCGAGCCTTATCTGCATATTCATGAAGGTAAAACAGTCCAGGTCATGGTTCCAGCAAGCGGATTGGTGACAGCGCTTGAGCCGATCCTGTGTGCCTGTGATGGAACATGGATTGCCCACGGCAGTGGCGACGCTGACCGCGAGACGGTGGACAAATACGACCGCTTGCGCGTCCCTCCGGAAGAGCCTCGCTATACCCTGCGCCGGGTTTGGCTCAGTAAAGAGGAGGAAGAAGGCTACTATTACGGATTCGCCAACGAGGGGCTTTGGCCTTTATGCCATATCGCCCACACTCGGCCACTGTTCCGCGCTTCCGACTGGGAGCACTACCGGCAGGTCAATCAACAGTTCGCGGACGCCGTACTGGAAGAAATGGCGGACATTGAGAACCCCGTTCTCCTGGCCCAGGACTATCACTTTGCTCTACTGCCCAGGATGGTGAAGAAGGCGCGTCCGGATGCCCGGGTGGCCATCTTCTGGCACATTCCCTGGCCGAATCCGGAAGCGTTTGGAATCTGTCCCTGGCAAAGAGAATTGTTGGATGGATTGTTGGGAGCCGATTTGATTGGTTTCCACATTCAGTCCCATTGCAACAATTTCCTGCAAACGGTGGACCGGGCGCTGGAGTCGCGTATTGATTGGGAACACTTTTCGGTGAATCGTGAAGAACATCGCACGGTGGTGAAGCCGTTTCCGATCAGCGTGGAATTCCATGAACCGCCCGCGCAAGGGGAGAGCGAAGGGACGGCTTACGAAGAACGGGTCACTCTATTGCGCGAGCTTGGAGTCGAAGCGTCGCTTCTGGGCGTGGGGGTGGACCGGGTGGATTACACCAAAGGCATTCTCGAGCGCTTCCTGGCCATCGAACGGCTGTTGGAAAAGTATCCCGCTTATCGTGAAAAATTTACTTTCATCCAGATTGGCGCCCCCAGCCGCACCCACATCAAGCGCTACCACGATCTGCTGGGAGAAGTCGAAGCCGAAGCCGAACGTATTAATTGGCGATGGCAAACCAGCAAATGGAAGCCGATTGTATTTCTCAAACGGCAACACAGTCACCGCGAAATCGACCGGTATTACCGAACGGCTGATCTGTGCGTGGTGAGCTCGCTGCACGATGGAATGAACCTGGTGGCGAAGGAATTTCTGGCGGCGCGTCATGATGAACAAGGTGTGCTGGTTCTGAGTTGCTTTACTGGCGCTGCGCGTGAGCTGCCGGATGCGCTGGTAGTCAATCCTTACAACATTGAACAAACTGCGGAGGCCATACGGTTCGGGCTGGAAATGGACCTGGATGAACGGCGGTTGCGCATGCAACGAATGCGCAAAGTGGTGAAAGAACACAATATTTATCGCTGGGCCGGCAATTTGATTTCTGATCTTAGTGAGGTCCGACTGGATTCACCTGTGGATGCCAACTTACGGATGCTGGACGCGAAGGCGAGCGCCTAGCCGGGCCAGAGCTTCGAAGGCATATTGTTTACGGAAGGGAATCGTGCAAGATCTGATCGATGATCTCTGTAACCCCGGCGCCATCCTCGCCCAAGGTCACACGATCGACACGTTCTTTAAGTGCAGGAATGGCATTGGCGACGGCAACCGAGAGTCCGCACTTACTGAGGAATGCATGATCGTTTTCCGCATCCCCGATTCCCACGACATCCGATTCCGGCAGAGAAAGCTCTGTCAACGCGGCAGAAAGGCCAGTACCTTTATTAATGCCGATCGGCAAAACCATGACAGCTTCTTTGTTGTAGATCACCTGGAGCGGGAAACTGAATTCCCGAATGACTTTCTGGACAACATCTTCATAAGGCCGGACCGTGGCCACGACGCCGCGACCCACCGAAACGGGTATCCCATGATGAGCGAGATGCCTGACGAAAGATTTATCGGCTTTGGCACACAAGAGCCGGTTTTCACCGGTGGCGGGAAAATACAGCAAGGCCCCGTTTTCGGCGACGACCAGGTCGAAGAAATTGAGCGAGGAAAACAGATCGCGCAATTCAGGGAGTTCGCGTCCCGTAATCAGAACCAGCTTTCTGCCCGAGGCGCGGACTCGTTGCAGGGCCGCTATGGTAGCAACGGCGACTTTTCCGTCGGAGGCCAGCGTTCCGTCGTAGTCCGAAGCCAGAACGCGAAATCGCAAGGCTGGTTTTCCTTTCAGCCCTTAGATGCATCCTAAGAGGTCAAGAAATATTGCGCGGCTTACAACTATGAATCATCTTACGGCACGACCAAACACAACCCAAGAGGCCCGATCTCCCTTCCACTTCAATTCGGGAGCATACTTGTTGCGAATTGAGCGTGAACGAGCCGCGAATTTGGCAGAGCTGCTCGAAGCTTTGCGTAGCTGTCCCGAGGATTCCATCTTCCAACACACGTTCCGGACGTTGCAGGAGCATCATTTTATTCGTGAGGGTTACTCCAACGACTTTGCCCACTGGGCCTATATTTCATGTCACGAAGTGGGCTTGGCGGAGCGGTTAGCCAGTGTGGACATCCGCTCTTTCACGTCGATCCATGATTTGCGGGCCCGGATCGTGCAGATCGTCGAAGAATATCTTCGCAAAGACCCGCGCTTTAAAGATCGGCCCGCACTGAAGCCTTTTTATTTTTGCTCTTCGGAAACCGTGGTGATGCCCACACCCTTTGTGGCACATAACCTACAGGAATTTACGAATGCATTGGAACAGGTAAGCGTGCATTCCATCCATCACCACTTCATCGAAGCCCGCCTTCGCCTGAAACTCAGGAGCAATGATTTTTCCCAATGGCTGGAGCAGGAGATGAACATGAAACAGGAAGCTATTCGCTTGAATGGGCTCGATATTTACACCTCCACGCTGGAGGATGTGCGGAGCCAGATTGTTGCCATTCTGCGTGGCGCGGTGAATTGACGATGAAAAAAAGAACAGAAAACATCGGGACTACAGCAGCAGAACGAAAGACGCCGGTGAAGTCATCCAAGCCGCCTGCCCAGTCCGCAGCTTCGGGCGGGACGGTTCGTGCGACGTCCACGCAGATGCTCGAACGCCGCAAGAATCCCCGAATCTCCGACGTGCCGCCGCCGCCAGCGCCACCGCCGAAGCTGGAGGATTACGAGCCGATCATTGGCCGCCCCGAACTGGATGAGCTCTACGTCCTGGCCAAAAAACTAAAGGGGAAAACGCTCAAAATGGTCAATTCCACCGCCGTAGGTGGTGGTGTGGCGGAGATCCTTAACCGCCTTGTCCCCATGCTCAACGAGCTGGAAGTCGTGACCAAATGGGAAGTGATCACCGGTGGTAATGACTTCTTTGATGTGACCAAGTCTTTTCACAACGCGCTGCATGGCGAGGAGTACACATTAACCGAACAAGCCAAACAAGTTTTCATGATGCATAACGAGCAAAACCGGCAGCGCATGACGTTTGACGAAGACCTGGTAGTTATTCACGATCCTCAGCCGGTTGGACTGGTGGCCTCGAAACCAGATAGTCACGCAAAATGGATTTGGCGTTGCCATATCGATCTATCGAATCCAAATGCGGGAGTCTGGAATTTTCTGCGGCCGTGGGTTGAAAAATTCGACGCAACCATTTTTTCTTCACCCGCATTTGCCCGCCAACTTTCCGTTCCCCAGTATCTTTTTTATCCCTGCATTGATCCGCTGTCGGAAAAGAACAAGGAAATCGATGAAAGTTATGTGCAGCAAGTCTGTGATAATTTTGGCCTCGATCGATCACGGCCGATTGTTACTCAGATATCGAGATTTGACCGCCTAAAAGACCCTGTCGGCGTGATTCAAGCGTACAAGATGGCGAAGAAATATGTGGACTGCCAGTTGGTGCTGGCAGGCGGCAGTGCCAGCGACGATCCCGAAGGCGCAATTGTTTTGAAAGAAGTAATGGAGGCGGCGGACAATGATCCCGACATCATTATCCTCAATCTTCCGCCATGGTCGGCACTGGAGATCAATGCGCTGCAAAGGGCTTCCACTCTGATTGTGCAGAAATCATTGCGGGAAGGTTTCGGTCTTACGGTGACCGAGGCACTTTGGAAAAGTAAACCAACGATTGCCGGTGACGTGGGTGGTATCCCAAGCCAAGTCATTCACAAACTAACCGGAGTGCTTGTAAATTCAGTCGAAGGATGTGCCTACCAGATCCGGTATCTGCTGACCCATCCAGAGTTCGCCGCGGAACTGGGAAGAAATGGCCACGAGCACGTAAAAGAAAACTTTCTAATGAGCACCAACGCCAAGCGCTGGATGCTGTTGTTTCACATCGTGATGGGCTTGTCGTAGGAAACTCTCATCACGGTTGCCATGCTCATGGTGCTATGGCTTCTTGTCCGGAGGTGGCGGCATGGATGCTGGCATTGGTGGTTTGACAAACTTTGCGTCGTCAATCGGGACATTTTGCGTTACCTTTTCGAGCTGGATGGTGAAGCGTCCACTGGGCCGGGCAATCGTCCAGCGAAACGGGGTCTTCACTCCATCAACCTCGCGATAATCAGCATAGTCGATTTGCGTGGGGTTGAGGCCAAGCGGGGATTCTGAGTAACGTAGTTCACGCAGGAGCAATCCCGATTGTTCGTCAAAGTAAAGCTGTACCGGCGGTTGTCCCTGACGAAGGGCGAAAATTACGTAAGTGGATTGGTCCCCAATCTTCTCTGCGTGGTCCACGTGGAGTTCCCCAAAAATCTGCTTGATGTCCGTGGGAAAGTGCAGGTTGGCATCGAGTTTAGAGGCCTCGATGTCCGAGCTGTTCATGTCACGCAACGGCCGTCCCGGCGCTGCCAGCCAGCCCTCGTGCCCGTTGTACGCAGTAACACTGTCGCCATTCGTCAGATGCATCAGCGAAATGCGCTTGTCGGGATTTTTTTCGAAGATATCGATGGGCAGCTGGTGGCCGCCCACGTCTGCCGTGCCCTGCGCAACGCGAGTGGTCACTTTTTGAATTGCGGCGACTCCGCCGAGTGCCTGAATATATTTGTCGATAAGCTGGTCGGCACTCGGCAGCACGGACGCTGTCTGTGATCCATTGCCTGTAGCTTCCGGCATGGCAGGCTTGAATTCTTCGGCACTGATGACTGGGATGGCGATGGGTTTGGCTGCGCCCCGATGGCACGAATAGCAGGTGACTTCGCGGTGATCGTCGAAATTTTCCTGATTGATGACCATCATCATCTGCATCATTTTGCGGGCGGTTTGCTTGGGTTTTTTGTCATCTTTCTCGAACGCGCCTTGCACATGGCAAAAATCGCATTCCACCCCGAGTGATGCCGTAATGAACTGCATTGCGGGAATCAATTGATCGGCGGGCCGGCCTTTGAGTACCTGGATGTTCTTGAAGGCTTGCTCGGTAGTCTTGGGGCCGGAAGTAGTCTGGGGAGGGGGGCCGGATTGTGCATCCACGCCGGCTATCGCCAGCGCAAAAAGACTGGTGAACATGATCCCGAGCAAAACCGCGCGTGCCGATTTCCGGTTCATTCTCTTGCTCTCCTCAAAGCAATTTGCAGATCCTACGCTGGCCCATTCAAGACCCGATGGCCTGTCGAACGATTATTGTACACAGCGAATAGATCATAATTGTCAAACAGGCTGAACCCTAAGGCGGCAGTTTATACTGCACGCGTTCGACTTTCTACCTTTTCGGATAGTTGCATTTTCATAATGCTATACATTCTTGCCACGGAGTAATGCAATGAAGCATCTGTTGATTTGTCTATGGCTGCTCGGGGGATTTGCATGGGCCGAGCCTGCGGCTGCAAATCTCATCGCCAATGTTTCTGGCCGGGCAACGATCAGCCTGGATGGGACTTGGAATGCGATCGTGGATCCCTATGAAACAGGATTGGGGTCACGCTTTTACCAGAATGCAAAACCCAGGGACAAGAGCCAGTTAGTCGAGTACGACTTTGATGCATCGGAGAAGTTGCACGTTCCGGGAGACTGGAATACCCAGCGAGAGACTCTGCTCTTTTATGAAGGCCCGGTCTGGTATCAGCGATATTTTTCTTACCACAAACGTTCCAATACTCGTGTCTTTGTTTATTTCGGTGGGGCGAATTATCAGTCCCGAGTTTGGATTAATGGCAAGAAGGTTGGCGAACACGTTGGCGGGTTCACCGCTTTCAACTTCGAGGTCTCGGCGGAGGTTTCGGAGGGTGACAACAGCATTGTCGTCGAGGTGAATAATACACGCAGCAAAGATGGGGTACCTGCGCTCAGCACGGATTGGTGGAATTATGGAGGCCTGACCCGCAGCGTCGAACTCGTCGAAGTGCCCGACACTTTTATCCAGGATTATTCCGTACAACTCGCCAAAGGATCCACGGACCAAGTCGTCGGCTGGGTGCAGTTCAACGGTGGTTCCGGACAGCACGAAGTCACCGTCGAGATTCCTGAGGCGCATGTAAAGCAAACCACTCAGCTAACCGTCGCAGGCTATGCAGCTTTCAGTTTTCCCGCGAAACTGAATTTGTGGTCTCCGGGAAATCCAAAACTTTATCGGGTAATCATCTCTGGCGAAGGGGATACCGTTACTGACGAAATTGGTTTCCGCACCATCGAGACTCGTGGTACTCAGATTCTGTTAAATGGCAAACCTATCTTTTTAAGAGGAGTCTCTCTGCACGAAGAAGCACCGTTTCGCAGCGGTCGCGCGTTCTCTGAAGAAGACGATCGCACCCTGCTGGAATGGGCGCGTGATCTGGGCTGCAACTTCGTGCGCCTTGCCCACTATCCGTATAACGAATCAATGGTCCGGCTGGCCGACCGTATGGGCCTGCTGGTCTGGTCAGAAGTCCCGGTGTATTGGGGGATTGCCTGGGAGAACCCCTCGACGCTGGAGAATGCCGAAGAACAGATGCGCGACATGATTGCCAGAGATCACAATCGTGCCGCAGTGATTTTATGGTCGCTTTCCAACGAAACGCCCATTGAGTCCGGCAGGACGGAATTCTTGAAGACGCTGGCCGCTTATGCGCGTCAGCTCGACTCAACACGACTGATCACTTCGGCCATGAATCATGCGGATTCGAGCGTGCCCGGTACCCGGACACTCAATGATCCGCTGGGTCAGTATCTCGATGTGCTTGGATTGAACGAGTATTTGGGATGGTATGAAGGCCGGCCAGAGGATGCCGACCACTTGCAATGGAAAACGGCGTATGACAAGCCGCTGATCATCAGCGAATTTGGGGCCGGGGCCGTATTTGGCAAGCATGGAGATTCCGATACCCGATTTAGCGAGGAGTATCAAGCCAACTTGTTTGAGCATCAGATCAATATGCTGAAACGCATTCCCTCTCTTGCGGGCATGTCGCCCTGGGTACTCATGGATTTCCGGTCTCCGCGCCGTCCACTTAGCGGAATTCAGGATTTCTACAATCGTAAGGGTTTGATCTCCGACCGCGGCCAGCGCAAGCAGGCCTTTTACGTATTGCAAAAGTATTATCGTGAAGTATTGGAGAGTGGGAAATAACTGCTCTGTGCGGTCACGCTGTGAGCGACCGATTACAATCGAAGAAGAAGTTGATGTGAACGTACTCAGGGAGAGCCATGAAATACCGCAAGCTTGGTCGGACTGGTTTTGAAGTCAGTGACATTGCCCATGGACTATGGGGCATGAGTGGCTGGAGCGGATCTGAAGATGGCGAATCGTTGCAAGCTTTGCAGTTGGCCATCGATCTCGGTTGCAATTTCTTCGATACCGCGTGGGCCTATGGTGATGGGAAGAGCGATGGGCTACTCGGCAAGATCATGGCTCAGAACCCTCGCAAACGCTTGTATGCTGCGTCTAAGATTCCGCCGAAGAACGACAAGTGGCCAGCTTCACCGCAAGACAAGTACAGCGACGTTTTTCCGGCGGACCATGTATTTCAATACACCGACCAGATCCGCGAAAAACTTGGTGTCAGTTCCATCGATCTTTTGCAGCTTCACGTTTGGGACGATAGCTGGACCGATGAACCGGAATTTCGCAAGACTGTCGAAAAGCTTAAGAGTGACGGCACGATCCGCTCTTTTGGTCTGAGCCTCAACCGGTGGCAACCGGAAAATGGACTCAAAGCCCTGCGCACCGGGCTCGTGGATGTGGTGCAAGTCATCTACAGCATTTTTGACCAATCCCCCGAAGACAAACTCTTTCCGGTCTGCCAGGAGTTGAACATTGGAGTCATTGCCCGAGTTGCTCTCGATGAAGGCAGCCTGGGTGGAAAAATGACTTTGGAAACGAAGTTTCCGGAAAGTGATTGGCGTTCCAAATACTTCGGCCCGGAGAACCTTGCGAAGACGATCCCGCGAGTGGAAAAATTAAAAGCTGTGGTACCTGGTTCCATGACTCTTCCGGAAATGGCGCTGCGCTTTGTCCTCTCGGATCCAGCGGTAAGCACCACGATTATAGGAATGAGGAAGTTGGATCATGTGCGGCAAAACATTGCCTTGAGTGACGCTGGCCCGCTTGATCCAACTCTACTTAAGGTATTGAAACCCCACCGTTGGGATCGTACCCCGCAACGCTGGTCCGACTAACACTTCAAATATCGACTCTATAAAAGGCCGCTACAGGAATACGCAAACTGTACGGTCAATATGCCAAAGATCCGAAAAACGATTGTGCCGAGAATCAAGAAGGCCCTCAGGGAGAGAGGGATAGTGGGGACGGCATGGGTATGTTTGCGCGGACCCTATTCCCTCATCGTGCAATGCCGAAAGGCCAAGCAAATTATGGTCATCCTCCAGAGCAGGATGAGTTCGATCGCTGCTACGGCGTGGAGACTAGCACACGAGTGCATCTGACTGACTCAAGATTGACAGCCCGAACTGGATTTATGCGGGTGGCTGCAAGATCATAGGCGTAGAGTTTTCCTCCGAGCTTCACGATATTGCAGTCAAAAACATTGGACTCTATAAAAGCGATGGTCAGAAGTGCCGGGAAATCGAAGCCGTCTGCATGGATTTCACGCAGTACGAAATACCACGAGAACCGCCGGTCGCGTTCCTTTATAACCCTTCTTCTGAAGCGATTACAGCAGCGCTGGCGGGTAATATTGCGAGCTCCCTGGCGGAGAATCCAGGTGAGCTTTGGGTCATTTACGTGACACCCACCTACAATGTTTTCGAGGGTGGACAGCCCATGGATTTGAGAAAAGTGAAAGTTGCCGAAAAGTATACGTTTTCAGTAATACGTAAGGATTCTCGTTTTGAGCCTTCCACCCCTAGGTTGCCTCCCAAGCAAGTCGGGCTTCGAGAATTAACCAACCTTTAATCTCCCTGCAACAATCCTGCAATGCCAACCGCAGACACTGGATACAGGAATGCCGTAATTACCTGTGTCTCTACCCGCCAATAGCCACATACGAATGAATGTTCACCAGCCCTCAGGAGAACCTTGGATGGGAAAGCCTCTCGTTTTTGTTGTAGAAGACGAGGCTGATATCGCACGTCTGATTTGTTTCCATCTGGATGCCTCCGGCTATGCGACCCGTTGGTTCCCAAGTTCATCTTCGGTGATTGAGGAAGCGGTGAAAGAGCTTCCCTCATTGTTTCTCCTGGATGTCATGATTCCCGGCAGTGATGGACTCGATCTCTGCCGGCATATTCGCCTGACCAAGCCGCTCTCGGGATCACAGATCATCTTTCTCACCGCAAGAGCGGGAGAGGCTGATCGCATAAAGGGGTTGGAATTAGGGGGCGACGACTACATCACTAAACCGTTTAGCCCTCGCGAACTGGTTGCCCGAGTCCGTGCCGTGCTTCGCCGATCGCGAGAGTCAGTCCAGCCCGAGGTTTTGAAGCTGGGGCAGATCGAGATCGACGGCTCTTCGATGATTCTAAAAGTCGCCGGTTGCACTGTGCCGACAACTACTCGCGAATTTCGTCTGTTGGACTACTTGGCGCGTCATAGTGCACGCGTCTTTACCCGCGATCAACTTCTGGATGCAGTATGGTCGGAAGGGTCTTTTGTCACTCCCCGCTCCGTGGATGTCTATATGCGCCGTCTGCGCGAGAAAATAGAGCCGGATCCGGAAAATCCCTCATACTTGAAGACGGTCCGCGGGATCGGCTACCGTTTTGATGTTCCGAAGTAGAGAAGCGAAAAGATCACAGCCCCGTTCACGTTTTTGCGAAGAAGTTAAAACGTCAAGCGCAGTTAGCTTTGGCAGGATCGGAAGCATCTTCCGCGGTTGTCGTGGAATTCAGAACTCCCTCGGTCGTGATTCGGCTGACCTTGCAGATTTCCTTGGCAATCTTTTCCATGGCTTCATTGGCTCGCACCGGTTCATCGGCGGCAATTGCCGAGCTTGCGGCCAGGGTAAACAGCAGGGCGTCCTCCTGCCTGTCGAAATAAAGGACAACTTGAGTTGCGGCCATACGAGGACCTCCCAAATGCTAATAAAGAAATCATAGGCTGATCCGGAGGAAGAATATCGGTACTCTCTTGGTGCCTCTGGACGCAGAAGTACAATCCCAGGCTGAATCGGGATGTCGCATAACAAGTTGAGGCTCGGATTGTTCTGGAAATGGAACCGGGGCCTTTTGAGGCCCCGGTTTTTCTGGGAAGGATACGACTGGAAACGAGATTAACTAGGTTCTGGTCAGCGGGTTGCGGAACTTTCCGAAGAGTCCCATTCCGATGGTCACAAAAGCTAGTCCGCATAAGAGCAGCGAGCCCGGCTCGGCAGCGGAGTAACTGGGATTGTATCCAATGTATTCCTGCGGCAGACCACCCCAACTCTGCGTGCCGGCGATAGGTGTGTACAACACCAGCCCATTGAATGCACTGGCTGGAGCATTCGCGGCCGCCGTGAGATATGCGCTGTCAAGAGCAGCTGCGCCACTGCTTTGGAAGAAAGAGTTATTCTGAGCATTCTGAGAAAACAATCCCCAGATAGCCCAATTGCCCGTCGTGGCGTTGATATTGCCTGACACGATGCCTTCGAAAATGAGTCCGGCAGCCTCGTAATTCGTAAGTTGATTTCCCCAAAGTCCGTTGCCGCTCACCAGACTGGACATGTTTGCAGTCCAGGTCTCACCAGGTATGACCTCATTGTCGAAAGCGTCGCAGATAAGAGGGGTTGATGCTCCGCCATTGATCGAGAAGTTGTAAGGGTAGGTATAGACCCCGCCGCCATTGTTTCCGCCGGGTGCGATGAATGTCATCGATACGGTCGAATCGGCGAAAGCTGCCCCGGAAAGGGCCAAGGCCAAAATGATCAAAGTAATCAATCGCGTGCGTCCAAGTAACATGTATTCCTCCCAATTGTGTGGTGCTCTTCTATCTCTTTAACTCGAGCACTACTCCCACTCAGCTTGATTAGTGCAGCCAGATGGCCAATGTGGAATTGACAGAAATACTGGACTTCCACGAGATAGTTGGACAGGAGTGAAATGATTTTCCCTTTGCCGAAGGGATGAGCAGTTCCCGTGTGGTGCAAACGTAATGGCTCGTTAGTAACCCTGGGGTAACCGCTATAGTCACACCCCAAGCACGCCAAGTTCGAGCATCAATTCGGGTGTGTAGGGAGACTTCTCCGGTGCCTGGCTCATGCCGGGCAGGAGCCCGAAGGTGTAAAGTTAAAGGTTCATGTCAGCTCCCGAATCGCGCTTTGTGAAGGCTTGCCGACGGCAACCGGTAGATCGTACGCCAGTGTGGTTTATGCGCCAGGCCGGCCGTTATATGCCAGAGTATCGCGCGGTCCGAAAGCAGTATTCCTTGATCGAAATTTGCCAGAAGCCGGAGATAGCGGCCGAAGTTACTATCACCGCGGCTGAGGCCCTGGGGGTCGATGCGGCGATCATTTTTGCCGATCTGCTGCTTCCGTTGGAGGTTATGGGCCTCCCGTTTCACTTCTCTCCAGGCGAAGGTCCGGTGATCGAAAAACCGCTGCGCTCGAAAGAAGATATCGCCCGGCTTCACACAGATCGCGCCGCAGACTTAGGATACGTTTCCGAATCCATCCGGCTGGTATGCAAGCATTTCGGAGCGCAATTGCCGGTGATCGGTTTCTGTGGCGCTCCCTTTACGCTGGCGAGTTACATGATTGAAGGTGGTAGCTCAAGAAATTATCTTCACACTAAGAAGATGATGTACTCGTCTCCCGCCGCCTGGGACGAATTGATGAGCAAGTTGGTTGCAGTCGTTTCCGAGTACGCGACGGAGCAAGTCAGGGCGGGCGCGGACGCGCTGCAGATTTTCGATAGCTGGGTCGGCTGTCTCAGTGTGGAGGACTATCGCCGATACGTTCTGCCGCGTACGACGGAGTTGGTTAAGATACTGCAAAAGTCGGGTGTGCCCATCATTTATTTTGGTACGGACAGTGCAACACTTCTTCCTTCAATGAAGCAGACTGGTGCCGAAGTCATTGGACTCGACTGGCGTATCCCGCTTGATGAAGGGTGGCGTAGCGTGGGCCATGATCGAGCGGTACAGGGAAACCTGGATCCGGTTTTACTCTTCGCGGAGTGGAAAGAGCTCAAATCGCGCGCGGAAAATATTTTGCAACTTGCCGGCGGACGGCCTGGGCATATTTTCAATTTGGGTCATGGCATCCTGCCGGAAACGCCGGTAGAAAATGTGAAGGCGCTGGCACAATTTGTTCAGGAACACTCGGCAAAGATCACGTCCGCGGCGGGCTGAACGGGAACAGGCATGACAGTCTCAGAAAAATCAGCGGTTCTGTTGTTGGCCCATGGCAGCCCGGTTTCCGTGAATGATATCCCCGAATTCCTGCTTCACGTCACCGGTGGGCGCCCGCTTCCACCCGAAGTGATTAAAGGAAGTGAAACACCGTTACGGATTAATTGGCGCGTCGCCACTGACTTGCTGGACTTTCGAGCAGCGCGATCTTCTGGCTCGTGAATTAGGCTTGCCGGTCTATGTGGGCATGCGGAATTGGAAGCCTTTTATCGATGAGGCGGTCAAAGATATGACGGCAGATGGTATTCGGCATGTAATCGCAATTTGTCTGGCACCGCAGAACTCACGCACTAGCGTGGGGCTTTATCGTTCAGCGCTCACTAAGAACAGCGAAGTGCTTTTTACGATTGATTTCATCGAGTCCTGGCATGACCATCCACTCTTGGTTAAAGCTTTTGCAGAAAAATTCCGTGCCGGATGGGATCGCGCTTGCCGCGAAGCAGGCACTACGGTTCCTGTGATCTTTACCGCGCATAGTGTTCCTCAGCGCACGATCACAGACGGTGATTCTTACGAAAGCCAAACCAAAGAGACAGCGACACTGGTTGCGTGTGAAGTGTCTCTTGGGCCGGAGGATTGGACTTTCGCATTTCAAAGCCAAGGCATGTCGGGAGGAGCGTGGCTCGGGCCTACGGTCGAAGCGACCATTCTTGGTCTCAAGGAAAAAGGGCATCGCAACGTATTTATTCAGCCCGTAGGCTTTGTCTGTGACCATGTCGAAGTGTTGTACGACATCGATATCGCATTCAAGGAGTTTGCAGAGAAACTGCAGGTGCGCCTGTGGCGGGCGGAATCGCTGAATGACTCACCGCTGCTAACGGAGGCTCTGGCGGATTTGGCGCGTTCACGATTGACGACTGATACTGCCAAGCTCAGTGGAAGTACAGGCTTAGAACACCTCTAGCTCCAGATCGGTTCGAATCCATGAAACGCATTGCGATCGTCGGTGGCGGCATCTCCGGGCTGTCGGCGGCCTTCACGCTTGAGCAAAGGCGCCGTGCTGGCGTGCCACTTGAATATGCAGTGTTCGAATCCAGCTCGCGTTTCGGCGGTGTGGTCTCCACCGAACATGTGGATGGCTGCGTGGTGGAAGCTGGCCCCGACTCGTTTCTCACGGAAAAACCGTGGGCGAGCGAACTCTGCCATCAACTGGGACTCGGCGACCAACTCATCGGTTCCAATGATATGGACCGCAAGACGTACATCCTAGTAAATAATCGCCTGGTTGAGTTGCCGGACGGCCTGATGTTTATGGTACCAACGAAGATCCTCCCAGCTTTGACGTCGCCACTATTTTCCGCCCGCACTAAGTGGAAAATTGCCCGCGAATGGTTCCATCCACCGAATAAAGCCGATGCTGATGAATCCGTTGCTTCGCTCATTGAGCGGCATTATGGCTCCGAGATGGTGGAGCGCCTTGCGGACCCACTTCTTTCTGGAGTCTACGGTGGCACAGCAAGCGAACTGAGTGTGCGTGCAGTGTTGCCGCGATTTACCGAGATGGAAACAAAGTACGGGAGTTTGGGACGTGCCATGTTGTCTGCTCGCAGGAAGGCAGTGCAAGGCACGAGCCAACCTGCTAGACCACTGTTCACTTCTTTGAAAGATGGAATGCAGCAGATGGTGGATGCGTTACTCACGCATCTTTCAACGGGATCTCTTCGTCCCAGTAGCCAGGTGGCGACGGTACAACCGCAGGCCGGAGGGTGGCTGCTTTCTACTAAGAATGGCGCCGATCAATTCGATGCCGTCATCATCGCGACGGCTGCACAAGCCGCTGCTGCTCTTCTGAAAGCAGCAAATGCCGATCTCGGTCAGGAACTGGGCGAGATCAACTACAGCTCGTCAGTCATAGTTGCGCTCGGCTATGACCATAGCGTGCGTTCGGCGCTACCCGCGGGCTTTGGTTTTCTCGTGCCTCGTAGCGAAGGCAAACGGATGCTGGCTGTGACTTTTGTGCACAATAAATTCCCTTATCGCGCCCCACAAGACCGCGCGCTGCTTCGTTGCTTCCTCGGAGGTGCTCGCGACGAATCAGCACTTCAACTTTCCGACCAGGAAATCCTGAGGATTGTGCAGGAAGAGCTTCGCCAAATACTTGGTCTCGCCGCCGACCCGCTCTTTTCTCGTGTGTACAGATGGAAATCCGCAATGGCGCAATACAATGTCGGCCATCTTGAGCGTCTGGACCGTATCGAACTTTTGTCCAAACAGTTCCCGGGCTTAGCCCTGGCCGGCAATGGATATCGCGGAATCGGCCTGCCCGATTGTGTTCGTTCCGGCAGGGAAGCGGCTGGCCGGGCTTTGGCAGCAATTGGGTTAGCCGAGTCTATAGCTTCCTAATCCACTGGATTATTACCAGCGTAACTCTCATTACCTTTCAGCAATTGCAGAAACAAGTCTTCTCATGCAGGGTTATTACAATACGGAGATTCTGGGAGATCCTTACATGAGCGCAATGAGCAAACAAATTCTGGTGGTTGCTTTTGTTACTGGCTTACTCACTTCGGTCATCTGGGCGCAGGAACAAAAACCATCAGGCGGCTCGCAGGGCGGGTCCTCGCAGGACATGTCGAAAATGAATATGTCTAACATGAGCGGCTCCGACATGCATGACATGCCGGGCATGAGTGGCGATGGGAGCGCCAACGCCATGCAGTCCATGGAAGGCCATCACATGGACATGGGCGCGCATATGAAAATGACCGCGCTGCGTCCCTTGAAACCCGGCGATCAGGAAAAGGCGAACCAAGTATTGGAATCTGCGCGCAAAGCCGCCGAGAAATACATCGACTACAAAGTTGCTCTTGCGGAGGGCTTCAAGATATTCATGCCGGACCGCCCGCAGAAGATGTATCACTTCACCAATAACTGGTACGCCTTTGAGGCGAGGCGCCGTTTCAATCCTGACCATCCAACTTCCTTGCTCTATGAGAAGCAGGGAGACGGCTACAAGTTGATTGGAGTGATGTACACGGCAGCGAAGAATGCAGAAGAGAGTGAACTCGACGCGAGGGTCCCACTCAGCATTGCCCAGTGGCATGCGCACGTCAATTTGTGTTTACCTCCAGCTGACAAGAAGAATGAGATGGACGGCCCGCATCCGCAATTCGGCTTGCACGGTTCTATCGTGACTCAGGCGGATTGTGATGCTGCCGGCGGAAGGTTCTTACCGCAGATCTTCGGTTGGATGGTGCACGTTTATCCCTTTGAGCAGAAGCCGGAAGATGTGTGGTCGGTCGAGCGCCAGGCGGCCGGACACATGGATTAATTTGTTGTTTTAGGGGGAAGGGTGGGACCGTGGAAAAACGAATCTGTCAGTTATCGCAAAGTTGACGATTGAAAAGATCGTGATTGCAATTCCATTCGCTACCAGAAACTGCAGTGCCAGGGCACCCGCTAGTAACTTCATGAGCAGAATATTTCCGGCTATCGAGAACAAGCCGGTCGTCAGGTTGAATTTCAAGAAACGCGTAAACCCCGCGCCGGTTGCCCGCCCTGCCCAGGTGAATCTCTCATGCCACAGGAAGTTGTGGACAACTGCCGCTTCCACGGCCAGAGCCGTCGCCAATAGATAGTCGAGGTGCAAACCTATTTTCAGCGTGGTCAGCACCAGGAGCTGCACCCCAATCCCGATCCCGCCGACGGCATTGAATTTCAACCAACGCACTCCGATCATTCGCCAGTTTTCGCGGATCTTTTTCTCGCTAATCATGGGATCCGCTCTTCCATATAGAGGCGGTAGGTGTTGCGACCCGTAAAATAAATCAGCATCAAGCTCATGCCGGCTAGCCCGACGATCCCGCCTATATCGAACAAGCGGTAGTGGCCTTTTAGAACAATGGACCAACGAAACAGCGCTAAATTGCCGATGGCTAGGAGAATCCGCAACTCTGTCGGCCCGAAATTCCAAAACGAAAGCTGAAACTGACTCAGCGTGTAAGTTGCGAGATAAGATTGGATCGAGAGCAACAGAAATGCCACCAACAAACCCATTGCCACATAAGGATGCATATATCCCGACATCGCCAATCCACCCATCAGGGCAAGCGAACCTATGCTGTCCACCATATGATCCACATAGAACCCATACCGAGGACGCTGTCGCTGACGTACTCGAGCTAGAGTCCCATCCAGGCTGTCGCCCAGCCAATTCAATGCCAGAAATCCGATGACCGCACAACAACCAGTAACGATCACCTCGCGCCAGCGCATAGCTGACCCCGGCCATCACCTGTGCGGCAAAACCCACGAGCGGTCAGGTGGTCGGAATTGATCCATTGCGGAGTGCGTTCCGCCATCCATAGCAATGCTCGCTTCTCTATCGACGTCAGGAAGCTCTGCTGCACCCGGCTTGCGTTCCGAAATTCTGCATGCCGGACTTCGTTCAGGATTTGGGGATTTGTCTGCTCGCAGAAATCAATCAGTGGACTTGCCATCGTGCCCTCCTCGGCAACTTCGGGAGCCAATTTGGTTCACTAGGAGGGAAATGGCAATGCACAGGAGGTAAAGCCAAAGTCAATCGCTAAACCATTACTGGAGTTAGAGATAGGCGTCTAAGTGCACTGCAGACGATTGTGAAAAAGAGGCTTGAGGGTTCAATGTTGTCCGGCCGTTTCGTCAATTGCACTTCTTAGCTCAGCTACAGCCCAGTCGATTTGCTCTTTAGTGATCATCGCGGGCGGAGCGATCAACAAATGATCGCCGGAATCTCCGTCCACGCATCCCTGCATGGGATAGACGAGCAACCCGCGCTTGGCCGCAGCCTGCCCAACTTTTCCTGCGAAATTCAATTCTGGAAGGAATGACTTTTTCGTTTCCTTGTCCGCGACGAATTCCACTGCCCAAAGCAGTCCAATCCCACGAACATCGCCGACATGCTCCAAATCCCAGAGACTTCCCAGAGCGACTCGCAAATTCGACGCCGTAGTTCCTTCGCGTCCTGAATCTGCCGCCTGCACCAGCTTATTTTTCTGCAAACGCTGCAACACGGCACGTCCGGCCGCGAGCGAAATTGGATGTGAATTGTAGGTGAAACCGTGCAAAAACGCTCCCGAGCCGCGGGCAATCGCATCCACAACTTTCTTCGTCGCGATGACTGCGCCCAACGGTGCATATCCGCTGGAAAGTCCTTTGGCCGTGACCAAAATGTCCGGCGCAACACTCCAATGATCGACCGCGAAGTTGCGTCCGGTTCGCCCCATGCCGGTCATTACTTCGTCCGCGATCAGCAGAACGCCGTGCCGTCGACACACGTCTGCAGCACTCTGCAAATAGCCTGGCGGCGGCACGACCGCGCCCAGTGTTGCTCCACTGACCGGTTCAAAAATGAATCCTGCCATCTCGTCGGGAGCCGTCTCAATCGCGCGATCCAATTCCGCTGCGTACTCTTGTCCGCAATTCCTGCAACCGTCTTTACAGTCATAATTGCAGCGATAGCAATAGGGAATCCCAATATGCGCAAATTCCCGCACCATCGGCAAATAGATTTCCCGCCGCCGTTTGTTGCCCGAAACTGCTAGTGCGCCCAGGGTTGATCCGTGATAGCTCTGCGTCCGGCTCAGGATTTGATATCGCTTTGCCTGCTCAATTTCTACCTGATATTGCCGGGCCAACTTGAGCGCAGTCTCTATTGATTCAGATCCACCCGAAGTAAAGTACACCGCACCGTCGCGAAAATTCTCTCCCACAAAATCCAGCAATTCCTGCGCGTATTCTTCCGCCACTGGTGTGGTGAACTGACTAGTATGAACAAACTCCAGTTGCCTTGCCTGCTCGGCCATGGCTGCGGAAATCTCGGGCACACCATGTCCAATGAAATTCACCGCCGCCGATCCGGAAAAGTCGAGATACCGATTGCCTTCGGCATCCCACACATAGACACCCTCGCCGCGAACCGCTGCTGGGAATGTTTTTCGAAAAGATCGCCGCAGAACCGGAGATCGTGAGGAATGATCGACAGAATTGGAATCAGCCACGTCCCGGATTATGCCGGGCCCGAAGCAAGGCTGTCAAAATTGAGCGAGCGGAAGATCCTCATTTCAAGCCATCCACCACCCACAGATCGGATAGAACACGAAAGTAGTTATAAGCGTAGGATTTGCCGTCAGCACTGAAGCGGGCCCCAAGTATATTCTGAACTCCGGCCAGATCGGACGGAGCAAGCTCACGCACCGGTTCTCTGCGATTGCCGTCAACGAAAACTCGAAAAACCTTCAAAGGGACGCCCCGCTTTCCTACTAACAAACTTTTTCCGTCTGGATCGAATTGCAACGTAAGATCGTCCGGTTCAAGGGGAACCTTAAATGGCGCGGCATCTCCTCCCTGTATGGGATACAGAAAGTACTTTCCCGCCGAATCTCTCGCCACCAAATACTTGCTGTCGGGGGTTACAAGCGTTCCGGTTGTCCCTTCCGGGGTAAGAACCCGGGTTTTGCCGTTCAAATCCATCCAGTAGGAACGGGTTGGGTGGTTGGCCTCGGCGGCTGAGAAGACCAGGCCTGTGCCGTCAGGGACCCATCGGGCTCGCAGATGCTCCAGGGAGTCGTTGGTCAAACGTCGCGGCTGACCGGTGCCTGTCGGAAGCAGCTGGATCTGTGAGGGAGAACCGTTATCCATGGCGACTACCCACTTTCCGTCTGGGGAAAGCGTGGGAAAGGTTCCATCTCCCAAGCGGACCGCTGGAGATCCATCCATTTTGCGGAGAAACACTCCGTACTTTCCATTGGAAGCTTCTCCGGTTTCGGAAAATACGAGTATGTTTCCGTCCGGAGAAACATCACTCATTAATGACCAATCGAACCAGGAGAGGTTTTTCTCAACCTGTTCACCCGGAGGCAATGCCATGATTCCAACCTGCGCATTGTCTTCGGTCAAAAGCACACGGCCGTCACGGGTAACGTCTTGCAGCGTGAGGGTGCCCGGGACACGCAGCACAAGACGTTCCTTGCCCGCCATGTCCATGGCATAAACCGCGCGCGCCGCCCCCGAAGGAGAAGCCGTGAACCAGACCTCCTTGCCATCCCGCGACCAGGCCAGGCCTTCGACGGAGGAATAAAAGCTGGAGGATACCTTGTGGTTTCCATCGCGATCCACGACCACGATACGTCCGTCGTCTCCGTTCACGACGTGGTCCGCGAAGGCGAGGAGATCGCCCGTGCGAGAGAAGCGCACATGGCTCAGCCAGCCCTGGGCGTGATAGATCACTCGCCCGACAGGAAATTCCAGGTCGGCGGCGGACCCGCTTCCGTGGCTCACCGCGAGATCGGAACCATCCGGGGTCCAATCGGCAGATTCGACGTTCTCCAGGACTTCCCGCGGAGCGCCTCCTGCCAAAGAAACTCGCGCCAAGGTGCCTCCGTCCAGGAACGAATTTGCCGAATGTGCATGCAGAACAACTGCCAGTTCTCCCGTGCTGGAGATTGAAAGCAGTTGAGTTTTCTCAAACCCTAATGGACGGGAATCGGTGCTGTCGAAACGTGTGGTGAGCAGCTCTAATGGTTTGCCTTCCACGGCGCTGCCGTAAACAATTGTCTGCCCATCCGGAGAAAAACGCGCTACCAGAATCGAGCCGCGTCGGAAGGTCAAACGGTGGAAGCTGGGCAATGCAAGGTTCGAGCTTCTTTTGGCGGCAACATAAACTCCTGCATAGGATCCCGCGATTAAAACTGCCGCCAAAGCAGGAAGCCACCAGCGTCGCTGCGCTGGAGCTGCGACCGCCTGGATTCCACTTCTGCTGGTCGCGGAGATGTCAGTTAGCGCCTCCAGATTGAAAGCCACATCGCTGGCCGATTGAAATCGCGCCGCCGGACTCTTCTCCAGACAATGACGGACGATTCGCTCTAATCCTGGCGGCACCGTGCGATTGGTCTCCGTCAGTTCTGGCGGATCTTCTTTCAGGATGGCGCTCATGGTGTCGGCCGGCGTATCGGCGTGGAACGCTTTCTTCCCAGAAAGCATTTCGTAGAGAATCGCGCCGAATGAGAACAGGTCCGAGCGAGTGTCTGCGGATTTCCCCCGCACCTGCTCTGGGGACATGTAGCCTACTGTGCCCATGACCATGCCTGCGTCAGTCGCCACTTGCATGGTAGGTGCATCACCCGAAGATGGTGTTTCCTGCGGCCGGGTCAGCTTGGCCAGACCGAAATCCAGGATCTTTACCCGGTCGTCTTCAGTGATAAAAAGATTTTCCGGCTTAAGGTCGCGGTGGACGATGCCTTTGTCGTGCGCCGCAGCCAATCCCCGCGCTACCTGGAGAGAGTACTCAATCGCCTTGCGGCTCGTCAGCGCTCCATTGCGCAGGCGGTCCCGCAAAGTTTCCCCTTCGAGCAACTCGGAAACTACATACGGCGCACCTTTGTCTTCGCCAATGTCGAAGATCGCGAGAATGTTGGGATGACTCAGGGCGGCAGCAGACCGCGCCTCCTGTGCGAAGCGCTGCAGACGATCGGGATCCGCAGAGAAAGACGCAGGAAGGACTTTGATCGCCACATCGCGCCCCAGCCGCGAATCGCGCGCCCGGTACACTTCTCCCATACCGCCTGCCCCAATCTGGGCAACGACTTCGTATGGTCCGATCTTGCTGCCGGGAAGAACTGTCATGGTCGAGAATTATATCGCCAGACGGTACTTTTGTTTCCTGTCCGACTTCGAGGAACGAATGAAATACGATTCTTCCGTGTAGAATCGCCCCTGAATGGCGAATTCAGTAGAGACTCCTGAATCAAAGCCCACGAACAGCTTTTTGCAACGCGTGTTGCGCCAGCTTCGTCCTTCACATCAGCACACCGCGTTTTCCGCGACCTTGCTCCTCATGACCACCGTATTTCTTTCCCGCGTGATCGGCTACGTGCGCGAGCTCTACGTAGCGTGGACTTTCGGCGCCGGCGTTCAGACCGACGCGTTCTATGCGGGATTTACCATCCCAGATTTCTTAATGTATCTAGTCGCGGGCGGCGCGACGTCCATTACATTCATCTCCATTTACACGCGGTTTTTAGCCGAAGATAAACAAGAGGAAGCGCACAAGGCGTTTTCCGTGGTCATCACCGTGATGACTGCTGTTCTGGCGGCTGGAGTTATTCTCACCGAAATCTTTACCCCGCAGATCACCCATTGGTGGTTCGACAAATTCAATGCCGAGCAGTTGCAGCTTTGCGTGCACCTTACCCGGATCATTTTGCCGATGCAGATATTTTTCTACATCGGCGGCGTTCTCTCGGCGGTGTTATATTCCCGCCGGCTCTTTCTGCTCCCGTCGCTGGGGCCAATCCTGTACAACGCTTTCATCATCGCCGGCGGAGTATTGCTTTCACGGCGAGTCGGTGTGTCATCACTGGCTTATGGCGCCTTGGCGGGAGCGTTTCTGGGGCAATTCGTGCTCTATGCGATCGGCGCAGCGCGGGCCGGCGCACGCTTCCGAATTTCTTTTGATATACACAATCCGGCATTTCGCGAATGGGTCCGGCTTTCTGTGCCGCTCATGCTCGGCCTTTCCCTGGTCACGGTGGACGATTGGTTCATTCGCCGTTTTGCCTCCGGGGGGATTGGCGAAATTGCACGCCTGAGCTTCGCCAAGAAGCTTTTCAATGTCCCGATCGCCATTCTGGGGCAAGCCGTCAGCCAGGCTTCTTTGCCGTTTTTTGCCCGGCTCTTTAGCGAGAAACGGACAAAGGAGCTTGCCGAAGTTGTAAACGCCTCGATTTACCGTATTGTTGCGGTCTCACTGCTGGCTACGAGCTTCATGATGGCGGCAGCCTTGCCGCTTATTGATCTCGCTTATCGTCATGGAAGTTTTCACTTCTCCGATAGCAAAGAAACAGCGGTTTACTTTTTCTGGTTTTCCCTCTCGTTGGTGTTTTGGTCGGCGCAAGGACTATACGCACGCGCGTTTTATGCCGCCGGCAATACGCTAACGCCTATGATCGCGAGTACGCTCATTACGATCGCGTCCTATCCCATGTATTCCGCGCTGTACCATGTCTACTCGACGGTTGGCCTTGTGATCGCCTCCGATCTGGGAATCGCGGCAAACTGTCTGGTGCTGGCTATCCTGCTACAGCAACGCAAATTAGTTTCCACTGGCGGACTACCGTGGGGAGAATTAGGGAAAGTGGGGATTACGGCAATCGTAGCCGGTTTTCTGAGCTATCAGATTGCTCGCTTGGTCTTGGTTAATAACAGTCGCGTCGCGGACCTCAAAGCGCTGGGTTTAATTGCGATTACCTGGGCTGCGGCTGTTGCGGCCGGATTATGGATTACCCGATCACGATTACCCGAAGATTTACGGCGTCCCAAAACCACGGCAATCGCGCAAGCCTAAGAACTTGAGATCTGCCACCTTGCATATACAAACAAAAACCGCGGACATTCTCGGTTTATGAGAACGTCCGCGGTAGGATTTGCGAACTCACCCTGCGAAAAACTAAGCGCGAGCTGCTGCTGCTTCGGTTGTAGCGGATGCAGGGGCTTTAACTTCTTCGCCATTCGGCTTCTGGCCGCCTTTGCGAATATCGATGCCACCTTTGAAGAAGGCGCCATCTTCGATGGAGATACGGGCCGCCACCACATCACCCGTAAGCGAACCATCACTACGGATATCCACACGGTCACTGGCGGTCAGGTTGCCCTTTACTTTTCCGAGCACCACGATTTCACGCGCATTGATGTTGGCCGAGACCACACCATTACGTCCAACCGTTACCCGGTTGCCCGCAAGGTTGATGGAGCCTTCGACGCGGCCATCAATATAAAGCGACTCAGAACCGGTCACCTCGCCCTTGATGACCAGCGACTTACCAATTGTGGCTTGGTCGGCCGTACTTGTGCCAGTGGCGGCAACAGGACGGGACACCGCAGGAGTTTCACTTACCGCAGGAGTGCTCGTCTGCATCGGCATCGTCGGACGCTCAGGCTCCCCCGGACGGGATGGGGTCGTAGGTTGATTTGTCGGCTTCCACATGTCGCAAGAATCCTTTCCTAAATGGGCTCAATATCGATGGATTAACAGAGGTCAGCCCGCACTTCGGTGACCAAATGGCATTTTACTCCGTGAATTGGAATGCGAGCTGTGGAAATCCGTGTTTTCATTGGCCTTTTCCAGAATGCCTTCTTCAGCTTCAAGTGCGCCTTGTGTCTTTGCTCTCATCATCTATACGATCAAGCTTACTCGCTCGGTGTAAATCTTCCACTTCAAGACCCGCTCGAATGGGCAGGGTAGTATGCTTTCGAGGACCATTTTGGATCACAAATCCTCAATCGGGACGTTCTAATCTCTATGACTTACATCCCTTCAAAACCGCAACCTAATGAATACGCTCCTTATTACGAGCGCTATATTTCGCTGGTCCCCGATCACAACATCCTCGAAACTATCGAGCAACAGCGTCGTGACATGGTCCTGCTACTCTCCTGCCGCGACGAGGCCGATGGTGACTTCCGCTATGCTCCCGATAAATGGAGCACGAAGGAAGTCCTGGGACACATCAACGATGCCGAACGCGTCTTCGCTTATCGCGCTTTACGCATCGCTCGCAACGACGCTACTCCGATGGAAGGCTTTGAGCAGGACGACTACGTTCGCAACGCTCCCTTCTCGATTAGCCCCCTCGCCGATCTGATTGAGGATTTCATCGCCGTGCGCCGGGCTACTGTCTCTTTGCTGCGCGATCTCGACGAGACCGCATGGTTGCGTCGAGGTATCGCGAACAAGAATGAAGTTAGCGTGCGCGCACTGGCCTGGATCATTGCCGGCCACGAACTGCACCATCGCAAAATTCTGCAAGAAAAATATTTCTCACGGACTCGTAGCTGAATCTCATGGCGGAATCTCTGGCATCTGAATCTACATTGCGCGAGCTGCTGCGCGGCCAACGAGCCCACGCCGATCCAATTGCCTGTGTTAAAGACGTCACTGCGGAGTTGGCGGGTCGTCATGCGAACGGCTTCCCGCATTCGATCTGGCAGCTTGTATTCCACATGAATTACTGGATGGGCTATGAGCTGAAAAGAATTCGTGGCGAGCGCCCTGCATATCCGACTCATGCCGACGGCAGTTGGCCGTCAGCGTCAGCACCAGCGAACGAAGCGGAATGGCAGCAGGCTTCTATGGATTTCCGCGCTCTAATTGGGGAGCTATCTGCTCTCACCGAAAGCCACGATCTCGATTGCGGGGTCGAAGTCATGCACAGCAGCCAGGAGCAACGTATGTATTCCGTGCGCGACGTCCTCTGGCAAACCATGACCCACAACAGCTATCACATCGGACAAATCGCCATGCTGCGTCGTATGCTGGATGCATGGCCACCGCAAGGCGGAGGCGATACTTGGTAAAGGTTAAGAATCTAGAGCTCTAAGCCAACGACCAAGGACGAACGACCAACGACGGCCCTCATGCTTTCCGATTCCGCCATTCTGAAAAAAATCGAGCGCCAGCCCAAGCGTACCGCAGGCTACAAGCAACTGGTGCGCGAACTCGGACTTCACGGCGAAATGAGGCAGGAACTTTCTCGGCGGCTTGAAAGTCTTGTTGCCAGCAAGCAACTAATCAAAGTGGATTCCAGCCACTACGCCATTCCGCAAGCGGCCACCGCAGCGAATAAGAATCTGATCGTTGGAAAGCTAAGCATGCATCGTGACGGCTTCGGCTTTGTCACTCCGGATCCGACTTCGCTTCATTCCAGTCTCAAAGTGCGTCTCGCCGGAGATATTTTTATCCCTCCACCGGCGGTTGGCTTAGCTATGCACGGAGACTTGGTGCTGGTCGAGATGGGCACCATCCGCCCCGACGGCCGCGCCGAAGGCCGCATCCTGCGTTCCGTCACCCGCGCCCACACTACGATTGTTGGAATTTTTCATCACAGCCAACGCCGCAACTACGTGACACCGATCGACCAAAAAATCGCGCAGGAAATCATCATTCCACCGGGGATGGAATATCCGGAGCCGCAGGCCGTCGAAGATCCTACGAAGAAGAAAAATAAGAAAAGCGTTCACCGCGTTCTTGGCGAAGAAGCCGCGCGACGCGCTGACTGGGAAAACCTTGAAAATGTGGTTGTCGATGTTGAAATCACCGACTGGCCCACTGCAACCCAGAATCCACGCGGACGCGTAGTCGAGATCCTGGGCTACGAAGATGATTTCGGCGTGGACGTCGAAGTCATCATCCGAAAATTTCATCTGCCGCACATTTTTCCGCCGGACGTTCTCGAAGAAGCTCAAAGAGCGGAACCGATCATCCCAGCGCGCGAAACGCAAAAGCGACGCGATTTCCGCAATCTGCCCATCGTCACCATCGACGGCGTCACCGCCCGCGATTTCGACGACGCCGTCACCGTCCGCCAGCTGGAAAACGGCAACTTCGAATTGCAAGTGCACATCGCCGACGTCGCTCATTACGTTACGCCGGGTTCGGCCTTAGATCACGAGGCCCACCTGCGCGGCACCAGCGTGTATTTTCCGGATCGCGCCGTTCCCATGCTTCCTCTCGAACTGTCGACAGATATTTGCAGCCTGCGTCCGCAAGTCGAGCGGATGGTGATGTCCTGCATCATGGAGATTGATCCTCGAGGAGAAATTGTCGGCTACGAATTGTGCGAAGGCATCATCCGCTCCGCCGAACGCATGACCTATACCGATGTAAGCGCTGTGCTCGATGGCGAGGCAACCCTGCGCGCGCGCTATGCTCCGCTCGTCAGCACATTCGAGCTAATGCGCGACCTCGCAATGATCCTGAATCGCAAGCGGAGGCGCCGTGGTTCGATCGATTTTGATCTGCCCGAACCAGTCATCGAATTCGACGACCAGGGCTTGATGAAAAGTATTACCCGTTCGGAGCGCAACATCGCGCATCGACTGATCGAAGAGTTCATGCTTTCAGCCAACGAGTGCGTGGCAGGATATCTGGAGAGCAAGCGCATCGCGTCGCTCTACCGCATCCACGAAAAGCCAGACGCCAAGCGGGTCTATGATTTCGAAGTCATCGCCGCCACATTCGGATATTCCCTGGGCGTAGGCCCGCTGCCCATTCAACGCATGCAGTTCAAGTCCGATCGTCGCGCGAATTACGGAACCGGCAAGCGCGCGAAAGAAATCGAGATCCCAAAGGAAGTCCACATTACCCCCCGCATGTACCAAAAGTTGGCCGAAAAGATCGCGGGTACGCCGGAAGAGCGCATTGTGTCTTTCTTAATGTTGCGTTCACTGAAGCAGGCGCGCTACTCCGAAGAAAACGTAGGACACTTCGCGCTGGCGGCCGCCAGCTATACTCATTTCACCTCGCCGATCCGCCGCTATCCCGATCTGATCATTCATCGCATTCTGAAAGAAGTTCTTCGCGACTCCCCCGAGCGCTGGGACGGCGATGTGCCCATCGGTGTGTTCCTGGCATCTTCCGTGAAAGAACACGCGCCCGCTGTGAAGCAAGGCTCGGCGAATACCCCATCCCCCTGGTCCAAACGCCGCGACCATGCCGCCCATCGCGAATCGCTAGAGCCCGTCACTGGCCCCATCCCGCTCGAAGATCTCCATGACATCGCTGAAGAGTCCAGCCACTCTGAACGCCGCGCCGACGAGGCCGAGCGTGGACTGATGGAATGGAAGAAGGTCAAATTCATGCAGGACCGGGTCGGCGAAGAGTTTGACGGCTTAATCATCAGCGTCACAAAGTTCGGCTTCTTCGTCGAACTCACCGATCTTTTTATCGAAGGACTGGTTCCCCTAAACAGCCTCACCGATGACCGTTACACGTACCACGAAAACACTCGCGAAATCATCGGCTTTCGCAATCGCAAAATTTACAGCATGGGCCAAAAGGTACGGGTCCTGGTCGATCGCATCGATCCCGTGGAAAAGAAAATCCAGTTCGCCGTCCTGGAACCAGAAAAACCCACCAGGCCCGCCGGCAAGAAGTCGCGGAAGAAATAGCGACTCCCTGACCCGTAGGGTCAGCGCTTCTAACTTTCCAGATTCTCCGCCGCGAATCAACGCCCACCGGACGGAATCTGCCCCGCTAGTGTAAAATTCTCAAGTCAACCCTACTCGCCGCCTGGCATTGATTGCGGCGAGTTCCTTCCGTCGGGACGTGGCTCAGCCTGGTAGAGCACTCGCTTGGGGTGCGAGGGGTCGGCAGTTCAAATCTGCCCGTCCCGACCAATTCACAGTGGTCGTCATTTTAGAGAGTCTTGCAGCTATACCCATCCCACCCCTTTGAACTACTGTCAGATGAAGACAGTTGGCTAAGTGCTTCTTAAACAACAAACCTGCCGATCCCGATAATCAGTTAACCCTAAGTTTTCCAGAGATGGCCGGTTGGCCATGAACGGCATGGCACCTTCGTTTGGCTCAAAGATCAAGTGAATTGCTACAGATCGTAGAAGAGGAACTACCATGAAAGGAACAGTTCTAAAAGGATCTTTGGGCGTGACTTGGAGAAGGTTATGCAGCGAATATTCTTAAAGGTTTTGCCATTTGCGCTGTTGATGAACTTGGCCGCCTATGGGCAGTCGCTTGGTGACATCGCACGCGAGAACCGGGAAAAACAGAACGCCGCCAATGCATCCGCCCCGCAACCAACTGTGATCACAAACAAGGACCTTCCGAAAGATCCGGATGCAGATCAAAGCCAGGACGATGGACAGCCGCAGGCGGACGCAACCACCAGCAAGCCCGCCAGCCATCGTTCGACAGCCCCAAGCCCTTCCGAGCAACGCGTGGTTGAGCAATGGAAGAAACAAATACTGGCGCAAGAAGCCAAGATGGCGAATCTGCAGGCGCGGATCGACCAGCTCAATGCATCGATTCATTCTGTGAACGGAAGCGCCCAGTTCGAGGGTCCGGCTAATCGGTATCAGGCGCGGCAACTGGAGCGCGCGCAGGAGATCCAATTGCAGCTTGATGCACAGAGGAGAAAGCTGGCCGAGATGCAGGAAGCCGCACGCCATGCTGGCATGCACACCACGACGTATGATCCGTAGTTCTTCTTTCTTCTCAATCCCGGCCTGTAAAGAAACGTAAAACCGTTCACTTCAGTCTCAAACTGATGTTACCGTGGATTGTGGCTTTCCGCCTTGCGACCTGGTGGATCACGAACCTTCTCGATGCCAACCTGCATCCAAGAACTAGGGTTTCGCCGCCATTCTCGATACAATCGCAATTCAGGAGATAGATTGATCAGCTCATTCATCCGCTTTCTTCTTGTCTGTACTACTCTTTGCTCACTGATCGCTGCCGCGCAGGACTCCCAACCGCCCGCCGCTTCTCCAGCGCCGCAAACGCAGCCCGCAGCTCAAACCTCTTCATCCCAGAGCAAAGACGATCAAGATAAAACGGAAAACGGAAAGACTTCCGGCACATCAAACGACCGGCTTTTTTACGCGCTGCCCAACTTTCTGACCTTGGAAAATGGTGCTAACGTTCCACCGCTCACGGCCGGAGGGAAATTCAAGGTGGTGGCTAGGGGTTCTTTCGACTACATCCAGATACCCTGGTACGCCACCTTAGCGGGCATAAGCCAAGCGCAAAACAGCGAGCCAGGCTACGGTCAGGGGGCCGAAGGTTATGGGAAACGTTTCGGATCCGCCTTTGCCGACGGCACCATTGAGAACTTTATGACGGGCGCAATTCTCCCGTCTTTACTTCACCAGGATCCTCGCTTCTATCAATCCAGCGAGGGCGGGTTCGGGCGTCGCGCCGGTTATGCGGTCAGCCGAATCTTTATTACCCGCACCGATTCTGGGCATCACCAGTTCAACTATTCTGAGATTTTCGGCAGTGCGCTGGCTGCCGGTATTTCCACGTATAGCTATCACCCGCGGGCCGACAAGAATGTGGATAACGCGTTGAGCGTCTGGGGTTCGGAGGTTGGCTACGACACGATTACCATTGTCGTGAAGGAATTCTGGCCGGACATTCGCCGTAAGCTGAGCAAGAACAAGAAATAACTGCGATTCCAGAATCTGTGGAATCGGCTTTAGATACTAGACTTGCGCCGCACCGGTTGCGTGGATTCCCGCAGCAGAAGTTCGTGCATCTTTTCCCGGTTCCGTCGCACCTTGTGGTCATTCAGCAGCCTGCGAGCGTAAGCCAGCGCCGGCCAGGGATCATTCCAGTGAAAAGGTGTTCCGTCCGCGCCGAACCAGGGACGCGTCCATGACCACAAACTTTCCCCTTGGCCATCCTTGCGCTGTTCTCGCCAGGCGCGAAGATCATTCACAAAAAACACACAACGTCGGCCAACTCTGTACTCCCGTACGGCCTTAACTGGCGCCCCCAATGCGTCTTGATACGCCATCGAGCAGACGTCCACTCCGCAGCGCGCCGCGAATTCTATGTACCACCAGGGACGGGCATTGATCTCGAACAGTTTGAATTGCCCATCGCGTCCGTCACGCTTGAATTCCGCGCTGAAAGTTCCGCGGTACTTCGTGAATCCAAGCAAACGTCTAAGCGATTTCTCGGCTTCTGCCACTTCGGTCAACGGTACACTCACCATTAGCGTGCTGTTTCCTAGTTTGGGAGGACTCATGCGCAGGCGTTGCCGAGCCAGCAGCCCGCAAACCTGTCCATGGCGGTCCACAAAGCCATCCAGAAAATAACCAGCCGTTGGAGGCCCCGGAATGAACTCCTGCAGCATGATGGGGAACTCCAGATCGGCCATGACTCTTAGCGCCTGGTTCTGGCTCTCCACCACAAAGCCTTTCACCCCGTACTTGCTGGAGAAGTCCACGGAGGATAGCGGCTTCAAAATAGCCCCGCTGAACTCGTCGGCTGGGAGCGTGGCCAGCTGGGCCAACGAAGCGATGAGATGGGTTCGCGGATGTGGCACGGCTTGCTGCTCCAGCAGGCGTGCGAAGTTCCACTTGTCAATCAGGGTGTCAATGGTGGAGGAAGACGGCCCGCTGGAAGGGAACCTTTCGGTCAGGGAACTCGGAAGCGCTGCAACAGCAGTGAGCCAGTCATCGGAACACGGCATGAGGACTGCGCGTTCAATAGTCAGGTTTTCAAGTACTGCGGCGAGGTTGTCCGGGGAAAGGGTGACGGCCGTGGGCAACTTGCGGTACCAGCGGGAACGTCTTACGAAATCGGACCGGGGACAAACCGCGTAGCTGGGGATTCCAGCTTGCGCCAACAAGGTGAGTACGGCAGCTACAGTTACTCCGCCACCCAGAACGATTACCGGCATCGGGTGTGAAGCAGACTGTTGCGGCGACTTCTCGACAGCATCTGTGGTTGTCAACTTAAATGCCCAAGGGGACAGTATTTATTCATGCGGAAACGGCCGCAATCAACCGGCTTATACCTTTTCGTGCTTCTGAAAACTCACGAATGAAGTGAACGCCACTTTCGTCTTCTTCCGGTCGCACCTGGACAGCCCCTCGCTATCCGAGTGCTTCAATGATCTGAGATACACAAATTCCCGCCAATAACCATCGGTGTTACCCGATGGGGTTTCGCCTAGCTGGGGGGCTAAGTTGACTTTGGCTCACAGAAAACGCAGCCCGAGTCTATCACCGGGCCCCGTTGCTCTTGGAGAGTTTCGAGGGTAAAGATGGTTACCAAAGTTCTGGATTATTCTCGTGGCTTAGCCGGAAGGACTAGCCATTTCAGCAGCATATTGACCAGGCTAAGCACGATACCTCCCCAGAACGCCGCTGCGAAACTGGCGATATGAAATCCTGGGACAAATTGCGATGCCAGTTCAATCATGCCCGCATTGATGACAAACCAGAACAGTCCTAAAGTGACCAGGGTCAAGGGAAAAGTGACGATTTTCAGGAACAGTCCGAGAGTCGCGTTGACCAGACCAATGACCACCGCCGCGATCAATGCGGCCGTTGCACCACTCACATCAAAGCCACTGACCAGTCGGGACGTAATCCACACTGCCAGGGCCGTGACGATCCAATGCAGCAGCATTCTGAACATGATCGATGCTCCTCAACCCCGACTATAAAACAAAAGCCCTACGTAGGGATAGCCGCCTCGGCTGTTCCTGGCCCGCAGGATCAGAGAACCTTTCCACGACCCCCACCAGCGCAACCGCCACACTTTGGAATATATTGTTAGAGGTTGATCTGCGTGTGAATTTCAGGGAACTATGCCCCAACTAACCTATCTCGAAGCCATCCGCCAGGGTATCTGGGAGGAAATGGAACGCGACCCCACTGTTTTCTGCATCGGGGAGGACATCGGCATCTACGGCGGCGCGTTCAAAGTCACCGACGGTTTCATCAACCGTTTTGGCCCCGAACGGGTCATTGATACCCCCATTGCCGAGTCAGCCATCGTAGGCGCGGCTTTCGGCGCCGCTCTCACCGGCATGCGTCCGGTGGCCGAATTCCAGTTCATGGATTTCATCGGCTGCGCTTTCAACCAGATCACCAACATGGTCGCAAAAACGCACTATCTTTGGGGTGCGCCCTCACCGCTTGTCCTGCGTGGCCCCAGCGGTGGCAATGTCCATGGTGGCCCCTTCCACTCCCAGAATAATGAAATGTATTTCGTGCACACCGCGGGCCTGAAAGTCGTCTGCCCGGCGACCGCTTACGATGCAAAAGGCCTGATCAAGGCTTCCATCCGCGACAACAACCCGGTCATTTTCTTCGAGCACAAGTATCTCTATCGCCGCATCAAAGAGGAAGTGCCGGCCGAAGATTACATCGTGCCTCTCGGCAAGGCCCGCGTGGCCCGCGAAGGCCGCGATCTAAGCATCATTACTTATGCCGCCATGGTCCACGTGGCCATGGAAGCTGCGGACCTATTGGCGAAAGAGGGAATCGACGTGGAAATTGTCGACTTGCGCACACTTTCTCCCCTCGACCACGAAGCCATCGTGCAGACCGTGAAGAAAACCAACAAAGTGATTCTGCTGCACGAAGACGTTCGTACCGGAGGCATCGCCGGCGAACTTGCCGCCATCATCAATGAAGAAGCGTTTCGACGATCTCGACGGCCCCGTCGTTCGCATCACCGCATTGGATACGCCCGTGCCATTTTCACCTCCGCAGGAAGAATATTTCCTGCCGAAAGTGAGCGATGTGGTGCGCGAAGCGCGTCGTCTGAAGGCGTATTGAAACTGTGAGTCGTTAGGATCTGAGGTAGGAGGCGGGGAAATGCGCAATTTCATTCTCGGGGCGGTCATTACACTCATCATTCTGGTCGTGGGTGGACTGGCCCTTGCGATGTTTGGTTTTGTCCCCACCAACGCAGACGCCACTCCTCCGCGCGTGGAGATGCACATCGCCATGTCCGCCCTGGATGCCTCCATGGACCGCCACGCGCCGCGTGCCAATAGCCCGATTCTCCCCACGGATGAAAATCTGATCGATGGCATGAAGATTTACACCATGAACTGTGCGCTCTGTCACGGAACGCTCGACCAGAAGCCCAGTCCGCTGGCGAAATCTTTTTACCCCCCCCCGCCGCAACTCATCCTCGATCCCCTCGACGACCCCGAATGGCATATTTTCTACGCCGTGCGCACCGGTGTTCGCTATACCGGCATGCCGGCCTGGAACAAGACTTTGAGCGAACAAGATATGTGGAAGGTGACCGCATTCCTTTCGCACGTCGAAAAATTGCCGCCCGCCGTGCAGGATTATTGGAAGAAATCTTTCGGAGTCCCTCTCCAGCCTGCTGGCCCGGGAAAGCCGGAAGAACACCAGCACTAGGGCGTCTTCCGCCAACCAACTCTTTGCAAGTCTTTCTATATAATAGGGATTCATATCCCAGCCCGCTTTTGATTGGGCCGCACGGAAGGGAATTATGCCGACTGATATTGTCATGCCTCAGATGGGCGAATCCATCGTCGAGGGAACCATCACCAAGTGGCTGAAAAAGCCAGGCGACAAAGTGCAGCGCGACGAGCCGCTGTTCGAAATCTCCACCGACAAGGTAGACGCCGAAATCCCCGCGCCCGCTTCTGGCGTTTTGCAGGACATTAAAGTTGCCGAAGGGTCCACCGTGCAGGTCAACACCATCGTCGGCACCATTGCCGCTGACGGCGAAGCCGCTGCTCCGGCGAAAAGCGCGCCTCAATCCGCGCCCGACAAGAAAAAAGAAGCACCCGCGGCTTCATCCAAGCCTGAACCAGTTGCGGACGCAAATGAATCCGCCAACGAGGAAGGCGACGAGCTCGCTCGCTCCTCGCCCTTGGTGCGCAAGATTGCTCGTGACAACAACATTAATCTTTCAAAAGTCGCCGGCACCGGCCTCGGCGGACGCATCACCAAGCAGGACATCCAGGCCTTCATCGACGGCAATCAATCCGCTCCAACTCCTGCCGCAGCACCATCCCGTCCGGCACCTGCAGCCGCAGCTTCGGCGACAGCGCCGCGACCCAGTCCCGCAGCCATTCCCGGCGATCTCGTGCCTTTGACCAACATGCGCAAGATCATCGCCCAGCGCATGATCGAGTCGCGCCGCACCAGTGCTCACGTCCACTGTATGTACGAAGTGGATTTCACTCGCATCGTGAATATCCGCGCCAAGAATAAAGCCGGCTTCGAGCAGCGCAACGGCGCTCGTCTGACCTTTATGCCGTTCTTCGTGCGTGCGGCCATCATCGCCTTGCAGCAATTCCCCATCATCAACGCATCACTCGAAGGCGATGCGATCCGCTACCATCGCCACGTCAATGTCGGTATTGCCGTGGCTCTCGATTGGGGATTGATTGTTCCCGTCCTCAAGAACGCCGACGAACTCAATTTTCTCGGCATGCAACGCGGCATCACCGACCTGGGAGAACGCGCTCGCAACAAGAAGCTGAAACCCGAAGAAGTAGAAGGTTCAACCTTCACCGTCACCAACCCCGGCCAGTTTGGCGCCGTGTTCGGTTTGCCGATCATCAATCAGCCGAACTCCGCCATCATGGGCGTGGGTGGCATCACCAAGCAGCCGCTTGTCATTACCGACGACCAGGGCAGCGATTCAATCGCCATCCGTTCTGTCGTTCACCTGACCCTCGGCTACGATCACCGTTTAATCGACGGCGCAGTTGCCGATCAGTTTATGGCTCTGGTGAAGAAGACCCTCGAAGGCTGGAACGAAGAAGTCGGATAGAAGCACTGGTGTGGTCCAAAAAGCGAAGTCACGATTGAGGCGGGTTGGTTGATGGTTGAGAGCTGATAGCGGAAGACTTCTTCGCCCATACCGAAGCATTTAAACAGGTCACGACTCCATCGATCGCCATACTCAACCCACGTTTGAACCCGGCCTCGTCAACAATGTCCCGGCTTTCGATCGCCCCTGCCATCGACAACGCAGTTTGTACAAACGAGGTGGCCGCGTTTTTCTTTTCAACACCCGGCCGGTTACCGAACAAATTTTCAATGCCTGTGATCACTGCGGGAACGAAAGCAAGTCCCTGCAGCAGCTTGGATAAAAAGTCCATAGTTTGTTCTCCTTGGAAAATGTGATTGTGCTTCTCTGTCATCCTGCGCGGAGTGCCTGTTTCGCGAAGCGAAACAGACACGGAGTCGAAGGACCCCTACCCTCTTCACCGCAGCGTGCGCCCTGTGAGGCTTCTACCTTTTGATTGGGATAAATCGGGTTAGTAGATGGAACACCTATCTCAGTCGATCGCGCATCGCAATCGCCACGCTAATCGCGATCGTGATCCCCGCGTTCAACAGTCGGTCGTAAACTTTTCTTTCAATACTACTTTTTTCCAACGCGACTAGCCGATCCTCCGCGAGCTTCATCCTGCCCGGCTGATAACTTCCAAACAGGATGTCCATCTTGGCTTCCAGCCGCACCAACTTCGCCAGCACCTCGCGTTGAAAGTCGGAGTCCGTAACCCGCACCACCAGCAGCTTGTTTCGAGGAGGTTGATTGATTGGGCGTGGCTTCCCGTTCCTTCGTTTTCGCGTTGAGTCATAGGGGATAATCCACGTGGAGCGATCCGGAGTAGCGAGAATACTTTGGCGGGACAGAAGCGTCGTATTGTTGTAAGAAATATGTTTGTACTCGCGCCAATCGGGGCACGGTAAATGTCTGCGTGCCAAATCGTCCTACCAGATTGCGATCATTGTCGGGCCCCCATCCGGCGTCACTCCACCGCACCTCAAATCCTCCTCCGCTTGGCGGCGTGACGCCCGCGTCGATGGTAACCGTAGTCGAAGTCACTTGTGTGATGACTGCCGCTGTCAGGTCGGCCAGAAAAATTGTGCCAACCTGCGCATTGGTGATTGCCGTCACATCCAGCGAGGTCGTGATCTTCGCCGCTTCAAATTCGAACGACAGTGTGCTGGCCGCGTCATTCGCAAACTTGATTTGATAAAGGCTGTGTTCCCCCGCCAGATCCTTCACCTTGATATCCACTTCGCGCACGATAGCCTGAAAAACCGCGCCCCGCGAAGGCATGTTGATGTTCAGTGCATCTCCCGGAAAAATATCCATTGCGCCTCCCGGTAGAAAATCGCTCCATGGGTTGTATTCGCCTGTCCACGCAGACACCGCACCGTCGTCGAGCACAGCCAGACCGGCGTTCTCGCAATCTGTTGCTGTGCGCGCTAAAGGTTCTTTCACGTGCCGCACGGCTCCATGGGTGCCATCGTCGACTCCTCTTTGCTGAGCCGCAATACTCGCTGGGTTTGTGACCCGCGCCAGCGCTCTTCCGCTTCCTCGATAGTGCACCTCGAGCAATTGATTGCTCGCCGGCACATAGCTCGAAAAGAATTCAAGTTCGCTGCTGGTGACATTGCACACCGCTCCATCCGACAATGCACCGACCAGCAGCGTTGTATAACTCTGCCCCGGCAGAGCGCTGCGCACTTCAGCATCCACTGCCTGAATCATTCGGCTGAAGGCGATCGCACATTGCAGGTTCGCTGCATTCACTAATGCATAATTACAAAAGTCAGGCGCACCCGAAATCAAGCCGTCGTAGAGCACGATCGACGGCGCTACCTGGGTCGCCGGATTTGTAGGATCAATGTCGTGTACTTCCAAAACCACTCGCAAGTCCGCGGGAATGTCTGATCCACCCCATCCGTTGCCAGCGGAATGCAACGAAGAATGAAAAAGTTGTTGCCGCCGGTAAATCTCCAATGAGTACAAGCGTGTCGTTAGGACATAATGATGTCCGGCAGTAGTGCTCATGGCTGCACCGTTCGCCGCACCATTCACCAGCGCTTGAATATTCGATTGCGTTCCATTCGGTGTAATCTGAAATCCCGCCAAACATCCGCCGATCGTAACCGTCCCTGGATACAACCCACCCAGAATTCCTGTCGAAGCGGCGTTGAACATTACATCGCCATGCTGCAATACCGTTGCTCCACCCATTTCAATCTTTTCGACAAACTGCACTGTGGTCGCGCCATCAATGCCAGTCCCGCCCGCAACTTGCAGTTTCCCCGCACTCACCGAAACCGCGCCGGATGGATCAGCCACATTCCACAGCGTCGGCTCTAGCGGCGAAGTCGTATATTCTTCGTCAAAGAGCGTCGTGCTGGTTTTGGTGAATGGAGTTTGCGAGAGATAGAAGCGTTCGGTAAGTCCGTCGCCTACAAAGTAATCCGAGACGTAAGCCTGTGGCTCGATCTCTCCCACCACAGTCACGTCGTTGATCGACGCGTGTACCGACTGCAATCGCAATCCGTCTGGCGAAAAAGTACTGTCAGTCTCGGTCAACGCATATGCGGCAGCACCTATCGGAGAAAACGCTAAAGCCCCGTTCATGACCCGATAACTTGCTCGAGCCTGCACCGCAATTTCCGCAGCTTGCTGTGACCACGTTTCTTGCGGGTCGGATGCATACCGCGCCAACGTGTCCACGTCCTGCACGGCGCTGGTGTCGAAGGCGCTGGGAATTGCATCCAGGGTCAATTGCCGGAGCGCGTTCCCGGCGCTCCGCTCAACAAAAGGGCAGCGCTCCGGAAGCCGCTTTTCATCCAGCAGCGCTTCGTCGCTCTGCACCACCAGATTGTAGCGATAGACCGGCCCCCGTTCTCCCCATCCCAGATATTCAAAAACCGGCGCTTGCATTAGATATCCAGTGAACACGCTCTGTCCGTTGTTGCGTCCCAGCATTACATGAGCCCCCGCCACTGGTACGACAAAGTCCGGATCATTCGTCACCAGGCTGAATTGCAGTTCCGATATTCGATTGAGCTTCCGCACCACTTGTGGAGATTGTGAGCCATCCACCGCCGTTGTGTAATCACGCAGCCCGCGGCCATCGAAATTGTCAATTTGCATTTTCATGAAAGGTTTCACTGGAAGAGGTTGCATGGTCTGAGATTTAGCTGATGGCTGACAGCTGATAGCTGAGTAGCTCCCTCAATACACCGCCGCCATGCTTGCCGGGAAATAGCTGCGATAACACAACACTGTCTGCCCATCGTTTTCGTCAATGTGCGGCATCGCTTGGAATGCGGCATGCAGCGCCAAAGAACCAATGGGCTCCGCAATGTCCACCGTATTTTCCCGCTGGAATATCTTTGCTGAGCTTGTCGCAGCATCTGAACCAGCCCCAATCCGCATCGAAGTTGGTAGAGCAGTCGTCGGGCTGAGTCGCGGATAGTGAAAGCAGACCCGCCCTCCCGATTCTTCCTCCGCAACAAATAATCCTGACCACTCCTGAAAAAACGAGCCGCCCTCGCGATCCACGAACGCGACCACTTTCTGCGCATTCGCTCCCGCCGGCGGTGCTCCACCCAACAACGGCTGGGTCAGCAACAACGATGTCGCCGTCTGTTGTGCCACTCGCCCGAGATTGAACGTCACTCGCCGGATATAATTCGCGTCATTATTCACGTCCGCGGCAGCATTCACATACGCGGCCGCAATTCCCGTGCCCACATATCCCGTTTGTTCCTGATAATCCGCGTCCACAGCCACAATGTCGCCCACCGAAAATGTGTTGACCGCGCCGGCGCCGAGCACGATTTCGCTGGCTGTCGATCCCGGCAACACGGCCACCGCCGCCAGCGGCGTGCCACCCGAAGGCTGCGCATTCGCGTTCGGGTCGGACGCCAAAACATTCATGTGTTCCGATCCGCCCGCCAATGCCATCTGCAGTTTTCCCCATTCACGAAAGTCAAATTCAACGCGAACATCGAGCGGCCCGCGATATTGCATGACCGGCGCTCCCTGCGCGCCCGCTCGTAATGCTTCCGTGGCCGTTCCGCAAAAACGTTGCAAGTCATCGATCCATCCCAGGTCGATCCACGGTGCCGGAGGTGCGTCCAGCAGGAACAACCCGGACTTGCCAGGATCGAAAAGCGTTGGCGTTCCAATCAACTGAGTCGGAGATGCGAAATTCATCGGTGCGAAGTATGCTCGCACTCGCCGGGTGATTGGGACCATCGGTGCCCGAAGCGGCGAGGTGCTCATAGGAAATTGACCTCAGAAAAAAAGAAGACTTTCATCGTTGCGATGCGCTCCAATCGCACTCCCTCGGTCCCTCGCGGCAAGCCTTCGTTCTTGAGGGCCTCGCTGCCAGAAACCTTGCCCAACTCCGGGATCGTCCAAAGAATGTTTGTTCCCAGGTCCACGCTCGGGGTCTGCGTGTAGTCCCGCTTCGAGGTTCGCGGCGGTTGGCAGATACTTAACAACTCAGTATCGAGCGCTGCCAAAGTACGGCCCCGGTCGACGCTGCTTTCCACCGTTCCAAAGGTGTGGTGGGAAATAATGCAATCCATGGCCATGAGCGCCCGTCTGCCCGTCTGCTGCTTTACCGCCTGCGCCGCTCCCCACTCGATATAGAAAGCATCCGGCAAAGGTTCCACCGGAATCACCAACTCGTTTTCCGCCACGATCAGCGCCGGCCGGGTCGTCCCATTCAGTGTGACCGTGCGTTGCGGATTGAGCGCCACTAATCGAGTCAGCAGCGCCATGTAAAAACTATCTTTTGTGAATTGCATAAGAGCTTTCAACCTTCAACCATCAGGAAACGCCGCAACCATGGGGTAGGTTAAGCCGATAGCTGACAGCTGATAGCTACTACTCCACCGCCAACACCCGATACAAATATGCCGTTCCCGCGAAGTAGTCTGTCGCTACATCCTCGATGTGAAACAGGTCACCGCAATACAGCAATCCCAGAGCACTGCTAAAAAGCATTTCCGCCGTGGCCGCATTTCGCGAACTCAATTCTGCCGCCACCGTCGCTCCGGATATCAGGAACTCCAGTCGCCTGCGTGGGCCCGTACTCGAGGTCGTGAGAATTCTCACCACCACCGGACTGAATTTCACCTCTTCCACGCCCGGATCCACCAAGCCGAGTTGAACACTGGGATCATTGGGCATTTCCGTCAGCGGAAATAAAATGCTCACTTCCGCTCCGCCCAGCGCCCGCAACATCGAATCCGCGGCCCGCACCACCGCAACACCGCTGATTCCACCATGAATTCCTTGCGTCATAACTCAACCCATTTTCTGCGCCACATACGGCGCCAGCATCGCGATCACGGTTTGGTCCACCAATGTGTCCGAAAAATATTGCATGACCATGCGATCCAGGTGTGTTGCCTTCACATTCAATGCCGGTGTGGTCTGCGCATTGCGGACAATTTGTGCGCACGCAAACTTCACTGGATCGGGAATTACACTGCATCCCGCCGTATACACAATGTCCACCTCGCTGAACCACAGGCCCATCACATTGAGCGGCAGCGTCAACTCACCGGTGTTGATATCGCAATCGATTGCCGCCGCAGTGATCGACGTCCAGATCCCCGGCAATCCAAACATGAGCGCTACATCGAGTCGCAGATCGTCAAAAGGCCATTCGCCCCGGCGTGGGATGCAATAACGTCCCTGTGCCGAGACAATCGGCGTGGTCGCTGGCGCTACCGCCGCAAGAGGAAGATAGGTGAGTCGCACCGTATTTCGGTCCGGGTTCATCCGGATACGTTCTTCATATTGCGTCACCGCCAACGTAGTTCGCCGGCAATGTGCATCGATCATCGACGAGGCTGCCGCCACCAGCGCCGCCGGTGTAGTCGCGTCCAACCCGTACGCCTCGTATTCCGAGGCAGAGAGATAATCCATAAAATTTCCAGTCTCCGTTGTTGATCGTCAGCCACTCGTCGGCGCTCTTGGGTGTTCTAGTTGCCACGACGAACGACGAACGGCCAACGACCAACGACGGTTTTCCTACCGATTCACTTTCACTTCGAAGTGCGCATAGGGAGCGCCCTTCACCACCACGCCGCCGAACTTCACCACCACCATCTGCGAAGCCAGCGATCCCACCAACCCCAACTGAAATACTCGTGGATTAGGATCGGTCAACCAGTGATACTCAATCAGGTCTTCGCTGACGATGTAGCAGGGAAGTACTGCGGTACCGCTCCCCGGTGTTCCGGTGTAGCCAAGTGCCCATTCCGGAATCAGCGGAAGCTCGCCCGCCTGGGTGGACAGCGTTTTCACTCGCACCCCGGCTGTGATTTCCGCCGTGGAGAGGACCACGTTGAACTCCGCTTTCATTTCCCGGTCAATCAAATCCAACAGCACCGGGTTGGCGTAAATCGCCGTGGGACGAACTTCGTAGGACGAGCTCGCGACCATTTCCGCGATCACTCCCTTGATTCCATCCACAATGCTGGCCGTGGTTGCGATGGTTGTGGTGTTGCCTCCAGCCTCGATCTGGCTGATCGCTCCCATGTATTGCATGGTGGTTGGGGTGGCCAGCGAGGTGTCGTTGCCATTCCACAGCGCCACATCATGAGTGCGAAGCAACCCTTCGACGGAGTCCGCCAGATCTTTGGCCTGCAGGTAGGCGAATTGACTTTGTTGCGCCCCCACTTCCAGGTCAAAAAGGTTGTAGTTGATCTGCGAGACCAAGGCTTTCAGCGGCACCGTCCGCTCAACACGGGTCGGTGAGCCGACGGTTGCCACAATATTTCGCGGATCCACAAATGCCTGCGTGGCGGTCGGGGAGTTGATCGCGGTTTCCTCGAAGAACCGCGACGGATGTCCCGTAGCCGGCACTTGTCGGACTCGTTGTCCAAATACCCCTCGCCGCCGCACGATGTCGAAGATTTCGGTTTGATAGCGGTTAACCTCAATCGCACCCGGCCCCAGAAAGTCTGCCGCCGCGTGCAAGTCAATAAATTGTGCGTTCATGTTCTCTCCTGAAAAAAGATTTGTTAATTGTGATTTGATTTCTTGCCGGCCCACGTAGAGACAGCCGCCTCGGCTGCCCGTTTAAGTGAAAGCCGCAAAAGAAAAAGGCACGACCAAGTCGTGCCACCGTTCGACATTTTCGATTAAGCGCTTTTGCTTCTGAGCTCGAAAGCTAGAAGCTAGAAGCTAGAAGCTAGAAGCTAGAAGCTCAGAAGCTAAGAGCTGATAGCTGAAAGCTCCTATTCAATCATCCCCGCCCGCGCCATTTCCGCTTTCACCGCAATGCGCTGTTCCACGCTGAGTGTTTGCAGTGTCTTGTCCAGCGCTCCCGGATCCAATCCTGCGTCCGGACTACTCTTGCTAAGTAATGCGCTGACCAGCGGAGACAGGGTTTTCCGCGTCATTCGAGCTGCTTGCGCTTTCAGTTCGGTGTTCGCTTTTTCCAGCTCGGCGACCCGCTCTTCCAATTTTCGCGTGTCATCTGTTCGGCGAGCTGGCTCCGAGCCGGTTTCAGAGGACTGATCTTCGACTGCCGCCACGATACGGTCCACCTTTGCGTTCAGCGACTCGTGCTGGGCGTCCAGCTTTCCCAGCACTCGGTCCAGGGTCTCGGCCGCGTTCGCCAGCCGTTCTGCGGTTGCTGCCAGTTGTTGCGTCATTTCTTGGTTCATTCGCTTCTCCTATTCGTGAAATTGATTTCAATATCGCGACGGACCCTCGTCCGCCTCACTCCAATTCAATCCATGTCTCCCGATACGCCGCCTTGTCTCGGCGCAAAATTGCCGCGCCGGTAAATGTCACCTTGGTGAGAATCCAAACCTTGGCCTTCATGTCCGCTACTCGTGCATCCGCAATTTCATACGACATTCCCAGGTTCTGATAAGACCCATGCAGGGAGGGCCGCACGCTTCCTTTTGAAATCTCACGCACAATGTCCGGAAAGTCCTTGGCAAACAAATGTCCGCGCAGCTCCAACTGCCGTCCCGTAATCTCCGCCCGAGTGATGATGCCAACTTTCCGCTGCGCATCATGCCGGTCGAGCGACGGAGAATAATCCAGCCCCATGCCCAGCAGTGACGCCAGTCCCGCTTCAGCCGCCGCCCGCGTCAACACAACCCGGTGTCCTCGCGCTCCTGCCGGCGCCCTGTCCGACGCCACATCGACCAGTGTCAACACCCCGCGAAACGGTTCCCGGTTCGGATGCCCCGCTACCGCCGGCATCTCAATTGCCATCGATTCCAATTCAATGTTCATGGTTCCTCGGACTTTCTTGTTTTCAGCGAACAAGCAAAAGCTGCATGCTGACTGCGGATGGCTAAAGCGGCGGCAATCCCCGCATCCTTCTCACTTCGCCTACCGTCAACACTCCGGACTGAATCAATATCTGCTGGATTTGCGCTTCTTCCATGGCATCACCTGGCGAATCCACATCCGTGAAAACAAATTCCAGGTCACTCCACCCCAACTTCTTGCTGATCGCATCGCGTGTGAGATATTCCGCCAGCAAACGCGCCGTCGGCACAATCGCCTGCTGGAATGCCTGATCGGCCATCGCTTCCGCCGTAGAGCGATTCACATCCCGCTCTAATCCCAGGGACTGCGGAGGAAGATCGAACGCGTCCGCGATGATGCGCAACAGAAATTCCTGCCACTGCAATCGCAAGTCGGCATCGGTGCCGCCGCCAAACCGCAACACCTCAGGCTTGTTCTCCACGGAAAGAATTGGTACTCGCCCCGTGCCTTCAATTTCATCCTGCCACCATCGGATCACCCGCTCGTGATGTTCCGGCGTCAACCCTTGCAACCACAGCGCATACTCCACCACCGAGTTCGAAGCCAGCTTGGCTGCATAGCGATGCGCTCCCAGAAATGCATTCACCGCCTCAAACGCGACTTCCAGCCGTCCCAACCCAAACGGCGTGTGCGTTCTGGGATTCAGCCGGATATAAATCAACTCGTCATCATTCAGCACGATGTTTGCATCCGGCCCCGATTTGCCCGTCACCTGCACGTAGCGCGGAGAATTCGGCGAGCCGTCCCAATCCGTCCGCATGCGGATGGTCGCTCCATCCACCGGCCACAACGCCAGCGGCCGCAGCGGATCGTCCGTGTTCTCAACTTCAATTGCCCCGAATCCCCCAACGATCACGTCTTCGAGAACTTGCTCCGCCATCGACCGGAACGAATCATCGGGATTCGGCGCGTCGAAGTTTTCCGTCAGCACCTGCATTCTCAATTCGCTGTCGGCAACATCCGCCGGCGCGCGCCCCGGCCGAAGCTGGATCCGCCAACGCATCCCGGCGATCCGGTCCTTGATGGTGTTAATCGCCTTCCGCGCTACCGGCGTCTCCGAAAACCTCCGCAGATTCACTGGCGTGGCCTTGGGGAAAGCATCCGCCCGCGGCCCATAAGTATTCAGAATGGACGGCAGCGGAACCGTTCGCCGCTTGCCTTGTGTTCTCCCGGCCGAAGCCAGCGACACTCCCGCGATCCGGCGCATAGCGCCGCGCACCTTCTCTGTAATATTCATAAGTATTTGTCTTTCGAATCACGTAGGGACAGCCGCCTCGGCTGTCCGTCGAGCAAAGCTCGACTAAGCCCGATGGATCAAAGCCAATTGCAAAAACAAAAAAGACAGCTCGCAAGCTGTCCTCAAAATCGATGAGCCTCACTCGTTACAGCACGCCCATCGGGATAGAAAGTACAAACCCCGCCACGATCAAGCTATTCAGCATCAGCGTGACGCGGATCCACCCTGGGGCCACGGCACCCGCGATCACGGAATACAGCGACAGAATCAAGACTCCGATAATCATCGCCTCCCAATTAATTTCGAACCTAGAAGGCTGCCGATGATTCGCAAAACTGTATATGGCAAAGAGAATCACGCCCCATGGCATTGCAAACGCCAGGGAGTTGGCCAGTAATCCCCATCGTACGATCAGTTTTCGCCAACCGGTTAAGCGCCGATCTCGCGCCGCTCTCCTGAATCCTACCCACCCCGTCACATTGAGTGCGATGGGCAACAGTATTAGTGCCACAAAGAGAACGTTCTGCAACCACAGCGGCCCTCGTCGCACCCCGGAGAGGCAAAACACAATGATTAAGACGCCCACTACGCCAGCCAGGGGTTTCCCCCACCTTTGGGACACGGAATCAGTTTCCGTCCGGGTGGAATCAAAATCCGGCGTCGTCATCAAGCCCTCAGTTCACTTCGCGCTCTTTCAGCCAACGACGTCATCTCCGCCGCTGCTGCCACCTGGATATGTTCCTCCTCCATCGCGCTCAAAGCAAACTGAATCGCATCTTCCCCTCGTCTCAAGTCATCGTCCACCACAGCCGTGAGGGACGCTTGCGTCTGGGCCAACTGCTCCATACCTCTCATCACCTTCGGATACCGCGCTGCCAGTGTGATCGCCTGCTCGACCCCCACCTTTAGGGACACAGCGTGAAAAAGTTTGATGGTATCGCCCACTCGATAGCCAAAGTCGAATTTAAAAGGATCGCCAGGTTTCGTATAAGGCGCAGCCGAGATTTCCTGCGTCATCAATGCCAGGACGCCTGCCTGCTCAAATGCCTTTCGCATACTACCAACAATTTTCTGCCTCCCAAATGCCTCTCGCATCGCCGGGAGCTTAGGCCCTTCAAAATACAACCTCGCCAGCGTTTCCATCTCTTTCCTCGGTTCCTGGGTCAGGCATGCAGTAGTTGGCGAGACCTGTATCAAATTGGAAAATGAATCTTCCAGCTTCCTCAACAAAATTTCGCGGTCTCGCGTGTCCCTCAGTTGGAGCCGAATGTCTCGCTCCAATGCATCCAACATTTCGACATCCGCTTGTGGATCCAGACAGCGCAATCTTCGCCAATCCCGGGTGAAGCGCACTTCGGCAAAGCCCGAGCCATTCGTCCCCGGCTCGAGCATCACCATCCCAATATTGACGAATTCATTCTTCACCGCATCTGGCACATATCGCAGCAGGAAGAATTCGAGTTGCTTTAAGCCAGCCATCAGAATTTAGCCATCAGCCATCCACTCCGGAAACGGATTCCTCGGCGACATGCGAAACGCTGTAATCAATTCCCGCACCATCGTCCGTCGTTCCAACAGCAACCGTACCAGCGCCTCCAGGGCGCCCCAGTCACTGCCATACCATTCCGGAGGGACTTCCCCTGCCGCCCGCCAGATCACATCTTCATCCATCTTCTCTATACGTGACAGCCAGGGTTCAAACGACTCCCATCCCCGCACGTCCGCATAAACCTCATTGCGAGCATAGACACCCCGCAACGGATAATCGGGAAACGTCCACTCGCCGGCGTTGAAACAGTATCCCTGATCGATAAAGGTAACCGTGTACTTGCGCTCGCGCATCTTTCGCCAGAACGTAGCCTGTCGCCCATTGGCGTTGCCCGTCCATTTGTCCATCGCCAGAATGCCGGCAAATGTTTCGCGATTCCGCACTCGCTCCAGCATCTCTATCGGAAGATAATCAAATACCTGCCCTTCCAACGGACTCACCACATACCGCGATCCAAACTGCAATCCCGCCTGGCAGGGAATCGTGCTTCCCGCCAACTGAATATTCAACTCCGGCGTATGTTCCACCAACCAATCCCCGACTTCCACGACTTCAGTCGCCGCCACCGGCAACTCAGCGCCTTCCGCCAGCCGCGCAGCCAGCAACTCATTGGCCAACACCCGCAAGTGTTGCGGATTGTTCCTGAATTTCACGACATAGAAATGCCCGTCGGCGCAGCGCATCAAGTGTCCTTGCGCCCCACCCCGCATTCGCCGTACGTGTTGGACTGCGACCACAGCCACATTTTCCTTGTGTGGCGCGGACGCCCTCGTCCGCGAACGCTGACGCTACACCAACCGTCAACCCTCTGTCTGTGACGAATGAACATCATGTTTTACCGGTCATTCCCCGCTCCCAGCGGTAGGCTTGCCAGCTCCAGCATGGCTTTTTGTGAGATTTCTCCCACCACTTTCCTCCGCGCTGCCAATGCGATCGCCATCGCCATCACGCAATCATCATGCGTCCCCGCCATCGCCCCCGAACTCCCATCCGGATGCCGCACAAACGTCCGACACTCATTCAGCAGCCGGAAACTATGAAACAACCCTGGCTCCGTCGCCAGCACCGCTGCCAAATTCTCAATCATCGCCGGACGACTTACCGCCGACGTCAACCAACCATCCTGCCCGCCGTCCCGATAAATGTTCGTCGATCCCCCTGCCCGCAAATTCGCCAGCACGCCATAACCATGATTGTTCCGTTCCACCACCAGCAGCGCCTGGTTGTATACGTTCGCCAATTCGACCAGCTTGTTCGCCAGCTCGCGTGGCGGAAAGTGTCCGTGCAACTCTGCACATTGCATTCCGGTCCTGCGTTCAATCACCTGCGCGCAGGAATAATCGCCTTCCGATCCACCACCGGCCGGATCCACGCCAATCAAATATTGTTTCCCAGGCTGCGGTGGAAGCCAGATCATCATTCGTCGATTATCGTGCGCCTCAAAAGGATCGCCGGACGCCAACGCCGCCCGCTCAATCATCTCCAGATCAAACACGCATTCCCCGGAAGCTCGAAAGCATGAAACCGGATCCTCCGCATATTCCTGCGTCGCCAGTCCGCGCAGTTGCGCCCGCTTCATCCGCCGCCATGCGAGTTGCTCATCGCTCAATCCAACGCGGCCAACCAGTTCATCTTCCTCTGGCGTTCGCGGCTGGCCCGCAAATAGCTTCGCATTCTCGCAATACTGTTCTTCATACCACCAGGGGAAAAAGTGCCGCGTGTATCCCGTCTCTTCTGCACGCTGCCACTCTTCGTAGAAAACTCCGCCCGCCCCATTCGGTGTGGATTCCAGTACAATCTCCCCGTGCTCCGGCACTGCTGCCCGCAGTGAAGCCAGCGTTTCTTCCGCATCCCGCGGCCAGCGGGCGACCTCCGAGCAATGCAAATTGTGGATAGTCATCCCGCGGCCGGCATTCGCATCTGCCGCCGTCGCTACGCGGTATTCACTGTCCAGCCGCGGAAAAACGATCTGGCGGATGTTGGCGCGCGATGTCTTTAACGCGCCCTGCTGCATCTTCTCGGGCAGGTTCTCCCAGAAACGACGCACGATCCTGAATATCTCCTCTGCCGATTCCTGATTGTGGGCCACCTGCACCGTCATCGTCCCCGGCTGCGTGATGGTCTGCACAAAAAATCGTGCCGCGACGTAGGTTGTCATTCCCAACTGCCGCGCTTTCAGAACGATGTTCCGCTTACTGCAGTTGTGCGAAAATTCTCGTTGCGCTCGGTTCGGCTTGAGCCGTACCAGTCCTTTCTCCTTGCTTCGTACCTTCAGCAATCCCTCGACCAGGAGATCCCGAACACTAGAATCAACAGCGCCATGCTTCTCCGCTCTCGCCGCCATGCGTGCCCTGGCATCCAACGCCGTTCCGATTCGTTGCAGCAGCAAAATGTCGGCCATCGCTCGTAGCCTTCCTCGCAAATCCTGCTTTATCTAAGTCATGCTTCATCGAAGCTCAAAGAGAACGACGTCAACCCGGCACGCCGCTGTACCCACAACATTAGGATTCAGGCTCGGATCGCAGGTCTGATTTCCATTCCCGTCACCAAACCCGCCATATCCCGGACTTCCGTCTGCATTCTGATTCCAAACCGTCCATGCCGTCGAGCACACCGCGTAATCACCGGTCTGTGCCATGTAGCATCGCGGCGTGCTGTAGAATCTCGTCCCTTCGTTTCCACTGGTGTAAATCATTCCGAAACGTAATGGATATCCATTCGTGTTGGGTGCAGGACAGGTTGCCGTTCTTCCGTCACACATAGGCAACGCAAACAACTCTCCCTCGTACAAGGTGTTCGGCCACGTCGTTGATCCAAAGGTGGAGACCGCTGCGTAACTGCTCACCAGCGGATACGTATAAGGCCCGCTGGGTGAGGCATTCGACCAATTGTCGTGCGCCGCAAACCCGCACTTCGGACTCGTGCCCGAACATCCCGCGTCATTCACTGCATTGACTGGGGTAGATGACTCCGGCGGAGCCGCGTAAATGAAATTCAGTGAACTTGTGTTTCCCGGCTCGCGCAACTGCACGCCGTATCCATTCACCCGGTGCCCGGTGCATTTACCCGGACATGACAATACCTGGTAGTTCGACGCACCATTCACGTCCGTGTACCAGAAGTGCGGCGGAGTGGTAAACCCCAGGTTGAGGGAAAGGTTCGGATTATCAATCACAATCGGATTGCCACTCAGGTCGATCTTCACGTTGTGCGTGGGGAATCCCGACGTAGCCTGCAATCCCGTGTAAGCCTGCGTGAATCCCACCGCCAGCGTGCTGATCGTAGTTGCCGTGGATGTTCCCTGCACGGCCTCCGCAACAATCGACGTGGGACCGACACTCGAATCGCTGAAACTGGTCCCGGTGTTGCTATAGATTCGCGTGTCGCGTCCGTTGCGGTACAAATCGTAAACCACTCCCGAGCTTGTCGAAGCTGTCCATGAAATATTGATCGCATTCGCACCCGAGCCAACCGGGGCCTGTGTCTGCACCGTACATCCCACATCGGTCGAAGCAAAACTGAGCGTACTCGTCCGCACCACCACCGAATATGTGTAGCTGTAATTATTCGGAGGCCCAGGATTTGCAGGCGTGCAAGTTAATCCCGTCACCGCCGCCGGCGCCTGATCGACCGTTTGTCGCGACGGCGTGCATCCGGGACTAACCGTGTTGTCGCACATATAAACGTTGTAGCCCGTCGGCGCAAGCGTCGTTCCCGGAGGTTGCGAGGCCAAAGGAGGAGCTCCCGGCGCCGTCAATGCAATCGAGCCTTGTCCCGTACTCAAAGTCACCAGCGTCAGCGGAGATCCATCGGTCTCGCCAACATCGCCCCCGCCTAAGGTAGCGCCGTTTCGCAGCGTGTACGAATATTGCACCGCATACTGATGTCCGTTGATGAGACTTCCGCCGCTGGTTGCGATCACTGTAGGAGCAACCGGCGGCCCCAGCTTGGAATCTCCCACTCCATTCGGAGTGCTCACGGAAATCGCCGTTGGACTGTTCCAGTCCGTGGACATCGCCATTCGCCGCACATCCAGCCATTTGCATCCCTTGCTCAGATCGTATACGACGATGAGGCCGCCTTCATCTTGCAATCCGTTGAACGTCCGCACCTCAGCCGTGAATCTTGTGTCGTTTCCACTGATGCCGAAATTTCCGAATTGCGTCCACGGCGTCATCATCGAACCCAGACACGTCGAAGCCGCCAGATTCACACCGTTCGCGCCCGTGCTTGGCCAGTTCGGGTCAATGGCAATCGTCCATGGCGTTCCCTCGGTAATCACCCAGCGTTCAATGTGCTGCGTAGTACTGTTGAATACATACATGGCATAGTTATCGCTCACGCCATCGATCACCGTGTTGGTGGTGCCGAATTCCGCTGAAGCCGGGATGGTTCCACCCGGACCGAAAATTTGTGCTTGCGCTGCATTACAGCTCGTCGAGCTCGCCGTGCAGGCGCCGCTCTGCCAAATGCTTTTATTGAAAGAAAAAATAACCGGAAGGGATCTTTCCAGCACCCGGAAAATGGTTCCATCCCAATTCGATTGCGTGTTTTCCGCCGACGAATCCGTGAAAAAGCTGTAACCGTTATGGGTCGCGTCAGTTTGATAATCCGTCAACCGCAGCATTCGGTTGCCGTTGTAGAACGAATCACCCGCCACCACTCCCGCGCCCAGACTTCCTCCCCAGCATTGCGATCCGCCGCATGCCGTCGATTGTCCCGGCGCGGCCAGCAACGGCGGATGCTTGGGATTCGTATTGTTCGGATCGGCCTGCGGATTGATCGTCGTATCATCCCGTGAGCACAAATAACCGGGAGGCCCGCAAATTCCATTCGAGGCGGCGCCACTTCCCCAGGTTGCCGCGCCGCCGCTGGTCCACACGCCGGTCGAGACGGATTGCCCCCGCCCGGCCGCAGCCGTCAGAATAACAATCGATAAGAAGATGAATTTCATAGAAGATGAAAGAGCTAAGAAGAAATAAGTTTTGACCAAAACAAATGCGGCCCGCTTTCGCCGATCACTTGATCAACAAAAGTCAGGCCGCACTCGGCGCCCAAAAACCGAAAACCCAGAGCCTAATCTACTTCACCAATCCCAAACTCTCCGGCACAAACGCAAACGACCCCATCTCCCACCCCGCTCCAAACTGCGTCTGATCAATTCCCATCAGGTCGATTTGTATTCGCTGGTGAGCGCGGCACCCTGGTCCACCACCGGGGAAGTCTGCGTCGGTCTCACGTCAATGTCCTGCCCGGAAGTCGAGTCGGCATAGTACGTCGTGCCGGAATTCTGCTGCGTCCCCTGCAGATAATTCACCAGCTGTGTGTTGGTCATCAGCGTCGCTCCCGAGGATTTCAACGTATCCAGCATCACCCCGACTTGCGACGGTGTTAGTTCGTTCCAGTGCCAGAAAATGCCAATCGGCACACCCCAGACTCCCGACTTGAACACCAGGGCTCGAAACTTGTTCATGAATTGTTGCTGTGTCAGGTTTTGAAAGTAGGGCACCATGCCCTGGCTCAAAATGTTCTGCACGTCCACGCCACTCGCCAGGACCGTCCCCGCATTCGGCGACGGTTGCATCGTTCCCGACCCCCGCGATCCCGCGAATCCCGCTGACACAGCAATCGCTTCCGTCGATGTGTCTTCGTAACTTCCGGGATACACGTAAACCCAGCTCCCCGGAATCGTCGCCGACACTTCGTTAGAGTATCCGGACTCGCTCGACACCATTCACTCCCGTCACCACGTAATACCAGACCTGCTGCGGATTCACTGCATAGTCAACATACGTCGGACTGCTCAATCCGCTCGCGATCTTTGTATACGGTCCGCCGCTCGTAGCTGAGCGGTAAGCGTTGTAGCTGGTCACGCCGGATTCGGTCGCCCAGGTCAACGTCGTTGAGTGTCCTCCGCCTACGCCCGTGAGATTCGCATTCATCCAGGCCTTGGCCCAGTTCATCTCGTCCGTCATCAGCCGCGTCTTGTCCATCATCAGCAGGTACGGCGCACTCTTGATGTCCTGCGTGGTCACGTCCGCCAGATCTTCGCTCTTCACTGCCGGCTTCATATTCGGATCCTGCGTCACCGCAAAAACCCCGCGCTGGTTGAGTGTCGAAACAATTCCGCCCAGCGTGTCCAATCCATTCGAACTTTGCCCCGGCGCCGGCGCTGTTAGATTCCAACTCACCTGCGCATTCGGATCACCCGGCGCTGTGATGGTTAACTGCTTGTTCGTGATCGAAAGCGTCACACTCGATGCCGTCGTGCCCGTGTACTGCACCGTGAATCCATTTAGATACACAAAGTACTGGTGCGAAACCGAATGGCAATTTACATCCCATCCAGAATTAATCCAGGACTGAAACGTCGAGGCCAGTTGATTGGAAAGGCTGTATCCAGTCACTACCGCAATACTCAACGGGACGCCTTTCGCTTGAATGGTTGGCAACAATGCCTCAATGTATTCCGCCGGCCCATCCAGCAGCCCCGGATCGTCGAAGGTCAGCGTGATCCGCGCCGGATACTGCAGAAACCCGCGCACATTCGGCGGCGTATCCGGCGCCAGATTGTTTCCACCATTGATCGGTCCCGGCGTTCCCGTGATGTCCGTCGAAATTCCAGTCGCCAGATTATTCGCATAAAAATGGCAGTAGGAATAAGTCACTGCTCCCGTATTGTCCACCAGCCCGTAAGTTCGATTCGCATACGCCCGGCAATTCTTAAGTTCGTACGCTGTCCCGCTTCCGTCGAACTCATATCCATTGTAATTTCTGTGCGAGTCCGTGTTGTAGAGATGAATGTCCGACGGCGTTCCCGTCGCATGCACATAAAATCCAATCGGCACCGTCGCATTCGGTACCTTGCTGTCCGCCATCACGTTCGCCAGCCAGATGTGGTCGCTCGCCCCCTGCACCTGCACGCCGTATCCGTCATACCAATCCAGCTTGATGTGCTGGATCTCAATGTAGCTGACGCCATTCAAGTTGATCAGCGACTGCCCGCTCAAAATCATCGGTGTCACCGATCCAAAATGCGAGATCGGATTTCCACTCGCCGACCACACATAAAGGTTCTGTGCCACCGGGTCGTAATACCAGTCGCGATCATGTGCCAGCAGATTCTGCGCACTCTGCGAATTTCCCCACACTGTGCCAAACCGCACAAAGTTGAGCTGTGAAATCGGTTGGGCCGCACTTAATGCAATCTGCCATACATTCCCCGATGTGTTCGTCCACTGCGCAGAAGTTGTAGCGTAATATCCCGTGAACTCCGGCGGCCTTCCATTTCCATACGCATCAAACTTGATCAAATTTCCCGCCGTCCCGCTCGATGGTGGCGTCAGCCACTCGTTCCAAATTCCATCTCGCTTCAATAAAATCTGATCACCAGGCTGAAACGTTGAGATCCCAATCTTCAGCAGCGTTCGCCAGGCTGCCTGCGGGGACAGCCCGCTATTAGCGTTGCTCCCCGCCGGATCCACATAGTACGTCGTCGCCCCAGCACTCACGCACGCCATCGCCAGCAGCGCAACGATTCTCAACGTCTTCATGCCATCTCCTGAATCAAAATGTTGTTTGCAGACCGTAAACGACGGAATTGGGATGGGCACGACTTGCAGTCATTCCGCATCGCCAGCGCAAAAAGAAAAACGCTCCGCAGGGCGCCTCAAAAGTAGATCACCGTACCGATCAAGCCAACGACCAACGACCAACGACGCACGACCAACGACCAGCCGCCCTACTGCACACTCCACGTCGGCACCGTCGTCGCTGTATACGAATCGCCTGGAATCGTGATCGTCGCCGGCAACGTTCCGCCAGCCGTCACACTTTCCTGCACCGCGCCGGCAAACGTTATTCCCACACCCGTCGAACTCCCAATCAAAGCTGCGCAGGATGTTGTGCAGTTGGTTGTGATGGCCAGGTAATACTTGCCTTGTTTGATCGTGGCCAACGCCGTCCAACTCAGCGTCTTCCATCCCACCGACGCGGCGAAACTCGTTCCGGCCGTGGACCCGACGTGTGCGACCAGAGCCCCCGAGCTGCTGTAAAGCCCAATGTCATAGGTATTCGCGGTCGCGTCCGCGGTCTGTACGTCATAGGTAACTTGCGTGGTAGTCAGAGGCGTCGCATTGCTGTAAACCACTCCATACAACTTGGCCACGTTCGAAGTCGTCAAGAAAGAAACCGTGCCCGTCGCTGAAGGCTGGGTAAACCACGGCACGGTGCTCGCCGTTCCCACACTCGGCGCGCTTAATCCAACGAATACCGGATAAGTCCCTGCGCTCGCATTCGTGTTCTGTGCGCGTCCAATCCCCTGCACGCCCGCCGGACGGGCGGTTCCGGCATCGTGGCAATCGCCTGCATTGGTCGTGCTCGCGACCACAAAATCTCCGCTGGTCGTCCCTCCATCAAAGCTGCACTGCGCATAGCCCTGATAGGTCACCACCGCGCTTCCACTCGTGCCGCTACCCCCGCTGACAATTCCGATCACTCCATCTGTGTCACTCGTTCCCGCCTTCACCGCGCACAACGTGCTGGCCCCATTCCATTTCGCCAGGAAATTCAAGCTGGTGCCCGTGGTGCCGTCATTGCAGGGTTCGAACGTCTCTGCGCCTGAATTCGTGATATCAAACGAAGTCGCTGCATAAATCGTCTTGGGACGCAGCGTCGTGCTCCCAACGTTGAACGAATTGTCGGTAAACGGTTTAAGCGTTGAGCTGGGATCAATCGCCCACCGAATGTTCGATCCGATCCAGAACCCAAGTCCGCGTTGCTGCGTGCCAGTGCCAGTGTTCTCATTCTTCACCACAAAATATCCATCAGTCGCGTCCCACCCCAGCCCCGTGCGTTCCCAGTTCGTCGCGTTCGTCCAGGTTCCATAAACCCGCAGTGCCTGCGGATTCGTTCCATTCACCTCTTCAAAAGTGTTCGATGGATTGGTGCCGCCCGAATCCTGGTTGAACACATTCGTCAGCCCCAGCTGCACCGCCTGTCCATTGTTGTCGATCACCTTCGGACAATGGCAGGTCGAGTCAAACCAAAAGAGCCCATAATTGGCGATGCCCGTCGGCGGAGTCGTTTCCGCCAACTGCAAAACATCCGCTGTACTGCAATTCGCATTGCCGTTCGCCTGCACTCCGGTGGCAAAGCTGCCGCTGCACTGCGTAGGAGTCGTCCCCAGTTGCGTGGCCGTGCTCGCGTTAGCGGCAACGTTGCCGGTGCCATCGATCGTGGCCACCGTCAACACCGCCCCGCCATTTTCAGACACCTGCAGCACGCCGCTCGCTCCAAAGCCGATCAGCGATTTTCCCGTAGCCGCCGGACTCAGCGTCCCAAAACTTCCCGTCAAGCTCCATGGCCCGGTTCCCGTCGAAACAAAAGAATTCGCTTGCGCTGTGCCCGCAATCGTCAACCCACCATCCATTTGCACGTTCGTCTTGAATTCTTTCAACCCTGTCGTGAGCCGCTCCAGCCAATTCGTTCCATCGCCCACATTCCCAATGTAATTCGACAACGAAACCGGCGCTCCCATACTGATCCCAATGTGCGCTGGGTTTCCATCACCCTGGTCATAGCCCACAAACGCATCGTTCGCATCGTTCGTCGGACGATTGTTCGCCGTCGCAATCGTTTTCTGAAAGTTGGAATCTGAAAGCGTAATGATGTGTCCCGGCGCCGTTCCCAGCGTGGGGAAGTTCAATCGGCCTTTCAGATTTGTCTTCATTCCCGCGTCCTGGTTCGGCTTTACCGCCAGCAGGAATGCGCCCTGTTCCTCAAAAGTTGAGGGCGACATTGCCGAATAGCAACTCAGCCACATCGGAGTCCAACCCGCCAGCGCATCGCAACTGGTTGAAATCACCGCCGGCGCCGCCGTCCCGTGGACGGCAACCACATTGCTGGGCACAGTCTGTAACCAGGCTCGCGCCGCATTCAGAACACTTCCTGAATCCCCGTTCGCGCCGAGTACCAGATTTCCCGGCCAGTAATCCAGCATCGGAAAGTAAGTCGGAGTCCCGACGGTGTACGAACTCAATGCCGCCTGCGAATCCGTAAATGTACAGACTCCATTCGTGCAGGCCGACGCACGGGTGACCCCTGCAACCACGGCAAAGTTTCCCGTTCCATAGGGTGCCTGCTCTCGGCCGGTAGTGGACGCCACCACTCGTAATAAATCGAACGTGGTGGCGCCCGCGATATCGGGCGTGGTCACCGTAATGTTTCCCGTTCCATTCGTCAGCGCTCTTCCCGCATACAGAGCATTCGCCGTCCCGTACGTCGTGTTTTGCGCCACGATGTAATAGCGATAATCCGTCGTGCCCGTATTGGCGAACAATGGAATCGCTCCGCCAGGGGCCTCGCCGCCGTCGATCTTCACCGAGGAGCCCTGCGCGATCACGCCGGCTTCCCCAAGATTTCCCGCGGGATTGGTGCAGTTCCCAACTTCTTCGTACGCATTCTCGATTTCGAATTCGCCGTAACCGCCCCGTTTCGTGCCGGCCCGCACGCCATACTGCGCGAACCCTTGAATCACGCTGTCGGAAACTCTTAAAGTGTTACCGCTTTGCCAGTCAATCCCGTTGCCCGCGCACTGCAGAGCAATGTTCAGATGTTTCAACCACCCCACCGCGGAAAAGACGTTGAACGGTCCCGGCGCGTACACCACTGGATTGCACACCGTCGCGTTGCACAGCAATCCGTAACTTCCGCTGTTCCCACCCAATGACGTATCCAAACCGTCGAGCAGAAATGCCTGGTCGTCGTCCACTTGCACATAACTGCTGAAGGTTCCGCCCGACACTCCTGCTCGCAGCGTGACGTTGAAGATGCGGGTCTTCTGCGCGTTCACTTCGAGAAATGGTTTTTGTCCGTTCGCGACCATCGGACGTCCGCGAGGATTGATCAGGGTAATGTCTAAAAAGTTATTGGAGCCTGCGGGATCGCCCGCATAAATACACGTATCCACCATCCAGCACTCCACCACCGAACCCGAAAAATCCACCGTGATATTCGACGCCCGGATCGAAACCCGCGCGTACGCTTTGAATTCTCCCGGAGGCACAATCACCTTGCCCGATTGTGCAGCGAGCGTGGGATTGGTAAGCGTATAGCGCGCCGCAATCAGTGCTTCCTGCAACCCACTCGAAGCGCTGCTGATCACATATCCTGCGGAATGGGCGCCAGTCGTGGTGAACTGCAAAGTTCCAGCCGCTCCATTTCCCGCGCAGGTTCCCCCCGTCACCAGCACCGCCTCGGGTGTCCCGGTTCCGGAAACATAAACGTAATATTGCGGTTCGGATCCTGTAACTCCCGGAGGACACGCAGTCAAGCTGACGGTCGCTGCTCCCGCCGCGCTCAGGTTTGCCGAAGGGGATTGCGACCACGCGAAATCCGTCGCGTACTTCACCGCTTGCATTCCTGCACTCACTCCGCCGCCTGCTGCTGGAGCGTATTCGCCGAGCGAGGAATTATAGGTAAGTACTTGGTTGGCAGCGGGTGACGTTGTGGCTACGGGCACGCCTTGAATTGAAATTGCATTGCTGCTTGTGCCGCAGCCGCCCCACGTCGAATCTCCGTGCAGGCAAACTGAATTGTTGCTGGTTCCGCTTCCCAGTTCGGAAGTTGGCACCACGCCCGAAACCAGTCCTGCCTTTGCTGTGAGTCCCGTGTCCACGTAGTGTTTGGTTGCAGCTTGATTGGTAGAGACTGGATCGGCCGGAAGCTGCAAAGGCCCCGTCATCGTGCCTCCCGCCAAAGGCACATACGATCCACTGCCTACGCTGGCCACAGAGCTGTCCACGTACGCTTTGTTCGCCGCATCGGTGGTATGGACAGGCGTGGGCAGACTGGGCGCAACCGTAAATTGCTTCACCCCACTAATCGTTTCCGTTCCCGCCAGATGTACTACTGCAGCATCATTTGCCTTTGGGCGCCACCGCCGCATTTACATATTGTTGCGTGGCAAATGTCGATATCACTCCGCCCGTTCCCGGCGTTGTCCGCACTGCAGCAATCGTCGTCGGAGAAGTTGTCGGGACCGACCAGATTTCTGTTTTGGCGGTGCCATCATCTAATCTGTACACGACGCTATAAAAAGTTCCGGCAGGAGTCGCTCCCGCATTCGGAGCTAACTGGACTGACAATGCGCCGCCTGCGCCCAGAGTCACGCTGGTCGTTCCCGCCGCCACTGCCTGTCCGCTCGCCGTGCTGAACTCCGGCCAGGAAATGAGCAGCGTTCCACCGGCGGGCGTTCCATCCGCCCGGTACACCGTATCGCTAATCGTGGTGAGCGTGAGCGTTTGCCCCGACAACATCACCGATCCCAGGATCACCGGCAGCACCAAATAAAAAAGCCGCCCCAATGGGCGGCACGCGGCGTAAAACATGATTCCTCCAAATACCAGATCAAAGCTCCAGGCGCTGAGCTCCAGGCTTCAGCTGTTAAACGTACTTCTGGCCGCATTCCCGAAAAGAAGGGAACCAGGCTTTGATCAAATGATTGTTAGTTGAGTTGCGACCGAAAAAGTTATTCCCAGAGCCCAGCGCCTAAAGCCGAGCGCCCAAAGCCTGTTTTTGCTTTGCTTGCAAAAATCTCTGCACGCTTTTGACATACACATCCGCGAAATCCACTACCGGACGCCGGGTCTCAATCAATTGCATGGCTGCGTCAACCGTCCAACCCAGTGACGTGAGCACCGCCAAGGCCATCATGGGGGCGCGATGAATGCCCGCCGCGCAATGGATCAACAGCTTCGTTCCATCCTCGTCCAAAGCCCCCAGCGCAAATTCCACTCCGCGCTGGAAAACTTCCGGAGGCTTCGGCTGGAAATCATCATCGATCGCATTCCAGAGAACTTCGATCCCAAACGGCTCTGCCAAAGCCGTGTCATCAAATTCAAGCTGCATGTCGATGATGTGCGTCACTCCCTCGCGCGCCACCTTTGCCATGGTCTCGGCTGTCCAAATTCCACCACCGACAGCGATCCGGCCCGTCACCCACGTCATGTCCATGCTGAAGTCCAGTTACTCCATGATCGGCTACTGGCTTCATTCTAAGGCATCCTTCGGAGTTGCTGTTGGGTTTGCCTCGGTATCTTTGGTAACTGGATTTTCCTGCGTCGACTCCACCGGAGCTGCTTCTTCCGGAAATCCCAAACGGCGCAGCAATGTCCTGGCCAGCGAATCTTCGCCGGGAGTCTCTTCTGCTCCAGCCGTGGGATACAGACCAATCATCTCGAACAGATATTTCAACGCCAGGTAATGGCCCTTTTCGACTTCCGCGATCGTGGTCTCGACCATCCCCACCGCTTCGTTTCCCACCAGATTCGTAATCTGCTCGCGGATGGCCGCCAGGTCCGCCGGCTTGCGCGCCCCTTTTCCGGACGCAACCCGCTGCGATGTCTTGCTCGCCGTTTTTGCTTTGGCTCTCTTCATGTAAATCGTGACCAAAATAAAAAAGCGCGTCGTGATGACGCGCTGCCATGCCTTCGCAAACTTTGTGACCTAAATTCAGCATAACAAACCGTGCAGGGGAAATGTGCCACCACGCGCGGAACTTTATTTCCTCTGCGCAGAATGACTTACCAAACTTTCCTGCCGTCTCCCCTCTTGACAGGATTTTTCCTTCGACGAATTCGCTCCCGGCAGCCGGGTCAATAACCCGCCAGCTAGGAAATTTTCGCTCAATCGGTCGAGCGCCTCCGGAAAACGGCGGCCCACTGTGCGCCGTCCGCATTGCAGCAGGCGTGCCGCTTCTTCCTGCGTGTATTCCTGCAGCACGATGCGCCCAATCAGTTTCTTGTCGAACGCATCCAGCCGTTCCAGGCTGCGTTCCACGTCATGTACGAAGATCACCGCGTCCTCAAAAGTGGAAACCCGATAAGAAGTAACTCGGGTGCGAAAAAACTCGCGCCCCAGGAGTGAAGGCAAGCGCCCTACTTCGATGGAGATCCGCAAATAGCGCCGGAGCATGCCCACCGTGCGTTCCCGGTACAGCCAAAGATCGGGATCGGCACCCGAAGCATGGTCGATCGTCGCAGCGGCGGCGATGACTGGCCGCCCAGGAATTGCGTTTGCCTTCACAAATGCAATTACTGTGGCGGTCATGCTTCACCCCCCCGCCCGCACAGCGCAACCAACCGAGGACCAGCCGGGACCGCGTCCGTGGCGTGGTTTCCCGGCAAGCGCGGACTGGTTTTCTTTTTGCGAGGCAGCGCGAAGTCCGCCATTTCAATGGCGCAGCACGCGCAATAAACCTCGTCCGAGCCTGCCGGACGCACCCATAACCCGCCACACCGTTCGCAATACTTCAGTTCCAATAGAACTACCGCCTGCTCTGCCATTTCCATGATTGCCTCCAAGTTCGCTATCAGCTGTCAGCTCTCAGCTTTCGGAAAACCCTCGCTTTGGCTGTGAGCTGATAGCTGACAGCGGAGAGCTGATTTCCCAAAACAAAAGGCCCTGCGCCGATTGCTCGGTCACAGGGCCCGTTTCTATTACGGAGTACCTGAGTGAAATATTTAGTTATGAGTGCTCTTCAACCTTGCGTCGAGCTACTGAAAGCCGGGTCGCCCCGGTTCCTGGCTCGCCTGACGGAAGTAGCCCTCCTCATAGCCGGATTTCAGTACCCGGCCATTTTGCACCACCACGCTGACCCGGCCCGTAAAGTGGATCTGGCCCAACAGCCGCTCCATCGAGGAAGACAGGACTTCGGCGAAACGCACCTTGCGGCGGAATTCTCCGAAGCTGGTTTCCTCGTTCTCGGATTGTCGATTGCTATCCATCGTTGTATTTCCTGAAGGGAGAAGTTGAGTTATAGCAAGGCGCTCATCGTATAGCTCAAAAGGTTCGCACGTCAACGAATTTATATTTGCTTGCAGATGTTGTACTTGCATTATGATTAGCGCAAAGTGATAGTAAAAAGTTGGCATATTTGCTGTGGAAATGGTTGCGGCACGGGTGTTTTCCACCGTTTTCGGCCATTTCTTTCAGATGTTGCACTTGAATCGTCAATAGCAAATCGCTATAGCGCGGTGCTATACTCCGCGCATGAAATTCAAAGTTTTGCAGGACAATCTTCGCAAGACCCTGTGGGAGCGCATCGAAGAGGGCGACTTAACCGGCCTGCGGCTGGCCAAGGAGACCGGGTTCAAGCAGGCGCATATCTCCAATTTTCTTAATCGCAAGCGCGGCCTCAGCATCGAGGGCATGGACAAAGTATTGAAAGTGCAGCGCCTTTCCGTCCTCGATCTGCTCGATCCCGGCGAGGTCAACAAGCGCGCCAGCATTGTGCCTCCCAGCGACGACGAATTTGAAAACGTGCTTCTGGTCGGCGAAAAAGTCGCGGCTACCGTTCCCCTGGTCATGAGCATGAGCGTGAAAGAGATCCTGAAATTCAAGAAAAGTTTTCTGCGTGGCTTGCGCTCCGAAATGGAAGGCGACCGCGATGCCTGGGAGCGTTTCGTGGTCATCAAGGCCGATGCGCGCGAAGGCATGAGCATGTATCCCCGGCTGCTGCCGGGCGCAACCGTCCTGATTGATCGCCATTACAACTCGCTCAAGCCCTACCGCAAAGGCGAATCGAATATGTATGCCGTGAATAAGAACGGTTCACTCACCATCAAGTATGTGGAACTCGCCGGGAAGCATCTGGTTCTGCGTCCCCATAATCAGCCTTACCCAGTTGAAGTCATGGCGATGGAAGAAGGCAAGAAGGCGCACGATTATTTGATCGGGCGGGTATGCTACGTAGGAATTGAGACATAGAAGAACTGGCGACATGCCGAATGATCCGAAATCTTGAATCAAGACAGATAGACCTCAGTTCTAAATGGCGATAGACACAACTTGGCCGTTTGTACCGCTGGTGAAAATTTCAATCCAAGGGGTTCGGCCCAGCCAGCAAAACGACGGGGAGAAGCAAGAAAATCCTAGACGACTGACCCTACCATCAAAATATTATTTAGCTTTGTTCCGAAAACCGAACAGACATATTCCTTCCATGGTTTTGTACAAATCCCTGTGCAAAACCTAAACCTGCAAGCGCAAAACTGCCTCGACGCCAGGACTAAGCGTCACGCGGGAGTTATGCTGAGGGAGTTTTGTGACCCTGCCGGAACCGGTGGAGGGCCCTTCAAAGTTTCCAGGTTTTTATGCAGCAACCTGTTTTCTGGGCGCGACCGGTACCTGATTGTCCGCCGGGATACTGCCGGCCGCGATGAGGGCGCGGATGCCGGAAGCCAGGCAAATGACGAACAATACCACGCTCACCTCAAACAGGTTGCGCTTGGTAAGGTTGAGCGCGGCGAACAATGATTTGCCGATATGGAAGTGAAGCAATCCTCCCAATAGCAGTGAAATCCAACCGAGATAGTAGGTGACTCTGGCGACGAACTGTAGACGATCAGCGTGGCGCATAGCAGTATTCTCCTGAACTGTGGCGAGTGGAACGGCTGGTTAAGAACCGTTCCGAAACAAGGGCAAAACGAGACGCGCCCAAGTGTAGTTGCACAAGTCGAGGTGCATTCTACAACCCCAAGTCAAGTTTCGGAACTGATTGTTTCTGAAAAGCGACTTTATGGATTAGGGCTCGCGGGAAAGGATTTTGCGCAGCCGATCTGCGGCTTCCGTTAACAGGTTTAAATCTTTATAAGTCAGTAGTTTGAGACGACTGACAAGGTATTCGCTTCCGCCTTTTCGGGCGGTTTGCAGCATGCTTGTGTCCTTCGCCAAAACCGCCACGGATTTTCGCCGATCGGCACGGATTAAGCCATAAAGAAAAAATCCGCGAAGATCCGTGGCCGCCCACCCTGGGCTCGAAATCTGCCCTCTTGCGTAATCCTGGCTCGAGGAGCAGAATGTGGCGGTTTGAATCTTGCTATTCGTCACATCGTCGGAGGAAACATGACTGCACAAAACTTGGCCGCTTCCATGCGGCAGGCCTCTAGCTGGTCGATTGTTTGGGGAATTCTGCTGGTGCTGTTCGGAGTGCTGGCTATCGGCTCTCCGTTCATAGCTGCTGTAACCGTTAGTATTTTTCTGGGATGGCTGATTGTCTTTGGCGGCGTGGTGCACATCGTGCTCGCATTTCACTCGCATCGCGGCAGCAGCCTGGTTTGGAAGCTGCTGGTGGGATTGGCCTATGTAGTGATTGGCGGCTATACCCTGATGCATCCGATACTGGGGGTGGCGACGCTGACCCTTCTGCTGGGTACGCTGTTTATCATCGAGGGCGTGCTCGATGTGATGATGTTTTTCCAATTGCGTCCGGCGCGAGGTTCAGGCTGGCTGTTATTGGACGGCCTGATCACGCTGGCTCTGGCGGGGATGATCCTGGGCCACTGGCCATCGAGTTCGCTGTGGGCGATTGGCACTTTGGTCGGCGTCAGCCTGATCTTCAGCGGAACTACGCGGGTGATGATGTCGCTGGCGGTGCGCCGGGGCGTCGGTGCCGCGGCGGACCAGCCGGTGAGCAAAGCCGCATAAGCGTAGCCGTTTCAAAGCGTCTCCTCAAAACTGTCATCCCGAAGCCCCGCGTTTTTTCAAGCGGGCAAGGGATCCTGCGTGGAGCGGCCATGCCTTCGACATGATGCGCGCGAGATCCCTCGCCCGGCTGAAGTGCGCCGGGTCTTCGGGATGACAATGGGGATGGGTTCAAAATGGGGTCCGCTTCGAATTCTGAGGTATCCAGCATCCCGCTCCTCTCTGCTATCATCTTCGTTCCGCCGGATTTTTATCTTGATATGGATGACGACTACGAAGACGAAGAGATTCCCAGCATTACTCGTAGTCCCACGGAGGCATACATGGAAGAGGGAAGCAGCAGCGCGTCGCACTCGCGCCGCAACGAAGACATCGCACTCGATCTAATGAAGTTTGTTGCCATGACCACCGGCTATGGCCGCACCACGTCGTCCGGAGTTGGGTTCCAGGGGACAGGCGCCGCGTCGAAGCCGGAGGAATATGCCACGCATCTGCTTGAGCTGTACGGGAAGTGCGTGGCCGCGGTGGGCGGCAAGAAGTAATCCAACTCCCCTGTCATCCTGAGCGCAATGCGAATGGCGCGAAGCGCAGTTCGCATGGAGTCGAAGGACCCCTACAGATTGCATGCTGCCAGCGGTCGAGGGATTTCCTTGCTCGGTCTCAACCAAACATTCGGGAATAGAGCGGTGGAGTGCAGCTTATAGGGGTCCTTCGACTGCGTGGATACTTCGCTTTGCGAAGCATCCACTTCGCTCAGGATGACAATGTGGTTGGCTAGCGGGTGTTTAAAGCAGCCGAACTCTCGCTGGGCTGCGTGTACTTGATCCCCAACTGGTTAAACAGGAAGCTGAAGAAGTCGGCGTCCTGTTCGATTTCCTCGTCCAGAGAGGTGCCGAAGCCGTGCCCGGCACTCGCCGTCGTGCGCAGCAGGATGGGATAATCGGAACTGTTCGCCGCCTGCAATCGCGCCGTCATCTTGCGGGAGTGAAGTGGATTTACCCGGTGATCATTCTCGCCAGTGAAAAATAGCACTGCCGGATAGGCGGTCCCATCTTTTACGTGGTGGTAGGGCGAGTAGCCGTAGAGAGCTTTGAACTGTTCCGGATCGTTCACGGTGCCGAATTCCGTGGTGTTGAATGCGCCGTTAGGGTCGAGCTCGACCCGCAGCATGTCGTAAATACCGACATAAGACACCACCGCCCGGAAAAGGTCGGGACGCTGGGTCAGCGCCGCTCCCATCAATAGCCCGCCATTGCTGCCTCCGACGATGGCCAGATGCGCCGGCGAAGTGTAGTTGCGCTTAATTAGGTGCTCGGCGCAGGCGATGAAATCGTCAAACACATTTTGCTTCTGAGTTAAATTCCCGGCGTGGTGCCATTCCTCGCCGTACTCGCCGCCGCCGCGCAGGTTGGCAATTACGTACACGCCGCCCTGGTCGAGCCAGGTGCGCCCGAACGAGCCCAGAAAATTCGGCGTCATGCTGATGTTATAGCCGCCGTACCCCTCGAGTAGCGCGGGATTGCTGCCATCGAGCTTGATATCTTTGCGGTGAATAATGTTTATCGGCACACGCGTGCCATCCTTCGAAATGGCAAACTCGCGGACCACTTCCGTATCGTCGAACTTTACCGGGGAAGTCTGGAATATCGCGGTCGGTACTGATTTCCCACTGGTTGCGTCGAAACGGTACCAGGCGGGCGGTTGCGTGTAAGTAGAAGTGCGGAAGAGCACAGTGTCGCCACCGGTAGGAACGATGTTGCCTACGGATGAGATGGATGGCAGGGGGAGGGTGGCGACAGCGTGTCCCTGATGATCAAAGATGCGCACGCGCGAAGGGCCGCCGGCAACTTCCTGCACATAAAGACGGTTCGAGGTGGGAACGATGCTGTCGATGGAAGCCCGTTGGTCATCTTTGGAGTTTGATCCGGAGTTCGATCCGGAGTTCGATCCCGAAGTTTCTGGAACGATGACTTGGGCTTTCGCTAGCTGCGGATCTGATAATGGCAAACGCAGTACCTTGCCGCGCGGGGCGTCTTTGCGGGAGAGCAAATAGAGGGCATCGTCGCCCGCGGCTCCTACTTCGACCGAAACAATTTTGTCGGCAAAGTGGGTGACCTGTGTCCAATGGCCGGTGGAATCCATTACATAATGCGCGTACTCGCCACCGTCTCCGTTGGAGACGGCAGCCAGCAGCCACTTGCCGTCGTCGCTGGCATGCAATTGAATTTCGGCGATGCGGGGAAAATCCTTGCCGAGGACGTAAGTGTCTTCGCGTGCTGTTGGTTCCCAGTTTGTGAAAGTAAATCTGCTGGTAGAAGTTGGCGTCTTCCGCTGAACGTTCATTGCCTTGGGGATAGCGGGTGTAGTAAAAGCCGGAGCTGTCTTGGTTCCAGGCAAAACTGCCGCCGGCGGTGCCAAAGTTGACGCGGGGAACGCGATCGCTGAGTTCCTTTCCCGTGGCAACATCGAAAACGTGGGCCGCTCCATCTTCGGAACCGTTTTCGGAGAGCGACGCAACCACCAGCTTGCCATTCAGTGAGGGAACGTAGAAGTCGATCGCAATCGATGCTTTACCGCTAAAAGTGTTGGGATCGATAACCACTTTCTCGCTCCTCAGGTCGTCCGGCGAAGAGAGAGCCACCAGAAAAGATTGCTGCTTGGGTGGCTGGCCCTTCATGGCGAAAAGAGTTCCGCCGGAGTAGGACAATTCAAAATAGTAGCCCGATCCGGCGCTGACGAGTTGGGTCAGGCGTTGCTTGATGGCTGGGCGCGACGGAAGATGATCGAAATAATCCCGGGTGCGGGCATTCTGCGCGGCGCTCCATTGCTTGACTTCGGGGGAGTTCCAGTCTTCCAGCCAGCGATAGTCGTCGGTGACTTTCACTCCCTGGTAAACCTCGGTCACTGGCCGTTGCGGAGTAGAGGGAGGAGGCTGGACGGTTGGGCCCTGGGCAATGGCAAGAACGGCGAGGAACGAAATCGCAGGGAGAAAGATGAAAACGAAGCGACGCACCGATGAATCAAGTCTCATGAAATCCCTTCTAATGAGAACATTACACGCGGCTGAGAATTATACGCTGCTACGAGATTCCCATCGCCGATCGGAAACCGACGAAGTATTAGACGTGATTCATGACAGGAAGAGAGCCGGAAGCTAGCGCAATGAAAAAGCCGCAGCATAAAGCCGCGGCTCTCGCAAAGGGATGAAATCAGTTTAGTGGCGCTTTTTCTTGGTTGCCTTCTTCTTGGCAGCTTTCTTTTTCGCAGGCGCCTTCTTTTTTGCCGCTTTTTTCTTGGCGGCCTTTTTGGCGGGTTTCTTCTTTGCCGCTTTTTTCTTGGCAGCTTTTTTCGGAGCTTTTTTCTTGGCTGGTTTCTTCGCCGCAGGCTTTTTGGCTGCCGGCTTCTTAGGTGCCGGTTTCTTCGCTGCGGGCTTCGGAGCTGGGGGCGCCGGGATGAGCAGTTCGGCTTCGGCCACAATTACGGTTGGCACTTCCGCTTCTTCTTCCTCTTCGTCTTCCTCGTAATCTTCTTCTATGGAATCGCTGTAAGGGCTGGGTTCGCCAAATTCGTCGTTGTCATCATCACGCATAAAAAAGAGGGTCTCTTCGAAAATCATCTTTCCTCCTGATTACCGGCTGCGCTCGGCGCCGGGAAACTGCGAAAAATGGGACTGCAACTAAGAAAGAAAAAGACAACCGAAAAACAATTTCTCCGAACGGGGCGCGATTATAGCACAGCAACTTTGATGCGAAAGCTGGGCAACGGGACCACATCGCTCACGTTGTTTTGGCATATTACACCGCCTCCTGTGAAGTGCCTAGTGAAGAAGTGGAAGTATCAGCGAATGAGCAAAATCATGCCCGGGCGAAGCGTGGCCACGTTCGCGTTTGCCTGCTTCAGGGAGGCGACCGTGGTGTTATAAGCACTGGCGATGGAGTAAAGCGTTTCTCCGGGCTTGACCGTATGGCGAACTGGGGTCTTTTGGCTGGAGGCATGTAAGGTATTGCTGGCTTTGGACTTAGAGGAAACTGCGGCGTGCTGAATTTCGCGCGCGTTCGGGGTCACCGGGAGATGCACGTACAACACGCGGTGTCCGCTCAAACTATTTCCCTTCAGATGGTTCCAGCGCTGGACCATCTTCACGGAGACACCAAAGTTGTCGGCGACCGACTGGACTGTGTCTCCTTTGCGGACTTTGTAGTGGGTGATGCTTCGCGCATAGGTCTGAACGTCTTCGGAAGCAGCGTGCTTGCCCGGAGCTACGGGAATGATGAGCTTGCTGTCTGGCGTGAGTTCTTCTTTCAAATCCAGGCGATTAGCTTCAGCGATGGCCCGCGCCGTGGTGTGGTTGGCGCGCGCCACGATGAGCAGCGTATCTCCCGGAACCACATTGTGATAACGCCACCAGACCCGCATATCGGGCGGGATGGCGGCAATGGTAGTCCGGTAAGTGTCAATGGTGCCGACCGGCAAATGCAGGTCGAAGGAATGGCCCACCGGGGTGGAGAAACGCAACAGGCCAGGGTTCAGGTCCAGTAAGTCCGCCGGGGAAGCGTCAATACACTCGGCGACCAGGCGTAAATCCACGGCATAGTTGATCTGGAGCGTCTCATAGGGAACCGGCTTTTCCAGCTCTACTTTGTCGAGCCCGTACTGAGCCGCGTTCTTGTTCATGATCGTCATAGCGACGATGATGGGAACGTAGTTACGAGTTTCCTTGGGCAGAACGTTGCGGCGGTAAAGTTCCCAGAAGTCGGCATAGCCCGTGCGTTTCACCGCACTTTGCACCGTCCCGGGGCCGGAGTTGTAGGCTGCCATGGCCAGGTACCAGTCTCCAAATTGGCCGTAGAGGTCTTTCAGATGGCGAGCGGCGGCGCGAGTGGATTTCTCAGGATCCTGGCGCTCATCCATCCAGCGGTCGTGCTCCAGGCCATAACCTTTGGCGCGGCTGCCCATAAATTGCCAGATGCCGCGAGCTCCGGCGCGGGAAACCGCCAGAGGATGGAATCCGGACTCGGCCTGCGCCAGGAAGATCAGGTCCTGGGGAACGCCTTCTTCTTTCAACACTCGCTGAATCATTTCCTGATAGCGGCCGCTCCGGGCCAGCGCGTGTTCGAGCGTGCCACGTCCGCGGGTGGAAAAGTAGGTGATATAGCTGGCGACCGGATCGGTCAACATCAGAGGTAAATCAGATGGCGTGGCTTTAACTTCGGCGGCGGCTTTGGCTTTGATATTGGGATCGACTGGGACAGTGATCTCGTTGGTTTCGTCGATCGGCGCCGGTTCGGCTTTCTGCTCGGTAGCGCTGTCGGCGGATGCGGGAGAGGCATGTTCCAATTCGTCCATGCCGGCTACCAGGTGGTCGAACTCCTGCTGCAACAGCGGGTTGCTGCGGATGTCGAGTGGGCTCTTCAACAGCAGATCGAAAGCGTGATCGAAATTCGCCTGGGCTGCTTCCGTATGTCCGGCTTTGTAGTTTTCCTGCCCGGCCTGATATTCCTTCTCAACCTGCGCGATGAGTTCAGCGGCGGGATCAGGCTTTGGTACTGCTGGGGCTGGAGGCGCTGTAGGTTTGGCTTCGGGAGCTGGTTGCGGCTGGGGTGCAGCGGCTGCAATGAGAGCCGGTGCGCTGGCGTGTCCTGCCGGTAAAAGTGCGGCGGGCCGCTGGGCAGTCTGGCAAGCAGTGCTCGCCAGAACCAAGGCGACTGTCCCCGCGATCAGCAGATAGAGTTTTTTCATTCTCATTATTCTCTAACTTATCGCGTTCTCTATCACTTACCGCCAGCCGTCCCTAGGCTCTCTGTGCGACAGAAGCTAAATGCTACTATCCCGTGTTTTGACGGGTCAACTGTCAAACGGGTTTGCTGAAGTTACTTTAGGAACAGGCCGGGATATTACTCCCGGGGCGGTTTGGGAGGCAACAGGAGATTTGTAAAGCCGATCGTTGGTATGGTCCAGGCTGGCCGCTTTCGCGCTCAGCCAATCGGCTACTTTTCTCGTAGCAGGACCACATCGGAAGTCGACTTAGCCCGGGCGACGGCCAAGGTTTTCCCGTCGGGCGACCAACGAAATTCGCCGATTCGGTCCGAAGTGAAGTTTGTGATCTGGTGCCCAGGAGAACCGTCGAGCGATTGCACAAAAATGTTATCAACACCCTTATCGCGAATGATGTAGGCCACGGCCTTTCCGTCGGGAGTGAAAGCCATAGAGTTGGTGAAGCCTGCTGTGGTCATGCGAGGATCCGGCTGAAGCAAGATGGGAGTGGACTGCGAAGTCGAACCCAGGTTCACCAATGCCAACTTAGTTACGGCTTCGTTTTGGGGGGTGTTTATGTCGGGGCCGAAAACCAGCAGCTTTCCATCCGGCGAAACGGTTTTGCCCGCCATCCCGTACATTCCACGAACGTCGCTTGCAGGCACAGGCTCTGATGGTCCACCTTCAAGGGGCACTCTTGCGGAATAGTGCGGGCCTCTGGCGTCGTAATAGTAGACCCATTTCCCATCCGGCGAACATTCCGGATAACGGTCAAAAAGTCCTTTGGTGAGTTGGGTCGGGTTGGAGCCATCGGCATTGGTTCGCCAGATATGAATCTGGTTTGTACCTCCGTGGAAGGCCCACGAGAGCACGATGTAGCGATCGCCGCAGCGCGCCAGGTCCGTGATCCAGGAGTTCGGATCGCTGAGGATGGTCGATAGCTGCTCGCCGGCGAGCGTCATCGGCCGCACACTTTGTCCGTCGGAAACCAGCAGCTTGCCGTCGGCTGTCCAGGCGATGGACTGTACCTCCTGGGCTAGCGCTATGGGCTGAACCGGGGTACTTGCCTGGGCTCCGGCGCCCGGAAGCAAACTAAGATTGGTGGTCGTCCTTACCTGTACCGTGGCAGCAGTCTTACCGTCGCCTGACAAGGTCAGCGTCTCATACTCATTCGTATCCCTGGTGATGGGCTGCATTGGTCCGCCCGCGTGAGACACCAGGCCGATTTGCGAGCGCACATAGTTCGGCCCTTTTTGGGTATACCGGGCAAGCAGCCACTGACCACTGGGCAGCCATACGACATCGAACGCCAGTTCGTTCTGGAAAGCCGCTAAAGCCTCAATATGCTTGTCGGCAACATCGAACGTTTTAATGGTGCCCAGGGAATCGCCCAGAGTGTAAACGTTGTAAGCAATCTTCTTCCCGTCCGGCGACCAGGTCATGCTGCGGGGAAGAGTGTCCGACGTATCGGCATCGATCAGCAAAATGGTTTCTTCGCTGCCGTCCGCATTGGCCATCAGCAAACGAAATTTGCCGACGTCCGGATCATTGGCGCGAGCGTAAGCGATGCGATGGCCGTCGGGTGAGAAGGTAATATTGGTATCGATGTCGCGAACAACGACCTGTGGCGTGCCGCCCAGCACTGGAGTGCGATAAAGGTCCCACTCGCTCTGGGTGCCGATGCCGGATTTTCGAAAATAAACGTAATTCCCGTCCGGCGAAAAGAGCAGGGATTTGTACACCGCCGCCGCCGGAGCAAGAATCTGAGTATCGCTGCCGGTCGGTATATTGCGGAGCCATAGGCTCTGCAAGCCATTGTCGTTCTGCACGTTCAAAACATACTTGCCATCCGGCGAAATCGCAGCCTGTTCCGCTTTGCCCGTACTCGTAATCTGGGTGATGGTGAAATTCTGGAACGGCGTTGGCCCGTTACGGCTGAGTAGTGAGTAAATGCCAAAGCCGCCGGCGGCAAGGAGAACCAAGGCCACTACGACGAAAGCCACAAGGCTAAATTTGTGTTCCCGCGCAACCGCATCTCAAACTCGAACTGCTGGCCGTGGGCCGAGAAGAGGAGGATTGAACCGCGGCCTGGTTGGTTGCGGCCTGGGGTGTCGGCCACGATGCAGCACTCTGCTGGGCTGAACTTTCGACAGTTTCCGGCGTTTGGACCGCAGTCCGGTGACCGGAGCCACTATCCCGCTGCAATCGTTTTAAGTCGCCGCGAATCTCCGAAGCGTGTTGGTAGCGGAGGTCGCGGTCTTTCTCCAGCGCCTTATTGATGATCTCTTCCAGGCGGGCGGCACATCGGGATTGAGACGAATTGGCCTGCACCGGGGTGCGATTGAGGATGGCGTCGAAAATAACGGCCGAGGTGTCGCCGCGGAATGGGACGGTGCCAGTCACCATTTCGTACAGACACGGCGCCGAAGGAAAACAAGTCGCTGCGGACATCGAGTTCTTTGCCCTTGGCCTGTTCCGGCGACATGTACGCTACGGTTCCGATGGCTGTGCCCGGACTGGTGAGGTATTCCAGGCTGACGCCTGCGGTGACGTCGACTGCGGCGGCGTCGGCTTTCCCGACGGCCGGGGTCAGTTTGGCCAGCCCGAAATCGAGAATCTTGGCGTGTCCGCGTTTGGTGACGAAAATGTTGGCCGGCTTGATGTCGCGGTGAACGATACCCTCGCTATGGGCGGCATCCAGGGCATCGGCAATTTCAATGGCGAGGAACAAGACGGTTTCGATCTCGAGCGGGCGGCCGCCAATGCGATGCTTCAGTGTCATCCCGTCCAGAAATTCCATGGCGATGAAAGGCTGGCCAGCCTCCTCGCCGATTTCATAGATGGTGCAGATATTGGGGTGATTCAGCGCGGACGCGGCTTGAGCTTCGCGCTGGAAACGGGCCAGAGACTGAGGATCGCGTGCGACATCGTCGGGCAGAAACTTCAGGGCCACAAAACGGTGGAGCTTGATGTCTTCAGCTTTGTATACAACACCCATACCGCCACCGCCGAGTTTCTCGACGATGCGGTAATGCGAGATGATTTGGCCGATCATGGAATCGGGTCATGGTAGGCGGGATGCGACGGCAAGTCAATGAAAACTGCGGGGTTGGGCGCTTGGCTACAGGTAATTGGCACGTGCATTTGGAAGACGCCAGGAGACCCATGGCGAGCAGTGGAAAGTGTGCACTCAGGACGGCCGTTTTAACGAAACACTATGCATGGCGCTCATAGCGGCATTGATGTATAACCTCAATCCTGAATGGGACTCATTCGCGGAATCGCGCGCAGGTTTCAGATGCCTGGTGAAGAGCCACGTCAATGGGGCCTTCCTTTCTTTCTGAAGGCAATGTTATTTCTGCTTTGGTTGATAGGGCCAACCTGGCTGTGTTCAGAAACGATTTCCGGAACCGTCAAGGATCCGTCGGGAGCCGTCATCGCGGGCGCGCGAATCGAGATCACCGGAGGAGAGATCACGCAGCCAGTAGTGATTTCCTCGGATGGGCTCGGCAAATTTGAATCCCCTGATTTGAAACCTGGGACTTATTCGGTGCGGGTGACCCAGGATGGGTTCGAACCTTTGATAAAGACTGTGAATTTGCCGGGAGCTATTCAACTGGAGCTTACACTCGCCATTGCCAAGCCGGAAGTAAGCGTCTCCGTTCCAGGGAAGAATCTGGAGTTTTACAACTCCGACCTGGTGTATCGGCAACTCCGCGACGTTGGGCTTGGCGAAACGTTTCGGATCAATAATTTCAGCCTGGTTTGGGATACCGCGACCTTCCAGTTTCAGAAAGGATCCATCACGTTTTTAAGTCCGGTAAGCGGAGTTGTGACCGGGGCGATCTTTATTGGAGAGGGACATTTCAATCTCAAACCTGTGCTTCCCCTCGACGTGCATGAACTCAACCGCCGCACTGGATCCGACGAGGCCAATGAAGACTTTACGGAAGTAGTTTTCCGATTCACCAGGGAAGCTCAGGCAAATTTTCTCCCAGCCTTAGGGGATCGAATCGGTACCCCGGACGAAGCGGGAACGGTCTTCAACCACTGGAAAGAAAAGACGCGACAGCGCCGGGAGGTGGCTCTGAGCTTTACCCAGTATTTGTTACAAGGCGAAACCATGGACAATGTAGATGCCGATCTTCTGGCTGCCATCTACAACCCATCGCATCCACCATTCTTTAATGCATATCTACGCGGCAGCGCACACAAGGATCTGCGATTTTTTGTCAGGAACCGAGTGGGCGCGCTGCCCCAGCTCGATTCACCCGAGGAAGTCGCTCTCATTAACAACAATCCCGAAGGATTGGACGATGGTGTTTGGTATTTGGCGCACCTGAAATCCGAGTACTCGAACCACACCGCAAGTTCGCAAGAGGACCGCCGCCTGTTTTCCACGGTACGCTACAAGATTGAAACTGTAATTTCCAAGAACGAGCATTTGTTCAGTGCCGCTACCATCACCTTCAGACCCTTAGTTGCCGGAGAGAGAGTCCTGAAGTTTGGACTATTGCCGAATTTAAGAGTTACGCGGGTCACGGACGACCAAGCGCAAGATCTCTACTTCATTCAGGAGAGCCGAAAAGAGGATGGCTCGTTTTACGCCATTCTGCCGAAAGCGCAGCCGGCTGGCAAAGAAAGTTCGATCACGGTCGAATACACGGGCGACAAGGTTCTTGCACAAGCCGGCGAAGGAAGTTTCTACGTCAGTGCCCGAAGCTCCTGGTATCCCAACCTCAATGGATTTGGCGAACGAACGCTCTATGACCTTACCTATAAGGTGCCGCATAAATACAAGGTTGTTAGCGTCGGCAAATTGCAGGGGGAGTCGATGGAACAAGACTTCGCCGTCACTCATTGGATCACGCCGGTTCCAGTCGCGGTTGCAGGTTTCAACTACGGCGACTATAAGAAGATCGAGTTGTCCGATGACATAACCGGCTATAAGATTTCCGGCTATTATTTGACTGAGTTGCCCGACAATCTGCGTCGATATCGTGCGCTGGAATCCATGGCTCCAGGGGCCATGACGAAATATGCGTTGGAGGAGACGCGAGCTCAGTTGCAACTGTGCAGCTTTTACTTCGGGAAGATTCCATACAGTGACATTTACATCACGGAACAGCCAAATTTCGCCTTCGGGCAATCCTGGCCAAACCTGGTTTACCTGCCTATTTCTGCGTACATGGATTCGACGCAAAGATGGATGCTGTTCGGTCACATTGATAACAAGTTCACTGGTTTTGTGCAGGAAGTGACACCTCACGAAGTTTCCCACCAGTGGTGGGGCCATGCCGTGGGCTGGGCTTCCTATCACGATCAGTGGCTCTCCGAAGGATTTGCAGAATTCTCCGCCGGGTTGTTTCTGCAGCAGGCTATGGGGAAAAACTGGCGGAAAGACTATGTGGAATTTTGGGAACACCTGCGCCAGCGCATTTTGGAGAAGAATACTTTTGGCATCGCTCCCAACGACGCCGGTCCGTTATGGATGGGGCTACGTTTGATTTCTCCGCGGACCGAAAATGCGTATCAGAATGTGACTTATCCCAAGGGTGCGTACGTCCTGGAAATGTTGCGTTCCATGATGTACGACAACCAGGACGAGGACAAGGCATTCATTGCCATGATGCACGACTTTGTGGACAGTCACCGCGACCGGGCAGCATCCACCGAGTCGTTCAGAGCCGTTGCGGAAAAACACATCACCAAATCGATGGATTTTCAGGGGAATGGCCGGCTGGACTGGTTTTTCAACGAGTGGGTGTATGGGACACAGGTGCCGCGATACAAGTTCGAGTATCAACTCACTCCCGCGGATGGCGGAAAAGTGAAGTTGCACATGACCATTATCCAGAGCGAGGTTGACGATCATTTTGCCATGCTGGTTCCTGTATTTGCCGATTTTGGCACGGGCATGGTGCGTCTTGGTCAAGTTCGAATCGCCGGCAACACTACTCACGACATCGACATGCTACTTCCCAGCCAGCCCAAGAAAGTTGCCCTGAACGCGTACAAAGAAATACTGGAACGATGAACCGTGCGTCATGAGAAGAAAAGAAGTCGTTGCCAACCCGATGTAGGCGGGCTGCTAAATCCCTTCCAACTAAAGTAGAATCCGAGACGAGATGAAAGCCATACAGGTAAAACAAACCGGTGGTCCCGAAGCATTGGAACTGATTGATCTGCCAATTCCTCAACCCAAGACCAACGGCGCGGTAGTGAAGATTGCGGCTTCCGGCGTGAACTTTATCGACGTCAATTTGCGCTCTGGCGCGTATAAAGCGCCGCTGCCCTTCGTGGCCGGGCAGGAGGGCGCGGGCGTAGTCACGGCGGTGGGCGAGGATGTGAAATCGCTGAAGGTTGGCGACCGTGTGGCGTGGAGCGGAGTTCTGGGTTCGTATGCGGAATACGTTGCCGCGCCTGCCGACGCGCTGGTACCGGTCCCTGGTGGAGTGAGCGACCGCGACGCGGCCGCCGCCATGCTGCAAGGCATGACCGCGCACTATTTGTGCTATGACACTTATCCCCTGAAGTCCGGGGAGACGGCGCTGGTGCATGCGGCTGCCGGCGGCGTAGGACTGCTGCTGGTGCAGATGGCGCATCATTTGGGAGCGCGGGTGATTGCCACCGTTTCGACGGAAGAGAAAGCCAAACTGGCGCGCGAGGCTGGCGCCGATGATGTGATTCTCTACACTCAAACCGATTTTGAAGCCGAGACCAATCGGTTGACCGGCGGCAAGGGCGTGGATGTGGTTTACGACGGAGTGGGCAAAGCCACCTTCGAGAAAAGCCTGAATGTGCTGCGTCCGCGCGGCATGCTGGTGCTTTATGGGGCATCGAGTGGCCCGGTACCGCCAGTGGATCCGCAGACGCTGGCGCAAAAGGGATCGCTCTACATGGCGCGGACGACCCTGGCGCACTTCACCGCCACGCGGGCTGAATTGTTGGCGCGTTCGGGTGCAGTGTTTGGCATGATCGCGGCGGGGAAATTAAAACTGCGCATTGCTCATACTTATCCCCTGGCCGAGGCGCCGCAGGCGCATCGCGATCTGGAAGCCAGGAAGACGACGGGGAAGTTGTTGCTGATTCCGTAAAGGCTTCCTACCGGCGAGGACTCACCATCTTTAGATTCGGAAAGTCGGCCTTATACCAATTGGTATCGAGAGTGATGAACTGATCAGCGCGAAGTAAGGCGTGAGCGGCCACGAGAAAATCCACCAGCATCCTTCTGGGGGACCCGCCTTGCGAGATTCGCCGCCGCCGGGCGTAGGAAGCGAAGCTGTTGCCGGCTCGACGCCAGACTTCTTCCCCCAAATCCCAATCAATCGAAATGGCCGTCTCGGCGATGAATGTGTCGATGAAACTTGCCGGAGCCGAAGGATGGGCCAGCAGTTCAGCATAGACGGGTGCGCAAATCACCACGGCACCGTGAGAATAAGCCTCCTGCAGCAGATAGGCGATGCGGGGTGCGATGGGTTCATTCGACCACAGAGCGGACAGAATATTTGTGTCCAGCGCGGTCCTCATTTGGATTTACGGGATTTCCTGGGGACACGTTTCTGGGGTATGTCATCACGCATTTCACGCACCCAGGATTGAATGCCTTCTTCGCCGCCAGGAAACGTCCCTAGCACGCCTTGATATTTTTCAAAAGGATTCGCGGAATGGCGCGCGGGTTGAATCACGGTACGGACGCCTTCAATCACAAATTCCACGCGATCCCCCACGGAAAGGCCCAATCGCTTGCGGATTTCCTGGGGAACGGTGATCTGACCTTTGCTGCTGATGGTGCTGGAATGTTTCATCTTTACTTATAGAACCTGAAGTAAAGATAGCAAAATTTACTCCTGGGATCAAGCGGTGATATTGCTGCTCTTTGTCGAACCGCGTGATCGTCTATCGCAGTAACGCGGCCCTCGAAGGGCCTTCCACGGGTTGCAAGTACCGTCGCGGTGTATGGGTTCGCGGGCGGGGGCGCCCCGCGCCACATTTGTCCCAATGTGGTTTGGTAATTATTTCTTGCGCGAATAGTTCACGGCGTATTCCGGGACCTGCTGTCCTGGAAGCAGCCTCGAATCATCAACCGGAGCCCCCACAACCATGTTTAGCGGAATCACGCCGGCCCAGGTCGGAAATGAATAATCTTCTTCATCGTCGACCACATCGCCTTCGCGCACTTTGGCGGAGAATTCGGTAATCGGCAAGCGCAGAGCCAGGGTGGCTTTGAGTTCTTTCTCGTTGGGCTGGCGGGAATCCTCCCAGCGTCCGGGGATGATGTGTTCCGAGAGCAATCGTAAGGCTTCCAATTTTTCTTCCGGATCACGCACGGCGACAGCGGTTCCCAGAACCACGACCGAACGATAATTCATCGAGTGATTGAAGATGGAGCGAGCGAGCACCAGGCCGTCGAGCAAGGTGACGGTGACGCAAACCGGAATGCCCTGATCGAGATTGCGCAACATGCGGCTGGCGGAGGAGCCGTGAATGTAGAGATTATCTCCGATGCGGCCGTAGCCGGTGGGAATGACGAAGGGCTGGCCATCGATCACAAAGCCAACATGACAGATAAAGCCTTCGTCGAGAATTTTGTAAGCGGCAGCGCGATCATAAACGGCACGTTGCGGCTCGCGGACAAGGCGCGTCCGCGAAGTGGGTGTGTGAGAGTCAGACATGGAGGGTGAAGCTCCGGCAATCGCCAAGGATGGGTGACATCAGATTCTAGCGCACAAGAGCAGACTCTGGGCGCTAGGCTTTGGGCGCCAATCTCTGGGATTCACCGGCGCTTGAACTTGACTGAAGAGCCTAACGCCTAACGCCCTGAGCCTGCTTCTACCAATTCAGTTTCATGGCGAACTGGAACTGACGTGGATCATAGGCTGCGGTGGGGGTGCCCGCGTTGCTGAAGAGCGGGCTTACGGCCGCCACGTTGTAGCGATTGGCAATGTTGAACATGTCCGCGATCAAGTCCATGCTGAAGCGCTCGTTGAAGTAGAGGCGTTTTGCGAAGCGTACGTCATTAAAGACGGTCCATGGTGTCACGCCGGCGTTGCGTCCCAGGTTGCCATCGAGTTGCAAGAGGGTCGGGGCGGTTCCGGTGGTGGTAAAGGGCAGCAGGCACGGCTCTTGCAGGATTCCGGAAGGCGAATACTTGGAGTGGTAAACCGGATAGACAGTCACCGGGCAAGCTGGGTTGATAAAGGTATTAGGCCGGCCGGTGAGCGAAGACAACTGAAGATTGTCGTCGTTGCCAGTGATGATATTGAATGGCCGCCCGGAGCCGAATTCAATCAGAGGAGCAAACGTCCAATTGCTGAAAAATTTGCTGCCGAAGCCGTCGCCGCTCAGTTTGCCGCTCTGGTAAACACCGCTGAAGACAAAGCGATGGCGCTGGTCGAAAGTAGACGTGGAACGATCCACGGCCGGGTAATAGCTGTCCTGCGGAGTAAGCGTGGACTCCAAATCAGTGGAATCGTCGATCGAGTGCGACCAGGTGTAGGACGCCAGGAATTCGTAGTGCTTGTTGAATTGCTTGCGCAGGTTGGTGGTGAACCCGTGATAAACCGAGCTGCCATTGGAATAGTTAGCGTCCATGTCGCCGAAGGGCACACAGCCGGCGAGAGTATTGAGATCACAGGAGCTGCTTAGGCCGTACTCCTGCAAAACCAGTGGCAATACGGTAGTTACACAAGCGGCGGTCGAGGGCTGAGACAACAGCGCCAGGGCAATCGACGGATTGATTGCGGAGGGACGGAAAAAATTCGTTAGGGCCGCAGGAACATAGGGACCGCCAGGTCCAACCCCGCAGCCGGTTACGGTGAATGGGCTGTCCGTGGCCTGGTTGACCCCGCCTGCGATCGCCGCATTTAGATTTTTCACCATCAAGTCGCCGCGGATGGTGTTGGCGTTGATGGGGCGATTGATGTGCCGCCCTCCGTTGAAGTTATAGGCCAGGCTCAGGGCAAAACCGTCTCCCAGGTTTTGTTCAAAAGTAAAATTGACCTGCTGCGAGTAGGCGTACACGAAGTTCTTCGACTGGGGATAACCAAAAGGCTGGAAAGCGATGGCCTGAAACGTGGCGGGGTTCAGATAGTTCTGATTGATAAATGTCGACTGCGGAAAGTTCAAAGCCTGAAATTGCTGCTGGTTGGGCAAGTAGCCCAAAGCGGCGTTGGACGCGGCGGACGTCGAAGGGGCGCATTGTGGAGAAATCGGGTTGACGAGCAAGCCCTGGAAAATGGGGATCGCGTTGAGGTTTCCCGGATCTCCGGCCGTCGTGCAAACTCCAGTGCCACCAAATGCTAACTGGCCGCTCTTCGAGCCATCGGAAGCGTCTCCGAGGAAGTAGAGGCCGAGCAGCGGGTGGTCATAGAAAATTCCGTAAGAAGCGCGAACGACCGATTTGCCATCCCCACGCGGGTCCCATGCCATGCCAAGCCGGGGCTGAATGTTATTGCTATCGGTGTGGATCCCTTTTTGTAATCCCAACTGGTTGTAGGCCCCTTCTGCCAAGGCGTTGGGCTGCGTGAACTGGGGCGGGAACTCGATGTCATAGCGCAGGCCGTAGTTCAAGGTAAGGCCTTTGCGCACGCGCCAGGAATCCTGCCAGAACACACCCAGCGGTTTGTTGGTGAACGAGTCGCTTGGACTGCCGATACCCTGGATGAAATCGCCGGGCAGACCAGCCCCGTAAGCCTGTACTGCATTCAGTACCGGAAAGGGCTGAGGATAGGTGGCGATGGAGCCGAAGTCGTATACCCCACCGTAGTTGACGGTGAAGGTCGCGGTAATGGGGAGATAGTTGAAGTCCACGCCGAATTTGGTGTCGTGGTGGCCCATGGTCCAGGAGAAATTGTCAGTGAACTGATAGCGATTTTCGACGCGCTGGATATAGGAGTAAGGCTCGCGACCAAAATACGCGAAGCCGGGAATATTCACCGCGGGATCGGAGCCTCCAGGAGTATTCGTGTTGTAGAAGTAGGAAAGTCCGCGGCGTGCGTACTGAAAGCGGAGTTCATTGACTTTATTGTTGCCGATCGTCCACGTGTCCTGAGCTACGCCGGCGACGTCGCGGTAGGTCTGTTCGGAAGTCCGGGAATAGGCGTTCTGCCCGAAGGGCTGGTCCTCTCCGCTGACTTCGATTCCGGTCACTGTACTGGGACTCACGTTGGCGCGAAACGTCAGCCGATTGTTGGCGTTCAGGTTGTGGTCGATGCGAAGCGAGTACAGACTGGTGCCTTCAAACACCGGAAAATTTCCCGCCTGTGATCCCAGCGTTTGATAGGAGGCCGGAACAAAACAGGGAGGCGCGGAGCAGGTGGTCGGGAAGCCGCCGATCCCGGGATTGCCTCCGGTGAAAGCCAGCGGCCAAGCTCCGTTGAGGGCCATGCCTGATGAAGCGCCCACCAGAAATTCGTAGGGCACTACATTGGGGGCTAACTGGGCAAATGCGGTGGGATCGTTGGCTGCGATCTGAGCTAGTCCGGGACCCAGAAATGCCGCCTGGCTATTCGTGACTTGAATGGTACCCAGGTTCGGGAAGATGCCGCCGCCTGCGGTTGTGGAGGTGTCGAAATTCTGCAGTTGGTAGTAGGGAAGATTGCTCGCCTGGCCGATGCTGGAGAATCCCGTTTCGTGGCGGCGTGTGATTTCGTAGGAGAAGTAGTAGTAGGTCTTGCCTTTCTTGATTGGACCGCCGAAGGCTGCGCCTCCCTGCACCCGTGTATAGGCAGGATTGGGGGTGGTACTAAACGGGTTGACGGCCTGGAAGTCGCGATTGCGCAGATAGCCGAACAGATCACCGTGAAAATCGTTCGAGCCGGAACGAGTGATGATGTTTACCACCCCACCAGAAGCGCGTCCGTATTCCGCACTGTAACTGTTGGTGATGATCTGGAATTCCTGCACCGCTTCCTGAGAGACGGTGGAGCGGACGCCGTTGACGGAGTTATCGGTGGCATCGGCGCCATCCACGTTGACCAGGTTGGAGCGGGCGCGCTGCCCGCTGATGTTGAGACCAGACGTAGGCGCAGCGCCGGTGTTGGGAGCGTTATCGCGCACAACCTGGGAATCGGTAAGAGTGAAGTTGATGTAGTTGCGGCCGTTGATCGGCAGATTGTCGATGCGCTTCTGGTCGACGGTGTCGGTGGTGGAACTTCGCGTCGTCTCCACGACCTCAGCCTCGGCGCTGACGTTGACTACTTCCTGGCCGCCTGCAATCGAGAGTGTCACGGGCAATTCCGACATCCCACCGACGGTGACGCCCACATTGTTGGCAGTGGCTCTTGCAAAACCTTGAGCTTCCACGGTGATGGCATAGGAGGCGGGCGGAAGCGACACTATGCGGTATTCGCCATCGCTGCTGCCGGTCAGTGTGCGTTCAAAAGCCTGGGCCTGATCGCGCACGATCACCGTCGCGTTGGTCACCAGATTGCCTTTGGGATCTTTGACGATAACGTGGAGATCGCCTGTGGCCGCGCCCTGGCTGAATCCCAGGACGGTCAGCAACAAGATGGAAGACGCAACTGAAACAAGCTTCCGCATAGACATGAGGATTCTCCGTGGAGATGGCACGATGGACTGGAAGGGCAGAGGGCAACCGCCGGCCTCGAATTCGTTGGCTAGCTTTGAGACGGCGCACATATTTTTGGGAAAGAACTGCCCGGAGGTTTGTATATCAGAACGCAAAGGGAAATCAAGCCAGATTGCTAAGGAGGATTGGGTTAGTAAGCGCCGTCCGATACCGCACTCTGGGGGTTCTCCCCCGTAGGCTACGAAGTGCTTTTGCGCTCAATCCCGGAATTTTCTTGTTTCATGGTCTTCACAGCCCAGGCCATGCGCGGGGTATTGTGGAAAATGCCGATGTGGCCGCCGGTGTTGAGCAGGATCATGCCGCCGTGTCCATTGACCCGGGCCTCGAGATAATTGATGGCTTCGGCCGCAACCCATTCCGGCATGTTTCCCGCCGCCACGCGGTCTGCTGCCCACTTCGCCAGCACCAGCTTCATGATGGGCTCGCCCCATCCGGTAGTGGACGCCGCAGCAGATTTGTTGTCGGCATAGCAGCCGCATCCGATCAGCGAAGAATCGCCGAGGCGGCCGGGAGCCTTGTTCAACGTTCCGCCGGTGGAAGTTGCAGCGGCGATATTGCCGTCGCGATCGAGCGCGACGGCGCCGACCGTGTCATGCGAAATCGTCGGCGCAAAAAGATCGGCCTTCTGATCTTCGGGACGCGATTGAAATTCCCGCAAGCGCGCGACTTCACGCGGAATGATCAGGTCTTCGTTCTTGCACAGCGGGATGCCGTGTTCGGCAGCGAACCGTTCCGCGCCTTCGGCGACAAAGTACACATGCGGGCTCTCGCTAAGAATCTTGCGCGCGGCCCGGACTGGATTTGCAATGCGCTCGACGCAACCAACGCCTCCGGCGCGTAGAGTCGCGCCATCCATGATGAGCGCGTCGAGCTGCACCTTGCCATCGCGATTCAGGAAGCTGCCGCGGCCGGCATCGAAAGTCTCGTCGTCTTCCAGGATGACGACGGCTTCTTCGACTGCGTCCAGCGCAGTTCCGCCGCGTTCCAGAACCCGCCAGCCTGCAGCTTGGGCTTGGCGCACGCCGTTCAGATGAGCTTCGACCATGTCATCGGGAATGGCCCAGGCGCCGCCATGAACGACCAGAACCGGATCAGTCGACAAAACGAAATACCTCGGAAAGCAGAAAGTGCAAAAACAGTCTAGCACTGGTGCTTGGCGCTGCCGTCCGCGTCAATTACATTAGTCGCAAAGATTCACGACAGGATTGAAGGGATTTCATGCCAGACGAAAAGAACGCAAGGCGAAGTTTCTTGAAGAATGCCGGCGTCGGGATTGCAGGCACCGCCTTGGTCGCGCTGCCATTGCGTGGCAAAGCCGAAACCGCGGGCGACGATGCGACGACGAAACCCTGTTCCTATGACGTGACGGCGTTTGGAGCGAAGGGTGATGGCAAAACTCTCGACACTGTCGCCATCAATAAAACTATCGAAGCGGCCGTCGCAGCCGGTGGAGGCGTGGTGTGCTTCCCGGCAGGAACTTATCTTTCGTATTCAATCCATCTCAAGAGTCACGTTGCATTGCAGTTGTCGCCGGGGTCGACAATCCTGGCTGCCGATCCGCCTTCAGAAAGCAGTGGCGGAGGATACGATCGAGCCGAATCGAACATACCGTGGGAGGCCTACCAGGATTTCGGGCACAACCATTGGCATAACAGCTTGCTCTGGGGTGAAGGCCTGGAGAATGTTTCGATCACAGGCCCAGGGTTGATCTGGGGCAAAGGTCTAAGCAGAGGTTGGGGCGCCGGTCCCAAAGCAGAAACCCCCGGCGTGGGAAATAAAGCGATCGCGCTAAAGAACTGCCGCAATATCCTGCTGCGAGATTTCTCTATCCTGCATGGCGGACACTTCGGCATTCTCGCCACTGGTGTCGATAACCTCACCATCGACAACCTGATCATCGATACCAACCGCGACGGCATGGACATCGATTGCTGCCGCAATGTTCGCGTCTCCAATTGCAGCGTCAATTCGCCATGGGACGATGGCATTTGCCTGAAGAGTTCTTTCGCGCTGGGATACGCGAGGGCAACCGAAATGGTGACCATCACCAACTGTCTGGTTGCCGGCGATTACGAGGAAGGCACACTCCTCGATTGCACTTTCAAGCATTTTGCCGCCGATTCCAAAGTGCCACGCACGGGGAGAATCAAGTTCGGAACCGAATCAAACGGCGGCTTCAAGAACATCACGATCTCGAACTGCGTTTTCGATGGATGCAGCGGACTGGCGCTTGAAACTGTCGACGGAGCGCTGCTCGAAGATGTCAGCATCACCAACATCACCATGCGCGATCTGTTCGGACCGCCGATATTTCTGCGTTTGGGTGCTCGCATGCGTGGACCGGAAAATGTTGCGGTAGGTGCACTGCGTCGCGTTCTGATCAGCAACCTCGTCTGCTCGAATGCCGCGTCGGCTGTCTGTTCGAGCATCACTGGCATTCCTGGCCACGAAGTCGAAGACCTGAAAATAAATGATGTTCTCATTCAGCATGCAGGCGGAGGCAGCAAGGAAGACGCCGCGTTGCGGCTTCCAGAAAAAGAGAAAGACTATCCCGAACCAAATATGTTCGGGACGACCCCGGCGCACGGATTTTTCATCCGGCACGTAAAGGGGTTGGAGATGAACGACATCAAGATCAGTTGCGAGAAAGAAGACGCTCGGCCAGCTTTTGTGCTGGAGGATGTTCAAGGGGCGGATTTCTTTCGTATCAAAATGCTGGACACCTCGAACCCATCCTTTGTGCTGAACGGCGTTGAAGACTTTAGCATCAGCAAAAGTAAACCAGTGCCTGATACGGAGTTTAAAAAGGTGGAGCGGAAAGAGTTCTAGGAATATCTTCTATGCAAGGTCGAGAAGTTCAGATCGTAGGCAGAGTGATCTGCTGGCTGCCTTCACGCAACCCGTAAGTCTTCCCCTTCCAGCTCAGATCGCCTGAGGTTCCCGCGGGCAAGCTGATTTGGGCCTTGATCCCGTCGTGCTCGCGCGTGTATTCGACCTGGATCTCACCCTGCGGGCAGGGCATCGCCGACGCGAGATGATTTAACGCCCCCAGATGCGGCTCGATCGTGATGGTCTTGAATCCCGGCGTCTTGGGACGAATGCCGGCGACGATCGTCAATAGATCAAAGTTTGGATGCGCGCTCCAGGCATGCGAATCGGATCGAGTTGGCTCAGGCGTTTCCGCCCAGGTCGTCATTCCCCGCGCTGCCATTTCCCGCCAGAGCTGAAGTAACGGAAGATATTTGTCCCCCATTCCAGCGTGCAGCACGGCCCGGGCAAGATAGAACCGGAAATAATAAGTGGCCTTTGACATTGGCGGGAGCGGTTGTTCCACTTTGATTCCCGCCTCGCTGGCCGAAAGCACTTTCATGAGCACATTCTTTTGTTGATCGGATGGGATGACGTCCAGCCAGATCCCAAGAATATTGGCATGCTGACTGAAGTGCTTCTGGGCAGGAGTGTCTGCGATTAGTCCGTACTGCTGATTCCAGCACAGGGTACGAATAGCCTCAGAAGCGCGCGTCGCCGCATCACGATAGATCTCCGCTCGTCGTGCATCCCCGTACTTTGTCTCCATTTCCGCCGCATACCGAAGTGCCTCGACAAACTGCAGGGTAATTGCTGCTGAACCGCCGTTGACGTCCTGCGGTGGGACACCAGCATCAAAGTCATCGGCCCAGTCAACGAAGTCCCACCACGGCAGCTTCTCCAGCAGCCCGTCCGTTCTCTGACGTTTCATGAACCAGTCCAGGACACTGCGAGTGCCAGGCAATTGTGCGCGGACAAAATCAATGTCCCCACGGTAGAGCCAGAAGTCGTGCAACATGCCAATCCACAGCAGCGAGAATGTCGGGATGTATTGGGTTGAGGATGAAGGATAGCGACTTTGCGTGATGCCATCGGGAATACGCGAGTCATCGTACGCTCGAATGGCTTGTCGCGCGAGTCGGTCATCTCCGGCAACCGTGTAGGAGATCAACGCCTGGATGCGAGTGTCGCCGACGTATTGCAATCGCTCCCAATAGGGGGTGTCCATGTAGGTGTCATGGGCGTCGAGACGGGCTGTTCGCCAGCCAATCTCCCAGATGGAAGCCAGCGACGGATCATCGGAATGGAAATAAGCGCGCTCTTTGAATGGAAATGCAGTGAACCAGGTGCGCAGGCGTTCGACCTGCAATGGTTGGTCTCCGGTCGTAACATCCAATTGCAAATATCGCCATGCCCTCCAGGCCACCGGCATGAACACCTGCGCATTGGAACCACTGGGCAGAAATTCGTCCACCAACCCCTTGATATGTTTGCCCTCGATTTCATTGCGATTGCCTTTTTCGCCTTTGCCATTCACCAGGGCTTCAGCGTAGGTGAGATGAACAGAAGCGCCTTGTCCGCCGCTGACCGTCAGTTCGGGATACCCGGTGGTCAGGTGAGTAGCATCCAGCAAAATGCTGGCTTTCGAATGAGCAGGCACCACGAAGCCCTTGTCCGGAAAGCCTTCCGGAACTTCCACTCCTAATGTGCGAACTGCTTTGCCGGGGGCAACCAGATTCATTTCCATGGCGGGAAGCAAATCCGGCACCAGCTGCCAGTTGGTGGACTGCATCTGTGCCCCTCGCGGTCCACCATAATCGATGACACCAGCCTTTTTCCAAGGCGTACTTGCATGGGGCGACGGATCGGGATCTGCATCCTCATTCCATGACCAATCAAAGATTCTTCCGTCAATGCGTTCGCCGGGTTCCGCAGCATAGTAGTCATCGGCATCGGGCGGCGCATCTGGCGCCAGCAGTCCTTTTTCCTGCTCCACCTCCCAGCTCTCGCTTGTGTCGGCCACTCGTTCGAGCGTGGTGTCCCCTTGTAATAGAAATCCCGCACGGTCGCTGATCTGCGCGTAGGCGGAGCGCGTGCCGAAGCCCCAAACGGTTGCCGATAGAATATTTTTTCCAGAATGCAAGAATGGGGCAAGGTCGTAAGTTTCAAACCTCCAGTGGGCCAGGTCGCCGCGGGCCGGGCCGGTTCCTACACGTTTCTGATTCACATAAAGCAGAAACTGATTGTCGGCGCTGACATGCACGATGAAGTGCTGCGGCGCCTGTTGCAGTTCCACGACCTTGCGGAAATGAAACACAAACGCATCGCGCTCGGGCCCGTCAGGACAAGTAATCCATTGCGCCGTCCAGGTTCTGTTTAGCAGGTCAGGATTGATCGGGAGCAGCGGTTGATTCGCGGGATCTGAATCAATCTGGGCTACCAGAAGCCCGCAGGTCGCGAACAGCAGCGCCAGCGGGACAATGACACCAACGAGGAGAAGAAAAACAGCGCGTTGCATTCGCATCAGGGTCGCCAGATAACCCGGAGACTATAAATCGTTACAGACCTGGCTGGAAGCGGAATTTGTCGGTATGATCTCGTGGAAGGTGGTGGGCTGATTACGCGGCGTGACTGGGTCTGGCTGCTCTATCCACAAGTTCAGTACGTGTCCAGGTGTAGCGCATGCGGTGAATCACGGTGATGGTGGAGAAGACTGCGATCACCCACAGCACAGGCCCCATTCGATTGAAGAGTGCCCCAATGATGACCAGCACCAGGCGCTCGGGGCGCTCCATAAAACCCACCCGGCAAGATCCGATGAGCGATTCGGCGCGGGCGCGAGTGTAGCTGACCATGATCGCGCTGATCATGACGAAAGCCGTGAGCACCACATAAAAGAAACGATCGCCGCGGGCATAAAACACCAAAAGTCCGAAGAACTGGGATGCATCGCTATAGCGATCGATCACCGAGTCGAAAAAGCCGCCGAATCGCGTGACTTTATTGCTGGCGCGGGCCACAGCTCCATCCACCAAATCGAAAAACCCCGACCCAATAATGACCAGCCCGGCATAGAAAAACATGCGGGCCTGATTGTTGCCATTGGCATAACCGAACAGAAAAGCCGCAATGGTATTGACCACCAGCCCCATGAACGTGAGTACGTTGGGATTAATTCGAGACAGGGCAAGCCAGCGCACGATGGTATCGAGCAATACTCCGCAGGCGCGCCCGAATACGCTTGTCCAGGTCATGCTCATTTCGCGGGGGCCTGGTCGTGGATGGTCGCTAGTTTCAATATTTCCATTTCACGCGCGCCATTGGGAGTGACGAAGGTGGCAGTATCGCCGACTTTCTTATTCAGCAGTGCGCGGCCGATGGGAGAGCTGGTGGAAATTTTGCCGGCCGCCACATCTGACTCTTCGCTGGTCACCAGCTTGTATTCCACTTCCGCGTTCTTGGTATTGTCGAAAACCTTGACGGTCGATCCCAGGCCAACCCGGTCTTTCGGGATGTTGTCCATGTTGATAAGAGCGAGGTCGGCCATGCGAGCGCCCAATTGCCGAAGTCGCGCTTTCACAAACTCCTGGCGCTGTTTGGCCATGTGGTACTCAGCGTTCTCGCTGAGATCGCCCAGGGCGGCGGCCTTCTTAATTTCCTTGGGAAGCTCGTGGACGAGCTCATGTTCGAGCGCGTTCATCTCTTCCTGCAGCTTCCTCTTGATTTGTTCAGTCATTGCGTTCGGCGATTATAAACCTACAACGAGGGTGACAGGTATCGGGCGTCAGGTGTGCAGGCGTCTCTAGGTCCTTGTCAGTCCGACGATTGAGCGCATCGAAGACGAGGAATCTGCTGTTGGCCGGAAGCGTCAAGCAGATTCCTCGCGCTAAGAACCGGCGCTCGGAATGACAAAATTGGTGAGAATTTGGACGCCTCCTCAGCATTTCGGTATCGTTACCGTCATAGCTTATCCATGGAAATTGCGCTGACGACATCTATCTTGCTGAAAATAATGTAGATAGCCGTGCGGCCTTACTCTCTTGAGCGAGAGCTAGCCCTGAATCTGCAACCTTACCGTTCCAAATTGCCTTTCGTTCCAGGTTGGGATAGACTGGTCAAGTCTTGTTCCTCTGTCCCCTGCGCTCCGTAGGCGGTTCACATGCTAAGTAGTGACAATTTCCACATAGGCGATAAGGTTGTGTACCCCAATCATGGGGTCGGAGTCATTGAACAAATCAGCAGCCGCACTTTTGGCGCGACTGTAGAACAGTTCTACCTCCTGAAAATCCATTCCAGCAGCCTGAAAGTCATGGTGCCGTTCCATAATGTGGGAGCGGTCGGCTTGCGGCGGGTGGTTAAAAACGGAGAAATCCAAAAAATCGTTGATTTTCTTACAGATGGCGAGTGTGACAACAACGCCGACTGGAAATACCGCTTCAAGGAAAACTCCGAGCGGATGCGTACCGGCTCCTTGATCGATGTGGCCGCAGTTCTCAAAGGACTGCTGGTTCTCAACCAAGCCAAGCCGCTGTCATTCCGGGAAAAGAAGATGCTCGAGCGTGCCCGCTACCTACTGGTCAGCGAGCTGGCGATGGCCAAAAACTGTGACGAACCGCAGATCGAAGAGATTCTTTCCCTGGCTCTGGCCAAGAGCAAACTGCGTTTCCCGGAAGCCTCGGAATTTCAGGCCTAGCGGCTGGCTATAATCCCTATCTGTGTCATCCACTAACTCATCTGCTTCCCGAGTCTTGGGCCTTGACGTGGGCTCGAAGACCATTGGCATGGCGGTTTCGGATCTGCTCGGAATCACCGCCCAGGGGCTCACCACGATTCGCCGTCAGAACAAGCGCCTCGATTTTGGGCAGCTCCAGAAGGTCATCCGCGACTACAACGTGACCGAGATTGTAGTTGGATACCCCCTGCGGATGAGCGGCGCCGAAGGGACGCAATCCGACAAGATGAAGACCTTCGCCGAAGAACTACACAAGAAGTTCAAGTTGCCGGTCCATCTGTGCGACGAACGCCTCACTTCGGCACAGGCCAATCGCGTTCTCCGGGATTCAGAAATGTCCATCAAGCGCCGCGGGGAAGTCGTGGACCGCCTCGCCGCCGTCCTGATCCTGCAGAGTTGGATGGACATGCGAGGGAGCGGTCTATAGGCCGGCCATCTTGATGGCTCCATCGCCGGTCAAGGCGCGTCGCAAATAATCTATTTGGCCGAGATGCCAGTTCAGGTGTCCATACAGAGAAAACAGAAACTGCTGCGTAGAAATCGCGACTCCAAGAACCACTTCTGGATATTCCGCCGCCATCTGCTCCGAAGAAAGCTTTTCGAGAACATCTGGAATCGACCGTCTCAGCTCCGCTATGCGCGTGCCGAGTTCAGACTTCGATATCCCCTTCAAGCTGAATTCAAGCTCCCGATTTCTCCTGTAGGGTAGGTTCCCAAGCTGGCGTCCCACGTACTCCCGGAGATTGCCTTCGATGTGGAGCGCCAGAGTACCCGCCGCATTCGTTATTCCTGGAATCGTCTGCCAGAGTGCTTCATCATTCGGAAAAGCCTCGATCTGTTGACTCAGCCGGGTGAGATCGCGACGGAAGAGTGGCGCTAGATCTTTTGTGGTGCTCATATCTCCACCTCGCCTTCCAGATAGAAAACGCAACTGCCTTCCAGTTCGACGCGATCGCCGGCCAGCCGGCAAATGATCTCTCCGCCGCGCCGCGAGGCCTGAAAGGCGCGAAACTCAGTTTTGCCGAGCCGTTTGGCCCAATAGGGGACGAGCATACAATGTGCAGCGCCGGTCACGGGATCTTCCGGAATGCCCTTGGCTGGGGCGAAGTAGCGGCTGAGGAAGTCGTAGATTTCATCCCCTGGCGCGGTCACAATAACACCGAGACGGTCCATGCGGGCTATCGCAGCCATATCAGGAGCAAGCCCACGCAAGACCTGTACGTTCTTTAGCAAAGCCAAATAGTTGAACGCATTGCGAAAAACTTCGATGGGAGCAACACGCAGCGCTTCGGCTAGCCCCGGTGGTGTCGAGACCAGTTCAGAAGGGCGCGCGGGGAAGTCCAAGACGTAGCCCGCATCCGTCCGTTTCACCGTCAGAGGGCCACTCTTGGAATGAAAAACCACCCTGGTGCGTCCAGGTTCCAGCCGCTCCATGACCACTGCCGCGCTGGCCAACGTAGCGTGGCCGCAAAGCGGCACCTCGACGAGTGGGCGTGAACCAGCGCAGGCGATAGTCGCCCCCTTCGGGAACCAGAAACGCTGTCTCGGCCAGATTGTTCTCGGCGGCAATGGCCTGCATCACCGTGTCCTCCGGAAAACTATCCATCGGCATCACCGCAGCCGGATTTCCCGCGAACCGGCGGGTGGTGAAGGCGTCAATCTGGAATATCGGCGTACGCATAGGGGAACTTCTTGCCGGATCAAGCAGGCTGAAGATACGAACAAAAAGTTATCACAGGGTTGGTAGGTGACCAATGACTAACGACCATTGACGCGCAGCCATTACCTTTCATCATCTAAACTACTTTCAACTTGCGGACCTTCTTCACATTGTTTCTGTTGGCCGTGCTTGCGGCAGGCGGATGGCTGGCTTGGGCGCTGGGTTCTCCGGTCACGCCCAAGGGGCAGAAGTTCGTGTTGCTGCACCCTGGCTACTCCACTCGCCGGATTGCGCACGAACTGGAATCTGCAGGCGTGATTCGTAATGCCGACGCTTTCATTTTCTGGCACTATTTTCATCGCAAGCATTCGCTCAAGGCCGGCGAATACCTCTTCGAGAAAACTTCGAACGCAATCGATATTCATAAACGTTTGGTGCGCGGCGACATTTACGTCCATACCGTAGTGATTCCCGAAGGCTTCACCATGTTCGACATCGCCCAGGCTATCCAGGATGCCGGACTCGGGACAAGCCAGGATTTCCTGAACGTGGCCACGTCGGACACTGCTCTGATTGCCGACTTGGACCCTGAAGCGAAAACGCTGGAGGGATATCTCTTTCCGAACACCTACGAGTTCACCCGCACCCAGACCATGCAGGAAATGGCGGCGGCGATGGTGAAGCAGTTCCGTCAGGTCGCTCGTGAGATTGGGCTGGTTTCGACAGAACAAGCGAGTATGCACCAGACGGTGACCATGGCTTCCATCATCGAAAAGGAAACCGGAACCCCAGAGGAGCGTCCGCTGGTCGCAAGCGTTTACTACAATCGCCTCGCGAAAAATGTTGCCTTGCAAGCTGATCCCAGCGTGATCTATGCGGAGTTATTGCAGGGGAGTTATTCCGGCGCGCTGCATCATGCCGACATGCAATTTAAGTCTGCCTACAACACCTACACCCATCCCGGACTGCCACCGGGCCCCATCGCCAATCCGGGGAAGACTTCCCTGGAAGCGGCCATGCATCCCGCCGTCACTGACTATTTTTACTTCGTCGCCGATGGCAACGGTCACCACCGTTTCGCCCATACTCTTGAAGAACACAACCGCAATGTAGCTGCCTACCGCCGAATCATGGCCGGGAAGTAAAACCCAGCGGCTGAAGGTGCCTTTAGAATCAATGGGATCGAATGAGTCCGATAGGATTGCGCCTTCGTGTCGCTTATACTCATCTAAACAAGCGACGAAATTAGGGGGCGGTTCGCATTCATGGCATTTTTCTCCCGGAGCAGGGCATTATTTTTGTTTTTTTCAATACTGCCGTTGACCGGCTGTCTTTTCCGCTCTCATGTGGTGGCGCGGCAGGTCAGCACAGTACCACTCAAGTCCACTGACCAAGGCGCAGTTGCTGGCTTACATCAATTCCCAAGCCGCCAAAATCCAATCCATGCAGGCCACGGTCGATATCGACACCTCGGTCGGAGGGGCCAAAAAGGGAAAGATCACCGAATATCAGGAGATACGCGGGTATGTGCTGGTGCGCAAGCCAGCCATGCTGCGCATGATCGGTCTCTTGCCCATCGTTCGCACCCGGGCGTTTGACATGGTGAGCGACGGCCGCGACTTCAAGCTCTCCATCCCGCCTAAGAACCGCTTTGTGATTGGACGCAACGACATCGAGACCCACAACACGCAGCAGCCACTGGAAAACCTTCGCCCGCAGATGATTTACAACTCCTTATTACTCCAGCCGATTGATCCGCAGAATGAAATCGCGGTCCTGGAAAACGACACTGAGCGGGTAAACGACGCCAAGGGGCACTGGTTCGAGCAGGATGACTACGTGATTGATGTAGTCCGAAAACAGGGCGCAGGGTGGTTCCTGTCCCGCAAAATCGTCTTCAGTCGTACCGACCTGTTGCCCGATCGCCAGCTCACCTATGATGAGAACGGAGATGTGGCTACCGACACGCTCTACCAAAAATATCAGGAATATGCGGGACAGAATTTCCCCTCTCTGATAGAAATCAAGCGTCCGCAAGAGGAGTACAAGATCACTCTGAGCATCGTGAAGCTGACCTTGAACGAACCGCTTCCCGATGACAAATTTGTGCTACAACAACCGGCAGGCGCCGAAGTGATCCATTTGGACGGGCCGCAATCCAGTTCCACGGCTGGGCCCAGGATGCAGGCAGCCAATCAGAAGTAGTTTTCCGGTTAAGATAACGAATCGACAACCGCCGACTCGATAACCAAATGATGAACAAAATGATTGTCGCCAACCTGGTGCAGCGGCCGATCCGGTCGCTGATCAGCATCGTGGCCATTGCCCTCGAAGTGACGCTCATTCTCATGATTGTGTGGCTGTCGCTGGGAATGATGAACGATTCCCGCAACCGGCAGGAAGGCATCGGCGCCGACGTCATTGTGCTGCCTCCCGGCTCTTCCAACATTATCGGAATGACGGGGGCGCCGGCTCCCATTAAAGTCGCGGACGTCCTGGCCAAGCTGGATCACGTCACTATGGTTTCGCCGGTACTGATGCAGCTTTCCTCCGGCACCGGAGGTGCTCCGGAAGTGCTCTACGGAATTGATTTGAAGAGTTATGAGTCCCTTGGCGGCCCTTTTCGCTACCTGCGCGGCGGCCCTTACCAGGGTCCGGACGATGTACTCGTGGACGACATCTACGCGCAGTCGAAGCACACCAAAGTCGGGGACACCATCCAGATACTGAATCATAGTTTCAGGGTCGCAGGCATCGTGGAACACGGGAAGGGCGCGCGCAAGTTCTTGCCAATTACTACCCTGCAGGACCTGATCGGCGCCGAAGGCAAAGCTTCCGCATTTTATGTGAAGCTCGAGAGTCCCAATGACGCCGACGAAGTGGTCAATGAGGTAAAAGCTGTCCCCGGAATGCAGCAATACATCGTGCAATCGATGCGCGATTATCTCTCGATGATGACCCCCAGCAGCATTCCCGCGCTGGCCATCTTCATCAACGTGGTGATTAGCATCGCGGTGATTATTGGGATATCTGGTGATCTTTCAAGCCATGTATACGGCGGTCATGGAACGCACGCGCGAGATCGGGATATTGAAATCCATTGGCGCTTCGAAGTTTTATGTGGTGAATGTGGTTTTGCGCGAGACCGCTTTGCTGGCCGTCGCAGGTATCATTGTCGGAATCGGATTCAGCCTGGCTGCCAGTGCCATTATTGGATACAAGCTGCCGACGCTGCCACTTAAGCCGGTTTGGGGCTGGGTGGTGAACGCCGGAGGGATCGCCCTGGTAAGCGCGATTGCGGGCGCACTTTATCCCGCATTCAAAGCAGCGCAGAAAGACCCGATTGATGCGCTGGCGTATGAGTAATTAGGCTTTAGGCTCCGGGCTTTAGGCTCGAGGTCTTGGTCTTATGAGGTCGCAATCCTAGCGCCTAAAGCCTAGAGCCCACCTCCCGCTCTTTGACGCTGCCAATTTACCCCTGTTAAACTGAGAGTTTGCCAGCCCACCGTCGAAGTTAGAAGGGAAGTTCGTGCGCGCACAAACCCGTCATCAACTTAAAGAAGACCGCTTCAGCCGAGTCACCATCGATGCCGCCGAGGCAACCGCCCACTGGTCAGTCGAGCACAAGAGCAAAGTCATCACCGGCGCGATTGTCGTTCTGGTAGTGGCGGCTGCGGCGCTTGGAATCTGGTATTTCACGAACCAGCAGGACCAGAAAGCCAGTGCCGAGTTGGGCTAGGCTACGCGTACGCTTGAGACGCCAATTCGGCCCGGCGGGCATGCCGCCGCAGCCGGAGTATCCCAGCTTCGCTTCCTCGAAGGAACGCGCTACCGAAGCCCACAAGCAATTTCAGGCTGTGGTGGACACGTATCCCCACACCAAGTCCGCCGACTTTGCGCGCTATTTTGTGGCGCTGACAGCGGAAACGCTGGGCGACAATGCCGCCGCTGAGACCCAACTGAAGGCGGTTTCCCAGGTAAGCAACGACGATCTTGCCGCGCTGGGGAATTTTGCTTTGGCCTCGGTTTATCGCAATACGAATCGTCCCAAGGATGCCATTGCGATCTACAAAAAGCTGATCGACAAACCCACTTCGAGCGTCAGTAAAGTTACCGCGCAACTGGAATTGGGCGAGACCTACAAAGACAACGGACAACCCGTCGATGCCAAGCAGCTCTACGAGCAAATAGAGAAAGACAATCCCTCATCGCCGACAAATCCGTCGCCGGCCTATGAGATCGCGAAACAGAGATTGCTGGACCTGAAGTAAATCTGTCGTTGGCCTTTGGCCGTTCGTGGTTGGCTTGTCGTGGTTCTTCAAACGTTCTTACCATCTAGGATGGCTGCCTTTCGATGAAGCATCTTCATCTTTTTCATGCCCATATTTTTTTCTCGCTAGCCCTCGTCGTGTGGTTCGCTGCTTCTCTTCAGGCGCAGAACGGGTCTGCGGGCACGGGTGTTGCACAACGCCGACTGGCCCATTTGCAACGTGGCATCAACGCCAGCGCTTGGTTCGCGCAGGTTTACGATGCCAAGGGCTATACCAAAGAACATTTCGAGACCTGGACCACGCGGCAGGACATTGCATTGATCAAGTCCATGGGATTCGACAATGTGCGGCTAAGCGTCAATCCCCAGCCGATGTTTCGTCACGGGCATGCGGACGAGATTCCCGCCGATTATCTCGCCTATCTCGATACCGCTGTAAGAACAATCCTCGACAACGGCCTGGCGGTAACGATCGACCTCCATCCCGAGAGCGATTTCAAAGCTAAACTTGCGAACGAAGATGATTTTGTCGAGCAGTTTTGCGACTTTTGGCGGGCGCTGGCGCGGCATTATTCCACACTGGATCCAGATAGGGTCTTTTTCGAAATTCTCAACGAGCCGGAAGTTCGCGATCGCTATCGCTGGCTCGGCATTCAGACCAAACTCGCGGCCGCGATCCGCGAAGGCGCGCCGCAGCACACCATTATCGCCACCGGCGCCAGGTATTCGGCGGACGACGAATTGCTTTTCCTCGAAACCCTGCCCGATCCCAACGTCATTTATAACTTCCATTTTTACGATCCCGGAGTTTTTACCCATCAGGGCGCAACCTGGGCCGTGAACTATTGGCACAATGAAAAAACAGGATTGGCTTACCCGTCGAATCTTGAGTCGGCGGAGAAAATCGCAGCGCAGGTTCCCGAAGAAACGAATCGGCTGTATGTTTTGCGCTACGGGATGGAACACTGGGATGCCGCGCGCATCGACATGGAAATCGGTCTGGTGGCGGATTGGGCCAAGCGCCGCAACGTTCCCATCGTCTGCAATGAGTTCGGGGTTTACCGCGTGTATGCCGATCCGCAGTCCCGTGCCGCATGGATCCACGATGTGCGAACTTCGCTCGAACATCACGGAATGGGTTGGGCGATGTGGGACTACAGCGGCGGATTCGGGGTAGTGACGAAATCCAGTCCCAACTGCGGCCGCTGTTCCGGACGAAGTGACGCTGAAGGCTCTCGGGCTTGAGTAAGTAGCTTCTAGCTTTCGCGCGCGGACGAATCGAGTAGCCAGTAGCTAGCGGCTAGAAGCTACTTTCGGCATCGGCTGACCGACCGTGAGTTTAAAAATCGAAATGTTCCGTCCGAAAGACTGAGGCTTCAGGTCGCGGAACTCGGGAGCCATCTGCAATTCCTGGGTAAGATCAATATTCCATCCTGCCTGAACAATCCAAACCGGCTGACCGTTTTGAATCCCGTACTTGGGGATCATTTCATTCCATCGTCGAAGAAAGCTTTCGGCGGTAAAGCGGAAATCTTCGCCGCCAGTGGCAATGACGCGATAACCACCGCACTGGAAGGTGCGAAATCCCGGGACGGAACGATCAAGGTCGAAAGGCTTTTGCTGGCAGAGATAATGTCCCAGCAAAATACCGGTTTGGTTATCCACAAAGACGGCATCGGTAGGCGCAATGTGCTGCCGCATGAAATCAATCGTTCCGTTCATCTGTGCGATGTTCTGATCGACAGGAAACATGTAGGGCTGGTGGTGAGTCGCGAAAGCGTTGCAGACTGCCACAACCAGAATCGCAACGGCGATCCCACGTCCGATTCGTTGCCCAGTGACTTTAGCCAGAAACACGCTCACCCCGGCGACCGCGAAGATCAGGAGAAATGCGGAATGCCGGGTGCCTCCGTAGGGATACCTTCCTGCCAGGGCGACCGCGCAGTTCAAAGCAAATGGGAGAAGAAGAAAGATCCCCAGCAGCCGGGGATCAACGCCGAGTTTTCCGGGAACAGATTTTCTCCTCAGCAGCAACACGATCCCCACGATGAAGAGCGGGTATGCCAGGTCTCCAACCACGAGCTGGCCGAAAACATACTGGAATACTCCGCCCGTTCGGGCCAGCACAAATAGCAGCAGGTTACTGTGACTCGGATCAAAGTAGGAATTGTGAAGATATGCGCCGCCCATCCATCCTCGTGTGGCCTGAGCTCCGCCGTAGTGCTCACCGAGTTTTCGAAGATGGGTAAAATACAGGAACGCCGCGATCCCCAGTGCAAACACCTGTTCTGTTATCCACGTAGCGATTACTCTTGCAGGGGGCCGTTTCGCGGCCATGCGTAAAATGGTGTATCCCCCGAGCGCGGCGGCGAACAGAAACGCCGAATAGTGAGATAGCATCGCGAGATAGAGACAAAGCGCAGAGAGCGCCATGAGCTTCGTGGAATTCTCCGCCAGCGCCCGCTCCAGAAAATAGGCGGCGGAAGTTGCGAAAACCAGCAGCAGCGCATATTGCCGCACCTCCGTCGAAAGCGCGATCACGGGCGGGAGAAAAGTGAAGAAAATTAAACCAATCCAGCCAGCCGTCTTGCCAAATAAAACTGTCAACCACTTAAAAGCCACCCAGCAGAAAAGCGTGCCCGCAATTATGGATGGAAGACGAAGGACAATCTCCGAGGTCCCCAACCCCTTCCAGAAATGCAGCAAAATGACCAGCAGCGGAGGATGGGAAATAATGAGACTGGCCTGGTAAGCCTGCAACAAGGAATTCTTGTTGGCTTCAAAAAAATGCAGCGCTTCGTCCGGATCGAGGAAAATCCCCCATGCGGCGTGAATGCGCACCAGGAATCCGACAGCCAGGATGACCGCTACAACGGGATCAGGATGGGACTGAATCCAGTTTTCGAGCAGATTACGTCGAGTTGATTCACTTGCCAAGCTCACAATCCTTAGCGCGGCAATGGTTCCGGCAGGTTGGCCAGAGCATATCCCATCACGGCCATGGCGGCGGCATTTTCACGCAGCTCCAGCGGAACAATCTTGTCCAAAGTGTCCGCGGCTGTGTGGTGGTAGTTAAAGTATTTTCTTCCATCCTGCATGATGCCCAGTGTCGGTACTCCAGCTCTTGCCATGGGAGCGATGTCCGAGCCCGGACTCGAATCGGTTTGTTGGACCACGCTGGCTCCGAAGCTCTGGAGAATCTCCTGCACCGGACGCAGAAAAGGCAGCGCATTGTTGCTCACCTTGGCTTCGAAGCCCAAAGGATGGCCCGCTCCAGAGTCGCTCTCAATAGCGGCGATATGATTCGCAAATTCCGATTGGTGTGCCTTGGCGTAGGCATCGTGTCCAGTCCCGCCGTTCTCCTCATCCATCCAGGCAATCACGCGGATGGTGCGTTTGGGATGCAGGTGGAGTTGCTGGATCAGTTGAGCGGTCTCCATGGCGATGACGACTCCCGCGCCATCATCAATCGCGCCTGTTCCCAAGTCCCATGAGTCGAGATGTCCGGAGACGACCACCACCTGCTCAGGATGTTCTGAACCCTTTAAATCGCCAACGACGTTGTAGCAAAGCACCGGCGCACCGGTCTTTGACGTCAGAATGAAATGCAGGCGAACTTTTCCCTGCGCTGCCAGGTGCGCGATCAGATCCGCATCTTCGCTAGTCACGGCACCCTGCGGAATTCCTGCGTCCAGACTATAGCCAGTGTGCGGCAGTCGATAGTCCGCAGTCCCCACGGATCGAACCAGAGACCCGGCCGCGCCCAGTTCCGCTGCGGCTTTTGCGCCGCCGGCACGGTATGCGACAGCCTCCTCGTAACCATCGAACGCACGCCCACCCGCCGCCTTTCTCACGTCGAACGGAACATTAAACAACACAATCTTTCCGGCAACTTTGTCGCGGCCAAGCGCTTTCAACTCGTCAAAACTGTTCACCACCACTACTTCAGCAGTAAGACCTTCTGCCGAGGTTGGCGTATTCCCGCCCAACGCCGTGAGCACGATCTTCTGCGTGGTCCCCGGCGCCTGTCCCGGATACTCCACCAGTTCCGCAGTTTCCACTCCCCGCGTCCAGCGTGGCACCTGCACTTCTTCCAGCCGGACGTCCAGGCCCAGCTTGCGTAGTTCATCCGCAACATAGTTCACTGCAAACTGGGCCTGAGGTGAACCCTCCGGCCGCGGGCCAATATTCTCGGTCAAGTGTGCCACTTGCTGGTACGCATAGTCGTCGGTGAGCGCGGCGTCGCGCAGGGCCGCCAGCTCGCTTCGCAGTTGTGGCGAATAAGCACCGTCCGCCGAAGGCGGAGCCATGCGAGCGTAATTTGATGTCTGCGGGGGTGTTTGAGCATTGACCAGAGCTGAGACCAGCACAGAAAAAACTGCCGCGAGTTGCAGGCGCATTGTCACCTCGAGAGTGTTTCGTCCGCGGGGGCATCGCGCACGAATTTTCTAGTGTAAACGAGGTCAAGGGATCGTGCGGGCGTGGTTTCTTGCTCTTAAACTTGTTGGGAAAGAAAAATGGCTCCATTTCTGGAGCCACCATTCAAAAGAGACATAGGTGATGGGATTCAGGAAAGGCGATGCAAGGGGCCGCTCCGCCAGCCGGAACGGCTTAAAGTGAAGTGTCGAGAACATTGGATGAGAGTAAAGGTCATGCTTTGGTACGGCCTCTTTTAGTGCTAAGGAAAGAAGCATTTGCGCAGCCAAAGCGGTGAGTTCGCCCGCCCATGGCTGATTCCCAGCCAAGGCGCTGTGGAATAGCCACTTAGGGTTGCGCTATAGATGCGGGGGAAAGGCTGGACGTTCCCTTGGATGGGAAAGAGTGCAGAATCCTGCACATTCTTTGCAGCGAACCTTGTGCATGTGCCGGGATGGCCCTTGCAAGTCGGGTGGTCCATGCAAGCCCGCTTTTGGCTTGAGTGGGGATGTTCCAATCTTCTCAATTCTGTCATCCCGACCGATGTGAGACATCACTCGCCGTCTTTACCCTTCTGGAACTCCTTCAAGAATTCATCCACCAACGATTTCTCTTCGTCCTGGGGAAGATACCGAAGCGCCTGAGGATTCGTCTTCATATCCGTCCTGGCGCGGGTACAGAAAGAACACGGACACGTTGGAGTTGAGTCACACACGAACTCGGTCATGGAACCCGTCCGCCTTTATCTGAAAGCTTATATCCCGTTTGAGGGAAGTGAAAGAATACTCTCTCAACTCTGTCATCCCGACCGGAGCAGATCATCGCAGAGCGATGATCTGTGGAGTGGAGGGACCTTGTGTTTGACTGGAGCAGTTTTCGCCATGACGTAACCGATGCCGAGGGACGCGTAGAGATAGAGTCGAAATGGACAGCACGAAAACGCGAACGAGCGGCGGGAACACCCTGTCCCACTGCCTCACTCAGGCCAAACCCGGCTTGAATAGGCCACCGGCCCAATGAGATCGTTCCCACTACCAATGTCTATCCGGGAATCCAAAAGGCAACTTCTCGGAATCGCGATACCATGAGACGATCACCGCATCTATCGTGCGCCGATTCGAGTGAGGTATGTACACCCTGCTTCATGATCTCCGCTATTCCGCACGGCAGCTCATCAAGAGTCCAGGATTCACGCTAACGGCTGTGATCTCGCTGGCGCTTGGCATTGGGGCGGCGACCGCTGTATTCAGCGTGATTTACGCGGTGCTGATGAGGCCATATCCCTACCCTGCCGCCGATCGAATTGTGCGACTGACAACGCAGAGCGTGGCAGGATCTGGGGATCCCATTTTTCTAAACGGAGCCGAAATTCAGAATTTGCGGCAATCGCCTGTGGTCGAAAGCGTTTTGGCGACGGAACACGCAACGCTAATGCTGACTGGGCAAGATCTTCCAGAGAGCGTGAGGGCCGTCAGCTTAATCTCGAATGGTTTTCAGGATCTCGGGGTGCCGCCGGTGTTGGGACGTGGACTTTGGCCATCCGACGCAGTGGATGGCCAGGAGCCGCAACCTGTTGTCGTGCTGTCGTACAAATTCTGGCAAAAACATTATTCGTCCAATCCGGACGTGCTGGGCCGCACGCTGGAACTTGATCACAGGAGCTTTAAGATCGTGGGTGTCGCGGCGCCGCGATTCACCTGGGACGGTGGAGACGTCTATGTCCCGCTGAAACTGATGAGAGATCCGGGGCGCACCTCGATCGTCGATTTGCTCTTGCGGCCTGGCGTCAGCCATGCTACGGCCGACGCCGCGCTGCAGCCACTCGTGGAACAGTTCGCCAGCTACATGCCGAATGATTTTCCCGACGTCTTCAAGGTTCATGTGCAAGGGCTGAACGACTGGGTCGTTAGCTCCATGGGCGGAACCCTGTACTTGCTCTTTGGCGCGGTGATGTTGCTGCTCGTGATCGGATGCGGAAATGTTTCGATTCTGCTGCTGGCGCGGGGCACGGCGCGGCAGCATGAATTGGCGGTGAGAACCGCTGTCGGCGCGGGCCGCCTCCGGATCATTCGTCAGTTGCTCACGGAGTCTCTTCTTCTCGCGGCAATTGGAGCGGCGTTGGGCGTTCTGACGGCTTACGGCGCTCTGGCGCTGATTCAGAATTTGCTGCCCCGATCTACGTTTGCCTCCGAGGCTGTGATTAGCATCAACCTGCCCGTACTCTTTTTCAGCGTCACCGTGGCGCTGGGAACGGGCATGCTGTTCGGGCTTTGGCCGGCGCTGCAACTCTCGCAGACGAAAATCGGACAACTTATGCAGTCGAGCACGCGTCGGCTGGCCGGCAGCGTTCGCGGACGCAGAGCTCACAGCATGCTGATCGCCGGGCAGGTGGCGCTGACATTATTGCTGCTGGCGGCTGCGGGCTCGTCATTGAAAGGCTTTGCCCAACTGATCCACCAGCCTCTCGGTTACGATCCGCACAACGTAATGACGGTAGAAATTCCTTTGCGCGAGGACTCTTATCGCACTTGGTCCGCGCGCGCAGCCTACTTTGAACAACTGCGAGAAAAGGTCGCGGAGACGCCCGGCGTGACTGCGGCGGCGATTTCCACCGATGCAATCCCACCGCAGAATGGATGGACCATAGGGTTCGATGTTCTGGGCAAACCCGCGAACAATACGATCATATCGGCCAACCTGGTCAGCCCGCAGTACTTTGCCGCCCTGCGCATTCCCCTGCTGCAAGGGCGCATTTGGAGCGATGCCGAGGATGACAAAGGCTCCCATGTAGTCGTGATTAACCATACGCTGGCGCAACGATATTTTCCGAATGGCGATGCCATTGGGCACTCGCTGAAGCTGCCTGGGATTGAAGGCAATCCGGCTACGATCTTGTCTCCGTCAAATATGGCGGCTACCTGGTTACAGATTGTGGGCATCGTTGAGGACGCGCGCAATAATGGGCTGCGAAGTGCCGCTATACCGGCGGTGTACGTGCCCTACACTTTCAGCATGGGCGAGGAGACGGAAATTCTGGTTCGCTCCCAGGTTCCACCCTTGACGTTGCTCCGTGCGGTGCGCGAGCAGTTGAGGGCAGTGAACCCGGACCAGACCAGCAGTAGCGCCATTGATCTCGAAACTCGGCTCACTTATGAACCCGAGTGGCAGCAGGAGCATCTCGCGGCCTGGATCTTTGGCGCTTTTGCGTGGCTCGCCCTGGCCCTCGCCGCGATAGGACTGCACAGCGTAGTGTCCTACACGGTGGCGCAACGGACCAATGAATTTGGGATTCGGATGGCGCTGGGAGCGCGCCGCGGCGACTTGCTGCAAATCGTATTTAGGTCGGCGTTCGGAAGCGTGGGCGCTGGAATCTTCGCAGGTGTCGCCCTCTCGCTGGCCTTCAGCCGAATCATCGCGACATGGGTACAAGGGAATTCGCGCGATCCCGTCATTCTCCTGGCCGGAACGATTCTCCTGGCTTTGGTGTCCGGGTTGGCCTGCGCAATACCGGCGCGTCGCGCCTCTAAAGTCGATCCGATCATTGCGCTACGCAGCGAGTAGGGGGCAGTTCTGGGAAACTCTTCTATTCAGAATCAGATTGGAAATAAGAAACCCCGAACCTAAGTCCGGGGTTTGAATGCAAAAAGTGTCCGCGTGGTCTTACGAGTTGCCCGCCACGGTCCGCAGTTTCCCCGGCAGAAAATGATAAGGCGGCCAGGGACCACTGATCACCAGTTCGCAGTTTTTCAACTGCTTGGCGGCGCTGCTGTACCGGTTCTGATATTTTTCCACGGATTTTGAATCGATCAGGTGGGCAATGTCGATCAGCATGCCGTTGGTGTTGACGCGTTTGCAGCTGATTTCTTCTTCGAGCGGGTTGAAAAGCTTGTGTACCTGGACGGAAAGCGCGCGGGCTTTGGTCTGGCGTTCGCGGTCTTTAGAAGCCTTGTCGCGCAGCTTCATCAGATAGTCGCCGCCGACGGTGTCGGGCAACGGCACATCCGCCATGAACTCGCGCAATGCACCGTCTTTAATCAAGACTTTGAGGTGCATTTCTGCCTTGCCACGCAGCCGGGCCACGCTCACGCCAAAAGCCCGGCGATTGGCGCGGACGGCCTGCCGCAGGGCGTCATCGCTGTCGAAAATCGTCCCAAAACGGAACGGGAGGACGGTACCGCTGCGGAAGCACACACTGACTACGTGGGCGTGTTCCAAAACGGTCTTTTCTTCCAGCTTCCCGTTTCCGTTATTCCGGTCATATTCGCTGACGACCACGGCGAACTCGCCGCTGGGATAGCTGAGAACTGGGGCGCCATTTACGCCTTGAATCCCCTCCAGCAGGAAAGGACGGCGGGCTCGGGTTCCATTTGTAAGGGGCTGTTGTTCTGTGAGGCAATACGCGTACCACGACATAAGGGTCTCTCCGAACCTTTGTGGCTTGAGGCGAAGGGAATTCGCTTCAAACGTCCGTGACAGCTAGCAACGGCTTTTGAACCTTGGAAGAAAGGGCGGCACCACGAGATCGGGCGTTTACAGCCTCGCCCTGTTTGAAGTGTACTACCGACCCCATTAAAAATGCAACCGTTTCGTGGCAAAAAGCATCTGGCCGATCTAAATCGATAAAACTGGTGGGTTAACCGGCTGGAAGCCTGTGGAGATCGGCGGCGCGATAACTCACTGTCCCACGATAAATCGGCTAACCTCGACGAATTTTTGCAACCTCATGACAAATACCTGACAAGAGCCAATGCCTAAAGGGAATAGAGTCCTCTTAACTTACTGATAGGAATGCCTCGATACCACCTGACATGAATATCGCTAAATCACTCAAGAGGACTCTGCCGTTGGGTCTATACAGCGGTCTCCGATCTGTAAGAAATGCTCCGGCACACATGTTTCAGTGGGTTCTGGAACAATGCGGGTTCGTTGTAGCCCGCGCCAATGACTATTACTCGCCATTGCCGTCTCGCCGGCAACTGAAGTCATCCATGGAGAGGAGGGAAATTTCGCCTTTTGGGAGTGCCTCGATCTGTTGGAACCATGGAGTCAACATGAAGATCACGAAGACCCCCATACACACGACGATCCACGCTGAGTAGAGGAAGATCGTGCTTGCCTTACTCGACCGGAGCCATTGAGACATACGTCAGTCTCCGTGCTTTATCCCTGCCGCGCGGCGTCGCGTTCGTTGAGGGCAAGCGTCACAACGCGCAGCATCTCGTCCCAGGGGGCGGGCTTGCCGGTCCAGATTTCGAACTGGCGGGCGGCCTGGTGGACGAACATCTCAATCCCGGGAATCACTTCCGCTCCCCGTTCTTTGGCCAGCTTGATCAGGCGAGTTTCCCGAGGATCGTAAACCATGTCGAAAACGTATTTAGCCTTGATTTCATCGGCATTTAGCGGCGAGTCCTTGGTATTTCCCATGCCCACCGGCGTGGCGTTGATGATCACATCGAAAGCCAGCTTTTTCAGGTCTGGACGCTTGATGGACTTGGCTTTGGCCTGGCGCGCCAACTTTTGCGCCTGCGCCGCGGTTCGATTCAGGATATAAACTTCCGCGCCGCGTTCCTTAAGTCCAAAAACTGCCGCTCGGGCGGCACCGCCGGCACCCAATACCAGAATCCTGGCGCCTTCGATGGTGATGCGCTGCTCCAGCGGCCGCACCACGCCGGCTGCATCCGTGTTGAAACCATAGAGCTTGCCATCCTGGGCGCGAACGACGGTGTTGCAGGCGCCGATCTTCGTGGTATGGGCATCGGTGTTGTCCAGATGACTCACGATCGGCTGCTTGTACGGCATAGTGATGGATAGTCCGTGAATGGGAATGTCGCGAACGCAGGCCAGCAGGTCTTTCAAAGTCTTGGCATGCAATGCGACGTAGACGCCATTGACCGTTTCCCGGCGCAGCGCCGCGTTCATGATGGCCGGCGAAAGTGACTGCGAGACTGGATCTCCCGCAACTCCATAGACGCGCGTAGCGGTGTCCACTTGCTCGATGCGATAAATGCTGCGCAGTTCTTGCGCGGTCGCCTGTCCGGGAGCGGTTTTTTCATCTGCGGTCAGGGCTGCGAAGGTGAATACGCTGCCTGCACGTACACCCAGCACACGGCTAATGATTCCTTGTTCGCCCATACACAGGCCAATCAGGGAATGCTGGTCGCGGTTTTTCTCCAGAAATTTCATCATGACCACGTTGTCGTACAAAGTTGTCGCAGTGGTCACGATTTTGTAGAAATCCGCCGGGAAGGTCGTCATCTTCGCGAGCGTCTCTTCGAGCTTTTTAGTTGCTTTAAAGTCGTGAAACGAAAGAATCAGAGAGGCTTTGTCGCGAAGCTTCTGTAACTGCGCCGGCTTGGTTTGGACCGCAGTCTGTAATTCGACATCGACAATCTGGCATCCCGCAGCGGCAGCCTTGGTCAGAATGTCAAGCTGGGCTGCCGTAGTGCCCTTAAACTTACCGCCGCTAGCCGTCCGTCGACAGGTCGCGATGACCACCACGTGGGGATAGTATTCGGTAAAACGCTTGATCTTGGGCAGGGCCAGCAACGGCTTGGGAAGATAGTCTAACCTGAACTCCAGAAAGGTGTTATCGCGAACCAAGGCTTCCGCTTTATCCACAAGTTCCGTGGGGTCAGCGGAGGTCAGAGCCACGCAGACTCTGGGCAATCGTTGGTGCAATAATCTCGACAAATATTGATTGGCAGCAGCTGTCATCTTGATGAGGAGTCGGCGCCGATATTACAGGCGTGTAATTCCAGATGCAACTACGGATTACGAATAATTTTGTTGCCTGGCAAACTTTTTAACCTTTCGCCCATAACACCCTCGTAACCTTGACCGGGACTTACCTGCTTGTTACTGTCCGGGTTGGAAACCCTTTATTTGCTGTCGTTAGGCGGACACGCCGGCGAATCCCGGCCCCGACTTGGAGATAACATGAAGAAAATAGGACTGTTGCTACTTTTGTCATTGGCGATTGCCGCCCCAGCCCAGCAAGCTAAACCTACTCCGGCCGACCAATCGGCCCCTGATGGGACGTTGTTAACCACCACCACCTTCCCTTTTGAGCGGGTGGAAACGCCAACGGCTACTGACCTCTATTGTGCCGGTTTCATCAGCAGCACACTCTTGCCGAACAGCAATTACGTGGCGGGTGGGTTGGAGAGCCCCGGCATGGCCAAATTCGTGCGCGGCGACGTGGTATACCTCACGGGCAGTGGCTACCAGGCTGGCCAGGAGTACAGCGTTCTGCGGGAACTGGTTGATCCCAATAAGTACGAGCTGTTCGCAGGTCAGCACGCCATGCTGAAGGCCGCTGGTCAGCCCTACTACGAAGTCGGACGAGTGCAGATCATCGACACTCGGCACAAGAGCGCGGTAGCCCGGGTTGATTTCAGTTGCGACCCCGTGAATCCTGGCGACATCGTCGTACCTTTCGTCGAAAAGCCTACGGTTGCGTTCCGTCCGCCGACGCGCTTCGATCGTCTCGCACCCCCAAATGGTAAGGTCAGCGGCCGCATTTTGATGGCGAAAGACTTTGACGGAGAATTGGCCAATGGCTCGAAAGTTTATCTCAATGTAGGGGGGAACCAGGGCGTCAAGGTGGGAGACTTTTTCCGCGCCGTGCGTTCTTATACGGCCGACCTGAAAGATCCCGTCGATTCACTTTCCTTCAAAGCTTCGACTTCCGAAGATACACAGAAAAAGCAGCCCTCTATCGATCCTAAGTTGTTGACCAAGAACAATGGACCGACCATCCACGTGGCCGATTTCCCGCGCCGCGCAGTAGGTGAACTGGTGATCATCGGCACCACGCCGACCAGCGCTACCGGCATGATCGTTTTTGCTATGGAAGACGTTCACGTCGGCGATGCTGTGGAGCTCGACGAACAACAGTAGATTTCTCGCAACCTCGCAATAGCTTCGAACCGGGGAGGGTTAAAACCCTCCCCGATTTGACCCTGTCTGATTGCAAAAGATGGAATGCGCTACTTAGTCACCATGAAGCGCAAATGGGTGAGGAAGTCGCGATGTCCGTCCCGTTCGGCCAACGACCGGAAGGCATCGGCGAATCCGGGCGTGTTGCCGAATACGTCGTCGAATGCCTTGTCCACTTTGTCCATGGATGCGGCATCCGGCACTGTGATGTAATCGTAAACCGTGCCTATCTTTCCTTGATGGTAGTCTTCGGTAAGCTGTCCGTAAGAGGTGATTGAGCCGTCCGCGAGCAGTTTTTCGAGCACCGGCACCAGTACCTTCTTTGTGAGCTCTGTGTAGGCATGCATTTCGCCTGGCTTGATTTCCCACTTCGACCAAGTGAGATAGCCGCCAGTAGTCGAACCCGCCTTGGAGCCATAGATATCTCCAGTCAGGATCTGGTCCCAGTGCTTGGATGCGCCCTCCACTGGCGAGTCGGTCGATCCGGGATTGGCGTAAATGGCTTCCAAGGCCTTAAGCAGCTTGCCCTCGGAAGCGGCGGTGAACCAGGTTCCGTGCGTGGGTTCGCCTTCCTGGTGAATCAGGTTGCTGTAAGCGCCGTAACCGATGAGAGTGCCATCGGCCACCAGTTTGTCGAGTACGGGCTTGTCGAGCGTATCAAGTTTTTCCATGGCAGGCCATTGGGCCCGGGGAACATCCCATTGGGCAACGTAGGTGTAAACCGGCGGCTTGGCCGGGGCCATCTGTGCCTGCAAGGATCCAACTCCCAAGGCGATACAAAAAATCAGGAAACAAAGACCGCAAGTTATTCGTTTTTGCATGGATTCTCCTTTTGCATGAGATTCCTGCGAGGCACAAGAGAGACCATCCCCGCTTAGAGGTGGATTAAACAGAATTATCCAATGTGGAATCTGAGCGGCTGAATTGTACTCCGATTCGGTTTGTTGGGAAGCTAATTCCGAAAACTGGTAGTGGCTCAATTTGAACTTTCTTCTCATATTTATGAAAAGTCATCCTGAGCTTGCGAAGGATCTTGCGTGGAGCGAACGTACGGCGTCTGCTCGCCCGCGCCAGATCCCTCGCCCGGCTGAAATGCGCCGGATCTTCGGGATGACTTGAGTAAATATTTCAAATTGAGCCACTACGCGAAAACTCGATGGGAAGTTCCTGATTACTGCCTCACAATTGCACTCCTTGATCGCCAAATACTTCAGCAGTGAAAGCTTCGATCTGCGCGCCATTTTTCCAGGCGTCCACGGGCAGGCCGGCCTTTCGGCAGGTGTGTTCGAGAAAAGCGATGCGGTCCCATCCGTGCTCGATGGGGACTTGCGGCAACAGCAAACCGCGGTGGCCCGCCGTGCTGATCAGCAGCCCGTGGCGTCCAATCTCGATTTGTTCGGAAGCAATCGGACAGAGGGTGGAGAGAACACTAAGGGATATTTTGAGAGCCGAAGATTCTTCCCGAGTAATTGGCGAAAACCGCGTGTCTTCGAATGCTGCCGAACGGGCGGTTTCCGCTACGTTGCGATACAGCGAAGTCACCGGAAATATAAAACCTACGCAGCCATGCAACGCGCCGTACAAATAGATCGTGGTGAAAACACCGCGTGGTTCCGCGAGGTGAGACGAAGGCGACTCAAGAGAGATTTCCCGATTTTCGAATTTCGTGACAATTGCCGCATGGGCGAGTTTTAGAAGAATGCTGCGTTCTTGTGGAGAGAATTCATCCTGTTGAATGCCTGAGGCCGGGGGCGAATGAGGGAGAAAGTTCTCAGGTGACGGGGACATCGCGCTTCCTCCGCCGGCTGAGGACGAAGGCGCGGCGTCGGCTCTTCACGACTTGCCGGTCAATCTTCGACCAGAAGGCGATAAAGTAGTCCCCGGCGGAGATCAGCGACAGAACCACCATGAACCAGATGGAAAGCCAAGCGATCCAATGAACCGGGAAAAAATAGGTTCCATAGATGGGCCATTCTTTCCAGCGATGATCGAGGATGACTGCCACCACGGAAACAATCTGCACCAGCATTTTGAACTTGCCTAGTTCACTGGCTTCGATGGTAAAGCCCTCGGAAGCGGCAATGGAGCGTAGGCCGCTTACAAGAAATTCTCGACCGATGATTACCACCGCCATCCACGCCGGAACCAGGCTGGGATTGAACTGGACGAGCGTCACGAAAGCGGCGGCGATCAACAGCTTGTCAGCCAGCGGATCCAGCAGGATGCCCATGGTGGTGATCTGGCCGCGCTTGCGGGCGAGATAGCCATCAATGCCGTCGGTGATGGAAGCGGCAATGAACAATGCCGAAGCCAGTATCTCCTGCTCGCCACTGACGCCATGAAAGCGGTTGGTGGAAAGAAGCCAGATCAGCAGTGGGATACTGAAGATGCGGGTAAGCGTGATGGAGTTGGGCAGGTTCACCGGGGACACGGAACATTGCGGTCGGCAAAAATGCCTGAAACCGACAATGCCGAATTATCCCCCACTATGAATAGGGAAAGCAATCGAAGAGCGAAGAAAATGCAAGTCTAACCACGGAGGACACGGAGTAACACAGAGGTTCTAGGTGTTCCCTCCATGTACTTTCGTGTCCTTCGTGGTTTACGAGCTTATGCCGCTAACCACCGAAAATTAAGCCGCACCCGTTCCTGGTGTCCCCAGAGACTTAAGCAGATTCATGCCCATTTCCACGAGATTGCCCTGCTGCGGCATTTGTCCGTTGGGAGTGAGCTTGTCCACCAGCGTGGGCAGCAGTTGCGCCAGTTGGGAACTGGCGACTTCCGGCGAAATGCCGGCTTTGGCAGCCAGTGCCTGTACTTGCGTGCTTCCCAGCACATGCTGGATCTGATCCGCGGAAATGGGCAGGTTTTGTCCGGTGCCTACCCATGAGGCAGCGAGACCGCCTAATCCTTTGTCGTGAAAGCTCTGCACCAGGCCGGAAAGACCGCCGGGTTGTTGCTGGATCATTTGTAGTACCTGCGTAGCCAGGGGATTGGATCCTCCACCGGTCACGCTGCTAATGGCTTTATTTTCCAGATCGTCTAAAAGACCCATGATTTGCCTCCAAATCAGTTTGTCGAAATTACGAGCGGAAGTTTACGGAGGAACGGCCCCGGAAAAAATCGGAGCCGTGTCCGAAAACTCAACTATTTCTGTTTAGCGATGATCTTGCCCGCGATCTTGTTGTAAGTGGCTTGGGGCAGAATTTTCTTGCGGACCAGGTCGGTTTTCTTGGCATACGGCCGGCCATCGATGATTTTTTGCGAATAAGCCGCACCGATTCCCGGCAGAGCATCGAGTTGATCTTTCGTGGCGGAGTTGATGTCAACCAAATCCGTGCTGGCTGCAGCCGCAGCCGGCTTTGACGCGCTGGATTGGGCAACGCTCCGGGTGAGGCTCAGGCTGCTGAGCAACGCGAGAGCGAAGACGGCGAGCAGAATTCTGTTGATCAGTTTCTTGTGCATGATTCCTCCTGGGAATTAACGATCGGAATTATTCTTTCTCGGCTGCTTTGTAGCCTGCGGCTTTGGCTTCGTCCTCGGTCATGAACTGGCCCTTTTTCGTGGCGCCATACCAGCGTCCGCTCTTATGGTAGACCTTGGTGTCGGTGTTGACCCAGACCTTTCCACTCGCCTTGGCTGCGGCAATGTCCGCACTGGACGCAGTAGCGGTGGGGGCTGGCGCGGCTTTTTTGGCCGGAGCCATTGTATTTGCAGGAGCGGCGGCTGCGGCAGGAGCTGGTTTCGCCACTGGAGCTGCTTTTGGCGCTGGTGCTGGAGCCATGCTGCTGGCAGGCGCAGCTGCCGGGGCCGTTGCCGGGGTAGCCGCAGCTTCGGCTTTCTTGCTCTTGCGGGTCTTCTTCGGGGCAGGTGCGTCGGTTGCGGCAGCCGCAGGAGCTGCGGCTGCGGGAGCCGTGGTGTCCGCTGCTGCAGCTTTTTTCTTAGATTTCTTGGTGGTTGACTTTTCGCTCGCGGCAGCAGTATCCGTGGATGCAGGAGTCGCAGCGGCATCGGCCTTGGCTTTCTTTTTCTTCTTCTTGGTGGTGGAAGTGCTGGCAGCAGTTTGATCGGTGGTTGAGCTACTGGCAGTTTGTGCGATTACGGGCGCAACGGTCAAAGCGATCATCACACAAAGTCCGGTGCTCCAGATCAACAGGCGTTTTTGCAGTCTAGTCATATCGTCATCTCTCCATGGGTGGATTGGGCCCAGTTCCGTTACAGTCTGGTTCTGTTGACCCCTAAAAATCTGTTATGCGTAAATCCCGCGCTGGCGGATGGTGTAAGCCACGCGATCAATCGCCAGCATGTAAGCTGCGATCCGGTTATTGACTCCGTGGGTCTCGGAATACCGAACCACATCATGGAACGCGGCCACCATGATTTCCTCGAGCTGCTCGTTCACCACCGACTCTTTCCAGAAATAACCCTGGCGGTCCTGCACCCACTCAAAATAGGAAGTGGTCACGCCGCCGGCGTTGCAGAGGATATCGGGAATCACGAAAACTTTTTTGTCCGCCAAAATTTCATCCGCCGCAGCGGTAGTGGGGCCGTTTGCTCCCTCGGCGAGGATTTTGCACTTCACGCGATCGGCATTGCGGCTGGTGATCTGGTTTTCAGTGGCGGCGGGAATCAGAATGTCGCAGTCGGTGAGAAAGAGCTCGGCGGGATCGGCGGCCTCGGCTTCGGGGAAACCTTTCAGGGTGCGATTCTTGGCGCGATAATCGGTGACGGCCTGCACATCGATCCCATTTTTGTTGAACAGGCTGCCTTCGACTTCAATAATGCCAATCACTTTGTAACCTGCCTGACGCATCAGTAACGCCGCATTGGAACCGACGTTGCCGAATCCCTGCACGATGACCCGCGTGGATTCACGATTGAGCCCCAATTTCTTGATGGCTTCCTCGCAAACAATCATGATGCCGCGGCCGGTGGCTTCGCGGCGCCCACGTGATCCGCCAATATTGATGGGCTTGCCGGTGACGACGGCGGTGACAGTCTGGCGCATGTGCATGGAATAGGTGTCCATGATCCAGGCCATGGTCTGTTCGTTGGTGTTGACGTCGGGCGCGGGCACGTCTTTTTCCGGGCCGATGAATTCGATCAGCTCCGCGGTGTAGCGGCGCGTCATGCGTTCCAGTTCGCCCATGGACATCTTATGAGGATCGCAAATCACTCCGCCCTTGGCGCCGCCGAAGGGAATGTTGACCACCGCGCATTTCCAGGTCATCCAACTGGCCAGTGCGCGCACTTCATCCAGCGTGACGTCCGGTGCGTAGCGGATGCCACCTTTGCCGGGCCCGCGGGCAATCGAGTGCTGCACTCGAAACCCGGTGAACACCTCGAGCTTGCCATTGTCCATGCTGACCGGGATGTGCACGATGATCTCGCGCGTGGGATAGCTCAAAACTTTGCGGATGCCCTCGTCCAGCCCCAGCTTGTCGGCGGCGAAGTCAAAGCGGGCGGCTTGTGCCTCCCAGGGATTAATTTCCTGTTCGTGGGATATGGTTTTCATGACGGTCTCCGTATGATTGCGATTCGATGTTCAGGTAAGACTGCGAGTAGGTCACTTTCCGGCAGCGATAGGCCAAACCGTCCAATTCTAAGCATGGAGAGGCGGGTAGGCAAGTCAGGGATGGGGATAACCTACAGCACAATCTCCATACCCTCAGCCGCAGCGCGCACCCGGGGATAATAATTGCGAGCTTCCGTCACGACTTTATCCAGGCAGAGATCGTCATGATCGGGATCGTGATGGTAGAGAATTAACTCTTTTGCGCCGCTTTGCATCACCACGTTGACGGCTTCGCGCCAATGACTGTGTCCCCAGCCACGACGGCGGGATTCGTATTCTTCCGGCAAATACTGAGCATCGTAGATGAGCACGTCCGCACCTTCGGCCAGCTTGCGAACGCTTTTGTCGAAGGCTGCGTCTCCCGGCTCATTGTCGGTGGCATAGACCAGCACGCCTTCTTTGGTTTCCAGACGGAAGCCCATGCATCCCTGAGGATGGTTGAGCCACGCGGTATGAATGGTGATGTCGTCCAGTTCAATGCGGCCTTCCTGCAGATCGTGGAATTCGCGCTGGGCCTTCATTTCTTTCAGTCCTACAGGAAAGTAGGGCGAAGCCATCTGCTCTTCTAGGACTTGTTTCAGAGCGCGAGTCCGGTTGGAGGCGTGAAACACGAAACGATTTTTCGCGTTTTCATAGAGCGGGCCGAAGAAGGGAAGTCCCTGAATGTGGTCCCAATGAAAGTGGGAGAGGAAAACGTGTGCGGAAATCGGCTTGCCGTTGAATTCGCTGCGCAGTTGGTTTCCGAGCACGCGGAAACCGGTACCGCAATCGAAGATGTAGATCTGGTCGCCGAAGCGCACCTCGACGCAGGAAGTGTTGCCTCCATAACGCATGTTTTCGGGCTGAGCAGCCGGGGTGGATCCCCGCACTCCCCAGAATTTAATACGCATAGGGCTCCCCGAGCGAACGGTGGGACGATCAGTCATCTTCTATCGCATCGGGGAATCCGTCAATTCATTCGCTGGTTCGCAGAATAGGCTCTCGAAACCGGGGCTCTGGGCTTTAGGCTCTGGGCACTAGATTTCAAGCTGGCGCTGCAAGCGTAGTGCCTAACGCCGGGAGCCCAGAGGCTAATCACATATAATGTGGCAACCTCATGCCTGTCCCGGATTACAAAGAATTCTCCCGCCTGGCTCGTGAAGCCACGCTGGTGCCGGTGGTGAAGTCGGTGACCGCCGATCTGCTTACGCCGGTCTCTGCTTTTCTTGCCGTAGCCGCCAAAGAGCCGGATGCATTTCTACTGGAGTCGGTGGAACGCGGCGAGCAGATTGGACGCTACACATTTCTGGGTGCCCGGCCGTACATGCAATTGCGGGCCCGCGGTGACGAAGTCATGGTGCAGCGGGGAAAAGTCCGCGAGAAGCGCAAGGGTAGTGTCATTCAAATTGCGAAAGAATTGCTGCGGCAGCATCGTCCCGCGAATGTTCCAGGATTGCCGCCGTTCACAGCGGGGGCCGTGGGATATTTCGCTTACGACGGCGTCCGCCAGCTGGAAAACATCGGCGAGCATGCCAAGGATGATCTCGATCTGCCGGATTGCGTGCTGATGTTCTTTGATCGGCTGCTGGCTTTCGATCACTTGCGGCACCAGATCCACATCATCGCCAACGCGGACGTGTCCCGTGAGAGCCCGCGCAAGGCCTATGACCGGGCAGTTGCTGATATCGCTGTGCTGGAAAAGAAATTGGCCAGCGGACTGCGTCCCGCGCAGTTACGAAAAGCTTCGCCACCGCCGGCTGGCAAATTGAAAGTAAACGCCGGAACCAGCCGGCCGCGTTTTCTACAAATGGTGGAACGCGCCAAGGAGTACATCGCGGCCGGAGACATTTTTCAAGTGGTGCTTTCGCAGCGTCTCGACTTCACTCCCGAGGTAGCGCCCTTCGATATCTACCGCGCACTGCGGACCGTAAACCCGTCGCCTTACTTGTATTTTCTACGCATGGGAGACACCCATGTGTTGGGATCATCTCCGGAAATGTTGGTGCGGGTTACCGGGAAAAAGCTGGAGTACCGGCCCATAGCAGGAACCCATCCGCGAGGCCGCGATGAAGCCGAAGACGTGGCTCTCGAACAGAAAATGCTGCACGACGAAAAAGAGCGCGCCGAACATGTGATGCTGGTTGACCTCGGACGGAACGATCTGGGGCGTGTGAGCGAATACGGTTCAGTAAAAGTAAAAGACCTGATGTACGTGGAGCGGTACTCGCACGTCATGCATCTGGTTTCGGCGCTCGAAGGTAAGCTGCGAGGCGATTTAGACGCTCTCGACGCGTTTGCCGCTTGCTTCCCGGCGGGCACTTTGAGTGGCGCGCCAAAAGTTCGTGCCATGCAGATCATCGAAGAACTGGAACCGACGCGGCGCGGAATTTACGGGGGATCCGTGCTGTATGCGGATTTTGCGGGCAATCTCGATTCCTGCATCGCCATTCGCACCATGCTGATGAAAGGCAAGAAGGCTTATCTACAGGCAGGAGCGGGCATTGTGGCGGATTCCGATCCCGCCAGCGAATTCGAAGAATGTCTGAATAAAGCTAAAGCTGTGCTACGTGCGGTGGACGCCGCGAGAGGGTCTCACTAGGCCCGCTTACTAAGGCGCAATGCCTTGCAGAATCGTTTCCGCCAGTTGGCTCGCTGGAAGCCCATCCATATTCATCATGACCACGACAGCGACATTTAATTCCGGGAGCATGATCAAATCCGTGCTGGTTCCGGGCTGCGCGCCGCTGTGTGAAACCTCTTTGTGACCTTTGATTTCTCCCAAGCCCCAGTCGAGTCCAGAGCCGGTTTTCTTGCCGTCGCCGGTCGTCTGCGAAGTCCACATCTTTTCTAGAGTAGTCTGCGACAACAATGTTGCGTGCATAGTCGCGATGGCAAAATTGGCAAGATCAGTTGCGGTCGAGATCATGCCGCCACCGGGGATTTTGTTGCTGGTGTCCGCGAGCCAGGTGTTGACCACATCTCCTTTTTCGGTTTTGCGATAGCCGTGAGCGCGGTCGGAGATGATTGCGAAGGTGTCGTCGACCTGGATGCGCTCCATTCCAGCAGGACGAAAAACTTTTTCCTGCAAATAATCCATGAACTTCATGCCTGAGGCGCCCTCGACCGCACATCCAAGAATGGAGAATCCGAAAGTCGAATACTGATATTTCGTTCCTGGCTCAAAGTCGAGCGGGTCGGCTTTGAAGAAATCGAGCGACTGAGTAACTGAGTCATAATGCTGCGTGCTCCTCCATTCATCGGGTTGTTTGTAGTGCCGCACTCCGGCGAGATGTCCGAGCAATTCCCGCGCGGTAATGGGCCACTGTTTTTCGGGATAAGCCGGGCAGTATTTTTGAATGGGCGCATCGAGATCGAGTTTGCCGGCTTCTACCAGTTGCATCACCGCCGTCGCCGTGATCGGTTTGGAAATGGAAGCCAGACGATACACGGTCGAAGGCTTGGCTGGGACGGAATTCTCAAGATCGGAAAAGCCGTAAGCGCCCGTCCATGCCAGCTTTCCGCCTTTTACGATCGCCACCGAGACGCTGGGCGCGTTTTGCTGAGCCATGAATGCGTTGACAGTTTTTTCGACGCCGCTGATTTGGGCGGAGCTCAGTGAAGAGTCCTGCGCGATGGCTGCAGTCGTCGTGAATAGATAAGATAAGAGAATGAGTTTCACGACTCGAGATGACATGGGAGCTCCTGGCGACTGGAAGATTAGCACGAGGAGATTCTTGAAAGAGCCCGAATTTTCTGTAGAGACGTACCTTGCTGCGTCTTGCTTCAGCTTTGCCGAGTTCGTGGTGGGAGACGTAGCAAGCTGCGTCTCTACGGGTCATGTCTTTGTCGAATCTAGATCGACAGAAAATTGGAGACTAATTTCTTGCCTTCAGCAGTCAGCACGCTTTCGGGATGAAACTGGACGCCTTCGACAAAAAAGCGTTTGTGGCGCAAACCCATGATGGTGCGCGAACCGTCTTTCTCGGTGGTCCAGGCGCTGACTTCCAGATCGGCAGGAAGGTCTTTTTCTTCGACGATTAATGAGTGGTAGCGGGTCGCGGTGATGGGAAACGGAAGCCCCTGAAAAATTGTCCGGTTGTCATGCTGGACCTGGCTGGTTTTCCCGTGCATCAGGTGAGCGGCGCGCACGATTTTACCGCCGAAGGCAGCGCCAATGGCTTGATGTCCCAGGCAAACTCCCAACACCGGGACTTTGCCGGCAAAGTGGCGAATGAGTTGAATGCTGATTCCCGCGTCTTGCGGTGTGCAGGGACCTGGCGAAACTACAATGCGTTCTGGCCGCATATCTCCCACTTCATTGACCGTAACCTGATCGTTGCGGCGGACCACTACTTCGGCCCCCAACTCACCCAGATATTGCACCAGGTTGTAGGTAAACGAATCGTAGTTGTCGAGGACAAAAATCATACTGTCTATCTACAGCTTACCGTCAAAACCATCCACCGCAAAGTCTGCATAAAGTCCAGCCTTGACACCATGCCCGCAAACCGCCATGCTTACAAAGCTTTATGGAGGACCTATGGCCGAGGCCCAACAAGATAAGCGCGCCACCCGCCGCTTTGCGCTACGGCTGCCGGTTTCGGTAACCAGCAGCGAAGAGGGGACACAAGGGAAGATCGCCCAAACCCGGGACGTCAGTGCCCGAGGGATCTGTTTCTATCTGGATTCGGCGGTTGCTGCCGGATCGGCCATTGAATTCACTCTTACCCTGCCGCCGGAGATCACTTTGACCGAAAGTATCCGCGTACAGTGCAAAGGCAAAATCGTGCGCGTGGATGACGCGGTAACGGATGGCAAAATGGCGGTGGCTGCGGTCATCGACGAATACGAATTTCTCGCCGAACCCTAGTCCAATCAAACAGCGGTCCAGATCAAAAACCGGCCAAGCCCGTCTTCCGCCGAAGCATAGGACTTTCGTGCTTTTTCTGTCACTTCTTCCCGTTCCATGCCAGTGTTATGGTTGGAGTTAAGCAGGGATCTTTCCGGGATGAAGTTCTTTTTTCGCATTAATCCTGATTTTGCCTTCGCCCTCGTGGTGGCAGTTCTCGTTTCCGCGACGGTTACGGGACAGTTGAATCCGCAGCCTGCTCCTTCCGTCTCAAAGTTGAGGTCCAAAGATCAAACTCCTGCTGCAATGGTCCTGGTGGTTCGCGTCGTGCCTGATAAGAACGGCCCCGCGGTGGAGATTATTTCCACCCGCCCTCTGGTCCCCCAAGTACAAAAGCTGGACAGCCCTCCGCGATTAGTCATTGATCTCCCAAACACCAACAACTCTCTGCAACAAAAACAGGTGAATTTTCAGCTGGGTGCTTTTCGCAGCGATCCGTTGCGCGGGGTTCGCATCGACCAGTATCAGAATCGCCCGCCGGTGACGCGGGTCGTGATTGATCTGCTTAAGAACAGCGAATACACCTGGGACTTAGCCGGAAATTTATTGACTGTACGATTGCACTCGGCGGAAGAAATCGCAGCAAAGCCTGCGTCGGTGGCTTCTCTTACGACGGAAGCTCAGCCGGTGGTGGTTCCGGTAAGTTCTGGAGGTTCCGGAGTGGCGGTGTCGTTAAACCGCTTTGCAGGCGGTTCGACGATCACTGCCGGTGCCGAGCCCCAGATTCTGAGCCTGGGACGCGGTGGCGAAGTTCGCGTCTGTCCGGGAACAGTACTGTCTGTAACCACCTCCAGCAATGGACAAGACCTCCTGTTCGGCATAAGTACAGGAGCATTCGAGGCGCATTACGTTCTGCAAAGTTCGGCGGATGCCATTCTCACTCCGGACTTCCGCATTCTGTTGGAGGGCCCGGGCGAATTCCATTACGCCATCAGCGCGGACTCACGCGGCAATACTTGCATGCACGCATTATCGGGGAATTCGGCGTCGGCCATGGTTTCGGAATTGATCGGAGACGATAAATACGAAGTGAAACCGGGAGAGCAAGTGGTCTTTCGTTCTGGACGGCTGGCCTCCATGGATACGACAGACTCTTCAGATTGCGGCTGCCCGGCGCCGTCCCTTCCAGTGATGCGCGCGTCGTCAGAGGCCGTACCCGATAATGACTCGTCCGATCCGGTGCATCTGGCGGAGTCCGGTGTGACGCCGGCGCCGGTGAGCATGGCTGAGGCGGGTTCTGAGACCGCGCCTTTGCCGTCTTCCCAGTCGCAGGACTCTCACATACGAATCGAAGCGCCTTTGGTATTCCGTGCCAGCGATCTCCCTGCGTCGGAGCCCGCAGCCAAGCCACAAGTGCACGGTTTGCCGGGGAGCGCTTCAACGGTTTCTACTTTGCTTCCCGCCACAGGGCTCCCGGCACCGTCTCCCCAGGCTCCATCCGACAAATCACACCGCGGATTCTTCGGGAAGGTAAAGGGGTTTTTCGCGGCCATCTTTCATTAGAAAATCCACATATTGGGCGCCTTGGTGCCCCTCAAAAATACCGGATATCCTTTTGCCGGTTGCTGGCTTCTTAATGAAAATCAGCCCTCTGATTTTTCCGAAGGAGAGCGCATGGCCAACTCAACAACTTCCCCCGCGCCGATGCTGCAAACCCTCCTGGGAGACAACTCAGGTGTGTACCGCACGCGGCCGTCTAACTTTGTGTTCGCGTTTCTGGCACAACTGGCTGGGCTGGTACTGCTTATTACGCTGGCTAACTACTTAAGCCACAACGGTGTGGTACGAGAGCTCGACAAAGTTGTCCGCGACATCGCTCCGATTTCGTTTGCCGGTGGTGGTGGCGATCACAGCAAACTGCAGGCGTCACGAGGTGCTTTGCCTCTTGCGACTATGAGAGAGCAACTCACGCCGCCCGAGGCCGTGCCGATCAATCCCGATCCGAAATTGCCTGAACCTCCCAGCATCATGGCATTGACCGATCTAAAGCTACCGCAGCTTCAGCAGTTGGGTAATCCGCTGGCCGATGTGCAGGCTCCGCCTTCGAACGGCACTGGAAAAGATGGTGGCATCGGAAATGGATGTTGTCGTGGGGTCGGGCCGGGAACCGGTCCCGGATTTGGCGACATCGGGAATATCTTTCGGCCAGGAGTGGCGGGCGTAACCTTGCCGCGGGCGATTTACGATCCCGATCCCGAATACTCCGACGAGGCCCGCCGGGCCAAGTATCAGGGTTCCGTAATTCTGTGGCTGGTGGTGGATGCGGCGGGTCATCCGCGCAACCTTCGCTTGCAGCGTTCGCTGGGAATGGGCCTGGACGAAAGGGCGATGGCGGCCGTCGGCAAATGGCGGTTCCAACCCGCCACGCTCAACGGCCAGCCGGTCGCTGTCCAGATAAATGTGGAAGTGACTTTTCGATTGTACTGATTGGCTTTCAGCTTTAGCCTCGGCTCTCAGCCAAACCTGGTGCTACCGCCGCCGCAAGCTTTTGGCCAGCGGGGTCACGCGGTCGCGAACTTCCTCGGCAATCTTGCCACCACGCTCGCGGACTTCGTCCGCAATTTCGCTCGCCGCGTTCGATGGCGTCTTCAGCAAACTCTTTCGCGTTCTCGGCGAATTCCTTTGCGTCGTCGCGCCAGTCTTCGAACGTATCCTTCGCGCCTTCGTATTTCCGGCGCAGGTCTTTTCGCATCTGCTTGCCGGTCTTAGGAGCAAGCAGCAGACCCACCAGGGCGCCAGCGCCGAGTCCGATTAAGAGAAAGGTAACCGCTGTTCCCGCCGTACTACCTTGCTCTGAAGCCTTATATTTTCCTTCACTCATAAATGCACCTCATTGACCTAGGATTTCAATTCCGCAGCTTGGATTCCCCAGGAACCATTCTAGCTGCCTGAGAGCTGCGGAGTATTGTGCAATTGCCGCAGATTTCATGTCTCTAATTTTGCGCATTTCCCAAATCTGTCCAAGCCCGTATAAAATAAGGAGTTGGTCAGTGCCTGGTGGGAATGATCGTCGTGTGTCTTCCGCTGGTCCGCTGCAATTCTCAAGGAGATTTCTTCATTCATGTCTATTCCTGCCACCCAGCTTCGCCCTGGCATGATCATCAAGCACAACAATGATCTGCACTCTGTTTTTGCCGTGGAGCACCGTACTCCCGGCAACCTGCGCGCTTTTATCCAGGCCAAACTGCGCAATCTGCGAACTGGCGCCATGTTTGAGCACCGCTTCCGTTCCCCTGATCCCATTGAGAAGGTGGTTGTGGATGAAGTCGACATGGAGTTTTTATATGTCGATGGCGACAATTACTACTTCATGGATACTTCGAACTACGAGCAGACTCACCTGACGCGGGAAATCCTGGGCGATGCCGTGGAATATCTGACTTCAAACCTACAGATTAAAGTGGAATTCTTTGACGGAAAAGCCGTCGGAATCGAGTTGCCACAGACCGTCTTGTTGAAGGTGATTGAGACCGAGCCGGGGATCCGGAGCGCGACCGCTTCCAGCGTCACCAAGGCGGCCAAGACCGAAACCGGGTTGGTGGTGCAGGTGCCGCCGTTCATCAACGAAGGCGAGACCATCAAAGTGGACACGTCTGACGGTGCGTATCTGTCACGAGCGTAATTGTGCCTTCGTAGAGACGTAGCTTGCTACGTCTTGCGTGCAGCATTTCGGCTTGCGGCGTGGAAGACGTGGTAAGCCATGTCTCTACAGTACTGAAAAATGACTTCCACTGAAAAAGCTATCGAGACCCGCCGATTTCTGGTCCGAGGACGCGTCCAGGGTGTCGGCTTCCGCTGGTTTGTGGAACGCGAGGCGCACACTCTTGGCATCGCTGGATGGGTCCGTAATAACGCCGATAGCAGCGTGGAAGTGCTGGCCATGGGCACTCGCATCAACTCAATGGATTGCGTGCACGCCTTGCAAGAAGGTCCACGGGCAGCGCGCGTGGACCAGGTGGAAGAATCCGAAGCCAAACCGGTCAGCGGTCTGAAAACTTTTCGTATTGAAGGAGCGTGGTAATTGTCCCAGCCTGCATTGAATTGCGATCAACTGAAAAGGCTGATTCGCGAAGTCCCGGACTTCCCCAAAAAAGACATTCTGTTTTACGACATCACCACGCTTCTCAAGGACAAGCGCGGTTTGGCAGCTCTCATCGACCAGCTATCGACCCATTATGTTAATAAGCACATCGATCTGGTTTTGGGGATGGAAGCTCGCGGATTTATCTTCGCTCCGGCGCTTGCCTATGCCTTGAATGCCGGTTTCGTTCCGGTGCGTAAACCCGGAAAGCTTCCCGCTGCCACGGTCAAGTACGACTATGCCCTGGAATATGGCACCAATACGTTGGAGATTCATAAAGACGCCATCCAAAAAGGCCAGCGCGTGATTATTGTGGACGATCTGCTCGCCACCGGCGGGACGGCCGAAGCCACCACCAAACTTGCGTCTTCGCTGGGAGCTGAAATCGTAGGGCTGGGTTTTGTGGTGGAACTGGATTTCCTGAATGGCCGCGACAAGCTGAAGCAATACGATGTGTTCTCGTTGCTGCACTACGACAAATAAGGGTGAGCAGTATTCTTTGGCAGTAGGATTCTTATCAGGGCGCGCCTTTTCAGGCGTGCCGTAAATCATTCAGAAGAGTTTACGGCACCGCTGAAAGCGGTGCCCTGATACGAATCCATAACGTTTTCTTTTTCGGATTTGCAGGTTTACTGGAATCAGGCGTCGTTCTTTGCCAGAAATAAGTGCCCGTTTTTTGGCAAGTAACTCTTCTTCCGGAACCAATCTTCCATGGCCGCTTTTAGTTCTTCCAACGGTACATTCGTTCCGATCTCCATGACTCCATCGGTTAGAGGCAATGTGTCATCGAAGACGCTGGCATTGGTGAAGTTACGCATGGCGAAGTTGTCGAGCCACTTCAGCGGACAGGGTTTGCGATGTCCGTTGTCGTCGTACTCCACGCGGATCTTGCGAGCGAACATAGAATTAGTCTAACGCCGGATTTGAAATGCGAAATCTAACAGTGTGATAGAGAAACTTTGGTTCGCAGGAGTTCTAATCGCGGGCGAGGGCGCCCGCGCCACATTTTGCCGCAATTTATTGAGCAGGATGTGCCGGTGCCGGTGCAGCGGCGGGAGTGGCCCCACCACCAACATTCACCAGGTCTTTTAACTCTTTGCTGGGCTTGAAGAAAGGGATCTTCTTGGCGGGAACGTCTACGCGGTCTCCCGTTTTAGGATTGCGCCCGACGCGCGGTTTGCGCTGCCGGGTACGGAAGCTGCCAAAGCCGCGGATCTCAATCTTGTCGCCCACACGCAGCGAGCGCACAATGCTGTCAAAAATGGTCTCGACGATGACTTCACTGTCTTTGCGTGTCAATTCCGCCAGCCGGGAGACTTCGTCGATCAGATCAGCTTTTGTCATATGCCTGTTCGCTCCGTAACTGCCTTCAGTGGAAGACCTGCATAACTCTCTCAAATTTCAGGGGTTGTGTGCAAGTGGCAATTGAAACAAGGCATCAAACTCTGGGTTTTAGGCTCTTGTTGGAGAGCCGATTGAATCAGAAGACCAGGCGTCTAAAGCCTGGAGCCCAAAGCCTGATTTCCTACTTCCACAGGTAGTAGAAACCAGTCTGCTGATCCAGCAGCTTTTCCTTCGTCGGTAAATACTGGGACACATCCCCAAACATCAAATCCAGCAGCGATTTTCGGTCTCGATCAGGCCGGACGAGTACCGGTTTGCCGCTGATATTAACGGACTTAGCGGTATCGTCGACTGCCGCTTCGAAATCCGCGATCTGATCGATCATGTGCATGGAAAGTGCCTGCTGGCCGGTCCAAACCTTGCCGTTGGCAATGGCCTTTATGTCCTCAACTTTGGCATGGCGGCCGTCTGCAACTGCCTGAACGAATTGACCATACATGTTGTCGATCAGCGATTGCATGTAGGCTCTTTCCGCTGGTGTCATCTCACGCGAGGGATCGCCAGTATCTTTGAATTCTCCAACCGTTAGCACTTCCGGCTTCAACTTCGCCCATTTCATCAGGTCGCCGTAATTTACCCACTCTGAAATCACGCCGATGGAGCCGACCACGCTGCCGTTGTCGGCATAAATTTTGTTGGTGGCGGAGGAAACGTAATAGGCGCCGCTGGCACCGACTGTGCTGATCGAAGACACGATGCGTTTCTTCTTTTCATCGCGAATGCGCTTGACTTCGCTATAAATCTCTTCCGACGCCGCCACGCCGCCACCCGGCGAATTTACGTGGATGATGATGGCTTTAATGGAATCGTCGTCGTTGAATTTCTTGAGTTGTCCTACCACTGTGGTGGAATCGAGAATGACCCCGTCCAGATCGACGACGCCGATGCGGTCGCCGAATCCGCGCAGTCCTGCATTTTCTCCGCCGGTGTGGAGCGTGAGATAGACCAGGGTGAAGACGGCCAGCACGAAGAGGAAGAAAGCTCCCCCTCCGATCAGGATCCAGAGCCAGGTACGCGAACGCTTTTCATCACTCATATTTTTCACTCTTACGAAGGGCTAGTTTAGCACCGGAATAGGGCGAAGGCACCTTGGGAAAGAGCTTGGTAGTGGTGCGGTTTGAGAAAGATTCGTATCAGGGCATCGCTTCAGCGATGCCGCCAAGGGCACAATTCTGAACGGCTTTAGCCGCTGAGGCTCGCTCGTCGCGGCGATGCGGCTAAAGCCTGCCTCTCCTGGTTCTTTCGGCACGGCTGAAAGCCGTGCCCTGATACGAATCGCGCTTCAAACTGCACCACTACCAAGAGCTTAAGGCACCAATCCAATCTTTCTTACCAACTTCTGAAAACGGGGGTCCTCGCGGAGTTCATCGACCAGCGGTTCGACGTTGAGAAATGTAAGACCATCTGCGCGCTCCTGGTAAGCTTTTTCGAGATAGCGAAAAGACTGGGCGGTATCACCCAACGCGGCAAAAAGGATCCCGAAATAAGTGGCTGGGACATAACGCTTCCTGGCCATCACCTTAAGCCGCTGTAGTGCTTTTCGCGCTTCTGCCTTGCGGCCCTGGACCGCGTCCACGTGGGCCAGCGCAATCGTACTGAGCAGACTTGAGTTTTCCGTCTGCTTTGCCCTGGCAAACGCTTCCGCGATTTTCGGGAACTCACCTTTGCGCGCGAATGCCCGCACCAGCACATATTTGGGCAGAGTGGACGCTGGATCCATGGCGACTGCTTTCATGGCTTCAGAAATGGCGCGGTCGTACTGGCGTGAAAAATAAAAAGCCGCGGCCAGCGTGGCTTGCACTACAACCAGAAAGTGAGGATCGAATTCGAGAGCCACAGTCTGAGCTTTCTTCAATTCCATCATCGCCTCTTCAATCCGTCCCAATGCCAGCAGCAGCCAAACGTAACGCAGGCGCGCCGGAGAATAATGTGGATTCAGTTCGAGCGCTTTTCGGTATGCAACTTCCGCGCCCTGCCAATCCCAGTGATAGTGATGCCGCACCAAACCAATGGCGGAGTGGGCTTCCGCTAAAGATCCGTCGAGCAACAGCGCTTTCTTCGCAGCGGCTTCCGCTTTCGGCATGGACTTGCGTGGCGGCAGTGCATCAAAAGGAACGATCGACAACAGCCCGTAAGCATCCGCCATTCCGGCAAACGCCAATGCATATTTAGGTTGACGCCGGATGGCGCGCTGGAAAAATTCGATGCTTCTCTGCACGGAGTCGACCGTCATCGCATTCAACAGGGCGCGCCCTTTCAAATAATTTTCATAGGCAGCAGGGTCTACCGATTGTGCCTTGGGCCGGTGCAGGTTTGTGTTGGAGGGAAACGCCAGGTGAATTTCGCTGACAATCTTGGCTGCCACTTCGCTCTGCAGCGAGAGGACGTCCCGCAGATCGCGATCGTACGAACCGGACCAGACCGGAGTTTGATCGGCGGTTCGCACCAAGCTGGTCGTAATGCGTACCTTGCCGGAGTCACGTCGAACGCTGCCTTCGAGCACATAAGCAACGTTCAACTCCCGGCCAATCTGATCGACGGGTTTCGGCCGGAGTTTGTAATGCATCGCCGTGGTACGGGCGATCACTCCCAGCCCGGCGGGGCGAAAACGGCCGAGTTGGGCGATCATTTCCTCGGTAAGACCGTCACTGAAATAATCCTGCTCGGGATCGCGGCTGAGATTTTCGAAGGGCAGAACCAGCAGCTTGGTTTGGGATGAGATGTCTACCTCATCCGCCAGAATGGTTTGTTCGCGTCTTTCGATCGCCGGCATGCCGATCTCGCCCATTTTGCCAGGCGCTTACTTCGGAACGCAGCGCATAAATCGATCCCTGCTTGGCATGCTGGTGACGGTGGATCGGAAATCCTTCTTCCTTTTCCCAGCGTTGGACGGTGCGAACACCCCGCTTCAGAAAAGCTGCGATCTCTTTCCAGGAATCGAGGCGATCATCCTTCGCCGGTTCGCCGGCGGCTTGAGATTCCTTCTGATGATCGTCGATCGACGTAGTGGCCTCGAATTCCTTGTGACTGGCAGCGCGAGATTGCCAGCGATTCTAACCGCGCCCGCTACCTCATTCAAATCACGGCACCAGCACGGTCAGCGCTCGGGATGCGACGCTCACCTCAATCGGCGTGCGACATACGTATTCGCCATCCGCGTACACGTCCAATGATTTTTCTGTTTCTATCCGCAGGCGCTCCACCTGAAAATACCCAACTTCGGGGATACCCAGGTGGCGGCCGAAGTACACGGAAGGAAACAGCCGCAGCAATCTGAGCCTGGCGACGTTACCCACCACACAGACATCAAGCAGGCCATCGTCGAGTTGGGCGCGAGGCGCGATTTTCATGCCGCCGCCATAGACCGGTGCGTTGGCGAAGACAGCTACCACTGTCGGCTGGTTGCTGCGTTCGACGAACACACCAGATTGTTTCGCATCCTCTGCGAGGATTTTCATCGGCTGTGGAGCGAACTTAAGCCATGCAGACGGCAAGCTGAGTGCGTATCCACCGTGCGCGCGTAGCCAGCGGGGGAGTCGATTGGCGCGGCGGGCAATCTCACCATCCAGACCAACGCCGCCCACGCAGCAGAAGTAAAAAGAGTTTCCAGTTTCGGGTTTCAAGTTCCCAGCCCCGGAGGAATCTGGCGTTCTCGAATCCAGAGAAGTGATTATGCCCAGGTCGATGGTTCGCACATTTGTGCCACCAGTCGAAAACTTCCGCCATGCCGCCAATGAATCTCGAATGCTGTGCAAAGTCAATGCCCGCGCGAAATCGTTGCCGCTGCCGCAGGGTACGACCACCACTGGCAATCGCAACTTGACCAACTGTTCCAGATGACGATGGATGGTGCCGTCGCCTCCGAAGATGACGATGGCGTCGGCTTCAGTCGAGTTTGCGGGCAGGCCCATGGTCCAACTCACGTCCGAGTCTCTTTGGAAAAGCTTGAGAGCTTTGGTGGACGACCCCAACCCGAGGATGGCGGCAGCGCGCATAAGTCAGGGCATTTAACCACAAGCCGGTGTGTGGGTCGCTGGGTGGTAGCAGATTCGCCTCTTGGGCCCCCTGGAGTGATCGAAAGAAGCGAATCCAGAGGGACGGCAAGCGGCCAATTGGCATCTATACAGGTTCCCCATCGTAACTGCTCAGCCCCTGCCCAAAATGGGAAAACGTTGGCATGATGGAGGGAGCGGCCGAGTATTGGGAGTTGAATTCATGTGTCTGCAAATGCCAAAACAAGCCATTTTGTTTGTTGCACTTAGCTTGGCTCTTGCGGGTTGCAGCGTCGATGCAACCCCGCCTTCCGCTGCGACTCGTCCGGCGATTACTACCCAGCCTTCGAACCAGACGGTGACAGCGGGCCAGGCCGCGACATTTTCGGTCGTGGCGACCGGCACAGCTCCCGTTGAGCTACCAATGGCAAAACGGCACGACCTCCATCACCGGAGCAACGGCAGCCAGCTACACGACCCCGGCGACCACCACCTCCGACAACGGGGCTTCATTTCGCGTGGTAGTTACAAATTCGGCGGGGAATGCGACCAGCAACCCGGCAACACTTACCGTCAATTCGACGCCCGTGAAACCCTCGATTACTCAACAGCCTTCGAATCAAACCGTGACGGCGGGCCAGACGGCGACATTTTCAGTCACGGCCACGGGCACCGCTCCGTTGAGTTACCAATGGCAGAAAGGTTCGACCCCCATCACCGGAGCGACCCTGGCGAGTTACACGACCCCGGCGACTGTAATATCGGATAACGGTTCGCAATTTCGAGTGGTGGTCACGAATTCGACAGGAAATGCAACCAGTAATCCCGCGACTCTCACCGTGAATGCTGTGTCCGCTGGAACCACGGACGTGTTGACCTACCACAACGACATTGCGCGGACGGGACAAAATCTCAACGAGACCATTCTGACCACCAGTAATGTCACTTCAGCGACATTCGGCAAGCTCGGCTTCTACACGGTGGACGGGCTGGTCGATGCTGAGCCACTGTATGCGTCGAGCGTCGCGGTGCCGTCGAATGGAACGCACAATCTGCTTATCGTCCCGACCGAACATGATTCGGTTTATGCTTTCGATGCCGATAGCGGTACCGTGATCTGGCACGTGTCCATGCTGAAGGCGGGCGAGAGCTCGAGCGACAATCGAGGCTGCGGCCAGGTGACTCCCGAGATCGGGGTGACCGCGACTCCGGTCATCGATCGAACGCGCGGTCCGAACGGCACGATCTATCTAGTCGCCATGTCGAAAGACGGATCGGGCAATTATCATCAACGTCTGCATGCGCTCGATCTTGCGCTGGGTACGGAACTCCTCAGCGGCCCGAAGGACATTCAGGCGACATATCCGGGAACGGGTGATAACAGCAACGGCACGAATGTCGTCTTCGATCCGGCGCAGTATAAAGAACGCGTAGGGCTGTTGTTGATGAATGGCATCATCTACACGGGATGGGCCTCCCATTGCGACGACCGGCCATATACGGGATGGATCATGGGCTATAGCGAGTCCACCTTGGCACAGACGAGCGTGTTGAACATCACGCCCAACGGCAACGAAGGCGCCATCTGGATGGCAGGCGCAGGTCTGGCCGCCGACAACTCGGGAAATATTTTCTTTCTCGATGCCAACGGCGAATTTGATTCCTCGCTCAATGCCAGCGGTTTTCCCAGCAGCGGCGACTATGGCAATGCGTTTATGAAACTTTCGACATCTAGTGGTCTGGCCGTGGCGGATTATTTCGAAATGGACAATCAATCGCAGGAGAACAGCACCGACACGGACCTCGGCTCGGGCGGAACAATTGTGTTGCCTGACTTGAGCGATGGCAATGGACACACTCTGCATCTGGCCGTCGGTGCCGGCAAAGACTCGAACCTCTATGTGGTGAACCGGGATTCGATGGGCAAGTTCACTTCGAACAACACGGGCGTTTATCAGGAACTGGCAGGAGCGTTGCCGGGCGGCGTTTGGGCGATGCCTGCATATTTCAACAATACGATTTACTACGGCTCGGTGGGGAGTCCGATTCTCGCGTTTACGATCACCAGTGCGAAATTGTCGACGGCTGCGACCGCGCATACCAGTAATAGTTTTGGATATCCGGGCGCGACGCCCAGCGTTTCTGCGAATGGCACGAGCAATGGGATCGTGTGGGCCTCGGAGAACAGCAGCCCCGGTGTATTGCATGCCTACAATGCCAGTACCCTGAACGAGCTTTACAACAGCAACCAGGCCAGCGGCGGCCGCGACCAGTTTGGAGCGGGCAACAAGTACATCACGCCCATGATCGTGAATGGGAAGGTGTTTGTGGGGACGACGAACGGTGTGGCAGTGTTTGGGCTGTTGCCGTAAAATTTGTCATCCTGAGCGAAGTTGTCGTTCGCAACGCGAACGACAACACAGTCGAAGGATCCCTATACCCTGACAATAAGGCAGTTGCCAAGGGCTTCTTGTGACGAAAGATGGCGGAGGGGAAGAACTCCTAAGTGTAATAGCAGCAGTAGAGCGGGTAGGGGTCCTTCGACTCCGTGGCTGCTTCGCTTCGCGAATCAACCACCCCGCTCAGGATGACATATTGAATAAGTAGCCTCGCTGCGCTTGGCTGGACAGCCGAGGCGGCTGTCCCTACGTGAGCATCGCCCGTGCCCTAATCGATTGCCCGTGTGCCCGTAATTGGAGTGGCGTGAATTTTCTTGATCTTTCTTCCAACTTGCACAATCAGTGGTTGGCTGAGATCCAAGGAAACCGCAGATTCCGTTTGCAGTTCTCCATTTACTTTCACTGCCTTCTGCTTGAGCTTCCGTCCCGCGTCACTGACGGATTCCGCTAGGCCTTCTCTTGCCATCAATTTGTCCAGTCTCACCAAGCCCTCTGCGGTTACTTCCACTGACGCTGTGAGTTCTTCGATATCTTCGGGAACCCCACCTTTCTGAAATTGCTTGGCCCAATCCTCTCCTGCTTTCTTCGCCGCGTCGGCGGAGTGAAAATCTGTAACAATGCGGCGGGCCAGATCTTTCTTCGCTTCCATCGGATGTGACTCGGATTTCATCTTCTGGATTTCCGGGAGCTGCACGTCGGTCAGCAGTTCGTAGTAGCGCCACATCATCTCGTCGGAAATCGACATGATTTTGCCGTACATTTCGAGCGGCGCTTCCAGAATGCCGATGGCGTTGCCCAACGACTTCGACATTTTTTGCACGCCGTCGAGGCCTTCGAGGATGGGCATGGTCAGTACGACCTGCGAATCCTGGCCATAAGCGCGCTGCATTTCGCGGCCCACCAGCAGATTGAATTTCTGGTCAGTGCCGCCGAGTTCGACATCGGCTTTCAGGCAGACGGAGTCGTATCCCTGGGCCAGCGGGTAGAGCAATTCGTGGATGGCGATCGGCTTCTCGTCTTTGAATCGTTTGTGAAAGTCTTCGCGTTCGAGCATCTGCGAGATGGTGAACTTGGCGGCCAGCTTGATCCAGTCAGCCGATTTCAGTTTGTCGAACCACTCGCTGTTGAAGCGGACTTCGGTCGTGTGCGGAATCGAGAATCTTGTAGACCTGCGCCATGTAAGTCTTGGCATTGCGCATGATGTCTTCCGCGCTGAGCGGCGGGCGAGTGGCGGATCGGCCGGTGGGGTCGCCGATCATGCCGGTGAAATCGCCAATCAGGAAAATAACGGTGTGGCCGAGGTCCTGAAAATGTTTGAGCTTGCGCAGCAGGACGGTGTGGCCGAGATGCAGGTCGGGCGCGGTGGGATCGAATCCGGCTTTGACGCGCAGCGGCTTGCCGGAGGCCAGAGACTTCTCCAGTTTCGAGCGCAGTTCAGACTCCTTAACGATTTCCGCGGAGCCTTTCTTGATGTAGGCGAGTTGTTCGTCAACAGGGGCGAAAGTTGGCATCGGAGACATTATTTCAGATTTTAGATTTTAGATTGCAGATTTCTCTTTGGCGGTCCGGAGAGAGGTTACGAAAATTGCGACGAGTTCATTCGCTTCCGCGAGTGGCATTTTGACCTTCTCGCTTTGGATAAGGCCAGCATCGACCAGAAGTTCCAGCCAGAAAAGAGATTCGTCGGCTTCCTCTAAAACGATACCTAGCTTAGAAATGAAATCAGCACGTGACCGGGCCCGGCAAACAGCTCGATAGTTAGCTGCGACGGACGTTGCTGACCGAAGAAGTTGGCGAGTAATGATCCGCCCTTCTTGACTGGAAGGAATCGTGCGGCACAAACGAATCAAAAGCAAAGCAAAATGTTTCGTTCTTTGTTTCAATATCTCGGAATTAATTTCACCTGCCATATCCAAATCTGCAATCTGAAATCTCCAATCTAAAATGTACTTGCAGATTTGGCTGTGATATTCGTCACAACATCAGCTTTTTACTTCTATATACGCATGAGTCTTCTTCCAGCGATCTTGAACTTTCCCTCCAGTACAAGGTTTATCGCCTCGCTGTAAGCAAGGTGCTCTTGTTCGAGGATAAGAGTAGCCAGCGAATGTTCGTCGTCGGTGTCGAGCACCGGGATCGCTTTCTGCACGATAATCGCGCCGTGGTCGAGTTCTTCGTCCACGAAATGCACGGTGCATCCGGAAACTTTGACTCCGTAAGCGAAGGCCTGTTCCTGGGCTTCGAGGCCTGGGAACGCGGGCAGCAGCGAAGGGTGAATGTTGAGAATGCGGTGCGGGAATTGCTGCACGAACCAGGGCGAGAGCAGACGCATGTATCCGGCGAGGCAAACGAGATCGACTTTATGATCTTTCAGTGCGGCGACGACCTCGCGATCATGATCTTCGCGAGGCTTGCCTTTGGACGGAATTGCCAATGCCGCAAGTCCGAGGCGCCGCGCGGTTTCGAGACCACCAGCGTCAGGCCTGTTCGAAAGGACTACTGCAATGCGAGCGCCAGGGATCTTGCCGGCGGCGACATTTCTTGCGATGGCTTCGAAGTTGGAGCCGCGCCCGGAGAGTAGGATGCCGAGGTTGGCTGGTCGTTGGTCGTTAGTCATTGGTCGTTGGCCAACAGCTCTCAGCCGTCAGCTTCAGCAACATCATAATGCACCATGAAGATACCAAGGCACGGAGCAGAACACGGGAGAGTGACATTTTGTGACACATTTGCCGGGTGCTCTCCGGTTCGGTATAGTTTTACTCATCCATGTATAGAGACTTCCACGCCCTCGATCGCTGGAGCAAGAAGAAAGTTCACTGCATTTATCAGGCATTGATTGTGGCCGTAGCGACGCGCCATGCCGACGCTGTTGACGTCAAGTTCCTGGTGGATGGCCGCCCGGTCTGGGTAGCCCTGCCGCATCCGGCATGGGTGGAGTACAACAAACGCACCAATCGGTCGATCACCGATCCTCTGGCGATCGAGATTGCTGGACATTATCTGAAAACGGCTCTGGAATCCGGTGAAGGCGTCGGACGGGAAATGTATTCGTTGACCGTGGACGAGACGCTGAAGCAACTGGACGCACTCGTTAACGATGATGATGTGATTGTGGCGCCAGCCTCGTCCTAAACCGGACTTCTTCCCTCAGGTTCCCTTACAACCGGCAAATTAATAGTTCACGCTCATAAATCAATTCTGAGGGCAAATGGGCGTGGAGAAGAATGAATAACTCCTCGTGCCCAATCACTTCGGAACGCCATGCCGCGCGGTCGACGGCTTGTAATTGCTCGAATTTTTCTTTGGGGAAGTCGAGCCCCTTCCAGTTGATGTCTTCGTAATACGGTGTCCATCCGATGGGTGTTTCCTTGCCCTGGGCGCGGCCACGAACGCGGTCGACAATCCACTTCAGAACGCGCATGTTCTCACGATAGCCCGGCCAGATGAAGTTGCCTTTCGCGTCTTTGCGGAACCAGTTCACATGAAACACGCGCGGAGTGCGGCTGAGCGAGCGCTGCATCTTGATCCAGTGGCGGAAATAATCTCCCATGTGATAACCGCAGAAAGGCAGCATCGCCATGGGATCGCGACGCACCTTACCGACTTCGCCGGCGGCGGCGGCAGTGGTTTCTGAACCCATGGTCGCGCCCAGGTAGACTCCCGCGCTCCAATTGAAAGCCTGATAAATCAGCGGAATATTCGTCGCGCGCCGGCCGCCGAAAATAATAGCGCTGATGGGCACACCGTTGGGATCTTCCCATGCGGCATCGATCGTGGGGCACTGCGATGCCGGCGCGGTGAAGCGGGCGTTGGGATGCGCGGCTTTTTTCCCGGCCTTGCCAAGTGCGGGTGTCCACTGCTGCCCCTGCCAGTCGGTACATTCGGCTGGCGGCTTTTCGGTCATGCCTTCCCACCAGACGCCGCCGTCGAGCGTGAGCGCGACGTTGGTGAATATCGTATTGCGGGCGAGCGTCGCCATGGCATTAGGATTGGTAGCCACGGAAGTTCCCGGAGCGACGCCAAAGAATCCGGCCTCAGGATTGATGGCCCGCAGGCGGCCTTCAGCATCTGGCTTAAGCCAGGCAATGTCATCGCCTACGGTCCAGACTTTCCAGCCGTCGAAGCCTTCCGGGGGAACGATCATGGCAAAATTCGTTTTGCCGCAGGAACTGGGGAAAGCCGCGGCTACATAAGTCTTCTCGCCCTGCGGATTTTCGACTCCCAGGATGAGCATGTGCTCGGCCATCCAGCCTTCGTCGCGGGCGATGTTGGAGGCGATACGCAGTGCGAAGCACTTCTTCCCGAGCAATGCGTTGCCACCGTATCCGGAACCGTACGACCAGATTTCGCGGCTCTCGGGGAAATGTACGATGTATTTTTCCTGATTGCAGGGCCAGGGAACATCTTTCTGTCCCGGTGCGAGCGGCATCCCGACGCTGTGCAGGCAGGGAACTACACGCTTTTCGTCTTTGTCGATTTCTTTGAAGACTTCCAACCCCATGCGAGTCATGATCCGCATATTGACGACGACGTAAGGCGAATCGGTCAGCTCCACGCCGACCTGGGACATGGGAGATCCTATCGGCCCCATGCTGAAAGGCAGGACATACATGGTGCGTCCACGCATACAGCCGGCGAATTTTTCCTTCAGCTTCCGGCGCATGGTATAGGGGTTTTCCCAATTGTTAGTGGGTCCGGCGCTGTCTTTGGAAAGCGAGCAGATGAAGGTGCGGTCTTCCACGCGGGCGACGTCACTGGCATCAGAGCGGGCCAGATAACAGCCCGGCCATAATTTTTGATTTAACTTAGTTAAGGTTCCGCTCTCGACCATCTGGCGCAGCAGTTCGTCGTTTTCGGCCTGGGAACCGTCCACCCAATGAATGGAATCCGGGTGGGTAAGCTCGGCGGTCTTTTCGACCCACTTGATTAAATGAATATTGCGGGTAGGCGGCGTTCCCAAACTTGCAGTCTTCATGAAGATTTCCGATTAAAACGATTTCATATTTGAATATTCTATTCTGCCAGATAACCGCACCGTATGTCTCATGACGAAGTGGTACGTTAGTTTGGATAGTGCGGAAGTACTTGCTGTGCAGTTATTTAGCGGAAGGCACGCCGCTCGGATGATGAGCAGCGTGCCGAGGTAGAAATTTCACGGATCAGGCCTTCTTGAGCGCCCGCACGATTACGACCAGGAGCACTGCTCCCAGAATTGCAACCAGGATGTTGGCAATCAGCCCGCCACTGGTGGCGAAGCCCAAAAGGCCTAGAACCCAGCTTCCAAGAATACCGCCGACGATGCCTAGAATGATGTCCACCAGGACACCATAGCCGGAACCCTTCATGATCTTGCCTGTCGCCCAACCGGCGATCAGTCCTACGATGACCGCATATAGCATCCAACTCATGGGATATCCTCCTGACTGCTTTCCCTGACATGGCTGGAATTCAATGGGATGGCAGTCGCGGCAGACTATGCCGCAGCACTGCTGATGTCAAGCTCCAGCCCCAATTTTCGAGGCGAAAGTATGTGTTCACAGCGAGTTACGAACCCCTGCGACACTCATCATGCGGCCAGTGACTCCTTTTTCGGCACGATAGGAAAAGAGCAGGTCGGAACGGCACGCTGTACACAATGACGAAACAGAAATGTTCTTTGCCGGAACTCTTACAGCGAGGAGCTGGCGGCGGTTGGCTTCGGCCAGGTCCAGAAAAATCTTCTTCGGCATCACGCTGTGGCCGGGAGCGCGTGCGGTCAGAAATAGCATGGGATATTTCTCCCGCACTTCGTCATGTTCCTCGATTTCATGAAACAGGCTGGCTGCGTATTCGAACTGGGATGCAAACTGATCACGCACCTCGGGCCCAACTTCATAACAACATTTGTGAACGCCGGGGCCAATGGCGGCTTTCAAATCGCGCGGCATGGTTCCGAACCATCGCCGCATTTCTCCCACGCCTTTTTCCACGATCCGTTTGATGGTGCCGCGCCAGCCGGCGTGGAATACTCCCACCGCGTGATGTTTCGTATCGACGAGAATGACGGGCAGGCAATCGGCGGTCTGGATGCCGAGAAGAATTCCGGGCGTACGGGTGACGAGGCCGTCGCCAACCAACTGATCTTTCGGCGGATTTGAAACATGATGGATGAGATCGGAGTGAATTTGCCGAAGCGTGACCAGCGGCCAGGGATGTTTCCCATCCATCGCGCCGATTTTCTTTAAGAACGTTGCACGGTTACGTTCCACGGCTGCTCGTGAATCATGCTGGGTGAATCCCAGGTTGAGCGAGTTTCCGCCATATTTTCGTGAAGATCCGCCGGTCCGGGTGCTGAAGGCGTGGATCAGCCAGGGAATCCGCGCTAGAGGATCGGACGGAAGAATGACGATTTGATCTTTCTTGGAGGTTTTGACGGGCACTTGGACATATTAGCAATACGACTTGACGATACGACGATTTCGCTACGCCGCCGGCAGTCACGGACGGGGGCGTCCGCGCCACATTTGCCTGTGCGGGTTATAATTCCCCGCTATCCATTGCGTGGAACGAGCGTCTTTATCAAGACGACTGCTTAGGAGACCCGATGCGTTCTTTTCCAATGCGAGTAATGATGACGTTGGCTGTGTTTTGTGCGCTGATGACAGGCGCTATTGCCCAGCAGCCGGATTCGTCGCAAACCCCGCCGGAAGATAAGAAGTCAAAAAGCGAACAGACGGCCAAAGAAAAAGACAAGAAGCCGGGTCAGACTACTGACAAGTCTGCCGATGCTAAGCCAGCGGGGGACGAGCAGAAATCCGATGGCCCCAAGCCAGGTACTGGCGACAAAGAAGAATACGACGTCAGCGAAGTTGCGCCGGTGGTTACGCATCATCAGATGACCGTGGACGGCAAGCTGCTCAAATACACAGCGACCACGGGCCGGCTTCCCATCAAGCGCGGCGACGGCAAGATCCTGGCGGAAATGTTCTTTGTGGCCTATGCGCTCGAGGGGCAGGATGCCGGTAAGCGTCCGTTGACCTTTGCCTTCAACGGTGGGCCGGGATCGGCCACAATCTGGCTGCACATGGGCGCGCTGGGGCCGAAGCGTGTGGTCATGAAGCCCGAAGGCTTCCTGCCGCCGGCTCCCTATCACGTTGAGGACAACCCTCACACTTTGCTCGACAAGAGCGATTTGGTATTCGTCGACGCAATGGGCACGGGATTCAGCCGGGCCTCGAATCTTGAACAATCCAAGAAATACTGGAACGTGAAGGGCGATATTGAAGCCTTCAGTGAATTTATTCGTCTTGTATCTCACACGTTACGAACGGTGGAATTCGCCGTTGTTTCTTTTCGGCGAAAGCTACGGCACTACGCGCGCGGCGGGAATCGCCGGTTATCTAGCAGATCGCGGTATCTCCTTCAATGGCATTACTCTCCTTTCGATAGCTTTGAGTTTTCAGACGCTGGATGACACCAAAGTCAACGATTTGCCGTATCCACTGCTCATTCCGTCTTTCACCATGATCGCGGGCTACCATCACAGACTGCCTTCAGACTTAAGCGCGGATTTGACCAAAGCGCGGCAGGAATCCGAACAATGGGCGGCGACCGAATATACGCAGGCGCTCGACAAGGGAGACGCACTGACCCCCGACGAGCGCAAGAAAGTTGTCGAGCAAATGGCCCGCTACACCGGATTGAGCGCCCAGGTGATCGACGATGCCAACCTGCGCATCGACGTGCCGAAGTTTACTCACAACTTGTTACTCGATCAGAGATTACGTGTGGGCCGCCTGGACGGCCGTTTTACCGGGCCCGATCCGCAAGGCCTGCTGGACACGCCTTTCTACGATCCCACCGAGGCCAGCATCGTTCCGCCGTATGCATCGGTGTTCAACAACTATGTTCGAACCGAACTGAACTACAAAACGGATATGCCCTACTACGTGATCGGCGAGAACGAGGAACTGGGTGCGAACTGGACTTGGGGATCGAATGAAGATGGCTTCCCCAATACCGCGTCAGCACTGCGAGTGGCCATGGTCCAAAATCCTTACCTCAAGGTGTTGGTCATGGAGGGTTATTACGATCTGGCCACTCCCTACTTCGCCGCCAACTACACCATGAACCATCTCGATCTCGGTGAAAAATACCGGAACAATATTTCGTTCGCAACATATGAGGCCGGGCACATGGTCTATTTGCCGATCGAGAGTTTAAAGAAGCTCAAGAGCGATCAGGCCAGCTTTATGGACAGGGCTGGAGCCGGTAGCCAGTAGTTCGAGGTGCAAACCATCGACTGTACTTTGGGAACGCCAACGAGGCGGTTTCTCTTGCGCGTGGGCACCTGCATAAGGTAAAAACGGCCCACCATGGATTTATTCTGTAAGGTGCCTGTGCGCCGCATTCTTGCCCTGCTCTTACTTCCTACGTTTTTCGCGATTGCCGCTTGCGCTCAGAACGAGCCGCCCACCCCCGTTCCCATCCCCAAGACCCTGGAAAAGGCAGCTGAAGCCGCCCCTGATTACTCGCAGCAAGCCTTTGTAGTCGAGAAATTGCGGACTTCCTACCGCTTCGAAGGCGATGGAACTGGCAAGCGCGAGCTATTCGCCAGAATCAAAATTCAGAGCGAAGCCGGCGTCGAACAGTGGGGACAAATCGTCATTGGCTACAGTTCAGCCAGCGAACGCGTGGAAATTCCTTACGTGCGCGTGCTCAAAGCGGACGGTAGCATCGTAACTGCCAGCGCTGATGCCGTGCAGGATTTGAGCATTCCTCTCGAAAAAGACGCGCCCGTCTATACCGACTTCCGCCAGAAACACATTACCGTGCCGGGGTTGCGTCCGGGAGAAGTGCTCGAATATGACGTGGTGACGACCATTCATACGGCGCTCGCTCCCAATCAATTCTGGATGGAGCACAGTTTCGTGAAAGACGGCATCGTGCTTGATGAGCAGCTCGAAGTCGATGTGCCGCATGACCGCGCCGTGAAGTTGAAAACCCAACCGGGAAATGACGCCAAAATCACCGATGCGAATGGACGCCGAATTTATACGTGGTCGAGTTCTCACCGCGAAGATGAAGACAAAGACAGCGACAAGGACAAGGACAAAGACAAAGACAAGAAGAAGAAAACCGAACCCGAACCGCCTTCGGTCCAGATGACAACGTTCGCCAACTGGGAGGAACTCGGCCACTGGTATGGCGGACTGGAAAAAGAACGCCGCCAGCCTACCCCCGAGATTCGTGCCAAGGCCGCCGAGCTTACTGCCGGCAAAACTACCGATCTCGACAAAATCCAGGCTCTCTATGACTATGTGGCCACCAATTTTCGCTATATCAGCCTGTCTTTCGGCGTAGGCCGCTTTCAGCCCCATTTCGCAGCCGATGTGCTGCACAACCAGTATGGCGATTGCAAAGACAAACACACGCTGCTGGCCAGCTTGCTCGAGGCTTCCGGATACCACACTTCTTCTGTGCTGATTAATTCAGGACGCAAGCTTGACCCTGAAGTTCCATCGCCATCGCAGTTCGATCACGTTTTCAGCCTCGTCCCTCTGGGCAAAGACGAAGTCTGGATGGACACAACCACGGAAGTCGCGCCCTTCCGCTTGCTCTCTTACAATCTGCGCAAGAAGCAGGCCCTCATCGTTCCCGCGGACGGAGTGTCGCATCTCGAGGAGACTCCGGCCAATCCAGCGGTTCCCAACCATCAAGTGCAGGAAATCGATGGCAAAGTGAATGAGTTCGGCAAGCTCGATGCCCATGTCAAGATGAGCGTGCGCGGGGATGTAGAACTTTATCTGCGAATTTTGTTCCGGCGCGTTCCCAACGCGAAATGGACGGAATTTGTGAAGCAGATGAATAGCACGATTGGCCTGCCGGGAGAGGTCACAAATTTAACGGTAAGCGATCCCGCTTCGACCAAAGAGGCGTTCCATTTTGAATACGAAATTACGTCCCCCAATTTTCTGGACTGGACAAAAAAGAAATCCGAAATGCTTCTGCCGCTGTCACAGATCAGTATTCCGGACGCGGATGAAGACAATTCTGCCGATACCGAGCCCATCCAAATTGGCGGGCCCATGGATTTTCGGTACACCGCCCGGCTGGAGTTTCCCGCCAAGTACGTCGAGCGCGCACCTTTGCCTTTCACCATGAAGCGCGACTATGGGCAGTATGACGCCAGCTACAAGGTGGAAGGGAATGTGTTCACCGCTGAACGCAAGTTGACGACCAATACGCGTGATCTTCCCGCCTCTCGCACCAGCGATTATCTGGCTTTTCGCCACGCCGTTATGACCGACAGCGGGCAGCGTCTTTCGGTCGACAGTACGGCCGCCGGAGATCCAACCACTCCCAAGGACCTGAAGGGCGATGACCTGAACGATGCCGCCAATGCGGCTCTGACGCGCGGCAATTTTCCCGTTGCTATCGAATTACTGAAGAAAGTGCTCGAAGCCGATCCCAAGCACAAAACCGCAAGAATGAATCTGGGCCGCGCTTACATGGCGCTTCGTCAAACGGATAAAGCTATTGAAGCATTCAGCAAGCAAGCCGAACTGAATCCGTACGACGAGTACGCCTATAACAGTCTGGGTTGGGCGTACTCAAACGAACGTAAATACGATGAGGCGGCCGCAGCTTACAACAAAGCGATCGAGATTAATCCACTCAGCGAATATGGTCACGCCGCATTGGGCGCCATGTACGCGGAAGCTCACCAGTATGAAAAGGCAATTCCGGAACTTGAAAAGGCGGTTTCGATTAAGGACGATCCAGGTTTACAGATAAGCCTTGGAAATGCGTATCTCAACGCCGGCCAAGATGACAAGGCTTTGGCGGCATTCGATCGAGCGGTCGAACTCTCTGCGACTTCAGAAGTTTGGAACGACATTGCCTATCAACTTTCACTCAAGAAGGTCCATCTTGATCGTGCCCTGCAATATTCAGAGTCCGCGGTAACTCAGGTAGAGGCAGGGCTTCGCAATGCGACCATCGATCAATTGAACATAAGAGATTTGGCGTCGGTCTCGGCTCTGGCCGCGAATTGGGACACGCTGGGCTGGGTCTACTTCGCGAAGGGCGATTACGCCAAAGCCGAGAAATATGTTGCCGCATCCTGGGCGATTGACCAGCATGGCGAAGTTGGCGACCATTTGGGACAGATCTACGAAAAACTCGGGCACAAGGACGACGCGGTTCGGTCTTACGCCATGGCGATATCGGCACTGAGGCCGCCCCCGGAAGCGCGAACTCATCTGGCGGCTTTGATTGGCGGAGATTCGATGGTGGCCGCGATCTCCGAAAAATATCGGGGAGACTTACAGGATGCCCGCACCATCGAGTTGGGGAGAATTGCCAAAGAGACGGGAAGCGCCGAATTTTTCGTGATGCTAACGCCAGGCGGCCACGGGGCATCCGCGGAAGGCGTGAAATTTGTCAGCGGAGACGAAAAGCTGAAAGTCTTTTCCGAGGCATTGAAGAACGCTTCCTACAATCAAACTTTTCCCGATGATAGTCCCACGAAAATATTACGACGCGGAGTCCTGGCCTGCTCCAGCGCGACTGGCGAATGCACGTTTGTGCTGATGCTGCCGGCGGACGTCCACGGAATCGATTAGCGACTTGTCGATTAACGAGTCACAAGACACGTCACAAGTTCGGCGTGCGCCTGTGCCACTCGGTGGCTTGTTCGTAAGCGTAGGCCAATTGGAGAATCATCGCTTCCCGCCAGCGTGCCGCGCTGATTTGCAGGCCAATGGGAAGTCCGGTCTTGGTGAAGCCGCAAGGGACTGAGATGGCAGGGATTCCCCAAACATTGAATGGACGCGTGTTGCGCAGCATCACAATCTCCCGCGGACGCAGGAGATTTGGATGTTTCTCTAATTCAGCAAGTATGGGTGCAGGAATGGGAACGGTAGGAGTCACGAGAACGTCAACCTCTTCGAATACACGCTGAATCTCTCGACGCGACTGTTCGAGCTTGCGTTGGCCGTCGAGCATTTGGGACGGGCTGATGTTCTCGCCGGATCGAATGCGTCGCAGCGTTTCTGGCTGGTAAAGTTCGGGACTGCGGGCGACAAATTCGGCATGGACGGCGTAGGACTCTGCCATCTGCAAGGTCCGGTCAGTATCGATAGTCAACGAAATTTCGCGCATCTCGGCGGTAAGCGTCTTGATGACTGCTAAAGCTTGATCGACGGCCGTGGCGACCTCCGGATCGAGATCTTCGAAGAAAAATCCGCGTGGAGTCCCCACTTTTATTGCGTCAGCTCCTTTTTCGATAAGCCCAGCGTGACCAGGAATATTGCTAGTGCTCCCGTCCGTATTCATTGCGGTAGGGTCTGCAATGGCCTGTAACAGAATCGCTGCATCCGCCACGGTCCGGGTGATGGGGCCAACATGATCGAGTGATTTCGACAGGGGAAACACGCCGCTGGCGCTGACCAGCGCATGGGTTGGCTTCAAACCAACAACACCGCACAGGGATGCAGGCTCGCGAACCGAACCGGCTGTGTCCGTTCCGATCGCTGCGTATCCCAAGCCCGTGGCCACGGAAGCTGCCGATCCTCCGGAAGAACCTCCAGAAATACACGCGGGATTCCAGGGATTGCGCACCGCGCCGTAATTGCTGATGACCGAACTGCCACCGTAAGCAAACTCGTGCAGATTTTGCTTGCCTAACAGGACCGCACCGGCGTTTTTCAAACGGCGGACAACATCTGCATCTTCGGAAGGAATACGGTCTTCGAACTGAGCGCTGCCGGCCGTCGTGAGAACACCGGCGGTGTCGATAAGATCTTTGAGGGCCAGCGGAATTCCATGCAGCGGGCCACGCCATTCTCCACGTTGAATTTCCGCCTCGGCCTGACGTGCTTGTGCGAGGGCCGAATCGGCGGTGACGGTGATGAACGCATTAAGTACCGGATTGAGTTTTTCAATCCGCGCCAGACAATCCTGAGTGAGATCGACGGGAGATATTTCTCGGGCCCGCAGTTGTTTCGATAAATCCAGGATCGATGGTTGCATTCAGATTAACTCTTGGGACGTAGAACTAATTATCAACCACTTTGGGAATTGTGGTTGCATGGAAGTCTATAAGCCTCGACCTAACTTGGGAGTGAGGTCTAAGATGTTGTCATGGCTCAGATGACGGCGACCCCGGTCGGCACAAGAGGCTTTCTCGTCGATGGCAAATGGATCGAAGAGGGTGACATCGTTGAAGTGCGCGCACCCTACGATGGCAGCGTAGTTGGCCGCGTGTTCCAGGGCACAAGAGCTCATGCAGAAGCCGCGATTGCTGCGTCGGTAAAGGCTTTTGGGACGACCCGGAGACTTCCTGCATTCGAGCGCCAGCGCGTGCTGCGACGTGTAGTGGAAGGTCTTACGGACCGGAAAGAAGAATTTGCCCGCACCATGGCGCAGGAAGCCGGCAAGCCCCTCAAAGCGTCGCGTACGGAAGTCGATCGTGCCATCTTCACCTTCAGCGTGGCGGCGGAAGAAAGCACACGTATTTATGGCGAGTATTTGCCGCTCGACTGGCAGGAATTTACCGCCGGACGGTGGGGAATTGTGCGCCGTTTCCCGCTCGGGCCGATTGCTGGAATCACGCCGTTTAATTTCCCTTTGAATCTGGTGGCCCACAAAGTCGCGCCCGCGATTGCGGTTGGATGCACCATGATCATTAAGCCCGCCCCGCAAACTCCGTTGACCGCGCTCTTGCTGGCTGAAACCGTGCAGGCTGCGGGCTGGCCGGACGGCGCTTTGAACGTTCTGCCGCTTTCGAATGAAGATGCTGGTCTATTGGTTGCGGATGACCGGCTGAAAATGATCAGTTTTACCGGAAGCGCGGCGGTGGGCTGGCAGATCAAGAAAAATGCCGGCAAGAAGAAAGTAATTCTGGAATTAGGCGGCAATGCCGGCGTGATTGTCCACAGCGACGCCGATCTGGCCTACGCTGCCGAAAGATGTGTGGCCGGCGGATTTAACTATGCGGGCCAAAGCTGTATTTCAGTGCAGAGAATTTTGGTCGAGCGCTCGGTTTCCGGAAAATTTATCGATTTACTCCTGGAGGGAGTGAAAAAGCTGAAAATAGGCGACCCGCTCGATGAATCCTGCGATCTGGGGCCGCTGATTCGGGAGAGTGACGCGATCCGGGCCAGTGACTGGATACAGGAAGCGGTGCGCGGCGGGGCAAGATTGCTTTGCGGCGGGCAACGCCAAGGACCCATGCTCGAGCCTACTGTGCTTACGGGAACGCGTTCGGAGATGAAGGTGAATTGCCAGGAGATTTTCGCTCCGGTGGTGACGGTCGAGCCTTATGACACGTTTGACGATGCAGTGCGGCAAATCAACAACTCGCCGTATGGCTTGCAGGCGGGGATCTTTACCCGCGACGTGAAGTTGCTGTTCCAGGCCTATGAAGAGCTGGAAGTCGGAGGCGTGATTGCCGGAGACGTCCCGACATTTCGCATCGATAACATGCCGTATGGCGGAGTGAAGGAATCCGGTTTGGGCCGCGAAGGGCTGCGTTATGCCATCGAGGAAATGACTGAGCCGAAGCTCCTGGTCATGAATTTACGATAAAGATTTCCTGGAATCCGATTGAGAAACTTTTTTCTGTCGAATCCGCAAAGAATAGTTTTCAAAACGGCGTGAACTGCTATAATCACCAGTTTTCCGGATCACGGTCATAACTTTATAACGGCTTTATAAACGTCTTTCTACCTAAACGCTGCATGAACCGGAGACCGTAAGGTCTCTGCTGCACGGGAATCTCTGAGTCGATGCAGATTTTTCATCGCAGTTCGAACACCATTGCCAAGGCCTCGATCGTAGGAGCTGCGATCCTGGCGGGTCTGCTGCTTTGGGTGGTATTGGAGTTCGCGAAATCTCCGTATGTGACCTATGCCGGCGTGGCCAAGCCGCAGCCGGTGCCTTTTAGCCATCAGCACCACGTAGCCGGACTCGGCATTGATTGCCGTTATTGTCATACTTCGGTAGAAACCTCGCATTTCGCCGGCATTCCTCCGACCAAGACCTGCATGAACTGCCACTCCCAGATGTGGGTGGGGGCGCCGCTGTTGGAGCCGGTGCGGGAAAGTTACCGCACGGGTAAGTCGCTGGTTTGGACGCGGGTCAACGATCTTCCCGACTTCGTTTATTTCAATCACAGCATTCACATCAACAAAGGCGTTGGCTGTAACACCTGCCACGGGCCGGTGGACCGCATGCCGCTGATGTATAACTACGCTTCGCTGCAAATGGAATGGTGCCTGGACTGCCATCGTGCGCCGGAAAAGTATTTGCGTCCGCGTGACCAGGTTTTCAATATGCGCTATGAGCAGCCATCGCACGGCAAGCCGGTGACGGTGGACGGGAAAGCCTATACCGACCAGATCACGCTCGGGCTCGACCTGAAAATGAAATACAATTTGCGCACCGAGGCGGACATTACCAGTTGCTCCACGTGTCACCGGTAAAGAATTTAGCGGGAAGATTGAGTTAGTAATGCAGCAGGAAAGAAATCGTTGGCGATGAAGATGGAAGAACAAAACGGCAAGCCGCACCAAGAGGCAGTCTGTCCCAGCAAGAAGGACAAGCTCGATCTGGACACGGTACGCGCCCGCATCGCTGAAACCAAGGGGCCGGAGTTCTGGCGCAGCCTTGAGGAATTGGCGGGAAGCACCGAATTCAAGGAAATGATGCACCGGGAATTTCCCAAGGGTGCGTCGGAGTGGCTGGACGATGTTTCGCGGCGCGGATTCCTCAAGTTGATGGGCGCGTCCATGGCGCTCGCAGGCATGACCGCCTGCACCAAGCAGCCGCTGGAAGCGATTGTTCCTTATGTGAAGCAGCCGGAAGAGCTGGTTCCGGGACGGCCGCTGTTTTTTGCTACTGCATTTTCGCTGGGTGGATACGCGTCGCCTGTGCTGGTGGAAAGCCATACTTATCGTCCTACCAAGGTTGAGGGCAACGAGCAGCATCCTGCGAGTCTGGGTGGTACGGACATCTTCGCGCAGGCTTCGATTCTTGGAATGTATGACCCCGATCGCTCGCAGAACGTGGTTCATAACGGCGAGCTGGATACCTGGGGAGCATTCGTGGAGGCGATTGAAGCGCCGCTGAAGGCGCAGAACGCCTCGAATGGCGCAGGCATTCGCATTCTCACCAAGACCATCTCTTCGCCGACGCTTGCCGACCAGTTGCATTCAGTGCTGACTCGTTATCCGCAGGCCAAATGGCATGTGTATGAGCCGGTGAATCGCGACAATGTGCTCGAAGGCGCCAAAATGGCGTTTGGGCAGCCGGTCGAGACGCAATACAAGCTGGAGAATGCGGACGTCATCGTTTCGCTGGATGCGGATTTTCTGTATGCGGGATTCCCTGGATCGGTTCGCTATGCGCCGCGATTTCGCCAAGCGTCGCAATCCTGATGTTGGCACCATGAGCCGGTTGTATGTGGTCGAGAGCACGCCCAGTTCGACGGGCGCGAAGGCGGACCATCGCTTGCCTGTGAGAGCAATCGAAGTCGAGTCGTTTGCTCGGGCGCTGTCTGCGAAGCTGGGAGCCGGTGCTGGTGGCGGAACTTTGAGCGCGGAGCAGGGAAAGTATCTCACCGCATTGGCGGGTGACCTGCAAAGCCATAAAGGTTCGAGCGCAGTGATTGCCGGTGACCACCAGGTGCCTGCGGTTCATGCTCTGGCCCATGCCATCAATCAGGCTTTGGGTAATGTCGGCAGGACCGTTATCTATACCGATCCGGTGGATGCCAATCCCGTAAATCAGGCGGATTCGATCAAGGATCTGGTTGCGGACATGCGCGGCGGAAAAGTCGAGATGCTGTTCATTCTCGGCGGCAATCCGATTTATGATGCACCCGCTGAATTGAATTTTGCCGATGCTCTGGCGAATACGAATATCCCGTTCCGCGTACATCTCGGTCTTTATCAGGACGAGACCGCCGAATTTTGCCATTGGCACATCAACGAAGCGCACTATCTCGAAGCTTGGGGCGATGCGCGTGCGTATGACGGTACGGTGAGCATTGTGCAACCACTGATCTCGCCACTTTACGACGGCAAGAGCGCACATGAAGTGGTGGCATTGCTTGATGGATCAACTCAGGTGATTGGGCATCCGGCGGCGCAGGATTACTGGCGTTCGAAGCACACAGGCGCTGACTTTGAAGCCTTCTGGCGGAAATCGTTACACGACGGATTCATCGAAGGGACTGCATTCAGTCCGAAGCAAGTTACAGCCAAAAATGTAACGGATAACGCTGCCCGTCAGGCGCCGCCCAGTGAAGACGCAACTACCATCGAAATCAATTTCCGGCGCGATCCTTCGATCTACGACGGAAGCTTCGCCAATAACGGCTGGCTGCAGGAATTGCCCAAGCCGATGACGAAGCTGACCTGGGATAATCCCGTACTGGTCAGTCCGAAGATGGCTGAGCGCATGGGGCTGCAATCCAAGGATCTGGTCAAGCTGGAATTGAATGGCAAAAGTATTGAAGCGCCGGTCTGGATTCAGGCTGGACATCCCGATAATTCCGTCACCGTGTTCCTCGGATACGGTCGCAAGCGTTCTGGTCGCGCTGGTACTGGCGCAGGTTTTGATATGTATCCGCTGCGCACAGCGAACCAGTGGTTCACGACTGGTTTGGCGCTCACCAAAACTGGTGGAACGTATCAGCTGGCGTCCACGCAGGGTTATCAAACGATGGAAACGCCCGACGGCGGCGATCGGCCGCTGGTGCGGACGCGAACCCTCGACGAATATCGCAAAGAGCCTGACTTCGCGAAAGAAGACACGCCGCCTGCCGAGCTGACTCTGTATCCCGGCTACGACTACAAGAAAGAGCCGAACTCCTGGGGCATGACGATTGATCTGAATGCCTGCGTTGGCTGCAATAACTGCATCATCGCCTGCCAGTCCGAAAACAATATTGCGGTAGTAGGCAAAGAGCAGGTAATGGTTGGGCGGCACATGCACTGGTTACGCGTGGACGCCTACTATCAGGGCGACCGCGATAATCCCAAAGCTTATTTCCAGCCAGTTCCGTGCATGCAGTGCGAAAACGCGCCCTGTGAACTGGTTTGCCCGGTGGGCGCGACCACGCACAGCACCGAAGGCTTGAATGACATGGTGTACAACCGCTGCGTGGGCACGCGGTATTGCTCCAATAACTGTCCCTACAAAGTGCGGCGCTTTAACTTCCTGCTGTTCCAGGATTGGGAGACGCCGCAGCTCAAGATGATGCGCAATCCGGATGTGACCATCCGCAGCCGCGGTGTCATGGAAAAGTGCACGTACTGCGTACAGCGCATCAGCGAGCATCGCATTGACTCGGAAATTGCTGGAACGCCGATCAAAGACGGCGATTTGCAGACGGCCTGTCAGCAGTCCTGTCCGGCCAACGCCATCATTTTTGGAAACATTAACGATCCCAACAGCCGGGTTTCGCAGCTCAAGGCGGGCGCGCGAAATTACGGATTGCTGGCAGACTTGAATACCCGGCCGCGTACTACGTACCTGGCTGAAATTCGCAACCCTAACCCCGAGCTGGAAGCTTAAGCGGAGCATAAGCAAAGCATGGCAGAGCATACCCAATTGGTAGAGGACCCCAAGAAGGCTCCAGTCATTGAGCCCGGACATTCCTTTGCCAGTGTCACCGACGACATCAGCTCGATCGTCCTCAAACGGCCGATCACGCTGGGCTGGGTAGCGGGATTTTTCGTCGCGTTCATGATTCTGCAGGTTCTGCTTTTTGCGGTGACCTACCTCTTTACCAAGGGCGTTGGGATCTGGGGCATTAATATTCCGGTTGGCTGGGGATTTGCCATCATCAATTTCGTCTGGTGGATCGGAATCGGCCATGCCGGCACGTTGATATCGGCGATTTTGATGTTGCTGCGGCAGTCCTGGCGCAATTCAATCAACCGCTTTGCGGAAGCGATGACGCTGTTCGCGGTCGCTTGCGCGGGCATGTTCCCGCTGCTCCACATGGGGCGTCCGTGGCTTGGTTATTGGTTATTTCCTTATCCCAGTTCGATGGGGGTGTGGCCGCAATTCCGCAGTCCGCTAGTGTGGGACGTGTTTGCGGTTTCCACGTACGCGACCACTTCGCTGCTGTTCTGGTTTGTTGGGTTGATCCCGGATTTGGCGACCTTGCGCGACCGCTCGGACAACAAACTTATCCGCTTCATTTTCGGGGCGCTGGCGATGGGATGGCGGGGATCGGCGCGGCATTGGGCGCGGTATGAAACGGCGTACCTGTTGCTCGCTGGACTGGCGACTCCTCTTGTACTCTCCGTTCACACCGTGGTGAGCTTCGATTTCGCGATCAGCATTGTGCCGGGCTGGCATACCACGATTTTCCCGCCCTACTTTGTGGCTGGCGCCATCTACTCCGGCTTTGCCATGGTGTTAGTGCTGGCGATTCCGATTCGCAAGTACTACAACGTGGGCGACTACATCACCGAGCGCCATCTTGAAAATTCGGCAATGGTGATGCTCGCTACTGGTCTGATTGTCGGCTACGGGTATGCGATTGAAGCGTTCATGAACTGGTACGGGGGCAGTCCTTACGAAGGCTTTCTGGGATGGAACCGGCTGCACGGGCCGTATGCCAAGTTTTACCTGGCATTGTTGTTCTTCAATATTGTGCTGCCGCAGATCATGTGGATTCGAAGATTCCGCACGCATCCGTTCTGGCTGTTCCTGGTTTCGTTGGATGTGCTAGTCGGCATGTGGCTGGAACGCTTCATCATCGTTGTGGTCAGCTTGCATCGCGACTTCCTGAATTCTTCCTGGGGCATGTACTACCCCACCAAGTGGGACTGGGCCGTATTTATCGGGACTCTCGGCATGTTCAGCGCGGCCATGTTCCTGTTCGTCCGCCTGCTGCCCATGATTTCGATCTTTGAAATACGCACTCTGCTGCCCGAAGCGGAGGTGAAACACAAATGAAGCGCGAACCCATTTACGGGTTGATGGCGGAGTTCGATTCGGCCACGGATATCGTGAAGGCCGCACGTCTTACGCACGAAGCCGGATACGAAAAAATCGATGCCTATAGTCCTTTTCCGATTGAAGAACTGGCAGAGGCGATTGGGTTTCACCACAATAATGTGGCGCTGATTGTGTTGATCGGCGGACTCTGCGGCTGCGCCACTGGATATTTGCTGCAGTGGTGGGTTTCGGTGGTGGCTTATCCGATCAACGTGGGCGGCAGGCCTTTCCATTCATGGCCATCTTTTATGGTTGTGACTTTTGAGTTGACCATCCTGTTCTCGGTGCTGTCGGCGGTGTTTGGCATGTTGATGTTGAACGGACTTCCCATGCCCTACCATCCCGTGTTCAATGTGCCGCGCTTCGAACGCGCCTCGCAGGACAAATTCTTTTTGATCGTGTTCTCTTCCGATCCGCAATACGACAGCACGCAGACCCGGCAGTTTCTTGAGGGCCTTGGGCCGACTTCGGTTTCGGAGGTCCCCAGCTAGGGCCATGCTGAACCTCAGAAAACTTTCGCCGCTGGGATTGCTCGCAGTGTTTGCTCTGGCGGGATGCCGGCAGGACATGCACGATCAGCCGCGATTCAAACCGCTGGCGAAGAGCGATTTTTATACGGATATGCGATCGGCGCGTCCCCAGGTCGAGGGAACGGTTGCCCAGGGACAGTTGCACGAAGACACATATTTCTACTCGGGCTATGTCGGCAGTGTTCCGGGCGATTACATGCCATTTCCGGCGACCGCGGAGGTTTTGGCGCGTGGCCAGCAGCGCTTCAATATTTATTGCGCGCCTTGTCATTCACGGGTGGGCGATGGCAACGGCATGATCGCCCAGCGCGGCTTTATTCCGCCGCCGTCATACCACACCGACCGTTTACGCAAAGCGCCGTTGGGGTATTTCTTCGGTGTGATCACAAATGGATACGGCGCGATGCCGGATTATGCGGCACAGATCCCCCCGCGCGATCGTTGGGCGATTGTGGCTTACATCAAGGCGCTGCAGTTGAGCCAGGCGGCGACCATGGCAGACGTTCCGAAAGATCAGAAAGTTCCTTCGGCGCCTGTGACTTTCGAGGGAGAGCCGGGGTCGGGGGCCACCCAGCCCGATCTTGAACCGGTGACAGGCGAAGCGGATAAAGGAGAAGCCCAGAAATGAGCACGGCGCGCGTGAACGAACTCGATCTGATGGCGCCGCCGGTTGCGCAGACCCTTCAGCAGAAGTCGCTGGTGGTGGGTGTGATTTTTGCTGTTATCTCCGGCATTATTGCGGTGGTTTCGCCGCAGAAATTTTTCCAGGCTTACTTGCTGGCGTACATGCTGTGTGTGGGAGTGACGCTCGGCTGCCTGGCCTGGCTGATGATTCAGCATGTCACCGGAGGGGTATGGGGAACGGTGATCCGGCGTCCGCTGGAAGCCGGTACTCGCACCCTGCCACTGATGGCGGTGTTGTTCCTGCCGTTGATTCTCGGCATGAAGCATCTATACGTTTGGACTGATCCGGCGGAAGTTGCGAAGGACAAGCATCTACAGAATCTGACGGCGGCCTATCTCAATCCCAGCGGGTTCGTTTTGCGAGCGGCGGTTTATTTCGTGATCTGGGGATTGCTCGTTTACTCGCTGAATTATTTCTCCGCCAAGCAGGACCATCCTTCGACTGAGGATGTAGGCAAGAGCATTCGTAAAGTGAGTGCGCCGGGGCTGGTGATTTTCGCGTTGACGGTTTCCTTTGCGGTGATTGATTGGGTCATGTCACTGGATCCGCACTGGATGTCGACGATCTATCCGCTGATCTTTATTGTGGGTCAGTGCTTGTCGGCGTTGTGTCTGATGGTGGCGGTGGAGCGCATCTTGTCCTCCTATCCGCCGACCCTGCTCTTTCTGAAGCCCAGGGAAGTGCATGATCACGGCAAGTTCATGCTCGCGTTCATCATGTTGTGGGCGTACTTCTCGTTTTCGCAGTTGTTGATCATCTGGGCGGGGAATTTGCCGGATGAAATCACCTGGTACACGCGGCGTCTGTACGGAGGCTGGCAGTACGTAGGATTGTTTCTTGTGGCCTTCCATTTTGCAGTGCCGTTCCTGTTCCTGCTTTCGCGTCCATTCAAGCGGAATCCCATCACGCTGGTGTGGTTGGCGTTGTGGATGCTGTTCATGCGCTGGGTGGATCTGCTCTGGCACATCGAACCCAATTTCCGCAGGACAGTGTCAGATGTTGGCGGCCTGGATCTGGCAGCCTGGATCGTGGTTCCCATTGGCATGGGCGGTCTGTGGATGGCGTTATTTTTCTACAATTTGAAGAAGCGTCCGTTACTGGCTCTTTACGATCCGAAATCATTGGTAGTTTTGGAAGCGGCCCATGAGTAAGCCTGCGAAATACGAACAAAACGAAGACCCCGGATACGAGACGAGGGACCTCAAGGCCGGCGGCTTGTACGGCTTTTTCATCACGCTGGCCATCGCCACAGGCGCGGTTTTTATCGTCATGCTAGGTGCGTATCACTTTATGGATGCTTTCGAAAAGACCCATGAGCCGCCCATGAGCCCGATGGCGAAGGCGGAAAGCGATACTCGCGAAGCGAACACCCCGCAAGTTTCGAAGCAGATGGAGAATACTTTCCCCCAGCCCCGGCTGGAGACCAGCGAGCCGACGGAGATCAGAGATTTCCGCTTGAAGGAAGAACAGCAGTTGCACAGTTATGGCTGGGTGGATCAGCCGGCGGGAGTGGTCCATATTCCGATTGATCAGGCAATGCAGTTAGTGGTGGCCCAGGGTTTGTCCACTACGCCAAAGACCGGGACGGTGCCATCGTCGATCGTGAACACCATCAACGACGCGGCAGCGAAATCCGATCATAGCGACATGCCGGCTGCGAAGCAGGCGCATTGAGATTGAAGATGGCGAAAAACGGCCGAAACAATTCGAGATGGATGCTGGCGATAGTAGCTGCGCTTACCTTGTCGGCGTCGGCCTTTGGTCAGGGAATGAGTCAGGGTATGATGTCGCCACCGGCCTCGATGCGTCCGCCCGGATTGAAAAATGTTGGCATCCTGCAGAATCTGAATACGCAGATTCCCGCCGACCTGACCTTTCTCGATGAGAACGGCAAGACGGTTAAGCTGGGCGATTACTTTGGCAGGAAGCCGATCATCCTGAGCCTGGTTTACTACCAGTGCACCATGCTCTGCGGCGAAGTGCTCGCCGGTCTGGATAGCGCGCTGGGAGTGCTCAAGTTCGATGTAGGTAAAGAATTCGATGTGCTCACGGTGAGTTTTGATCCCAAGGACACTCCCGAGATCGCCACCATCAAGAAGGCCGAATATCTGAAACGCTATAAACGTGCAGGAGCAGAGCAAGGCTGGCACTTCCTGACCGGGCGGCAACCAGAGATTGATGCACTCACGAAAGCGGCAGGGTTTCAGTATCAGTACGACCCGCAAACCGGCCAGTTCGCGCATTCGACAGCGATCATGATTCTGACGCCTGAAGGCAAGATCGCCCAGTACTACTACGGCGTGGAATACGCACCCAAGGATTTGCGACTGGGATTGATTCAGGCTTCGTCGAACAAGATCGGGAACGTGGTGGATGAAGTGCTGCTGTACTGCTACCACTACGATCCCAACACCGGCAAGTATGGTGCGGCGATTTTTAGGATATTGCGGCTCTCTGGAGCGGCGACAATTTTAATCATGGGCGTTTTCCTTGGATTGTTGATTCGGCGCGGGTCTCCGCCGGACGGCAAGGAGCACAGCAGGTCTCATAGATATGTTTGACAATTTTCCACTTTGGCCCGCACAGTCCTCGGCGTTCGCCGGGAATGTAGATCTGCTCTACATTTTCCTGGTGTTGCTGTCACTGTTTACGTGCGCGGCAATTTTCATCACGATCTTCGTGTTCTCCATCAAGTACCGGCGCCGTCATGGACGGCTGCCTGAGCACATTGAGGGTTCTACAATCCTGGAAGTCACCTGGTCGATCGTTCCGCTGGGTATTTTCCTGGTAATTTTTGTGTGGGGCGCGGTGATTTATTTCCAGGAGCGCACTCCTCCCCAGGGCGCAACGGAAATTTATGTCGTAGGCAAACAGTGGATGTGGAAACTGCAGCACGAAGAAGGTGTGCGCGAGATCAATCAGCTTCACGTTCCGGTGGGACATGACATTAAATTGATCATGACCTCGCAGGATGTCATCCACAGCTTCTACATACCAGCCTTTCGGGTTAAGCAGGACGTATTGCCTGGCCGGTACTCGACGGTATGGTTTCGCGCCACCAAGGCGGGTACCTATCACTTATTCTGTTCGCAGTATTGCGGCACCCAGCATTCCGGCATGATTGGGCAAATTGTGGTGATGGAGCCGGCTGAATATCAAACCTGGCTGACTACCGGTGGCGCTTTTGGATCGTTGGCGTCCAATGGAGCGGCGCTGTTTGCCCAGCTCGGATGCCCGACCTGCCATCAAGCGGAATCTCAAGGACGCGGGCCCAGTCTGGTGGGATTGTTCGGCAAACCGGTTTTGTTGGAAGACGGTCGCACCGTCATCGCCGACGAGAACTACATTCGAGAATCGGTCATGAGTCCGAGCGCGAAAGTGGTGAGTGGATTTAAACCCATTATGCCGGTTTTCCAGGGACTCGTGAATGAAGAGCAATTGAATGAGCTGGTGGCGTACGTTAAGTCGTTGAACCAGCCCGCAACGGGAGCGGCCGGCAGTACGCTGATGGCGTCGCCGAGCCCGCAATCCCAGGAGCCTAAGGAATAGCAATGGCAACAACCGCAAATTTTACGGCAGAACGCGAGAACTACCTCAATACGGAGTACGGGGTCCGTTCATGGCTGCTTACCACGGACCATAAGCGTATCGCGCTGCTGTATCTGGTATCGATCACCTTCTTCTTTTTTGTGGGCGGATTTTTTGCTCTGATGATCCGACTGGAACTGCTGACTCCGGCGGGCGATCTGGTGATGGCGGACACTTACAACAAACTGTTCACCATGCACGGCCAGATCATGGTGTTCTTCTTTCTGATCCCGTCGATTCCCGCGACCCTGGGAAACTTTCTCGTTCCCATGATGATCGGGGCCAAGGATCTGGCGTTTCCGCGAATCAATTTGCTGAGCTGGTATCTCTATATTATTGCCGGTACGCTGATGATGCACTGCGTTCTCACCGGCGGAGTAGACACCGGCTGGACTTTCTACACCCCATACAGCACGGCTTTCAGCAACACGAAAGTGATTGAAGCGGGACTCGCGATTTTCATCAACGGCTTCTCGTCGATTTTGACCGGCTTGAATTTTGTGGTAACGATTCACCGCATGCGGGCGCCCGGCATGACCTGGTCTCGTCTGCCACTGTTTATTTGGTCGACTTACGCGACCAGCGTGATCTTCCTGCTGGGAACTCCGGTGATTGCGATCACGTTGCTGCTGGTGGTTTTTGAACGAGCCTTCCATCTCGGAATTTTCGATCCCACCCGTGGCGGCGATCCGCTGCTGTTCCAGCATTTATTCTGGTTCTACTCTCATCCCGCGGTGTACATCATGATTTTGCCGGCGATGGGTGTAGTCAGCGAAATTGTGCCGTGCTTCTCGCGAAAGCGCGTCTTCGGCTATAACTTCGTCGCCATGTCCAGCATTGCGATTGCTGTATTCGGCTTCCTGGTCTGGGCGCATCACTTATTCGTCGCGGGAATTTCACTTTACTCGGCCTTGATCTTTTCTGCGCTGAGCTATCTGGTTGCGGTGCCATCCGCTATCAAAGTGTTTAACTGGACGGCAACCATGTACAAGGGCTCAGTCACATTTTCGACTCCGATGCTGTACGCCTTCGGATTTATCGGACTGTTCACCATTGGCGGGTTGACAGGGCTTTTCCTGGCGGCGCTTGGACTTGATGTGCACGTGCACGATACATATTTTGTCATCGCGCATTTCCATTACATCATGGTCGGTGGCGCGGTCATGGGATTCCTCGGTGGCATGCACTTCTGGTGGCCGAAAATTTCAGGGAAGCTTTATCCGGAAGCCTGGGGACGGCTTGCGGCTGCGATCGTTTTTATCGGTTTCAACCTGACATTCTTCCCGCAGTTTGTTCTGGGATACATGGGGATGCCGCGACGCTACTGGCAGTATCCGCCGGAATTCCAGGTACTGAACGTGCTCTCCACCGCGGGCTCGACAATTCTGGCCGTGGGATATCTTTTACCGATGGTTTATTTCACCTGGTCGTTGCGTTACGGAAAACCGGCAGGTAATAACCCGTGGGGTGCGTCGGGTCTGGAATGGCAGACCCAGTCGCCGCCGACTACATTCAATTTTGACGAGACGCCAATTGTGACTCGCGAAGCCTACGATTACGAGAACATACCTCTTCCAGAGGAGGTTTCGCTTGAGCGATAGCCAAGTCGCCCACGAACACCATCTCGAGCCGCATCAGCAGCACCACTTTGCGACCATGGAGCAGCAGAAGAATACTGCGTCTCTGGGCATGTGGCTGTTTCTGGCGACGGAACTCATGTTTTTCGGCGGCATGTTCTGCGCCTATTTGATCTACCGCTGGTCGTACCCGGTGGAGTTCGGAGTCGGCAGCCGGACGTTGAATCTCCCGCTCGGCGCGGCGAATACTGCAGTGCTGATCTGCAGCAGCTTGACGGTGGCGCTGGCCATCCGCGCTACCCAGATGGGCAAGCGCATGTTGACGGTCGTGCTTTTGCTGCTCACCATGGTCTTTGGCCTTACCTTTTTGGTGATCAAGGGCTTTGAGTGGAATGAAAAGTACGAAAAGCACCATATTCCGGGAGCGTCGTTCCGGTTAAGCGCGGAAGATCTGAAGGGTGTGAATGTTGATCCAGCGAACATGCAGGATTTTCAGGCGCGTACCCAGACCTTCTACTCGCTGTACTTCGCAATGACCGGTCTACATGCACTGCACATGATTATTGGGGTCGGGCTATTTCTGTATCTGACCTATGCCGCATGGAAAGGCCAGTACGGGCCGGGATATTACACGCCGCTGGAAAATGGCGGCTTGTATTGGCACTTTGTCGATATTGTTTGGATTTATTTGTTTCCGTTGCTCTATCTGATTGATCGAAATTTACAAAAGTGAGCGCCATGTCTTCTGAGAAATCCGGACATTCCGAGCACATCCTGCCGAGTGCGATGTATTGGGGGATCTGGGCCCTCCTGATCGTCTTGACGTTCGTCACGGCATGGGTAGCGAACATCGATTTGGGCCGCTTCAACACCGTCGTGGCGCTGGTCATCGCCACCTGCAAAGCCACCGTCGTCGTGCTCTTCTTCATGCATGTGAAGTACACCAGCGAAAAATTGACCAAGGTCGTGATTGTCTCGGCGATTTTCTTTCTGGTCATTTTACTGTCGTTGAGTATGGCGGATTACGGCACGCGGCTTATGAACTAGCAGGCTTGCATTTTCCGCACGCGGCCGCGGCCCCCAATGCAGGACAAGTTCACCGAACTCGCCCAGATCGCCAAGTCTTCCACCGTCGATAGCTCCGCCCTTGCCAACGCCCTGAAAAATCAGGTTCGCGGAGAAGTCCGCTTCGATAGCGGCAGTCGCGCGCTCTACGCCACTGACGGATCGAATTTCCGCCAGGTTCCCATCGGAGTTGTCCTTCCCCGTGATGTGGACGATGTTCTCGCCACGGTTTCTCTCGCCCGCGAATTTGGTGCGCCAATTTTGTGCCGCGGCGGCGGAACTTCTCTCGCCGGTCAATGCTGCAATGTTGCCGTGATTCTGGATTTCTCCAAGTACATGTCAGAGATTCTGGAAATTGATCCGCAGCGCCGAGCGGCGCGGGTACAACCTGGAGTGGTTCTCGATCGCTTGCGCAATGCCGCTGAAAAGTACCATCTGACATTTGCCCCCGACCCAGCCACGCATAGCCGCTGTACTCTCGGCGGCATGATTGGCAACAACTCCTGTGGTGTGCACTCGGTGATGGCGGGCAAGACCGACGATAATATCGAGTCGCTGGAGATTCTGACTTACGATGGCCTGCGCATGAAAGTCGGCCAGACGAGTGACGCCGAACTCCAGAAAATTATTAGTGAAGGCGGTCGGCGCGGGCAGATTTATTCCGGATTGAAGACTTTGGGCGAAAAGTATTCGGATCTAGTTCGCCAACGTTTCCCCAACATTCCTCGACGGGTTTCTGGATACAACCTGAATTACTTGTTGCCTGAGAATGGCTTTAACGTTGCGCGCGCGCTCGTGGGATCGGAAGGAACATGCGTCACAGTTCTCGAGGCCACCTGTCGACTGGTAGAAAGTCCACCGGCACGAGTGTTGCTCGTGATTGCCTATTCGGATATCTACGAGTGCGCCGATCATGTGCCCGAAGTTCTGGAGCACAAGCCCATCGGACTTGAGGGCGTGGACAATCTGCTCGTCGAATACACCCGAAGAAAGGGAATCAACTCCGAAGGGCTGGCCTTGTTACCGGAAGGCGGAGGCTGGCTGCTAGCGGAGTTTGGCGCGAACACCGCACCAGAGGCCGAAGCCCAGGCGCGATCTTTGATGGCACAGTTGGCCCGCTCTTCGCATCCTCCGAAGATGACTTTGTTCACCAATCGCCAGCAAATCAAGTGGGTGTGGGATGTTCGAGAGTCCAGCCTGGGAGTGATTTCCTATGTCCCCGGTGAGCCGCTGAGCTGGGAAGGTTGGGAGGATTCCGCCGTCGCCCCCGAAAAACTCGGCAAATATCTGCGCGAACTCCGCCAACTCATGGACACCTACGAATACCGCGGCACACTCTATGGTCACTTTGGCGACGGGTGCGTTCACAATCGGATGAATTTCGATTTGCAGAGCCATGAAGGCATCGCCAGGTACCGCAAGTTTATGGAAGACGCCGCGGATTTGGTGGTGAGCTACGGCGGTTCTCTTTCCGGAGAACACGGCGATGGCCAGCAGCGAGCGGAACTCTTGCCGAAAATGTTCGGGCCAGAACTGGTGCAGGCCTTCCGTGAATTTAAAGCGCTTTGGGATCCCGATTGGAAAATGAATCCCGGCAAGCTGGTCGAGCCCTACAAGTTAGACGAAAATTTACGCCTCGGCGCCGACTACCATCCCTGGGATCCGAAAACCCATTTTCAGTTTCCTGAAGATCACGGCAGTTTGGCGCATGCAACATTACGCTGCGTGGGAGTAGGGAAGTGCCGTCAGGATGAAGGTGGCGTTATGTGTCCCAGCTTCCGGGTCACGCGCGAAGAGGAGCATTCCACCCGCGGACGCGCTCATCTGCTCTGGGAAATGACGCAGGGAGAAGTCATTAAAGACAAATGGCATGACGAACAAGTAAAGGAATCGCTGGATCTTTGCCTTTCCTGCAAAGGTTGTAAGAGCGATTGTCCTGTCGGCGTGGATGTTGCGACTTACAAAGCTGAGTTCCTTTCTCACTACTACGAAGGACGTCCGCGACCGCGTAGCGCCTACGCTTTTGCAAACATCGATATTTGGGCGCGACTTGCTTCGCACGTGCCGGGGCTCATCAATCTGACCACGCAACTCCCGGGTTTTCGCACTCTCGCCAAGCTGGCTTCGGGGATGCCCCAGCAGCGTAACATCCCTGCTTTTGCACCGCAGACTTTTCGAGGTTGGTTCGAGAGGCGTCCTCCGCGCAATTTGGACGCAACGCCGGTCGTTCTCTGGGCGGACACCTTCAATAATTATTTTCTGCCGGACACTGCCAAGGCAGCCGTTGAAGTGCTGGAGGCCGCAGGTTTCCGCGTGCTTTTACCCGGCGGACATCTTTGCTGCGGGCGTCCGCTCTACGATTTTGGCATGCTCGATCGCGCCAAGAAATTGCTGCTCGAAACTCTGGATGTCCTAGACGCAGAAATTGAAGCAGGTCTTCCCGTGGTCGTGCTCGAGCCCAGCTGCGCCGCGGTTTTTCGTGACGAACTCCTCAATCTTTTCCCGAAAGATGCCCGTGCGCGCAAACTCTCACAGCAAACTTTTCTGTTAAGCGAGTTTCTGGAGAAAAAAGCCACGCATTTTGAGTTACCCAAGCTGACTCGCAAGGCTCTTATCCATGGCCATTGCCATCACAAATCGATCATGAAAATGACCGACGAAGAGACCGTGCTCAAGCGAATGGGCATCGACTTTCATGCTCCCGCGCCGGGTTGTTGTGGCATGGCAGGCTCGTTCGGTTTTGAGGCAGAGAAGTACGACGTATCGGTCGCAATTGGAGAACTGGAACTCCTGCCGGCCGTCCATAAGGAGCCACCCGATTCCCTGATCATCGCCGATGGCTTCAGTTGCCGCGAACAGATTGCCCAATGCACCGATCGCCGAGCCCTGCACCTGGCAGAGGTCATCCAAATGGCGCTGCGAGACGAGCCACCGGCCCCGGCGGGGACTTACCCGGAGCAATCCCGCACACAGCAGAGAGCGACGGAACTGCAATGGTCGATGAGACGGGCCGGTTTTGCCGTGGCAGGGGTTGTCGCCGGAGCTGCCCTATTGTGGGCGCTAGCTCGGCGTAGTTGACCGTAAGTCATTGAATCCATTAACCATAAGATGATGCCTCGCCAGACTGCCCTGAATCTGGGAAAATAGAGCTATCGGCTGGGTCTCCAATAGCCTCTCTAAGTCTCCTTCTCTTCCAGCTGACGGTGCCAAAAAATGATCCGGGACAACGAACGATCTCTAACAGTTGCAGACAACCCTGAACTGGCGCGGCCAGTCTCGGTTGAGACCTCGATCCATGGGTCTGTCCTGGTGCTGATCCAGTTCGACGTTTGTGAGGAGATTAAGCTCGATGAGCTGCGCCAGATTTTTGGGGCGCGCACCCTGGAGCAACCCAGTTTCAAGCATGCCGCGCCGGGATATGTTCGTTATCAGCGGCCCCCGGTCGTAGAGCCCATTGAGCCGCTGGTACTGGAAAGCGGCGAGCGCCTGGAAGGTCAGATCAAGTACTACGATTACGGCGTGTTGAGCGTGGTCTTCGAGCTGCCTTTTTCAGGCGATTGGGACATGCTGATTCGCCTTAGCAGCCGTTGGGTCTGGGATGTCGATTTTGAAAAGCATGCTTCCCGCATTGTCCGGCAGAAACTCGAGCGTTCGGCTCCGGCGTTGGTAAAGCCTTATCCGGAATGGCTGAGCGAAGATTATTTCATCTTCCATGTCCGCGAGATCGACGGTTCTCCAGGAGCCTCGGAATTGATCGCATCTCACGGGGCTCGAATCGCGCAGGTTGTCCGCGGAGAAACCTCGCAGCTTTCGGATGGCGAACGCAATGAAATCCTGCAATCGCGGACTTCTTATTATCCCCATGATCTGGCTGTAATCGGCTGGAATGCTGCGTTTCTCTATGACAGCGAAGCCGGCGCCGAGACTGCCATTCAGTTGCTGGAATATGCCAACTCGCAGTTGCTGGAATTCCGCCACTATGACGAGCTACTGACCCGCGAACTGGACGGTGTGTATGCCTTTCTGGACAAGGGTACAGGCATGCTGGCGCGTTGGCGCCTGGCGCGGGCAGCTTCTAAACTGCATACTGTCCTGCTCGACGTAAGCGAACTCACCGAGCACGCTGATAATGCCATCAAGTTTCTCAGCGACATGTTCTCCGCGCGTCTATATAAGCTGGCGGCGTCTAAGGTCGGCGTTCCTGACTACAAAGATCTGGTCACGCAAAAAGTGCACACGGCTGAAGAACTTTATCGTTTCATGGTGGACCAGTTCAACCAGAGCCGGGCCTTCGTGCTGGAAGCGCTGGTCGTGATTATTCTGATTATCGAGCTGGTTTATCTATTCCACGGAAAACCATTCTAGGAGAACGAATGCACGGACTCGATGGGAAACGTGTGCTCATCACCGGCGGTGCCAGCGGGATCGGTGCTGCTACGGCTGCGCGTTTTCTGGAAGAAGGTTCCGCCGTATGCGTACTCGATCGCGATGCCAAGGCACGCGAGCAAATCCAGCACCAATTGCCGGATTTAGCTGGCACGGTCGATGCCGATGTATCAAATATAAAGCAGGTGCAAGCCGCTTTTGCCGATGCTGTCCGGATCCTGGGCGGCGTCGATGTGCTGATCAATAATGCCGGCATCAGCATTCGCCATAGCTTTCTCGACATCACTCCGGAAGAGTGGGACAAAGTTATCGCGGTGAATCTGACCGGCGTCTTTTATGTGGCTCAAACTGCTGCCCGACACATGTGGGAGCGGGGAAGTGGAGTGATTCTGCAAACGGCTTCGACCAATGGGGTCATGGGTTATCCGTACTACGCCGATTACAACGCAACCAAGGCCGGAGTGATCGAGCTGACGCGCTCGATGGCGTTGGAGCTCGCGCCGAAAATTCGGGTCTGCGCAGTCGCGCCCGGATACGTGCTCACGCCCATGCAACGCGCCGAATACACAGATGCGATGCTTGAGGAAGTGAATCGAAAAATCCCGCTCGGCCGCCATGCCAAGCCGGAAGAAATTGCAGCCCTGTTTGCTTTCCTTGCGTCCGACGATGCTGCCTACATGACCGGCCACGTGTACACAGTGGATGGTGCAGAAACTGCCGGTGGCTTAGCCAGCCGTTGATCGATTTGGCTTCGAGCTACCTAGCTTCGAGCAGTTTTCCAATCAAGCGAAAAATTCTGACCAGGCGGTAAAGAGGGAATAAGAATACAGGGAGGCGGATCGCTGACCACTCGCCGGTTGTTGGTGAGAAAGCCAGACGCCAGAGAAACCTGAGGCGGTCCTGCCAGCGCTCCCGAAGTTTCATCATCAGGCGGAAGTAGCGAACTGACTCGGTGTTGTATTCCGTGCTGGCCCGGACAATGGGTATGATTTCATCGGCGAGAGCTTCGATCGCTCGATCTTTCTGCACGTTTTTTACTACCATTCCTGGCCGCGACGTGCCGAGCAGCTTATTCGCTAGAAGAAAATTCACCGCCACAACCCGTGCAATGCCGAGGTCTTTGCTTCGTTTTTCGATTGCATTCCAATCCAGCGGCTGCTTCGCAAGCTGAGTGATATCGCATAGCCAGGAAAGTTGCGACCAGGCATGCTTCGCGGCATGCATGCACAGCACCATCAAGAGATCTTCCGCGCATAATGTTCGTAGCGAATGGCCACCTATGTTTACGCTGACAGCTTTCTGGAACATTGCATCCACATCAAAATTGACCGAGTAAAAGCGCGGCAGGATCTGCCACTTCAGTTCAACCAGGTTGCGACCATGGGTGCTGTTGAACGGATATTCGTAGCCGGACGCCAAGTAAGCTCGCGCTTCGGGTCCGGTGAAATGAAGGTTGCTTTCGTACCCCAAATCCAGCAGCGCAGTTTTGGCTTTGGCTACGTCGGACGCGTGGACCAGGAAGTCCAGATCACCGAACCGCCGCTTCGTGACGTCGGCGTAAAGCGCTTCCGCCAGCGTGGGGCCCTTATAGGGCAACACCTGGATCCCAAGGGATTCGAGATGATCCACGATACGAATGAGCTCCCCGGTGAACCATAGGGCTTGCCGGGCGCTTGCCTGATAACGAGCGCGCAGCGTTTCGAGAAATTCAGGAGGCGCGACCTCCAAAGCCGAAAGCTGTTCGTACACTCGCGGAACCAGACGATGGTGTTCCGCAAGTCGAAGCATCTTGTCCCAATCAAATCTGCCAGAGACAGTTCTTCGGATGCGCTGCGTGCGCTCAGTGTTCGATATTTCTGCACAGAAGTCGAGCAAGACCTCGAATTCCGGAATTAAGGCGAGATCTGGTACGGGCCGTGGCTCCGGAGCCAGGGAAGGCTCTGAAGACGGCGCGGGAAACGATGACGCGGCTGCATTCATGCTGACGTTTCAACCACACTCCATACTACAGCGGACTTCGGCAGTATCCGCAAACTCTGATGCTACAGAGATTCAGTTCTCGGCAGATTCGATTTGAAGTCAATTGCAGAACGATGAGCACTCTAGGGATTGTTCACCGTCACTGGCACTTCCAGCGTGCCGATTTTGCTGTTGGTGTAGTCCATGACTCCCAGACGCAACTTGTAGGTTCCTGGCTTCAAGGTAAGTTCCTGATGAGCGGGGATGCCGCTATTCTGGAAAGTGCGAAAGGTCTCGGGTTTAAGGTCGAGAGTCATCGTCTGTGATACATCACCGGCCGCATGATTATTCATGTCCCAGGCGACAGCGACGAATTCCAGTTGGGCATGATTCACCGGATCTCCACTGAAGGCGATGTCAGGGGCACCGACGCTGTAATTGATATTCACATTGCCCGTCTTACTGTTGGTAAATCCCACTTTGACTCGCAGAGATAGCATCGTCGATTCCGGCACACCCGGCTGCATTTCTGCTATCAACATGCGACGGGCGGTGTCGGCGGGGCTGGGGTCGTCCCGAATCGCGTAATACCCCCGGCGGTAATCTAAGGTAATGTCGGAGCGTTCGACCTGCACCTTGATATGGCGAAAGGCTCCGTTCCAATCATGGTTTTGAGGAACGTAGGCCAGCGTATAGTACGTGGCACCGTGTTCCATGCTGCGCTGCAATGCGCCTTTCAGATCGTTGCTGTTGTAAAACGCTCTTCCCCCGGTCTGTTCGGCAACGTCGCGCATCGTAAGTTGCGAGCCCTTTAGGTCGTCATTCTGCCGGTTGGTGGAGTGAAACCCAGGAGCGCCAGTAATGAGCGGCAGGCTGGTGTTCTTGAGTCCACGGATGTCTATGGGGTAAACGGAAATCTGCGAGGCTTGGAGCAGACCTGAATATCTCTGAAAGATCGCCAGATAATTACGATAACTCGGTCTAGTGCCATCGACTTGAGGAAGAGTCGTTGCGGGAAAGGCTTCCGAGAGCCAAAGTAGATTCTTCCGTCCCGCGTAGCCGGAAAGTGCTCGAGCCAACGCCCCCAACTGTTCAAATGTTTTATCCACCCGAATATCCGTGTTCACCAAGCGGGTTTCCGCTGAAAACTCCCTCATAGCTCCGGCCATGGTCATGGCACCGCCGCCGCCGTTGGACGGAGAATTCCCACCATGAAGCTGGCTGGCGATGTGGTCCTCCATTTCCATGTCCTCTTCCGTATCGAGCCAAGGGGACACACCTGGCCGGACCTTGTTGGCGGCCGCGATCAATTCGTCCGTGCTGGTGGTGAATCCCGCCACCATTCGCAGCTCAGAACCCATTGTGAACAGGGCCACGCGTTGACCCCGCGGAAGGGTCTTCAGGAATTCAATCATCTGTTGTCGCGCATACAACTGGTCAGAAGTTGGCGTATTCAGAATGTCAAACAACACCACATTGACGGCGCCGTCCGGGGCTTGTTTCGCGGAATTGGTGAACTCATTGGGAGCCAGTTGCACGTCCGGAATGGGCTCCAGATGCTTGGCTGGCACATGAGGTTCAAAAACTTGAATTTTCTGGTTCTTACCATCTTCCAGCAGTTGGAAGTCGTCTTTGTCCAATCCGGATATGGGGGCACCATTGCGGTCTGCCACTACCACGTTCACCACCACTAGGCGGCTGCTCGCGCGAAAAGCAGGGATGGAGTCCGAAGCTGCGGAGGGTGCTTGTACACTCTGGGGTGAGGGGGTCTGCGGCAAGGCCAGCACGCCGCCAAACAGAAAGGTCAACAACGCACGCGCCAAGAATTTTCCAGACGGCATTAATCTCTCCTCTTCCCAAGCACGGGTACCCGAGGCGAGCATTAGATTTACCTCATTGTAGCCTCTGAGACAAAGACAATTTCTCGTTTTCAGGCCAAGTTTTCAATCATTCGAGACGGAACACCCTTCCCAGCTTGACGGTTCCAACGCGTTACTTTGGTGTGACTTTCCGTCCCCGGAATCGAAGCCGGGCATCATTTCAGCTTTAGAATTTGTAAAGACTCACCATGAAATTTATTGCCAAGACCTACGAAGCGGCCCGGCGTGGTTCGCGGATTCGCGCCCAGATCCCTTTATGCGTGATTAGCCTGGATCCTGCCTTTTCCGAGCACTGCCACACCTTGATCGTAAACCCGCAGGGTTGCGGAGTGCGTCTCTCTCGCCCGCTCGATCCTGGCGCACCCGTACGCCTGGACGAACTACCGGGCGGAGTCAGTGTGGCTGCCAAGGTTGCCAACTGCACTCCTCTGGGGGTTGAAGGCAAGTACTGGCTCGTGGGCATAGCCTTGGACGAGCCCGGCAATGTTTGGTGCATTCACCCCGCTCCGGCGGATTGGGGAAACATGTCCCGTCCAGTGATTGCCGCGCCCACCGCTCCTCCGGTCAAGAAACACGAATGGCCTTATTCGGTTTTCTCCGACAAAGGCGAAGCCCACCCCGGACGAAAATAGTTCGGAAGAGATTTCCTGGAATTCCTGCCCTGGCAAAATCAGCGATTCAAGATTTTTGAGAGGTAGTGGTTGTCATAGAACGTGGTGGTGTTGTGGACGTACTCCAGAATGCGGTGCATCTGTTCCTTGTTCTCACGGTTCAATTCATTGAACTGGATGGCGATGCCTGAACCCGGATCAATTCGGAGAACGCTGCCCTCGGCCCGCAGCTTCCCGTCATCGATCGAAAATACCAACTGTACCGTGGTGCCCGGAACTAGGAGCGCACTGGTCTCGAGATAGCATCCTCCCAGGCTGAGGTCAATCAGGTTCGTCAGGATGGGAGCGTTGCTACCTGCCGTCTGCATTTCAATGGTGACCCGGCATTTCATCCGCGGATACAGCCTGCGATTCTTGCGCGAAGGCTGCTGCTGCTTTTCCAGATACATTCGGCGGTCGGCTTCCGCCAGAAGTTCCTCGGCATCCTGCCCATCCTGCGGATACTGTGATTGTCCAACACTGAGCGAGAGAATGTCCTCACCGCAAACTTCATTTCCGGCCTGTTTCGCCAGTTGACGCAATTGCTCGGTTTTTCCCGCGACCGTATCCGGAGGTAGACCCGGCGCTACGACTACGAATTCATCTCCACCCATGCGGGCGACGTAATCGTATTCACGGCAAGTCTCTTTCAAGGCCTGGGCGAAGAGCCGCAGGACCCGGTTGCCCTCCAAATGGCCGAAGCGATCGTTGATTTGTTTGAACCCGTCCATGTCGCAGACCATTACGGTCAACAACGAATTATCACGCTTGCAGCGGGCCAATTCCCGGTCGAGCTGCAGGAACAAAGAGCGGGCATTGGGGAGCCCCGTGAGGTAGTCCGTAGTCGCGGAATTTTCCGCCTGTTGATATTTCAGGGCATTCTCGATCGCCAACGCCATCTTGGAGCTGATGGCCAGCAAAATACGCAGGTGATCCGAGGTGAATGCATCCCGCTCAGCATGATAGAGCGCCAGCACGCCGACTACTCCGGCCAAGCCCTCGAGTGGCAGCGCGAGGGCGGATCGCAGAGTGCTGAATTTTGTGGGATCGTTCAGATATCCCGGCTCGACCGAAGGATTGCCATTGACGATCGGCTTTTTGTTCTGCGCCACCCATCCCGAGAGTCCCTGCCCGATCGGGATGCGTAACGACGCAAACAGCCGGAAGTTGTCGCCATTCACATATTCCGGAATCAATTCATCATTGCGCTTTACATAAATGGCAATGGCATCATAGGGCACCAGCCGCCTTAGCTTTACCGAAAAGACGGAAAGCGTTTCACTCAAGCTAAGGGAGGCTCCCAAATCCTGGCTCAATTCGAAAAGAGTTTGCGCTTCCTGACGGGCCGCTGCAATGGAGAACAGGAAGTTCGTGTCATGGTTGGCCACATCCTTGACCGCCGTGTTTTCGAATCCAGCGGCAGGAGCGTCCCCGCGTTCTACTTTCACTTCTGTCGACAGCTGGGACGAAACGACTTCATGCCCAAAGCGTGCAACCGCCATCTTTTCCAGAGCTTTATAGTGCTTTTGCAGCATGGTGACGACTTTGGGATCAAAGGCCTTGCCCGACTCCCCAGCCAGACGTTGCATGACTTCTTCCAGCGGCAGGGCGCGCCGGTATTGGCGGTCGGAAGCCATGGCGTCCAGGAAATCCACGGCCGAGAGAATGCGCGCACCAATGGGAATTTCTGTGCCCTTCAGGCCTAATGGATAGCCCGAACCGTCCCACTTCTCGTGATGGGCGCGAACAATCGGCACCACCGGGTAAGGGAAGCGGACCCGCTCCAGAATCTCGGCTCCCACCACTGGGTGAATCTTCATCTTCTCGAATTCTTCCGGGGTCAGCCGTCCGGGCTTGGAAATGATGTGCTCCGGGATTGCGAGTTTGCCGATGTCGTGGAGGAGCGCCGCGGCGTGCAATGCTTCCATTTCCCCAGGAGTGATGCCCAGGTGTTTTGCGATCTCGATGGCGTAGACGCGCACACGTTGCAAATGGTCGTGGGTGGTATGGTCTTTCGCCTCGATGGCGAGCGCTAACGCTTCAATGGTCCGGAGATGGAGATTGGCCATCTCCTCAACGTGACGCTTCTCATCTTCTAATTTGGTCAGATACAAACGGTAGGAGCGATAGATCAGGTAAATGACCGGTACGATAAGCAGGGAAGTTTCCCAATTGAACGCCCCGTTAAACCAACCGATCATGCCGGCGATTCCAGCTCCAACCAGGTAATACGGGAAAGACCAGAAATAGCACTCCACCCAAAGCTTTTTAAGCGATTTTTGTTCGCTCAGGGAAATGATTGCCGCAATGGATCCGGTATTCGCAACGAAGTAAACCGATGCCGCAATTCCCAGCAACAGAGAGGGACTACCCAACGTCTTGTGTAACCAGGCCGAGTGGTACACACCGTAAGCCAAAACGATGGACGAGGCACTGGCACACAGGTTGAACGTGATTTGAATGGCGCTGGGACGATCACGATAAAAACACTGTACCAGGAGAGCGGCGCAGCCCAAGACCAGAGTTTCCGTGAAACTAAGCTCCAGAATCCCCAGCAGGATGAATAGAAAGTTGACCGACATGGTGCCGGTAATACCCGGCAGATTTACCTTCAAACGGGATGCCAGAATGGAGATCAGCAGGTAACAGATAAACTCGGCAATATTGCGGCTGGAAGGTCTGGCTGCCCCATACAAAAATGCGCAGCTGCCAGCGGTGACGACAAGGCCAATGAATACCTTGGCGCCGACGGGCATATCTCTCCACGACTGCGAACCAACAGCCATCTCGCTCCTGGGTTTATCCTTACAAATTTGCCTGGAGGGGAAACTCAGGCAGCGAAACTGATTCCTCTAAGGAATAGCAGCTAATGTGCTTTACGTACAATGAGTTACGGAGATTCCGGCAAACTTTGGTAATGCCCCCTTGGGCAGTTTCGTAACACATGGAAAGGGAGTCCAAGTTGAAGAAGAGGCCTAAGTGATTCGATAGAAAAGAGCTATCGGCCCGTGCCGTTTAACACCAGGGATTGAGGGCTGGCGGGATCGGAATCGAGGATTTGCAAGGTAGCTATTCGCGGACCCGTGATAGCGGGCTTAAACGTAATCTGGATGGCGCAGGTCGCTCCCGCTGCCAAACTCTGACCACAAGTGTTGGTTTGCGCAAAGTCGATGCCCGAAGTGACGATATCGGTAATCGTCAAGGTCGAACTGCCTGTATTGGCCAAGGTCGCGGTTTTGGGTGGAGTTATGCTTCCCACCGATTGTGTCCCGAAATCCACGGATCCCGGCGTAATTTTGATGAAAGTGGATTTACTCGCCCGCTGATTGGATTGAACGACGTTCTCTTGCGCCCTTGCGCCAGCCAGAGACAAGAACACGCAACCTGCGCAAACTGCCTGGGTGAGCCATGAATTCACGCGTTCTCCTGAAGCAAAAACAAGCTTCGATCCATTTACCAGCATTTTCAACCGGACATTAAGTTTGCCGCAAAACCATCATTTCAAAAAGCTTAGCCAAATAGCAAGCTGTCCGTTTACAATCAGGAAGTTCACACTGAAAGACGATCTTTGGGGGCCTGTAGCTCAACGGTTAGAGCAGCAGACTCATAATCTGTTGGTTGTAGGTTCAAATCCTACCGGGCCCACCATGCTCCTAAACCCCCAGCCCGGCTCATAACCATTCCGCATCCCTTTGGGCAGCTTTCGCCCAACGATTTCGCATTACAATGCATCTAACGGCACCTAAGCCATAGTCTTGGTAGATGTTGGCAAAGACTGCTGAGCTGCTTTAAAGAGTTTGAATCTCTTATGCCTTTTACACCTATTCTGGTGGTGTTTTGATTTGATCTCGACGCGCTTAAGACATTTCCTGGCGGTTGCCTTCCTAGCGGCGTTTTTTGTGCTGGGGCGACCGGCGATCGGTCAAAGCCCGACTCTTATCAGTCTCGATCAGGCGATCGACCTGGCTCTGGCCCACAATCATTCGATCAAGGCGTCCCGGACGTTAATCCTGCAGAATCAGGCGCAAGAGATTACTGCAAATCTGCGTCCCAATCCGACTCTTGGATTCGATTCGCAATTCATTCCCATTTTTAGTCCCAGCGATTTTTCCGCGGATAACCTCAATGTCACGCAGCAGTTTGATATCGGGATCGGGTATTTGTTTGAGCGCGGACATAAACGACAAGCCCGGTTGCAAGCGGCCCGTGATCAGACCGCGGTTACACAAACGCAGGTGACGGATTCCGAGCGTACTTTGGCATTTAACGTTGGCCAACAGTTCATTAGTGTTCTGCTGGCGGAATCCACTTTGCAGTTCGCTTTGCAAGACTTAAAGAGTTTTCAGCAAACGGTGGACATCGGCGAGACGCAATATAAAGCTGGATACATCAGCGAGGCGGACTATCTCAAAATCAAGCTACAACTGTTGCAGTTCCAAACCGACGTATCCTCTGCCCGGTTGGCAAAGATGCAGGCGCTGGTCGCCCTGCGGCAGTTCCTTGGTTATGACGCTGTTCCCGCCGACTACGACGTGATGGGCGACCTGGCTTACCAGCCACTCAAGGTGAACGAAGAGGATTTGCAGGCGAAAGCGCTTAATCAACGTCCTGATTTTCGCGCTGCCGTGCTGGGCGTAACGGCTGCCCAGAGCCAGATCCAATTGGCTAAGGCCAATTCCAAAGTTGACGTCAACGGGACTTACGATTTTTCTCACGTTTCCGCCCAGAATTCGGCTTCCATTTTCCTGGGTTTCGATTTGCCGATTTTCAATCGAAATCAAGGCGAGCTTGCACGTACCCGCTATGCGCTTACCCAGGCTCAGGAGACGCAGCTAGCGGCGAGCGATACGGTTGTATCGGACGTTGCCAATGCTTACGAAGCAGTCAAGAGCAACGACGAAGTCGTGCAACTCTATACTTCTGGATATTTGAAACAAGCGCAGGACTCACGCGACATCAGCGAGTATGCCTACAAACGCGGTGCGGCCAGCTTGCTGGATTTTCTCGATGCCGAGCGCAGCAACCGGGCCACACAATTGGCTTATCGTCAGGCCCTGGCTTCTTACATGACTGCCATCGAGCAACTGAAAGAAGCGGTCGGAACGAGGAACCTGCCATGAAAATCTCTCAAGCCGGCGGCTGGAAGCCGGGGTTGATCGTCTTGATGGCGAGCCTGCTGGCTTTTGCCGGCTGCGGTGGGAGTTCCGACACCAATGTTAAGAGCCCCGATTCTAATAGCGGCAATCCAACACTGTTCACCATTCCGCAGGACCAGATGTCGCACTTGCAGGTGCTGACCCTCCAGCCCAGCACCCTGACCCGCACCCTGCGGTTGACTGGTGCCGTGGCTTATAACAACTTCCGCACCACTCCCGTGATTACGCAAGTGAGCGGGCCAGTGAGCCGGATTACGGTGGTTCCCGGTCAAAAAGTGCAAAAAGGACAGCCCATGTTGTACGTGGCCAGTCCTGATTATTCGCAACTGCGTACCAACTTTCTGAAAGCCAAGGATGCCTACGCGCTGGCGCAAAAAGGCTACGCGCGGGCGAAGGATCTTATACGAGCATCACGCGATTGCCGAACAGAATTTAGAGCAGGCCGAATCCGCAGAAGTGCAGGCGGGAGGCGATCTCGCATCCAGTGAGGCGGCGCTGAAAGTGATGGGAGTCGGGGATCTGGACGCCCTGGTGAAAGCGCCGCCTTCGTTTGAGGTTCCTGTGCTCGCCCCCATCGGCGGCGAAGTGGTTGAGCAGGACGTCTCGGTGGGGCAACTCATCCAGCCCGCGACCACGCAGTGTTTCATGATTTCCGATACCAGCAACGTGTGGGTCCTGGTGAATATTTATCAGAAAGATCTGCCGTATGTGCGGATCGGAGATCAAGTCGAAATTCAGACGGACACGTATCCAGAAGTTTTTCACGGGCGTATCTCTTATGTGGCGGCCTCGCTCGATCCGAATACGCGAACTCTGCAAGCCCGCATTGAGACCGACAACCCCGGACAGAAACTGAAAAAAGACATGTATGTGACCGCCGTGGTAAAAGCCGGCACCATCCCGAATGCCGTGGCCGTGCCAGATTCCGCGATTCTGCGGGACAATGTGAACCAGCCTTTTGTTTATGCCGAAAATTCCGCGAATCAGTTTGGAATGCGTCCGGTAACGCTGGGGGAAACGGTGCAAGGGCAGACGCAGATCACCAGTGGGTTGAAGCCGGGTGATCGCGTGGTCGGAGATGGTAGTTTGTTCCTGCAATTCGCGAATGAGTTGCAGCGTTGAAAAGCGGTTCGTCCGGATCAATCTTGAGTCACAGATTTCTGAAATGAAGAGTTACGAAATGCCGCCGGGAGCGGGATCGAGTCACGGTTAACCTCTGAATGATTCACCGAATCGTCCAAGCTTCGCTGCGTCAGCGGTTTCTGGTGTTGATGCTGACTGCCTTCATCACCATTGGGGGCATTATGTCGTTCCGGCGCATGCCGGTGGATGCCTACCCTGATCTTTCTCCTCCTCAAGTCGAAATCGTCACCCAGTGGCCGGATCATGCCGCCGAAGAAGTAGAACGCCTGGTCACCCTTCCGCTCGAGTTGGAGATGAACGGCGTCCCCCACATGGTGGTGATGCGTTCGATCTCGCTTTACGGCCTGTCCGATGTAATCCTGACTTTCGAAGACAACACGGACGATTACTTTGCCCGCCAGATTGTTTTTGAGCGCCTGGCTCAGGCCACTCTCCCCACCGGAATTACCCCAACGATGTCGCCGTTGTTTAGTCCTAGCGGCCTGGTCTATCGCTATGTGATCCAGAGCCCCGATCGCAGTCCGCAGGAACTGAAGACGATTGAGGATTGGGTGGTCGAACGGGCCTATCGGTCGGTTCCAGGTGTGGCGGACGACTCCGGCTTCGGCGGCACGGTGATGCAGTATCAGGTATTGCTCGATCCCGCCCGCCTCTATGGATATCACCTGACTGTCCCGCAAGTGATTACCGCTCTGACCGCCAACAATGCGAATGCCGGCGGAGGGTTCTATTCGCAAGGCGGCCAGTTTTATTATGTGCGTGGCATCGGACTGGTTCGTAATACAAGCGACATTGGCGCCATCGTGGTGGGAGCGAACAAAGGCGTGCCCATCCGGGTGCGGGACATCGGCGATGTCGTGATTGGCAATGCCCCGCGCCTCGGCGAGTTTGGCTTTCAGAAAAACGATGACGCCGTCGAAGGCGTAATTCTTATGCTGCGCGGTGCGCAGACGCAGACCGTCCTGAAAGGTGTTGAGGCCAAAACGGAGGAACTCAACCGGCAGATACTGCCTCCCGACGTCAAGATTTATCCCTACTACGATCGCAGCGAGTTGGTGGACCTGACCACGAGCACGGTGGAGAAGAACCTGCTGCGCGGCATGCTGCTAGTACTGATCGTTCTGATTTTCTTCCTGGTCAGTTTTCGTGCGGCTGTCATTGTCGCGCTTACCATTCCGCTCTCACTTTTATTTGCCTTCATTGTGCTGCACGCGCACGACGTCGCCGCCAACCTGCTCTCTATTGGCGCAATCGATTTTGGCATTGTGATTGATGGCACCGTCGTGATGATGGAAAACATTTATCGTGAGCTGGCACTACGGTCAGGCCAGGAATACAACCTGAGTGAAGTCATTCAGGCGGCCGCTAAAGATGTGGATCGTCCGATATTTTATTCGGTTGCCGTCATCATTGCGGGATATCTGCCTATTTATGCCTTGAGTGGGCCGGCCGGGAAACTGTTCCATCCCATGGCTGAGACTATGTCGTTTGCGCTGGTGGGCGCCCTGATTCTCACTCTCACGCTGGTTCCCGTGCTGGCCTGGTATTGGTTTAAAGGCGGCGTCAAAGAAAAACCCAATCGAGCTTTCGATTGGATGAAAGAGAAATACGCGAAACAATTGGACTGGGCGCTGGAGCGTCCCAAGATCACACTACTGATCGCAACTGTAATTTTCGGCTTGAGCCTGCTGCTGGTTCCTTTCATCGGCGGCGAGTTCATGCCCCATCTGGACGAAGGCGCATTGTGGGTGCGGGCGACCATGCCGTATACGATTTCGTTTGAAGAGGCCAGCAAGATTGCGCCGCAAATACGCGACATTCTCATGTCATATCCACAGGTGACGATGGTCGGTTCGGAGTTAGGCCGCCCGGATGATGGCACCGACTCCACCGGCTTTTTCAATTGCGAATTTTACGTGGGTCTCAAAGGCTACGACGACAAGGCATGGCATGGTGACACGGACACCAAAGAAAAGCTGATTGAATCGATCAACAAGAAATTGACCGCGTTCCCCGGAATTATTTTTAACTACACTCAGCCCGCGGAGGATGCCGTCGACGAAGCTTTGACCGGCTTGAAAAGCTCGCTGGCTGTCAAAATCTACGGCGAGGATTTGAATGTTCTCCAGGACAAAGCCGTGCAGATCAAGAACGTGCTGGATAAAGTGCCGGGCTTCACCGATCTGACCGTGGTCCGCGAACTTGGCCAGCCCAGTCTGCTGATTGATGTGGATCGCGAGAAAATCGCCCGCTATGGAATTAACGTGGCCGATGTGGAAGCCGTGATCTCGGCGGCAGTGGGCGGACAAGCCGCGACCCAGGTGATTCAGGGAGAAAAGCTGTTCGATCTGGTGGTGCGCATGCAGCCCCAATTTCGCAGCAGCGCCAATGACATCGGAAACTTGTTGGTGGGCACGCCGGACGGACAGCAGATTCCGCTGAGCCAGTTGGCTACGATTACACAGGGTAACGGCGCGTCGTTTATTTATCGGGAGAACAATTCCCGCTACATCGGAGTGCAATACAGCATCCAGGGACGCGATTTGGCGCGGGCGGTCGAAGATGGACAGAAAGCGGTCACGAAAGCGGTTTCCTTACCGCAAGGCTACTGGTTGGCTTGGGGTGGCGAATACAGCCAATTTCTTGAGGCCAGAGCGCAGCTTTCATTTATTGGGCCGTTCGCGCTGGTGCTGATTTTCATGATTCTGTTCGCGCTCTACGGGAATTTCAAATTTCCGGTCAGCATTGCGTTGGGAGTGGTCATGACCGAACCCGTGGGCGCGTTGGTTGCCTTGAAGCTCACCCACACTCCATTCAGCGTTTCTTCTGTCTTGGGGCTGCTGGCGCTGCTCGGCGTTTCGGTGGAGACGGCAGTCATTCTGGTTTCCTACATCAACAAACTGCGTCAGGAAGGGATGGACATTCGCAGAGCCACGCGGGAAGCTTCGCTGCTGCGGCTGCGTCCCATTATGATGACCGCGTTGGTGGCGTGCCTCGGCCTGCTGCCGGCCGCGCTCTCCACGGGCATAGGCTCCGATACGCAGAGGCCATTTGCCATCGTGATTGTTGCTGGGCTGATCTCGCGGCTTTGCATTGGGTTCTTTGTGAATCCCGTACTGTATGAACTCGTAGCCCGCGAAGGCGACGTTCTGCAGGTCTGATAAGATCTCCATTCACAGTGTCATCCCGAAGATCCGGCGTTGTTCAGCCGAGCGCGGGAGCTTGCGCGGATTGGTAGGATTGCCGAAATACGAGAAGCTTCACCGTGTGAGATAATTTTTAAGCAGTCCACCCGCGAGGAAAGTTATGGCCGAGCACAAAGTTTTTTGCGTAAAGCTACAAAAAGAACTCCCCGGATTAGATGAACCTCCTTTCGATTCCGAGCTGGGCCAAAAAGTCTACAACAACGTCTCCCAGGAAGCCTGGAACGGCTGGACGGAATTCTGCAAGATGTTGCTGAATGAATACCGCCTGAACCCAGCCCGCAGAGAAGACCAGGAAGTCATCGTGAAGCAAATGGAGCAATACTTCTTTAGCGGTGGCGCGGCATTGCCCGCCGAGTACGTCCCACCCACGAAATAACAGCAGATTACCTGCTGGTTACCTGTGCACTAATATTTGTGCAGTTTTCATCTTCCTGTAACACGCTTCCACTACAAATTTAGTATGGACATGCCTGTGGATCGGCCTCCATACGACACGCTGATCCTCTCCGACGTGCATTTGGGAGCGGAAACCAGCCGCGCCCGTGGGGCCACGTGTGTCCTCAAGGAAAACCGCTTTCGGCGGCTTATCCTGTTGGGAGACATTTTTGCCGACCTGAATTTCGGCCGTCTCACCAAAGAACACTGGAAATTTCTCGGCTACATTCGCAAGCTTTCCAATCCCAAACGCAACATTGAAGTGGTGTGGGTGGAAGGGAACCATGATCAGGGATTGACTGACGTGATGTCGCACCTGGTGGGCGTGAAGGTGTATCAAGAATACAAGTGGGAGTATGCCGGCCTCAGCCATCTGGCGATCCACGGACACCAGTTTGACCGGTTCGGCATCAATAACATGAGGTTCCATTATCTGGGGACGCGGCTCTATTTGCAGTTGCAAAAACTTGATTTTAAGGGAAAGCCATTGGCCCGGACGATCGACCGCCTGAATACTCGCTGGCTGCGGCTTTCGCCCAAAGTGGCTTCCGGTGCCTTGTTCCACGCCCGCATGCATGGCGCGGACCGCATTTTCTGCGGGCACACTCATGCCGCCATGCATCGTGAGCAGGATGGCATCCACTATTACAACTCAGGTGGTTGGGTGGATTCCAAGCCCGCGTATATCACCATCGGCGAAGAAGGAGTGCAAATCCATGAATACCGAGAGCGAACTGACGATCGTGATTCCGGCGAAGAACGAGGCGAAACTGATTCCGAATTTGCTGAAGTCGCTGGCGAACCAGGATTACTCGAAGATGCGGAATACGAGGGTGTTGGTAGCTGACGCCAATTCGACCGACGGCACTCCGGAAGTTGTAAATGGATTTCGTATTTCCCTGAACACCAGCGTGATTCCTGGCGGCCTCCCTTCAGCCGGACGGAATGCCGGGGCGGCATTGGCCGATACCCCTTACGTGTTGTTTCTCGACGCAGACATTGAGTTGGCGTCGCCATCGCTGGTCCGGCGGGCGGTTGAACTCGCGCAGGAGAAAAAACTGCATTGCGTGACCACCAACATTCTTTGTCGCGACGGAAGTTTTGCCGATAAATTGCTTTACGCCGGTAACGACTTCTTTCAATATCTTTCCCGTCTGCATCGTCCCTTCAGCACGGGCATGTTCATGTTGTTTGAGAAAAAACGCTTTGATGAGTTGGGAGGATTTGATGTTCGTATTCACTTCGCCGAGGACTACCACTTGAGCAAGCAGGTGGCGCGAAGCAAATTTGGAATTGTCCGCGGTGGCGTGTACACGACGAATCGCCGTTTTCAGAACATGGGACACGCTCGTGTAGCTAGGCTATTTCTCGCCACCGCGTTCAATTTCTGGAACAGAAAGTTCTTCCTGCGCGACCACAAATACTGGGAGACTTAAGTGGTCGCGTCGATGAGCTTCGTTAGAAACGAACGACCACGCCCGTCGAAAAGCGAAAATCATTCTGTGTATCACTGAAGAAGCGGGTCTGCAGCAAATCGCCCTGGAAACGCCATCCAATTGCTTTGATGAGTTTGTAGTCGATACCTCCGCCAATGGCATCTCCGAAAGAGGTATCTGAGGTCCCGCCTCCGCTGATGTGAGAGACCCCGACCAGGATATGAGCAAACGGTCTGATTCTTCCAATGGAAGTAGACACCCGGGGGCCAAACAAAACGTTCTCCTGGCTTATGCCCGAACCATATTCTCCGCTTAGGTCAGCGACGATCCCGAAGAAGGGAGCGACTTTGCCTTCCACTGCGCCAGTCCACCCGCTCAGGTTGACGCCACCTCCAGAAAAATTGGCGCGGTCATAGGAATAACCCAGGAAAACGTTTCCCGAGGTCGGAACCTGCGCGAATCCCGCGGTAGTAAGAAGTAAGAGAGCAAAAGCGATTCCAAGAAATTTTTGCATGCAAACAATTCTCCTAAGTTTGTTGAAAAGCTGCGATTTCGTCATTAGATGCAAACCACTCTTAGTCCGGATGAAGAAAGTTCCGCTTTTAGTACCTTAGTCACACATTTAACTCATTTTTAATGCTGCCGAAATTCATTCTGCGTCGTCCAACTAGTAAGATGAAATCTATGAATGAAATATCCAATTGCGTGTTGTGTGATGAATCGGTCATTCGCGAGGAAGAAACCCGCGAAGAAGTAGAAGAAATAAAAGAAGACCGAATCAACTTGAGCCTGGAGGCTCGTACCACCGATGATGGCGTGACAATCGTTTTTTGTACCGGCCGAATCGTGTATCGAGACGAGGCGGCTGCGTTATCGCGAATAGTGTCGAGATTAATGGGAGATGCACAAAAGCTTGTCCTCGATTTGAGCGGAGTGGATACGGTCGACGGCGCTGGCTTGGGAGAATTTGTGGGCCTGCACAATCGGGCCGCGACCAACCGTTGCTCGTTGAAACTAGTTGCTCTCAGAAATCATGTACGCAGTCTATTCGAATTGACCAGGCTGGCGCCGATCTTTGAAATCTATCCCACGATAGAGCAGGCGTTCGGTTCGTTCCAAGGGGTAGCTATCGGTTTTTAACCGGGATGGTGTGGGGCGGGTCGGAGCCTGCCCTGAGCGAAGTCGAAGGAACCCGTCCGCCGAGCGTAGCTCGGCAGTTGTTTTCCGGATATTTAATCTGGTGGGTCAGTGTTCTCGCTGGAAGCGGTAATTGCCTTTTTGTTCGACCGCGGCCGCTTCCGCCACTTTCAAAAAAGCACGGGCGGCATGAGAAAGACTGGCAGCCTTCCGATAAACCAGCCGTAGTTTGCGGTGGAACTTTAATTCTTTTACCGCAATCCGCACCAAATCGCCGCGAGCCAATTCGGTTTCCACGCTTATTTCCGGCAGGAACGCCACGCCGTTTCCCATGGTTACGAAGCGTTTAATGGCTTGAAGTGTAGGCAGCTCGATATCCATGTGAAGCGGTGTCTTGTGCCGCTTGAAGGCTTCGATCACTTTGTCGCGATAGGGCGAGGGTACGCTATGAGCGACGAAGGATTCTGATCCCAGTTGCCGAATGCTGACCTCGGTTTCATTCTCCAATGGATGCCTGGGGGGCACCACCAGAATCAGCTCATCCAGATAAACCACAATGGAAGCCAACTGTGATTCTTCGGGATGGTAGGTAAGTACGCCAAACTCCGAATTGTGTTGCAGGACGTCGTCGGGAATATGGCTGCCCAGGGCGCGGTTCACCATGACGCGAATCATGGGATGCAGTCGCCGGAAATCTGCCAGCACCGGCAGCAGATAGAGTGCGGTGAATTCGTTGGCGGCGATTGCCAATTTACCCTTGTGCAGCTCGCGTAATTCCACCAACGCTTCCTGCGCGTTGCTCCGCAGGTTCAGCAAGCGCTCGGCATATTCCTGAAGAACGCGCCCCGCGTCGGTGAGCAATCCTTCGCGCGAAGAACGGTCGAACAGCGGTTCGCCAAGCTCTTCTTCCAGTTTGTGAATGGTCTGGCTGACGGCTGATTGAGTGCGGTGCAACTTGTCGGCAGCCCGGGAAAAGCGGCGTTCCTGCGCTACGGCGAGAAATACTTCGAGTTGCGCCAAGTCCATGCCAGAAGCCCTTTAGCAAAACTTCAACGACCATCAGTTGCGCTTATGATGATAAGTTGAGCTAATGATAATGTAAAGAATATAAGCTTTGCTTTAAATCCACAATTCCCGTACCATAGGGTTTCTAGACACCTAGGAGGTCCTGGGCATGGAAAAAACGCGTATCACCATTTTCGACACCACCCTTCGCGATGGCGAGCAATCGCCCGGTTGCAGCATGAACGTGCAGGAAAAGCTGCGTCTGGCGCACCAGCTCGACCGGTTGGGCGTGGATGTCATCGAGGCTGGGTTCCCCATCGCCTCGCAAGGTGATTTTGCGGCGGTGCAGGCGGTTGCAGCGGCGATCCCGCGTCCCATTATTGCTGCCCTGGCTCGTGCTATCCGTGCAGACATTGAACGCGCCTGGCAAGCTCTCAGCGGCGCCGTCTGTCCACGTATCCATGTTTTTCTCGCCACTTCCGATATCCATTTGCAATACAAGCTCCGGCTTACACGGCAGCAGTGCCTGGAGCAGGCTCGCGATTCCGTGCGCCTGGCAAAGTCGTTCTGCGAAGATGTGGAATTTTCGCCTGAAGACGCTACCCGCACCGAGCCTGAGTTTCTGTTTCAAGTGCTCGAGGCAGTGATCGAAGCGGGAGCGACCACGCTGAACATTCCAGACACCGTTGGATACAGCATACCCGCCGAATTCGGCGAGCTGATCACAAACATCCGGCAGCGCGTGCGTGGAATTGAGAAAGTCACAATTTCGGCTCACTGCCATGACGATCTTGGACTCGCGGTTGCCAACACCTTGGCTGCCGTCGCGGCGGGCGCACGTCAAGTGGAATGCACGATTAACGGAATTGGTGAGCGCGCCGGCAACGCTTCTTTGGAAGAAATTGTCATGGCGCTTCGGGTTCGTCCCGATCGCTACGCTTACGATACCGGTGTAGTTAGCGAGCACCTCTTTCCCGCCAGCCAGTTGTTAGGCGAAATCACGGGGGTTCCAGTCCAGCCCAATAAAGCCATTATTGGGCGCAATGCGTTTGCCCATGAGGCAGGCATCCATCAGGATGGCATGCTCAAGAACCGGCTGACTTACGAAATCATGACTCCGCAATCCGTCGGCGTGCCCGATTCCAAGCTAGTACTGGGTAAGCATTCCGGACGGCATGCGTTAGGCTTACGCTGCGAACAGCTGGGCTATCAATTCGATCGCCGCGAGCTCGACGACATCTATCGCAGGTTTGTAGTATTGGCCGACGAGATCAAACATGTGCACGATCATGATTTGCTGGATCTCATCCGGCAAGTTCACGGAACCCGCCAGTCGCCGGCGCAAGCAACCGCCGCAGCTGCATCGATTGGATCGGGAAAGTCCGAAGAAGGTTTCCAGAAACCGTTTCCAGCCACTTTGCCCGACGACTTCAGCGCAGCCACGCTGCCTTTGAAGCCAATGACGGACCACCATAACGACCAGGAAGACTATTTGTGGGGAGTGTAGGAGCGGCGCTTCTCCGTTTCTGACATTGCACCTCAACTGCTGTTGCCTGCGATACAATCTTCCGTGCAGCTATCTCGCTGCAGGGCAATTCAACGCATTATCATTCTGTAAATCTGTAGCCGAGGCCGCATGCTGCTCAATTTAACCATTCTTCCTGGGGACGGCATCGGGCCGGAAGTGACCAGCGAAGCCGTCCATGTCCTTGAAACTGTGGCCCAGGCTTTCGGCCACGATCTCCGCATCACCAGCAAGGATATCGGCGGCGCGGCGCTGCTGAACAGCAACGACCCTCTTCCCGACGACACGCTACAGGCTTGCCTTGCTTCCGGCGCCGTTTTGCTGGGAGCTGTTGGCGGCCCGGCGTTCGACAAATATCCCAGCAATCTCCGCCCTGAGCGAGGGTTGCTGCGGCTTCGTAAGGAACTTGGGGTATTCGCCAATCTTCGTCCGGCGATCTGTTTCCCTGCTCTTGAAGAATATTCCCCGCTGCGTCCCGAAATCGTTCGAGGTACTGACATCCTGATTGTGCGGGAGCTGTTGGGCGGCCTTTATTTCGGAGAGCGATCCATTACCGGTCCAGCCGGCCAACGCGTGGGGATCGACACCATGAGATACACCGAATCGGAAATCGAGCGCATCGCTCACGTGGCCTTTGGTCTGGCGAAAACGCGACGCCGCAAGCTGCTTTCCGTGGACAAAGCCAATGTGCTCGATACCTCGAAACTTTGGCGGGAAGTTGTGATCCGGGTGGCGCAGGATTATCCGGAAGTGCAGTTATCGCACATGTATGTGGATTCGGCAGCGATGGCACTAGTGGCCAAGCCCACCGATTTTGATGTCCTGTTGACCGAGAACATGTTTGGCGACATCCTTTCCGATCAGGCGGGAGCGATTGTGGGATCGCTGGGGGTGTTGGGCTCGGCGAGTATTGGTGGTTCGGTGGCTCTCTATGAACCAATCCATGGTTCGGCTCCAGACATTGCCGGACGCGGCATTGCCAATCCGCTGGGTGCAATTCTCTCCGCCGCCATGCTGCTGCGCCACTCGTTTCGGTTGGAAGCCGAGGCGGCCAGCATTGAAACGGCGGTAACCGGTGTTCTCAACTCCGGAAATCGCACCCGCGATCTGGCAAAACCCGGCCAGAATGCCCTCAGCACAAAGGAAATGGGACGTAAAGTTGCGGACGCGGTAGAAGAGCTGGCTAAAGTCGCAAGCCCCGGTGCAACCACAAGGCAGTAGCCACAGAGGTTGTTTTCTTTGCGACCTTTGTGTCGCCTTCCCAACCTTAGCGGTTCAAAGGTTTTCGCCAAGATCTTCCCCTTCCCATTTTTGTACTCTGCACGGAGGTTTTTCACAGAATCCTTTCGACGAGTAGATTGCATCTAAGAGATGAGAGTAGAATTTTCTTGTTGCCTGAAGTTCCCCGCCCAGTGGGGAGGCTAGATGGTTTCAAAGTGCGCTAACTCGATGTGCTCGGCAAGCTTTCGCTACCTGCATGAGGGCAAGCTGTTTCGAATGATCGTGGCCGCCGAAGGTGCTGGCCATTCCAACCATAGTGCTGACTCAGAAATGAGAAAAGTCTCTGGTCACATTGAATTTTTTTGGTTATGTGAGGAGTGCGCGCCGGAAATGACGCTAACTTTCAAGCCGGGCGTCGGCGTGACCACGCAACCCTTGGTTCGTGTCCGACTTGCCGAAGCGTCATAAAGCGTGAGGTTGAACGCGAGCGGTGGCATATTTCCCACAGAGCGCATTCCAGCGGATCTTTAGCACTTCGCCAAACATTCGAATCCCATCGCGCAGAGGATTAATGCGGGTCCCTTCGCGATGCGACCACAACACCGGGACTTCTTTAATCGACAAATTGAGTTTCTTCGCCAGGTAGAGCACTTCCGGATCGAATCCCCAGCGCTCAATCTTTTGCAGAGGAAAAATTGCTTGCGCCGAACGCCGGGTGAAAGCCTTAAATCCACACTGCGTGTCTTTGAAGTTCAGGCCCAGGATAGTGCGCAATGCCAGGTTAAAAATCCTGCCAAAGAACTGACGCCGCAGTGGTTGCCTTTGGGTTTGAAGTTCCGGTTGCAGCCAGCGTGAGCCAATCGCGATATCGGCGCCTTGGGCGATGGCGGCAAACAGTTTGCCGGCTTCTTCAATCGGCGAGGAAAGATCGGCATCGCTGAACAGCAAAATGTCTCCCCGCGCGCGCAGCATGCCGTTGCGGACGCTGTAGCCCTTACCGTGGTTCCCTGGGTTCTCGATTAACCGCAACACGGGGTTGTGCTTGGCTAGGCTCTGGACGATTTCCGCCGTCGAATCACTGGAGCCGTCGTTGACCACAATAACTTCCGCGTCCCAGCGTTGCTCGGAGACGTAGGCCAGGATTTTTTCGAGGCTATCCCCAATCCGCGCGCTCTCGTTGTAAGCAGGCAAAACGATGCTGTAGGTAGGGGGCTCCGGCATAGGCACTTTCCGGCCAGTTTTCAGACAAGACCTTATCACGATTGGGTTTATCAGGCAAAAAGTATTGTCGGGGGAGGGGTGAGCGGCGCTTTAGCGCAGCGTTAAAGGCTTTGTTTTCTGTAAAGCGCTTTTAGCGGTCCGAGTTTTGCCCTCAGGCGGCACTTTCCCCATCTGGGAGAGTTGCGCCGAATCTGTGTCATCTGCCCTTGTGCTTCCGGGTCCGGAATGCCTACCTTCAATCATGCGCATGCGATTTATCTTGAATACCTTCCTGATTGCTCTTCTCGTGACTTCCGTGGCCCAAGGCGTAACCAAGCCGCACGTGATCAGCTTTGGCAAATGGACCACGATCAAATGGTTCACTGGCCCCGACGAAAGCCAGCCGGTCGACTTGAAAGTTCGCCCTCTTTTCATAGACGGCCGGCTTAAGGAATTTGCCCTGGGCATTCCCCATGACGTTACCGATCGGCTGTTTGTGGTGCGACGGGCATTTCGGCTCAACGATGCTTTACCCGAAGAGGCAAACTCGACTCAGCATTGGCGATGGGAGCGAGGCGGCTGGTTGCTGGTGGATCGCGTCTCGGGTCATGTTTCGCAGATCAGCCTGCCGGAGTTCGATCCCTATTATTCGGCCGCCAGCTGGTATCGTGACTATGTTTCCTACTGCGGTGTTTCCGATGACGGCAAGAAACTGTACGCCATGGTGGCCCAACTCGGGCGCCGCAAGCCCATCCTGAAGAAAGCTCTGGGCCAAGCCAGCGGAGACGAACTGCCGGATTCCGAATGTCCGGCGCCGGCTTGGCAGCGTCAGCCCACACGAGTTACGTTTTCATCCAAGGACAACAAAGAAGACAAGTTCACTTACGCGGTGCGTGGGCACGCCGTCGATTTGATGAACGAAAACAACGATGAGGACGAAGAAGCCACGAAGTAGCGACAAGACAATCGAAAGAAGTTAACCGTGCTTCAGATAAAAGAAAACCCCGGCCAGCACAATCGCAGTTACAAAAAGCACTCCATTCCGCCAACCGTTGCGGACGTCGGGCGGAGCCATGAGATGTTTCGCCAGGGCTGCTCCTACCGCCAATCCGCAGATCAGTCCGCCGATGTGTGCGGAATTGTCGATCCCAGGCACAACTCCTCCGAAGAACAAATTGTATCCGGCGAAGGTCAGGAGGCTCTTTAAGGTGCCGCGCAAAGCTTGCGGCGGCACCGGTAGCTTTCCCAGATAAAGCGCAGCGATCAAGGCTCCCGCAATCCCAAAGATCGCCCCCGAAGCGCCCGCTCCTACCACCATGGGGTGCCACCACAAACTCGCCAGGCTTCCGGCGAGTCCACAAGCCGTATAGGTCAGGAAATATGTCCAGCGGTCGAAAATCCGTTCGGCCAGACTGCCCAGATTCCACAGGCACCACATATTAAGCGCAATGTGGATGATCCCGATATGAACGTAGTTGGACGTCAGCATCCGCCAGGGCTGTGTGCCTAAGGATAGCGATCCCTTGTCCGCGCCCCATTGCAGTAATTGCCGGATGGTCGGCTCCGTGACTGAAACCCCGGACAACACCATTGCGGCGTAACACGGCCACGTTGATCCCAACCAGAACTGGTAGTGACGGGTGGCAGTTTGCGCGCAGCGGCACGAGGCGCGGGGCCAGAATTCGGCGCGTATCCGGTTCGCGCGTCGATGGCGGAAGCCCGGCATGCGGGGCACACTTCATTCCGTTCCCCGAACGGGGAAGGCGCCAGCTGTCGTCCACAAGTAATGCAATTCGCCATTCAATTCCCGGTAGTGGCTGAATTTGGATTTTCTTGTCTCAAATTAGAAAGTGTCATCCTGAGCTTGCGAAGGATCTTGCGCGGGGGGAAAATGCACTGTGGTCCACGCGAGATCCCTCGCCCGGCTGAAAAGCGCCGGGTCTTCGGGATGACCTCGATATATTTTGAAATAGGCCACTATCCAATTCCCAGTGCTCAGTTAAATCTGCAATCTAAAATCTACAATCTGAAATTGCTAGCCCGCCGCTTCCACCGCCGGCATTTCTTCCGCGACCGTACGCGTCTTGATCTTCGCGCTGGTCACCAGTGCGACCGACGCGATCACGATCGCGCTGCCCGTCAGAATATACGCGTCCACTTTTTCATGCAGCACCAGCCATCCCAGAAAAACCGCTACCACTGGATTCACATACGCATAAGTCGAAACTTTCGACGTTGGCACGTGCGCCAATAGCCAGATGTACGCGGTATAGCCGATCCATGATCCACAGATAATCAGATACAGGACTGCGCCCAGTCCACGCGGCGTCCATACCACGCGCGACCAATCGCCGTTGAACGCAGCAAAGACCAAGTTTGCCAGCCCTGCGAAAATCATCTGCCATGCAGTGGCCGCAAACGATGGCGCTCCCGACTGCCAGCGTTTCGAGAGCACCGAACCCAGCGCCCAGCTGAACGATCCCCCCATCAGAGCGAAAGAAAACCACAGCTCTTTGTGTCCCAGCTTGGTGGTGGACACCAACTGCGGCCAGATCAACACCGCCGTCCCCACGATGCCGAGCGCCAGTCCCGAAAGTCCGCGCCGCGAAATACGATGATCGCCAAGCAGGAGCGAGTCCAACACCAGGAACCAAAGCGGAGTCCCGGCAAGCAGCAACGCCGCCAGCCCGCTGGGCAAATATTCTTCCGCAAAGGACAGCGTAAGGTTCCCTCCCATGAGCAGCAGAATCCCCACAATCGCCAGGTGTCCGAGTTGCACGGGGCTAAAGCGGATCTTCTGCCCACGCAGCCCGCAATACGCCAGCAGCACCACGCCCGCAATCAAAAAGCGCACCCCGCACATCAGCGCCGGAGGAATGCGCTCGACGGCGATATCAATGGCCGTGTAGGTCGCCCCCCAGAACACATACACCAGTCCGAAGGCAAGGATGACCATCCACGTGGCTGGGCGCTGAGAAGTGGGCATGGGAATCAGGAGAGCTTTAAAGATAACAGACGAGAGAAGGTGAGGCCTACGATTCGGAGAATTTGATGACGGGCTGTTTTGAATTTTACTTTCCGTGCATCATGTAAAGAATACGTGCGTTGTGCTTCGAAATCTTTACGACCGCGACTCCGCCGTCACACTCGGTACTCATCCTCATGCCTCCCTTGCCGTCGGGGCATCGCAGAGTTCCCTCAACAGTCCAAGTATCACCTTTTAGCGTAGCCGTGAATGGTCTTTCAGATTCGATATGTTCTTTTCCATAAATTGGGCTTAGCACAGCCTCTGCTATCTGCACTGCCGTAGCTGAATCAGGCACATATCCCGAGGGAGGTTTAAAGCCTTGGCCGAGCGCAACCGTGACGATTATCAGAGCACACGAACAAGCCGTTAGAGCTTTCATCCTGCCTCCCTTCCATCCTGCCCCCATAATCCCACCAATTCCTCGAAACTCAAAATCTGATCTGATAGCCAACGACCAACGGCCAATGGCCAACAACCGCCCCTAAAACAGGGGGTTACGCCATCGCCCCGGCCAAGCTATAATGAATCCAGGAATGTTTACCGATGCGTTATCAGAGTCCCAATTCGCACCTGCCCGCGTGCTGGCTACAGTTCTTAGTGTGCCCGCGCCGCCATCTGGCAGTGTTGCCCTCACAGACGCGTCCCAGCCTCTTCGGTAGCGACTAACTTCCGATCCCTTCCAAAGATTTGAATTTGGCTTAAAGCCTTGGTCTGCCCAACCGCAGCCAAGCTAATGCTCCAGGCCAACGACCAACGACGAACGGCCAACGACTGCTTTCGGAGAATTCCATGACCACCAAAACCTTAATCGGACCCAAAATCAAGACCGCCCTGCCCGGGCCCAATGCCAAGCGCGTGCTCGAGGGCGACGCCCGGTACATTTCGCCGTCCTATACCCGCTCTTACCCGATGGTGGCCAAGCAAGGCCGCGGCATTGTGGTCACCGACGTGGACGGCAACGAGTTCTTCGACTTTTCCGCCGGCATCGCCGTGACTTCCACCGGCCATTGCCATCCGGACGTCGTCGCCGCCATTCAGAAGCAGGCCGGCGAGCTGATCCACATGTCAGGCACGGATTTTTATTACGAGAGCCTGGTCACTCTCGCCGAGCGGCTTTCGAAGATCGCTCCCATGCCCGGCCCGCACCGCGTGTATTACGGCAACTCCGGCGCGGAAGCGGTGGAGTGCGCGTTGAAGCTGGCCCGCTATCACACCAAGCGCCAAAACGTGATCGCGTTCTTCGGAGCTTTCCACGGACGCACCATGGGCGCGCTTTCGCTGACCGGCTCAAAGCCGCAGCAGAAGCGCCGTTTCGGCGCTCCGGTCCCGGGCGTCACGCACATTCGTTATCCCGATGTCTATCGTGGATGCGAAGGTGGCGCGCAGGATGCCGACGCTTTCGCGCTCGGTTGCGCTCGCTTCATCGAAGACAAGCTGTTCAAGACCACGCTTCCGCCCGAGGAAGTCGCCGCGATTTTCGTCGAGCCGGTCCAAGGCGAAGGCGGATATGTTGTAGCTCCGACAATCTTCATGCAAGAACTGCGCCGCATCTGCGACAAGCACGGAATTCTTCTGGTCGCAGACGAAGTTCAAAGCGGCATGGGACGCACCGGCAAATGGTGGGCCATCGAGCACACCGGCGTGCATCCTGATATCGTTTGCAGCGCCAAGGGAATTGCTTCCGGCATGCCGCTGGGCGTAGTCATCAGCAAAGCCGATGTCATGGATTGGGTCCCCGGCTCTCACGCTTCGACATTCGGGGGAAACCCAGTCTGTATCGCCGCGGCGCTGGCCACACTCGATGTCATCGAGCGCGAGCACTTGCGGGAAAATTCCACTGAAGTCGGCAATCACATGATGAAACGCATGGCGGACTGGCCGAAGAAGTTCGAGATCGTTGGCGATGTCCGTGGCCGCGGTCTGATGATCGGCGTCGAAATCATCAAAGACAAGAAAACCAAAGAATATGCAGCGGCCGAGCGCGACCGCATCGTCGAACTCGCCTTCGAGCGCGGCGTTCTGTTTCTGGGATGCGGCCCGAGCACAATCCGCATCGCACCACCGCTCATCGTCACCAAAGACGAAGCCGATGTTGCGGTCGATGTTCTAGAAGAATGCATTGCCATCGTGAACAAGGGCAACTAACTGGCTGTGTGACGTCCGTCACAGCCAAACTCAGTCCGGAAGACTAGCCTAAAACCTATGTCTTCCGGACGTATCGCCCACGCCACCGTTCGAGCCCTGGATTTCCTGGCTCTAAAGCTCCTTCCACCCGACACCGCTCCCCAACACCAGCGCACCGGACGTCGCGGCGAAGAAGATACCTACTTCTACCTTCGCCTATGCGGCTACATTATCGTGGCCCGCAATTTCCGTTCGCCGCATCGCCGTGGAGAAATCGATTTGATCGGTTGGGACAAAGACGTCCTCTGCTTCATCGAGGTGAAGACTCGCACCACCCACGATGTGAAACCCGCCGAAGCTGCCGTGGATCACGATAAGCGCCGCGCTCTCGTCGCCGTGGCCCGCGATTACCTGCGTCACTTGCCACCTTCGTGCCAGTGGCGTTTCGATGTAGTCAGCGTATATTATGAGCAATCCACGCAGCCGCAGTTCGAGTTGTTTCAGAATGCCTTCCCTGCGGCTTAAAATAAAAACACGGCTTCGGCCCGGTTGAAAGGACGCAGTATTGCCCGAGCTTAGAAAAGATCCCATCGTAGGCCGTTGGGTTATTATTTCGACGGACCGCGCCAAGCGCCCAACGGACTTCGTTCGCGAGACCAATAAACTCAAAGGCGGTTTCTGTCCTTTTTGTTACGGCAATGAGAGTAAAACTCCGCCGGAGATCCAGGCCTATCGCCCCAATCCCAACGGCGGACCACCGCCCCAACGCGACACTCCCGGATGGACGGTTCGCGTAGTTCCCAACAAATTTCCTGCACTTGGCATCGAGGGCAATCTTAACCGCCAGGCTGAGGGCATGTTCGACCGGATGAATGGCATTGGCGCACACGAGGTCATCATCGAGACGCCTGATCACAGCGCCAGTCTCGCGACTCTGCCGCCCAAACGCATCGAAGACGTTCTCTGGACTTTCCGGGATCGTATTCTCGACCTGAAAAAAGACCGGCGCTTCAAGTGCATCCTGATTTTCAAGAATCATGGCGAGGCCGCAGGTGCGTCGCTCGAGCATGCGCATTCGCAGTTGATTGCGCTGCCCATCGTTCCCATTTACGTGGCTGAGGAGATCGAAGGCGCGAAGCAGTACTACATTTACAAAGAGCGCTGTGTTTTTTGCGACATCATCCGCCAGGAAACAGAGGATGGCAGTCGCGTGGTCGCCGAAAATAGTGACTTCGTTACTCTGGCTCCCTATGCTCCGCGCTTTCCCTTCGAAACCTGGATTCTTCCCCGGCAGCACGAGTCCGCTTTCGAAAATTCCTCCACCCACATGTTCGAGAACCTGGCGAAGGCCATCAAGGTTTTGCTCAACAAGGCAGACCGTGTTCTCGACAATCCGCCCTACAATCTCTTGATTCACACTTCACCGGTGCAGGACGCCAACAACGATCACTATCACTGGCATGTCGAGTTCATGCCCAAGCTGACGAAAACAGCGGGCTTCGAGTGGGGGACAGGTTTTTACATCAATCCCACGCCGCCCGAGGAAGCTGCGAAGTTTTTGCGGGAAGCAGGCATGGAAGAAGTGACGTCGGCCGGGAGGTAAATTTTAGATTGGAGATTTTGGATTGCAGATTGGCGTGAAAATCTGCAATCTGCAATCCTAAATCTGAAATGCTCTAGGGGTCCTTCGACTGCGCGGATTCAGCCGCTTCGCGTCCGAATCCACTTCGCTCAGGATGACATAGAAATCTTTAGCCCTGGGTGCGGTCCAAAACTTCCGAATGCCAAGCCATTTGGATGGCTTCCAGCTTGCCTTCATTGGATTTCTTGGGGTCGTCCTTGAAGTCGGCCAGCTCGACGACGTAGCGATGCAGGTCGGTAAAGCGCACTTCCAGGGGATTCACTTCCGGATGCTTATCCGAGAGCGAGATTCCAATGTCATCGGCATCATCCCAGGTTAGTTCTTTCGGCATGCAAAACTCCTTGGTCGTTCGTCGTCCGTCATTGGTCGTTGGCCAAAGACCAATGGCGCACGACTAACGCCTACTTTCTAGTGTTCTTCCGAAACGTAATTCCGGTTCCACGCCGGAATTTCCACTACTACCTTGCCGGGCTTCAGAATCGTTGCCTGACAGCCAAGGCGGGAGTTTAACTGGAGATCGGCAGCCATGTCCAGCCGGTCGGCTTCATCGTCGTCCATTTCGGAAATATTTTGCGCGCCTTCTTTGATCCAGATATGGCAGGTCGTGCAAGCGTTGTTGCCCCCGCAGGCATGATCGAGACGCACGCCATTGTTCAGAGCAACATCGAGCAGCGATTGCTTTTTTCCGTGTTCTTTGTACGGCAGCTTGCCGTTTTCGAAATGCACGGTCTTACCTTCGGGAAGAAACGTTACCTCAACCGTGTTATCTCCGATTTCGGCGGTTGCCGTTCCCGAGCTATGTGTTTTTTCTTCAGCCATAGTTGCTCCTAGATCTCTTCGGGCCGATCTTAAGTGTTTTTAGTCAACGACGAACAGCCAAAGGCCACTACTCAAACTCCGCTTTGGCCATCGGATGCGGTGCTGTAGGTCCTTCGCCCATGTCAGCATCGTCCATAGTCTTGCCTTTCAGCGCAGTGTTGACTGCGGTGTCCATCATCAATTCTGCGAGACGCATCGTGCCCTGATTGAGTGCGTCGATGGCTTTGCGGATGGCATCATAGTCGTCGCCGTTCTTGCTTTCTTGCAACGCATTTTCCAAGTGGGCAATCCGCTTTTTCTCATCGCTGGTGAGCACGCCCCATGCTGGACTCTGTCTGCCTTTATCGAGCGCCGCCACAATTGTCTCAGCCTCGTTACGTGCTTCGATCACCTGCCGCTGACGAAAATCTTCCTCAGCATTATCGAAGGACTCAAGAATCATGCCTTCAACCTGTTCGTCGGTCAGTCCGTAGCTGGGCTGCACTTCGATTTCGGCTTCCTTGCCGCTGCGTTGTTCGCGCGCCGACACATGCAGAATGCCATTAGCATCGATGAGAAACCTTACCTCGATGCGCGGCATGCCCGCGGTCATCGGTGGAATGCCTTTCAGATCGAAGCGTGCCAGCGATCGGCAATCCTTGGCCAGTTCGCGTTCGCCTTGCAAAACATGGATCGCCACATTCGTCTGTCCGTCGACCTGGGTTGTGTAATGCTCCGTCGCCGAAGCTGGAATGGTCGAGTTCCGCAGAATAATTTTGTCAGTCACGCCGCCGGCGACTTCAATACCCAGCGACAGAGGAGTGACATCGAGCAACAGCATGTTCTCGGTGGCTTCCGAGCCACCGGAAAGAATATGAGCCTGCACTGCCGCGCCGAGTGCGACAACTTCATCGGGATTCAAATCGGTGTGTGGCTTGCGCTTGAACAGTTCTTCCACGAGCGCTCGTACTTTAGGAATGCGAGTGGAACCACCCACCAATACCACTTCGTCAATCTGTTCGGGCTTCAGTCCAGCGTCTTTCAACGCCTGTTTGCACGGCCCGACAGTGCGATCAATAATCGGCTGAATCAACTGGGTGAACTGTTCCTGCGTAATCTCCCGCAGATAATGCCTGCCATCCGGCAATTCGATTTCCAGCTTGGCTGACGATCGCGACGATAACGCGATCTTTGCTTCGATTACGGCTTTACGAATCGTCGCCACGATCTCGCCATTCTTCGAGGCGTCGAGTTTCATGTCTCCACGAATGTCGTCAATGGCGATAGCGATCAGCAGATTGTCGATATCATCGCCACCGAGGTGCGTATCGCCATTGGTGGCAATGACTTCAAAAATGCCGTCGTGCAGTTTGAGGATGGAGATATCGAACGTGCCGCCACCCAGATCGTATACCGCGACAATCCCGTTCTGCTTTCGATCCAGCCCGTACGCCAGAGACGCGGCCGTCGGCTCATTCACCAGGCGCAGCACTTCCAGTCCGGCGATGCGCCCAGCGTCTTTCGTAGCTTGCCGCTGGGCGTCATTAAAATAGGCGGGTACTGTGATCACTGCTTTGGTGATTGGGCCGTTGAAGAAGCGTTCAGCATTGCGTTTGAGTTGTCGCAGAATGAAAGCGGAAATTTCCGGCGGCGTAAAAGTCTTGTCACCGAGCTTGATGCGAATGACTTCTCCAGTTTCGAGATCGTCCGCAAGATGGAAAGGGAACAACTTCAACTCCTGCTGAACGTCTTCAACTCCGCGCCCCATCAGCCGTTTGATCGAATAAACTGAGCGTTCCGGAGTTTTAATCAAATACTTTCGTGCCGCATTGCCGACGATGATCTGGCCTTTCTCGTCGAGCGCCACAACCGAGGGCACAAGATTCAGTCCGTCCTCTCCCGGAATCACCACAGGGCTGTCCCCCTGCATGAACGCCACCAGGGAGTTCGTCGTTCCGAGATCAATGCCGATAATGCGATCGTTGGCCATAGTGCGATTGCAGATTTCTGATTGCAGATTTCAAGATCTAAAATCTGCAATCACAAACCTTAAATGTGCTGGCTTTCCAATACCTCATTCACATCTCTTACTAAATTCCTGATGTAATTTCTGCGATTCAGCAAATCCACCATCTTGTCGCGCACTTTGTTGCGATCGTCCTCGCTGCCACTATCCACAAAGTTGTCCCACTGGTTCCAATAGGCTTTCAGTTCGTCCAACAGCGCTTCGTGCTTGTTCTCCAGCGATACTCTCTGAGTTTCAAGTTCTTTCACCAGGGCAGGGTCGTCTTCGCCCGTCTTCTTGTGCATGCGCAGTTCTTCGAGCTGCATGTTCAATTCAAAAACTTCCTCCAGCAAATCTGGAGGCACGACCTGTTTCTTGATGTCACCCGATGCTCGCGCTTTCTCCGTGGCAGACTTCGACTGCTCTTCCAGTTCCACGCCTTGGAGGTGCAGCAGGTATTCCGTGCGCCGGATGGGGTCTTTCAGGGTACGGTAGGCGTCATTGAGCAGGGAAGTCTGCTCCATGCTCCAGTCCTGCTTGGCTTTTCCTTCGCGCGCGTACAGATCTGGATGAAACTTCCGGCTCAGCTTGTAGAACTCGCGCTCCAGCAAGGCGGTGTCCAGATTGAGCTTCTGCGGCAGTGCAAAGAAGGCAAAGTAGTCTCCAGAAGCCTTGGCCTCTTGTGAGACGACGGTTTGTAACTCAGAGTTCATCGAATAATTAAGCTAGTACGTGTGGCGAGGGCGCCCACGCCCGTGACACCGCCGGCAATCTAGTTATTGCTCGCACAGGACGGGCAGCAGATTAGGCCTGACGATGGATTGCCTCTGAACGCAGTTACGGACGTGGGCGTCCGCGCTACACCGTAACTAACCTGAGAATGAAGTTCCGCACCCGCAGGATTTTGTCGAGTTCGGATTCACGAACACAAATCCCTGCTGCATCAGCGTTTCCTGATAATCCAAAGTCATGCCATGCAGGTAGATGAATGACTTCGGATCCACAAAAACCCTCACGTCCCCAAATTGAAAGACCCGGTCGCGTTCACGCGGCTGCGTGTCAAAGCGGATGTTATAGCTCAACCCCGAACATCCGCCGCCCTGCACGCCCAGGCGCAGTCCGCCCTCCTCGGGCGAAATGCCTTCCTTTACGATGGCCGTCCGAATTTTGGCCAAAGCTTTGTCCGTCACCAGCACACCCTTCGCAGGCGCGGTCTTCGTCAGATGTTTGTTCTGCCACAGGAGTCATAGTGAGCTCACGCGTGCCATGGGTCTAACCAACGGCGAAAAGCTAACGGCTAACGGCGGACTCCGCCGGCTTTGCCACTTCCTGCTTCTTCTTCCAGTCGTGGATCGCTGCGCGGATCGCGTCTTCCGCGAGCACCGAGCAATGGATTTTCACCGGAGGGAGCGCTAGCTCTTTCACGATTTCCGTGTTCTTGATGGCCAGCGCTTCGTCGACAGTTTTGCCCTTCACCCATTCAGTAGCAAGGGACGAAGACGCAATTGCCGATCCGCAGCCAAACGTCTTGAATTTTGCGTCTTCAATAATGTTGGTTTGCGGATTGACCTTGATCTGCAGCTTCATGACGTCGCCGCATTCCGGCGCGCCCACCAGTCCAGTACCCACGTCGGAGCTGGCCTTGTCCATGGAACCCACGTTCCGCGGATTGGAATAATGATCGAGAACTTTATCGCTATAAGACATGATGTGTTCCTCTCTGTTTAAACAAAATCAAAACTTGAAATTCATCTCTGCCGCCGAAATCAAAGCCCAGAGTCTAACGCCCGGAGCTTGCTGTTTAGTGCGCTTCGCCCGCCCACTTGACGGTTTTCAAATCCACGCCTTCTTTCGCCATTTCGTAAAGCGGCGAAAGTTCGCGCAACCGAGTCACTGTCTCGACGACTTTATCGGCCACATAATCCACTTCCGCTTCGGTGTTGAAACGTCCAATTCCGAATCGAATCGAACTGTGCGCCAGATCATCTCCGGTACCAAGTGCCTTCAATACATAAGATGGCTCGAGCGTCGCTGAGGTGCAGGCCGAACCGCTCGAAACCGCAATATCATTGATGCCCATCAGTAGCGATTCGCCTTCGACGTAAGCAAAGCTGATGTTCAAGTTGCCCGGCAGACGATGCTCCCACGAACCATTGATGTAGGTTTCGTCGAGTTTGCTCATGATCTTGTCGCGCAGCCGGTCGCGCAGGCCCGCCAGCTTCTTGGCTTCCTGCTCCATTTCTTCGGAAGCAATCGCACAAGCCTTGCCGAGTCCAACAATTCCGGCAACGTTTAGCGTCCCAGAACGCATGCCGCGTTCGTGACCGCCGCCGTCCAGGATCGCGGAAAGCTGCACCCGTGGATTCTTGCGCCGCACATACAGTGCGCCCACGCCCTTCGGCCCATACATTTTGTGCGCCGAAATCGACATGAGATCGATATTCATCTTGTTCACATCGATCGGAATCTTGCCCACAGCCTGGGTCGCGTCGGTATGGAAGAACACGCCGCGCTCATGACAGAGCTTTCCAATCTCCGCGATCGGCTGCACCACGCCAATCTCATTGTTCGCCGCCATGATGGACACCAGGATCGTCTTGTCATCCATCACGCGCTTCAGTTCTTCGAGATCGATCAGCCCGTTTTTCTGCACCGCCATGTAGGTGACGCGGTATCCGTACTTCTCGAGACGCTTGCAGGTATCGAGCACAGCTTTGTGTTCAGTCACGGCCGTGATGATATGGTTGCCTTTTTCCCGGTACATCTCGGCAACCCCCTTGATCGCAAGGTTGTCGCTCTCGGTGGCTCCCGAGGTAAAAATGATTTCTTTCGTGGTGGCGCCAATCAGTTTGGCAATCCGTTCACGCGCCGTTTCCACGCCTTCTTCTCCGGCCCATCCGAAGGAATGATTGCGGCTGGCCGCGTTGCCAAACTTTTCCATAAAGTAAGGCAGCATTTCTTCGAGGACGCGCGGATCCATCGGCGTCGTCGCATGGTTGTCCATGTAAACCGGCAGCTTGACGCCCTTGGGGTCTGCACGATGTTCTCGCTGCTGTCCTAATGCCTGTCGTTCCTGGGGGAAGGTCTTTACATCCGTGCTCATGTTTTTCTCCTAAATTTGCAAAAACTACCGAATCGTCACCAGCTCTTCGTTTTTTCCCGTGTGGACTTCTTCCGCTTCCGCCGGTTCTTCCTTCATCTCTAAGATAGTGATGCGCCGCAACACATCTTCGATCCGTTGATTGACCACTCGCAGCGGTTCACGAATATTGCAGCGGTCGCTCTGATCGCATTCGCCTTTGATGGTCACGCAGGAAGTAATGAGCAGCGGCCCATCGATCGCGCGGATCACTTCGAACGCGCTAATCTTTCCTGCATTGCGTGCTAGCGTATAGCCGCCGTTAGTTCCATGCTGCGACTGCAATAATCCAGCCTTGACCAGCCGCTGCAGAATCTTGGCCAGCGCTTCCTGCGGGATGCCGTAGGTATCGGCGACATCCTTGGCGCTGCATGCCGCCCCGTCGTGCGCGTGTTCCGCCAGGTGCTTCATCGCCATTAGGCCGTAATCCGCTTTTTTGGTCAGCTTGAGCATTCGATCCGCACCATCCCCTAAATGCGACTACTTTAGTCGGATATTGATATTCTAGAGATCGCGGGCTGGAAATGCAACCTCAGACAGCGAATGGTATTGGTATGCAGCGAAGGGTAAAACTATGTGTCTGAACGGCTTACCCGTAGCCGACTGTTTCGGTCGGATTTTCCCCTGACCCGCGCGTTTATGAGATGCTCACGTTGGATCGCCATTCGTTTCCAGCTTCGTTTACCGGCGTCAAGCAAAAACTCTGCACTCGGTACTTGACAAGTTCCCGGGGCAAGCTAAAATACCGCCAATTCCGGCGAAAGTCTGGCCCGCTCGGGCTGGGAAGTAGCAAACCGGATTATGACTTTAATCCAACCGCAGTACGGTCCCGAGAGAACCCACCATGGCCCCATGTAAGCACCCGCGCGTGCAAATTGTTGCTCGCGAGGAAGACACCGAATTCGTGGAGTGTCTGGAATGCCGCGAAGTCTTCGAAGCCAGTGAATTCAAAGATATGACCATCGAAGAAACCAAGCTCAACAACGAATCCTGATCTGTTTCTCCGTGCCTTCAACCTCTTCGGCACTCCGTATTCGTGTGGAATATCGCAGGATCCGGTCTCACGATGACGAAGGTAACCTTCGAATGGGCTTTCTCCTTGTTGGTCACTTTTCCGGTTTGCTACTGTCGCCAGGGGGAAACTTTGCCCGCAGGAAAGACGGTAATGCCACTCGTAGCTCTGGTCGTTGACGATTCCATGCTGATACGGCATACCGTGTGCCGTTTTCTCGAGGAGCGGGGCTTTGCCGTGGAATCGGCAACCAATGGTCAGGAAGCGCTCGAATCTCTAAAGCGCCGGCGGCCCGACATCATCATCACCGACATGGACATGCCCAAAATGAGCGGCAGTGAACTCATCACCGCCCTGAAAAGCCATCCGGACACCGCCAATATTCCGGTTGTGATCGTGGCCGGCAAGCAGAGCGGCTTCGAGAAAAAAGAGCAGCGCGCCAATTTCGCGATTTTTAAAGACATCGACATCGAAGACCAACTCGCCAAAGCTCTTCAGTCAGCCATCAATCTCCCTGCCACCAAGGGTCTCGCCGCAGGTAAGTAGACTCTCCGGCTTCAGCCATCAGCTCTCAGCTTAAGCCGTCAACGGTGTGCGATTATTGCCCGGCTTTTTTGGGAGGTTCGAGTTCGTGTTTTTGACTTAGCTGAAAGCTGAAAGCTATTTCAACCGCATCCCCGCCTCTGCCGAAAAATCTTCCGCCGCAAATTCTTTTGCCAGAAATTTCGGATACGCCGCCGCCGCAATCATCGCCGCATTGTCAGTGGCCAGCGGACGCGATGGAAAATACACTCGCAAACCCTCTTGCGCGGCATCTTTCTCAAAGCGTACGCGCAATTCCTGGTTCGCCGCCACTCCTCCGGTCACAAACAATGTTCTCGCCTCGCAGCTGCGCGCTGCCGTGAGTGTCTTGCCCACGAGGTCTTCCACCATCGCCCTCTGGAATGAAGCCACCAGATCCAGCGTCTGCCGATCGCACTCCCGCAAATAGTCTTCCAATTTCGGCGTTGCGATCTCAGCCAAGGCCTTCCGCCGCGCTTCAATCGACGCTTTCAAGTTATGTACTTCCACATAGCGCAACACCGCCGTCTTGATGCCACTGTAGGAAAAATCAAAACGCGGCCCATCCGTCGTAGCTCGCTTGCCTTTGTCATTGCGGTCCGGATGTTTGAGCTGGGACAACGAAAACTTCACCGCGGCAGGATCGCCATGCTGGGAAAGCTTGTCAATAATCGGCCCACCCGGATAACCGAGGCCAAGCAGCTTGGCCACTTTATCGAAAGCTTCTCCGGCGGCATCGTCGCGCGTGTGACCAATATTCTGGTAAGACCAAGCTTCTCCCTGCTGCGCCGCCAGATATAAATGCGTGTGCCCTCCCGAAACCACCAGCGCCAGCACCGGGAACTGCAGCTCACTGGAAGAGGCAAAGCCACCCTTCTGCCGTTCCTCGAGCAGCACCGCATGAATGTGGCCTTCCAGATGGTTCACCGCGATCAAAGGTTTATCCAGAGCGAAGGCCAACGCCTTGGCATAACTGATGCCCACCATCAACGCCCCCGCAAGGCCGGGTCCCTGCGTGACCGCTATGGCATCGATCGATTGGTAAGTTTGTCCCGCGTCCGCCAACGCCTTGCGGACCACCGGAACAATTGCCTTCAAATGCTCGCGTGAAGCCAGCTCCGGGACCACGCCTCCATAGGGCTGATGTGCCGCAATCTGCGAAAAGATTACGTTCGAAGCCATCTGTTCGCCCGAACGCACCACAGACGCCGCCGTCTCATCGCACGAGCTTTCAATCCCCAGAATGAAGGTGTCCGGCATAAGTTTCCAGTTTAACCGGCAAGGCCCCCGTAAGGACAGCCGCCTCGGCAGTCCGCTCCCCGTGCTACCATTCTTTCCTGTCCGTCGTCTAATTCAATTCGCTCAATGCCTACGCCGCAATGTCCCTGGAGTGCAATACATGAAATCGATAATTAGCTTCTCGAAGTCTGCTCGCACAGCGGTTCTCGCCCTTATTCTGATGACCCTCTCTTTCCTTGCAGTCCAGGCGCAGGATGCGCCCATGACCGATGTCCCCAAGCCCGAGCATCATGGCATTGCCATCGCCAATATGGATCGCTCGGTCAAACCGGGGGACGATTTCTACCACTACGCCAATGGTGACTGGATCAAGCGCACCGTCATTCCTCCCGATCGCGGCGGACTCGGTGTCTTCAGTGTGCTCTCCGACTTGAGCAACAACCGCACCGCCGCCCTCATTGCGGAAGCGTCCAAGGCGAATGCTCCCGCCGGTTCAAGCTCACGCAAGATCGCCGATCTCTACAACTCCTATATGGACGAAGCCGCAATCGAGGCCAAGGGGCTCGCGCCTCTTCGCACACACTTGGACGCAATTGCTGCCATCCGCGATAAACGCGAGTTGGCTTACGCCCTCGGTGAGAGTCTGCGCGCCGATGTCGATGCTCTCAACAACACCAACTTCCACACTGCCAACCTTTTCGGATTGTGGGTTGCTCCCGACTTCAATGATTCCGAGCACTACACCGCGTATTTGATGCAAGGTGGCCTGCAACTGCCGGATCGCGAATACTACCTTGCCGACAACGATCGCATGCGCGACATTCGCACCAAGTATCAGGCGCACATTTCAGCCATGCTCAAACTGGCGGGATTCGATGACACCGACGCTCGCGCGGCACGCATCGTAGAACTTGAACATGCCATCGCGGAAAAACATCTCTCGCTGGCGGAGAACGAAGACGTTCACAAGGCGAATAATCCGTGGAAGCAGTCTGACTTTGCGGTGAAAGCGCCTGGCCTCGATTGGTCCGAATATTTTCGCGGCGCCGGACTGAGCAAGCGTGGGGACTTTATCGTCTGGCAGCCCACCGCCTTCGCCGGGGAGTCCGCTCTGGTGGCTTCAACCGCGGTGGACACCTGGAAAGACTGGCTCGCCTTCCATCTCATCGACGCCTATGCGGGCGTACTGCCCAAAGCGCTGGCCGACGAACGCTTCGCCTTCTTCGGCAAAACCCTTTCCGGCACCCCCGAGCAACGTCCGCGCTGGCAGCGTGGTGTATTCGTCGTCAATGGCTTGCTCGGCGACGACATCGGAAAAATCTATGCGCAGCGCTTCTTTCCGCCGGAGGCGAAAGCCGCCGCTGAGGCCATGGTCGCGAACATCATTGCCTCATTTCGCAAGCGCATCGATGCGCTCTCCTGGATGGACCCTGCCACCAAAGCCGAAGCCCAGGCCAAGCTCAACACTCTGTATGTGGGTGTGGGATATCCCGAAACCTGGCGCGATTCCTCTGCTTATGAAGTCAAGCCCGACGACATTTTTGGCAACATCTGGCGGGGTGGCCTTTTCGATTACCACTACGAAGTGGGTCGCCTGGGAATGCAGATTGACCGTCACCAATGGTCCATGACGCCACAGACGGTCAATGCTGTAAACCTTCCGTTGCAAAACGCGCTCAACTTTCCTGCCGCCATTTTGCAGCCGCCGTTTTTTGATCCGCAGGCTCCCGCCGCAGCCAACTATGGCGCCATCGGATCCATCATCGGACACGAAATCAGCCACACTTTTGACACTGAAGGCAGCACTTTCGACTCGAAAGGCCGCGTGCGCAACTGGTGGACACCCGCCGATCTTGCCCACTTCCAGGCATCCACCGCGAAACTCGCAGCGCAGTATGACACCTACAAGCCTTTCCCCGATATTTCAGTGAATGGCAAACAAACTCTGGCGGAAAACATTGCAGATGTTGCCGGCATTGCGGCTGCATACGACGGTTATCGCGCTTCGCTTGCCGGTCAACCCGCGCCGGTGCAGGATGGTTTTTCCGGAGACCAGCAATTTTTCATTGCCTTTGGACAGAACTGGGGATCGAAGTCGCGGGAAGCTTCACTTCGGCAACAAGTGCTGACCGATCCGCATGCCCCCGCTGAGTTCCGCGCCGCCACAGTCCGCAATATCGACGCCTGGTACGCGGCCTTCGATGTGAAAGACGGAGAGAAACTCTACCTCGCTCCGCCCGATCGCGTCCGCATCTGGTAAGTAGGGAGTTATCACTGCTCACGTAGGGACAGCCGCCTCGGCCGTCCAGCGAGAGCAGTAAGCTCGAGGGTGCCCCGTCCTTCCGCGCACTTTGCGGAGGGCGGGGCTGTACAACTTAAACACTCTTCTCGTCGACCGCTTTCTCCTCACCCTTCACCGCCGATTTAAATCCTCGAATCCCCTCCCCAATGCCTTTCCCTAACTCAGGCAGTTTCTTCGGTCCAAAAACCAGCAGAGCAATTCCGAAAATGATCAACAGATGCATCGGTTGAAACAATCCTTCAAGCATGGGGTCTCCTTAAAATCCATCCATCGGTTGAACAAGAAAGGCGCTGTGCAATGAGGAGGGCTGGGCACAGCGCCGGGAGAGAGCAATGGTTCCAGCGAATCAGAAGCCGCGTTGGGCCGCATCCGCCTGTCTTGCCAGAACGTTCAGCGCTTTAAAGAACGCTGGCGATTGACCCGTGAACAATCCGGTCCCCGTCAGGAAATTCACCACACCCATGGCAATTCCTTTCGGATTTGTCGGACGAATCACCGCGCAACGAGGCAGGTTTGCGTTGATGAACTCGCACGGCACCGGGAAGATCAGATTGGTTTGCAGTTCCGGATTCCCCGTAGCGTTGAAGTCCGGGAAAGTCAGCCCGTTGGTCGGATCAGTGAAGGGGGCAACCGGCGCCTGTACGCCATTCCCGGCAAAATCCACCCATTCCAGGAAGTGCGCCACTTCATCGCCGCCAATGCTAACCACGATTCGTAAGACTTCCAGATTGCTGGCTTTCTGCGCCATGGCCGAATAAAGCGTGCTGCCCCCTTGCTCAATCATGGCGAAATGGAAAGCCGCTGTGTTGGCGATCGCCTGAATGTGGTCGGCGGGAGCAAAGTCAGCATCATTTCGGGGGATGGCGGTCACGTTTACCAGATCGATCGCTTGCGGGAAAGTGCCACCCAGGTCCGGATTGTCGGTGCTGCGGTAACGCGTGTACCAGCTTGTATCCACGGTAAGGTTCATCAGATTGGTGAGCCGCCCAATTTGTTGGGCGCCGGTCGCCTGGCTGCTGGGCAAAGTGCGGAACCCATCGAGATCTACAGGCTCAGCACCTTTCGAAAGCAGATAAGCATTCAGAAATTCTGCATGGCTCAGTTCATCGAGAGTATTGCTGGTGATGTATTGCTGACCATCCCCGTCGAGCTTCAGGAATGCCTTCTGATAAGGGTTTGGCTTTCCCGCCGTGATCCCGCCCAGCTCCGCATATTGTTGCCACAGATCGGTTTCGAGCAGTTCGGCTGCCGCCAGAAAGCGCAGAATGGCGGCGTCGCCCGGAGTGAGGCTTTTCGGGGAGTTCAGAGCTTCGGCTTCGGTCGCACTTACCCCCGCGAACAATGCTCCGGCGGACAACGCGACGCCCGTCATGCCAACGCCCTTCAGGAATGATCGGCGTTTCATTCCGTCGTTCGAATTGGATGGCTTCGCTTCTTCGGTGGAGGTAAGAGTGGGTTGACCTGATGAAACAGTTGGGGAGAGGTCTTCTTTTTTCATAAATTTTGTACTCCAAATTCTTTCTTGATGGCGTTCGGTGATCCAGTCATTGTTTTCCGTTCACCGTGGAAAAAGCCTACGTCGCTGGGTATGCGCTCGTGTCACACCTGCGTTATAGGTTTGTAAGATGTTTGTCTCGTCAAGGAATTGTGAAGGATATGATTAATGCGCATGCTCGTCAGTGTCTCCGGATTTGTCACGCGGGTATCTCTTGCGACGCGGGCGTTATCATTAGAGGGAAGAACGACAGCAGAGGGAAGAGTGACGCTCGGCTAACCATTCGGAACTAATGCTCAAAAATTTCGCCATCTCGATCATTCGGACTTTGCATGAGCATGGCCATCAGGCCTATCTCGTGGGCGGATGTGTGCGCGATCTGCTGCTTGGGCGTGAACCCGCCGACTACGACGTAGCCACGAGTGCCACACCGGACGAAGTGATGCGCATTTTTCCTGAAACCTACGCCGTGGGCGCGCAATTCGGAGTGGTGCTAATTCCACCGCCCGCAGCAGACGTTGCAAGCAACGTCTCTACCTACAATTTACAAAATATTCGTAGAGACGTAGCTTGCTACGTCCCCTCCAAATCGTACGCCGTCGAAGTCGCGACTTTCCGCTCCGATCTCGGGTACTCCGACGGCCGCCATCCCGACCAGGTGCGCTTTAGCCAGACGCCTCAGGAAGATGTGGCGCGTCGCGACTTCACCATCAACGGCATGATGCTCGATCCCATCACCAACGAAGTGCTGGACTTCGTTGGAGGCCGCAAAGATCTCGAAGCCGGAATCATTCGCGCCATTGGAGAACCCGAGCAACGCTTCGCGGAAGACAAGCTGCGCATGTTGCGGGCCGTTCGTTTCGCCGCTCGCTTCGACTATGCCATTGAACCGAAGACTCTTAGTGCCATTCAGAAGCTTGCACCGCAAATCCATCAGGTCTCTCGCGAACGCGTGCGCGATGAACTAACCAAAATGCTCACCGAAGGTCACGCCCGTCAGGCATTTCTCCTGCTCGATGAGAGCGGGTTGCTGCATGAAGTCTTGCCGGAAATCGAAGCCATGAAAGGAGTTGCGCAACCGCCGGAGTTTCACCCCGAGGGCGATGTCTTCGTCCATACGTTGCTTATGCTCGACAAACTGCCCCACCCTTGTTCATCCACTCTGGCTTGGGGCACGCTTTTGCATGATGTCGGCAAGCCGCCGACCTTTCGTATTGCGCCTGATCGCATTCGTTTCGACAATCATGTGAATGTTGGCGTCAAAATGGCGGAAGAAATCTGCCGCCGCCTGCATTTTTCAAATAACGAAACCGAGCAGATTCTTGCGCTTGTGGACAATCACATGAAATTCGGTCAAGCAGATCGCATGAGTGAATCCACTTTCAAGAAATTCGTCCGCATGCCTAAGTTCGAGGAGCATTTGGAGTTGCATCGGCTGGATTGCGAGTCAAGCTTCCGCAATTTAACTTCCTACAACTTCGTGCGCGAAAAGATCGCATCCATGCCGCCGGAAGCCATGCGTCCCAAACCGCTGATTACAGGTGAGGACTTGATTGCAACCGGTTACGCGCCGGGGCCTCGCTTTAAAGAAATTCTATCTGCCGTGGAAGACGGTCAGCTCGAAGGCCGGTTGCAATCGAAAGAAAGCGCTATGGAGTTCGTCCGGCGCGAATTTCCCCTGTGAAAACCGTTCGAGATGGCGACCGCCAGCGAAAGCGTGATTTCTTGTCAAGCCCCGTGATCGAGCCAGGTTCAAGCAATCGTCTGAATGCAAAGGAAATATATTTGCCCTGGGGTTGTCCCATTCTCTCTGCGGAAATTGTTATCCTGTAATTAGATGTGAATCACGCCATCCCGTCCGTTTTGAAATGCTAAAATCAAGCTCTTTCGCCAATGGTGTCGAAAGTTTCTGAAAGCCATTCACTGATGGAACACGCAAGCGCGGGACTCGAAAAGATCGTCAGCCGAAGCTTACGGCGGGCGCCGTTGGGGCAGGGGCCGTTGATCGCCTGGCCGTTAGCTTGCGGCCACGCGGTGGCGGGGCGGACGAAAGCCTTGGACTTTTCTAACGGCATTCTGCGCGTGGAAGTTTCCGACAAAGGCTGGCGAGCAGAGTTGCAGGCGCTGGCCCCGCAATATCTTGCGGTGATCAATCGTTACGTGGGCGAGAGCGTGAAGCGAATTGAGTTCGTGATTGCGCAGAAAATATGAAAGTTACTGAAAAAGACGTTGCCTACGTTGCCGACCTCAGCAATCTGGAACTGACTGAGGACGAACGTGCACGGATGGTACGCGATCTGAACTCGATCCTCGGCCACATCGACCGGCTGAACGAGTTAGACACGTCGAACGTCGAGCCTATGGCTCAGGTTTCCGATCGTTACGGTATCGATCCGTCGAAGCCGGGAAGCGAACGCTTTGTTTACGCCAGCCGCGAGGATGTACTCGAAGGACTGCGAAAATCCTTGACGCAGGATGTAGCGCTGGCGAATGCCCCGGATGCGGATGGAACGTTCTTCCGAGTGCCGAAAGTGATTGAAAGATAAGAAAATGCAGAAGTGTGAAGTCAGAGTGTAGAAGTAACTGCGGTAGGAATTTTACTTCTGCATTCTGATTTCTTACTTCTGACTTCCGGATCGTATGGATCTTGCAGCACTCACCATTGACGCCGCCCGCTCCGCTGTCCAGGAGCGCAAGATCACGGCTGTCGCGCTGGCGGAGGCGTTCTACGCGAAAATCGATAAAGACGATCCGCAGATTGGGGCTTATCTCACGCTGTCGAAAGATCGTGCTCTGGCGAAAGCCGCCGAGATCGACGCACTTGCGGCAAAGGGCGAGACGTTGCCGCCGCTGGGTGGGGTGCCGGTCGGCATCAAGGATGTGATGGTGACGCGCGGCGTGCGCACGACTGCGGGATCGAAGATTCTCGGCAACTACATTCCGCCTTATGACTGTACCGCAGTTGCGCGGCTCGAAGCAGCGGGAGCGGTGGTGCTGGGCAAAACCAATTGCGATGAGTTTGCCATGGGCTCGTCGAATGAAAATTCTGCATGGAAGCCGGTACACAATCCGCGCGACTTGAGCCGCGTGCCCGGTGGATCGTCGGGAGGATCGGCGGCCGCGGTGGCTGCCGACATGGCAGTGGTCACACTTGGTTCCGATACAGGTGGTTCGATCCGGCAGCCTGCTTCATTTTGCGGGGTAGTGGGAATGAAGCCGACTTATGGACGCGTGTCGCGCTACGGCTTGATTGCGTTCGCGTCGTCACTTGATCACATCGGCCCATTTGGCAAGACGGTGAAAGACGCTGCGCTCGTGTTGCAGACGATTGCCGGGCGCGATCCCATGGACTCCACTTCCGCGGATTTGCCCGTCCCGAATTACGTCGCCGAACTGGAGAAGCCGGTGAGTGGATTGAAAATCGGCGTTGCTAAAGAATATCTGGGGGAAGGGCTCGATCCGGAAGTGCGCTCGGCGGTTGCGAATGCGGTTGAGAAGCTGAGCAGGCTGGGTTGCGAGATCGTGGAAATCTCGTTGCCGCACACTGAGTACGCGATTTCGACTTATTACATAATCGCCACGGCGGAAGCATCGTCGAATCTGGCGCGCTTTGACGGAGTGCGCTACGGATATCGCGCTGCGGATGTGAAGACGCTTTCGGAAATGTACCGGCGAACCCGCGATCAGGGATTCGGCGCCGAAGTGAAGCGGCGCATCATGCTGGGAACCTATGCGCTCAGCGCTGGCTATTACGATGCCTATTACTTGAAGGCGCAGAAAGTGCGCACGCTGCTGACTCGCGACTTTGACGAAGCTTTCAAAAAAGTGGATGCGATCGTGACTCCGACAAGTCCGACGGCGGCGTTCAAGCTTGGCGAGAAGGTGGACGATCCGCTCGCCATGTATCTGGCGGACATTTACACCGTGACTGCGAACATCGCCGGGATTCCGGGAATTTCTGTGCCGTGCGGCGAGACGAAAGACAAGCTGCCCATCGGAATGCAGATTTTTGGGAAACATTTTGATGAGAGCACGGTGCTGCGGGTGGCGGCGGCGTACGAGGAAGCAGCGCGTAGAGGGTAGGGGTCCTTCGACTGCGTGACGGCTTCGCTTCGCGAAACAGTCACTGCGCTCAGGATGACGAGGGAGTAGTTTTCCGTCGCGGACGACTTCGGTGTGGAAGTTAATTCCTTCGCTACACATTTCACAAACAATTCATACGCTTTTGTATCCGGAAAATTCTTCGGGAGGTCGTCGCTGGCCATCCAGAATTGATTGTTGTACGACAAGTGCCCACGGGGAACGCTTCGGGTGAGCTTATAGGGGTCCTTCGACTGCGTGACGGCTTCGCTTCGCGAAACAGTCACTGCGCTCAGGATGACAAGGTTTGAAAATTAATATTCGAGGAGCAATTATGAAATCAAATTCGATGATGAAGGCAGTTTTGGCGGTGGTGTTGTCGATGTCGTTGCTGGCTACAGGATGCAGCGCGCAATGGATCAGCGTGGCGCTGGCGGATTTGCCGGTGCTTACGCAGATGGCATTGAACATTGCTGCGCTGGTGGCGACTTTGCAATCGGGTAAACAGCTAAGTGCGGCGGATGCGGCGGCGATCCAGAATATTTCCGCGGAGGCGAGCCGGGACCTGAATCTGCTGGAGACGCTTTACAACCAGTACAAGGCGAGTCCGAGTGCGGACGGATTGCAGAAAATCGATGAAGCGATTGCGACGATCAATACGAATCTGCCGGCTCTATTGCAGGTGGCGCATATTGGAGATCCGACGTTGTCCGCGAGAATTACGGCGGCGGTGAATTTGATTCTGACGACTGTGACCAGTTTTGCTTCACTGATTCCGCAGCCGACGGCGGCGTCTTCCTCCGAACGATCAGCGTTGCAAAAAGCGGCAGCGATGAAGATCGCGATTCCTCATGCCAAGGATTTGAAGAAGCAGTGGAATTTGCAGGTGTGCGGACCAACCGGGAAAGCGGCGCTGGATGCGGCCTTCGGGGTGTGTGCGGTGAAGTAGAAATGAGTGCGTTGGCTGTGCAAGCAAGAGCGAGCCGAGCCTGGCTCGGCCTGGACGGGCGGGGGCGCCCGTCCCCACATGGGAGTGGTGGTGGTGGCGTTTTATTTGCGGCGCCAGCGGATGCCTTCTTTGGTGATTTCGACCAGGATGCCGGCGGCTGTGAGGTCGGTACGGATAGCATCTGATAGCTGAAAATTGCGGGCGTGGCGGGCGGCAGTCATTTCAGCGATTTTGGTTTCGATGGCGGAATCGGAGAAGTTCTGCGCAGACTTAATCGCCTCGCGTAACTCGGGGCCGATTTCTTTTTCTTTATTCTGCCTTCGGCCTTGCCCAGTCAGAAAACGCTTTTCATTTTTCTCCGTCGTCGTCATTCTAGGACAGCGAAAATTCCGTCGAACTGTTCCAGCACGGCGAGCAGGAGGGGAACATCATTTTTCCTGAGCTTGGCCAGCATCCACGGCGGCGTTGGCGGCGCGCACTATGTCGAAGATGGCGCCCTGGGCCTGGGCGGTGTTGAGATCGTCTTCCAAGCCGATGCATCGAAGATTACCGCGTTTCCTGAGCGAGTTTGGTCACAGTTGCGGACTCGACTCCTTCGGGAAATTGGCCGGTGGTCAGACGCGACACGGAAGTTGCGCAAGCGTTCGACGGACGCGGCGGCCTGCTGCAATCCGTCCCAAGTGAAGTTGAGCTGGTTGCGATAGGGAACAGAAGCGAGCAGATAACGAATGGACGACGGCTTGTGTCCTTTGAGAACCAGATCGCGCAAGGTGTAGAAGTTGCCCAGGCTCTTGGACATCTTTTCACCCTCGACCAGTAAAAACCGCGCATGAAACCAGAAGCGGGCAAAAAGCTTGCCAGTCATGGATTCGGACTGGGCGATTTCATTTTCGTGATGCGGGAAAATTAAATCTTCGCCGCCGGCATGCAGATCAAAACTCTCGCCTAACTCCTCCATCGACATCACCGAACACTCGATATGCCATCCCGGGCGACCCGGCCCAATCACACTTTCCCAGTAAGTTTCCCCAGGTTTCGGCGCTTTCCAGAGAGCGAAGTCGCGGGCGCTGTCTTTTTCATATTCGTCCACATCGACGCGGGCGCCGTCCTGCATACCGGCAAAATCCCGTTTGGAAAGTTTGCCGTACTCGGGAAATTTCGCGATGCGAAAATAATAGGAGCCATCTTCGGCGCGGTAGGCGAATCCCTTTTTCTCAAGGCCAGCAATGAACTGCGCCATGGCCGCGATGTGGTCGGTGGCGCGAACCAGTTGCGGCTGCTCGATGTTCAGCGACGCAGCATCTTCGAGGAATGCCTTTTCGTATTTTGCCGTATATTGCTTTACGCCGACACCATCGCGGGCAGAGTTGCGAATAATTTTGTCGTCCACGTCCGTAATGTTCATGACGTATTTGACCTTGTAGCCACTCTGGCGCAGGAAGCGCTGCAAAATGTCCACGGCGACGAAAGTACGGAAGTTGCCGATGTGGCCGTAATCATAGACGGTGGGGCCGCAGGCATACATGCGGACCTCGTTGCCCTCGAGGGGGTGGAACTCCTCGATTTTGCCGGAGAGCGTGTTGTAGAGGCGCAGGGCCATAGTTGAGGGCGTCAGATGAAAACAGAACCAATCATTCTAGGGGCATGAAAAATCGCGGTCAAATGGGGGCGCTTGAGCGTGGAGTCCTAGCTTGAATGCAATGTTGATTAGTCATGATGGAAATAGAAGAGGTTCCCATCCGGGTCCTGTACGGTGAACTGCCGTAATCCCCAAGGCTTCTTCCCCAGAGGATCCACGATGTTCGCACCTGACGATTTCATTTCCTGGTACGACGCATCGATATCTTCAGCGAACACCCAGTGAACGGCAGGTTCGAACGGCGGCTTCCTCTTCCGAAAAAATATTGGCCCCATATCAGCGTGTGACACGGCCCCAATTTCTTTGCCTGGGTAAAGCCATCCAATCTCAAAGCCGAGTGCATCTCTATAATGCTGTTGAGCGCGTTCGACATCAGCGACCGGCAACTCCGGCACCGGCTTGCCAATTGAGGTCAATTTCTCTTTTGTGTCCACAGAGCCCTCCTTTTGTTCCCCTTATGCAACAAGACCGCCCAGCGTCAAATTAAGATACTACCCGCTTGAGGATGGAATGGTGGATGGGTGGGTGTTGGTGCGCAAGCGTTGGCCCACGAGAAACACATAGTGCAATGCAGAGATGATGGTGAAAGTAAAAGTTGCGCGCAGGAAAAAACGGCGGCTCATGGCGATCCACGGGGAGTTGTGGACTTCGAGCAGGAGAACAAAAAATACGGCGGCGATTTGGGCGAAGGTGTTGGCTTTACCGAAAATGCTGGGGCGAAAATCGCGCAATCCGGCGATGGCGTAAAGTACGGCGCTGGCGGCAAGAATAGAAATGTCACGGCTGAACACGATTACCGTGAACTTCCAGGGAATTTTATGCAGGATCGACAACACCAGAAACATGGTGCTGAGCAGAAGCTTGTCGGCGATGGGATCGAGATACTGTCCCAGTACGGTTTGCTGCTTGAGAGTGCGGGCGAGCAGGCCGTCGAGCCCGTCGCTGAAACCGGCCAGCACAAATAATATGAGAGCCCACGAATAATGACCTTCCAACAGCCGAATGACGATAAAGGGCAAGAACATCATCCGCAGCAACGTGAGCTGGTTGGGGGCGGTGAGTAATTGCGAGAACTTCACGGCAATGATTGTCGCATGACTCCCAGTCCGATTGCCGGGAAATGGATGCCCCGGTACAATCAAGAGACTGCAGGCCCGTAGCTCAGTTGGTTAGAGCGCCTCCCTGACACGGAGGAGGTCGATGGTTCGAGTCCATTCGGGCCTACCATTTTGTTCTTGCCGTGGAGTCGCTCCGGCAGCATTGCCTCCCACCTTGCAAAAAACGCAAGAGTGGGGGACCCCGATTGGGGATGGTAGACGCAGAAAGCGGAAGATGGGCCACCCGCCCAATCAGTTTTATTCAAAAGCACATTTTCAGCGTGGCCTATCGGAAGCGCAATCAATGCCATCAGACTGAGGACGGTCAGCAATCCCGATCGTAGCTGGTCGTTCTAAGGAGCAGCTACTTTCTCGGTTTTCAAACGGGTAATCGAATCTTATTGAACGGTAATCGTGACCGTAGCGGTGGTTCGACCGTACTGGTTGGTGGCGTAGAGCGTGTAGGTGGTCGTTTGGGTGGGAGTTACAGTCGCACTGTTGCCGCGCACGGCTCCGATCTGCGGAGAAATGATGTAATAGCCTGCGCCCGTGGCTTGCCAGCTTAGAGTCACGGTGGAGCCAGCGCTCACGGTGGTCGAGCTTGCGGTGAAACTGCTTATACTCGGGGCGGACCCTTGCGGCACGTTGGCTGCCGTATAAATCGGGGTCATCTGGACCACTTCAAAAGCGGAAGCTGGGATCTGCCCAAGGTTGTGCAGGTCATTATTGTCCCAACGATCATCGGGAGCGCCGCTGAGGTACATGGAGCTGCCGTTGTCAGCCATGATCATGCCGTATTTCTTAAGTGCAGTCAGAATGACCTGAACGTTGGCTGAGAACGGCGTGATGTCGTAGTTTGCCTTCAGCCGCAGCCGCATGCCCATAGGCGCAGCCAAAGGATTCGAAGAGTTCGCAGCCCAGTGTGACGCCGGAGGCACGAAGGCAGCCTGACTATCCTGCAGGGTGAAACGAATCGCGTGCTGGATCTGGCCGGCCGCTACTTCGTCATAGCGAATCAGGCCGGGAAAGATCGGGAGGCCGGCGGCATCGGCGGACGTCCATGTCCAGGGACGTTGTTCGCCATTCTCGAGGTCCCAAACCGCTGCCGAGTCTGCGTTCCAGCTGCCATTGCTATTCGGATAGGAGCTGTCGAGTTCGTACAGAAAACAGTTGCTGTTGTCGATCACCAGCACGTGGCGGTCGCCGGTGCCTGGAGTCGGATAGCCCTCAATCGGAGCGGTCGCGGGAATGGGCATGGGGCCGGGATCACTCTCGTCGCCGTAGGCGGTGAAGTTGATTCCAACCTTACCTTGTGATCCATCCACGACTACATAAGGAATGCCGATGGTCGATCCCTGATATTGACCCGATCCGAAATCGGGATGCAGGCCGATACTGGGTCCAATAAAGTTAATAATGGCCGCCGAGTTGGGGTCGACGGACGCGCTGGAGATGTCCTGGTTCCAGGCACTGCCAGCCGGGAACGGCAGAAAGCCATTCAGGCTTGCGCCCTGGCCGGTAGAGATAACATTGCAGGGAGTGTTCTGGCCACCGCCACCAGATCCGGGTGGCTGACCAGACACGGTTCCACCGCCACAGCCAGCCAGTAATAGCGACGGCAAGACGATCAGGAGCAGCGCGGCTAGCTGAAAAGGTCGTTTTCCCATAGTGAGAGGTGCTGGTTTATTGTCACCGAAGTTCGTCCTCTACAGAAAGGTAACGAGGTCTTTGTGCCGATGAATTTGGGACATGTCCAAACGATTGGCAAGCTTTGGGAGACCCTGTTTCTAATGGCTTTTGGGTACTGCTGGCAGAGTGAACAGGAAGGTCGAGCCGTGGTTCAGTTCACTTTCCGCGCGGATGGCGCCATCGTGCGCGAGCACGATGTGCTTAGCGATGGCCAGCCCCAGACCGGTTCCGCCGGACTCGCGGGAACGGGCTTTATCTACCCTGTAGAAACGCTCGAAAAGACGGGGCAGATGCTCGGAAGGAATGCCGGGGCCGAAATCCTGGACATAGAATTCAACTCCCTGCTCCGCCGGACGCGCGCCCAGAATAAGGCGGCCGCTGGCAGCCGCATATTTAAGAGCGTTGTCGATGAGATTGGAGAACACTTGATGGATGGCCTCGCGGTCGGCGCTGACGTCGCGGGTTGAGGCGTCGTCGATGTGCAGGTCAATCTTCTGGGCGCGGGCGACTTCGCGGAAGCTTTGTACGGCCTCCTGTAGAAGTTCTCCTGGGGTGACGGGTTGGATGTCAAAGCGTTGTTCGCCTGATTCCACTCTTGCCAGGGTCAACAGATCTTCGGTCAAACGCGCCATGCGGGTCGCATTCTTGCGGATGATTTCCAGAAATTCGCGCTCGGCTTCATTCCCAGTCGCGCTGTCGAGCAAGGTTTCGGTATAGCCCTGAATGGAGGTAAGCGGAGTACGCAATTCGTGCGAAACGTTGGCGATAAAATCGCGGCGAGTTTTTTCCACGCGTTCGGTCTCGGTGAGGTCGCGGAGCACGGCCACCGCGCCACCACCCGGCATGGGCGCGGCGGTCACTTCGAAGGTACGAGCGGGCAGAATTGAAGTGGCACGCGCGGTAAGCACGGTGTGGGATTCAATGGCGCCGCGCACAGCACGAAGAAAATCAGGATCGCGAACGGTTTCCACGATGGGTGCGTTCAGGCGGGTATGTTGGGGAACCAGCCGGTCCATGCTCTGGTTGGCCCATTGCACACGTTGCTCAGGATCGACGGCGATGACGGCGTCCTCCATGCTGTTGAGTAAGGTCTCAAGCTGGCGCTGGCTGTTTTGCAGAGCGGCGAAATCTAATTCCATGCGGTGAGCGGCAGTATCGAGCGCAGCCGCGACTTGTCCGAAATCATGGCCTTGGGAATCCGCGATGCGGGTGGTGAGGTTGCCGGCTGCGATGCGGCCGGCAAACTCCATAATGTGTTGCAAACGACGGGTGGTCATTTGGGCTGCAATTGCGGCTAGAACTATCGCCACGACGAAAGCCAGCCCAGAACCCAGCAGCAGAGCGATCCGCCCTTGAGAAGGTGCAGATTCGATATCCGAGAGCGAATACGCCAAGCGCACCGCGCCTCCGGAGATGGGAGCGGCAACATAGAGGAAAGGAATGCCCACTGTGGGGCTGCGGCGCGTATCGACGCCAACTTCGCCCTTCAATGCGGTGGCAAACTCCGGCTGCAGATTCTGATTGTCGAGAGATGACGGCGCTACTTCAGAATCAGCGAGCACTCTGCCGGTGAGATCGATGACCGTGGCGCGGGCGCCGGCGGCGTGGCTCTCCTGGGAAACGAGGTCGGCAAGATTGTCCTTGCGATCGGTATTGACCCGATTCGCGAACATAACGGCTTTCTGCCGCAGATCGCGTTCAATTTCCTGGCGGAGAGAATTTTCCCAAGCGTGGCGAATGGAGAGATCCACGGTCACTGCCGTCGCCGCGATCACTACAAGAAAGGCGGCTAGCAGTTTCAGAAATATCCGCTTCCTCACTTGGGAGCCTCAAAGCGGTATCCGGCGCCGCGGACAGTCTTGAGATAGCGCGGGTTCTCCGGGTCAGGCTCAATTTTTTCGCGGATGCGGCGTACATAGACATCGACAGAGCGCGGAGTCACATAAGAAGTGTCGCGCCATACCGAATCAAGAAGCTGGTCGCGGGTGAAAACGCGGCCGATATGGCGAGCGAAGTAATCGAGCAGGCGAAATTCGGTGGCGGTGGTGGTGGTGATTTTGCCTTTCACTAATAGGGTCATGGAACTGGGATCAATTTCGATTTCGCCGACGCGGACCGGCGCTTGGGACAGGGGCCGCTCGAACCGCCGCATCACTGCTTTCACGCGAGCCACTAGCTCTCGCGGACTGAAAGGCTTGGCAATGTAGTCGTCGGCGCCGAGTTCCAGGCCCAGCACGCGGTCGGCTTCGGAGCTTTTTGCGGTGAGGAAAATAACGGGAATTGCAGCCAAAGACTGAGCCTGACGGATCAGGCGGCAGAGTTCGAGGCCATCCTTACCCGGGACCATGATGTCGAGAATGAAAAGCGCTGGCCGCTGCCGTTCGGATTCAGCGATCACCGTAGTGCCGGAGGCGAACACTTTGACCGCGAATCCAGCACTCTCCAGATGGTGGCGCACCAGACGGGAGATATCGGGATCGTCTTCAATGACGAAGATGCTTGCTTTCACAGGGTTATTGTAGCTGGGAACGGGGCATATCGCCTTGGGCTGTTCCTTCCCCAGGGTGGGGGATGGAACAATCAATACCTCACCAATTTTCGAGATATGATCATGGACCGTTGACTCGCTGCCGATTGAGTGATTTGATAACGGAACGGGAGATTGACCGATATGTCCTTTGAAGAAGCGTTGGCTGCACTCTCACGAGATGAAAGTTTCAAGGCCACTGTTTATGCGATGAACACTTTGCTGATCCATAAGGGAATCTATACGCAAAGGGAATTCGAGACGCTCTTCGTCGAATGGAGTCGGAAGGAAATCAAGCGAAAGGGATCTCAGCCTCGAGTGGACGATTCTTCTAGTTTGCGCTCTGCCTAGTTTTGTAAGTAGGATGCTGGCACTCGGGTCCCCTCGCACAATGCATCCCTAGATCACACATCTTGCATTCGCAGCTGCAAGGCGGCGCAGGTTTCGGTTTGTTTGGTTTATTTTTCCGTGGCCTCATCTGGCCTCCACAATTCTTTCTTAAATTCCCGCCTCGATCTGAATTAGACGAATTTGATTCCTCCCCACTAAAATCGCACCAAAAACTGGCATAGTGTACAAATTTTCATCAGCGCAGCATGCTGTCAACATGTAGCGGGCAAATTAATGTGGAAAAGCTGTGGAGGGGCAGGATTTTCGGTGGAAAGGAAAAGCGAACATCGGGAGTAATTCCCGCATCCGTTCGACTCTCCTTATCCCTGTGTTGGGAAGGCCAGCGTCAACAGCGTCTTTTGCTCTACTTCGTGCGCCTTGGCCGATCCCGTCGCTGGACTGGGGCTGGAAGAACGCTTCACCGAGAGGACGGCGCGATCACCGGCTAGCTGACGCAAGCGTGGCAGCATATAGTTCAGAGCGCCCATATTGGCGGGCTCTTCCTGTACCCAGACGATTTCGCGAGCGCTGGTGTGGCGCTCGATTTCCGCGATTAAGTCGGCTTCGGGGAACGGATAAAGCTGTTCGACAAAGACGACCGCGGTGGAGGTCTCGTTTCTCTTCTTGCGTTCATGGCGCAGTTCGTGGCCGATCTTGCCGGTGCAGAGGAGAATCCGGGTCGCGTCCTGAATTTCGGTATCTGGGATTACCCGCTGGAACTGCTTCTGGGTGAAATCTTCGATAGACGAAGAAGCATCCGGATGCCGCAGCATGCTTTTGGGCGTAAACACCACCAGTGGCTTGCGCCATGTCCGCAGCGCCTGACGACGCAGCAGATGAAAATACTGGGCTGCATTCGAAGGCTGGCAAACCTGGATGTTGTCCTTCGCGGCGAGTTGCAGGAAGCGTTCAATGCGGGCGCTGGAATGTTCCGGGCCCTGGCCTTCATAGCCGTGGGGCAGCAGCATGACCACGCCGGAGAGCAGGTTCCATTTGGCTTCGCCGGCACTGATGAATTGATCGATGACCGCCTGGGCCACGTTAACAAAGTCTCCGAACTGCGCTTCCCAGAGCACCAGGGCTTCCGGATAGTCGCGGCTGTATCCATATTCGAAGCCGAGAACGGCAGCTTCCGACAACGTGGAATTGAAAATATCGCACGCTGCCTGATCCGAAGAAATGTGCCGCAGTGGCACATATTCCTGCTCGTTTTCGATGTCAAGTAATACGGAGTGGCGCTGGTTGAAAGTACCGCGACGACTGTCCTGCCCCGTGAGCCGGACAGGCACGCCGGATTTCACCAGACTGGCAAAAGCCAGGGCTTCGGCCATGCCGTAATCCACCGGGCGCTTCCCCATGCCCATTTCAGCGCGCTGTTCGAGCAGCTTCTTTACTTTGGGATGTATATGAAATCCCTCGGGATACGTCGTCAGGTGCTCGGTGATCACAGCCAGCTCATCTGCGGGCAAGCAGGTTTCCACATCGTACTGGGATTTGTAGCGTCCGCCTGTATAGCCGTTCCAATACTTGGGAAGATCGCGCAACAGCGGCTTCTTTTTGATGGAGCCGGCTTTTTCTTGCGCGCCTTCGAGCTCGGATTTGATTTTCTGCACCCGAGACTCAATGTCATCCGCGCCGATGTCTTCGGCGTAAATTTCCCAAAGCGGCGGATGATCTTTGATGGCTTTATAAAGTAGCGGCTGCGTGATGGTCGGATCGTCGACTTCACTATGACCGTGGCGGCGATAGCCAATCATGTCTACCACGACGTCACTGCCAAATTTGTAGCGGTATTCGAGCGCCATGCGCCCAACGCGGATGACCGCATCCACATCTTCGGCATTCACGTGAAAGATGGGGATGTTCTGGCGGCGGGCAATCTGCGCGGCGAAGCGTGCGGAGTGCAATTCGCTGGGCAGAGTCGTGAAGCCGATCAGATTATTGACGATGATGTGTACCGTGCCGCCAACGGAGTAACTTGGCAGGTCGGCATAGTTCAGAGTCTCCGCAAAGATGCCCTGGCCTGCGAAAGCGCCATCGCCATGTACCAGGAGCGGAAGATATTGCCGCGAGCCGCCTTCACCGGCGCGGTCTTGCTTGGCACGAGTGCGGCCAATGGTGACCGGATCGACGGCTTCCAGATGGCTGGGATTCGAGACCAGATGGATATGGATGTTCGACCCAGACCTGGTGACGTATTCACCGGTGGCGCCCATGTGATACTTCACGTCGCCGCTGCCTAAAACGCTGCGCGGATCAACGTCCTCGAAGCCGGCAAAAACTTCTTCCGGCGGACGACGGGCAACATGCACAATGACGTTCAGGCGGCCGCGATGGCTCATCCCCATGACCAATTCGGTGGCGCCTTGCTGGCCGGCGGCGTCGAGAATTTCATCGATCAACGGAATGAGCGCGGTCACGCCTTCCAGAGAGAAACGCTTGGTGCCGAGATAGCGTTGCTGCAGGACCTGCTCGAATAAATCGGCGCGGATGAGCTGATCGAGAGCGTAGTCCTGATCAACGTTCGCCTGCGGGCCCTCCATCCGTTCCTGGATCCAGCGGCGGCGCTCCGGATCGCTGATGTGCATGAACTCCGCGCCTACGGTGCCGCAATAAGAGCGGCGAGCCTGTTGCGCGAGATCGCCTTCGATCTGCAGCTCTGGGTAGGGAATTGGTTGGAGAGATCCGAGCGGATCGAGGTCCGCTTCCAGATATCCCCAGTGACGAAAAGCGTCGAATACGCGGTCGCGTTCCGTGTTAGGTGCTTCGATGAGTGCAGTTCCGGCAGATCCGCCGTTGGGCTTATTTTGTCGAGTGGCCATATGAGTGCGCTTATAGGATAAAGGATGCGGGGCCAACTGTGCGAGATTCAGGGGTAACGTTCGTCTAGGCCGGAGTGCAGGCTCCTGCTAAGTGGTTACCCGACAATGTTGTAGGGCCGCATCATCTCATTGTCTTCGTGCTCCAGAATGTGGCAGTGCCAAACGTAGCGGAATTCCTGTCCTGGTGTTACTGCGGTGCCTGCGGGCAGATCGAATTTCTGAATCACGCGGGTAATGTATCCCGGATAAGTCTTGATCGTGTCTTTCCATGCCGGACGTTCGTTGGTTTCGGGCGGCATGGGAATTCCAGTGAACACCACCTTGCCGGTCTGCAAATAGGTCTGCACATTGAAGGGTTGACGGTTCAGCACTTGAAAGCGCACCAGGTGAATATGGATGGGATGGACGTCACCGGTGGTGTTGGCAAACGACCAGATTTCCATCGAGCCGGCTTTGGGATCTTCGGTGACGGGATCATCCCAGCGCTTTCCGCCGAGTAATCCGATCATGGTGTATCCGTCAGATGGGCGGTCCATCTCCGTCAACGAGAGCGTGCGCTCGCGCGCTGCATGAGCCGGGTTCAAGGGGTCGAATGGTACGAGCGTGTCGGGCAGAGAACTGGTGTCTTTTCCAGATAGTGGTTGGGTTACTTTGAACAGCATCACGTCCGTGGGAACCACTTCTCCGCCGCGGGTGTATGGCGCGGGCGCGTCGTTTACCAGAGCGAAGTTTGAACCCTTGTGCTCGCTGAAATCAACGATCAAATCGAAGCGTTCTCCGGGGCTGACGATCAGATAATGAAGTTGTACTGGACGAGGCATCAGTCCGCCATCGCTTCCGATCTGGTGAAAGGGCGGCGCATCTACGGGCTTTCCCGTTGGCTTTCCATGAGCATCTGATTGAACCAGAGTCAGGTGATAGAACCGGGCATTGGAGCCGTTGACCATGCGGAAGCGGTATCTCCGAGGTTCGACTTCCAAATAAGGAGTTGCTTTGCCGTTCACGCAAATTGAATCGCCGAAGAATTCCTGCATCCAGACTGGTTTGGTCCCATTCTGCACGGCTGGGTAGAACAGCGATCCGTCTTCGTTAAAGCTGCGGTCTTGAATTAGCAATGGGATTTCAAATTTTCCACGGGGAAGATTCAGTGCGTCTTCTTCGTCGTCACGAATGAAGTACATGCCAGCCAATCCTGCATGGATGTTTAGCCGCGTGCTGCCCATGGCGTGATCGTGATACCACAGCATCCGCGCTTCCTGGTCGTTGGGATAGTGGCAGGGATTCGCGGGGCGAACGCTTCCGGCTTTGCCGTCGGATGTGACCCAGGCGTCTGGATAGCCATCGCTCTCGGGTAAGACTAGCGCTCCGTGGACGTGCGTTACCGTACGTACTTCCGGCACTCCTTCTTCCGATCCGTGGATCGTGTTGTCGATGGGCAGAAAATGTATGGTTGGGAGCTGATTGATCCATTCGACCTCAAGTGACTGGCCTTTTCGGACTTCGAAAGTAGGACCGGGCCACATGCTGTTGTATCCCCACATTCGGGTAGAGCGCAGATCGCGGTGGGCTTTGTGCAGGAATTCGCGCATGCGAATTTGAACAGGATTTCCGTATTGTGAAGGTCGAATGACGGAAGGGATGGGCAAGGGATCTACGTAGCTCGCCAGCGAAGGCTTTTTCCGTGCGGGGAGAGAGGCGACCATGCCGGCCTGAGCCGATGGGCCCGGCATTTGCATGGCTTGTCCCAGCAGGGGTTGTTTCTGGGCAAGGACTCCAGCAGCCGTGCATAAGCCCATCTGGAGCAAGTTTCGTCTACTGATTGTCACAATCGAGTAGTTAACACTGCGGAAGTCATAGTTAGGTGAACCTCAGGTTAAAATTCGCCGGCAAAAAGCAGATTCCTTCGCTACGTCGCCGCCTTCGCGGCAACTTCGCTCCGAATGACAAGGTTTGAGAGGGCACACTCAGCAAGAGAAATCGGCCAGAGCATGTGCTCTGGCCGTCTGAATGGTTCGGTAAGTTGGTCCGGCTATTTCTTGAAGTTGAAGGCGTCGAAAAGATCGCCAATCGCCGGAGTGTTTAACGGCACGTAGGCATTGGTCTTCGAAACCTTCGGGTTGGGGAGGTTATCGCGGCTGCGTCCGGTCAACGGTCCGAGGCCGAAATTCCTCTCGATGAATTTGGTGATGGATACGTGGTCCGTATAACCGTGGGTGACATGTCCACCTGCGCTGTAGGGGGACACGATCAGCAACGGAATACGGGTACCATCGCCGAAGAAATCGACGGGTTGAATGTAGCCGGAATCATAGTAACCGCCGCCTTCGTCAAAGGTGATGAAGATGGCAGTGTCCGCCCATAGAGTGGGGTTGGCCTGGACTGCGGTAACGATCTTCTTGGCGAAGCCTTCAAAAATGTCGATCTTTGAAGACGCTGGATGACCATCGGACGGCCAGCCCGGTTTCACGATGGACACTGCCGGCAGTTCTCCTGCCTTGATGTCCTCGAAGATGTTAGTGGAGTCCTGAATATGCTCGGCGCGGACCGTCGCATTGGTCATGACATCGGTTGCGTACTGGAACGGATTGCAGATATTGCAATACGTATCCAGCGGATTGGTGAAAGTCGGGTCAGAGAGGTACACGTTCCAACCGTCTCCATAATATTTCCATGGAACGTTCTTTGCCGATAAAGCGTCGCCGATGTGACGAACCGACGATCCCGGAACGGTCAGCGGAGACAGTGTGAGCGATGAGGATCCATCACCGTTGAAACCCGGATTGTAATTGTTCAGGATGTAGTAGTGTCCGGTGTCGCAATTCGGATTAACCGGACGTGGCAGAGATTGCAGATAGTTCACGATAGCCGGCACACCGGGCTGGCTTAGATCAGCGCAAGCGCTGTAGCTTCCGCTGTTGTAACCGTCATCGTCATACCAGTTGTTGGTTCCGGCCTGAGGATTCGGGTTTTCGATCTGGGTGGCTGGTGGCGTGAGAGCATTGCCGTTGCCATCACTGAACCAAATAGAATCCGCGAAGCCGAATTCAATGTGATTAGCCATGGTTCCACCCATCACGGATTGGTGGAAGTTGTCACTAAGAGTGTACTGGTCGGCGAGACTCTTGAAGTAAGGGACATCGCCTTTGAGCACGTTGTAGAACTCCATCGACGTGGAACCTTCCCCAGTCGAAAGATAGTCAGTGGGAGGCGCGGTTGAGCCAGCCGAGCCGTCACTCCCTGCGCCGATCGTGACTTCCACCCATGGGAACAGGTCACTCAAGCAGCCGCTTGGGTTGTCTTTCGTCGCCAGAGCCGCGTTGCAATCCGCCTGCTGCCACATTTGATAGAACCGATGTACCGGGCTGTTCGCGTAATCATCCGAGGTGATGAATGGCGAGAGCTGGAATGCGCCTTCGTTCAGATCCAGAACATTGGGAATACGAGTGTCCGGCACAGTGTAAGCCGAAAGGCCGGTGCCGCCCGTGGTCAGGAATTTGTAGTAGCTGCTAGCCAGCGTGCCCGGTTCAATTTCTTTTGCAATAGCCACGGTCGGGATGTAAGGAGTCGTCGGCCCGCCCGCCACCACCGGCGGAACGTTCGTATAGACTGTTTTTTCTGAAGGGCTGATGGAGAATGTGTCGCTAGTTACAGCGGAGTACTGCGCCGACAAGGAGTAATTGGGGCCCGGTGTTCCGTCCGCCTTGATGATGCCTTTGGAGAGCAGGTTCCAGACCGTTTCACCATTCTTGGGTTTGTAGGTGGCGAAAACGTGGTCAAAGCTGCGGTTCTCACCAATGATCACAATCACATGTTTGATAGGGCTGGTGGTTCTTACCTGCTGGGCAGCGAGACTGGGCGCGTCCACCAGGTTAAAAACGGTAGAGAGCAACGCCGCGCCCAGCCCAAAATATCGCCAGGTCGCTCGATAGAGATTTCCTAACTGCATTTTGATCCTCCGGCCGGGATCCATGAGGAGTGATCCCGACACATAGCCCATAGCTTGACCGCCCTGTATTAAGCAGAGATGAAGAAAGATTAAAAGCTTGTAAAAAGATATACACAGCCTCAGGAGGATAACGGCGATTACGTTTCGAAGGCGATGCGCGAATGCTCTCTTTCCGTGCGTTGACTTGTCCGTTTGCTCAGCCTAACATCGAGGATTCTTCCTAAGATTCTGCGCTACTGATCGACGAAATACGATCGGCTCAATCATGATTGGCGAAACCATTTCGCACTATCGCATCCAGCGCCAGCTTGGGGGTGGTGGCATGGGTGTCGTGTATGAGGCGGAAGACCTCAACCTCGGGCGTCATGTTGCTCTGAAGTTCCTGCCCAGTGAAATGGAAAGAGATCCGGCGGCGCTGGAGCGCTTCCAGCGGGAGGCCCGCGCGGCTTCCGCCCTGAACCATCCCAATATTTGCACGATCTATGAAATCGGTCAGGCGGACGGCCGTTACTTTATCGCCATGGAGCTGTTGGAAGGGCAGACCCTCAAGCAGCGGATTGGCGGCCATCCTATGGAGACGGATGCCTTGCTGGATCTGAGTATCCAGATTGCGGATGCACTGGAATCGGCGCACGCCAAAGGCATTATTCATCGCGACATCAAGCCCGCCAACATTTTTGTGACTACCCGCAGCCAGGCCAAAATTCTTGATTTTGGCCTGGCCAAACAAACTGCGAGTGCGCCGGTGGGCAGTGCTACGGCTGGTTTAGAAGCAACGTCGAATGAAAACTTTCTCACCAGTCCAGGATCCACTGTAGGCACGGTGGCTTATATGTCTCCCGAGCAGGCGCGGGGCAAAGATCTGGATACCCGCACCGATCTGTTTTCCTTCGGCGCGGTGCTCTACGAGATGGCAACCGGTGCATTGCCGTTTCGCGGTGATACTTCGGCAGTCATTTTTGAAGCCATCCTGAATCGGCCACCGGTCACGCCGGTGCGTTTGAATCCAGATGTGCCGATGCTTCTCGAGGAAATCATCAACAAGTTGCTGGAAAAAGACCGCGATCTACGCTATCAGGGTGCGGCTGAAGTCCGAGCCGATTTAAAGCGGCTTAGGCGCGACACTGAGTCGGGAACCGTAGCGACGGCCAAGAGCTCTTCGGGGATGGCGCGTCCTGCCTTCCGCCCATCCAGAAATTGGCATCGATTGCGTGGCTACGTGGTTGCCGGAGTCGTGGCGATCGCATTACTGACTGCGGGGGGAATTTACTTCGCGCGGCGCGGTCACGGAGGGATGACGGAGAGGGATGCAATCCTGGTTACGGATTTCGTGAACACTACGGCCGATCCGGTTTTTGACGGCACTTTGAAAAAGGCCCTGGCGGTGGATTTGGAACAGTCCCCGTACCTGAATGTCTTTTCCGAGCAGAAAGTCAGGCAGACGCTGCAGTTCATGGGCCGGTCGCCTGACGAACGCGTTACCACGGACGTGGGACGGGAAATCTGCCTGCGCAATGGAATCAAGGCGATGCTCAATGGGTCCATTGCGAATCTGGGCAGCCAATATGTGATCACGCTGGACGCCGTTAATGCCAACAGCGGAGAATCGCTGGCGCGCGAAGAGATGCAAGCCGGCAAGAAAGAGGATGTACTTGACGCGCTCCACCGGGCAGGATCGGACTTGCGCGGGAAGATGGGCGAGTCTCTGGGATCGGTGCAAAAATTCGACAAACCTCTTTCGGAAGCCACGACATCCTCGCTGGACGCGTTGAAAGCTTTCAGCCTGGGCGATATGAAACATGAAATCGGCGATGAACTGGGGGCGCTTCCACTCTATCAACGGGCTGTCGAACTCGACCCGAATTTTGCCATGGCCTACGCTCGTCTAGGGGCCGTCGAGAACAACCTGGGTCAATCTGGATTGTCGGAACAGAACCGGCAAAAAGCGTTTGAGCTGCGTGACCGGGCCAGTGAACATGAAAAGCTGTACATCATGTCGCACTACTACGCGGACTCTGGTCAACTCGACAAGGGCATTACTGCGCTTGAGCTCTACAAGCAAACCTATCCCCGGGACGCGACCCCATACAACAATGTTGCCAATATCTATGACCAATTGGGACAATTTGAAAACGGTTTGGAAAACGCCCGCCAGGCGGTTCTTATCGATCCCGACAGTCTGAGTGGCTACTCGAATTTGGCCAATGCCTATGCGGGTCTTAAGCGTCTGGATGAGGCCAAGGCTACATTGAATCAGGCTTTGCAGCGAAAACTCGGCTTGGACAACATCCATCTTCAATTGGCGGGACTTGCCTGGGCGCAGAACGATCCTGCGGGTTTCGAACGGGAACTCACACTCGCCAAAGCCACTCCCGTTGGAGAAATGACCGCGCTGCAATTCCAACTCTTTGATGCCGTAGGGCGTGGGCAATTACAGAAGGCAAGAGAACTTGGCAAGCAGGCCCGAGCGGCAGCCGATCGCCTATCGCTGAAGGAGGCAGTTGCCTCCGAGTACGCGCAGGAAGCGTTCGTCGAAGCGGTGATGGGAGAAAAATCGCGCGCCCTGGACGACCTGGATCGGGGCTTAAAGTTGTCCAATTCATCGAATATGGTTCTCAATGCCGCTGGGGCGTTGGCATTCGCGGGCGAGGACACCCGTGCCCTGAAAATGGTGGATGAGGTTGCGAAACAGCGTCCCTATGACACGCTGGTGCAAGATGTAGCGGTTCCATCTCTAAAGGCTCAGGTTGAACTCAATCACGGCAGTGCCGCAAAAGCGGTGGATCTGCTCGATGGCGCGTTGGTTTACGGTCGAGTCAACACGTCCGTGCTTTATCTGCGTGGGAACGCCTATCTCAAGGCAACTCGGGGCGGCGATGCGGCCCAGGCTTTCCAAAACGTAATCGACTTAAGGGCTATCTCTTATGGGGATCCGCTCATTCCCTTGTCCCAGCTGGGGCTGGCTCGCGCCTATGCCATGGAAGGAGACAAGGCCCGCAGCCGGGTTGCCTATCAGGATTTGCTGGCACAATGGAAAGACGCCGATCCCGACCTGGCATTGTTAAAGCAAGCAAAAGCTGAATATGCCAAGATTCAGTAAGAAGTAAATGCCTTTTATTCGGGGCTTGCCGTCTGGAAATTCACGGTCACGGTAGTTTCGACTTCGACGGGCTGGCCATTCACCAGATAAGGCTGGTATCGCCACCATCTCACGGCATCGGTTGCCGCAGATGCTAATGGGGTCGGGCCACTCAGCGCGTGCACTTTCATCACGGCACCATCCGCTCCAATGACAGCGTTTAGCACAACAGTACCTTCCCTGGAAGCGGATTGTTCCGTTCCTGGATGTACGGGCTCGACCCTGTGAATTAAGAGTTGCTCCATGATGCTGGCCGGCACTCTGGTGGGTGGCTCTTGGGAGATGACTTCGTTCTTCTGAAGTCGTGATTCCAGATCGTGCCATGCCTGATACCAGTGCCACCAGCCCCCAGCGCCAATCACCAATAAGATGGCAAGTACCAGCCAAAGAATCCGATAGCGCTGCCCACTTCGCGGTAGTTTCAACGCAACTGAAGCCGTCTCCTGAAGTCTCGTCCCGGCGATTTCCTGGAATCGGTTTGCCGACCTGATGTCTGCCATACGTCGGGACCAGCGCTCGATAATCATTTGCTGTTCCGCGGACAGGCCCACAAAAGAAAGTCCGCATCGCAGCTGTGCCTGGTGACGCACCTGCGCTCTTGTCCGGATGGGTGACTCAACTTCAGGAACGCGGAATGCAATTCCGACTACGTCTCCTGGGACGAGCTCTCCCGCCAGCATGGCGCCTAACCCGCCCTGGCAAAAATTGATCGCACGCCCTGGAATGTTGTAGGGGATACCGGATCGCAATACCGTGATGTCCACGGGAATGGCGGCGGGGAAACGGGGATCTCTAGGGCGAGTTGCGTGCGCACCAATGGGTAATTGGGTTGCGGCAGTACTCACGGATCACCTTCCGCATGTCTGAAACAACTCCGCCGCGATTTTGGCTGGAGTGTGACGAATGGGCGCTAGCTGAAAACTGTTGGATGCATTATATAACACCAAAGTTTTCAGCGGGTCTCTCGCTACGACCTTTGGAGTGACGGGAGCTTAGAGCACAGGGAAAAGTTCTGGGTTGCGGCCATGGCCACTGGCTGATGCAACCTTCGTGGCACGTGGTAGGGATTACGACGGCTCGATCGCCAGATTAATTTACGGCCAACGCTTCGCCGTATCTTCCCAGCCGGCGGCGCGCGCCTGCTGTTGCGGCTGTACTGCCACGGCCGGTTGCGGAATACGAATGGGCTGTTGCGCTGGGGTGGGAGTCGCCAGAGTTGGCTTGTTGGTTACCACGTCCGTGGTCAACTCCTTGTCTTCAGACAACAACGGCGCCGCCACTCGCAGTGCCTCTACTTCCTTTTCCAGCCTGGCCAATTCGAGCTCTTTTTGCCGCAAAACTTCGTAAACGTTCTTCATTCTTGGGCACCTGTCCAAAATATCCGCTGCCATACAGCAACTTCTCCGAACTTTATGCAGGTACAAGACTTTTGTCAAGGAGGAACAGGGAAGTGTTCGGGAAATGGGGGTCCGTCCCAGGTGCGGTTTGTCACATCGACAAGTGACGCACGTCACATCCAGATCGTGACCTTTTCTAAGGATTGCCGTCTAAGCCAATAAGTTGGGCAGACAGGCCAGCGAGAGAAAAATCTCAGGCGTGTAATTGCCACGGAACAAGTTCCGTCACCCGCCCGTATTAAGTGATAAGCGGTGGTGTGGCATGGCAGGGTGTACCGGGCCCGAGGGGAGTAGTTATGAATGGCGGGCAGATCCATAATAACGAAACAGGAAACAACAGTCTTTCTCGTAGCGGCGATCAGAACGTGCAGGAAGTTGTAAAGACTGCCCACGAGGAATTACGCCAGCTGATGCGTCAGCGCGCCGATATCATGAAACGTATCGGCACCATCAAACAGACCATCGTAGGGTTGGCCAACCTTTTCGGCGGCGGTATTTTAAATGAAGATCTGCTGGAACTTGTCGATCGCAAGGCTAGCGGGCGCCAGCCGGGATTTACCAGGGCTTGCCGAATGGTTCTGATGGAGGCTACTCGTCCCTTGGCAGCGCGCGAGGTATGCGAACAAATCCAACAAAAGACCCCGCCGATCATTCTTCATCACAAAGATCCCCTCGCGTCCGTTACGACCGTACTTAACCGGTTGGTGGAATACGGCGAAGCGCAAAGTACAGTTCGCGAGAATGGACGCCGGGCGTGGCAGTGGGTTTCCGGCCCGGACGCCGGAAATCATAACGAAGATCTTGGATCTGCTGACAAATCGGGGGGAACTTTAATGTCCCGCGATTCTACGTATCTCTGAATTGTCGCTAACCCGGTGGCAGCAGCATTCCCTTCTCCAGATGCCGGGTCACATGTGCATACGAAGCCGCATGCGGATCGTGCGTTACCATTACCACTGTCTTCTGGAAGTCTTCGTTCAGCCGTTTGAGAATCTCCAGGACCTCCGTCGCGGAGTGGCTGTCCAGGTCACCCGTGGGTTCATCCGCCAACAACAGAGTTGGGTCGCTTACAATGGCGCGGGCAATCGCCACGCGTTGCTCCTGTCCGCCTGAGAGTTGTTTGGGGAGATGACCGACGCGGTCCTCCAGACCGACCAACTTGAGTGCGGTCATCACGTGGTCACGACGCTGCTGCGAGGTGAGCTTGGTCAGCAAAAGCGGGAGCTCCACATTCTCAAACGCGGTAAGAACGGGAATCAAATTAAATGTCTGAAAGATGTAACCAATATGCGTATTACGCCAGTGAGCGGACTGAGAATCATTGAAGCGGAAAACGTTCTCACCCAGTACCAACAGCTCGCCGGCGGTCGGCCGATCGATGGCCGCAATCATATTGAGCAAAGTTGTCTTACCCGAGCCTGACGGGCCCATAAGAGCGAGAAACTCGCCTTTGGCAATATCGATGGAAACGTCGTCGAGCGCTTTGACTTCGAAAGCATCGCGCTTGAAAACTTTGCTGACATTGCGGACCTGGACCACTTTGGTTTGCGTAGCGATATTATTTGCTGCTGTAGCAGTGCTCATGATTGTCCCTTAATCTTGATTTTGTCCCCGTCTTTCAGGTTTTCTGGGGCCGAAATGATGACGCTCTCGCCTCCATTGAGGCCTTGCACTAAAAATCCGCCGCTGCGTTGCGAGAGGATTTGGACTTGCCGCATTAATGCCTTTTCATCGAAAGCGATGAAGACAACCTTCTTGCCTTCATGATCGTGGATCGCGGTGGTGGGCACAAAAGCGCCGACGGGCTGCGAAGTGGTGTTCGTGTTTTTGGTCTCGTCGGCCAGGAATTTTACCGTTGCATTCATGTCCGGACGAAGATAGGAATCAGGATTCTCAATCTGGACCTTTACCTGTACCGTTGCTTTTTGCCGGTTGGCTTCGGGAGAAATCTGGGCAATCACGCCGTCATACTTGCGGTCGGGATAAGCATCCACGGTGACAATGCCTTTCTGATTAGGCCCGAGTTTGGAAAAGTCATCCTGTGCGATATCAAGTTCCACCTGGAGATCGTTCAGATCGGCCAGGGAAACGACCAAGCCTTGCGGACCGCCTTCGGCCGTACTGGCAAATCCTGAGGTCACGAGTTCGCCTTTCTCGGCGGCGCGATCAAGGATGGTCCCAGTCACCGGGGCACGGATCACGGTGGCGTCGAGCAAGGACTTGGCATAGTCCGCTTGCCCCTGAGCTTGCATCAGTGCCCCTTTCGCCCGGGCGATTTCCTCGGTACGAGGACCGAGTTTGGCCAATTGGAAAGCTTTATCCAAAGAATTTACTCTCTGCTGATCGGCCCCAAACTTTCCAGTCGCATCATCAAGCGCTTGCTTTGAAAGCACACCTTGTGCCGCAAGGTCGCGGGTGCGATCCAGAGTAATTTTGTCGTCAGCCAGCGTGGCTCTGGCCTCATCGAGATTATGCTGCGCCTGCTGCACTTCTTCAGGACGCGATCCATTCTGCAATTCCAGCAGATAGGCTTTTGCGTTTTCTGCTGCGCCTTGCGCTTGTTCATACTGGGCGCGGAATTCATCATCTTCGAGCCGCACCAGGACTTGGCCTTCCTTGACCTTGTCTCCTTTTTCCACGCCGATCCATTTCACCCGGCCTGTCACCTTGGAGTTCAGATTGATCTTGTGATGGGCCACGATGTAGCCGGTAGCGGAAAGAACGGTACCACCCATGTTGCTGCTCTGAGCCTCAGCTCGAGCCACCGTTACCTCGGGGGTATCTGATGCGAACAGGCGGTAAGCAACGACGATTGCGCCAAGAAAAACAACCGCGACAATCCCGGCGATGATGAAACGTCGGGACCACTTCGGCGGCTCATGCTGGAATGCGGAGCGGTCGATGCGAAGACCTTGAAGATCAGCGTGTTTGGAATCAATTGGCATAGTCTATAAAAGTTCAAACGTATATCGAAACGCTTTAGTTCCGTGGAACTAGTCTCTCAACGCAGCCAGGATTTCCCGGCGCGAGGCATGCCATGCGGGTGCAATCCCGCCAACGATGCCCATCAATAAAGCGAAAGCAACAGCGGCTCCCACAACCCCCGGCGTCATCCGCAGGCTGAAAACGACTTCGCTGAAAGTGACGGCGTTCTGCGTACCCGTAGTCATGCCATTAAACGGCAACATCAGCAAGATCCCGGCCATAGCTCCCAAAAGCGATAGCAACAATGACTCGAAAACGAACGAAGTAAGAATGCTGGGACGTGAGAAGCCGATCACCCGCAAAGTGGCGATTTCGCGCGAGCGGTAGGCTACCGCAGCGTACATGGTATTCATAGCGGCAAAGCTCGATCCTACCGCCATAATAATTGCCACAAACCAGCCAATAAACTTGATGACATTGCCGGAACTGGTTTGCTTGGCGTAGTACTCGGTCTCCAGCATGCCGTCAAGCTTCAAACGTTGATCATCACTGACGCGATGCACCAGAGCATCCGCGGAAACTGGATCGGTAGCCCGCAAATAGGCTGAACCGAAAGCGCCCTGACGATCGAAGTCGGAAGCCATCTGGTTTACGTCACCCCAAATTTCCGATTCATAGGCTGAGCCGCCAGCGTCGAAGATCCCTACGACTTGCCAAGTGCCCTTACCGAATTGCAAAGTGTCTCCTACATTCGCATGCGCGAAACGCTTATGAATGGATTCACTGACCACAACCTCCCGCTGGCCCGGAGTAAACCAGCGTCCCTCGGCCAACTTGGCGGAAGGACGGATTTCGAGGCCATCCGGCATCATCCCGCGTACCGTGACATTGGTTTCGCCGGTTCCATCTTTACGCGGCAGGACAATTACCACTACCCATTCTCCCGAAACCATTGGGTCGCCGTGGCTATCCGTAGCGATGCCGGGCAGAGTTTTAAGCGTAGGCAAGCTCTGGGCATCGAACCCGCCGGAGAGCTCCGCGTTCGATCCCTTACGCATCACCAGTACATTCAATGAATTGCCGCTACTAACGAAAGCGCGCTGCAGCCCGGCCAGCAGGGCCATCAGAAAAATTGCGGTGGTGACCGTCAACGCGATACCCAGCGCAGTCATGATGGTCAGGCCTTTGCGCAGCCTCAAATTGCGAACGTTGTAGCTGATGGGAATCGCCATAAATTTCTTCGCTTATCCTATGTGTCGCAAGGCTTCAACGATGCTCACGCGCGAGGCGTGGTAAGCCGGCAAGCCGGCACTGAGCAAACCTACTGCCGCGGCAATCAATAGAGCCACCAGCATGGTGGGCAGTGTCACCGCAAAACGCATGGGGACTCCAATGGTGGCCGGCGAGTGCGCGATCAGCTGCACAAAACCAGTCGCCGCCAGGACGCCGATCAGACCCCCAGCCACCGACAGCGCAATCGACTCGCCGACAAAAAGCGAAAGCACGCGGCTGCGAGTAAACCCCAACGTTTTCAGCAAAGCTACTTCGCGAGTGCGGCCGCGAATCGAGATTGCCATAGTATTCGCTGATACCAGAAGAATCGCGAAGACCACCGCTCCACAAATACTGAGGATAAATGCTTTTACATTGCCCATCATGGCAACAAAAGAAAGCCGGAAGGCGTGCTCACTCTCGGTCTTGGTGGGATTGGGCGAATTGCGGAACATCTCGTCGATGGCCTGTGCGACTGCCGGAACATCTTTCTCGGATGCAACCCGCGTATCGAAGAAATCCGCCTGAGTTTTGAGCCAGGGCAACGCTTCATCCAGATACTTGGCGTTGAAGTACATGGAATGAGGCGCAGGGTCCATGGTGAACATGGCACGGATGGTGAGTTCGGGATTCACCGGGAAGAACGTTCCCTGCAAGGTAATACGGTCGCCGATCTTCCAGCCGAATTTCTTCGCCAGTTCCACGTCCACCATGGCCCCAGCACGGTCATGTTGCCAATCGGCTAACTGATCGGCGGGCACTATTTTGTCCGACGCCACGTTAAGATATTCGTCTGGATCGGTGGCAAACTGCGCAAAAGTATTCTCAGGCCGGTCGTCCTTGTATTTGCCGCCGAAGAACGACATGGGCGCTACCGCGATCACTCCTGGAATGGCGCGAATTTTGTCCCGGTAATACCCAGGAAGCAGAAAGCTCAGTGAAACCCGGTGGCGGGTGATCACTCGCTTGGCGGAATCTGGCGCACCCTGGTCAAGATAAAAGCTGCGCCAGATCGTCATCATCAACGTGAGCAGGAGGAGGGAAAAGCTGATGCTCAGCACCGTGAGAATGCTGCGGCGCTTGTTGCGAAACGCGTTCTTGACGACAAAGCTGCTCAGAGTCATGACTTCTCAACCGATATGACGTAAACCATCCACGATACCGATCCGTGAAGCGTTATAGGACGGCACGATGGCACTCAGGAACCCGACCAAAGCGGCTACCACCCAAGCTACCAGCATGGTCGCGGGATGAACTTTGAGGGCATCTCCGAAGAAGCCGCCAGCCGCCTTGGCCGCACCGCTGCCGAGCAAGAAGCCGGCGAAAGAGCCGAGGATTCCTCCAACCAGCGCCAGCGTGACTGCTTCCCCGATGAATAAACCGAGGATAGTGCTGCGAGTAAATCCCAAAGTCTTCAACACCGCCACTTCGCGGGTGCGCTCGCGGATCGACATCGCCATGGTGTTGGCGGAAACCAGCAGAATGGCGAAAACCACAGCCGAACAGATGCTGAGAATAAATGCCTTCACGTTGCCTAGCATGGCGACAAAGCCCAACTGGAAGGCTTTTTCGGTCTCTGTTTTGGTAGGCTGCGGCGAGTTACGGAACATGTCGTCTACCTCGGGGCCGATCTTGCCGACGTCCTGAGGTGACTGCGCAAGAATAGAGAAGAAGCCGGTCTGGCCCTTGAGGAAAGAGACAGCTTCTTCCACATACTTCTGGTTGTAGTAAAGGGTGTTGGTGGCCTGGTCCGGGGTGTAGATTCCGCGGATGGTCAGCTCCAGATCAACCGGGAAGGTGGCGCCCTGAATGATGATGTGATCCCCGATCTTCCAACCGTATTTTTTGGCCAGGTCTGGATCCACAATGGCTCCGGCACGGTCCTTCTGCCAGGCTTCGAGTTGGTCTGCCGGAATTTTCCACTCCGGATAAACCTTAAAAAACTCCTCGGGGTCGGTGCCGAATTGTGCAAAGAAATTCTGCGACTTGTTGGCGTCCTTATAGTTGCCGCCAAACCAGTTCATCGGGGTCACCTGAGCTACCCCGGGCAGCGCGCGAATTTTTTCCCGATAGTAGGCGGGCATTTCAAACGTCAAAGAAACTTTGTGCCGGGTGATGAGCCTAAGGGCCGATTGCTGGCTTCCATTGTCAACATAGAAGCTGCGCCAAATGGACATCATCATGGTGAGCAGCAACAGCGAGAAGCCTACGCTCAATACCGTCAAAATGCTGCGCCGCTTATTGCGAAAGGCGTTCTTGCTGACAAAACGGGTTAGGGTCATGATTCAAACTCCGATAGGAAGCACACCAGAACCGCCGAGTGGACGCGCCCCAGAACTCGTACTGATACTAATTGCCATCCAGCATAGTCGAATGAAACTGCCTCGACAAGCCGCGGTTTCTCCCGGATTTCTATAGTCAGGGAACCGGTTTTCTTCTGCCAGTGGAGATCGTCATCACCCAGGAATGACAAATGTCACCTTGACGAAAGCTCTCAATACCATAACGTTCTGTCACGTCCAAAAGTTACGGGGCGGAAGCGAAAGAATTTCGAAACTACCCCTTCAAAAAACCCGGTTGGTTATCATCTGCACCCTTCATTTCCATAGAGCATTTCCCCGAGGCGAGCAGACTCGTGAGCGGGCCTCGTCGCAGTGGGGGAATACTCCAAAAACACAATTACCTTCGTAACTCCCATCTGTTGTCGCCGGGCATTATCCTTAGCTGAAATCTCCTTTCCCCGGGACGATTCACCAGCATCTGGCGCTGGAAGATTTTTCCTTAGTTTTTGCCTATTTGAGGCTAGGAAGATAATGTCTAATAAAATCGGCCGCTTCGAAATACAAAGTGATATTGCGCAATCCGCGATTGGCTCCGTCTACAAAGCGTCGGACACGGTGAGCGGACAGACTGTCGCCCTGAAGGCCATCAAGCTCGAGCTCTTGGGTGAGCAGGCCGCGGCGCTGGTGTCCACCGTTCAGGAAGAAGTCGCGAGTTCGAAAGTCCTCAACAGCCACAACATAGCAGTGCTCTACGGAGCGGAAGAAATTGAAGGACAACTCTGCGCCTCCATGGAGTACGTGCAAGGCAACAGCATTGGTACTATGCTGGCGCGGAAAGAGGGGTTCTCGGTTTGGGACCTCATGGACATCGCCCGCCAATCCTGCCAGGGCCTTGATCACGCGCGCGGACATAAAGTTGTACACCACTCACTGGAGCCGTCGAAAATCATGGTGCAATGGGACGGCATCGTGAAGATCCTGGGTTTCGGAACCTCGACCATGGGATCGCTGGCGGTGCATGCTTCCGGTGCGCCCCCCGAAGTTTTGCATTACATGTCTCCGGAGCAGTTGCGTGGAGACCCGCTGGATGCCCGTTCAAATTTGTTCAGCCTGGGCGCCATCCTCTATGAAATGGTCACGGAACGGAAAGCTTTTGATGGAGATGATGCGGACCAGGTGCGGCAATCGATTTCGGAAATGACACCTCCGCCGCCCGACCAGATTAATCGCAAAGCCCATCCCGTATTGAGCCAGGTGATTATGAAGTCGTTGTCCAAGGACCCGGAAGAACGTTATCAGTCGGGCCAGGACATGGTGAACGATCTCGAACGCTGCAAAGAAAGCCCGGTGAAAACTCCGGTGGCGGCGAAGGCGGTCCCGGCTGCACCCAAACCACCCAGCGCGCCCCAAAAATATACGTCTGCAGGCAACACCCCTCCACAGAAGGCAGCGGCGCCGGTCGCGAAAGTCGCCGTGTCGCCAAGGGTTGCCGCCGCCGCGGCGGGTGCCAACGCTGGCAGTGGTACGACCACCATTGCAAAACCGAAAAATTTGCCGGCGGATTCAACCCCGCCCTCCGGCCGCTCGCTTGCGAAGAATCCAGTTTCAACAGCAAGCCAGGAAGCAGCCACGATGTCTGCCGCCGCTCCAGCTTTAGCGCCTGCCGAAGCTGAGACCGAATCGTCACACGTCACCGTCGATCCGATGATGGACGAATCCAGGACGACGAACGACAAAGCCGGGCGGAGTTTTTCCGAAATCAACGAACTGCCACCGATGAAAGAAGTTTATGTCGCGCCTACGCCACCGCCTGCGGTCGAAGAGGCGCCTGAGGCCGTCGATGTGGTGAAGACCGCAGTGTTCAAGAACACCGCTCCCGAAAAGCCGAAAGTGCAGCCTCGCGAGGTGGCACGGAAGGCGGTCACGGAAATCAAAAAGACTCCGCCAAAACTATTCTTCTATTCGATTGCGGGCGCGGTTGGAATCATTCTGATCATCGTGGTGGGAATCGTGTTCCACATCCGTTCCGAAAATTCCGACGATGACGCCGGACCGGCGCAATCGGCTGCCACGGTTGCTCAACCAAGTGCAGTTCCGGCGCAGACCCCATCGACTAAAAGTGCGTCTATTGCCTCGCCTGCGCCACAGCAGGTGGCTCCGGAACCGGTAACCACGGCACCACCCGTCGTATCCGTGAAGCCGAAGTATGCCGCTAACAACAAGAAGAAAACAAAAGCGCCAGCCCTCGCGCCCGCCATCATTCCAGGACAGTTGAACGTGAGTTCGACGCCCGGTGGAGCACAGGTCTCGGTGGACGGACGCAATGATCCCAGCTGGGCTACGCCTTACAATATGGCGGGTCTGACGCCAGGCCAGCACACCATTATCGTCAGCAAGCCGGGCTATGCCTCGGAAACGCGCAGCGTGGAAGTTGGGTCGGGAAGCAAATCGTTCCTGGTAGTCCAGTTGGCACAACTTACAGCCACTCTGTCCGTGGCCAGTACCCCGGCCGGAGCCGCCATTTTCATGGATGGCAAGGACACCGGGCATGTCACCCCAGCGCAATTCAACGTGGACAAAGCCGGCAGCCACTCTTTCGTATTTAAGAAACAAGGCTATCTGGAAGAGGCCACCACGGCAAACCTGCAAATTGGCCAAACCATCCACCTATCGCCTGCGCTGACGGCCCTCGGCAGCACGAACGATATCAAGATTGGCGGTAAGTTCAAGAAGATGTTCGGTGGCAGTGGCGACACGGCGGGAATGGGCGCAGTAAGCGTCAAGACCCAACCCAAAGGCGCTCAGATCGCCATCAATAACCGCATTATTGACAAGAATTCACCGGTAGATTTCTCGCTCAACCCCGGTGCCTATACGGTCGATATTACTTTGTCTGGATTCAAGAGCGTGCATAAGGTCATCAATGTCGACAAAGCCGGGAAAGTAGTCGTGGACGAAACCCTGGAGCGGGAATAAGCGAATCGGCATTTGTTCTGGAAACTTGCTGGGCCGCCAATCATCGGCGGCCCTTATTCTTTGGCTTCGACTTTGCCAGAGCTTGTCGCGAAAGTGTTAGACTCGGGGGTTTTCTGGCAGGGGAGGGCCCGCCATGGAGATCCAACGTGTGGGAGTCATTGGCGCCGGGACCATGGGCAATGGCATAGCCCACGTTTTCGCGCGCAGTGGCTATGACGTGGTGTTGTGCGATGTACAGCAGAGTTTCCTGGATCGTGGTCTGGCGGCGATCTCTAAGAATCTCGATCGTGAAGTTGCGAAGAACAAGATTACTGCGGAAGTGAAAGCTTCCACGCTACAAAGAATTGTCACTGCGCTCGAGCGTTCGCAACTTGCCGCCTGTGATTTTGTGGTGGAAGCAGCCACGGAAAAAATTGAAATAAAAAAAGAAATATTCAGCGACCTCGACCGCATCTGCCGCCCGGAAGTCATTCTCGCTTCGAACACATCGTCGATTTCTATTACCAAACTGGCGGCATGGACCCGCCGGCCAGACAAAGTCATCGGAATGCATTTTTTCAATCCCGTGCCGGTCATGAAGCTGATCGAAATCATTCGTGGTCTGGCCACGTCGAATGAAACTTTCCAGGCCGTGCGCGACCTCGCGCTCAAGCTGGAGAAAACGCCAGTCGAGGTCAACGACGCACCGGGGTTCGTCTCCAACCGCGTGCTGATGCCGCTGCTGAATGAAGCTATGTTCGCCGTCATGGAAGGGGTGGCCACGCCGGAAGCGGTCGATGAAGTGTTCAAGCTGGGCATGGCGCATCCCATGGGCCCATTGACCCTGGCGGATTTCATTGGCCTCGACGTTTGCCTGGACATCATGCGCGTGTTGCAGGCTGGTCTGGGCGATCCCAAGTACCGGCCCTGTCCTTTGCTGATCAAGATGGTGGACGCCGGCTGGCTGGGCAAGAAAAGCGGGCGCGGATTCTATCAATACTGATTCCCTACTTCGAACCGCAAGCGGAAATTGGAACTTATGCCAGCGCAATCTACGAAACCCCGCGATCTCTCGATTTATCTGCTCGCTATATTTCTTGGTTCTTGCGCTGGTGTACTAGAGGTAAAGATCGGCGACCTCCTATTCACGGCACTCATCGTTCTCGCGTCAACGTTGTTACTGGGCATGCTGCGTCCGGAAAGGCCGTGGCGATGGCCTTTAGTGGTGGGAGCTGGTGTTCCGATTGTTACCTTGCTGGCCTACTTGTTTCTAACCGAAAGGCCCTATCGAGCCCAAATCTACGAATCCTTTCTTGCCTTCCTGCCTGGCATCGCCGGGGCCTATGGCGGCTCGGTGGCTCGTCGAGTGTGGAAAGAACTATTTGGCGAGAAAGCTTCTAGCTCCTAGCCTCTAGCTTCTAGCCTTAGCATCTTGCCAAATTGCTTTAATGAGCAGATATTAATGTGTCGAGTCGATTCAAAGTCATTTGCAGAGTGCCAACTGCAAGAACTGAAAAGCTGAAGCTAACAGCTAGCGGCTAGAAGCTAGCAGCTGTTCTAAGGTCTTGGCTCCCAGAAAATTACTCCCGCTTCCACAGCTGCTGAATGTATCCTGCATTCATGGGAGTTTCTGTCTCGGTGCTGGCCAGCGGCAGCCGGGGAAACAGTTCGATCGTGCAAAGCTCCACCACGTGGATTCTCGTGGACGCGGGAATCTCTTGCCGCGAGACTTTCAAACGCATGCGCGCTGCCGGGCAGGACCCACATTCCTTGTCCGCCATTCTGATTACCCACGAACATTCCGACCACATTTACGGCCTGCTGGTTTTAGCTAAAAAACTCAATGTCCCGGTGTTCATGACCGGAGCCACCCATCAGGCGTGGGCGCGAATGATGCGCGACGAAAATGGCTTGTGTCCCGGAGCTTGCCCGGCTGGAGGTATTTTCCGCTGGCAAGAGCTTTCACGTCGGCGACATTGCCGTCACTCCCTTTACCATTCCCCATGACGCTGCTGATCCGGTTGGCTTTACCTTTCGCGCGGAAGGGGTCAAAGTGGGGATTGCCACAGATCTGGGCTACATGCCGCCCAGCGTGTGCGACCACTTGCGCGGCTGTGATGTATTGGTGATTGAAGCCAACCATGACCTCGAAATGCTGCGTGGAGGCCCCTATCCCTGGTCGGTTAAGCAGCGTGTCATGAGCCGGGTGGGGCATTTGTCCAATGATGCCCTGGCGGAATACATTGCCACCAATTACGACGGTGGTGCATCTTATCTGGTGTTGGCCCATATTTCTGAGCAGAATAACCATCCTGAACTTGCCCGCAAAGCGGCGGAACAGGCGCTGGGCGTTCGCCGGACATTGCTGCGCAATCGGGTAATGCTGGCGGCGCAAACGGCCCCGTTGGAAGCAATTCGACTGTAGTCCCTATGAACGATTGTGTGGACCCGATTGTCGGCAAGATCCTGGCGGGCTGGCGTTATGACATCTCCGGCCTGGCGCCCGAGATGTGCGAGGACTACGAGCAGCACTTTGCCGCCTGTGATCATTGCCGTTCGCGGCAGAAGTTGCATCGCATCATAGACGTCTCGTTGATTGCCCTGGCTTCGCTTTCAGCGGCGGTCTTTCTACTGGCATTTGGAGTGATCCGGCATTTTGGCCCGCGACATGCCTTCTGGCTGGAACTGGCGGCCTTGGCTGGGTTCGCGCTTTCGGCGCTGATCTGGTTGGGAGTCGCCGTCGCCACGCCCGCCCCCATGGCCGTGGTGGACGCGGCTAAGATGGGAGCGCGTCGCGTACATGATCGCCTGCCGATAGAAATTCGCGAACGCTTGCCGGAAGAATTGCGCTTGAAGATTACTGGTTCGTAATCGTAATCGTTATCGTTGAAAACTTGTCTTTCGATCTTGATTGTTTGCTATGCGACTTGCATTCAAAATCTTAGCGGTGACGCTACTTGCCGGCATAGTCGTCGTAACTTTGACATCGCCTCTTACTGCAGCTGCAGTGTCTCAACCACGTGCCGGATGCCACAGCCATGCCCATAAAATTCCTGCGCCCGGCCCGGTTAGTTACACCTGCTGCCAAACCGGACACGGCTCGCCCCTTTTGCAAGAGGCGGTTGTCTTTTCACCGTTGGCGATTAACTTTTCACCAGTGGTCGAAGTATCGGAACCTTCCCCAGTACTAACGTCGCTCAGGCGCGTGCGGTATCTGATCACTCCATCCAGTAGCCCGCCCGGTAATATTCCGCAGCGTATCTAAACTCCGATGTTCCCACTTACCAGTTGTGCTCTAGCTGCGCGTTCTGCGCAAGCGGAGCGCTAACGGAACCAGCTTTTCGTCGTATTCAGGAGTTGATACGTGTGTAAGCAAGCTCTGTATTTTTCCATCCTGGTGGTGTTGTCATTGTTGTTTTTCGCGTCGCATGCGTCCGCTCAGGATACTGAGCAGAACATGAATATTCCGGGCATGAACATGACCATATCTTCATCCTCTTCTCTTCCATCTCCGCATTCCGGCTCAGGCACCGCCTGGCAACCTGCTTCTGTTCCGGGCCACATGTGGATGATCTCTCATGATGGTTGGGACCTGATGGCCCACGGTTCGGTTTTCCTTACTTATAACCAACAAGGGGGGCTGCGTGGTGAGGGTAAGGCGGAATCCGTCAATAATTTTATGTTCATGGAGCAGCGTTCACTGGGAAAGGGCACGATTCTCTTCCGGCAGATGTTTTCTGCTGAGTCGCTGACCTCTCCTCACCCCGGCTTCCCTGAACTTTTCCAAACTGGTGAAACCTACCACGGTCGAGCCGCTGGTTGATCATCAGCACCCGCACAACGTTTTTGCCGAACTCTCCGCCCTCTACACGCTGCCTCTGACTAAGAAAATTTCATGGCTGCTTTACGGGGGCCCGTCGGCGGAGCCAGCCCTGGGCCCGGTCACGTACATGCATCGCGAATCAGCCTCGGAAAATCCCGCTGCGCCGCTCGGCCATCATTTGCAGGATTCGACCCACACCAGTTTTGGAGTCGATCACCACCGGCTTCATCATTGACCGCTTCAAGATCGAGGGATCGGCCTTTAATGGTCACGAGCCCAACGAAGAGCGCTGGAGCATTCAGGCGGGGCCGCTTGATTCCTGGTCGTTCCGTGCCAACGCCGCTCCCACGCGCAATTGGACGGCGCAATACAGCTTCGGACGCTTGTCGCATCCAGAGGCTCTGGAGCGGGGCGATCAATTGCGGCAAACAGCTTCGCTGGAATACAACCGGGCATTGTCTGCGGGAAAGTTAGGAAAAGGGAACTGGGCTACATCGTTCGTTTGGGGACGTGTGCAAAAAGAGTTCGAGAGCTTTCCTCTCAACAGTTATCTTCTGGAATCTACTTTGAACTTTCACCGCCGCAATTATGCTTACACTCGCATGGAGCTGGTCGACAAAGACGAATTATTTCCAGATGCTCTCATCCAGCCTGCGTTTCGCATCGGCGCATACACCTTTGGCGGAGTACGCGATCTGGTACACAATGAACATTGGCAGCTCGGTCTGGGCAGCGATGTGACGTTCTATTCGAAGCCCGCATTGCTCGATCCCGCTTATGGGAACGACCCCGTGTCGTTCCACGTTTTCTTGCGAGTACGGCCGGGATTAAGCCAGCCCATGCACTGAGCTATTTGATATGGCAGCTGGCCAGCCCGCGCTTTTCCAGATACTGCTGGTGATAGTCTTCCGCTTCGTAGAAGGTCACTGCAGGAACAATCTGGGTTGCAATCGGCTTATTGAAGCGGTGCGACTTTTCCAGTGCTTCTTTTGAAGCTGTAGCTTCCGCTTGCTGCTCCGGCGAGTGAAAGAAGATGGCCGAGCGATATTGAGTTCCGAAATCGGGACCTTGCCGGTTTAACTGCGTGGGATCATGGTTCTCCCAGAAGACTTCGAGCAGCTTGTCGTAAGAAAGCTTGGCAGGATCGTAGTCCACTTCAACCGCTTCAGCGTGCCCGGTGCTATCCGTGCATACATCCTTATAGGTTGGATTCTGCGTCTTTCCCCCGATGTATCCCACCCGGGTAGCGGTCACTCCCGGCAACTGGCGGAACGTCGCTTCCACTCCCCAAAAACATCCTGCGGCAAAAGTTGCTTTGGCCATATGAATTCTCCCCTTCAATTTATCGATACTGTTTGGATGCACCCGCGGGCAGAAAGAAACAAACGCGGCCCAGAGCTATTCCATCACCAGCCCGCCGGTCAAATCCGCAATCCGCCCTATGTGATGTTCTGCACACCAGCTCTCAAGTTCCTCCACGATTTTTTCCGTGGCCCGTGGGTCCCAATAACTAGCGGTGCCAATCTGTACACCTGTCGCGCCAGCTAGCATGAATTCCACAATGTCGGCGGCTGTCGAAATTCCGCCCATGCCAATGATCGGGACCTTCACCGCCTTGGCAGCGTCATACACCATGCGGACAGCAATCGGCTTGATCGCCGGTCCGGACAGCCCGGCAGTGACATTCGCGATCCGTGGCTTGCGGGTCTCCGTATCGATGGCCATGGCCACGAAGGTATTGACCAGTGAGATCGCGTCGGCGCCGGCTTCCTGTGCCACGTGCGCCATCTGTGCAATGCTGGTCACGTTGGGAGAAAGTTTGACGATCAATGGCCGCTGGGAAGTCCGCCGTGCGGTTGTCACCACTTCGTCGAGCGAACGAGGATCGCTGCCAAACTGAATTCCGCCGTGTGTAGTGTTGGGGCAGGAGACGTTTAATTCGTAGGCGTCTATGCCTTCGCCTTCATTCAGAATCTCAATGGTTTGCTCGTACTCCTCCCGCGTATAGCCGAAGATATTTGCCACGACCACGATGTTTTTTATCTGTCGTAGCTTGGGCAACTTCTCGTCAATGAACGCCCGTGCCCCGATGTTTTGCAGTCCAATGGCATTCAACATCCCGGCCGCGGTCTCGTAGAGACGCGGAGGTGGATTGCCCGCCATCGGCTCTCTCGACAACCCTTTGACGACGAATCCGCCCAGTCTATCGAGATGAACCACGTCTTCGAATTCAACACCGTAGCCGAACGTGCCACTGGCTGCGATCACCGGGTTCTTTAACTGGATGCCGGCAAAGTTGACGCTGAGGTCAGGCTTTGGCCGGCCACCGGTGGAAGCTGCTGTCATCGTGCATCTCCTTGCGGGGGATGGCCCTGCGCCAGCGCTTCGGTGAGAACTCGTCCAATGGCATGCGTGGGAGCATTGATGCCCAGCAGCGATGCCAGCGTCACTGCCAAATCCACTGGCTCAGAATGCCCGCGATAGGTTCCCGGCTGAAAGGGGACGCCATAGAAAGCCAGTGGTACGTGAGTGTCATAAGTGTAAGGCGAAGCATGATCGGTTCCCCTTTCAATCCCGACCGTAAACGGCGCCGGAACCCCAATTACATACCATCCTCCTAATGGGGAATAGCTGTGTGCATACTGGAGTCCCACCTCAGTATTGGGAACATCACCTTTCGCCAACTGCGAACGAGTGTAATAGCCGCGCAAGCCGACCTGCTTTAGGGCTTCTCCTACATCGTGCTCCGCATCTGCTTCTTTGATTTTAACGGTCGCGAAAACGTCCTCGTTCACCCAAATAAGAGGATAGTCGAAGTCCCGTACATACTCGGCCGGATGCCCGGGCGAGAACTGAGTGGTTAGAATACTGTTGATCTGCGCATGTAGTTTACTGCTCGAAAGATTCGCCGCAGGAATGTGCAGGTTGGCGGCAACCGGCGGCGCGGGGGCGATCCCATGGTCCGCCGACAAAGCGATCCAAACATTCGCCAATCCGATCTGGTGCCCTAGAAAATCGAAGAACTCGGCTAGTTGTCGATCCTGGGCCAGTGCCATGGCATGCATTTCCGGCGAATCCGGGCCGGCCTGATGGCCAAGAATATCGTTGGCTGACAAACTAATGACGAGTAAATCACTTGCCGGACCATTGCCCAGGTTTTCATTCGTGATTAGCTCGCGGGCGAAATCAAATTCATAATCATTGGCGAAAGGAGTGGAGCCGACCAATTCGAAAAAATCGGCGTCTTTACCTTTTTCCGTTGCAGGGTCTGTGGTTCGCAATACAGTTCCGCCACTGTCCTTCCACTTCCGGTTCAGATATTTTTCCCTACGCTTGCTGTCATTAAAGTCCTGCACCCATTTAGGCAGTTCGCTGCGATAGTAGGTGGAAGTAATCCAAGCTCCTGTGTCGGGATCGATCCAGTAAGCGCCGTCGCCCGCAAAGCCCGCGGGCAAAACGGCAGCACGGTCTTTGAGGGAAATTCCGAACACCCGTGACTTGCCCTGCGTCGCCAGTTTGAGTTCATCCCCCAGCGTATCGGCGAGCAGGTTATGCGGTGATGCTCCAGCCTTGTCGCTGGCTAAGCCCACGAGTTTTGTCGCGTCGTCCTCCACGGAACTCACTCTGCGCTTCTTTTGCGGGTCCCACCACTCATTGGCCAGGATTCCGTGTCCGTCCGAGTAAGCGCCGGTAAGCAGGGTGGCGTGCCCAGGTGCGGTACGGGTATTAGCATAGTTGTAGTTGCAGTTGGAAAAATTAGCCCCATGATCGAGCAGCAGCCGGAAGCCACCTTCGCCAAATTCGTCGCGATAACGTTCCAGGTAGTCTCCGCGAAATTGATCAATCACCACGATGACAATAAGCTTGGGGTGGGCGTTGTAGGCGGAAGCCATGCCCGAGCCCGGCAGAAATGCGTTAACCAATAGTCCTATAACTGCAATGCGGAGGAGGAATCTCACGGTCGTGGTAGTTTACAGCGTGTTTCGTGGCCGGGCCAAGATTTTCCCCTTGATTTTGGACGCAACGTGCAATTCCTGCTCATTATTCGATACAGTAGATGACTCATGCTTGATCTGAACTTTGTTCGCGATAACCTGCCACTGGTCGAGGAAAAGCTGCGCCAGCGCGGCATGAATCCTGCTCAAGTGCTCAAAGACTTCGGTGAAGTCAATGCTCAGCGGCGGCAAGCCATCGCAGCCGCTGAGACGCTCAAAGCCCATCGCAACCGAGCTTCCGAAGACGTCGCGAAACTGAAAAAGACTGGCCAGGACGCGACTGCGCTCATCGCCGAAACCAAGGCCATGCGGGAGCAGATTCAGGAACTGGAGAAAGCGGCTGAAGAATACGATGGGCGCCTGCAGAAAGTGCTGACTGGCATTCCGAACATGCCCCACGAGAGTGTGCCCGTCGGGAAAACCGCCGAGAATAATGTGGAAGTCCGGCGCTGGGGCACGCCTCCAAGTTTCGATTTTGCTGCGAAACCTCATTGGGAACTCGGTGAACAGCTCGGCGTGCTTGATCTGGAACGCGCCGCCAAACTTTCCGGAGCGCGATTTGCTGTCTATTGGGACCTGGGCGCAAAACTCGAGCGTGCGCTGGCAAACTTCATGCTCGATCTACACACCGGGCAGCATGGCTACACCGAGGTGTTGCCGCCCTATCTTGTGAATTCTGAGTCGATGTATGGCACTGGTCAGCTTCCTAAATTTGCCTCCGATCTTTTCCGCGTTCCTCATGGCGACAAGGACCTTTGGCTGATTCCTACTGCAGAAGTTCCGGTCACCAATCTATATCGCGATGAAGTGCTCGACCAATCGCGTCTGCCGGTCTCACTTACGGCTTACACGCCATGTTTTCGCAGCGAGGCCGGTTCTTATGGCAAAGATGTGCGCGGCATTATCCGGCAGCATCAATTTCAGAAAGTGGAATTGGTCAAATTTTCCCGGCCCGAAGACTCGTACGATCAGCTCGAAAAGCTTACGCGTGATGCTGAAGAAGTCCTACAGAAACTTGGTTTGCATTACCGGGTGATGATGTTGTGTACCGGTGACATGGGGTTCTCCTCGGCCAAGACCTACGATATTGAAGTCTGGCTGCCCGGACAACAGCTGTTTCGCGAAATTTCTTCATGCTCGAATTTCGAGTCTTTTCAGGCGCGGCGAGCCAATATCCGGTTCCGTCGCGAAGGAAAAAATAAGAGTGAGTTCGTGCACACTTTAAATGGCAGCGCTCTCGCCGTAGGCCGCACCTGGCTTGCGGTGATTGAAAACTATCAGCAGGCCGACGGTACCGTATTGATTCCAGAGGTCCTGCGTCCTTTCATGGGCACCGATCGCATTACCCCGAAGAAGTTTTAGCGAGCCTAAGGCAAACATTTCGGATAACCGCAAAACCTTGGCAGGATGTACATTGCCAAGAGAGAGAGCAGAAACTAGACTTGGACAGGGTTGAAACCATCACAACGAATACCGGCGTACCCACGGTGCCGATGACAGGGATCTGGCGCACAATTCGTGGCTACATTCTGTGGTCGTATGAGCGGGGAACCATTCAGTATGACGTAATGGTCACGCTCATTCTGCTGTTTGTTTTTCTCACGCCCCACTGGGTCAATTTCAATGACAAACCGGTGCAGCACAACCCGCATCCTAGTGAAGTAGTGGTTATGCAGGATGGCCAGGGCGGCCTTATTTATCAGGTCGCAGGAGCGGCGGTTTCAGACCAAGCTGATAGCGCGGTGCGGGGCGAATTGCTTCGTATCATCAAACCCATTTCCGGGGAAGTTAGTATTACGAACTACGAGCCCGTGCGTGACCACTTCGGACACATTATTAGCTATAAAGTGTGGGCACGCAGATAGTAGTGCAAGCGACGGCGGACAAGGTGGACGATGAAGTCTTCCCATTTATTTCGCGTGAGTATCCCAGTCTTCCTGGTCTTGGCAGTGTGGGCACAGCAGCCTACGAAACTCGCTTCCAGCGCCGATCTTGAACGCGTACTTGATCGTATAGACACCACTGCTGCAGGTTTCCGCACCATGGAAGCTAGTTTTGTCTGGGACCAATATCAGAAAGTCGTGGATGACAAAGACACTCAGGAAGGTAAAGTCTATTTCCGCCGCTCGGGCGATGATACTCAAATGGAGGCGGAGATCACCAAGGTCAACGGAAAGCCCCAGGCAAAATACGTGCTCTTTACCGACGGCAAGGTCCAGGTCTATCAACCGGGGATTTCTGACCAGGTGGATGTCTACAATACAGGCAAGAACAAGGAAACATTTGAAAGTTTCCTGGTACTCGGTTTCGGCGGCTCCGGGCATGGCATGCTGAAGTCTTTCGACGTGAGCTATGCCGGCCAGGAAACGCTGAATGGTGTTCCCACGGATAAGTTGAACCTCATTCCCAAATCCGAAAAAATTCGCAACATGTTTGACCATATCCTGCTGTGGATTGACTCACATGGGGTTTCCATCCAGCAGCAGTTCTTCACCCCAGAAGGCGATTACCGCCTCGCCAAGTACTCTAATATTCAACCCAACCAGAAGGTCCCGGACACCGCTTTCAAATTGAAAACAACCGGCAAGACGCAGTTTGTATCACATTGATAAATCACTAGATCCGCGGAAACCGGGGTCGATCGATCGGTGCCGGCCGGGCGTCGCGTCGGCGAAAAAGATTAGAGCTGAAAAAGCTGAGGTGGGGAGCTATACTGCCTGTGCATGACCTTTTCGTCGAAAAAAGACGAAAAAATTCAGCAAGTGAATATTCGGATCTTCATGGCCAAGGTTTTTACGATCCCGGTTCCTCCCATTATGGGACGCTCACGCCGTGAACGCACCTCCGACCCCCGTTACGTAGACGGCCAGCGCCTGCTGGTGGAAGCCATGAGATATCTGGCCCAAGCCGATCCCGTAGCAAATCGCAGCGCCGTCGAGCTTCTCTCCGAACACGTCCGCACCCGTTTCCGCATGACCGACTCGCCATTAGGCTAATCGGGTTCATTCTAGGGGAAATCTGCCTTACCCATCCTGACTGGATTTTCAGTAATACAACTTCAATGCGAATTGAACGATACGGGGTCCCCGATCAGTAGTGATTTGTCCGAATTGGGAACTGCCTCCCTCCGTACCCGACTGGAGGGTAGGGTTATAAAACTGGACATGGTTAAATGCGTTAAAGAATTCCGCACGGAATTCCAGTGATTTGCTTTCGGTGAACTTAAAGTCTTTTAAGACCGACATGTCCCAGTTGTTGATTCCGGGGCCGCGCAGCACGTTGCGTCCCATGTTGCCATGACTGAAGAGCGGAACGCCGTTGCAATCCAGGTTCGCAGGGCTAAAGTAGTAGTGGGCGGGGTTTATGGGATCACCGCCGCAGTCTCCCGACAGGATCTCCTGCTGTCTTGGGTTGTGGAAAATCTGAATGGGCCCGGTCACATCCGGCCGATCAAGGTAATTGTCTGACTCACTGGAGTTGCTGTTGGAATACAGCGTAAAGGGATTGCCGGATTGGAAGCTGGCGATGGCGCTTAAAGACCAGCCTTCGGCCACTTTATGCATGAATGAATTGGCATGAAAGGGCTTGTCCCAGGGTATCTGCCAGATCGGACTTATGACTAAGCGATGGGTTGCATCAAAATCTGCCAGGCCGCGGTCAAATCTAGGATCAAGTGGATCCGTATAAGTGGAGGATCGAGCCCGGAATCCTGAACTAAGGTCAATCGTCTTCGCCAGCGTGTACGCTACACGGAATGTAAGACCGTGGCTAAAGCGCTTATCGACGGTAAGCTGGAATTCGTTACTGGACGAGTTCCCATTACTAAGGTTGGTATAGATTTGCTGGGCCCCGGTCGGTACGCCTGATGGATCGAGAGGGCTGTCGCATGCCGCCAACGGACGAGCGCACTCAGGGTTGAGCCCGTCTACACCATTTGCGGCCAATTGCTCCTGAAGGATCGCAAGGCTAGGGAAATTGACCTCCGTGCTGGTGATCGCCTTGCGGCTGAGGCTGCCAACGTAAACTCCCTCGATCATGGTGTCCTTGCTGAGCTGATATTGGAACCCATAATTGAAGTTTTCGGCGTAGGGCGTGCGAAAGTGCGGAGACACTACATAGGCATAGGGAAGGGCCGGGGAAAAGAAAGTTCCGGTGAATCCTTGCGCGGCAAACGGATAAGGATTCGGATAGGCGCACGGAGCTGGAACACACCCGGGCTCCGGCACGAAATTTCCCGACTCTCCAAACGGATCGGCAACAAACCCACTGGATGTGTTACTCGATACGCATCCTTCGGAATGGGAGTAGCAGGGGTAGTTATTGGCGACATACCCAAACGGCGGTTGACCTCCAAATTGCAGGTTCAGTGCGCCATCCTCGATGTCATAGAAGATGCCAATTCCGCCACGCATTACCAGCTTCGAATTTCCCAACATGTCCCAGGCGAAGCCAAAGCGGGGAGCGAAATTGTTGCGGTCAGGATAAATCATGCCCCGATTCGGTGTTCCCGGATCTCCTGGGTACAGAAAGCCAGGAGGCGCATCTGGGAATACCGTCGATTGTTGCCCTGGGTTCCAGCCCATGATTTCATTGTGCGGATCTTGCTGCGGCGAATTGTATTCATACCGCAAGCCATAGTTAATCGTTAGATTCTTCGCCAGCTTCCATACGTCCTGCCCAAAAACAAAGTATGAGTGGGTACGAATGCCGTACTTGGCGTTGGAGAACTGGTAGTAATTATCGAAGTAGCCGCCAACAAAATCCGCGAGAACGCTTCCTGAAGAAGTGTCTGGGCTATCCGGACTCGCAGTGAAAGCGCCGAAATCACCGAAGAAAAAACTGCCATTATTATAAAAATCGTAATCGAAATTATTCCGTACCCAGCGCAAATCGCCACCAAACTTCATGTCGTGATGTCCACGCGTCCATGAGAGGGTGTCCTGATATTGAAACGTGACGTCATGAATTTTGGTGGGTCCTTGTGGAGAGGGTCCCAGTTCGAACGCACCGGCCACGGAAATGGGAGGTGCAGCAGTTCCTGCGGGATCGTCAGGTGTTACGGAGGTGAAGCCTAGAGATTGCGGCGAGGTGTTTTGCTGCGGAACCGCCGTCAAACTGGCGACCCGGTTGGATGCGAATCGTAGCTCGTTCAAAATTGTGGGCGAGATAGTGCGAGTCCAGCTCAACGATCCAGTTTGAAAACGGTAGCCATCGTCAAAACCCGATCCCTCGGGAACATCGCCGCCAGTCGATGCACCCTTGACGATCTCGAACGGGTATGAATCTGAAGTATCGTCAATCAAATATACGGCTGAGAAGGTGTCCTTCGAAGAGAAGCTGTGATCGATCCTTACGATGCCCTGGTCGTCCCGAATGCTTGCCTTAGGGGCGGAGATGAACAGGTTGCCGGAGCCGGGAACATTCGGTAACGGAAGATATTTAGATATATAGTTTTGGATGACCGAATCAACCGGAATCTGATTGCAGACAACCCCCGCACACTTATATGGTTTCTCGGTTACTGGGTTATAGAGTTGGCCATAATCGAACCCCGTGTTGGGATCAACCTGTCCCGTGTAAAGTTCGCTGAAATCTCCGGTCCGCTCCGCCGGACTTAACACAGTCAGCGCAGGGGCCAGCTGACCCTCCCGTCGTCGATTCCCCTGATACGAGAGGAAAAAGAACGTCTTATTTTTCTTAATCGGTCCGCCTATTGTTCCACCGAAAAGATTGCGCTGAAAAACCGGCGTGGCTATGCTCTCGGGGAGGAAATAATCTCTGGCATTTAGAGAGGTGTTACGAAAAAACTCAAAAAGGCTGCCGTGCAGGCCATTCGTCCCCGATTTCACTACCTGGTTAATAATTCCGCCGGAGGTACGCCCGTATTCAGCTTCGTAATTATTGGTGAGAATCTTGAACTCGGCTACTGCATCCGGGTTGGGATTCACCACAATGTTGTTGCCAAGAAAATCATTGTTATCGGCGCCGTCGATCAGGAATGTCATGGATTCCGATCGCTGTCCGCTCACGGAAAACGGATTGCCAGAACCGTCATCTTGATCCGGAGCGAACACACCTGCTTGCAGCAACCCAAGCTGCAAGGTGTCGCGCTCAACCAGCGGCAAATCCAGAATGCGTTGCGTGGTCTCGACTTTGCCCAGTGTGGCGCTAATCGTGTCCACCTGGCTCACATCTCCAGTGACCTCGACCACCTGCGACTGTGCTCCCACAGGCAGGACTACGTCCAAGTGCCCGTTTTGATTGATCTCCAGCGTGATGCCTTTTCGTACATAGGTGCTGAACCCAGGTTGCTCCACAGTCAATTCATAGTTGCCGATCGGAATCGCGGTCAGTAAATATTCACCATCCTTGCCCGATGTTGTGCTGCGGTTGACGTTTGTGGCGGCGTTCTTGAGGATAATTTTTGCCCCGGAAATTACGGCACCGGAAGGGTCTTTCACGGTCCCACCAAATTGCGCTGTGGCCTGTTGAGCCAATGCTTGCTTCCCCATCAGTGCTGCGCAAACGAAAAAAAGAACGATCGTCAATCGTCCATAAGTGAGCAAGGTGTGCTTCATCGATTGGCCTCTTCCCAGTTACCACTTAGGTTGTGTGACCGGACGTTCGTACTATTTGCAACTACTGAACTTTGGGCTGTCATTTTGCAATCGTTGGCCCACTGGACACAAGCTTTTTCTATAACAGCTTAGGGAATGTTTCCAGCAGCTTATACCGATTTCGGTAGCTGTGGAATACCAATTGCTGTAATGTGACTGCCGGTCAATCCTTGCTGCGTGCGGCTTTTGAGAACAGTGCGCTTGCCAGTACAACCACGACTGGATACATTTCCAGCGTGTACCGCGGCTCTGGATTTTCGAGTGTGCCTAAAAACGCAGATCGTAGAATCACAAAAGTGAGAAGCAGTCCAAGATGTTGTAAGGATCGCCAGCGAAACAATCCCAGTAAAGCAGCGCCCACATACAGCAAGCTGATCACTCCCAACCCCACCGCCAGTGCCGAAGGCCAGGGATCGTCATTGAACTCCCACCAGCGTACATCGGAAGGCAGCAACTCAGTTCGGGGACGCAGCCACATATCCGTGCTGCGCACCAGAGGCAGCCAAACGTAATAGCGCAACGGAGCGGCATGAATGCGAACCGCCGCCAACTCCGCGAACCTGGCGTCAAGCTCAGGAGTAACGTCCACCGTATCGTTATAATCCGCGACCAACTGTTCGGTTTGTTCGCGTTGCTGCGGAGAATCAAAGGCGCGGGAGGGGAGCTTTTCCGCATCAATGGTATCGGATGATATCCGCCAGTAAATCTCCTCAACCGACGAGTAGTCGGCCATCCAGGTTTTTACCCAGTGATTGAATCCCATGGGCACATATTCATTTTCCTCGTTGGCATATCGTGGGGCGAGTGGTTGAAAACGATGCATGGTATGCAGATTGCGCAGGGTCCAGGGAACGAGCGGAGCCAGGGAAACTACTACCAATACGATGGCAGCACGCAAAGCCGGGAAGTACGAACGCTTTGCCCGGATTCGCGAAATCACGATCCATACTAGGTAAAGCCCGATCGAAACCAGCAGAAGTCCACCGTCGGGCCGCAACAAAATCGCCGCTGCCACTGCCAGTCCGCAGCCCAGCCAGGAGCGCAATTGTCCGCGGTCGAGCCCATCCACGCCGGCGATGGCGAAATCCAGAGCCAGTGCGGTAAAGAAGATTTCCCATGTTTCAGTGAGCGCGGCGGCGGCGTAGTTGGCGAGAAACGGACAAAGCGCCGCCAGCAGAAACGCCAATTTTGCCGCTCGCGGGGAAACCACCCGGCGGGTGAGGTCCGCGATGAGAAAACAAGTGCCGGCGTCCACGAACATCTGCACCACGAGAACGGCCCGGTAGTGCTCCATGCCGAAGATTGTGAAGATGGCGGCAAGAAATGCCGGGTATCCGGGCAGCCGGATATAGGTAGGCGAAATCCCGTTACCACTCAGGCCATAAATCCCATGCTGTAGCCAATTCTTGGCAATGTCTCCGTAAATGAATGAATCCGTGGTCAGGGCCGGGAAACGGAAAATGAATAGCAGCCGCAGGGCAAGGGCGGCAAGGGTGGCAAACAAAAAGAACCGGAGATGTTGTCGTACGATCTCGCGCACGCTGCGAATATATCGCGTTTTGAACGAATCTCCATGTCCCAGTTTGAGTAAGTACTCCTTAGCCGGGAATAACGGTTTGACCCTGTTGTTCCCACAGCTTAGGATGAATTAGCTCACCCTTACATGGCACAACCTGTCTTTTACGATCCTCGACAAGCCCGTTGGAAGCGGTTAAGGCGGTTGTTCGATGCCGTTGGCCTGAGCGCCACGCTACTTGTCATCTTTTTTATTTACACAGCTTTACGCAGCGAGCGACTCCCCGAGCTGCTATTGCCACTGCAAAAGCACCCGTATCACTCATTGAAAGAGCGGGAAAAAGAGAAAGCAAAAGAAAAGCGCCGCTTGGCGGGGTTGCGTGGCCATAGAAAATCGAAATCTGCTCCATCGCAGGTAAAGCTCAATTCGGTGGAAGGGATTCGCGCTGGTTTTTATGTCCCCTGGGACGCCGCCAGTTTTTCGTCCCTCCGCGAGTACGCCCAGCAAATTGACTTGCTCTATCCAGAGTGGCTGCATGTCTTGACTCAGGATGGGCATCTGCAGGGAGTCGATGAGGAGACCAACAACTTTTTCGATGTGGTGCAAGGGTCCACTCTGAAGCCGGTGGATAACAAGGTTATGCCGTTCCTGAAGTCCGAAGACACGGGCATGGAAGTTTTTCCACTCGTGAATAACTTCGATGGCGCGAACTGGGTCGACATTACCGCGTTCCTGAATGATCCAAACGCCAGGGCTTTGTTTCGCCAACAGGTAAGCGCGTTCCTTGCCAGTGACAAATATCACGGACTCATGGTCGACTTCGAAACCTTTCCCAGGAAAGGACAGGCTGGGTTTCTTGCACTGCTGAACGAACTCGCTGGTGACTTGCACGCCAAAGGCATGAAGCTGTATGTAAGCGTGCCCTCCCACAACGACGAATGGAATTATTCTGCGGTTGCTGCCGCCTCGGATGGCGTGGTTCTCATGAACTACGACGAACATTACGGGGGAGGCGTTTCCGGCCCGGTGGCTTCGCAAGACTGGTTCGTGAACAACCTGAAGTTCGCCGCGAAACTCATTCCCAAAGATAAGTTAATCTGCGCGATTGCCAACTTCGGGTATGACTTTGTGCAGAAACCCAAACAAGGCAAATTGCCCGAAGGTGAAAAAGACAAAAATCAATCCGTACAGGAAGCGTGGCTCGCAGCGCGGGATTCAGAAGAAGATGTTGATTTCGACGGCGACAGCATGAATCCTCACGTCAGTTACCTTGACGAGCACAACCTGCAACATGACATCTGGTTTCTCGATGGGGTGACCGCGCTGAATCAAATGCGGGCGGCCCAGACCCTGGGCATCCAAACTTTTGCATTATGGCGGCTGGGAGCGGAGGACCGTTCTCTTTGGAATGTGTGGGATGTTCCCGGTGACTGGGCCGCTCCCGCCAAACTAAAAGATGTGCCTCCCGGCCAGGACGTGGATATGGAGGGCACTGGGGAAATCCTGAGCATCGAGGCACGGCCGTCCAACGGACAACGTGATATCAAATTAGACACAGCTTCCGGTGTGATTACCGACGAAACCTTCGATCCCTTGCCCGAACCCTACCGTGTGGGACGTTACGGATCGAGTCCTAACCAGGTTGCCCTCACTTTTGATGACGGCCCCGACCCCGAGTGGACCCCTAAAATTCTTGACGTTCTGAAGCGCGAACATGCGACGGCGACCTTTTTTTTGATTGGAATCGAAGCTGATCGTTTCTCCGGTTTAGCGCAGCGAATTTATCGCGAAGGACACGGCATAGGGAACCACACTTTCACTCATCCGGATATCAGCAACCTTTCCGGCAGCTACATGAAGGTCGAAGTCAACCTTACGGAACGGCTGTTCGCCAGTCGCTTAGGGATCAGGACCCTCTTCTTTCGTCCGCCCTATTCCATTGATTCCGAGCCGGACACCGCCGATCAAGTTCGTCCGCTGGAGTTTACGCAGGACATGGGTTATATCACGGTTAGTGACAAGATTGATCCCAACGATTGGCGCGACGATCCTCACCCGACCGCCGATCAGATTGCGTCCCGCGTTCTTGAGCACTTGCCTCCATGCGCACCCACTGATTTGGGTTGCGGCAATATCATCCTGCTGCACGACGGTGGAGGAAATCGCAGCCAGACTGCGCTCGCGCTGCCCAAAATTATTGAAGGCATTCGCGCCAAAGGGCTGGAGATTGTTCCCGTCTATCAGTTGATCGGCAAGACCAGGGCCGAAGTCATGCCTCCCATTTCCGCGAACGAGCGCTGGGCTGCAAGTTTTACGCTCATTGGATTTTGGCTATTTGATGCCGGGATCAAAGGCATCACGTGGATTTTTTTCCTCGGCGACTTGCTGATGACCGGGCGCCTATTGTTTATTGGCGCATTCGCGATTTTTGACCGCTTCCGTCATCAACACTATGGAACTCTCTCCGAGGTGGGAAGCTATAAGCCGAGAGTGGCAGTGTTAGTACCGGCTTATAACGAAGAGAAAGTGGTTGAGCGGACGGTTCGCGCTGTTCTGGCCTCGGATTATCCCAATCTGCGTGTGATTGTCATCGACGATGGGTCCAGCGACAAAACTTTGCAAGTCGCGCGTGCAGCTTTTGCGGCGCACGAAGCTACCGGCCGCGTCCTTGTCTTGACTAAGCCCAATGCCGGCAAAGCCGATGCCTTAAATTTTGGTCTGCAATATCTCAACGACGAGGAAATCTTCGTTGGCATCGATGCTGACACCGTGATTGCTCGTGAGGCGATCTCTCGACTGGTACCCCACTTCCTTAACCCCAAAGTTGGCGCCGTGGCGGGCAACGCCAAGGTTGGCAACCGCGTCAATCTGTGGACTCGCTGGCAGGCGCTCGAATACATCACTAGTCAGAATTTCGAACGCCGCGCGCTGAATACGCTGGGAGCGGTAAGCGTGGTTCCAGGAGCGATCGGGGCTTGGCGGACCTCCGCCGTACGCGAAGCCGATGGCTATCACACCGATACTGTTGCGGAAGACGCCGATCTCACGATGGCCTTATTGCGGCGAGGCTATCGCGTGGAATATGAAGACATGGCGCTCGCCTACACCGAGGCCCCCGTCAATGCGAATGGCCTCATGCGCCAACGCTTCCGCTGGTCGTTTGGGATACTGCAGGCTGTCTGGAAGCATCGTTCGGTGTTCGCGCGCAAAGGAGCGTTGGGCTGGGTCGCTTTACCAAATATTTTTATCTTCCAAATCCTGTTGCCGCTGGTGTCTCCGTTTATCGATATCATGTTTATGGTCGGTGCCGCCTGGTATTTTATTCAGAAGTGGTTTCATCCGGATTCCACCGATCCAGCCAGCTTTCAACGCTTGCTAATTTTCTTCGCCGCTTTTCTGATTATTGATTTCATTACTTCGGCCATTGCCTTTGCCCTGGAGCGCCGCCTCCCCGAAGCGCGCGAGGATTTCTGGCTGCTGAGTCAGGTATGGCTACAACGTTTTGCTTATCGTCAGTTGTTTTCGGTAGTGCTGTTCAGGACAGTCAAGCGTGCGCTCGGCGGCCAGCCGTTCGCGTGGGACAAACTGGAACGCACCGCCGCCATGAGCTACCGTCCTTCTGAGGACCACGATTTACAGGTACGCTGATCTTGCGATTTTGCGCGGAGCTTTTCGAGATTAGTTCGAATACAAGAGAGACTGCATGGCCCGGACCATCATCGAACCTTTCCGTATCAAGAGTGTCGAACCCATTCGCTGGACCACGCGTAAACAACGCGAGGAGCTGTTGCGGGCCGCGCACTACAATCTTTTTCTGCTCCCGGCTGCCGATGTCCTGATTGACCTGCTCACCGATTCGGGCACTGGCGCCATGTCCACTCATCAGTGGGCCGCCATCATGGAAGGCGACGAGAGCTATGCCGGCAGCAAGAGTTTCGATCGCTTTCGCGAATCCGTTCAGGACATCTTTGGTTTTGGGCATGTCATCCCCACCCATCAGGGTCGTGCCGCCGAGCGCATCCTCTTCAGCGTGATGTGCAAGAAAGGCGATGTCGTCCCCAACAACACCCATTTCGACACCACTCGCGCCAACGTTGAATTCGTTGGCGCCGAGGCCGTGGATTTGGTGATCTCCGAAGGCAAGCAGCCCAGCCTGGTACATCCCTTCAAAGGCAATATGGATGTGCCGGCACTGGAGAGTCTGATCGAGAGCGTGGGGCGCGATCGCATTCCACTGGTAATGCTTACCGTCACCAACAACTCCGGCGGCGGTCAGCCGGTTTCCATGGAAAACATCCGGCAAGTAAGTGCCTTATGCCGTCGGTACAAAATTCCCCTGTACTTCGACGCCTGCCGTTTCGCCGAAAACGCCTACTTCATTAAGCTTCGAGAAAAGGGATACGAATCGAAAACTCCCAAGCAGATTGCGCAGGAGATGTTTTCCCATGGCGATGGTTGCACCATGTCTGCCAAGAAAGACGGCATGGCGAACATTGGCGGTTTTCTCTGCACTAACGACGATCTATTGGCGCAGCAGCAAAAGGATTTGCTCATCCTGACCGAAGGGTACCCCACCTACGGGGGACTCGCCGGACGCGACCTCGAAGCCATCGCCGTCGGCGTGCAGGAAGCGCTCGAAGAAGATTATTTGCGTTATCGCATCGCTTCTACCGCCTACCTTGGGACTCACATTGCAGAACAGGGCGTGCCCATCGTGCAGCCACCCGGCGGACATGCCATCTATATTGATGCGCGCGCTTTCCTGGCTCACATTCCGCAGGACCAGTTTCCTGGTGTGGCGTTAGGCGCCGAGCTTTATCTCGAAGGTGGAATTCGTTCCGTCGAGATTGGATCGCTAATGTTCGGCGCCGCTGCCAAAATGGACCTGGTCCGACTGGCGATCCCGCGCCGTGTTTACACCCAGAGCCACATCGACTATGTGGTCGAGGTGATCCTCGAAGTCTGGAAACATCGGGAAAACATTAAGGGCATGAAACTGACCTATGAAGCCCCATTCCTGCGCCATTTCACCGCCCGCCTGGAGCCCGCCGCAATGATTTAATGACTGACGTTAAGACTTCAAGCCGCCCGCTCTCTGGTTCCAACTTCAGCTGCATCTCCAGTCGCCGCTGCATCAACTCCTACCCTCGGCGCTAGAACTCTCCGATAAACCTTCTCAATCTGTACCGCGATTTTCGGCCACAAATGACCGTTGCGGACTCTCTCCCGGGCCGCATGTACGGCTACTTCGCGCATCTCGGGATCGGAAATGAGCAACGCCAACATACGCTGCAGATCGCCCACATCGCCGCGCTGGAAAGTAAAGCCCGCTCCTTCGACGACCTCGACATTCTCCGGGATATCGCTGGCTAGCACGCAGACACCCGCTCCCATGGCATCGAGCAACGCGAGCGACATTCCTTCGATATCCGACGGGAGCACAAAAAGCATGGCATTGGTCAGCAATTCCTCGAGCGCTTTTCCCGAAGTCCAGTCAAGCAGGCGAATTCGATCGTCGCCATGATTACGTAATTGAGTCGCATACTCTTCCGTATAGCTCGATCCCCCAGCCAGCACCAATTTCACCGGCGTCGCAATTTTCTTGTAGGCCTCAATCAACAAGTGGCAATTCTTCTCCGGGGAAAGCCGTCCCAAGAAAAGAATGTAGTTGCCGGCCTCAATACCCCATTCCTTGAGCCGTGGTGACGGTCGCCGCTCTCGCATCCTGGTTCCATTCGGCACATAAATTGTCTGAGCCCCATATTGCGATTGATAGTGTTGTCGCAGAGTGCCGGACACCACCATGGTTGCGTCCGGAAGTAGGACGGCGGCCCTTTCGCCCAGGCGAAGCACAGCAGCCGCGAACCGTCCCCACTTCTTGCGTTTCCAATCCAATCCCTGCACTGTCACAATCGTCTTTTTCCCCACCAGGCGCGGAAAAAAAGAGAACAAGGCCGGACCCAGCGCGTGGTAATGCACAATGTCGCACTTGCTGAACATGGCATGGGCCGTGCTTAACAATGTATGTACGGCGGTTTCGAAATGCTTCGACCGCACTGTAGGCAACCGAACCAGCCGCATCCCAAGATGCTCGCGTTGTGCCGGAGTGAAGTAGGTTCGGCAGTAAACCGTGACCTTGTGCCCCATGGTCGCAAGTTGCTGCCCGACCTCTTCATAGTAGGTTTCAATCCCACTGTATTTCGACATCACTCCCCGGCCTCCAATGAATGCGATGTTCAGTGGCACCGCTTTCACTGGCGCAACTTCAACGGCCGACCTTCTTTGCCGAAGAGTCATCCGCTCATACAATCGCGTGAGATCCAGATAATGTCTTTCGGCTGTGTATTGCTGGCGTACGAGGATCCGTCCGGCCTCTCCCATTTGGGCCGCGAGCCCGGGCCTCTGGTCGAGAAAAGAGATCACCTCCACGAGGTGATCGATGTCTCCCGGACGGAATAGCAGTCCTGTTGCGCCCTCGTGCACCAATTCCCGCCGCGAGCCGAGATCGGACGCTACAACCGCTCGTCCCCATGCGTAAGATTCAAGAATGCTTTTGCCGAATGTTTCGTATGCGCGAGTTGGCAAAACCGTGAACCGGGCCCCGGCGATCATTTCATCCAGGACAACGCCTCCCACCCGGCCTACGAATTCGACATTTGCCAAACCCAACTCTCTTGCGAGTATCTCAAGTTCGCCTCGTTGTGGTCCCTCGCCTGCGATGCGCAAGCAGATATGAGGAAGGCGCTGCATCGCGCGCAAAAGATCGGTTAGTCCCTTTTCTGGAGAAAGCCGCCCGAAATAAAGGATGGGTGCATCGGCAGCAACACCACGAGGAACTCGCTCAGACAATTCTTGAAAATGAGGGATCACTTCAATTCTGCTGGCGTCCCACCCATGCTCAATCAGCTTTTCTTTCACAAAACGGCTGGGTGCCAGAAATTGGTCCACGCAAGTCTGGTAGGTTCGCAGCCACTTGTGGACGTAGGCTTCGGTTGCCAGCAGCGCGGTCGCGCCCGGTGGTCCCGTATAACATCCTTCCTTCATTACGCGCCAGAACTTGCCTCCGCGGCAGCGCTCACACGCCGCGCCTTTCGCCACCAGGTTGTAGCTGGGGCAGAGCAGCTTGAAGTCGTTCAGGTGATACAACACTGGAATACTTTGTTTTTTCAGTTCCCACAGGATCGACGGAGATAGATGGTGATAAATGTTCCGGACATGGGCCACATCAGGTTGAAAATCGGCAATCATGCGCCGCAAGCGCCACCGCGCCTCACGCGAATAGACGGCATGGGCCGCCAGTTTGGCCCGCTCTAGAATCCCAACTTTTTCTTTCTTGAAATCGACAGAGGGCATGAAGTGTTGGTCATAGGGCGTGGTTTGGCCGCGCGGGTTGGCCATGGAGAACAGCGCCACTTCATGACCTTGTGCGCGCATCATTTTCATGAGTTGGAAGAGGTAAACTTCAGTGCCGCTGAAGGGAAAGTTATATTTATTGCAGTACAGGATTCTCATAGAGTTTGGTTTCCATCGTTCCCACGCGTCCGAGAAAGTTCTTTCCGAATGCCGCAACATTCTTCTCGCGATTAAAATGCTCGATCACATGTTGACGCGCTGCATTCCGGATCGGACCGAGAGTGGATTGGGATTTACTGATTCGTTCTACTTGGGTAACAAAATCTTCAAGGGATCCCGGACGATACAGAAATCCGGTTTTACCATGCTGTACAAGTTCAGGGACCCCTGTAATCCTAGGCGCCAGAACGATCTTGCCTCGCACCATTGCCTCCATGAGCACCAACGGGATACCTTCGCTGTGGCTGGTAAGCACAACCAGAGTGGCATTCTCATAACAAGCATGCAGTTGATCTCGGGACAAATGTCCCAGTAGTTGCACTTCTGCCTGTAGATCCAGGTAATGGACGAGCCGCTCCAACGACGCGTGCTCATCGCCTTCGCCCGCGATCTGGCAGACGAAGCGAATGCCGCGATCTTTTAACTGGCGGCACGCCCGTAACAGAAATGTATGATTTTTAACGGAATGGAGTCGTCCGACCGCAAGCATGACTACCACAGAGTCCGGCGAAGGATTTTCCAGTGCCGGCCGAGTTTCCGCCCGTAGAGAGACTCCCAACCGCAGAACCAGAATTTTGGACGGATCGCACTCCGGATAACGTTCAAGAATCTGTGTGCAATTGAACTCCGAAATGGTCACGCAAAACTTGCAATGCTTCAATTTCGTTTCCAAATACCGAGGATGGAGCAATAGATCGGAGCCATGCAATGTCATGCTGAAGCTGATTCCCAACAACCGTGCAGCGATCATCGCAACCCATGACCCGAAATATCCGTGATGCACATGAATGTGTTCCACGCCACGTCGCCGGAGCAGCAGCGCATAGTACGCTCCCAGCCAGGTGTGCAGTAGCGTGCGTATCCGCTGAGCCGGGGATTCTTTCCCGCACAGGACGACGCGCTTCAATAAGTCCGCAAGCACTTTTCGTTGCCTGAAACACAGCCCCGCAGCACTCATCAGCAGTCCGAATCGCAAGGGTTGCAGGTAAAGAGTTTCCGCTGAGAATGACATCAATTCTTCGCTGATGGTTTCCTCGGGAACGCGTACGCTGCAGGGAATTACCCTGACTCCGCATCTGCACAGCTCCAGGATTTCTTCCATTACGTAAGGTTCGACCGGAGACGGAAATTGGTTCGCAATGTAGGCGATCGTTGGCATGCCCAGTAGCTTCCGGAAGGCACAGCGCAGAGGAACAGCTATCGCAGCCCGAAACTAAGTCAGTTTGTGGGAAGAAAATTAGGCTCGAGCACGCCGATTCTGAGACGCAAGCATTCCCGCGAGTGTGAATAACAATCCGTTCACGAATTGATAGTTCATAACTACAAAACTGGCATTAACCAGATACACAACCACTAAGACCGGCCAGATTTCGCGGAATTGCCCGTCCAGAAACGCTCCATCCGTCGGGACTTCTGCCTTGGCTCTCTTGCGGCCAAGCCGGAAAAGATCAACAAACATCCATGCGTACAAGGCCAGTCCTAACGATCCATGCTCGACCGCTATTTCGAGATAGGTGTTATGAAAAAGGTAAACCGGCGGATGAAAGTCACTGATGCGTTTGGCCAGTTCTGCCTGGACAGGTTTTGCTCCCCATCCAATCAGCGGCTTTTCACGAAACATTTCCCAGCCCGCCCGATACATGCCCATGCGGAATTCAACCGGCCCACGTTCCTGGACCCGGTCGCCCAGTGAACTGCTCACCTCTCCCAGACTTACGGTTAGCAGAAGACCAGCGCCACCCGCGAGGACCAGGCAAAGACAGGCGCGCCTTATCCGCAAACTTGAAGAAATGAGAAGCAATGCCATGATGGATCCCGCGAACGCTATCCACACCGCGCGAGTCTTTGTTGCCAGCACCGCCAATGGCAGCGCGAGAAAAAACAGGAATGCCAGCAATCCCCGTAACCGGTGCCGGCGAAATGAATCCAAAGCGATCAGTCCGAGAACATTTAAGGTAACGCCGTTGGCAACGGCTTGCAGAAACGGCCCGCGCGCGCGATCCACATGAATGCCGAGGCTCTCATCCAGAATGTAGCGAGGAAAGATAAATGATTTCGCATCGCACAAGAACAGGATGGCGATCACACTCAAATATCCCAGCACCACTAACGCAAATGTCTCAAACTTTCTCAGAGACGCTGCATCGTCGAAAACAAATCCAGCCAGGTGATACAGCGCGAAAGGCACGACCCATTTTGCGGCGAACAAACTCCAGTTGTCTGGCTCGTAGGACTGCGACAGGACGCCCCAAAGTCCCAGCAAAAGTAACCCCAGCATCGGCCATGTCACCGGGCCAGCCACCCAAAGAGGCTGGCGCAACGCCAACGCGCGCAGCAGCACTACAAAGATCAGCAAGAGAAGCGCAATACGATCCAGTGAATAAAACTGCACGTCTGGGGGACGGAACAGCATGATCGTCAGCGTCCCCAAAAAGAGCAGAGAAGGCGAGGCCATCAACGCATGCAGTGGCCGGAAAGCTGTGACCGCACTCCATTGGGTTACCTCACCCACCCATAAGCGCGGAGGAGTACGCTCTGACCGCACCAAATCCGCTTCCCATTCGACCTGTTGTAGATTCTTCACACGCCGCTTCCTTGCAGAACCACCGAAACTGTTTTGCACAGAATCCGCAAGTCCATCCACAAATTCCAGTGCTCGATATATTCCACGTCAAGGGCTACATTCCGCTCGAAGGACGGGTCACGTCTCGCTGTTACCTGCCACAGACCCGTGATTCCAGGCGTGACCTCGAGCCGCCTCAGGTCTTCCAGATCGTATTGTTCAAAGTCATCGAGCGGATGCGGACGAGGCCCCACTAAACTCATATCTCCGCACCATACGTTCCAAAGCTGAGGCAACTCATCCAGGCTGTAGCGACGCAGGAATCGTCCTACTCGCGTGATGCGCGGATCATTGGCGATCTTGAAACAAGCCCCATGGCGTTCGTTGCGCGCGCGCAGGAGTTCTTTTCTCCTGTCAGCGTCGGTCACCATGGTGCGAAACTTTTGACAAAGAAACCGCTTTCCCTTTTTCCCCACCCGTGGCGCTCGATAGAAAACCGGGCCCGGCGAGTCCAGCTTGATTACCAGAGCAACGGCGGCCAGCAATGGCGCTGTTACGACAAGCCCGACTAGCGAAAGCATGACATCCAGAGTCCGTTTCAGAAAAAGACCCAGCTCCGGCGCCAATTCTTCGTGCACCGTCAACAATGGAACGCCGCCGCAATCCTCCAACGCCATAGGCTGGGTTTCAAGCCCGGGAAGGTCCGGAACCAGCTTGATGTTGAGCCCATTCCGTCGAGCTACGCCAATCACAATCTTCGCCAGATCATATTGATGGGGCAGCGCCACAATGATTTCGTCCACAAATTCTGCGCGCGCAATCCGGGCGAGATCCTGGATCCTCCCGAGAACATCGCCTCCCACCGGCTTGTCGTTGTCCAGAAACCCCACGACCGCTCGCCCACAGGGATGGTCTTGCTCTAACCACGTTGCTACTTTCCGCCCCAGATTTCCCGCTCCAACAATCAGCACATTGCGTTTGTCATGATTGTTTTGGGCGAGCCGCCATTGCCACCAATGCCTCCAACCGAGCATCGCCAGGTAATTGAGTGCGGTTCCGGCCGCAAGTGTTGCGCACGAAACCGTATGACCTCCGGCAAATTGCACCACCCCAATTGCCAGGAAGGTCGACCACACCCCGACTTTCCCGAGGATGATTTTTAGTTCCTCTGGATCTCGGAGGGTCTCGGCGCAGTACAACCGTTCCGAATATCCCAACAGTGCAAACAAAATCCCGTAGATGAGAACGGCTCCGCACTCCGAGGATGAAGGAAACAGGCGAACAGGGGTCGATACATTCTGATAGAGAACCAAACTCCACAGCGTCCTCACATGGCTGATCACGACGAAGTTCAAAGCAACGCAAGCAAAATCAGCAAGTAAGCTGGCTGTTTGTCGTAACCCATGATCGTGAAACACAATCCTGCGGCAGCAAGAACTTCGCCAGCACTTGCGGGATCTTCCGCTTCTGCTGTATGCCAACCGATGACTCAGTCCAAAATCTTGCATCTTGGGCAATGGACTGCGCTTTCTTGCGCAAAACATCCGGCCTCTGCAACGGCACGACTGGAGCGAGCCTGGGAGTACCGACCAGCCGGCGGCTGGAAGGCTCAAGCTTAATTCTGGAGGGGGAAGCCACTTTCAGATCAGTTCTAGTTCGTACCCTGCAATCTTGATGGAAACCGAGCGTTGAATGGATTCGATGGAGATCACCAGGCTCTTCTCTCCATTTTGTTCGAGAATTCCCTGCAACCCATTCAGGCATCCGCCCCGAATTCTGACCTGCTGCCCAATCTTGAGGAAGGCATGCAGTGCACAAGGAACCTTTCGCGATAGCAGCATCTGCAGATCTTCAATTTGCCCCGAAGGAATGGGAGTTGCTTCTCCACCGCAGGCCACAAATCGAATCACGCCCCTGGTGCGCAGCACTCCCAGCCGTGATCCGGGGGACAGAATTACACGCACAAACCCGTAGCCCGAGAACAGCGGAGTGTCCACCGGCATTTGGCGGTCGCTCCAGTGGTGGATTTCTTCCAGCAGTGGAAGAAAGGTTTCCACGCCCTGGCTTTGCAGTGAGGCTGCGACTTTCCTTTCGGAACGATATCGCGTCTGGATTGCATACCATTGTGCTGCGGCCAGGGTTCGCGGCGCCAACTGCTCAGGGATTGTCATCGAACTGGAATCTCCACCGGGCAAAGCTCTGCTATTTCAGCCCCAAATGCGTTTTTGATCGGTTTGCCACAATTCGTTCCAGTGCGTAACAGGCCAGCGAAATTCGTGAACCAGGGTACCCACCGTGCTGTAAACGGCTTCTACAACTTCCTATAAATTCCATCCGGGATCGGAAATGTTCGCTCGTTCAAGACAGTTCCCAGCAGCCGCGCGTTTGCTGCATAGAGCGCTTCCTTCACTTTTTGGGCAGCCACACGCCGGGTCGAATTGGCGTCCAACACCAAAACTATCCCATCGCAAAGGTGACCTAACAAAGCGGCCTGACTGCAATGACCCGCCGGCGGCCCACACAAAACCGCATAATCGAAATCGAGACGCAATTCCGCCACTCGTCCCGACAGTGGCTGTGTGGAGAAAGCAGATCCATTTCCCTCCGCGAAAATGTCTGCGGGAACCAGCCACAGATTGCTGGACAAACGCCGCGACGAGCTCCGCAGAGAGCCGAATTTCTCTTCTCCGAATGCTCGCGTGCGGTGCGCTTTTGCGACCACTTCATCCGCGCGCAGGTGAAAATTCGATTGCACCACGCACACGCTTCCCGAAACCCGCTCAGAAAGCACTTGGCCAACCTGCATGCAGATCGTCGCGACGTTGGTATCGCTGTCCACGGCGCTGAACACCACTTGCCGCGCCGGCTTGGGTCGTCCCGGCAGAAAAACCTGGCTTACCAGAGAACGTATCTGTTCCTCGCCAAAGCGAATTGGGTCCCATGCACTCTGTTCACAGGGAAAGGATGTTTCCCGCTCTTGCGTTTGTGGCGCGGAGACTTCGGGTTCCAACGCGGGTTGTTGCCAATCGGCAAATGTATTCATGGTTCTCCTCGTCTGACAGCGAATCCCCTAACTGTTCCTGCTGGGCAAAGAAGCCAGCACCGGAGCACCCAAATAGGCAACGACTTCATCGGGAGTTCGAAATGCCGGGTCCAGATAATCGACGGCGAAAGCCAGTCCCGTGCTCACCGTTCCCGCGAATACAAAACTGGTTAGTCCGAAAGCCAGAATGGACCACTGCGGCAGCGCTGGAACTGTAGGTGGCTCCGCGATCGCGACATTCAGGATGCCCTGTTGGTCCATGGCATCGCCAATCCGTGCCTCTTCTCGTTTGTTCGCGTACAACAAATACTTGTCTTCCGCCGCTTTGAGAGTCCGCATCAGTTCATCTTGTTGGATGGCATGGTCGCCCAGGCGTTGCGCGTTGACCCGATAACTACCCAGCAGAGTGTTGGTCGCACTCGCCCGCGCATGCAGACCACTCAGTTCCACCTCGGCTTTTAGCAGTTCCGCCTGGGCCCACTGGTGGTCGGGATCCTGGTCAACCGTTTTTTGCAGTACCGGCGCCTGGTCCTGCTCCGTAATCGATTTCCTGGTTTGTGCAATCTGCTGGTCCACTTCCTGAACGAGCCGGTAGGAAGGCTCAAACTTTGCCAGCAGTTCGGTTCGCTTCAACTCCAGGTCGAGCAACTTGGCCTTCATGTTTTCCAGCAATTCCGCGTTATCTGAACTGCGCACCTGGGTCGTGGTCCGTTCCGGTAGAACGCTCAACTTCAACAGCAGCGCATGAATACGCTGTCCGGTTTCGGCGATTGACACCTTGGTCTGCCGGTCGCTGGCATCCGTTTCGAGCAGCTTCTGCAAGGTAACGTCGCGCTCCAGGTCCGCTGCGACGATGCCCTGGTCATGCGAGAATTCCATGAGCCGCAACTGCGCGTCTTCCAGTCCCCGGCGCGCCTGCACCATCTGCTGCTCAAAAAAATTGAGCTGCCCCGGCGTCCGCCGGACTCGCAGGTGCCGGTCGAGATAAGCTTGCGCGAGGCACCGAAGAACCCTTTCCGCCTGCACTGGATTCGAAGATTCATAAGTGACCGTGATCAAAGTCGACTTTCGCACCGGTTCGACCTCCAGTTTGCGGCTAAGGCGGCGAACCTCTCGGGCCAGCCGTTCGTCTTTGCTCTCTCCCACCAATTTCCAGAACCAGGAGTCGTCTTTGGCGATCAGCCCGGAAGTCTTCACCACGGTTTGCAATGTGTCCTCGTCGAGAAGAAGCACAACTTCGGAATTCAGCGCTTCTTCCGTGACCTCTTCATGTTCGAACAGCGGCGTTTGCGTCGGCGTGGGCGTCATGACCGGATCCACGCGTCCCCGCCGCACCAGCACCTTCATTTCGGCTTGATAGGACGGGGAAAACAAACGGTAAAGCATGCCCCCCAAAAAAATCATCGCAAAAGTAATGACGACTAACCGGCGTTGCCGAAACAGCACGGCCGCCACATCGCGCAACGTCAACGAAGGCGTCCGTACGGTTCTCGGAACGAGTCTCAGGTCTTCCGCCATAAAGGCTTTTCGAAACAATCAGGCGCACCATGGTTCCTCGCCTTCACAAGGTGACTTCTAAATTTGCCCCAGGCTCATATACGAGCCCAGACTCGATGTCGGCAGGTATCTGCGTATCTTGGAGATCGTGTTTTGTGGCACAAACACCATGTCCCCCGCCTTTAAGTGAATGTCTTCTTTAAGATCTCGTGATTTCATCATCGCTTTCACGTCCAGCAATCGCGACTCCACGACGTCATCGGAAACTCGCCGAAACAGCACGACTTGCGAGTGTTTCGCCTGTTCGTTGAAGCCTCCCGCGATTGCGATGGCCTCCGTCACCGTGATGTCATCCCGCAGCTCGTACTTTCCGGGATGGGTGATCTGTCCGGTGGCGATAAAGTAGGGCTTGTCAAAATCCTTGAGCGCAATCGTCACTTCGGGATCATGCAGCGTACCCTCGTACGCTTTGCGCAATATTTCTCTCAATGCCGGGACGGTCGTACCCTCGACATAGATTTGCTCCACGCCTTTGAGCGTGATGAACCCATCGGGCTGCACGCTAACGTTCTGGTCGAACTCGGGAGCAAAGGTGAAACTGATCTCGATGACATCGCTCTTGCGTAGCCGGTACAGCGGATGGCGATCGCCCGTCACGGCTGGACTCCCCGCTTCATTTTTTGAGGAAGACTCCGTTAATGCGCCGTCCGCTGAACCGGACCTCGTGGTTTTCGCCGCAGCCAAAGATTCCACAGAGACCCTGATCTGAGAATCCTGGGCCGCGGCCACCACCAAAACCTGCTGCATCAGGCAACAGGCAAGAGCAAAAACTCCATAGGTCATTGCGTGCTTCATCTCTTCACAAACCCTTTTTCCGAATCCTTGATCGCCCTTCCATTTCCATGTCTTGCAACCTATCTGCAACCGCTTCCCCCAACAAGACATGGAACGTACTGTCCACAAAGGTAGGTAGTCAGCGCGCATGATCCTGCATCTCTGGAAATAGGCGGTTCGCCACGCCTGTGGAGTGATTTCGAACTTCGCACGTTGACGCTCAGAAATGCCCGATCGTTCCTGGAGTCCACTTTAGGGGTGGATACAAAAGTAGACTTGCCAAAGTCCTCAACTTCTTGTCGGGTGAAGAGTAATTCGTGGTCGAATTCTCGCTAATACACCTGGGTCAATCGCTTACGAGGAATTCCGGAATCGGGAATAGATCGCCTCTACGCGGTTTTGCGCGAGTTTTCCACACCCTTCTTGAACCATCAGCATGTCGAGATGTCACAAAGCTTTCACGGTACCAGCCCCTATCATTCAGGAACTTACTAAGCAAGAGGTTCACCTTCGTGAAAGCCTATGAGATCGAAACCCGCCACTTTCCCTGGTTCCATTGGTGTACTTGTCGCCGATTCCAATCAAATGCAATGCAAGCTTCTGGTCAACGCCCTCCGCCGCCGGCCCGAATTCCACATCGTCTCCTGCGACATGGAAATTGACGCGATCCTAGCCATTGCTGGTTCGTCGCCCGTACATGTCGCAATCATGAACGCCGATCATCCCCGTGACAGTTGGGAGAACATGTCTTTGGTGCGCCGCCTGCATCTGGCGAATCCCAAGATTGCCAAGATATTGCTGCTTGAATCCTACGACCGCCAGGTGGTGGCCAACGCTTTTCGCTCCGGCGCGAAAGGTCTGTTTAGTTTTTCCTCGGATTCGTTTCGCCTGCTCTGCCGCTGCATTCAGAGCGTGCATCAGGGACAAGTGTGGGCCAACAGCGAGCAGCTGCAATTCCTGCTCGAAGTTGTGACGCAGGTGCCTTCGCTGCGCATGATGAATGCTCGCGGGGCCAAGCTTCTTACCCCGCGCGAGGAACAGGTGGTCGCCCTGGTGGCTGACGGATTGAGTAATCGCCAGGTTGCCCACGAACTCAGCCTGAGCGAACACACGGTCAAGAAGTATCTCTTTCGCATTTTCGACAAGCTGGGGATTTCGAGCCGGGTGGAACTGGTGCTTTATGCCGTCAGCCATGGCGGCCATCGCGAGGCGGAATGGGTGGCCGGAGGCGGGATTTGAACATCCCCGCCACGGTTTTCAAATTCAGCACTCGCAACCGGTGGCCCAACCTGTCTACAATGTGCTTTCGCGTCCGAGGACAGACCAGCAAAACAAAATGCCCGAACCAGAAACCATCCACGCTGCAACCAAACCGCGCCGCGGGACGGTGATCGCCTCCGGCCTGCTCTGTGGTGTGCTGGCGTTGGTGGTGATCTACACCAAGCGCAGCGCCTTCTACAGCCTTCGCGCCGTGGTAGTCGTGGCTGCCATTGGATTCGCCGCTGTGCTGCTCCAGTTGTGGCTGCGCAATCGCGAGAAGACGCCGGTGGTGCATCCGCCTATTTGGCTGAACGCTTTGGGCATCCTGTTTGCTTTGGCCGCATTGTTTGCGGACAGCCTTAAGTTGAGCGAGCAGGCGTCTCAGGTGATGGCTCTGGGTGCGGTCGGGAGTTTCGCGGTCAGCGGCGCGCTGATCCTTGATATCTTCCGCAGGGACCGCATCGCCCCCAAGTAATTTTCCTATGAGTGATCTCTCACAAAAAGAAAAAGACGCGGAAAAAGAAGCGGCCGCGCACGCCAGCCTGCAGTTCGTTCACGACGGCCAGATCGTGGGCTTGGGGACGGGCTCGACCGCCGTGCGTGCCGTGCGTTTGCTGGGAGCCGGGGTGAAGGCGGGACTTAAAATTCACGGCGTGCCTACCTCCGTGCATACCAAAGAGCTGGCTGAGCGCTTGGGCATTCCACTGCTGACGCTCGATGACATTCAGCAGATCGACATCACCATTGATGGCGCCGATGAGATCGATCCTCAATTGCACTTGATCAAAGGCGGCGGGGGGGCGCTGCTGCGGGAAAAAATTATTGCCTCCGCGTCGCGGCAGATGATTGTCGTGGGCGACTCCAGCAAGCAGGTCGCGATGCTGGGAAAATTTCCTCTGCCGGTCGAGGTCATTCCCTTCGCGCAAGTCTTGCTGGGAAAAAAGATCAGCGCGCTGGGCGCGTCGGTCCGTCTGCGCATGGACGCCTCGGGCAAACCATTCGTCACCGACGAGGGCCATCACATCCTCGATTGCTCCTTCGGCCAGATCCCCGACCCGCCCGCCCTGGCCCGCCAGCTCAGCGACATGCCCGGCGTGGTCGAGCATGGCCTATTCATCAACCTGGCCAGCGTGGCCCTGATCGCCAAGAATGGGAACGTGCTGGCCCTGCGCCGCTGATTGGGGAGCGGTTTGCCTCTGGGCGTCCTTACAAAATGGAGATGTGTTCCCCGGGGAACACTTGCACAAATCGCACTTATGTTCCCCGGGGAACATTTTGTACTTACCGGAATGTATGTACAGAAATGTCGGAAGTCGCATCGGTGTTGGAGTTAGGAGAAATTCCCGTTTTGGGAAAAACGCTTTTGCGGAGATCGATAGACGTTGGATTCGGATCAATCCAAAAGAAACAAGCTCCCGGCGCTCGCGGTTTCCACCCTTTCCCAATCAGGGAAGGATGAGCCCGCCGCCCGGACTGCTGCCGAGAACTGCCCCACTCAAGCCAAGATCGGGATTGAATGGGCCAAACGCCCGCGCTTTGAGATAAGAAAGAATTCACAATGTTCCGAGCGGTGAAATGGGTGTAGACTGCATGCCGTTTTCGATGTTGGGGGAGGAAAATCTGTGACATAAGGAGATCGCGATGAAAAAGTTTAGTTTGTGCGTGTTTCTGTTGGCTTTTGCTGCATCCATTCCGTGCTGGTCGGCCACTTACACCATGGGATACACGCCGCCGGGTGGCGTAGTTGTCGCTCCGAGCGGCACATCGTACGTCAACGGTGGAGCGACTTATTCCTATAACGCCTTCAATGATCTGGACTATGTGAGTCTCTATTGGGGCGTCAACTTCGTTGCTAATGTTGCGCAATCCAACATCGCCAGTCCTGGCAACATGACGTTTAACTCCTACAATCCAAGCACGGGGATCATCACCTTCGTCTCCAGCCAACCCTGGACCTTCACCAACACCATCACCAGCGAGACGGTCAGCACTGCGACTCAACTGGTCGTGCAAGTGCAGCCCGACGAAGGATTCAACATTGGTTTTATGGGCGCAGGATTCCTGGTTGGTGAGACTACGACGAAGGGCGCTCTCGGCGTCGGCGGGGAAGGTACCGATCCTCTCTATCAGGTGGTCAGTGGCGGCTCTTTCCAGGGCACTTTTGAATTTGAGACCTGGGACGGTACCTCGGGGAACCTTGGCAGCGGCACCAATCTCCTGGATTTCTACACCGCCAACAATGGCGGAAATCCTACAACTGTGTTTAACACGTCGGTTGATTTTGAATTCTGGTGGAGTGTGCAAAAGACCACCTCGAAGACGGTCCAGGTTGGCACCTGCATGGTCAAGCGACCCTCTTACAGCTCCATTCAGTCGGCGGTGAACGCGGTGCCGTCGGGGGCAATCATTCAAGTCTGCCCCGGCACCTACGCCGAACAATTGACGATCACCGCTCCGCTTACGCTGGAAGGAGTGGCGAACGGCACCGATCAGTTAGTGCTGATCACGCAGCCCTTGTCCGGTCTCAATCAAAACGGCACAGGCCCGGTGAGTGGATTTCCAATCTTTGCCCAGATTATGGTTCAGGATGCGGGGCCCGTCAACATTTCAGGCCTCACGGTGGATGGCAACGGCAGTAGTTGTCCAAGTGGTGCGAGCGCAGGCATTGTGTATCTCAGTGCCTCGGCGGCATCGTCCGGCAAGGTGACTAACTCAGTTGTCCGCAATACCGGCAATGCATGCAGCTCACCCCAGGGGGCCGCGATTTACGCTGAGAACGGATCCGGATCTGCCTCGACCCTCACGGTTGAGGGGAACAGCATTCACTCCATCAACGGCCTGGGCATTGGCTTCGGCGCAAACCTGAGTGGCACCATCTCGGGCAATACTATTTCCCAGACGAATGGTGGAATCTCTCTCCAAGGTGCCGGCCCTAGCCTGAAGGTCAGCGGAAACAACATCAACTCAACCCAGACTGCGATCAGTCTGAATTCCGCGACCAGTGTTGTGGTGCAGACCAACACCCTGGTCAACACCAGTGCCAACGCAATTTCCATCAACGATTCTTCCGGCGGTGGAAATAACGTGACCAAGAACACCATCAACGAAGCCAGCTGCGGAATCTCCGAGGGCAACGCGGCGGCGAGCGATGTTTTTCTTCCCAATACCGTATTGAACTCGGCTGCAACCACCTGCAACTAGGTGTAATGCCGGAAAGGGCGGGCCTGGAGCTCGCCCTTTCCTGCAAGTTGCAAATAACAGAAAATAAAGGATGTATTCGTCGAATTCTAAGCAGCCTTATTGGTTGAGGTCATACTTGCTCGGAATTAAGGTGGTTCGTTCCTCAGTCCGTCCGAAAGAATTAAAGATGGAACTTCTTTTGGCCTGCCCTCGTAACTTCCTCCAGTGAATTGGCCGGAGCTTCTGCAGACGGGAATCTCTCCGATCTGCCTCTTTGATCTACACCGGGAATCAGCCCCAGGAGGGTTATCGAACATGAAAATCATCAGAACAGCTATGCCGCTTTTCGTCGTGCTTTTTGCTGGAAGTATGCTGGTGGCGACCGCGTCCGAGCGTTACCTGCATGTGAGGGTCAGCAGTCCCAACAAGAACGAACAGGTGCGCATCAATGTGCCGCTATCGCTGGCCGAGAAATTGATTCCGGCCATCAATAGTGGTGAGCTGCGCAACGGCAAAGTTCACATCGGACATTTATCGACCGACTCGATCAATCTGAAGATGATTTTCGATGCGCTGAAGACCGCGCCCGAAGGTGAATTTGTCACGGTGCAGGACAACGACAACGACGTTCGTGTGGCCAAGGAGCATGGCCAACTGGTGGTCCACGTGATTGACCGGGGCAGCAAGAACAAGGAAAACGTCGATGTGACCATCCCATGGGATGTTGCGCTGGCGCTTTCATCCGATACGGATGGCGACCAGTTCAATATTGAAGCTGCCATCAAGGCGCTGGGAAACGCGGGAGACGTGACTCTGGTTTCAGTTACCAGCCGGGATGAATCGGTTCGCATCTGGGTGGATTCGAACAGCACTGCCGATTAAGTGGCGAGGATTTTAAAGATGGAGGGCGGTAAATGTTTCTTCTGGCGAAAGTTGGAATCAGCATCATGGGAACGGCAGTCGTGGGCGGCGCCATGCTGTGCAGCGAAGGGATGCTGCATGTCAAAGTCCACGAGAAACAGGCGGATGGAACGAACATTAACCTTGTCGTTCCAGCGGCGCTGGTACCGATGACTTTGAAGTTTGTTCCCAATCGCCATCTGGCCGAAGCTTCGGCTAAATTGCGTCCTTATATGCCGGTCATCGAAGCGGCCATTCCGGCGCTGGAGGATTGTCCGGATGGCGTGTTCGTCGAGGTCACGGACCCCGGCGAGCATGTGCTCATCGCCAAGCAGGGCGGCTCGATTGTCGTGGATGTGAATGATGCCAACGACGTGGTTCATATCGTAGTGCCGCTGCGGGCGGTGCACAGCGCAATCCGGGAGATTGCCGCCGCGAACGGCCCGGCGTAGCTCGCCGAATAACCGGGGTTGATAGCTCATCTCGTCCATTAAATTCAAAAGCCCCGCCCTGTCTCTTCAAAAAGCGAAGAGACAAGGACGGGGCACCCTTTTAAATTGTTAAATTTTTGGCGTGTGATTAGCTTACAGATTGGTTAGGATCGCCTGTCCTGAGTGGTAGGCGAGATGTCCTGTTCTGCCCAACAGAATGGTGAAGCGGTTGCGATGCGGTTCTTTCTTGAAGTCCTCTTCGGACACAGTGGTATGTTTTTGGATCCATTCGGCGGGCGTTAGCTTAGAGATCGCTGTCCAGAGAGTTTGGTTGATTTCGTCCCAGATACGTTTCAAGTCTTTTCCAGAGAGTGTGAGCGGTAATGACCTGTCTGGATTTTTTACGAACATGGCATCGAGTTCAGGGTGGCTTCTTTCGCCGAGCCCGAGAAGGGGAAGCAGTGCGTCGTTGACTGCGGTTAGATGGCCCCAGAGATAAATCAACCGGTTCTTTCCAGGGGCGACCTCTTGCAGAAGCTGATCCTCGGAGAGAGCAGAGAAAAATTTGTCGGTGCGGTCGATGTTCTGTTTCCAGATGCGGAGTGCCGAATCGGTTAGCGAAGTTTCTGTGGACATTGGTGTTCCTTTCTTTAATGAAGCAGCATATTTTTGCCAGCTTGTCATCCTGAGTTGACTCATAGAGTCGAAGGACCCCTATACTCATCTCATCTGCTTGCGGTAGGGATCCTTCGGCTGCGAGGAAACTTCGTTCCGAAATTTCCTCTTCGCTCAGGATGACATTGTTCATTTAAATCTGTGCGGTGCCACCATCCACGAACAATTCCACGCCGTTTACAAAGCTGGAATCGCTCGAAGCCAGGAACAACGCTACCGTCGCAATTTCTTCCGGCCGTCCCATTTCGCCGCGCGGAATTTGCGACTTGAAATATTCCTTGGCATCCGGGCCCAGGGGATCGAGGATCGGCGTGTCGATGGTTCCCGGACTCAGTACATTCACTCGTATGTTTCGGTCTTTCAGGTCGACCAGCCAGGTGCGCGCGAACGAGCGCACCGCGGCTTTGCTGGCGCTGTAGACGCCGAATGCCGGGAAACCCTTGATGCTGGCAATCGATCCGTTCAAAAAGATGGAACCGCCATTGTTGAATAACGGCAACGCTTTTTGTACGGTAAAGAGAGTGCCACGCACATTCAGGTCAAAAGTCTTGTCGAAGTGCTCTTCGGAAACTTCTCCGATCTTTGCCAACTCGCCAAAGCCGGCGCTGGCGAAGAGGACATCGATTTTTCCTTTTTCTTTTTTCACGGTTGCATACAGGCGGTCGAGATCTGCAAGATTCGAGGCATCGCCCTGCACCCCGGTTACGTTTCGACCGATCGTCTTCACGGCTTCATCCAGCTTGTCCTTGCGGCGGCCGGTGATGAAAACGTATGCGCCTTCTTCCACAAAAAGCTTCGCCGTTGCCAATGCCATGCCTGATGTTGCGGCTGTAATGACGGCTACTTTTCCTGCTAGCTTTCCCATGGGATTCTCCTTTTGAGTAGTGCAAAAGCCCCGCCCTCCCGCGAAAACCTGCGGGAAGGACGGGGCACCCTGGTTCTTTGTTAGCGCGCGCCGCCGGTGGCCAGAATTGTTTCGCCGGAGATCCAACCGGAATCGTTCGAGGCCAGGAATACGGCTACTGACGCGATGTCCCCGGGTTGACCGCTGCGGCCGAGCGGGGTTTGAGCAATGAGTCCTTTTTCGAAGTCCGAGCCGATGAAGCCTGCGGAGGTTGTGCCTTCGGTTTCGACAATGCCGGGATTGATGGAGTTGACGCGAATCTTGCGCGCGCCGAATTCCTTGGAGAGCACACCGGTAATTGCGTCTACGGCGCCCTTGGTGGCGGTATAGACCGCGCTGTGTGGCGGCAGGATGCGGGTTACGCCGGAGCCAATGTTGATGATGCTGGCGCCTTCGCCGAGGTGCTTGACGGCGGCCTGGGTGGTGAGCAGAAGACCAAGCACGTTGATATTAAACTGCCGGTGGAAGGATTCTGCGGTGACGTCTTCGATGGGGGCGAACTCGTAAATGCCGGAGTTGTTGACCAGGATGTCGAGGCGTCCATAGTTCTTGATGGCTGCGTCGATGATGCCCTTGGCCTCGGCTGCCTTGGCGACGTCGCCACCCACAGCGACGGCTTTGCCGCCGGCTTTGGTGATGGCCGCGACCACGGTGTCCGCGCCGGCCTTGCTGGAAGCGTAGTTGACGACTACCGACGCGCCTTCGGCGGCGAGTGACTTGGCGATGGCTGCTCCGATTCCTTTGGATGCGCCGGTAACGACTGCTACCTTACCTGTAAGCTTGCTCATTTTTCATTCTCCTCGGCTGAAAAGATCATCAGTTCGATAATTCGATAAGCATCTAATTGATGAGACCGGCGAGAGAAAAGATTCAAAGGCGAGAGAAAACTAATGTACGGCTCTTAGGCGAGGTCGGACTTGAGGCGGTCGAGGTAGGCGCGGAGCACACGGGTCTGGGGGAAGTAACGAACGAATTTGCCTTCCTTCTCTGAACGGATAAGACCAGCTGTTTCAAGCTCTTTCATGTGGTGCGAAAGCGTTGCCGGGGTGATATCGAAGCATTCGCGCACATCACTGCAAGGTGTGCCGCAGGCCTGGCTGCTGAGTTTCCTGAGGATCTCGTAGCGGTTCGGATCGGCGAGCGCCTTGGCGACCAGTTGGATCTGGGAGTCGGAGAGATCCACGGATTGCTTTTTAGTAGCCATGGTGATTCGATGCGTTCTGCGGGAAAAAGACGCGGTGGGTGCTCTTTCGTAAGAAATCCATGGCCAATTCCGTCCTGTTCTTACTGCAACCGATCGGGTTGATGCTCATCTAAGCCCACATACGCTGAAAAATCGGGACGGAGACAATTATGCGCAGATTGGAAGGTAAAGTTGCGGTTATTACCGGTGGAAATAGTGGTATCGGATTGGCCACCGCCAAGAGATTTCTTGATGAAGGCGCGCTTGTTGCCATATCCGGACGCAGCCAGAAGACACTGGACGAAGCCGTAAAGAGCCTCGGTAAAGATGTGCTGGCAGTACGGGCAGATGCCGCTAAAATTGAAGACACTGAGAAACTGTTTGCGGCCGTACAGCAGAAATTCGGCAAGATCGATGTCCTGTTCGTCAACGCGGGGGTGGGAAAGTTTGCTCCGCTGGAAAGTGTTTCAGAAGAACTCTACGACGAGCTGTTCGACATCAATGCCAAAGGCGCATATTTCACAATTCAGAAAGCGCTGCCGCATTTGAACGAGGGTGCCTCGATCGTTTTGAATACCAGCGTTGCCAGCCACATAGGGTCCATTCATGGCACAGTGTATGCCGCCACCAAGGCGGCAATGCGCTCGTTCACCCGTTCCATGGCCGCGGAACTGGTCGGCCGTAAGATTCGCGTGAATGCGGTGGCCCCCGGCGCCACCGAAACTCCCATCTTTGTGCGCGCCGGACTCTCACCGGACCAACTTGTTGAATTGAAGCAGAGGTTTCTGGCGGACATCCCCATGCAGCGCTTCGGGCAGCCGGAAGAGATTGCTGCCGCCGTGGCATTCCTGGCCTCGTCGGATGCGTCGTTTATTACCGGAGTAGAACTTGACGTGGATGGCGGCAAGGGACAGATCTAGCTCAGTTTCCTAAATTTCCTGAGAAATGTTCGCGATGCCCCGTTTTTCTCACGGTTACGGGAGAGCGGGGCTTTTCTCTGTAACTATCCATGAGTCATAACCGAAGAACAGTCCCTTGACTTCCCCCAGCGCCCATGAAAAACTACGGTTCCTCTTTGCACTGGTTCGTGTTTGGCTTGGAACCCTTGTCCAGAGCCAGTTCTCGCCGTTCTCTATTTCGCAATTACAAATCAAAAATATACGGAAAGAGTCAAAATGAAAACCTGGCTGGCCACAACAATCACACTCTGTGTACTCGCGTGTGTTTCCGCTGGAGCGCAATCGGTTAGCTTTCAAGTGCTGCCAAATCCGCAGGGCAATACCTGGTCAAGTTACTCGCTCTCCGCGGATGGCAAGAGCATGGCCGCCGACCTGGGTGGGGAACTCTATCTCTGGACGCTCGCCGGCGGATTCACTGATCTCGGCCCAGGAGATCAATTTTCCACCACGGTGGGAATTTCCGCCGACGGTTCCACGATCACTGGCTCGCGCCAGGGCGCGGACGGATTCATGAATCCGGCAATTTGGAAACAGAGCACGGGCTGGGTCGATCTCGGCCATCCTTTCAATGGATGTGTGGTCGATGGCTCGTGGGGTGGCGGCTGGGGACTGAACGCCGACGGCACGGAAGTGGTCGGGTTAGCGTGGTATTGTCCCGGCCGCGCTGAGGCGTTTCGTTGGAATGAGAGACGCGGCGTGATCTCCCTCGGTCATCCCGCTGGCGTGAACAGCCGCGCCACCACGGTTTCGGCCGACGGTTCGGTCATCGTGGGATTCGCCGAACTTCCCAAGCAGGGATACCGCCGGGCGGTGCGCTGGCTCAAAGGCAAGAACAAAGCCGATCTGTTCACCGGCGTTCTGACACCGGGTGAAGCCACCGCTGTCAGTTCCGACGGTACCCAGATTGTCGGCCAAACCTGGGATGACATTAACGGTCACGCGTTCTATTTCACCGACGCCAAGGGGCTGATCTCGCTCGGCACCATCTCGCACAATCTCAACGATCAGAGTTTCGCCAACGGGGTTTCCGATGCCGGCGTGGTCGTGGGCTGGAGCGGCGATCCCTTTGGAGTAGGAATTAAAGCGTTCATCTGGAACTCCAAATATCCACGTTCGCACATGCAGTATTTGAAAGAAAAACTGAATCTGGCCGGCGCGAATATTCCCAGCAACATAGTCCTGAGTACGGCTCTCGCCATCTCTGCCGATGGATCGACCATCGTGGGTTCGTGGTGGGATACCAAGTCTTACAACCAGGGAACTTTCCTGGCGCGCTTTCAGTAGAAATATTCTGTAGAGTTTAGAAAGTGAAGAGCGGGTGCCCCGTCCTTCCCGCGTTTTTTGCGGGAGGGCGGGGCTCGGTTTTTTTACGACTTGAGCTTCGCCGCGAGCACGTCCCATTGCTCGATCACAGGTGGCTTCGCCAGCAATTCGGAGGCCTTCGCCATCAATGCAGCGGCGATGGGTCCATTGAGGTGGGCCTGCCGGCCAGCGTTATCGGGGAAGACGTCGAAAATGCCGAAGGTGGAGGGCCCCAGCTTAATGGCGAACCAGGCAGTGGTTGCCGGTTCGGACTCGGCCAGCCCGAGTGCGCCCTTGAGAAAACTTTCCAATTCTGCTTCTTTGCCCGATTTTGCTTCCAGCCGGGCCAGGATTGCCACTCTCACATTTGCCATAAAAAGAATTCCTTTCGTGATAACTGCTTAGATGTACGGACTCGAGGCAGGTTTCATATCTTGGAAAAAAGAAATTAAGCGAACGCAGGAGCTTGAACGGGGCACCCTCATGTTTTGTGATGGTTCCAAAATCTACGCGGTTATTTCTCTTAATGCCGTTAGCAATCTCTCCACTTCTTCACTTGTGTTGTAATGCGCCAGTCCGATGCGCAGGAAGCCGCCGTCTTTCTCTACATCCAGACGGTCGGTGAGGTTGATGGCGTAATAGTTGCCGTCCCAGGTGAAGAAGCCGCGTTCGCCCAGCTTGGTGGCGAGTTCGAGAGGAGTGTGTCCCTTGATGCGCAGGACGATCGTCGGGCAACGCTGGTCGAAGCGATTGGGATCGCTGATGCCGTAGAGCTTGACTCCCGGAATGGCGAGTACTCCGGAGATAAGAGTTTCCATCAGAGCGTGCTCGTGTTCGTGGATCGCCGCGAATGCAGCTTCGATCGCCGCCCGCCGATTCGTCGCTGAAGAATCGACGCGGCGTCCGAGATCGGCAAGATAATCCACGCAAGCGGTGATGCCGGCAATGCATTCGTGATTGTTGGTGCCCGATTCCCAGCGGCTGGGGATCGCTTCCGTGCAGGCGCGAACTTTATACGGAGTCAGGCGTTTCAGGTGCTCGCGTTTTCCGTAGAGCACGCCCATGTGCGGGCCGAAGAATTTGTAAGTCGAGCAGGCAAGGAAATCGCAGTCGAGTTCGCGGACGTCAATCAATCCATGCGGCGCGTAGTGGACGGCGTCAATGAAAGCCATCGCGCCCACCGCATGCGCGAGCCGGATAACTTCTTTCACATTGTTGATGGTTCCCACCGCATTCGACGCATAGCCGACAGCCACCAGTTTGGTTTTGCTGTTGATCTTGCGCGCCAGGTCTTCCATGTCGAGGGTGCAATCTTCTTCATGGATGTCCGCAATACGAATCGTTACGCCGCGTTCTTCCAGAGCTTTCCAGGGCGCGAAGTTCGCATCGTGATCAAGCAGTGTGAGCACGATTTCGTCGCCGGGGCCGAGTTCGCGTCCGATGGAACGGCTGATGGCGAAGGTCAACGTGGTCATGTTGGCGCCGAAGACGACTTCCTCGGGATCGCAATTCAGAAAATCCGCCATGGCGGAGCGAGCGCCATCGATTACCGCGTTAGTACGCTGGCTGGTGGCATAAGCGCCGTTGGTGTTGGAGTTGGAATGGCGCAAATATTCGCTGATGGCATCGATGACGCGCTGCGGAACTTGCGTGCCGCCGGGGCCATCGAGAAACACAGCGGGATGTCCGTTCACGGTCTGCGCGAGGGAAGGGAATTGCGAACGGACCCAAGCGAGGTCGAGAGCGGTGGTTGTCTCTTCTTTTGTGGTTAGCATTCGATAGTTTCGCTTGACCTGAATTTGAACTAGCCCGTGCTTGAACTAGCCCATGGTGGTGGTGTGCTCGGGCTGGATCTTGTAAATCACGCGCACTTCGCCGGGCTGGCCGTAGGGATATTTATCCACGCCCAGATATTTTTTCGCCAGCTTGTCGATGCTTGCGTCAGCGCCCTGTTCGGTAATTTCGACGACGCGTCCGCGAATTTCCAAATAGCGATACGGATTCTCCGGGTCCACGATGGCAAGAGACACGCGCGGATCGCGGCGCACATTCTTGTCTTTCTGGCGGCCTTTCGCCGAGTTAAAGATCACGAGATCACCATCCAGATCGACCCACACGGGTGTTACCTGGGGACGGCCGTCGGGCATGAGCGTGCCTAGATTGGCAAAAGCACGTTTGCTGAAAAGATCACGATATTTTTCTGGGATCGCTTGCGACATGCATTCCTCCTGAAAGACGTGATTATAGATGTTTGTGGGCGTTCTGGGGTCTCGATCTCGTCAAATCCAAACTGCTTTTTCATCTTTCGGATGTCGGCAACTCGTCTACTTTGTCATTCCGAGAAGCGCAGCGACGAGGAATCTGCTGTCCCGCCGACGGTAAGGAAAAGCAGATTTCCCGCTACACTCGAAATGACCATGGGTAGTCGGTTTTGGGCCGTTTCCCATAACGCCAAAAGCCCACTCCATCGCCCTTTCCACCAAGATTTTCACACTGCAAAAAATCCATCAACCGCGCTCGAATTCTCACGATGACTGGGAAATCCCGGCAAAAACCCACGCTCTATCTCTATAGTGCACCAATTTCAGTTCATCCCGCTGTGGATGCCATGCACTCGATTGAAAAATAAGCACATAGAGTCCGTAATTTTTAATTGACTCTAGAAATAAAAGGCGTAAAAACACAATCGTTCTTCGGCACCTTTAAAGTTTTCCCGGTTGGTGCGGCGTCCGGGGCTCAAGCGAAGTCACCCTTCGCATCGCAAGATGCAGCAAGGGAGGGCGAGCAAGGGTCTATAGCAAAGCGCTGGTCGAGGCGAATCAAGAGAACTGTTGAAGGCAAGATAAGGATCCCGAGGCGTCAAGCTGGTTTATCCGGTTGGCGGTAAGCCCGGAGCCCGAGCAACAGATCGCACGCTGCCACCCGCAAGGGAACAACGTGGACAGGTCGGCAAGGGTCTAACGCGAGCTACTGGCCGAGACGAATGAGCTTAACACCACCTCGGGATTCTTTATTTGTGGCGCAACGTCCGGCTGTTCTTGAATGGATCAGCTCTGTCATCCTACCCATAAAGAACGCCGAGAAATCTTTCCTTTAGGGTCCCTGGATAATTTTCAATCTGCCATTGCTCGTCAGCCGCGCCCGGTAAATCGTACTTGTGGCGGCAACTTCGGCCACGGCATCCACGTTGATTTGGTAGGAGCCCCATGGCATGTTTTCTCCAAAGGGAATGGGGAAATCGATCGTCTGCTGCTTTAACGTAAAACGTTGATAGCCAATCGCAGTCGCGCGCCCGTCCTCGGCAACTGCAAGCACGATTACGGTAAGGTCGAAGTCATCGCCAGTTTGATTGGAAACTTTGAGACCGCCCTCAATCCTCTGTCCGTTGAGTTTGGCGGGAGGATTCCAAGCCAAAAGCATGGGCGCGACCACCTGCAATGACAATGGATAGTTAAGCTGACGTGGCGGTTTGCCGCTGTCTGTAATGGTCACGACAAACGGAAAACTGCCGGTGCCAGTGGGAGTGCCGCTGATCAGGCCGTCGCCATTCAGCGTTACGCCTGGAGGCAATGAACCGCTGGCCAATTTCCACGTCAGCGGTGTGATTCCGCCGTCAGCCGCCAATTGAAAATGATACCGCTGCCGCAAATATCCCTTATCGAGCGTCGGGGTACGAACCGCGAGCGGTGGTCCGGTGGCAGCACCTTGCTGCGCAGCCATGATTGAACCAAGCAGCCCTACGCCCAGCATCACGAAAACTATTTTTGCGCCGCCGGAACGGATCAGTCGCTTGAGCATGGCTGTAGCCATTATAGGCCTCGTACTTGGGCGGATTCGGCACCAAAAACATAGGCACTGCCGGAGCAGTGCCTACGATGGAATCCAAATACTACATTACCGGTGGTTCTATGGTTGTATTTGTTTATTCATCGCTCCATTGATCTGTACTCCCGGATCATTCTCCAGGATGTAGGCGTTTGTGCCCGAAACCAAATAGAAAACGATGTCATTGTTTTGATACGAAAGATTGTTGACCGTGGCGGTAGTGCGTCCATTAGCGCTGACGGTGTAGGTGCCCGACAACGGGCCCGGAGCACTGATCGATCCCGAGCTGTTCACAGCCTCATTCCAGGTCAGGTTTCCGGAGCCAGTCCATTGAATCCAACCCACTCGGTCAATGTATGCGCCGGCGACCGTGTCAACCCCGTCCATAGAGAATGCATACTGTCCGTTCAATGATGAAGTAGAAAAAGTTCCCGACTGTTGGTCGGCAGTGCCATCCTCGACTTTGAGCGTGTCACTGGAATCATTGATAGTTAGGAAAAAAGCGCGTGAGGAACTCACCATCCAGAACACCTGCGAGACAGTGCTGGGAATGGCAGTGGTGTAAGCAACCAACGTCCGCCCATTGGCGGCCACGGGGGTGTAAGTCCCGGCGCTTATAGCCACATTCGGAAAAGATGCATTGGCGTCCACCGTCGAATCCAGCGTACCAGTGAAAGTTCCGCTGCTGGCGGTCAAACTACCCACGGTGTCCACGGCACCAATACCGACGCTGTCGTCGGCCCGGCTGCCAAAGGCATAGCTATTGCCGGAAAGAGGATCAGCTGAGATCGTTCCTTGTGCTTCCGCCCGGCCCAAGCCAACCACAGTACTGTCGCTGCCAATAAAGCGGATGTTGTTGGAATCCACAACGTAATAAATGAAATCCGTGGTTCCCGTGCTATCGGCAATAGTGGCTGTGCCCCGGCCGGTGCTATCGGCGGCGGAGAACGATGAGGCACCGGTCAATGTCAATGGATTGGTTGTACCAGCGCCATTATTGATGATTCCGTTGCGGTTTACATCCTCGCTGCCGGTGACGGTTCCACTCGTTGCCAAAGTGAATTGGCCGACGGTTGAGACACTGTTCGTCGCATTCAAACCGCTAACATAGTGCTGCTTGAAAACAAAAGCAGTCGCGGTGGAGGGCAGTGCCGTGGAAACCTGTTTTTCGACGACACCTGTGGAGTTAAGCGCGTCGGCTTCGATCAGATAAGCTTTGCTCGTACTTACCAGAGTCACGCTCCAGGTGATGGTTCCGAATCCCGTGTTGTTGATCGTAACGGTGCCAGTACCATCTTTTGAGATGCTGTAAGACCCAGTCGTTGCCGAGTCAAATGCAGCCCCACTGGTCTCAGCGAGATCATCCACGCCAGCGGTAATCGTCCCGCTACCGTTTGCGGCAAAAACGCCGGTTTCGCTGTAAGGGGACCCGTTCGTCTGGTCTGTCCCAGATATTTGATACACATAGTTCCCGGTCAGGCTGCCGTTATTGAAGTTGCCGGTTCCGATCACACCGTTAATTCCCGAACCGCAAGCTACACAAAACACAAGTGAAGTGAGGGCGAATGCAAGAGAAAGTTTTTTCATGGCAGTGGGGGCAGCGATGAGCTGCATGAACTCCTTAGAGAATTGAATCAGAACCGTAGTCGCCTGGAGCTCCCCGTATTCTCGAGCATCCAGAGTTTTCCAAGCTATCTAACCCAGCATGGCAAAAAAAGTTGCCGATTGAAATAGCTAGTTTTATACGGCAGCCAGCCGGGTATCTAATGTAGGTAAGATGCGGGAAACCCTAAATAGTATTATGCAGGACTTCACGGACTTTGCGGGAGAGTGACTGTAGAGTAAAGGGTTTCTGCAGGAAAGCGGTGCCGGCTTCCAAGGCCCCTTCGTGAATAATCGAATCTTCCGTATAGCCTGAAAGATAAAGGACTTTAAGGTCGGGATCCGAGATACACAGCCGCCGCGACAATTCCTGGCCGCTCATGCCCGGCATGACCACATCCGTGATCAAAATATCGATGGGACCGTGATGTTTGGCTGCGATTGCCAGGGCCACTTCTCCATCCTCGGCTTCCAGGAGCTTGTAGCCGCGGGCTTCCAGAGTTTCCCGGACAAGTTGACGAACCGAGGCTTCATCCTCCACCAACAATACGGTTTCCGAGCCGCCAACCGTCTGCGAATGATGGATCGGAGCCAGCGGTTCGATGGCATCTTCGACCTGCGGCAGATAGATGCGGAAGGTCGTGCCCTTTCCCAGTTCGCTCTTGGCAAGAATGTAGCCGCCACTCTGCTTTACGATGCCGTAAACCGTCGACAGCCCGAGTCCGGTACCCTTCCCTTTTTCTTTTGTGGTGAAGAATGGCTCAAAGATGCGGGATTGGGTTTCTTTGTCCATGCCCGAGCCATTGTCGGTGATGGAAAGCAATACGTAAGGGCCGGACTGAATGTAGGAGTTTTCCGGGCGCGCACCGTCGCCCAGGTTTTCATTGGCCGTTTCGATGGTGATCTTCCCGCCCTTGGGCATGGCATCTTTAGCATTCACCACCAGATTCATGATGACTTGTTCCAGTTGTCCCACATCGGCGCGGGTGCGGCCAAGGTCCGAGGCCAGCCGCATGTTGAGGCTGATGTTTTCTCCGATGAGCGGACCGAACAGGCGTTCCATTTCCGTAACAATGACGTTTATATCCACTACACGAAGCTCTAGAATCTGCTTGCGGCTGAAAGCCAATAATTGCCGGGTGAGGCTGCTGGCGCGATCGGCCGCCTTTTGAATCGCTTCAATTTTCGAATACACAAAACTGTCGCACTCCGCGTGTTCCAGGATTACTTCGCTGTAACCGCTGATCACCATTAATAGATTGTTGAAGTCATGGGCCACCCCGCCGGCCAGTCGCCCAACCGCTTCCATTTTTTGCGCCTGCCGGAACTGGTCTTCTAACGCGCGCCGCTCCTCCTCCGCTCGTTTCTGTTCTGAAATATCGCGATAGAGAGCGTAAAAGGCCACCTGGACTCCATTGACGACCACCGGTGCGCCAGACATGAAGACGTCCACCAGCGTGCCATCTTTGCGTTGCCGTTTGGTCTCCAGGGCCACGCGTTGCCCGCGGGCAAGAGTCTCCTCGATTAACCGTGTTTCTGCAATTCGGTCAGGGGGGACGATCAGGGTATCAATGTTTCGGCCGAGGGCGTCATCCGCGCAGAATCCAAACAGGCGGGTGAACTCGCCGTTGATGCGCATGATGCCATGCTGGGTATTCAGGACACTGATGGCTTCGGGTGTGCATTCCACCAGTTGTTCCAGATAGGCCTTTTGCACGTCTGGGAGGCCGAAGGTAAAGTCGGAAGCGGGTTCTGAAGCAGTGCTTGCGCCGGATTGAACGGGACGGGAAAATCGCGGAGTTCCACGCCTGAGTGCTTCTTTCAAAGACTTGGCGCGCACAAGGTCAGCGGAGCCCGCTGGCCGGGTGATCTTGTCACCCATCTAACCCCCTCATGGTTCAATCCAGAGCTTGATCGGATGTTAGACGGGCAAACGATTACCCCAAAGTTACGGAGGTAATTGCTGGGATTTCAGGTCGGGAGCAGGCCATGATTATTCTCTGGCCGCCAGTGTCTGGCAACATTGGCGAATCACTTCCTGTTGTTCCGTGCTCCGGGCAAGAAATTCAAAACCGTGACGGAGTCCGTGATGGTAGCGCACAATCGCCCGGAGTTTCAGTGGAAAGGCAATCCCCGGGAGAGAGAGTTCCATGGAGATCACTTCGCCTGCTTCCAGTTCTCCCGTAAGCGTTGCACTGATGCCATCTTCGCCAAACTCGGTAGAGCGTCCCCAAAGAGACACCGTTTTTCCTTCCCGAAACACGTATACAGAAATCCGAATATCGATCGGATAACGAGGGAATCGGCGCACAATGTGTTTGGGTTTTGAGATGGCGTCGCTCATGGGTGTCTTCGCTTCGGCGGAACTGCAGCTATGGTATGTGAAAACTTGCAATCCGGGGAACTGAATTTCGGGTGGTGACTCTTTTGAACATACTCCCGCCGCGGTGGAAAAAAATTGGGCCAGAGAACAATTGTCTCTGGCCCGATTCGTTCTGGATCCTCTCGACTGTAATTCCTACAGCCGTGAAGATGCCTTACTTCTTGGTCACGGAGGGAGGAGGATCTGGCGCGAAGGCATCTGCAAAGGCCTGCGCGTTCGGTACTCCTACGCCGGTTACGTTGTCCCATCCAACTTTGGTGTGCAGGCTGGTTGGGTCATCGCAGGTGGTCCCGAAGAAATCTTCCGGACCTAACGCTGAGCAATCGGTGCCGAACGAGATGATAAGCGCAGTTTCCTGTTCAGCCGGATAGTCCCAGATAGCGCTGACGAACTTCCCTGGTCCTGAGCCGCCGAGAATTGCGTTTGCCTTGTACTTGGTGGTGCCATCCGAATCCACAATGGATGCAGTCACGTTGGTCTTGGAGGCGACGGGAACGATATCGGTAACAGCACCCGTCGGCAGGGAATATACGTACGGCGCTGCCAGCCCAAGTGGGGCCCCAGCTTCCTGGTTGGCGATTGCCCATAGGGCGGAGAACATCGGGCAAGCCACGCTCGTGCCTCCCCATACTTGCCAAACCTGCTCCGGAACCTGGCCCGGAATGCTGATCAGAATCGCCACTCCAGTGAACGGATCCGCCAGCCAGGAAATATCCGGAACCTGGCGATACTTGCCTGGCAACTTCTTTTGATACGACGGTTTGGGGAAGCCGCCAAGACAGTTGAAGTTAACATCCTGGAAGGCACAATTGCTTTGCCCGCCGCCCGAGCCCCCGATGAAGCCGAAAGCTTCGGAAGCCGGAGGATCAGCTACGAATCCCGTCTCAGCCAGCAGAACTTCATTGTTTCCCCAGCCAGCCTGCCACGCGATTGAGTTGTCAGCATTCAGTGCCAGGGAGACGCCGCCTACCGCTGTCGCATAGGGAGAGTCTGCCGGAGAGCTGACCGTTGCCGGGATTCCGAAGAACGAGAAGTCTCCGTCGTCCCCTGACGAGAAGTTAGTGGAGATTCCCGAGACCGCACCAATTTCGGAAATCAGGTTTTCGTTGTCCATGTCGGTCGCATCCGTAAAGGATTCAGGCGAACCATAGCTGCCTGAAATGACATTGGCCAGACCATAGGTGATCGCCGTGAACTCGGCCTCGTCGATATCGATGAATTCGGCCGATGGCGGAACAATGAGGTTGATGTTGGCGCCGGGAGCCACTGCATGCGCCCATTCGACGTCGATGTTGATTTCCACCTGATCGGTGGACTCACAAAGACTTGGCGTCGGGATGTAAGTAATGGCGAAGTTCGACGAAGTCAGCTGTGGCAAACCAAACTGCGCTGAGAACGCGTTTGCATCCTGCTGAATAGTCAACGAACCGCACCAGTCGATGATGCCGATGGTTTGGCCCGTGCCGTCGAAACCTTCGCCGTACAGGCCGGTGAGGCCGTACGCTGTTTGAATCGGTGGCGGAGTGTAGGCGCAACCCGCGCTGGTCAGGCTTTGCAGATTCAGGTGGTTGCCCTTGTAGGTGGCGACGGGCAACGATCCGTCGTTGTTATTGGAAAACGATTCCGTCTCCGTGCCGTCGAAGCAGTTGGAGGAGAAGAAATCTTCCGGAGATGCGGTGGTGGCTGGTTTAAGGTTGGCCGCGACAGCAGCTTTTTGATTCGGAGGAGCGGTCGGCCGTTGCATTGCGGGATGTTCATACTCGCCGGTATTCAGGCCGGCAATGGCCCTTACCAGCGGAGCAGCGGCTCCGTCAACATAAGGGTCGCGGTCGTTGGAACGAATTACTTTGCCGCGTACCTGGTAGTTGTTGAGCTGTACATGGAATGCGGTCTCGATATCGCCCACGGTTCCACGTGCTCTCACGAAGAAGTTGTTGGGCCCGGTGCGGACAACTTTCAGGTTGTGGGCTTCAAAAAACTCCCGTACGGTTTTTGCTTCCGCGGCGGTCGGCGCAAAGCGGGCCGCAATCTGGGAGCTCTTCAGGAAGTGACGGTAGCTGGGGGAAGCAGGATCGTAGAGCTGTTTCGCCAGGGTGTCGAGCCCGGCGCGATTGTGAAGATTCAGCCAAATGCTGACTTCGGCTGTCTTCGATGGGTCCTCGGTGCCAAGACTCTTCGCCGTGGCTACGTAGGAGGGAGTATTGTGCGCGATGAACTTTCCGCTAGCCGCACTGGCTGGGAGAGCCACAGACGCGATCAGGGTGAGGAGCAAAGCCGCAATAAGCAAGCTCGAAAGCTTGCTTTTAGCGTCAACGGTAGGAAGAGTTGTGTCCATGGGAGTTTTTTTCCTTTGACCGATGTCGGTGATTTTTATTTTGTCGCGAATTTTTAAAGCTCCAAGTCGATAAACTTTATGGCCGCTGTGGTTAGCAATGAAGGGAGATTCCTTTAGAGAGTCTCCGCGAAGTGGGAAACAAGCGAGGCAGGATTCTGAACTTAACTACACAATCGTGTCAAGATGAAATAGTTTGCACTGTTGACTCGGAAACCGCCGTGGATGCGCTGCTTCGGGAATTTCGATTTCCTGGATTCGCGTCTCCAATCGATGGCAGCGAATTAAGGCGTATGGATCGGTTTGAACCTTCCCGGCTTCTGATCGTCATTATGATCTGCCGTTGACCCGGCTCCATCCTTACGGGGTGTAGAATCACTTTTACAGAATTGACGCATCGGGTTTCTTAATTCTGTCATCAGAGTAGAAGACATTATTTCTGGAGGAACGATTAATGGCGCACGAACTCCCCCCCCTACCTTACGACTATTCCGCTCTTGAACCCGTGATCGATGCCGCAACCATGAAACTGCATCACGATATGCATCATGCCGCTTATGTCAAAAACCTGAACGCGGCCCTGGAAAAACACCCTAATCTGCAATCCAAGAGTGCCGAAGACCTGATTCGCGATTTGAACGCGATTCCCGAGGACATTCGTGGCGCCGTCCGCAATAATGGTGGTGGTCATGTGAACCACTCCATGTTCTGGAAGATCATGAAACCACAGGGCGGCGGCGACCCTACGGGCGCAATTGGCGAAGCCATCACCAAGACTTTTGGCAATTTCAAGGACTTCCAAACCAAGTTCAACGAAGCCGGAGTCAAGCAGTTCGGCAGCGGCTGGGTCTGGCTTGCCGCCAAGCCCAGCGGTGAAGTGCAAATCATGAGCACAGCCAACCAGGACAATCCCATTTCACAGGGTCTGTCCCCAATTTTCGGCAACGATGTCTGGGAACATGCCTACTATTTGAAGTACAACAACCGCCGTCCGGAATACCTCGCCGCCTGGTGGAACGCCATCAACTGGGACGAGATCAACAAGCGTTACGCCGCCGCAAAATCCGGTAAGTAGTCTTAGCAACTCCAAGTGACTCAGGGACGGGCATTTTGCCCGTCCCTCTTCATTTTACGGCTTCTTCTCACCCTCCACGGCATCGCTAAGCCCCCGTTCTTTACGTTTGTTAATCAGTCAGGTTCAATAATTCCGGAATTCCCCGGAGGTAACGTTGACAGCTTTCCTTTCCGTGCCACGATGGCACAAGGATTCATTTAGGAACAAACACATCCCAACGGATGATGGCCATAAATAGCCGTAAGAGTTCAGGGGGGACGGCAAATTTACCGGCGAATCCTGCTGGTTGCCCGCCTAGATCAATTCCAAGGAGCTTGCATGACACAATTTTTGAAATATTGCCAACTCGTGCCCGTGCTGTTAGTCGCGCTGGCGATCTCGGCGAGTGCCGACTCACCCATAAGACCCTCGTCCTTTGCTTACGACATGGCACACGAAGTCACGGTCCAGACAATCATCCAGAAAGTGGTCTCCCAGCCGGCCGGTGCCGGACACGCGTCTCTCAGCCTGGTGATCACCCGTGGAGAATCCACCCAAGAAGTCGACCTCGGTTCTTATCTTCCCAAAGATGTCCAAGATCTACTCGTAGCGAAAAAGTCGATTCAGCTCATCGGTGCGATGCAGACTTTCAAAGGTAAGCAGACTTTCATGGTTCGCCAGTTCATTCTCGACGGACACGTAATTGTGGTTCGCAATCAACACGGTTTCTTCCTTCGCCCCAATCAGAAACCCATTGAATTTCACCACGTTGCCGCAGCCAGCGTCCCGGCACAGGGAAATGTGCAACAAGGAGAAAAACAATGACGATCAAGAAATCCGCCTTACTACTGATCTCACTCGCCATCATTTCTACGTTGGTCGCCTGTGGAGGATCAAGCCCGACCCCTCCTGCGCCTCCCGCGGTAATCTCAGTTTCTCTTTCGAGCGGTCTGCCTACCTCGCTCGGCGTAAGTACAGGTCAGCAGATTACCGCGACCGTGACTAACGACTCGACAAATGCCGGCGTTGACTGGACGGTTACTTGCGGTTCGAATGATTGCGGCGTCTTCAGTGCGACTCATACCGCCAGCGGCACTGTAACCACGTACACGAGTCCTGCGACCGTTCCAACCGGCGGCACGGTGACCGTGACCGCGACATCCACAAAGAACAGCACCAAGACGGCCTCCGCTACCTTTACCATTGCAGCAGCTGCAGCGATCTCGGTTGCGTTTCAGGCCACCCCTCCAACATCGCTCGCGCCTAGCGGGACCACCTCAATTACTGCCAATGTGACCAATGATGTGGCCAATGCCGGAGTGGACTGGACCGTGACCTGCGGATCCAATGATTGCGGTTCGTTCAATCCGACCCACACGGCCAGCGGCGCTGCTACCACTTACACCGCCCCTGCCGCCGTTCCCACCGGAGCCACGGTCACGATCACTGCGACTTCGACCACCGACAATACCAAGTCGGCCACAGCTGGCATAACCATTGCCATCCCGATCACTTCTTACAATCAACTTCTCAATGGCACCTACGCCTTCGAGATCAGTGGGGCGCTTACGTCTTTTAATGTCTATCAAGTGGGCGGAGTCATTACTGCCGACGGCAATGGAAACATTACGGGCGGCGAGCAGGTTTATAACGATGGAAATAGCAGCGTCTCCGGAACCATCCTGAGCGGAACCTACACATTTGGTCCCGACGGACGTGGAACCATCATTCTGACTACCTCCAACTCCGGCATCGCTGTTGCCGGCGTTGAAACGCTCGGGGCAGTTGTCATTTCCGGTTCTCAAACCCTCATCACGGAATTTGATGCTTCCGCTACCGCGCGTGGATCCATGGATCTGCAAACTGCTGTTAATCCTTTGACCGGCGGCTATGCCTTTGTTATGGGCAGTAACTTCCCCACTGTTTTCGGGGGGGTCTTCAATGTCGATAACAACCCAACGACCGGAACTATTTCGGGAGCAGGGAGCGTCGCTGATATCGACACCTTCGGAGAAATCGACAACGGCCCGCTCACCGGCAGCGTGTCGGTCCCTGATTTCTTTGGACAAGTCACGATTACGATCAACACTGATTTCGGTACCGGCATCACGATGAGTGGATTTATCGTTGACGATTCACACATCAAGCTGGTCGAGACCGACTTCACCTCCATCAGCGGAGGAGTGGCTGTTGCCCAGGGTGCCTCCACCGGTACTTACGCTGACGACAGCGCATTTTCCGGCAATTTCGTCTATGGCATCTTTGGTCAGTGTGACAGAGGAAACGGCGGGACGGCCATTGCCGGATCGTTAACGGCGGACGGCGCAGGCAACCTGACCGGCTTAATGGATGCCAGCTTCGGCGCCGTCCGATGTCTTCAGCCAGAGCATGACCGGTACTTATGCCGTGGATGCCAGCGGAACCGGGCGGCTTCCTGCAACTACCACCATCGGAGGAAGTGTTGGGACCGGGCCCAATTTTATCGTTTACCTTACCCAACCCAGCCTGCCTCCACTCGTGTTAGAAGCCGATGACTTTTCGCTCGCCATCGGTTCTGCCGCCATTCAAGCTGCCGGCCCGTATTCGTTCTCGGGAGCGTATGGTCTGAATTTCACTTCGCTCTCTGGCACCGAGGCGGATGGTACCGCTCAAATCGTCGCCGACGGAACCGGAACCTTTACCGGATTCGCCGACGTAAACTCCAACTTAACCGGCACCCCTGCTGCGGATCTCTCCTTTACCGGTGCATTTACTGCAGATCCCAGCGGACGCTTCAACACTACGGTGACGCTGCAAAACGCAACAGCTTACAGTGCAGCGTTCTATTTCGCCGATTCCACTCAGGGCTTCCTGATTGAAAACGACAATCTGGACGTGACCCTGGGCTCCTTCTACGCTCAGCAGCAGATTAGCGCTGGCGTCCTGAGAGCGAAGAAAGCAGCCGTGAGGGTTCAGCCCAAAAAATAAAAAGTAATCGCTTCTACGATTGAGTCAACTCGGGTGACGCAACTTTGTTGCGTCACCCTTTTTCTGCGAGAGCTCGCAGATGACTTCGATCTCACCCAGCCCAACCACCTGTCATCCTGAGCGCAGTCAGACGTTCACGAAGTGAACGTTTGCGAAGTCGAAGGACCCCTACCCACTGCAAAATGCATCCCTACCATTGTCATTCCGAACCGTAGCCGAAGGCGAAGGGAGGAATCTGCTTGTTGTCTGACACTTATGTGCTCCAAATAGTCGGGGAAGGGCCGACTTCCAGGCCGCTCAGTCATATGTAGCCAGGAACGCGCTTTAGTGCTTGAGGTAAGAAGGAACCCACTGCTTCCCCCATTCGTACCTCTAACTGGACACTGCATGCATCGCAACCCGATCCTCCGCCGCTTACTCTTCTTTATCCTTGCTTACACGTCTCTCTGCGTCATAATCGGCGTGTTTGTAGCGGAGGGCGCGCTACACCCTCAACGCCGTCCCATCACGCCCGAAGCCGAAACGTCGGCCGGGCAAATGGCACTCGATCAACAATCAAAGTTAGAAGACGTCTCCATCCCTGCTCCGGGAAATATCACTCTGCAAGCCTGGAATATCCAGCCACAAAAAGCTAATGGCGCTGCCGTCATCTTGCTCCACGGTCTTGGAGACAGTCGGCTCGGCATGGTCGGATACGCCGAACTCCTGATCCACCATGGCTACAGCGTTTTGTTGCCAGACGCACGTGCACATGGGGCGAGCGGTGGCGAGTTGGCAACCTACGGTTTGCTTGAGCGCGACGACATTCGCCGCTGGTTCGAATGGCTTCAAACCAATCAGCACCCTCACTGCATTTTCGGACTCGGCGAATCCATGGGAGCTGCGCAGCTTCTACAATCACTGCAAACGGAACCCGGTTTCTGCTCGGTGGTTGCGGAATCTTCCTTTGCCAATTTTCAGGAAATCGCCTACGACCGTGTCGGGCAATTCTTCCACGCCGGCCCTTGGGTGGGGCGCACCATCCTGCGCCCCGTTGTGTTTACTGCCTTCTGCTACGCGCGCCTAAGTATGGACTAAACATGTGGCGGGTTTCTCCGGAAGACGCAGTCGCCCAGACGAAAGTCCCGGTTCTGCTGATTCACGGACAGATCGACAGCAATATCCCCGTACGTCATTCTCGCCAGATCCACTCCCGAAATCCTGCAGTCGTTTTGTGGGAAGTCCCGAACGCAGACCACTGTGGCGGCATCAGCACCGCACCACGAGAATTCGAAACCCAAATCATCGATTGGTTCCAGCCGAAACGCCTATAACTATTGTCATTCCGATCCGTAGCCACGGCGAAGGGAGGAATCTGCTTTTAGATACCTCATCGAGGACCAGCGTCCGAGAACCCAAAGCCTAGCGCCCGGAGCCCAAGCACTTTCTGCATTTCCTGTGCTATGCCTGTGGATAATTCGCCTGCCGAAGGGAATAAATTTTTCGGCATCTGCCCAGCACTCGCGAACCTCCACGCTACGCACCGCGAATTCACACGCGCTTAATGTTCTCCTTCACCTGTTCCTATTTCGATAAATTCTCAACCAGAAATTTTTCCAACTGCACCATTCTTATGGAATTGACCGCATCGCACGGGTCGCGTAGATTCGTCCTCACCTTCACAACGAATTCCAGCCAGCAAAGAAATCTGATTTTCAGGAAGAATCCGAGATTGGAAAACTTGGCGCTTAAGAATGCAACCCTCCCTCCCCCAAAGGGTGGATACCACGTGAGAAAAATATTTGTGGAATGGAAAACCTATCGCACTCGATTTTTGGTGCGCGCACAACAACTGGACCGGCCGCTGGCATTTACTGACGCGCTGGAAAGGGAACATCGTGGTCGGATCGGTGACTATCTGGTCGAGTCCTCGGATGGCACGCGGAGCATTACGCCGCGCGCAATTTTTGAAGATATCTATGTGGTGATGGGGGCGGCCGAACTACCCAGCGCTGAGAAATTGCCGGGAGGCCGGAAATTGCCTGTCTCATCATTAAAACGTCGATCCTTATCCAAGATATCTGGGGCGATATCCAGGACCGCCTCCGCCTGAAAACCTATGAAAACAAGCTGTGGAAAACCGGGTTGGCAACCCCGCATCCGAGCGGTTAATTGCTTGCGATACAATATGTAGGGGTGGGCTATTGACAGCCCCCACATACGGGCGTACTGTTTGACATCCAAAGTGATAAAACGACTCTGGAAACGGAGCCGGGTTTAAGTAAACAGGGATGGTCGTCGGCCAGAGGTGACCTGCAATCGTCCGCTAAACGGGTTTCCTGTCCACCCGAAATTGGATGGGAATCGTCGTCGTGCTGAATTCGGAATGCTGAATTGACTCGATGGCGTGTTTGGGGCTGTAACTGGCCGTAAGTGATAGAGCGGTGACCGTTTCCCCGGATTAGTTCGAATTATCCCCCCCGGGGGGACGACGAACGACAATTGACAATCAGGCTGTGGAAAATGCCTCGCTCGATGGGGACGAAGTCCCTGTCCTTCGAGGTGCGCCGGTGAGGAGCCCTAATGGAAGGTCTGACGCATCTGGTAGCCGAATCGTTGGCCCGTAACGGCTTTGAAACCAGTCTGGACCACCGCCGTCTGCAATGGTCAAAGTGGTTCCGCTGCGAATCCAGTTTCAGTGTCCTGCTGGCGCCCAGCAAGCCGGGAGTCTTCGCCCTAGGCGAAGAGATCGTCCCTCCCGGCGAAACTGCCGCCACCAGCGGAAAACGGATGCTAGCGCTGTTCCGGATCGCCGAGGCTGAAGACTTGGGCATGGCCCTCGGCCGCCTGTTTCTACCCGGCAATCCCGAGCGCGAAAAGCTTTCCGCCGGACACTGCTTCGTCCGTTACGCGGTAATAGAAGATGCTGTCCAACGTCAGGCTGCTTACACCGCCTTACAACAGTGGATGGCCACCTCTTCCGAAGCGGTTTCCGGCGAGGTTACGGCCCATACTTTTCCTTCAGTCAGTTCGCAAGATCCCAAGGCGTCCGACGGCGATCCGCCGCAGTCCCAAATCGAGCCTCAGCCCCCATTGGCGTCCGGTTTTTAGGCATCACGGCACCTGTAACCCGAATCAGTAATAACAAGCGGACCAAAGAGTCCGCATGGAGATAAAGAGGCAATGTCTGAGGTCACTATTAAAGGAGCCCCTCCCGCTACCGAGAAAACCGCTTCCCCAAGCGTAACCCCCGGAACCGTCGCCACCACTACAACCAAGAAAGCTCCTGGCCTGAGCTTCCACCGTTTTTTCACCAAGCCTGGTGTCTCGCCCTATGACGAAATCGAATGGGAACTCCGCCACGCGCAGATCACCGACGCCAAAGGCAACATCATTTTCGAGCAGAAAGACGTCGAGACTCCCAAAGATTGGTCCATGACCGCGACCAACATTGTGGCCAGCAAATATCTGCACGGCACCATCGGAACGCCCGAGCGCGAATCCGGTGTCCGCGCGTTGATTACTCGCGTCGCCGAAACCATTCGCGACTGGGGAATATCGCAAGGCTACTTCGCCACGCCCGAAGATGGCGCAACATTCCACGACGAGCTCGCGCACATCCTGGTTCGCCAATACGCGGCTTTCAATTCGCCGGTCTGGTTCAACGTAGGCTGCGACCGCATCGAGCCCAATTCTGACGCCCAGAACTGGCACTGGAATCCCGCCATCGGCCGCGTCGAATTCGGCGTCACCGGATACAGCACGCCGCAATGCTCCGCCTGCTTCATCAACTCGGTAAAAGATTCGCTGGACTCCATCCTCACTCTCGCGAAGACCGAAGGCATGCTCTTCAAATGGGGCAGCGGCACCGGCACCAATCTTTCCACGTTGCGCTCGTCCACCGAACAACTCAGCGGCGGAGGCACCGCCAGCGGTCCGCTCAGCTTTATGAAGGGATTTGACGCATTCGCCGGCGTCATCAAGTCGGGCGGCAAGACTCGTCGAGCCGCCAAGATGGTCATCCTCAACGTCGAGCACCCGGACATCATCGACTTCATCGAGTGCAAGAGCAAAGAAGAAGCCAAGGCCCACGCCCTGGTCGCCGCCGGATACGACGGATCGTCTCCCGACTCCGAAGCTTACTCTTCGATCTTCTTCCAGAACGCGAACAATTCCGTTCGCGTCACCGACGACTTCATGTATGCCGTGATGAAGGACACCGACTTCTCCACTCGCGCCATCCGCGATGGGCGGCCGATGCATACCTTCAAAGCCAAAGACCTGCTCTACAAATTGTCCGACGCCACCTGGCGCTGCGGCGATCCCGGCATGCAGTACGACACCACCGTTAACCGCTGGCATACGTCGAAGAACACCGACCGCATCAACGCCAGCAATCCGTGCAGCGAATACATGTTCCTCGACGACTCCGCCTGCAACCTGGCCAGCATGAACCTGCTGAAGTTCGCACCCAACGGCACGTTCGACGTGGAAGCCTATCGCCAGGCCGTCGATGTCCTGATCACCGCGCAGGAAATTCTGGTCGACAACGCCGGATATCCGACAGAAATGATCGGACGCAACTCGCACGACTATCGTCCGCTAGGCCTCGGCTACGCCAACCTCGGCGCGCTGCTCATGGCCGCAGGCCTACCCTACGACTCCGACGGAGGCCGCGACTACGCCGCCTGCGTCACCGCCATCATGTGCGGACAGGCCTATCTGCAATCCTCCAAGATTGCAGAACAATGCCCGCCGCTGGTTCCCGCGACCGAACCAACAAAGAAAGGTCTCGGCGACACCAATCTCGGCGCGAACCTCATGCCCGGAGGCGCATGCCCCGGCTGGTACATCAACCGCGAACCGTTCCTCGATGTAATCCGCATGCATCGCGCCTCGGTCAACAACATCAACAAAACCAATGTCCCAACCAGCCTCTTCGAAGCCAGCAAACAATGCTGGGACGAAGCTCTCGCCCACGGCGAAAAGTTCGGCTATCGCAATGCCCAGGTCACCGTGCTCGCGCCCACCGGCACCATCGGCTTCATGATGGATTGCGACACCACCGGCATCGAGCCCGATCTCGCCCTGGTGAAATACAAAAAGCTGGTCGGCGGCGGCATGATCAAAATCGTCAACCAAACCGTCCCGGCGGCGCTGTTCAAGCTCTCGTACACGCACGAGCAGGCCGACGCCATCGTCAGCTACATCGACGCTACCGGCACCATCGAAGGCGCGCCCCACATGAAGGACGAGCACCTCGCCGTTTTCGATTGCTCCTTCAAGCCGTCCAAGGGCACGCGTTCGATCCATTACATGGGCCACCTGAAAATGATGGCCGCCGCGCAACCTTTCATCTCCGGCGCGATATCCAAGACCGTAAACCTGCCGAACAACGCCACCGTGGAAGACATCATGGAGGCCTACCTTCAGGCATGGAAACTGGGACTCAAAGCCGTGGCCGTCTATCGTGATGGATGCAAACAATCGCAACCGCTAAGCGCCGCCGGAAGCACGACAGCGCTCTCGAAAAAAGACGATGCTCGCGGCCGCCCTGGCTCGTCACACGAAGAAGCCAATCTCAACGCCCCGCCGCGCGCCGTCCGCCACCGCCTGCCGGATGAACGCGCCTCGGTCACCCACAAATTCAACGTCGGCGGACACGAAGGCTACATCACCGTCGGACTCTATCCCAGCGGCGAGCCCGGCGAGCTGTTCGTCACCATGGCCAAAGAAGGCTGCACCGTCTCCGGCCTCATGGACAGCTTTGCCTGCGCCGTCTCGCTCGTCGCTGCAACACGGCGTGCCGCTGAAACTGTCTCTGCGAAAAATTCGCCCACACCCGCTTCGAACCCAGCGGCTGGAGCGGCACTCCCGAGATCGGATTCGCCAAGTCGATCATGGACTACATTTTCCGCTGGCTCCAACTGCGCTTCCTCACCGGCCAGCAACAACTCCTGTTCGACACCCTGCGCCCCAGAATCTCAGGCACACTGCCGCCCACAAACGAAAGCATGGCAGACGCCGGCACCAGTTCGTCGAGCTTCACGCCAACGACCAACGACCAACGGCCAACGACGGGCTCTGTTCATGCCACCGACGCCCTGGCAGGACTAATCGACCTAGGCGACGCCCCCACCTGCAGCTTCTGCGGCAGCATCATGACCAGAAACGGCAGTTGCTACCGATGCAGCAGTTGCGGCAGCACCAGCGGCTGCAGCTAAGTGGTTGCTCATGTGGGGCGGACACTCTTGTCCGCCGCCTTTGACTTTGTTTTTGACTTTAGGTTCTTGACTTCTGCAACCAGAGGATTGAGGCCGCAATCAGCATCACCGCCTCAAACCTTGTCATTCCGAACCGTAGCCGAAAGGCGCAGGGAGGAATCTGCTGCAGAAGTTGTGTGTTGTTGTGGTGCGGGCGCCCTCGCCCGTAGCCTTTGACTTACGCAGCAGTAAAGATGACCCCGCACCAAAGGGATCAGCCCCAAGTGCGGAAATAGTTTTAACCTTTGCTTTCGCTCCCGTAGGGACAGCCGCCTCGGCTGTCCGCTTTTGACTTACCCAGGGCCGAACCTATCTCGACAGCTCGCGCCGCCGAGATCGAACTAAAAGTTAAGACGTACCGCGAGGGGGTCACGGTTCGCCGTGATCCCCTTTTTTGGCTGTCCGAGCAGAGTCAGGTAATTTATATTCACGAAGGGACAAACCATTGGCGATCCCCGATTTTCAAACCTTGATGCGACCGTTGCTAGAGATGGCCACGGATGGCAAAGAACACACGCTCGCCGAAGCCCGCGAGAAACTAGCGGAGGGTTTCAAGCTCACTGAAGAGGAAAGAGCCAACCTTCTTCCGAGTGGCCGAACTCCGCGATTTACTAACCGGGTCGCTTGGGCAAAGGTCTACTTGGGTCAGGCAAGCGCGCTAGAAAGCCCACGGAGAGGAGTCTTTCGAATTACTGATCGAGGACTTGAACTTCTAAAAACTGTACCGGGACGAATAACCATCAAAGACCTACAGCGATTTCCTGAATTTGTTGAGTTTAGAGCACCGAGGCAACATAGAGATGAGGTCGTTGTACCGGTAGCAGCCGAGGACGAAAGCCAAACTCCGGAAGAGGTGTTAGAAAATGCGTATCAGCGCTTTCGGAATGAAATTGCCTCCGAACTACTGAGCCGAGTCAAGGCAACGACACCACAATTCTTTGAGCGACTGGTAGTCGAGCTCCTGCTCAGTATGGGTTACGGTGGCTCGCGCAATGAAGCTGGAACGGTAATTGGGCAACCTGGCGATGAGGGAATAGACGGAATCATTAATGAAGACCGCTTGGGCCTTGATGTGATCTATCTCCAGGCCAAGAAGTGGGAAGGGAGCGTGGGAAGGCCAGAGGTCCAAAAATTTGTTGGGGCCTTGCATGGCAAGCGAGCGAAAAAAGGTGTTTTCATCACAACTGCAAGTTTCTCGACCGATGCCAAAGAGTACGTAGAGAAAATCGAGCCCAGAGTAGTGTTAATCGACGGAATTCACCTCGCGGGCCTCATGCTTGACTTCAACATTGGAGTGACGCCAGTTATTTCTTACGAGACGAAGCGAATCGACTCGGATTATTTTAGCGAAGAGTGAAAAAAGTGCGGCGCCCATGCGGGGCGTGACCTCGGTTCGTCTCTTACGGCATGGCTGAAGCCGATGCCCTTTACGATCCGCGGATATCTACACCACCGTGGAAGAGCGGGCCTTCCAGGCCCGCGTTGTGAGGCAAGGACGATTTACGCGGCGCTGAAAGCGCCGCTCTTCCACGGTACTCCACGCGGCCCGGAAAATCCTTGTGGTTTCTTTTCCGCAACGATCATCTCTGCGAATCGTTTTCCAACTCCGCTTCCCGCATTAAGAACGCTGCCTGCGCCACCGTGGAAGAGCGGGCCTTCCAGGCCCGCGTTGTGAGGCAAGAACGATTTACGCGGCGCTGAAAGCGCCGCTCTTCCACGGCACTCCACGCGTTCGGAAGAATCCTTGTGGTTTCTTTCCCCAACGATCATCTCTGCGAATCGTTTTAAACTCCGCTTCCGCATTAAGACCGCCGCATGCGCCACCGTGGAAGAGCGGGCCTTCCAGGCCCGCGTTGTGAGGCAAGAACGATTTACGCGGCGCTGAAGGCGCCGCTCTTTCACGGAGATCCATACGTCCAGGGAACCCCAGACATCCCATTCTGGGACGAAAATATATCCCACGTGACGGAGCTCACTTCCTATTTCCGTCCGTCGCATTACGATGCAAGGATGGATTCGAATAGAACGTTTTTCATCACGACCGTCACATGGCAACGCCGCCCCATCTTCCGAGACGAATTCAAGGCAAGGCCCCTGCTAGAGGTTTTCTTTCACTACCGTCAACAAGGAAAATTTCTTCTGCATGAATTTGTCATCATGCCGGATCATCTTCACCTGTTGATCACGCCCGCTCCAAGCTTCTCTCTCGAACGCGCAGTTCAATTTATCAAGGGAGGCTACTCCTATCGGCTGGGAAAGACTTGCAAGATTCCGGTGTGGCAACAGAGTTTTACCAATCATCGAGTTCGGGATGCAGAGGATTTCGCGAAACATCGCGTCTACATCCAATTCAACCCAGTTCGGGCAGGATTGGTGGAGCGGCCAGAAGATTATCCATATTCGTCTCTGAATTTCAGAGCACAGCTTGATGAGCTCCCACATGGACTCGATCCAAGGATGGAGGTTTCCGCTTAGAGGTGCTGGCCGGATGCCCCATTTCTCGCCCACTTTGCAATTAGTGGGATAAGAAAAAGCGCCTGAGATGGGATCGAGTTTGGATGTCTTGCCGGCCTTAACGTGCGTGCCGCAAATGGCTCCCTCGATTTCGCTCGGGATTTCGGCACGCGCCTCGGACGCCGCATAAACGCCTAAACTTGCGTGATCTTGGTTTCGCCTCTTATGGCAGGGATGAAACTAGCAGTGCTGAAGCCGACGCCCTTCCCACCACCTGACCACGCGCCCCGCGGCGCAACTGCCACTGCACGCCGTCTCGCGGACGAGGGCGTCCGCGCCACATGGGAATGTTAGAAAAATCCGGCCGGGGACTATAATGAATTCATGGCACACGCGATAAAAGTCGATAACAGCCGGCCGGCCACGGTTCGTGACATTGCCAGGACACTGGGTGTCTCGAAAAAGCGCACCGATGAACTGGTTCGGCAGGTAAGACAAATGATTTATCGGGATGCCAACACTGGGAAATTCGTGATCCGGGCCAAGAAATCAGGAACGACAACGACATCGCGCAACAACAGTTCCCGCAATGCCAGCACGAAAATCCGAAAAACGACGGCCAGGCGCGCCAAAGCCTAAGATTCATCCGGGATCGGTGTTCCTCAATGTCCCGTATGATCCCGGCTTTGAAAACCTCCTGTTGGCCTACATTGCCGCCATCAGTGCATTCGGATTCACTCCTCGAGCAACTTTGGAAATACCATTCGGTCAGAGACGTCTTGACCGTATCCTCACACTGATCCAGCAATCCCAGTATTCGATTCACGATCTTTCGCGGGTAAAACTGGACCGCAAGCCTCCCGCAACTCCCCGCTTCAACATGCCGTTCGAGCTTGGCATCACCGTGGCTCTGGAGAAAACTGTGCATCGCAATCATGCGTGGGTGGTTTGCGAATCCATGCGGCGTCGCATCAGCAAGTCTTTGAGCGATCTGGATGGCACCGATGCGTATATCCACGACGGAACCATCAAAGGAGTATTCCGTGAAATGAGTAACGCGTTTGTAGGCAGCAGCCGCCAGCCCACCGTGACAGAAATGATGCAGATTTACCGAGTGCTTCGCACCCAGTTCGACAGTATTCTGAAAAAAGCCGGCGCAAAAGATCCGTTCAATGCACGAGTATTCAGTGAGCTTTGTATCCTGGCGAGATCAGCCGCCAATGAGCTAGCGCCAGCTTAGCCCCAAACAAAAGTTCAGGGCAGGGCGCAACACGACCACACGCCCCGCACCGCAACTGCCACTGCACGCCGTCCCACGGACGAGGGCGTCCGCGCCACATTCTTGTCCCGTTTTGGGAACCCCCGCCGGTCCGCAGATGTCCGCTGGTAAGAAAGACACACGCTCCAACCGCAACCCTCGCGCTATGAGCCGCATCCAGCCCAATAGCTTTTAGCGATGTACGTACAAAATGTTCCCCGGGGAACATTTGTGCAAAACGTTCCCCGGGGAACACAACGCCAATTTGTCCCAGCTCAGCGCCTACTGGACCTGGATGGAAGAGATGCGGTCGTTCCAGGTGCGGCGCGGGTCGGTGGGCAGCGGCCACGCTTTCAAGTTGCTGAGGCTGCGCCGCGTCTGTCCACTCGCCCCACCAAAGTCGCGGTCGGCATAAAACGATACCGCCGAGCGATAGACCTGGATGGAAGAAATCTTATCGTTGAAGCCCGGCGGCAGGTAGCCGTAGGACTGGCCGGCTCGTACGCAAAAATACTCGCCGCCGAAATCGACGTCCTTAAAGAAGCAGGCGCCACGATGCGGGCGGGCTCCATGTCCCCAAACCGGCCCCGGAGGCGGCGGTGGCGGATACTGTGCAAGACTCAAGCTGCTCAACGCCATGACAAAAACTGACAGCAGTAAAACACGCAAATAAATTCTCCTGGAACCCATAGCGAAAACCTTTCTTGGTGTTCACACACCAGCCATCTTGAGAATGGGACTTCATGAGTGACGCTTTGAGAAACGGTACGTCCAGATTGGTTCCAATTATACTTCGTTAAAATTCAAAGAAAAATATCAGTGCTGGTGCTTTTTAATCTGGATCCCGAGATAATATGCTTTGATGTTTGCGCCTTTCTACACTCTGTATGCGCTGATCGTGGCGGTCGCAATCGTCCTGTGGATTGTAATTCGGAGAAACCAATGAAACCGATGGACGTTACAAATGCTTTGATATTTCGCAGGCGGACAGCTCGTACACTGTTGGCCGCGGCTCTTTGGATGAGCATCATCGGGGTGTTTGTGATGCGTCCTCTGGATTTGCCGGCGCAGAGACAGGCGGTGCAGTGGAGCGAGAACGAAAAGCCCATCGCGGTTGGACTGCATGGATTGCGAGGGTTGCCCGACGATGTGCGCGCGCAGACTACGAAAGATCTGGCGCTGAGAATCCGGAAACTGCCTGTCGTCCCCAACAAGTTGCGGCTGGCGAATGGCCTGGCGAATTTATCCACCGAAGGTGACTTCGGCCACGACACGCTCCAGGAAGTTACGACGACTTTAGCGCTGGCTTTGCAGGAGCAAGCAGTGCCGCGAGGAAAGAAAGGCGAGCCCGCGGAGCCATATATGGAGCTGGCGACGCTGGCACGCTATGAGCACATGGAGACGGCGCCTTTGTCAGCGTCGAACACGCCGCAACTGGCGGAGGCCCTGGCCAATCTGGAGGCCACGGACCATCGCCGGGAGCAGGCCGATTTCACGCTGACCGATTTGCAGGGGAAAAGTTGGACGCTGAAAGATCTGCGCGGCAAGGTGGTGCTGGTGAATTTCTGGGCGACGTGGTGTCCGCCATGCCGCAAAGAAATGCCCGACCTGGACACGCTCTACCAGAAATTTAAAGATCAGGGACTGGTCATTCTGGCGATTTCCGACGAAGATGCCGCCAAGGTGACTCCGTTTATTACGGAGCGGAAAATTTCCTATCCTATCCTGCTTGATCCCGGACGCAAGGTGAATGATGCGTTCGAGGTGCAGGGCATTCCGAAAAGCTTTGTCTATGATCGCGATGGCAAGCTGGTGGCCCAATCCATCGATATGCGGACGCAAAAGCAATTTCTGGAAATGTTGGGACAGGCGGGGTTGAAGTAACCCGTCGTTGGTCGTTCGCCGTTGGTCGTTGGCCAAAGCTCTTGGTCCCATGCTGCCCGAATAGGCTATAACGGCCGATTCAGCCGAACGACGAACGACTAACGACCAATCTGCGCCCCACTCGGTGCTTATAGTCTCCATTTAATATTCCAATGACTTCGGTAAGTAGTTTTGGAGCTATAATCCGCGCCATGGAGGGGAGCCGGGGAATTACCGGTTCCTGCTCGAGGAGCGTGCGCAATGACGCCGAAGCCATGGCCTCTTCGTGAGATCACTCTCAAGGTACTGGATCTGCCCGCGCAGACCGCGTTCTATGAAAGCTTTGGACTGCGCGTCATTGGACGCGGCAAGCGGGAAGCCACTCTGGCCGCCGGAGACATGTCGCTCCGCTTGAAGCTGCTGCCCAGCGGACGGCAGCGTCCGCCGCGGACCGCCGGGCTTTATCACTTTGCTTTATTGCTCCCCGCGCGGCAGTCGCTGGGCGCATTTCTGCGCGCGGCGTATCTGAACCAGTGGCACTTCGCGGGATCGGCCGATCATCTGGTCAGCGAATCGCTTTATTTTTATGATCCGGAAGGCAATGGGATTGAGGTGTATGCCGACCGCCCGGCGGAATCCTGGGACTGGTCCGATGGCACGGTGAAGATGGCGACATGGGCTCTCGATCTCGACGAACTGACGCAGCTTACCGGCCCCGAATGGAATGGATTTCCGTCCGGCACGCGACTTGGTCACATGCACCTCACGGTTTCCGATCTGGATCGTTCGCAGGAATTCTACGAGTCGCTGGGGATGAAGCTCACTTTGGATTGGGGCACGTTTCGATTTATGTCCTGGGATAACTATCATCATCACGTAGCCATCAATCTGGTCGAGGGACGTAAGGCCGCACCGGTGACGCCGGAGATCAGCGGACTGGATGCCTTTTCCATCGAGCGGGATTCGGTGCAGCAGAAAATTGTGGATCCCGATGGGATTGCATTGAAGCAGAATGGCGCGGCACGCAAGGCGAGCTGAAGCTTCATCGTGTTCGTCGATGATGTTCTCCGCCACTGAGGCCGCCGAGGTCAATCACCACCGCGATGATCAGAATCAACAAATTAACCCCCGCGATAGTCTGGTGTGTATTGGTCATCCAGGCATACGCCAACGTGGTGAGCGGCAAGAAAAGAAAACCGAGTACAGGCAGCAATAGCCCGTGGTAGGCGCGTTGCAAGTAATTTGAGAAGAGGAACAACACAACCAGGGCGATCCGGGGAAACGCGAGGAAGACAATCAGCAAGAGACAAGGCACGAAATTTCTCCTGGCGCATCGTACGCTTTTTACCGCCCTCGACACAACGAATTGGTTTTGGCGGTAGTGGGTCAGCATCATAGAGACCCACTACCGTTTTGGCCGGCTATCCAACAGGAACCTGGATCGTCTATTCATAAAAGCAACTCCATGAAATTTTGGAGCTATAATTTTCGCAACGGAGGAATTCGTATGAGAATCCCCGGCCTCCTCGTTCTCTCTCTATCTGGATTGTTGATGGTAGGGGTGGTTTCTGCCAGTGCTCAATCCTCGTCCGCATCGGTGCCATCCAACTCATCGCAATCGGTTTCGCTCGCACCTTCAAATAGTTTTGATTTGTTACAAGAGCCTGCAATAAGCCTGGCGATTGATCAACATCGCTTACCGCAGGGACGGCGTAACGACCCGGACCGTTTCGCGACGAACCTGGGGCCCGCGCAACTGGAGCCAGCACAAGATGAAATCTGCTATACGATGCGCAGCTACAAAGCTTCGAAGAAGGAACGGTTCGATGATGCAAACCCTGATCCGAACCGTGATTCCAACTCTGACTCGGAGCAGCCAGCGGAATATTCCACCTGCCAGGCGGCTTCCACGTACAACATGCAGAATGCTGATGGACCTGCCGCGTTGACCTTTCCCTGACGGCGCAACAAACCTATCGAAGATCCCCGCCCTCCCGCAAAAACCGCGGGAAGGACGGGGCACCCTGGATTCATAGATAATCCTTGCCGTAACCTTTTTCTCTTCCCGCAGTTCTATAGTTAGAGGAACGATGGCCGTTAGAGCGCCGGCAGCGAAAGGATCGCCCAAGGAGGCGGAAGAACGCCTACTGGTGGCGGCTGCGCAAAAAGATCCCACTCGCTTTGCCGAAATCTATGAACTTCATTTTGAACAGGTTTATGCCTACATTGCACGGCGGGTGGACAGTCGCGAAACAGCCGAAGACCTGACTTCTGAAGTTTTTCACAAAGCGCTGACGAATCTGCAACGTTTCGAGTGGCGAGGCGTGCCGTTTGTGGGATGGCTGTTCCGGATCGCGTCGAACGCCATTGTCGATCAGGCGAAACGGTCGTCCAAAGAAGTGTCTGATCTTGAGCACCCCGAAGAAATTGCAGGGGCGGAAGTGGACTTCGCGGACGCGATCCATCGCGCACGATTATTCCGGCTGGTGGAGGAACTTCCCGAAGATCAGAGGCGTGTGGTGGTAATGCGGTTTGCGGAGGAGAAGAGTATTCGGGAGATCGCTGGGGAAATCGGACGCAGCGAGGGCGCGGTGAAGCAGTTGCAATTCCGGGGCCTGCAAAATTTAAGGGACCAGGTCGAGAAGAAGCAGGTCGACAAGAAGATAGAGAAGAAGGTCGAGAAGAAGCCAGGTGGCAGGAATGGCTAAAGCTAGCGTGTACGAACAACTCGACGCAGCGGTGCAGGCGGCGGTGACTCGTCTGAGCGACGCTAAGGCTGCGCCTCGCGGCGGGGCGGATGCGCGTGTGGTCCCGCTGATTCGTGTCGCCGCTGAACTGCGTGATCTACCGCGGGAGGAATTCAAAATTCGTTTGAGAAAAGAATTGGAAAGGAGTGCATCTATGGCGACCACAGTAGAACCAATTGCAGCAGTTCGTGCCACGGCATCCCCGAGGATGACCTACAAGGACGCAGCTAAAGCTATCGAATTCTATAAGCAGGCTTTCGGGGCGAAAGAAATCATGCGTTTTGAAGTTGGAGGAGGCATTCCGCATGCTGAAATCATGATCGGCGATTCGGCCATCATGCTGACAGAGGAGTGGCCCGAAGGCGGCCGCTACAGCGCGGAGACGCTGGGAAATTCACCCGTCCTGATTTCGCTCAACGTTCCTAACGCAGACGCTTTCGTGGCCCACGCCGTCTCTGCCGGAGCCAAGGTGAAACTGCCGGTCACCGATCAATTCTACGGGCGCCGCGAGGGAACTTTGGTGGATCCCTTTGGGTATGTGTGGAGCGTGTCCACGGTGACGGAAGACATGTCGGCCGAGGAGATGCATCGCCGCTTCGATGCGATGATGAAGCCGCAAGAGGCGAAGAAGCCGGTGGTGGATCCGGTTCCTCCAGGCTACCGTACGCTGACGACCTATCTGGTGGCGCGAGATGCAGACGGGCTGATTGACTTCGTGAAGAAGACATTTGGCGCCGAAGAAAAGTTCCGCAGTGTGGGAGTCGGCGGGAGGACGGCATGCCGAGGTGCGGATTGGCGATTCCATGCTGATGATTGGTGGCGGGATTCCGGGTGGGGGATGGAAGGGCGAGCCGCTGCCCAGTGCGTTCCACGTGTATGTGCCGGATTGCGATGCGGTTTATCAGCGTGCTCTGGAGGCGGGAGCGACGCCGATTGCCGAAGTCAAAGACCAGGAATATGGCGAACGCTCGGGGAGTGTGAAAGATGCAGCCGGGAACCAGTGGTATATCGCGACTCGTATGCACGGCGATTACAAATGGGAAGGGGCGCCGGATGTGCAGCCGTATCTGCATCCACTGCGGGCCGAGCCGGTGATCAATTTTCTGAAGCGAGCGTTCGGAGCTGTGGAACTCGGCCGCTATACGGCGCCGGACGGAGTGATGCATCATACGACCATCAAAATCGGGGATTCGTTTATGGAGATGGGCGAAGCGCAAGGCCCGTACCAGCCCATGCCGACGATGTTCTATCTCTATGTGCCGAATTGCGATGAGCTGTATCGGAGGGCGCTGGCGGCGGGGGCAACTTCGATTTCCGAACCGAAAGACCAGCCCTATGGCGATCGCAGTGGCGCGGTGAAGGATGTGTTCGGAAACCAGTGGTACATTGCGACTCACTTCAAGGATGTGGAGATGTAGGGTGGAGTACGCCACCAGACTCCGCGCGATTGGAAAAATCCCGGCTCGAGCCGAGCTTGAACGAGGCACCCTTGGGAGGGTGCAGATGGTATGCTGTCGGCTTCATGGGAAGCGTACCTTTAGTCGTTAAATTCTTTGCGCTGGCGTTCAGCGCGCTGCTGCCGGTGATTAATCCGCTGGGATCGGCGTTGGTGTTTCTTGGGGTGGCGGGAAATGCGCCGGGGCCGGTTTTCCGCAAGCTGGCGTTCAAAATTGCAATCCGCTCGACGCTGTTTCTGGTGATCGTGGAACTGGTAGGCTCTGCGCTGCTGGAGTTTTTTGGGATTTCGCTTCCGGTGGTACAGGTTGCGGGCGGACTGGTGCTGGCTACCATCGGTTGGAATCTGCTGAATCAAGCCGAACCTGAGACGAGCCCCGACCAGGCACAAGTCGCCGTGGTCAGCTTTGAATCGCTGCAGGAGAAAATTTTCTATCCGCTTACCTTTCCGCTGACGGTTGGCCCCGGCTGCATTGTCGTGATGCTGACTCTGAGCGCGCAGGCTTCGATGAAGGGTGTGGTCGAGGAGGTCATGACCCACCTGGGAATCTTTCTCGCCGTGGTCGTCCTGAGCCTGCTTGTCTTTCTGTGTTATGGCTATGCCCCGAAGATCACCGAATATATTTCTGCGCAGACGGCGCATGGCGTTTTGCGGGTGATTGCGTTCGTGCTTTTGTGTATTGGGGTGCAAATTACATGGAATGGCGTGGCTGCTCTGCTGAAGACGGTGCTAAGAGCGTAGAGCTGGGGTTTGGGCAGAAGGTAACGTGGGTAAGCGTGTTCAATTCGGGCCAAAGGCCAAGTGTGGGATGGAACCTCGGGTATCTGAACCCCTGAAAAGTTGGCTGTTAGACTTCGGTTATGCCGGTCTCCTCCGAAGAAGCACAAGTTGTGGATAAAGCGCAGGCGCTGGTGCAATTGCTGCGGACCCGCTCCTATGAAGAGATCCGGGAGCGCATGTACGACAATGCGCCCGGAAGTCCCTGGTGGTCGGCTTGCAAGTCTGAACTCGACCTGCGCAACGGGCAGCAGGTCGCGGATGCTTCGCTGGCGATGTCGCGAGGGGTGGAGAAGATGCGGGCGTCCACTCAGCACTTCGAACAACTTGCCGATACCCTGTGCCAAACCACTAACGATGTCGCCGATCTGCTGCGCAACACTGAAGCGGCGGTGAGGCGGCTGGAGGTGGTTGTCTACGTGGCCATTGGCATGACCATTGTCCAACTCTTCAATTTGATTTTTGAAGTTTTCCGCAAGCGATAATTCCTGCGTTACGGGTCATTGTCCCATTCCATCATTGCCGGACCAATCCTAACTCCTTGACACAATCACGAGTGCCAATCATCCTTGACAGGCATTCGGAAACTGATCCCACAGGAGAACCAGCATGAGCGACGCCGAAGGAACCATTAACCGGAGAAAATTCTTGAGCAATTCCGCAGCCCTGCTTGCGGGGGGCGCAGCGTTTGCGAGGACAGCTCTTTCCTACGACAAAATTCTCGGTGCCAACGAGCGCATTTCTTTGTGTCACATCGGCATTGGGAGCCGAGGCACGGAATTGGACTGGATCGTGTCGCAGCTGAAAACTACCCAAAATGTGGAGATGACTACCGTGTGTGATCTGTGGCGGCTGAACCGGGAGAAGGCAGTGGCTACGAATGAAAAATATTATGGCCGCGCGCCACGATCGTATCAGTATCTGGAAGACGTGCTGGCGCTGAAAGAAGTTGACGCGGTGATTATCTCCACGCCTGAGCACTCGCATTCGCCCATCCTGAAAATGGCCGTGGAAGCGGGCAAAGACGCATACGTGGAAAAGCCGATGGGCAACGTGCTGGCTGAGGCCAAAGCGGCCCGCGACACGACCATGAACATGAAACGAATCGTGCAGGTGGGTACGCAGCATCGCAGCGAACCTTACCCTAGAGCGGCCCACGATTTGGTTCAGACTGGGGCTCTTGGAGACGTAAGCAAGGTGGAAATTGTCTGGAATTATCACGGGCCCCGCTGGCGGGGACGGGAAGAAACAAAACTGATCCGGGAGCAGGATACCGACTGGCGGAAGTGGCTGCTGACCAAGCCTTATCGTCCGTTCGATCCCCAGGTCTATTGTGAATTTCGCTTGTACAAGGAATTTTCCAGCGGCATTCCCGATCAATGGATGAGCCATGGGATGGACCTGGTGCATTGGTTCATGAACGACAGCTTTCCCCGCTCGGTGGCGGCCAACGGGGGCGTTTTTGCGTGGCACGATGGCCGTGAGAATGCCGATACGTTCCAGGCGTTGCTGGAATATCCCAAGGGCTTTCTGGTGAGCTACTCCACCAGCTTCGGCAACGACTCGCCCAGTTTCACTCGCTATATGGGAAAGAAAGCGACTCTGACCAACATTGGCGGCGAAGGCAGCCCGCGCTATCAACTGGTCGAAGAGAAAGGGACCCACGAGGACAATGCCGACATCGACGCGCAACGGGCGTCGCGATACGTGATGCTGCCGGGCGAAACCAAGCTTCAACCCATGGGCATCGACGATCTGTCGCTCGAACACATGGCGAATTGGTTCGAGTGCATGCGCTCGCGTCAGCAACCCAATTGCACGGTGCAGGATGGGTTCGCGCATTCGGTGGCCTGCATGATGTCGGCCGAGGCCTACCATTCGGGCAAGAAGCAGTATTGGGATGCCACGACCGAGACATTTTCGGACCGCGCACCCGAAGGCCCGACTGCTTCAGCGTGAGCTGAGCCCGCTACGAAAGATACTGGAGAGTTTGTTCGATCAGACGTGCCGTCGGGCCGTAGGGTTCGCCCGGCGCGTCGAATTCCATGGAGCAGTAGCCCCGATAGCCGCTGGCTTTAAGGATGTCGAACGATTTCTTCATATCAATGCTCAGATATCTATGGGGATCATCAGCCTCGCCATCTTTCACGTGGCAAATGCAGTAGGCGTGCTGAAACATTGCCTCTAAAGCCCGGTAATTGAAATCGGCGTTGCCAGTCAGCATGGAATTGGCGAAGTCGGGCAAGGCGTGAAGGTAGGGGTGGTTGACGGCCTCGATCACCTTCACGATGAAGAATGCGTCCTCGCTGACCAGATCGTCGTTCTCCAAATTCACCACCACATTTTTACTGGCGCCATAGTCGGCCACTTCGCGAAGGCTTTCCACGGTGCGCTCTGCATTGGGCGCTGAATTGGACGGGCCCTGAATGTGGGTGCGGATGCTTGGGGATCCGATGGCTACGGCTACGTCCAACCACTTCTTGGCATAGGCGATTGCTTTCTTGCGAGCGGCAGGGTCCGGGTCATAAAAGCTGTCGTGCCCACCGACGGCGATGTCTACAGCCTTCACGTTTGCTTTGTCCAATGCTTTCCGGAAAATCCTCAGATAAACAGGATCAAGCGAGCGGAAGTGAGTATTGGCCGGCTCGATATTGTGGACGTTGAACCTCTTTACCACTTCGGCGGGGAAATCGATGAGATCCATTCCCGGTAGCTTCGGGTCACGATCATGGTTGCTTGGACTCTCGATGTAGGCGCGAAACGGATATGACGCCACAGAGATGCGATCGCGTGGAGTGGTTGGGAATGAGATATGAGGACTGGAGACAGCTGCTAAGGCGTTCGGCAGCCTACTCGCAACGATTCCGCCAGCCGTTACTGCGGATAACTTTTCGAGAAATGCGCGTCGGGTTAGGGAGTCCATTGGGTTGAACCTGAGATTTTTGGATTATACCCGGGCACATCGCGAAAGGCCCCGCCCTCTCGCAAAGTACGCGAGAAGGACGGGGCACCCGCGGAGTGCAGCCGGATCAGACTTCCTGAGTGACGGGCGAATAGGCAACGCCATCGGGTTTTGCTTTGTCCGGGCTTTTAGAAAGACGCGATGTGCCGAGGAGATGTTCAACCAGACCTAACACTCCCTCGCGAATTTCTGGAACAGCCGTGGTCTCCCACAAACTTCCCTTGCGCGGAGGGCCGACGGCATAAAGAAAATCTGAGGGTACGCCGTCGGCGTCGATCAAGGCGCCGTCCGGGGAAACGTCGAGACCCAGAAACAGCGGATCGGGACGCGCGAGGCGCTGGTTCAGAAGACTGCTTAACAATGGATTATCAAGTCTGCGGCAATCGGTTTCCGGGCCGGTACAGTTGATCACGCGATCCACCCGCAAGCTTTGTTCCTGGCCGCTCTTGCGATCACGGTAGGTGACGTTCACACCATCTTTGTCATCCTGGTACCCGGTGATGCGGCCGGCATGTGCTTGGATGTGATGGTTTACCAATTGATAACCGATCAGGCCACCGATTTCGGGAGCGATGCGGTGACGATGCACTTCCCAATAGGGCCGCGCATGGCGGAGGAAGCGAAGCCTCTCTTTTTTCGGAAGCGACTGCCAGATCCGTTGGGTGAAGGGACGAAGTGAATCAATGACGGCGCGCCAATCGTGGCCGCTCTGGTCGGCGTCTTGCAGCTGTTTGCGGATTAACCGCATCAGTCCGAGCGCGGTTTTGGGAGAGTCTTCGTTCCAGAAGGCCGGCCATTTCTTCGCTGCAGCATGTTTGTGTGGCAACAAACCCCGGCGCGATAGAACGTGAATAGTCCCGTGAAATTCTCGGGCACGAAGAGCGACAGCGAGATCAACCGCGGTGAGTCCGGAGCCAATCAGCAAAATATTATTTTCGTTTTCGACGCCCTCCAACGCTTCCGCCGACCATGCAAATTGAATGTAGCGCGGACTGCTTTGTGGTCTGCCCGGCAGCGGAGGATTGCTGGGCGGAAAATTTCCCAAAGCAAGAATCACTTTGTCGGCGACAACGATGTCGCCACTCTGGAGACCGATCTCAGCTTTGCTGCCTGATCGAATCACGGATATGGCTTGATCGCACTTCCATGCGAATTCCGAAGGACGCGAAGCTGCGGCTTCCTTCAGCAGGGATTCAATGTATTGTCCATAAACCCGGCGGGGAAGAAAGCTCTCCGGCCCCACGCGGGAATCGAAGTTGTCTTGTGCCCAGCGCAGCAAGTGACCGCGGTCGTCCGCGAAGGCGCTCATGTCACCGGCTGGGACGTTCAGCAAATGCCAGCCCTGCATGGTCCCGTAGGCCACGCCACGTCCGCGAGTAGAGCCTCGTTCGATGACCACTACGGAAATCGGCTCGACCGAATGGCGCAGGAGTTGAGCGGCAAGCGTAGCGCCGCTGAATCCACCGCCGATGATGGCGATAGTCAACTTTCCGTTCGGATCGTGTCCCGGAGTCCGGTTCATGAGATATCCCGCCACAGACAATGTACGTGCCCTACCAAGCCGATTATACGGGAATGTCTATTGATTCAATAGACATTCGGTGAACTTTAGTCATTCGAAAACTGTCTACTCTCAGGTCACGAGTGAAAAGTATTTCATTCCTATTGGGCAGAAGTGTGTTGTTTCAGCGCCGGCGGCCAATTTCACCCACTTGAGAATAGCGAAAGCAATTCACCGCGTGATCATTCACCATCCCTACAGCTTGCATGAAGGCATAGCAAATCGTGGATCCTACGAAGGTGAAACCGCGACGTTTGAGGTCTTTGCTCATGACGTCCGACGCAGAGGTGGAAGCGGGGAGCCTTTGGCCTGGTCGGCAAGAATTTACTTGCGGTTGTCCGCCGATAAATTGCCAGATGTAGCGGTCGAACGAGCCAAACTCTTTCTGCAGGTTTAGAAAAGCCTTTGCATTTTTTACCAGGGACGCAATCTTCAACCGATTGCGAATGATGCCGGGATTGCTCATGAGCGTTTCGAGCTTGTGGCTGCTATAGTGCGCGATGCGATTGGGATCGAAACCGTGGAGAGCTTTCCGATAGTTTTCGCGCTTTTTGAGGATGGTGTCCCAACTGAGCCCGGCCTGCGCGCCTTCGAGTACCAGAAATTCGAAGAGCACTAAGTCGTCGTGGACAGGCACACCCCATTCCTTGTCGTGATAGGGAATGGAGAGTTCATTGCTGGCCCATGCGCAGCGGATCGGAACTGGAGTTGGCTTTGCCATTTTGCGATTAAGGAGTGTAGAAAACCAAAAAAGCGGACGAGTTGCCAGCCCACGGTTGGTTAACTGACCATTCTAACTCGCATCTCTCGGGGTTGTTTTCGGCGATCCCACATAAGAGCCATCTAAGTCACTGATGTGACAAACAATAGCGGCAGGAGACTGCTGAAAGGGTTGCTATGACCAAATGAGTGCTCCTTTTGTAACTTGGCACTTGCCTTAGTTGTCCCCTACAGTCACCCTAGCAGAAGCCCCGTCTAGCTGGATATTCCGGCCCTTCACGTGCATCAAATAGGGTGAACGGCTCTGGATCAAGGTTGGCCGTGGAAATTTGGGATGAATCGGGAATGAGTTACATGAAATCGGCCTTTTGTTTCGGAACCCTTCTTCTGGCCGTGGCGGCATTGCCGTCGCGAGCGCAGTCGAGTCCTGTTCCGGCGAGTGCCGTTTCCGTGGTTTCCAGTTCCTTCGTTTCCGACGCTCCTGCGATGGACCAGCCCGACGATGCCGTCCTGACTATCCGGAAGCGGGTGGACGAAGTTAATTTGCTCTTTATCGCCACTGACAAGCACGGCAAGTTTGTGCGCGACCTGAACCAGGCTGATTTCACGATTCTTGACGACCACAAGCCGCCGCAATCGATCGCAAATTTCCGCCGCGAGACCGATCTGCCCCTGGAATTGGGTTTGCTTGTAGACACCAGCGGTTCGGTGCGCCGCCGCTTCGATTTTGAGCAGGACGCTGCCGTCAGTTTTTTGCAGCACACCGTGCGTCCGAACTTCGATGAAGCCTTTGTGATGGGTTTCAATGGGCACAATCAGATTACGCAGTCCTTCACCGACAACGTCCAATTGCTGGCCACCGGCGTACACAATCTGAAAGATGGTGGAGGGACCGCACTGTATGACGCCGTCTACCGCGCCTGCCGTGACAATCTGATCAAACAAACTACAGATCATCCGGTACGCAGGGCTATCGTGATTGTGAGCGATGGCGAGGACAATCAGAGTGAAATCAGCCGGGCACAGGCCATTGAGATGGCGGAGCGCGCCGAAGTGATTATTTACGCGATTTCGACCAACGATAGCCCTGTGGTATTGCGCGGAGACAAAGTCCTCCAGCAACTGGCCGACGCCACTGGCGGACGGGCATTCTTTCCCTTCAAGATGAAAGACATTAAAAACTCATTCGCTTCCATCGAAGATGAACTGCGCAGCCAATACGTGATCTCGTATCATCCCGCTGATTTTGACGCGGACGGCCGCTATCGCTCCATCGAAATCACGTCCTTAAAGAAAGACCTGCAAGTGCGTGCCCGCAAAGGCTATTTCGCTCCCCGCCAGTAATTTTTTCGCTTTCTCATTCCCACGAAATCCATACCAGACAAGGCATTCCGAGGAGTTGAAGCTTGATTCCAGAGTGTTGCTGCGAGGTTAGATGCCGTCGAATCAATGATCTAGAAGGGCCATACATTTGCGAAATTCCCGCGTGGCCGAGTGCTACAATCTTTGTAGGTTCAGCGGCGTTCATCCCTAGGTTTCGCCGCGATTGCAGGGTTCATGGTGGGATTTCGCATGGCGCTTCGCTTTGGGTTCGTTCTTCTTGCGGTCGTCCTTAGCTTGCCGGGAATGCTTCCCGCCCAATCGACGACGACTCCGCGGCATCATGCCAAGAAAAAGGCAGTTCCGCAGCAGGCCCAACCTGCAGCTCCAACCCAGCCCCTGCCGCCCTCAGGACCGCTTCCTGGCTTCAATCTGGACCAGATTCCTTCCTCCTCACCGTTAGTGGCTTATCAGAGCGGGCAGCTGACGATTGTGGCCCAGAACTCGACTTTAGGGGACATCCTGCGAGCGGTGCACGCGCAGACCGGTGCGTCGGTGGACATGCCGTCGAACTCGACGGAACGGGTAGTTGGCCATTTTGGTCCGGGGCCGGCGCGCGATGTCCTGGCGTCGCTGCTAAACGGATCGCATTTCGATTATGTATTGCTCGGTACCGCAGCCAACCCGAATGCTTTGGACCGGGTGGTTCTGCTGGCCAGACCCATCGGCCCAGAAGCCACCGGCCCAGCCGTGGAGGCAAATGCCGAGCCCCAGCCGGGTAGTCCGAGGCCATTTGCCCGTCCACAACCTACGCAGCCAGCGGAGGACATGTCTGACGATGCTGCCGACGACTCGGCGGATGATTCCGCGGACCAAGCTGACGATCAGGCCCAGCCAGCGGCCGCCGCGCCAGCCGGTGGACCAACAACTCCGCAGGCTGCTCCAAAGACTCCCGAAGAACTGCTGCAGCAATTGCAGCAGCAACAACAGCAACAGCAGCAGGGTGTGCCTGGGGCGCCTATGCCTCCGGGTGAAGGACGGCGGATGCCGAACGTTAACAATCCCGAACCGCAGTAGTCGAAGGTCCAATTACCGCAGAGAACGATCAGGTTGATAAGGAAATCCGGCGCAGGACTGTGCGGATAGAGACATCCCACGAACAATTCCAGAGACTTAATCGCCGCTGGCAGTGAACTGACTGGGGACGAGTACAAGCGTCCGGGCGGAAGGCCGTTGCGTCTGATAGGCGAAAGCCTGGAGAATGCCGATTACAGCGCCATAAGCGGCAAGGATTCCGATTCCGACGACGGTTATCGTGGTAAAAGTCATTACGAAAACAACCAAGAAACTACTCAAGATCGGCCCACTTTCCCAATAAATTGCCGCCGCCGCGACTCCGGAATTCTCTGGCGGCGCCTGGTTTGCGACCCGCTGAGTGTTTCCTCAATCTACCCGTCCTTGACGCTTCCGACTGTTAACAAATAAGATACGTGAGTAGAGTTGCGTTCACCTACTGTCGAACATTTCTGTAGATCCGTCCACATTACGGAAGGGCATTAACGTTCGGGATTTATGGCCATCACCAAGATCTCGGTGCGCGGAGCGCGCCAGCATAACCTGAAGAATATTGACGTGGAAATTCCACGGAATTCGCTCACCGTCATCACCGGCCTGAGCGGGTCGGGGAAGTCTTCGCTGGCCTTCGACACCATCTACGCCGAGGGGCAGCGGCGCTACGTGGAGACGCTTTCCGCCTACGCCCGTCAGTTCCTGGACCAGATGGAACGCCCGGATGTAGACGCCATTGACGGCCTCAGCCCGGCCATTTCGATCGAGCAAAAGACCACCAGCCGCAGTCCCCGCTCGACCGTGGGGACGATCACCGAAATCTACGATTATCTTCGTCTTTTATACGCTTCCATTGGAGTGCCGCATTGTCCTAAGTGCGGGCAGGCCATCTCGCGCCAGTCCGCCGAACAAATCGTGCAACGGGTGATGTCCCTGACGCCGGAAGATCGGGTCATGGTGCTAGCGCCCATTGTGCGTGGGCGCAAAGGCGAATTCAAAAAAGAGATGGAGAAGCTGGTGCAGCATGGCTTTACCCGGGCCCGAATCGATGGCGAACTGGTCAATCTCGAAGATGATTTGGCGCTGGATAAGCGCAAGAACCACACCATCGAAATCGTGATTGATCGCCTGCTGGTGAAGCCGGGGATCGAGCATCGGCTAGAGCTGTCAGTCGGCTTGGCGATGAAGTTGGCCGGGGGATTGGTGCAAGTGGCCGTGGTCGGCGGCGAAGAGCAGCTTTATTCGGCGAAGCTGGCGTGTCCGGATTGCGGCATCAATGTGCCGCAACTCGAGCCACGTTCTTTTTCTTTCAACAGCACATATGGTGCCTGTCCCGAATGCCACGGGCTGGGTAGTCGTTATGACTTCGATCCCGGCAAAGTTGTGACTGATTGGTCGAAGCCGCTGCTCGAAGGCGGACTGGGACCGGGCTCGGCGTCGCAGAATCTGATTCACATGGTGGAACTCACGGCTGCGGCGCACGGCTTCGACTTGAAGACTCCCTTCGATAAATTTCCCGAGAAGATCCAGAATTTGCTGCTTTACGGTGACGGCAAGGGCGGCCGAACTGGTTTCACCGGGGTGCTTGGTTATCTTAAGAGGGCGGCGGAAGATTCCAGCTCGGAGACCTATCGCGATTTTCTGCTCGATTACATGTCGGCTACGCAATGCCCGGCGTGTCATGGCAGAAGGCTGCGTCCGGAAAGTCTGGCGGTGAAGGTCAACGGCATGTCGATCGCCGACTTTACGGCTCTGCCAGTGTCGCGCTCGCTTGAAGTGGCGAAAAAGATCAAGCTGGGCGGACGCGAAGAGCTCATTGCCGGGCGCATCGTGCATGAAGTCGTGGAGCGCCTGCAATTTCTGGATAACGTCGGCCTGGGCTACATTTCGCTGGATCGTTCGGCGGCCACGCTTTCTGGCGGCGAAGGGCAGCGCATCCGCCTGGCAACGCAGATTGGATCGAAACTGCGCGGCGTGCTGTACGTACTCGATGAACCTTCGATCGGATTGCACCATCGCGATAACAACCGTCTGCTGAAAGCTCTGGAAGAACTTCGCGATCTAGGCAACACCGTACTCGTTGTCGAACATGACGAAGAAACCATCCGCCGCGCCGATCACGTGATTGATCTGGGGCCGGGGGCGGGCCGTCATGGCGGTCATCTCGTGGCCCACGGCACTCCCGAAGAAATTATTCGTGTTCCCGGATCGCTCACCGGAGCTTACATTTCTGGCAGGACGCAGATTGAGATGCGTCCGGAGAGACGGCATACGAACGGAACCGCGATCAGCATTCTCGGCGCACGCGAAAACAATCTCAAGAATCTCGACGTCACTTTTCCTCTGGGCGTGATGACGGTGGTGACGGGCGTTTCCGGCTCGGGTAAATCCACGCTGGTGAATGACATTCTTTACCGCTCGCTGGCTCGCGGTTTATATCGCTCGCGCGAAGAACCCGGCGCGCACAAGGCGATTTCCGGCGCGGAAAACATCGACAAGGTCATCCGCATTGATCAGTCGCCGATCGGGCGCACGCCGCGCTCGAATCCGGCAACCTACACAGGTGTGTTTGCGCAGGTGAGAGACCTGTATGCCATGCTGCCGGAATCGCGCGAGCGAGGCTACAAGCCGGGACGATTTTCCTTCAATGTCGCTGGCGGACGTTGCGAAGCTTGCCAGGGTGAAGGCCAGCGCCGCATTGAAATGAATTTTCTGCCGGATGTTTACGTGCTCTGCGAAGTCTGTGGCGGCAAGCGCTACAACCACGAGACGCTGGCGGTGAAGTACAAGGGCTACTCGATCGCCGATTTGTTGGAGTCATCCATTGCCGACGCTTTGCAAGTTCTTGGAAAATATTCCGCTGGTGCAGCAAAAGTTGAAGACGCTGGTCGATGTCGGACTGGGCTACATTCACCTGGGGCAATCCGCGGTGACGCTTTCCGGCGGCGAGGCCCAGCGCATCAAGCTGGCGCGGGAGTTGAGCAAACGCCAAACTGGCAAGACTTTATATTTACTCGACGAGCCGACCACGGGCCTTCATTTCGACGATGTCAAAAAGCTGCTCGACGTGCTGCATCGGCTGACCGATCTGGGAAACACCATCATCATCATCGAACATAATCTCGACGTAATTCGCAATGCCGACTGGCTCATCGATCTTGGCCCCGAGGGCGGCGAAGACGGCGGGAAAATTGTGGCCCAGGGGACGCCGGAGCAAGTGTCGCGAATCAAGAAGTCTTACACCGGACAGGCTCTGCTGGAATATTTCGGCGGAAACGGCAGGATGCCTCTCCACGTGCAAAAAGAGACGTCTATCGCGTAGAGTGAAAACATCGAGTTTGCGTTCAACCAAATAAAACATCGTGTCCGAACTGAACAATCCGCTGCCGCCGCCAGAGCCAAAGATAGTCGTGGGCCTCACAGCTCAAGCGCAGCTCGATCAAGAGCCGCCGGTCCCGTTTCCGCTTGCTCCGATCAACCTGTACGCGGAGAATCCACCCTGGACGGGCCTTGAGGTATTCCTGATGGCGCTGGTTTTAATCGGGGCGCTGTTTTGGTTTACCACGATTTCGTTTGGGATTGCACGTCATTACTCATCTCATTCCATAAGGCAGCTGGCCAAAGAGCCAAGTGTGCTGGTGATTGTTCCTGCCATGGCCCTGGCTTATCTGACAGTAATGTTTTTTATGTATTTGCGGCTTACGCAAGCGCACCACGTAAAGTTCTGGCAAGGCGTGAGCTGGCGCTGGCCGGAAGGGAACAGCTGGCTGGGTTTCCTGCTTGGCGGTGGAGTTATGGCTATTACGCTGGGGCTGCTTTCGCGGTTTTTGCCCATGCCGAAATCGCTGCCGATGGATCGTTTTTTTGCGGACCCGCAGAGCGCCTACCTGATGGTTCTTTTCGGTGTTGCCATCGCGCCACTGGCGGAGGAGTTGCTGTTTCGTGGCTTTCTTTATCCCGTACTCGACCGCTGGCTGCAAAAACTGTTCACTCACGGGCAAAGTGTCCCGCACGATGCGATGGGGGCGGTCCGGCCAATCGTGATATCGCCGGCCGCGAAGGCAGGCAGGATTCTCGCCATCGTCATTACGTCTGCGGGATTCGCCATGATGCACAGCGACCAGCTGGGAAAAGCCTGGGCGCCTCTGTTTGTGTTGTTCGTGGTAGGTTGCGTTCTCACCATCACGCGCGCCATTACAAAAGCTGTCGCTCCCGGCGTCTTGATCCATGTGGGTTACAATTCCACACTCTTTGGTTTGCTCTACCTGGCTACCGATCACTTCCGTCACCTGGAGAGGATGACGCAATAATCAAAACCTGGCCACGGATTTACGCTGATTTTCGCGGATTTTATTTTTGTAAATGCCGTTGTCCGCATATTCCGTGGCTAGACTGTTGCCGTGATATCTTAGTTTTTCCATGCCTACTGCGCGTCAGGAACTCTTAAGTCTGCTGGCTACGAAATCTTTCCGGCTGGGAGAATTCAAGCTCTCCTCGGGCGGCACCAGCGACTATTACATCGACTGCCGCATCACCACTTTGGACGCTCGCGGCGCCCAGCTTACCGGCCAGGTGTTTCTGGAGGAAATTCGCGATCGGGGATGGAAGCCGCAAGCCATCGGCGGTTTGACCATGGGAGCCGACCCGATTGTGGTGGCGGTTGCGGTGACTAGCGGCGAGCTGAACGGATTTCTGGTGCGCAAAGCCGAGAAGCAGCACGGGACCGGGCAGCGCATCGAAGGTTTCCGCGAAAAGGGAGCCCGGGTGGTGATCGTGGATGATGTTTGCACCACCGGTTCTTCCACCATCCAGGCCATCGAGGCCGCCCGCGCATTTGGATTTGAAGTGGTCGGCGTGATGTGCCTGGTGGAGCGGCAGGAAGCGAACGGACGTCCCAGCGTGGAGAAAGCAGCTTCCCCCGCACCATTTATTTCACTGTTTACGGCCGCGGATGTCCGCAAAGAACACGTATCGCAAAATAACCAGAAGTCGTAGCTCTGGCCAACGACCAAGGACGAACGACCAACAACTCACTCATGATCCAAACGCTCGAATGGACCGACAAAGGCGTGCGCTTCATCGATCAGACGAAGCTGCCCATGGAAGAAACTTATGTGACTTGCAAGACTTACGAGCAGGTCGCTGACGTAATCCGCGACATGGTGGTGCGTGGCGCGCCAGCGATTGGCGTGGCTGCGGCCATGGGCATTGCGCTGGGCGTGCAGAACTCGAAGGCCGAAAACGGCGGCGACCTGAAACGCGACTTCGACCAGATCTGCGAGGTCATCGGCAAAACTCGGCCGACGGCAGTGAACCTGTTCTGGGCCATCCGCCGCATGCGCGATAAATTCGAATCGCTTCGGGTTCGTCCCATTCCGCACATCAAGCAATCTCTGATTGAAGAAGCGAAGCGTATGCACGCGGAAGACATTGCCGCCAATCAGGCCATGGGCCGCCACGGTGCAACCCTCATGCCCGCCAGCGGCGGAGTGCTCACTCATTGCAATGCGGGCGCGCTGGCCACCGCCGGTTACGGCACTGCGTTGGGCGTGATTCGGGCTGCCTTCGAACAGGGGAAGAAAATCCACGTCTATGCCGACGAAACCCGGCCGTTCCTGCAAGGCTCGCGGTTGACCGCGTGGGAGTTGATGAAAGACGGCATCCCCACGACGGTGATTTCCGACAACATGTCCGGCGCCATGATGAAGCAGGGAAAAATACAAGCCATTGTTGTGGGTGCCGACCGCATCGCCGCCAACGGCGACGTGGCCAACAAGATTGGAACTTACACGGTTGCCGTGCTGGCAAAAGAACATGACATCCCGTTTTATGTGGCCGCGCCCATCTCAACGGTCGATCTGGAAACGCCCGATGGCAGCAAGATTCCCATCGAACAAAGAAATCCCCGCGAAGTAACCCATATTGCCGGCAAGCAGATGGTTCCCGACGGTGTGAGCATTGAGAATCCAGCATTCGACGTTACGCCCGCCAAGTATGTGACCGCCATTGTCACGGAACGTGGAATTGCACGGGCGCCGTATGAAGAGTCGCTTAAGAAGCTATCTGGGCTCTAGGCTTCAAGCTCTAGGATCTTGCAAAGAGCTACGTTCGGAACTTTTCTCCGGTCGTCTACGTAAACAATCGGGAGGGGGATTCCTATGTTCACTTTCCTTCTGTGGTGTCTGCTCTTCGTATTATGTTGGCCGCTGGCCCTTCTGGCCCTGATCGCCTATCCCTTCGTATGGCTCATGCTCTTGCCGTTTCGCATGGTAGGAATCGCTGTCCATGGCGCCTTAGCGACGGTTTGGGCGATAGTGATGCTCCCGGCCCGTTTGCTGTCAGCTCCGTTTCGAGTCTGAAATGTTGAGCATAAAAAATGGGCACAATAAGTGTGCCCATTTCCACATTGGGGGAGGATCACCGCTTCATCTCGATCAGGCCACCCTCCGTCCCGTCAGCAAATTCACCACCAAAACAATCAGAGCGACCACCAGCAACAGGTGGATTAAGCCTCCGGCAACATGCAGACTGAATCCCAGAAGCCACAAAATCAGCAGTACTACGAAAACCGTCCAAAGCATGAATGCCTCCTAAAGGTTCGAGCAGATTACGTGGAGCCGCACCAGCGAACCATACCGTCGATTGCCTAGAAGCCGGGGAAATCACCCTTAGAGCGGACAGCTAGTTCTCGCGTGGCTTTCGTCCCCGCAACCTGCTGTGGGACTAGCGACGGCATGTCGTTCCCTGTTAACATCCGTCGCAATGGCAGCGCGCAAGGGTAGGAAGAATTCCCAATCTCCATCGAAGGCAAAGACTCTGGGACGGACCGTGGAACGTTCCGCTATTCCTTCCGATGGGCGCGGTGATTTGGTCATCATCACCGGCATGAGCGGATCGGGGAAGGCCTCCGTGCTGAAGGCCTTTGAAGACCTCGGCTACTACTGTGTGGACAACCTGCCGGTAGGGCTCATTCCCCGCTTTGCCGAACTGGTGGGCCAGTCTTCCGAGATCGAGCGCACCGCGCTGGTGGTGGATGTTCGTGAAGGTACGCAGCTGGAATCCCTGCCGTCGATTATCAAATCAGTGAAGCGCATGCTGCCGACGCGCATGATTTTCCTCGAAGCTTCGGATTCTGTCCTGCTCCGCCGCTTCAGCGAGACCCGCCGCCCGCACCCGCTAGGCACTCACGCGCCGGTAAAGTCTTCTTTGACTGCCGAGCGCGGGCAACTGCGGAAAATTCGCGCCCTGGCCGATCTGGTTATCGATACGTCCAAGTTCAATGTTCACGAACTGCGTTCTCATATCATCGAACGCTTCCAGAAGCAGCAGAAATCCGGCAAGAATATTCTGGTCTCCTGCGTGAGTTTTGGTTTCAGGCATGGCGTGCCGGACGATGCCGATCTCGTATTCGACGTACGCTTCCTGCCGAATCCTCACTTTGTACCGGAATTCCGCGACCTTACTGGACGTGATAAAAAGGTCGCAAAATATATCCGATCATTTCCTCAGACCAAGGAATTCATTCAGCGCATTTCCGATCTGCTGGTCTATCTCTTGCCACATTACATCCGAGAAGGAAAGAGTTATCTGACGATCGCATTCGGTTGTACCGGCGGCCAGCACCGCTCGGTCATGATTTCGGAAGATGTAGCCAAACATCTCCGTAAGCCGGGATACAGAGTGAAAGTAGTACATCGCGACAGCCCGAAGTAGCAGTCGTTCGTGGCCGTTGGTCGTTCGCTATTCCAAAGTTGAAAGATTCTAGCCAACGGCCAACGACGCACGACCAACGACGGCTTCTACAGTAGAATAAAACCTTGCGACGAATGCTGAGCCCAACCGCAACGAGCCCTGACTGGCTGCGCATCGGGAGCCCCCTATGCGGCAACTGACCCGCCTCATCCGCTACGTGGTTCCTTATTGGTGGCAGCTTCTTTCTTCCGTAGTGCTGATGGCCGGAGTGGGTTTCTTCGAGGCGTTTCGATTATTGCTGCTCAGGCCCATTCTTGACCGCGTTCTGAATCCCTCGACTGGTTCTGACGATATCCAGCTCTTCACCGTTCCGTGGACGAATCATGTGATCTATCTACAGAAATTCGTTCCCGCGCGTTTCCACAATGCCTGGACGATTGTGGCTTACGCGCTGGTGGCATCCACGGTGCTCAAAGGCATTTTCGATTATGCCGGCACGTATCTGGTGAACTATGCCGGGTTCGGCATGATGACCGACCTGCGCAACGATCTTTATAATTCCATTCTGCGGCGCTCGGCTGCATTTTTCCAAAAGCATACGACCGGGCACGCTGGTCTCAACCATTATCAATGACATTGAACGCGTGCAGTACGCCATGTCGAGTGTGCTGGCTGAGTTCCTCCAGCAGTTCTTCACTTTCCTGTTCACCGCAGTTGCGGTTGTGGCTCTAGGACGCAAGCTGGCGTGGGTGCTGGTGCTGTTCGTTCCGGTCATCATTATTTCGGCCCGAAAAATTGGCCACCGCGTGCGCCACACCACCCGGAGCGGTCAGGACAAACTCGCTGACATTCAGAACGTTCTTCAGGAAACTATCACCGGCAATCGCATCGTGAAAGCCTTCAGCATGGAGCTCTGGGAGATCGCGCGCTTCCGCAAAGCCACGCAGCGATTTTTCAGTGCCAACATGCGTTCGGTAGCCGCGGCGGCGATCAGCTCTCCCCTCATGGATATTTTTGGTGCTGTCGCCATTGCTTTGCTTCTCTTGCTGGGACGGCAACAAGTTGTACACGGTGTGATGACCCTGGGAATTTTCGCCGCCTTTATTGCTTCGGTTTTCAGCCTCTACAATCCGGTGCGCAAGTTCGCTTTATTCAACAACAACTTTCAACAGGCCTTAGGCGCCTCGTCGGAAATATTCAAGTTCATGGATACGGTGGATGAGATCCGGGAGAAACCCGGAGCCACCCCGATCCCGCCGTTTTCTCGCGGCGTACGCTTCGAAAATGTTTACTTCTCCTACGAGGCCAACGGTAATGAGGCGCGACAAATTCTGGCGAACATCAATCTGGAGGTGAAGGCCGGAGAAATACTTGCCATCGTCGGTTCCAGCGGCGCGGGCAAGAGCACGCTGGTGCATCTGATACCGCGTTTCTTCGACGTAACTTCCGGAAGCATTCTGATCGATGGCCGCGACGTGCGCGACACTACTCTCGCATCTTTACGAGCACAAATCGGCATAGTCACGCAGGAAACGGTTCTATTTAACGACACCCTGCGCAATAATATTGCTTACGGTCAGCCCAGCGTTTCACAAAAACAAGTGGAAGCCGCGGCCCGCGCGGCCCTGGCGCACGATTTCATCATGGACCTGCCTGCCGGTTATGACACCATGATCGGCGAACGTGGAGTCCGGCTTTCCGGCGGAGAACGCCAACGCATCGCTATTGCCCGCGCCCTCCTCAAGAATGCACCCATCCTCATTCTCGACGAAGCCACCTCCGCGCTCGACAGCGAGTCGGAATCTCTGGTGCAATCCGCTTTACAGAACCTGATGACCGGACGCACCGTCCTCGTGATTGCGCATCGGCTTTCCACCGTTCGCCGCGCCGACCGGATTGTGGTCATAGAAAATGGCACCATTGCCGACATTGGTGCGCACGAAGAATTGATGCAGAAACTCGGCACCTACCGTCGCTTATACGATCTCCAGTTCGTCGACTTGGAGCAGCCCAAAGCAGCCGCAGCTCCAGTGAGACAATAACCCGATGCCCATCCGCTCCATGACCGGATTCGCCCAGACCAAAGGCCAGATGAATGGCCAGACTAGTTTCACGCTTTCGCTGAAATCCGTGAACCACCGTTTTCTCGATTTGCATTTCCGCCTGCCCTCCAACAGCGATGCGCTGGAAATGAAACTGCGCCGCTTGTTCAAGGAGAAACTGGCGCGTGGTCACCTTGAGCTAAGTCTCAACCTGGAGCGCAACGGCAGCGAGACCTTTTCTCTAAATCGTCAATTGGTCGGCGGATATATCCAGGCCTTTCGCGCTGCGGCAGCCGAATTCAGCCTCGCGGTGGATCCCGACCTGAACACCATACTGCGCCTGCCCGGCGCACTCGATTCCGCGGCCGCGCCCGTCGATGGCGACGAATTGGAACCGATCGTCCTCGCCAAAGCGGAAGAAGCTCTTTCTCGCCTCAATCAGATGCGCGAACAGGAAGGCAGCGAAATTGCCCGCGAGTTGAACGAGCGTATGACGCATGTCCAGCAAGCCTGTGAGGGAGTCAAGAAATATCGCGGCTCGGTTCTGCAGACTTATACTGATAAATTAAAAACCCGCATGCAGGAACTGGTGGGATCGCAGATCGATCCCGAACGCATCCTGCAAGAGGCGGCGCTGTTGGTCGATCGCAGTGAAATCCAGGAAGAGCTGGTCCGCCTGGAAAGCCACGTCAAACATTTTGTGGGTCTTCTCGAGCAGGGCGGGGAAGTCGGCAAGAAACTGGATTTTCTTTTACAGGAAATGAATCGCGAGGCCAATACTCTGCTTTCCAAGACCTCCGGATTAGCGGGCGACGCTCTCAAGATCACTGAGATGGGATTGGCCATGAAAGCGGAAATTGAGAAAGCACGCGAACAGGTGCAAAACCTCGAATGACGACCGTCTACATCATTTCCGCGCCCTCGGGTTCGGGCAAATCGACATTAGTCAACGAGATTCGTCAACTGGTGGAGGGTCTGTATTTTTCCATTTCTTACACCACGCGTCTTCCCCGTGGCAGTGAGCAAAATGGGCGGGAATATTTTTTCGTCACGCGCAGTGAGTTCGAGGACATGATCCAGAGAGACGAATTCCTGGAACACGCCGAGGTCTTCGGCAACTACTATGGCACGGCACGGCGCTTCCAGCGTGAAGCCGAACAGACCGGCCAGGACCTGTTGCTCGACATTGATGTGCAGGGCGCGCAGCAGATCAAGAGCAAACTTCCGCAAGCGGTCAGCATTTTTATTCTGCCGCCCGATCGCAACACTTTGGAACGAAGGTTGCGCACCCGAAGTCTCGACGCCGAAGAGGTCATTCAGCGCCGGTTGGTCACGGCCACTCGTGAGATTGAGAATTATGCAAAATACGACTATATTTTGGTGAACGACGTTCTGGACGAATCTGTTGAAGCGCTGAAGTCGATTCTTCTGTCGGAGCGGCTGCGGCGTTCAGGAGTTCAACGAACTGCTGACGATAATGAAATGCTGGCAATGGCCGAACGCTGCCGCCTGAATAATGTGCGGGGACGTCTTCAGCCGATTCTCGCATCTTTTGTTCCGGCAGTTCCTGGTGGACGTTAAGAAGTTAAGAGCAGGAGATCACAAATGAAGTTGATTGAAGGGTTCGACAGCAATTACCGGTACATCCTGGTGGCAGCGCGACGTGCGCGGCAACTGCAGGGTGGAGCGCCCCCCGTGATCACAACACCTTCTCGCAAACCCTGCCGCATTGCGCAGGACGAAATCAAGGCCGGCAAGGTGAAGTGGGTGATTCCGGAAATCCCCAAATCGCCCGCCGACATTGCCAGCGAAATGCTGGACCAGGCAATGGCGCCAGAGTAAGGGATTGGTGGTTTTGGATTCTTGATTCGGATTCAGGCACGTTCCCCGCGTCCCGCAATCTGAGATGTTCGATCAAGAATCTGAAATCAGGCTCCAGCATCCAATCCTTCAGCGGAACTTTCCATGAAGATTGCCCTCGGTGTCAGTGGCGGAATTGCAGCCTACAAAGCGGCGGAAGTGTGTCGCCTACTGCAGGACCGCGGTATTCGTGTGCAAGTCATCATGACCCAGGCCGCCCAGGAATTTATCCGGCCTCTCACCTTTGCGGCGCTTTCCGGTGAAAAAGTCATCACCGGAATGTTCGCCGGCGGCGATGGAAGTCGTGATGACGCCCCGAATATTGATTCCGCCATCGAACACATCGCGGTGGCGCAGTCCATCGATGCGCTCGTCGTCGTCCCCGCAAGTGCTGACCTCCTCGCGAAATTTTCACAAGGCACGGCCAGCGATTTCCTGACCACTCTTTATTTGGCTACCACTGCTCCGGTCGTGGTTGCTCCGGCGATGAACGTCAATATGTGGAACCATCCGGCCACGCAAGCCAATCTTGAAATCCTAAGAAAACGTGGCGTGAAGATCGTGGAACCCGGAGACGGCTACCTCGCCTGTGGCATGACCGGTCAGGGACGCTTGGCCGAAAATGAACTCATCGTCGCCGCCGTGATGGAAGCCTTGGGAGCTTCACAGGAGCTGGCCGGGGAAACCGTGCTCATCACTGCCGGCCCGACGCGGGAAAAGATTGATCCCGTTCGCTATCTCACCAATCGTTCGAGTGGACGTATGGGATACGCACTCGCCGAAGCTGCTTTACGACGTGGCGCACGAGTGTTGCTAGTCAGCGGCCCCACCGCACTGACTCCGCCGGGCGCCGCCGAAGTGACAAAAGTAGAATCCGCCGAAGAAATGCGGCAAGCGGTGCTAAACCTGCTGCCCCAGGCAACCATCGTCATCAAGACCGCTGCTGTTTCCGACTATCGTCCCAGGTCCGTCGCGTCGCAAAAAATCAAACGCAGCGGCCACATGACGCTCGAGCTTGAGCCTACCGCGGACATAGTTTCTGAGATTGCGCGCAACAAACGCTCTCAATTAATAATCGGTTTCGCTGCCGAAACAGAAAACGTCCTGGAAAACGCCCGCAAAAAACTCCTCTCAAAATCGCTCGACGCCATTGTCGTCAACGATGTTTCCCGCGAAGGCGTCGGCTTCGACTCCGACCGCAACGCCGTTACCATCATCACTCAGCACGATGTTGTGGAAGTACCCGAAACCACGAAGTGGGAAGTCGCCCAACGCGTACTCGATCAAATCATCCGCCTGCGCAAACCCCAGCCCGTGTTGAAGACCACTTAGATTCTCACTCCCCGCCGGCCCCGCGCTAACCCTCACAGCCATGAAAAACGTGGCCATGTAAGCTTCAAGCCGACAATCGCCTACTATCGGTAATTCCCTCCTTCGGAGAATCTACAGAGTTTCACAACTCCCTTCAGCGACTATCTACAAGAATCTGTAGAACTCGGCAGGATGCATCGCCAATGCAGTAATAACACGATTAAAATCAATGACATAACATTTGGCCACAGTGGTCTGGCAATTGCCCTAACAGTGTTAAATCCTGTTTAGCAGTATCTCCTCACATCGAAGCTAAACATAACATTCATAAGTGGTTGATGGCAGCGGAGAAGAAGAAGGAATAAGGAAATGCGAAATCTGAGAGCAATTTTGGGATGCGGTTTGCTGGTTCTGGTTTTCTCTGCCTTGACTTTGGCGCAGAGTGGTTCGATCACCGGTACGGTTGCCGATAGCACGGGTGCCGTGGTGCCGGGCGCGCAAGTCATCGCTCGGAACGTGGGCTCAAATACCGTGCGCTCCACTAGCAGCGACGCCGGCGGTGCTTACACCCTGACCGACCTGGCAGTGGGTTCTTACGAAATCACTGTCACCAAGGACAGCTTCAAGACCTTCCATGTCACCGCAGTCGAGCTTACCGTCGCCCAGACCGTGACCATCAATGCCAAGCTCGAAGCTGGCGCCGTCAGCGAAGAGGTGCAGGTCCGTGGCGATAAAGCTCCCGACGTTGATCTTGAAACTTCGCAGGTAAGCAATCTGGTGGACTCCCGCAAAATCGAGGACCTGCCCTTGATTACCCGCGATCCTTACAGCCTGGTGCTGCTCTCGCCGGGGACAATCCAGACCAATACCGGGCTGGGCGGCTTCTCTGTCAATGGTTCGCGCGAACGCAACAACAATTTCTTGCTCGACGGGACCGACAATAATGATACGTCGGTCCCGGGCGGTCCCAGCGGCGGCGTGCTCAGCGCCAATCCGGATTCCACCGAAGAATTCCGCGTCATCACCAGCAACTTTAACGCGGAATACGGCCGCAACACCGGCGCGATTGTCGACGTGCTCACCAAGAGCGGCACCAATAAGTTCCACGGCGATGCCTATGAGTTCGGCCGCTGGAACGCCTTTGGCGGAGCCCGCGACTGGTTCAATCCGAGCGATGGACCGAACGGCGGCCCACAAAATCCCTACGTCCGCAATCAGTTTGGATATTCCATCGGCGGCCCCATCCGCAAGGACAAGACATTCTTCTTTTTCAACGAAGAATTCGACCGGTTCCGCACTGCAACCACCGGGACCGCGATTGTTCCTACGGCCGCGTTCAAGACCGGGGTGTTTACCTACATCGATCCCAGTGGTATCCAGGTACCACTCGACTTGACCCCAGGTTCTTCCACGAATGCTTATAATTTGCCGATTGACCCAACCATCCAGCAGGTCTTGGCTCTGTATCCGAATCCAACTACTCAGAGCGGGGACGGCATTTCCGGGCTCATTAGCTTTCCTACTGGTTCCAAACAAAATTCGTATAACACAGTGGCCAAGATTGATGAGCACTTTACTCCGGGTGAAACCCTGAGTGTGCGCTATGGATACGATCACTTCGTGGATCCAGATCCATTTCACGATGACGTCCTGCCCGGAGGAATTGGGGCGACAGCGGAAAAGAGTATCAGCGATGCGGTTTCCGCGAACCTAACCTCGGTATTGAGAACGAATTTAATCAACAACTTCAATTTCGGCTGGAACCACATTTATGCCGCCTTTGCCTGTAATCACAGCGCCATCGATGGTGTCGGCACCATAGACCAGTTTGGCAATGGGACCGACTATGACTTTGATCCCTTCAGCAGTCTTGGTTGTCTCGATCTGGGAGACTCGAATGGTCAGGGAAGGAAGACCGGCACTACCAGCTATACCGACAGCATTAGCTGGGTCCACGGCAACCACACCTTCAAATTCGGAGGCGATTTCCGCGACGTAGGCGAGGGTGGGGACGATAACTTCTTTTCCCGGCGCGCTTTGGACACCGTGTCCGTAGCGAACGGTGGTCCCGATCTGATCAACTTCCCAACTGCCTCTGGAGCGGTGGAGACACTTCAATTAGCCGACGCCGCGTCAGCACTGTATGGTTTTGTTTTCAATGACTTTAGTGCTGAGTTTTTCGATAAGAGCGGAACTCGTCAGGGCACCGACAACAAGTTATTCCGCCAGCATGAATACGATGGGTTTGCCCAGGATTCCTGGAAAGTGCGTCCCAATTTCACTTTGAATCTGGGATTGCGCTATCAGTTCGACAGCGTTCCCTATGAAGAAGGGGCCAATCTATCGAACCTTCTCGGGCCTCCACCTTCTTCCTATGCACCCGGCCAAAATATCGTGCTCTCTCTCGTGGGTCCCGGCACCGGGCATCAGCTTTACAATAATGACTGGTCCAATATCGAGCCACGCGTAGGGTTCTCCTGGGACCCCAAGGGCGACGGACGGACTGCCATCCGAGGCGCGTTTGGTATCTTCCATGATCGCGTATTCGGGAACTTGTTCGGCAATGCTCGCGGCAATCCGCCATTCGAGCAGGACTACAATGCCTTCCCCTTCCAGACGCCGGGGAATGCCATTCCGGTTGGATCATTTGGGGGTCAGACTTCGACTCTGCCGGTCGTCGTACCTGACACTACTCCTTCAGCTGTCATACCGGACGGCTCGCAGCTTGAACCGATTCTCTTTGCCACAAATTTCCGCAATCCGGTGAGTGACAATTGGAACATCGGTATTCAGCACGAATTACCGGGAAACATTACGGTTGATCTGGGCTATGTGGGATCGAAGGGAACCCATATCTTCCGTGAGTTGAACGGGAATCCGCAAGTGCCGGCTCTGGTAAACCAGTTGCTCCAGAGATGCGACGGCGTTACCCCATTTAATAACATTTTCGGACAGTCGGTTACGTGCGCCGCTAGCGATGTGGTAAAGGGGAATCTTTTCAACGGGTATGACAACGGCATTTTGCCCTTTAACGCAGTGGAGAACAATGCTCTCGATTCGCCGTTCTTAATCGCTTCGATCGGCAACTCTAATTACAACTCGTTGCAATTGAAAGTCACGCACCGCATGACTCACGGGCTTGAAATCCAGGGCTCGTATACATACGCTCATGGCATCGACGACTCGGGCGATCCTCTGGTGCCTGGTGCTGGCAACCGTGGCTTTCCGCGTAACTCGCTCGATCTCGCGGCAGAACGCGGCAATTCCGATAACGACATTCGCCACGTCGCGGTTTTCAATTACATTTGGGAAGTGCCGCTCGGAAGAGGCAAAAACTATCTCAGCAATGGCATGTTGGGCCGGATTTTTGAAGGCATGCAGTTCTCCGGAATCACTACCATTCAAGGTGGCCTGCCGTTTGACGTTTACAGCACTACCGACAGCGAGCGATCGGGTTTAAGTAACCGTGCCGACCTTATCGGAAATCCATTTGCTGCGGGCACCAATCCCAATGCGGACCTCGGTAAAGTGTACTTTAGCAATGTAAATGCCTTCGCTCAGCCCGCCTACGGCGGTCCTGGGACCATTGGCCGCAACCACGAATATGGTCCCGGATTCGTTGACTTCAACCTCGCGTTTGCGAAGAAGATGGCCATTACGGAGCGCGTAGGAATGGAATTCAGGCTTGAAGGCTATAACATCTTCAACCGTCCGCAATTCACCAATCCAGGTTCGGATCCATCCGCCTTGGGCAACCAGTTGGGATCGCCCCTATTTGGCGTGATCACTTCCACCCGCTCGAACCCGGACGGCACCACCTCCGCCCGGCAACTTCAGGTGGCTTTAAAGCTGAGCTTCTAGTTTTACTGATTTGCTTAATTCACCAGCCTGCGGATTTATCCGCAGGCTTTTTTACTTGGGTGAAGCAGCGCTTCCGGCGCTGCGTTGAGGCTTTTGCGCATTCACCACGCGCCTCGGCGCCAAGCCATTCGTTCGGCATCAAGTGGGCGCGCCAATCCACTCTGCTCCAGCCCCGCAAGGGGCGGCATTTGAAAGCCCGGCGGAAGTGCCGGGGAAAGCCGGAACCGGATCACGCGCCCGCCTGGCGCAACGATCTTTAGACCAACGACCAACGACCAAGGCCCAACGACCGATTTCCACGTTAGAATCAATAGCAGATGCCCACCACCCTCGATCCGCAACTTAAACGTGCTCTCGCCGATCGCATCCGCTATTACAACGAACTCGGCATCTACGATTTTTACCGGCGTGACCCTTTACCTCAATCCGATCTGAAAGAATCAGAATTTATGACGCCTGTCGCCAGGCCATCTGCCGCCAAACCCAATCCTGAAACTGGTGTAACCGATCCTGTCACCGCGTTGCGCCTCATCCGTGAAGACATCGGAGACTGTACGCGCTGCAAACTCCACAAACAGGGACGCAAGCAGATCGTCTTCGGCGTGGGCAATCCCAACGCAGACTTGATGTTCATCGGCGAAGCCCCAGGCGCCGACGAAGACGAACAGGGAGAACCCTTCGTGGGACGCTCCGGCCAGTTGCTCACCAATATGATCAAGGCCATGGGCCTGAGCCGCGAAGAAGTTTATATTGCCAATATCATCAAATGCCGCCCGCCCGGAAACCGCCAGCCGGAACGCGACGAATGCGAAACCTGCTCGCCTTTTCTCATGCGCCAGATTGCGGCGATCCATCCCAAGGCTATCGTCGCCCTGGGAGCGGTTGCCGCCAAAACCTTGTTAGCAGTGAATGCGCCCATGTCTGAGTTGCGCGGTCAGTGGTTCGATTTTCAGGGAACCAAACTCGCCGTCACCTATCATCCCGCGTTCCTTCTGCGCGATCCCCGCCAGAAAAAAGAAACCTGGAAAGACCTCCAAATGGTGATGAAAGACCTCGGCCTGAAAGCCCCACCACCGCTTCCCTAGAGACGGTTGGGTGCCCCGTCCTTCTCGCGCCCTTTGCGAGAGGGCGGGGCTTTTCCTGCTCACGTAGGGACAGCCGCCTCGGCTGTCCAGCCAAGCGAAGCGAGGCCAACACAATTCCCAAATCGGGAATTTCCTCTAAACTCAACCATTCCAACCACATCCCGAAATATGTACGTACATTCCCGGCTGTACAAAATGTTCCCCGGGGAACACTTGTGCAAATCGTCATTGTGTTCCCCGGGGAACATAACGCAGTTTTTGCCACTGCCCCTCCGACCTGCAAGCGATGGTAGGATTTCAGTAACCACCCATGGAATTCTGTGACGTAGCCCTGCCCGTGCCGCTCGACATGGCCTTCACCTACCGCATCCCCGAAGGGATGGAGCCGGTGGTGGGAGGACGTGTGCTCGTGCCCTTTCGCCAGCAGCGCCTCTCGGGCATCGTCACTGAACTGCACGACCGCAAACCAAAAGTCCAAACCAAGAATGTCATCAGCGTACTCGATGCCACGCCTGTCCTTGATGCCCAGCTGCTGCGCCTCGGCCAATGGATCGCCGACTACTACCTCGCCCCCATCGGCGACGTCTTCCGCTCCATGCTTCCTCTGAACGCTGAGTTCAAAAAGACGATCAGCTACAGCATCACCGAGACGGGCCACGGGGCGCTGCATGCAGCCGGGACAGTAGGATCGTCGGCGCGAGCGCGCAGAACTCCCGATGAGCAGCTCACCGAAATCAGTGTGCTGGAATATTTGGCGCAGGGTGAAGCCGCGCGCGAACAGGCGCTGCGGTCTGCGACTAGAGTGTCGAAAGCAGTCCTCGCCGGGATGGTGCGCAAGAAATGGATCATGCGTGAGGATCTGTCCGACGTACGTGACGCTACTCGCACCGTGAAAGTGGCGCTGCTCAAGACCGCCGAGGGTAAGCTCAATGCGAACCAGCAAACGTTGGTCGACACTCTCGCAGCGGCCGGCGGGAAGGTCGCCGTTGAAACTTTGCAGGGGCTTGAGGTTCCCCGGACGACGTTAGGCACGCTGGTGAAGCGGGGGCTGGTCGAGATCATCTGAAGAGCCAGCCGAACTCGTTCGCTCGAAAATAAAAATGCGTCCTTCGCCACTGGATTTCCAGTTCAATCCAGCTCAGCAGGCAGGCTCTCAAACGCATTCAGGAAAGTGTCACGGCAAAAAAGTTCTCCGGCATGCTGCTGCATGGCGTCACCGGATCGGGCAAGACGGCGGTGTATCTGGCGACGATGCGATCGGTGCTTGAAGCAGGGCGGTCGGCGATCCTGCTGGTCCCTGAAATTGGATTGACGCCTGCAGTGGCGGCTGATCTGCATCACAGTGTTTGGAGATGAAGTGGCCATTCTGCACTCGGCGCTGTCCGATCAGGAGCGGGCCGAGCAGTGGCATCGCATCAAGCGCGGCGCGGCACGGATGGTGGTGGGCACACGGTCGGCTGTGTTCGCGCCAGTTACGGATCTGGCATTGATCATCGTGGATGAGGAACAGGATTCGTCTTACAAGCAGGAGGAGATGCCGCGTTATCATGCCCGCGACGTGGCGGTGATGCGGGCGAAGATGGCGAATGCTGTAGTGGTGATGGGATCGGCCACGCCGTCACTCGAGTCCTACTACAACGCCAAGAAAAATAAATATGCGCTGCTGGAGATGCCCGACCGCGTGGAGCAGCGGCCACTGCCGGAGGTTGAGATCATCGACATGCGGCTGGAGTTTCAGGAAACCGGCCAGGAGCAGGTGATCTCACGCAAGCTGGCCGCGGAAATCAAAGAGCGGCTGGAGCGCAAAGAACAGGTCATGGTGCTGCTGAACCGCCGCGGCTATTCGCCGGTAGTGCTGTGCCGCACCTGCGGCAAGAAACTCGAATGCAGGAACTGCGCCATCTCACTCACGCATCACAAGCGCGAGCAGCGTATGGTGTGCCATTACTGCGGCTTCATGGCGCCCGTTCCTAAGACCTGCGCACACTGCGGCAGCGAGTACGTTTATTTCTTGGGGACAGGATCGGAGAAGCTGGAAGAGTTGCTGCATGGCATGTTTCCTCAGGCACGCATCGCACGTCTGGATCGCGATACGGTGCGCGGACAGGAAGACTTTGAACGGGCGCTGAATGCGTTGAACGAAGGCGAACTGGATTTGCTGGTGGGCACGCAGATGATCGCGAAGGGGCATGACATTCATGGAGTCACACTGGTGGGCGTAGTCGGGGCCGATATGGCGTTGGGCATGCCGGATTTTCGCGCCGCCGAGCGGACGTTCCAGTTGCTCACGCAAGTTGCCGGACGTGCCGGGCGCGGACAGACTCCGGGCAAAGTTGTGTTGCAAACTTATTTTCAAGACCACTATGCGGTGCAGTACGCGGCGCAGCACGACTTCACCGGCTTCTACGAAAAAGAATTGCAGTTTCGCAGCTGGATGCACTATCCCCCATACAGCGCGCTGGCCAACGTGGTGGTACGCAGCGATAAATTGGATGAAGCGTTGCAATGGTCGGGCACGCTGGGAAAATGGTTCGAGAAGACGCGGCACGAAGGCGTCCGCGTGATGGGGCCAGCGGCGGCGCCGATTGTGCGCTTGAAGCGGGACTATCGCTACCACTTTGTATTGAAGTCTCCCAGCCGGGAGAAGTTGAATACGCTGCTTAGATCGATGCTCGTCTATGTATCGCAGCAGAAAATTCCGAGAACGCAGGTAGTGGTGGATGTGGACGCGTTGTGGTTGATGTAGGGGCTGTTCTCGTTGCGCCTTGGGCGCGTGTTCCCGCTTCGCGCTTACCCCGGACTTACGTCCGGGGCTAATGTATGCCGCTCCTCCGGAGCTGGTTTTGTGGAGCCTTTATCCATGTGCTCTGCTATCAACACTGGGTCCGGATGACACCAGGTCGGGATGAGACAGAGGAGAGATTATTCTTCTTTCTGTTCGCCCATTTGCTGGGTCAGGTAGCGTTCGTAGCCGAGTTCTTTGATCTGGTGAACCTGGGCTTCGAGCCAATCTACGTGGCTTTCTTCGTCTTTGAGGAGTTGTACGAACAGATCGCGGGAACCATTGTCACCTTCATCGGTGGCGATCTGAACGGCGTCGTTGTATTGCTTGACGGCGCCGACTTCGAGTGCGAGATCGCTTTGAATCATGTCCTTGACGGTCCCGCCCACCTTCAACTCCAGGGGCTGCATGCTGGGTGTGCCGTCGAGAAAAAGGATTCGCTCCATCAGTACCTCGGCGTGCTTCATTTCGCCGATGGATTGTTTCTTGATGTATGCGGAAAGACGAATGTATCCCCAGTTTTCACACATCTCCGCATGAAGGAAATATTGGTTGATGGCAGTGAGCTCTTCACGCAGAGCTTTGTTGAGTTCGGCGATAACTTTGGGGTTGCCTTTCATAGAGGATGAGTATGTCAAAAAGTGAGGGCGGGAGCAACTGCGCATTGCGAAGTTTTGTGATGACGATAGGGGTCCTTCGACTCCGTGTTCCGCGTTGCGAAACAGAAACTCCGCTCAGGATGACATTGGGTTAGGGAAGTTTACGGTGGAGGAATTCGCGAACTACGTCTTTCACATCGCGGTGCTGGCCATCGACGGCATAGTTGAGCTGGCGCATGTCGTCGTCCGAAATTTTGTTGGCGAGCTCGGACAGGGCCTGAGCGACTTCCGGATGGTGGGCCAGTGTTTCCTGACGGATGATCGGGACCGCTTCATAGGGCGGGAAGTAATGCTTGTCGTCTTCGAGAACGAAGAGGTCGAGGGCGGGGATCAGACCGTCGGTGGTGTTTCCAGCAGCGAGGTCGATCTGTTTTTCTTTGAGAGCGCGGGCGAGCAGGCCGAGATCCATGATGCGTGGTGACTCGGCGAAACGCAGACCGTAGGTGGCCGCCAAACCTTTGTAGCCATCGGGACGCTCCATGAATTCGTAACCGAATCCGGCACGCCACTGCGGGGTGTAGGTAGCGGCCTGCGAGATGGTTTTGAGACTGAGACGGCGTGCGTCTTCGCCGCGGATCTCCATGGCGAAAGTGTCATTGAAGCCGAAAGGCGCGCCCACAGCCAGGTTGAAGCGGCTGGCGTATTCGGTTTTAACGCGGGCGAAGACTGCGGGAGGATCGTTTTCCGGCTTTTCTTTCAAGACGGCGGTGAGGGCAGTGCCGGTGTACTCGGGGTAGATATCGATGCGTCCGCCGAGAATGGCTTGCTGGCAGATGTAAGTTCCGGCGAGATAGAAGCGGCGCTCCACCGGGAGATGCGTTCTGTTTTCGATTTGCTGGGCGATGATTTCTCCGAGGATGAGTTGCTCGGTAAAGTTTTTCGAGCCGATGACTATGCGGTTCTCGCGCGAAGGGCCGCAGGCGTTAGAATGCAGCGCGAGGCAGAGAAGGATCGGGATTTTTCGGCGGAGCATGTGTGTGCTTTTACGTCAAGGGCTAAACCCGTTGTCACGCCGGTGTGTATCGCATTGATGTCGTCCTTGACGCGACTGCGCTTATTGCGCTCTGCCGACCTCAGCACTTACATGCTGGGCTAATGATGCCGTCGCTTCGCGACTGGTTCAGAGATCAGCAGGGGCTGAGACGCTTTTCAAGCCATCCCAGGCCGACGTCGGCCAGAATCGCCATGAGCGCGGCCGGAACTGCGCCCGCGAGAATCACTTGATTGTTGACCATGGCAAGTCCGCGAAAAATGTATTCACCTAATCCGCCAGCGCCGATGGCGGCGGCGATGGTCGCAAGTCCAACTGAAATTACGGTGGCTACCCGCACGCCGGCGATGATCACGCCCAGGGCCAGCGGGAGTTGGACCTGCCAGAGAAGCTGCCGATTGGTCATGCCCATGCCGCGTCCAGCTTCGACTACCGAGGGATCGACACCCTTGATACCGACGTAAGTATTGCGGATCAGCGGCAGAAGCGCATAGAGCGTGAGCGCGAGAATCGCGAGACGGTCAGCACGGGCGCCAATCCAGGGCGCGGGCAAAAGAAATCCGAACAAAGCGAGACTTGGGATGGTTTGAATAATATTGGCGCTGCCGAGAATTGGTTTGTTGAGCACGGGCCAGCGCGTGATCAGGATGCCGAGTGGAATTCCGATGAGCACGGCGAAGAAGATCGAAACGCTGACCAGCCACAGGTGTTCAAGTGTGAGCTCCAGAACTTCAGTGCGATTTTGCAACATGAATTGCAAGAAATTCATGAGTGGCCTCGGGGAGCGGCAGTTTCGAAGGCGTTCACATAAGCGGCGACCATCGGATCGGAGGATTTTAGAAACTCGTCCGGAGTAAGAACAGTGACCAGGCGGCCAGCTTCAAGCAATGCGATACGGGTGCCGAGAAGAAGAGCCTCGCGTAAATCATGAGTGACAAAGACCACGGTTTTGCGAAGACGTTGTTGCAAGGCAAGAAATTCGCGCTGGAGCTCGGCGCGGGTAATGGGGTCGAGTGCGCCGAAAGGCTCGTCCATCAAGAGAATTGGAGGATCGGCGGCGAGAGCGCGGGCCACGCCGACTCGTTGGCGCTGTCCCCCGGAAAGTTCGCGGGGATAACGGGAGGCGATGTCGGAATCCAATCCAACGAGCTGGAGGAGTTCTTTGGTTCGGGATAGAATTTTTGCTTCCGGCCAATTTTCGATTTTTGGAACCAGTCCGATGTTACGGGCGATGGTGAAATGCGGGAAGAGGCCGATGTCCTGAATGACGTAGCCGATGCCGCGGCGGAGTTGGATGACGTCCCAGTCGCGAGTGAGGCGGTTGCTCACCGAGATTTCTCCTGAGCTTGGTGTAAGCAGGTTGTTAATGAGTTTGAGCGTGGTGGTTTTGCCAGAGCCGCTGCGGCCAAGGAGAATAAGAGTTTCGCCGGATTGGACTTCGAGATTTAAGTGGTGGAGAAGTTCACGAGTGGTATTAATGCGATAGGAGACGTCGCGGAATTGGATGGTAGCGCCGGTATCGCTGGAATTCATAAGGTCTCATAAGCGACGCCCGGCAGGCCGGTGATGCGAATGCCGGAGTGGCTGCCTTTGTTCCGGATGTTGAGTCCGATCAGCAGCGCGGCGATCTGCTCGACGATGCGGCTGTTTTCCAGTTTGCCGCCATCCACTCCGCGTACGCCCGGGATTTTAGCGGCGAGCTTGCGGATCTCGAGATTGGCTTGAGGGTCATCCCCGCAAACGATCACATCGCAGTCGATGGGGTGGTCTCCTTTTAATAGCTCAGAGGAAATATTGTGGAAGGCGGACACGACGGATATTTCCTTGGGCAAGGTCTCTGCAGTTTGCTGGGCGACGGAGCCTTCCCAAAGACCGAGCGTGCGCGTGGCGCGACCACCTACGCTCGCGGCCAGAGGAACGGTTGTGTCGACGACGATCGAGCCGCGGCGGAGAGATGGCTTGAGCTGTTTGAGGATGGCCGCATGACTCTCGAAGGGAACCGTGAGAACGACGAGATCGGCGGCGGAGCAGGCGGCAACATTTTCGTCGCCGGAAACTTTTGCATTCGCGCCGGCATTCTGTTTGATTTTCTCCGCGGCTTCGCGGGCGCGTTGGGCGTCGCGTGATCCGATGATGACGGTCTCACCAGCCTGGGCCCAACGCAGCGCCAGGCCGAAACCTTCGGCCCCGGTGCCTCCGATGATAGCGATCGAACGAGTGGTCATTGAGTTATTCCAACTCCACTAGGCGAATTCCGGTTCGAGTGAATGTTCATTACTGAATGGTCCGGCGGGCTGTTTGATATTGATGCGGGTGTAGGTGGTGTTGCGCTCGGCGGGAATGCGGCCGATTTCTAGAATCATTGACTGGAAATCTTCCGGGCTGGTGTATTGTCCGGCGGTGGCACCGGCCTCGCGCGAGATATTTTCTTCCATAAGCGTGCCGCCATAGTCGTTGGCACCGGCGTTCAGGCAGAGTTGCGACAGATTGCGATTCAACTTTACCCAGGAAACCTGAATGTTGGTAATCGAGCCGGCAAGGATTATCCGGGACAACGCGTGGATTTTCAGATGTTCGGCGAGAGTGGGGCCGCTGCGTGCGAGTCCCTGATGGAAGAGCAGAGTGTTTTGATGGACGAAGCCGAGTGGCACAAACTCAGTCAGGCCGCCGGTTTCCTGTTGAATGTCGCGGAGAAGTTGGAGTTGATTGACCCAGTGCGCGGTGGTTTCGACGTGCCCATACATGAGCGTGGAAGTGGTGCGGATGCCGCAGCGATGCGCGGTGCGAATAACCTCGGTCCATTGGGCGGTCGAGAGTTTGTTGCGGGAGAGAATATTGCGGACCTGATCGTCCAGAATTTCAGCGGCGGTGCCGGGGAGCGTGCCGAGGCCATTGTCGCGCAACATGCGGAGATAATCTTCGAGCGGCATGCCGGTGAGCTCAACGCCGTAGACGATTTCCATGGGAGAAAAAGCATGGATGTGCATGCTTGGTGTGACTTGCTTTACTGCTCGAAGAATGTCGCGATAATAAAAAGGAGGGAGGCCATGCGGCAATCCGCCCTGGATACAGACTTCGGTCGCACCCATCACCCACGCCTCTTCAGCTTTATGAGCGACCTGCTCGGGAGTGAGGAAGTAGGTGTCTGATTCGCGCGGGCCGCGACTGAAGGCGCAGAACTTGCATCCCACAAAACAGATGTTGGTGAAATTGATGTTGCGATTCACGACATAAGTAACGAGATTGCCAACGAGTTCGCGGCGCAGATCGTTGGCGGCAACTAAAAGGCCGAGGAGATTATCGCCTTCGGCGTTGGCGAGCAGCAGGGATTGGTCACGAGAGAGCGTGCCGCCATCCTGCGATGTCAGCACTTGTTCGAGGGCCGTGTGAAATGCTGGCGAGAGACGCGGAGAAATGTCCTGCCATTCGAGAGAAGGAAAGCTTTCCAGTTCGGATTGGGTCAAAGCGCGCGGCACGAGCCCTCCTCATATCCAACAATTCGCCAATATCTTTACTTAACAATATCAGCGAAACAGATCGGTTGCAGCCGGGCGGACTAAATCGCGAGCCTGTCCCGAGCCCGGACGGTATGGAAATCCTCGAATGATGCACGCGGGGGTGCGAGACAGCTTGCCGCAAACCAGGCCGGCAGCGCAAGCCAGCTCGTCGGCCACGGCCTCGATACTCACGCGTAAAGGATAACCGTGAGGGTCGCGACGGCCACGAAAATCGTGCAAAGGCTTCATACCGGCCACGCCAATGGCGACTTCGGTCAGTCCTTCGCGCCACGGACGTCCGAAACTATCGGTGATGATGACGGGAATGGAGAGCATTAGACGTTTCTTTATCTGGCGATGAATTTGTTGCGCGGAGCGATCTGGATCTTCAGGCAGCAGGAGCGCGTGGTGGCCGCCATTCACGTTGGAAACATCCACGCCGCTGTTGGCGCAGATGAGGCCGTGGCGAGTTTCGGTGATCAGCACGCCACGTTTGCGACGGACAACGCGCTTGCTCTGAGCCAACGCGACTTCGGTCACGCGGGCATCGAGATGGTAGCGACGGGCCCAGGCTCGCGAAGCTGGGGACGGCTTGATCTTGTCTAGTTCTACGAGTTGACCTTCGGCTTTTGAGACAATTTTATGTTTCACGACCAGGATGTCGCCTGGTTTGAGTGTTAGCTTGTGATGCTTGAGCGCGGAGAGGAGTTTGTCCGAAAGCGAATCGCCGGGTTGGATCTCATCGCGCAACGGTAACGGGATGATACGAAGTTCGCGAGCTTGATCCCCGGCAGGCATGTTATTCGTTGGCGGCTAAAGGAAGCTCGGTGAGGTCCCACTGACGGACGAGCTGCTGGGAGCGGGTTTTGCCGGGTGCAGCTGCAAGTTGCCTCAGGTCGGAGGGGTTGTCGACGTCGAGCGCAATTCCGGGAAGCGAGAGCACGACGCACGGTTTGCGGGTTGCGCGAGCCGCTGCAAGATGTGGTTTGAAACTGTCGTTGCCGAAGTGCAAAGGGAAGAGTCCGGCGGGGCTACGCAGGATTGCGTTGGTACCGCGTCCGTCGCCGGCTGGAACAATGACGGAGCCTTCGTCAGGAGCTGAATCCGAAATCTGATCGAGCTCGGAAGCCTGAACTAAGGGAATGTCGCCGGGAATGACGAGCGTGCTATGAATCCCATGCGAGTGACAAAATTCTGTCGCCATAGCGATGGCACGAGTTTCACCCGAATTCGCATGATCCGGAATTACCTGGAAATTGAATTGCCGAGCCAGTTCAACGGCAAAAGGGTCAGTTGTAACCAAGCCGACTTCCAGCCGGTTTTTAGACTGACTGACCGCCTCGAGCACGTCGAACAACATGGCTTGCGCGAGTTCGGTGCGAGTCGGTTGATCGAGAAGCGAAGCCAGCCTTTGTTTGGCATGAGCCAGATTTTTGACAGGAACGAGAATCATAGATCAGTCCGTGGCCTGAGCTGCATTTTCGCCGGAGAGGAACGAAAGCACGGACCGCGCAAGCCCGGCCTTATCTTCCGCAGTGCGCATGATGGTGTTCGCACAGACTACGCGAAGACCCGGCCGCTGCAATTCTTTTGCGGCCTTGGCGTCCGCAGTGTCGGCGACCAGAATATCGAGAAATTCTCCATAGGCTTGCGCCAGACCCGCAAGCGAGACCGGCAGTCCCTGTGCGGCCATGAGAACACCTGCCGGGCCCGAAATTGCTTTGCCATCGACCAACGGACTGATTGCAACCACCGACGCGGGAGTTTCCTTTAGAGCCTTAAGAATTTTCGGCACAGCGAGAATAGGACCGATGCTGGTGACCGGATTGCTTGGAGCGAGAATGACCGCGCTGGCAGAGAGGATGGCTTCGACCACACCGGGCGCGGGTTCGGCTTCAGAGGCTCCGGCGAATCGCACGGAATTGACTGGGTCCTGATACCAGCGCTGTACAAAATACTCTTCGAAGCTGAGATCGCCGGCGGGCGTGTCCACCCTGGTTTCGACGCGTGTGTTGCTCATGGGCAGGATGCGGGCCTGAACCGACATTTTGGCGGCGATGATGGCCGTTACTTCAGTAAGAGTTTTTCCTTCCGCAAGCAATTTGGAACGAAGCAGATGAACCGCAAGATCGCGATCACCCACATGGAACCAGATAGGTTCGCCCAAATCTCCCATGGCTTGCAGGCAGAAAAAAGTGTCGCCCTTTACGCCCCAGCCGCGCTCTTTGCTGAGAAGCCCGGCCAGCACGTAGGTGATGGAATCGAGGTCAGGGGACATGTACAAACCCCACCATTCGAGGTCGTCGCCGGTGTTGACGACGATAGTCAGCTCTTTAGCGGAGACGACTTGCCGGAGACCATCCACAAACTTGGCGCCTCCCGTGCCTCCGGTGAGTACGACGATCATGCCGCCCTCCCAACATATTCATTGAGGTCTGCAGCAATTTTTGTTTTTTCCGAAAGAAATCCAGGACGCGCGATGACCGCCGGTAAAAATTCAGAATAAACCGGAAGGCGCTGGCGCAATTTGTATCCCTTTGCTTCCGTACGCAACTTGAGTTGTTCCAGATGCGGCCACGGTTTTTCCGGATTGATGAAGTCCGGCGTCAGCGGCGAGATTCCGCCCCAGTCATTGATGCCGGCGTCCAGCAAATCGTCGTAATAAGGAGCGGAGAGATTCGGCGGGGCTTGAATATTCATGTTCGGCATGAGCAATCGGGCCACGGCGACGGTGCGCAACATTTCACCCCGCGTAGGTTCCGGCCAGTTTCGCATAGGAATGCCCGGCTTGGCGCGAAAATTCTGCACGATGACTTCCTGAATGTGGCCGTAGCGCTCGTGAAGTTCGCGGATGGCGAGCAAGGTATCCACGCGATCGTCGAGAGTCTCGCCGATGCCGATTAACAGTCCGGTGGTGAACGGAACGTTTTGCTTGCCGGCTTCTTCGATAGTGCGCAGACGTTTGGAGGGGACTTTGTCTGGTGCATTATCGTGGGCGGCGTTCACTTCGAGCAGGGAAGTGTTGGTGGTTTCGAGCATCAGTCCCATACTGGGGGAAACCGCGGACAAACGCGTGATCCACTCAGCGCTCAACAGGCCAGGATTGGGATGCGGTAATAATGTGGTCTCCCGCAAGATCAGCTCGCACATGGCTTCAAGATATTGCAGAGTGGATTTATATCCCAGATGCCGCAGTGTGTCGCGCATCTCCGGAAAAAGAAGTTCCGGCTTATCACCCAGACTGAAGAGAGCTTCCGTGCATCCCAATTTTTCGCCAGCTCGGGCGACGGTCAAAACTTCTTCCGGCGTCATGGTGTGCGCACCGGGATCGCCGGGATCGCGGCGAAATGTGCAGTAGCCGCAGTAGTCGCGGCAGAGATTAGTGAGCGGAAGAAAAACTTTGCGAGAATAAGTGATTATGTCGGGCTTGAAGCGCTGTTTCGCTTCCAAGGCAGCAGCCAAAAGCACGGGTAGATCGTCATCAGTTGTGCGAATAAGTTGTAGGGCCAGATCGCGGGAGAGGGGAAGGCCGGGGCGCAGGTTATCTAATGATTGGGTCGCCGATGTTGTTTGACCTGCTGCCACTTTTCCCGCCCGTTCCTGGAATTACCAAATGATACATGAGGGTGGACGGACGCGGAGTAGTGGCCGTGCCATGGCCCGGTTCGAGGATTAACCGACGCCTCGATCTCCGTGGAAGAGGCCCGCTCTTCCCCGATGGCAGACACGGCGTCTGAAGGCAGTTGGCACTGGTGTATGTCCGATTCGCCGGCCTACATTTTCGGGGCAAACGCGTAACATGGTAAAACGTTGAGGGAAGACTAGCGGACTGCAATCCATTATGAGCGTTACGCAGAACGAATTTCGCAATGCGATGGGCACTTTCGCCACGGGAGTTACGGTCATCACCGTGGACTTTGAAGGCGAAGTGCACGGGATGACAGCGAATGCGTTTACCTCGGTATCGCTCGATCCGCTGCTGGTGCTGGTTTGCGTGGACCACAAAGCGAAGACGCATGCGCATCTGCATACCAGGAAACGTTTTGGAGTGAATGTGCTGGCGGAGAACCAGCGCGCAATCTCGGAATATTACGCACTCCCTGAGCGGACCCATGATCGGGCGGAGCAGGAAGCCGGTGCACGCTTTGACCGGACCCAGCACGGAACCCCGGTGTTGCACGGGGCGCTGGCCTATCTGGAGTGCCGTTTGCACACTGCCCAGGACGCGGGAGACCACACAATTTTTATTGCGGAAGTGGAAGACGTGGTGGTGAAAGAGGGCGAACCTCTGCTGTATTTCCTGGGAGAATACCGGAAGACCGGGCCGAAACTCTGAATGGGGAAGGACGCTAACCGGACTTGCCCTTCCCCTGTCTGCAATTATGGTTGTGAGGTAAGCGCCTTTAGATAGCGATAATAGAAATCCAGCCCGCGATAGAACGATTCCACTTTGAGCCGTTCGTCCTTGCCGTGCGCGCGCTGATCGTCGCGATCGATGGAGACACCACAGACCGCGTAGGTAGGTATTCCGGCAGCGGTCGTGTAAATTCCGTCGGAAGCCCCAGCGGCCATGGTCGGCACGATGGGTGTGCCGGGCCACATTTCCGAGGCAACCTGCTCCAGCGGCTTCATTACAGCAGGTAGTAGCGGCGGCGGCGGAGAAGCTTTCCTGTCGGGTGCGCGGTCCGAGACCTGCCCGGTATCACTCATATAACGCACGACAATCCTGGGATCGTCGAGAATCTTGATCAGGGTCTGCCGGATCTCTTCCTGGGAATGACCGGGCAGAATTCGGCAATTCACATTCGCCTGTGCCCGTTGCGGAAGAGCGTTGTTGGCATGACCGGCCTCAAGCCGGGTAGCGACACAGGTGGTGCGGACGGTTGCATTGTCCGTTGGGTCCTCGGAGAGGCGAGCGATTGCGGCTGCATCTGGAGGAGTTCGCAGGATGGCTCTTCTATCCTCTGCTCTCTGTCCTTTTTCGGATGCGGACATTAGCTCGAAATAGGCGCGAGTCACATTGTTGAGCTCGAAAGGAAACGGAGAACGTTCCAGCCGTGCCAGGCCGTCCACGAGTTGATAGATGGCGTTGTCCGGTACGGGAAGCGAACTATGGCCGCCGCGATTGGTCACCGTGAGCTGGAAGTCGGCGTATAGTTTTTCGGTGGCATCAACTTCCACCATGACGGGTTTGCCGTTTTCGGTGACCACTCCGTTTTCCCCATCCTGATGGAGAGCGAACTCGGCATCGATCAGTTCGCGGTGGTTCTTAAGCAACCAGTCAACGCCATTGGATTTCCCGCCTTCTTCATCTGCGGTCAAAGCCAGGATGATGTCGCGGTCCGGTTTATAACCTTCCTGCTTCAAGCGGATGAATGTAGCCACGGAAATGGCGTCACCATCCTTCATGTCCTGCGTGCCGCGGCCGTAGTAGTAGCCGTCTTTCTCGACGAATTGGAACGGATCGGTGGTCCAATCTTCACGGCGGGCTTCGACAACGTCTAAATGACCGATCAGCAGAATCGGTTTGTGCTTGCCCGTTCCATGGAGGCGCACCACTAAATTTTTCTTGCGGTCGTTCGGGCCGAGAATCTGCATATCACTTTCAGGGAAGCCGGCATCGCGAAAACGCTGCGCCATGGCTTCCGATGCAGTAGTCACATTGCCGACGGAATCCGTGGTGTTGATCTCGATCAATTGCTTGAAAATATCGTGGGCGAGTTGTTTGGTAGCATCGTCAATCTGGGCCTGAGATAAAAGCGGCAAGAGCAGGATGGAAACAAGAAAAATTATCGTGCGGTTCACCCGGTGTCTCCTGATGGAATTATGGATAGATTCGACCGTCCACACTAATCTGATGCGTGCTGGAAGGCAAGAAGGGATGGTTTGTTGGCGCATGTCACCAATGTTGTGCGAAAGATTTTGAATTTTTTCTCTTGCAGAAAACTTCAAGTCATGACATCTTCTAACATCTTCTTACGAAAGGACGCCCGATTTGGCGTACTACTACCACAAATCGCTAAACGGGCAACCACGGCGACTGACAAGCCGAGGTTGCTTTAGGGCGTCGTCCACTAGCGCTAATTAGTAGCCAGCGCCCTTAAACGCAAAGCCAACAAAACAAAAGCTCACTGGGAGCATCACGTATGCCCCAGCTTGGGCCGTATCTGCTCGTTTGGCCCGGGGATGTCCCGCGTCGAACGAGCGCGACTCAACGTTTGAACCGGGTGAATGCCCTTAGATCGAAGATCAAGATGGTAACACTTCTTAGAAATATGCTCACCGGTCAGAACGCGTTTGCGTCTGGCGGCTTGCTGCTGATGGTCATCGGCGGCTTGAGCGTCTATCTGCGCGCCGTACCAGAAACCGTGTGGGAGTGGCTCGTCGGCCAGACCACGATGATGATTACGGTGAAAGATGACGATGTGGCATTCGTATGGGTGAAGGAATGGTTTCTTGAGCAAAAGTTCCTCAAGCGAATTCGGCGCGTTGACCTGGACACGACCATGCGCAATGAGCGGGTTGCGCTCATCCCGGCGCCGGGCAGCCACTGGTTCTGGTATGGCGGGAGTCCGTTTGTCGTTTACTTCTACCGCACAGAGAATACGCGAGAGCGCACCTCGAGGCGGATTGAATCGTTGACGTTCCGGACAATTGGGAGAAAGCAGACCTTCTTGCAGCAATTTGTGGACGATGTAGTCGCGAGCCACATCCGAAGACTTGGCGTGCAGTCATTTCTCTACACCTACAACGATGGCTGGGATCACATAGAAGGCTATGCGCCGCGGCTGCTGAACTCGGTGATTTTGCAGCCCGGTGAAAAGGAACATCTGGTGCAGGACATCGAGAACTTCCGCAGATCGAAGAAACGATACGCGCAATTGGGAGTTCCTTACCATCGCGGCTATTTGCTGTACGGGCCGCCGGGGACGGGAAAGACATCGCTGGTGTCGGCGCTGGCCGCGAATTTCGCGCTCTCGATTTATTCCATCAATCTCGCCGACTTCAACGACCGGAGTTTGATGAACGCGGTCAACCAGGTGTCGCCGAATTCAATACTGCTGTTCGAAGACATCGATTGCATGAAGAGCAGCAAAGCTCGCGTGGTTTCGAATCCGCGAGAGAACGATAGTGCACAACCACGGAAAGAGAAGGAAAATGTTGGTGACAAGAATGGTGTCACCCTTTCCGGATTGTTGAATGTGCTGGATGGTTTCTATGCGCCCACCAACGTCTTGTTCATGATGACCACGAACAGGATCGAAACTCTGGATGAAGCTCTGTTGAGGCCGGGGCGAATTGATTACAGGCTGTATCTGGGCAAAGCGACAGACCGGCAGAAGATGGATCTGTACCGCAGATTCTTTCCCGAAGCTTCGGAATCTGAGGTGAAAGCGTTTGTGGAAACGTATGGTTTGGTGGAGACAATGGCGGAGTTTCAGGGATTGTTGCTGGGAGTGGAGCAGGAGAGCTGGGAGTGGGGGATTCCAGCTCTGCAGTAAGCCGCTCCATCGTGAAGCCTGCTCCACCGATAACCGCTTCAACTCGCCTTGCGATAACCTCGCGCCGAACCGGAAGGGAGTTGAAATCCGATTCGGAGGCGATTGGGCGGCGGGGGAGCCATGAGCTCGCGGATTGCATCCATGAGGTCTTGGATGTCGGCATCATGATCTCCGAGCCGGCGCTCGATTTTGGCCAGCTTTGCCACGATCTGCCGGTTTGCAGTTAAGGCCTGGCGCATGCGCACGAAAGCGAGCACCACAAAGACACTCATCTCGATGGCTCGCTCGGAATTCAATACTGTGGCGGCCATGATCGCACCGTACTCAGTGAAAACGAACGGCAGATAACGCCTGCCGCCGTGTCCGTCACTTGAGATCACATTTTGTGATCTCAAGATTCTAAATTCTTGTTCGGAAATTTGAAATCGGAACTGGACCGGAAAGCGCTTTGCGTTGCGTTTGACCTGCTGATTTAAATGCCGGGCTTCCACGTTGTAGAGTTCGGCGAGGTCAGTATCGAGGATTACTTTCTGGCCGCGAAGCATCAGAATTTTAGAGGCCACCCGTTTGGCGAGGACAATGGTGCGTTTGCTCATTTCTTTTTCTCGAACTTGAGATCACAAATTGTGATCTCAAGATTGTGGTTAGATGTGTGATCGAAAAAGTATAGCTCGAAAGAAACGGACGGGAACGTTTTTCAACGTCCCCTATCCCAAAATGGGAAAGCAGAAATGAACAACTACAACGACGGCAGGCGTCGAGTGCCGCAAGGATGCGGACGTCATCGACGAAACCCCAATGGCGTACAAGTCCATCGACGCCGTGATAGAGGCACAGCGCGACCTGGTGGATGTGGTGCACACGCTGCGTCAGGTGGTATGCGTGAAGGGGTGAGTAGTGCCGATCACTTGGGGCAGGGGAGGATGCTTGCCCCAGGTGATAAATGCGATGGGGGGAGTGTCATTAAACTACCCAACGGTTATTTACTAGCTTGAAGTGACTGGCCCGACCATGTGCGACTCGGATTGTTGGTGTGATTGCGATACTTAGCCAATTATCTCAATTCGCGAGTTCAAGGCATCGGTGCGAGATAGTCGATGCGCGTATGCGATTGAACCTCCAGACATTCAAGAACGTCATTCTTCAAAAGGTTTGCGATCAGTTCTCTTGAACCGCCCACAACTGTAAACTTGAGGTCATAGTCGGAGCAAACACACCAGTCGTTGTTTGGAGGCCACCAGTATTCCGGGGTGATCTGGTAGGCTTTTTCTTTCAGAAACGCTCCCAATTCGTGCAGAACACCGTGGAAAAGTAAAGGTTTGCCAGTGGTAATGAATGGCATTTCAGCGAAGCGAAGAAAACACTCGCCGTTCTTTGTGAACGTTTCTAACACCGAAACAAGCTGAGCGCACTCGTCCCGGCTGAGCCGCCCTTCGTCTGGTCCGCAGAGGAACCGTGGCCAGCATCCCTGCTCCAATTTCTTTGCGTACCATTCCAAGTTTATCTCAGAAGTAAACGGAACATTCAGCGTCTCAGCCAGTTCCCTCCAACTGACTCTAGGGCTTTTTGGATCGTTCCTTCGACTTTCGACTAGCGATTTTAGTTCCGCACAAGGCGGAATGTTTAGAATCGCCATCTCATCGTGGGAAAGCGGTTTGTCGATGTTTTCGTACGATGCTTCAATGCGGTGGAGAATCTTGGCGTACGCCTCAAACATCGTCGGCATCAGGTGAGACACAAAATTCCCAGTCCAATTTGGGTGTTGAGCGTCCGCCAGCTCGTCTCGTCCACTAGAAATCCAATCGAAGGGGCCTTCTTTTTGATAAGGCTGCACGTGCAAATGATACTGGGAATGTGCTCAAATTAAAAACCCAACCATCCGTGTAGTTGGCGAAAACAGGCCATTTCACCACCCAAAATTAATTCCCCGCCCCCTTCGCCGCAGCCAAATCCGCAGCCACATCTTTCACCAGTTCCCTTCGCCGTTCCGGGCCTTTGCGGTTTTCGAGGACACGCACGCGCCGCGCGGGAATGTTGGTCGGATGCACGCGGAGAATGTGGCCGTTGCGGACCTGGATATGGAAACGGAACCAGTCGGTGCGGAACATGCGTCCCGAGGCATAGAAAGTGACCGAGGCGGCGAGAAGGCCTTCATAGTCCGCGCCGGTGCAGGTTAAAAGGCGTTTGCCGACATCTTCGGTCCAGGTCATGCCGCCGACCAGAGGATCGTTGAGGAAAGCTCGTTCGAAGGGCACGGCATGGGAAATCTTGCGCAGCTGCATCATCTGGAGCAGGACGGAGATCTTTGCCAGATTTGTCACCACAACTTTGGCTTCAGAATTGGAGATCCGCTCCAGTTTGATGTGCAATTCCGGAGACCATTCGCGCTCGAACTCCTCGCGCGCCAGAGCCAGGCCTTTGTCCGTGGTCTCGGCATAGCGCAGTGTGGCGCGGGCCAGAATGATGCTGAGAATACAGGTCACCACAGTCGAAGCCAGCGGGATGTAGTTTACGAGCCCAGAAACCGGGACCGCCATCGCCATCGAGTTGATCCATTGCACGTGCATAGGACCGGAGCTCCTTGACCGCGCCGCAACGGGGTACTCTACTGACAACCTGCGCCGAGGTTCTAATCCGCACCGAGTCTAGCCAGAGCGGCATGGCCGCTCCAGATGCGTATGGTACAGAGCCTTAGAACCTCATAGTGCTCAGTCTTTGGTAACGCGCGACATCCGTTGAATGGCAAGACGCCGTGCGCATGGCTTCCAGCGCCGCAAAAACAACGCTTCTATATTTGTTATTCTGCGCGAGTGACGTCTTCTTCCAGGATTGCAGAGGACCAGAAACGTGCCGGCCTTTGTGCGGATTGTGTCCATGCCCGCCGAATTGAATCGGACCGTGGCTCGGTTTTTTTTCTGTGCCAGTTGGCGCTGACGGATCCTTGTTTTCAGAAGTATCCGCGGTTGCCGGTGCTTTCCTGTCCGGGGTATCGGAAGGTGGAATCTGACGAAAGCGAGGGTTAGGCTTACGGAGCTGCAAGCAAAAGCAGATTCCTCGACTTCGCTCGGAATGACAAGACCCTAGGAATGACAAGACGCTCGGAATGACAAGATTGGAAAGGGTTTAAATGGGCGATAGGCGGGCGAAACTTTTGTCGTCATCCGGACTCTAATCAAATACGTACTCTTAATAGGTGATGGTCGGAGGTTATTTATGTCCAAGTCTTCTCTTCGTATCGTTCTGATTCTAGGGGCTTTGATTGTCGGCGTGGCGGCCTATAGTTCAGGAAGCAGCCCCAGTGCTCCCGTCCCAAGTCCTACCGCCGATACGTCTAAGGCCGTTGCGTCAGGACAGCAAACCGCCGTTGTCGCGGGAGGGTGTTTCTGGGGCATTCAGGCGGTTTTCCAGCATGTGAAGGGCGTCAAGAATGCTACCGCCGGATACTCTGGCGGGAATGCCAACACGGCGGAGTATGAGACGGTGAGCATGGGCCAGAGCGGCCATGCGGAGTCGGTGCAGATCACCTACGATCCGTCGCAGATCACCTACGGGGAGTTATTGCGGGTGTTTTTCTCCGTGGCGCACGATCCCACGGAATTGAACCGGCAAGGTCCCGATGAGGGCACGCAGTATCGTTCGGTGATTTTCTATGCTAACGACGAGCAGAAGAAGATTGCCGAAGCCTATATTGCGCAACTCGACCAGGCCAAAGTATTCAAACACAAGATCGTGACCCAGGTGGTGCCGCTGAAGGCGTTTTATGCGGCGGAAGCGTATCACCAGAACTACGCGACCATCCATCCCAACGACCCTTACATCTATTTCAATGATGCGCCGAAAGTGGCGAATCTCCGGAAGGAATTTCCGGACTTGTACACGGGCAAGTAGCGAGGAGCATTTTATGTTCGAACTAGATGGTGACCAGGATGTTTTGGACGGCAAAGTCCGACGGCGGTCATTTCTCGCCGTCGGCGGTGCGGCGCTGGCCGGTTATTTTCTGTGGATGTTGAAGAAACCGCACTTGATGACGGTGGCAGCGTCAACCGGTGTGCCCGGAGAAGTGACGATTGTGCAGTTCTCCGACGCGGGGAAGCGTCTGACGAAAATTAAAGTGCCTAAAGTGGTAAAGAGCGAAGTCGAGTGGCGCAAGCAGCTTTCTCCCGACGAATTTGAAGTCACTCGTCATGCCGGTACGGAAAGAGCTTACAGCGGAAAATATTGGGACCTGCACGAAAAGGGTCTCTTCCGTTGCATCTGCTGCGATAACGCTTTGTTCAGTTCCGAGACCAAGTTTGAGTCCGGGACTGGCTGGCCGAGCTTCTGGCAGCCGATCGCAGAGGAAAATGTCCGTTCAGGAAGAGATCTCAGCTACGGCATGATCCGCGACGCAGTCGCCTGCACGCAATGCGACGCGCATTTAGGCCACGTCTTCGATGACGGCCCTCAGCCCACTGGATTACGCTATTGCATGAATTCCGTATCGCTGAAGTTCGTTAAGCAAAGCTAGGTGTTAAGCATTAGCGCATAAGCGTCGCCGGGGCCGATTCTGCTCGCGTATCATGGCGCATGTCTCAGCCTGCGGCCCCACGCGATTTTTATATTGACCGCCTGCGTAGCGTGATGACTGCCTTGGTCATCCTACATCACACCGCCATCACCTACGGTGGTGCGGGAGGCTGGTTCTGGCGAGAGATAGAGACCTCTGCCGCGCCGTCGAGCGTTCTACTCACTCTCTTCTGCGCCACCAATCAGGCCTACTTCATGGGCTTCTTTTTCCTGCTAGCTGGCTACTTCACGCCGGCTGCACTGGAGCGCAAAGGCTATGCGCGCTTCATCGGCGATCGGTTCCTTCGCCTCGGCCTGCCCCTGCTGGCTTTCGGTCTGGTCCTGGGCCCACTCACTGCGGCAATCGTGACTCTGGCGCAGGGTGACGGTTTCTGGCCTACCATCGTCTCTCTCTGGCAGCGTAAGCAGTTCATCAATGGTCCGCTATGGTTCGCGCAGGCGCTGTTGATCTTCAGCCTCGTCTACTGTGCCTGGAGGAGCGTTTTCGGTTCTCCGCTGGCCCCGTCGCAGCGCAAGCCTCGACCGGTTCCGGCTTCCCCGTGGTGGCTCGTGAGTGCACTGGGGACGGCCGCCGCAGCACTTGCGATTCGCCAGTTCGCTCCCGTGGGCGAGAACGTCTTTGGACTGCAGCTTGGCTACTTCGCCGGATACATCTTCCTCTTCGCAGTGGGAATCGCTGCCTGGCAACACGACTGGTTGCGCCAGCTAACCTGGAAGCAATCGCGGGCGTGGATCATCACCCTCGTCATCGCCTGGCCCTGCCTGCCAGTGGGAATAGCCGTGGCCGACGCCATTAAGGGTGGCCCCGGAAAATCCAACTTTTCCGGCGGCTTTTCCTGGACAGCGATCCTGTATGCGCTGTGGGAGCCCTTCGTAGCCTGGGGCTTGATCGCCGCGTGGCTGCTCGTCTTCCGTCAGCGAATGAACCAGTCATCCTCTTTCTGGAGCTGGCTCAACCGCCGAGCCTACGCGGTCTACATTATCCATCCGCCGATTCTGGTGGGCATTGCGCTTCTGTTGCACGGATGGGGTGCGCCCGCACTGGTAAAGTTCGGGGTGACGGGTGTCCTCACGTGCGTAGCATGCTGGCTGGCATCCGATCCCCTGGTGCGACTGCCTGGTGTGCGAAGCATAGTTTAGGTCTGCGCCAATTCGTGCCCTGCCGGAATGAACTTCAACGAACCAATTTCAAAGCAACCCTGAAGTTGAATCTCTCATCTTCAGCTTCTGCGGCTACTGGTTACTCGAGGTCATGGGCCGAAGATCAGGTGTACCCACTCGCGCCAGCTCACATTGCGAAATACAATTGATATTGCGCCACGAGAACGAATTCAGTTCCCGGAGATATCCGTGCATCATCAGACTGACGAATTTATAACCTGCCACTCCTGCGAGTTCCGCTATCCCCTGAGCCGGGGAATGTGCGTGATGTGCGGGGTACCGGCGCAAGCAACCGCACCTGTACAAGCGTCGTCGAAAATTGAGTCCGCACCAAATGGATCAGACCATACATCTGAGGCAGCGAATTTTCCTGAGCAGCCGCAACAGACTGAACAAGGGGACGTGGGAAATCAATCGGTGTTGGAATCGCCGTGGCGGTGGTGCTGCTTGTGCCGCTGTTTCTGGTCGTTCGCAACTGGCAATCGCAATTGAGTGAGCCCGTGGCTGCGGTGACCAGCACCCAACCTCGAGCCGACTATCGAAGCAGTTGCCGCTCCGCAGCATGCTTGCCAGGAATTCACCGAAAAAACTTCGCACTCCAGTTCCTGAAAAGCAGGCAGCAGAGACCGAAACCGAAGTTCCAGCCACTCAGGAAGATCCCACGGAACTGTGGAAGAGCGTGAGAAGCGGCAATGCCCGCGCGGAAGTGACACTCGCCAAACTATATCTGGACGGGAATACCGTCCCGCAAAGTTGTGAGCAGACGCACATGCTGCTGTTGGCGGCATCGAAAAAGGGCAACAAAGCGGCGGACACTCTATTGACCGGTGCCTACGTGGAGCGCTGCCAGAGCAGTTCGGCTCAATAGAACAAGACAGAAAAGCCGCTAAGCCCTGGCCGTTTTTTTCTTCTTTGCCTTCGCTTTAGGTTTTCGCGCCCCAGCTTTTTTCACGGTATTCTTCTTGGCTGCACCTGGTTTGGAGCGTTTAGCCTTCTTGCCGTAAGTTTTGCCCGCCTCGATCACTTCCGAAGACGCGGTAGCCAAACGCTGGGCGGTGTTGGCAATTTTCCCGACCGCGGACCCGACGCCACGGGCGATCGTGATCATTAGATCGTCGTTCGAACTCGCTGCTTTCTTGGGCATGATTTCTCCGGTAGACACTGGGCCTCAAAGGAACTGGCCACAGCTAGTATTATCACGGCCAGCCAGTGCGGCAATGCTTTCATTTTCAGCTCATGGATTTGAGCGCTTCAGCTTCCTCAATTGTCCAGGAGGGAATCGCGCCGGGGCGGCTCGCTACCAAAGCGCCAACGCGGTTCGCGAAGTCCGCAATCCGCGCCGGTGGCCATCCGCTGCCAAATCCATGGACGAAGGCGGCCGCGAAGGCATCGCCCGCTCCCACCGTGTCCGCTATGGTTACGGAATAGCCGGGAGCATCAATGTATTCGTCGCCAATCAGCAGAACGCAGCCTTGCGCGCCCCGCGTAATGCAGACGGCCTGCCAGCCAAATTTTGCCGAATAATTGCGGCAGAATTCTTCCAGGGAGCTGTAGGGTTCGCCAACCATTCCCGCAATTTCTTCAACCTCGGTGTCATTCAGCTTCACCACGTTGGCCCGGGCCAGTAATTCCTGGACCAGGGACGGCTCGTAGGAATCGGCTCGCAGGTTTACATCATAAAAGTAGCGAGTTCTTCCCTCGGAACCAGAATGGCGAGAGTCGAGAAGTTTGCTGGTTAACTTTCTCGCAGCAAGACTCATCTGTTGCAGCGTGCCAAAGTAAATCCAGTCTGGGGTCGGAGATAGAAGCTCTGCGAGATCGGCTTGCGTGAGTTTTGGGAAGTCGTAGGCGACGGGCCGGGCAATAATGAAGTGCGGTTGGCCTTGCGCGTCAAAAGTTACGCTGGCGGTGCCCGTAGGGTAATCATCGACACGGCGCACATAGCGCGTCGTCAGGCCCATCTGGGACATTGCGTCTAGAATCCGTTGGCCTCTGGCATCGTTTCCTACCGCGCTGATGAAAGAGACGGTATGCCCCAACTTGCCGAGATGGGCGGCAAAATTGAATGATGCTCCGCCCAAATGCTCGGTCTTGCCGACCAGATCCCAAAGCACCTCGCCGATGCTGATGATGTTCACAGGATTCCCAGGCTCAACCGCCCTGCTAGTCTAGGCCGTTCCTGCACCCGTCAGCGAGTCGATTGCATTGTCCAGGGTAGGGAAGATAAGGAAGAGAGGTTCGACCCGGGTAATTTCCATAAGCAGCAAAATGCGCTCATTGACGCCACTCAGCACTACGCGTTGCCCCGCTTTCTGGCGGGAAACATAAGCGCTGACCAGCGAACCCAGCCCGGACGAATCGATGTAAGGAACGTCGGTCAAATCAAGGATCACAGTTGCAGCGCCTTCATTGCGCACTGCGCTTTGAAAGGAAGGGAAGGTTTCAAGAGTCAGAGGGCCCTTCAGGCAGAGTACGCTCTGCCCGTCGATACCATTCTCAAATCGTTCGATCACCAAGGGCTCGGCCTGCATGGCGCAGATTGTAGGGTACGGCACGGCCATCAATCAACTACATTGGCAGATTACTTTGTAAAGAGAATGTAAAGCTGCGGAGAATACAGCCGAAGGTATGGGTATGTCTTACGCGGGTGCGTTGGCGGTGGACTCTCGAACCACCAGCTCGGGCTGAACCGCAATTTCCTTCGGATAGTCTTCCCGTCCCTCGATTCGTTCCAACAGGGTCTGCATGGCTATCTCCCCCATTTGCCGCAAGGGTTGCCGGACGGTGGTAAGGCTGGGGTAGTGGAAAGCTGCACCCTGGATGTCGTCAAAGCCCACCACCGAGATATCCTTGGGCACCTGCAAACCAGACTCCTGGAAGGCGCGAATTGAACCGATGGCGGAGATGTCGTTATAAGCGAACAGCGCGGTGAAGCGGCGTTTCGTAGCGAGCAGTTGTTTGCCGTAAGGATAGCCGAGGCCGGGGGAAGAGTCCATGGAATCGATCTGGACAGCGAGTTCAGGCACAATCGCGATGCCCATTTCTTGCGCCGCTTCGCAGATGGCTTCCCAGCGGTCTGCCGCATCCGAACTGGCGGGATGGCCTTTCAGAAAGGCGATATCCCGATGGCCAAGTTCCACCAGATGGCGCAGTGCCATGGAGGCCGCTTTGCGATGGTCCAGGACAATATTGGTGATGCCCTCGTGCTGACGGTGGCCGGAAACCGCGACTGTGGGCAGGGGCAGCGAGTGCTGCAAATTCAAATCGATGGTGATGATGCCCTCGGCACCGCGCTGCAACAGCAGTTGGGAGTACTTCTCGAACAGTTCCGGGTCATGGCGGTGGATCCCGGTAATGAAAAAATATTCTTTCTCGCGCGCATAGCTTTCAATGCCCGCAACCACCAACGAACTGTAACCGTCCCCAATTTCGTGGGCAATCACTCCCACGGTATAAGTCCGTTTTTTGCGCAGAGAGCGGGCAAAAAAATTCGGACGATAATCCAGTTCACGCGCCGCCACCCGAATACGATCCCGGGTTTTCTGGGGAATATGTTTGGAAGATGGAGCGTTGTTGAGGACAGCGGAGACAGTTCCGGGGGTGAGACCCACATGGTCCGCGACAGATTTTAGCGTCACCACGCCGTCGGCGCGTACGTCAGTCTTCTTGCTCTGCGCCATGACTCGGGCTCTCCGCTGTGGGCCTTGTCACTAAACAAACAGATAATGAGGTACGAACACTGAGTATTTCTTTAAATGGCCCTCTTGATTCGGGGCTGCGCCTTATTCCTCGACGCTTTCCTCGATGCTGCCACCCGGGAGTGCCAACTGGTCCTGCGCCGCTGCGAAATCAATGGAGGAGAGATCATCCACTTCAGGACCGCCTTCTTCTTTGCCTAACTTCTTTTGGACTTTCTTTTCCGCTTTTTCGCGAGCCTTCTCTTGCCGCGAACGTTCCTTCAGGCGTTTATTAAAGCTTGAGCGACTTCGACCAGCCATGCGACACCTCCAGATCTTTGGTTTACGTCATCGTGAATGGGACGGGACTAGCACACCGATTCCCCTATCGAGAAAAGTCTTACCAGCGTGGCTCTCGAGGCTGGCGCGCGTGACCCTGATAGTCGTCGCGTCCGCCGCCACCACCCGAAGAGCGTCCACCCCCACCGGAGCGTCCACCGCCGCCACCAGGTCGTCCACCACCACCGCCGCCGGGACGGCCACCGCCGCCGAAACCTCCGCTGCGCTCGGTCTTGGGACGCGCTTCATTGATGTTCAGCGCACGGCCACCGAGTTCCTTGCCGTTGAGGGCCGCAATGGCCTTCTCAGCCTCGGCGGAGTCGGACATTTCTACGAAAGCAAATCCGCGCGAACGCCCTGTGTCACGGTCCGTGACAATACTGACCTGATCGATTTTTCCGTGGGGCTCAAACAGAGTCCGCAACTCGGCTTCGGTTGTGCTGTGGGGGATGTTGCCAACAAAAAGCTTCTTCATAACGTTTCCTTTTCTTCGTGAAACCGATTGCGGACATGTTGCGAAAATCTGAAGTCGTGAAACTCTCAGGGGAATATTCCTCCCTGAACTTACTTCGATGTGCTCGCCGCAGGCGCCGCGGCCTTCTTGCCGGCTGCGGCTTTTTCGCCAGTAACTCCCGCCGCTTGCAGCAATTGTCGGATTCCTTCCCGACGTGCAATATTTTTCTTCCGCTCCCGGTTATACCGGGCTTTGTCCCCGTTGACTCGCGACATAAGTATTTCTCCGTGATTAAGTTGGCAAACAATTATACCTGCTGGCAGCGAAAGAACGAACACTCAACGAAAACTTAACGAAAACTCACAGATAAGCGAGGTAGGGGATAGGCTGTTTCTGGGTCACAAGCGCGTAAAAAGGGGTTCCGGCGGACCGGAACCCCTTGGTTTTGCTGGATCTGGCAGATAGGCGCTTGAGGAACTTAACCTGCCCCAGAGCCCGTTACTCCCAGGAATGGACGATGTGTTCCACCGTGTGATGGGCCTCGTCAATGTGGTGCATGGCGCGATGTTGCAGTCCTCGAGTGGAAGGGTCATCTTCTTCTCTGGCAATGTCGTGCTGGGCCTTGTCGAGTAGCTCCAGGGCACGATGGAAGCGTCCTCTACGATCCATACGAGCATCGACCGGAACGTGATCGCGAACGTCTTTGCCGTCGTCAATAGCAGCATGCTTGATCTCGCCGATGGCAGCGTCGATTTCCTCGATGGCATGTTGTTCTTCCCGGTCAATATGACCATCCGGGCCAAACACTCCCAAATGTGCGCGCGCATCGCGCAAGTCAGAAAGGGCATGCAGATAAGCGGGATGTCGTCCCGGTTCATCGGCGGACGCCAGGCTGGTTAATGCGGCCAGGAAAAGAAATAAGAGAGAATACTTGCAGAACAGTTTCATGGTGTGTCCTCACCTCAGCCGCAGAATAACGGACTGCACGCGACGTTCACAGCTCACGGAAGTGGGGCACCATCCGGGAAAAGGGACTATGACCTCGCGCGACTTGTAGGCGTTTCCGCTGGATTTCACTGCTCCCATTCTTTGACCCTCTGATATACTTTCTAAGCGTTTGATTAGAATCGGTTGTTGAGCAGATTCTTGCTTACCGGCTAGTCCCTGCCCTTGGTACTACCGATCTCCTTCCAGCGTAAATCGATCGAAAGGAACACCAGTAACGTATGGCAGAACAAGGAACAGTCAAGTGGTTTAACGACGCCAAAGGCTATGGCTTCATCAGCCGGCAGAGCGGCGAAGATGTTTTTGTGCACTTCTCGGCCATCCAGGCCGGCGGTTTCCGCAGCCTGCAAGAAGGCCAGAGTGTGGAGTTTGAAGTCACTAAGGGACCGAAGGGTTGGCAGGCTGAGAACGTTCGCCCGTTGTAAGGCGGAGACACCCGAATAGAACGCGTGCCCGCGACCGTAATCCGGGGCGGGCACGTGATCACAGATCGAAGATTTACGCGGACACGCGCTCCCGACAGGAGTTTCCCCAATGCAGGATGACTCGAAGGGTTCTTTTGCCATCATCCGCCACAACGTCCGCACCTACGAATCCGGTGGCGTTGTATCCGTTGTGAAGGGCCGTACCAGCGCGGAAACCGCCCTCATGCAGTTTGAGCGTGGGCAGAGCTCGGACGACCGTCACCTGGGCTGGCGTTATTTCCTGGAAAAGACCGACATGAAGGCTGGCATGGATCCGGCGGAAGCCACCAATCTCCGCCAGACCCGCCTCGAGGTCCGTGAATCCGAGGCCCAGGAAGTGCCCGAGCAGAATAGTTTTCCTTCCCGCAACAACTAACCCCGTAGCGTTCAAAAACGGCTGCCGGTTTTAAGATATTGGTTTTCCGTCCTGGGGAATTCGGGGGAAATCATGAGCATGATCGCTCATCTCAATCGCTTGTTCGCGTATGACGCGTGGGCGAACCGTGAAGTGCTTATCTCGCTACAAGCCATCGAAACGCCGCCGCTGCGTTCGGTTGGGTTCGCGGCGCACATCCTTTCCGCACAGAAATTATGGTGGCAACGTCTCACAGGACGGCAACAGACCCTCCCCGTTTGGCCGACACTTACTCTGCATGAGTGCGAAATGCAAGCTGGCGAACTTTCCACGATTTGGAGGGATTATCTGAAAGAGATAAACCAAGCCGGCTTGTCGAATTCAGTAACGTACAAAAATAGTCAGGGAGAAAACTGGACCAGCAACGTAGAAGATATCCTGCAGCACGTGATCATGCATTCCGTCTATCATCGCGGCCAGATCGCCACTGATATGCGAGCCGCCGGATTCACTCCTGCCTACACCGATTTCATTCACGCCGTTCGTCAGAGATACATAGAATAGTTCCCGTGCCAGACACGGCTGGGCCTCCCGCGTGATATTTTGTCAGGGCACTCATCTCGCTCACGTGAAAACCATGAAACGTCTTTCGGCACTTCTTGCGATCGTCTTCTTTGGCGGCCTTCTGTTGGCAGAGCCTGAACCCAAGTTTGATCCGTTACCCGTCCCCATGTCCGACAGTGCCATTGCCAGCGTCAGAGTTAGCGGGCACGTCCTGCTCTTTTCGTTCATGGGGCTGGGAGCGAACAAGACGTGGGATGCGGTCACCAATTCCGCTTACGCCCTGAATACGAGTTATGGCAAATGGACCGAAGTTCGTGCGGTTCCCGGAGCTGTGGGACGCGTGGGCGCGGCGGCCGCTGGCGTAGGCGAGCAGGCATTCCTTCTCGGCGGCTTTGTGGTCGACAAGCGCGGCGCAGAAACTGCCATCTCCAGCGTGGAAGTTTACGATCCTGTCAACCGGAAATGGTATCGGGTTCCGGACATTCCTCAGCCCGTGGCCGATTCCGTGGTGGGTGTCTATCACGACCGCTACATTTATTTGATCAGCGGCTGGTCGACGACCGATGCTGTACGCGCAGTCCAGATTTATGACGTGGAGAAGCAGACCTGGCTGCAAGGCACCACCATTCCCGGTGAGCCGGTCTTTGGTCATGCGGGTACGATCGTGGGCGACACCATTATTTATGTGGACGGCGCCCGCAAGAACCCTTCCGGCGGCCAACCGGCGTTCGTCACCTCACAAGATTGCTGGATGGGACGGATTGATCACAAAAATCCGACTCACATCGAGTGGACGAAGCTGCCCGACCATCCCGGTACGGCGCGCTATCACATCGCGGCCGGAGGCTCGGAGAAAGATGAACGTGTCTATTTTTCCGGAGGCAGCGAGAACCCTTACAACTACCGGGGCGTGGGCGAAGACGGCAAGCCCGTCGAACCCTCCGCTCTGACTTTTGCCTTCAATCTGCGCACCGCCAAATGGGAAACCATCAACGAGAACACGCCCAACCCGGCGCTCGACAGCCGTCACATCCTAGTCACGCCGGAAAAGCTGGTGATCGTTGGCGGGATGGAAAAAGGTCAGGTAACAGCGCGAGTCAACGAATTGCCGAAGACACCGAAAGCAAAATAGCTGGGCATCCAGTCTATTTTTCAACTGTGATCAACCAGTCGGAGTCCAGCCGGGTGCAATTCACAGAAGTAGTTTCTGTCTTTTCGAAGCTAATCCGCGAAAACGCTGCAAAATAGTTATTGATGTCCTCAGCCGCAATGAAATGCTGCACTGTTCCCAACTCGTTCGTATCGGCGATATCGAGCTCAAAGGTGTTGGGCTCTAATTTTCTGCCTTTTCCAAAGCGGAAGTCGTCGAGAGTCCGCAAGACAATCATGGCTCTGCCGCCGGGCGTCAGCACCCGATGAGCCTCAGCGATAGCCTGTTTCATTTCGTGAGCAGTCCCGTAATAAAAAACTCCAAAACTAAGCGCCAACTTAAAGCTGCTATCAGCGAAGGGAAGCGCCAGCATGGAAGCCTGGGCCAGAAAGTGCTTTGGCGTCGTCTCGCCGAGTCGTTGACGCGCATGCTGCAATCCAACGAACGACGTATCAATCCCGTAAGGCTCAAAGCCCACATCTGATGCCAGCTTGCAATGCCGCCCTGCACCCACTCCAATATCCAGAAAGCGGCAACCGCCATTTTCCAGCAGCGGCCGGCTACTCATCAGAAAACGAACCACGTGGTCATTGGGATACTGAGGACGAAAGCGGGGATTATTGTGGAGTTGGTCCCAGTGAGATGAGACGTCCGTCATACGCCTCCACTTCGATTCAAGAGAATTGCAGCAGACCGTGCTTCGGAAGCCTGTCTAGCGCACCCTGGCCAACACTAATGTCACATCATCGGGCTGCTCGTTGGCGCCAATCCAATCGTCCACGGCAGCGGTGACAATCTCGCTGATGCGCGCCAGCGGGAGATCGCGATTTTCCTGCACTAGCTCAATCAGTCGTTCCTCACCAAATTCGCCAAAATCGTTTTCCGGCTCAGTGACTCCGTCGCTGTAAGCCAGAAAAATATCGCCGCGCCGCAATTGCACCGATCCCTCTTCGTAGCTGCAATTATCAAACAAGCCTACGACGGTCCCTCCGCTTTCCAGCCGGCGCAGAGAGCCATCTTCACCCACGATGATCGGCGGCAGGTGTCCGCCATTGCTGTAGGTAAACTTCCGCTGCTCGCCATCGTAAACGCCGAGGAACAACGTGGCATATTTTTCCATCGGGGTGCTCTCGTACAGTTGGTGATTCAACAGGGCAAGCAATGTGCCCGGAGAAACTTCCGCGCCCTGGCGGCGTGCACCCAGCATAGTGCCGGATCCAAGGCCAGCACCCACCGCAACGGCTTCTCGCAGAATCGGAATTCCCTCGAGACTATAAGCGCGCACCGCGGAGTGGATGGTTGCCATCAGCAGCGCCGCCGAGATTCCTTTGCCGCTGATGTCGCCCACCGCAAGCAATAATTTTTCGGAATCGACTTTAAGAAAATCGTAGTAGTCTCCACTCACGGTGCGGGCGGGCCGGCAAAAGCCGTGCACTTCCAGAGATTCCAGTTGTGAAATCTGCCGCGGATAGAGCTGCTCCTGCACTTCCTGGGCAATCGCCAACTCATTTTCCAGTCGCTGTTTCTGCTTCTGTTCCTCGATCAGCTGTTCCAGTGACGCCGTCATGGAATTAAATGAGTTCGCCAAAGCGGACAATTGATCGCTGGATCGAACCGGAATGCGATGGCTGAAATCGCCGCGATTAATGTGCGTAGTGGCATCGTATAGTTGGGCCACAGCGCCGGTCACAGTTCGCGTGAGATGGGTGCCAATCCAGAGAGCCACGATTTCAATCACCGCGAAAAAGATCGCCACTCCCAGCAACACGAACTCCACCGTGGAGGCGAATTCGCCGGTGCCCTCAAACATGCGCTCGCGCAGCTTGGAGACGCGAGTTTGCACTGTGATTGCGGCCGAATCCGAAGTTTGTCCGCTCACCCAATCCACCACCTTTACGGAGGTAGGAAATGTCACTTGCAGGTCCATGCTGTTGTTCGAGGGTGGCACCACTCCCGCACTGTAAGTCGGCACCAGCCCTTCATAAAGAGTGATCTGCCCCAGGTTGTCGGCCAGTCCTTGCAACAAGCGCTGATCCAGAGGTTCGCCGGAGATTACGGTCAGCGTTCCACTTTTGACCGGAACCGTTTTCGCTGCCCGAAGAAAGAGCTTGCCCCGGTCCTGGATTACCTCACAGAACGAACCTGGCAAATGAGCAGGCCAAATTAGGGACGCCGATACGACACCTACTGGAGAACTATCCAGAACAACTTTGCCATTCAGCCATACCTGTACATGACGGATAGCCCAGTCTTTTTCCGAGCGCCGCAGGCTATCAATGACAGCCACTTCAGGATTGTCACCATGTTCTATACGCACCGCCGCTCCGTGCGCGACCGCGGAGTTGGCCGCCGCCAAAGTCTGCAATTCCGAGCGCAATCCGGTGGTGACAACAAACGCAGCGAACTGGCCTGCGAATAAATAAAAGGAACCAATCGCCAGCGCTACCAGCAGAATCGCCGGGATCAAGCCGAAAAACACGTAAGTGACGATCAGCCGGTTGCGTAACCGCCACAGCATCTTGGTCTTGACCCAGCGCATCCCCAGGAAGAGGAAAAGAATGCCGACCACAAAACTCAGAAAGCTGACCCATCCACCCAGACCCTGTCCGTAGGAAGGTTTGAAAATCGCGAATGCTTGCTGCATCCCAAACAGAGCCAGGTCGAGCCCCAGGAGGTACCAGGTAATGAACGCCAGCTTGCTGGTGGGCAGCAAGCCCGCTTCACTCAGTCGCAAACGCAGATAGCGATAGGAAACCGCCATGGTCAGAAGTGAATTATAGATGGAGACGGCCTGATTGGCGCAGTAGAGGGAAGTCAGAATGCAGAAGTCAGAGTGCAGAAGTCAAAACCAACCAAAGTCAGTTAACCATTCCTCTTACTTCTGATTTCTCACTTCCAAATTCTGACTTGCCTTCAGATCTCCGGATAGAAATCAAAGAACGCATCCAAACTGCCCTTCAATTGTTTCTCGATTTCTTCCTTGCTGCCTTCAAGCACATGCATAGTTACGCGCGCCTCGCGTCCATTTTTCAGCTTAAGGGTGGCATCTCCGATTTCGGAGATTTCGTCCGAGGGTAAAAGCCGCAATCCATAGATCAATGTCAGGTTAGCCATGCCTCGATTCTATTCCCATTGCGCCGCCTGCTAAAATGCCGCTGTGCTCCCAAAAACTTTAGCCGTCCTGATCGCCCTCGGGTTTGCGCTGATGGTTGAAGCGCAGCAGCCGTCCGCGCCGTCTTCTCAGCCGCAGGTAAAATTGAACATGCTGAACGTTTGTTCGCCGTCGCCCGAAGAGCAGCAGCAGCTTGCTTTCGCGCTGGCGCACATTCCCCGGCAACCGTTGTTTACGCAGGATTTTGAAGTGGACCGCGGACGTTCCATCCTCGATCAGAAACCCACGTTTCTTCAGCAGGGCGATGCCGCCCAGGTCACCTCGGGATCGGCTGCGGCCACCTGGGTACGTATTCGCCGCGAGTTTTCCGTGCAAGCCATGTTCTCCACCGTGCAGTATTCCTTTAGCGAGGATGACAAGGACATGGATGAAACCCTGGTTTTTCGTGTCCGCGATCCCAAAGAGTTTCTTGAAGTCGCCATCGAGGACAGCGCTTCGTCCGTGACTACCGCCGCGGTCATGTTGAGCACCAATACTCCCGCGAGACGCATTAAATTGGAGCGCTTCGGCAAATCGTCGATTGTGCTGGCTCGTTGCCCCGGCTCTGATAACAGCGCCCCGCCGGACCAGAGCGCCTATGAACCATTGTTTCAGAGTGCTACGGCGATTGTGGCTACCTACCGCGGTCTGTTGGGCGCGCCACACACAGTGCCCGATGAGTTGCACCGGACGAACCTATTAGGTAAGCCGGCAGCCAAGCCTGCGGCCAAAAAAGCAGCAGCGGCGGCGAAATGATCGTCTTTGGAATGATCGTTTTACAAAGACCCTTTCTGCCCGGCGGTTTGCGCCGCTGCATCCAAATGGGATGTCCGCAATCTAATGTTTAGCTCTTCGTCTCTCTGAATCGAATGAATATGGATAACGTTCGCAACGTCGTCATCATCGGCTCCGGTTGTTCTGGACACACTGCCGCGCTCTACACCGCGCGTGCCAATCTCAAACCGTTGGTGCTCGAAGGCCACGAACCCGGCGGCCAGCTCGCGATCACCACCCTGGTGGAGAATTTTCCCGGCTTCCCCGAAGGCATTCAAGGGCCGGAGTTGATCGACAACATGCGCAAACAGGCCTCGCGTTTCGGCGCTGAGTACCAGCATGGGCATGTGACCAGTGCCGATTTGAGCCAGCGTCCTTTCAAGCTTCAGGCCGGTCATCAAGTGATACACACCCGTACTCTCATCATTGCCAGCGGAGCTTCGGCCCGCTGGTTGGGAGTGCCGGGCGAGCAGGCGCTCATCGGACACGGTGTGTCCTCCTGCGCCACATGTGACGGCTTCTTTTTCTCCGGCAAGGAAATCACTGTAATCGGCGGCGGCGATTCCGCCATGGAAGAAGCTATCTTCCTGACCCGTTTTTCCCCTAAAGTGACCCTCATTCATCGCCGCGATCAGTTCCGCGCTTCCAAGATCATGCTCGATCGCGCCAAGCTCAATAACAAGATCAATCTGATGACCGACACCATGGTTGAAGAAGTGAATGACGTCTCCAAGAAGGAAGTCACCAGCCTGAAGCTAAGCAATTCGAGAACCGGCAAAGTTTGGGATTTTCCGACCAGCGCCATGTTTCTGGGCATCGGCCACATTCCCAACGCAAAAATCTTTGAAGGCCAGCTCGATGCGGATAAGGACGGCTATCTCAAGACGCACGATCACGTATTCACCAGGGTTTCCGGAGTTTACGCTTGTGGGGATGTGCAGGACCGCCGCTATCGCCAGGCCATCACCGCAGCCGGCTCAGGATGCATGGCCGCGTTGGAAGTGGAAAAATTCCTGGAAGAGCATCCCGAGTAATTTTTCGTGAGTATAAATTTTTTGGTGAGTATCAAAGATAAAACCCTTGTCATCCTGAACGAAGCGTTCTTTGCGTAGTGAAGGACCCCTATAGCCGTACTTGAAGCAGAAGGCAGTAGGGTTTTCATTGGTCCACCAAGCTTGGATATCCAAGTCGACTTGTTACCCACAAATCCGGAGATGATGCATGCCCGATGTTCAAGCAACCTGTCCTCACTTCAAAGAGATTAAGAAAGTAACTCCCAGCGGCAAAGGCTGTAAAGAATGCCTGGAAATGGGCGATACCTGGGTTCACCTGAGAGAATGTCTGCATCTGCGGCCACGTGGGTTGCTGCGATTCTTCCAAGAATAAACACGCCACCAAGCACTTCCATCAAACCAAACATCCCATCATGCGGTCGTTCGAGCCCGGCGAAAACTGGAAATGGTGCTATGTGGACGAAGTATTCTTGCAGTAAGTTCTGCCGCAAAATGGTGGGAGCAGCCAGCCCATTTCCAATCCCGCCTAAGTACCTGGTTGGGGGTTGAAGTAACCAAGGAGATTGTGACCGTCGTAATCTTCCTTTCTCTAAAGTCAGAATTTAACCTGCGGTTACTGTGATTACCTGGCCCCGTTGGACAAGCTTCGTGGTTGTTTTGCTACTCCTTACGGCTGTATTAACCAATTCACATAGTTCTTTTGCCCAAGAAGAGGCTGCCGCTGCCAGCAATCGCAAGATTGTTAACAAGGTAGTTCCTCAGTATCCCGCCTGGGCCCGCAGCATGAATTTGAGCGGAATTGTGAAGGTCGAGGCGACAGTTTCCAGCAACGGGGCCGTCAAAGCGATCGAGGTAAAGGGTGGCCATCCCGTTCTGGTTCAATCGGCGACAGACGCGGTCCGCAAATGGAAATGGGAACCCGCTTCCCATGAGTCCCGGGAGACCGTCGAAGTGAAATTCGATCCCCAATAAGACTGCCGAGTCATTCTCCGCCTGCAATTAGAATCCAGCGGTGTGATACAAATTCCTGTGATCTTCATGTGCGCGACGGGCATTCATAATTCCAGTTTTGCAGGGATGACGTGTTAAGGGCGCTCTTTATTTCTCTCTCCGCGAGCCGCTCCCTGCGTGCCATGGCCGAGCGCTCCTCGCTGGGGCGCCGCGTCTCCAGCCGCTTTGTGGCCGGCACCGAAGTCGAAGACGCACTTCGCGCGACGCGAACAGTCAATCAGGCCGGTCCCAGCGTATCCATCGACAATCTGGGCGAAAACGTAACCAATGCCGAAGAAGCCCGTGCCAGTGCCCAGCTTTACCATCAGTTGCTCGACGAAATCTCTGCCCGCCAGCTCCATGCCAACGTCAGCCTAAAACTCACCCACATGGGCCTCGATGTGGACGAACAACTCGCGCGCGATTTGGTCACCGCGCTGGTCTTGAAAGCCGCAGCCATGACGCCTCTCAACTTCGTCCGTGTAGATATGGAGGGCTCACCCTATACCCAGCGCACCCTCGATTTCGTTCATAAGCTGCACCGCCAGCCGGGAAATGAGGGATGTGTGGGAGCCGTGATCCAGTCCTACATGCGCCGCTCGGAAGAGGATGTCGAGAAGCTGCTGGCCGAACGGATTCGCATTCGCCTGTGCAAAGGCGCCTACAAAGAAGCGGAAGACATCGCCTTCCAGAAAAAATCGGAAGTCGACGCCAATTACGTCAAGCTGATGAAAATCCTGCTCAAGAGCGGCGTTTACCATGGACTGGCGACGCATGACGAAAATATGATCAATCAGGCCAAGGCATTCGCCACCAGCGAGAATATTCCTCGCGATGCCTTCGAATTTCAGATGCTCTACGGCATCCGCCGCGATTTACAGCAGCGCCTGGTCCGTGACGGCTGGCGCGTGCGCGTGTACATCCCCTTCGGCAGCGAGTGGTATCCCTACTTTATGCGGCGCTTGGCCGAACGCCCGGCGAACGCACTGTTCGTTGCCAGGAATTTGCTGCGGAAGTAGAAAGCTGGCAGCTGTCAGCTGAATCTCGCAATCCACCACAACTCACGTAGCCACAGCCGCCTCGGCTGTCCGTCCAGGTTTTAGCTGAAAGCTGAGAGCCGAAAGCCGCTACTGCGGCGGCCGCGGCACGTTATTCACCGCAGGCTCGGGCGGGGCCAGCGGAAGCTGCGAAACTCCCCGCAGAATATCGCGTTCCTGGGGCGAATACTGACTGAAGCGTCCCGATTCAATCTCCCGCTGCCGTGCATCCGGCGGCATTCCGCGCAGCGCCTGGATGGCATTCTGCATGGGCTGCCGGCGGTCTGGCGGCAGATCTTTCCATTGCGAATACAAGTGCCGTGCTGTGTCTTTCTGTTGCGGCGTCAGGTGCTCCCAGGTTTCCATGCGATTCAGCACGCGCTGCTGCTGTTCCGGAGGACGGGCGTTGAACCGCTGCAGCCGTTGTTGCAGTTGTTGCTGCCGTTCCGGCGCTAGCCGGCGAAACTGCGGATCGTTTTCCAACGCTCTGCGCTGCTGTTCAGGAGGCAAGGCTCTGTACTGTCTTAGCCACTGGCCGGAGTGCGGTCCAGGACGGCTATAAGGCCGGTTCGGTGCTCTGTAAGCGGGTGGGCCGGGCGGCCGACTGGCAGGGGCGCTTGGCGGTCGGCTGGCCGGACGGTTCTGCGGAGCAGCCTGATGCGGCTGCCGCGCAAAGGACGGAATGGCGCAAGCCAGCATAAGAACGCCGGTTCCGATCCACTCCGTTATGTGTTTCCCCCGAAACATTTTCTTCGCTTTCTCGATCACTCTGCCGCTGATTACGGATTCGCCGTCACATCCGGCTGTACTTCCAGATCATCCAGTACATCGAAATTCGAATACAAATCCTGGTTCTTATCCAATGCCTGTAAGTCGCCGACCGCCGTGCCGATCTGTGCCACCGGCGCATCCACCGGGGTGACGCCGCCCTTCTGGAACAGCGTAACGCCTACCACCATCATCAAAGCGAGCGAGACCGCCAACGCCGGCCGGCGCATCCAGTGGAACCAGCCCACCGGCTGCTTGGCCGCTTCTTCCCGCAAACGCGCACGCAGGCGCGTATCAAAATATGGGGAAGGCTCCGGGGCCTGCCATTCGTCAAGCAGCGCCATGGTCTGGCGGAGCTCCTTCAGGTTCTCCGCGCATCCGGCGCAGGAGTGAATGTGGTCGTTTACTTCGGGCGTGGCCGCGTTTCGTCCGGCGGCCAGGTCCGGCATCATTTCGCGAATGTCATTGCACTTCATAAGTGTTTTCCCTATTCCCAAACTTCGTTTCCCAAGACTTCCTACACAAATTCTTTGAGCTGCTCGCGCAACGTCTCGTAAGCGCGAAACAGCAATGACTTCGTCGCAGACTCGCTCAATTTCAAAACCTCGGCAATCTGCTTGTAATCCATCTGCTGATACTTGTGCATGGCAACCGCCATCCTCTGCCGTTCCGGCAATGCCTGCACTTTCTGCCGGATGGCCGCGAGCCGTTCCTGCCGCACAATGTCTTCTTCCACAGTGGGCGTACTGTCCGCCAGGTCCGGGGTTTGCCCGGTCTCGGAATCCGGCTGGTCCAGATTCACCATGTTCTCCGGACGCTCATGCCGCGTGTCCCGCGCATGGTTCACCGCCAGATTGGTGGCAATGCGATACAGCCACGTGGTGAATTTGGCGCTGGCTTCGTAACTCTCACGCGAACGGTACACCCGCAGAAAAACTTCCTGCGCCAAATCTTCCGCCGCCGCTGAATTATGCGCCATGCGGAACATGAAGCTCACCATCGCCCGGCGATACTTTTGCACCAGATATTCGAACGCCGAATCATCGCCGGTTTTTACCCGTAGCATGATGTCAGCGTCGCTTATGGTTTCACCAGACACACCCGCCGCCACCACCTCTGCCTGGGAGGTCGTCCCCGCCATCCCGAGCAACCCGCGATTCATGGCAATGCTGCTCACACTAGGTTGAACCCGTCCGGAGGCTGGAAGTTGCGCCTCGTCTGGCTCCGGCGGCGTCGCGGAAGTCCCTTCCGGAGAGGAAGGTACGGGCGTTTTGACGGGTTTGCTGTTCCCAGCCATCTGGCGTCTCTGGCAAGCCTCCCAAAGCGCTTTAGGACTTCGCCCTCGGGAGCTACCGGGGATTAGGCTAACACGCCCCAAGGTCACAGAAAACTGTTCATTTGCTACAATATAGCGGCTGGTCCTGCGGGCGCTTAACTCAGCGGTAGAGTGCCACCTTCACACGGTGGAAGTCATAGGTTCGAATCCTATAGCGCCCACCATCACAATTACGGTAGTAATAGGCTCGGTTGACCTTGGGTCTCCGCTTCGTTTCCTGCCGCCCAAGACGCCAAGAATTAGCAGTCATGAGAGTGGTTTCGACGCGGAAGAGCCAGGATTCTCTCATCATTGAGCGAACAAAGTTTTACTTGGAAAGAGGCTTTCGAAGCCTCGTACTGCCGCTCGCGCAGGAAGTCGCGTCGTGCACTTTCAACGTCCCATCTTCCCGCTGCCTGGAGTGCCATGGAACGTATTTCGAATCGCAGGCGCCACCCATCAATCGATTCAGCAAGACTGGCTTCGTGTTGGGCATCACCTGTGAAAAATGTCACGGCCCCGGACACGAGCACGTGCAGCGCGAAAATTTGAAATCCACTGCAACTTCCGATTCCGCCGCCATCCTCAACCCCAGCCGATTCCCTCGCGACCGGCAGATCGATCTCTGCGCCTGGTGCCACGCCGGACACGGCGAGCCCTTGTCTCCATCGTTCTCTTACGTTCCGGGGGAGTCGCTGGACAAATATCTGGATCTGCCCAAGCCGGATCCCAACGCGCCGATCGACGTGCATGGCGATCAAGTAGAACTGCTGAAAAAGAGCCGCTGCTTCCAGTCATCGTCGATGACTTGCCTTACCTGCCACGATGTTCACACCAGCCAGCACGATCCCATGGCTTTCTCGCAACGTTGTTTGAGCTGTCACAAGCCGGACACACCCGCGTTTCCGAAAGCCGATCATCTGGCCACGAGCAACTGCATTTCCTGCCACATGCCCATGCAGGAAACGAATCTGATCGTATTTAACTGGAAAGGCACGAAGGTGAAGCCGCAGGTGCGTAATCATTGGATCAAGATCTATCCGGAATTAAGCCAGTCCAGATGAAGGTTCAAATTTCTGAGCTGTCTCGCGCTGGGGATTTGTTCGAGGCCACCGTGGAAGAGCGGCCCTTCCAGGGTCGCGTTGCAAAGCCAGAACGATTACGCGGCGCTTAAGCGCCACTCTTCCACGGAACGTCCCGCCGCCGTCTCCCTACTTCTCCGACGGTCGCGGAATCGCCACTCCCGCACCCACCGGCACCCCAAAATTTGGCGTGCCATCAGGGTTCCACGTAAAGGGCTGGGCCCGCGGCGAACGATGCCCGCCGCATCCCTGGCCTGATTGAGAATTCGCGTGATAGATAATCCAGTCCTGCTTTCCGTCGGATGATTTGAAAAATCCGTTATGACCGGGCGCATAGACTCCCGCCCCAGGTAATTGCTGGAAAACCGGTTTCGCTGATTTCTTCCAGGAGGCCGGATCCAGCAGATCGCTTCCCGATGTGGCTTCCAACATTCCGAGCGCGTAATAGTCGGTCCAGCAGGCGCTGGCGGAATAAATCAAGAACAGTTTGTCGTTGTGTTTGAGCATCTCGGGGCCTTCGTTGACGTCAATATGCGGCGGATCCCCCGGCTGCTTCTTTTGATCGACGTCCCCGACTTTTTCCCACGCGTATTCCGGCGTGGACACCCGCGTGCGCGGTCCTTCGACGGTCCAGGGATTTTTCATGCGCGCAATATAAATACTCTGGGTGCCGTTCTGGTCGTCTCCCCATCCCGACCAAATCATGTAAAGCTGTCCCCGGTCTTCGAACACGGATGCGTCAATTGCCCACTTGTCTGACGCTTCGGCGACTTTTCCCTTGAACGTCCACTCACCCTGCAGCGGATCGGAAGAAGAATTCTCCACCACCCAGATGCGATGACTTTGATTGGTTGCGCCGTCAGCTGCGAAGTAGATGTACCACTTGCCGGACAGGAAATGAATTTCCGGTGCCCAGATGTCGCGGGAGTACGGCCCGGTCGCGGGCGGCGTCCACACCACCTTCTTTTCAGTGGTACCCAGATCAGCAGAACCCAGATCGGCCATGTTGCGGGTTTTCCAGACGGTAAGATTGGTCGCGGTGGTGTTCATGTAGTAGTAGAAACCGTCTTTGTATTCCACCCACGGATCGGGACCCGTCGGAAGCAGAGGATTGGTAAAGGTATTTTGTTGTGCGTACAAGCCGACGCACAGGAAGATCGACAGCAGCAAACGCCAGGTAAATTTCATGGGTCTCTCCGCCTACATTCCAGAGCAGTATAGGCTCGAAAAAGATTGCCGGCGCCATTCCCGACCCTACGTGTGCATTTTCGCTTTAGCACCTGCTGTCAATGTAAAACGGACAATCCGCGGAAACAGCGCGCCGGTGTGCTGTCGATATTCCTGAAACTCCGTCCCAAATCTGGATTCCAGCAGTTTGTCCTCTTCTCGAATGCGCGTGATCACGAAGACCAAAGTCACGATCAGAATCGGCCAGACCAGAGCACTGGCAAAAACCAGGGCAAATCCCGGCGCAGCCAGCAGCAGACTGAGATAGAGCGGATGCCGAATAGTTCCGTAAATTCCGGACCGTACAAGTTGGTGTCCGTCCTGCAAAGTTACGTATGCGCTGAAATGCCGGCCGAGTTTCACCAGCGCGAGCATTCGCACTGCGATCCCGCCACAACAAAGTCCCAATCCGAAATAACGGACGGATGGATCGCGAGTGAGTGTAAGAATCTGCCGGCGATCGGCAAAGGGCAGAAACCAGATCAGAAAAAGCGACGCCAGCGCTAAAGCCAACAAGACCAGAGTTTGATTTCCGCTCGGCAAAAGTCCGCGACGAAGGGGATGCAGGTCGAGTCGAAGCAGCAAAACCAGTCCCCCACTCAACACGATGACGGCCATCAATCCAGCCCGCGCCGGATTGCCGAAAAATCCTCGCCAGTCATCCCATCCCCAGCCCGCCATCAGCAACAGCAGGATCGGCATCAGATGAATGGCTAAAGTAAAGAATTTCGAAGCTAGGATTCTATGCAGCATCATGAAAGAGTCACCTTCCAGCATCTCATAACCACAAGCGCCTGAATTCCCACGGTTGGCAGCCAGCCGGGAGGCGGTTTATTCTGGTTTCATGGATTATCTGAGCCGGTTGATTCGCCCGAAAGCCAGCGCGCCACCCATGGCCATGGGATGCCTGACCATGCTGTTTCTTCTTCCCCTCCAAATCCTGCTCCTCCCCGTGACCGTGATCGGCCGTTTGATGAACGAAGCGGCAAACCGCTGGTTGTAAACACCCCAATTGCTGCCGATCCCCGCGCCGGTTAGCCAATTCCGGTGGTTCACCTTCTTTCGTAACCGGAGAAAAACTGCGCTGGCGACTACCATTTTCTGTGTAAGCAATTTGTAAAAAAGTGTCAGGTGTACATCTCTGGGGACGGCATTCCGAATCCATTAGAGATACACAACCCATAGCTTTATGGATGTTGAATGGCGCATGTTGGATGGAGGAGTACCGTGGCCCGTTTGCTCAAGCCTGTAAGCGTTGTCGTGTTTCTACTGGTTGCGCTGGTTTCTTTTGCCCAGCGCGCGCCGCAAAGCCGCATCGTGCAAGCCATCGATAATGCGCAATTCACCACCTTGCGCGGCTCCGCGCATCCCATGGCCAAGCCGGAATTCGACCGCGGCCCGGTCGATGGCAGCATGCAGCTCCCCGGAGTCTCGATCATCTTCAAGCCTTCGACCGCCCAACAGCAGGCTTTGGACACGCTGCTCGCCCAACAGCAGGACCGCACTTCGCCCAACTATCACAAATGGCTGACTCCGCAACAATTTGCCGACCGCTTCGGCATGACCCAGGCCGACATCGCGAAGGTTTCCGCATGGCTCGAGTCGCAGGGCTTCACCGTGGATCGTGTAGCGCGCGGCCGTACCCAGATTTCATTCAGTGGAACCGCAGCTCAAATCGAATCTGTGTTCCACACCGAAATCCATCGATATGAAGTGAATGGTGAAAAGCACTTTGCCAATGCCAGCGCGTTGTCCGTGCCTGCGCCTTTGGCAAATGTAGTTCTCGGCTTTCGCGGTCTCAATGACTTCCGCCCCAAACCGCATCTTCATAGACCTCCTGCTTCTCCGAAATATACCCACAGTCTTGGAAATTACGCTCTTGTGCCCGAGGACTTTGCCACCATCTACGGATTGAAAGCGCTTTATGACCTCGGCATTGACGGCACCGGGGAAACCATCGCCGTCATGGGCGATAGCACGGTCAACCTGGCTAATATTGCGACCTTTCGTTCGCTCGCCGGACTGCCGGTCAACGCTCCTACAGAGATATTGGTCCCCGGTAGTGGCTCGGGTGTGATTCCCAGCGCGGGTGAGCAAGTCGAAGCTTATCTCGACCTGGAATGGTCCGGTGCAATTGCAAAAAATGCTCAGATCATTTACGTCTACGTGGGCAATAACGACAACGAAGGGGTGTTTGGGGCCCTGCAGTATGCCGTCGACAACGACTTGGCTCCCGTCATTAGCATTAGTTTTGGAGACTGCGAAGCGCAATTCGGTTCGAACGATGCGCTGATCGTTCAGCAGTGGGCTCAGGAAGGCAATTCACAAGGCCAGACCATTACCGCAGCCTCCGGAGATTCCGGTGCTGCCGACTGCGACGTGGGTGCTTCCGCGACTCAGGGTCTTGCCGTCGATGTGCCTGCCGCGATCCCTGAAGTCACCGGGGTTGGAGGGAGCGAATTTCTGGCGGATGTTGCCAATCCTGCTACTTATTGGAACTCTGGGAATGACAGCGACTATGGCTCCGCCATCAAGTACATTCCGGAAGAGGTCTGGAACGACACTACGATATCGAATGACAATGGTGAGGGATTGGCCGCGGGCGGTGGAGGGGTCAGTGTCTTGTTTTCTATTCCGTCCTGGCAAACGGGCACTGGTTTTCTAACCAGTGGACGTAACGTCCCGGACATCGCTCTGAACGCTTCCAATTTCCACGACTTTTACCTGCTCTGCACGGGAACCAATACCGAGGATAGTCTGCCAAGCTGCACCAACGGATTCCTCGACAGTGATGGTGAACCTGACGGTGTTGGCGGCACCTCCGTCGGAGCACCTACCTTTGCGGGTATTGTCGCCCTGATCAATCAGGCAACAGATTCGACCGGCCTGGGTCCAATAAATTCCACGCTGTACGGCCTGGCAGCTAGCTCACCCACCGCTTTTCATGACATCACCTCCGGCAACAACATGCAGCCCTGCGCACCGGGTTCACCTGACTGCCCCTCGACTGGCTCTCACCCAGGGATGCTTGGTTACAGCGCTGCCGTCGGTTATGACCAAGCCAGCGGACTCGGTTCTATTGATGCCGACACCCTGGTGACGAATTGGCCTGGTTATTCCACCGCCCCGACCTACACCGTCGGAGGCACTACGGTCACCATTGCATCGGCTGGAGCCACCGGCAGCTCAACCATCTCTGTGGACGCACTAAACGGCTTCAACGGAACGGTGAACCTCACCTGTGCGCCGCCTTCCGCGGCTGGTGCGAAAATCACCTGCTCCATTCCCACTTCTGTCACCGTTAACGGATCAAACACAACCACAACTCTGACCATCAACACCACCGCCGCGAACGCCATCGCCGGAACCACGATGGCCCAGCATCGTTCCGGACGACTGGGCTGGCTCGCCGTCAGCGGCGGAGGCATGTTCGCCGGCGTCCTCGTCATGGGTGTGCCCGCGCGCCACCGTAAATACACAGCCATGTTTGGCATGGTCCTGCTGGCATTCATGGTCACGGGAGTGGGTTGTGGAGGTGGCGGCGGTGGTGGAAGCACCAGCCCGACCGTTCCCGGCACTCCTGCGGGCAACTACACGGTCACGGTGACAGCCGTCAGTGGCAGCATTACCCGGACGCTAAACGTTGCCGTCACCGTGCAGTAGCTAAACTTCGCGCTAACTTTGCCGATAGATCAGGGGTGACCGCTCCCAACCCTGCTCTCGTTCCGTCCGGCGGCAAAACGCCCGCGCTGGGCTCGCGTTTTGTGGCCCGGCAGCCAATTCTCACCGGCGACGAAAAGGTTTTTGGCTACGAACTGCTTTTTCGCGACGGCGTCGAAGACTATTTCCGCAATACCGATCCTGAAGCCGCGTCCCGCAGCACCCTCGACACTTCCATTCTCATGGGACTCGACATGTTGTGCGATGGCAAGCGGGCTTTCATCAATTGCACCCGCGAAGTGTTGTTGAAGGATTACGTCACCCTGCTGCCCTCCGCGCAGACGGTAGTGGAAATTCTGGAAATGGTTCCTGCCGACGATCTGGTGAAAGCTGCATGTCAGCGCCTGAAAGAAGCCGGCTACCTGATTGCGCTCGATGATTTCAGCATCGGCGATCCCCGCGAGCCGCTCACCGATCTGGCCGACATCATTAAAGTGGACATGCAGCGCACTCCTTTTGACGTGGCTGCTTCCATGGTCAAGCGTTATGGACCGTGGCGCAGCCGCCTGCTGGCCGAAAAAGTCGAGACCCGCGAAGAGTTCCTGGCCGCAAAGAAAGCCGGCTTCGTCTATTTCCAGGGATATTTCTTTCGCAAACCGGAATTAATGCAGGCCCGCGAAATCCCCTCCAATCGGTTGAACTATGTGCGCATGTTGCAGGCAGTTTCGCGTCCTGAATTGGATCCGCGCGAGGTGGAAGACATCATCAAGAGTGAGGCGTCGCTCTGTTATCGCTTGCTGCGCTACTTGAACTCCGCCGTCTTTGGATTCGCCAATGAAATCCATTCCGTGCGCCATGCTCTCTCCATGCTTGGCGAACGCGAAGCCCGCCGCTGGATTCGCCTGGTGGCCACGCTCGCCGCTGGTCAGGATAAATCGAGCGAATTGGTACTCTCGGCTCTGGTTCGCGCCCGTTTTTGCGAACTGCTCTCGCCGAAAGTCCCGCATGGCGATTCCGATCTGTTTCTCATGGGTCTGCTTTCCATGATGGACGCCATCCTGGAAACTCCCATGGCCAAAGTCTTGGAGAAAGTTCCGCTCGACCAGCAGACCAAAGCCGCGCTCCTGGGCGGGGCCAGCACATTGCGTCCGCTGTACCAGTTGATGCTGGCTCGCGAGTCCGGAGATTGGGAGAACACTGGCATCCTGGCCAAACAGCTTCACCTGACCGAAAGCGAAGTCGCCGAAAGCTATTGGCAAGCCATGCAATGGGCAAGACAGGTCAGCGGCGGATAAAAACCTGCACTGTCACAATGAGGGTGCCCCGCCCTTCTCGCGTTCTTTGCGAGAGGGCGGGGATTATTTTTAAATATCTCTCACTGTGGTCATCCCGAAGATCCGGCGCACTTCAGCCGGGCGAGGGACCTGGCGCGTATGAGCAGACAGTGCATCTCGCTCCACGCAAGATCCTTCGCAAGCTCAGGATGACCCTTATGAGAAGGGAAGAAATACCAAACTGAGTTGCCGCCCGGAAACGGAGTCTTCTGACTTCGAAGTCAATGACTTGAATCAATGAAACGTGCGGGCAACGCCTTGCGCCCAGGTGGCGAACCCAAGCCACGCATGGGTCATCCCGATAGGCACCCGAATCTGGTCCGCAAGGAACACAAACAATCCAGCCCAGATCGTCGCCTTCTGTACTTTGTGCGTGGACCAAAGATCGTAGCCCACCATCAGCAAAAGAAAAACATAGATGAATGTGCAGTCAAAAAAAGGTCGCCCCGTGATCACGCTGAAGGGCGGGCGTCCGGTGGGCGCATCCAGAAGTGCGATCGTGGCAATCAGAATCAGCCGTTTGTGGACCGAGGGATGGATGCGTTCCCGGTAAGCGAAAAAGATCAGCACCGCAAACATCACCATGTCGCTGATGGGAATGACGTAGAACGTCCGGGGATCGAAGCCGGAACCGCCCGGCGCGAACCCACGCGCCAGCGAATTGCTGGCTGCCAATGTTCCCAAGATCAGCATCAGACACGCCAGCCCGAAACCCACTAAACCGAGGCGGCGATGAATGTCCACCCGTCCCGCCGAGACCAGCGCAGTCTGCGTGATCAGCAAAAGAATCCAACACGAAAACACCGCACCATGAAGGTGGATGAGCAGGTTAGGCAGCGGCGCGCGAAACGCGCCGGCCAGAAAATAAGTACGGGCAAAGCCGGTCACAACCGTAATCAGGATCAGCAGCGCCATGCCCGAAAAAAAGTAATTATCGTATTGCGCGCCTCTGATTCCCTGAGTGTTGCTCCGTGGCAAAGCTGTCGTCGCCATAAACACCCCCTGCAGACTAGTTTCCATCTCGCTCCCCGGCCCGATCTGGAAAGCGCGAGGATTGTACACCCGGAGCTGAATGTTTTAACCAAATCAACCGAGGGTGCCCCGTCCTTCTCGCGTTCTTTGCGAGAGGGCGGGAACCACGGACGCTGAAACCGAAGTCTTCTAGGTTTGATCCGAACCTTGCATCGTGGCTGGCCCACCTTTGCGGTTTTAGTAAAGGCTGGGAACTCCTGCGGGAAAAGCTGTGGCCTCCAGCCTCACCTTCCCACCTTTACAGAAAACGTAAAGGTGGGCCAGCTTCCGTCAGATGAAATCCGCGCCCTGCCCATTACTTCTGTGCAAAACTATCTTGACTTTGCCCTTGCGTTCCATCCGCCATGAGCGGTACCATTCAAGTGTTCCCAGCGGCCATGCTCTCTAGCAGGCCTTTCGCGCCCCCTGGCTCCCGGCGCGCCAAACGGACAAAAGATCATTCACCAGTGAGTTCCAGCCGCATTGGGTTTTTTACGCGCGTAGTTAGCATGTGCGCGATGCGAAGCACTACCCGGAAAGTGGTCAGTACCAGGCAACAAAATCCAGTCCCCTTTCGGCGGACTTGAACGCAGGCTTGTACAACGAGAACAAAAATATGAATGTTGGACCCGGTAGTTCCTCCGGAGGCGGAGGAAGAAACAGGCGGAGACGGGGACGTCGTCCGCCCAATCGTGGTGGCCAGCCCGGTGGGGGTGGTGGCGGCCGCGATCGTCAACAACAGGGTGGCGGCATCTATAGCGCTCCCATGGACCACAGCTACCGTGCCGCGCTCAACGGCAATGGCGCGCGCCCCGGACGGCAACGTCCCGGTTTTGCTGCCGCTTATGCACCCGTTGATCCCGACCCACTGCCACAGCAGGCGGAAGACGCAGCTTCCCGAATCTTTGCCTTCGTCGATGATCTATTTTTCCAGGCCAAGATCCAGGAGACGGCGCGCAAGCTCAACGTGAAAGTTGAGTTTGTGAAATCGGAAAAAGATCTGCTCGACCGGGTGAAGCAGAATGGCGAAGAAACTCCGTCACTCATCATCTTCGACATGAACAACGTCAACGCCAAGCCCCTGACCCTGATCCCCAAACTCAAGACCAAGATGAAAAAGGCGTCGATCATCGGGTTCCTCTCGCATGTGCAGGGCGACTTGAAACAAAAAGCGCACGAAGTGGGATGCGACATGGTCCTGCCCCGTTCGGCGTTTTCGCAGAACCTGCCACAACTTCTGCGCCGTCATGGCGCTCCGGAGCAGGAAACTACGCAATAATTCAGCTAGGTTACCCAAAGAGGGTGCCCTGTCCTTCCCGCGTTCTTTGCGGGAGGGCGGGGCTTTTCTGCAAATGGAGAGGTCCGATAAAATATAGCTTTTAGTTAATAATCAACGCCGCGCTACCTAGCGGGTGTTCTGCGGCGTTGTGGAGGCAAAATGGCCCGTGGGTCGAGAGTGCTGCTGATCATCGCTCAATGGCTCTGGAAATGCCGGGAAACGGCATTCCAGGAAACGGATCGTACGCTCCATCGCACTGCAATCTCAGCAATATCCCCAAGTTATTGAAAAACGTTGGAAGTTGTTGCTGCTGTGTTCCTAGCCCGGCGGCCAGGTCAAGTCCCGCCCGCCGATCAGGTGTACGTGCAGGTGGAAAACGGATTGTCCCGATTTGGGACCAACGTTGAGCACGGTGCGGTAGCCTTCCTCGATGTTTCGCGCGCGCGCAATATTCGCGGCGGCAAGATGACAGCGTCCCACGATCTCAGCTTCTTCCGGAGTAGCTTCCTTCAAACCACGAATGTGTTTCTTGGGAACGATGAGTACGTGCGTGGGGCCCTGCGGATTGAGATCTTCAAACGCGAACGTGTACTCGTCTTCGTAAACTTTCTTGGCGGGAATTTCTCCGGCAACGATCCGGCAGAATAAACAGTCAGTCATTAATCCAGCCTAACTAAGAAAATCGAGCCTTGCTCAGTGCGGGTATCGTGGGCGACTTCTTCGGCGCGTTTGCGGTCGTCATTTTGCACCCGCACCCGCACCCACCAATCGCCGGCAGGACTATTGAAACTCAGAACTTTGGCCGAATGATAGCGATGGGTAAGATGATCGGCCATATCGCGCGCCGCGTCTTCTTCCCCAAATCCGCCAATCTGCACCGCCCAGCGCCCGCCAGTGTCGAGCGGGGCCGGCGTTTTCAGTACTTCCAGGCGAACGGTAGCGATTCCTGGCCCCCAGACGTCGAGCTTTTTGGCGGCGGCCAGCGAGAGGTCGAGAATACGTCCTTCAATGAAAGGGCCGCGATCGGTGATGCGCACCACCGCCGAACTGCCAGTCTTCACATTCGTGACCCGCACAATCGTACCCAGAGGAAGCGTGCGATGCGCCGCCGTCATGGCATTCATGTTGTAAACCTCGCCATTCGATCCACGGCGATTGTGGAAAGGCGCTCCATACCAACTGGCGCGTCCGGTTTCGACAGCGAGCGGTTTGGCGTCGAGAGGAACGCGGAGAGCTTCGTTGTCCTCGGAATCTTCGGAAGGCAGGGCTGAGCGCGGCTCGGCGGTGGGCGGCTTGTGAGGGCTCGGCTTATCGGGAACTGTGTTCGTGGCCGTGATGGGCGGCGGAGGTGGCACCGCCACCTGGGTTTGCTGGTGTCCGCAACTGGTTAGCAGGAAAGCGAGAAGTAGAAACGCGGCGACGCGTAAAGAAAAGCGGACTCCTCGGCTTCGCTCGGAATGACAGGGGTTAAAAAGTTCCGATGGCGCGGAATGCAATGATCTAAGCATTATTTTTATTTTTTGGGAGAATGCTTTTCCATGTAGTCGGCCAGTTCGGCCAACTTTTCGGCGGCGATGCGCAACGCTTTGGTGGAGTGTCCGCGCACGGCAGGCACGACTTCATCGTTGAGATACTTAATGAATTCCGCGGATTCCTGTTCCAGGCGCTCGGCGGCTTCGCCGACGGTTTTGCCGGCGCGCGCCGAAGCTTCTTCCACCTTGCGATTGAAGTCGGTCATAGACTTGATTATTTCCTGCTCTGGCTTCTGGGTCAACCGCGGTGCATCCGTTTGAATACCGTCCTTGGCTGTTGGTCGTTGGCTGTTGGCCAAAACAAAAACGTGACCCACGATACAATCACGCGGTGCACGCTGTGGCCAAAAACATTTCGCGGACCAGTTCGCGGACTTGGGATGCGAAGGGGAAGCTCGAGTTCCGTCGTCTATTGCTGGACTGGTATGACCAGCATGGACGTGACTTACCTTGGCGGCGCGACCACGATCCTTACCGAGTCTGGGTGTCGGAAATCATGCTGCAGCAGACGCGGGTGGCGGCAGTGATAGAGCACTATAAGAAATTTGTCCTGCGTTTTCCGACCATCGAAAAATTGGCCGCGGCCCGGGAAGCCTCGGTGCTGGCGGCATGGAGCGGGCTCGGCTATTACCGGCGGGCGCGCATGCTGCATGCCGCGGCAAAGAAAGTCGTCAAGGAATATGCAGGGAAGTTTCCTGCCAGCGCCAAAGACTTGCGGGTGCTCCCCGGCATCGGCCGCTACACATCGGCGGCCATTGCCAGCATTGCCTATGGCGAACCTGTCGCCGTGGTGGATGGCAACGTAGAGCGAGTGCTCAGCCGTTTGTGGGGAGCAAAGCTTGCGGAAGAAGAATGCTGGCAGACCGCCGAAGAATTGCTGGATCGGCGGAGGCCGGGTGATTTCAATCAGGCGATGATGGAACTGGGAGCGACGATCTGCCTGCCGCGGCAGCCGATGTGCCTGATGTGTCCGGTAAGTCAGTGGTGTGCGACGCGCGGGGAGTTGGAAAAACTGGAGAGGCCGACTCGTCAGACCAAGAAAGAAATTCACTATGCGCTCGATTGCCGCAATGGTTCGGTGTTTCTGGTGCAGCGGGCGAAGGATGTGTCGTTGATGCCGGGTATGTGGGAGTTGCCGGAGATGGCAGTGGGCCGGACGGGAAAACGGATTCCTCGCGAGCTGAAGCTCGCTCGGAATGACAAGAAGGACGGGAGCGTTTTGACTTTGCGGCATTCGATTACCGTGACGGACTACACGGTGCGGGTGAGACAGGAAGCCGCACCCGATGGAAGCGCGGGGAAGTGGATCACCAAGGATCGGATCGAGACCCTGCCTCTGACTGGGTTGGCGCGGAAGATTTTGCGAGCGGCTAAGATTCTCTAAGTTGGATTTTCACCACGGAGACACGGAGACACGGAGAAATGCATACAGAGAAAAACATAAAGACGAACGAGGTCGCGAAGCTGCGCTTCGCTGGACAGCCGAGGCGGCTGTCCCTACGTGGGATTTAAAGATGCCTGGCACATAGTTCATCTAGAATGAAAGCGGAGATCTTATGAGTTGGGTTCGCACCATCTTCGGAGGGAGTGACATGGCTACACTCACGTCAGGAACGAAAGCGCCGGATTTCAGTATTCCTACCATCGATGGCGGGAAGTTCTCGCTGTACGAAGAGCTGGCGCGTGGGCCGGTGGTGCTGGCATTCTTTAAGGTGTCCTGTCCGGTGTGCCAGTATGCGTTTCCTTTTCTGCAGAGAATCTTTAAGGCTTATGCGAGCAAAAACGTGACTATCGTGGGTATCTCGCAGAATCCATGTCAAGAGACGGCGGCGTTCCTACAGAAGTTTGGGGTGACGTTTCCGGTGCTGCTGGATGATCCGAACCAGTATCCGGTGTCGAATGCCTATGGGCTGACCAATGTGCCCACGATCTTCTGGATCGGGCAGGACGGCGAAATCGAAATTTCCAGCGTGGGCTGGATGAAGAAAGAAATCGAAGAAATCAACAGTAAAGCGGCTGCATCGTCTTGCCAGACCGCCATTCCGGTATTCAGGCCCAGCGAACAGGTGCCGGAATTTCGGGCTGGTTGAGGATCAAAAAACTAGCCCGCGGTCGCGGGCCAGGCAGCTCAGAATGCAGAAGTTAGATATCAGAAGTCAGAAGTAAGTGCATTCTTGTCGTGGTACTTTGGTTCTGCATTCTGAACTCTACGTTCTGACTTCCTTCCCGTACAATAAACAGTTCTTACTCACTCCCTTTATCAGGAGCCTCGCAGCATGCGAAAGAGCATGGTCGCGCTTTTCGGAATTCTTGTGGTTTGCAGTTTGGTGATGGTGGCCCAGCCGCATAAGCAGGATGCTGAAGCATCAGCCCACCTTCCCGGTCCGGCGATAGCCGCTTTAGAGACCATCAATCCCGAACACATCCGATGGCATGTGCGTTATCTGTCGCATGATCTGCTTGAAGGACGCGGCACCGGCCAGCGCGGCGGCGACATTGCGGCTGAGTATATTGCCACGCAATTTGCCCTTTATGGTTTGAAACCAGCGGGAGACAACGGAACTTATTTGCAGAAAGTGCCCATGGTGGGCATTACCCCCGATGCGGCGACCACGTTTACTTTCGTATCGGCGAGCGGCACGTCTACCGATCTCAAACCGCTTGACGAATATGTAGCTTACGACCAAACGCAGCAACGCGAATCGAATGTGGATGCAGGCATTGTGTATGTTGGCTACGGCATTGAAGCGCCGGAATACAAGTGGGACGACTACAAGGGCGTGGATGTAAAAGGGAAAGTCCTGCTCATGCTGGTGAATGAGCCGACCTCGGATGATCCGAAGTTTTTCAAAGGCCGGGCCCTTACTTATTATGGGCGCTGGACTTACAAGTACGAGGAAGCGGCGCGCAAAGGCGCGGTGGGCGTCATACTGATCCACAAGACGGAGATGGCAAGTTATCCCTGGGAAGTGGTGCGGAATTCGAATTCCGGGGAAAAGTCGTATTTGAAGCTCGATGGATCTCCGAAGTTAAAAGTTGCGTCCTGGGTGCAGTTGGATGTGGCGCGGGAATTGGCCGTGGCTTCGGGGATGAATATTGAAAAGATGATGAACGATGCCAGTTCGCGCGATTTTCATCCGGTGGCGTTGCCGGTGAAGTTGAACGCACACATGGTGAGTAAGATTCGTCCCTTTGAATCGAACAATGTTCTGGCAGTGTTGCCGGGGTCAGATGCAAAGCTGAAAGATGAAGCTGTGATGTACACCGCACATTACGATCATTTGGGAATTCGTCCGGATATGCCGGGCGACAACATTTACAACGGCGCGGAAGACAATGCGACCGGCTGCGGCATTGTTCTGGAACTGGCGCGGGTGTTCAGTCAGGCTACGGAGAAACCGCGGCGGTCGATTCTGTTCGCTTCAGTCACGGCGGAAGAGCAGGGATTGCTGGGATCGGAATATTTGGGCAAGCATCCGCCGATAGCGGCCGGCAAGATCGCATTGGACCTCAACTTTGACGACATTCCGCCGATCGGCTCGCCGCAGGAAGTGGAAGTTTCCGGAGCGGAGCGGACTACGTTTTATCCCACGGTGGAAGCCATGGCGAAGGAATTTCGGCTGGCCATTCGTCCTGATTCCCAGCCTGAGGCCGGACACTATTATCGCTCCGATCACTTCAGCCTGGCGCGGGTGGGGATCCCCTCGTTCTCGGTGAATTCCGGCATGAAATATAAAGGCCACGACGAAGCGTGGGGCCTGGAACAGGCGGAAGAGTACACCACCAAGCACTATCACCAGCCGAGCGATGAATATCACGCCAGCATGGACTTCACTGCGGATGCGGTGATGGCGCGCTTTGGATTTGCGTTGGGATGGCAGGCGGCGATGCAGCCCGGTCTGGTGGGATGGCAGAAGGGTGATGAGTTTGAGGCGGCGCGGGTGAAGTGAGAGCCGTTTAGATTATAGGAGTCCTTCGACTGCGTGGATGCTTCGCTTCGCGAAACATCCACTTCGCTCAGGATGACATGGGTTTTAGAGTTGGGCTTACGATTAGTTTTGGTTGAGTTACTTTCTGCACGTCTTCTGGTTTTAGACCTGGAGCGATTTCTTCAAGCACCAGGCCCTGCGGCGTGACTTGAATAACCGCCATCTCGGTGACGATCATGTGCACGACCTTCACTCCGGTCAACGGCAGCGTGCATTTCTTCAAAATTTTCGGGTGACCGTCTTTGTTGGTGTGCTCCATGGCGACGATCACGCGGCGTGCACTGGCAACCAAATCCATTGCGCCGCCCATGCCTTTGACCATTTTGCCGGGGATCATCCAGTTGGCGAGGTCGCCTTGCTCGTCCACTTCCATGGCGCCGAGCACGCTGAGATCGATGTGGCCGCCGCGGATCATGGCGAAAGAATCGGCACTGGAAAAATAAGCCGTGCCTGCCATCTCGCTGACTGTCTCTTTGCCGGCATTGATGAGGTCGCAGTCTTCCTCGCCTTCGATTGGGTAGGGGCCGATGCCGAGCATTCCATTTTCAGATTGGAGAATCACGTCCATGCCAGCGGGAACGTGGTTGGCGACGAGCGTAGGCATGCCGATGCCGAGGTTCACGTAGAAACCGTCGCGCAGTTCCTGGGCAATGCGGCGGACGATGCGGTCGCGTTTGTCAGTGTCTTTGACGGGTTTAGAAGGAATGGACATAGTTTGTAAAACTGCCGGACTTCTCGTCCGGCGGACAGCCGAGGCCTCTGTCCCTACGTAGTCTGTGCCGCTTTACGCACGGTTCGTCTTTCGATTACTTTTTCGAACTGCTCTCCCTGGAAAATTCGTTTTACATAGACGCTAGGCGTATGGACCAGCTCGGGATCGATCGCGCCGACTTCGACCAGATGTTCGACTTCCGCAATCGTGATTTTCGCGGCGGTGGCCATCATGGGATTAAAATTCCGCGCCGTTTTGCGGTAAACCAGATTTCCCCACTTATCGCCTTTCCAGGCTTTCACGAAGGCGAAGTCGGCTTTCAGCGCATGTTCCATGATGTAGGGGCGTCCGTCGAATTCGCGAGTTTCCTTGCCCTCGGCCACCAAAGTGCCAAATCCAGCGGGAGTGTAAAACGCGGGAATGCCTGCACCGCCGGCGCGAATGCGTTCGGAAAATGTTCCTTGCGGGATGAGATCGAGTTTGATGGTGCCTTGCAAGACCATCTGCTCGAGCAGTTTGTTTTCGCCGACGTAGGTTCCGATATGTGAGCGAATCTGCCCGGCAGCAAGCAGGAGGCCCATGCCGAGTCCATCGACGCCGACATTGTTGCTGATGGTGTGAAGATTCTTGACCCCTTTGCGGGCGAGGGCGCGGATAAGGTTTTCCGGCATGCCACAGAGGCCGAAGCCACCCACCATGATGGTGGCGCCGTCGAAGACATCCTTGACGGCTTCATCGGCGTTGGCGATGACTTTATTCATGCGACTAGAATTCTAGAACAATTTCACCACGGAGACACGGAGGCACAGAGAAAACCTAAATCTGAAATCTACAATCCAAAATCTGAAATTTGTCTTTAATGCTTCTTTTTCTCGGTGTCTCCGTGTCTCCGTGGTGAGAGACTTTGCTGGGTGATTTTTCTCAGATGGTGCGCGCGTTCGAACTCCAGGGCCAGCTCGCGTGTGTCCAAGTTTTCGCGGATGTGGGCCAGGCGCTGCTCCAGCTTGTGCAAAGCTTTCTGGATGCTCTTTTTGTTGGTAAGCGCGATGTCACGCCACATCGAGTAGGGACTGGCGGAAATCCGGGTCATCTCACGCAATGCGCGGCCGCCGGCGTCAAGCAGAGGAGCGTCTTCGCCGTATTCATCTACCAAAGATGCGGCTAGCGCGGTGGAAATGAGCTGGGGCAAATGGCTGATCCAGGCGCAGAGCTGATCGTGGGCGTCGGCGTCGAGGCTGGCAATGCGGGCGCCGAGCTTTTCTACCCACTCGAGAAATTCTCCGCTCAGTCCTTCATGAATATTCTGTCCGGCGATCGGAGTGAAAAACCATGCCGCACCCTGAAATAAATCAGGATCGGCGAAATCGACGCCTGCTTGTTCTTTGCCGGCCATGGGATGTCCGGCGAGAAAGCGGCGGCTGACATTCTTGCCGAAGACTTTTTTTGCTTGTGCCAGCACTTCGCCCTTGGTGCTGCCCACATCGGTGAGTAGAGTTTTCGGTGACGTGGCTGCACCCAGACGCTCGATCAGTTCAATAATGCCGCCGACCGGCGTGGCCAGCACGATGACCTGGCTGCCGCGCGCGGCGTCCGCGGGATGGACGTGGCCTTCATCGATTGCGCCCTTGGCACGTGCGCGTTCCAGCACCGGGGCGCGGTCGCAGCCGATGATCCGTCCGGTGAAGTGGTGCTTCTTCAAGGCCAATCCGAGCGAGCCGCCGATCAGGCCGGTACCGACGATAGTGATTTGGCGAATGGACATGCAGGGGAATTTTTACCACGGAGACACGGAGGCACGGAGAAAAACTAAATATTCATAAAATCAAATGCAGGCTAAGGGTTTTCTCCATGGCTCCGTGTCTCCGTGGTGAAAAGATTTAGGCGATGGTGCGTCCTACGGCTGGTGCGATCATGCGCAACTCGTCCATCAATTTGGCAAATTGTGCTGGATAGAGGGATTGCGCGCCATCCGAAAAAGCTTTGTCGGGATCGTGATGCACTTCCATCAGCAGCACGTCCGCGCCCGCCGCGACCGAAGCGCGCGCCATGGGTGGAACCTGGTCACGCAATCCAGTGCCGTGCGAAGGATCGGACGCCATGGGCAGATGCGAAAGCTTGTGGACCACCGGGATGGCCGAGACGTCGAGCGTGTTGCGCGTGTAAGTTTCAAAGGTGCGGATGCCGCGCTCGCACAGAATGACTTCGTAATTTCCGCCCGACATAATGTATTCGGCGGAGAGCAGAAGCTCTTCGATGGTGGCGGCGATGCCGCGCTTGAGCAGGACAGGCTTCTTGACCTTGCCCAGTTCGCGCAGGAGATTGAAGTTTTGCATGTTGCGCGCACCTACCTGAAAAATGTCGATGTAGGGAAGCATCACGTCGATCTGCGAAATCTCCATGACTTCGCTGATGACCAATAATTTGAACTTGTCGCCCGCCTCGCGCAGAAGCTTGAGCCCTTCGAGGCCCATGCCCTGAAAAGAATACGGCGAGCTGCGAGGTTTGAAAGCGCCGCCACGGAGTGCGCGGGCGCCGGCTTTGGCGATCAATTCGGCGACGGTGAAAAGCTGTTCGCGCGATTCCACCGAGCACGGCCCCGCCATGATGATGACTTCCTTGCCGCCAACTTTCAAGCCATTGGGAAACTCAATGATGGTGCCTTCGGGACGGAAGCTGCGTCCCGCAAGCTTGTAGGGGGCGCTGATGCGGTGGACTTTTTCGACGCCGGAAAGGACCTCGAGATTGCGAGTATCGAAATCGATGCGCGCGCCAACTGCCGCGAGGATGGTCTGGCGCTCGCCAGTAGTGCGATGAACGGCAAATCCCATGCGGACGAGGTGTTCCACCACGTCCTGGATCTGCTCATCACTCGCCGTGTCTTGCATGGCAACAATCATAAGTCGCTATCAGCTCTCAGCTGTCAGCTCTCAGCTTGCCCCCCAGCTTACGGCTGAGTGCTGATGGCTGACTGCGTTTCTTAGTCATTTACTTTTGAATCTACTTCGGTGCCGCCGGAACCATCTTCCGCCGCCTGGGGCGCGATTTCTTCGCGCTGGATTTGGCGCATCACATCCATGATGCGTTCGTAAATCCTGAGCAGATCACGGTCCGGCAGCGGCCCGGGATTGATCTTTGTCGCGTTATCAAAAACTGTTCGCTCACGGTCGGGCTCGTAAATCGGCATCCCGGCGTTGCGTTTCAATTTCCCGATCTCATGGGCGGCCTGCGCCCGCTGGCTGATCAAATTCACCAGTTGGCGGTCCAGTTCGTCGATTTTCTTGCGCCAGTCGGAAATGTCCATAGAGATCAGTCGTTGGTCGTTCGTCCTTGGTCGTTGGCTTCTTGCCTCGCTGCAAGCTGAATGTACTAAGCGGTTTGGCCAACGACTAACGGCCAACGACCAACGACCCTATAAATTGTGCCACAGACTCCGCTTCCTTGCCGGGATTCCGCTCGATGGTCTCGACGATTTTGCTTCCGATCACGGCGCCGTCGGCGAATTTTCCGACCGCGGCGAACTGCTCCGGAGTCGAGATGCCGAAGCCCACAGCGATGGGCAGCTTGGTGAATTTGCGCAGGCGACGGACCAGTTTTTCGGCTTCTTCCGGCGGCTGCTGGCGCGCTCCGGTGACGCCGGTGCGGGAAACTGCGTAAACGAAGCCGGTGGAATGCTGGGCGATTTGCTTGAGGCGTTCGTCCGGGCTGGTGGGAGCGGCGAGAAAGACGGTGGCGAGATTATTTTGCCGCATCAGGCGCAGGTATTCTCCGGACTCTTCGACAGGCAAGTCAGTGACCAGTGCTCCATCAATACCTGCATGGCGCGCCACCTTGCAGAATTTTTCCAGTCCCATGCGCAGAATGGGATTCAAGTAGGAAAAAATAATCAGTCCGGTGGATTGTGCGTGGACGCGAATCTCAGCCGCCAGTTGCAAGACCTGGGCGAGTGTCGTTCCGTTCTTGAGGGCTCGCTCGCTGGCACGCTGGATTACCGGGCCGTCGGCGACCGGCTCGCTGAAGGGAACGCCGAGTTCAATGATGTCGGCACCTGCTTTGATCGCGGCCAGAATCGACTTCACGCGTGGTCGCGAGATCGGGGTCGCCGCAGGTTACGTAGGCGACGAGGGATGGTTTGTTTGTGAAGGCCAGAGGCATAAGAGCGATTTTAGAGTGTTGATTTCAGATTTTAGATTGAACTGGTCGATATTGATTGCGGTCTTCGGATCGAAAATCTCCTGCAAGATCTTCAATCTGAAATCTGCAATCTCAAGTCTTCAATCGATCTTCAAGTTTTCTCTCAGGATTCCGATATCTTTATCACCGCGCCCGGAAATGTTCACGATCACGATTTCTGACTTCTTCATTTTCGGGGCGCGCTTGATCACTTCCGCCACGGCATGCGCGGATTCGAGTGCGGGAATAATTCCTTCGGTGCGCGCGAGCAGTGTGCAGGCTTCGAGTGCTTCGGCATCGGACGCAGGGACGTATTCGGCGCGGCCGGTGTCCTTCATCCAGGCGTGCTCTGGGCCGATGGAAGGATAATCGAGTCCTGCGGAAACGGAATGAGTGAGGGCGATTTGTCCGGCTGCATCTTGCAGCACGTATGAATACGTTCCCTGCAGTACGCCCGGTGATCCGCCACGAAAGCGCGCGGCGTGTTCGCCTAATTTTTCGCTGCGGCCACCGGCTTCGACGCCAATCAGCTTTACTTTTTTATCTTTGAGAAATTGATGAAAGATTCCGATGGCATTCGATCCGCCGCCTACGCAGGCGATGATTGCCGTGGGCAGCTTGCCTTCGGCTTTGAGAATCTGGGCGCGGGCCTCGATTCCGATCACTTTGTGGAAGTCGCGCACCATAGTTGGATACGGATGCGCGCCGAGCACGCTTCCGAGAAGATAATGCGTAGTGCGAACGTTCGTTACCCAGTCGCGCATGGCTTCGTTGATGGCGTCTTTCAAGGTGCAAGAACCGGAATTGACGCCGCGCACTTCCGCTCCGAGCAAACGCATGCGGAAGACGTTCAATTCCTGGCGGCGCATGTCTTCGGTGCCCATGTAGACGACGCACTCGAATCCGAGCAGGGCGCAGACCGTAGCTGTTGCGACGCCGTGCTGTCCCGCGCCAGTTTCCGCGATGATGCGGCGCTTGCCCATGCGTTCGGCGAGCAGCGCTTGTCCCAGGCAGTTGTTAATTTTGTGGGCGCCAGTGTGGAGCAGGTCTTCGCGCTTGAGATAAATTCTTGCGCCACCCAGTTTCTTGGTCAGGCTGCGGGCGAAGAACAATGGCGTGGGACGACCGGCGTAAGTGTGGAGTAATTCATTGAGTCGCCGCTGGAATTTCTTGTCCCGCCTGGCTTTCTCGTAGGCCTTTTCTAATTCTTCGAGCGCGGCCATGAGCGTTTCGGGGACATAGCGGCCGCCGTACACGCCGAAGCGCCCGGCCACAGGCTTGGCCGACACTGGTTTCTTCTTCGTGATGGTTGCGGTTGCCATGGTCTTAAGCGATTTTCTCAGATTGCCGGACTGCATTGATAAATGCCCGAATTTTTTCGGGATCTTTCTTGCCAGGGGATGCTTCGACGCCGGAAACTACGTCCACGCCCCAGGGTCTTAGTATACGGATTGCTTCGGTCACGTTGCTGGGAGTGAGGCCGCCGGCGACGACCACCTTGAACATCGTGCTCAGGCCGGCGATCGCGTCTGCGTTTCTGTGCCAGTCGAATTGAGTTCCGGTCCCTCCCGGCTGCTGAGCGTTGCCAGAATCCACGAATACGGCGTCCACATATTCGCGTTGCCTGGGGAGAACGTCGGATCGCCGCTGCTCATCGAGCAAAAGAGACGCCGGGACCGCCAGGAAGAGCTTGCAGGCTGGTTTCGAGCTTACCGAGAGCCTGCCATTGGCCGGGGCATGTAACTGCACGGCGGTAAGGCCACAACTCTGGGCTACCGCTGCGCACAGTGCCAGGGTCTCGCTCACGAATACGCCGACTTTCTCGACGGTATCCGGGAGATGGGCCACGATCTGACGCACGGTTTCGGGATCAACATTCCGCGAACTTTTCTCATAAAAAACGAACCCGAGCGCGTCAGCGCCGGCATCGACAGCCGCCAGAGCGTCTTCGAGATTCGTGGTGCCGCAGATTTTAATCCAGGTCATAAAGAACCGTCGTTGGTCGCTCGCCCTTGGTCGTTGGGAAAATCGAAATCAGAAGCTACAAGCTGGAAGTCGGTACGTTTGCCTCCGCCAGCAAGGTTCGCAAGGCTTCGCCGGGCGATTCGGCTTTCATCAAGGACTCGCCGATCAAGAAAGCCTGGTACCCGGCGGCGCTCAGGCGAGCGATGTCTGCTCCGCTATGGATGCCGCTCTCGGCGACTCGCACGACGTTTTTTGGAATCATCTCGCCCAAACGAAAGGCGGTGTCCAAGTCTACTTTGAAGGTGCGGAGATCGCGGCTGTTCACGCCAATGAGATCGCAGCCGGCGTCGATGGCGCGGCGGAGCTCGTCTTCGTCATGAGCTTCGCACAGAACATCGAGACCATGATCCCGGGCAGCGCGTGCCAGGGAAGTTAGTTCGGCTTGAGACAAGGCGGCGACGATCAGCAGGATGGCGTCGGCGGAATTAGCTCGTGCTTCAAGTATCTGGAATTCGTCCACCATAAAGTCTTTGCGCAGGCAGGGGAGATGTGTGCAAGAACTTGCGCGGCGCAGATTTTCCAGCGAGCCCTGGAAGAATTCTTCGTCGGTCAGAACCGAGAGCGCGGTCGCGCCTGCCTTTTCCAGTTCCCGGGCAAGGCTTTTTACCTCGAAATTGGCGCGAATCAATCCTCGGGAGGGCGAAGCCTTCTTAAGTTCCGCAATGATGGCAACGCCATTCTGGCTTTTGGTATCCAATACCTGCCGGAAGCCGCGAGGAGTATGAGCCTGGGCCCGGCGCTCGAGATCCTGTAAATCAGCAGTGTGCCGGGTTGCAGCGACTTTTCTGCGGGTAGCGGCGACGATTTGGTCGAGGCTGGCGGGCATGGGCGAATTCGAGGATTATACGGGAAGCTATCAATCGGCTCGGTCAGCAAGTGGGTCACCGGCGGATGTGCAGTGTATTTGTACGAAAGCTGCACGCTTTTGCACATATTTGGCCTTGGGTGAGCAAAATTTACGCATAACCTATTTAGATTCAACACAAATAATGCTTGTTACTTTGGTAATAGAAGTGCATAATCCTGTGTGGAGTTGTGCGAACTTCAGTGGATCGCCTTCCCTTGGCCCGCCAGTATTTAGCGAGTCCAAAAGTTAAAATATTCGACCTGAATTGAGAGGGACCCCTTATGAGACGAATCGTTTTGATGGCTTTGATGATGCTGGCCTTGCCCATGGCAGCATTCGCGGACAGCAACCTCATTTTCCAAAATCTTGGCGGCTCGCTCACAATGAGCAGCAGTGGTGTAACTCTCAGTAAGTCCAAACTAACAGAGATCGATGGCTTGAATGGCGGAGGTTCGATTTTCCCTTCTGGCCGCATTCCAACTCTGGGCACACTGAATTTTTCTACCGGCGCGGAGTTGAGCTCGAATTTCAATTCAGCCACGGGCGCGACGACCACCATATTTGCCGGGGGTGGAACTTTTACCATCAAGGGTGATGGCGAGAATGGCGTGCCTAAGGGAATTATTTTCCAGGGCAGCTTTAGCGGAGACGTTACCGTCACTACTTCACCGCGTACCCGAACTTCTCCCAGCTCTTTCATGCTGGTCGGAGCGGTTACAGGAACCTATAACGGCATCACGTTGACTGGCCAAGTGGTCGAATTAAGAATAGCCGGAGGAAGAGTGAGCGGCACCACCTCGCTGACGAGTGCTGTTCCAGAGCCTAGTACGCTGGGCTTGTTCGGTACTGGCTTGGTGGGCGTGGCCGGTCTGCTACGTCGCAAAAAGAAAAATGGCGTAGCCGTCTGACCTGAGTTTTCGCTTCCGAGGTTTGTTCTTAAGCCAATTCGTCTCGTACACAGTCCCCGCTCAAAGCGGGGACTTTTTATTTGTGGGGAAGTGTTCGAAATTATGGAGACGTCAGCATGAAGTTCTGTGGCGGCTTTTCAGCGCCGCGTAATTCGTCGTTTCTTCGCAACGCGGCCCTGGAAGGGCCGCTCTTCCACGAAAATGTCGGGCGCAACCAAGCTGCTGGCTCTTGAAGAGTCTTTCTCTCCACGGGAAAGGTGGAACCGACGCCGCAGATCAGCGGCTTCTGATTTCCAACTTCACTTGCGGGATGGGAACCTGTTCCACGATTTCGATGCCAAAGCCTTCGAGAGCGACGACTCTTCGCGGGTGATTGGTCAGAAGGCGGATGCGACGCAGATTCAAGTCAGAGAGGATTTGCGCGCCAATACCGATTTCGCGCTGGGCCTTGCGTTCGCTCTCGGGGAGTGCCGGCAGGCTGCGATCGCGATGAAAAGTGAGTGCCGTCCGATCGCCAACTCGTTCCACGGTAAATCCCTTTGAGGTTTGATGAAGATAAATGAGCGCCCCGCGGCCTTCGCGCGCGATGGCTTCCATGGAACCTTCGATCGTGGCATGGCAGTCGCAGCCAGTGGATCCGAATACGTCACCTAGCACACAGTGCGAGTGCATGCGGACGAGCACCGGCTCGCCGCTATTTTCGATGTTCCCGCGCACCAAGGCGATGTGGGAATCGCCACCATCCACTTCGCTTTCGTAAGCGATCAGCCGGAACTCTCCGTGTTTCGTGTTGATCAAGGTCTCACCAACGCGATGCACATAGCGTTCGTTCTGCATGCGGTAGCGGATCAGGTCGGCCACGGTCAGCATTTTCATGCCGTGGGTTTGGCAGAATTCGATAAGGTCAGGGACACGGGCCATTGTGCCGTCGTCCTTCATGATTTCGCAGATAATGCCTGCCGGAACTAACCCGGCCATGCGGGCGAGATCAACGGAAGCCTCAGTCTGGCCGGCGCGAACCAGGACTCCGCCCTTGCGAGCGCGCAGAGGGAATACATGGCCGGGCCGTGCCAGATCGGACGGCCGTGTGGCGGGATCGATGGCAACCTGAATGGTGCGGGCGCGATCGTAGGTCGAAATTCCCGTGGTGACGCCGTCGCGGGCGTCGATAGCTTCGCAAAAGGCGGTGCCGTAGTTCGAAGTATTTTCGGCGCTCATGGGGCCGATGCGCAGATGATCGAGGCGCTCTTCGGTCAGAGTCAGGCAGACCAGGCCGCGTCCGAACTTGGCCATGAAATTGATGGCTTCGGGAGTGACTTTTTCGGCGGCAAGGGTGAGGTCGCCTTCGTTCTCCCGGTCTTCGTCGTCGACGACGACAATCATGCGTCCGGCGCGGATTTCCTCAATGGCCGTGGGCACGTCGGTGAATGGCGAATGCGATGCCATGATGGGTAGATTGTAGCAAAAAGAGCGGATTGGCCTGGGGATATGGCGTGCGCAAGATCCCTCGTCCGACTGAAGTGCGCCGGATCTTCGGGATGACAGGTTTAATTCAGTATGTGAGTACAGGCCTGTCCGATATACGGACAGAAGAAGCTTGGTGCCATCGAAGGGACTCGAACCCCCACACCCTTGCGAGTACGTGGACCTGAACCACGCGCGTCTGCCAATTCCGCCACGATGGCAATCTAGTTTGGTCAATCCCTGCGGGTGACCGATCAGGTGAGAACTACAAGCAATATTCTACAGGGGTGCGGCTGGCTGTCAAACTTGTTTCAGATTGTAGATTTGAGATTGAAGATTGCAGATTTAAGACCCAAACAATCAGAGGCTGTGAATCTGCAATCTAAAATCTGCAATCTAAAATCAGATCTCAGCCTTCCAGCTTCGCCGTCATGGTGATGTCGGCTTTGAGCAGTTTGGAAACCGGGCATCCGCTCTTGGCATTTTGTGCGGCCTTTTCGAATGCGGCAGCGTCGGCGCCGGGGACGTGTCCCACCACGTCAAGATGAACTTTCGTGATGGCGAAGCCGGAGTCGAGCTTTTCCAGAGTGACCGTGGCTGTGGTCTCAATGCTGGAGGCGGTGAGATTGGCTGCGCCGAGTTGTCCGGAAAGCGCCATGGAAAAGCATCCGGCATGGGCAGCGGCAATCAGTTCTTCGGGATTGGTGCCGGGAGTGCCTTCAAATCGTGTGGCGAACGAGTAGGGAGTACTCGACAAAACTCCACTGGCGGAGGAAACCGCGCCTTTGCCGTCTTTGAGTCCGCCCTTCCAAACTGCACTAGCCTTGCGTTCCATTGATGTCTCTCCTGATATGAATTCGTGATCTTCGCTCTCTGCCATTGTAGATGAGGAGGAGATTGATGTCAGGTCTCGGGTCTTGGGGTTTTAGATGTTGCGGCCGGGTGCCCCGCGTCTCGCCTGGGTTGAGAGACTTTTAACGTATCTTTTCAAGAATGTAGACGTTCTGTTTAAGGTAGTCCAAGGATGCCAGCCGGGGCCCTTCTTTAGTCGGCTGTTTGCTTTCCATCAGTTTAATAGAAATTGAGCTTCATAAAGCTCATGGATCTCATTGGCATCCACGCTGAAGGGTGGCCCATCCAGTTTTGACTGGTCGTATTCATACACGATAAGAAGGTATTTGCCCCCTGTTCTGAGCGATTGCTTGATTACTTGAGCGTAATTTTTTCTCAGCTGAGAAGGTAGAGCTACGAGTGCAGCCCGATCGTAAATGAAATCGTAGGCATCATTTTCGTGGAGCTTAAAGAAGTCCCCACAGCTGATGACGATATTTTCATGGGTGCAGTTGGCGAAACCTTGATCCTGGGTCTTTGTAACGGGCGAGAGTTCATTTTCCGCAAAAAAAGATTCCACCGCTTGACTATGCAATTCTATTCCGTGGACGTTCAATCCATGAAGCCAAAGCAGGTCTTTTGATTTTCCACATAAGGGAACGAGTACCCTTTGCCCCTTTATAGGATTTAATTGGGGAAAGTACTCCAAAAGCTTGTCATGGAAATCCGCCTGGTGGAAATTTGTTCTTCCCTCATGCCAGGCCGTTATCCAAAACTGAGAATCCATAGTCACAACTCCCTCTCCATCCAAGGGCCTTGAAGCTTTACGAACCAACGCCATTTTCTCCGCCCCCATGACCACGATTATTGCATCGACTGAGGTCGGGTTGATGCTATTGCGGCTTTAGTCCCGGCAACACCACTGCGAAGATTTTATTTACCAGCTCCAAACTGAGCGGACCGTTGTGGACCATCAGGCGCAGGTAAAGAGGGCCGTAGAGAAGATCGAGGATGGTGTTGGCGTCAACGTCGGCGCGAATTTCGCCGGCTTTTACGCCTTGCGCGATCAGAACGCGGGCTTCACGTCGCCGGGGTTCCACCCAGTGAGCGCGAAAAGCTTCGATGATTTCCGGATCTGATTGTCCGGCGCCGATGACCGCAGCGATCACTTTCCCCAGGGGGCTGTTAAAGATGGGAACCCATCTTTCCATTTGCTCACGAAAAGCCTTTTCTGCTGGGCCGGTCGAGGGGTAGCGAAGTTCTGCTTCCACGACCGAAACAAAAGCATCTATGACTAGAGCTGCCTTGTTCGGCCACCAGCGGTAGACGGTGGCCTTGCCCACGCCGGCGTGAGCAGCAATAGACTCGATGGAGAGATCGCTGAATCCAGATTGCTCCAGTAAGTCCAAAGTGGTTTGTAAAATGGCTTTACGGGCTTCTTCACTGCGAGGACGCCCCGGCGCGCGGGAAGCTGAAACAGTGGCTGGAGCATTCTTGGGCATCGGTGTTAGACTGTAACATAATTTAAATCCGATACGGCTCGTATTTCATCTATGGTTAGTGTTGGGTCGAACCCAAAGCCCCCTTGGGTTCCAGTTGTCTATTTATCCGGAGTCATGGAATAGATCATGTGGATTGTTGCCTTAGCGCTACGCAGGCCATACACGTTTGTGGTGATGGCACTGCTCATTCTGATCCTCAGCCCCATCGTCATCCTGCGCACGCCCACCGATATTTTCCCCGATATCGATATTCCGGTAATCAGCATTGTCTGGCAATACGCCGGCCTGGCCCCGGATGACATGGCGAACCGCATCACCACCACTACCGAGCGTGCGCTGACCACGCTGGTGAATGACATCGATCATATTGAATCGCAGTCGCTGAACGGCATAGCAGTCGTCAAAGTATTTTTCCGGCCGCACGCCAACATTCAAACCGCGCTGGCGCAGGTCACGGCGATTTCGCAGACCCAGCTTAAGCAGTTGCCACCGGGCACAACGCCGCCTCTGGTCATTCAATACACGGCTTCCAGCGTGCCAATCGTGCAGATTGGATTGAGCAGCAAGACCCTGCCGGAACAGCAACTATTTGATCTCGGCACGAACTTCATTCGCACTCAACTTATTACCGTGCCGGGGGCGGCCATTCCATACCCGTACGGTGGCAAGCAGAGACAGATCCAGGTGGATATTGATACGCCGGCCATGCAAGCCAAGAATCTCACGCCTCTGGATGTGGTGAACGCGATCAGTGCGCAGAACCTGATTCTGCCGGCAGGTACGGTCAAGTTTGGAGAGCTCGAATCGCAGGTCGAGATGAATTCCAGTCCGCAGACGGTCGCGGAGCTGAACGATCTGCCCATCAAGACGCAGAATGGCGCAACCATTTACATTCACGATGTCGCCCACGTGCGCGACGGATTCCCACCGCAAACAAACATTGTTCGCCAGAGCGGGGAACGAGGAACGCTGCTTAGCGTTTTGAAGAATGGCGGCTCGTCTACTTTGGAGATTGTTAAGAATATCAAAGAGATGTTGCCTGATCTTCAGAAAGGGCTGCCCAAAGAGCTCGATATGAAGTTGCTGTTTGACCAGTCCCTGTTTGTGCGGGCTTCGATTGAGGGAGTGGTCAAAGAAGCACTTACAGCCGCGTGTCTCACGGCGGCCATGATTCTTTTGTTTCTGGGGAACTGGCGCAGCACGCTGATCATTGCCATTTCAATCCCGCTTTCGATTCTGGTTTCTGTCATCACGCTGAGTGCGCTGGGCGAAACTTTCAACATCATGACCCTGGGTGGACTCGCATTGGCGGTCGGAATTTGGTGGATGATGCGACCGTCGAAATTGAAAACATTGAGCGAAATTTGGGCATGCAAAAGGAGCTCAAAACAGCGATTTTGGATGGCGCGCAGCAGATCGCCGTGCCGGCGTTTGTTTCGACGCTGGCTATCTGCATTGTGTTCGTGCCGATGTTCTTTCTGACTGGGGTGGCGCGCTATCTGTTTGTTCCCCTTGCGGAGGCAGTTGTTTTCGCCATGCTGGCGTCCTATCTGCTATCTAGAACGATTATCCCCACGCTGGTGATGTATCTGTTGCGTGGGCACGAACACGATACGCACAAAGCGCCGGTCACTTTTCTTGGACGTTTCCAGTACGGTTTTGAGACCAGATTTGAAAAGATGCGGGAGTCTTATAGGGATGCACTGGAGGGCGCGATGGTGCATCGGCGCATTTTTGTCATTGCATTCCTGGGCTTCTGCATTCTTTCCGGCGGCCTGATTTTTTTCCTGGGCCGCGATTTCTTCCCTAACGTGGATGCCGGGCAAATGAGGTTACATGTGCGAGCGCGTCCGGGCCTCCGCATTGAAGAGACCGCCCGGCTGGTGGACCAGGTAGAGCAGCAGATTCGCCAGACGATTCCGCAAAAAGAGCTGGGCATCGTACTGGACAATATTGGGTTGCCATACAGCGGCATCAACACTTCGTACAGCAATTCCGGCACGATTGGCACGGCGGATGCAGAGATTCTCGTTAGCTTGAACGAAAAGCATCGTCCCACTGAAAGTTATGTGCACAAATTAAGAGAAACTTTGCCCCGGCAATTTCCCGGCGTGGAATTTTTCTTTCAACCGGCTGACATCGTAAGTCAAATCCTGAATTTCGGATTGCCTTCCCCGATTGATGTGCAGTTGGTCGGCGCGCACTATGAGCAAAATTATGCGATGGGGCAGGAGATCGCCAACTCGTTACGCCACGTTCCCGGCGCGGTGGATGTGCATGTGCAGCAGCAGATGAATAATCCGGCCCTCTTCTTGAACGTGGACAGGACCCGCGCCCAGAATGTCGGACTTACCCAGCGCGATGTTGCCAGTAACTTGCTGGTCTCGTTGAGCGGCAGTTTCCAAACGTCCCCCACATTCTGGCTGAATCCGAAGAATGGCGTGAGCTACAGCGTGGCGGTGATGACTCCGCAGTACAAGCTGCAAACATTGCAATCTCTAATGAACACGCCGATTAACGGCCCTACGGCGACCACGCCGCAGGTGCTGGCGAACCTGGCCACGGCAACTCCCACGACTGCGCCCGCGGTCATTACTCACTATAACGTGGCGCCGACGGTGGACGTGTACGCGAGCGTCGACGGCCGCGATCTTGGTGGCGTAGCGGACGACACTGAAAAGAAGCTGGTGCCTTTCCGCGATAAATTGAACAAATTGAACGATGGCACAAAGATGATTGTTCGCGGTCAGGTAGAGACGATGCGATCGTCGTTCGAAGGACTGTTGATTGGCCTGGTGATGTCAATCGTGCTGGTATACCTGCTGATCGTGGTGAATTTTCAGTCCTGGCTGGATCCATTCATCATCATCACCGCGTTGCCCGGCGCCCTGGCGGGAATTTTGTGGATGTTGTTTTTAACCCATACCACTTTGAGTGTTCCGGCTCTGACCGGCGCTGTGATGTGCATGGGCGTGGCTACGGCGAACAGCATTCTGATGATTTCATTTGCCCGCGAGCGAATGGATGAAGGCATGGCACCGATCCAAGCCGCCATTGAAGCGGGTCACACCCGGATGCGGCCGGTCATCATGACTGCGCTGGCGATGATTATCGGAATGTTGCCGATGGCTTTTGGATGGGGTGAAGGTGGCGAACAGAATGCCCCCCTGGGCCGCGCCGTGATCGGTGGACTGCTTTTTGCCACCGTGGCGACGCTGTTCTTTGTACCGGTGGTGTTTAGTATTTTCCATGGCAGACGGATCAAACGTGAAGCTGCTGGAAGCTAAAACTGCGTAGTGGTGGCGAGCCGATGGATGGGATGGAGTCAGATATGGATCAACCGGTGGTTACGAAACAGAACGAAGTAGAACCGCGGCATGAACCGAAAAGGAGGAGCGGTGCATCCCTCCTGCTCCTCGTGCTGGGAGTTCTTTTGATCATTGGCTTAGTAGTTGGACTGATGATCCGGTTTAGTGAAAGCCGGGCACTGGCCAAGGAAACCGAGTCGCTGGCGGTGCCCAGCGTGATTGTCGTGCATGCTCAGCAGGAAGCGCCACAACAGGACCTGGTGCTGCCGTCCACTTTGCAGGCCTACACCGAATCCCCAATTTACGCGCGCACCAATGGCTACGTGGCCAAGTGGTACCAGGACATCGGCACCCACGTGGCCAAAGGGCAGCTGCTGGCCGACATTGAAACGCCGGAGGTTGACCAGGAGTTGATGCAAGCCGGCGCCGCCCGCGATCAGGCTGCGGCCCAGGAGGAAATCGCCAAGACCTCCGCTTTGCGTTGGGAAAATCTGCAGAAGCAGGATGCGGTAGCGCAGCAGGAAACTGATGAGAGAACGAGCAGCTACGTTCAGGGAAAAGCGAATCTGGCGTCGTCCAACGCGAATGTGAACCGGCTGCAGCAGTTGGAGTCTTTTAAACACGTCTATGCACCTTTTTCGGGAGTCATCACGAAGCGAAACATCGACATTGGGGCATTGATCAATGCAGGTAATGGAGGCACGAACCAGGAGTTGTTTGTCGTCGCTAGAATCGATCCTATTCGGGTGTTTGTGAACGTTCCGGAAATCTATGCGCCGCTGATCCATGGCGGGGTGCAGGGAAACATTGAATTGGCGGCACTGAACGGCCAGCACTTTTCCGGCAAGGTGGTCCGCACCGCCAATGCCATTGATCCCGCGACCCGGACTTTGTATACGGAAATCGATGTCCCCAATCCCAAGGGAGTTCTGCTGCCGGGCGCATTCGCACAGGTCCATTTCGCTCTGAATATACAAACTCGCAGCCTATCGCTGCCGGTGAATGCGTTGTTGTTCCGCGCGGAAGGCATGCGCGCCGCCGTAGTGGGCAGTGATGGGAAGATTCATCTGAAACCGGTTGTGATTGGACGGGATTACGGCACTTCCGTGGAAATTCTGGGCGGAGTGGAACAGTCAGATATGGTCGTGCTCAATCCCAGTGATTCGCTCGAAGAAGGCCAACCGGTGCAGGTCCCGAAGCAGAATGGCGGGACTTCATGAAACCACGCTATTTTGCTCTCGCCTTGCTGCTCGCGAGTGTGGCGGCGCATGCGGGAGCGGCGAAGTACAAGAAACCCGATGTGACCATTCCTGCGAATTGGCAGACCCCCGCCCCATGGCATGAGGGGAGTCCATTGGATTCCATTCCCAAAGGTTCCTGGTGGACGATCTTTGGCGATTCGGAGTTGAATCAGTACGAAGACCGGGCCATGGCCAACAACCAGACCCTGAAGGCGGCGGTTTCGCGCCTGGCGGAAGCGCGCGCGTCGGCCCGGGTTACGGCTTCCGGCTTGTATCCGGAACTGGATTTAGGACCGTCGGTTTCGCGGCAACGCGTTTCCGGCAATCGACCGACGTTAGGTTCGACGGTTCCGCTCCGGCCCGACACGGAAAACACCTTTTCGATTCCGTTCACCCTGAATTATGAAGTCGATCTTTTCGGCCGGGTGCGCCGCAGCGTGGAAGCTGCCAATGAAACCTTGCAGGCTACGGCTGCAGACCTGGAAAACATCCGCTTGCTGGTGAGCTCTGATCTGGCAGCCGATTATTTCTCACTGCGGGAACTGGACGCCGAGATTTCGGTGGTGCAGAAGGCCATCGACATCCAGCAAAAAGGTTTGGACCTGGTGAACAAGCGGCATAGCGGAGGCGCGGTTTCGGGCCTCGATGTGGCGCAGCAGCAAACAGTTTTGGATTCATCCCTCGCTCAGGTTTATCTTCTGCAACAACAGCGGGCGCAGTATGAGCATGCGCTAGCGGTGTTGCAGGGCTTGCCAGCTTCGCAATTCCAGGCGCCGATTCGCGCACTGGATGCACAGCCCCCCGTGGTTCCGCTGGAGTTGCCTTCCGAGTTGCTGCAACGCCGTCCCGATATCGCGACTGCGGAGAGGGAAGTGGCAGCGGCAAATTCGCAGATTGGAGTGGCGCGGGCAGCGTTCTATCCCAGTATCCCGCTGGTGGGCGGCGGAGGCCTGGAGAGCCGGAATATCACCACCCTGTTCAATGCTCCCAGCGCGTTATGGTCGATCGGATTGAGCGCGTTGGAACCACTTTTTGCCGGGGGCCGCTTGCACGCGCGCCTGGATCAGGCCCGGGCCTCATATGATGAGAATGTCGCGAATTACCGCGAATCCGCGCTGGTGGGGTTTCAGCAGGTGGAGGATGCACTCTCTGGATTAAATGCGCTACAGTCGGCGTCACAAGCCCAGCAAAGGGCGGTGGATGACGCCGAGCGTTCATTAAGTCTGGCAAATACGCGCTACACCGGCGGACTGGTCACTTATTTGGATGTGGTCACGGCGGAGACACAGGCCCTGAGCAACGAACGTCTGGCCACCCAGATCCAGGGCCAGCGCCTGGTCACCTCGGTTTATTTGGTGAAAGCACTCGGCGGGGGCTGGGACAGTTCCAGTCTGACGGCGGTGGGCATCGTGAAGCCGAGTTTGAAGCAAGCCGTGCAGCAGTAGAACTAGTAGCGAGAAAAGTACAAAGAGGAGCTGATTTCAGCTCCTCTTTTTACTTCCAATGAAAATTACCTAGAAGCCCGGCTTGAGTGAATAACCGATGGAAATAGCAAAGCGATTCGCGTTGCTCGATGGGAATTCGTTGTTATTGTGAATCGCGTAGTAATGGGCCTCGGGACGGAGGAAAACGTTGTGCCAGACGTAAAGACGAACGCCGGCGCCGACGTGACCGGTGAGATGTTCGCTGCTCACGTAGTCTGTGCAGCCTACGAAAGTGCAGTTAGGTATCCCATAAAATCGGAGAGTTTCCCCACCGAATCCAGCCATCAACTCGCCCTGCACTTTTTTGCCGAATCGAGGCGCCCAAAGAGCGTTGAAATCATACAGAATGGGGCGGAAGGGAAGAGTGTCTGCGTACAAGTTCTGACTGGCTCTCCAGGCCACCTCACCCTGAACTCCGATCTGGTGATGGTGCAGGAAGAGTACGTCGGCACTGAAGCTGGGAAATAGCCCGCCGCGTTGCGATACGACACTGTCGCCTGCCAAGGAGACCGCTCCTGAGGGCGCAGTCATGGTGCCGAACCCAAGAGCTGCGTCCAGTTGCTGTGCGCCTGCGGTGCGCGCCGTCACGAACACCACACATAAAGCCAAGAGTAAAGTTAACTTTTTCAAAGGACTTCTCCATTCATAAAGTAGTCATAAAGTTGGCCCCAAGCTCAATCCCAAGCATGCTTCCCTATGCAAAAAGTATAGCTTCTATGATGCAAGAACATCGACGGCAAGACTCAACTTTTACATATGACGGACGGTCCTAGTCCCAGCTGTCCCTTTGCCGTAATCATGGTTGAACCCTGGTTCGGGCGAAAAGTTTCTCGCCCCGTCCGGTGAGTTTTTTCTGCGCCAACTCATTGAATCAGCTAGGTTAAGAGGCTGGAGCAAGGACGTCCCAATTTCTTGGGAGGTTACGGCTGGAGCATGCAATGGGAAGATGCAGCAGGGGGAAATAATTGCATGAGGGGCAGGAAGCCCAAAGTCTGACAACAACCGACCTATAGCGCAGCCGCGACGCCTTGAGGCGCCTGCTGGAAACAACCGAGCAGTACTACCAGGCGGGTCATTTGTTCATAGCTCTCGGCAATACGGACGGGAGAAACGCGGGGGCCGGGAAGAATCAATGCCAGATAGAGTTTTGCCATGGCATGGAAGGCATAAAGCCGGAGGCGGATGGCCGTGTCTACCAGCTTCTCACCCGCAGCAGCCATGGCGGGATCGGGGCTGTGGCGGGCCGCATCCCCAAGCCGCATCAGAACGACGGCATTCTGGGCTGCACAAGAGACGTATTCAATGGCAGCAAGCAACCGTTCGCGTTGGACCTTTCGGAACTCCGCTCCAGGAAGATTCGCGCGCAAGTATTGTTCCTCATCGGGATCGGTCAGATTGCGAAAAGCCTCGACATCCACCGAGCGCAACTGGTCGGTCAAATTCTCGGAGTTGGTGATCGAGCCGGCACGTCCCTTGGCCAGCAAAAGTAAGCAGGCTAAGGCCAGCAATCCAATCACGACGAGAATGACGGTTAGGATCATTTGTGTATCAGCCTCTGGAGTTCCTGGTTCCACGTTTCCAGATCATGCTCGGGCAATCCGCGTGAAGCGGAGTTCTTGTCTTGCCCTGGTACGAAAAGATACAACAGCCAGATCAATACGCAAAGGTGATAAGTTCCCATCGTTACGCCGTCGAGAATACCAGTTCCCCTGGGCTCAATTTGAGAACGAATCGAAGCGATTGCAAGGTCTACGCTGGCGTAGATTCCCAGACCCAACGCAATTCCAACGACATAGCTTCGCCATGATAACGCAAAGTAACGGGAGAACAGAAATAGGGAAAGAAGCAGTCCGGATTGCAGGATACTTACGCTTCGATTTAGGACGTCAAGGATGACCATGAGATGTCCAGTACCTTCCCTTGGACCCAGCCAAGCCAAGACCAGCGCAAGAAGTAGAAGCAGCATTGCGGTCCAGCGGAACAAAGTCGTGCCCAGTCCAGCCAATGTGGGATAGTTGCGGAACAAATGGGCAAGAACCTCATAGATGACGCCAAAGCGCAAAATTGAGCTTCCAATGGAGCCCACCGCAAAGGCGTAGTAATACTCTTTGCCCGAGACCGAGCTCGAATACCGCATGGCAATGAGAGCTACAAATTGCAAAACTTCAAAGCCGGTGTATGAAACGAAGAGAGGAAACTGCCTGTAAAACGCTCGACGAAGCAATAGAACCAGTAGGATTGCCTGCAGAACGTGAGGCGCGATCTGCAAGTAGTTTCGAAGATAGTCCAGAAGCGGCATGGGCTATCGCAGCAATATACCTCATGCCATCGCGATAGCCCACAACTCTACAATAGCCAGTGATATCACAGGCTTACCCGCTATAAATTAGCGAACGCCGGGCTTCGAACATCCTGACGGGGTACAAACCGGACTGGGGTTGGCGTCTGCCAGAACGGATGCCGGAACGGAAGCAAGAAATAGGACTACAGCGAACCACAATAAGGGTTTTTTCACGGGTGAGCTCCTTGGTTGGAATAGGGACTACACCGTGATAATCTGCTGTTAGCAGGCTGGCCGCACAGCTTACGCTGGTAATTTCAAGTTCCTGAAAACGTAACAAGAATGACGCTGAAATCAGCTTTCGAAGACTTGCGCGAGACCACCTTGCAGGCGATCACCGGCTGCCTGCGCAAGCTGGAGTATGTCTCTGGATTACGAAACAGAAGGGAAGACTACGCGCATTGGGGGTTGGGCCGGGTCTATGGCGGCTCGCAGGCCAACAAGGCGTTGACGCAGGCCCATCGTGCCCTTGTTTCCCAGGTCCTCTCGACGCCAATTCGGCAGCTGGTGGAAGACGTTGAACTCTCCAGCAAATTAGCCGGATTGCCGCCGGGTCCTTATCTCGACCGGCTGCATAAGCGGGGCGAGAATCTTTTACCGAGCTCGCCGGGAGCCGGGTCGACACGCCATCTTAATTCAGTGCTGTACGCTCTTTCGGGCCTGATGAAGGTTCGCCGAAAACCGGACGCCATTCGCCGAGCCTCATAGCTGCTCCTACAACTTGCCCGATGACCTCCGCCTGCTGAGGATATTTCAGCGCCCGCGCCGCGACCGGCGATAACGGGTGGGGTTGCAGAATCAGCTCTTCCCGCGTCAGGGTGCACCAGCAGCAGGTATGACCGCTGCGGGTTTCCACGAAATAAATGGGCCGTTCATATTCCGATCTCCAGCCACCATCCAGAACTTTGTTCTTGGTTTCGTCAATTTGCACGAAGCTTCCGGGAGGAAGAATCGGGTACATGGTCAAATCTTCGGTCCCAATATAGCCATAGGTGAACTGGCAATTGGCAAACTGCTCCAGATACGCCAAGGGCACCAACCCCCATTGCTCAACCATGCGGCCAAAGTTCGCGGTACGTTTGGGATCGAAACTAGGATCGATACGTACTGGCATTTGTATCGCGGAAATGCTGTCCAGTGCTTCCGTGAAATGGGACTTGGTGGGCAGAGAGACATCCAGATCGGACGCCATCAGGTTTAAGTCGACACCGAACCAGGACAACAGCTCTCGAATATCCCGGCGATAGATGACCGCGAGTGAGTACAGGCGATAAACACTGGGGACAACACCCTTGGTTTCCAGATCAGAGAGCCGGCTCGGAGGAATGGCGAACTCGTCGTTGCCATGCTTTTGAGCGATCCGAGCGCTCGCACTTTCCACATCTCGCATCGTAAGACCGAGTTGTTCGCGCAACACACGGAGATTTTGTCCGCCCAAGTACATTTAGCCCCCCCCAAACTACTGACCCAAGTAATTGTAATAATAGCAACTTACAAGAACCAGAAGTGTACAATACCGTTCTATTTTTCCGGAAATCCAGGAACGATAACGCTGAATAGTAAAACGCGTGAAGCTAAGGAACCGACCTTCGATGCGCTGTCTGTTACAAATTTGTAACTAAACGCGCATTTCATACCCAATTGTGCCAGCCGCTTGCAATCTTTTTCTGGTACACCCCTCCCCAGATAAGAAGTTAATTAATGAGCGAAGAAAAATAGTGGGCACGATCCAGACCGTGCCCATTTCCAATTACAGGAAATCTAGGGTTTTCGGACTCTGCCCGCCTCAGCTTGCATTTTCAATCGCTTCCACCAGCGGCATTCTTACCAGATGTTCACTGACGAACCAGACTTGCAATTCATTGGTGCGCAGAACATCGCTCACTGCCAGATCGTTGGTTCCATCGTCCCCCAGTTTGTCGGCGCGTTTTGCCAGTTCCCGGCATTGGCCGATAATGATTTGATGGGCGTCCAGCAAACGAGAGATTTGTACGGGGACTTCTTCTCTGCCGCGTGGCGGGCGCTCGATTTTGGTGGTTTCGGCGACGTCGTGGGCCATCGCGATGCTCAAACCGCCGAGCAGTTGAATGCGTTCGGCAATCGTATCCACCAGTTCCGCCTGCTCGCCAAAGTGCTTATCGAAGAGCAAATGAAGTTGGTAAAAGGTCGGCCCGGCCACCTGCCAATGCGATTTCTTATAGAGGTCGCGGAGGGTCATGGTATCGGCCAGGAGCTGGTTGAGATGCTCAGTCATTTCCAGGCGGACAGGTTCCTCCAAATCGAGGGGTAAAGCATGAACCACGGTGCCGTACTGCTGGATTTCACTAGCGTGTTGGTGAATGCGGGGTTGGGCGTTGATTTTCGAGGGGGGCTTGCCAAATAGAGTCTTCTTCGCCATGGGGATTCTCCTTAGATTTTCTTAACTATCTCTAGAATTTGATCTTCCCGGATTCGGGCATTTGATGCCAAAGGAACAAAGTGCGTCTGCATCGAACAAAGAACTTTTATTATTAAGCGTAACGGACTGAATCGAACATCTATTTTGATGATTCGTGGAAACATTTCGATTCCCTTCCCACGCGAGAAGGGGAGGCCTACTTCAGGCGCGTGACGGCCATTTCCTTACATTCCGGTCATTCGTCCCGAAACCGGTACGCTGGCGACACTTTATTGGAACTCTCACCAAGCAAAAATCCGGAATATTGACTATCATTGAAGGTTCCCCATCTAAGAAGCCGGAGACATCAGACGTGGCAGAGAGCTATACCGCAGATTCCCGCACCGCAGAGGTCCAGAGCAGTAACAACGGCAGCAATGGATCGGAAGTGCTCGAAACCCGAGAGTGGCTGGATTCTCTCGATTACGTATTAGCCAAGGGCGGCCCGGAGCGGGCCGGCCGTTTGCTGCAGCAACTTTCGTTACATGCGCGGCGGGCGGCGGGGGTGAATCTTCCATTCACCGCAACCACGCCCTACGTGAATACCATTCCATCGACCCAGCAGCCGCCTTTCCCGGGCAGCCAGGCGATGGAGCGGAGGATCAAGAGCCTGGTGCGCTGGAATGCGCTGGCCATGGTGATCCGCGCCAACAAGCTGCAGGACGGCATTGGCGGACATATTTCGACTTTTGCGTCCGCGGCCACTTTGTATGAAGTTGCCTTCAATCACTTTCTGCGCGCAAAAACCGAAGACGGTGACCGCGATATTGTTTACTTCCAGGGACATGCGGCACCGGGAATCTATTCCCGAGCTTTTCTCGAAGGCCGACTTTCCGCGGAAAAGCTGGGAAACTTTCGCCGCGAAATGAAGGAAGGCGGCGGACTTTCTTCGTATCCCCATCCCTGGCTCATGCCGGATTTCTGGGAATATCCAACCGTTTCGATGGGGCTGGGTCCGATTCAGGCGATCTATCATGCGCGGTTTATCAAGTATCTGGAGAACCGCGGATTAAAGCAGTCGACCGGCGGGAAGGTCTGGGCGTTTCTAGGCGACGGGGAAACGGATGAGCCCGAGTCTTTGGGTTCCATCTCACTGGCCTCGCGCGAAAAACTCGACAATCTGATTTTTGTCATCAACTGCAATTTGCAGCGGCTCGATGGACCGGTGCGAGGCAATGGCAAGATTATTCAAGAGCTGGAAGCCATTTTCCGCGGCGCCGGTTGGAATGTAATTAAAGTCATTTGGGGCAGCGATTGGGATGCCGTGATTCAGGAAGATCGCGACGGGCTGCTGGTCAAGCGGATGGGCGAGGTCACCGACGGGCAGTACCAGAAGTATTTCGTGGAGAGCGGCGCGTACTTCCGGCAAAACTTCTTTGGCACCGATCCCCGACTGTTGAAGATGATCGAGCATTTCTCCGACGAACAACTTTCGCGTATCCGTCTGGGCGGGCACGATCCGCTTAAAGTCCACGCAGCTTACAAGGCTGCCGTGGAACACAAAGGCGCGCCAACCGTGATTCTCGCCAAGACGATTAAAGGGTACGGACTCGGCGAGGCTGGCGAAGGCAAGAACATTACGCACCAGCAGAAAAAATTAAATGATGACGATTTGCGCCTGTTCCGTTCGCGATTTGGGATTCCGATTGCGGATGAAGAACTGCATGACGCTCCGTTCTATCGTCCTCCGGATGACAGTCCGGAGATCAAGTACATGCAGGAGCGGCGAGTGCAGTTGGGCGGCTATTTGCCGGAACGCAAAGTGCGCTCCAAGCCGATTGCTCCAGTTACGGAAACCCACTTCGAGGAATTCTACAAAGGCACGGACGGTCGTGAAGTTTCGACGACCATGGTATTTGTGCGGCTGTTATCGAAGCTGTTGCGCGATCCGGAGATTGGAAAATTAATCGTCCCCATTATCCCGGACGAAGCGCGCACTTTTGGTATGGAGGCTTTGTTCCGCCAGGTCGGAATTTATTCCAGCGTGGGCCAGCTCTATGAGCCGGTCGATATGGACACGCTTCTCTATTACAAGGAAGCGAAAGATGGGCAGATTCTGGAAGAAGGAATTACGGAAGCCGGATCGATCAGCTCGTTTATTGCCGCCGGAACTGCTTATGCCAATCACGGGATCAATACGATCCCGTTTTTTATTTACTACTCCATGTTCGGATTGCAGCGCATTGGTGATTTGATCTGGGCCGCTGCCGACATGCGTACACGTGGCTTCCTGGTTGGCGGTACTGCCGGGAGAACTACGCTGGCGGGCGAAGGCTTGCAGCATCAGGATGGCCATAGTCACGTGCTGGCGCTGTCCGTTCCAAATCTTCTGGCCTATGATCCGGCATTCGCCTACGAAATTGGCGTCATCATTCAGGATGGCATTAAGCGGATGTATGTGGATGAGGAATCGGTTTTCTATTATCTGACCGTCACCAACGAGCCCTTGCCGATGCCTGCCATGCCGCCGGGGAAGGATGTCCGCGACGGCATTCTGAAGGGGCTTTATCGCTTTAAGACATCGCAGAAGAAAGATGCCAAGCTGAAAGCGCAGCTCTTCGGCAGCGGCACCATCATGTACGAGGTGCTCAAGGCGCAGCAGATTCTGGAAGAAAAGTATTCGGTAGCTGCGGATGTTTGGAGTGTGACCAGTTACAAGCAACTTTACAGCGATGGCAACGAATGTGATCGCTGGAACATGCTGCATCCGGGCGAGACGCCGCGGGTTCCGTTCGTCACCCAGCAGCTGGAAGATGCAGAAGGCGTGTTTGTGGCGGCGTCGGATTACATGAAGGTGCTGCCGGAATCGATTGCGCAATGGATTCCGCGGCCCATCGTGGCGCTGGGCACCGATGGATTCGGGCGCAGCGAGAATCGCCCATCACTGCGCGACTTCTTTGAGGTCGATGCAAAACATATCGTGCTGGCTACTTTAACTGCGTTGGCGCGAGATAAGCAGCTCGACGGCAAAGTTCTGAAAGCTGCCATCAAAGACCTGGGCATCAATCCAGAAAAAGCGAATCCGGCCAACACATAAGCAGCTGCGCGAACAACTGAAATTTCAGGGAGAAAAAGTTAGTGACAGACTTCAAGCTACCGGAACTCGGCGAAAATATTTCTCAGGGAGACCTGGTCCGGCTCATGATTTCGCCCGGCGCCAGCATCACTGAAGGCCAGCCAGTGATGGAACTGGAAACCGATAAGGCTGTGGTTGAAGTGCCATCCACGGTGAGTGGAACCATTCAGGAGATTCGGGTTAAGGAAGGCGAGAAGATCAAAGTCGGGCAGGTGATCTTTACTTTCGAAAACGGCGCGGGAACCAAGGCGAAACCAGCGGAGGTGGCAGCTCCGAAAGCCGCGAGTCCAACCGCCGTTCCGGCCACAGCAGCCGCTCCTAAGCAAGAAGCCGTTCCGCAAGCGGTTCCGGAAGCTCGTTCGACGGTGGATCGCCGCGCTGCGCCTGCGGGTGCGTCCGAATTCAAACTCCCTGAGTTGGGAGAAAATATTACGCAAGGCGACCTGGTGCGGCTCATGGTTGCGCCCGGTACAAAAGTCTCCGAAGGCCAGCCGGTCATGGAGTTGGAGACCGACAAAGCGGTGATTGAAGTACCGTCTTCCGTGAGCGGAGTGGTGAAAGAAGTAAAAGTAAAAGAGGGCGAAAAGCTCAAAGTTGGGCAGGTCATTTTTACGCTGGAAGGTGGGGCTTCAGCGCCCGCCAAGGTGCAGAAGCATGCGCCCGTGGAACAAAGTTCCGAACAGCATGATGCACGACTGTCGTTTCAAGCGGCCGTCCATGCGGAAGGCAAGACTGTCGACCAGGTGCTGCCTCCCGATCAGCCGCAGACGGTTGCGCCCAGCTTCAGCATGCCCGCGCAGCTGGACAAGGTTGCGGGAGCCGACCACCGCGAGCCTGTACCGGCAGCGCCTTATGTCCGACGCCTGGCGCGGGAAATTGGCGTGGATATTCACGAGGTAAAGGGGACCGGCCCCGGCGAACGCATCAGCGAAGACGATGTGAAAGCGCACGCCAAGGCATTGCTGGCCGCGCTTACGACGGCAGCACCCAGCGGCAGACATTTCGGTCAGCCGGTGCTGCCTGATTTTGGTAAGTGGGGGAAGGTCGAGCGGGTTTCCATTCGCGGTGTGCGGCGCAAGACGGCGGAACATTTGTGGGAAGCCTGGACCACCATCCCGCATGTTACCCAGCAGGATAAAGCCGACATCACCGAGCTCGAGCAGTTGCGCGCAAAGTTCGCGCCGCGTGCGCAAGAAGCCGGCGGCAAGATGACGGTGACGGCCATTGCATTGAAAGTATGCGCGTCGGCGCTAAAAGTATTTCCACAGTTCAATGCCAGCATTGACATGGAAAAAGAAGAAATAATTTATAAGCAGTACATCAATATCGGCGTAGCCGTGGACACAGATCGCGGCTTATTGGTGCCGGTGATCAAGGACGTCGATAAAAAGAACATCGTGGAACTGGCTGCGGAACTGACGCAAGCTTCCAAGAAAGCTCGCGAGAAGAAGCTCACGCCGGCTGAAATGGAAGGCGGAACGTTTACCATCACTAACCTGGGTGGAATTGGCGGCACCGGCTTCTCGCCGATTGTGAACCATCCGGAAGTCGCGATCCTTGGACTCAATCGCTCCAGCATGGAGCCGGTGTGGATTAACGGAAAATTCGAACCCCGGCAAGTACTGCCGCTATCTCTGTCCTATGACCATCGCCTGATCGATGGCGCTGATGCGGCGCGCTTCCTGCGCTGGATCGCGGAAGCCTTCGAACAGCCGTTCCTGCTGTCAGTCCAGGGGTAAGGTCGAAGCATCAAATAGACAGCTTCTAGCTCCTGGCTTCTAGCCAAGCAGGGTTTTAGCTAGGAGCTAAAAGCTAGAAGCTAAAGGAAAGAAATCGCTCAACAATCTCTATGTCTGAAACTTCAAATTTGCGGGTTGCGGTAATTGGTGGCGGACCGGGTGGCTACGCTGCGGCGTTTCTGGCCGCCGATCTCGGGATGAACGTTACCTTGATCGATAACGAAGTGAATCCGGGCGGTGTGTGCCTTTACCGGGGATGCATTCCATCGAAAGCGTTGTTGCATGTGGCCAAGCTAATCAATGAATCGCAGCATGCGAAAAATTGGGGAATCGAATTTGGCGAGCCGAAAATTGATCTGGCGCGGCTGCGTTCGTTCAAGGAAGGCGTAGTCAGCAAACTGACCGGAGGATTGGGCCAGCTTTCGAAACAAAGAAAAGTCCAATACATACAGGGCACCGCCGCCTTTCAAAAGTCCAACACGCTGCGCATTTCCAAAGCGGACGGGACTGATCTGTCGCTCGGTTTCGATCGCATCATAATCGCAACGGGCTCGCGGCCGGCGGTGGTGCCGAGTTTGAAACTCGATTCACCGCGCATGATGGATTCGACCAGCGCGCTGGATTTAAAGGACATCCCCGGGACATTGCTGGTGGTCGGCGGCGGCTACATCGGACTGGAACTGGGCTCAGTGTATGCGGCGCTCGGTACGAAAGTATCTGTTGTCGAAATGACTGCGGGATTGCTTCCCGGCGCGGACCGCGATCTGGTGCTTCCGCTGCACAAGCGCATCGAGAAAAGCTTTGCCGCGATTCTGATGAACACGACTGTCACTGGAGTGAAGGAAGAAGCGAAGGGAATCCGAGTCACTTTCGACGGGCCGGATGTAAAAGAAAAAAATCAACTCTTCGACAAAGTTCTCGTCTCCGTTGGGCGCAAGCCGAACTCTGAAATTTCCGGGCTTGATAAAACTCAGGTTGTGGTTGGGCCACGCGGTTTCATTCAGGTGAACAAGCAGTTGCAGACCAATGATCCGGTCATCTATGCGATTGGTGACGTGGTGGGTGAACCCATGCTGGCGCACAAGGCCTCTCACGAGGGGCGGACTGCGGTAGAAGCCATCGCCGGACACAAAGTTGCGTTCGAGCCCAACGCCATCCCTGCCGTAGTGTTTACCGATCCCGAAATCGCGTGGTGCGGGCTCACCGAAACGCAGGCGCAAAAAGAGAATCGCGAGGTCAAAGTGGCTAAGTTCCCCTGGGCTGCTTCCGGCCGTGCCATGACAATTGATCGCACGGAAGGTATGACGAAGGTTATTTTTGATCCAAAAACCGAGCGCGTATTAGGCGTGGGCATTGTCGGAGCAGGCGCGGGAGAACTGATTGCTGAAGGCGTTCTCGCAGTCGAGATGGCCGCGACCGCGACTGATCTCGCGCTTACGATTCATCCTCATCCTACGATGTCTGAAACCGTTATGGAAGCGGCGGAGGTTTTCTTCGGCACCGCAACGGATATCTATCGGCCGAAGAAGGCGTAGAACCAGCGAGTCTGTCTGCGGTAGGGGTCCTTTGACTGCCCGGGAACTTCGCTTCGCGAACTTCCCACTCCGCTCAGGATGACAAAGCTGTAATATTTTTATCCGCTTGCTGGCTGCATATTCTGCGGAATCATCCTCCTCGAACACGGCGGCGGCACCTTCGATACAATGAACTCTCATCCAGCGTAGGCATCGTCGTCGAGGCATTTTGCGTCTCATGCCCCGGAGAAAGAGTCATGGCTATTTTTCTGAAGCGAGCGATCGTCTTTTGTTGCCTTGTCGTTTGTGCCACGGCATGGGGACAGGCTTTGCCGCTGTCTCTGAGCAAAGCGCCTGCAGCTTCTACCAATGCGAGTGCCGATCCCTTAGGGCGCGACACGCCCTATGGCAGCTTCTTCGGCTTTCTTCAGGCTGCACAATCCGGCAACTACTCGACCGCAGCCCAGTATCTACAGATGTCAGCGGCAAAGCGACAGGCCGAAGGTGCGGATCTTGCCTCCAAATTAAACACGGTTGTGAACAGCGTGTTCGCAGGAGGCCTTAAGAACATCAGCAAAGAACCGGGGGGTACGCCCCAGGAGGGCGTGCCTCTGGACGAGCAAAATATCGGCATTCTTTCCGCCGGCGACGTGGAGACCACCCTTGTACTCGTGCATGTGGCTGGACCTGCGGGCCGCATCTGGTTAATTTCCAACGATACGCTCGTTAAGGTTCCTGACCTGTATGACCAGTTGCAGGTGTCGCAAGTTGAGCAACATATTCCCAGTCCTTTGGTAAAGCACCAGTTTCTGGGGATGGCGATTTGGCACTGGCTGGCTTTGGTGCTGGCGATACCCTGTGCCGCAATTCTGGGATGGATTGTGGTTCAAGTCCTGTGGGTCCCCCGGTATTTCTGGATCCGCTATCGGAATCATCAACGCTTTTCTCTCGACTGGAAAAGTACTTCAAAGCCGCTCTGGCTGCTGGCCGGAACCATCATTCACCGCATCTTCGTTAGCTATCTGCGCATCCCGCTGTTGCCAAGGCATTACTACTTCGTGCTCGCGGGAGTGGTGCTCATCATCGGTTTTAGTTGGCTGCTGTTGCAGATCATGCAGCAACTGATCCGGCGGGGAAGACAACGGGCCATTCTTAGCGGACGAATGGGCACCAGTTCGCTCATGCTGCTGGGCGAACGCATTTTGAAAGCCGCGATCGTGCTGATCACCATCTTTGCCATTCTGGGCGCGCTCGGCTTCAACATGACCACGGCGCTGGCAGGGCTGGGAATCGGCGGAATTGCCGTCGCCTTCGCCGCCCAAAAAACGCTGGAAAATCTTTTCGGGGGCGTGACCCTCCTTGGCGATGAAGTGATTCGTGTGGGCGACGTTTGCAAGTTCGGGGATCGCACCGGCACCGTGGAAGACATCAGCTTGCGTTCCACCCGCATTCGCACTCCGGAAAGAACGCAACTCTCGATCCCTAATGGTTCGCTGGCAACCATGAATATCGAGAACCTCACGCGGCGCGACAAGATTCTCTTTAACACCAAGCTGGGGTTGCGTTGGGAGACCACGGCCGACCAGCTACGCTATGTGCTGGCACAAATCCGGCGGCTTTTTTATGAGCATGAGAAAGTGGAGACCAGTTCGGCGCGGGCCCGCCTGATCGCGTTTGGCGATAGCGCGATCACGGTGGAAATATTCTGTTATCTGCTGACCGTGGATAGCAATGAAGCGCTGGCCATTCAGGAAGATCTTTTGCTGCGCATTATGAATCTGGTGCAGGAGGCGGGTACGGGTTTTGCATTCCCATCGCAGACTCTTTATCTGGGCCGCGATTCCGGAGTCGATAAGGAGAAGACCGCTGCAATCCACGGGGACGTACAGAAGTGGAGAGAAGCCGGGAAAATGCCGTTTCCCGACTATGCTCCGGAAGATATTGCCAAGTTCCGCGACTCGTTGCCGTATCCGCCGCCGGATTCGGCAAATAGCGGGAAGTAGACTAGCGGGGCTTGAAGCGATGAGGAGACGATAGTCATCTAATGCTCAGCGGCCAAGCTTTGTGCCGGGGCTGGCCAAAGGGTCGGTTGCTGAGGCCAATACTGGGTTCAGGAGTTTCCTATGCGTGAAGTTGTGATCGCTTCTTCCGTTCGTACCCCCGTGGGGCGGGCCTTCAAAGGCACGCTTCGCGTTACCCGTCCCGACGAACTGGCTGCTGTCGCTATCAAAGGTGCGCTGGAACGCGTGCCACAGATTGATCCCAAAGAGATCGAAGATGTGATCCTCGGCTGCGCTACGCCCGAGGCCGAGCAAGGGATGAACGTGGCGCGCATTGCGTCGCTACGCGCCGGGCTGCCGGTCGAAGTTTCCGCGCTTACTATCAATCGCTTCTGCTCATCCGGACTTACAGGCGATTGCCATGGCGGCCGAGCGCATCATGAGCGGTGGCGCGGAGATCATCGTGGCGGGCGGAACCGAGTCAATGTCGATGATCCCGATGGGCGGGCACAAAATTTCTCCCAATCCCTGGCTGGTGGACCACTACCCAGATGCCTATCTCAACATGGGCCTCACTGCCGAACGGCTTGCCCAACGCTTCGGTATAACGCGGGAGGCTGCCGACGCATTTTCGCTGCGCAGTCATCAGAAAGCGTTGGCGGCAATCCAGGCAGGCAAGTTCGACGACGAAACCGTCCCTGTGCCTGTCAGTTTCACCACGCCAAACGGCTCGAAGCCGAAACGACAGGAAATTATTTTCAAAGTAGACGAAGGCCCCCGCGCCGACACTTCGCTCGAAGCCCTCGCTGGGCTCAAGCCCGCTTTCCATCTAAAAGGTACAGTGACAGCTGGAAATTCCTCGCAGACTTCCGATGGGGCTGCTGCTGCAGTGGTCATGTCTGCCGACCGCGCCAAAGCTCTCGGCATCAAGCCGCTGGTGCGTTATCTGGCGTTTGCTACCGCTGGATACAAACCAGAAGAAATGGGACTTGGGCCGGTCTTTGCGATACCCAAAGCGCTGAAGATGGCTGGACTCAAGCTCAGTGACATCGATGTGATTGAGCTAAACGAAGCCTTCGCGGCGCAATCGCTGGCGGTGATCCAGGAAGCTGGACTTGATCTCGAGCGGGTGAATCCCAATGGCGGAGCGATCGCTCTAGGTCATCCTCTGGGATGCACGGGGGCAAAGCTGACCGCGACGATTATCCGTGAGATGAAACGGCGGGGATCACGTTACGGTATGGTGACCATGTGTGTCGGCGGGGGCATGGGCGCGGCGGGGATTTTCGAAAACCTGAATTAATCACAGCTTTTCTGACCACTGAGGACACCGAGGATCACAGAGGAATTTGAGGATTTGTGGTAGGGTGCAATCGTCTGCTGCAGGAGGGCGAGATGACCAGCCCGGCAATTGTTCCGCTACCGCGAGTGAATCAGATCACGGGCTACATCGTAACCGCTGCGATGAAAGTACATTCTATGTTGGGGCCGGGTTTGTTGGAGAGTGCCTACGAAGCTTGCCTGCTCCATGAGTTACGTTAGCAACGTATCGCCGTGGCCAGTCAAGTTGTCCTGCCTGTCGTTTACGATGGCGAGACAATCGACCTTGGATATCGAATCGATCTACTTGTGGAAGACCTGGTCATAGTCGAACTAAAGTGTGTCCAGGCTATCAATCCGATGCACGAGGCCCAGCTTCTCTCATATCTGAAGTTAAGTGGCAAGAATGTTGGTCTACTCATTAACTTCCACGTTATGCACCTCCGTAATGGCATCAAACGCTTGGTGAATGGCAAAAACTGGGAAAAGTGAAATAATTCCTCTGTGATCCTCGGTGCCCTCTGTGGTTGGGAAAGGTATTCCAATGGCGACGACAGCAATTCCTAGCACAAAAATCTCCGGCGGCAGCTTTCTTCTCGAAGAACGCAAACCCAGCGAAGTTTTTACTCCGGAAGATTTCTCCGAGCAGCACTTGTTGATCGGTCAGACAGCGGAAGAGTTTGCGATCAATGAAATTGTCCCCAACATTGAGAAGATTGAGCATAAGGATTTCTCTGTCTCCCGCGACTTGCTGAAGAAAGCCGGTGAGCTTGGTTTGAGCGCCGTCGAGATCCCGGAGGCTTACGGCGGCCTGGAAATGGACAAGGTCACCGCTGCCGTCATCGCCGACCATATTGCCAAGTACGCTGGCTTTGCCACCACATGGGGTGCGCACAGCGGCATTGGCATGCTGCCGATTGTTTATTTCGGTACGGAGGAGCAGAAGAAAAAATATCTGCCGCGGCTGGCTGCCGGAGAAATCGTCGGTGCTTACTGCCTCTCGGAAGCGTCGTCTGGATCGGACGCGTTAAATTGCCGCACCAAGGCTGAGTTGTCGTCAGATGGAAAGCATTACGTACTCAACGGCGAGAAAATGTGGATTACGAATGCCGGCTTTGCCGACCTATATACGGTGTTCGCAAAAGTCGGGGGCGAAAAGTTCACCGCATTTCTGGTCGAACGCACTTTTCCCGGACTCTCTATTGGCGGGGAAGAGCACAAGATGGGCATTCGTGGGTCCTCCACTTGCCCCGTTATCCTCAATGACTGCAAGGTGCCGGCAGAAAACGTGCTCGGTGAAATCGGCAAGGGGCACGTCATCGCTTTTAACATCCTGAACGTTGGCCGCTTCAAGCTGGGAGCGATGTGCGTGGGTGGAGGTCGCGTTTCTCTCGAGAACGCCATTACCTATGCCAAGCAGCGCAAGGCGTTCAACAAAACCATTTCCGATTTCGGACTGGTGCGCGAGAAGCTGGCCAATATGGCCGTGGGGATTTATGTCGGCGAATCTCTTGTGTACCGAACCGTAGGCATGATGGACGTGGCGCTGGAGGAAGTCGACAAATCCGGCCCGGACGCGGCCAGAGAAACCCGCAAAGCCATTGAAGAATATGCTGTCGAATGTTCGATCATCAAAGTCTGGGGCTCGGAGATGATCGACTACGTGGTCGATGAGACCATGCAAATCTACGGTGGCTACGGCTTCGTCGAGGAATATCCCGCTGAGCGCGCCTATCGTGACGCACGCATCAATCGCATCTTTGAAGGCACAAATGAAATTAATCGGCTGATCATTGCTGGATTTCTGTTGAAACGTGCCATGTCCGGACAGTTGCCGCTTATGCCTGCCATCAAGAAGCTGATGGATGAAGTTTTGTCTGGCCCATCCATAGGCGAAGAACTCGAAGGTCTGCTCGCCGAAGAACGCAAGCTGGTTACTCAAGCCAAAAAGCTTGGTCTGTTCGCTGCGGGAGTCGCCACCCAGAAATATATGCAGACGATTCAGGATCAACAGGAAGTCATGGGAGCGATCGCTGACATGGTGATTGAAACTTATGCGATGGAATCCGCTGTGCTGCGCGCGCAGAAGATTGCTGAGACGAAAGGTGAGACCGCAGCAGGGCTCCCGATTGCCATGACGCGCGTGTATTTGTCGCAGGCGATGGAGAAAGTGGAAGCGGCAGCGAAGAAAATCATTGCCGCCGTGGCCGATGGCGACACGTTGCGGACGCAGCTCGCAATTCTGCGCCGTCTGGCGAAACATGATCCGTTCAATACGATTGAATTGCGCCAGCAGATCGCGCAGAAGTTGATTGAGCGTGGGAAATACGCAATTTCCTAGCCGGAAGTGCGTTCCCGATCTCGACTGTAGTACGATTTCCGGCATGCCATCCTCCCCGTTATCCCGGCGGTCTTTTCTGGCCCTGTCGGCGATGCTGCCCTGGGCTTTATCTGCTCATGCATCGGCATCGCTCCCAGTTGGCCTTGAGATGTATTCAGTGCGCGACTCGCTGAAAAAAGATCCCGAAGGCACGGTTCGGGCCGTGGCCCAGATGGGATATCAATGCATTGAATTCTACGCACCGTATTTCGACTGGACCGAAATTCAGACGAAGCAGATGAGAAAATTGTTGGACGATCTAGGCATTCGCTGCTCTTCGACCCACAACGACGAAGCATATTTGAGTACAGCCAACATTTCGCGGACGCGAGACATGAACTTGATTCTCAGCAGCAAGTACGTTGTTCAGGCGAGCACCTCTACGAAAGTACGTTTAGACGAGTGGAAAGCGGTTGCGGACGGGCTGAACACTGCTGCTGAGAAGCTTGAACCTGCTGGATTGAAGGTGGGCTACCATAATCACCAGCCGGAGTTTACTCCCATCGAGGGGCGGCGCCCCATCGAAATACTTGCAGCGAATACGAAGCCATCGGTCATGCTGCAACTTGATGTGGGCACGTGCCTCGAAGCCGGATCAGATCCGGTGGCATGGATTCGCGCCAATCCCGGACGCATCCGATCGATCCATTGCAAGGACTGGTCCCCTGAAAAAGACAAGGGCTACACAGTTTTATTTGGCGAGGGTGTAGCGGATTGGAAAAACATCTTCGCAGCCGCCGAGGGCGGCGGTGGTGTGGAATATTACTTGGTGGAGCAGGAAGGCAGCCGGTTTTCCGAACTTGATACCGCGCGCAAGTGCCTGCAAACGTTTCGTGTTAAGCATTCAGGCTAGCGATCGTCATCAGCCGTCTTGATTTTCCAATCCAGGAGTAAATGTGAACCTGACAGGAGTTTTCCGTACCATTGCAGTCGTAATATCGCTGGCCGCGACTCTCGCCGCCCAGTCGAATCCCACGGCGCCGCAGGACTCCGCTACCTTCGACGCGGACGGAACCGCACATCTCACGCGCGTGATCCCCATGCCATCCACCATTAGTCCGGAAGCGCAGAAGTGGCTGGCCGAGATCACAAAATATAAGTCCGGTCCGGAGACGCTCGCCGAACGGCGTGAACACACCGACGAGTGGCGCAAACAAGACTCTGCCGAAGCGCGGAAGATCTATCCAGTCAACATCGAGGAAACCACCACGGCTGGCGTTCGTACCGACATCATTACGCCGCTTTCCATGCCGGAAGCCAATCGTGGCCGCGTGCTGATCAATCTACACGGTGGCGGATTCAATTCTGATTCGGGCTCTCTGATCGAGGGCGTTCCCATCTCGAACCTGGCGAAGATTAAGGTCTTCTCGGTGTATTACCGGCTCGCCCCGGAGAACCCTTTTCCCGCAGCGGTCGACGATGTGGTCGCGGTTTACAAGGAGCTACTCAAAACCTACAAGCCACACAATATTGGAGTTTATGGGACGTCGGCGGGAGCGATTCTGACCGCCGAGGTGGCAGTCAGGCTGAAGCAATTGCAACTGCCGCTCCCTGGAGCCCTCGGGATTTTTTCGGGGCTGGCGGATTACAGCCGCCCCAGCGATTCCCGGCAGATTTACACGCTCAATGGACTTCCTGGCATGCTGGAGCCGAGTGATCCAACGAAACCCCGCGAAGATGCTTATGTCGGGAAGACTGACCCCAAAGACCCCGTGCTCTCGCCGATTTTTGCGGATTTGCACGGCATGCCTCCGAGCCTGCTGGTCACCAGTTCCCGCGATCTCCTGCTAAGTGATACCGCCTTGTTCCATCGTGCGCTTCTTCGTGCCGGAGACGATGCCCAGCTAGTGGTCTTCGAGGCACTGCCGCATGCCTTCTGGTATCACTTTCAGCTTCCTGAAACTACAGAAGCGCTTGAGTTGATGGCCAAGTTTTTCGAGGAGAAGTTGGGGAGGTAGACGTTTATTGTTGGGGGCCACAAAATCCATCTCGCGAATCCCTGGACATCAGTTGCTGAGTTCTCGTTCTATATTTCGGGCTGAAATTAGCGGAAGGATATCGCGGGGTGGCGAAACCCGAGCCTCTGACTTCTTCGGTTCACGATCGGAACGAACACGATCATCAACAACAGAATCAAGACGATAATTGCGGTGAAGTAGCGGGTAAGCACTCTTACCAACTGTTCCCCCCAAGGCTTTGAGATGACCCGATTCTCAGTGTTGCCTCGCTAGCCATGCGAGGTGGTGAGCCACGGCAGCTCCTATGATCAGCGCGGCCATCCACAATAGATACCGCTAGCGGACCCTCATTTTTCCTCCGGCACCAACTGATAACTCACAAACGCCACCTGCTTGCTGTCGGGCGACCATGAAGGGACGTTGATCGTGCCCTGGCCGCCGAACAGGGTGGCCAGTATTCCTATCTTCTTGTCGCTGAGCGACATCAGACGCAACATCACATCTTTGTTTTCGGGATGGCCGGTGACACTTTTGTCATAGGTGAGGAACACCATCCATTGCCCATCAGGCGAAATGTGGGGGAACCAGTTGTTGTAATCGTCGGAGAATACCTGCTCCTGCTCGCTTCCATCCGGACGCATGCGCCAAATCTGCATGTGCCCGCCGCGTTCAGAGTTGAAGTAGATGTATTTTCCATCGGGAGAATATTCGGGGCCATCGTCGAGACCCTTAGCGGTAGTGAGGCGCGTTTCTTCTATGCGAGAATCGGCCCCTGCACTTGCCGATCCCCCATCGGCAGGAAGGGTGTAAATATCAAAATCGCCGTTGCGCTGGCCGACGAAGGCTAGCGTCTTTCCGTCGGGCGACCAGCCATGCCAGTAGGAAGGCGAGTTTTGCGTAATGCGGCGAGACGTGCCGCCGCCGATAGGCACGAGATACACCAGCGAGTCATGCTTTTCTTGAGAATTGTCGCTGATCGCGAGCTGGGTGCCATCCGGCGAGATGCCGTGATCGTTATTGCAGCGAGTGGCGAATCCAGTATCGATGACTCTCGGGTTTCCCGCCGGTTACGGGCAGGCGTTCGATGTGGCCATCGCGATTGAAGAGGAACGATTGGCCATCGCGTGTCCAGTTGGGGGCTTCGAAACGTCCTGGCGCAATGTAAACCACCTGCCGATCGGTGGAGGAGATGCCAACTCTCTCCAGCGTACTGTAAAGCGTCGGCGGGCCCAGTCGAAGCGGGCATTGTTGTCACCAAATCGACATTCGAGAATACGGCTTTCTCGATCACGTCTTTGTTGTGGGAGCAGACGCCGATCCCCACATAGAACGATCCCTGCAACGGAATCCGCAGCCAGCCGCCAGCCAGGTGTAGCGCATCTCCGCCATCCGCCAGCGACATGTAAACGTAGTCTCCGCGCTTTACGATGCGCAATCGGCTAGGCGCAGAGATGTTCGACTGAATCTCATGGGTGAGTGCGCCAGTCTCGGTACGGAATTGCAGGGCGGTCATTCCGTTGCCGTGCCGGGCGATATCGACGTAGGGAGAATCCGCGTCCAGACTTTGGCGGAACATCAATACCGCCTTGCGATGTTCATTGCCGCCGGTGCCGAGGAAGCTGATATCGGCGGTGAGCATGGCATCGCCAGAAATCTTTTTCCAGACAAACTGGAAGGCATCCGCGCCCAGCCACATGTTCTCGCCACTACCCGCGATGGTGTATGCCTTCTTGGCCGCGTCAAATTCCACGGAGCCGGGATGAAGCACCGTGCCGACATCTCCGTGGCTTTCGAATATGCCGACGGGAGTGTTGCTCTCAGCAAAGGAGTGATTCGATGCGACACCCATCAGCAAACAAGTGCCTGCCATCAATGCTATCAACGAAACATTTTTTCTCTGCAAGGGAAGATGCCTCCTACGAACAGAAACATTGGAAAGGTAGAGCGGCAACTCAGGATTGTCAATTAAGAGCTGTCATGGTGAGCGTTAGTGCTTTCGTCTCTGCCATGCTCTCTGATACAACTATCGGGGACAATTCCAACAACTAAAATGAAAACGATCATAACGACGCTGCTTGCGCTTATTACGCTATTCACGCCTGCCTTCCTGTTGGCACAGGAAAATAGTTCTCCATCTCGCAATCTTGCGCTTACGCCGCCCATGGGCTGGAATTCATGGAACAAGTTTGGGTGCAACGTCAGCGAAGACATGATCAAAGGGATGGCCGACGGCATGGTGAAATCCGGCATGAAGGACGCCGGGTACCAGTATGTCGTGATCGATGATTGCTGGCAGGTATCGCGGGATAAAAACGGCAACATCGTCGCCGATCCGCAGCACTTTCCTTCCGGCATTAAAGCCCTGGCTGACTATGTTCACTCACTTGGGTTGAAGTTTGGAATTTATTCTGACGCTGGCTCGAAGACTTGCGCCGGTCGCCCAGCCGGCCTCGGCCACGAATATCAGGACGCGCTCCAGTACGCCGCCTGGGGCGTGGATTATCTGAAATACGACTGGTGCAGTACCACCACGCAAGACGCCAAATCGTCGTATGCAAATATTCGACACGCATTGGATGCCAGCGGCCGTCCGATTGTGTTGAGCATCTGCGAATGGGGCACCGCCAAGCCCTGGCTGTGGGGCAAGGAAGTGGGCGGCAATCTCTGGCGTTCTACGGGAGACATTCAGGACCGGTGGGGCGGCAGTGCGAAGTGGCCGGACGGAACTTGCTGCTCGAATGGCGTGCTGGCGATTGTGGACCAGCAAGTTGGGATCGAGTCATTTGCCGGGCCCGGTCACTGGAACGATCCCGATATGCTTGAAGTCGGAAACGGCGGCATGACCACGGTTGAATATCGGTCACACTTCAGCCTGTGGGCCATGCTGGCCGCGCCCTTGATTGCGGGCAATGATTTGCGGGATATGAAGCCGGAGATCCATGAAATCTTGACCAACAAGGAAGTCATCGCGATCGATCAGGACCCGCTGGGCAGCGAAGGCAAACCGGTACGGCAAGATGGCGATCTGGAAGTATTGGCCCGGCCGCTGCAAGGCGGCAATCGCGCGGTGATTCTCTTCAATCGTGGTGCTGCTGAGCAGGAAATCACGGTGAATTGGGAAGACCTGGGCTACCCCGATCATTTGAATGCGTCCGTGCGCGATTTGTGGCAACACAAAGACCTGGGAAAATTCACCGGAAAGTTTTCTGCCGTGGTTCCGTCGCACGGAGTGGTGATGATTACGGTGAAACCGTAGTGAGGGTCTGGTAGAACACGGCGCTGTTAAGCCGACTTCTTCAGCTCTTCCATCACGCTCTGGATCAGTTCTTTCGCATCGGTAAGGTTCTTCATCACTAACTGAATGTCCATGACCGGCTTGCCGGGCCAGCGCTGGCTCTGGCAATAGACGCCATGCTGTCCCACCAGCGCCATGGCGTCGGTGATCATGTCCATGGTCACAGCGAGTCGTCCGCGCGGGACGCCCATCATAGTTTCGTAGTGGTCGAGTTCTTCGTTTTTCTCATCGAAAACGGGCATGCGTAGATTGTACTGTTCCCCTGGCATGGCGCATAATTGCGGGGGTTTGCTATCCGGAGCATTGTTGATCCGTCAAAGCAATTAGCAATCGCAACCAGCACTCGCACACTTTTAAGGAGAATTCATGCATAAGAAAATGGTTCTACTCGCCCTGCTCTTACTGGCAGCTACCGTCTTTGCTACCGCTCAAGAAGACAAGAGCCAGCGTCCCAGCCCTCCCGCCCAGGCCCAATGTAAATTGGCGGATGGCAAGACCATCACGATTGATTACTCCAGTCCGCGGATGAAGGGGCGCAAAATTTTCGGTGATCTGGTTCCCTTCGGCCAGGTGTGGCGAGCTGGAGCCAACGAAGCAACGACGTTTGTTACTGATGCCGATCTGACCATTGGCGGGAAAGCCGTTCCGGCCGGCAGCTATACCATTTTCACCGTCCCCACTCAGAGCAAGTGGACACTTATCGTCAACAAGAAGACAGGCGAATGGGGAGTTCCGTATAAATACGAATCTGATGAGTTGGCGCGAGTGGATATGAAGGTGTCCAAGACTTCCGCGCCAGTGGAGAACTTCCTTATTTCACTGGATCAAAAAGGCAAAGGCTGCGCCCTGAGTATGAGCTGGGAAAATACCAAAGCCTGGGTTATGATCGACGAAAAATAAATATTGTCATGCACGGGCGACCCGGCTCATTGAGTAAGAAGGCGGGTTACGACTTGCTGGGCCTGGTCGATATTTTGGGACAGTTGTTTGGCTTTCTCTGTGGCCGCCTGGGCATCGTCCCGGCGGCCACTTTGTTCCAGGGCACCTGCTAACAGCAGGTAGCCCACATCGGTGGGCTGGAGAGCTACGACCCGCGAAAACGCGACTACGGCTTGTTGCGGATTGCCGGTTTTCCTGGCCAGAAGTCCCATGCCAAATAACGCTTTCAGATTCTCGGGATCCGCCTCTAGCGCAGCTTCGTAGTTTTCCTGACAGCGGGTGTAATCTCCCAGTTTGCAATAAGCTGCAGCCAGGTTTCCCAAGGTTTGGATACGCAGTCTTTGATCCATTGGACTCCGCAGCACAAGTTGATAGTGCTCTATCGCCTGCTGGAGCTGGCCATGGATTTGTTCGTAGGTCGCGATATCGATGTTGGCGACCGCATCGGAAGGACTCATCAGCACGGCCGCCTCAAAGTGCGGCATAGCCTCATCAATCTTCCCTTCGCCGATCAATGCATCCCCAAGATTGTCCTGAGTGAAGGCATTGGCGGGCGTGACTTGCACCACTCGCGACCACAAAGCGACATCGCTCGACCAGTAGCTGAGTTGCCGATGCGTGATGGTTGCGAGCGCCAACAACACCGCCACTGCAATTGGAATGACTGCCGACCGAATCAAGGTCGCACGCTGTGCGGCCCAGTCTCCCACACTCCAACAGACCATCACAAATAGGCCGATGAATGGAATATAGGCATAACGGTCCGCCATCGCCTGGGCACCGACTTGCACCAACCCGATCATGGGCACAAGGGTTCCCAGGAACCACAACCATCCCACCAGAAGATATCGTTGCCGCTTCGCCGTAAAGACGGCCACCGTGACGACCACCAGGAATAGGGTTGCGAGAATGATCTGCCATGCTTTCAGGGAGCCAAGCGGATGGGGATACAGCAGGCAAAGATTCGCGGGCCAAAATGCTTTTCCCACATAACGGGCATAGGCCACGACCGCGTTTTCCAGGCGTATGGACAGTGAAACATCCGCCAGCGAATAGACCGCCCGGCCTGCCCTCTGTGCTTTCATGGTAATCAAAGCGCTGCCTGCGGAGATGGCCAGCAGCGGCAGCTTTTCCATCACGAGCCAGGAGAAGGAACGCGCCGGCAGAGGGCTTGATTGCTTCCCGAGAAGAGTCGAGCTGCGCCCCATGCGACCCAACGGCCAGTAATCCCACAACAGCAGAACAAAGGGGAACGTGATGATCTGCGGCTTGGCCATCAGGCCCAAAGCAAACAGGACTGCGACTAAAGCATAGCGGCCGATTCCGGGCTTGCGGGCGTAGCTACCGTAAGCGCCCAGTGCGAGCAGAAAAAACAACATGCTCAATACATTTTTGCGTTCCGCAACCCAGGCCACCGATTCCACATTGATGGGATGCAGGGCAAAAAGCGCAGCGACCATCAAGCTGCGCCATGTAAAACCAGTGGCGCGTTGCAGCAACAAGAACAGCAGCACTGCATTGACCGCATGCAACAGCACATTGGTGTAGTGATGTCCGGCGGGGTTCAAGCCAAAGAGTTGGCAATCCAGAGCATGTGAAAGCCAGGTCAGCGGATGCCAGTTGTATTCTTCAATGGATCGGAAGGCCCATGTGATGGTGTTCCAACTCAGCCCGGCGCGAACGTGCAAATTCTCGGTGACGTATTGATTGTCATCGAAATGAATGAATGGATAATGGCTGACTGGGTTGTAAAGCGCAAGCGTCGCCACGACAAGAAGCAGGCAGAGAACAACATTTCGCTTTTCTGGTGACGTGAGTGGGTTGGTGCTTGCGTCGGAGAACCTCGAGTTTCTTTTCTTCTTTCACCATGACAGCGCACATTCGCCGACTTTAAGTGTCGTCATTATAAGACGGTAATTTTCGCTGCCGATGTCGAATCGGGTTCCGACGGATGTTGAACCGAGATACGCAAAGCTTATTGGGCGAGCAGACCGTTTGCGATTTGCTGGGCCTGTTCGAAGTTCTCGGTCAATCGTTTGGCTTCTTCCATGGCCGCTTGAGCTTCGTTTTTGCGGCCGCTTTGTTCCAGAGCTCGAGCCAAAAGCAGATAGACAAAGTCAGAAGGCTGGATGGCATTGGCTTTTTGGTAGGCCTGAATGGCTGCGCCGAAGTCGTTGGATTTTTGCGCAACCAGTCCCAGCCCAATCCATGCGCGGATGGTTCGAGGACGCAGGCTAACCGCAGCTTCAAAACTTTCCCTCGCGCGAGGGAAATCTCCGATACGGCTGTAAATGGAGCCGAGATTCGTAAATGCGGACGCTCGCATCCGGGAGTCTTGCGTCAGGTCGATCGTCTTCTTGAATTGCAGGATAGCTGCCTGCAAATCATCATGTTGCAGCTCATAGAACGCAATATTCAGACTGCTCAGAGGATCGGAAGGATGGATTGCTGCCGCCGCGCGGAAATGTGGCTGGGCCTCTTCCAGTTGACCCTCCGCCAGGAGCGCTCCGCCAAGACTGTCCTCGGCGATGAAGTTGTTGTTCGTGACTTGCAGCGCGTGCGACCACAAAGTCACATTGTCGCTCCAGTAGCCGATTTGGCGATGAGCGGTTACCGCCAGCGTCAATAGCACCATAATACTGACGCCAGCCAACACAGTATGGGAGAGATGCCGCTGCATGGCCCAATCCGCCGCGCCCCAGCAGACGATAATGAACAAGCCGACGAAGGGCAGATAAGCGTAGCGATCGGCCATCGCCTGACTGCCAACTTGCACCAACCCGATCATGGGAACCAGTGTCCCCAGAAACCAAAGCCAGCCCACCAGAAGATAACGGCGTCGTCTGGCTGCGATGACTAAAGTTGTAACCGTCAGCAAGAAAAGAAGCGCAGCGAATACCTGCCATGATTTCAAAGAATCTGCGGGATGAGGGTAAACCGGCGAAAGGTGTATCGGCCAAAATGCTTTTCCTACATATCGCGCATAGGAAACAATTGCGTTCTCCATCCGAACGCTGAGAGGATATTTCACCAGAGAGCTGACTGCATTTCCCGCTCTTTGTGCCTTCATGGTGATCACGGCGCTGGCGGCGGAGAGAGCGAGCAGAGGCAGCTTCTCCAAGATCAGCCAGGAAAATTTCTGTGCCGGAATCGGTGCTGTCATCCCGGGCGAAGAATCTAGGTTCGTGGCGAACATCCGTCGCAAAGGCCAATAGTCCCAAAGTAAGAGAACGAAGGGCAGCGTGATCACTTGAGGTTTTGCCATTAGTCCGCATGAGAACAAAAATGCGACGACCAGATAAGGGCCGATCCGAGGTTTAAATGCATACCAGCGATAAGCTCCCAGACGTGAGCAGAAAGAACAACATGCTGAGTAGATTCTTGCGTTCCGCAACCCACGCCACGGATTCGACATTGATGGGGTGAAGCGCAAAAAGCGCTGCCACCATGCAACTTCGCCAGATGGAGCCAGTGGCCCGCCTTAAGACTACGAACAGCAGCAATACGTTCAGAGCATGCAGCAGAACATTCGTGTAATGGTGTCCGGCGGGATTCAGGCCATATAACTGGCAATCCAGAGCGTGAGAGAGCCAGGTCAGCGGATGCCAATTGGCTTCATCGTAAGTGGTGAATGCCCACCGAACGGTGTCCCAGTGCAGGCCGGCTTTCACGTGGATGTTGTCGCCGACGTAGCGGTCGTCATCGTAATTGACGAATGGATGATGGCTTACCGGGTTGTAAAGCGCGAGCGTTGCAACTACGAGGAGTAGGCCAAGAATGAGGGTCTGCCTCTCGGGTGAAAGTGACAGGCCAGCGTTTTTCTCGTGTATCTGTGGGGAAGGCAACAGATGGATTTAATCACACGGAGTGAAGCTGGCGATATCACCAGAAAAGGCACGTGGGAATGCGTGAACAGCGATTACACAGCTGGTTTCCAGCGCAACACAGGCTTCCTTGCAGCGGCGACTTCATCCAATCGCGAAACGCGGGTGTTGTGGGGCGCGTCCAATACCATCTGTGGATCTTCTTCGACTTCTTCGGCGATCGATTTCATGGACTCGATGAATAGATCCATTTCTTCCCTGGATTCACTCTCCGTCGGCTCAATCATCAACGCACCCGGCACGATCAACGGAAAGGCCGTCGTATAAGGATGGAAGCCGTAGTCGATCAGCCGTTTGGCTAAGTCCATAGTCTTGACGCCATTTTTTGCCTGGATCTTGTCGCTGAAAACCACTTCATGCATGGTGGGCGTGGAATACGGCAGATCGTAAACCCCTTCCAGGCCTTTGCGGATGTAGTTGGCGTTGAGCACCGCGTCTTCCGTAGTCTGGCGCAGGCCGTCGGGGCCATTGGCAAGAATGTAAGCCAGCGCGCGTACAAACATGCCGAAGTTTCCATAAAATGCGCGCACCCGGCCAACCGTTTGCGGCCGGTTATATTCAAACGCCAGGGTGCCGTCGGACTTGGTGATCACAACCGGCGTCGGCAAAAACGGCTCCAGTATTTTCTTGATCGCCACCGGACCAGATCCCGGGCCGCCGCCTCCGTGAGGAGTAGAAAACGTTTTGTGCAGGTTGAGGTGCATCAAATCCACGCCGAAGTCGCCCGGACGAACTTTGCCAACCAGCGCGTTCATGTTGGCGCCGTCCATGTAGAGCAAGCCGCCTTTGGCGTGCATGATGTCGGCGATCTTGTGGATCTCCTGCTCGAACACACCCAGCGTATTGGGATTGGTGAGCATGAGCGCGGCGACATCTTCATTCATCTGGGATTCAAGCGCGGCGACATCGACCATCCCGGCTGCGTTCGATTTCAAATTCTCGACTGCATAACCAACCATTGCAGCTGTTGCCGGGTTGGTGCCGTGGGCAGAGTCAGGAATCAGAATTTTCTTACGGGGCGCACCTTTGGATTCATGGTAAGCTCGCACCATCAACAAGCCAGTAAGCTCACCGTGCGCGCCGGCGGCGGGTTGTAGCGTGATTGCATCCATGCCCGTGATTTCGAGAAGACAATCACTCAAAGATTGCATGATTCGCATCGCGCCTTGCGAAATCTTCTCCGGCTGATAAGGATGCGCGTTGGCCAAGCCATCCAGTCGAGCGACTACCTCGTTTACGCGCGGGTTGTATTTCATGGTGCAAGAGCCGAGAGGATACATGCCGAGATCAATGGCGTAGTTCCAAGTGGAAAGCCGCGTGAAGTGGCGAATGATTTCAATTTCACTTACTTCCGGCAAATTTCCCAGGTCTTTTCTTTCTGATGATCCCAGGAGTGTTGACGTGTCGACTTCGGGAACATCGAGCGGCGGCAATTTCCACGCAGCCTTCCCAGCGGACGACTTCTCGAAGATCAAGCCTTCGTTCTGGCTGATGTGGCGCGTGGCTTTGCGGGTCATGTGCTTCATCGCGCCACCTCTTCAACTTCTTCTCTTGCTGACTTCACGGAGCGCTCACTCTCGGCGACTAATCCTACAGCGGTGTCGATCGAGCTGCGCGTGGTCATTTCCGTGCAGCACCACAACGATGCATTCCCCAATTCTGGATAAAACTTCTTGAGGGGAAGTCCGCCGACAATCTTGTGGCCGAGCATCCGGCTGTTGACGGCGTAAGGATCTTCACTAGTTTCGACCACAAATTCGTTAAACCGCGGAGCACCCGAGAACAGCACTTTCGCATGCTTACCGAATTGCTGGGCGGCGTAGGCGGTTTTTGCGAGATTCTGTTTTGCCAGTTCCCGCAAGCCCACCTTGCCATAAATCGTCATGAAGATGTTGACCATCAAGGCGACGAGCGCCTGGTTGGTGCAAATGTTGGAAGTCGCCTTCTCGCGCCGGATGTGCTGTTCCCGCGTTGCCAGCGTGAGGACGAAGCCGCGTTTGCCGTTGCGGTCCTTAGTTTCGCCGACCAGCCTGCCTGGCATCTGCCGAACAAATTTATCGCGCGTCGCAATTACACCGCAGTAAGGACCACCGAAACCCAAGGGCACGCCAAAAGATTGAGCTTCCATGGCAATGACGTCGGCCTGGCGCGGTGGTTCAACAATTCCCAGAGACACCGCTTCGGCGATTGACACCACTAGCATCGCGCCGTTTTTGTGCGCGATTTCAGCAATCGCATCGACGTCTTCAATCGCCCCGAAAAAATTCGGCGACTGGATCAAGACGCAAGCCGTGTCGGGAGTAATCGACTGCTCAAGTGCCTTCAGATCAAGCCGCGCATTTTCAGTGAACGGAATTGTGCCCAGCGGCAATCCCTGATGATGCGCATAAGTCGCGAGCACTTCCCGATATTCCGGATGGACGCTGCGCGCAATGACAACCGAACGGCGTCCGGTCAGGCGAACGGCCATCATGACGGCTTCGGCAGCGGCGGTCGAACCGTCGTACATGGAGGCATTGGCCACTTCCATACCAGTCAGCTCGCAAATCATCGTCTGAAATTCGAAGATGGATTGCAGCGTGCCTTGCGAAACTTCGGCTTGGTAGGGGGTATAGGCGGTAAGGAATTCGCCGCGCGAAATGAGCGAGTCGATGATGACCGGACGATAGTGATAGTAGGCGCCGGCGCCGAGAAAGGTGGCGTGTCCATCGCCATTTTCGCGGGAACGCTCGCGGAACCAATCGACGATCTCTGACTCCGCCATCTGGCGCGGAACTTTGAGATCGCGCTCCAGGCGGTATTCCGCCGGAATTGGCGAAAACAAGTCATCGATGGAACGCGCGCCGATGGACTTGAGCATGGCTTCGCGATCGGCATTAGATTTGGGTAGATAGCGCATAGAACTTTAATTAGATGTCAGCCAAGAGGCGAAGATTCAGTGTCCGCCCTCTTCGGCCACAAACTTCTCATAGTCGACAGCGGACAACAGCGAATTCAATTCACTTGGATCTTTCAGCGTGATTTTCATCAGCCAGGCGCTATGTGCGTCCTGATTGATTTTTTCGGGAGCGGTATTGAGCTCGCCATTTACTTCGGTGACGGTACCGGAAGCCGGCGCGTATAAATCCGAGACTGCTTTCACCGATTCAACGCTGCCAAATGTCTTGCCTGCCGTGATTTCGGCACCGGGCTTCGGCAGTTCGACGAAAACGATGTCGCCCAGCGATCCTTGCGCATAGCTTGTGATGCCGATGGTCGCGCTCTTACCATCGGACTTAATCCATTCGTGTTCTTTGGTGTACTTGAAATCGGGTGGATAGGGCATGATCTTTCCTTAAATGAATTCTTGATTCGTTCAAGCTTTTTTCGGACGTTTGTAAAACGGTGTTGGCACCACTTGCGCCTTCACGCCTTGTCCGCGGATCTCCACCTTAACGGTTGACCCAACATTCGCGAACTCCGGTGGTACGTAGGCCAACGCAATATTCTTTTTCAAAAACGGAGCCGGAGATCCACTGGTGACGTAGCCAATCTCACGGCCGCCATCGTCAAGAACCTTGTATCCGTCACGGGCAATACCGCGCTCGACCATTTCCAATCCAACCAATGTTCGTTTCAGGCCTTCGCGTTTCGCCTTCTCCAGGGCTGCATGGCCGATGAAATCGGGCTTCTCCATTTTGCAGAATCGATCCAGTCCGGCTTCCCATACATTAATCGTATCGGAAATCTCGTGGCCGTAGAGCGAAAGGCTGCCTTCCAGCCGTAAAGTATTCCGCGATCCTAGTCCGCAAGGAACGACACCGAATTCCTTGCCTGCCTCGAGAATTTCGTGCCACACGCGAGCGCTGGTGGCCTCGTCGCTGGGAATATAGATTTCGAATCCGTCTTCCGCGGTATAGCCGGTACGGGCGATCAGAATATCTTTCAGTCCACAGATCGTTCCGCGCGTGACCCAATAAAACTTGACCGCGGAAAGGTTTGCATCGGTAAGCTTCTGCAGCAGATTGACGCCTTTGGGGCCCTGAATGGCGATTTGGGTAAAGTCGTCGGAAAGGTCTTCCAATTTGCAGTTGAACTGGCGAGTGTTGTCGCGTACCCAGTTGAAATCCTTTTCCCGAGTGCCGGCATTGATGACTAATAGATAGTCGTCCTCGCCGAGTCGGTGCACGATTACGTCATCCACAAATGTTCCCTGCGGATACAGCAACGCCGAATATTGCGCCTGGCCAATGGCAAGGCGGGAAGCGTCGTTCATCGAAATATGTTGGACAGCAACAAGCGCCTCGGGCCCGGTGAGCCGAATGTCGCCCATGTGGCTGACGTCAAAGATCCCCACACCGTTACGCACGGCATTGTGCTCCGCCATGATGCCGCCGGCCGAAGGATATTCCACAGGCATGTCCCAGCCATTGAATTCGACCATTTTTGCCCCCATTTGGCGATGGACGCCATTGAGCGCGGTCTTGCGGACAGTCGGTATGGTCGCCTCAACAGCGGGCAATGAAGGCCTCAATCAAAAGTAGTGGTTGGGAAATAGTGAGACTCATTAACCCTAACATGCAAAAGGTAACGGCTTCAACCAGGGCGAGACTCCGTTTGCCGCGCGAACATGAGGGTAGGCCGGCCCTTGTAAGTCGTCCGCTGAAATTCTTGAAATCCGCATTTGTCGGCGACTCGAATCGATGCCAGATTCTCCGGATTGATCAGGCAAAATATCCTAGCCGACCCAAAGTGCGTTTCGCCCCAGCTGACCACCGCGCGAACCGCCTCAGTGGCGTAGCCTTTGCCGTGTACTCGGGAAGCGAGTACCCAGCCTAACTCCGGCGCGCCGTCGAGTGACGGTACGATCTCCCGCTTAAAGTCGGCAAATCCCAATTCGCCGACAAACCCGCCGGACTCCTTTTCCTCGATCGCCCAAAAGCCAAAACCCATGACCGTCCAGTGCCCGCTGTAACGCAAAAATTTCGTCCACGCTTCTTCTTCTGATAACGGCCTGCCTCCTATATAGCGAGTAACTATGGGGTCTGCCCACATCGCGGCGCAGGCGACGAAATCTTCAAGGCGGTGGCCACGCAGTTTGAGGCGTTTTGTTTCAATGACGGGAACTTCTGCGGCGGAACGAACGAAAATTGGCATACAGTCTCTTTAGCTTATCTCCTGGTTACCAAGGGCACTTTCCCGCTTTGGCCGGTCGCGGTACAGTGCGCTCATGGCTACCGCTACGGGTAAGAAGTACCGATGCATGCAGTGTGAGATGACGGAAGAGCGCTGCGACTGCGAAAAATACTGCTGCCTCTGCCAGTCGCTGATGGAAGTTCGCCTCTGTGAAGATAGCTTGTATTATTGTCTGCCCTGCCGCGAAGCCTGCGACTACAAAGTGTCAGACTCTTCCCACCCGCTCTAAATCACCACTGCTTCCTTATATTCGCCAAAGACCTTGCGAAGCGCATCGGAGATTTCGCCCACCGTTCCATAAGCATCTACGGCGGCGACGATGTGCGGCATTAGATTTGCGCCCGAACGTGCGGCTTCGTCCAATTTTTTCAAGGAATCCTGCCAGAGCTTCTGATCGCGTCGCACCCGTAAAGCTTGGAGCCGTTCGACCTGTTTGCGCTCCAGCGACTCGTCAATGCGCTGGGTCGGAATTGGTTTTTCTTCGTCCACGGTAAAACGATTCACTCCGACCACGACTGCTTCTTCGCGGTCCACTTTTTGCTGGTACTCATAGGCGGCGTTCTGGATCTCCTGCTGCACGTAGCCGCGTTCGAGAGCTTTGATCATGCCGCCAAGTGCCTCAATTTTATCGAGATATTCCTGCGCGCGCGTTTCGATTTCATTGGTCAGGTTTTCAATGTAGTAAGAGCCGGCCAAAGGATCGACGGTTTGCGGCGCGCCTGATTCGAAAGCGACAATTTGCTGGGTGCGCAAGGCAATACGCGCGGCTTGCTCGGTGGGCAGAGCCAGTGCTTCGTCATAACCATTCGTGTGCAGCGACTGCGTCCCCCCCAGGACTGCCGCCATGGCCTGGATTGCCGTGCGGACAATATTGTTTTCTGGCTGCTGCGCGGTGAGTGTCGATCCGGCGGTTTGGGTATGGAATCGCAGCATCCAGGAACGTGGACTCTTCGCTTTAAAATGCTCGCGCATGATGCGCGCCCACATCCGCCGCGCCGCGCGAAACTTGGCGACTTCTTCCAGAAAATTATTGTGCGCATTGAAGAAGAAGGAGAGTCGCGGAGCAAACTTGTCTATGTCAAGACCAGCATCGATCGCCGCCTGTACGTAGGCGATGCCGTTGGCGAGAGTGAAAGCTACTTCCTGGACGGCGGTCGAGCCAGCCTCGCGCATGTGATAGCCGGAAATTGAAATCGTGTTCCACTCCGGAACGTTGTCATTCGACCATGCGAACAGATCGGTAATGATGCGCATCGCCTGCTGTGGCGGATAAATATACGTACCGCGTGAAATGTATTCCTTGAGCACATCGTTCTGTACTGTGCCGGAGAGCTTGTGGAGATCGGCGCCCTGGCGGCGGGCGACGGCAACGTACAAAGCCAGCAGGATGGCGGCGGTTGCATTGATCGTCATTGAAGTAGAAATTTTGGTTAATTCAATGCCGTCGAAGAGACGCTGCATGTCTTCGATCGAATCGATGGCAACACCGACCTTGCCCACTTCGCCCATGGCGAGCGGGTTATCGGAATCCAGCCCGATTTGCGTAGGCAAATCGAAAGCCACGGAAAGCCCGGTAGTACCGTGGGCCAGCAGGTATTTGTAGCGTTTGTTGGATTCCTCGGCATCGCCCATGCCGGCATACTGGCGCATGGTCCAGAGACGTCCCCGATACATCGTTGCCTGAACGCCGCGGGTATAGGGATAATCGCCGGGATAGCCGATTTCGGTTTCCTGGTTCCGGCCTTTGAGATCGGCGGGAGTGTAGAGCGGTCGAACTGGAATGCCGGAAGAAGTTTGGGGATCGGCGGGCACGTCGGTCTTAAACTTTCTCTCGGTCACTCGGTGTCCTTGAGGTTATGCCTCTAACTTTTTCGCCACACCCGCCAAAATGAACTCACGCCGAACCACCCAAACATGAGGGTGAAACCAATTGCAATCCATACATGACTGGAAGTTGTTTGACCGGCACGATATTTCACATACTCGCGCCCAATGGCCGAAGCTCCGAAAACTGCCAAGATCAGGAAAACAAAGCCTGTAACTTCGAGCCAGAGTTGGCGCAGCACCCGTCCGAAATGGCTCGCAGTGGCACGAATCCCACTCAGAAAAGCATTGCCCGTGCGGGTGCGTCCAGCATGCTTGGCGGCAGCCCGCGCCAAGGTGCTGATTTTTCTGGCGTTCGAGAGGTTGAACATCTTCGTCGATTTTAACAGTGTTCGGGTTTACAATAGTCGCGCGTGAGGACTTTGGTCCTGAACCATCCTCCCGCCGGTTCGCATCCAATGACTGGATGGCTTGATTTATAGGCATTGGACAGGCACGGTTAGCCCGCATACCAAGGGGGGTACGTGGACCAGCAATTGAAGCAGTTGATGAAGGAATTAGGCGAAGCCATCAACGAGTCCCTGGCCGACTCGGAGCAGATTGCCGAAGTCGTTTCCAGAATCAAAGACGGAGGATATGACATCTTCCTGGTGCTGGAAGCCACTATCGGGGTCAGCAAGCCCGGGGAAAAATCCAGCGACAAAACTTCTCTGGTGACCACCCTGACCAGCAATCCCCAGTTCAAGATCAGCGATCAGGACCTGAAGTTCCTTAAGTCGTTGCGCATCAAAATCGAGGACGACGCCGCATAATTCAGTGGTGCAAACACGCCTCGTATTCTCTTCTCAGTCGTTCCAGCCGAAGCGCCTCTTGCTCATATTGGGTGGTAAGAGCCGTGCAGTCCTGACTGCCAGGTCCCTGGGAGCAGGCCGCCTGGCGGGCATCTCGTAACCTTGCCAACTCGAGCTCCTCCCGCCGGATTTCCTCAGCCAGCAAACTGCAATACCCTGCTGGCCACGGGAACCAGTAAATATTGGTAAATAATTGTAGATTTTGGTGGACCTGGTCGGGATCGAACCGACGACCTCTTCCATGCCATGGAAGCGCGCTCCCAGCTGCGCCACAGGCCCAATTTGCCGGATGGGAATTATCTACTGTGTGCATCAATTCTCGCTTACATAGGTTAGATAGTCAAACGAACCCATGCAATGTGCGTCATTTGCAAGGCGCCCTCCATTTTGCGAAAACTGCCATAATTAGTATGCTGAATGGCATCGAGGGGCGAGTCCGAACTATGAATCGAAATTCCATCGGCATCCTGCAATATTTTTTGCTCTTTTTTCTGCTTCTGACGGTGGTGGTTTCAGCCCAGGTTGCTTCTTCCACTCCGCCGGCTGCTTCCGCGCCGGTTTCATATTCTTCGGCGAGCCAGCTGAATCAGTTGCTGACCCAACTGGAGCAGGTATCGCAAACCACCCAGGTGGACTTGGCTTCAACCCGGATTGATCGCTGGAAAACCGACTCGACGACCAAGCGGCAGACGCAGGCGAATTTGGAATCCATTCAGCGCAATTTGAAAACGGCATTGCCGGAAATCATTGGACAGATGCGAAGTTCTCCCGAGAGTCTGGCTGCGAGTTTCAAACTCTATCGCAATCTCGATGCGCTCTATGATGTGCTTAGTTCGGTGGTGGAATCCGCCGGAGCATTTGGTACGAAGGACGAATTCCAGTCTCTCGACAATGATTTCAACACCATTGAAACGGCGCGCCGCTCTCTCGCCGAACGCATGCAGGGTCTGGCTGAGTCCAAGGAAGTGGAACTGACCCAGTTGCGCACACAAGTACGCAATGCTCAGCCTGTGGTTACCGCACCGCCGAAGAAAGTAATCGTTGACGACACCGAACCCGTCAAGAAGCCGCCGGCAAAGAAGAAGCTCGCAGCCAAGACCACGCCGGCTACAACCAAGCCACCGAGCACCGCGCCAGCGGCGGGCACCAATCCGGCTCCAAAGCCGCAGTCTCCACCTCAGTAACCTGCCGGCAGCTCGACAAATAGGTTACCTCTGCATCCCGGACTGCTTTGCCCTTCAAGCCACTCTCGTAACTATCTGAAAAAGAATGGTTTTGCCTGGGAACTCTTTAGGCCCTGGCGGGGTCTATGTATGGGTGTGGGTAACCCTCACATTTCGGGAATGGCTAGAGGCTGGAACGACACGTTTTTGGCTGCGCAGGCGATCTGGAAAACCTATAATGGGGGTGACGCCGTGACGACCATGGCGGGAGCAACCAGTTTGGCTGATCTGGCAAGCGCGATCGGAATTCGGACGCAGGAAGCGGCGATCATCGCCGAACTGAAGGCCGGCTCGGAAGAGGCTTATGCCTGGTTGATTGGAGAATTCCATCAGCCGATCTACAGTTTGGTCTACCGCATGGCCAGCGATCCAGCGGACGCCGCCGACACTACGCAGGAAGTTTTCCTGAAGGTGTTCCGCGGAATGAAACATTTCCACGGCGAATCCAGTTTGAAAACCTGGATTTACCGTATCGCCATCCATGAAGCATCCAACCGGCGCCGCTGGTGGTTTCGGCACAAAGCTAAAGAAACATCCATTGAGCCGGCAGAAACCAACGCCCTGTCGGAGATGTCGCCGTGCATTAAAGACATGCTGGTCGATCCCGCCGACACACCTTTCGAGCACCTGGCCCACGAAGAAGTTCGAGCCCGCGTGGAAGAGGAGTTACGCAAAGTTCCCGAGCCCTACCGTACAGCGGTTGTGCTGCGAGACTTGGAAGAAATGTCTTACGACGAGATCGCGGAAATCACACAGGTCTCGCTCGGAACCGTAAAATCACGACTGACTCGTGGTCGCGAGGCGCTCAAGCAGCGTCTGGTGAAATATGTCCGGCAAGTTGGACCGGAACTTGGATTAAGAGCGCCGCAAGAGCGCAAACTGAGAGTTGCAATACGTCCCCGGGGTTCTTCCGATGGCAGGGAAGTTGAGGTGATGCCATGAAGTGTTCCCAAGCTACATCCCTGTTCTCGCCTTATTTGGACGGCGCGGTCACCGGGAAAGAAATGCATAACATTAATCGGCACCTGGAAGGTTGTGGTGCCTGCCGGCAGGAATATGCCGCGCTGCAACAAAGTCAGCAATTGCTCGCGACTGTAGGTCGCAGGAAAGCGCCGGCGGACCTGTCGCTGAAGCTTCGTCTTGCGATTTCGCGGGAAGTGGGGCAAGCCCAGCATCCGTACCTTGGCGCATTGCGTTTGCGATTGCAGAACGTGGTGGAAGCCTTTATGGTCCCCGCCACTGCCGGTTTAGCCGTGGCAGTACTGCTTTTTGGTTTGTTCATGGGATTTTCGGCACTCCCCTTGCAAGCCGGCAATCCCGATGTGCCGTTAATTGTCTATACCGCACCGCAACTGCAGCAGACTGCGTATGGAACGTCGCTTACTTCCATCGATGAGGATTCCCTGGTCATCGAGGCCTTCGTGGGCCCGAACGGCAGAGTGCAGGACTACCGTGTCCTGTCCGATCGTCGCGAAGCGAAAGATCTGTCACCGCAAGTGAAGAGCATGCTGATTGATTTTATGACCTTCACTACGTTTCGTCCCGCAACTTCCATGGGCCGCCCGACTTCCGGGAGGGCCGTGCTGTCGTTCTCAAATATTAGTGTGAAGGGCTAGCCGCGTCGCTTAGGCTTTATCCAACCAAAAACAGAGCTCTTGCGGGCCCGTCGTGCAGTTTGCCGAACCAATCCCTTGGCGCGGTCCATCCGGATCGCATTGCTGTCCCCAACGCTGACTTCCACCAAGGTCACCGAATCGCTGCTGATGACACCCCGCAAGGCATTCTCCGCGTTGTCATCGAAGTAGAGATAATTCGCGCCGATCGCCTGCGCCAAAAGCGCAAGATCGGGAGTGAGCAATTCCGTAGCGTGGCTGCGTCCGAATCGCGAAAATTGCTGCAGACGAATCTGGCCGAGAAAGCCATCGTTAAAGACAATCACCGTGAGCGGAATCTGTTCGCGGATGGCCGTGACCATCTCCATTGCACTGATGTGCAGCCCGCCATCGCCGATCAGCGCGACCACCGGCTTGTTGGGCTGCGCCAGCTTGGCGCCAATAGCCGAAGGCAGCCCAAACCCCATGGACTGGAAGTCTGCGGGCGTCACCAGCCCGCGCGGCGCATGCGCGCGGAAGTGGCGGCCCGCCAGCACTTGATGCGATCCCGAATCCGTGACCAGGCAGGAATTGTCGGGGAGCACTCTTCGTAGCATCGCGAAGAAGCCCGCCGGAGTCGGAGGATTTGCGCCATGTACGCGCGGTTCAGGTTCATTGTCATATTCGGCGCCGGATTTTCTATAACCCGCGAGTTCTTCGGCACCCCACTCCGAGTGTCGTGATTTCAAAACTTCGGCGGAACGCAGAATGGCCTGAAGAAACGCCGGGGCATCCGCGTGGATGGCGAGCTTTGCCGGATAGTTGGCGTTGAGAACTTCACTCGATGCATCCACATGAATGAGTTTTTCCTGCGGCAGACGTAAGCGAAAACCGTAGGTGCCGTTCTGCGAAAATTTGCAGCCAACGGCGACGATCAAATCGCTGCGCTCCAGCAACGAATTAAACGCATTCGCGGAGCCTTCCCCGGAAACGAAGGTCAGCGAAAGCGCATGGTTTTCCGGAAACACCCCCCTGGACGAGCGGGTCGCGATCACCGGAGCATGCAGGAGTTCGGCCAGTTCGAGAAGTTGTCTGGCACCGTCATTCGCGCCCTGTCCGACAAAAAATACGGGTCGGCGGGAAGATTCCAGTAACTGGATTGCCTTTTCCACCTGTGCGGGATCCGGCTGTCTGGCGGCGGGAACTGGTGCAGTGCCAACTGTGTCTTCGTCAAATTCTCCGGAAACCGCTCGTGGGCTGAGATGCAGCATGACCGGCCCTGGCTCGGCGGCGGTAGCTGCCGCAAATGCCTCGCGCACACCGGAAACGAGGTCGGCCGTTTGATCCACCTCGACAATGCGCCTGACCAGAGGCCCGAGAATGGCGCGCTGGTCAATCGATTGCCGGTTGAATTTCTTTCCCGCGACGTCAGGGGACTTGTTGGCGATGTAGAGAATTGCCGATGAATCAAGCGACGCTTCCGCGATCGCGGCGACGGTATAAGCAAATCCTGGGCCGGGGATCGTGGTCAGCACGCCGACTTTGCCGGACGCCGCGGTAATATCCGTTGGCCATGAACGCAGCCGCCAATTCATGGTTCGCAAGAATCGTACTTAGGGACGACTGACGAAGCGCCTCGAAGAATTCAACGTTCTGCGATCCCGGCAAACCGAAAACGTGGGTTACGCCGAGATTTTCGAGCGTGGAACAGAGCAGCTTTCCGCCAGACGCTTTTTTCATAGAGCAGCCGAGGTGCCGGTGAAGGTCACGAAATTATATGCAACATCTCCAGAGCATAGGCAAAATTCGGCACGCGCAATGTCCGCCACGCCGAGGTCACGCGCGGGCTTTATCGATCATTTCTTCCCAGATGCCTTTTGATTTAAGGATGAGTTCGACAGTTTCACGAATGGCGCCTCGCCCGGCGACTGCCTTGGTGGTGAAATGCGCTGCTTTTCTTACTTCGGGTACGGCGTCTCCGACGGCCACGGCGAGCCCGACGCGCCGCATCACTGTTAGATCCGGCAAATCGTCACCCACAAAGGCAACCGCGGATTCAGAAACCCCGTTTTCTTCAGAATCTCTTCATAGGCCGGAATTTTCACCGGCTGCTTCATATAAATAAATTCCATTTTCATTTCATTGGCGCGTCGAAGCAGTGCCGCGCTGTCACGGCCGGTAATGCAGCCGGTGCGAATCCCGGCAGTGTGGGCAAGGGTGAGGCCCTGTCCGTCGTGGGCGTCGAAGGTCTTGATTTCAAGGGCGCTGCCGTCGGGCTGGGAGAGCAGAGTTACACCGCCGTCGGTCATGGTGCCGTCGACGTCCATAAGTAAGACTTGGATTTGAGCCGCGCGCTTTTTGAGTGCTGGGGAGATTTTGGGTGATCGAACCAAGGATGCCCTCCGGCGAAGTGGTGAACTGGAAGTCTAGCAAGAAAAGGGATTTCAATTTCGCGCCATCCAGAAATTATCGCGAGGGCCGGTCTAGCGAGCGGTCCTTAACTGGATAGTCTTAGCTCGCGAATTGCGTCCCCGGCGCCGCTAAGGTCAGCCAGTCGCATCTCGGAATACTTGCGAGAGAGAATTACACCCGGCGCGCCAGCGCGGAAAGCGGCAAGGACGGATTCCTTGACGCTTTCGGGAGTGCACTTGCTGTTATTGGGCTCGGTTGGGATATCGATATCAATGCCAGGCCAGATCAGAGTCTTCGTGCCGGCGACACCCTCCAGAGCGCGTTTCGTTTCGCGATTGACGTAATCCGCCGAAAGCCCGGTGTGGGAAATCTGATCGTAGCTGCGCTCCTTGAATCCCATCAGCGCATAATTCAAATCGAGCAGGGCCTGTTTGGAAAGATCTCTATAAAGTGTCGAGCCGATATTGTCTACGTACAACGCCATCCGCTCGCCGCCGCAATTGTTGTACATCACGACCTTTATAAAGTCCGAATAATTCGAAAGCTCCTGCAGGTCCTGTTCCGCACGGTAGATCGGATTGAAGGAATTGTTGTGCCAGATGTGCCAGCCCACTGGCACTGTCGGCTTGGCTGTCTTCACCGTTTTGTAGATTGCGGCGTAGGTCTCGCGAAGGCTGTCTGTCCAGAGCATTTCCCAGGCGGCGAGTTCGGGATAGCGCAGCAGGATCCGCCAGAATTGAACGTAGTAGCCGTCTATCGGACGTTTGCCGCTCCGCGCCGAGCGTACGAATTTTTCCAACTCCAGAAATCCTTGTTTGGCGCGATCGGGATTGATCCCGCGCTCTTTCGCTTTTTTCTGACAAAACTCGCAGAAGCAAGTTACGTTCCCCGGATCAATCGGCGGTGTGTCATGCGTGGCGCCCAGGCTGTCCGAAAGCGCACCTTGCCGTTCGGATCCCCACATAATTCCGTCGATGTCATAGGAACGGGCGTAATCTTCCACCAGACCGGTCAGAAAATTGCGATAGTCCGGATTATTGACGCACAGGGTCTCGGCATTGCGCCCGTACAAATCCCGCTCCTGGACTTTCTCGATGTTCGGCAAGTCGGTGCGAAACACGTCCTCAAGCCAGCAGATGACCTTCATGCCTCGCTTCTTGGCGGCAGGGAGCACTTCGGCCAGGATATCCAGGTCGCCATGGTCGGGCGCACGAGAGCCCTTGAGGACCGTGTTTTTGTAGTACTGGGGATGAGGGGTGGCGAAGTTGCCGCCGTGAAAATTGAGATCGTATTCCTGCTTGCCGTGATCGGGCAGCGGCTGGCCCGGAATCTGTCTTCCGGCGATCCCGCGACCGTAGGTGAATACTGCAAGAAAAAGGGTATTCACGCAGCCACGTTCCTGAAGCACATCAAGGACTCTCTCGGTACCTTCATCCACAAACGAAATGGCTCCAACTTGGATGCCGATCATTTTGGAGGAGACAGGAGCAGCATGTCCTGAGGTTGGCATGGCCAAGGCAGCACCGGCTCCAGCGGTGATCTTTAGGAATTCGCGGCGATTCACATCCAATTTCAACATGGACTACTCCTATTTCTTTTGGTAGCAGCCGATGTCTATGTTGCCGGATTTGACTCGCGGTGAGCCGTCAAGATCCAGTTCTCCTACCGGCACTCCGTCAGTCGTACCGGCAGCGATCGCGGGAGAATCTGATTGCACATGAAAGTCGTGCCCGGCAATGTCAACAAAATGCGGGTCCAGAAAATGGGAATGATGATCATTGCCCGTGGACTCAAGATACTTGTCGAATCCTGTCACGGTGCCGGAGGTTTCTATCCATGTGCTCGCCTTCGCTCCGGACGCACAGTAATAAAGGTTGTGGTCCATAGCGACGGCAGGGTGGTCTTTATCGACCTGAGATCGGTTCAGCATAATCTGGCAGTGGGCCCCTGCGTAGACGATGTTGTTGGCAAAAATATCGTCTGCCATATTCCACTGCATTTGGAACTCACCAGAACCTGTTCCCGACGTGTCGTTGTCATAGAGCGTGTTGTTGACCACCGTGCTGTGATCGGTGTGTCCCCGCTCCGGCGCATAACCTCCGATAGAAACCCCTGCGGTGTGGCAGCGGTAGATAAGGTTGTTTCTCGCAGTGATGTAGCTGGTCGCGCGGTCTTTATGCTCACTCGCCAGCTCGATTCCAAAGTCGTCATCATGCATGACGTTCTGTTCGATCAGGATTCTAGTGCCGCCGTCCACATAAATACCATCGGAGTTTTCTTCGTTCTGGTATGCCGGATTGCCGCGTGAGTGGATGTTGTAAACCAGATTGCCGCTTACAACGCCGTCGCGAGCCTGGTCGACTGCGGGGTCAGGAGCGGTTCGCTCAAAACCGATGACGTCGATCCCGATGTTGTTGTTGTCGTGGACAATATTGCGCGTAATGCGGAAGTTCGTGACGTTGCCGTTCACCACCAGCGATTCGCTCGATCCGGTTTTAAGGTGATGCACCTCATTGCCGTCAATGATCAAGTCAGTGATCGGGGCCTTGGCGTCGGTGCCGTATACCGCAATGCCAAACCCGTTGGCGCCATGGCCTGGACCATCGCGTCCCTCAAAAGTTTGCTCGATATGATGGACGTTGTTCTTTAGCAGTTCTATATGGGAGCCAGCCCCCATAATGCTTATTCCCAACGGAGCGAGCTGGTGTTCGGCGGTATGGAAGTTGCGAATTTCAAAGCCTTCGATTCGTACGTAACTCTGATTGTGAATCGTGAGTATTGCTTGTCTTCCAGAAGGCGTGAAATGCGCTGCGTCAAGAATGGCGGTTTCGCCGGGATAGCTTCGAAACGTAATGAATCCATCCGACGCGTTGCCGGATGTCTTGATGGTCACAAGCTCTTCGTAGACACCACCCCGCACGTTGATGGTACTGCCGGCCCGCGCGGTGTCTGCGGCATGTTGAACGGTGCGCCAAGGCGCCGTTTGGGTGCCGGGGTTCGAATCGACTCCGGTCGTCGACACGTAGAAGGAGGCTTCAGGCTGGCAAAAAGCTGCCGAAACGCACACGAGTACCCAAATAAGGCTTGAAAATTTCACGCTCAGCACTCCTCAGTCGCCAATTGGCTTTTTCGAATCATTTCTTTTTATGTCGTTTTGTTTCTTTTGTCCAGCATAAAAAGAAAAATGCATGTGCCGGTGACCGGCTGGGACAGAACTGAAATGCGGCGGCCCACAGGGGGCATCTAAGAAGTCCCTTGACAGCTACCGACACGAAAGTAGAGTGGGGCCACGTGATAGTAAGAATAATAAGGACATGTCGCTCGGAATAGCGTACCGCTTGCCCCGCCGATAGCACAGGAGAAACATGCCTACATTAGACGTATGCGTGATTGGTGAAATCAACCTGGACCTGATCCTCTATGGCCTGCCTAAAGAGCTGGTCTTGGACAGGGAATTGCTGGCTAACGGCCTCGCGCTTACATTGGGCAGTTCGTCAGCAATTTTTGCCCATAACTTGGCGATGCTTGGGAGCAAGGTTGGATTCGTCTCAAAAACGGGTGGTGACGCTCTCGGGAAGATGGCTCTGGAGAGATTGTCGGCTAGCGGGGTGGACGTGGGCCGGGTTAAGCAGTCAACTGGCAAGACGGCGACGGGCCTGACCGTCGTTCTCCCGTACTCGCAACAGCGCTACATCTTTACGTATCCCGGCACCATGTTTGAGATGCAGTATTCGGACATCGATATGACATACGTCCGGTCAGCGCGGCATCTGCATGTTTCATCGTTTTTCCTGCATCGTGCGCTGCGTCCAAGGATCCTGGATTTATTTCGCCAGGCGAAGGCAGCAGGCATGTCAACCTCTCTCGATACCAACGACGATCCTGAGAACAAATGGGACCGCGATTTGCTGGACGTACTCAAACATGTGGATATTTTCCTCCCTAACGATCGCGAGGCGAAGAAGATCGCTCGTACCGAGGACCTCTCGCAAGCGATCAACACGCTTGCTGGGCTGGCTAAGATTGTCGTGGTGAAGCGCGGCGCCGCCGCTGCCATTTGCCGGTCAGGGGAGGAGCAGTGCAGCCTCATGCCTCCCTCGGTGAAGGCGGTGGATGATGTCGGGGCTGGAGATAGTTTCGATGCCGGGTTCATCCACCAGTTCTTGGCCGGAGCGAAACTTGAGGACTGTTTGGCTTATGCCAACGTCGCCGGAGCTTATTCCACGACCAAAGAAGGCGGCACCGAGGCGTTTCGCGATCGAAATGCGCTCAACAGCTTCATCCGGCAACACTCGACCGCCAAGCTGCGATAAGCTCTCGACTAACACGAATGCTTCGCAGGAGCGGGTGCACTAGAACTTTCTCCCTCATTCTGGCGTGACTGCCACAAGCAGATTCCCCTCGAACTGAACCGGCAGATGGGCATTATGACCTGACACTGTCCCTAAATCCTTGCCTGCGACGTAGTCCACCACGCGATAGTTGCGGTCGTCGAGGCCACGCAGTTCGACTGGCCCCTTCCACTGCTTGGCAAAAAAGGCGTAATACATGGTCTGGTCCTTGCGGATCACATGGGTCTCCGGCACATCGAAGCCGATGTCATAGAGCTGCCCGAGATATTGCCCTCTTGACAACATCTTTTCCCGATAGATCCGAAGCCACTTTTCGAAATCCTTCTCGCGCGCAGGAGTCAGATCGGATTTGCCGTGTTTTGTGACTTCAGACGGAAGAACAAACTGGGTGCCCACTACGCCGCCCACGCCCAAGGTGGACGCAAAGTCGTTGCCGCCATCGCTCAGTTCGACGTGATCGCCGAAGAATGGAATAGTGTCACCCATCAGGGCCTTTAAGGTCTTTGCTTTGGAACGAATCTGAAAGGAACTTTCCGGGTCGGACGCTACCGACATATTGAAGTGCGGCATGGTGAAAAAAGAGTAACGCCGTACCACAAGGACAGAATTCCACCAGGGTTCCAGGCTTCACAGCCTGTGCTGTATCGTAAATGGCCTTAAAGAAATCGGGCAGAGCTTCGACCGATTCCTCCGGCTGCGCGTGATGGTGGGCGGGGTTATAGCAGGCCGGGACGCCGTTCATGTCCTGCCCATCGAGCTTCAGCCCATCAAATCCCCAATCCACCAGGATTTTCCGCACCAAAGCCTGGTGATACTCCACGACGCGGCGGTCCGCTGGGCACAAATAGTAAGAATCCCACCAGGAAACTTTTCTCGTGGAACCATCACGGTTCAGCAACTCATAGTCGGGATGGTCGTGCAGCAGTTGCGAGCCTGGCACAGCACTGAGTGGCGACCACCAGAGCTGAGCTTTGAATCCTTCCTGGTGAATGCGATCCACCAGGGCCTTCATGTCAGCGTCTCCGTTGGGGAACTTTTTGGGATCAAGTTGCCAATCGCCCACATTGTTTTGCCAGCCGTCGTCGAGCGTCACCCATCTAAATCCCAGGCGCTTCGCGGTAGGAAGCGTGTCATACACCTGCTTAGGCTGGACTTTCCTTCCATATCCCCAGGCGCACCAGATCGCGCCAAAAGCGTCGTCGGGAGCGGTAGCCATTTCGAACCCTTGTTTCGTCATGAAGCGCCGGTAGTCGGCTAGTGTGCGGAAGTAGTCTCCCTGATGGACGGCGACAAAGGTGCGAAACGTCTGAAAACTTTCGCCGGGGGCGAGCGAGATAGCTTTGGCGAAGCTTACAGCAATCTTCGCGTGTGCAGCATCGGGCATGGATACAGGCAGCGAGACCAGCTTGGGCCGCGTCTCGACATGTCCTACCGCGATTCCAACGTCACGCCGCCAGACGTCGACAATCGGTGTGCCGCCACCATAGTCATCGGCGTTCATGCCCTGATAATTGTCCTGCCGGAAATTATCCTTGAGCGGCACAATCCAGTTGGGACGTTTTTCGTACGAGCCGCCCTGGTATGACCAGAAAGCGGGCGAGGCTGCACCACGCTGCGCGCTCACGGTGTAGGCGTTGTTAGTCCAACTTTTGATTGCGAGCTTGGTGGTTCCAGTATTGGTGTACTGGACATCGAAGAACGCCATCGCCGGAAAATCGTCATAGACCGTGACAGTGACCACCTTCGTCAGGGTCCCTGATTTTCCTTCCACCGTAAGCCGATTGCCCTCTCCGAAAGCGTCTTTAGTCCGGTCGTGTTTTTGCGAGCTCAGGAGAAATTCGGTCTGGGGCTTGTCGGTGCTGGTCACAGTCTCCGAGGCAGTGAACGGCCCCATCACTGTCTCCGTCTTGTCGAAACGGGCAACCACGCGGCTTCGTAGGCCGTTATCAAATTCAATGCGCAGATTGCCGCCCTGAATCTGGGGCTTGCCCGCAGGGATGTCCGCAGCGATTGCGAATGAACAAGACACAAACACAGTGGCGACAACAATCCCAGACCGGATCGCAATCAGGGCTCGCAGCTTTCGAAGGAGGGTGCTGTCAGATCGCAAAGCGTTTTTTCTGGTTGAAAACATAGGGAATCTTCTCGATCGGCGCCGGCATGTGGAAGAAGATTGGATGAAACCGAACGCAAGCATTCGTAATACAAGGAAAGGTTTACAAAGTCAAATGATTTTGTGGCCGCACCAGGGGAAAGTCTGCCGCAATCCTCTCAGAGTTCCGTGCATTCCCGCTATCTGCGTGAATCGCCTGAACCTGTTTGTAGGCTTCCGCAAGACTATATTTGCCAGAAGCCAGCAAAATATTTGTTGTCTGGTGCTGGACAAACGAAATAAAACGATATAAATAGTAACAGTTCGATAGTCGTTGGAAAGATTATTTCGCGACGGGGAACATCCCTGCCTGCGAGTGCGATCAAGAAGGAGACAATTCCGATGCAGCGTAGAGATTTTCTAAAAAGTACCGCCGCTGTTGCCGTGGCTGCACAACTTGGAATGGGTAAAGCGCAGGCGCAAGGTTCCCGCCCATAACTGGGGAAAGTACGACTTCGGCTCCGGGTCCGATCGTGACCGATCGCCTCAATCAGGGGCCGTTCCCGCAATACCCGCCCGATGCCGTCATTCCCACTGACGATGTGGTGATGACCACAACTTCTTCGGAAGACGTCGTGCCGAACTATGGCAAGGGACTGGTCACCTACATCACGGCAGACAGTGGCACGGAGGAAATCAAGTCAGACAATATTCCTCAGGCGATCGAAGACCTGGTTCAATTTCCCTTGGGCCAGCAGCTTTACATTCGCCCGACCTGGCGAGAAGTGCAGCCGCGGCCGGGACGCCTGGAATTGCCCGATTACGTAAAACAAGTTTTTGAATCGGCGAAGAAGAACAACAAGCGGGTCGGATTGCGAATTCAGATGTGCGCTCCAGACTATAAACACGAAGCAGCCCTGCCGGATTTTGTCCTGGAGAAAGTGCCGAAAGTTGATCTGGTGAATGGTAGCGATCCGGAAGACGTCGCTGCGGGAAAACGATTCCTGGACAACCCGCATTCGCGTTATCAGCCCCGCTATGACCATCCTTTTTTCCAGCAGGCATTCAAAGAGCTGGTCGGCCAGTTGGCGGCGGAATTCGATGGCAACCCGCTCGTCGAGTTTATTGACACCTTCATGTACGGCTTCTGGGGAGAAGGACACACCTGGCCATTCGCCAATAATCCTTTCCCGGATTATCTGACCGCAGAGCGCACCTGGATGAATATGCTTGAAGTCCAGCTCGAAAACTTTAAGAAAACTCCGCTGCTGACCAACACGCAGCCGGACTACAGTCGGGTTGGTAATTCAGAGCTGCTGGACCGCGCCGTCCGCAGCAACAATTGGATCCGCAGCGATACCATCTTTATCGAGAACGAGCAGATTGAAGCGCTCAGCAACCGTCCCCCTTGGATTGCGGCGTTACTCGAGCAAGGGCTGCCTGGTAAGCCTCCCGATCCGCACGCTGCACAGGAAGGGATATCTCCGGCCGAGAATATGATCGATCATGTGATCGACATCGGGGCGAATTACTTTTCGCTTTGGAACTTTCATCAAATTAATGCCAAAAATCTGATGACCTACTACCAGGCTTATCCGGCAGCGTTCGACCGGATCAATCGTCGCATTGGCTATCGGGTGAGGCCATCCTTCATCTGGAGCTATAAGGACAGTAGTTACCTTGGGCTGATCATAGGCTTTGCAAATGATGGCATTGCCGGTGTGCCGGGCGTATTGCGGGTGACTGTGGAGAGCGAGGACGGGAAAGTGCTCTCCAGCGGTTGTCTGGACGCGGGCTATCCGCTGCCCGGCAAGATTCGGCAGGCACAGTTCGTACTTCCGAACACGACAGATTGGAAGGGATTGAAACTTAGAGCTGAGATCGAGGTAAAGGGAATGCGCTATCCGGTGCGGTGGGCTTGTCGCCAAAAGCTAAACGAGGACGGCTCGCTCACACTGCGTCCCAACCTCCGTCAGCAGGTCTAGGCTGCGGTTGTTCTGATTGAGTTTGTGCTGATTCAAGAGACGTGTGAATTCCACGCCTGACGGGAACATCCGGAGGGACACAATGTAATCAGGTAAGTTTTATGCGGGGAAAAGAATTGGAGGCGCGGGTGAGAATCGAACTCACGCGTAAAGGTTTTGCAGACCTCTCCCTTACCACTTGGGTACCGCGCCCTAGACCCTAAATTAGCGTTATATGTAGAAAAAGTCCATCCCGGCCGCCAACCTGCCTAGAGATGGAAAAAGCCCCCGGAGGATGGGCTTTTTATGGATGTTTGGAGCGGGAGACGGGGGTCGAACCCGCGACATCGACCTTGGCAAGGTCGCGCTCTACCACTGAGCTACTCCCGCTCGGTAGAAGTCATTATAAACGAAGTGATTATAAACAAGCTGTGATTCCGGGGCAATCAAGCAGATGGCACGGCAATCCGCTGTTTTTAATGTCCCGTCCATTGCGGATCTTGTTCTGGCCCTACAATTTCCCCGTCGCGCATGTGAATAATGCGGTCTCCATAGCTGGCAGCCTCCGGATTGTGTGTGATCATCAACACCGTCTGGCCGAGTTCGCGATTGGAATGACGCAGCATATTCAACACAATCTCGGAGTTCTTGGAATCCAGATTGCCGGTGGGCTCGTCGGCCAGCACAATCGCTGGCTTGTTGATCAGCGCCCGTGCCAGCGCGACCCGCTGCTGTTCGCCGCCGGATAGCTCAGAAGGACGGTGCGGGAGCCGTTTTTCCAGGCCCAGCAATCCGACGATCTTTTTGAAATAAACTTCATCCCGGTTTCCGTTGACTCCGGCAATATCCAGCGCGATGTCGATGTTCGAACGCGCGTCCAGAGTAGGCAACAGATTGAACTTCTGGAAGACGAACCCGATCTTGCGCTTGCGCATGCGGGTGCGCTCGGCGTCGGAAAGCTTGGCAAAGTCGTCACCATCGACGACTACGTGGCCTGAGTCCGCCCGGGTCAATCCGCCGAGAAGATAGAACAGCGTGGACTTGCCGCTTCCCGACGGCCCCACCACGCTCACGAACTCCCCCTGCTGCACGCTGAAAGAAATGCCGCGCAGCGCGGGGACTTCAATCTTGCCCACGTGATAGGTTTTGCGGAGTTCTACAGCCTCGATGAAAGCGGCCATCTACGCTACTGATCTTACACGAAGCGAGGAGTGTCATGAATTCCCATGACAAGATGGAAAGCGTCTAAGCCGCGCCCACCCGGGCCACAAAATGTTCGGGACGAACCATCGCCCGCTTTGGCCCGCGCTTGCGCACCAGGAGTATGCGAATCCGTTCCAGCAGTTCGGCGGGCCCGTACATGCCTTTAGCCAGGAAAACATCCGCGCGGGTGTCATGGCTATACAGTTTCACTTTGCTGGAGAGCAGGATGGCGGGTGTTTCCGGCGAATAGCTCTTGATTTCCTCGATCAACCGGCCACCATCGATGCCCGGCATGATCAGATCGGTGAGGACCAGGTCCACGCCGCCCTCTTTGAATCGTTCCAGCGCTTGTGCGCCACTCGAACAGGTGACCACGCGGTAGCCACGGGTTTCCAGCATGATTTTTCGAATGGAAAGCGACTGCTCATTATCGTCTACGCAGAGGATGGTTCGTTTGGGCTTCATTCTTCTTTCCGCATGGGTCTGCCCCAACATCACCACTGGGAGGATCCCAAAATCTTTTTGAATAATATTTTTTAGTAAAGAGAACAGCAGAGCGAAGTGAATCCTAATCCCAGGATGTGAGTGTGTAAAGTGTCTTGCATGTTAATGGGCGAGCGCGCATGTTGAAAAAAATATCAGCTTGTGCATCCCACGATTTTTCGCGGAATTTTCGCGTAATGCCTTAGAAAAAAACTTCTCCGCGCAAAACTTCGACAACATTTCCACCGACACGCACATTGACTACCTTGTCATCCTTCAACGACGCACGGACAAAAATTCTGCTCGGCCGCAGCATTTCGATTCCTTGCTCGATCAAAACCTGTTCGTCGGGCTTTGCCACGCCATGCTTGACCATCCAGGCCGCGGTGCATCCTGCCGCTGAGCCAGTCGCCGGATCTTCGGCGCCATAAAACATCATGCGAGCGTGCAGGCGCGCCGACGGGTCCACGGTTTCTCGAGAAACAAAATAAAAAAACTTTCCTCCCGAGCGCGCAAGGTACTCAGAGGCGCTTTTCATGTCGACCTGCAACCTCTGCGCAGTTTCCAAGCCGCGCAGTGGGACTATGGTGTAGGGAAGTCCTGTCGAAACGGTCTGGATGGGAAGGGACGGGTCAATGTCGCCATCAAGCAAACCAGAAGCGCGCACAACAGCTTCACGATCATGAATTTCGCCGAACTTGGGAGCCACCTGCGTCATCTCGCCAAATACCGGCTGGCCCGCGGCTTCGGCAAACTGAACCGGCACTCTGCCGACGTTCAATTCCAGAACCACTTCCTTGGCCCTGCCGGAGCCGCGCAGCACGAATGCCGTCCCCAGTGTGGGATGTCCGGCGAATGGCAACTCTTCCTGGACGGTAAAAATGCGGACGCGCACTCCACGTTCGCGTTCAATATCTGGATCACGCGGCAGGATGAAGGTGGTCTCCGAAAGATTCATCTCCCTGGCGATGGTCTGCATCTGCTCATCGCTGAGCGCGCGCCCATCCGAGAAGACTGCCAGGGAATTGCCTTCAAAAGGACGCGAAGTGAAGACATCGACTTGCGTGAACGGAAGGCGGAGAGATGAGGAAGGCATAGTGCAAATTATTGTAACTCTGGTTAATCGCGCGGAAACGTCCCAATTGACGGTATTTCGCCTTCCGTATATTCTTTACCCATGCGTATTTGCTCCATGCCGACCACCGTGTGTTGTTGTACACGGACGCCGGTGTGTGGGTAGCGCAGACACGTTTTCTGACACCCACCCGGCGACCATCGGGTGGGTTTTGTTTTTGACCGCGACTCCCCCGAATGGAAAGGTTGAGGCGGGTTCTGACGCGCTCCCGGCGACCCGGGAAAATTGAATTCACCAGGAGAAGAATTTTATGGCCACCGAAACATCCCAGATCCCGCGCATCAATGACACCGCCCCCGATTTCACTGCCGACACTACCCAAGGCAAGATCAACTTTCACGAATGGATTGGCGACGGGTGGGCGATCTTATTTTCACACCCCAAAGACTTTACCCCGGTGTGCACCACCGAACTCGGCGCCATGGCGAAGCTCGAGCCTGAATTCACCAAGCGCAATACCAAGCTGATCGGATTGAGCGTGGATCCGGTGAGTAATCACAGCAAGTGGGCCGTCGATATTGAGGAGACCCAAGGCGCCAAGGTGAACTATCCCATGATCGGCGACACCGAGCTCAAAATCGCGCAGCTCTACGGTATGTTGCCGGCCTCGAGCGGCAGCACCTCCGAGGGCCGCACCGCCGCCGACAATGCCACCGTGCGCACCGTCTTCATCGTGGGCCCGGACAAAAAGGTCAAGCTGCAGCTCAGCTATCCCATGACCACCGGCCGCAACTTCGATGAAATCCTGCGCGTTCTCGACTCGCTCCAACTCACCGCCAAGCACAAAGTCGCCACTCCCGCGAACTGGAAGAATGGCGACGACGTAATTATTTTGGGCTCAGTCTCAAACGAAGAAGCGCAACAGAAATATCCCGGCGGGTGGAAGACCCCCAAGCCTTATCTGCGGATCGTCCCCCAGCCCAAGTAGAAGTCAAGAGCGCCACGGATTTTCACGGGCTACGCGGATTTTTCTTGATTTGTTTCTGATCCGCGAAAATCCCGCAGGTCCGTGGCCGCTTTCACCTTCCGAAACACGAAAAACCTGAGTAGCCTCGCCCATTGCGGGTTTCAGCTGGTGAGGACCAACGTCATTTCTGTCCGGAAACCCAACTCCGAGCTTGACAGCTCATCCTGAGAAAGGCAATATTCATACGTTTTAATAAAGGGATTTTCGCGATCCGCCAGCTGGAGGTAGTGTGATTTTCTCAAGGAGTTTCGGTCGCTTTCTTCGGAGAAACATTGTCGCCGCAAGCATTTCGATCACATTACTCGTTAACGCCCCCGCAATGCGGGGACAATCTGCTTATATCCGCGTCAACCAGGCGGGATATGAAATAGGCAATCATTCATTTCGTGCTCTAATGATGGCCACGTCCGCCGTGGATGGCTCGAGTTTCGGTGTGCTTGCCTCCAACGGCGGCACAGTTTACTCGGGCACGGTAGGAAGCTTGATGGGAAATTGGGCTACCTGCACGGCGACCAGCGGAAGCGGAAGAAATCGAACCTGCACTGCGAGCGTGATCTATAGCGTGTATCCCCTCGATTTCTCAGTGTCCGGGCCCGGCATTTATTCGATTTCCGTCACTGGTTCCATATCGGCCGTGTCGCCGTTTTTCGCGGTCAACGATCCGAAGACGCTCTATCCCGGATTGCTGCTGAACACGCTTTTCTTCTATGAGACCCAACGCGACGGGCCCGACTATCTTCCAAACGCATTGCGCAGCGGTCCCGGACATCTCAAAGATAAGCACGCTTCGGTTTACCTTACGCCTTCGTTCGACGACAACGACGAGATCACCTCCACAGGAATGCCACTGACACCAACCGGTGCGGTGATTGACGGTTCCGGCGGCTGGTGGGATGCGGGCGATTACATGAAGTATGTGGAAACCGTGAGTTACACGACGGCGCTGATGGAAATCGGCATTCGCGATTTCCCCAATCAGATGGGCCCGAATGCTCCGCTGCATCCAGCTGCGCCTCCGGCGTCTGTTTCTTATGCGGGCAATACGGCGGGCGCTCCCGCCTCTTCGGACTTCAGCGCGGAGGCGCAGTTTGGCATCGACTGGCTGATGAAGATGTGGGATGACAATACTAAGACCCTTTATTACCAGGTGGACGACAGTCAGGACTGGAATAACTTTCCCAATCTTCTTTCCGAATACGATATCTGGACCTTGCCGCAAGCTGCCGATCACTACCTTCAGCCGGGGGACCCGGAAGCCTGCGATCCGAGCACCACGTTTTTTATCTGCCGCCGTCCGGTATTTATTGCGGCGCCGGCGGGATCGCGGATCAGTCCGAATCTTGCGGGGCGTTTGGCGGCCTCCTTCGCCGAGTACTATCAACTGAATCGAACTACGAATCCGGCTTTAGCGAATCAGGCCTTGAAAAATGCCGAAGACATTTTTGCGCTGGCCGATACTTCGCACTCAGACCCTTCCAACCATTTGCTGACCATTGCGCCCTTTGACGGATATGGCGAGACGGTTTGGGGCGATGACATGGAACTGGGCGCGACTGAGCTGTACTTTGCGCTTAAGTCGGCGGGATCGCCGGCCAATTTGCCAACCGGCCTGCGGGTCACGAATGCTGTGGTCTACCTGCGCGATGCCGCCCGCATTGCCAGCCATTACATTACCGATATCGACGACAACGGGAATGCGGACACGCTGAATCTTTACGATGTGAGCGGTCTGGCGCATTTTGAACTTTATCGCGCGCTCGGCATGGAGGGAAAGCCCAGTGGGCTGGCAGTTTCCCAATCTACTCTGCGCGATGTCATCACAGGCCAGGTGAATTACGCGATCACACAGTCTGGGCTGGATGCATTTGGTTTTGGCACAAACTGGCGAAACGGCGACACTACGTCGCATGGAGCCGGGCTCTCGGTGATGGCAATGGAAGCCCGTTATCTCACGCACTCCGGCACCTATGACAATTATTCGCAACAGTGGCTCGGCAATATTCTTGGGGTCAACTCGTGGGGATCGTCGTTCATTGTTGGGGATGGCAGCACATTTCCGAATTGCATACAGCACCAGGTGGCGAACCTGGCGGGAGCGCTCGACGGGACATCAGGGGGCACGCCCGTACTTTGGGGTGCGGCAGCGGAAGGACCGGCGGGCGGCGCCACCGCTGGGACTCTGGACCACATGCGCCTCTGTCCAAAAGACGGGATTGATACTTTCGCGATCTTCAACGGTGTGGATGGAACCCAGCCTTCAGCTCATCAGGCCGTATACCGCGACAACGTGCAGTCGTACAGCACAACCGAGCCGGCGATCGATCTGACCTCAACTTCGTTTCTGATGTTTTCGTGGAGAATGGCACGCCAGCCGAGTTTCTGGACCAATTCAAATCTGGCGGCGTATCCGACCTCCATCTCGCGAAGCGCTGACTCTGTTACTACATTAGTTGCGCTGGTTGGTACCACGGGCACTACTGGGCCTCGCGGCAAAGTCCAGTTCTATCTGGGCAGCACAAACGGAATACTCTTAGGAGAATCAAAACTGACCGTGGTTTCGCCATCAACGTCCAGTGCGGTCCTGACGATTGCAGCCGACCAGCTTGCGGATGGCGGAAATAATATTCTTGTATATTTTGCCGGCGATGCCGGGGACGGGCCTTCGACGTCTTTGCCGGTGCGAGTGACGGTAAAAAAATAATGCGTATGACAAACCTGCCTCACTGACTCAACCATTCCTGTCAGCTTTTGGCCCGCAAATATTGGTCCGGCCATTTCTGGTCTTTATAGTGGACTTCGGCTGCAGCGTGCAGCGCAAAGTAAGGATCGCGCAGCGATTCGCGGGCAAGTAGGACCAGGTCGGCATCGCCATTGCGGATGATTTGGTCGGCCTGCGCAGCTTGCGTGATCATGCCAACGGCGGCGGCGGGAATGTTGGCGTCGCGACGGATACGGGCCGCGAATGGAACCTGGTATCCCGCGCCGACGGGAATTTTCACGTTGGGCACGAGGCCTCCCGAGGAGCAATCGATCAGATCGACACCCAGAGGCTTGAGCGCGCGGGCAAGTTCCACGCTGTCGTCGATTGTCCATCCGCCTTCACTCCAGTCGGTGGTGGACAAACGCACAAACAGCGGTAGCGTGTCCGGCCAAACTTTGCGGATGGCGTTGACAACCTCAGTCAGGAATCGAATGCGATTTTGGAATTTGCCACCGTATTCGTCGGTGCGATGATTGCTGAGCGGCGAGAGGAAAGTATTGATCAGGTATCCGTGGGCGGCGTGAATTTCAATCACTTTGCCGCCTGCTTGCAGGACACGTCGGGCGGCATCGGCGAACGCTTTCACGATAGAAGCAATTTCGTTCGTGGTCAGCGCCTGAGGTGTTTGATATCCCGCGTCGAAGGCCAGCGGGCTCGGAGCAAAGATCGGACTCCACCCACCGGACGCAGGATCGACGGGCTTGCCGCCCTTCCATGGAATGTCTGTACTGGCTTTGCGACCGGCATGGGCGAGCTGCATGCCCGGAACGCCGCCTTGCTGCTCGATAAAGGTAAAGATGCGCGAAAGCATCTCGATGTGTTCATCTTTATAAATGCCGAGATCAGTCGAACTGATGCGGCCATCTTGCGTGACGGCGCTGGCTTCAGTCATAACCAGCCCGGCGCCTCCAACGGCGCGGCTGCCAAGGTGTACGAGGTGCCAGTCGTTGGCAAATCCGTCATGAGAGCTGTATTCGCACATTGGAGAGACGCCAATGCGATTCCTGAAAGTAACGCTGCGAAGGGCGAACGGTTCAAACAAATGAGGCATGAACGTTAGATTACGCGAGAGCACGGTTAGACGCGGGAATATCAGGGAAGCTCTCAGCTGTCAACTCTCGGCTATCAGCCAAACCAGCGCTCTCACGCTTACAATTTTGCGGTAGACTCATCCACCAAAGGCCAAACAGGGAAATAATTATGAAGAAGACCGTCATTGCATTGTGTGTTGCGCTCTGGAGCACAATCTTCTTTACAACGTTCGCGTCGGCGGCCCCACAGCCGATCCCCGTACTTATTGTGGACGGACAAAGCGGCGGCTCTTATCATGTTTGGCCACTCACTACAGCCGTACTTAAAAAAGAACTAGAGGATGCCGGGCTGTTCCAGGTCACGGTTGCGACGGCTCCTCAGTTCGGTGGCGACTTCAGCAACTTCAAGCCGAACTTCACTGCCTATAAGGTGGTCGTCTGGAATTATGACGCTCCCGACTGGCCGGCTGATCTGCGGTTGCAACTGGAAGATTACGTAAAAAATGGCGGAGGGCTAGTCATTGTGCATGGCGCCGATAACGCTTTCCCCGATTGGTCAGCTTACAACCAAATGGCGGGAATCGGCGGCTGGAGAAATCGATCCGAAAAGTCCGGGCCTTATTGGTATTTCAAGGACGGCAAGCTGGTTTCTGACACGTCGCCCGGTTCCGCTGGTTCTCATGGAGCGCGCCTGCCTTTCCAAGTTGTTAGCCGGGAACCCGAGCACCCGATCATGAAGGGACTGCCGCCGTCCTGGATGCACGCCGGCGACGAACTCTACGCCACGCTGCGCGGTCCCGGCGAGAATATGACGGTGCTGGCAACTGCCCGTTCCGATCCATCCAATAAAGGTACAGACCGCGACGAGCCGATGCTCATGGTGGTGAAGTATGGAAAGGGAAGAGTCTTCCATACGACGATGGGCCACGACGTTGCCGCGCTCAGTTGCGTAGGATTTATAACAACGTATCAGCGCGGAACCGAGTGGGCCGCGACTGGGAAAGTGACGCAGAAAGTGCCGATCAGTTTTCCCAGCGCAGAAACCGTCAGTTTCCGCGTGGACATCGCGAAAATGGATCCTGCTTTCGTGGCCAATGCGCCCACCGCTGCTCCACCTGCGCCGCAAACCACGAGAAATCCAGTTTCAAACGCAACCCAGAAAGAGGCAGTTATGGCGAAACACGCAAGCGGACCATTTGAAGTGAAATTGAATCCTCAGGTGCCGGATGGCACTTTTGAAAACGCCGCCACCGGCAGGATGACAATCGACAAACAATTCCATGGCGATCTAGAAGGTACCAGCAAGGGCCAGATGCTGACGGCCATGACGGACGTCAAGGGCTCGGCTGGTTATGTGGCCATCGAACGGGTTACCGGTACGCTGCAAGGCCGTAGCGGCAGCTTCGCGCTGCAGCACACCGGCACCATGAACCGGGGCGTCCCGCAATTAAGTGTCACGGTTGTGCCAGATTCTGGCACCGGACAGCTGGTCGGTCTTGCCGGCAAGATGACGATCAATATCGTCGATGGAAAGCATTCGTACGATTTCGACTACACACTTCCCGAAGCACAATAATGAGTTCGCAAGATCCGAATTGAATAAATAATGGAGGTGAAGAGATGGCCGATACGCCTGGAAAAGAAATTACCCGTCGTGGATTCATCGCCAAGGTCGGCCAGGGTTTGGCAGTCGCCAACGTTGCCGGCATTCTTTTCAAGGATGCGTCGGCACAGCTCATGGTTCCCGAGCCGCCGGGCCGGAAAATGGGATGGGCCATCGTCGGCCTGGGCTCGCTCGCGATCAATCAAATCCTGCCCGCTTTCGACAAGTGCGAAAAATCCAAGGTAGTGGCGTTGGTGAGCGGCCATCCGGATAAAGCTAACAAACTGGCCCTGCGTTACGGCGTCAATCCGAAAAACATTTACAACTATCAGAACTACGATTCCATCCGGGACAACCCCGAAGTGGACATCATCTATATTGTCCTACCGAATGGCATGCACGCCGAATACACCATTCGCGGACACCAGGCGGGTAAGCACGTGTTGTCGGAAAAGCCCATGGCCAATACGCCTGCGGAATGTCAGGCCATGATCGATGCGGCGAAAAAAGCTGATCGAAAATTAATGGTGGCTTACCGATGCCGTTACGAACCCTTCAACCAGGCGATGATCCGAATGGCGCGCTCGCAAGAGCTCGGGCCCATCAAGGTAATTGTGGCGGACCACGGCTTCAATATCGGAGATCCAAAACAGTGGCGATTGAACAAAGCCCTCGCCGGCGGCGGCTCGATGATGGACATCGGTATCTACAGTTTGCAAGCCGCCCGCTATATTTCCGGGGAAGAACCGATCGAAGTCAACGCGATGTCGTATAGCACTCCCGGCGACGTGCGCTTCAAGGAAGTTGAAGAGGCGACGAACTTTCAGCTGCGCTTCCCCAGCGGAATCCTGGCGAACTGCACTTCGAGTTATGGATATTCGGGGCAGAATCACTACCGGGCCGTGACCACACAAGGCTGGTTCGAGTTGGAACCGGCAACCAGCTACACCGGTCTGCGCATGCGGGTACACCGCTGGAATATGACGGAAGAGCCGGAAATTCAAGCGCGCGACCACTTCGTCCTCGAGATGGACCACATGTCTGAATGTGTGATGAACAATAAAGAGCCTCTCACTCCCGGCGAAGAAGGATTGCGCGATTTGAAGATTATGACTGCGATTTACGAAGCGGCAGCCACCGGCAGGACGGTTAAGTTGTAGCCAAATGGGCTCTGCAGTGGATGATTCACCCCAAGGGATCCCGGTTCTTCCCGCGTTCTTTGCGAGAGGGCGGGGATTTCTGAGCTTCGGAAGCTTGGTCTCTCTGATTGCGCCAAACTGAAGCGTCTGGGATTCCTCGAAAATCTTCAGGACCCCTCAAAATTTGGGCCTCTTTCGCTCTTCTTCTCCGCATCCATACAATCAGTGGTGTCTAAGTACCCAGGGGTATTGGGTGCATCTATTTATGAGGACCGGAGCAACGTCTTTTGAAGACTATTAAGGACAACCTTGGTTTCTCCCGGATCATAGAGCGGGTGCGGTTGTGCCGTATGCACAATCTCCTTGTGCTGGCGTTGTTGATCTTCTTATACGGCGGACCTTTGCCGAAGTTGGCTGCACAAAATACAAATATTGAAGAACAACCCGACAGCATCCACGGCACGGTCGTGAACAGTATTACGCGCCAGCCCATTGGACACGCGCTGGTGGCGTCTCCCGATAACAAACGCTTTGCCACCATGACGGATGACGAAGGGCACTTTGAGTTTGTCCTTCCTCGGCAGGAGCCACGCGCAGCTCAATCCAGCTCATCGCAGCTGAGCCAGGATGGCCCAGGGCTGAATGGGGGAGTATCCGTAGGGCCGCAAGCCACAGTCCCGTCCTCGAATCGTCCCACCCAGTTGATGGCGCGGAAGCCTGGTTTTCTCGACGAAGACACCACCCAGAACGTCGCACCAGAACAGAACGAAGTCACACTTTCGCTCACCCCGGAATCTCTGGTCATAGGACAGATCGTCCTCCCCGACGACGCCGACAGAATTGCCGTAGAGATCTACCACCGCCAGGTCCAGGACGGGCGCCCTCGCTGGATGACGGTCGGGACCACAGTCGCGAAGTCTAATGGAGAGTTCCGCTTTGCCGGACTGCACGCTGGAAGGTACAAGCTGTTGACTCACGAGTTCCTGGACCGAGATCCCTTGACGTTCGACCCGCGTGGGCAGCTTTATGGCTATCCTCCCGTCTATTTTCCAGCGGCACCGGACTTCGATTCCGCGGCCACCATCGAGTTGGCAACCGGCTGCACTTTTCAAGCGAGTCTTTCTCCTGTCCGGCAAGCGTATTACCAGGTAAAGGTTCCGGTCGCAAATGCGCCAACGGGAGCGCAGATCCGCGTGGCTGTTTCGACGCAGGGTCGTCGCGGGCCGGGTTTTTCCCTTGGCTACAACCAGCAAGACCAGAGGATCGAAGGCATGCTGCCGGATGGAACGTATACGCTGGAAGTTTTGAGCTACGGATCTCCCTCACTGAGCGGCATGGTGAATATCACTATCAAAAACGGGGTTGTGCAAGCACCGACTCTGTTCTTGCAGCCAGGTGGAACGATCGCCGTAAACGTCAAAGAGGAATTCACTCCCACGGATAACGCGGGTCTTACGCCTCAGAATAACAATCGCCGCTCTTTCTCAGTGCCGGGGCCCAGGCGCTATCTCAACATTATGCTGTGGCCTGCCGACGACTTTGGTTTGGAAAACACCGCTTATCTAGGGCCCCCGTTCCCATCGGGAGACGACTCACTTGCAATTCTCAACGTCCAACCGGGCCGCTACTGGGTACAAGTGACTTCCGGGAGCGGCTTTCCCGCATCGATTACTTCTGGTGGCACCGATCTGCAGCATCATCCACTTGTGGTCGGGCCGGGAGGCTCCTCATCTCCCATTGAAATCACCATGCGGGATGACTGGGCGCAGCTCGGAGGCAAAATTGAACCGATAAACGGAACGATACCCGGCGCTTCGACGGGTGGGAGATCTGGGACGGAGGGAACCCAGGCGTGGGTATATCTGGTCCCGCTGCCGGATAGCACCGGGCAATTCCAACAGTTCTATTTCACGCAGGCGGAGTCTGGAGATCAACAGATTGCGCCGGGCGAATATAGGGTTCTGGCGTTCGATCATCCGCAGTCGGATATTGAGTACCGCGACTCGGAAGCCATGCAGGCATACGACGCAAAAGGCCAGGTGATCCGCCTGGTGGGGGGCCAGAAAGAACACATCACGGTGCCTGTGATTTCCACGAGTGTAGCTCCATGAAGTTGTATCCACGATTGAGATCCGTAACGAGTTTCCGGTTGGGGCTGGCATTGCTGTGCTGGTGCACGTTTTCGCCGGCACAGGATTCCGCGCCCGCGGAAATTACCATCGGCGCGCAATTTCGAATTGCCGGCACTGTAGTCAACGCCATCAGTGGAGCACCGCTCGCACAGGCCCGAGTGACGATCTATGACGTTAAGAATCCAAATGCTGTGCGCTCGACCATCACATCCGAGAACGGCCATTTCGAATTCAATCAACTAAGCGCCGGAAAGTTCCCTTTGCAGGGGGCGCGTCGCGGATTCATCGCCTCTGGTTACGACCAACACGAGCAATACTGGACTGCCATCGTGACAGGCGCCGGTATTGACACCGAAAATCTCACGCTGCGGCTGAATCCAGCGGCAGTTTTGTCGGGAGCCGTACTCGATGAATCGGCCGATCCCGTTCGGCAAGCTCAGGTATCGCTCTACCGCGAGGACCACAGCCAGGGAGTGAGCCGTGTGGTGCAAATCAACGGCACCACAGCTGACGATCGGGGTGCATACGAATTTGCTCATCTTTCGCCCGGGAACTACTTCGTGTCTGTGACTGCATTTCCTTGGTATGCGGTGCATCCTCCTTCTCCAGCCGAAGGCAAATCCGATTCTCCGATTACGGTGGACCGCAATCTGGACGTGGCCTATCCGACCACGTACTATCCCGATGCGACCGACGCTGACCAGGCAATTCCGCTTCCCATCAAGGGCGGCGATCATTTGCAGATTGAAATTCGCCTGGGTCCTGTTCCCGCGCTGCATTTGCGGTTTCACGTTGCCGACGATGGCCAGAATGGATTCAGGATTCCAACTCTGCAGAAGAGAGCATTCGACTCGGAGCAATACGTTCCGAACAACTCCGCAACCACCGTATCTCCCGGCGTCTACGAGTTAAGCGGAGTTCCTGCGGGCCGATACAGCGTTCAAGTTGCGGGTCCGAATGGCCAACAACAGAGCGAGGTTGATCTGGTCAATGACGGCCAGGAACTGGACACGACTGCAGGCGAAGCGGCCGGAAGCGTCACGGCATCGGTCCAGATAATCGGAGAGAAAGAGCTTCCCGCGGAATTGCATCTGGGATTGTCGGACGGCCACCGCAATATTGTTACCAATGAGACTCCCGACACGAAAGGCGAGGTCCATTTCGAAAACGTCGCAGCCGGAAAATACACCATCGTGGCCTGGGGTTCGAACCAGGCTTATGGCGTGGTGCGGATTACATCCCAGGGTACGGACGTTCCAGCACACACCCTGAACGTAATTCCCGGGGCTCCTCTCGATATAGCGGTTACATTGGCAACAGGGACTGCGAATGTCGAGGGTTTTGCCCGGCGGGCAGGCAAGGGAACGGCTGGGGCAATGGTTGTGCTGGTGCCAGACGACCCCGAAGGCAATCGCGCACTCTTCCGTAGAGACCAGAGTGATCTGGATGGAAGCTTCAATCTGCAGAACGTTATTCCCGGTTCCTACACCATCATCGCCATTGAAAACGGATGGGATTTGGATTGGTCACAGCCTGCCGTCCTCATGCAATATGCAAAACACGGACAACACCTGAAAGTCAGTCCGCAAGCGCACGGTTCGGTGCACGTCCCAGAAGCAGTCGAAATCCAACCGAAGTGAAGTGGGAATTTTTACTAGGCCACTACGAAACACGTAGGGACAGCCCTCGGCTGTCCGTCGAGCAACGCTCGACAACTTTCATGCGCAGCGTATCGACATCAACTAAAAACCCGGAGGCCGCTCATCCACTACTCCAAACGAGCGCTCCAGGGCAATGCCAGCGCGGCACAGCGTTCCCTCCTCGAAGAGACGTCCGATCAGGGTCACGCCATGCGGCACCCGTCGCGGCGGAGAAAATCTGGGCAAGGGATTCTGTGGATCAGGCGCCCAATCGCTGCGGGCCTGCGAGACTTCGACAAAACCCGCTCGCAGTGTAAGCGACGGATGTCCGGTGAAGTTGGTGATGGTAAGCATTTCGTCGCGTAACGAAGGCACCAGCAGCAAATCCACCTCGGAGAATACTCTGGCCATTTCCATCGCTACTTTGCGGCGAAGACGATCGGCCTGAACGAAATCCACCGCCGACAGAAATCGCGACTGGCGGAAAATATTGGGCCATGCATCAGGAACCTGGGCCTTGAGTTGGTCCATTCCATGGCTGAGCGTCAGTTCTTCAAACGCTGCAGCACCTTCCGCGAACAGGATCAAATCAAGCGAATCGTAGGGCCAATCGGGGATGGAAACCTCCACTGGCACCATGCCCACCTTCTTAACCGTATCGAGTGCGGCACGATCCACGTTTGTCGCGGGAGCCACTTTCATCCAGTCCGGGAAGTAGCCTACCCGCAATCCTTGCACGCTCTCACCTGCGTTGAAATCAAGTTTGCTGGGCACACTTGCAATATCACCACCATCGGGTCCCGAAATTGCATGCAGTACCAGGATTGCGTCCTCGACACTGCGCGTCATGGGCCCAAGCTTATCGAGCGACCAGCAGAGTGTCATCGCACCGGTGCGCGGCACGCGACCGTAAGTTGGACGCAAGCCTGTCACCCCGCAACGCATGCTGGGACTCACAATGCTGCCCCCGGTCTCACTGCCAATGGCGAACCCCACTAGACCTGCAGCGGTGGCTGCGCCCGGACCGGCACTGGATCCCGACGCTCCTTCTTCCAACAGCCACGGATTCACCGTCTGACCGCCAAACCAGATATCGTTCAGCGCCAGCGCGCCCAAACTCAACTTTGCCACCAATACCGCACCCGCCTCGTGCAGTCGCTTTACAACCACGGCATCGGTCGTGGGAACGCGGTTTCGGAAAGGTTCGGCGCCGTATGTGGTTGGAATGCCGGCGGTATCAAGAAGGTCTTTTGTGCCCCAAGGAATACCGTGCAGAGGTCCGCGATAGTTTCCGGCGGTGATTTCTTCGTCAGCCTTTTGGGCTTGGGCGAGCGCCAGCTCCTTGGTAAGCGTGATCACACAACGCAGCTTGGGATTGAATTGTTCCAGCCGGTGCAGATAAATCCCCGTGAGCCGCTTCGACGTAAGCTTGCGCTCCTCAATCCACCGCGAGAGTTTGGTGAGCGTAGAGAAAGCCAGATCTTCATCATTTGCGGGTAGAGGTCCGGAGTCGTTCTGGCTACGAACAAATCGATCCTGGTCGGGCCCTGACTTCATTCCAGGCAACATCGGGTCCCAGCGCGATGCGGGTGCAATCGACGATTCCAATAACTAGCTTGCGTGGCCCGGTACGGCGTTCGTAGAGCCCAGCCATCATCCGGCGCCAGCTATCGGCAGCCATGGAACGTTCGCTGTCGGTTAACTCAACGCGAACCAGTTTTTCAGCTTCGGCAAAGGTGGTGGGAGAAACTTCGGGCCCAACCGGTGGTGCAGTTCCGAACGCGGGCGGCGCGCCCGGTGGCAAGTCCGAAGCTACCGGTGCCTGGCTAAGACCCGTTGCGGCCATGCCCAGAAGTGCAACGGATGTTTGAGCCAGAAATTCTCTGCGCGATTTTGACATGTTTCCCCCAGCGACATTGTAGCCGCGGAAGGAGTCAAACCTTCCCATTGCTTATGTCAAATCTTCAACCATGGCAACAAAAGGAGTCTGAAACCCTGAAAGGTCCGGAGCGCTGCCCAGATTTTCCACCCCGACACCAATACAAGTTTTCAGATCGGAACCGAATCATCTGTTTTTTTTCAATTTGGGTCGGGCTTTTCTAGCAAGCTCTAATTCGTGATAGCTCCTCGGGAATAATCGCCGACGTAGCAGCCGTTCGTGCGTTGGGGTATCAGTGCGCATGCCATGTCGGGTTACCCGCCCGTCAAATGGCAGCAAAAGCTGCGATTCTGAGCCCTGCTTGTAAGCCACTCGCGGAATTCGGTTCGCCATTTCGAATGGTTTCTGGCCAATCGTGAATCATCGTCTTCGCAAAATTTCATCTAGAGGCAAACGTCTGGCATTCGAGATGCTTATTTCTCTGCGAAGCAAGCGGCCATTCCTAAGAACACTCTTAAGGTGAGCAAAATTTTCGAATGCATTTCGGAGGCGCTGGCAACATGTCTAGAGCAAAAACCGGTCTTATGATTTTGTTTTTGGTTGCGTGTATCTATGCTTTTACCCAACGCGTCTCGGCGCTACCTGCCGTAACTTACATCATCTCCGCTCTAATTCTAATTTCAACGATAACCGCAATGGCCTCGCGGCCGAGGAGGCGGCGAGCGAAATGGTTCGCGCGACAGGCAGCACCCACACTCCTAATTCTGCTGAGTCCCGCCCTTTCATGGGCAACGTTTCCAACTTCGTTTCAAAACGTAGTGAACATCCTCCCCACCGGCACCACCTCGCTCGGCAATCCACAAGATGTTACCGTGGACAGCTTGGGAAATGTCTATGTCGCGGACTCCACCCATAACCAGGTGATTGAGATAACCGCGGCTGGAGTTGCATCGGTGGTGACCTTTCCAGGACTGAGTCCCGCCCTGCACACGCCGACCGCTGTGGCACTGGACGGATCGGGCAACCTCTACGTCGCCGACAGCAATAACTCCCGCATCGTCGAACTTGCCGGAGGCGTGGCTTCGGTCATCAACACCAGTACGTTACTGAGCTATCCGGATGGAGTAGCAATCGACGCCTCAGGCAACCTCTACATTGCCGATGCGGTAAATAACGATATCGTGCTGGTACCGGCGGGCGGAGCGGCCGGGGTGTTTGCCATCAGCGGCCTGGGAACGGCCCTGAATAGTCCGGGCAATGTCGCTGTGGATGTCGCGGGCAATCTCTATATCGCGGACGCTGGCAACAACCGCATTGTTGAAGTCACGCCGGGCGGAGTTGGGTCAGTACTTAGCATCGTCGGTGGAATAACTCTAAACACCCCCTTGGGCGTAGCAGTTGACAGAGTGGGGAACGTCTACATCGCGGACCGGCAAAACAGTCGCATCGTGACCGTCAGTGCCGGAGGCGTAGCCGACGTGCTTAGAACCGGCGCCGTGGAACTCCAGGAGCCGGAAGGCGTAGCAGTGGATATCGCGGGGAACGTCTACATTGCCGATAGTGGCAACGTGCAGGTTGAGGAAGTAGAACCATCGGCGGTCAACTTTGGCCACTCGCAACTGGCTGTGTCCTCGGGCACGACCATCACCTTGCCTTTTACTATCGGATTTCTGGTCACGTATGGCAGCGTGCAGGCCCTGACGCTGGGCACTCCCAATCTCGACTTCACCGTGTCGGCCACCACCTGCGTGTCTGGAACAACCACCAATGGGGCCTGCACCGTGGATATAACGTTTCTTCCCACCGCTGCGGGATTGCGCCGGGGCGCGGTCGTCATTTATGACAACAGCTCCCCGCCCGTCTTGCTTCTCACCGTTCCTTTATATGGGATCAGCGACGCGCCTCTAGCTGCTCTCTCGCCGGGGAACGCCAATATCGTCAATACCGGAGGAATCGCCACGCTCTTGCCCTTCCAGCTTGCCTTCGACGGAGCAGGCGACATCTATGTTGGGGATTATGACGGAATGAATGTGTTGAAGGTCCCTGCGGGAGGCGGTACCGGGACGGTGGTAAACACCGGTGGTCTGATTACAAACTTTGTGACCGGCGTTGTCCTCGACGGAGCCGGCAATCTTTTCATTGGCGATCATATCAACAGCCGAATCGTGGTAGTAACCAACGGAGGCGTTGCATCCGTGCTGACCATCAATGGCCTCGGTACAGGATTGGCAGAGCCCACCGCGCTGGCCATGGATCTGGCAGGCAATCTCTACATAGCCGACTGGAACAATGGCAGGGTGGTGGAAGTATCGTCCCTGGTAGTTGGAACCAGTTCCTCGGGCTATGGCACGGTCCTGGGAACGGGAAGTTACGCAATCGGTGCCAGCAGTGACACCGGGATTGCGGTGGATGCGCTGGGAACAGTTTACGTCGCCGACCGGACGAACAATCGCGTCATCAAAGTAACCGCCGCTGGCGTCGCGTCATTGCTCGTGCCCGCAGGTGTAACTCCGGTTCTTAACGATCCCCAGGGCGTAGCCGTAGACGGTTTTGGGAACGTCTATATCGCGGACTCCGGGAACAATCGCATTGTGCAAGTTACCAGCGCAGGCGTCGCGTCGGTGGTCCCTATTGTCGGTTTGACGAGCCCAACCACGCTCGGCTCTCCCTTTGGGGTTAGTGTGGATCCGTCTGGCAATTTGTTCATCCCGGACTGGACCAATAACCGGGTCGTGAACGTGAACGTTGCAGCTTCTGCTTTGAGTTTCCCGAGCACCAAAGTTGGTTTGGCCAGCAGCTCGAAAACGGCAACCCTGACCAACTTGGGGGATCAGGCGCTGGTCTTTGCGGCCGACCCCACCTATACGGCGGACTTTTCCCAACCAACCGGCGCGAGCAACCAGTGTCTTTCCAGTACATCGTTGGCGGCCGGGACGGTCTGCGGCCTGTCCGTGCAGTTCACGCCGCAATCGGTGGGAGCTCTCAGCGCCAGCATTGTTGCAACCAACAACAATCTCAATGTCAGCAATGCCACGCAGAGTGTCGCGGTCAACGGGACCGGTCTCAATCCTGGGGATACGACGGCAGTGGCAGAGTCCACGAACCCGGCCGCCGCGAATATTGGGCAACCGCTAACCATTACAGCTGTAGTAACCGATACCACAGCCGGCCATACGGCGACTGTCCCAACCGGCGGGGTAACGTTTACGGATACGGTCGGGGCGACCGTTGTGTTGCTCAATGGCGGCAGCCCGGTCACACTTCTTGTGGGCGTGGCTGCATTGCCAGGAGTGACGCTGAACGGCGCAGGCTTGCACACCATCACCGCCAATTACGTAGGAGTAAGCGGTTCGTTTCTTCCCAGCAGCAATACTGCAGCCCTCACAGTAACCAAGACTCCGGTTGTGGTGGCTGGGCCGGTGAGCCAGCCCGTGCAGGTGGTGAACGGGCAAGCGGGTTCCGTTCCTGTCACGGTTACGGGACCGTATAGCGGGCTGGCCGTGCCTTCGGGTTCGGTGAGTTACAGCATTCTGAATTCATCCAACACCAGCGTGGCGACAGGATCGGCGACGCTGACCGCCGGCACCACGAACGCTACCACAACTGTGCCCATAACAAATTCGCTCTTCTCCGGCAGCTACACCGTGAGTTTGAGCTATGGTGGCGACGGCGACTATGCCGCCAGCTCCGCCGCAACGACTGTTCAGGTAGCCGTCGGCCTGACTGTCCCGACAATTAGCTGGACACCTCTTACTACCGCGATTACCTACGGTATCCCACTGAACGGCCTACTGACTGCCTCCGCAGTCAGCGGATCGACAAGCGTGGCTGGCAGCTTTAACTACACGGCAACGCGTCAGGGCGGTACTGCGATCGTCGTCACCGGCGCCACGGTCCTAAGCGCGGGCAGCTACACTCTCACCGCTACATTCACGCCAACCGACACCGCAACTTACGCTTCCGCGAGCGCCAGTGTATCTCTGTCAGTTGCACAGGCGGCGCCTGCGGTGGCGCTGACCTCCTCCGCCACCGCCGTGCTGGTGACGAATGCTGTTACCTTTACGGCGGCTGTTTCGTCCCCGGTTAGCACACCGACTGGTTCAGTCGGCTTCTATGACGGAACCACTTTACTGGGCTCAGGCACGCTGGCGCAGAGCATGGCCACCTTTACCACGTCGAGCTTCGCCGTTGGTGTGCACTCGATTACAGCAATGTACGGTGGAGACAGTAACTTCTCGACGCTGACCAGCTCAGTGCTTACCGAAACCGTGACTTCGGCCTATACCGTCACCGCTCCGTCCACGCCAGTTCCCGTCGCGCCGGGCGGGGCCGCAACTATCGACATTACGGTGCCGCCACTCGGAGGCCCATTTGACAGCGCGGTCACTCTCTCGGCTTCCGGGCTTCCGCCGGGCGCGACCGCGACATTCAATCCTCCCGCAGTTACGCCCGGGACCACTGGCGCCCAGACTGTGATGACCATACAACTTGCAACCCTCGCAGCCGGCATTCCTGCCCGCCACATTCCTGCCAGTCGCGGGGGACTTCCGGTTGCGTCGTTCAGTCTGGGGTTCGTCCTGTTTGGCTCTGTGTTGGGACGCAAACGCTTTTCAAGAACGCTGGCGCTGGTTTTCGTGCTCGTGGGTCTGGGCATTACGACCTCGCTGCTCACCGGGTGCAGTGGCGGTTTCGCAAATACTCCCCAGACACAGCCTGGAAATTACGCGGTTGTAGTCACAGGAACGAGTGGATCATTCCACGCCTCCACAACGGTGACGCTGGTTGTTCAGTGAAATGTGCAGCAAGAATGATTTGCATTCTGTGAACCAGACATTCCGTGACCCGGACCAAGACAAAGGACAATCACAATGCAGAAATCGATACGAACAAAAATAATTACAATGAAGGCAGCCGCTTTGCTTCTGTTGGCGCTTGGATTCACAGCCATAATGCCACTGCCCGCGAGTGCGCAGCACGGTTCCCTGGTGGACGTAGGCGTCGACTATAACTATGTCCGGAGCAATGCACCAGCGGGAGGCTGCGGATGTTTCGCGATGAATGGCGGAAGCGGCTGGCTGGCGTTCAACTTCAACCACTCCATCGGCATCGTCGGCGAAATTGCCAGCCAGCATGCTTCCGATATCTATGGCACCGGTGCCGACTTGACACTTACCTCGTTTCTGGCTGGTCCCCGTTACACTTGGACCGGCGCACGCCGCTTCGCGCCATTTGTTCAAGTACTGCTGGGCGGAGCTCACGCGGGTGGAACGCTGGCTCCCGGAAGTTCGGGGCTGGCCGGGTCGGCGAATGCTTTTGCGATGACCGCAGGCGGCGGCTTCGATATCAACTTCACCAGGAGGATTGCCTTACGGGCTTTTGAAGCCGACTATTACTTAACCCATTTCGATAACGGAATGAATGACCGTCAAAACAATCTTCGTATTGCTGCGGGAGTGATGGTTCGGTTTGGTGGCACCAAATAACCAGGAACTGGACCGATGCCCACCTTGAGATGGCTGATTCCTGAAACAAAAACAGAAACTTGTTCTTAGCCTTTTCTATCGTCCTTCATCAGCTGCCGCAAGGCTCGATTGATCCTGGTCTGATAGCCGCGTCCTTGCTTTTTGAACCAGTCCAGAATGTCGGCGTCGAGACGCAGGGTCACCGGCTTCTTGATAGGCTTGTATAGTCCTTCGATCTCGCCGATCAGATCCCGTTTTGACTCTTCAGCAGATGCTCGCAGGCGGGCAATCTTTCGGTTGGTCGTCTTCTGGCGGATGGGCTTCGAGCTGCCAGTCTTCTTGCCGGAAATCCGCCGGCCCTTCGTAACTCCCGTGCGTCGTTTCATTTACAGATATATGGATACAACTGTATTTACATTTTGGCTAGTACAAAATGTTCCCCGGGGAACATTTTGACGATTTTCTGCTCCGGTTTTCCCAGCCCGGCACTACAACCATGTCTTTCATGTTTAAATCTAAAGGTAAGTTCCTTGATAATGTCCCATACGACCCAGGGAGAGGCATGAATCGTCTTCTTATTATCGGATTTCTATTGTTCTTGACCGGATGTGGAAATGGTGACACCACCACCACGCCGACCACGCCGATTCCTCAGGTGGCGGGCGCCTGGGAGATCACCGCGAAGTCCGGGCCGCAGGTGGGTTACTCCACTTTGATCGAGGCCAACCTGCAACAAACTGCTTCGACAGGCACGACGGAGACTGCGACGATTACGGCGACCGGGGACGACCAGCTGGTCTTGATCGGACAGCATCCCTCGGGAGGATTTTACTTCGGAGGACTCTGTCCCGGCGCCACTGTCGAGGACATCAGCGGCACGCTCTCAACCAGCAACTCTTTGTTGCTGACCCTCACCGAAGGCGGCGCGGTTTACACCCTCACGGGTACGGTGAATAACAGCGGCCAGTCCATGCTGGGAACCTACGCTTTTACCAGCGGCAGTTGCCGGGACAGCGGCACCTTCTCTGGAGTGCAGGTACCTGCATTAGCGGGCACCTACGGCGGCGTTCTGAATCTCACCAACGGCAACAGCGACAATGCCACGGCTACTCTAACCGGGGCAGATTCCAGCAGCTTTACGGTTAACCTCATACTGACGGGCGACGACAATACCACAATTACCTTGACCGGATTTGTAGTGGGCAACCTGTTCTCGGTGCAGGGAACCCTGAACGGCCAAGCCGTCAGCTATTACGGCTACTACTCCGTGATCCAAAAAGCTGTCTACATGCTGGATGCAACCACCGATACTCAGATCGGCACCCTGTTCGCTCAATAGAGTGCGGCGGGATTTACTTCGAATTTTTCGAACATTTTCTAATCACAACAAGCGAGTCAGGACGCAGCTCTTGACAGATGCATTTGCAGTACGGAAGCGCATGGGTTCCGGTGAATCTCCCGGTCTTCAAAACCGGCGGACGGCGGGTCACCCCGTCGTCGGTGGGTTCGACTCCCACTCGCTTCCGCCAAGTTTCAATCACTGCCTTGGTGTTTTCATCCAGGGGCTTCGTGTAGACGGGCACTATCGTTGTCGGAGCGTGTCCCAGTAGTGGGCTATGGTTAGTTCGGCTGCGTGCGCAGCATTTGCTCTGCCAGCGAAAGTTGCCCGTAGGTCATATATCCTTCTGCCGGTAATCCCTGCTTCCTTCGTCGTTTTGCCCCATCAACTGAAGGGGTTGGCCCAATTTCTAGGACGGCTCCTTTCCATGTGTTGCGTCCACAGGTGTAAGTTGATTCATATGCCTCTTCTCGGTCAGGGTCGACTAATATGTCCAAGCCATTTTCAAGAGAACAGAATCGAATTCACAAGAATTCTCAAGGAGAACAACTGGCAGCTGGTTAACCTCAAGAAGGACAACAAGGTCGCGATCCTGGTTAGCACAGATTCGGCAAACGCCCTTAGTTACGTGCCGGTCAGTGACAAAGTGAACTACATCACTGTCTTGCAGCAGATGTACAACTCGCTGTATGACTTGAGCGTTGAGCCAACGCCTTGAAAGCCGGTATTTCAGAACGCTCCGATTCGCTCACTGGCGCGCCTCTCGGTGTCCACGGGCTTGGCATGTCAGCCACCACATTGACCATGGTTTTAGATGGTCTCACCGGCCGCTACAATCTACGTGTTCGAGAGCATTCCAGGAAATAGCGAGACTAAAAAATGTTCATGTCCATACGATCAATGCTTTCGTTTTTTGCTTTCGGAGCGGCAGCAACAGCCCAAATCCCCGTTGTGCAAGTCGATTGGTCGCAACTGGCCGAGCCGACGCGAACCACTATTACGCTCCAGGTCGTCGAAAATCCCCCGCTCACACTAACCTCGCCAATACACCAGAATGCATGGCAATCGCTGGCGGACCTTCGCACAGACAAGACTCGTCTCGCACTCTGGTATCCGTATCCTCGGCTTGCTGTTGCTGAGCTGAGACCGCCAACCGCGCAGGACACTTTCTGGGACTTTACCAAAATCGATCCGATTGTTGAAGATTTCTTCGCTTCCACCAAGGGTCGAACGTCTGTATTGACCATTAGCACGATTCCGACATGGATGTTTGCACAAGCAGATCCGGGTGCTATCCCTTCGTCACCCAACGAGGCGATGTGGAATTACGAAGCCGGAGAAACCCTTCGCGATGACAGTGGGCAAGAAGTCGCGGATTATTTCGCGCGAGTTGCAGGCTGGTACACCCACGGCGGTTTTAAGGATGAACTCGGCAAACAGATCAACTCGCCCCATCATTTCAACATCGCGTATTGGGAAGTCCTCAACGAACCCGAGTATGAACACGCTCTGTCCATTGAGACATACACTCGTCTCTACGACAAGATCATCGCCGCTGTCCATGCAGTTTCGCCAAATACAAAGTTCGTCGGAATGTCTCTGGCGGAGCCGATGCAACGCCCCGAGGCTTTCGAATATTTCCTCAACCCCGCCAACCATGCGCCGGGAACGCAACTGGATGCCATTTCATACCACTTCTATGCGGTACCCGATCCCGGCGAGTCGTCTGAAACTCAACAGTACACATTCTTTACCCAAGCCGACGCCTTCCTGGATTCTGTACGCTACATCGAAAACATCCGTAAGCGTCTTTCCCCGAAAACCGAAACTCACATCAACGAAGCTGGCTGTATTGCTGCCGAGGATCTTGGACAGGGGCCAGACAAGATGACCCATATTCCGTCCGCTGAGTACTGGAATCTGTGTGGCGCTGTGTTCGCGTATCTTTACGCGGGGCTTGCGGAACAAGGAATTGATGTCATCGGGGCATCGCAATTAATGGGATACCCCACCCAATTTCCGTCCGTAACTCTTCTTGACTGGAATACCGGCAAACCCAACGCCCGCTACCGGGTGCTCGAACTCCTTCACCAAAACCTGGGAAGTAGAGACCGCCCCGCCAAGACTACACTCAAATCGACAGACGTTTATGCGGCTGCCTACGTTGGACCGGATGGCAGCAGGAAAATTCTACTCGTCAATAAGCGTGGCCACCCCGTCACAGTTTCGATTCCCGGATGCGTCGGAGCAGAGGAGCAGCATGTGGATCTGACCACAGGTCTACTCCCCCCAGTACGTCAGGCACTCAGCACGAGCCAGGTGTCGGTCGGGCCGTTCGCTGTTAGCATTATCAGGTTTCCACCTGAAAAATAGCCTGCCTCTGCACTTCAGTTTGGTACGTGCTCGCGATTCTCCACCGCTTTGATTTACACTTCGTTCGTGTACCAGAGCAACGGCTTTGGTCAAAACGGAAGCTGTCTTCCTGGGTATTCTCGCTTTTTCAAGGTGGCCAGAGGATTTTAGTATTTGCATTTGCTGGACTTCGGGACCGTTGGAAAAATACTCAAGGCGAGACGCTTCAGACACGCGCTATCATCACAACCTCGGCAAATGTGTTCATCTCTGGTAGTGCACGATCGAATGCCTGTCATCCTGAAGCATGAGAATCACTGGCACGCGAGCTCTTGCTCATTGAGGGCGATGATGGCTTTCTCCGAAAGGGCCGGCTGAAAACGAGAGTAGACGACCGAGTACGCCTCAGTGTTATCGCCGGCTTTGGCTGAGCTTCCCGTGACCGAAACGGCCAAGGTTCTGTCTGCATTGTAGAAAGTATCTTGTGAGCGGCCGGCTGTGTAAGCGTGAGTTCTCTTGAACCCCGCCAAGTGAGCGCCATACCACGCGAGGGTGGCGTCAACTCTGGAATCGTACACGGTATAAAAGTCGGCTACCATTTTGCTCCCGCAGACGGTTGACTCGGGCAAACGGGTGGGATCATTGCCTAAATGAAGCCGAGAATCGGTGGCTGGATAAAGGGGAAGATGCGTCAGCGGGTCTGTCGTCAGTAGCTTCGTGCTCACGCTCGCGATCGGCACGGAAGAGAGGGCGAGCATTATTGCAAGAACTATCGAAGGTTTCATGGTTCTGTCTGCATCCGCAAAGCTGACCAACTTGATTGCTCGCGATTGCCTCGGTGATTTACCCGGTACTTAGGCGACGTTTCATTTTCAATTCCCAATTAGCCGGCGGCCCCATTGGTCGGTTGCTGGCTCGAATGCCGCCGCAGTGGCGGCTGAACGGGTGTTCGTACCTACGGCTTAACCTGATACAGGGTGGCCATCCCTGAATCCATGTGATCATCAATATGGCAGTGGAACATCCATATGCCGGGATCGTCGGGGACCATGTCTACTGTCACCATCTGTGCCTGCATGAGTTCGATGACGTCGGTGCGTTTGCCGTCTTGTAGCACCACGTTGCCGTGCCAATGTGGTGTGTGCACGCTGAACTGTTCGCCCAGCGCAACCAGATACCAGCGAACGCGTTCGCCTTTCTTCATAGTCATCATGGGTCCAGTTCCATAGATGTAGCCGTTGATGGCAAACTTGGCATTGGCGACGACGAAGCCCGATCCAACGCCAGAAAAATTACCCTCGTTATCCACCGGCGCGAATTCGAGTTTATTGACCCCTTTGGGATCACTGGTGAAGGTCTGAATGTTGTGGTCGATGTACCAGCTGACGTTCTCGTCGAACAGCATGAACAGGCAGACAAATTCACGGTCCACATCTTTCGGCCTGCCCCCTGCATCAGCCATGCCTCGGCGCGTAATCAGAATCGCGCCAATTAATCCAGTCTCAACATCCTTCAATTCCTGGACGTGAGAGTGATAGAGCCAGACGATTGAACTGGGATCGTTCGGCCCGGGCCCGGCGCGCTCCGGGACTTTCCAGTTGTAAATGTGAGTCTTTCCTGGCGGGACCGCGTCATCTTCTTTGTCAGCCCCTGATGTCCCGTCGTCGTATCCCGCTCCCTCCGAGTCCTTGTCGTAGAACACGCCGTGAGGATGCATGCTATATGGACGAGTGGCATTGTTCTTGAAGACAACGCGAATCGTGTCTCCGACTTCCGCGCGCAGGATGGGGCCGAGAATGCCGGCGTGTTCCCATTCGGGAGCGCGCGGTTTGAGATTGGTGAAGGTCTCATCGGTGTATTCGCGATAGATAGCTTTGCGATAGACAGTACCGATACGGTGTGGTCCGTGCTCTGTGAAAACCTTCGAATAGCCGTCAAACTTCATGCCCATCATTTTGTTGACGCCGCCGGGAGCGTAGTCCCAGTTGACTTCGTCGGCGGCCACGTAGTAGTTGCGAACTCTCGAACCCGATCCCGTTTGGGCTGGCTGGGAAAGACCTGCAACCGAAGACGTCACGGCTGCGCATACCACTATTGCAAACAAAATTTTGAACATGCTGAAATTTCCTCCTGAATGACCAATCGTTACCTATCGCCTACAGAAGATTCCCTGATCGAGAAAGATGGCATTAGGCATAGGCCAATCCACGGCGTCGATAATACGAACGATACTGTGTACGAAGTTTGTTGCTGCGTCAACGGAACTGCGTTTTAAGTCTCCCTTAACAAAAAAGTGATTGCCCGACATAAACTTATGGGCTGCTCTTAACTGGAGCTTGGAGCCGCCAGCCGTGCTACTATCGTCCAACTTGGGGGGAAAGCATGCCCGGAGTGGCTCCAAACGGACCTCGCTACCGCTTCGGTCCGTTCGAATTGGATACCGTGGAGGAGCGGCTTTCGAGGAACGGCGCCCGAGTGAAAGTGCAGGACCTGCCTTACCGCCTGCTCGTGATGCTGGTGGAGCGGCCAGGGGAAATCATCTCCCGGGAAGACGTCCGGCAACGTCTGTGGCCGGAGAACACATTCGTCGAATTCGATAACAGCCTGGGCGTCGCTATACGAAAAGTCAGGGACTCGCTGAACGATGATGCCGAGGCGCCGCGGTATGTGGAAACAATTCCCCGGCGTGGATACCGCTTCCTGGCCCCGGTCACGGTTTTGTCTTCCGAGGCCCCGACTGCAGTGCCTATAGTCACTGTCGGTCCACCGGCGGCTGTTGCGGAGATCAAAGTTAAGGCCTACCGCCGTTATTGGGTCGCCGCCTTAATCGTTATTTTGATTGGTGCCGCTATTTATGGTCTCCGGTCATTGCCGAAGCACACATCTACCAAAATCGCGGCCAATAGCTCGGTGCCAGCCATCCGGACGCGGCGCTCTGTGGCCGTCCTGGGTTTCCGAAACCTGCCTGGCCACACGGAAGACAACTGGTTGTCACCTGCTTTTTCAGAAATGCTCAATACCGAATTGGCCTCGGATGGCGTCCTTCGGTTGGTGCCGGGCGAGGACATTGCCCGGGTCAAACGCGAATTGCCCCTCTCCGACGAAGATAGCCTTGCCAAAGAAACTCTTGATCGTTTGAGAATGAACCCCGGGGCGGATGTGGTGATTCTCGGTTCTTATACTGCCCTGCCCGGGAACGGGGATAAGCGAATCCGGCTCGACGTTCGCGTGCAGGATACCGTCCGTGGCGAAACGATTGTGGAGAGATCATTCACCGGCAACGAAGGAAACCTGTTTGAACTGGCCACCGAAGCCGGTCAGGCCCTCAGGCAAAGCCTGGGAGTTACCCCGGTTTCCAGCGAGGCCAACCTTCAGGCGAAGGCCGCCCTTCCCTCTAACCAAGAGGCAATTCGCTTCTACGCAGAGGGCCAAGAACGTCTATGGGCATTCGACTATGTACGATGCGCGCGATCTGCTGACCAAAGCGGTGGCCGCCGATCCTGCCTATCCGTTGGCCCATGCCGCCTTATCGGATGCATGGAACCATCTAGGCTACACGCTGAAGGCTCGTGCTGAAATCGAACGTGCGCGCAGTCTCTCTGGGACCCTAGGACCGGAAGAGCAGTTACTGATCGACGGAGAATACTATTCCACGATACCGGACAGGCCGAGGGCCATTGATGCCTATCGGAAACTCTATGCCCAGTTTCCGGACGACCTCGATTACGGCCTTCGATTAGCTGATCAGCAGAGATGGGTCAGTCCCCAAGACGCTCTGCGAACCCTCGAAGGCCTTCGGAATCTTCCAGCTCCCAAGGGGAGTGACGCCGGGATTGACTTCGGTGAAGCACGCGCATGGATGAGTAAGGATTTCGTTAAGTCGCAGGCGGCCGCGAGGCGCGCGATCGAAAAGGGCAATGCCGAAGGTTCTCTCCTTCTTGTTGCACGGGCCTATGGCGTTCTCTGTCAAACGATGGGCAACGGCAGCTCGACCGCTCAAGGCATTCAAGACTGTGAGAATGCCCGGCGGGGCTATGCAGCGGTGGGAGATCGAGACAATGAAGCTCGTACGCTGAGCGATTCCGCCGGATATTACTATCAAATGGGCGACCTCGACCGGGCCGAACGAATGTATCGTGAAGCCATCGTCGTGTTCCGCCGGGTTGGGGATGTCGAAGGTCTCAACGCCGCATCGAGCAATCTTGGGGATGTCTCCCTCGAGCGCGGGAACCTGGATGCTGCCGAAAGTGCACTTAGGGAAGCACTTCCCGGCTACCGAGAGAGGGGGGACAAGGACGGTACTGCGCTAACGCTCGTTGATCTTGCGGAAATCGCTCGACTGCGTGGCAACCTGAACGCGGCTCTGGGGAGTTACAAGGAGGCCAGAACAATTGCGCAGGAAATTGATGACAAAAGCGCTGTGGCCTATGCACTCTTTGGAGTTGGAGACGTATTTCTCGACCAAGGGAATTTGCAGGCAGCCCAGCACTCTTACGCAGAATCCCTGACGCTGCGCAAAGAGGATGGAGAAAAGCAAACTGTCGCGGAAACCGAGCTCGCCATGGCGCGGCTCTCGCTTGAGGAAGGGCATGCCGCAGATGCCGAAACTGTGATCCGAAAATGCAAAGAGCAGTTTCATCAGGACGGTCAAGCCGATGATGAACTGGTGGCCGACGTCATCTTGATGGAGGGGTTGCTCGGCCAGGACAAGTTTGTGGAAGCGGCCGATGAACAGAAAGCGAGCCAGCCACTGGCCGCGAAAAGCACCAATGAACTCAACCGGCTTCAATTCGAGCTAGTCTCGGCCCGCGTCGAAATGGCTGTTGGCCATCTGGCCGCATCACGCCACCAACTCGAGCACACTCTCGATCGCGCTCACACGCATCATCTGTTGGGGGTTGAACTCGAAACTCGGCTGGCCCTTGCCGAGTTGAGAAAGAAGTTAGGTGAGAGCGTAGAGGCTCAAGCGGATCTCATCGCCTTGGAGAAGGCCGCACATGAAAAGGGATTCGGCGTGATAGCCGGCAAAGCCCTGTCTCTCCGCCGCAAAAAACGCAGGTTGTAATCGCGGAGCGGCAGCCTCCCCAGACGCCGCCCCGCACCTTGCGCAGAACACTCCACCGTTCAGCGAAGATCCACATAAACACAAAATTTCGCCATGATCGCAAGCTCCTCGGCCCTTTTTTATTGGGCTACGTAAAAAACAAACTGCTCGTTCTGCAACGAGAAGCCGGCCAGCCCGCTGAATTCATCTACCAGCGCACCTTCTCCGGACGCAGACAGATTCTGGTTTTTCCAGGTAGTTGCTGTGGGTTGATAAATCTCGTTGACCTGGCTTCCGGACACGTAGTAAATATGCGCGTCATTATTGGGAGTGGTCACAAAAGCGAGAATCGCACTGGCACCATCGGGTAGCGGCCCTTTTGTTCTTTTGGTGAGGTCCACGCTGGTCCACTTGACGCCGCTATTGTTTGAGGAAAATTGCATAATGTGCCCATTGTTAGCGTTGGTGGCATACACCCTGATTTTCTTGGTTTTAGCGATGGCAAAAGCTGCCACGCTCCCAGTCTCGAGCGGAATAGCGTGGGTCAACTGGGTCAGGTCTGTGTCGGACCACGTCACGTTGTTGTAATAAAGCTGGTTCAGATGGTTCGAGCTGTCAACAAAGTAAACGTACTGCAAATTGCCATTATTCATTCCGGCCGATAGATAAATGGATAGGGGCGCGCCGGTGCTGATGGTCAAGTCCGTGTCTTGCCAGCTCGTCCCATTGTCTGAGAAAAGCTGGTGAATGTGACTTGAATCCGCATCTCGGTAATAGACGTGCAGGGCCGGCGAGGTGGTAAAGGCGACCATCTGCGCAATGGTGCCCGGCTTGCCCCCGGTAAGAGCAGTCAGGTCGGAATCGACCCAATTGGAATTGTTATAGAGAAGTTCATGAACATGATTAGGCGAGGTGCTAGAGATGTAATAAACGTATTGGAAATTTCCCACGGAGAAGCCAGTAACTGGGCCGAAGGCTTGAGGCCCCTTCGCTAAGGCTGTCAGATCGCTGTCGGCCCAGCTGGTCCCGTTGTAAAAAAGTTGGTGTACATCTGTAACGCTTCCAGTCGATATGTAATACACGTGGGTTTGGTTGTTCGGCGTCGTGAGGAATGCGGCGACGTTGGCCGATAATTGGTTCATTGTCGCCCCGTTGAGGTTCTGGTCTGCCCAATTTGAATTGTTGTAAGAAAGTTGATGAACCTGCTGACCGAAGGCTGATCGAGAAGCCAGTGAACCCAGGATTACAAGTAAGTAGACTGCGTGAAGTAGCCGGCGTCCGGTTTGTTTGCTGGTGCTTTCGCTGGTCATGAAATTTCTCCTTGTCTTCTTGTACGGAATCTGAACGTCGAAAATGAATAATCCAGAAGCCGGGCGGCCGGCTCCCCGGATTCCCTACTGGGATACATAAAAAACGTATTGCAAGTTCTGTACGGAGAAGCCGGCCAACGGAGTGAAACTCTCGGTAAATGCGCCGTTTCCTGACACTGTGAGGTCGTCGTTCGACCAGGTGCTTGCTGTCGGCTGAAACAGCTGGTAGACGTGGCTTCCGTAGGTATAGAAGACGTGGATCTCGTTATTGGGAGTGGTCACATAAGCCAGAATCGAACTGGAGGGATCCGTCCCCGGCCCTTTCACCCTCTTGGTTAAATCCACTCCCGTCCACTTGACTCCGCCAGTCGAACTAAGCTGCCAGATATGGCCGGTGTCGGAGCCGCGATAATAAATACGAATCTTCTTCGTGCCAGGAACCGCTAAGGCTGCTACTGGAGAGATCAAGGGTTGCGGAGCTTTGCTGGCAACCGTCAGATCTGTGTCGGACCAGGTTGAGTTGTTGTAGAAAAGTTGGTGAAGATCGAGGTTGTCGCCCTGGAAATAAACATATTGCAGGTTGCCGACATTGAATCCTGACCACAAGTAGTTGGGTTGTTTGCCGGCCGTGAGCGAGGTCAAATCCTGGTCCTGCCAGGTAGTTCCATCGGTAGAATAAATTTGATGGATGTCCCCGATGCCTCCGAGCTGTTTGTAGTAGACGTGCAGGGCCGGCGAAGTGGTGAAAGCGACCAGGCCGCCAACGTTGTTTGCGCTTACCTTCGCTTTGCTTAAAACGGTGAGGTCAGAATCAACCCACGACGCATTGTTGTAAAGAAGCTGATGCAGGTGTTGGGCGCCCTTTTGATTGACGTAATAGACGTATTGGAAATTCCCCACCGAGAACCCGGTCACCGTGCCCGCGGCAGTCGGTCCGCCAGATAGAACGGTCAGATCCTCATCGCCCCAGGTGGATCCGTTGAAGAATAGTTGGTGGACATGGCCCGTGGCGCCGCCGGTCAGGTAGTAGACATGCGATTGATTGTTTGGCGTGGTGGCATATGCGGTCAGGTCCTGGTCGCCTCCGGCCGGCGTTACACCGCCTAGACCCTGGTCTGACCAGAACGAGTTGTTGTAAGAGAGTTGATGAATCTCCTGTCCGTGGGCCGGAAGGGCGGCGAGCGAAATCAACAGCCCAAACACCCAAGCTCCCAGAGTCAACCGACGCCCCGTTTCCTGGCGAATAGCTTTGCTGCGCATAATTCCTCCTGAATTTCCTGGATTTCCGAAAACCCCTTTGCTCTCGACGCAAACGAATCTGAGGCAAATCGCGCTTAGCGTCAATGAAACAGCTTTTTAAGTGTGGATTAACTGGTAAGTACTTCTCATGCCGAAACTTAACGTTGCGTCTTAACAGCTTTCTTGGCGCAAAGCCGGTAAGATTTCCGTCTTCGGCACAAGGCCATGCAGGACTGACCTCCTAAACACTTCGATATCGCATCGGCCATGCGATCCAAATCCCTGAAGCGGGCGGCATCCCGTAACGGCCTCCGGTCCGAGCAACTAGAGCACCTTGATTTGCTTGCTATGGTAAAAAAGAACTTGACATATTCCTATATAGGAATATATTAAAACCATGGCAAGGGCGGCAACAACCTCGGACCCTTTCAATGCTGTGGCGGAACCTCGGCGGCGGGACATTCTGAACTATCTAGCGATGCAAGAGAGATCGGTCAGCGAGATCGTGGATGCAATGGAGATGGAGCAGCCGTCCGTTTCGAAACATCTGAAGGTCTTGAAGGAGGTTGGCCTGGTAGAGGTCCGGAGGGAGGGTCGGCAGATGCTTTACAAGGTGAATGCTATGGCGATCCGGCCGTTGCACGAATGGACGAGCACGTTCGAGCGGCTGTGGAATCACCAGTTGCTGCGAATCAAGGAACGGGCCGAGACAAAGAATCAAGAGAAAAAGTAGTTTTGTAAAAAACATAACGAGGAGGGAACCGTGAGTTCACCCAATTTATCACTGGAAGCGACAACGATCCACATAGCACAGGAGATTGAAGTGCGTGCATCGATCGAGGTGACGTTTGCCACCCTGCTGGATCAGCTCGGTCCGTACAACGAGACTCAAGTGGACAGGCCAATGCCGATGAAGCTGGAAGCCTGGCCGGGTGGCAGATGGTATCGCGACCTGGGAGACAAGAATGGTCATTACTGGGGAACGGTGCAGGCGATCAAGAAGCCGACGTTGCTGGAAATTTGTGGGCCGCTGTTTATGTCCAATCCGGTGATAACGAATCTTCAGTATCGGCTGAAGGAATCGGGCGGCGTGACGCTGATTACGTTTCGTCACCAGTCGTTTGGATTGATTCTTGAGGAATATCGCAACGCGAAGAAAGGCTGGAATCACATACACGAGAAGGTAAGGCAACGCGCAGAAGCCCCGCGGCCACATTGAGGCGTGAACGGTCGGGGAGCTTGGAGGAGGAAGATATGTGCCCAGTATGCATCGCAAGCGCAGCAGCCATGGCCGCCGGAGCGGGATCGACCGGGGGAATATTGGCGGTGTGCATCGTGAAGTTCAGGAAATTTTTCAAGACGAACAGTTTCGGTCCGTTTCAAAAAACAAAGGAGAAATAAGATGGCAACAAACAAGGTGAGAGACGTTGAGCCCAGGAAGGGACATCTCGCAATGAACACACCACCGATCGTGTCAGCGCAGGAATGGGAGGCTGCACGCCAGCAGCTCCTCGTGAAGGAGAAGGCATTGACCCGCTCCCGTGACGCCATGGCCGCCGAGCGGCGGCGGATGCCATGGCTGGCCGTGGAGAAGAAGTACGAGTTCGACGGGCCTAAGGGCAAAGCGAGCCTGCTCGACTTGTTCGAGGGCCGCCGTCAACTGATCGTCTACCGCGCCTTCTTCGAGCCCGGCGTGTTCGGCTGGCCTGATCATGCCTGCCGCGGCTGCTCCTTCGGTGCTGACCAGGTTGCCCACCTTGCCCATCTGAACGCTCGCGATACCACGCTCACATTCGTCTCGCGTGCGCCGCAGGCGGACATCGAGCGTCTGAAGGCACGCATGGGCTGGAAGATGCCGTGGTACAGCATCAGGGATAGCTTCGACACAGACTTCGGCGTGAACGAATGGCACGGCACGAACACGTTCATCCACGACGGCGACAACGTGTTTCGCACCTACTTCATTAACAACCGCGGCGATGAGGCGATGGGAAGCACCTGGAACTACCTTGACATGACCGCGCTAGGGCGCCAGGAGGAGTGGGAAGACTCGCCGGAGGGCTACCCCAAGACTCCGCCGTACAAATGGTGGAACTGGCACGACGAATACTCCAGTTCGCTTGACCCCAAATGGATCAAAGTGGTGGAGAACGCAAACGTGACCTTGAACCTCAACGACTAGTAAGGGTTGTAGTGGGCTTATCTCAAAATTGACACGGGAGAGATCAACCCACAGCGTTGGATTGTTGGTGTAATTGCTTGTTTACGACAATTGCCGTGGTGAGTCATCCGTTGAACGGCACACGTCTTTGCAGACGAGCGTAGAAATCGAGCAAATCACAAGATTGCTGACCATGCTCGGTTAAGTATTCTGTTTGCTGTTTGGAAGCGGGTTCGACTCCCACTCGCTTCCGCCAATTTTATTTGCTTTAGCGTTCCCCCTCGCGATCTTTGATGAGATGCATCTCGCGTGGGCCATGTTTAGAGTGATTCCGCCCCGCCTTGTGGTTATCACCTTTCCGAACAAACGGCAGTCGAGCTGCACACCACCCTATGCAGGACATGGTGGAGATTGATTCCGTGAAAGGGGAACACAATGAAAAGTAAGGCGCTTGCGGTTCGGCCAATTCCAGAGATGACAGAAAATCTGGCCAAGGGGTGCCAGATTCCTGGGCACACATCTTCTTTGCTTGCGCAGAGTCGAAAAGTACTTGGAAAGTGGCCCGTGATTTTGCGAAGCTGCATAAGCCTTGTGTTTTTCCTCGGGCTCACGGCGGCGCTCGGGGCGCAGACGCAGAAGAGTCAGTGGTCCGACCTGTCCGGCCTGAAGGTTGGCCAGGGAATCGACGTGATTGAAACCAGCATGAAGAGCCACGGCGGAACATTTGTCTCGGTCACTGATGAAGTGATCACCTTGAGAGAAAAGAACTCCGATGTTTCAGTAAAGACGTGAAAATGTTGCTCGGGTTTCGACGGCATCCGGGGCCCGGCGTGGCGAGCATGCTGTGATTGGTCTTGTTGCCGGCGGACTCATCGGGGCGGCGGTTGGAGCAGCATCCGGATCGAGTACCGGCTTCCTGGGTGGGTCGTCACGCGGGATCACTGCCCTTATCGGCGTCGCGGCTGGCGCGCCAAGCGGAGCTGCAATTGGCGCCTGTATCCCGGCCCACACAACCATTTATCGTGCTGTCCCGGTTGTAGTTTCGCATTGAAACGACGCGGCGTTTGGGAATGTGATCTCAAGCTTAGGGGTCGTAGTTTGATGGTTTCTTTAGTCTTTTCAAGGGCAGGCCGTATGTCTTGGAGAGTGTGCAATCTGATCTTGCAATGCTATAGTTGATGCCCGCTGAGGCAAGTCTGGGGCCGGAAATATGTCGGAGTTCACGACCAACGAAGTAAATTTTCTCTACGATTTAGCCCGTAGTCTTTTGCAGGAACGTGATTACGGCGACTTATTAGTAGAGTTGCTGGATGCGACCATTCAGGCCCTGGGAGCCGATCGCGGCTGCGTGGTGGTGCGCGAAGGTGAACAGTTTCGTGCCACGATCTCCCGCAATATCCGAAATGACGCATTGGCGGAAGTGGAGCAGGAAATCAGCAGCACCATCGCCAGTGCAGTAGTGAGTCAAGGCAGCGCCATATTAATTGACGATGCTCTTGAGTCCCAACAATTTCGCGACAAGAAAAGTGTTCGCCGGCTGAGCCTTCGCTCGGTTTTGTGCGCCCCGCTCATTGCCAGCAATGCAGCTTTTGCGCTCATCTATCTTGAGAATCGGGACATCGGCAACTCGTTCACCGAAAAGCACCGTGCTTTACTGATCGAGATCTGCGCCTTGTCGGCGCGACGGCTTCAAACCGCGGTGATCATCGATCAAGCGCGGCGGCGGGCCCGCGAATTGGAGTCCCATCTGGGCGATGGTGATGGGGTGATCACGGCCGACGCCAAAATGGTGGCCCTCCTCGGAACGATTGACAGCATTGCGCCGACGGACCTTCCAGTTTTAATTCAGGGAGAGACCGGAACTGGAAAAGAGCTGCTGGCCCGTGCGATCTATCGCAGGAGCAAACGAGCCAAGGGACCGTTCGTTGTAGTGAACTGCGCGGCCATTCCGGCAACGTTAATCGAGTCTGAGCTGTTTGGCTGCGTCCGTGGAGCACACTCCGAGGCGCATCAAGACAGGATTGGGCTGATTGGAGCGGCGCATCGCGGTACGTTGTTTCTTGATGAAATCGGGGACATGCCGCTCGAGTTGCAGTCACGTTTGTTGCGAGTTTTGCAGTCGGGCAGCTTCAATCGTCTCGGGTCCGCGCAAATGGAAACAGTGGATGTGCGCGTAGTTGCAGCCACCAACCGCGACCTCGAACAGGAAGTGGAAGAAGGCAATTTCAGACAGGATTTATATTTCCGGCTGGCTTCGGTTGGTCTGAACATACCGCCGCTGCGCGAGCGCACTCACGATATTCAATTACTGACAGATCATTTTCTTAAGGCCTCCTCCAATCGAATTGGGCGGAGACCACCTCATCTCACCGGTGAGTGTCTGGCGGCGTTGACCTCGTACGGATTTCCCGGCAATATCCGCGAGTTGGAGGGGGAGATCGCACGTCTCGTGGCAATATCGGCTCCTGGCGAAGAGGTTCCAGCCAGCGCTTTGAGCGACCGTTTTAATCGATCCGCGCGAAACAAAATTAAGGCGGCGGGCGACTTTCCTCCCATGTCTCTGGCGGAAATGGAGAAGAAGCTGATTCGCAAAGTTCTTGATCACACTAACGGTAACCGCACCCAAGCAGCCCAAATTCTCGGACTGAGCCGCGAAGGGTTGCGCACCAAGATCCAACGCCTCGGCGTTGTGGATACAACTCCAGTATCGCAAGACTAAAAAGCTCCATCTCTCTACTTTGTTTCTTTTTGATTTGGTACGCCGCATGTAAGGTTTTCCGCATGGCAGTAATTCTGGCATCTGGCAAGTTTTCTGGCAGTGGATCGCCCCTGTTTTGTAGAGACTAGTCAACGACTCGGCGAAACTGATACGTTCATGCAGCGAGTTCATTGACTTGCCACAATACAGCGTCTAACCTGCTGCCATGGCCGACGGCGCATCATTCACTGGCAGAGCTTTTGGCCGTTACCATCTTCAGGAGCTGGTGGCTGTCAGCGGAATGGGCGTGGTGTACCGAGCCTGGGATCCCCGGCTCGAATGTACTGTTGCCATCAAACTCATTAGTGAGGACACCACTTGCCGACACATCGGCAGCGCGTGAACAACTCCTGGCCGAAGCCCGGATAGCCTCGTCCTTAAATCATCCAAATATTTGCATCATTAAAGATGTTGAAGAAGCTTCGGGTCAGACCGGGATTGTGATGGAGTTTGTCGAAGGTCAAGTGCTTACCAAGCTCATTTCAGCTCATGGCAGACTTCCTTTCGAGGACATCGTCGATTATGGAGTCAAGATTGCCGCCGCAGTTTCGCACGCACACGAACGCGACGTCATTCACCGCGATCTCAAGAGCGCCAATGTCATGGTCACTCCCGAGGGCCGTATCAAGCTTTTGGATTTTGGTCTTTCAAAAATTAAACGTAGTACTGAAGTGCCCAGTTCGTTCGTCACCCCAGGACTGAACAGCAGCTCCCGCTCGATCGTGGGAACCCCGCACTACTGGCCTCCTGAAGTGATTAAGCTGGGCCCGAGTGACGCTCGCAACGATATTTGGAGCATGGGCGTGCTGCTCTACGAAATGACCAGTGGAAGTATGCCCTTCGAGGGCCAAAGCCTCAAAGAACTTGTGGAGGCGATATTGCATGGGGCTCCGGCTCCGCTCTCAGATCAAGTGCCGGGGCAGCTCGCCAAGATCATTCACCATTGCCTGCACAAACAGATCGGACAGCGATATCAGCGGGCCAGTGAAATCCGCGCCGCGCTTGAGGCAATCCAGCCTATCGGTGAATATCGTCAGCCAACGAAGATTGTTTCGGAACCGCTTGCGATCCGCTCCGTCGCAGTATTGCCGCTGGAGGATTTCTCGGGTGCTCCGGGTCAGGAATATTTTGCCGATGGCCTGACCGAGTCGTTGATTACCGCGCTGACCAAAATAAGCGGGCTGCACGTCATCTCCCGGGCTTCGATCATGCAGTACAAAGGTGTGCGAAAGACTGTTCCTGCCATCGCGCGTGAGTTAGGCGTAGATGCCATTGTGGAAGGATCGGTGCTTCGGGTAGGGAATCGGGTTCGCATTAGCGCCGAGCTCATCCAAGCCAGCACCGATCAAAACCTTTGGGCCGAGAGTTATGAGCGTGATCTGAGCGACATACTGAGCCTGCAATCGCAGGTGGCTCTTGCGATTGCCAGAAACATAAAAGACAAGGTAAGCCAGGCCCGCCCCCAACCACTTCGTGGGGCTGATTTGCCACAGACTAAATCGACGGTAAGTGCTTCACTTCTGGAAACCTGGAACTTGAGTGTTGAAACCGCGACGCTCGAGGCATCCGTCAATCCTGAGGCTTACGATCTGTATCTTCGAGGCCGATATTTCTGGAACCGGCAGAATACCGACGAAAATTTTCGCAAAGCCGCTGACTATTATCAGAGGGCAATCGAAGTTGATCCCGAGTCAGCAGTCACCTATGCCGGTTTGGCCCACTGTCTGATTCTGATGGGTGCGGGCGAATATGGATTAAGAGCGCCCGCTGACTTTATGCCCAAGGCGAAATCGGCGGCCACGAAGGCGCTAGGCATTGAGGAGAGTCTCGCCGAAGCTCATGTATCGTTGGCGATGGTGAAGTTCCGCTATGAGCATGACTGGCCGGGTGCGGAAACTGAATTCGTGCGAGCCATCGACCTCAATCGCGGTTATGCGGTTGCTCATTATTGGTATGCCGTTTACCTCATGGGGCTCTCGCGTTTTGATGAGGCCTTGAGGGAAGTTAAGATCGCGCAACAACTCGATCCTTTCTCTCCGACCTTTCATCATAGCTTGGGGCTTTTGTTTTATAGTTCCGGCCAATTCGACGAGGCCATCGAACATCTGCGCGGAACCATAGCGATGGATCCCAATTTTCCGTTGGCCCACCTCACGCAAGGGTTGGCCATGCTTCCGAAAGCACGGTTCGACGAAGCCATTGAAGCGATTCAACGGGCGTTGCAGATCGCGGGAGAGATCCCGCTTTGGCGAGGGTTCCTGGGGCAGGCTTACGCTCTGGCAGGGAGACGCAACGAGGCGCAGCAAATTCTCAATGATCTGCTGAATATTCGCAAAGAAAGGTATGTCCCAGCAGTCGCCATTGCTCTGGTTTATTGTGGGCTCCGCCAGAAGGATGACGCTTTTGAATGGTTGGACAAATCTCTTGAGGACCGCGATGGGTTGCTGATTTATTTGCGAATCGGGGCCGTCTTCGATGGAGTGCGTGCAGATAAACGCTTTCTGGATCTGCTTAGCCGGGTCGGTCTGCAAGAACTTGCGCCCGTCCAACCAGTCTCAAAAAAACGGTTGAAAACACCCAGGCCGATTCCGGGACCTAAACCTAATAAACGAATTGCTTATGGAATTGTTCTGGCAATCGTTTTGTTGGCGATTGGAATTGCAGCGTGGAAGCACTGGGTTCCTCCGCCAGTAACCCCGAGCAGACTTGCCATTCTGCCCTTCCAGAATCTGAGTGGTGATCCAGAGGCGCAGCGTATTAGCGAGGGCTTGACGGAGGAGATGACCAGCAGTCTGGAGTTGCTTCATCCTCATTTATTGACAGTAGTCCAGCTTCCACCGAATGCGGCTTCCTTAACGCCGGCCCAGATCGCGGACAAATACAATTCCGGCTACTTGCTGCACGGAACCGTTCTCCTGGTAAACCACAAAGTCGCGGTCACTGTGCAACTCATTTTGACTGCGGACCAGACAGGCATTTGGGGCGATAGCTATGAACGTGACATTGACAAGCCTGAAGACATCATTCCGATTATGGTTGAAATCGCCACAACGATCAGATCTGCCGTACTGGAGCAATTGCCCAAGGATCTTCATCCGGTACATCAAGTCAATCAACAGGCGTATGAGTCATATCTCACTGGCCGGTTCTTTTGGAACAAGCGAACTACGGAAGATCTGAAGAAGGCAGTCAGCTATTTCGATGCCTCGATCGCACAGGACCCTGAGTACGCGCCCGCATATGCCGGTCTTGCCGACAGCTACTCTCTGTTGGGTTCCGCTCCTTATTCCTTTCTGACACCAAAGGAAGCCTTTCCCAAGGCTGAAGCTGCCGCGTATAAGGCCCTGACGTTGGATCCTTATTTGGCGGAAGCACACGTTTCGCTAGGTTACGCCCAGCTTTCTTACGAGAGAGACTACCCCAAAGCGGATCAAGAATTCCTGGAAGCCATACGCTTGCAACCTGCGTATGCCACCGCACACCAGTATTACGGTTACTACCTGACGGCCATGGGCGATTTGAAAGAAGCGATACAGGAAAGACAACAAGCCCGTGATCTTGATCCCCTTTCCCCGTTGCTCAATTCGGCTGTGGGAGAGGCATACTACCAGGACAGAGAATACGATCTCACCATTGCCGCCAACCAGAAGGCGCTGCAACTGGATCCATCTTTTGCGATTGCTTTAGTCAATCTTGCGCGAGCCTACGAACAAAAGAAGATGTATGCGCAAGCGAACCAGGTTTTTGAACGGATGCTGGCTGGCGCTCCCAACGACCCTGCGATACTAGCCCTCGTTGCACATGATTATGCCATGTCGGGACATCGGGCACAGGCCGTTCAGCTGCTTTCGCGGTTACAGGCAGACGCCACGAAACAGTACGTGCCGGCTCTCTATTTCGCGATCATCTATATCGGTCTGGACGATAAAAATGAGTCTTTCAACTGGCTGAATAAGGCTTATGAGGAACGCTGCGACTATCTAGTAAACCTTCCCAGTGAACCATTTGCTGATCCACTGCGAAGCGATCCAAGATTTGCCGAGCTATTGCGGCAACTTGGTCTGAAGCCCTTGGACCACTTATCACTATCAAAATGACTCCTCGTATCTCTTTGTGCACCATATCCATAGGCTATGCTGACAGGCCAACCCGAACTGGTCTATGCCACCTCCGCCTCTACGATCTACCACAATATTCCTGGCATTTCTATTCACTTCCAGACAGTACGTTACGCCGGTAACGTGGCGCTCCTGGCTATCCGCACTAAATAATGACCGCAGGGAAGTTGTGTGGTTTCAGAGCAGGCCCTGGCGCGAGAGCATTGAGACAGGCCTCCCGCATTAAAAATTTCAAAAGAAAGTCCGAAGAAAGTCGCGTGCAATCAGCATGTCCACAGGCGTTCAGTTAGCCGCGAGTCCGGATCCTCAGAAAGCGGCCGAAGCTCTATCGCAGCTCGATGAGAACATTCTGGCGCTCATTATGGCCCAGACTCCTCTCACGGATGTCCTGGAAGCTGTTTGCACCCAAGTCGAGACCCGATATAGCGGACTGCTTTGCTCCGTACTTCTGCTGGAGAGTGATGGAATCACTCTGCGATCGAGTGCTTCTCCGAGTCTTCCGAAGGAATATAGCCAGGCCATAGATGGGCTTCAAATTGGACCGCGCAAGGGATCGTGTGGCACTGCGGTTTTTCGCCGGCGACAGGTTGTGGTTTCTGACATTGCCAACGATCCGTTGTGGACAGATTTTAGCCAACTGGCCTTGCGCCATGGACTCCGGGCCTGTTGGTCCACGCCAATTGCTTCTCAGAATGGCAAGATTCTGGGGACCTTTGCCATCTACTACCGGGAGCCTCGCAGTCCAGACGAACAGCATTTACAGCTGATAGCCCATGCGACTCATTTGGTGGGGATCGCCATTGAGCGCGAGCGGGCCAAAGCAGAACTGCGGGCTGCGGAATCCCGGTATCGCACACTGGTGGAACGTCTCCCTGCAATCACCTATGTCGCCGAACTTGGCGCTGAAGGGCCCTGGCATTACGTGAGCCCCCAGATCGAATCCATCCTTGGTTTTTCTCCAGGGGAATGGTTGTCCACTCCAGCGAATTGGATGGACCGCATCCAACCCGAAGATCGTCATATCGCGTTGGCGGCGGAGAAGCGCTTTCAGGAAACTCACGAATTGTTTCAAGCCGAATACCGCATGTTTGCCCGTGACGGCAGAGTCCTGTGGTTTCGTGACGAGGCTGTGATGTTGCGCGATACCGACAGCCAAAGACTGCTCATGCAAGGCGTGATGTATGACATCACGGAACGCAAGCGTCTGGAGGACCAGCTTAGACATTCGCAAAAAATGGAGGCAGTGGGCCAGTTGGCGGGAGGCGTGGCCCACGATTTCAACAATCTTCTCATGCTGATCCAGGCGCACAATGAGCGCCTACGCGAACGGATTGGGGCAAACGATCCTGCCCACAAAGATGCGGTCGAAATCGAGCATGCGGTGGTGCGGGCGGCTTCCCTGACGCGCCAATTGCTGGCTTTCAGCCGCAAACAGGTATTGCAACCGAAGGTGCTGGACCTGAATGTGGTGCTGACTGAAGTGGCAAAGATGCTGGACCGGCTGATCGGGAAAAATATAGAGCTGAATGTGACTCGGGCCCAGTCATTGTGGCGGGTGAAGGCTGATCCAGGGCAGATGGAGCAGGTGATTCTGAACCTCGCGGTGAATGCCCGCGACGCCATGCCGCAGGGCGGAAAACTGGTCATTGAAACATGTAACGTCGAATTGGACGAAGCTTACGTTCGAAGCCACGAAGGTGTGTCACCAGGCCGATACGTGAGGCTGAACGTCAGTGACACTGGGATAGGCATGGATACTGAAACCCAGGCTCGCATATTTGAGCCTTTTTTTACCACCAAGGAACCGGGAAAAGGTACGGGGTTGGGATTAGCGACTGTTTATGGAGTGGTCAAACAGACGGGTGGCTGGATCTGGGTTTCGAGCGAACCTGGGAAGGGAACGACATTTGAGATTTATCTTCCCCAGGTCGAAGAAATTGAAAAATCAGCGACTGCATACGCCAATAAAACGTCGCCGATCAAAGTGCCCAAGGGTACCGAGACCGTGCTTCTAGTGGAAGATCAGGATGGCATTCGCGACCTGGTCGGAGAATTTCTACGGCGAAACGGTTACACCGTGCTGCATGCGGTGGACGGGGAGAAAGCCCTACAGATGGCCAGTAAGTACGAGCATACAATTGATCTACTGCTGACAGACATCCTGATGCCCAATATCGGTGGCCGGGAATTAGCGAACCGCCTCACCCGGGTGCGTCCACAGATGAGAGTGCTTTTCATGTCGGGCTATCCGGAACACGTGACATTGAGTGACGAAGACACGAGCCAGGTGGCTGTCCTCCAGAAACCATTCCTCATGGACAACTTGGCCCGCAAGATCCGATACGTACTCGATGACGGCGATCCCCGCCGGTAATTCGGCTGTCAGTTTTCAGCAATCAGTCCTCAGCCAATCCAAGCCGGCCGAGTCTGCCTGCCTTCTTTCGAAAGTTCTTCTTAACGCCTGTGGACTTTCTCTTGCGGGCAGTTACAATACCTCTTCGAAACTTAACGAGGGCTAGCCGCGTGATCGTTGGCGTCGCAAGAGAGAGTTATCCAGGAGAACGACGGGTTGCGTTGGTGCCCGCGATTGTCCCTAACCTGATGAAGGCTGGGTTTGAAATTGTGGTCGAAGCTGGGGCTGGCCTGGAAGCAGGATACACAGACGCCCAATATGTGGAGAAGGGTGCAAAGATTCTGCCAGACCGCGGGGCTGTTTTCGGTGCGGCAGACATTCTTGTCCAGGTGCTTGGTTACGGAGCCAATGATGTAAATGGCAATGCGGACCTTCCGCTCCTGCGCAAAGATCAGATAGTGATTGGATTTTTGCGGCCTCTCGGCTCGATCGACACAGTCCAGCAGATCGCGGCGACCGGAGTGACTTCCTTTTCGGTTGAGCTGGTTCCACGAACCACGCGTGCCCAGAGCATGGATGCGCTTTCGTCGATGGCGACGATCTCCGGCTACAAGGCGGTCTTGATCGCCGCCGATACGCTTCCCAGAATTTTCCCGATGATGACGACTGCCGCAGGAACTATTACGCCAAGCCGCGTCTTGATTATGGGCGTCGGTGTGGCCGGCCTACAGGCCATTGCGACGGCGCGACGGCTGGGTGCGGTCGTCTCTGCTTACGATCTACGGCCTGCGGTGAAGGAGCAGGTGCTTAGCCTGGGAGGGCGTTTTGTCGAGCTACCGCTGGAAGCCAAAGACGCTCAGGACGCCCGCGGATATGGCACGGCACAGGACGAGACCTTCTATGCGCGGCAGCGCGAGCTTCTCACCAAAGTAGTGGGCGAGAGCGACGTGGTCATCACGACAGCAGTGGTTCCCGGAAAAAAAGCTCCCATACTGGTGACTGCGGAGATGGTGAAGGGAATGGCGCAGGGTTCGGTGATTTTTGATCTCGCGGCCGAGCGTGGAGGGAACTGCGAATTGACCCGTCCTGGCGAGACGGTGGTCGAGCACGGGGTCACGATTATTGGCCGCATCAATCTCGCAAGCGGTGTTCCTTATCATGCCAGCCAGATGTATTCGAAAAACATCAGCGCGTTTCTTCTGCTTTTGATGAAAGACGGAAAACTGCAAATCAATTTGCAGGATGACATTATTCGAGAAACGTTATTGACGCGGGGCGGGGAAGTGGTCCACGGTCGGGTGCGAGAATTTTTCTCGCTGCCCGCGTTGGTTTCACAGTAGTTCAAGTTCTGCTGGAGGAAGCATGGGTTCTTCTGCCTTACTGAACGGTCTTTTCGTATTCATGCTGGCGGCATTCATCGGATTTGAGGTCATCCGCCGGGTTTCGCCGCTGCTCCACACCCCTCTGATGTCGCTGACCAATGCACTCGATGCGATAGCCGTTGTCGGCGCGATTGTTCTGGTGGGCAGGCATGAGAGCAAGCTGGCATTCATCCTCGGCTTTCTGGCCGTGGTTGCGGCTACCAGCAACATCGTTGGTGGTTTTCTGATCACCGATCGCATGCTCAAAATGTTTAAATCCAGCCGTCCGACCAAGCCATGACGACCCAGAACGTAATAGAAATTATCTACCTGGTCGCGAGTGCTCTCTTCATCCTTTCATTGAAATGGATGAGTTCGCCGACGACTGCGCGGCATGGGGTTTGGGCCGGCGAAATCGGAATGTTGCTGGCCATCGGCGGGACGCTGCTTAGCCAGGGCATTGTTGACTATAAGTGGATTGCTGTCGCACTGGTGTTAGGGACAGGGATCGGCATTCCGCTCGGACTCGTGCAGATGACGGCCGTCCCCCAACGGACAGCGCTTAGCCATGCTTTCGGCGCTTTCTGCGTCACTGTAGTTGGCGCGGCGGAATTTTACTTGAGCACACCTCACGTGCCAGCGTTCAAGATGGGAGTGCTGTCACTCGAAGTCATTCTTGGAGGTCTTACGTTTACTGGCAGTCTGATGGCTGCGGGGAAACTCCAGGAGATTTTGCCGCAACGTCCGCTCACCTATAAGGGGCAAAACTTCGTCAATTTTTTATTGTTCGTGGGAGCAGTAGGGATAGCCGTCGCTCTAGTTCTGCATCCGGAGATGACCCAGCTATTTCCGTTCATGATCGCGATTGCTCTGATTTTCGGTGTACTTCTGGTCATTCCGATCGGGGGAGCGGATATGCCGACGGTCATCTCCCTGCTGAATGCCTACGCCGGTTTGTCAGCTGCAGCTATGGGATTTGTTCTGGATAACAAGCTTCTGATCGTTGCCGGCGCGCTGGATGGTTCCTCGGGATTGATTCTGTCGGTCATTATGTCGAAAGCCATGAACCGCTCGTTTACCAATGTTCTGTTTGGTGCATTTGGTCAAGTGCAAGTCGCTGCTGCAGGCGGTCAAGAAGCGAAGCCTGTGCGAAGCGCAACTGCCGAGGAAGCGGCGGGAATTTTGGCAGCCGCGAACAAAGTCGTAGTGGTTCCCGGTTATGGCATGGCGGTGGCACAGGCGCAGCACAAAGTACGCGAGCTTTACGATGCTCTTACCAAGCGCGGTGTGGATGTCCGGTTTGCCATTCATCCGGTTGCGGGACGCATGCCCGGACACATGAACGTGCTGCTGGCGGAGTCGGATATTCCCTATGACCGGCTGATCGAGATGGACGAGATCAACGGAGATTTTCCGCAAACCGACGTCGCCTTGGTGATCGGCGCCAACGACGTTACCAATCCCGCGGCACGCAGCGATGCATCGAGTCCGATCTATGGCATGCCGATTCTTGACGTCGATAAGGCCCGCACTGTGATGGTCATCAAACGCAGCATGAATCCAGGTTTTGCCGGAATTGATAATCCTCTTTACTATCTCGACAACACCTTAATGCTCTTCGGCGATGCCAAAGCTTTTGTGAACAACATTGTAAAAGAGTTGACCGGCGGTCACAGCTAGATTCTGCTTTCCAAGCCCCGCGCGGCTTTCGTGTTAGAATTCCCGGTCTTTGCAATTGGTTTGTCAGACCATGCAGAAGATCCCAGGAGCCCTCCCTTGAAAACTTCGATCAAATATTTTTCAGTCGTATTTGCACTGGCAACTTTTGCGTTGCTACTGTCTAACAATGCTCCACAAGCTTTCGCAGCCGAGGATAAGGTCGATAGCGCCGCAGCCACCTATTGCACCGACAATGGCGGCGTGGTCGAAACCCGCCAGCCTTACTTTGGAACCAATTTTTCGAACCCTCTACAGTTGGCTGGATCGCGGCAGTTTTGCCAATTTACGGCGAAAGGGGACGGCTCTCGGATCCACATCCTGTTGAGCACACTCTACGCCACCAAACCGACTCTGGCAGCGCTCGCCTACTATGCCAAGGTTCCACTTCAATCTTCGGGCGGCGGCGGGAATCCAGCTTCCTTCTATTGCACGCAACTGGGTGGCTCTGATCAATTTGGCGGAGTCAACATTGGCGGCGGCGGTTGGGTACAGTGGGGAGCCATCGACGAGTCTCTGGAAGCCTGCATTTTTCCCGATATGTCATCGATTGATTCGTGGGGATTGGCGTATCACTCCGCCAGCATTATCCGCGGAATTAATTTGGGCAGGGTCATGCGCTATAACGTTCATGAAAGAAGGAAGTAGAGTCATCGGTGAGGCTGCTGCCTCTTCGATCTATGCCTTTTTACGCCGGGGCAGCAGTACGATTCCGCCATGCGAATCCCAACTCGAACCTAAAAGAACTACGCAATTTGGGTACAGCCTTCCGCTTTACTTCTCCATTCCTCGACTCGGTAGTCCAGTAGTACCTATCTAGCAAACAGAAACTTTGTAAACACTTTGTTAAGGTGGACGTTGCAGTCTCAAATGTAGACGGCGTGGGCAGGGTGTGGACTGTCCGCGAGAAATTGGGCCCATGACAACCACAGATACTTATATTCGTTCCTCCGCAGTTGTTTCTCGCCTGATTGCCGGGGAGACCCTGGTGGTGCCGGTTCGTGGCAAGGTCGGCGATCTGGCCTCCATCTACAGCTTTAACGACGTGGGAACTACCATCTGGGACGCTCTAGCCAAACCTATCAGTGTGGGCAGATTGATCGACCTGATCGAACGCGAATACGAGGTGGGCCGGGATCGAGCTGTGCAGGATGTTGAACTTTTTCTGCAAGAGATGCTTGCAGCCGATTTGGTGATGGCTGTTGAGGTTCATGGTTCCGATGTAAGCCATCGGACAGAACTCAGGGAAAGCGCGTGAGAAGCTGCATCGGCAGAGTTCGATTCATCATGCGCGCGGACAGGGTCGCAGAATCATTATGAGTGTCGCCACCTATACCGATTTCAGCAGCTCGATCCATGCGCACTACGCGGGAAAGCGCGTTCCGCTTGAAGTTGCTCTGGAAGTGACCCGTCGATGCCCTCTGGAATGTTTACACTGCTACAACAATCTGGCAATGGGAGATCTTGCAGCCCACAATCGTGAACTGAATAAAGAAGAGTACTTCAAAGTATTGGACGAACTGGAGGAGATGGGATGTTTCTGGCTCCTCTTTACCGGCGGAGAGATCTTTGCTCGTAAGGATTTTCTCGAAATTTATACCTACGCAAAGAAAAAAGGGTTTCTGATTACGCTGTTCACCAATGGAACCCTGATCTCAGAAAAGATTGTGAACTATCTGCTGGAGTGGCCGCCCTTCGCCATTGAGATTACGCTCTACGGCCGCACAAGAGAGACATACGAAGCGCTGACGGCGGTTCCTGGCAGTTACGATCGCTGCATTCGCGGCATCAAACTACTACGGGACAGCGGGCTTCCGTTGAAACTCAAAACCGTAGGTACGAGCGTTAACAAGCACGAAGTTCTGGCGATGAAAGAATTCGCGGAAGAGGAACTGCACGTCGAGTTCAAGTTCGATTCACTCATTAATCCGCGCATCGATTGCTCGCAAAGTCCCCTCGGAGTGCGGCTTTCTCCGGAAGAAGTGGTGGCCCTCGATCTGCATTCTCCGAAGGTTGCGGATGAGCACCGGAAGAATATCGAACGCGAGATGCAAGCGGCCTCGCCTCTGGGCGGGGGCGATAAGGTGTACTCCTGTGGGGGCGGAGTGAAGTCTTTTGCCATCGATCCCTATGGGCACATGACCATTTGCGTACTCTCCCACCAGGAAAGCTACAACATCCGCAGCGGAAGCGTGAAAGATGGATGGGACCACTTCCTGCTGAAGGTCCGGCAACGTGAACGCAAACAGATTACGAAATGCGCGGAGTGCCGTCTTCACTCGGTTTGTAGCATGTGTCCTGCGAATGGCGAGCTGGAGAATGGAGACGCGGAGTCTCCGGTCGATTTCCTTTGCGAAGTGGCGCATTTGCGGGCGATGGCCCTTGGCTTCGAGGTTCCGGAGCACGGTGCTTGCGACTACTGTAAGGATGGCACTCATTATTCAGCTACGAAGGAATCTGCGCGGAGGATCTCTTCGAAAGAGATTGATGTGGGTGAATGGCACAGTCCGCAGGTGCTGCTTCCCATCCTAAGCGACCACTCATCATCCACAGGCGTGGGTTGCGGCGGCTGCGGAGGGCACTGATCACGTTTCGCTGATCAGAGGTTTGCGACAAAAATTTATGGAGGCAGTAGGCCAATGACAGACGAGCATAAAGATCCAGAAAGCAAGAAGGCATATCAGGCGCCAAAACTTTCGGTGATCAGCTTGCGTCCCGAAGAAGCGGTCCTCGGCCACTGCAAGAATTCCACGTCTGCGGGGCCGGTCTCAACTGCATGCAGCAATTTGGGCGGATGTATGTTCATTGGATCGTAGGCGCAATCGAGTTTCAACTTTACCGGTGCGTGACATGAATGATTGTTGAACAGTCGCAAACGGCCATTGCGGAACACCCTGCTGGAATGCACCGCTGCTGCATCCGGATCGCCGACGTGTCGATTGGCTTGAGTGCAAGCTCCCCGGAAGACATCTGCCTGACCTCCGAACTAGCTGCTTTCCGGATCGAGGCCACCGAATGCGACATCGAGATTAGTGTTGCATGGGTCGAACAATTGCAGCGGCCGATTGGCAGGAAGCTTTTTGATTCGGGTGCGTTATGGACGATGTATGCACGCGACTACGGATACATCATCGATTTTGAGACGCCGGTGTTGGGCGGACGACCCTATAAGAGGTTATGTGTTAACCGGAGTTTTTCCGAGGCGCAATTGTTCCTGAGCCGGGAATGTCTGGGTCAGCTTGACCCGGTACACGCTCTGGAATATCCATTGGATGAATTACTCGTCACCAACTGGCTGGCCCGCGGCAAGGGCGTTGAAGTTCACGGCTGTGGATTGGCGGACCGCACCACCGGAGGGCATCTATTCATGGGCCATTCTGGCGCGGGAAAGAGCACAACCACCATGCTGTGGAAGTCGATGCGTGATGCCCGGATTCTCAGCGATGATCGAATCATCCTGCGTGAACAAGGGAACGAGCTTTGGATGCACGGGACCCCGTGGCACGGCGAAGCCGGCTTCGCGGCTGCGGAGAGTGTAAAGATCAAGCGCATCTTTGTGCTCGAACACGGCGACCGGAACGAAATCGCGCCACTTTCCCAGACCGAAGCAGTGGGAGAGCTTTTTGCGCGTTCATTCCCGCCGTTTCATGGACATCGACCACTGGAATCGACGCTGGCTTATCTTCACCACATCACGGAGTCCGTGCCCTGCTTTCGATATCGTTTTCTTCCGGATGGCAGCGCAGTGGAAAAGATTCTCAATTTTTCTCGCCAATGATGGCGACTGGTTGTTTGACGATTGACGGTATGACTGAAGATAAACCCCATTCGAAGCTTTTTGGCGCGATGAGCCGAACCTTGCTGCATAAAGGCCTGGGGTTTCGATTTCAAGCTCGAGGCAGGAGCATGCTGCCTGCGATCCGGGACGGAGAAATCCTCCACGTGCAGCCCGTGGCCCTGAAGGAATTGAGTAGAGGCGACATAGTGCTGTTCGCCAGCGGAGCGAACTACACAGCTCACCGGCTGATGTTTGCGGACCGCTCTCAGGATGTCTTCATTACTAAAGGAGATGCTGGGGCGGAAACGGATGGCATTCTGCGGGGACGTGAGATTCTGGGAAAAGTGATAGCGAAAGAAGAAAACCGCGTTGGACGAATTCGTGTCGTTTCATTTTGTGGAGTGCCCGCACACATGCGCCGCTTCGGTGCCCAAGTGCGCGCTATGGGGTCTCGCGCACTGCGTCGCGTAGCGGGCCAGCGGAGTGCAGCAATCCTGCGTAATCTTATTCCCCAAAAAATACCGTCGAGCAGCTTATGGATCGTTCTGTTGTTAGCATTCTTGGTAAGCCCATCGGTTTTGTTCGGACAAGTGGCCGTCGACGCCACCACCTCGGTGGGAGGCCGCCTGACGAACGCAGTGCCCACGCTCACCTTTAATCACCTTACGACCGCGATCGGCACCAATGTCGTGCTCGTAGTCGGCGTCTCCATCGACATCACGAACAACACGACCGCTAGCGTTAGCGGGGTGACGTACAACGCACTCGCTTTGACCCGGGCCGGGTTTCTCATCGACGCCGGAACTTCTCGAAGGGTGGAGATCTGGTATCGAATTGCGCCCACAGCCGGAACCAATGCTGTGGTGGTCACGTTGAATTTTCCTGGAGGAGGCGGAACCCTCGGGGTATATGCGGGAGCGACTACCTTCACTGGGGCCGATCAAACTTCACCAATCCGATCTTTCGTTTCCGCTTCTGGCGCCACCGGGACCATCGCTTCCGTAAACGTTCCAAGTGCAGTCAACGACATGGTGATTGATGTTCTGGCCATTGGCGGCAATCGAACAGTGGCCAATCCCGCTGGTTTTGGCACAACTCAGGTGCCTCAGTGGGATGGAGTTTCAAACGCAGCACCCAGCGGTACCACAGATGTGGTTGGAACCGGATCTACACGCGCGGGCGCGGCGAATGTTCCGCTTTCGGAGACTATCAGCAACGGGACTACGAACTGGGTGGTAGCGGCAGTTTCCGTGCGTCCACTGCAAGCCGATCTGGCGGTGAGTATTACGGGTTCGTCTGCTCTGTATCCCGCGAACTTTGCTTACACAATCACAGTCACCAATAACGGCCCTTCGGCGACCATCGCCACACTTACCGATACACTCCCGAGCGGGCTAACGCTGGTGACTTCTGTCCCAAGCGCGGGAACCTGTGCTGGTGCCACTACGATCATTTGTGCCTTGGGAACGATTGCTCCCAGTGCAAGTGTGACCGTCACATTGACAGTGTCCCCGGGCGCGACCGGAGGATATCCCGATACGGCCAGCGTTGTTGGCACGGTTGCAGACTCGAACAACGCGAACAATTCCGCCACCGGTCTTGGTTTCTCGCAGGCGAATACCTGTACAACTCCAACTTCAACCAATGCGCCAGCGGCCCTGACTGGAATTCTTAACACTTATTATCCCGGCACGGCGAGCGTCACCACGGGCGCAACGTCTCTTACAGTTGGTACCTCTACCGGATCGACCACTCCGATTGCGATTGGAGATCTTCTGCTGGTTATTCAAATGCAGAATGCCAATATCAATTCCACAAACACTTCAGTTTATGGTGATGGCGCCACCGGATCCGGCTCGACAAATCTCAACAATAGCGGTGTGTACGAATTTGTTACCGCTGCCAGCGCGCTTGCTGTAGGGGGCGGAACGGTCAATGTCTCTGGTGCAGGCCCAGGCGGCGGAATTCTCTACAGCTATACCAGTTCAGCGGCCACCGCAACCCAGGGACAGTTTAGTTTCCAGGTGGTTCGAGTTCCGCACTATGCGACCGCCACACTTGGAACTGCCCTTACCGCGTCTGCCTGGAACGGCTCGACTGGTGGCGTGGTTTCGATCGACTTAGAGGGTGCTCTGACTTTGGGTGGCCACACTGTCAGCGTAGATGGTCTGGGCTTCCGGGGTGGAGCCGGGTTGGCACTGACGGGCGGGACTGGTACGAACACTGATTTTCGTCTTACTTCGCCGACAACTTATACGGGAGTGAAGGAAGCCGGCGCACAAGCATCCAAGGGCGAGGGGATAGCAGGTACTCCGTTCTGGGTCGAATCGGGGAATACATATTTGAGTACCACGATCGATGGCTATCCCAACGGCAGTATGGCGCGTGGAGCGCCGGGGAATGCTGGTGGTGGAGGTACGGATGCGGACCCGCAAACTGCATCTCCCAATGGGAATGATGAAAATGCCGGCGGTGGTGGCGGCGGAAATGGCGGAACCGGAGGCACCGGGGGAAATGCGTGGCAGGCCAATTTGAGTTCGGGTGGGCTCGGAGGCGCAGCGTTTCCAGCGACCATCACCCGCATCTCATTGGGTGGTGGTGGTGGTGCCGGATCACGAAACAATGACACCGCGACAGACACTCCGGTCCCAACCGCAGCTCAAATCGCTCAATCAAGCAGTGGCTCAGCTGGCGGAGGAATCGTAATCATACGAGTGGGAAGCCTGACCGGGACCGGTACGATCTCTGCCAACGGCGCAGCCGCATACAACAACACTCTGAACGACGCCGGCGGTGGTGGCGGTGCAGGCGGTAGCATTATTGTTCTTTCGGCTGGAGGCGGTGAGAGTGGCCTTACGTTGTCCGCAAACGGTGGACGGGGCGGAGATGCGTGGGACACGAATGCATTCAGTCTCGCCGACCGGCACGGCCCTGGAGGAGGCGGAGGAGGCGGAGTCATTTTGGTCTCAGGAACACCTGCCAGCCTCAGTGTCACCGGTGGGGCCAACGGAGTCACCGAAACTCCTGGTGTTCCCTACGGCGCTACAACCGGGGCTTCTGGAATTAGTGCTACGAACGCTACGCTTGCTTCTTCCCCGGGGCCGAATTCCGCGGCGGTTCCGTGTACCGATATATCGATCACCAAAACTGCTTCGCCAAATCCAGTTCGACAGGGTCAGACACTAACCTATACGCTGGTCGTGACCAACAATGGGCCCACGGCGGCGACCGGCGTGACGGTTACCGATCCTCTGCCGACCACGGATGTTACCTACGTCTCATCGACGACAACCGTGGGGACTTGTGCATTCGCAGTAGTAACCGTAACCTGCCCGATCGGCAATCTGGCCATCGGACAATCGGCTACGATCACGATCAAAGTGACGGCAACCACTCCCTCCCAGGCGGTAAACACCGCATCGGTATCGGAAAGCCAGGCCGATTCTCTGTTTTCCAACAATTTCGCGACGCAAAGCGAACTCATTGAAACCCCGACAGGAGTGAAGTTGGAATCGTTCACTGCTGGATCCACTTCCGCCGGAGCGCTGTTGTCATGGAAGACCGGTGGAGAGCTAAGAAATCTGGGATTCAATGTTTATCGCGAAGTGAATGGGCAGCGGGTTCGTCTGAATCCCTCGTTGATCGCTGGGTCTGCCCTCATCATGCGGCACGCTTTGGAGCAGCACGGCGCTAAGACATACACATGGATAGATCGTTCTTCGGGCGCAAATAATAGTCTCTACTGGCTGGAGGACGTGGACCTGAACGGTACACGAACATTCCATGGTCCCATCTCTCCCCAGGAAGATTCGTCAGCGCCGAGTGCAGCCCAGGCATTGATGATTCAAGAACTGAATTTTCCAGATTCTGTTGCGGGAAATTCCCCGGCAAGCGAAATTATTGAAGCCGTAGCGCAGATGGGCGCCAGTACTTCGCAACAGCAGCAAACGCAATTCCAGCTCGCCGCGCATCCTGCGGTGAAGATTTTTGTACGCCACGAGGGATGGTACAGAATCACCCAACCGCAGTTGGTCGCTGCTGGGTTGAGCCCATCCGTGGATTCCAGTCTCCTCAGACTTTTTGCGGAGGGAGTTGAACAGCCCATCCGCATTGTCGGAGTGGGGCCAGGCTCTGGGGGATTCGGCCCACAAGCTGCTGTCGAGTTCTACGGCACTGGCATTGATACTTTCTACTCCGACAAACGGGTTTACTGGCTGGTAGCGGGGAATCAACCTGGCCTGCGCATTGCTCAGCAAGGCTATGAAGCTGGTGGTCCACAGCCGCAAAGCTTCCTGCAGACAGTTGCATTGAACCAGCGCACCACCTATTTTGCGGCGTTGCTCAAAGAAAATACCGACAATTTCTTTGGTGCGCTCGTTTCCCCGGCTCCCGTCGACCAGGTACTGAACGCGGCAAACATCGCATCTGCAATAACTGGGAATGCCAGCTTGCGCGTGGTCTTGCAGGGCGTGACCGAAGGCCAGGCCCATGATGTGACAATCGCCATGAATGGCTCAACCTTGGGTGAACTGAACTTCACCGGACAGAATGAAGGCAGCATTACCTTGCAGGTGCCGACCGGAGTTCTTCGGCCCGGCGCGAACTCTGTGACACTGACTGCACAGAATGGTGAAAACGACCTAAGCCTGGTGAATTTCATCACGCTTACTTATCCCCACACTTATACGGCGGAAGCGGATTCTCTGAAGTTCACTGCCGAGGCGGGCGACCATGTGGTGGTCAACGGTTTCCGCCAAAGCCCAACGCTTTTAGTGGACATCACAAATCCTGCGCAACCGGTAGAACTTGCCATGCAGGTGCTCAGTGAAAAAGGTAAGTACGCTTTGCAAGCGAAAGTGCCCTGGTCAGTTTCCGGGATGCACACCCTGCTTGCTCTGTCCGATAAACGAATTACCGCGCCTTTCGAATTAATGCGGAATAACCCTTCCAACTGGCACAGCCCGCAACCGGGCAGTGAAGTTGTGATGATTTCCTATCCTGAGTTCGCGAGCCAATTGGCACCGTTGTCTCAACTGCACCGCGCCGAAGGGAAAACGGTTTCGATTATCAGCGTGAATGATCTCTACGATGAGTTTAATTTCGGAGAGAGAAGCCCATACGCGATCCGCAGCTTTCTGCAGACTGCAACCACGCAGTGGAAATCGGCGCCCAAATATCTCCTGCTCATGGGAGATGCTTCCCTTGATCCGCGAAATTATCTGGGTCTTGGGTTTTTTGATTTCGTGCCCACTAAGATCATCGTCACCCGTGAGCTAAAAACCGCATCTGACGACTGGTTCTCGGACTTTAGCAATACCGGCTTCGCGGAAATCGCCACCGGTCGCCTTCCGGTTCGCACACAGGATGACGCCAATACCGTGGTTGGAAAAATTGCAGGTTATACCAGCTCTCAAGCTGGCAGTTGGACCAATCAGACTCTGATGGTGGCGGACCGCGACGATACTATCAACTTCACCAAAGAATCGCAGTCTGTCCAGAAGCTGTTGCCCAAGTCGATGAAGATTCTCGATATATTTGCCGGCAATATGGATGCCAGCTCCGCAAAGCAACAGATTATCGCCGACATCAACAATGGCGATCTGCTGGTCAATTACAGCGGACATGGTTCGGTGGAAGTCTGGTCTGGTGACAATCTGTTTGATGACGCTTCGGCCACGTCCTTGACCAATGGAGCGCGGCTGCCCGTATTCCTCATCATGAATTGTCTCAACGGATTTTTCCAGGATGTTTATACCGAGAGTCTGGCGGAGTCTCTGTTGCTGGCGAAAAATGGCGGAGCAGTAGCCGTCTGGGCATCCTCTGGACTCAACCAGGCTGCACCGCAGGCCCAGATGGACAAAGTGATGGTCGGATTATTATTTACCCAGCCCTCGCCGGCATTAGGAGACGCCGTTAACCAGGCCAAGTCTGGTATCGCAGATGCAGACGTGCGCCGGACGTACATCTTGTTCGGCGATCCGCTGCTGCGGCTCAAGTGGCCCGCCAGCGCGAATATTGTGCACTGAGTACGACAACTGGGATTACTTCAAAGCTGGTAACGCAATCTTGTCTTTGATTCCTTCGCCTTCAACAATCGTATAAATAAAGTCTGCTGGAACATCTTTCAGCGTTTCCACGTTCCCATTGGGCCAACGAATTTCCACCTGGTTCATCCGGGCTTCAGCTCCCAGACCGAAGTGCAATCGCGGATCGTTTTGCGAAAGATAGCTGCCCCCACTACTGACCTCACTAAACTGAACCAGTTTGCCCGCCGTCACCGTAACTCGCGCGCCGATCGCCATCTTGTTGCTCTTCGTTCCCAGCAGTTTGAATAGAACGCGATGATTGCTATTACCGCCCTGGTTTAACAGCAATGCGGGGATTCCGTCGACGTCCAGGGTCACAACATCGATATTCCCATCATTGTTTAAATCGCCAAAAGCGGCTCCCCGTCGCGATGCATCGGGGATTGCCGTCAGAACACTGGAAACATCCTCGAACGTGCCATCGTGCTTATTACGAAAAAGCAGCATGGGTTCGCGATAACGAGTGCCGCCGGGAATACTATCCATTTGGGGATACACGTGTCCGTTGACAACGAAAATGTCGAGCCAGCCATCGTTGTCCATATCGACGAATCCCGTCCCCCATCCCACGGGCGCATAGGTCGGCTTAGCCAATTGGGCTGGCAGGCTTACGTCGGAAAATCCATCCTTGCCGAGGTTGCGATACAAAGTGTCCGCCTGATCGGCAAAAGTAGTCACGAACATGGAGAGCCTGCCTTCATGCCGGTAGTCGCCCCAGCTGATGCCCATGTTGCCCTGCTCCGAACCATCGCCGCTAAGCGAGATGCCGGAGAGCATTCCACTCTCTTCAAACGTGCCATCGTGTTTATTGTGATAAAGGTAATTGGGCCCGGAATCATTGGCCACGAACAAATCCGGCCAACCATCGTTGTCGTAGTCGCCCCAGATCGCACTTAGACCGTAGTAGCGATTCGGATCGTCCACCCCGGCTTTCCTGGAAACTTCTTCGAACGTGCCGTTGCCGCGATTATGGAAGAGCAGGTCCGTTTCGCCTTGCAGTCCCCATGGTCCGCACTGCACTTCGACTCCCTTGAAGCGGCAGGTCTTTTCGTCGCTGCCAAATTTCGGAAGTTTATCCAGATCAAAATGCACGTAACGCGAGACGAAAAGGCTTACAAAACCGCTTCGGTCGTAGTCGGCCCAGGCCGCACCCGTGCTGAACCCGCCACCTCGAACGCCGGCTTTGTCGGTAACATCTTCAAACTTGCAGTGGCCTAGATTGTGGTACAGCGCGTTCCCGCCATAGCCGGTCACGTAGATGTCCGGCAATCCGTCGTTGTCGTAATCGGCTACGGCTATCCCCATTCCCCATCCTTTGCGTGTGAGACCGGCTGCCTGGGTAATGTCGGTGAATTTGAAGTTTGCGTCCTGGTGGTAAAGCGTGACCATGGGGTCGCCACCTTGCCGATAGCGGTCGATGGTAGAGCCATTCACCGTCAGGATGTCGAGTTTGCCGTCGTTATCGCAGTCGATAAGTCCGACGCCGCCACTCATGGATTCCACTATGTATTGCTTGTCCGGCGAAGAAATGTGGGGAACAGTCAGACCAACCTGCTGAGCAACATCCTGAAACTTGGGCACGGGAACCTGCGTAGTCGTCGTTTGGGCAAGTGCAACGGTTGAAAACAGGAGAGCCAGGAGAGAAGATTTGCGCATAGGATGGAGGGTGCAGAAATTATAGAGTAGGAACCCCAGTCTGGACATCCTACAAGATACCGCTTTCCATTCCTGCTGCCAGCCTATAGAATCCCCATAGAATATCGATTTTTCAGCGGCGGTGTTTTTGAGACGATCAGAGTTTTCGAACTGATGTAACAAAAAAACGAATTCCTGGAGAATTCATGAGACAGCAGCGGATGCAGAAGTGCGTCATATTTCTATTGCTCTTCCTGGTTGGCGCATCCTGCGCATGGGCCGGAGACGTCATCCCGAAAGCAGCCTGGAAAAGAGGAATTGGCGTCCCACTGGAGAATGCGGGCGGGAAAAAGCCTGCGATCGCCGGCATGATTGACGACGGCTACTGGCAAGGCGCTCCTGTCGGTGGTTTCGGAGCGGGAACTTTTTCGCGGACGTATCGCGGCGATTTCGCCCGCTGGCACGTGAAGTCTGGCGCTCACAAGTATGAAACGGTGTGGGCCAACCAATTTGCCATGTATCAGAAATCCGAGGGCGCTTCGGAAGGCTTTGCTCAGGTTCTAATGGCGGGGCATCCTGACGGAAAACAACTAAGCAGCTGGAAATGGGATTACCCGGTAGGTGCGGGTGACTACTATTCTCTTTATCCGAAATCCTGGTACGACTATCGCTCTGATAAATTTCCCGCCCATGTGACACTCGAGCAGTTCTCTCCCGTTCTCCCCGACAATTATAAGGAAAGCAGTTATCCCGTAGCGGTCTATCGCTGGCACGCCGAAAATCCTACAGACAAGCCGGTGACCGTGTCCGTCCTACTTTCGTGGAGCAACATGCTGGGATGGTTCCGCGACTTTACTCCCAACATGAACAACGGCCATGATAACGGGAACGTCAATCACTTTGTAAGCAAAGATGAAGGGGCGGCCGGTCGCATGAAGGGGATCGTATTTGATCGCCTTCATCCTGACGGAGTGAAAGATGAGTGGGACGGTCAAATGGCAGTGGCCTCGATCGAATCCCCAGGCGTGGAGATCACTTACCAAACCACGTTTCTTCCGGATGGATTGTCTGAGGACGGAAATAAAGTCTGGACGCCTTTTGCCAAGGACGGCCGTCTCTCCAACAGCGATCAATCCTGGGTTAGCAGCGACGAACATCTGGCAGGGGCCATCGCGGTGCGCTTTACCTTGAAGCCGGGCGAGAAGAAAGTTATCCCGATGGTCATTTCCTGGGATCTTCCTATCGTGGAGTTTGGCTCGGGACGAAAATGGTATCGCCATTACACGGATTTCTATGGCACATCCGGTACCAACGCATGGCAGATTGCCAAGGATGGTCTGTTGAACGCATCGCAATGGAGCGACGCTATCGACGCCTGGCAAGCCCCGTACGTCAATGATGAAAGCAAGCCGTTGTGGTATAGAGGAATGCTGTTTAATGAACTCTACATTCTTGCCGATGGGGGCTCTTTCTGGGGCCGTCCAGTCGGTTCCGATTCCAAGACTCCTCACAGCTTCGCCTTCATGGAATGTTTTGACTACCCGTTCTATGGCACCCTCGATGTGCGTTTTTATGGATCCATGCCGTTGGCGAAATTCTGGCCGGACATTGATAAGCAGGAACTGCGTCAGTTCGCCGACACTGTGCCACAAGACTTAACCGATAAATATTTGTGGCAGTGGAAGTCTCAGCAAACTCAATCGCTGCAATTCCGGGTCCGCAAAGCCAAGGGTGCGGTTCCACACGACTTGGGAGTTCCGCAGGAAGATCCATTCATGCAGGTCAATTCCTTCAGTTGGCAAAATACCAACGACTGGAAAGACTTGAACAGTAAATTCGTGCTGATGATTTATCGCGACTACATCTTTACCGGGAAGAAAGACGCTGAATTCCTGCGTTACACCTGGCCGGCGGTTCAGGAAGCGCTCGAACATTTGCGGCAGTATGACCGCGTGGGTGACGGGCTTCCGCAAAATGACGATTATCCCGACCAGACCTATGACGTTTGGATTGTGCATGGGGAGAGCGCCTATTGCGGCGGCTTATGGCTGGCAGCCTTGCGCGCAGCCGAAGAAATCGCCCGCACGCTGGGGGACACGGCATCCGCCACCAAATATCACGATTGGTTCCTCAAAGGACAATCCACCTATGTCTCGAAGCTATGGAACGGGGGCTACTTCCGTTACGACACCATGAGCGAATATCGCGATGACATTCAGGCCGATATGCTCGCTGGTCAGTGGTATGCCAACATGACCGGCCTGGGCGACCTGGTGCCGCGTGATATGCAACTGAAGTCATTGAAGAAAATTTATGACTTCAACGTTATGAAGTTTGCCAATGGTGAAATGGGTGCGGTCAATGGCATGGCCCCCGACGGCAGCATCATCACTACGAATGAACAAGTCCAGGAAGTCTGGACCGGCACCACATTTGGCGTTGCTGCACTCATGCTGAGTGACGGCCTAAAAGACGAAGGTTACCGTACTGCGTGGGGCATTTTTCACACGACGTATGAAACCAAGGGCTACTGGTTCCGCACTCCGGAGGCATGGGAGAAGACCGGATATTATCGCGCCTCCATGTACATGCGCCCGGCCGCGATCTGGGCCATGGAGATGACCGAACCGCCAAAATAGCTGCAGTGGTCAATGCAAGCCGGTTTGAAACCTTTTTCGCTTACAGACGTCTACTAGATGTCGGGTCGCGAGCGAATTGGGAGTTGAAATGAGGCGTGAGATGAAAAGACTGGCAATATGGTTTTGGTTGCTGGCATCGTTTTTTGCCGGGACACTAACGTTTGCCGCTGATGCTTCCGCAGGCAAGAATCCGACCCCAATTCTGGTTGAGTTGTTTACCTCGGAGGGATGTTCAAGTTGTCCGCCGGCGGACGTCCTCTTGCAACAATTGGACGTGACCCAACCGATACCTGGCGCGCAACTGATTGTTCTGAGTGAACACGTCACTTACTGGGACCAGCTTGGTTGGAAAGACCCTTATTCTTCCAGTGTAGTTACCGATCGGCAGGCAGCATTCGTCAGTCACTTCGGGTTGGCCAGTTCGTACACTCCTGAGATGGTGGTGGATGGAACTGCTGAATTTGTGGGCAATGATTCCCATTTAGTGGCACAAGCGATCGAGAAAGCCAGCCGCTCCGGGAAAGTGGAGATTCATATTTCCTCTATTTCGGGAGACGATTCTGGCAAGCTGCACGCATACGTGGAAGCTGACGCGCTGCCTGCATCGATCAAAGGTCCAAGCGCCGATGTTTATTTCGTGGTCGCGCTGGACCATGCTGAATCGCAGGTAGAGCGCGGTGAGAACAAAGGCCACCATCTTGCCTACGTAGCAGTTGTCCAAAGCATTACCAAAATCGGTACTGGCGATAAAAATCATAACTTTGCAAAACAGGTCGAGGTCAAGATCGATCCCCACACCGATCTGTCAAATGTGAGAGTGATCGCTTTTCTACAGCGCGGTTCTGGTCCAGTGCTCGGCGCAGTAATGGGCATGCTGCCAAGAGTTGCTGCGCAACATACCTCTCAATAAGACCGTAAATGTCCGCTGGTCACACTCTTTTTCATACCTGGATTTACAGCCAATTCTCCCTCTGCTAGAGTTTGCCCTTCGGCGCCCAGCGCCGGTTGGAGGAACCCTTGCGCATCGATCTCTTTCGCATGGAACGAACCCAGTGCCTTTTCGAACATGAGGTGGAATTCAACCTCTCGGAGAGCGGCGTTCTCCCTTTGCGAGTCGAAGAATTGGTGGAAACTCCTGAAGCCACCGCCAAGTTTCTTTCTGTTGGTCTGAAGTACCCGGAGTCGGATGGCTCCCACGAACTGCGCGCAAATATCGCGCAATGGTATGGTGCTACGCCCGAGCACGTGCTGGTCACCAACGGTGGGTCGGAAGCTAACTTTACCGCGCTTTGGGGGCTGCTCGAAAAGGGCGACCACGCCGCACTCATGCTGCCAAATTACCTGCAAGCATGGGGACTCTCCCGCGCCTATGCTGCCCAAACTAATTCATTTCATCTGGTGGAACGACGAGAGAACGGTAAGCTACGCTGGGCGCTTGATGTTGAGGGCCTCCGCCGTGCGGTAAACAAAAAGACAAAATTAATCGTTGTTACCAATCCCAACAATCCGACTGGCGCGGTCCTGAACGAAGATGAAATGGCAGAGATCATTCGTGTCGCTCGTAAAGCCAATGCCTGGTTGTTAGTGGACGAAATTTATCGCGGCGCGGAAATCAGCGGCCCGATCTCGCCAACTTTCTGGGGACGTTATGACAAAGTCATCATCACTTCCGGCCTCTCCAAGGCTTTTGGCTTGCCTGGCCTGCGCATCGGATGGATTGTCGCGCCACCAAAGACCATTATCAAACTCTGTACCTATCGCGATTACACAACGCTCACGCCAACCATGCTTTCTGACCGGCTCGCCCGCATCGTGATGGAGCCGACACGCAGAGAAAAACTTCTCGAGCGCACACGGACCATCATTCGCCGCAACCTGCCCAAACTCGAATCGTGGATCCATTCCCACGACGACATCTTTACCTACATTCCGCCTATGGCTGGAGCCATTACTTACTTCAAATACAAGCTGCCGATTACCTCGACCAAATTGTTCGACAAATTGCGGAAAGAGCGCTCCGTGCTGATCACTCCCGGAGACCACTTCGGCGGTGGCCGCTATATCCGCTGTGGATTTGGCTATGACGTTGACTACACCTTGCGAGGTCTGGCACGCGTGGACCTTACTCTGGCAGAACTACAGAAGAAATATCGCAAAGCAGCGTAACGAAAACTATCATAGATCTATTGTCATGTTGAGCGAGTGAGCCATTCACGAAGTGAACGGCGAAGGAGTCGAAACATCCCTATGTGTTCCACGGGTGTGACTGGCCTAGGGGTCCTTCGACTTCAGGGCAGCTTCGCTTCACGAAACAGACCTTGCGCTCAGGATGGCAAGTTTTGGAGCATTCAAGGGAACCAATCAGATGGCAATCTTCTCCCCGCGTCCTGCGGCGATCGCCCGTTCCATGATTACCGATGCGGCCGCCACGTCCTGCACTCCCACGCCCGTCAAATCACAAACCATAATTTCATCTTCTGAAGTCCGTCCTGGTTTCAGCCCAGCCGTGATCTCTCCCAACTCGACCACTTTTTCTTTGGCAATCACCCCAGCGTCAACCGCATGGTGAATCTCGCCCAGCCGCAGACACTGTGGCAGACTATCGGCAACAATTTTGTCTGCACGGGCCAATACTTCGACATCGAGTTCCTGTTTATCGGGACCATCCGATCCCACCGCGATAATTGTCACGCCCGGCTTCAGCCACTCCGCTCTTACCAGCGGTTTACGACTTCCAGTCACCGTGATAACAACATCCGCTTCCTTCACGGCCTGTTGAACTGATTCCGCCGCGGTAAAGTTACAGGCAGGAATTCCAGCGAGTTTTCCCAAATCGCCCGCACAGGCGCAAGCTTTTGCCGGATCACGTCCCCACACTCGAACTTCACGAAACTTTCGCACCAGTGCAAGCATTTCCATCTGACGCCTCGCCTGCCCGCCACACCCAATCACTGCTACAGTTCCTATATCTTTTCGCGCGAGATATTTCGCGGCCACAGCTCCGGCTGCACCGGTCCGTAGATCGGTAATGAATCCGTTGTCGAGAAGAAACGCTGCAGGCGAGCCGGTCTTGGCGTCAAAGACCACAACCATTCCGTTGTATGGGGAAAGTCCAAGCTGAGGATTATCCCAGAATCCCGAGATGATTTTGATCGCGTAGTACGGCCCGCCGCGCAGGTGCCCGGCCTTCATGTGAATTTCACCGCGGTTCTCGGCAACGTCCAGGGCAATGACAGCGGGAAGCTGCGCTTGCCCGGTGGAATAGGCGGTAAAAGCCCGCTCCACGGCTTCGAGGCAGGCAGCAGGATCAAGCAGAGCGCGAATATCAGCTTCGCGCAGAATCAGAAGGTCGCGGCGCATGCCGGAAAGACTATCACTCGGCGACAGAAGTCGTTACAGGATGCTTGCCAGCAGCGCGTTCGCGCCAGCCTTCGATGATGAGGTACAGCACCGGAATGAAGAACAGGTTGAGGACGGTGGACATGATCATGCCGCCAAATACTGTAGTTCCCACCGAGTGGCGTCCCGCCTCACCGGCACCCTTGGCCAGCACCAGTGGAACTACACCAAGAATGAACGCGAAGGATGTCATCAAAATAGGTCGAAGCCGAATCCTCGCGGATTCAATCGCCGCTTCGATCAGCGGCATTCCGCGCTCGCGCAATTGTTCCGCAAATTCCACAATCAGAATGGCGTTCTTGCTCGACAATCCCACCAGCATGACCAGACCGATCTGACAGTAAACGTCGTTCTGCAGGCCGCGCAAAGACTGCGCACCCAACGCTCCCAGAATTGCCATCGGCACTGCCAGCAGCACAATGAAAGGCAATACAAAACTCTCGTATTGTGCCGAGAGTGTCAGGTAAACCACCAACACGCCCAACCCAAATAAAATCAAAGTCGTGCTGCCCGAGGCCAGCTCTTCCAGCGAGAGCCCCGTCCATTCATATCCAAATCCTTGCGGCATCACTTTCTTGCTCAGTTCGTCCATGGCCGTAATCGCCTGGCCCGAGCTGTAGCCTGGCGCCGCCGAGCCGTCGATCTCCGCCGAGCGGAACAGATTGTAGTGGCTGATCACCTGTGGGGTGGATGTCTGCGTGATACTGACCAGATTATCCAGTGGCACCATCGCACCGCTATCCGAGCGCACGTAATATTGCTTCATATCGCTCGCTTGCGCCCGGAATTGCTGGTCTGCCTGTACGTACACGCGATAGGAGCGGTTGTTGAAATCGAAGTCGTTCACATACGCCGAGCCCATATACACGCCCAGCGTGTCCGTGATCTGCGTGAGAGAAACGTGCAGGCTCTTGGCTTTTTCGCGGTCTATCTTCACCAGATATTGCGGATCGTTTGCGGTAAAGCTGCTATACAGTCCGGTCAGATCTTTGCGCGCGGAACCCTGGCGCACCATGTTCTGCGACACGCCCGCCAATTCTTCCAACGTATGTGAACCCTGGTCCTGCACTTCGAATGCGAAGCCGCCAAATTGTCCCAGCCCCTGCACCGCCGGCGGCTCAAAAGCCAGTACCAGCGCGCCCTGAATACCGAAGAGTCGTCCGCGTATCTTATTGACCAGGACTCCCGCGGAATGCTCATCACCCTTGCGCTTCTCGTAGGGTTTCAGCGGCACAAAGACGATTCCGAGGTTGGAAGCGTTCCCAGAAAAACTGAACCCGCTCAGCGCGAACGTCCCCTCGACCTCGGGATAGTCGGCCATGATTTTGGTGATCTGCTTCTCGATGTTTGAAGTGTATTCGAGCGAAGCGCCAGCAGGCGACTGCACGGCAATAATGAGATATCCCTGATCTTCATTGGGCACAAAGCCCTTGGGGACCCGGTTGAAAATGTAATAGGTCATACCCAGACCGATGAAGAACAACACCACCGCGACCCAGCGAAATCGTAAAAACCCTCGTAGCGCATGCCGGTAACCTTCCGTGATTCCATTGATCACCCGGTCGATGGCTTTGAATATCCGATTCTTTTCCCCGTGCTCACGTCCCAGTAGAATCGCCGACAACGCAGGCGTCAACGTCAGCGCGTTGAATGCTGAAATCGCAATGGAAAATGCAATCGTCAGGGCGAATTGCCGGAAAAGAATTCCTGTCGTTCCTGGGAAGAACGCGACTGGAACAAACACAGCTACCAGCACCAAAGATGTCGCGATGACGGCACCCGCAACTTCGTGCATGGCAGCCGAAGCCGCCTTATGAGCGTCCGCTTCGCCTTCCTGAATATGGCGTTCAATGTTCTCGATAACCACAATCGCGTCGTCCACCACTAGTCCGGTAGCCAGCGTGATTCCGAATAAAGTCAGCGTGTTGACCGAGAACCCCAGCAGCTTTACGAAGGCAAAGGTTCCCACCAGCGAAACCGGAATCGTAATGGCTGGAATGATGGTGCTGCGCCAGTCCTGAAGAAAAATAAAAATGACTAAGATAACGAGAACAATAGCTTCGATTAGAGTGACTAGAACATCCCGGATCGACTCGCCCACCGCGTCGGTGGTGTCGAAAGCATTGTGATACACCATGCCCGGCGGGAAGTGCTTGGAAAGCCGGTCCAGTTCTGCGATCGCAAGACGATCGACCTCCAAAGCATTCGCGTTCGAGAGTTGCGTAATGCCAAGGCCGACGCACTCTTTACCGTTGTAGGTAATGGTGGTGCTGTAATTTTCTGCTCCCAGTTCCGCCCGTCCCACATCCTTCAGCCGTACCAGGGTGCCGTCGTTATTCGTCTTCAGAATAATATTTTCGAATTCCGAAGGTTCACTGAGTCGCCCGATTGCGCGTACGCTAATCTGATAGTCCTGTCCGCTCTTGATCGGCGGTTGCCCCACTTGTCCCGCAGCCACTTCCACATTTTGCTCGCTCAGTGCGTTGACTACGTCCGTGGCCGTGAGTGCCCGGCTGGCCATGCGCACCGGATCAAGCCAAAGCCGCATGGAAAATTTCCGCTCGCCAAAAATAATGACGTCTGCCACTCCCGGGATACGTTTCAACGCATCCTTCACGTACACGTCCAGATAGTTACTCATGAACAATGGCGTGGACTTTCCATCGGTGGAATAAACCGCAGCTCCGAAAACAAAATTGTTGGAAGCCTTGGTAACGCTGACGCCCTGTAATTTGACTGCCGCCGGTAGCCGGCCTTGCGCCGTGTTCACGCGGTTCTGAATATCAACGGCGGCCAGATCGGGATCTCGAGTGATATCGAAGGTTGCGGTGATGGTGCTGGAACCATCATTGCCGCTGCTTGAGGTAATGTATTTCATTCCCTCAGCGCCGTTGATCTGCTGTTCCAGCGGAATGGTGACCGCCGATTCCACCGTTTGCGCACTTGCGCCGACGTAGAAACTGGAAACAGAAACCTGCGGCGGTGCCAGGGTGGGGAACTGCGCGATCGGAAGCGTGGGAATACTCACCGCGCCCGCCAGAATAATCAGCAGTGCGCAGACTGTGGCAAAAACCGGGCGTCTTATGAAGAAATCAACAAACATGGGTGAGTATAGTTTCTAGTAAATCGAAAGCAGAAAATTCAAAGCCCAAAGCCTACTTTTAACCCTGCGGTACCACTGGCATTCCATCGACCAAAAACTGCGTTCCGGAGACGATCACTTTGTCGCCGTCCTTCACGCCGTCGAGCACCACATAATCGTTCCCTACCATATCCCCCACTTGCAGAGGTTTCTGATGGGCCACGGTCTTACCATTCTGATCTTCTGCCACAAAAGCGAAGTACTGTCCGCCCAGGCGGGAGACGGCCAAGACCGGCACGACCGGTCCCTGATGCGTGCCCCAAATAACGCGCGCGCGGATGAACTGATCGGTCCGCAAAGCAGCGCTACTATTGGCGATTTGCGCTTTCACCAGCACGCTCTGGGTGGTGTTATCGACTTCCGGGGAAATAAAACTCACGCGGCTATCGGCGAGGGTTTTCCCCGCCGCGTCCACAATCTGTACCGGTAAATTCATCTTGATATTGCCGGCCCGTTCGATGGGGACGTAAATATAAACTTCCAGGTTTCCCGGTTTATCCACCGTGGTTAGCGTGGTGGAAGTCGTGACCCGGTCTCCAACTCGTACCGGCACATCGCCCACCACTCCAGCCCATGGAGCGACAACCCGATAGTAGTGGAGCTGTACCCGCTGTTCCTGTACCTGCGCATCGAGTGAGTGCAGTTGTGCCTGGGCCGAATCCAGATTCGCTTTTGCCTGGTCAAAATCCTGCTTGCTCACTACTCCCGCATCGGCAAGGCCTTTGGCGCGGGCATACTGCTGCTGGGCCAATTGTAAGTTTGCTTCCTGGGCCGCCCGATTATGCTCCTGGCTGTTGACCGTCGCTTGTTGTTTGCTGGGATCAATTTCCAACAGTGCCGTCCCAGCTGCAACGTGTTCCCCGGAGTGGACGTTGATCTTGGTAATCCGCCCCTCCACGTCTGGCATGATGACTGCGGACTCCCGCGATTTCAGCGTAGCCACATATTCCGTGGAGTCGCGGACCGGGACCGAGTGCGCCACTTCTATTTTCACCGGAAGCCCGCCGCCCTGGGGTGGACCTGCCGGAGCCGCACCCCCGCTGCATGCCACGCCCAGCGCGGACAACAGGAGCGTTGCCGCCAACCCAAGTCTTGCCGGAGCTTTTGGCCACTCCGCATACTCATTCATCCTGCCAGCCATTTTGATCATTTATGAATAACCTAATCGAGAGAACCTATATGGGCAGCTTTCCAGCGGCCTATCCTCAAACCTGCCCGAGTCTTAGACGTGCAATTCTTGGTTTAGATTGCCCGGCAGCTTCGCCGGACTCAAAAAGACTAAGAAAATCGTTCCTTGCCAGTTCCCATTTTTCATATCAGATGGGTTCGAAATCGACCCTCTGCTACATTAGTGGACGCCATGAAACCCGTCCGCAGCTTTGCCAGCGACAATAACGCTGGTGTCCATCCCGAGGTATTACGCGCCCTCACCGCCGCCAACCATGGCCACACCGTGGGGTACGGGGACGACCGCTATACCGAGTCTGCCGTCAAGAAATTCCAGCAGCACTTTGGCCCTGGCATCGACGTCTTCTTTGTTTTCAACGGCACCGCTGCCAATTGCTTGAGCCTGAAAGCACTTACTGATTCCTACCAGGCCGTGATCTGTGCCGAGGCCGCCCATATCTACTCCGACGAATGCGGCGCCCCCGAAAAGTTTACCGGATGCAAACTCATCCCCATACCTACCATCAACGGCAAACTTACCATCGAAGCTGTCAGCCACGCCTACCACGGAATCGGCGATCAGCATCACGTCCAGCCCAAAGTAATCTCGATCACCCAGTCCACGGAAGTCGGGACCGTTTACACGCCTGAGGAAGTCAAAGCCCTGGCCCGCTTTGCCCACGATCACGAGATGTTCCTGCACATGGACGGTGCTCGCATCGCCAATGCCGCCGCCAGCCTGGGATTGACCCTTCGCCAATGCACCCGCGATCTGGGTGTGGATGTGCTCTCGTTCGGCGGAACAAAAAATGGGTTGATGGGCGCGGAAGCCGTCGTCTTCTTCCATCAGAAACGCGACGACAAGGATCTCAGCCGCGATTTCCTCTATCTGCGCAAGCAGGGGATGCAACTCTCTTCCAAAATGCGCTTCATCTCCGTGCAGTTTGAAACTCTGCTCTCCCGCGATCTCTGGCTCAAAAGCGCGCGCCATGCCAATCGCATGGCTCAGCTGCTGGAGGAAGAACTGGGAAAAATTCCACAAATCAAGATCGCTTATCCCGTGGAAGCCAACGGTGTGTTCGCCCGCATTCCACGCCACGCCATCGCCAAAATCAAGAAACGCTACTTCTTCTATCTATGGGACGAAGAGCAGGCCATGGTCCGCTGGATGTGTTCTTTCGACACCACCGAAAACGATGTGAAGCAGTTTGCAAAATTCGTAGCCGAAACGCTCACGTAGCGACAGCCGCCTCGGCTGTCTGTTTGGGTCGGCCCAGTCAGAGTGTGGACCGGGTCTCCGACCCGGTCGCCGAACAAAGCTCGGCTTTATCAATGGCAGATTCTATTCCACCCCTTCCAGCAACTTCCCCAATGTTGGCTTGTACTTCTTCGACGTTTCCAGCTTTTTCTTCCGGTCCGGCACCACCCGCGCCACAGGCAACGCCCCAATCCGGTCCCGGGACATCTCCTTCACCGCCTGCACCGCGCTAAACCGCTTAACTTTTTTCTTCCTGGACGCCATATCTATTATCTTGCCATAGCTCGAATCCCATAAAACTGTAATAATTAGATTTAAGCTAACGGCGAACAGCCAACGGCCAACGGCAAATTATGGAAGAACGCGAGTTTTTCGACGAACGCCCGGAAAAGAAACTGGCGAACCTGAACTGTCCACACTGCAGTCAGCCCGCTGAGTACGAAGTTACATGGATCGTCCGCACCAAGAAACAGCAGCTCTCGGGACGCGCCGACGAACGTGACCGAGCCCGCTTCGCCAAGGCTCGCTCCTACATGCTGCGCAAGGACGACATGATGGCCTGCAAGAACGTCCGCTGCCGCAAACGCTTCGAAATCTCCAGCCTGCAATCGGTCGTCTTTACGGAGTAGCTTTCAGCCATCAGCTTTCAGCTCTCAGCCAAGACATCGCAATCCCAAAGAGCCTTACAGTCATCCCGAAGTCCCGGCGTCTTTCAGCCGGGCGAGGGATCTCGCGTTTACGACTACGAGCTAGAAGCTAGAAGCTGAAAGCTGATTTATACTCACACTGCATGAAGATCCTCGTCTGCATCAAACAGGTCCCGCAAAAAGACGCGCCGCTCAAGCTCAACGAAACCAGCGCCTGGATTCGCGAAGACGTTTCCTACGAAGTGAACGAGCCCGATGCCTTCGCCCTGGAAGAAGCTCTGCGCCAAAAAGAAAAACACGGCGGTGAGGTTGTGGTCATCACCTCCGGCCCGGCTCGCGCCCAACAAGTCCTGCGTGAAGCTCTGGCCAAAGGTGCGGACCGCGCCATTCATCTCGAAGACAACGCTTTCGTCAGCCTCGACGCCTTCAATACCGCCAAAGCCTTTGCCGCCGCCATCAAAGATGAGCAATTCGATCTAATTTTCACCGGCCTGCAATCCGACGATTACGGATACGCTCAAACCGGTGTCATCCTTGCAGAACTGCTCGGCTGGCCACACGCGACCATCATCATGCACATCGAAAAAACCGACGCGGGAATCAAAGTGAAGCGCGAACTCGAAGCCGGCTACTTCCAGTTCGTAGACATGCCGCTCCCCGCTTTACTGACCATCCAGTCCGGCATCAATAAGCTGCGCTATGCCACGCTGATCGGCATCAAGCAGGCCAAAAACAAGCCGATGAAAAAGATCACGCTGGCGGACGTGCAATCCGCGATCGGTGCAAATCTGCAAAAGATCGAACGCCTGTACCTGCCGCAGAAAACCAAGAACACCGAATTCATCGAAGGATCGCCGGCAGAAATCGCCAAAAAGCTGGTGGACAAGTTACGCAACGAAATCCGGGTTCTGTAGACGACACGGGACGTTGGTTCTGCCGTGGAAGAGCGGCGCTTTAGCGCCGCGTTAGAAATGCCTTTGATTTACGCGGCGCTGAAAGCGCCGCTCTTCCACGGAGACTTACGCTGCAAATTCGCCGTATGGATTGAACGCTGAGAAGCTTATGCCCGACACCATCCTCGTCATCGTCGAACAACGCGAAGCTAAACTAAACCGCGTCTCCTGGGAAACCATCACCGCAGGCCAGTCCCTAGCCGCCGAAACCGGTTGGACGCTCGAAGCCGCCGTCGTAGGCTCTGGAGTTACCGCGCTTGCCGGGGAAATCGCCGCCAAGAAACTTGCGAAAGCATACGCCGTCGAGTCCTCCAAACTCGAGCCCTATACCCCAGACGCCTTTGCCGCCGCCCTCAAACAATTCATCACTACAAAGCAACCCAAGCTCGTACTGATGCCGCACACCTATCAGGTGCGCGACTTCATCCCCAAGCTTGCAACCGCGCTGGGACGCACCGCCATCACCGATTGCATCGGCTACAAAAAAGACGGCGACAAACTGGTTTTCACCCGACAGATGTTTCAAGGCAAATTCGCTGCCGACGTCAGCTTCACTTGTGACCCACCCTGGTTTGTCACTTTCCAGAACGGCGCATTCCGCGGCGACAAAGTCGAAGCCGGTGCCAGCACCGCTCCTGTCGAGACTGTCAACGTTGAAATCGCCGATGGCATCATCCGCAACAAGCCGCAGGAAATTTTCAAAGAAGCTAAGCAGGCCGTCGATCTTACGCAGGCGGAAATCATCGTATCCGTTGGTCGCGGAATCAAAGAGCAAAAAAATATCGAGATCGCGAAACAATTAGCCGAAGCCCTCGGCGGGGAACTCGCAGCCTCCCGTCCTATCTGCGACTCAGGCTGGCTCCCCATGGACCGCCAGATCGGATCCTCCGGCCAGACCGTTGCCCCAAAGCTCTATCTTGCGCTCGGGATCAGCGGCGCAATTCAACACATCGTCGGCATGAAAGGGGCCAAGACCATCATCGCCGTGAACAAAGATTCCGAAGCCCCGATTTTCGAGATCGCCGACTATGCCGTGGTAGGAAATCTATTCGACATCGTCCCGCCGCTGATCGAAGAAGTGAAGAAAGCAAAAGCGGGAGGTTAGTTGTGCGGTGGCTAATTCCAAATATTACAGAGGTCATCCCGAAGATCCGGCGCACTTCAGCCGGGCGAGGGATCTCGCGCGGATCAGCAGACCGCTGGTGGCCCATTCAAGCCCAATTTTGGCTTGAGTGGGAAGTCTGATCGCAGGATTGCGGCAGTCCCAACGTCGGTTTCGAGGCTATTGACCTTAATTAGGACTATAGTTAAAATAATGGCCATGACCGATATTTCCATTTCCGAATTCAAGGCCAAGTGCTTAGGGCTGATTGAGCAGGTTCACAAGACGCGCCAACCGCTGCGCATCACTCGTCACGGCCGTCCGGTCGCCGAGGTCATACCGGCTGGCCCCGATCGCAAGCGAAAGTTCTTGGGCGACATGATCGGCACCGCTGAAATTGTCGGAGACATCGTTTCTCCTGTCATCGATCTGGAAGACTTTGAGGCTTACCGCGATTGAATCTGCTGCTCGATACGCATATCTGGATTTGGAGCAAGTTGGATCCCAAGCGCATCGGAAAGCATGCGGCAGAAGAGCTATCGACGAGCAGCAATCAGCTTTGGCTATCTCCGATTAGTGTTTGGGAAGCGTTGGCCCTCATGCAGAAGGGCCGTATTCGCGTGGAAGATCCTTTGGCATGGGTCGAGCGCGCCGCCGAGCAACTGCGAGAAGCGCCACTCACCCAGGAAATTGTTCGCACTGGTTTTACTCTGTCCTTGCCGCATGCCGACCCGGCGGACCGCTTTCTAGCCGCAACCGCCAAAGTGCTGAAGTTGACTCTGGTAACTGCTGACAAGAGGCTGCTGGGTCTTGGCGAGATAACGAGCCTTGCCAACCGTTGAAAAAGTAATGAAAGCGAAAGTGGGATGCTAATCGCTCTATGGATTACTTGCTTCATCGAACGGTAATTGCAATTTCACTCGTTATACTGCCGGCTGCCATTGCAGTAGCTCAAGTGGAAGTCAGCGTGCCCGCGAGCGTTTTCAAGCAAGAAGGTTCGATTGAGGCAAGGGTGACAAACAAGAGCAGCCTTCCCGTCAGTTATTGCGTAGAGTTCGGACAGTGGTCGCCGCACAATGGAACTATCGATAGCACTCCTACGCCGTTTCATGTGGAATCAAAGATCGGTGATAGGTGGAGCACATTGATGAATGGACCAGACGTCGGAAGTTCGCGACGCCCGATCGCGTTGGATGCCGGAGCGTCAAACGAGTTCCCATTCCGTCTGAATGACACAGGCCAGATGCGGCTCGTGCTGTACTACTGGATTGGCGAACGTAATAACGTGTGTAACGACTCAACAAAGGAACGGAAGACTGCGAGATCAAAAGTGTTTTCGATTGTTAAGGAATAGCCTGAAGCTCGTTACTCATTCGCGTAGATCCGTGGCAAAAAAGATTTTCAGGCTGAATGCTGAATGCTAGTTTTTCGTAAACCCATCGCGAGGTAGAGCGGCCCGTCAGATGCCCGCCGATGTCGTCATCGTCGGCGGTGGTCCTGCCGGCATGGCGTGTGCACTGCGCCTCGCGCAACTTATTGATGATCACAATGCCAAGAATCCCGCCGTACAGCTCAGCAAGGAAAATATTTATGTTTTAGAAAAAGCGCGCGAAGTTGGCCAGCACTGCCTCTCCGGTGCGTTGCTTGATCCGCGATCCATGCGCGAGTTGCTTCCGGGATTTGAAAAAGAAGCGCCCATCGAAGCTGAAGTCGGCGAAGAAGCCGTCTACTTTCTGACGAAGAAAAATAAATTCAAGTTCCCCATCACCCCGCCGCCGTTGCGCGATCACGGCAACTATGTCATCTCACTGAATCGTTTCGTGAAATGGCTGGGAAGTAAAGTCGAAGAGACCGGGATCACCATCTTCACCGGATTCGCCGGGTCGGAGCTCTTGTTCGACGGCAACCGCGTCACCGGCGTCCGCACCGACGACAAGGGTGTGGACAAGAACAATCAGCCCAAGTCGAATTTCGAACCCGGATACGATCTCAACGCCAAAGTTGTGATCCTCGCCGAAGGCACGCGCGGGTCGTTAACCAAGCAGCTCATCACAAAATTCGATCTCACCAAAAATTCCAACCCACAAACCTATGGCGTCGGCGTAAAAGAACTCTGGGAAGTTCCCTCTGGACGCATCGCCGCCGGCGAAGTGATCTACACCATGGGCTGGCCGCTCACTACGAAAGAATATGGCGGCGCCTGGATTTACGGCGGCAAGGACAACGTCGTCTCGCTCGGCTTCGTCACCGGCCTCGACTATCCCGACCCGCGCATTGATCCCGCAGCATGTGCTCCAGGAATTCAAGAAGCATCCCTTCGTCAGCGGCCTTCTCGACGGCGGTAAGATGATTCGCTACGGCGCGAAGTCGCTGCCTTACGGCGGCTGGTGGGCGCTTCCGCCACTCGCGGGCGACGGCTGGATGATCCTCGGAGACTCTGCCGGCTTCCTCAACTCGGCGCGATTGAAAGGCATTCATCTCGCCATCAAGAGCGGCATGCTCGCCGCCGAAACTGCTTTCGAAGCTCTCCAGAAAGACGACGCCTCCGCCGCCACGCTCAGTCAGTATCAGAAGCGCGTGGAGAATAGCTGGATCAAAGACGAACTCTGGAAGGTCCGCAACTTCCATCAGGGATTCGAGCACGGCATGCTGGCCGGAATGTTCCACGCCGGCCTGCAAGAAGTCACCGGCGGACGCGGCCTCCACGCCCGCTATCGCAACACGCCTGGCTATGAACGCTATGAGAAGCTACGCTATCTCGATCCGAATGGCGGACACGAGGCGCAAATTATTGGCCCAGCCAAAGGCGATGGCAAGCTCACCTTCGACAAGCTTACTGACCTCTATCACTCAGGTACCAAGCATGAAGAGGACCAGCCGTCGCATCTCATCATCCACGACACCAACGTCTGCAACACGCGCTGCGTGAAAGAGTTTGGCAACCCCTGCCAGAATTTTTGTCCCGCCAATGTTTATGAAATGGTCGAAGACTCGACGCAGCCCAACGGCAAGCGCATCAGCCTGAACGCTGCGAACTGTGTGCACTGCAAGACCTGCGACATCGCCGACCCGTACCAGATCATCACCTGGGTGCCTCCCGAGGGCGGCGGCGGGCCGAATTATGACGGGATGTGATCCTGCAAAACCGAGATATGTTCCCCGGGGAACACCTGTGCAAAGTGCCATCCGGAATAAATAGTTAGGGCAGGGTTTCCGGAAGGGGAAAGCTAATGCGTCTCAGCCCGAAGCAAACCGCAGATTCCTCGCTCGTCCTCGGCTTCGCCTCCGAACGGCTCGGAATGACAATGGTTAGGGTTGTGAGCCTTTTGCTGCGGTTCTCGCACTGCGGTATGCTTTCTCCCTGAGGACATCTATGGCCACGAAATCCTTTCACCGCGCCGCGCAGTTTGCATCCGTTGTGCTGTTCGCTTTTTCTGCACTTGGCCCAGACGCCTGCAGCGCCGCCGCCGCCCATCCCATCTACCGGCTTCGCGGGTCTCGACCAGTACCGGGCCTCGCGGATTGCCATCTACTTTAACGACTATGGGCAATTGAACCGCAATCGCGGCGACAATGGCAGCCTGCGAGCCATGCCCTTGCCGGCGGACCGCGTCGTTTTCTTTGGCGACTCGATCACTGACATCTGGCAGCTCGACCAATATTTTCCCGACAAGCCCTACGTCAATCGCGGCATCGGCGGACAGACCACGCCGCAGATGCTGGTGCGCTTCCGTCAGGATGTGATTGACCTGCATCCCAAAGTAGTGGTCATTCTGGCGGGGACCAACGACATTGCCGGCAACACCGGGCCGATGTTGAGCGAAGACATCGAGGCCAACTATTCCACCCTGGCGGAACTGGCGCGGTTGCACGGCATTCGCGTGGTGTTTGCTTCGGTCCTGCCGGTATACAACTACACCGAGAGATCAAAGGACTTTTTATGCCCAGCGTCCGACCGGAACGAATTCTGGAACTGAACAAGTGGCTGAAAGATTATTGCGCGGCGAATGGCCTGGTTTACCTCGACTACTTCAGTGCGCTGGTGGACGACAAGGGCATGCTGAAAAAAGAGCTGGCGGATGATGGATTGCATCCGAATGCGGCGGGATTCAAGATCATGGCGCCGCTGGCGGAAGCGGCGATTGCGAAGGCGCTGGCGGCTCCGGACTCGAAGCCGAAATGAAAATTTCCTATCGCTTTACCCAGAAGGATTTCATTGAGGCGCGAAAACTGCACTGCTTGAAGAGTCCAGCTGCTTGGATTCGCGTCGGTGCGAAGCGGATCAATTCCGCGAATTAGTCTCCAAACATGTACCATCCAAGTAGTGTCCGGTGGCTTCCGCGCCTCGTCCGGGAAACTCTTGTTGCAAAAAGTGCTGAATGCTGCTTTCCGACAAATTCGGGCGTCCCATCACCGATCTCCGGATTTCGATTACGGACCGGTGCAACTACAAGTGTGTCTATTGCCGGACGGGGAATGAAGGCGCGCTGTATGGAGACCTGCCTTTTGCGGATTATTTGCGGATGGCGCGGGTGCTGGTCGGGTTGGGGATCAAGAAGATTCGCATTACCGGCGGCGAGCCGTTGCTGCGCGGCGGCGTAGTCGAATTTGTCCGGGAGTTATCGAAGCTGCGGCCTCACGGGCTAAAGCCCGGGATTCTTACGAAGCCTAACGGCACGGCTGAAGCCGTGCCCTTTTACAAACCTAACAACGGCAACTCCGAAGCGAACAGCAGCACCCCTAAACCAAACACGGGCAACACTGAATTAGGCGAGCGCAGTTGCGATTCTAATTTCGACGAACCTCTCGACATCGCCCTCACCACCAACGGTCATCTTCTCGCTGACATGGCCCAATCGCTCAAGGATGCGGGGCTGAACCGCGTGACCGTCAGCATGGACGCGGTCGATCCCGACCGCTTTGCCCGCATCACCCGCGTGCCCAACGGATATGACAATGTGCTGGCGGGAATCCGTGCGTCCCGGCGCGCTGGGTTTGTGGCCGGTGAAAGTGAATTGCGTGCTGATGCGCGGTTTCAATGAAGATCAAATCATTCCTTTTGGCATGTTCGCGCGCGAGGAAGGCGTGGTGGTGCGCTTTATCGAATTCATGCCGCTGGAAGAAGGACGCACCTGGGCGCCCGATACCGTGGTCACGCTGGATGAGATCGTGAAGCGAATGGCGGAATACCGGCCGCTGGTCGAAATCCCTCACGCTCGTTCAGAAACAGCCCGGCGGTATCGTTTCGAAGATGGCGTTGGAGAGATTGGGATTATTGCGCCGGTGTCGCATCCCTTCTGCGGACATTGCAGCCGGATCCGGATTACCTCCGACGGCAAGATTCGGACCTGCTTATTTTCTGTCTGGGACCATGACCTGCATGGGCAGATGCAGCGCGGTGCGTCCGACGAAGAGCTGGCGGAATTCATTCGGGGTGTGGTTCAGAAGAAAGAAGAGCGGCATCATATTGGCGAGCCGGACTTCGTGCCGGCATCGCGGACGATGGTGCATATCGGAGGATGACACTAGCTGTCAGCTCTCAGCCGTCAGCTTTCAGCTAAGGCATTGCACCGCCGAGCGCGCCGAGTACGCAAAGGCATAAGAAATCGCGCGTGGCTGCCGCCGACGATGGTGCGAATGGACGTGGTAGGGGTAGGCCTTACCGTGGAAGAGCGGGCCTTTCAGGCCCGCGTTGCGAGATTAGAACGATTTACACGGCGCTGGAAGCGCCGCTCTTCCACGGTGATCCACACGTCGTGGCTATCCAAGACGATCGCCTAAACGAAGTCCCAGCTATTTGTGATCGTACTCGAGCTTCGGGTACCAATCGGTGCCTCGGCCTTCCGGCGTCAGATCCAACATCAGCCAAAGAGGGTCCATGTCCGGGGCACCCCGCGGATCCTGTCCGGGATCAGCCATCGCTCCGCTCATTTCACCACTGTAGAAGTGGTAAATCGTTCCGTTCCGCCGGGTAAAAACAGTGAAGCCTGGCACGTCGCCATCGCTGGGACTGACGTACGTGTGTGTGTAATCGCCCGACACGTCGGAGGCAAATGGAAGGTTCAGAAAGCCCCGCTGTTTCTTGAATTCCACCAGTCGCTCGATGGGCGAGCGCGCCGTAACGGCGATTGCGCAACGCTCGCGGAGATTGATAGCCGTGCCGTTCCAGGAGTTCAAAAACGAAGTGCACACCGGACACGGCGCTTTGCGCTGTGGACCGTACATCATGCTGTAAACCATTAGCGTGTCTTTGTTGCCGAACAGGCTTGCCAGGCGAATAGGACCAGCTTCGGAGACTAGTTCGAAGTCGCGTAGGACCGCCCCACCTTGGGGTAGCGCGCGTCGCTGGGCCGCCACGCGCTCGATGTGGCGGCGCAATTCGATTTCTTCCACGAGAAGCGTATTTCGTGCCGTGCGATATGCCGCACTCTCGTTAGGAAACTGAGCAGTATTGGTGGCGGCAAGCTCCCGGGCGGATGAAAGCGTCTGGGTGACGGACATGAATACCTCCTGGCATATTTTAAGCTATTTAGTCTCTGTTATCGGTCCATCCTTCTCGTTTCGTTCTGCATTTCTCGCAGATTTCCAAGGTGCGTGCCTGCCGGGAATTAGCGACCGGGAAGGGCCGACTTCAGTCGGGCCGATGAAGTCTAGGAAGCCTCAGACTTCAGCCGTTGAGAATTGCTGTAACATTGGAATTGTGACGCGATTCGCTGCAATGCTGGCTGCGGTGGCGATGTTTGCGGCGTTTCTCCCCGGGAGCGCAGAAGCACAATCTGCTCCCATCCCCAGCACTGCTTCCTATCTCGGTTTCGACCGCAACGATTATCCCGGCGACGCGAATCTGAAAGCGCTGCGGCAGACTTTTTCCTATACGGGTTATTGGCTCAATCCTCCTCCCGGTGAGAAAACCAATAGTTGGATCGGCCACCGCGCTGCCGTCGAATCCGCGGGCTTCGGTTTTTTGGTTCTGTTCAATGGAAGGTTATTTAAAGAATTAAGAACCGTTGCACACGCGAACGTGATGGGAAAATCCGATGCGCTGGCTGCCGTGGCTGCGGCGAAGCGCGAAGGTTTCCCGACGGGAACGATTATCTTTCTGGATCAGGAGCAAGGTGGACGCATGCTGCCCGCGCAAAAAGCTTACATCTATGCCTGGGTGGATGGAGTGACGGCGGCGGGATTTGGGACAGGAATTTATTGCTCCGGCATGGTGGCTCTCGATGACGGCGGCGTGGTGACGGCGGAAGACATTCGTAAGAATGCAGGCGGCAGGAAGATCACGTATTGGGTGACGAATGATGCGTGTCCGCCTTCGCCGGGGTGCGCGTTTCCGAAACGATCGCCGAGTCCTGCGGACAGTGGGATATCGTTCGCCGAGGTTTGGCAGTTTGCCCAGTCGCCGGAGAGACGCGAGGTGTCGGCGGGATGTCCGAAGAACTATCATCCTGACGGAAGTTGCTATGCGCCGGTGGCGAATCGCAAACTGCGGTTTGATGTGGATGTGAATGCGGCGGCGAGCGCGGACCCGTCGGGGGGAAGATAGCTCTTAGCTGTCCGCTATCAGCGTTCAGCCAAGTCAACTGCCGATATCGCCGGGAAATCAAAGTCAAAAGCAAGATCAAGGTCAAAAGCCGCGGACAGGAGTGTCCGCGCCACGCAAGAGTTGCAATTCGCACTGATAACAGTGCACAATGTCACTGGATATCCGGTTACTGGCAGGGGTTACGTGGGTCGCGAAAAAAGGCGACTCTTTCTGCTGGGCTGGGCATCCAATTAGTTGTAAGAGGTAAGTGGCTTCAACAACCCCGCCGGTTGGGCGCGGTTTTCGGAAGATCGAAAACGGCGTAGTGAATCGGCTGGAGCCGCTGCGAGGCTTTCAACATCCCCGTTCCAGTTCGAGTGACCTAAGCAGTAGAAGGTCGCCCGCGCTCTGGAGCTGAAAGCGTGAAAAAATTATGGCTACGGCTACATCAGTTTGCAGTCTGGAAAACTATCTCGTCCTGCCGGACAACACCATGGACGAGCGCATTGCCGCTGCCCGCGAGGTTTTGGGGCGGGAGTGCGTCATCCTGGGGCACCACTATCAGCGCGATGAAGTGATTCGCTTTGCCGACTATCGCGGCGACTCCTACCGGCTGGCGCAGGAAGCGGCCCATGCCGGCGGCAAATACATTGTGTTCTGCGGCGTGCATTTCATGGCCGAGAGCGCCGATGTGCTGAGTCATCCGGGACAGGTCACGATTCTGCCCGACCTCAACGCCGGATGTTCCATGGCCGACATGGCCGAGATCACCCAGGTGGAAAATTGCTGGGAACAACTGGTCGCCGCTGGCCTGACCAACGATGCCGGCGACGGCATCACGCCGATCACGTATATGAATTCCACGGCCGCGATCAAAGCTTTCTGCGGAGAACGTGAAGGCGTGGTTTGTACGTCGTCGAACGCGCCGGGGGCTTTCAAGTGGGGCTTTGCGAAAACTCCTAAACTTCTTTTTCTTCCTGATCAACACCTGGGCCGCAATACAGGTTATGCCATGGGGATCCCGCTGAATGAGATGGTGGTGTGGGATCCGTATCTGATCAACGGCGGTCTGACTCCGGAAAGACTACGGGCGGCTAAAGTGATTTTGTGGAAGGGACACTGCTCAGTGCATCAGCGGTTTCTGCCGGAGCATGTGGACAATGTTCGCGCCAAGTATCCCGGGATTCGCGTGATTGTGCATCCTGAATGCCGCTGGGAAGTTTGCCAGAAGGCCGATGGCATTGGCTCGACGGAAGGCCTGCTGAAGATGATTCGCCAGGCGCCATCGGGAACAATGTTTGCCGTGGGCACGGAGATTCATCTGGTGAACCGCATGGGCAAGGAGTTTGCAGCGGAAGGCAAGAAAGTGATCACGCTAAACGATTCCGGCTGCCTGTGCACGACCATGTATCGCATCTCGCCGCAGCATTTGTGCTGGGTGCTGGAGAATCTGGTGGACGGCAACGTGGTCAATCAGATCAAAGTGAAAGACGACGTGAAGCAGTGGGCGCGGGTGGCGCTGGATCGGATGCTGGAGATTGCCTAGAAGCAGTCGTTGGTCATTCGTCGTTGGTCGTTGGCCAGAACCCATCACGGATCACGTAGGGACAGCCGCCTCGGCTGTCCGTCCGCGCGGAAAGCGCGATTTCAAGGCAGAGCTTTAACGCTGCACTGTAAGCGCAGCTCCACCGAAATCGGGACTTTCGGGCAAGGTGTTGGCCAACGACGAACGACCAACGACCAACGACGGAAGCTGTTAAACTAACTGCATACTTCCATGTCCGAACGCACCTTCACTCTCGAAGAAGCCCAATCGCTTCTATCTGTTCTCGAATCCCTGCTGCGGACTTCGATCGACGGCAAAAAGCTCATCGAATCCGTGGACTCCGAATTGCAGGAAACGGCCCACCGCGTGTTTCTCAATGGCGGCATGTTCCTGAACGTTGTCCATCTGGCGCGGCGCAAGGCGGAGCGGGAGAAGACCATCCAGCGGGTGCGGGATGCCATGGCTGAGATCGATGCCATCGGGGTGCAGGTCAAGGACCTCGACATCGGACTGCTGGATTTTCCTTGCAAAGTTGACGGCAAGATCGTGCTGCTCTGCTGGAAGCTGGGAGAGCAGGGAATTACCCACTGGCACGGCACTGATGAAGGCTTCGCCGGACGCAAGCCGATTGATGAGCGCATCAGCAAGGCGAAGAAGACTAATTAGCTTCCAGCTCCAGCCACTGGCTTCTAACCACAATAGGGTTAGCTAAGAGCTAGAAGCTAGCAGCTGAATCCGCAATTTTTCCTGCAAGACCCGTTACCAGGTCCCGTTCTTATCACAGGCGCAGTGTGTAGAGTGGGCCTCCGCAGGAGTATTCCGGAGGTTCATCCACGGTCATTGAATTTGGGGTTCTCTGCTACAATTTGGTTTGCGCCGCGTAGGGCAGAGCCGGTGGAAGGCTTGTCCAAACAGGGGTTTTTATGATGTTCAAGAACAAGCGTAAGCTGCAACTTTTGGCTACATTTACGACCCTTTTTCTGCTCTCTTTTTCAATGAGCTGCACAGGCTTTTTCGTTAACTCCCCGATCAGTACTATCACTGTCAATTTTACAAACGGGTCATCCGTCGAGCTGGGCAAAACCACGAATTTGCAGGCTTATGCCGTCAACCAGGATGGCACGGCGGGGAATTTAAAAAGCAACGTCTCGTGGTCGAATTGTATTGATACGGGTGACAACACAACGGTTGATGGGACGGTGGTTGGCACTGGCGGAGCGGTTCTTACCGGGGTTGCCATTGGGACCTGCAGCATCACGGCCAGCTCACAAAGTATCAGTGGTTCGGCTTCTGCCACCGTATTTATTACGATTACGCAGATTGCGATCAGCCCTACCTCCGCGAGTCTGGCGGGAACGGGTGGCGTTGCGAGCGGGTCCGTTCCGTTCACCGTGTCGGCGAACAACAATGCTGACAACATAACGAATGGAGCAACCCTTACCGTCAGCCAGAGTGGGACAGTGGTGTCCACCATTACCTGCTCCTACGTTGCTCCTAGTCAGATTTGTACTGCGACTGCTGCTGCCGCGGGTACTTACCAGGTGGTTGCGACTTATCCTGGAACCACGCTTACGGCCACAGCCACATTGAAGATCACCAGCAACTAGATCTCATAGTGCTAGAGATTGCGTAGGTTTTTCCGTCTAATGCCCGCATAGCGAAGCGTGTCCATGTTCCCATGAGTAATGGCCGCTGCACTGCGCTATAGTGTTAGCAACCCCGTGAAATCTGCCTGGCAATCCCTTTTCCGCAACTGGCTCGTGCTGCCAACTGTGTTACTGCTGGCTGGCTGTGGCCGCAGCGGACGGGTGCAGGAGATCGCTTACGTTTCCGCGCCGCAAGTGGCTCTTCGCGATCAGGTGGCTGCGGTTTACAACAAGACCGGAATCGTCAAGAACGGCGATCGTCTGGAAGTCCTGGAACGTGACAGACGGTACGTGCGAGTGCGCACGGCAAGCGGGGTCGAAGGATGGATGGAGCAGCGCTACCTCACTTCGCAGCAGGTCTATGACGGCTTCCAGAAATTAATCCAGGAAAATCAAAACGTCCCGGTACAGGCCACCGCGACTACCCGCAACGATACCAATCTGCATCTGGAGCCGGGCCGGGAGACGGAACATCTTTTTCTGCTCAACTCTGGATCCAAGGTTTCCGTTCTGAGACGCGCCACGGCGGACAAGAATGCTCTGCCTCCTCCCAAGCCCGTCCCTCCGCCGAAAGTTTCTGCTTCCAGAAAGCCAGCTTCAAAAACGGCGCCGCCTCCCGTACCTGTGACTCCGCCTCCGGTCATTCAGCCCCAAAAAACTGCGGAACCAGTGCTCGAAGATTGGTGGCTGGTGCGCGACGCACAGGGGAAAGTGGGATGGGTGCTGGGGCGCATGATCGATCTCGATGTGCCGCTGGAGATTGCTGAGTATGCCGAGGGACAACGCCTGATCGCCTTCTTTGTTCTCGACGAAGTGACGGATGGCGACAAGAAAGTCCCGCAATACCTCGTGCTGTTCTCCGAACCCAAAGATGGCATGCCGTCCGATTACGACCAGATCCGCGTTTTTACCTGGAACGTGAAACACCATCGCTATGAAACCGCGTACCGCGAACACAAGTTAAATGGGGTGTTGCCGGTGACCGTCTCCCATGAAGACTTTGGCAAAGAGGGCAATTTGCCGGTCTTTGTTCTGCATGTAAAAGACGATAGCGGTGCAGTGTCTGAGCGGAAATACAAAATGAACACACCTATCGTTCGCCGAGTGTTGGCGCCGGGAGAGCAGAAGGAAGTTCCTGTGGCGGCACGGAAGCGGCGTCGTCCCTAAGCAAACCTTGTCATCCTGAGCGAAGCGAAGGACCTATGGATTTGTGTCGATTGTTGCTGCCGCCGGCATTCGTGAAGACCGCAAATGCATAGGTCCTTCGTTCGCAAAGAACGCTCGCTCAGGATGACAATAATATCGAAGACCGGATTTTACGAATAGAATTCCGCCATACTTTCCACCACCCACTTCTGTTCACTTTCAGTCAGCTCGGGGAACATAGGCAGCGCCAGCACCTCTTTCGCAGCCTGCTCGGACACTGGCAAATCTCCCTCGCGATATCCCATATAGGCGAAGCAAGGTTGCAGGTGCAGCGGAATCGGATAATAGATTTCCGTGCCGATCTTGCGGTCAGTTAGAAATTGCCGCAATTCGTCGCGGCGCTTGGCGCGAACCACATATTGATGAAACACGTGATGGGCATGCGGAGAAATTTGCAGCGGACGAAGCGGGGAATCCGAGGTCGCCGACCACAGTCCGGTTTGTGTGAGTAACTGATCGTAGGTGGCAGCTCGTTCCCGGCGCTGCTGGTTCCACTCTTCGATGTGCGGCAATTTCACGCGCAGAATGGCGGCCTGAATGGCATCCATACGGGCGTTCCATCCGAATTCCGTATGAAGATAACGCTGAGGACTGCCATGATTCCGAAGCTGCCGCATGTGTTCGGCGAATTCCGGATCGCGAGTCGTCACCAGGCCGGCGTCGCCATACGCGCTCAAGTTCTTGGTGGGATAGAAGCTGAAAGCCGCAGCCACGCCCAGCGATCCTGCCTTCTTGCTCCGCCACGCTGCGCCGATGGCTTGGGCTGCGTCTTCGATGATGGGCAATTGAAATTCGTCGGCGATGGGCTGCAATGCGTCCATGTCGGCGCATTGGCCGTAGAGATGGACTGGCAGCAGCGCCCGCACTTTATACGATCCGCCGGTTCGGAGTTTCGCTTCCACCAGCGCGGCGTCAAGATTCAGAGTGTGTGGGTCGACGTCGAGGAACACCGGCCGTGCACCCGCGCGCACGATGGCACTGGCCGAAGCAAAAAAACTGAAGGCGGTGGTAATCACGGCGTCACCAGGCCGCACTCCCGCCGCGGCTAACGCCAGCCACAGCGCATCGGTTCCTGAAGCACAACCTACCGCGGCAGCCGCGCCCGTGAAAGCCGCAATTTCGCGCTCCAGTTCTTCGACCTCAGTGCCGAGGATGAAATGCTGCGAGTCACAAACCCGCTCTACGGCCGCCAGCGCCTGGTCGCGAATCTTTTCATATTGGCGATGCAGGTCGAGCAAAGGGACGGCGTCGAATTTCCTGACGGGAGGACTGGGCGGTTTCGCAGTGGAGGATCGAGTCACGGAAAAGCGATTCTAACAGCAGGGTAAGTCATTTTCCGGCAATGCAAGACTTCAGTGTTGGCAGCGTCGGAGTCCCGATCTTTTTGTCGAGCGCTTCCTGCCAATCCACCATCGATTGCCGTAACGGAGTCAGTTCGATCCCGCCGAATTCTCCGGGATAGGCGGCGAGGTTGCGGTGGGCACGTTCGAGTAAGGATCGGGCGCCAACGGAATTGCCCCGAGAATGATGGTGAAAGGCGACGGCAGTCTGGATGAGTGCCTGCAAAAACTTTCTTTCCGGTTCCGGCGCGTCCCGCCATGCGTCTTCGAGAACTTCGTGGCATTCGAAGAAGTCTGCCTGGTTAAACAGGGCGATCCCACGGAGAAAAAGGCTGGAGTCCATGCGGTTCCATATTGGCACGCTTTGGCACTCGGATCACCCGATTTCGTCCCTGTTTCTCCCGAATCTCATAGTAAGCGCTCGACGATGTTTCTACGGTTTTACGTATATAACTCTATACATTTGTGTACGACGTGTTCGGTGTTTGTCTGTAAATGTATGATAAATATGGAAAAATTTTGATAACACTTTTGGAATTAGAGTTGCCTTAGACAGTACAGGTTTCGTAGGTATTGTGACTGTAGCTCCGTCTTTTTTTAACTGAACAAGAGTTAGTTTTGGCCCAAAGTAGGACGATGTCGTTACAGTGCCGTCCACTTTGGATGAGATCGAACCAGGAAACGCAATATTTCGTGGAGGAAAGCCAGATGAGCTTTAGAAATTTACTGCCAAGTGCAGAGGGTGTTATGACAAATACAAAACGGTTGTTAGTTGTCCTGCTGTCTACGATGCTGTTATTGGTCGGCAGCTTGTTCGCCCAGGAAACCACGGGCGGTCTGCAAGGTACAGTAAAGGATCCATCTGGCGCACTGGTTTCTAACGCGCATGTCGTTCTGGTTGGCGTTTCGCTGACCGGCGAAAAGACTGCCGACACGGACAAGAGCGGCTACTACCGCTTTGCCAATCTTCCGCCAGGGTCTTATACCCTGACCATCACCGCCAAGGGCTTCAATACGGTGAAGCGCGAAGGCCTGGTTATTGAGGTCGGCCATCTTCCCAGTGTCGATATCGCGATGGAAGTCGGCGGCAATCAGACGGTAGTGGAAGTGAGCGGCGCGGCTCCCTCGATTGACGTCACCACGGAGACCATTCAGACCAACATTACCGCCGACGTGATTGACGATGTCCCACACGGACGGTCGTTCCAGTCGGTCATTCAGTTCGCACCCGCAGCCCGCAACGAACCATTGGCCGGCAGCAACCCTTATAACGCGGGAACTGGAACCGGCGGCACTTCACCCGGCAACGGCAGCAACGGAAATAGCGTCGGCTTCATGGTCGCCGGTGGTTCCGATTCCGAGAACTCCTACCTGGTCGAAGGTCAGGAAACTGCTGATCTGGCCGGTGGTTTCTCGCACAGCAACGTTCCGTTCGACTTTATTCAGGAAGTTCAGGTTAAGACTTCCGGTATTGAAGCAGAGCACGGCGGTTCTTTGGGTGGCGTAGTCAACGTCATCATGAAGAAGGGCAGCAACGGCATTCACGGAGCAGTTTTTGCGCAGTTCGAGAATGACGCAATGGATGGTTCGCCGGTGGCATACCAGCGCTACGACCCACTGGGAACCGGCGCCGCGACGAGCGGTACCGTCAATACCAGTCTTGACGTGCCTTACCAGCAGTACCAGCCGATTCGGCCCAAGACCAGTGATTTCCAGCCGGGATTTACGGTTGGTGGGCCACTCATCAAGGATAAGATCTTTTTCTTTGTCGGATTCAATCCCGAGCAGAACAACCAGGAACGGTTCGTGAACTACGGCCCTTCGGCTGGTGGGACCCTGCCTTTTAGCCGTAATACACAGACCTATTACACGACTGCCCGTATTGACGCTGCCGTGTCCCAGAAGATCCGTGTGTTCGGGTCCTGGCTCTACCAGTATCAGAGGCAGACCGGAGAGGATCTTCCTAGTTCCGACTCGACCACAAGTTACTTTAACGTGAGTAGTGGATGCTTTGGGCAAAGTAGTGCCACGTGCCTGGGTGGAGTTCCAACGTACGCCTACGGACATAATCTGGGTTACTCAGCTCCCAACTCCACCACCAACGTGGGTGCCGACTGGACGATCAATCAACGTTTGGTTGCGACCACCCGGTTTGGTTACTACTTCCAGAATTATCATGACTTCGGCTTCCCAACCACTGGGAACCTCTACGTCTGGCAGGACAGCGGTCAGGGCGGCACGGATGCTTTCGGCGCCCCTCTACCCGCCTCCCTTGCGCAAGCGAATGGGTTCTTCAACGCGCCCCAGAACCAGAATGATACCCAGCGCAATGCCGACAAGGCGATTCAATTCGATCAGGATCTCGCCTGGTACAAGAGCGGATGGTGGGGTACCCACAACTTCAAGTTCGGCTATCAGCTCAACCGTTTGTCCAATGATATCTCTCAACATTGGAATGAGCCTGCAACTCTTATGAACGTTGGGAATGTAAATACCGATCCTTCAGCGGGTTATAGTTCCTCCAGTCCTAACGGGAATGCTGAATGCGCGGCCCTTACCGTGACCTACGGAGGCTGCGCGGGACAATATGGATTCGTCACCATTGAGGACTTCGGTTCTCTTGGAAAGGCGACCAGCTTCAACCATGGTTTGTTCGCTCAGGATGCCTGGACCATTGGCCGTGGCATTACCATCAATGCCGGCGTCCGTGTAGATAAAGAGTATCTGCCCGGTGAAGGCGGAGCACCTGGGGTGCAGAATCGTCCCATCAACTTCGGTTGGGGTGACAAAGTTGCTCCCCGTTTCGGCGCTGCCTGGGACGTATTCAAAGACGGCCGCATGAAGGTATTCGGCAGCTACGGTAAGTTCTTCGACATCATGAAGTTGAACGTGGCCATCAGTTCGTTCGGTGGTCAGTATTGGCAAAACTGCGTATACGCGCTGAACACCTCCGACCTCAGTACGATCCTTCCTGCATTCAACAGCTCGGGTCGCTTCTGCGGCGGGCCGGGAACCGATTCCACCACCGAAGCCAATTTCCAGGGCGGAACCACTCCTGCGGGATTGACCTTCATCGAGAACACGAACTTCCGGGCATTTCCAACCACCTGTTCCACTTGCAGCGCTACCCAGGAAGGTGTTGCACCTGGCCTGAAGCCTTATGAACAGCATGAATCAGCCTTCGGCGTTGACTATCAACTCTCCAAGACGCTTTCGTTTGAAGCGCGTTGGGACCGTCGGCGGCTCGACCACGTGATTGAGGATTCAGCTCTGTACAATCCGGCGATCGGCGAGACCTTCGTCATCAACAACCCCGGCCAGGGCGTAGGCAAGACATTCGCGGGATTCTGGAACTTCCTGTATGGATGTTCTCCGTCAAACCCCACCGCATGCGCCAGCTATGTGCCACCCCCAGGGCCTGGTCAACTAGCTGTGCCACAGATTTGCGATCCTAATTCGGGAATATGCCCGCCAAATAATCTCATCGCTGGCGCACGTAGCTACGACGGGGTTGAGCTGAGACTGACAAAGAGCGTCAGCCAACATTGGTTTGGAATGTTCTCCTATACCTACAGTGAGCTGCGTGGAAATTACACCGGCTTGACCAGCACCGATTTGGCGGACGGCGGTGGCGGACGTAACGCCCCGAACAACAGCCGTTCGTTTGACGAACCGTACTTCTCGTGGAATGCGAGCGGCGGTTCTTCCAGCGGATTGCTGCCGACCGATCGCCCGAACGCCTTCAAGGGCTACGGTTACTACGAGCTGCCGTGGAGCAAGTTCTCCTCCCACAAGATGAGCACCGACCTGGGAATTTTCCAGGTGCTTTACAGCGGCACACCACAGACCAGCTATGCGGACGTGGGCTACAGTTCCCCGGGCGCGTGGCCGGTTGATATCGTTAACCGCGGGAAATGGGTCGATGTTACCCAGGATCCGACCACTGGCGACATCACTGTAGGTCAGCCACGAACTTTCCGTACCCCGTGGTTTATGCAGACTGACTTCAACTTCCAGCAAAACTTCAAGGTGCGCGAGGGGATGGATCTCAGCTTCACCGCAACCTTCGGCAACCTGTTGGGTCAACGTTCGGTGACCGCGTACGGCCAGCAGGTCGACTCCAACATTTCGCAGAGCTTCATGTCCCCGAACGGCTCGTTCATCGCCAGCCAGGGATTCTATGCGAACAGCGAACGTCCGTATAACGTCCAGAGCTTGCTGAATCAGCCCAACCTCTTTGGCGAGGGCAACATCGTGAACAGCCAGTACGGTAAGCCTTATCTGTATCAGGCCCCCCGTACTATCCGCCTGGGAGTGAAGCTGAACTTCTAGTTGGATTGGTTACTTTGATTTACAAGGGAGCCGGAATTCCGGCTCCCTTATTTTTTGGTGATAGCTGTGACGCTCATCTTCCGAACATGGGATAGTGGCTGGCGGCGGCCATGAAGAACAGCATCGGGATCGACAGGAAGGCGTTGGTGCGGGAGCACAGAAAAGCCATTCGGGCCATCGCTTTTGATTTTTCCGGCATGGGAGTCCCGCTGGCCGCGCTTTCTTTGGTCCACAGAATGATTCGCTTCTGAATTCGCCAGATCACTCCCCAAACGTTGAGTAGCATCACCCAGCCAAGTCCGCCGCCGATCCCAATGGAAAGCAGACGATTGCTCTCCCATCCATGATCGTTTAAAGAGAGAAATAGCCACGCGGCGGCGATCACGACGATGGCAACCAGCACAGCCAGCACTGGACCTTTGTTGAGGATTCCTTTTCCGGGAATCAGCAGGGCATAGAGAATTCCCCAAACCGCAGTCCAGATGAGGAAGAAGCTGCCCATGGCCATGCCTGAGGTTGCGCCTCCGTTGCGAGCGTCGGACGCCACAATGCTTCCCCAATAAGCAAGGCCGGCCAAAACCGTGACCACAGCAGCCATGCGGAACCACCACATGGCCCGCGACATCAAAGCCGGAACGACTTTGCGCTTTCGTGGCACTGTCAATTTCTTTCATAAATGGAACATTCACCAGATTGAAGAAATACAACAGGCCGAGCCAGGTGATTCCGGCCAGCAGATGGACCCAGCGGAACAGCATCAGAAGATTGGTCTGGGCATCGTTGGGGAACGTTATGGGGGGGAAGGTGAGGCTGCGGACGAAAAGCATTTCTGCGAGACCGTGCCATGCCATGGGATTTCTCCAGGTTGGTCGTTATATGAGTCCGGGCTTACGAATGAGTAGTGCTCCCGGCCGGAAAGTGTTCGGATTCTATAACACCCAGCATGGGAGGTTGAAAAGTGGGGCTTTAGGCCGTATCGTACTGAGATTGCCTTAGGGTGCTCGGCAGTCAACGAGAGTTTTCGCAGTCGAAGAGCCAAGGAGATCTGCGATGGACAATAAGCCGGCGCAAAATATTCAGGATACTTTCCTCAACACGGCCCGCAAAGAGAGGACCAACATCACGATTTATCTCTTAAGCGGAGTGAAGTTGACAGGCCGTATTCGCTCTTTTGACAAATATTCCGTGGTGTTGGAGAGCAACAGCCAGGAGCAACTGATTTTTAAGCACGCGATCTCCACCGTGGCCATGGGCAGAACATCGCACAGTCAGATGGAGAGGGCGGCGCCGGTGTCATCAGTGCCGGCGGCTCCGGATGCGGCTCCGGCGTCAGGCACCGACGGGTAGAGATCCGAAGATTGCGAGCTTTGCAAAATACCAGCAGACTTTAAGGCTAGAGACATTCCCCATTGAGTAGTTCAAAAGCTAAAACTTCCCGGAAGACCAATATCCTTCGGCCCTCCAAGAGCCCAGCCATGGATGGCGTTCACAAAGAGCGCGCGTTCCTGGTAGGCCTGGACTACCGCACCCGTTCGCGTGCAGGAGCAAAGAACGCGAAGAGCTCCATCACCAGCGGGGCACAGGCCGCTCGTGACGGTGCCGCAGCTGCCACCACCGCTTCCAATTCCAAAGCCCCCAAGATTCCCGAGTTTAGCGCGGAAGAATCTTTGGACGAGTTGCGCACACTGGCCAGCAGCGCAGGCGCGGAAATTGCCGGCGAATTTTTGCAACGGCGGGATCGTCCCGATCCGGCCACGTTGATCGGGAGCGGCAAGCTGGAAGAAATTGCCGGCGCGGCGGCCTCCGTTTCCGCCGATCTGCTTTTGTTCGATCACGACCTGACGGCATCACAGCAGCGCAACATTGAAAAGCTGGTCAACCTGCGGGTGATTGATCGTACCCAGCTCATTCTCGATATTTTCGCCAAACATGCCCGAACCCGTGAAGGGCAGTTGCAGGTGGAGCTGGCACAGCTTGAATACATGTTGCCGAGACTGGCCGGACGAGGCATCGAGATGTCGCAACTGGGCGGCGGCATCGGCACCCGTGGTCCCGGCGAGACGCAACTGGAGACCGACCGCCGGAAAATTTACCGGCGTGTCCGGCATGTGAAAGAACAAATCGAAAACGTACGGCGGGTTAGGACGCAGCAACGGCAGCGGCGGGAGGCTATCCCGGTGGCGACGGTGGCATTAGTCGGCTATACCAATGCGGGGAAGTCCACGCTGTTCAATGTCCTGACCAAAGCGGCAGTATTGGAATCGCCAAGAATGTTCGCAACTCTGGATCCAACAATCCGTGCCGTGGGGTTGCCGTCCAAACGAAGTGTTCTACTCTCGGACACTGTGGGATTCATTCGCAATTTGCCGCACACGCTGGTTACGGCATTTCGTGCGACCCTTGAGGAAGTGCAGAGGGCAGCGTTGATTCTGCAGGTTTCCGACGCCAGCAGTCCGCTTTCCGTGGAGCAGGATGCGCAGGTGGACCGCGTTCTGAAAGAACTTGAAGTGGACGGCAAGCCTCGCTTGCACGTGAAGAACAAGATCGACTTGCTGCCTGCGGCACAACGAGACGCGCTGCTGGATGATGCGCAATCAGTGTACATTTCGGCGGCCAAGGGCATTGGCATAGGCACTCTGCTCGAGCGCATCGACGAAATGCTTTCGGACGATGCGCTGAGCCGGATCCGTGTGCGCGTGCCACAGCAAGAGGGGAAAATTCTCGCCATGCTGGAAGCCAGATCGCGGATTTATTCGCGTCAGTACAAGGGTGGATCGGTGGAGTTGGAAGTGGAAGCGCCGGCATCGGTGGTGCGAAGGGTCAAAGAGTGGGTGGTGAAGTAGGATGGTGGCCGACGGACGGCCAGCGAACGACTCGCGACGGCAATTTAAATGGGCCGGCAACCAAGAAGCGGTGACATTCCTTGGCTATCGGCCCATTCGATCCGGATTGGATCGGAGGTGATACCTCCATGCTAGACCCGCTAAGGCAGAAGTCAAGGATTGTTTCGAGAATTTTGGAAGGTCTGGAATTGGAATTTGTACACTGTCCGGATTCCATATGAATCAGCGTTCCAAGCATCGAAAAACAGGCCGAAATTGACCCTGTTCCGGTTGACACTAACTCGATTGAAATGCTAAGTTTGATGGTTCCCTTAAGCTTCTTTCGCGCACGCTAATCATCACGCACAAACAATGGATCAGACGCTCAGACAAGTAGGCGAATTACTGCTCGGATCAATCCCGACCATTATTTTGCTGTTGCTGCTGTACGGCATCTACGTGGTGCTGGTGCATCGACCCCTGGGCCGAGTGCTGGCGGAGCGTCGCAGCAAGACCGAAGGCGCCATCGAAAAGGCACGGGCGGACATTGCTTCCGCCGAGGCGCGGACCGCCGAATACGAGCAGCGTCTGCGGGAAGCTCGGGCAGCAGTTTTCAAGACCCAGGAAGCCAGACGGCAAAAGGCGTTGCAGGTGCGGGCAGCGGCGGTGGCGGAGGCGCGCGCCAAGGCTCAAGTCCAAATCGAGCAAGCACGTAGTGTCATCGAGCAGGATAAGCAAGCCGCGCAAGATGGCCTGCAAGCGGAAAGCGGAAAACTCGCGGCTGAGATTATCCGGGCGGTTTTGCAACCGGCAATGGCGGGCGGACGATGATGAGAATCGATGGCAACCGCTACCGTTTGTTGGCGATGGCGGCGCTGCTATTTGCAATATTCCTTTGTATTTTCAGTGCGCCCAGGCTCAAAGGGCAAAGCAGCAGTGAACCGGCGCCGAGTTCGGCCTCACTTCAGGGCCAGGATCCGGCTGCCCGGGCAGTGAGAGATTCGAACAAATCGGCGGGCGAACCGGATGACGAAATTAAACTCAAACATTCATCGTCAGTGAAGTTAGTGGCCCGGCTTACCGGACTTAGCATCGATCACGCCTACCTGCTCTGCGTGTTGCTGAACTTCGCAATGGTCGCGGGCGTCGTTTTCTGGGCAGCGAAGAAAAACTTGCCGGGCATGTTTCGCAATCGCACAGCTGGCATTCAAAAAGCCATACAGGAAGCCCGCAAGGCGAGCGAGGACGCCAACCGGCGGCTGGCGGACATTGAATCCCGGCTTTCGCGCCTCGATACCGAGATTGGCACCATGCGCACGGCTGCCGAGAAGGAAGCGGTGGCGGAAGAAGTGCGGATCAAGGCCGCTGCCGAGGAAGATGCAAAACGAATTGTGGAATCGGCGGAGCAGGAAATTGCAGCGGCTACCAAAGCAGCTCGTCGCGAATTGACGGCCTATGCTGCTGACTTAGCCGTTACATTGGCGACGCGGCAAATCCATGTGGATTCGCCGACCGATCAATCGTTGATCCGTAACTTTGCCCGCGGGCTCGGAGATAACGGCGGCGCCCCGGGAAAGGGGCGGCAATAAGTGGCTGCCTCAGTTGCCAATACATATGCGCGGGCCCTGGCTGATGTAGTTTTTGAACTCCATCTGGACCCGGCAAAAACCTTGCAGGAAACAAAGTCGTTTGCCGAACTGGTCGAGAGCAGCGAGGAACTTCGCAAAGTCTGGGAAACACCTTCGATTCCGGCAGTACAGAAGAAAGCCGTGTTGGACGCAATCACCGCACGCGAAGAGACATCCCGGCCAGTCCGAAATTTCGTCGCGGTGCTGATCGATCACCAACGGATCCCGTTCCTGGGGCTGATCATCGAACAGTTTGAAAAAGAGCTGAACGGCCGGTTGGGGTTTATTGAAGCGGACATTACCAGCGCTCGCGATTTGGACGCACCGGAACGGAGCGCGCTCGAATCGCAAGTCGAGAACCTGACCAGCAGGAAAGTTAAGGCAACCTACACGCGGGATGAATCGCTGCTGGGGGGCGCCATAGTCAGGGTTGGCAGCACCATTTACGATGGCTCGGTGAAGGGCAGCCTGGAGAGAATCAAGGCGGCAATGAGTTCTTAATTGTTTTAGGGGAATTCATAAACAGGAACTGAAGCGAAGAGCGGAACTTATGGCACAAATCAAAGCAAACGAGATCACGCAGCTGATCCGGCAGCAGATCGAGAACTACGAAACCAAGATCGCCGTCGATGAAGTGGGAACGGTCGTTACTCTGGGCGACGGAATCGCCCGCGTTTATGGTCTGGACAAAGTCATGTCCGGCGAACTGCTCTCATTTCCTCACAACCTAGCGGGCATCGCCATGAACCTCGAAGAAGACCAGGTCGGCGTCGTGCTGCTCGGCGACTACACCGAAATCAAGGAAGGCGATGAGGTCAAGCGTACCGGGCGCATCATGAGCGTGCCCGTGGGCGATGCCATGATCGGGCGCGTCGTAAATTCGTTAGGACAGCCGATTGACGGCAAGGGACCAATCGCCACTGACAAGTTCATTGCGCTTGAGCGCATTGCACCGGGCGTCATTGACCGCCAACCTGTGCGCGAGCCGATGGCGACCGGACTGAAGGCCATCGACAGCATGATTCCAATCGGCCGCGGACAGCGTGAGCTGATCATCGGCGACCGCCAGACCGGCAAGACCGCCGTCGCCATTGACACCATCATCAACAACAAAGGCAACGACCTGATTTGCATCTATAACGCGATCGGGCAAAAGCGTTCCTCGATTGCGCAGGTTGTAAAAACTCTGGCGGATGCCGGGGCCATGGAATACACCATCGTGGTGGCCGCATCTGCGTCGGAGCCGGCGCCGATGCAATACATCGCGCCTTATGCGGCCTGCGCCATGGGCGAATTTTTTCGTGACAATAAACGTCATGCACTTGTGATCTACGACGATCTCTCGAAGCATGCGGCATCCTATCGTGAAATTTCCTTGCTGTTGCGGCGTCCACCAGGACGTGAAGCTTATCCCGGAGACGTTTTTTATCTCCACTCCCGGCTGCTGGAGCGCGCTTCCAAGGTGAGTGACAAGATGGGCGGCGGCTCTTTGACTGCTCTGCCCATTATTGAAACTCAGGCAGGCGACGTTTCGGCGTACATTCCGACGAACGTGATCTCGATTACGGACGGCCAGATTTATCTTGAAACCGATTTGTTCAACCAGGGCGTGCGCCCGGCGGTGAACGTTGGACTATCGGTGAGCCGCGTCGGCGGCAGTGCGCAGATCAAGGCCATGCGGCAAGTCGCGGGAAGTCTGAAGCTGGAGCTGGCGCAATATCGCGAGTTGGCGGCATTCGCGCAGTTCGGCAGCGATCTCGACAAGGCCACGCAAGCGCAGTTGAATCGTGGACAACGGCTGGTGGAAGTGCTCAAGCAGAAGCAGTTTTCGCCGCTGCCGTTCTCCAAACAGATTTTGATTATCTTTGCCGGGACCAGTGGTGCGTTCGACGACATGCCGGTGGATCAGGTGCGCGATTTTGAAGCCGCGCTTTACAAGTATGTGGACGCGACCAATCCAGGCTTGTTGCGCACGATCATGGAAAAGAAAGTTCTCGACGACGCGTTGAAAGCCGAGATGAGCAAAGTAATTAAAGAAGCGAAAGAAACGTTTGTGGCAGAGCGAAAAGCGGTAGCTGCGAAGTAGCAACGAACGACCGACGACGAACAGCCAACGGCTGATTTTTATGGCAAGCATTCTCGACATACGGCGCCGTATTCGCAGCGTGATCAACACGCGGCAGATCACCAAGGCCATGAAAATGGTTTCGGCGGCCCGCCTGCGCCGCGCACAGGAGCGTGCACTGGCGGCGCGTCCTTATGCCCAGATGCTGACGAATGTGCTCAAGTCACTCGTCTCGCGAGTGGAGATCTATGATCCTGCAACTGGTGAGCCCAGACATCCGCTGCTGGTGCAGCGTCCAGAGAAAAATGTGCTGCTCATTGTCGTGACTGGCGACAAGGGTCTGGCGGGCGCTTTCAATACCAATATCCTGAAAGCGGCCACACGATTTCTGGAATCCAAAGTCGGCAAGAATCTCGAGATTGAAGCTATCGGGAAAAAAGGACGTGACTTTCTGCGGCGGCGCTATCCGGCTGCTGAGCCCAGAACTGCGGCTTCCACCGAAACGGTGCGCACGACAATTGTGGGCGAGCAAATCGGGGTTTTGAATAAAGTTGAGTACTCTGCGGTTTCTGAGTTAGTGACCCGGATCATCGATCGCTATTCCAAGGCCGAGATCGATTCGGTTTATGTCGTCTACAACGAATTCAAGTCAGTCATCGCACAGCGTCTGATCGTCGAGCAGGTGTTACCCATCGAGAAAATTGGCGAACCCGGAGTGCCCCAGTCGGACGCCATGAGCGAAAAAGATCGGCGGCAGGCGATTGAGGCAGCGAAAGAAGGCGGAGTGAGTCTCCGTCCGGCAGATACAAAAGCGATTGACGCTGAGGCGGCGAAGTTTGCCACTGAGCCCGTGGATTACATTTACGAGCAGCCTCCGGAAATTTTATTCCGGTCGTTGTTGCCGAAATATATTGGCATTCAGATTTTTCGCGGCCTGATGGAATCGGTGGCAGCCGAACACGCCGCCCGCATGACCGCCATGGATGCGGCGACCAACAACGCGAGCGACATGATCAGTTCGCTGACTTTGGTGATGAACCGGGCACGTCAGGCGAAGATTACAAAAGAAATTATTGAAATTGTGAGTGGAGCAGCTGCAGCACAGTAAGTTTAAAATTTCGAGTTTCGGGTGAGCAACGCAGTATCTACCCGAACCGAATCCTCGAAACCTGACACTCGAAGCTAAAAGGTTCTTATGGCAGAAAACATTGGACGTGTAGTACAGATCTCCGGGCCGGCTGTGGACGTGCAGTTTGTCGAAGCCTCCATGCCGCCGATTTATCAGGCACTGCGGGTGGTGAGCGACGGCTTCAATGTCCCCACGCCCATTAACGTCATCCTTGAAGTGCAACAGCATCTCGGCGAAGGCCGTGTGCGCTGCGTCGCCATGGAAGCAACCGAAGGCATGGTGCGCGGGATGAAAGCCATCGATCAGGGCGGCCAAATCTCGGTGCCGGTGGGCCGCGGAACACTGGGACGCGTAATGAACGTCATCGGCGAGCCCGTCGACCAGTTGGGCCCGATTCAATACACCGAGCGGCATCCCATTCATCGTCCGGCGCCATTGTTTGAAGATCAGGCCACGACCGCCGAGATGTTTGAAACCGGCGTCAAAGTTGTGGATCTGATCCAGCCTTTCCTAAAGGGCGGAAAGATCGGATTGTTCGGCGGCGCGGGCGTGGGCAAGACAGTTTTCATTCAAGAACTGATCAACAACGTCGCCAAACAGCACGGTGGATTCTCCGTGTTTGCCGGAGTCGGTGAACGCACCCGCGAAGGCAACGATCTGTGGCTGGAAATGTCGGAGTCTGGCGTGATCAAGCCGGGCGACCCGGAGCACTCCAAAGCCGCGCTGATTTATGGACAGATGACCGAGCCGCCCGGCGCGCGTTTACGCGTGGCATTAACCGGACTCACCGTTGCCGAATATTTCCGCGATGTCGAAGGCGCCGACACGTTGCTGTTCATCGACAACATTTTTCGCTTTACCCAGGCGGGTTCGGAAGTGTCGGCACTGTTGGGCCGCATGCCCAGCGCCGTCGGCTACCAGCCAAACCTGGCAACGGAAATGGGCGAACTGCAGGAACGAATCACGTCGACGAAGAAAGGTTCGGTAACATCAGTGCAGGCGATTTACGTGCCAGCTGACGATTTGACCGATCCCGCTCCAGCTACGACATTCGCTCACTTGGACGCAACTACCGTGCTCTCCCGTGCATTGACGGAGATCGGGATTTATCCCGCAGTCGATCCGTTGGCTTCCACCTCACGTGTTCTCGATCCCCGCATTGTGGGGCAGGAGCATTACGATGTGGCGCAAGCGGTGAAGAAGACGCTGCAGAGTTACAAAGATTTGCAGGATATTATTGCGATTCTTGGCATTGATGAATTGAGTGAAGATCAAAAAGTGACGGTGCAACGGGCGCGCAAGATCCAACGCTTCCTGTCGCAACCGTTCTTCGTCGCCGAGCAATTCACGGGCGCTCCGGGACGATACGTGAAAGTCGCGGACACCGTGAAAGGCTTCAAAGCAATTAACGAAGGCAAGTACGACGACATTCCGGAACAGGCTTTCTATATGAAGGGCACCATCGAAGAAGTGCTCGAAGCGGCGGAGAAAATGAAGGCAGCGGCATAAGGGCAGGCGCTAGGCTCTGGGCTCTAGGAAAAGCCCAAGTGCGAAGCCTGGAGCCTGAAGCCCAGCACCTAGAGCCCAAGATTATGGCAGATACTTTCCAACTCGAGATCGTCACGCCCGATAAGATGATCGTGAAGGACGCGGCGGAAGAGATCCAAATCCCCGGTAGCGACGGGTTCCTGGGCATTCTGCCGGGCCACGCGCCTCTGATCACGGAACTTTCGGCGGGAGAACTCAGCTATCGCAAGGGCGCCCATACGTTTCGTTTTGCGGTGGCATGGGGGTTTGCCGAGGTGCTGCCTGACCGGGTGACCATTCTCGCGGAATCGGCGGAACGCGCCGAAGACATTGACGTAAATCGAGCTCAGAACGATAAGAAGCTGGCCGAACAGGATTTGGCCCACGGCAAGAGCGAAGAGGATTTCGTTAAGGCTGAGGGCGAATTGAAGTATGCGGATAGCCGCCTGGAAGTAGCACAGAAGAAATAGGCTTTAGGCTCTGGGCTTTAGAAAACCCGGCAAAGCCTCTGATATCTGCATTCTGAATCCTCCCGATAACAAATCCTGATGGCACGCATAAATAGTTTCGATTTCCGTGGCCCTTCCCCCACGATTAGAGTGAATGAGCAAGTAGGTTTGTGCGCGTTCGGGATGGATTCCTAGTAGCCCGGACCGCCAGCCAGACTTCCCCCTTTATTCGCCAGGCACCGAGTCGGGAGCAACCGGGATGAGTACGGCACCCTCAATCAGCAGCGAATTACGGGACCTCTACAGCGAACAATCCACCCGCATCCAGCAGGAATTCAACGCTACCGGTGATGGGAGAACTGCGGTTGCCCAGCGAACGGCGCTGGTGGAAGACATTGCCATTCGGCTCTGGAAGGAATTCATTGCGACAGAAGATAGCCAGCCTGCAGATTTTGCGCTGGTGGCCATTGGTGGATTCGGGCGGCGCTGGCTGTTTCCTCATTCCGACATCGATGTACTGTTTCTTCACGCGGACCAGACCGTGGAGGAGAAATTCAGAGATCGCATTCGTCAGTTCTCCCAGGAGATCTGGGACCTGCGCGTCAAGTTAAGCCCCGCCACCCGCACGCTGGCCGAGTGCGAGCACTTCGATTCCAACAATGTGGAGTTCACGATTTCTCTACTGGATTGCCGCTACCTGGCCGGCGACCGCGAATTATTCGCGAAGCTGCATGACAAACTGATTCCCAAACTCATCATGCAGGAGAACCAAATGATCGTGCAGCGTCTGGCGGAAGTCACGCGCGCGCGCCACGCCAAGTATGGCAACACGGTTTTTCATCTGGAGCCCAATGTCAAAGAGAGCCCGGGCGGTCTGCGCGATTACAACGTAGCTTGCTGGCTGGCGCTGATTTCCTCCATGGACAAGCTGCGCGACTGGCCGGACCCCAAATCGCTGCTGCCGGTTTCGGTGCGCAAGCAATTCGAGCCGGCGCTGGAATTCTTGATGTCAATCCGCTGTTTTCTGCATTATCGCCAGGGTCGGGATGACAACATGCTGCTCTGGGAAACGCAGGATGAGGCGGCGGCCCGGAGAATTGGCGTCCCTGAAGTGGATGTAATGACGGCCGCAGACTGGATGCGAATTTATTTCGGCCACGCTCGTGCGGTGTACCGGGCCTCGATGCAATTGCTGGAAGAAATTCCCGCCGCGCGTTCGTCGCTTTACAAACATTTCCAGAACTGGCGGTCGCGCGTCTCCAATGCAGATTTTTCGGTGGTGGACGGATTGATTTACCTGCAACAACCCTCCGCTCTGCAGGACCCGGAGTTATTGTTGCGCATGTTTGACTTCATGGCCCATCATGGCTTGAAGTTGAGCACAACCACGGAATACCGCATCGAGCAGGTGTTGCCGGCTTTGGCTGCGACTCCCCCGAAAGGCGCAGAGCTTTGGCGCTATCTTCAAGTCATTCTTATTGAGCCGCATGCCGCCGATGCCTTGCGGGCCATGCATTCCTTGCGGCTGCTGGCTCTGCTGCTGCCGGAATTCGAGTTGATCGATGCTTTGGTGGTCCGCGACTTCTATCATCGGTTTACGGTCGATGAGCACTCGTTTCTGGCGATCGAGAGTTTGCACAATGCGCACCAGTCGCAATCGGAATGGGACCAGCGCTACGGACACATTCTTGATGAATTGGAGCAGCCGGAACTGCTTTACCTAGCATTGCTGCTGCATGATGTTGGAAAGGGCGTGCCGGGAAGAAGTCACGTTGTGACCAGCCTCGAGATTGCAGAACAAGCCATGGATCGTCTGGACCTCGAACCGCAAGAGCGGGATACAGTTCGCTTCCTGATTGGCTGCCATCTGGATATGTCAGCCACCTTGCGCCGTGACATTTTTGACCCAGCGACCATTCAGAGCTTTGCCGAAAAAGTGGGCACGCCGGAGCGTCTGAAGATGCTTTGCCTGCTGACTTATGCCGATATCAAAGCGGTAAACCCCGAGGCCCTCACTCCGTGGAAAGCGGAGAATGTTTGGCAACTCTATATTGCCACTGCGAACTATTTGAATCGATCTGCTGACCAGCGGCTGCACTCCGATGCCGACGACGAAAATATCGCCCGCTTGCAGACCCTCGCCCCGGTGGCTGGTAAGAAGATCAAGACCTTTCTCGAAGGACTTCCGAAGCGCTACCTGCGGGCGCATCCGGCGGAGGAAGTGTTGCATCATTTTGAAATGGCTGAGAAGCTGCAGTCCGATCCCGTTCAACTTGACCTCAAACGCGGCCGTCATTGGTATGAACTGACTATGGTCACCAATGATCGTCCTTTTCTGTTCGCCACTCTGGCCGGCGTTTTGGCAGCCTGGGGCATGAATATCGTAAAGGCCGACGCGTTCTCCAACCAGGCTGGAATTGTGGTGGACACATTTTTCTTCACCGATCGTTTCCGTACGCTTGAGTTGAATCTGCCGGAGTGGGAACGCTTTCAGCGAAGCATTGCGGACGTGGTGACCGGCGAGGCCGACCTGGATCGTCTGTTGCGCGACCGCCTCCGTTCGGAAAAGGGCAGCTCAGCCAAAGTGAAGGTGGATACACGCGTGGAGTTCGACGACGAAAGCTCGTCCCACAGCACATTAGTCCAGGTCATTTCTCAGGATCGGCTGGGACTGTTGCATAGCATCAGCTCGCGTTTTTCCCATCAGAAATGCAATATCGAGATTGCGCTGATTGACACAGAAGGGCAGATGGCCATCGACGTGTTTTATCTCACATCGGCCGGCGCCAAGCTTACGCCGGAGCAACAGCGGAAATTAAAAACTGACCTGATGGAAGAATTGAAGGCAGCCTGATTTTCTGCGTTTCTTTCCAGCCAGGGACACGCAGCGTCCCGCTCCTGATATCCTGAATACATACTCAGCTAGGAGCATCGCAGGTATTGCCACCCATTCTTAATGCACAAGGTCTCTCGAAAACTTACGGGACCGCCCCGCTGTTCCAAAACATTTCCTTCACCATCTCGGAAGGCGATCGAATTGGATTAATCGGCCCGAATGGCGCCGGAAAATCCACCCTGCTCGAAATACTGGCGGGCAGAGTCGACCCGGACACTGGCGACGTAGCCGCGCGCAAGCGCGCGAAGCTCAGCTATGTGCTGCAGGATTCGCAGTTTGCCACTGGTGAAACGGTGAGGTCCGTTCTCAAGCGCGCTCTGGACGCGACGGGTGTGCATGAGGACGATCACGGATCGCGGACTGCCGAAACTCTGGGTCGCGCGGGCTTTGAGGATTTGGACGTCGAAGCCGCGGCATTATCCGGAGGCTGGCGAAAACGTCTGGCGATTGTCGAAGCTCTGGTGCAAAAACCCGATGTTCTGTTGCTTGACGAGCCTACCAATCATTTGGATCTCGCCGGAATTGCATGGCTCGAAGGTCTTCTGCGAGCCGCTTCGTTTGCGTGTGTGGTCGTCAGTCATGATCGATATTTTCTCGAAAATGTCGCTACTGAGGTGGCCGAACTGAACCGCACTTATCCCGATGGTTTGCTGCGAGTGAAAGGGAATTACAGCAAGTTTCTGGAGAAAAAAGAAGAATATCTCGCGGCCCAGGCCAAGCACCAGGACGCCCTGCAGAACCGCGTGCATACGGAGATCGAATGGCTTCGTCGCGGTCCGAAAGCCAGGGCTACCAAGGCGAAAGCGCGCATCCAGAATGCCCACGAACTCATCGGCGAACTGGCGGACTTGAAGTCCCGAAGCCGGACCGCAACCGCGAAGCTTGATTTCTCCGCCACCGACCGGCAGACCAAGCGTCTGCTTGAACTGGAGCAAGTCAGCTTTGAAATTGGTGGCCGCAAGCTATTCGACAAGCTGGATTTCATTGTGACCGCCGGAATGCGAGTGGGACTGGTCGGGCCCAACGGCAGCGGCAAAACCACTCTGCTGCGCTTGATGCGTGGTGAGGTCCGGCCGGACAGCGGGGACATCCGCACTGCGCCAACCTTGCGGATCGTGTATTTCGATCAAAAGCGCCAACTTAATCCTGAGCTCACCTTGCGGCGGGCCCTCGCGCCCGACAGCGATGCGGTGATCTATCAGGACCAGATTGTCCATGTCGCGTCCTGGGCGGCGAGGTTTCTTTTTACTGGCGAACAACTCAATCAACCGGTCAGCAAGCTCTCCGGAGGAGAGCGAGCCCGGGTGCTGCTTGCGCAACTGATGCTGCAACCCGCGGACCTGCTGCTCCTGGATGAACCAACCAACGATCTCGATATTCCCACGCTGGAAGTGCTGGAAGAAACACTGCTCGAATATCGTGGGGCGTTGGTGTTGGTCACGCATGACCGCTACTTGTTGGACCGTGTTTCGACCGTCGTGCTCGGGCTCGATGGCCAAGGGCAGGTGGAGGATTTTGCCGACTATTCGCAGTGGGAATTGTGGCAGGACGAGCGCAGACAATCTGCGAAAGTCATGCCTCATGCCGCGAGCCGGGCGAAAGCCCAGGACACAGCGCCGGCAGCATCCAAGAAGAAACTTTCTTATCTGGAAGCGCGAGAGTTTGCCACGATTGAAGATCGCGTTGCCGAAGCCGAGCGTATGCTTCAGGAAAAGCGCGATGCTCTGGAGGACCCAGCCATCGCCAGTGATGCCACCCGTCTATTAAATGCGCATGCCGAAATGGAAGTTGCCCAGGACGCCGCCGACAAACTCTATGCGCGCTGGGCGGAACTGGCCGAGAAGTAGGTTTCCCGCGGATCCGCGAGTAACGTCTCACCCCCCGAATCAATAAAAAACGCGGCTGGCATGATATCCTAGATTCACCAGCTGCGTACCGTTTTAGCGGAATTCCCCCGCAGTTTTCAAAGAAATCATGCTCTCAGTCTCCAATGTTTCCATGCGCTACGGCGCCAAAATACTGTTTGAAGAAGTTTCCACTGCGTTCACACCAGGGAAGCGCTACGGCTTGACCGGGCCCAATGGCTCCGGCAAGTCCACACTGATGAAGATTTTGTCAGGGGAGTTGGAGCCACAGAAGGGCACCGTGGTGCGTCCCCGCAAGTTGGGTGTGTTGAGCCAGGACCAGTTTGCTTTCGATGCTCACAGCGTGCTGAATACCGTGATCATGGGCAACAAGCGGTTGTGGGCGGCGCTGCAAGAGCGGGACGCAATTTACGAAAAGCCGGAAATGACCGACGAAGATGGAATGAAGCTGGGGGAGTTAGAAGGCATCGTCGGCGAAGAGGATGGCTATACCGCCGATACGGATGCTGCGATCCTGCTGCAGGGATTGGATATTACCGACGATCTGCATACGCGCATGATGAGCGAACTGCAGGGCGGACAAAAAGTCCGCGTGCTGCTGGCGCAGGCGCTGTTCGGACATCCGCAAGCGCTACTGCTCGACGAACCTACGAACCATCTGGACTTGGATTCGATCCACTGGCTGCAAGGTTTCATGAACCAATACGATGGCATTGTCATCGTGATCTCGCACGACCGCCATTTCCTCAACAGCGTTTGCACCCACATTGCCGACATCGATTACGAAACCATCATCACCTACACCGGCACCTATGACGACATGGTGGTGGCCAAGACACAAGTCCGATCGCAGATCGAGTCGCAGAATGCGCAGCGCGAGAAGAAGATCTCGCAGTTGAATGAGTTCATCGCGCGATTTGCCGCCGGTACCCGGTCCAGTCAGGTGCAGTCACGCCGCAAGGAAGTGGAGCGGTTGCAGGTAACGGAGTTGGCGAGATCGAACATCGCACGGCCGTTCATCAAATTTGAAATGAAGCGGCCTTCCGGAAAACACATTCTGGAATTGGAACATGTGGCCAAATCTTACGATGACAAAGCAGTAGTCAAAGATTTCACTGCTAGCGTGATTCGGGGGGAAAAAATCGCCCTGATGGGACGAAATGGCGCGGGCAAAACTACCCTGCTGAACGCGCTGCTGGCGAATTCGCCCACCATCCCCGATGCTGAGCTGCGCCAGACCAGCGGCTATGACGGCAAGTTCATCGATGGCGGAAAAGTGATCTGGGGCCACGAAGCGTCTGTGGGATATTTTGCCCAGGACCATCGGGCGCTTATTGAAAAGGGCACGACGGTCTTGGAATGGCTGCACCAGTGGGACCCGTCGGCCTCAAACGAAGAACTCCGCGGGCTACTCGGAATGATGCTTTTTGTCCGAGAGGAAGCCGCCAAATCGACCAACGTTCTTTCCGGTGGGGAAGCAGCGCGGCTGCTGTTCTGCAAACTGATGCTGCAAAAGCCGAATGTGCTGGTTTTGGACGAGCCGACCAACCATCTGGATTTGGAATCGATCAATGCGCTGAATATTGCATTGCAGCGTTATCAGGGAACGGTGCTTCTGTGCACTCATGATCACGATTTGATCGATGAAGTGGCCACCCGAATCTGGCACTTTGAATCGGATCACAAGCTCACGGATTTCAAGGGCGTCTACGAAGAGTACCAGGCAGTCACTGCATAAAAGCCGGCTACGGATCTTTCACCATCATCAGGAATGTAACTGGGCCAGCTGTTTCTTTACATCTGCCGCGTCGGTGTAATTGGGACTGATTTTGAGCACCCGTTCGAGGTGCTGGCGCGCCAGCGCCGGCTGATCAGTCTTTTCATAGGCGAGTCCCAAGTGATAATGGAAGTTCGCATTCTCGGGAGCTTTGGCCTTGTCGTTGAGCTTGATGGCCTCCTGGAAGAGGTCAATTGCCGATTTGTAAGCGCGCTTCTGATACATGACCCATCCCAGCGTGTCGGCTGCACTGGGCGAATCTGGGTTGCCGCGACGCGCGGTTTGTGCCAGCGCCAGGGCTACATCCACATTGCCGCCGCTCTGCAACATCACATAGGCAAGGTTGTTTGAAGCCAGTGGGTTCTCAGGACTGATTTCCAAAGCTTTCTGATAAGCCTGCCTGGCTTGGTTCCAGTCCTGCCTGGATTCGTACAGTTCGCCCAACAAAATGGAGAAGCTGGCTTCACGGGGATTGTCCTTGAGCGCGTTCTGGTATGTGACGATTGCTGCGTCAGCCGAGCCTTTGGCGACTTGGACCTGTCCCAGTTTGGCCAGGGCGTCAGTATTGTTTTTGTCGAGTTGCACGGCTTTCGTCAGCGCGGTTTCAGCTCCGGGCAAATCTTTCTTGTTATCGAACAACACAGAGCCCAGTAGATCGTAGAAGGGGCTGCTGTTGGGTACTTTCGCAAGCTGGGTATTGACGGCCGCGATGGCTTTGTCGGTCTGCTGCTGAGCGAGGTAAGCCTTCATCAGGCCGCCGAGCGCATCCCCGGAACCAGGATCGCGATCCAGCGCCTGCTGATACGATTTCTCCGCGTCGCCGTAGTTCTGTTGGGCCAGCCGCAGATTGCCCATTTGCTTGTATCCGATTGCGCTCTCTGGAGCCAGACTGATGGCCTTTTGAATGTCTTCTTCCGCCCGGCCAAATTGCCTGCGGTTGATATTGGCAACCGAACGCAACGCATATCCCTCAGGCGCGGTGGGTTTGAGATTGATGATTTGCGTGGCCGACTGTTCCAGCGCCGTCATATCGCCACTGCGCAAAGCCAGGGTAGCCAGCGCGCTGTGTGCCTCCACTAGTTCCGGGTGTACCCGCACCGCAGTTTGCCATTCACTCTGGGCCCGCGATAAATCTCCCATCTGATCGAAAGCCACGCCCAGATGATAATGGGCCACGCCATTGTCGGCATCATCCTTGATGGCGGTTTGCAGGGTCTGAACGGCATCGTTCGATCGGCCTTGGCGGATTTGGATCTGGCCGCGATAGACCAGAGCATCGTCATCACTCGGATTTATTTTCAGAACTTCATCATCCAGCTTCTGCGCTTCGTCCAGACGATTTTTGAGAATCAGGAGCTGAATGTAGTTCTTCTTGACTTGCTGATCCTTGGGATGTTCCGTGAACAACGACGAATATTCCGCGATGGCCTTGTCCACGTCTCCGGTGGCGAAGTAAAAGTCTCCCAGCATGCGATAGCCGATGGAATCATTGGGAAAGTCAGGCTTCGACTGCTTCAAAAATTGTTCTGCTTCGGATGGCTTTCCCTCGATCATGAAGAGCCGGGCGAGTTCGGCGCGAGGTTCAGGGTTCTTGGGATCAACGGCGATGGCGTGACGGAATTGCTGCTCCGCATCACTAAACCGGTTGCGCGATTGATAGTAGCTGCCCAGTGCCAATTGGGCACTCATGGAAGAAGGACTCAGTTCCACCGACTTTTTGAAACTTATTTCTGCGGCGTCAGGCTGATTGATCCTCATCTGCAAGAGACCGAGGTTCAGATAGGATTCCCACCGGTCAGGCGCGAGAGCGATGGCCTTTTGCATTTGCAGAATGGCGCCGTTGTAGTCGGCCTCGGCACTGAGCAGATTGGCCGCGGCTTCGTGGACCTGGGGATCGTCCGGCTTTTTTTGAAGAAGCAGGTCGACATGTTCCTGGGCTTTTTTGGGTTCATGGCCTGCAATCAGCAGGTTCGTAATGTCAATGTGGGCCTGATAATTATCCGGCTGAAGTTCGAGAGTGCGGTTGAGTTCTTCATAAGCGTGGAGCCAGTCTTGCAATTTGATGTACGTCTGAGCCAGTTGATAGTGTGCGTCTGCGTAGCGTGAATCGACCTGGACGGCATTGCCGAACTGAATGACTGCTTCCCGGTACTTGCCTTCGGCAAAATAGCGTTGTCCGCTCTCAAAGTACTTCTGCTTCTGCACATTGGGATCATGTTTGCATCCGGCAAGGAAAATGGTCATCAACCCCAGGACCAGTATCGGACGCAATTTGGAAAAATGCTTCATGCAAATCTCCCAAGGCGGGCCTAGGCACGCGCCTGATGACTCTATGAGTGATTACTTTCTAAGGTTACTGCAATTGGAGCTTCACGGGAAGTTACCCGCGTCACTTCAGTACGTTAACGCGGAACATACTGGTTGATTAAAGGGACAATGTTGCTCGCAAACGAGAGCAGGCGTTGCTGCGCCGCGTCTTCCGCCTCATTCGGGGGCAAGGGAGTGAGAATGCGGAAGAGTGCTCCATCACTGCGATGGAGCCGGATGGAGTCCGCTACCAGATAGTATTTCGCCGCGTAATCGCTGGCGACCGCCCGATCATGGGCCCAATACCAATAAATCACCAACTGGCGCTCATCGCCCTTATATAAAACGGCGCGACTCGCCAAAAAGGGTGCGTGGCCTGGCAAGGAGACTAGTGTTCCGGGCCTGTTGCTCCACGCCCAGCCATTCCCCGGAAGACAATGCTTCGGCGAATGAGGGGTATCGCCAGCGCGCTGGGTGGGGAAATATTGGATGTACAGATTCACCATCGGATTTGTTTCTGTCTGGTCACGATAATCCCGCATGAGGAATTCCCCGGGCCCAAGGATGTCCAGTTCGGCCTGCGAAATGGGGAGGTTAGATCCCTGCCAACTTCCAAATTGATAGGGGAAGGAAGCCAATGTCTCCCGTGGCGGGAACACCTCGCCGTGATTGCGGAAAAGAAGCAGGACCGCCATACCCGCCAGCGAGACGGCGGCGATCGCAAATCTGATACGCGAACTCACGACTTCCGGCCCATGCGCAGGAGTTGATGCAGAAGGTACAGGACACACAGCGAAACCACGAAAATCAGCCATCCCTGGAATGTATGAAAAAAGCCCTCTGCCAGGTCGGGGTCCCAATAATGCACGAGCAAGCCAGTACCCACGATCCGAAGGCTATTAGCAAAAATCGCGATGGGGATTGCTGCCAGAGCCAGCACAATTCGGATGGAGATGCGGGTTTCCATGAGATATCCGTAAATGATCGCGAGAGTGATCAAAGAAAGAAGTGATCGGATTCCACTACAGGCCTGCGCTACTTCCAGCGGCATCACGGCCAGATGAAGAATGTTTCCTTCCCTTAAAACAGGAACGCCAAGGAACCGCAGCGTGGAGGTGGCGAGTTTGGAAGCCAGCAGCTGTAACGGAAAGGTGATTTGGCTGAAAACGATGGCGGGAATCGGGACCATGAGAGCAAGGATGGCCCAGGGGAACAAGATTGCACGAAAATAATGCCAGCCATAGAAAAGTATCACCAGGCCGGCGACCACCAGGAGCAATGAGATGCGCGAGAGAAATAGTTCCGCGCCCAAAACTCCCACACCCAGTACGCTGAGCCCGAGGAGCAAAATTAGTAGTCCCCACGACGACGGCACCTTGGGCAATTTGGAAAGCTTGACCCGATCCTCCCAGAGCACAAACAAACAAAACGCTGGCACAAAAAGCCCGTACCGGAAATCATCGTCAGCCGCTAACTGTTTCACCAGGTGAAAAAGGATCGACCAATAAAGGAAACCAACCAGCAGAATCAACACCGCAGCTTGCCACCACCCGGTACGGTTAGGCGCTTGAGGGGGGTGCTGTTCGCGAGGAAAAGCGACTTGTGCAGTGTGACCCACAACCACTCCTAAAGATAAGGGCAAAGCATATTCGATGTGTTCTACCGGCGCAATTGGCTAATGCTGCCGAAATTTATGTTTTTGGGCATTTTTTCTGGGAACCGAGGTTTCTCGGTGTACACATGGCTGCAATCAGCACCCATCAGAATTTCCACTTGTCGATATCCCCGGGACATCCCAAGACCGGGAAAAGATATCCAAAGATCTCTAGTCACAGCAAAGACTTAGGGAGAAATTACCCTTTTCTCCAAAAGTAACCTACGAGGTGGTTACTATAAAGTAGGAAAAACTTTTCTCATTTATGCGATTTCGGAATAGGTTGAAGCACCCGATCTGATAACCTGAGAGCTTGGGCACATCGATCAATTGACCTTATTTTTCAATGACATATGATGGAAATGAGCAGCTGCATCGAAGAGTGTTATGTGGCAGCCACCGTGCTCTACAATGGTGTTCTCGGGATTCGTCCGCGAACTTACATCCCCCAAGCTGTACGAGCTCCATTTATGGAACCAAACTTTCTCCTTAAGAACGATTCCCCGGTGGCGCCTCCCAGCGCAGAAACCGCAGGTCTCGTGTTCCTGGAAGGGGTGAGCCCCAGCATGAGGGCCTTGGAGGTCGTTATCCGGGAGCTGGCACAAAGCACTGTGCCGGTCTTGCTCCTGGCGGAAGCAGGCGCAGGAAAGCGGACCATTGCCCGTCGGATCCATGAAATTTCGAGCCGCAGTGGAGAAGAGTTTCGCATTGTTCGTTGTGCCGAGCTGACGCTGGAGGATTTCGAGGGGGCTGGAAAAGAAGCTCAATGGGGTCAGGGTACGGTGTGCCTGGAGGAAATCGGCGACCTGGATTCCTCGATCCAGAACAAATTGATCGAGAAGCTGTCCAAGCCGGAGGAGAGTGGGAAAAGAGAGAATGAAAATTCGTCTCTGCGGGCGCGTTTAATTTGCGGTAGTGCCCGTGACCTGGAATCGGAAGTACGGTTGGGCAGATTTCGCGAAGATCTTTATTACCGGATCAGCGGAGTGTGTTTGCGGGTGCCTCCGTTGCGCCAGCGCAAAGAGGACGTTCCCTACTTCATGAATTTTTTCCTGGCAAAGTATGCACGGGATTTCCATCGTCCGGTTCCGGATTTGAGCCTGCAAACGCAGCAATTATTTAACGAGTATGGCTGGCCGGGAAATGTTCGCGAGTTGGCCGACGCCGCGAAAGCGATCGTCGCTCTGGGGGATGAAGCCCTGGCCATGGGTGGCCTGCGGGCCCTGTTAACCAAATCAGATCGCCCGGGCACGGGAGAAAAAGTCTCATTGAAGCAAGCGGCCCGTGCCGCTTCCCGTGAGGCTGAAAAAGAATTGATTCTGAAGGTGCTAACCCGTACCCGTTGGAACCGGCGCCGGGCAGCACAAGAGCTGCAGATCAGTTACAAGGCTTTACTCTACAAACTGAAGCAGATCGGTTGCGGTGAATATGGAGTGTCGTAACTCCCAGGAGAAAGAGAAAGTATGAAGGGAAAGATCGCATTCGCAATGGCGTTGCTGCTCGGCTGGGCGACACTGAGTTGGGCACAGGACTCTGCGAAAGACAAAACTGCGGACACGCCCGTGGCAGTGTCTGCCGCAACTTACCGGATCGGACCGGATGACACGCTGCACGTCAGCGTCTGGAAAGAGCCTGACCTCACGGCCACGCTGCCTGTCCGCGCTGACGGCATGATCTCGCTGCCATTACTGAACGACGTGCAGGCAGCCGGATTGACTCCCATGCAATTGGCCGCAAACCTTACCGAAAAATTGAAGAAATACCTGGCTGATCCGCGCGTCACCGTGGTGGTGACGGCTATGAACAGCCAGCGGGTCTATGTGATCGGTGAGGTGTTGCATACCGGCGCCATGAACCTACTTCCCAATATGACGGTGCTGCAGGCGCTCTCGACTTCCGGATTCACACAATTTGCCAACACCAAGGGTATCTATGTGTTGCGTACCGAGAACGGAAAGCAGCAAAAGATGCCGGTCAACTACAAGCAGCTGATTAAGGGCGAAGCCATGGGACAAAATATCTCGCTGAAACCAGGAGACACGATTGTTGTCCCGTAAATTAATCATGAAAAAACAGTATCCGATTTACGTTCTTCTGTTCGTCACGACCGCGCTAGCCAGCGGCTGGGCACAAGCCGGTGGCAGTCAAACGCCTGCGGACAGCGGCCAGGACGCTGGGCAACAGCCAGCGGCTCCGGCCCCCGCGCTGGGACCTGATAGCACGTCGCAGACGATCGAGAATCCGCCGCTTTCCGGATTGGATCAACCCGCGTTGGAGCCAGGCCTGGGGACCCGGAGTTTTTTGATTCCGGGAATACACCTCCTCGAAACAGTCGATTCGGCTCTATCGGGAAGCCTGGTGGGACGTGATCCTGTCCGTTCGGTGACACGCGGAATAGGCAGCTTGCAGCTGCAGAGATTGTGGAAAAACTACGATCTTAATATTGACTACGCAGGAGGCGCGGCACTTTATGAGAACTTTTCCCGCAACGCCGCGCAGATTCACGCCTTCAGCATTGATCAGCGAATCCGGTGGCGCACCGGACAAGTAAGTTTCCGCGATTCCTTCACTGATTTGCCGGAGGGAATTTTCGGATATAGCGCCCTGGGTGGCGCCGCAGGCTACGACCTGGGCGGCTTCGGAAACGTGGGAGGCATTCAGGACGCTGGCGGCGGTACTTTCTTCAGCGCCGGCCAATATGGCTCGCTTGGACAAGATCCCCGCATCACCAATACCGCTCTGGTGGAGGTCACTCAACTGCTGACCCCACGCTCGTCATTCACCCTTACCGGATCTTACGGATTTACGGATTTTGTCGACAATGCAAGTGGTTGCTCCCCGACTGCGCCGCTGTGCTGTCCTCCCGTAGGCATGTGCATGCCGCCTTCATCCACATTCTGTCCTCCGACCGCCGACTGCTGCCCACCTCCGACCGAGGCAGTTTTGCCCGGAGAGCCGGGATGCTTGATCAACAGCCACCAATTCGCTGCGCAAGTTGGATACAACTACCAGCTCGGCCGGCACGATCAGTTGGCTCTGGTGTATGGATTCCAGGATTTCAGCTATCCGGTAACCAGCCTTGGTTCGTTCACTACCAACCATTTACATATCCTCTATGGGCACCGGATTTCGGGCCGTATGGATTTACAGATTGGCGGTGGTCCGCAAATCACTGAGATCGATGAAACAGGGGTTGCGCGTATCCGCCAGTTTACGGGCACCGGCCGTGGATCACTGCGTTACCGTTTTCCGCGGACCACGCTGAATCTTTCATATGATCGGCTTAGCACCAACGGTTCCGGGTTCTTCGGCGGAGCGACCAGTGATATTGCCAGGTTCTCGGTGTACCGTCCCTTGAGCCGGCTATGGACGGTCAATGCGGATGTGGGATATGCGCACAATAAGCGCCTCCTGCCGTCGCTCACTCCGGGATCACCTGACGTTTTCCAATACGGATACGGCGGGTTTGGTTTGCGCCGTCAATTTGGACGATATCTAGGTGGCTATCTCACATATCAGTACAGCGATCTGAATTTCGATGTACCGGTTTGCAGCGAAACCGATCCCACCGAATGTGGGCGGACCTCGCAGCGGCACACCGTTATTATCGGGCTGGATTGGCATCCTCGCCCGATTCGGATCGACTAATTTGCAAGGCCACTTCCAATAGGGTGGCCAGAACGGGAAGAATAGAAATGATTGAAAATCGCGAATTAACCGTAGACGATTATCTGGCGATCTTGCGCCGGCGGATGAAGATCATACTCATCCCAACGCTGGTGGCACCCCTCCTGGGGTTCCTGGTTTCCTACGTCTTCCCAGCCAAGTACACGTCGACGTCATTGGTGCAGGTGGAGGATCAGCAGGTGCCGGGGGATTATGTGAAGCCGGTGGTCACCGAAGACCTTTCCCAGCGCATTGCCAGCTTGCAACAGCAGGTCCTCAGCCGCAATGAATTGCAGCCTATGATCAATCGTCTCGGTCTGGCCGGCAAAGGCGGCAAGAATGTCGAGGATTTGATCGATCAGATTCCTCCCAACGTTTCGGTGGTGCCGGTGCAATCCTCCGCGGCCCCGGCCCCTGGTAAGCCCAAGAAACCGGGAGATACCAGCGAAGCTCCTGGTTTCAATGTGAACTTCACCTGGGACAACGCGAAGATGGCGCAGGCGATTTGTAGCGAACTTACGTCGATGATGATTGCGGAAAATTTGCGGACGCGGAGCGACGTGGCCAACAGCACCACGGATTTTCTGGCGCGCCAACTCGACGGAGCTAAACGCGATCTCGATAGTCAGGACAGCAAGCTGGCGGATTTCAAAAGGCTGCACATGGGCCAGTTGCCTGGTGACGAAGACAACAACATGAAGCTTTTGCAGGGGCTGAATTCGCAGCTGGATGCGAACACACAAACCCTGAATCGGGCCGAACAGGACAAGTCTTATACGGAATCGATGCTGGCACAGCAATTGGCGGCGTGGCGGTCTTCGCAGAATTCGACCAACCCTCAGACCATCCAGCAACAGTTGGCGGCTTTGCAGACCCAGTTGCTGGCGTTGCAGGCCCGCTATACCGACGATTATCCCGATGTCGTAAAAACCAAGAGCGATATCGCCCAACTGCAGCACCGGCTGAATGAGATGGATAAGGCCTCGACCGGCAGTACCGATACGACGGCAAAGGCGGGCGTGGCCGAGCCTCCGGAGATCCAGCAGTTGCGAACCCAGATTCATCAATACGGGGATGCGATTGCCCAGGCGACGCGCGACCAGAAGCGGCTACAGGAGAGCATTCAGACTTACCAGGGCCGGGTCAATCTGAGTCCAACCGTCGAAGAACAATACAAGGGGCTGACTCGGGATTACGACACGGCGCAGAAGTTTTATGACGATTTGCTCGCCAAGAAGAGCCAATCGGAAATGCAGACGGACATGGAGCGGCGTCAACAGGGCGAACAGATGAACCTGCTGAATGCGGCTAATCTGCCGGATTCACCCAGCTTCCCGGTGCGCTGGATGTTTGCCGCGGGCGGACTTGGTGGGGGACTGGGTTTGGGACTCGTGATCGTGTTGTGGCTGGAATTGCGCGACAAGTCCATCCGCAACGAAATGGATGTGCTGGCCGCTCTGGAATTGCCCACCCTGGTTTCCGTACCCTGGATTGGGGTCGACGCGGGTGACCGGACAAGCGATGGGAGAATGCATCTTCGTCCCCGCAGCGGGTCTCGCGTGAACAAGGAAATAGTCGAGGTCTAGGCCCTATATGTATAAGGAATTTTTCGGCCTTCGGGCCAACCCGTTCAACGTAAATCCCGACCCGCGCTATCTGTTTCTGACGCGGCACACGGAGGAAGCACTGGCCTGTCTTACCTATGGCATCCAGAGCCGCAAGGGATTCGTGTTGCTGACGGGCGAAGTGGGAACGGGTAAGACCACGCTGGTGAACAAACTGCTGGAGTGGCTGCGCATGCAACAGGTGGCCACCGCATTCGTATTCAACTCGCGGATGAATGTGCCGCAGTTTCTGGATTACATGATGACTGATTTCGGAATCCCCTGCGATTCGAAATCGAAAAGCCAGATTCTGCTGCGGCTTTACAACTGGCTACTTGACCGTTATCGGGCGGGAGAGACTGCGGTATTGATCGTGGACGAGGCGCAGAATCTTTCCGACGAACTGTTGGAAGAAATTCGGTTGATGACGAACCTGGAAACATTCACGGAAAAGCTGCTGCAGATTGTCCTGGTGGGACAACCGGAACTGGAACACAGGCTGAAGCAGGCGAATTTGCGGCAGTTAAGGCAAAGGCTGACGCTGCGGGCCAAGACCCATGTTCTTTCAGCGGAAGAAGCCAAGGCCTACGTGGCGCAACGGCTGCGGATTGCGGGATCGAATGGCCAGCAAATTTTTGATGCCGATGCGCTGGCGGCCATTCACTTTTACTCCGGGGGGATCCCGCGAGTAGTGAACTTGCTCTGCGAGCACTGCCTGGTGAGCGCTTTTGTAGATCAACAACGGGTGGTGACTCGAACCATTGTGGAAGGCGTGGCCCGCGACTTTGATCTGGCGGACAATCCGATGGCCACTGCGGAAACAGAGATGGTCCCTGCGATATCCACGTCGGCCGAAAAATTCGATCTGGTCGACGCTTTGAAAACTCTTGCAAATCTAGCTGACCGGTTACGCGAGTCCGAACACGGACTCCCCAAGGAAAGGAAACTATGAGCCGAATTCATGAAGCCTTAAAGAAAGCTGAACAGGAGCGGGCAGCATCCCAGGGGGGAACAGTCGAATCCATCGAGGCCAACCCCAATCCGGTGCAGGAATATGTATCACCGGGAATGTCATCTCCCGCGGTTTCCGCTGGCCCCTCCTTTGCCACTGCGTTTAGTTTCGATGCGCTACTGGCGCGCTGCCCCCAGGGCTCGTGGCATCCCGATCCGAAGACTATGTTGTTCTTTGGTGCGGATGAGCAAGCCTATGGAACGGAAGAATTCCGGACCCTGCGCTCGCGCCTTTACCAGATCCGTGAAAAACAGGGACTGCGGAAGCTGCTGATCTCGAGTTCGCTGCCCAAGGAAGGCAAATCGTTTGTAGCGGCCAATCTGGCGCAGGTGATTGTGCGTCAGCAGGGAAGGCGGGTGTTGTTGATCGACGCCGATCTGCGCGGACCACAGCTCCACAATAACTTTGGAACCCCCTCCACCCCCGGTCTCGCGGAATACCTGCGGGGAGAGAGTGACGAGTTCGGAGTGATGCAGCGCGGGCCGATGGAAAACCTGTTCTTCATTCCGTCAGGAAAGGCAATGACGAATCCGGGAGAATTGGTGGCCAACGGCCGCTTGAAGTTCCTGCTCAGTCGAGTGGAACCGCTGTTTGACTGGATCATTATCGATTCGCCGCCGGCGGTTCCGGTTTCTGACGCAGGTTTGCTGGCCAATTATTGCGACGGGGTTCTGATGGTGGTCCGCTCCAATGCCACTCCTTTTGATATTGCTCGCAAGGCTCGTCAGGAATTTGCCGGCAAGAATTTGGTGGGCGTGGTGCTAAACGGAATCGAAGCTGGATCCTCGCCCTACACCGAGTATTACTACAGCGCATACGGACAGCCGAATGGTAAGGCAGAAGCCTAGAGAGAACCTTGATACGCCTGTTCAATGTCTATTACCCGGTCCGCACGCTGGTGCTTCTGGCGGGCGAGGCCCTCATTGTCTGGACCTCATTCCTATTGGGGACGGTTCTCCGGCATCCGGAGGACAGCTACATCCTCCTGAACTACCAGAACGGCTATTACAAGATTGGCATCGTGACGGTTCTGGTATTGGCGTTTTCTCATTTATTCGATTTGTACAATCCCTCCAACTTTAACGAGAACAAAAAAGGCGAACTCTATTTCAGGCTTCTGATGGTCCCCGGGTTTTTGGCCCTGGTTCTGGCTTTGATCGCCTGGACATTTCCCAATTTCCTGCCGGGTAATTCCTCCGCACTGGTGGGCCTGATTATCCTGACTCTGGCGCTGTTTGGCTGGCGCACGGCGTACGCGTGGTTGTCGCAGCAGGCGTTTCTGCGCGAGCGAGTGTATGTATTGGGCACGGATGAACGCGCGCAGCGGTTGGTCCAGGGTCTGCGGACGCGATCCGAACTGGGCATTGATGTTGTGGGCTGGAGCGGCAATGTAGAAGGTGAAGTGACTCGCGAAAGCATGGCGGCGCACCTGACGGAACTGGTCAGGGAACGGACCGTCCACCGGGTGATCGTGGCCATGCAAGACCGCCGGGAAGCCATGCCGATGCCGGAACTCCTGCAACTCCGGTTGCGGGGCGTACATATTGAAGAGGCGACGTCGTGGCTGGAAAAAATCTCCGGCAGGATTGAGGTGGAGCAGCTTTATCCCAGTTGGATCATCTTCGCCAAAGGTTTCCGTTTCAGCAGTCCATTCCGCATGATGCGGCGGATATTGAATTTCACGGTGGCATTGATCGGGCTGATCCTCGCGTTGCCGGTTCTTCCGTTCGTAATTCTTGCGGTCAAATTGGATTCTCCAGGACCGGTTCTCTACCGGCAGAAACGCGTCGGCCGGCGCGGAGCGCACTTTTACTGTTACAAGTTCCGCACCATGCGCAAGGACGCTGAAGCTGACACGGGGCCGACGTGGGCCGACGATCAGGACCCGCGCATCACCCGTGGAGGGAAATTTCTGCGGGCAGCTCGGCTCGATGAAATCCCACAGTTGTGGTGTGTGTTGAAGGGCGACATGGCATTTGTGGGGCCGCGTCCGGAACGTCCTGAGTTCGTGGAGTGGCTTACCCGGGAATTACCGTACTACGGGGTCCGCCATATGGTGCGGCCGGGAATTACGGGTTGGGCGCAGGTCCGTTACAAATACGGAAATACGATTGAAGACGCGAAAGAGAAACTGCAGTACGACCTGTTTTATATCAAGAACGCCTCGATCGGATTGGACATTCTGATCATGTTCCAGACCATCAAGATCGTATTGCTGGGCCGGGGCGCACAATGAGACTTGCCTTCTGGGGAGCGGCTGCAGTGATCGTCTATACCTACCTCGGCTACGCGGGGTGGTTGTGGTTGCGTAGCCGATGGTTTCCGAAGCCAGTGAAGCCGGCGCCTTACACGCCGTTGGTCTCCATTGTCATGGTGGTCCGGAATGAAGCCGGGGTATTGGAAGGCAAGCTGCGTAACCTGATGGAACTGGATTATTCAAACGATCGGCGTGAGATTGTGATTACGTCGGATGGCTCCATGGACGGCACCAGCGAAATTCTGTCTGGCTACGCGAGCCGAAAGCAAGCGCACGTAATTCTGAATCCAGAATCGCGCGGGAAAGCGGCGGGAATCAACGACGCTGTTGCAGCCGCACGAGGAGAGATCATCGTATTCACCGATGCGCGCCAGAAGATTGAGCCAGCGGCCGTGCGTTTGTTGGTGGAGAACTTTGCTGATCCCGCAGTTGGATGTGCCAGCGGCGAACTCATGTTGGGTGATTCCGACTCCGGCGAAGCTGCGAAAGGCATGGGGTTGTACTGGAGAATCGAAAAGAAGATCCGCGAGTGGGAATCGGCTTCGGGGTCGGTAGTGGGCGCCACCGGGGCACTCTATGCGGTGCGCCGGAGCCTGCTGCTTCCCGTGCCGCCGGATACCATTCTCGATGATGTTTATATTCCAATGCAGGTGGTACGCCAGGGATCCAGAGTGGTTTTTGATCCGCGGGCACGCGCCTGGGACCTGCCGAACCTGGGAACGGGCCGTGAGTTTGCCCGCAAGGTGAGAACATTGAGCGGCAATTATCAGTTACTGCAGTTGTTGCCCTGGTTGTTGCGTAAAGAGAATCCGTTGCGGTTTCAATTCGTGAGCCACAAGTTGCTCAGGCTACTGGCGCCTTTTGCACTGGCAACGACGCTGGTGACGTCGTTCTTTCTCCGTGAACCGATCTATCGCATCGCTCTTGGCTTACAGTTGGCTTTCTATGGTCTTGGTTTGCTGGCGATGACCCAACTGGCGCGTGGACCTTTGGCGCGCGTGGCGGACCCGGCGTTTACCTTCGTCGTGTTGAATACCGCGGCAGTCGTGGCATTTGCCAACTTCGTGACCCGGCGCAGGGCGGTCTGGATTCGATGAGAATTCTTTGGGTCAAAGCGAACAAACTGTTGCCAGTTTCGAGCGGCGGAGATATTCGTTCGTACAACATCGCGCGGCAACTGGCGGCTCATCATGAACTCACATTTCTTTCTTATTACGACGGACAACCAGATCCCGCTTACGAGCAAGAACTGAACCGCTGTTTCCCGGGTGCAGTCTGTATATCTACCGGGAAGAATGCCAGCTCCGGTCTGGCGCGCGGGTGGGACTATCTGTCGCAGTTGCCGAATCATGAGCCGTACGCAGTGAGCCGGTTCGCTTCGACTTGCGTTCGGGAGCAGTTGAGAACCTGGTTTCAGGAGAGGCGCTTCGATGTGGCAGTTTGTGATTTTCTCGATGCGGCCGTGAACTTCCCCGAGAAGCAGGGGATTCCGACAGTCTTGTTCCAGCATAATGTAGAGAGTGAGATCTGGCGGCGCCATGCTGATACGGCATCAAACCCCATTCGCCGAATGATGTACAAAGTGGAATTCGCCAGGATGCTTCGCTACGAACAAGAAATCGTCACGAGATATCAGCACGTGATCGCGGTTTCGGAGCATGACAAAGCATTGATGACCAAATGGGTGGATGCCTTGCGAATCACCGTCGTGCCCACCGGTGTTGACCTGGAACAATACCGCCCCGGTTCGTCTTCATCACCAACCGAGCCGCTGGTCATGTTTGTGGGCGCAATGGATTGGGAACCCAATATCGATGCCATGGAATATTTCTGTCAGGAAATCTGGCCTGCGGTGCAAGCCAAATTGCCCACTGCCCGGTTCCGCATCGTAGGACGAAACCCGGACCGGCGAGTCCAGAAACTGGCTTCGAAGTCCGTCGAAGTCACGGGAACTGTCTCATCTGTCGTAGATCATTTACGGCAAGCGGCCGCAGTCATTGTTCCGCTTCGCATTGGCGGGGGTACTCGCCTAAAAATTTACGAAGCCATGGCCATGGGTAAAGCGGTGGTTTCAACATCGGTTGGATCTGAAGGGTTGGATGTTCATCATGGCCGCGACATTGTGCTTGCCGACACCTCGGAGAATTTCGCCGAAGCCGTAATCGCGTTTTTGCTTGACCCCGGACTTCGCAATCGCTACGAGCGTGCTGCTGCTGAGCTGGCCGGTCAATACGGCTGGCCTGCGATTGGAGATAAATTCGGTCAGGTATTGGGAACAGCGTCTGGCGTGAATCTGTCCGCAGCCAAGCCATATGTGCAGGTTCAAGAATTGAGGAACGTTTGCCAGTAACTGACGAAAATATTTTGCAGACCAGCCCAGCGATCCAAAAGGGAGCTTTAAGTGGCGCTTTTTTTTGGCTGAGCGCGTTTTACGCGGTCTATTGCCTGCGTCCTGAGGACTGGGTTCCTGGGCTGACCTACGTTCCCATGGCCAAGATCACCGGTATCTTTGCCATTCTCGGGCTGCTCTCCAGTGTAGGAAAGACCAAGCGCGGCTTCAAAGACTTGCCCAGAGAAGCCAGATATCTGCTGATCATGATGGCGCTTCTCGCGGTTGGTGCGCTGTTTTCCCCCATCTCGAGAATGCATGCGCTGATTTCCACCATGGAATTCAGCAAAGTTTATATCGCCTGGGTGCTTACATTTTTGCTCATCACCACGATTCCAAGATTGCAGCGCATCATCTTCGTTCAGGCTGCATCGGTGGGTGTGGTTTGCGTGGTTGCTCTCGTGAAAGGCCACAACATTCCGCGCTTGGATGGTGTCCTCGGGGGCATTTACGGAAACCCGAATGACCTTGCCTTCGCCATCGTGCTCTCGCTTCCTTTTTCGCTGGCCTTGATGGTTCGGGCAAAAGGCATGTTGCGCAAAGGGACGTGGTTGTTGTCCATGCTCATCATGGTTACGGCTCTGTTCCTTACCGCATCCCGCGCGGGTTTCATCACTCTGGTGATCTCCGGAGCGGTTTGCCTCTGGCATTTTGGTGTTAAGGGGAAGCGTCCGCAATTGATTGTTGGCGCCGTAATGATTGTGGGCCTCGTATTGTTAATCGCCGGCGGCCGTTTGAAAGACCGCTTCTTTGCCATTTCCGGAGACGTGCAGACCGACGTGGACCAGAAAGCCTATGGTTCCTACGAAGAACGCCGCTTCCTCATTATGAGAAGTTTGGAAGGCATCGAGCATTATCCGATCCTGGGAATTGGTGTACACGGATTTCCCCCTTACTCCCTGAAATGGAAAAACGTTCACAATTCTTATTTGCAAATTGCGGTTGAGGGAGGAATTCCGGTACTGATCTTCTACCTGATGTTCTTCGGCCGCGGCTTCAAGAACCTCAAACAATTGCGGAAAAAACGAAATCTGGATGCCGAAGCAACGCTGCTTGCCGGTGCCTTGCATAGTTCGCTGATTGGGTTCGTGGTGGGAGCGTTTTTTGCGCCGGAAGCCTATCAATTCTTCCCTTATTTCGCTGTGGCTTACACTTCCGTGCTTTTTGCTATTGTGAAAGAACGGGAAAAAGCTGAGGTCGCCTCGGTGGGTCCACCCGATGTCCTGCATCGCACGGAGCTCCGTACACCCAGCGGCCGGTCCAATGCTTTCACCCCGGTTCGCTGAATAAATCTATAGGATGAGTCGTACTGCAATGGGATTGGGCAAAAAGCTATCGTATGGGGCGCGCTGGGTGCCGGGCTATGCCTGGCAGAGACTCACTCGGCGCGTACCTGCTGGACCTGTCCATCTCATCATTGCTCTGGCTGATCATTTTGAGCCGGCGATTGTGCCACACGATGGACGCGCCCGTGCTCCTTACGACGAACAGGAACGCCGCATGGAACGCTGGTGCCGGGAGTATCCGCTACTGGCCGGTCCCTGGCGTGACAGCCACGGTCATCCCTTCAAGCACACATACTTTTATCCCGCCGAACAATATGACCGGGGCCACATCGAGCGACTGGCGGAACACTGTCGTGCAGGCTGGGGTGAAATTGAAGTTCACTTGCATCATGGGGTCGGGAAGCCGGATACGGCCGAGAACACGCGTCGCCAGTTGTTGGAATTCCGCGATATTCTCGCCACTCGACATGGCTGTCTTTCTTATGTGAACGGCTCCGGCTCTCCACAGTATGCATTTGTTCACGGCAACTTTGCTCTGGCAAATTCGAACCACGGTCGCGGATGCGGAGTCGATTCCGAAATACAGGTACTTGCGGACACCGGTTGCTATGCCGATATGACCATGCCGGCCGCCGCTTTTCATGGGTCTCAAGTCAGCAAGACCAATTCTCTTTACGAATGCGGGCTTCCTCTGAACCAGAGGGCCCCACATCGCACCGGCCGGAACCTTGAACGTGGACGCGCGCCCAAAACTTTTCCGCTCATGGTGCAGGGCCCACTCATGATGAATTTCACGTCTCCTCAACGCCGGATTGCCATTGAGAATGGCGCTCTCACTGCACCCAATCCGCCGAGTCTGCGAAGATTACGTCTCTGGAAGCAGGCGGGAATTTCCGTGCATGGCCGTCCGGACTGGTTGTTCATCAAATTGCATTGCCATAGCATGGATCCCACTCAGGAAGCAGCCGTACTGGGCGAAGCTGTACGAAAGTTTCTCCGTGAACTGGTAGAGGGAGCGCAACAAAGAAGCGAAATCCTGCACTTTGTTTCAGCCCGTGAAATGGTAAACGTGATTCTGGCTGCCTGTGATGGACGAGAAGGCAATCCCAGCGACTACCGCGACTATCGTTTGCAGCAGGTCCACACGAGTGCTCCCATGGCCGCCAACGCAGAATCGTTGCCGGCTGTGGTGAAGGGCTGAGGGATAAGAGATAACGCATGTGCGGAATCGCAGGAATCGTCGGTGTGGCACCTGGGGCGGTCGATACCCAAACCATTCATCGCATGTGCCAGGCCATTGTGTACCGTGGTCCTGACGACGAAGGTATTTTCGTCAAAGACGGCGTAGGCCTGGGCATGCGCCGCCTCAGCATTATCGATTTGTCCGGAGGCCATCAGCCTGTCTTCAACGAGGACCGCACGGTTTGGATTGTCTTTAATGGGGAAATTTACAATTTCCCAGAACTGCGTAAAGAGCTTGAGAATCGCGGACATCGCTTCTACACCCATACCGATACGGAAGTTATCGTCCACCTATATGAAGATATGGGAGCGGACTGCGTTCAGAAATTGCGCGGCATGTTTGCCTTCGCGCTTTATGACGAACGCAATCGCCGCTTACTCCTGGCCCGCGACCGTCTGGGCAAGAAGCCATTACATTACGCCCTGAGCAAAGATCGTCTTCTGTTTGGATCGGAAATCAAAACCATTCTTGCCGTGGAGCCGGAACTCGCACAAACCAATTCCGATGCCCTATTGCAGTATTTTTATTTCGGATACGTCCCCGATCCCGTCACAGCTTTCACCCTGATCCAAAAGCTGCCTCCCGGCCATGTGCTGGAATTCGAAGAGGGAAAAATAAAAGTCAGCAAGTATTGGGACTTGCCGGAGTATGGAACTTATTCACCGGCTAGTGAAGAGGAATGCCTGGAAGAGTTGGAGCATCGGCTGGCGGAAGCGGTGCGCATCCGTCTGATTGCAGACGTACCGCTCGGAGCCATGCTAAGCGGCGGGACGGATTCTTCCACCGTGGTGGCTCTGATGGCACGGGCCAGTTCCCAGCCGGTCAAGACTTTTTCCATCGGATTCCGTCAGGCTGATTTCGACGAAGCTCCTTATGCTCGAATGGTCGCGGAAAAATTCGGTACCGACCATCATGAATTAATTCTGGAGCCGGATGTAGCGGAGACGATCGAAACTCTCACCCGTTCGCTGGAGGAACCGTTCGGCGATTCTTCCATGCTGCCGACCTATTACATTTCCTGCCTCGCCCGGAAACACGTGACGGTGGCTCTGTCTGGCGATGGCGGAGATGAAGCATTCGCGGGATACGAACGGTATCGCATTCATTTACAGGACCGCTCTCATGATTGGATTCCGCAATGGGCGGGCCGCTTGTATCGCCATGGGATTCATCCTTTGCTCCCCTACAAAGTACCGGGACGCAGTCTGGCTTACAGCATTTCGCTTCCCTGGCAGGATCGTTACACCGAAGGAGTTTCCTTCCAGCCTTTTCAGCGGGAGATGGCGCTACTCTCCGAAGACTTCGTGGGGACAGCCCAGCCGTTGAAAGCATTTCGTGAATATCTTGACAATGCTCCGGCGCACGATCCTCTAGGCCGCGTGCTTTATCTGGACAGCAAGACCTATCTGCCCGGCGATATTCTGACCAAAGTGGACCGCATGAGTATGCTGACTTCGCTCGAGGCACGAGTCCCCATGCTGGACCACGTCTTCCTGGAGTGGGTTACCGCATTGGCTCCCCAATGGAAGATGCGCGGCGGAAACCAGAAATATATTTTGCGCAAGCTGGCGGAACGTGTGGGGGTCCCCAAGGAAGTTCTCTATCGGCCCAAGCAGGGTTTCGCCTTGCCGCTTGGTCACTGGATGAGAAACGAACTGAAAGACATGATTCTCACCGTGATGCTCGATCCCGTTACCTTGCAGCGCGGATATTTCAATCCGGCGGGCATTCGGCGATTACTCGACGAACACTTTCAGGGCCGCCGCGACCACTCTGCCCGCATCTGGCGCTTGTTCATGTTCGAGTTGTGGCACAGAAACTTTCTTGAGACTTTCCAGTCGAGAGGCTTTAGCCAACTGGATCATGTCACCACCGTAGGCGGCGGCATCGGATGAACGGATCCGCCGACCAGGCGACCGGCGTGGAAGAGTCTCCGAGTAAAACAGCCGCAATCGTCGCGCCTGGATTCACACCCAATCCATCTGAACTACCCGGCATCTTTCTGATGACGGACACTTTTAACACTGGCGGCAGCGAACGCCAGTTCGCGGCGCTTGCCCAAGCGCTGAATCCAACTGCTTTTCGGCTTCAGTTGGGATGCATTCAAAAGCAGGGCGCTTTTCAGGAAGGCCTTGGCGATGTGCCGGAGTTCCCGCTCAAGGGCAGCCTCTATCATTTGCAATCGATGCAAACGCGTTTTCGCTTGGCCCGGCATTTGCGTCATAACCACATTGCCATTGCTCACGCTTTTGATTTCTATACCAACCTCACGTTGGTTCCGGCGGCGCGGCTGGCCCGTGTTCCGGTGGTGATCGGCAGCCAGCGTCAGCTTGGCGATCTGCTCAGTCCATCGAAGTTTCGCGCTCAGTTGATGATGTTTCACTGGTGCGACACCGTGATTTGCAATTCGCGCGCCGCAGCCGATCGTTTGATCGAGGAAGGTTTGCCGGAACGCAAAATTGCTGTGATCGGCAATGGCCTTCCGCCTTCGGCCTTTGCAGAAACCGCAGTTGCATTACCGCGCCGCCCGGGAATTCTTCGCGTGGGTATGATCGCGCGCATGAACACGCCGGCCAAGAACCATCGACTTCTTTTGCAAGCTGCAGCTAGATTACGCGGGAAGTTCCCGAGCCTGGAGTTTGTGCTGGTCGGCGACGGCCCTTTGCGTCTGGAACTGGAGAGTGAAGCGGAAAAGTTGGGGATTCGCGATCAGATTCTTTTTTTAGGAGATCGCCGGGATATTCCAGCAGTACTGGCGTCGTTGGATCTTTCCGTATTGCCGTCTTCTTCCGAGAGCTTATCGAATGCCATCATCGAATCCATGGCCGCCGGTGTGCCGGTCGTGGCTAGCCGCGTAGGCGGAAACCCCGAGCTGGTCACAGAAACCAGAGGAGCACTGGTCCCACCGAACGACGTTCAATCTTTGGCGGATGCCATCGAGCGCATTTTGCGCGATGGGCCACTGCGCAATGATTTAGGACGCAACGCGAAACAATTCGCCCAGGCCAACTTCACCATCGATAATATGCGCCGTCGGCATGAAGAGCTCTACACTGCGCTATTGGAAAAGAAACGCTGGCGGTCAAAATCAATTGCGGTTGGTTCGGTCCATCCTGAAAAGAAGACTGCTCCACTGAAAGTCGCGATTGTGGCGGCTTCGTTGCGTTACGTGGGCGGCCAATCGGTGCAGGCGGAACTTCTTTTGCGCAACTGGAAGAACGATCCGGATGTGCGAGCCGAACTCATCGCCATCGATCCCGCGTTTCCGCGCGGGCTGGCTTGGGTGGATCGCGTTCCGTTGCTGCGTACCATCGTTCGCGAACCTCTTTATCTTATGGCTTTGTGGCGAGGGTTGAAAGACGCAGACATCGCCCATATTTTCTCCGCGTCTTATTGGTCGTTTTTGGTTGCACCAACTCCGGCATGGCTGATTGCGCGCCTGAGAGGGAAGAAGACGTTGATTCACTATCACAGCGGCGAAGCTCGCGATCATCTGCAGCGCTTTCGCTGCGCGCGGCCCGTTCTCAAAAAAGCCGGCCGGCTCGTGGTCCCGTCTGGATTTCTCGTGGATGTCTTTCATGAATTCGGGCTCAAGGCCGAAGTCGTGCCCAACATTGTGGATCTATCCCAGTTTTCCTTTCGCTTGCGCAATCCGCTTCGTCCTCACCTGGTGTGTACGCGCGGCTTTCATACCTACTACAGTATTGACGTGGTGGTCCGGGCGTTCGCCGAAATCGCGCACGAGTTTCCAAATGTGCAGCTCGATCTTGTCGGGGGAGGCCCGGAAGAAGCCAAGATTCGTGACCTGGTCAAAGAATTGAATTTGTCGGGAGTGAACTTTTGTGGAGTGGCGTCGCGCCAGGAAATCAGCCGCTTCTACGATCGGGCGGACATCTTCATCAATGCTTCCCGCCTGGATAACATGCCAGTTTCGATTCTGGAAGCTTTTGCCTCTGGTACCCCTGTGGTGACCACCGCGCCCGAAGGAATGCGTTATCTCGTCGACGATGGCCGTACAGGTCTGCTTTCGGAAGTTGGAGACGCGAAGGCGCTAGCGCAGAATGTCATCCGTCTGCTGCGCGACCCCGATCTCGCGGCACGCCTGGCTTCGAATGCCGGGGTGGAATCCCGCCGTTATTCCTGGCCGGTTGTGCGCGAACAGTGGTTGGAAGTCTATCGATCATTAGCAGTTGAGCCGGCGGCCCGATCGTGAAATCCCGTACTAAGCGAAGCTTGCTGTGGACCTTGATCACGGCAGCGATCATCGTGCTCGGTTTTCTGCGCTGGGGTGGTGATCTGCTTGTCTCTACAGATTTGTTGCCCACTCATGTGGACGCGGCCGTTGTGCTGCAGGGCTCGCTTACTGGCGAAAGGGCCCGCCTCGCCGGCGCGATGAATCTGTTGCAGCAAGGCATTCCCAATCGAATTCTCTTAAGCGTTCCCAGAGAATCGTATTGGGGTGCGCCGGTCCCACCCATGGCGCGAGACTTTCTGGAAAAAAACTACGGCCCGGACGCGGCCAATCATGTGGACTTTTGTGAGACAGGTGCTGACGTGAACTCGACTGAGGAAGAGGCGCGTGCTCTTGATCATTGCGTCCAACAGCATGGATGGCACTCGATCATAGTGGTCACGTCGAACTACCACAGCCGGCGTGCGGGAATGATTTGGAGAAAGACTATTAAGCAGCAGGATTCATCCATGCATCTTTGGGTGCATGGAGTAAGCGATCCTGAATTTGAAGCGCGAGGATGGTGGCGCGAACGTCTCTACGCCAAGACGTGGCTGCTCGAATTTACCAAGCTGATTTGGACAGAACTGTTCGGATGGACGGAAAACGGCAAATAGCCTTGGTTTTATGCGACCGGCGAAGCGAGCCTGGCTTCGGCTTCGTTCTCAAAGTCGTGCGATTCGCCTTCCAGGCAGACCCGATGCCACAGTTCCAGATTCAGCAATCGCCAGATGCGATCGTAATGGTCGCGATAGTTCGCGCGATGTTCCTTGAACAAACGCTCTATCGCAGTGCGTTTAAATAGTCCACGCTGCAGGCTTCGAGGTTCGAGTAGCGTGCTTTCGATCGTGTCTAACTGCGGACCGGCAAGCCATCCACTCCAGGGAGTTGGGAAGCCCAGCTTCGGGCGATAGAGAATCGAGTGAGGCAGCAAATCTTCCATGGCCTTCTTGAGGATATTCTTTCCGGTCAGTCCGCGCAGTTGATGGCATCGCGGAATGTTGGTGGCAAATTCCACCAGAACGTGGTCAAGGAATGGCACGCGGCTTTCGATGGACGTGGCCATACTCATCTGGTCCTGCTTCATCAGCAATTCCACCAGGTAAGTCTTGATGTCGGTGTAAAGCAACCGGCGTAGCGTATCGCCAGTGGATTGCTTCCAATAGCCCAGGACATGCCGGTAGGCTGCACCTTCCTTTAACGATTCCGTGAAGTCGTCGGCCAGCAACGATGTTTGGTCTTTCGTATTGAAAGCCGAAAAAAAATTGTCGAAGTAGAAAGATGCCCAATGTTCGCCATCCAGCGCCAGGAACGTATGAGAGAGCTTCCGGCGAGCGGTGGCGCCGATCAATTTTGAATCTGAGATTGTATTGCGAAGTCCACGACGCAGCATCGCTGGAACAAAGCTGCGATAAACGCTGTCAAATTTGGCATTCTTGAGTGTGAATGCATAGCGTGAGTAGCCGGCCAGCGTTTCGTCGGCGCCTTCTCCAGTCAGCACCACTTTCACCCGCTCTCGCGCGAGACGAGCCACGAAATATAGAGCCACGCTGGAAGGCCACGCGATGGGTTCATCTTCATGCCAGATCAGATGGGGAAGAGACGAAAAGAAATCCTGGCGGCTGACCAACACTTCGTGATGCTGCGAGTTAATATGCTTCGCCACCGTCCGCGCATAAGGCAATTCACTGTAAGCATGTTCCTTGTAGCCGACGGAAAAAGTCTCCACTGGCTCTTTGCGAATTTTTGTCATCAGTGCCGCGACTGCGCTGGAATCGACGCCGCCGCTCAGAAAGACGCCTAGGGGAACGTCGCTCATCAGGTGGCTGCTGACTGCCTTTTCCAGCATGTCGCGATACGTTTGGACGTAATAGCTTTCAGGGTGGGACGAGTCATCCTCGCTGACGCGAAGGTCCCAATACGGCTCAATTCGCAGCGTGCCGTTTTCGTCCAGTTCCAATGTGTGGCCAGGCATCAGCTTGCGGATGCCTTCATAAAAGGTCTCTTCACCGGAGAGATAGCCGAAGGCAAGATATTCGGGTAACCCGGAACGATGAAACTCCGCGCGAACGCCGGGATGCGCGAGGATGACTTTGATTTCCGAACCAAACAGGAGCGATTCTGGAGTGAGACGGTAGTAAAGCGGTTTGATGCCCAGCCGGTCGCGCGCGATGAACAAGCTTCGTTTGCGAGTATCCCAGATAGCAAAGGCGAACATTCCCCGCAGGTGCTGAACGCAATCGCGTCCATACTCTTCGTAAAGATGAACGATGGTCTCGGTATCGCAGTGGGTGTTGTAACGATGGCCGCGGGCAATCAATTGTTCACGCAACGCTGCGTGGTTGTAGATTTCTCCGTTGAACACAATCCAGATAGTGCCGTCTTCGTTGCTGATGGGTTGATGTCCGGCGGCGACATCAATAATGCTCAGGCGGCGCATGGCCAGCCCTACGCGGCCCTGAGTGTACACGCCTTCATCGTCGGGGCCGCGATGCGCCATGGCGGCGCACATTCGCCGCAGAGAGGCTTCCTCCACCCGCGCATCCCGATTAAATTCAACTGCTCCTGCAATTCCACACATTCAGTTTTCCTAAATTACCTCTCGCCTGCCGACTCTGCTCAATCAGAATACAGAATCGCAGGATTCCAACACGATTTCCGAAAAAGTTTTGAGCGCGGCATCGTCGGAACAAAACGTCTGAATTGTTCCGGCCCGATTTATCCATTCCAATCGTTCCACCTTATCGGGATAAGTGAAAGCGGAGTTTCCATTCAGTTTTGCGAAACTTCCCCCGCTCAAAATAAAGTGAGATACGCGGCCATCTTCTAAGCCGCAATAAATGAAGCTGGCGTCACTCGTCCATGGGCCGAAAGTCCAAGGCTTTTCTTCTCCCGGAATAATCATTAGATGCGATTTACCCAATCCATCATAACGGTAAGCGTGGACTACCTCCTCGCGGGAATTTTCCTGTGTACCCAGGTCGAAGAAAGTTCCCGGTTCGTCGGAGGAACGCGGCAGAGGCACCAGCAAGCTGGCATGCTCCGTGGGAAGTTTAATTCGGGCGCTTGAAGCCACGACTGCCGCCGGCTCCTTCCTGCCGTAAGATGGAGATACGAAACCCGATTTTAATTCGGATCTCCACCCCGGATTTTTAAGCGGTAACAAGGCAAGTCGCGTTTCGTTTCCGGCTAATTGCTTCGGCTGGACGATAAATGCATGCCCAGTTTGAACAACGTCCAGATCGGACGCAAAATGCCATGAGGTTTCAAGTTGATGGGTCTCGCGGCCCTCGATGACGTCCCGCACCAACCAGAAACCACCATGCAGGTGAAACACAAATCGTCGGTGAAGAACGGGATCAGGTAAACGCGAATAGCCGTTATGGTTTCCCGCAAAGAGCGTGAAAGTTTTCCCCTCAATCCATGAGTCGGTGTGAACTGTTGGCAGGGAACTCCAGGCAAACGGTCCTTCGGGAACAGCCTGATCAATACCATCGACCAGCAGCGTGTTATGGGCGCCGGTGCCACGAAACTGGTTGCGCTCGTCGCCCATGTAGCAGAACGTGCCGGGATCGATTAACCAGCGGCGGCCATTGAGAGAAACTCGCACACTCAGTGCATCGGCGTGACCGTGGCCGCTGTGTCCGATGCCCTGTGGGCCGGCGTCGACGACCAGTAGCTGCTCGTTCATCTGCTCACTCTCCGTGGAACTAGCCAGGACGAAGATGCCGCCGTCCGGGAAAGAAGCCGACCTGAGTTGTGGACTTGATTCATTTTCTTCGAGCAACGCAACCGCATCTCGACCGAAAAGCCATAAGGATTCTTCAGTCAGCTTCGCAATTGGCTGCAAATCTTCGCGTCGATACATCACTGCGCCAATGGCAAGCGGATCGGTCAGATGTTCGGCTCGATTGCGGCGAGGATTGAAAACTCGTCCGCCATCTTCGTCGCCAAAGCTGTCGGGAGGACCGGTTTGGGACACGGCGCGAAGAACGTCAAGCATTTTCGCCAAAGTTTGATCGAGGCTGGGGGGAATCTCCATGCCGTTCTGCGTCGCCAGCAATCGCGCATGCAGAAAAAAGTCCAGCGCGTACACGTGATAGTAGAGCGACTGCTCGAAATAAACTCCGTCGGAACGCACCTGACGGTCCGCCTCTTGCAATACGATGCGCCAGCCTTCCGCACGCCAGCGTTCGGCCGATTCAAGCTGCGGGCAAAGGGTTCCGATGAAGAAAAGCGCTGCTGCTTCACCGAGCAGATGCGTGTTCGGCGAAAAATAAGTAGACAGATATTTCTCGATGTACCTGCCGTTCAAGTCCAGAGCGCGTAGCAGGTCAGCTTCGAAAGTTTTTGGAACCGCCCCGCTATTCGCAATCAGCGCGCGCACCCACAACCAGGAAACACTGCGGAACGCGACTTCCAAACTGCTTCCCCAATTAATGCCCATGGGGTATGGGTTTGCCAGTTGCCAGGAATACCACTGGCGGGTCAATTCGGTGACGTATTTTTCCTGTCCTGTGAGACAACAGGCTTTGGCGAGAGTGACCAAATGCTGATGCCGGTTCAGTTCCCAGATAACCTTGTGATCGCCCACTTCATCGAAGTCGAGGAACCGAATCTTGAACCAAGGTTTCAGCGGCGCACGCTTGCCATGAACCGCATCGAAGATGCCAATCAATGTCAGCGCCGTAATCGAGATTTTCGTAGCCAAGCAGTCGAAAACGATGCTGGCAAATTTCGTCGGCTTCGTGGAGAAGAGATTCGACTTCAGACAGAAGATGTTCCTGCAGCAGGTGGGTACGGCTGGTCACCTCATCAGCCGAGAAAAAAAACGTTGCCGGGGCAGCACTCCGGCCGATTGGGAGATATTTGCTCGATCCCTCCCACGCCCCAACCCGATGGAAGGCCAAATCCAAGCGTTTGCTGACCTCCTGCTGCACACGGGTGTGGAACTCGTCCCAACCCATGCCAGCGAGCTTAGAAGCGGTTTTGCGCCAAGTTGGGGTCACGGTCTCGATCATATCCTCTGTGCCGATAACGGCCAATATGGGGGCAATCCGGCGTTGGGGCGGTACATGATATTAGAGCAGGATAGATGCCAATGGGGGTTTTTTCGGCAACTTTAAACGAAAGTAAGGCTATCTTTATCAATAACTTATGGACATATCGCAAAATTGACTGCAAAGTGTCTTTTGAGACTGTGCGAGTTCCACCAAAAGTGGAAAAACTTTGCACTTTGTCAGATAAGGAACGTGCTAAATCCATGTTTCTAAAACCTTAATCTGTTGGGATAGAGCTTCTTAAGGGTAGGAAATCGGGTTGCGGCCATCTGGAAGACAAATTGCCACGTTAGCTTGGGAATCTGGATTTTCGGCCCCTATAAATTCATTAAACTTTCGACGGGGAACATCGAAGGATATGCTTTAATATCAATAGTTTAGAAAGTATAATGGTGTATATCTGGAAACCGCAATGACCCAAATCGTGGGATCTCGAATGAAGTGCAGCATCGTTGGTCCCGAAGCCGTCGACTGGGAACGTCTCGATCAGTTTGCAGACAGAACTGTCTTTCAAACCCGGGAGTGGCTGCAGTTCGTGAGTGAAACGCAAGATGCTGAGCTGGTTCTGGCTGAATTGCGCGAGGGAAACGAAGTCGTCGGATATTTTTCCGGACTGACCTTTACGCGATTTGGCGTAAAAGTTTTGGGCAGTTCTTTCCCAGGTTGGACGACGCCCTACATGGGTTTCAATCTTGTGCCTGGAGCTTCGCGTTCTGCCGCCTTAGCAGCAGTCGAAGAAATGGCCTGGGAAGAACTTAACTGCTTGCACATGGAAGTTTCCGATCCATATTTCACGCCCGAGGACGGGCTGGCGCTGGGATTTACTTCCAGCGCTTACGTTTCCTATCGCACCGATTTGCGTAAATCGGAAACGGAGCTTTTCGATGGCATGGATAGTGCCTGCCGGCGGTGCGTGCGCAAGGCCGAAAAGAGCGGCGTGGTTATCGAAGAAGCTCACGATCTCGCCTTCGCCGATGATTACTACGAGCAACTGAAAGATGTTTTCGCGAAACAGAATCTGGTACCTACCTACGACCTAGAACGGGTAAGGGCACTGGTCAAGCATATGGAGCCCACGGGACGGGTTTTGTTGCTGCGAGCGCGCGATCCGGAAGGGAAGTGCATCGCCAGCGGAATCTTTCCAGGTTACAACAAAATTGCCGAGTTCTGGGGCAATGCCAGTTTCCGGTCGAGTCAGCTCCTGCGCCCAAATGAATTAATTCACTGGTACGCGATGCGTTACTGGAAGCAGCGTGGGCTTGAGGTTTACGATTGGGGCGGAGAAGGTACCTACAAGGAAAAATACGGATGTGTGCCGCACCGTGTTCCATGGTTCACGAAATCGCGTTATCAATTCGTTTCGAAACTGCGCGACGAAGCCAAGAAAATGTTTGAGCGCAAACAGAAATTCATGGGCTGGTTGCAGACGACCAGAAATGCGTCCACTCGTGGCTAGGAACGGGAAACTTTATGATGATCGTTAGAAGGGCATTTCGACATCTCAGCCGGGTAAGCGACGTGCTGTTTCGCCGGACTTTGCTGGAACGCGAGATCACCATTTTCCCCGACGACGTATTCCTGACTTCTTATCCACGATCGGGCAATACCTGGAGCCGTTTTCTGATCGGCAATCTGATCCATCAAAACGAGCCCGTGAATTTTCTGAATGTGGAGCGGCTGGTCCCGGACATGTATAAGACGGCGGATTGGTCGATGCGCCGCTTGCCCCGTCCTCGCTTGATGAAAAGTCACGAATGTTTCGACCCACGATATAAGAAAGTCATCTACATTGTTCGCGACCCCCGGGATGTGGCCGTATCCAATTATCACTGGGAAATGAAGCTGCGGTCGGTGCGGGAAGGCTATCCCATCGAAGAGTTTGTGCCACGCTGGATGGAGCCGCAATTCTGGTTGCGGATTGGTTCCTGGGCAGATCATGTGCAGAGTTGGATGAGCACGCGCCAGGGCAGCAAGGACTTTCTGTTGCTGCGCTATGAAGATCTAAAGCAGGATCCGCAGCGGGAACTGACAAGAGTTGCACACTTTCTGGGAATCGCGGCCACGACCGAAAGATTGAATCGAGCCGTTGAGTTGAGCTCCGCCGCCCACATGCGCAAACTCGAGAGCACGCAAGGCGCAAAGTGGGTGGCCACCAAGCGCACCCGCCAGGACAAACCTTTCGTTCGAGATGCGACCAGCGGTGGCTGGCGATCGGTGTTGCCGGAAAAAACGGTGGCCTACATCGAGTCGCATTGGGGACATCTTATGCAGGAACTGGGTTATGAACTGTCTTCGCAGGGCTTGAAGCCCACTGTCGAATCGGCCTACGCGGAAAAATAGGATACTGGAACTGAGCTTCGGTTACCTGGAACGAAACGAGAAATCCGCTTTCCTCGCCGCTGCGCTCCTCGGAATGACTAGGATCGAGAAGTTGCTAGAAATTTCGGGGAAGCCCGTCCCCATCCGCGCGGGTGAAATGAATACCAGACTTACTTTCGTCAAATGGATCGAGTAGCGCAGCCAATTTTTTCGACGCCGCAAAAATAAAGTTCGATGGTGCCTGCAAGAATCCCGAATGCTCGAGAGCACGGCACCAAAGAGCATGGCTTTGGTTGGAGACAATCAAGTCCATTCCGCGTTGCTTGAGCGCTGCCGTTGCCGCTTGCACGACGGGCAATGCATCTTCCGGAGACGCCCAGCAATCTATGATCGATCCGACTTTCATGGATCCATATTTGGCATCCTGTCGCCGTTCGCCGACGACTGCCCAGCCAATGTCTTTACTGCTGCGGCTGATTCGCAACCGCGTGAAGTGCTTGTCGCTTGAAGGATAGAGACTTCGCAAAGTTTTGCTGTCTCGCACCGCAGTCAATGCATAGTCATTCTTCGATTGCTCCCAGAGCGAATCCACCCAACCAGAGAATTCATCAACCTCTTGAATTTTGTATGGTGCGACTCGAGGACTCCCCAATCGCTTGACACCATGAAACGCCTTCATCGCGGCCCATCCCGTGCCAGTGATTGCCGCCAAATTCATCAGTAGTCTGCGTCCAGGCGAATTGCGCAAGGTTTCCATTTGCCGCAAGAAACGATAGGGATTCGCCACACTGAAATAAAACGGGACCAGGCAATGGCTCCAGCCCAGCCGGACCAACATTTTTGGCAAGGGCCGGTCATAACCGCCCATGCCGAGGCAATACAGCAGGGGAGCGCGGTTCATAGCATCTTTGAGCAGCAGGCTTCCTACCATTGCATAAGATTTGTTTACGATGCCTTCGGAAAGGGGATGATGATAATAACCAAGCGGCCGGATGCTGCGATCGCGGAAATAAAAGCTCTGGTGCTTAAGTGCATAGCCGCCGAGCGCCGTCCCGTTGTCCAGCGCAACAAAATATTCCTGGTAGAGATCGCTGCCTTCGGTTTTCGGCAACCAGCGTGGTTCGGCATAGCGGTAGAAAACCAGGTCGGAGTCTGCGCCTCCTTGCTTCAGGCGTGTATTGAACTGGTTAACCGCCGGCTGGTGCTCTTCGCGATACGGCTGGATGACGATGGACATGGCAGGTGCCGCGGTTCGCGGCGGATGGCATAGTTTAGAAAATCGGTCAGCTCGAAGTCGTTTGCAGTTTGCTCTCCACCAGCTTGACGATCTCACCGATGTTGCGCATCTGCTCCATTTCTTCGGGCGAGAGTTGAAAGCCAAATTTCTCTTCCAGAGCGAGCACGAGATTAAGGTGCTGGGTGGAATCCCAGTTTTCGATGGTTTCCGGAGAGGACTCGGCGGTGATGCGGTCCGCCGGAATGGCGAATAGATCGGATGCGATACCGCGAACCTGCTCGAAAGTCGTCGCTGTCAATTGTTGCCTCCGTCAATTTTGTTCAACTTGATCCACTCCGGCCAGGCAATGGGATTCTGCTTCAAATCAATTTCCCACAGAGAGCCATCGCCGTTTTGGGTGTGCAACTGAAATCCATGTTGCGAATAAAATTCTTTTGCCGGCGCATTTTTCTTGGTGGGAAGAAACCACCCTGATAAACGCTTGCGGCCGCGAGCCGCCGCGGATTCTGCCAGATAAGACAATAGCGCAGTCTCCACAGTTCTCCCGATTACGCGGCAACTGAGCAGAAAGACGTCAATTTCACAGGCTTCTTTTTCGTCGTGGGTAATAGCGACACCCACCAGTCCATGGTCACCGAAGCGGTCGCGCACGCGAATCGAAAGCACCTGCCACTCCGGCCGGGCTGCCATCTCTGCAATTTGCGGCTCGGAATAACGGCGTGTAGTCAGGTTAAACTGATTTGTCTTCTGCGTAAGCTGCGAAATGCGCGCCAAGGTTGCCGGCCTAACAGGCTCGATCTCCGCTTCCTGTTCCAGATAGCGGTAGAAATCTTCCTTGGTCTGGAAGGTTTGCTCAGCCTGAGAGCGTTCGCGCTCCGCGACATAAAACGAAGTGCGTTGCTGGTCTTCCGCCGACAATGTCAGACGTTCGAATGCCGGGCACTCGCGCAGGGCTGTGGCGTAATCCAAAGCATCATCCGGCATGTCGATGACCGTGACGTCGGGAAACGCGGCTCGAACCTGTTCCCGCTCCACGGGATTATCGTCCATGAATGCCAGAGAGTCGATCCCGATGTTGAGCTCAGCCGCAATTTCACGCAGGCTTTGCGACTTGTCATTCCAGTTGATGCGCACAGCGGCAAAATTCTTGGGACGTAATAACATTCCCGGATGACTTTCCAGCACCTCCATCGCATCTTCAAGATTATTCTTGCTGCACACCGCCAGAAGAATTCCTCTTCGCGCCAGATCCAGCATAACGCGCTGCAAATTCTGAAAAACGGCGCCGGGATATTCGGCGCTGAGCTTAATGCCCTGCATTCCATCTTCCCCGATCACGCCTCCCCACAAAGTGTTGTCGAGATCTACCACGAGTGCCTTGGCGATTTTTCCGGTGAGCGGTACGAGAAAGCGCAGCCATTCACGGGACAACTGAATGAGCTGATCGGCGGCAATCGGCATTCGGGCTGTGAGCCACTTCCGCTCATCGTGCCAGCGCAGACGCCCCTGACGGGCGACGAGGCCATCGTAGTCGAGCAAGTACACTCCACGATGCTCGCTGACGATGCGGCGTATTTCCTGATTGATCTGTTCAATCCCCGTCGCTTGGCTGGTCTCCTGTTGGGCGTCAAGCACGCCAGAACTTGGTCGTGCCGGCTGCTCCAGATTATGAACAATCAGCGCGGCCTGACTGCGTTCCCGAAATGCCCGCAGCCATTGATGGAAGCTGTTCGTGACTCGTTTTACGGCCTCGCGAACACCATCCGGATCCAAGTCGGCATATTCCTGCCATAAGTCGGGAGCGAGATCAGCGGTGCGTACGGCGAGGATCACACCATCAGGAGCGAAACGGTAGAGTGAGCTATCTTTGTCGAGAATCGCTTGCGCATAGGCGTTGAAGTCGCCGAGTTGGACGGTGAGATCAATTCCATGCACAAAAGCCGTGGCCCGCAACAGCGGGATGGCTGGTTCCACTGTGAACGACCGCAGAATGGCGAGACGATAACGCGTTAACGGGATATTCTCGCGTAGCTTTTCATAGCGTGAAACCACGAAAGCTGCGGTTCCAGTCCCACTTTCCCGGCGCCAAAGTTCAGCCAGGCGGAGAGCGGCAAGGTTGGCCGAGCCGGCAGCGATGAAGTCATCGACTTCTTTCCGCAGGTCCAAAACCTTGCTGTCAGCAGTCATGCTTCAGCGCTCCAGGTACTCAATCAATAGTTTGCTTTTGGTATAGACCCACGCAATACGCCGTCCACCGAAAGCCACGGCGGGCATTGGGGAGCGCGTGATGAGGCCGCCGTTCGAACGGCTCAGTTCCAGTTGTTTTTCCAAATCTTTCACTTCGTAACACAAGTGATGCAGGCCTCCGCCTTTTTGCAAAAAAGGGATTACGGGCGATTTTTCTCCAGCAGGTTCAATCAGTTCAAACAGGGGATCAGCCGCCGATTTGCTGCGTAGAAAGGCAACTCGCACTGCTTGATTAGGGTCGTGGGTAATCACGCCATCCCAATCTGCCTGCAGTGAGTCGGCAAAGCCCTGCACGGAATCCTGGATGGAAGCGACTACAAAACCCACATGATGAAACGAGCCCTGTGGAACCCAGGACAGGGCAATCGAAGACACGGGAGCATTCATGCGGCTGGAATTCTCCGCGTCGATCTACAAACTCGGATAAGTGGCACGCTTCTCGTCATTTCAGTTCGACAATAAAAACATCCGTCCGGAATTTATTGCCATTCATCGTTTCTCCCAGTTGATCTTCCCAGTCGGAAGTGAACATGAAAAACCGTCCATCGGGAGAAACATTGCCGCGCGGCTGCGACCAAAAGCCATTTTTGGCGGTGCTGAATGTATGAGCGAACCGCCATACCTTGGAATCTTTTCCATCGGTTTCCACACAGAGAATCTCATTCTCCCATGGGCCATCCACGGATAGTGGTGTGCCCGGAGTATCGGGATTGCTGGGGCGGTTGGTGGAGAGGCAGATAGGGTTGGTGTCGTCCGGATTGGCATTGTTCCAGGAAAAGTGCTGGTCATACCAATAACCACTGGTGCGGCCCAGCTCCGGAATGAGTTGCCTTGAATCTTCCAAATGATTCAATGGCCGGATGACCAGATCCATGGGATGGCTCTGTCCGGAAGGGCCCACCAAATGGGAATAACCCATTGCCCGGTGTCCGGTACATTCCGACGGACAAACCACAACATTCATTGTCTCAATTTCCCAAACTACCCAGTGATGGTGAGGCGAAGGATTGGCGCGAGCCACGTAGACATACTTGCCCGACTTCGACATGCGGATGTTATGAATGGTGAACCGGTCGGGCATGGAGACAGTCCCTTTCGGCCCCCACTTTCCACCGATTTCCCCGGTGTTGGTGTTGTACCAGCGGCATCCTTGTTGACGATCGTAGATGTAAACAATGTAGTTGGTGCCTTGCTTGGGGCCAACACTGGTTTCCATTCGATTGTCATCGACGCTCACAGTAATCGAATGCCCAATGTCATCGGATTCCAGCTTCACGCAACTGGCAATGTCGTGCAGAACTGTGACCTTGTCGCTGGCCACATCGTATTGTTGAAACTGGGTGCTCCGCGGGCCGAATCCATACATGAGGTTGGGCTGGGTGTAGGCAAATTGCGGTTCCGCACCCCATGCCGTGCCAAAACTCCGGCTCTGGCGTGCCGTCATCGTTGCCGGATCAAAGTCGTAGAGCAAGAACTGGCCGCCACTAGTTTCCACATAGAATCTGGTGCTGTTCGAATTCCAGGAATTCTGTTCCGCAGAGGATGGCGACATCAACGAACCGCCCTCGCGTTTGGAGCTGGTCTTGGTGTCGGTTACCCGAAGAATGCGCGTGCCAAAATTTGGGTCGGTCACGGAGGAACCCGCCGGCCCCAGTTTCGGCGGCGTCGCAGGGTAAGGCTCAATCTTGCGGTCGGTTCGAGCGCAGTAGTTTGGCGGTCCACAAGGCTTGTCTGGGGCCGGAGTTGTCTTGGCGTCAGAGGCCGTCCCGGTCGCTGCGTATAGGAACAAACCAAGGCTGAGCGTAATCGTCGCGGACTGAAATCTCATCGCACTCCTTAAACTCACGCCCCCGCGTCTACCTTACATTTGTTGGCTACACGAAAGCTGCCATATCAAGCCGCTTAACAGATTGTAAATGATAGAGGACAAAAGAGATACATATCGGCAAGGTGCAACTCTTTGCACATCCGATCCCTCCGAGGGAACACTCTTAGGTAGCCTCTTAGCGATGCTATACTGACCTTCCGCTAGCCGACAAGCTCATGTTCGAACCAATCGGGGGCAAATCTGGACGGTAAACCAGCCATGGAACGTAGCAAATGTCCTGTCTTTGTGATGGGCTGTCATCGCTCCGGGACCAATCTGCTCTACGACACATTGCTGTCAGCCGGAGGTTTCGCTGTCTATCGGGGATTTCTCCCGGTTTACAAGATCCTGATTCCACGCTTCGGCAAGTTCGACAAACTGGAAAATCGAAAACGAATGATGGAAGCCTGGCTTCGTAGTAAAGGCTTCCGGAGATCGGACCTCGATGCCGGTGAACTGACGGAAAAGGTGCTGGCAGACTGCAAAAGCGGTGGCGACTTCATGCGTATCGTCATGGACGAAATCGCCCACCGTCAGAAGGTTCAACGCTGGGCTGTCTATGATCCCGACAATGTCCTGCATGTACTTAGAATCAAGAAGGATATTCCAGAAGCTCTTTTCGTGCACATCATTCGAGACGGGCGCGACATCGCGCTTTCGCTCAACAAGATGGACGGCTTCAAGCCGTTTCCCTGGGACCGGAAATCGAGGAGCATTCGAGAGACGGCAGTCTATTGGGAATGGATGGTGCGAACCGGGCAACGTTACGGACGGCAGATTCCAGGTGACTACATCGAAATCCGTTACGAAGAGTTGGTGTCCGATCCACGCAGGACCCTTGCAACTTTGGGACAATTTCTTGCACATGATCTCGACTACGACCGCATTCAGAATGCCGGCCTGGGGCGTTTGAGCGAATCGAATTCTTCGTTTCGGGAAGAAGAACCAGAGCAAAAGGCCACCCCGGTGAATCGCTGGAAGGAGCGATTGCCGCGAGAAGAGGTGGCTGCTCTGGAAGGCTTGGTCGGCCCCTGTCTCCAGGAGCTAGGCTACGCTTTGACAATCCCAGAACCGGAGCGAAAACCAAGCATTCGAGGAAGGTTTTTGCACAATGTCTATCCAGCACTTCTAAGTGCCAAGCTATGGCTGAAAGTCAACACTCCGATCGGGAGACTTGCTAATCTATCGGCGTTAGAACTGGCTGGTGCGGCTGCTTCTGAGGAAGTACTTTTGAACAAGGACTGAATGCCCAACTTGCCCAATCCAGCCAAAGTTGCCTTAAAAGTCTGGGACGTTGTGACTGGCAAGCAGGTCGCCGGCCGCGGTCTGACGGTGTTTCCGGATGATGTGTTCCTCGTGTCTTATCCCCGTTCAGGAAATACCTGGACGCGGTTTCTCCTCGGCAACCTGATTTACCAGGACGAGCCGGTCACGTTCGCCAATATCGAATCGCGAATCCCGGAAATTTATTTCAATCCTGACCACAAAATGCGAATGTTGGGCCGGCCCCGCATCATCAAGAGCCACGAAGCTTTTCAGCCCCATTATCCGAGAGTGATCTATATCGTGCGCGATCCGAGGGACGTTGCGGTTTCCTTCTATCATCACAACGTGAAGGCCGGAAATATTCCCGAGGATTATCCCATGGAAAATTTTGTTCCACGGTTTATGGCCGCCGAGTTCGACGTACGTTGGGGTTCGTGGCATGACAATGTGCTTAGCTGGATCGCTCTGCGACAGGGGAGTCCTGAATTCCTGATGTTGCGTTATGAAGACATGAAGAAAAACCCGGCACACGAACTCAAGCGCGCGGCTGAATTCCTGGAACGGTGTTCTTTCAGGAAGATTGACGCCACACCGGAGAAACTTGAGCGTGCCGCGGAACTTAGCTCGCCGCAGCGCATGAGGGAACTCGAAAAACTGCAGGCCAAAGACTGGGTGCTTACGCGGAAGACCAGGCAGGACAAGCCATTTGTGCGGACCGCGACTGCGGGAGGATGGAAATCCACGTTGCCACCAGAGTCCGTGGCCAGGATTGAGCAGGCATGGGGAAAGTTGATGCAGGAGTTGGGTTACGAGTTAAGCACTTAACAAAGCTCATTTTTTTCGTTTCAGTATTTGTACGGCCGGCCGGCTTAGAGCCAGCAGAAAATTCCTGGCAAACCCTGGCGTCTTGGCTAACGCAGTTCGCCATGCCACGAATGCCGACCGCAGTGTCATCATCTTCAAATAATCCAAAGTTTTGATATTGCCATCGCTGGCCATTGATCCGTAAGCGCTGCGGCTCTCGTATCTTCCTTCACGAAGCGCTTTCACGATGGCGTCCGCGGTTAATTCAGCCACCTGACACTCCACCCATACGCTACGGGGTTGCCGCTGGTTATGAAAATCCAGTCCGAAGATGGCATGGAACTTCCTGCCTTGGGCCCTTTGGCGCTTGTATGCCCGCAGCAAACCAAAGTTGGGCGCGAACACACCGTCCAGCTTCCCGTTTAACAGTTCGATGGCATCGCAGCCCAGGAATGGGCGGTTCCAGCGGCCTTTCTTGTGGGGATGCACCCAGATGGAAAATCCTCCTGCCTCCCCGATGGCAGAAATCATTTCTTCTGCAGGCTTGTCTTCCAGCCATTGCCGTACGCCGATTCCAGCAATTTCATTTCCGTCTTCGCAGCGGAATTCCAATCCTGGAATCGCAATAAAGTTCGAATCGCTGTTTTCACGGCATTCGCGTGTCAGCTCCGCGTACTTCTCGGGACCAAGATCTAAAGTGTGTTCTGTAAGGCCAACAAAATGGAATCCTTCGTTTCTCAGCAGCGCGGAGAACTCAGCTACGCTGAGCTTTCCGTCATATGAGAATGTAGTGTGGCTATGGATGATTCCCTTCGCGATTCGCATTACTTCTGGCTCGCTCTCGTCTTCAGCTTCTCGGAAAACCAATTTGCAATGCCGGCAGCGCCGGGGCGCGGATCAGACAGCCAAATGTCATCAAAGCGCACGCCCGGGTACCATGGCACCGCGACTTTAGCCAGCGTCGTCCAGAAATTCGGATAGGGTAGCGGCCAGCCCCGCGGTTTTCCTCGGCGCACATTATCGAGGTGGGCCAGTTCCCCAACCATGCGACGGCAGACAATATTTTTGTAAATGATTCCGCGCGGGGGAAGTTTTCCCTCGAGGCACCAATCTACAAAATAGCGGGGATAGTCTATTCCGCTGGCGATTGCCAGTGCAATCGATCCCCAGGGTCTTCCGTTGATTTCCATTAGGACTGGCTCTCCATTGCCAAAGGCTTTTTTGTATTCGACCATGACAATGCCCTCGTATCCGGATGCCAGAATTAGCCGAGTACTCAGGTCGCGGATTTCGGGGTCCACGGGAACCGACTTTCTCGAGCTGCTGCCCGAGCCGCGCGGATCGGTCTCGCGAATGCGCTCCCATTGAAAAGGGATGAAGGTCTTTCCGCCGGAGGACAGACAGGAAAATCCCACGCCGACTCCCGGCGCAAAATCCTGTACCATTACGTCCCCTGTCGCGTTTAGCCTTGATTCTATTTTTCGATGAAGATCTTCTTGCGAGTATGCGTAGAAAACCGTCCCAAATACAGCTCGATCTCCTAACCATCGCGCGGAGGAACGATCTTTCACCACTACGGGAAAGCTTATTTCTTTGAGTGATTGCAGGTCCGCGATCGATTGAATCAACCAGGTGCGCGGCGTCGGAATATTCAGCCTTTGAGCCAGTCGCACGGTGGCGTATTTGTCCGAAGCAAGTTCCAGCGTCTGGTATGGCGGCAGGGCGATTTTGGAAACTCCTTCAAATTTCTTGCTGTCACGCGACATGGGCAGGGTGGTCCAGTCGGTCATCGGAAGAATGAGGTCGATCTTATTTTGGCGTGCAAAATCAAGCACGGCATCCGAAAAGGCGGAGGCGTCGTCAGTGGATACCGGATACCGGAAACTCAGCCGGCAAAAGCGGGACAATGCCGCCGCTGCGAAAATCCCACGGTTTGTTCCCACCGAGACCCAATGTCCTGCCTTTCCCAGGGAGCGGACAAAAGCCAGCGCAGCGGCACTATGGCCATCGAGTACCAATAGCTTAGCCAATCGGTGGTTGTCCTCTCTTGGAGCTCGATACAGGCAGAACCAACTTCACAGCATAAATCCGTTCGTAGCTGTCGAAAAGTAGCGACCCTGAGCCAAGCTGACCAGTTGTGAGCCTTCAATTCAATGAGTCACAGTTTACCCCGTCCATCCAAATGGCGGGCTGCTATACTGCGACGTTGCAGTCAGAGCGGATACCCTTTCTCCGAACCCGATCCGACCATAGAAACATGACCTTCCTGTCGAGCATATTGTTTTTATGAAGAGGCTTGCACTCCATGCCCTGCGCAGCTGCGGCGTGTTCTCCTTTGCACGCGCGTTGTCGGCAAGAAAAGCCCGTATCCTGATGTACCACAACTTCTCCGGGCCGGGAGGTACGGAATCCGGCGCACTCAACACGGAGGCCACGCGCGCCCAGTTCGATTATTTGCGCCGCCACTATCGCGTGGTGCCGTTACTTCAAATCGCCGAGCAACTAGCTTCGGGAAAAGGTTTGGACAGCCATACCGTGGCACTCACCATCGATGACGGCAGACGCGACTTCTACCAGTTCATGTTCCCGCTGCTCAAAGAATTTAAATTCCCAGCGACTTTCTTTGTGGTGAGTTCGTTTATTCGTGGCGAGGACTGGATTTGGACCGACAAAGTTCTCTGGCTGAGCGAGCAGTCCAATCCACCCGCGTCGTTGATCCCTGGAAAACTTGACGATTTTTTCCGTTCTCTAAACCAGATCAGGCCGGAGGCCCGCAACGCGCAAATCCAATCCCTGGCTGCCAGTGCTGGAATCACCATCCCGGAAAAAGCTCCCGCGAAATATGCGCCGTGTTTATGGAGTGAGCTGCGCGAAATGGCGGACTCAGGATTTGTCGATATCGGATCACATACCGTGACTCATCCCATTCTCTCCAGCATTACCGATGAAGAATCCTGGCAGGAACTCACCGGATCCCGTCGCCAGATCGAAGAGGGCATGGGAAGAAAAGCCAGCTCTTTCTGCTTTCCTAATGGCATGCCAGGAGATTTTCGGCCAACCCAGGTCCAACAAATTGCCGACGCGGGATACGCTTGCAGTGTGGTCGCGAGCTTCGGGTTGGTCGACAATGGCGCCGACCCATTTCGTTTGCCGCGATTGGGTATGGGCAGCAAATCGGACCCGATTGAATTCGCTAAATTTCTCGATGGGGTCGCGTACTATCAGCGGAAACTAAAATCCTCTCTTCGCCCGCGCAAGGGCTGAATTGAAGCACGGGTTCAACTCCATGAATCCGTTAGAGATAACCTCAAGCCCCGCGTCGCATTCTGCAGTTTTGTTCTGATTTCGTAACAAAATTAAAAATTGTAATTCTCAGATCGAACTTTGAGAGTATGCTGCAGCGCCAATCGAGAGAAAGCCCTTTCTCGCGAGATGTTCGCACGTTGATAAATTCCTCCCTGCGTTTCTGGCGTGCGATGACCCCAATGGAGAACTGAAATCAGTACGAATGGACAGGAGTCATCATGGCCAATCAACTCTCCGCGATAAAGTACATTGTCCAACTCATGCTGGAAAATCGATCATTCGATCAGATGCTGGGCTTTCTCTATGAGAGCAGTGGCAATATATCGCCGGCTACAAATCAACCGTTCGAAGGACTGACTGGAAACGAGTCTAATCCCGACGATACCGGCAGAGAAATAACGGTCTACAAGATCGATCAGACGGCTGACCATCCGTACTTGATGCCAGGTGCAGATCCGGGCGAGGGTTTCCACAATACGAACTACCAGCTGTTCTCTTCGGACGATCCGGTTCCGAATGCGGTTCCCACGAACCAGGGGTTTGTCCTGAATTTCAAAGCCGCGATCGCATCCGATCAAGCCAACAATTACAAAGATACGCTGCCCGGCACGGACCCTTCGGAAGTCATGGGGATGTATGCGCCGGAAATGCTGCCGATTATGTCTGGATTGGCGAAAGGTTTTGCGGTTTGCGATCACTGGTTCGCATCGGCTCCGACGCAGACCATCCCGAACCGTGCTTTTGCCGCTGCCGCAACTTCTTTAGGGCACCTCGATAATCACGTCAAGGTTTTTACCTGCCCAAGTATTTTTGGCCGCTTGTCCGATAAAAATATTGACTGGGCAATCTACGGCTACAATCGAGCTCCGCTGACCCGGCTGGATTATCCCGACACGCAGGCTGCGGCCGAAACTCACTTTGGTCATTTCCGTGACTTCCAAACCAGGGCCGCCGCAGGCACACTGCCCGCCTATACCTTTCTCGAGCCCAGCTTCGGTTCGGGTGGGAACAGCCAGCACCCCAACTACGACGTGTCGCTGGGCGAAAAGTTGATTCACGATGTGTACTACGCCCTGCATGATGGGCCCGGCTGGAATGACACCTTGCTTATCATTACCTATGACGAACATGGGGGAAACTACGACCATGTGCCTCCGCCCTGGGGAGCGGTGACGCCGGATAACTCGGTCGGCGAGTGGGGTTTTGACTTTACCCGCTTTGGGGTTCGAGTACCTGCTCTTCTGGTGTCTCCTCGTATCGCTGCCGGTACGGTCTTCCGCGCGAAAAGCGGAACCATCGACCATACCTCGGTACTGAAGACCATCGAGCTGCGCTGGAAAGTCGATGCACTCACCGCTCGTGACCAGGCTGCGCCCGACTTAGGTGACGTTTTGACCCTGGCTACGCCACGCAAGGATGATCCGCTCGACGGGGTTCAAATACCGGTTTCAGGGGTTCTTAATCCCGATCGATCGAAGCCTTCAGTCATCGAGCAGATTCATGCCTCGAAGGTCGCAAAGCTGCCTTTGCGCAACGACCAAGGCACATACGACCACCACACGCCGCCGGATTTATCATCCAGTGCGGCGCTCGGTGACTACATTCAAGCCCGCACGGCAGCCTGGAACCAGCACCTTGAGCGGGTTCATAAACGACGCCAGAGCCGCCCGGCGTCTAAGAAATTACTGGGGAAGAAAAAGAAGTGAGGGTGGAGAAACGAACTGGGAAGGGAAATAACCCAGTTCGTCGCAACCCAGCTCAATTGAGCTGAAACACCAGCAGGTCCGTGCGGCAGGCATTTGTGTCCCGGTGTGCGGATTCCATGGTGTGATCGCAGGTGTCCTGGTTCTTACCGTTGCCAAATCCCTTGTCGAGGTTATTCATTTCGTAGTTCGAGGAACAGAGAGCGTAGTGACCCAAATGTGAGATGTCACAACGCGAATTGGACCAGAAACCGCCGAAACCGCTGTTCCAGTGTTTGTTGAATCGGACCGTTCGCTGGGATCCATCCCAGCTAATTCCGGTAAGTTCATCTTCCCATACCTGAGTAATGGTGTCGCTGTGTTTGGTTTGCCATGCCGCAATATACATGTTCTTCAGGCCGGGCTCCGCGTTGGCATGAGAGAGGTGCTCATCCGCGTGCCATTCTTCCTGTGCAGCGTGGCTATTCATGTTGGATTGGGCCGCCAGTGATCCGATAGGCTGACTCTGCATGCCGTACGACGTTCCCTTTTGATGGTCCCAGAAACACACGCCGTAGTCACATGCCCAATGAGAAATGCAACTCTCGCAGGTCGCATCCACCTTGTTTGTGCCCAGAGTCCAAAACATCTTGCGGTTTAGGCCGGTATGGTGAACGGCGAGAACTCCAAAAGCCCCACTGCGGTCAATCTGGGCATTGTGAATCCCGCCAGACTGCGTTGGCTGAATGCCGTCCGCCCAGGAAATATCCACTGGGTTTTTCTGTCCCGTATTCCAGCCCTGACTCACCTGCCAGGTGCTGACGTTCAGCCACTGGCAACCTTGCGATACGTTCCACACCACGAAATAGATGTCGGCGTCCTGCTGCGGTCCGATCGCGGCGATTTCCGTACTGTCATCCGAACTGAGAGCATGATCGTGGACGGACCAGTGATTGGCGGCGATCTGCCCATTCAGGCAGTCGGGGTCGTCAGGATCGAAAGAACCTTTACCACCATTAAAGTTCGGGTCCGCGGCGATCGTCCAGTTGGTTGTGTCGATCACGAAACGGTAGAACTGGTTGTAGGAATAATTGTAAAAAACGTGGTTGTCGGCCTGGGTGTAACCGAAATCTGCCCCGCCCCCACGTCCGAAGCCGCCGAGGCATCCTTTAAACGTGGACTGAAATGCAGTCTGGTTGAACTGGAAAAGGCACAGCTGTTCGGTTTCGTTATGAGCGAGAAATATTGTTTCGTCGTAAGACCAGGGGTTTTTTTCCGCGGATGCGCCGGTATTGAAGCTTTCCCCGTGGAACATGTTCCCATCCGTAGCCCGCAGGATGGCGTTGCCGTAGGCCGGATCGACTGCGACTTTGCCTGCGCCGCTGTGGCCTCCGTAATAATTGGGATTATCCCCCAGTTGGGGTGGGTGTTCGGCACGGATCACAGCTGTGTCCGTTCGCGAGCACGAATATGTCGGCGGACCACAAGATCCGGGTGGTTTCTGGCCTACAGCATTCGAGGTCGCGTTCTGGGCTGAGGCCGATGGGACCATCACAACAAGCGAGAGTCCAATGATAAGAATTGCCAGACTGATGAAGAGTATGGAAAATTTCAGGATGGAACTGCGACAATCGACGGAACGGATTCCCATGGTGACCTCGAAACTGACTTGGGGGACATAATCGTCCGGGTCTTTCTAAGAGGACTTTATCCGAGGGTGCCGGGTTCGCCGAGATAACGATGGTCTCTGGTCCAAAAGTCACTCGGTAGTGCATCCATTGGCATTTGGACTGGTTCTAAAGTGAGGGAAGAGCTGGCGAAAACTGCTCTATTTCGCGGGTTTTGACGCGGGCAAGACCTCTATGGTTCCCATCATCCCCCCATCCTCGTGTTGCAGAATATGGCAGTGGTATGGGAACGTACCTACGATATTTGGATCACGGAAGTCCATTCGCAGCTTAATGCTGGGATATTCCGAGCTACTGCCATCCCAGAACCGGACGCTGACCGTATCGCGAAGATTGGGTTCATCCACGGCGACACCATTCCGTTCCAGAACCACGAAATGGGTTTGATGGATATGAAATGTGTGCAACTCCTGGCTGCGGTTCTCGATGGTCCAATCCTCCACATCCCCCTGGTGCACGCTGATGTTGGCAATCGTTGATGCCGGATTGTAAGTTGCCGGGGTTTGGCCTTCTTCCGTGATGTAGAAAATCGTGGAAGTGCTCGGATGTTTCGGGTCCTCCACTTTTTCCGAGAAATACAGCTTGCGCTGGCGAATCGGTTTTACGCTCGCGATCGGGCGCAGACCGAGTGGATTCAGCGGCGAGGAAAATAAAGGTAACGTCGAAAGTGATTTGTCGGCTGCAGGGGAAGCGACAATTGTGGCCAATGGGCGCGGCGGCGTGTTGTCGTCATCATCGGCAGGCGCCGGGCCCTGGTTCGTCCCAGAAGGCGGAAGCAAACTGTCCTCATCCACAAACGGAGAAGTTTCCACGCCCAGTGTTACCAGCGTAGCCTGTACGCCTTCCGGCGGCCCATTCACGATAAATTCTGCCCGGCCACCAGACGGAATAAGAATATCGGATTGCCAAAGAATCCGATCGTGCGCATTTCCACTCCCGGCACTGATGGGGACGCCGTCAAGAGCCACCACTCCAAGGTTTTGTGCTTTACGTCCGAAACGCACCTGCAGATCAAGATATGTATCCGCGGAAGCATTCAGCACACGCCAGAATTGCCGCTCCAAAGGCTTCATGGCGATGACCGCGGTTGGGTAATTCGGATAAGGCACGGGAATGTAGTTGATAGTCAGATCTTTTGAAGGTTTCTCCGGAAGATAGGCGCTTTCTTCGCTTGCGGGATTTGCCTTCGGTCCAGACCCTGTCATTTTCTGATCACGAATGACAAGGACCCGCTCCGGCAGGCCTGCCACCATCGGGTTAGCGCGTTCAATTCCTTCGATGATCAATGCCCCGGAAGCTCCGCCGAGCACTTGCGCTTCGCTGAATCCGTGAGGGTGTGGATGGTACCAATACAACCCAGGTGGCTGATCCAGAGGAATACGAACCCGATATTCAAATGCAGGGTCGGAAGGTTGGATCAAGGTGCTTAACGTTTCATCCTGGTGGCAAAGCGGAGGAAGATACAGTCCGTGAAAATGAAGATTGGTAGCGGATGCTGTCATCATTCCCGACCCGCATGGCGATTTTGCATCGGGATGCAAGTGCAGGGACGAAATGGCAGGCGATAGTTCATTTTTGAGGCTGAGGATGAGAAGGTCGCCGGGTGCAAGACGCAGAGTGGGTGCCTGGTTGCCGTCCGCGTTCACGTAGCAATAGCGCATCTCGCCATCTGCAGCGACAAAGCTCAGCAGGGAAAGATGAACCTCCAGCACACCGTTATGACTGCGCAGATCTTCCGGCGCGGAAACCATGCTCCGGATGGGGAAACGCGGACAGATCTCATTCGGCTGCTGGGGAGGTGCTGTTGTGACAGCCGGGCTTTCCGCTTGATTTCGTGATTGACCCTGAGCGCTGGAGACGCAGGCAACGAGCAACACCATCAGTACTAGTAGATGGCTAACGCAGAACTTCCTTCGGAGTTGCACCGCGATGTCTTTTTGCAAATGCAAGAGATGAAAAATCCCCCATCCGGGTATGCAAGCATGGTACCCGAGTGAAGGATGTAGGATGGATTGCTGAGTTTTGTACTTCAAAATCAAAAAACTAGAACGTGCCCGGAACCAAAACCAGGGAGTCGATACCCGGCACTACAGGGTTCAGGGTTACTGTGTCGGTCGGGATGTTGTACACCACCAATCGGTGCAGTCCCGCTCCGATGTAAAGGTTTCCTTTGCTGTCCGATACGATTCCATCTGGAACTGGAATCGCGATTGATTTGTTCAGCAACGTTCCATCCTGAAACAGAGTAAAGCCCGAAAGATCCGTGGGAATTTCGAAAAACCCGCTCTCCTTCGCCCCGGTTGTTGGATCGGCGCCATCATGGCTTACCCATAGCTGCTGCGAGTAGGGGTCATACACCATGCCATCGCCGCCATTCACTTTGTAATGGGTTTCCAGAACCAGTGTCTTTAGAACGGCTCCGGTGTTGGGATCAAGCTGCACGACTGTGTTGTGGGCCGCGACCGCGAACAAATCTCCCTGGGGATCGTAAGCTAGTCCATCCACACTACCCAGTTTCTTGGCCAGGACAGCGTAAGTGCCGGTCACAAAGTTATAGCGGATGATCGTGCCGGTGGAATACTCGGAGATCAACATGCTGGTGGTGCTGCCAGGATCGAATATGAGGTCGCGTGGACTCTTGAGTCCACTGAGCAGGATCGTGTTTGCCCCTGTCGTGGGATCGAATATCGCCACCGTTCCCTGGGGTGACATGGAGTAAATGATCTGCCCTTGAGGATTGAGCAGAATGCTGTCCGGCTTCCCAGGCGTAGTGAAGAGGTTCGTGATTGTGCCTTTCGGCAGAGTGACCAAATCAAGCTGCGTTCCGCCTTCATTGGTGGCGTACACCTGCTGCGCGGTTGCGCCGGCGACCAGCGCTACTGAAATTGCAGCGCTCAGCAAACCTGCTTGCCATAACTTCTTCATAAAAAACTCCCCGGAGCCCAATCGATCTGCAGGCCCTTCAAAATTAAATTCTACTGCACTCCGAGCGGTCAAAGTTGTTAAAATCTCGCGAAAATCGGAGCATTTCGCATGAATCCCTAGTCTGCGCCGAACCATCCCCGCACTTTCTTCTCCATTGCGGGAGGCAACTTCCGCAGACTTTCGCGGCCGATATCTCGCGCCGCGTCGCGGACATCGTGTTTCCGCAGCCATGAACGGTCGAGCCTGTAGCGGACTACGGGTACGATTGTTCCCCCGAACCGAACCAGGAATTGATGCGATCCGCCGAGAGAATGACGGCGAAGTCCCTGGCTGCAGGCCCATTCGATCCCTCTCCACTGCAACAGCTCGTTCGGCTTCAAGTGCATGAATTCTTCGAGCGAACTGTTGGCGGCGGATTCGTATAGCCCACCCGGACAAAAGCGGAAAATATTAATGGCAACCACTTTTCCCGAAAGCCGCGCGAGAAACAACCGCCGGTTATTCGTGAGTTCAGCAGCTCGCTTAAAAACTTCGAAAGTAAACGCAGTGCCGCGGAGTTCTTTCCGTTCTGTTTGTCGCCAGGCTTTGTACACCTCGTAAGCTTCGGCAATGTCCTGCGAAGTGGTCGCCATTTGCACTTCGATGCTGTTTTTCTCGGCGAAGCGAATATTTCTCCGGCGGTCTTTCGAAAACTGCTTGAATACTGCGTCTGCTCCCAGACTCAAATCGAGCACGACATTTCCGGGGAGTTCACGCCGCCGGAAGCCGGCATCCGCAAAAACCGGAAGTTCGAGCGAAGGCCAGGTGAATACTGCGATCAGCTCAGCCTTGCCGGCTTCGCTTAATAACCCTTGCATCAACGCACGCTGCGTGGCAGCAGAATCCTTGGTTGGATCAATGCAAATCTGCGGACGAGACGGCAGTCCGCAATGCACATGGTTTCCTTCGTGTAAGCCAGTCAGAACTCCCGTAACCACATCGCCTTCAAGGGCCAAGACCGCAAAGGGCCGGCGTGAAGTGAAGTAAGGTTCCAGAAAATATTCCGGTGTGTCGTAATGCGACGGGAATTCCACGCGGCCTAAACAATCACGCCACGCGCTCTCCACATCAGCGCTCGGAAACTCATGCAGGATCTTGAAATTCATCTCTGTCTCTGTCTTTCCGCGTGATTCCATTATCTCCAGGCCGGTGTCAGGTTCCAACGTTGCCAATGACATCGAAATCCTTCATGAAAATCAAATTCTGAATCTGAATCGCTAGCTGACTTTCGATTTCCGCAATCTCTTCGCAACCTGCAAGAAACTCATGGCACGTTCACGATGAAGTAGAAACACCGTTCCAACATAGACAATCGCCCCGGTGGTTATCTCAAGGATAAGCCGTAACAAGAGGGACTCACCCATCGGGAGTTTCCACTTCAACAAGCCCACTGCGATCGCCATAGCAATCGCCCCGTCCAGTCCTGGACGTACCGCGCTAAAATATTCTCCCGCGCTCATCTGAATGGTTTTGAGTGTCTTCCAGTAAAGCGGGGCCGTCGCCAAGGGATAGGCCAGCCAGGCAATTGCGACCCCTTGGATACCCCAGTGACTGCCCGTGTAAAACGATATCGGCATGATGACCAGGGCTGACAATTCCACCCACATCACAAAGCGGGCATTTCCGACAGCGGTGAGTAGCTTGGGCAAAAGCGCTTCAATGGACCGGAAAGCTGTGTACAGGCAAAGTACTTCAAGTGGAACGATCATGCTCTCCCACCTGCGTCCCAGCGCAAAGGGAATCAAATCGCGGGCGACCAAGGCCACGCCAATGGTGGCGGGGAAAGTTGCCAGAGCCAATGCTTCCGTCAAGGTATGCAGATAGCGCCGAAGAGCGGCGGGCTCTTTCTGCACCTTTGCCAGATAGCTGGGAATGATGGTGGTGACCAGCGAAACCACTTTTTCCAACGGCATATTGGCCAGTGTCCAGGCCATGCCGTAAAAACCCAACGGAGACGGGCCGAGCGTTCGTCCTACGGTGACGTTGTCCAGAGTGTTGTAACTGGACCAGGCAAAAACAGAAACCAGCACATGCCAGCTAAAAAGCAGTGGACGCTTCACCGCGGCAAAGCTTGGCCAGGCAAATCGCTGACGGCAGGCCGCCAGAATCAATCCGCTGCGCAGCGTAATGGATATCAAATTTCCCGCGACCAGGGACCAATATCCATAGCCCAGGAGCGCCAGCGTCACAGTGGTAAGGGCGGCAACAATGTCACGAATCGCATTGAACCAGGAAAGCGGTTTGAACCGCAATTCCTTGCTCATCACGCCTTCAGGCACGCTGCGTAGCGCCAGAGGAATCAGCGCCAGACAACTGACAGCCACCACGGGCGCCAGTCGCGGAGTCTTGAAGAACATCGCCACCGGGCGCGCGCACGCACACGCCACCAGGAAGGCTCCCACTCCGAGAAAGCACGCCACCGTGTGCAGTTGCGCAATTTCATCCTCGGTCAAGTCCTGCAGGGTCATGATCGTGACCGGGATGCCGAACTCACCGGCCAGGCGCAGATACGAATAAAAAGCGCCGGCCATCGCCACCAATCCAAAATCAGCGGGCGCGAGTACTCTGACCACGACCAGCAGGGAAGTCCACGATACGATCTGGGCGCCCCAGTCGGTGATTGCTCTCACCGCCAGATTTCCGGCCAACGAACCCGTCGGCTTCGCCGGAGATGGAGCGAGCGGAGTCGTCGCCACTACCGCACTCTCGGGATTGATGACGACGGTTTCTTGCTTATCCAACTAAACTCCTAACGTTTTTCGCGATTCTTATGTCTTGCCATCGCGGAGAGCCGTTGCCCGGACTCGATCGTAAACCGAATTGCCCAGCAGTCTCTTAGCCCCGTGGCGTACACGGTCACGAAGGTTAAGCTGCCACAGTCCATTTCCGCGGCACAATGCTTCAAATGCGCTGAGCTGGGTTCCACGCATCATGGCCACACGGCCCAGTTCAAAAGGGTCCGTGGATTTTGAATTCGCATGGATGCGGCTGGTAGTGAAGCTACGGTATCCGGCTTCCCGGGCAATATCCTTCGCGCGCTGATCGTAACGTCCCCCCGGACAGGAAAAATGTTCGACCGGTCGTCCCAGAATCTGTTCCAGTCGCACTTTGGCGCCGGCAATCTCCTCATGCAATCGGGCATTGTCGAGGTCTGGTAGATAGGGATGAGTCACGGAGTGACTGCCAATCTCGAAACCCATGTTTCCAAGTTCGCGCAGTTGCTGGGCCGACAAGTACCCGCGCGTTTCCAGAAAGCCCGACGTGATATAGAACGTCGCCCCGAAACCGAATTCTTTCAGGATCGGCGCCGCCACCAATAAATCAGTTTCGCAGCCGTCATCGAAGGTGATGGTTACGCTGGGCCCGGCTGGAAACGTTAGCGCCTCACTCACACTTATTCCCTGCCAACCCGCGTCTTTCAGCGACTGCATTTGAGTGCGAAAATCGGCGGCAGCCAGAATGTAACGCACGTATCCTGCCTCCGTCTGGCACAGTGGCCGGCCGGGTATTTCCAACTCGTGATACATCAGGTAAACGATCTCGGACTCCATTCCACTACCTGCGCAATTAGCGGGGGGGTACGCTCCATGGCAAGTGTAAATCTTCGTTAGCGGCGAGTGGCGGGTTGAAGATGATCGCTTAGTAGCGAAACCAGTTCGTCGCGCAGGTGCGGCCCGCACCCGATCAATCCCGAGAGCAGAGGATCTTTGCGGTTGCACCGCAGGGGCGTATTTTCCAGAGTCTGAATGTAGCCTCCCGCACTCATTACCAGCGCAGCCCCGGCAGCCACATCCCACTCGTTCTTGGGGGTCAGAGTAAAAGTCACGTCTGCCAGTCCGGCCGAGACCAAGGCCAGCTTGTAGGCCACGGAACCCATGGCTTTGACGTTCAGCGAGGTGTCTTTGAACGCTTCCCATTCGCCGCGTTTCATTTCGCTGCGGCTGGCCAATACCAGTGCACCTTCCAGCTTGGTGCGCTGACTGGGCGAGGCCGGTTTACCGTTGTAGGTCACCCCAGTGTCGAGTGAGCCAATGAAGGTTTCCTGCGTTGCCGGATTGCAAATGCCACCAGCTACGGGGATGCCGTTTTCCACCATGGCGATCGAAACACAGAATTCCGGAATCCCCTGCACGAATTCGCGGGTCCCATCCAGCGGATCAACCACCCACACCCGGCTTTTTTCCAGACGCGATGGATCGTCGACCGTCTCTTCCGAAAGCCAACCCTCGCCATCGCGCAGAAGATTCTTGCGCAGTACCGCATCGACGGCATGATCAGCAGCCGTCACCGGATCGTCGCCCGCTTTGTATTTCGCTTCGACCTCGCCGGCGGTAAAGCCGGCCAGCACAGTGCGGGCAGCTTCCAGCGCGCTTTGGATTCGTTGCAGCGTTTCCGAATTTGAATGAGAGCCCATGATTTTACGAGTTACTGATTCTCCAAATAAATATAAATCTGAGTCAGATTGAAATGATTATGCCCACAGCATCCTTGCGCCAGTAGCCAGCAGCACCGCACACAGAATTCGTCGCAGCCAAATCACTGGAAAGCGGGTGCTCAAATACGATCCCAGAATTCCTCCAGGAATCGATCCGATCAATAAACAACCTACCAGTCGCGGGTCAACGTTTCCCAGACGATAATGCAGCACGCTGGTAACTCCGGTCAGGATCACGGCATGTACGATGTCCGTTCCCACCATGACTCTGGGCGTGTAGCTGTAAAACAGAAGCAGAAGCATCATGATGATGCTGCCGGATCCCACGCTTGTCATTCCCACCAGAAAACCGCCAACCAGCCCGATCACGATCATGGCCGCGAAAGACTTGGCTGTCGGTGCCCGGCTGGCAACGCGATCTTCGATTCTCCGCTGCAATAACAGAAGAATCGGAATGCAAATCAGTAAGATTCCGACTGCTGTCTTGATGAAATCATTTACTCCGGCGCCATAGACATTGCGCAGGTGAGTCAGCAACGTGACTCCGAGAATCGATCCCGGAATACTCCCCGCCGACAGGGCCATGACAACTTTGCGGCGCACTGTCCCCTGGCTCAGGTGCACCCAACTGGAGCCAATCTTGGTGACGAAATTAAAAACTGCGTCCGATCCCACCGCCATAATCGGGGGCACCCGCAGAACGAAAATGAGGAGCGGCAGCAATAAAACGCCGCCCCCCAATCCGGTCATGCCGATCAGAATCCCGACAACAAGTCCTATGACGATTTTGAGAGTTACCAGTTCCATGTTTGTCCAAGACCAGACTTTCCACCAGACTTCAAGGAAACCGCTTTCCCTCTACGCTCTGGTGCCGGCCGGTTCTCCATTCACGCCGATGAATCCCTGCTGCTCCAGGTGCAAAATGATTTCCTGAGCCGCTTCCTCGGCGCTTAATTCGCCCGTATCGATGACCACATCAGCATCCGTCGGAACTTCATACGGGTCCGAGATCCCGGTAAACTCCTTTAGGATGCCGGCCCGCGCCTTGGCGTATAGTCCCTTGCGATCTCTTTGTTCGCAGGTTTCTACCGTCGTAGCAATGTGGACCAGAATGAATCCGCCGTGCGGCTCGATGGTCTGCCGCACATGCTTGCGGGTTGCATCGTAGGGAGCAATGGGGGCGCAAATCGCAATCCCGCCATTCTTCGTGATCTCCGAGGCCACATAACCAATGCGCCGGATGTTGATGTCCCGGTGTTCCTTGGAGAATCCCAGCTCCGACGAAAGATTCTTACGTACCAGGTCGCCGTCGAGCAAAGTGACCGGACGTCCGCCCACTTCCAAAAACTTCGTGATCAGGACGTTGGCAATCGTCGATTTTCCGGAACCGGAAAGTCCGGTAAAGAAAATCGTGACGCCTTGTTTATGCCGTGGCGGAAAGCTGCGGCGCAGTTCCTTCACGACTTCGGGATAGGTGAACCAGTTGGGAATTTCGCGTCCTTCGTTTAGACGGTCGCGCAAGTCGGTGCCGGAAAGATTCAGGACACGAGCGTCCTTCGGCACTTCATTGTCGGGCACGTACTGGTCCTGTTCTTCCAGGTACACCATCATGCTGAAAGGAACCATGATGACGCCGATATCGGCTTCGTGTTTCTTGAATACTTCCTGAGCTTCGTACGGGCCGTAAAACGGTTTGCCGTCTGAATCCTTGCCCGGTCCCGCGTGGTCGCGGCCCACAATGAAGTGAGTGACGCCGTAGTTCTTGCGAATCAGGGCATGCCAAATGGCCTCGCGAGGTCCGCCCATGCGCATTGCCAGTGGTAGTAATCCAAGCTTCGCCGTTCCCGCCGGATATTTCGATAGCAACAACTGATAGCAACGGACACGCGTGAAGTAGTCCACGTCTCCCGGCTTGGTCATGCCGACCGAGGGCTGAATCAGAAGATTGGCCTCCACCAGTTTTGCGGCGCGGAAGGTAAGTTCCACGTGCGCGCGGTGCATGGGATTGCGAGTTTGGAAGGCGACGACTTTGCGCCATCCCAAACGGGCAAACTCGGCGCGCTGCTCCGCGGGAGTCAAGCGGAGATTCTTGAAATCGTAGTGCGAAGGCAGTTGCGTGCCTTCAATCCGTCCGCCCACGTACCAGGGATTCCCAATATTGAGCAGATAGTTGACGCCGGGATGAACTTTGCTGGTGGTGCCGAATACGGCTTTCGCTTCCGCGTCACGGTCTGCCTGCCAGACTTCCTCGACGTGCAGCACTCCCAGCATCACGCCTTCAGGATCACGCAGCGCGACTTTGCTGCTGCCCGGTTTTAATGTCTGGGCAAATGCTTCAGTGACATCGAGCGTGATCGGCATCGGCCAAAGAACGCCGCTCGCCAGCTTCATGTTTCTACAAACGCCTTCATAATCGGCTTTGGTCATGAAGCCGCGCAGCGGAGAAAACCCGCCGTTGAGAAGAAGTTCGAGGTCGCACAGTTGGCGGCCCGTCAGGTCCCACGAAGGAAACTCGCGAGACTGGGTTTTCAGTTCGGCAATGCGTTCCGGTTGCGCGATCAGATCAATAAGTTCGCCGCCGTGGGCGGCAATAAGATGGCTTGCTGTAGTCGTCAAAACGTTGGACCTCCCGGTCAGTGACGCGGATTTAAAGTGAACTGCTTGCTGCTGGAAAATCTTTCAGGCTGGATCCCAGACCCTGGCTTGCGGCAATTGAGGAAACGGCGTTCTGCCTTCCCCATTAAGGTTACTACGCCAGGATTAAAGATCAAAGACAGCCGGAACCGTAACTGAAATCCCATAACCCCATATGAATAGCAATTAGCATACCGTCTGCGGATGATCTAGTGATTGTTAAATGAATGTAAACAAAGGGGGTTTTGGATCTCCAGCCGGGCCACCCGTTCAACAGAGCGAAGTGTGCAATTGTTTTCCACATCCCGTCCCAAGACATTTTCCCCAGATTAGCGTCCCGTGGTAACCAAACACACAGGGCAAAATGCCCCATATATTCAGCAATCCTGGGCAAATTTCGTGGGAGCAGTGTGAACTTATTACCAGGGGTTCGGGGGAAGGCGGAATTGTCTCACGGGTGAGGAGCGATCGGGTTGTTGGTGTAATTGCCTGTTCACAACAACCGTTTGTGAAAATCTCCGTTGAGCGCATAATCACCCTACTAGCAATTCAAAGGGACACCGTGGCACAAGCCAATCGAATGACATTCTGGTCGTGGTATCCACACAGCGCTCGAAATGATGGAGCACTCGTTAGTGCCCCTCGCCGAGCTCTTGGATTCTTCCTCTCAATCATCCTACTTGCCGGTTGGTATTTGTGGATGAACAAGGTTCAGCCAAAAGCGACAGAGGCAGTCTGGAGACTGGCGCGCCTTCACCCTTTTTGTTCTCTTGGAATAGTTCTTGCATTTGTTCTCATGTCGTGGAGTGGGAGCGCTCTGACGTATTTGGCATACAGTGTCCATCACGCCCAAGGAGTTCATTTCAGGTGGGTGTTGTTTTTAGGCATCGGAGAGGGCGAGCTTCGCCGGAGATATGAAGAAACGTTCGGGAAAGATAGGTTCTTCAGGGCCCCTGAACTCCTCGGAGTAATCGCGCTCCTCGTTTTTGCCAGTAGCGCCCTCACCGTGGTATTCACATCGCGGTAACTGTTGAAAAATCGCAATTTCACCAACAATTCCTTCCGCACGTTAGTGCCATTCTAATGTCGCGAGCGAATCCGTAAGGTAGTGGTGAGCAGACTTCGGGGGAGGGTTGTTCGGCGAGCGTCCCATGACTAAACGGTCTGGGGCGCTTTCGTTTTTCGCCCTGGTTTACTTTGTAACTGTCGAAAAATCGCAATTTCACAACAACCCGGATAGCTAGTGGGGCCTGATCACGCCAGCTGCCAATCCTCAACCGAGAGAATCTATCGCAGAATCGTCATTGCCAGTATTTGACATCCCGCGCGTAATAACGGCTCATGGTGATCCTCAATCGACAGCCGGAAAAATGCTGAAAACGATGTTCATGCCATGGGGTTCCAGATCAAATTCTTGCAGGCATTGCTTGCCGGCAATATCGTAGAGCGAGATATGCGTTGGCTTGACGGTCATCCCCTCACGAAAAATGTGTTTCACCCAGAGTACATTTTCCTGCAAGTTGGTTTTTCGGACGCGCGTAAAACCCACCCAGATTTTCCGTTCATCCACCGGCAGCAATCCACGGCACCAACCCAGCAGGGATTTCTGGCCATCGATGGGTTTTAAGTCAATGACTTCGTCCACCTTCAAAGTACGGCGGTTGGCAATCACTACTCTTCCATCCACGATGGTGAAATAGATATGTTCGCCATGCACCAATCCATCATGCGGAGTTTGCACGGCAATGTCGATTCGCTTGCCTGATCCACTCAATGCAATCGCATCTCGCTGACGAAAGCGAGTTACCCAGACTTCGCCATCCAGTTCAAAAACAAAGTTGGGATGTGATTTATGCGGCTTGGTGCTTTCCACCTTGCGATAATCAGTTTCGCGAGAGAATCGCGCCCAGGGATCTTCGCCCAATACGTTCCACTGTTCCAGCACTTTCCCTTCGGGGGTGAACTTGACCACCATGTCCAATCCCGTGCTTGCAGCCAACAAATTCCCATCCGCGGCAGGCGTGACGTGATGCACATCGTTGAAACACGGCAGCGATACATAACCAATTTGCTTGAATTCCGGCAACTGGAAAATCAGCACTTCCGTCGAAGTGCAGGCGTAAAGCGTACTGCCGATGAGCGTGCCGGCCTTGAACACATTGGAGGAATTCTCGTTGGCTCGTGCTTCGTCGGGACTCTTATATTCCACGCAGTTGCGCACTTCGCCGGTTTCAGTATCGATCCGAAGAATCAGAGCGGACTCGTATAGATTCCACTCCTCCTCGCTCTTTACCAGCAATTTTCGCTGTCGCGCACCCAGCACGTATAAACCAGCCATCTTCCTCGATCTCTCCTAAAACAGATTCCCGCCGCCCCGTTTTGATTATCGCAAACTCGGCACCTATGCTTGAGGGTGGGAACAAGGATACAAACCTTGCATCTACGGGAAACCAGCTTTTCCGGTAGTTTGGCCCAAAAATAAAGACGAATGTTTGCTAACTTATTCCGTCCCAGCGGGTTAGATATAGTTGGAAGCCCCATCCAGCGGGGCCGCCCTCAGCGGTTCCAAGGTACAATATGGCAGGGGACGTGCTCATTTACAGGGTTGTGGCTGTACGGCACATGTATTGCCGGGAGGCAGTTTGCTCATGAAAAATTTCTATTTGTCGATCGTTACCCTTATCGTTGTCGTTTCTTTACGATCGTTGTCCGTGGCTCAGAACAATGCCGATCCCACTCTGAAGCCGCATCACAGCACCGCCATTCGGCCGGTTTTTAAGGGCACTCCCGTGCACCATTCTGCCGACGCCACCCCACACAGGGGTGGAAATATTGCCGTCCCGGCTGGAGCCAATGCGAAAAGTACGGACGCCCAATTACATACGATCGAACATCAGCAGGCAACCGTTCACAACCCAAAACCTGCTCCCAAAACTCCGCCCGCAAAAATCGCCGGAGCCAACCATGCCGGCAATCAACCCATGAACTTTGCCTACAAAGCGCCCCCTCCGAACAACGTGATGGTGGGCGGCAACGCGAACGGGCGCGCTAAGCAGCGCTAATGACCTGCGCGGGAAGTTTCTTCGTGCGAAGTTTGTAAACTCGGCTCGTGTGTCTGCGAGGTTTGCATGACAACCACGGGCTCCTTGATGGAATATTTCAGCAAACACCACAACGCCCGCACGCCATCTTTCCAGCCGATCTTTTTTCCTTCTTCGTAAGTGCGGCCCCAGTAGCTGATGCCGACTTCGTAAATCCGCAAATGCCGTTTGGCGATTTTTACCGTGATCTCGGGCTCGAACCCAAAGCGGTTTTCTTCAATCGGAATGGACTGAATAATCTCCCGCCGGAAAACCTTGTAGCAGGTCTCCATATCGCTGAGGTTAATATTGGTGAGGCAGTTGGAAAGCAGAGTCAGCAACCAGTTGCCCACGGAGTGCCAAAAATAAAGCACGCGATGCGGCCCACTTCCCAGGAAGCGTGAGCCATAAACGACATCGGCTTTGCCTTGCACGAGAGGACTAAGAAGAGTCGCATAATCGTCCGGATCATATTCCAGATCCGCATCCTGAATAATGACGAAGTCTCCCGTGGCTTCCTGGATGCCGCGGCGCAAGGCTGCCCCCTTGCCCATGTTCTTAGGTTGCAGAAAAATCCGCAATTGCGGATATTGCGATTGCAATTCGGCCAGGATTTCTCGCGAGCCATCGCGCGAACCGTCATCCACGCAGATCAGTTCCAGCTCTAGAGGCACAGCTAGAACACGCTCCACCACCGCTCGCAGGGTTTCGCGTTCGTTATAAACCGGCATGACAACCGACAATTTCATATTCACACGAGGCCGCGGCCAGTTTAAAGCATCTTCAGGAATTGCGCTGTCATTTCCGCTACGACTGCTTAATACTTTTGGGTCTGTAAAGATTCTGCAATAAATAGTCAAAAAGTGTAATAAGTTCCAAGCCTCGGTTCAGTAAAAGCAATTTTGACTTAGCATGTTCGGTCTAGGCCGTGGGTCGAACCGCGAAAGTTAGGCTTCGACGGTCAAAAAAAACGTCTGCCGAAAATTCGGCACCTCAAGGTCAAAGTCGGCACAAAAATTGTCTTGTTCTCCCCAGCATGTCCTCCAGAATTTGGAATACAGTGCACTAGACCCGCCTATTTTCCATTATTTTGTTGCACATCGAATCCCCTAGGTGAAACTCCTTACAGGAGCCATACCGTGAAAAAAGAGCTCTATCTAAGGTATTTAGGGGATGGAATATGCGATTTTCGCGGTTGTGGAAATCTTATTTTGATAAAAAGCTGTGCAAATTGATCGGACTTGGCAGTTAGGGTGCTATGAATTTCGGGAGAACTACCAAGAATCAGTATTTCCTTTGCTAGGTGCAAGACTCTCCAAAGGAGTCTTCGGTTAGCCTGTTTTGATCAATAAAGATTTGCCCGCCTGGTGGGCATTGCGATTGATTGGTTGGCGTTGAATCTGTATGGGGGAATCGCATGAAGGAAGATTTGGTCCGGCTGGCACCGCGTGAAGAGCAAATTGCCGAGCTTCTGCTACAGGGTTGTGATAACGAAGAAATCGGCAAACAGCTCAACATCGCGCGACGCACGGTCAAAGCACATTTCAACCGCCTTTTTTTGCGCTTTGGCATCCAGAACGGAGTTAAGCGGGTAAAACTGGCAACACTTTTATATCGGAGGCAGTTATGTTCAGAGGCGAACGCTACGGAAAACGAGGCCCCAGCGAGCGAGAACAGCAAGTCATTGAACTCGTCGCCCAGGGACTCAAAAACCGCGAAGTCGCAGACGCAATCGGAACCACAGAGCACGTCGTCAAAAATTACCTCAGAGCCATCTATGACAAGCTCGGGCTCTGGAACCGGGTCGAACTTGCCCTCTGGTACGAAGCCCGCAGGCACCAAGTCCCGGCTAGCGCCTAGTGCTTTGGAGAAGTGGGAACGCAGCATTCTTGATCTTGATCCCGCCGCCGTCCATGATCGCCACATCGGCGAAGGCTGAGCGGAATCAATATCAGAAATGTTGGTGATTAAATTGGAAAGACCTCCACGAAAGTGGAGGTCTTTTTCTTGCTCAGGATGTTTTCCCTCTAACAGAAACAATCTGTGATTGGCTTTTCTCGGCGTCCTCAGCGAACTCGGCGGTTCGCGCTTTGCGGACCAGCTAGTCGCAGGCTCTACGCGAGGCTGGCTCGAACTGATCGAGTTGCGCGCTACGCTGGGTTTCGTACCTTCCGCCCGCAGTCTTGCCATAAAGATCGGCGCCCGGACAATAATAAAGCGCGGTATGCAGATCCACCCAGACCTGCCGGTCGGGATTGCCAAGATAAACCGGGACAGGTGGCGCCTCCGCCAAACCCAAATTCACCATGAGCCTTTCGAACGCGGTCAGCTGCGGCTCCGCGGGATTCTTGCGCACAGCGGGCGCAGGCTGCGTGAACAGGCTGACCAGTGCCGCCACAAAAATCAGGCCGGCCGCGCCGAGATAAATACTGGACCGATGACGGCGCCATTGTTCGCCGATCCAAAGCTTGGTGGGACTCTGCCCTCCCAGCGACTCCAGCCACTGCCGCGCATTCGCTGCCGATGTCCACGGCGAAGTCTTCACTAGAGCGGACGATGCCTGTTCCCCGGCCTCGTCCCCGCCGAGCGGGTTCCGGATCACCAGCGAAGCTTCCTCATAGACAGGAACTTCGGTTTCCAGTTCAGGCTCCAGCTCTGGCTCAGTCTCCAAGTCGGATTCAATTTCTGTTGACGGGCTCAGCTTCCAGTCGATTTCTGCATCTTCTTCCTCGTGCGGGACCACCGCGCCGGTGACTGGCGCCTCGGCAGGCAACGGACTCGCTTTCACCATGGGCTGATGAACGATGGGCCGATTCATCATGGGCTGACGAATGACGGGGGGATGAACGACGGGTTGATGAACGATCGGCTGAGTAACTATGGGTTCGGCCACGACCGGGTCAGAAACGACTGAATCAGAAACGACTGAGTCGGAAACGTCCGCATCATCAATCACCGGATCAGGATCGATGAGTGGAGTTTCTTCAACTGGCCAGGCTTTCGTCTGCGACTGCGCTTTGGGAATTAAATCAGTTTCGTTTTCGGCGGCGAATTGAGCGACGATGTCTTCCAGCGAAACCGGAAAGCGCGGCGCAAATTTTCTTTCGCCACCACGGCGACGCAACCGGTGGCGGCACTGCAGGCTGCGGTAGGGGCGCTTTTCTCGGAGTTATCGGCGCCGGCGGACTCACCTTTTCCTGCGGTGCAATTGGCGCAAAAGATCCTAACGATAATGGACTTGTCGGCACTGACGGTAGCGGACTCGCCACCGGCATTTTATTTTGCACCGGCGCTTCGCGCACCGGTTTCTCTTTATCGCGCGTTGTACTCGCCGGCGACGGACGGTCATCGCGCCTGACCTCGGCTTGTCCCGCCGCCTGCTGCATGTACCACAGCGAAGCCCACTTGCTCTGCAGATGACTGTTGTCCCCGCCCGGCTTGGTCCGGGTCATACCGCAGTTGCCGCAGAACGCTTCGTCCCCGGTAAATTCTTTCCCACAGCCGCGGCAGATTTTCCCCAAAGTGGTGGGTGGCGCAGAAGGCGTCGCAGCGGGCATCGCAGCTTTGCTCGATGCTGCTGGAGGCACTCCTGCGTTTTTCTTTACCGGTGCTTTTGTCGCCGCCGTCCCGCCGGGAAACACCACGTCGCTAAGATTTGCGATGGGCTCGCCCACCAGGCGTTCCAGTTGCGGCTTGATTTTTTCGAGGACTTGCAGCATCTCCGCTCGCTGCGCGGCCAGCGATTCCTGTTCATCCAACTCGTCGGCGCGAGTCAGCGTGTCGGTCAACAGCGCCGCCATCAATTCGCAGGTGCGCACATCGTCTTCGGTGAAGGCGTCAATTTCTGAAAATCGCAGTTCCACCACCCCGGCAACTTTTCCGTCGCGGTGGATGGGCACCACAATCAGCGAGCGCACGGTATTGTCGCGCCTGGGTTCCGAAGGCCGCTGTGGCCCGGTGGCGAGGTTCGAGCAACGCAGGATTTGTCCGGTTTGCAGGCAGGCTGCGGAAAGACTGGAATTGAGCAGCACCTGCGCTCCCGTTTCACTCGCGGCGCTCCCCACCCCGGCCAGATAAATTAACTGGTCTTTTTGCAAAATGCCGATCGCGGCCCCACTGGAGTTTGTGATTCGCTGCAAGCGCGCCGCAATCAGCGACGCTGCGCCCTGCAAATCCAATTGCCCGGTCATCACCAGTTTTTGGGTCTCTACAATTTCGGCGAGAATCTCGGCGGAATCTGCCGGCGGATCATTCGTCAACAGGCGGTCATTGTGCTCCTGAATGACGTGCGCAGCCGACAGCAACTGCTGGAACGAGCCTTCGTCCAGTTTGGGCTTGCGCGGCGGACTAGTGAGTTGTTGCTTCAAGACGGCAGGCCCCCGCTGGGCGGTGACAGTGATACCAGATCGCCCTATTGTAGTGCAATTCCTTATCCAAAGGGCACGTCCAAAGTGCCTGATCCACGGGCTTGGGATAGGATGCTATTTCGCCTGCGGGTGATGGTCGGCAGCACGTAACATATTTGCTTTCATAAGCTTAATGAAGAGGCATGAAATCTGGAATGTGCTGCTCCCAGCCTCCATGCTGGCCAAACCAGAGTAATGCAGCCGTCTCGAGAAGAGTGTGAAAATGTCTGCACTCTCCAGTTAGGGGTTGCTCGAAAAAACCCTGATTTTGGGTGGGGTTGAGCTTCTGCGCTGCGATGAAGTTTTTATTTCTGTTGCGCGCGCGTTGACTCCAAACCGCTGTCGCTCTCAAAACCCATTCCGGGAATCAAATCCCACAACTGTCCATCTCACCTCGTCCGCTTCCCATGGGGATTGTCTGATCGTGCGGCAGACAAAGGGCTTTGTCCCTTTGTGCGTGGCGCGAATCTTTGGCGAATCAGTTGCTTTGTGATTCAGTGAGGACGCGATGAACAATCTCAACGACATCAAAATCACCCCACGCGATGCGCAAGTTCTAAAGCTGCTGGTGCAAGGTTGCAGCAACAAAGAAATCGCCAGTCAATTGAAAATCAGTCCGCGCACCGTGAAGCAGCATTTGCGCACGCTGTTTCTACGGGCCGGCATTCGGGATGGACGCAAGCGGGTAAAGCTGGCGACTGCGATGTTCCAGAAGGAGCAGATGGAATCATGCCTCCGCGCGACCGCTTAACCGAAAGAGAAGTGCAAGTGGCCGTCCTGGTCTGGGAAGGTCTCACGAACCGCGAAATTGCCGTGCACCTCGGCACCAGCGAACAAGTGATCAAGAATTATCTGCGCACCACTTTCGATAAGCTGGGAGTATGGAGCCGCCTGGAACTGGCGCTCTATGTGGCCGGTCATGGTGGCGTCAAATGGCGGACGGAATTTGTCGCGTTAGGACAACGCCAGCCGGTAGCGCGGCCTACTGCCGCCGGTCCGGCGATTTTGTCTGAACGTGAGTGATGCTTTTCAGAAATTGCTTGAGCCGTTCGAGGTCGGCGTCCGCAATTTCCGTGAACTTGACTCCGATGCCGAATCCCGGCGTGCTGGTGGTCACGGTGCCTTGCACCCACAACTTGGTTTGCTCAATCCAGATGCCGATCTTCAGTTTTTCTCCCTTTGGCAGAGGGATGGGCATTTCGACGTAGCAGCCTCCCTGACCGAGGTCCGTAGTTTTTCCCCAAATGGGGGCGCCCTGCAGCGGGTGCAACTCCACCGAACTGGTGCATTTCAATCGCGGATACTTACGGCGCTCCGCGTCCGTCCGCATCTGCGGGCGGAATTCGTCCATGCGGTTGGCCGGTAAAGGGAAGTCCCAAAGCGGTTTTTCGGGCGATAGGTTCAACAGGCCCACATGGCCGGATCGAGGCGTGTCCGAGGCGCCGACCCATTTCACTCGGCAGCGAGTTTTATTGAGGCCGTAAGTCAGACCAATGGCTTCGTCCAGCTTGAGTGGGGATTGCACTCCGCGCAACTCAGCTCCCTGGCGGCTGACGTTCACCGTGGTCGCCTTTTCGGAGAAAATTTTGCCGTTGCTGTCCGTGCCAAAGATGCGCACAGCAACTTCGACTTCTTTGCGAGGCTCGCAACGTTTTCCTGTATGCAACAGTATCCCGCTCTCCGCCGGGAGCATTTAGGATGACAAGTGTTACTGGCAGGTTACTCCACTGGCCGGATTCGCTCAAGAAACGTAAGGTCGATACCGTCCCGAGGCCCCCTTTCAGGCAACCCCCCGGCGGAAAAAGGGAAAACGCTGCAAATGGTTGCAGTGGACGGCTCAAAGAAGACTTGCCTGATTGCAAACTCCCACCCCGACAAGGCTTTAGCCGCATTATTACCGGAGGTTACGGCATTTCAATTGCTCCACCCGAAGTGCGACCCGAAGATTCATCCGGTTGGGTAGGCAGCGATCCGGCATTCGCGCACGGCTTGGTGTATAGTTTCCATTTTTCCCAGGGATGATGAGGCAGGTATGGCTTACAAGGAATTTTTCTGGATGGCATGCGACTCGACCGAACAGCTGCGGGCGGAATACGGGCCTTTTCATACTCGCGCGGACGCGGAAAAAGAAGCGCGAAAATTGGGTTTCGGTTTTCTGTTGCGCTACGAGCATGTGATCGGCGACAACGACGATATCCAGGAAGTCCGCTGCATTTTCATTGAGTTGCCTCCAGCTCCCATCCCGGTGCAAGTCGCGCGCAAACTCCATACCCGTTGTGCCACCTGTGGAGAATCGGCAGTCCACGAGGAAGCCTGGCGAGCCGAGGTGTGGGCCGACATTCACGAATTTGAGCATTCCCGCCACCTGGTCCGGTTATTCGAGCAAACTCGCAGTGAAGGCTTGCGAGAAATCGGCGACTGGCGCGACACCTGCGCCTGATCTTCAGCGATTCCTCTCTGCGGTGACTTTCGAGCTTCTTTTCGTGATTACCAACGTCACCACCCCCCGTAATTTCTTTCCCCGTTTGTGCCCCCTTTTACAGTAGAAATTATCTGGGCTAGTGTTCGTGGCTCGACGTGTGTTCGCGAAAGGAGGAGAGATGGCAGAGTCCGGGGACGATCGCGCCGTACAGCCTTCCATGCTGGTACGCGCAGACGAGATCCAGAAACAGATTCAGGAGATTTCCGGCCGCGATCTGCAGCTCTGGTCCATTGGCGTTCTAGTGATATTGGTCCTCACGGCCGGCATGATGGCCCTGCTTCTCCCCAACGTTATTTGGGCGCAGCGCGTGATTCGGGTTGAGCATGCCTACCTGCCGCAGCTTTTCTTCGGATTAATTTCCCTGGTGCTGCTTTTTAATATCTATTTGCTGACTCAGAAAGTTGCTTTGAACGCGACCCGGCGCGCCTTGATTGGCGAACTGGTGCTGAATGAGCGCCTGGAGAGTCTTTCTCTGATTGATCCGTTGACCCAATTGTTAAACCGGCGAGCCTTGAACGAGCTGATTCCGCGAGAAGTGGCCCGGGCCAACCGCCTAGCCTGCGATCTCACTTTCATGACCATCGACATCGACGGCTTCCGGGCCATCAACGCCAAGTTCGGCAACAAGGAAGGGAACCAGGTGCTGGCGGATTTTTCGCGGATACTGAAGAACATCTTTCGCGGGGGTGACATGGTGTTCCGCCACGGTGGCGACGAATTCCTGATTGTCATGCCGGACACCAACGAAGAAAAAGCGGATTCCCCCATACAGCGTCTGATCTCGGCGGTGAAGGAATGGAATTCGGACAGCCACAAACCCTACGAGCTGGCTTTTACCTGGGGACTCGCGCCTTATGTCACCGGCAGCGATTTCGAAGATGTATTGCGCGCGGTGGACCGCAAGATGTATCAGAAGAAGCACAATCTGGTGCCGGTGTTCTAGCCAATTCCCGATTTATCAATCCTTTCAACGTGAATCATCCCGACGGATGTTGGCGCATGGCAATGAGAATAGCTAAAAGATAACAATCGTCTACGGGGCGATTTGAGCGACGGCGAGATGCCAGCTGGACCTTGGCTGGCCCTGAAGCCTTGATCGAGCCTATAAGTCATTCCAGGCCGCCCTGTGTGCATTCTGTGGGGGACTGGCACCAGTGACCAGAGAGTTTTCACGGCGTCACTTGATTCAGTTTTCAATAACTTACAGATATGTTTATGAAAACAAACAGACCAGCATCGCCGCTTTTATAAAGTCTTAGGTGTTGATGAAGATAAAGCACCGGCCGCGGCTCGATCCAACAGCCAGATGAGCTGGCCATCGGTGGGGCGCACCCGCTGGCAGGGGAAGTTGCTGGCGGGGATTTCCAATATCTCACGAAGAATGGGCGCCTTATCCGGACCGCTGACCAGGAAAGTCACGCAAGCCGCGTGATTTAACACCGGGTAGGTGAAGGTAATGCGGAAAGTCTTGAATTTTTCGACCCAGTTGGCAATGACCAGGCGCGACTGTTCTTCGAGACCGGTCGAGCCGGGGAAAAGAGAAGCGGTGTGTCCGTCGGGACCAATACCGAGATGAATTAAATCGAAGCGAGGGAACTCGCCGGGTTCGAGAGCGAAGAACTCTTGGATCGTCAGTTCGTATTCGTGCGCGGCAACGGCTGCGTCTTGTTCTTCGGCGCGAATACGAAAGATATTTGCCGCAGGCACCGGAACTTTGGACAGCATGGCTTCATTGGCCATCCGGTAGTTGCTTTCCGGATCGTTGGGCGGCACATGCCGTTCGTCGCCCCAGAAGAAGAAAATCTTGTCCCAGGGGATGAACGGGATTGCGCCACTGGCCAGCAAACCGAACAGGCCTTTGGGCGTGGACCCGCCGGAGAGGGCAATGGTGAATTTTCCCCGCGCCGCAATCGCCTGGTTCGCCAAGGTGACGAACTGTTGGGCGGCGTCCTGGAACAAATCCGCCGGCGTGTTCACAATACGAATTTCAGGTTGAGCGCTAATAGTAGGTTCCTAGGCGGGCGTAACCGCACAGCGGGCAGCTCCGAGCAAAGCCAGTTTATCGTTGGTGATGATGTGAACCGGAATGGTTTCCATCAAATGTTGCATGCGACCCTTTTCCATGAACGCTTTTATGAACAGAGGTGTCTGTAACTTAGGCAGCATTTTCGGTGCGATGCCACCCGCCACATAAAGCCCACCGGTCGACTTGGTCTTGAGCGCCAGATTGCCGGCCTCCGCGCCATAGACGGAAACGAAGATGTCCACAGCCTGCTCGCTTAGCGGGTCCTTGCCTTCCATGCCTGCGCGCGAAATGGCGGCTGCAGGATCTTCCTGGGCCATTTCATCGCGCAGCCATTTTTGTTCGGTGCCACGTTTGCTATCGCGCAGGAACTCGTACACATTGATCAGTCCCGGCCCGGAAAGGATGCGTTCAAAGCTGACGTGGCCGAAGCGCTTGGTCAGATGGCAAAACAGTTCTACTTCCAGATCGTTGCGCGGAGCAAAATCGGTGTGGCCGCCTTCGGAGGCAAAAATGTGGTGCTGCTTGCCATCCCAATACAATCCGGCTTCGCCTAATCCGGTGCCGGCGGCAATCACGGCCTGATTTCCGATGGCAGGTTCCTTGATCTGGTTGAGAGTCACCAGATCTTTGGCGTCCAAGGCGGCAATGCCCCAGGCCGTGGCTTCTAGATCGTTGATGAGGAGAGCCTTCTCGATGTTTAGTTCACTGGCCAGACGCGTGGATTCGACGATCCAGGGAAGATTGGACGTTTCCACCTTGCCATCGCGAACCGGGCCGGCCACGCCGAAGCATGCGGTTTCGGGATGAACCGAGGAAGAGCTGACAAATTCAGTGACGATCTTGTCCAGCCCGGAATACTCGCGGCTGGGAAAAATGGAAGCCGACACCAGGTCGAAACGTCCATCGAGGACGTTGAAGAACGCCAGCCGTGCATTGGTGCCGCCGATGTCGCCTGCCAGAATCATTTCTCGAAATTCCTCCAGTGTCGTCCGTCACGTTCCAGCAGTTCGTCCGCATCTTTGGGACCCCAGGAGCCGGCAGCATAATTCGGAAAATAGCGTGGTGGCAGCGCTTTCCATACATCGAGTACCGGGCTGACCACGCACCAGCCGGCTTCGACCATATCGGCGCGCTGGAAAAGAGTTTGATCGCCAATCATGCAATCGTGCAGCAGGCGCTCGTAGCCGGTGCTGGCCTGGGTGCCAAAATAGTCGGAGTAGTTGAAGTTCATGTCCACCGCACCCAGTTGCATGACCGGGCCGGGAACCTTGGCGGCAAAGCGCAGCGAGATACCTTCCTGTGGCTGGATGTGCAGAACCAGCTGGTTGGGCATGAGGTTTTCCACCTGGGTGTCGCGGAACAGAACAAACGGCGCCCGCCGAAATTGAATGACAATGTGGGTGTGCTGCGCGGAGAGAGCCTTGCCAGTGCGAAGATAGAAGGGAACGCCGGCCCAGCGCCAATTGTCGATGGCGAGCTTCATGGCCACGAATGTTTCGGTCCTGGAATCCGGGGGGACGTCGCTTTCTTCGCGATATCCGATCACGGGTTTGCCGGCGATGCTGCCTTCGCCATATTGTCCGCGGACGGTTTCACTCAAGACTTCTTCGGAGCTGAAAGGCTGGATGGCGTGAAGAATTTTGGCCTGCTCGTCGCGCACGGCGTTGGCGCCGAAGGAAATCGGCGGTTCCATGGCGGTCAAGCTGATGAGCTGCATGATGTGGTTGGGCACCATGTCGCGCAGGGCACCTGCCTGATCGTAATAACTGCCGCGTGATTCGACGCCCACGGTTTCTGCCACGGAGATCTGTACGTGATCGATGTAGCGGCGGTTCCAGATGGGCTCAAAGATTCCATTGGCGAAGCGGAAAGCCAGAATGTTCTGTACGGTTTCCTTGCCCAGGTAGTGATCAATACGGTAGATCTGCTTTTCATCCGCAACTTTCAACAATTGTGTATTCAGCGCGCGGGCAGAATCGAGGTCGTGTCCGAACGGCTTTTCGATAATTACGCGCCGCCAGTGGCTGTTCTTTTCCTCCATGAGCCCGACGGCGGACAATTGCTCGACGATGGCGCCAAAAAAACTGGGAGCGGTGGCCAGGTAGAAAAAATAATTGCCGTGGGTCAGGTGATCATTGTTGACCCGTTCCAAAAGTTCTTTCAACTGGGGATAAACGTTCTTATCCTGGAACTCGCCCTTCATGTAATAAATGCGCTGCGAGAACCATTCCCAAATCTTGGGGTCGGCGTCCTTGCCTGCGTAATGCTGGATGTCGTCCGAGACCCGCTTGCGGAAATCGTCGGTGGACATGGCTCCACGCGCCATCCCAACGATGGCAAACTCGGGCGGAAGCAATCCGGCTTTGGCCAGGTTGTAGAGCGAGGGGATGAGCTTGCGCTGGGTCAGGTCACCGGCAGCCCCGAAGATCACCATCACACAAGGCTCGGCGGGCTTTCCGGGTCGTCGCGGCGTAGCGGGCGTGACTTCTGCTTGTGACATTAATTCCTGGCCTTTTTCTGAATATTTCTAAAACGGTAGTGACGAATCTTAGGGCTTCTTGTTAGCGGACAATTCAATGTGACCGCCAAATTTTTGCCGCATGGCGGACAGCATTTTCTCGGCAAAGGTATGTTCCTGACGTGAACGGAAACGCACGAACAGCGCGGCGGAAAGAACGTCCACCGGAACGGCTTCATCGATGGCGGCCTGAATGGTCCAGCGGCCTTCTCCGGAATCCTCAACAAAACCGGTGTACTCGGAGAGTGTGGGATTCTCGGCCAGCGCCATGGCGGTGAGATCGAGCAGCCAGGAACTGATGACGCTGCCGCGCCGCCAGACTTCGGCGATGTCCGGAAGATTCAAGTCGTAGCGATGTTCTGCGGGAACTTCCTTGCTGGTGGCATTCTTGAAAATGTCGAAGCCTTCGGCGTAGGCCTGCATGATGCCGTATTCGATGCCGTTGTGCACCATCTTTACGAAGTGACCAGCGCCCGAGGGGCCGCAGTACATGTAGCCCTGTTCGGCTGTGCCGGACATTTTTTCGCGGCCAGGGGTGCGGGGAATGTCGCCGAGACCGGGAGCGAGAGTTTTGAAAATGGGATCAAGCAACTGCACCGTATCTTTGGGACCGCCAATCATCATGCAGTAGCCGCGGTCGATGCCCCAGACGCCGCCGCTGGTGCCGACGTCCACGTAGTGAATGCCTTTGTCCTTGAGTTGCTGGGAACGGCGGACGTCATCTTTGAAGTAGGAGTTGCCACCGTCGATGAGGATGTCGCCAGCCTGAAACTTTTGCGCGAGCGCCTGCACGGTTTTTTCGGTGGGATCCCCGGCGGGAACCATGAGCCAGGCCACGCGAGGTTTGCCAAGTTTGCTGACAAAGTCGTCGAGGGAGGACGAGGCAATGGCACCTTCGCTGGCGATTTTCTTTACGTTGTCGGGGTTCAAATCCGTGGCGACCACTTCGTGACCGCCGCGCATGAGGCGAAGCGTCATGTTCGCACCCATCTTGCCCAGACCGACCATGCCTATCCGCATAACTGGCTCCTTCTTCAATATTAAATCGTTTTTATAGTTCTCAGTGGAAAATTCCCGAGTGCGGGGTACAGGGTACTCCCCGGCGCTAAAGCGCGGCAAGAAAAACCGTTCCTTAACGCAGCGCTAAAGCGCTGCTCCACCCAAAATCAGATCCACTCGAGAATCAGAGTTGGCCCGGTGCTAGCTTAGCGCCTCGCGGAATGCCGCTGCCAACGTGGCGAGACCTGCATTCAAATCCTTGCCCAGATGGACGCGCAATGCCCGGCGGCCGCGATCGGCCAGCACCTGGAAATCGCCACGGGCCTGGGCCGCTTTCACGATGCCGAAAGTGTATTTCTGGTCGGGCACGGGCAAATCCACGGCGTCATCGCAGGTGATTTGCAGAAAGACGCCTGAGTTCGGGCCACCTTTATAGGCTTGTCCGGTGGAATGCAAAAAACGCGGACCGAAGCCGAGACAGGTGGCGGCATGCTTTTTGTCGCGTACGGAATGGCGAAGTGCCTGCAACTTGGCTTCGTGTTCGGCAGTCATCTGGATGAAGCCGAGCAGAGCGAAGTAATCGCCGGCGCCGATACGATTGAGATGGACGCGAAGATAGCCGGCCAGAGTTTTGTTGCTTCCGGCGGCTTTGGCCAGGGCGTCGGCATTTTTGGGGTCGGTAAATAGCTTGATGCCCTTGTCTTCGAGGACAGGCGATTCTGAAGGCAGTGCACCAGTTTTTTCGTAGGCCGTAGTGAGATCACGCGTGACAATTTTGCTGGCTTCGACATCGGGCTGATTGAAGGCGTCGATGCCGATAATGGATCCGGCGACCGCAGTGGCAATTTCCCAACGGAAAAATTCCTGTCCAATGTTGTAAATGTCGGCGACGGCGATGCGGATAACCGGCTGCCCAGCTTTTTCGAGGGCGGCAACTTTGGCGTCCTGATCGGCGTCGGGCGCGGGTTCCAGGCGGAGGTAGGCGAAGACACGATCATTGCCGTAAACCTCGGGTGCGCCAAGAGCTTCGCGATCCACGGGGATGATGCCGTGGCCTTGCTTGCCAGTGGATTCGGCGAGGAGTTGTTCGAGCCATGCGCCGACGTCGGAAATGGCGGGCGAAGCGATGATGGTGACTTTATCGCGTCCACTTTTTGCCGCGGTGCCAAGGATGACGCCGAGCATGGCGCCGGGATTTTCGGCAACCGTGCCGCCGTGGCAGGCGTCCACCATTTGTTTCGTGCGATCGAGAAACTTGGTGACGTCCACACCCATGGCCGCAGCGGGGACCATGCCGAAGTGCGAGAGTGCCGAATAGCGTCCGCCGATGCTGGGAACGCCGTAAAAAATGTGGCGGAAGTTTCCGGCCTTGGCGACCTGCTCCATTTTCGATCCGGGATCGGTGACGGCGATGAAATGGCTTCCGGCTTTGTCCGCACCAACGGCTTGCGTGGTGCGGGTAAAGAAATATTGCTTGAAAATATTGGGTTCAAGGGTCGAACCAGATTTGCTGGAAACAATAAATAAAGTTTTCGCCGGATTTACCAGGTTGTCGAAAGCCTTGACCTGCGCGGGATCGGTGGAATCGAGCACATGCAACTGGGGAAAACCAGCGACGTGGCCGAAAGTTTTATCCAGAACCTCGGGACATAAGCTGGAACCGCCCATGCCGAGTAAAAGAATGTCGGTGAAGCCAGCGGATTTTACGTCTGCGGCTAGCTTTTTCAGGTCGTCGATATGAGCGATCTGATTCTCGGTGATGTCGAGCCATCCCAGCCAACTGGCTTCGTCGGTGTTGGTCCAAAGCGTAGCGTCGTGACGCCACAGGCGGGCTAATTTATCTCCGGCCTGCCAATCGGCGAGATTAGTTTTCACCGCAGCGGCCAACGCATCCGGCAGTTTGTAGGTGAGTTGGCTCACTTGGAATTCCCTTGCGCTTTGGAATTCTTTTCCACGGCAGCCAGGAGCTTGCCGAAAGCATCGGAGAACGATTTGACGCCTTCAACGGTCAGCTTGTCGGTAACGTCTTTGACGGAGATGCCGAGTTTGGCGGCGGTGGCCATGGTTTGTTTGGCGGCGTCCACGTTTTCGATCAGGCTGGCGCGGGGTCGGCCGTGATCGCGAAAGGCGTCAAGCGTGGCGGGCGGAATGGTATCGACTGTGTCCTGTCCGATGAGTTCTTCCACGTACATGACGTCGCGATAGGCAGGATTCTTGGTGCTGGTGCTGGCCCAGAGCACGCGCTGCGTCTGCGCACCTTTGGCGGCAAGCTTCTTCCAGCGGTCGGTGCCAAAAATCGAGAGGTAACTTTGATAGGCAAGTTTGCCGTTGGCGATTGCGACTTTGCCCTGAATGCTTTGCAGTTGCTCGATTTCTTTTCCAGAATCGGAAGTCTTGATGCGGGCTGCGACGATGGCATCCACTGCGGAGTCAATGCGGCTGATGAAGAAGCTGGCCACGCTGGCGATTTTGCTGACATCGCCTCCGTCCCCCGCGAACTTTTCCAGGCCGGTAATGTAAGCTTCCGCAACTTTCTCGTAAACATCCTGCGCGAAAAGCAGGGTGACATTAATATTGATGCCGTCACTGATCAATTGCTGGAAGGCGGGAATGCCTTCAGTGGTGCCGGGAACTTTGATCATGACATTCTTGCGGTCCACGGCTTTCCACAAGCGACGCGCTTCTTCGATGGTTTCCTGGGTGTTCGCGGCAAGATAGGGAGAGACTTCGAGACTCACGTAGCCGTCGCGGCCCTTTGAGCTGTCGAACACAGGGCGCAGAGCGGCGGCGGCGTCCTGGATGTCGCGAATGGCGAGAATTTCAAATCTCTGGGTGGGGGTCAGATCGGGCTGCGATTGCAGAGACTTAAGAATGTCGTCGTAAAGATTGCTGTCGGCGATGGCCTTCTCGAAAATTGCCGGGTTCGAGGTCATGCCGCGCAGGCCGTCTTCGTCGATCAGGCGCTTGAGCTCGCCACTGGTAAAGAGGTCGCGACGAATGTAATCGAGCCATACGGATTGACCGTAATTCAAAAGATCTTTGAGGGGATTGGTGCCTTTGGCAGTTTCCAGAACTCCAGTTGGATTCATGTCTCACTCCTTCTTTTCACTACTGAACTTTCACTACTGAGCCTTCACTACTGAAACATGGTCCCAAGCGAAAGCTGCGGGCATTATTTTGCCTGTGCGATAGCTTCGCGGGCCACGGCGACAACATTTTCCGCCGTGAACCCAAACTTTTTCTGCAAATCTTTGATGGGCGCTGACGCACCGAAGCGGCGCATGCCGATAATTTTTCCCCATGGTCCAACATATTGCGACCAGCCGAAGATCGAAGCCTGTTCGACGGCGACCCGCGCCTTCACTGCCGGGGGCAAAACCTGGTTGCGATAAGATTCGTCCTGTTTGTCGAAGAGTTGCCAGCACGGCAGGCTGACCACGCGCGCTTTTACTCCGGCTGCTGTGAGCTGTTCGTAGGCAGCGACGCAGAGTGATACTTCGCTGCCGGTGCCCATCAGGATGACTTCTGGTTTGCCGTCGGCGGCGTCGGCGAGGATGTATCCGCCTTTGGCGACACCGGAGGCCGAGCCGTATTTTGTGCGATCAAATGTCGGCACCGCCTGACGGGTGAGGACCATGGCGGCAGGTTCGTGCTTTAGCTGCATCACGACTCTCCAGGCTTCGACGACTTCGTTGGCGTCGGCGGGACGCATGACGATCAGATCCGGCATGGCTCGCAGACCGGCCAATTGTTCGATGGGTTGGTGCGTGGGGCCGTCTTCGCCCAGACCAATTGAGTCGTGAGTGAACACGTAAATGGTGGGGATCTCCATCAGCGCAGCCAGACGGATCGATGGGCGCATGTAATCGCTGAAATTGAAAAACGTGCCAGCGAAAGGCCGAACCTTGGAAACTGCCATGCCATTCAGGGCCGCGGCCATGGCGTGTTCGCGCACGCCGAAATGAAAGTTGCGTCCGGCGTAGCTGCCGGGTTGAAAATTTCCAGCGCCATCGAATTTCAGGGTAGTGCGATCGGAGCCGGAAAGATCGGCGGAGCCGCCAATCATCCAGGGAATGTTTTCGGCGAATGCGTTCAGCACTTTGCCGCCGCTTTCGCGAGTGGCGATTCCCTTGGCATCAGCGGGGAAAGTGGGAAGATTCTTGTCCCAGCCTTCAGGCAGTTCGCGATGCTGCATTTGGTGAAGTTGTTTGGCGAGATCGGGAAACTTCTGGCGATAGGCGTCGTATAACTTTTTCCATTCGGCATGGAGGTCGGCCCCGCGTATGCCGATGCCTTCACGGAAGTGGTCGAGCACGCCGTCGGGAACCAGGAATTTGGCGTCTTCGGGCCAGCCGTAAAATTTCTTAACCAGTTTGACTTCATCTTCGCCAAGCGCTTCGCCGTGGGCGGCGTTGGTGTCCTGTTTGTGCGGTGATCCGTAGCCGATGTGGCTGTTGACCACGATCAGCGTTGGGCGGTCATTGGTCTGCAGGAAATTGTTGTAAGCCTTGGAGAGTTGATCGAGATCATTGGCGTCGGTGACGTGGGTTACGTTCCAGCCATAGGCTGTGAAACGCATGCCGACATCTTCGGTGAAAGACCAATCGGCGGGACCGTCAAGCGTGATGCGGTTGTTGTCGTAGATCCAGCAGAGATTGGGAAGTTTGAGATGTCCGGCAAGAGAAGCTGCTTCGCTGGAGACGCCTTCCATCAGGTCGCCATCGCCGCAAAAAGCATAGATATTATAGCTGAAAACTTCGAAGCCGGGACGGTTGTAGCGCGCGGCCAGCCAGTTGGCGGCGATTGCCATGCCGACGCTGTTGGCTACGCCCTGACCCAGCGGGCCGGTGGTGGTTTCCACGCCGGCGGTATGGCGGTATTCGGGATGTCCGGGAGTTTTGCTGTCCAACTGGCGGAACTTTTTAATGTCGTCGAGGGTGACTGCATATTCGCCGAGTTTTTCGTTTTCCGGATTTACGCCGCGAACTTCAGTCAAATACAGCATCGCGTACAACAGCATGGAAGCGTGGCCGTTGGAGAGAACGAAGCGGTCGCGATTGGGCCAGACGGGATCGGCGGGATCGTAGCGCAGAAAATGCTGCCACAAACTGTAGGCCACGGGCGCCAGAGCCATGGGTGCGCCGGGATGGCCGGAGTTGGCCTGTTGTACTGCATCGATGGCCAGGGTGCGGATGGTGTTGATGCTCAGGCTGTCCAGTTGCTTGCCGGTCAGCGATGTCTGGTCGCTTACTGCCATAAGAAAAAATCTCCCTTCGACGGGAACGTCCAAGATTGAAGATCGAGGAGTCAGTCCAGTAGATCGTTTATAGCGAGGCTGCTTATATGCGCCTGCAAGTTTACCAAGTTTCGCGCCGGACGTGTTTGCCCAGAGGAAACTTTGATCGAAGTTTCATATTTGCCAAATCCAGTTCTGAAATGAGGCGAATTCGGCCTGCTTCTGAGGATGAACAGGGTTGGCAAAGGATTCAGAGGCCTGAGAGATTCGAGGATTTCCAGGGAACGAGGACTAACGCTTCAATTGCGCGAGGTAGGACTGCTCGTTGTGAGAATGCTTGGTGGTGGTTTCGACAAATTTCAGAAATTCCCGCAAGGTGTCTTTTTCCGGCGGCTTCGAGCTGGGCAAACTTGATCCGCACCCCAAAGCAGGGGTTGCTGCGGGTGACCACGCCATTGATGATCAAACCTTTGACCCAAATCTTGCCATTGGCCATCCAGAGGCCAATTTCGAGTTTGGCGCCGGTGCTGACCGGTACGGCAGTTTCCACCAGACATCCGCCAATACTGGTGTTGGAAAGGTTGCCCCAGACGGGAGCAGTCGATCCGTCCACCCGTAATTCGACCGCGACAAAACACTTGATGCGAGGAAACTGGCGGCGATCCTGGGCCCATGAAGGGGTAAAAAGGTCTGGCTCAAAGGGCGGGGTCGCAGAAGAGGGCACCGCAATCGATTGGGCTGGTTCAGTTTGATCCGGCTTACTCTCAATCGCAACCGGTCCAGCTCTACCGGATTCATTAGAGGCAGGTTCTGTCGGGGCGGGCGCAGCGGTGGCAGGCTCAGTCTTAAGCGCACCACTTTTAATTTTTCGCATGGTCTCGAGCAGGACCTGATCGCGTTTGTCGGGTGCAGCGTCGCGATAAGTCTGGAGAAGCAAGCCGAGATGGCTGACGAGATCAGGATCCGCGAGGAGATGCGTCCAGTCCGCGCCGGCTGCAGGCGATTTGGGGCTACTCATAAGTGAAACACTCCACCCAGCAAGACAGTTCCCCCCGGCCTCTAGAGTGAAGCAAAGATAGCTTTCGTAACAAGATGACCAACGTCACGCTCCCGCAGTAACACGACCCTGGTTACTTCTTAGAAGTTGCTCTAGAGGCCGGGAAATAAAGGAGATAGAGAACAGAAACGGCGAGAATCAATTTTGGATGAAACAAAGGGCTACTGCACTGGCATCCGGGAAAGGAGGTTGTTTCCGAGATAACCGTTGCAAGGTCGCCCTCCGCTCCACTGCGGCAACAATCGCGTTCCCGGCGATGGGCATTAAGCCTGCAAGCTGATCGAGCTGCCTTGGGATTGGCTGCTGCCGGCGTTATTAAACAGATTCAAAATGATCTGTTCGTTGGCATTGTTGTTGAGATTGATGGCGATCTGTTGTGCCTGGCCACCCTGACTATCATTGATGCCAACGGTTAATTGTTCGCCGGAGCCGCTCGGATTATTGCCCAGGGTGATGGTGATTTCTTCCGGAGTCCCGGTACTTGTGCCGCTGGGGTTGCCCAGATTCAAGATGATTTCCGGCACCGCGCTGCCGCCGGGATTGACAATGGTGGTTGGCGAGACACTGGCGGCGCTGGTGTTTCCATTCGCCGGTGGTGTTGAAGCCGCTGGGGTGGTAGGAGCTGCAGTGGCCGCCAGGGGATTCGCATAGCCGGTAGGGTTGGTGGTAACGGGAAAACCGATATTGATGATGATCGGGTTGTCGACCGGTTCGCTGGAGGCCGGCGAGGGGGTGGCGACGACGGATTGCTTGTGAAAGGTACTCTCAAGCGTTGCAAAAGCCTGTTGCGCGCCAGCCAGGTCTCCGGATTGCAGGGCCTGCCCGATGGCGATGAAATCCTGATCGCGATCGGCTTTGCGGAAGGGTTCGGAATTTGCGAATGGGCCGTTTTGCCCCAAAGTGGTCAGAGCAGTGTAGGCGGTTTGCGCCCCGGTTAAGTCGCCTGACTGAAGCGCCTGTCCCAACTGCTGGAGGTCGGTCTTGCGAGTCTGATAGAAGGTCTGCAATTCCTGATAAATCGAACTACTGGAAACGGCTGCGGTTGACATGATTCTCTCCGGGGATGGATTCATTAACAGGGAGTCGGAAAAGACTCTGTTGCCATCCACGGTTCTCATCGGCGGAATGCCGGCGCACTTTAGCTCGACTCAGAGAACCCACTTTCACTGCTTTCTCAGCGCTACAATTTGTTCGCGGGAAAGATTCAGCATGAAGACACTGGCTAGCGATGTCCTCGAACCTGTTGCCGCTTATGGCCGGGTCGCTCCGTTCTTTCCTGATATCTCGCGGCAGAGAGAGCGCTATTTAGAGAGCATCAACCAGCTTACGGTGGCCAGAGTTCTACCGGGCAGCCGCTCCTTGCTCGATGTGGGCGCTGGAGACGGGAAACGAGCGCAGCAGATTGCCCGCGAGGCAGGGTTGGACGAAGTCGTTTTACTGGAGCCGAGCGCGGAGATGATGAAAGACTCAGCCCCTTCCGCGGAAATCTGGAAGATCCGAGCAGAGGACCTGGGCAAAGACCTGGGGAAAGATTTGGGCCTGCGAAGATGCGGGACACGGGAATCGCCGGTTTGATGTCATTACTTGCCTGTGGAATGTTTTGGGGCACATCCGCCCGGCCCAGACGCGAGTTCGCGTTCTTGCTCAACTTGCCCGTCGGTTGTCGCCGAATGGATTGTTGTTTCTCGACGTCAACCATCGTTACAACGTGCGAGCCTATGGCTTGGCTCGAACCGCAGGCAGGTTTTTATATGACCAACTTTTTCCAGCGGAATCGAATGGCGACGTGACCGTGAGCTGGAGCTTCGGAGATGTCAGCTGCCGTACGTATGGTCATGTGTTTACCGACCGGGAAATCCGGGAACTGGCAGCGGAGTCGGACCTGATGGTCAGTGAGCGGTTGGTGGTTGACTACGACACAGGCGAGCTGAAGCGGCGTGGGTGGGAAGGAAATCTGTTTTACGTTTTTCGCCGTCGCAGTTCGGCCAATGATTGCTGCAGTGTGTCGCAGACTTCCTGCACTTCGGCCTCGGTCATTTGATTAAAGAATGGCAACGCCAGAACGTGGTCAGCGACGGAGTCCGTGACCGGTAAGTTAGCCCGGGGCACAAAATCTTTGAAAACTGGCTGACGATGAAGGGGCGCGAAATAGCGGCCGGCGCCGATTCCTTGCTGGATCAAACGAGCGCAAAGCCAATCGCGGTCCTGACGATCGAAATCTATCAGACAACTGGATCACATAAGTGAACCAGCTGATTCTTCCGTAATTTACTTCCAGATCAGGCGGCAAAATATCCGAGCAGGTTGCGAGTTTCTTCTCGATACAGCGAAGCCAGCTCCTCCCTGCGCGCGACGATGCTTTCAATGCGGCGTAGCTGTTCGAGGCCGAGTGCGCAATTGATGTCGGAAAGGCGATAGCTGTATCCATTTTCCGCTTGCTGGAACCAATCGAGAGACGGATCGCGGCCCTGATTGCGCAATCGCCGGGCTTGCCTGGCGAGCTTTTCGTTGGAGGTCAGGAACATGCCGCCTTCACCGGTGGTGATCTGCTTGTTGGGATAAAACGCCAGTATGCCGATGTCGCCGAAGGAGCCAGCTTTTCGTCCGTTGATTTCTGCGCCGAGGGCTTCGCAGGCGTCTTCGATCAGATAAATTCCGTGGCGATCGGCAATAGAGCGAAGTTGGTCAATGGCAACTGGCCGTCCGAAAGTGTGGATTGCGATGATTGCTTTCGTTCTACTGCTGATAGCCGCTTCCACCGCTTCTGGTGTGACGTTAAGAGATCGTGCGTCAATATCGACGAACACCGGCTGCAACTTTTCCTGCAAAAGAACATTGAGCGGCGCGACAAACGTGAAAGAAGGCAGAATCACTTCGGCTTCTGGCTGGAGATCGAGCGTCTTCAACGCCAGGTGCAATGCGGAAGTGCCCGAGTTTACCGCCGCAGCGAACCGGCTGCCTACATAAGTGCTGATCGCTTGCTCGAATTCTTCCAGCTTTGGGCCCATGCTCAAGAAATGCGAATGCAACACCTGCAGGACCGCTTCCCGATCGGCATCGGTGACTTCCGGCTTGGCCAATGGAATTCGCAGGCTCATGGAGAGAATTATGTCTTGAACAAGAGTTTGGGGCCGAGTGGGGTTTTGGCCAGCACGCTGGTGATTTTTTGCGAGGCATGTCCATTTCCGTAAGGGTTCTCAAGGTTTTTGACGGAGCGTCGAAAATGAGGAGTGAGGGCATGCTGCATGGCTTTCAGGATTTCCTTTCTTTTCGCGGGTACGTCGAGAACGTTGGCAGCATGTTCGCGTCCGCGTTGCCGGATGCCGATGTTCAAGGTCGGAATTCCAAGAGATGTGGACTCAATGATGCCGCTGCTGGAGTTTCCTATCAGCAAATCCACGTTTTTTAGCAGGCTTAGATAAGTGGTGTGATCCAGATTCACGAATAGTTTAGAACCGGGAGTACCGGCGACGAAGCGTTCCATTTTCTGGATCAGCTTTCGGCTGCCGGCGTCGGCATTCGGATAGATAAAGAGAATTTGCTGCTTGCTCCCGCGAAGCGCCGCCAGCATCTCTTCGGCCTCCTGCACCGTGTCTTTCATCAAGGTGACGGGATGATAGAGGGCGAGGATCGTCTTCTTACGAAGCGTAATTCCCAACTTTTTCTCGACTTGCGGTTTGGTGAGCAGCTTGGCGCGTTGAAGATGATCGAGCGATAGGCTGCCGCTGAAGCTTACCCGCCAGGGCTGCTCTCCCATGGCAACGACCCGCTGTTGCGCGGTGCGGGTGCAGGCAAAATGCAGATGGCTCATCTTGGTGATGGCGTTGCGTACGGCGTCGTCAATGGCGCCAGAGGTGATTTCGCCACCTTCGATGTGAGCAATCGGAATTCGCAAAGTCAGGGCTACAGAAGCTGGTGCGAGCATCTCGTAACGATCGGCGATGAGCAGAACGAGGTCGGGACGAATGGGACCAAGTGCGTCGGCCAGTCCCAGCGTGGCGAGGCCGAGGGTTTTCGCCATGCCCACGTCGGTATCGGAACTCAACAGACATTCCACAGAGGTGAACGCTTCCGGAGTAGCTTTGAAGATTTCTTTTCCGGTGTGACCGAACTCCGGAGATAGATGCGGCCCTAGCGCGATCACTCGCAGATCAATGGCAGGATGTTTGGCGAGGTCGTGCAATAGCCAGCGCAGATGGGCGTAGTCTGATCGGGAGGATGTAATTGCAGCGATGATGCGTTTCACTGGAAGCCGAAAACCTCAGATGGAATCGTTGAAGCAAGAGGCAGAATGATTCTACATGGCGAGTGGAGACATCTAGTTTTGCGGAGTGTTTGTTACTCGGCAAGCTTTGCCCAGTGCAGCAAGGTTAGGCGCGATTTGCCGATGGTCGTTTCGCAGCTTGCCATTAGTAGCGGAAGTTTGGCCTGCTTCCATAACGTAATCAGCACGATGCGCGACCACTCCAGAATCGGTGGCCGTGGCAGACGACATGCTCTTAGACCGGGAGATAGCAGGCTCTGTCTATCTCGAAGGAGGCCGACCATGTCGATTGCAGGAATTCTTTCCAGCAGCGCATTGACTACGGCGAGTGTTTTACAGAATAGCTTTAAGCAGAAGCAAACCGAATTTCAACAGCTTGCCCAGGCTTTGCAGTCGGGAAATCTGAGCAGTGCCCAGCAGGTGTTTGGCGCTCTGACCCAAAATGCATCCGGTTCGACTGCGATCCAGAACACACAACTTGGTCAGGATTTCAGCACGCTGGGATCGGACTTGCAGGCTGGAAATCTGACGGCCGCGCAAAAGGCCTATGCCACGCTGAAACAAGATGTTCAGAATGCCAGCTCAGCCGGGCAAGTTCACCACCATCATCATGGCGGACATGGCGCGCCGAATCCCACCAGTTCTCTGTTTGCCAGCCCGAGCGACACCGCGCAAGTGGCGGAAAATCCCATCATTGCTTCGTTTTTCGGACAAAGTCCGGATGGTTCGAGCTATGGCGCGAGCAGCGAGCCCTCCAGCGCTTTGGCGGAGCTGGCAGGCCTAAATGTGGCTGCCTAATTTCGCGTTGGACTCCATTTGACTCGGGGCTTATGCTTAGGGGATGGAGCCTGGGACGCACGGCGCTCCCGAGGACTGGTTGGCGGTTCCAACCGCTCACCCATCCGGTGCTCCGCGGTCTATATTGGGTTGGTGGAAAGCGAGTTTCGTGGACCAGTTATCGACGATGTTCGTGCCCCACCCCAATCTCAGCGATGAGGTCAATTGCCGGATTGTGCAATCGGAAATTGAAGGCGGTGTGTTTCTCAAAGACCTGGCGCCAGAAACCGAACTCCACATTCACACCCGGCACCATCAATACAAAGTCGTCTTTTTGGGAGAGAGCCACGCGCTCATCTCGGGGCATCCGCAATACTGTCCGGAACCGGTGCTGGTGGCCATCGCCGGTTCGACCTGGGGCGGTTCCATGCTGAAATTGCGTTTCGTCGGCCGCGGCATGCATCTGGAGTTTCACCATCCCGAATATCGCACTCCGATTATTACGTCCACCATCCAGGAAATTCGAGAGTGTTTTCAGCCGCGCCGCGCACCGGTCGCTGCCATCGCTTAATGGCCTCCTGCTGATACCTTTCACATCCCCCGCATAGGCAATCACTGATGACGGAGAACAGATCGCCGGAAGCTAGACTGCAAGAACCATGGCTGCGCGCTACTTTCACCGAAGTTCCTGCTGTGCCGCGAGCGGTTTTGCATGCGCTGGAGATGGCAAAAGAAGACATCGAGCGCTGGTGCGGCGGTCTTACTGACGCTGAACTAAATGCGCGTCCCGGTGGGATTGCCCCTGTAGCTTTCCATATCCAACATATCGCGCGCAGTCTGGATCGCTTGCTGACTTATGCGGAAGGAAATTCGCTGACTGCAGAGCAATTGGCCGCGCTCAAGACTGAATTGGATCCGGGTGCGACCAAGAATGAACTATTCGCGGAGTTGACGTTAGCGCTGGAGAAGAGTGCCAAGCGTATTCGGGCGTTCAACGTTGCCGATCTGGAGCAGGCCCGGGGCATTGGAAAAAAGCAGTTGCCAACTTCTCTCGGCGGATTGTTGGTGCATGTGGCCGACCACACCCAGCGCCACGTGGGTCAAGCCATTACTACCGCGAAAATCGTCATTGCCGGCCGGAAACAGGCGTAACCGGCTGCCTGAAAAATACTGTTTACCCCGGTCGTTTTCAGCCGTCTAATAGAGAGATAGCGGTTTCGTTCGCTAAGCTTATGTTTTCCATTCTTCATCGCCGGGTTCCGAAGCAACAGATCAGATCGTTATCGGTTTCGCTGACCTTGCATGGCCTGTTTCTTGCGTTTCTTCTGCATGCTCCAGCTCCGACAGTGATTTCGCCCTCCTCGGCTCTCGGCGGGGAAAATGGAACTTCGATTACGCAACTCTATTGGCCGAACCAGAGCATGGTTTCGTCGAAGGAAGCAAATTCCAAATCGGCCGCCGAACGGACTCGCCACCGAAAAGTGTCGGAAGCGCGCCTCACGTGGAATCGTCTTAAGAACGAAAAGAGGACGAACCCGCTGGATGCTTCACCTACAGAAACCGCGGTGGCTTCGAAAGCGAATGCGAACGAATCCGCCAGTGCCACTCCGCCTGCGGGTTCTCAGTATGGATCACTTTACAGCGGCTCATTGGGCCATGAAGTCCGGCCAGCGCTTCCGGTCGCGTCCGCCGAGCCGGTGGTGAGCCCTGCCGATCTGGTGGGTGGAATTGAAGGCAGCGTGGTGGTTGAAATTACCATCGACGATAAAGGGAACATCGTCGATAAAGTTTTGGTGCAGGGTCTTCGTCCGGCAATTGATGCCAAGGTGCTGGCGGCTTTGGAAAGCTGGCACTTCCTCCCCGCCACACGGGATGGTGTTGCGATCCCTTCCAAGCAGGATGTGTATTACCACTTCAAGCCCAACTGAAAACTGGCGGAGTGTGGCTCGCCGCTTTTGAATCGGATATACTCCCGGTCTCGTCTCCTCGAATCATGGCGTGGGAAAAGCTGAGCTTTTCGAATCCGAAGTCCATCGTGTTGCCGAGTCTCCTATCGATTGCCTGGGGAGTTTTTTTATTTCGCTGGGCGTATCTGGCAAACTTCAATGAACCGTACATTCCTTTCGGTATTGCTGGCGCTCTGTTCTTCTTCCTGCGATCCGCTCCCTCCCGCAAAGAGACGTATGGTTTGTTGCTTGCCACTGCGGCCTTCGCGGCCGTCATTCACTTTCCTACTGTACCTTTCTGGGTGCTTAGTGTTTCCAGCGGTCTGGCATTGCCTGGCTTTGCTGCCCTCTTGATGTTGGGGCTGCGGGCGTTCTGGTCTGAGTCTCAAACCCGGTCAAATGCTTTCGTGCTGCTGGGAGAATCCGGGACACTGATTCTTTTTCTGTTTGTCGCGCAACATGCTTTGGGCACGACGGGCGTTCTGAATCCGAAAACTGACGACCTCTGGCTGTTTGTTGCGGATGGCAGTTTTGGTTTTCAGCCTAGCTTTTTGGTAGGCAGCGCGCTTGCTCGACAGCAGGATTTTGACTAAGAGCGCGTTGCTAACTTACGACTCGTTGCCATTTGTCATGGCAGCGGTTTGTGCCTGGCACATCCCGGTGAGAGCAACGCGTCCTCCCTGGTTCATTCTCACTTTGTTTATGCTGGCCGGCGTGGGCGGATGGCTTTGTTACGATCTGCTACCTGCCACCGGCCCGGTTTATGTTTTCACGCGTGACTTTCCCTGGGCCCGGCTGCCTTACGGTGAGTTGCACAAGATCGTGCTCGAAAAGATTTCCATCGCACCAGGAATCCCGCGCAATGCATTTCCGTCGCTGCACATGGGATGGGTAATCCTGCTGGTATGGAACAGCCGCCGCTTTGGACTTCCAGCCCGCGGATTCATGCTGCTTTACCTGGTACTGACTGTGATTGCGACGTTGGGAACGGGGCAACACTACCTGGTGGATTTAATCGTGAGCCTGCCATTTGCGTTGTTGATGCAATCGCTGGTCTCGCTGCCGCTGTCAGGAAGCCGGTCTCGCCGGATCGCTGCCATTCTCGCCAGCTTGAGTCTGGTAGCCGTTTGGTTTGGGATGGTTCGCTTTGGCATAGTCCTGCTACTGCGGTCGCCGGCAATTCCATGGGCTCTGGTTTTGCATAACAATTGTTATGACCGTCTGGCTGGAGAATTGGACAAGAAGTGAAGCGCGCCCCGCTACCGAAGAATTCAAGCACGCCCGCACTCACCTAACCGCAATTCCGAAAATCAAATATTCTTCTGAATTCATATTAAGAATCAAGCGATGGCGATCTGCATCGAATCAATATTCGCAGGCGGGTTCGAAAATCTTTCCATGAGCGACGCAATCCAGAGTAACGCAACCCGGCCCGCGCGGTGGAAGATCCTGTTCGCGTTCGCGATGATTTATTTTGTTTGGGGATCGACTTATCTTTTTATCCGCATCGGTGTGCGCGAGGTTCCGCCTTTTCTGCTCGCCGGCGCGCGTTTTACTTTTGCGGGACTGGCTCTCTACGGATGGATGCGTTTTAAAGGCACGCCTTCCCCAACCCGGCGGGAGTGGGCCGCCGCTTGTCTGCTCGGTACGTTGATGTTCTTGATTGATTACGGTTCTCTGTTCTGGGCCGAGCAGCGGGTTCCTTCCGGCGTCTCGGCGGTGATTCTGGCGACGATTCCGGTGTTCATTACCCTGCTGGAAATTATATTTCTGCGCACGCAACGCCTCACCTTACGGCTCGGACTCGGCTTGTTGATCGGCATGGCTGGGGTTGCGATTCTAATGCTGCGCACTGTTTCACTGGGTGAGGCTCCCATCGATCGAGGAGGCGCGATTGCCCTAACGGTTGCCGCTCTGGGTTGGTCGGTGGGAACAATCTTAAGCCGCAGACTTACGCTTCCGGCCTCGAAAGCAATGAGCGCAGCCGCCCAGATGCTCACCGGTGGAATTCAGCTGTTTGTGCTCGCGGCTATTTCCGGTGAACTTTCGGGATTTCGCCTGCAAGATGTTTCCGGGCGCGCGTGGTTTGCACTCATTTACCTGATCATTGCGGGATCGTTGATCGGGTTCACGGCTTATGTTTGGTTGTTGCACTATGAGTCTCCCACCAAAGTAGGGACGTATGCTTACGTCAATCCGCTGGTTGCGGTTGCTCTGGGATATCTGATCGGCGGCGAAACTATTGGTCCGCGCACGATCCTGGGAACACTTTTGATTGTGGTTAGCGTTGTGACCATCACTACTATGAAAGCCAAGCAGCCCAAGACACTGGTCGAAGCTACGGAATAGACCTTAATCGGTCTCGCGCATTTCGTCCGTAATAGTCTCTTCGTTGGGCAAATCCCCGCCTACTGATTTTCATATATTTCTCGCAGATGGTTTCTTAGGAACCATATTGCAAGTTGCTCCATTCCTCGCAAGTTATTGAAAATATAATATTTATTCTCCACAGCCCCTTTGGCTTGCAACCTGCGAACAATTGTCTCTTACATCCACTCAAACTCTGTTCAACGTTGAACCTTTGCCAGGAGGGTTATGCGAAACCTATTAGGCGTTGTGGTCGCAGTGGTTCTGCTCGGAGTCGTCGTACATGCCCAAACCTTCCGCGGAACAATCTTAGGAACCGTCACGGATACTTCCGGCGCGGTGGTTCCGGGCGCCAAAGTTGCCGTGCGCAACGCCAACACCGGATTGGAACGGACTACCCAGACCAGCGCTGACGGCAGCTACGCCATCTCCGAACTGCCGCTGGGCAGCTACAACGTAACTATTTCGCAGAGTGGTTTTCAGACTTCGGTGACCACCGGAGTGGCCGTAGATATCGCTGGCGAGCGACGCATCGACGCCGCGTTGAAGCCGGGCCAAGTTTCGCAGCAGGTTGAGGTTTCCGGCGAATCGTTGCCCCAGGTGGAAACCAGTTCGGCGGAACTGGGAGGCACGTTGACCAGCGAGACCATCGCCAATATTCCAGTGAATGGCCGCGACTACACCAAATTGATTTATCTGAATCCCGGCGTTGCAGGTTCGCCCGACCAGATTTCCGATTCTCCGGGTTCGTACGGAACATTTTCCATGAATGGTTCCCGCGGACGTTCCAACAATTTTCTGCTCGACGGGACTGACATGAACGACGGCTACCGCAATGATCCGGCGATCAACGAAGCTGGGGTGTTCGGAGATCCGGCAACGATTCTGCCTCTCGATGCCGTAGCAGAATTAAAGACGATCTCAAATTTCGAGGCAGAGTACGGGCGAAACAGCGGCGCCGTGATCAACATCGTGACCAAGAGCGGCACCAACGCCTGGCACGGTTCCGCTCTGGAATATTTCCGCAGCGGCAAACTCGGCGCACGAAACTACTTCAACTTTGATCCGAACCCCAAGAGCCCCTTCAATAACAACCAATTTGGCGGCTCTCTGGGTGGCCCAATCATCAAAGACAAGACTTTCTTCTATGCGGATTATGAAGGCCAGCGCGAAAACGGCGCACAATCCGGAACCACTTGCGTGCCGGACCCAACTGTAATTGCTGCAACAGAAGCCAGCATCGTGGCTAGCGGTGAGACGGTAAATCCTGTCACTACCGCATTATTGGCGCGTAATCCCTGGCCCACGCCGAATATCGCGGGCGCTGTCAGCGACACTACGGGTTGCACGACGAATAATCTTTCCACGTCTACCAGCTTCTTCAACCGCGTGGACAGCATGATTGTGAAGGTTGACCATAACCTGAATGTAAACAATCTGATCACTGGGCGTTATTACTTTGGAGATAGCAATCAAAGTTTCCCTTTTGCTCAGTTGGCGGGAGGACTGCTGCCCGGCTTTAACACGATTACACCTACGCGGGTCCAGCTAGTTTCGCTTTCCTGGGTGAAAGTGGTGAACGCGAACCAGGTTAACGAGGCGCGCTTGGGCTGGAACCGGTTCGCAGAGGGTTTTTTCCCGGAAGATTCGACATTTAATCCCAGCTCCATCGGGTTGGATACCGGGGCCGCTCCCTACGACTACGGTCTTCCGGCCATTAGCGTTTCCGGTTTTTCGCAAATCGGCGCGACCTCTTCAGTTCCGCGTAGCCGCGTGGACTCCAACTGGCACTTCATCGACAACTACTCGTGGAAGGTTGGCAAGCACGACGTCAAGTTAGGCTACGAGTTCCGCCGCACCACGATCATGCAGGTGATTGACCATAATTTCCGCGGGGAATTGGGCTTTGATTCAATCACAGACCCCAACAATCCCGCAAACACCCTTACGCCGTTGGAGGCTTTCCTGGAAGGTTTCCCGGACGACGGAGACCAGATCACGGGGGACACGCGCCGTCACACTTCTGAAAACAGCCACTCCGTTTATCTACAGGATAGTTTCCGTGCCACGCAGCGGTTGACTTTCAACTACGGCTTGCGCTGGGATTATTTCGGGGTAGTGAACGAGAAGAATGGTTTGTTCTATACCTTCGATCCGGCCAATGGCGGGAACAATGTTCCGACTGGCCAGCTTTATGGCAAGGACCTCAATAATTTTGGGCCCCGCATGGCTTTTGCTTACGACTTGACCGGCAAGGGGCAAACTGTCGTCCGCGGCGGCTGGGGCTTGTTTTACGACGCGTTGTCGCAGGATATTTTTCTGGGACACCTGCCCTGGAACTGTGGTTTCTGTCCGGGGCCTGCTTATCCTGGGATCGGTCCAGAGGCACTTTCAGCTGGTGGCGTGGTAACTGGTACTCCATTGGCGGCCGGTCAACCGGTATATACAGGCTTCGGCTCTGTGGGAGATTTCTTCTCAGTTGATCCCCATCTACGCACTCCGTATGTGCAGAATTTCAACCTCAATGTTCAACAGCAAGTGGGGAAAGCGGTACTGCAGATTGGCTATGTTGGATCGAAGGGCACCAAGCTTTTCCAGTTCTATGATATTAACCAGCCCAGCCAGACAGCCATTACCAACTACGATTCGGGCCCGTCTTGCGTGGGATTTACTTTTCCCAATTGCCCGATTGCCGGTTATGACAACGATTCGGCTGTCCCCCGCAACTATGCCAACTTCTTCTTCCTGAATCAGGAAAAAACCAGTGCAAATTCTTTCTACAACGCACTGCAGACTAGCTTGCGTTTGAGCAGTTGGCATGGGCTGTCTTCCCAGGCAAATTTTGTCTGGTCGCACTCCATTGATACTGCCAGCGATCTCGAGGATTTCACCCCCAACCAGGCGCAGCCGCAAAACAGCTACAATCCAGGCGCTGAACGCGGGGATTCCAGTTTCGACATTCGCCGCCGATTTACCTGGAACTTCGATTATCAGTTTCCCAAGTGGGGCGGATCGCTTTCCAAGCTAAAAAATGGCTGGGGTGTGAATGGAGTGGTCAATTTGCAGGACGGCCAACCCTGGCAATTGAATTACGAATTTGAAGGCGACTATTCCGGCGCCGGCGAAGGTTTTGACCGGCCTGACTTGGTTGGACCGCTTCATTACTCGAATAATCCTTCCCAATTTCTGGATGAGTCATCTTTCGCCGCGCCCTGTACATTCGGAAATACGACAGGTTTAGGCGCAGGCGGCGACAGCGACTGCCTTAGCGGGACTCGCCACTTCGGCGATGAAGGACGTAACTCACTCCGCGGCCCGAGCTTCAAGGAATTCAACTTCACGTTTTACAAGGAAACAAGTTTGACGGAGCACGTCAAACTGCATCTGGAGGCTGATTTCTTCAACCTGTTTAACCATCCGAATTTCTCTAACCCGGAAATGCCTAACTTCATAGCCGACGCAGGCAGTCCGGATCCTGCAACCGGCCGGCAAACCGGGTACTACCAAATCACTGCAACCGGCGACGTGGGCATCGGCAACCCATTCCTCGGCGGCGGCGGTCCTCGAGGCGTCCAATTCGCGGCCAAGATCAACTTCTAGGAGACGATCCTGCTAACTCCACTTGGCTCCTTCTGCATTTCGGAAGGAGCCATTTTTCGTTGCGGTGAGATTTCGCAGTCTAAAATTTCAGCGGATTTGAAAGGATTTGAAAGAATCGAAAACTACCCAGCCTTCGCAGCGCGCTGTTGCAAAATTTCTTCCACGGCTGCGATGGCTGTCTCCAATTCCTGATCGGTGGTGTAGAAGTGCGGTGACATGCGGACGCCCGCTTGCGGCCGCCAGTCCACCAGAATGTTCCGCTGCAGTAATTCCTGGCAGACTTCCTGCGAATGAGGCATATCGATGGACACCGTTCCCGCCGCGCTGTTCTGGATTGCGCGGCGTATTTACCCGCCAGCCGTGCTGGTCGGCCAACTCCATCAGCCGCGCGGTTTGCCGTTTGGATTTTTCGCGGATGCGCTCGATGCCAGCCTCGGCAATAATTTTTAGTCCCGGTCTCGCCGCTTCCAACGCAGGAATATGCGGCGTTCCATTCATAAAGCGATACGGCGGGTCGGTGTAACGGGTGGGGCCAACCTCAAATCCGAATGACTGCTGATGTGCCACCCAGCCGGTAAATTTCGGCTCCAGTTTCTTGCCTAGATCGGGACGAACATACAAATACGCCACGCCCGGTCCTCCGCACAGCCACTTCAGAACTCCACCGCAGGCAAAATCAACGTCTAAGGCCTGCACATCTACCGGGATTACTCCCAGGGAATGAAAAGCATCCAGCACCACATGTGCGCCTACACGATGTGCCTTCTCAATGATGGCTTTTACGTCGTTGATGTAGGCGCTGCGAAAAATCACATGCGATACCGGCACCAGCAAGGTTTCTTCGTCGATGGCATCGAGCAGCCGTTCGGTTGGTACCGTGATCCCGTCTTCGGTTGGCACCATGTGGATACGCGCGCCGCAACCCCGCTGTGCTTCCCAGAAATACATGACCGATGGAAAATCCATGTCGGTATAGACAATCTTGTTGCGCTTGCCGGAAAAATCGAAGCAAGATGCAACCACGGCCTCGCAGGTGGTCACATTCTGGTGGGTCGAAACGGAACCCGCAGGCGCATTCATGAACGCGCCAATGTGATCGCCGACTTCTCCTGCCAGCATCCACCATTTTTCTTCCCACGCGCGTACGCCGCGCGTGGCCCAAGTGTCCGCATAGCCTTTCATTGCGTCGTAAACCCCATTTGGCATCGCGCCTAAAGAATTGCTGATCAAATAGGTTGTGCGATCGAGAATGGGGAACTGGCTGCGGTAACGGAGGAGCTCGTCAGTCATGAGGTCATTCTACTTTCTGAATAATGGGACCGACGCCTCTTCATGAACCAATAAGCCAAAGTCAGTCCCACCACGTACGCGGCGCCGCTGATCATGGTTAGATGGGACATCCAGCCCGTTTCCAAGAGGGCGACCACTCACGAGTGCGAATCCCAACTTGATCCCCATTTTCCTAACGAAGAACGCATTGGCAAGTCGGCAATCTGATCGGCGGACAATCCTTGCCGAAACCTCACGTGGGCAGCGAGTGAGACCAGCCAAGCCAGTAACATACCGACCAACGTCGCGCCTAGGATCGAAACAAATGCGTTCTTCGGCGCCCATTTTTCGAGTACAAACGCGATCACAATGCCGAAAGAAGAAGCCAGCAGAGCCGCTCTGGGCGAACCGGATTTCGTTAGACGTCCAAAGACAGCAGGTGCCCACCCCGTCCGCGACAAAGAGAAGAGCATGCGCGATGCGATATACAGGGCAGCGTTCGCTCCCGATAACGCCGCCGTAAGTACCACGAACGTCATGACCTGTGCCGCTGCCGGAATTCCGGCGTGGCGAAACACGCTTACGAACGGGCTCTCGATCACTCCTACGCGGTTCCAAGGCATTACGCCCGTCAGCACGATGATCGCGCCCATGTACACAAGGGTGAGCACGATCACGGTTAAACGAACGGCGCGCGGGACATCCCCGGCTTTTCTGGATTCACCGGTGGTGACGGCCACCATTTCTACTCCGGCAAAGGTGTAGAGAGCGAAACTCATAGCAAAGAGTGGAGCAAAAGGGCCTTTCGGCAGGAAGCCGCCTTGCGCGGTGAACTGCGGAGCCACGCGGGCGCTCAGCAGCAGTCCTGCGCCGATCACAATGAAAGCTGCAATCGTCGCGACTTTGATCATGGCGAACCAATATTCGAATCGTCCATACGCGCCCACGCTCCGCATATTGATCAGCAGGAGCAGCGCAGAAAAGACTGCAACCCAGAGCCATGCCGGCGCCGACGGAAACCAGTACGTCATGTAGGTGGCCGATGCCACCATTTCCGCGCCGATTGAGATGGCAATCGCGGCCCAGTATCCCGCACTCGCGATGAAGCCGGCCCATTCGTTCAAATACAGCTCTCCGTACACACCGAACGAGCCTGCTGCCGGGTGCATACTGGACAACTCGCCCAAGGCCATCGCCACGGTCCAGCTGATGAATCCTGCCAGAGCATAGCTGAGGATCACTCCCGGCCCGGCGATTTCGAGTGCGGCCGCCGAACCCAGGAGGAGTCCCGTGCCAATTGATCCACCGACGGCGACCATGGCCATCTGACCGGAGCTGAGTTGGTGGTGTAATCCTCGCTCCCGATCATTTATGGGGCTAGTGGGCACTTGGCACCTATATCAGAAAGTTTTGTAAAACGGCGGTACAATCTTCGTTCTCGCCGTCAAAAAGGAAATCTCCATGACTCTCGATCGAAACCAGCCTCGAATCGCTTTTCGATTGTTTCTTATGCTTCTGCTGGTTTCAGGTCTCTCCGCGCAGGATCGTTCGCACGCGCGGTCGATGGTGATCACGCCTTATGGGATCGTCGCCACCAGCCATGTGCAGGCATCGCAAGCAGGAGCGGAGGTTCTCGCGCACGGCGGATCGGCGATCGATGCCGCGATTGCGGCAAACGCCGTGCTGGGTGTCACGGAACCCATGATGAACGGTATGGGCGGCGATCTCTTCGCAATTTATTGGGACGCCAAAACCGGCAAGCTGTACGGGCTCAATTCCAGCGGTTGGGCGCCCCAGGGCCTTACCGTCGAACACCTGAAAGCGAAGGGCATTACTTCCATGCCCGGGCATGGGATCGATTCCGTAACCGTTCCCGGTGCAGTGGCTGGCTGGTACGCTCTCCACGAGCGGTTCGGAAAGACGCCATGGAAAGACCTTTTTCAGTCCGCCATCTTCTACGCTGACCACGGGTATCCCGTCCCCGAACTCATCCACGAATTCTGGCAGATTGCTCCGGCTAAATTTGCGCAGGATCCTGAAGGCCAGCGCGTCTATCTTCCCGGCGGCAAACCTCCGGAGCTCGGACAGATTTTTCGCAATCCTAATCTTGCCAGAGCATTGCAGTTGGTGGCTGAGAAAGGGCCGAGCGCTTTCTATCAGGGTGAAATCGCGCATGCGATCCTGGGTACGTCAAAGGCGCTCGGTGGAACCATGTCCGCCGAGGACCTCGCCCAGTTCTCTCCCGAGTGGGTCGAGCCCATCTCCTCCACCTACCGCGGTTGGACCATCTATGAACTTCCGCCCAACGGACAAGGCATGGCCGCTCTCGAAATGCTCAATATCATGGAAGCCACGCCGGCGTCTCCCGATGGACCGCTCAGTGTGGCCGAACTGCACAAAAAGATTGAAGCCATGAAGCTGGCCTATGCTGACCTGGAGCGGTACAACGCCGATCCCCGTTTCGCCAAAGTCCCGGTGAAGGGAATTCTCTCCAAGGACTATGCGAAAGAACGCGCTCGATTGATCGACCCGGCGACCGCAAACTGCAATGTTCTGGCTGGCAAACCGCCTGGTAGCGATACCACGTACCTCTCCGCGGTCGACCGTGAAGGCAATATCGTTTCTCTCATCCAAAGCAACTACTCGGGATTTGGTTCAGGCGTCACAGTGCATGGAATGGGTTTTGTGCTGCAGAACCGTGGCGGATTATTTTCGCTCGATCCCGCGAGTCCCAATGTTCTCGCACCTCGCAAGCGTCCGTTTCATACAATTATTCCGGCCTTCATGGAACATGGAGATCAGCACATTGGATTTGGCATTATGGGTGGACCGAACCAACCGCTGGCCCACGCGCAATTTGTTTCCAATGTCGTCGATTACGGCATGAACATCCAGGCTGCACTGGAGAATGCACGGTTTACCGTGAGTGCGCTTCAAGGGTGCAACATTGTGATCGAGTCCCGAGTGAAGCCGGAGATCCGGGAAAAGCTTACCGCCATGGGGCACAAACTGAAAGTGGAACGCGAATATTCAACCTCGATGGGTCGCGGCCAGGCCGTGATGCACGACTCCAAAAACAACGTGAATTACGCCGGCTCCGATGCGCGTGCCGACGGTTCTGCGGAGCCGGAACCACCACCGGTGACGCAATAATACGAAGTATCTTAATGAGGAGAGCCCAACACAAATGAAATTGATTCGTTGCGGTGAGCCGGGTCGAGAAAAGCCGGGGGTTCTGCTGAAAGATGGGAGTCGTATTGACGCATCCGCGTTTGGTGCGGATTATGACGAAGCATTTTTTGGCGGCGGTGGTTCGACGGAACTCGACGACTGGCTGCGGAAGAATGCGTCGTCCGCTCCTCGTTTCGCGGCATCAGTACGCCTGGGCTCCCCCGTTTGCAGGCCCAGCAAGATTGTCTGCATCGGACTCAACTACCGCGATCATGCCGCGGAAACCAAAGCGCTGCCGCCGAAAGAGCCTGTCCTTTTCTTCAAGGCAACCACGTCGCTCGTGGGTCCGAATGATGCCTTGGTGATTCCTCGAAACGCCACCAAGGTCGACTGGGAGGTGGAACTGGCCGTTGTCATCGGGGAAAAAGCTTTGTATGTGTCCAAAGAGCAGGCTCTCGACCACGTCGCCGGATACGCTCTGCACAATGACTATTCCGAACGCAGCTTTCAGTTGGAGCGCGGGGGCCAATGGGTGAAGGGAAAAAGTGCGGATACGTTCGCCCCGTTGGGTCCGTTCCTCGCAACTCCGGACGAAATTCCGAATGCCGGGAATCTCGCCATGTGGCTGAAGGTGAATGGACAACTTCGCCAAAATAGCTCCACCGCGAACATGATCTTTGACGTCGCTACACTGGTTTCTTACGTGAGCGAGTTCATGACGCTTCTTCCTGGTGACGTGATCAGTACCGGAACACCAGCGGGAGTTGGCTTAGGAATGAATCCGCCGACGTATCTGCGAGCTGGGGATGTTGTAGAACTGGGAATTAAGGGCCTGGGAGAATCCCGGCAGGAAGTTACGAACTACGTGTAGCCACACATTCAAATTCAATGTCAATTCTGGGATTTGGTCTATGTGAGATAAATTTATTATGTGTGTCAAAATATGAAGTCTTCAACTTCCTGAAACTATGAAAGAACTCAAGCTCAAACCTGCAGAAAAATGCCAATGGGATTTGGTCAGTCTGGGCGAAGTGATGTTACGTCTCGATCCCGGAGACAGCCGGATTGCGACCGCCCGAGAGTTTCGCGCCTGGGAAGGCGGCGGAGAATATAACGTGGCGCGCGGATTGAAGCGTTGTTTCGGCATGAATACCGCGATCGTCACGGCGCTGGCAGACAATCCTGTGGGAAGACTGATCGAAGACCTGATGTTCCAGGGCGGCGTGGACCAAAGATATCTGCGATGGGTGCCTTACGACGGGGTGGGTCGCTCGGTACGGAACGGATTGAATTTTACCGAGCGAGGCTTTGGCGTGCGCGCCGCGGTGGGATGTTCGGATCGTGGCCACACAGCGGTTTCCCAACTAAAGCCCGGCGAGATCGATTGGGGACGGATATTTAGCCAGGAAGGGGCGCGTTGGTTTCATACCGGGGGCATTTTTTGTGCTCTCTCTGAAAGCACCCCGGCTGTGGCGAAAGAGGCCATGGAAGCGGCTCGCAGCGCTGGCACCGTTGTTTCCTATGATCTGAATTACCGGCCTTCGTTATGGAAGTCCATCGGTGGCAAGTCGAAAGCGCGGGAAGTAAACCGCATGCTGGCGCCATTTGTGGATGTGATGTTGGGCAATGAAGAGGATTTCAGTGCAGCCTTGGGCTTCGCCGTCGCGGACCTCGACGAAAATCATTCCCTGCTGGATGTGGGCAACTTCAAACGAATGATGGGCAATGTCGTGGAAGAGTATCCCAACATGTCAGTCATCGCTACTACTCTTCGTCACGCGAAAACCGCGACGGTAAACGATTGGGGAGCGATCTGTTTTTCTGGCGGAGAATTTTTTCAGGCACCCGTCCGAACGGACCTCGAAATTTATGATCGCGTAGGCGGCGGAGATTCGTTCGCCTCCGGCCTGATCTATGGTTTTTTGTCCGGGAACAATGCGCAATGGTCAGTGGAATGCGGGGCAGCGCACGGCGCCCTGGCCATGACCACCCCCGGCGACACCACCATGGCGACACTCAGCGAAGTTCTGAAAGTAATGAGCTTGAATGCTGCCCGTATCGACCGATAACTTGCCGGGTGTGAGAGGAAGACGAAAAAATTAATGACGATTGAACAGGTGATTCAAAAAATCGGCGAAGTAGGAATCATCCCCGTGGTTCGCGCAGCTAGTGCCAACGACGCTACACAGGCGGTTGAGGCCGTTCATGCTGGAGGAATTCCGATCGTGGAAATTACGATGACGGTTCCCGACGCGATCTCTCTGATCCGGCAACTGGCGAAAAGTCATGGACATAATGTTCTGATCGGCGCCGGCACAGTTCTGAACCCGGAGCAGGCCAATGCCTGCCTGGATGCCGGAGCTCAATTTCTGGTAAGCCCCGGGCTCTCGGTCCCCGTTCTGGAAATCGCAAAGCAGCGCGCCAAGCTTGCAATCCCCGGTGCGCTCACTCCAACGGAACTCATGAACGCGTCTTTGCATGGAGCGAAATTGATCAAGATTTTTCCGTGCGGCAGCATGGGCGGACATAAATATCTCAAAGCTTTGCGAGGACCATTCCCGAATCTTTCTTTGATTCCGACTGGAGGCGTCAATGCCTCAAACGCTGCCGAGTTTCTGGCGGCTGGCGCATTCGCCCTGGGTGTAGGGTCGGAACTGATCGACGGCAAAGCACTTCAGGAAGGGAAGTTCGACAAGATTGCTAATGCCGCAAAAGAATTGGTGGCCGCCGTACAATCTGCCCGCCCGCCAAAAAAAGCATAGGGTTCCCTGTCAGAACTTTGCCCTGTCCCCATGTATGACAAGAATCTTCCTGGGATTGCGAGCGGAGTGGTTATACAGGTCCTTCGACTGCATGAGCTTAATCGCAAGGGATTAAACTCATTCCGCTTAGGATGACTGGGAGTAAGGTTCGGAGAGCGGCCTCGAAGGCTCGACTGGACAGCCGAGGCGGCTGTCTCTACGTGACCTGTGGGGATGAAGACGGTACGGCGATGCCGTCTAGCCCTAGTTGGGTGGAGATGGGTTTCAGGGCTTCGATGCAGAAAGCGATGTGTTCGTCCAGATCGATACCCAAGGCAGAGGCGCCGTTGATGATATCGTCACGGTTAACTTTGCGGGCGAAGGCTTTGTCTTTCATTCTTTTTCGAACTGACTTCACATCCACTTCCGCCAGAGACTTTCCTGGCTTGATCAGAGCGCAGGCGGTGATGAATCCCGCCAGTTCGTCACAGGCGAAGAGAGCTTTTTCCATGGGAGTATCGCGAGTGACGCCGGTGTATTCGGCATGCGACATGATGGCTTTACGAATTTCGTCCGAGTAGCCGCGCTCTTTCAGGATCTCATTGCCTCTGTAAGGATGGTCCTTGAGGCTGGGATACTTGTCGTAATCAAAATCGTGAAGCAGGCCGACGATGCCCCACAGTTCTTTATCCCCCGAAAATTTTGGGGCGTAAGCGCGCATGCAGGCTTCGACCGATAAAGCATGCTTTCGCAAACTTTCTGACTGGGTGAACTCAGTTAGTAAACACCACGCAGCTTCGCGATCACTCATCGTTTTCACCAGTTTTCTTTGGGTTTCTATCGTGTTATTTATGATTTCCTACAAGCTATTCGGTATTTCTCCCCATATTTTACTTGACATCCACAGGGGTTGTACCTCAAATTACTTTCCAGATCGGAATCGATGTCGGATTCCGGGAGTTGCCTGCTCTGGCCTCCCAATCTAGATGGCTACAAATCTTGCCCCAGTTGATTCCAGGGAAGTTGTCCGTTGCGACCGCTGCCAATTAGTTCAATTCCGTACCACCAACAGTCTCTGCCGTAAATGCCATACCTCGTTGGATGAGGAAATACCGGAAATTGCTGCGCCAATGCCACCGCCGCAAGTCATGCCGACGAATGGGCATGGCCGCGGGCATCTGCATCTGGCCGCGTCAATTCGGTCCATGCGACTGCGCAATGGTCTGAGCCAGCGGCAACTAGCGTTCCGCATGTCCGTACCGCGGACTTACGTCTCCAAGATCGAAAATGAAAAGGCAACGCCGACGCTCTCGTCACTCGAGCGGCTGGCGCGAGCTTTGGAGGTCACCGTGCCCGATCTGCTCAGTGGTGGAGAACGCAACCGGCAGGAGGAAGTTCGCGAACTTGTGGAAGATCCATTCATCGCGGAACTGCTGCCCTTCGTTTCACAACTGAACGGGATGCAGATGTCGAGCATCCTGACGCAGGTGAGAGATCTAACTGTGCGGCCTAGACGAAGCGCGTAAGGACACAAACATCGATTTTATCCGGGCAACCAGCCAACTGTAGCCGGAACCGAAAGGTTCCGGCTTTTTTTGTTTCTATGGAGAAAGGCGGGATCGTGGACTCTTTGTTGTTACAGGAGGTAAATTGCGATTAGGCCACGAAATCTTCGATTGGCGGTCGTGGAACTGGCGGTGGAAGCCGGTCCGTAACTTCGGCGAGAGCAGCCAACCGTTCCGCGAAATGGGGTGATAAGGCACCTGGTTCATAGCGCCAGCGGAAATTTCCAGTAGGAACGCTGGGTGTGTTCAAGCGAGCCTCGCTGCCGAGACCGAGCACATCCTGCAAGGGAACCACGGACAAGCTGGCGACCGAGCTCTGTGCCAGTCGGATCAAAGCCCAATGGATGGATTCATCGTTAGGTCCGACCAGGGCCTCGACGGCGCGCCGTTCGTAATCAGTTACGCCGGACTTCCACCATCCCAAAGCAGTGTCGTTATCGTGAGTACCGGTATAGATCACGCGATCTGGTGTGAGCCGGTGAGGCAGATAAATATGTGCGCCGGGATTGCCAAAACCAAACTGCAGGACTGCCATGCCCGGAAAATGGTGGCGCTCGCGCAGCGCGTTCACGTCCGGGGTGATGCTGCCCAGATCCTCGGCGAAGAGCGGCAAGCTGCCGAGGGCCTCGCGCAATTTGTTGAATAGATCGTCACCCGGCCCATCGACCCAGCGGCCGTGGATGGCTGTGGGTTCGCTGGCGGGGACTTCCCAGAACTGCGCGAAGCCGCGGAAATGATCGAGACGAATGTAGTCGCAGGTCTGCGTGGCCCAACGCAAACGCTGGATCCACCAGTGGTATCCCTGCGCCCGCATGGCTTGCCAGTTGTACAGAGGATTTCCCCAACGCTGACCTGTGGTGCTGAAAGCGTCCGGCGGGACGCCGGAAACAACCTCCGGGTCGAGGTCATCATTGATGAGAAACAGATCACGATAGGCCCAGACGTCGGCGCTGTCGTAGTCCACAAAAATCGCGATATCTCCAACCATACGAACGGAGCGCTGCGTACAGTAGAGACGCAGGGCGCGCCACTGTTCGTAAAAGAAAAATTGAATAACGCGGCGGATCGCGATTTCCGAAGCCAGTTTGCGACGAGCCTCGTCGAGGGCTCCCGGGTCGCGGCGGGCCAGTTCGCGCGGCCATTGTTTCCACGCCTGATTTCCAAAACGTTCGCGGAGAGCGTCGTAGAGAACAAAATCCTCGAGCCACCAATGATTTTCGCCACAAAACTGTTCAAAGCGTGATCGCGGGTTGCCAGAAGCGCGATCCAAAAAATTATGCGCGGCTTCCATAAGCAGTGGCAGTTTGCGGGAAGCCACCAGATCGTAATGGATTTCGCCAGACGATTCCGGAATCTCCGCCAGGCGGGATCGATCCAGCCATCCATGCTCGGCCAAACGTTCTAAACTCACCAGCAGAGGATTGCCGGCGAAAGCGGAAGTGGAAGAGTAAGGAGAATTTCCGTTTGCGGGCGGCCCGAGTGGCAACACCTGCCACAAGCCCTGGCGGGCCGCAGCAAGAAAGTCGACAAATTCGTTGGCGGCTGGACCGAAATCCCCGATACCTCCGCGAGAGGGGAGTGAGGTGGGATGGAGCAGAATTCCGGTGGCGCGAGGAAAGGCCATGAGGGTTCGATTACAGGCGCGTACGTCCCGCTGCAACGATCTTCATATGGCGCTTATGCGCCCGGTTCGCCATTGCCTTGCCCCTTGGTCAGGCTGTTCATTTCATCCTGATTGATCTTGATCTTGCCGGATTTTGTCATCCTGTCACGCAGGCTGGTGACGAACAGCCCAAACAGTTCCGACTGCTTGCTCTGTAGAAGTGAATCGCGGATCTGGTCCTTCTTCGCGGCAAAATCCTGATCGGAAGGTTCTTGCTTCTCGGTCACTGACAACACGGCGCCCGTGGTCCCGCTGGTGATGGGGCCGCTAATTTCGCCCGGCTTCAGTGTAAAGGCGACGGAAGCGGGGCCGGACATCGCGCCGACATCGGGAACCTGAGCGTCGGGTAGGACGAAATCGCTGGTCTTCATGGTTGCGCCCAATTCCTTCGCCGCCTTTTTTAAATCATGGTTCGCCTTGGAGCGATCGGAAAGCTCCTGGGTTTTTTGCGTGAGCAACTGGCTGGCGCGTTCGTTTTTGAACTCAGACTCTACCCGAGTGCGGATGTCTTCAAATGTTGGCGTGGCTGGGGGCTTCACGGCCTGGACTTGAAAAATGGCGTAACCCTGTGGCAATGGGGCCTCGTCAGGCGGAGATTTTTCGGGCTGGCCGAACACTGCATCCATGAAGGGCTGCGAGGTGCCGATGCCGGGCAGGGAATCGGTACGGCCAACGAAGTCCGTGGTTACCACTTGCAATCCCTTGGCGGCGGCCGCTTTGTCCAAACCATCAGCACGCGCTTGCGTCAGTAGCGCAGTCGCTTGCGTATCCGCAGCGGCGGCCGCTTTTTGCTGTTTAATGCCGGGCTCAACCTGTCCCTTGACTTCTTCGAGAGACTTGAGATGAGCGTCCTGTTTGTCGTCCACATGAAGAATGACGAAGGCATAGCCGGCATTGATCACTTCGCTGGTGCCGCCCTTGGGTAGACTGAAGGCGGCCTTATCCACGTCAGGAGCGGGAATGCTTCCGCGCTGCACCCAGCCCAGGGCCCCCCCGTCTTTCCCGGTTGGATCCTGAGAATATTTCTTGGCTAGATCGGAGAAATTTCCACCCGCCTTCAACTGCTTGAGAACGTCTTCAGCTTTCTTGCGAGATTCCTCCACTCCGTTTTGATCCACTTTGCCGTCCGCACCGGGCAAAGGGTTTTTGATGAGAATCTGGCGGAGATTGACCTGCTCGGGCACGCGAAATTCGTCGCGATGTTGAGCATAATAAGCCTGCAGGTCCTGCTGAGTGACCTGGGTTTCGTTGGCGATCCTTCCCGTGTCCACCAGAACGTAGCTGAGTTTGCGCTTCTCAGGAATCGAATTATTGTATAGCTGCTTGTTGTGATCGTAGTAGGCCTTGAGTTCAACGTCAGTAGGATGAAGCTCTTTCATGACGCTGTCTTTCGTAAGCACGGCATACTCGAACTTGACCTTGGTACCTTGCTTGTCGAATGCCTGGCGAATGTCAGCATCCGTCACCGTCGCGCCGCCGCCTATCAAATTCCGCAACTTGGCTAGCACCAGTTCGTCTTTTACCAGTTGCTCGAACTGGGGCACGGTCATTTGGGCACCCTGAAGCATCTCTTCGTACTTTTCCTGGCCAACAAAGTTGCCCTCGGGAAAGAACGTGGCAGCGTAACGACCGTGCTGCAAATCGTCCTTGACTTCCTGGTCCGTTGCACGCAAACCGAGACGGTGGGCTTCGATGAGCAGAGATTTCTCATCGATTAACTGCTGCGCCGCCTGGCGGGCCACAAAGGGCATCAGCATGGAGGCCTGAGCCGCCATCTGCGGATACTGTTGCTGAATAATCTGGAGGGCTTCACGACTCACTTCCGGTGCGGTGATTTGGTCGCCGGACACCGTGGCGACCACCCCTTTGCCGGGACCGCCAGTGAAACTGTCTGTGATGCCGAGTCCCCCCGGGATCAGGGTGACAACCATGGCGGCGCAAAATACCAACAGGATGCCGCTGAGGACGACCTTTTTGAAAGGTCCGGGGGTTTGCAGAAATCGAATCATCTCTTATCGCTCCGAGGTGCTGGACAGAATTAGTAATTATAGACTAAGCGGAGGGATTTGCTTGGCGTCCTTCGCGTTGACTCGGCGCTCTTTGCGATTTAGGGCCTTTAACCGCAAAGGTGGTAAAGTCAGCGCAAACAGCGCGAAGATCGAACCCTGCGTTTCTCCGGAGCCGAAAATCTTCTCGCGAAATTCGGCCATTGAAACGTATCAATGAAACGTGTTATCAAGACAGGTCGTATTTTTCGTGGGCCAAGCCGCCGCATGATCGAATGGCCAGTACGGCATAATGAATCTCGTTGAACGTTCACTCTTAATTCAAGGATCTCATCATGAAGACGCGCAGCTTGTTGTGTGGGTCGCTGGTGGTTTTTTTCGGTGTGTTTCTTTCCGGGCAGAATCAAGCGGGGGGGAATCAATCCCATCAAACTACGGCTCATCGCTCGGCGTCCCCCATCCCGATCTCCACCAAGCTCTTATTGAGTGATGGATGGACGCTGCAATCGTCCTGCAAGGTGGATGCGAACGGTGAGGCTATTTCCACTCCCAAGTTTGTACCCAAAGGCTGGTATTCAGTGACAGTCCCTACTACGGTGGCGGCGGCATTGGCCAAGCACAAAGTCTATCCTGACCCGGATTTCGGCATGAACCTGCGTTCGTGGCCGGGAGTCACCTATCCCATTGGGCACAATTTCTCGAACGAGCCGATGTCTCCGGATAGTCCGTTTTATGTTTCGTGGTGGTATCGCAAGGATTTTGTTTTGCCCACGAGCTACAAGGGAAAAACCATCTGGCTGAACTTTGGCGGGATTAATTATCGCGCCAACATCTGGCTGAATGGGAAGCAGATTGCGAAGTCTGACGACATCGCAGGCGCATGGCGGACCTACGAATTAAATGTTACCGAGGCAGCATTGCCGGGAAAGAACAATGTGCTGGCGGTGCGAGTCTATGCCCCCACGCAGACCGACCTGGCGATCACGTTTGTGGACTGGAACCCATCTGCTCCTGACAAGAATATGGGCATCTGGCGCGGCGTGGATGTCGCGACCAGCGGGCCGGTGGCCTTGCGCTATCCCACCGTGATCTCGAAGCTGAATTCCCCGGCGAATGACAGGGCCGACTTAACCGTTACCGCGCAGCTTAAGAATGCGACCAGTCAACCGGTCAAAGGCACGCTCAAGGGAAAGATTGAGAATATTGAGTTTTCGCAGGACGTTGAGCTGGCTGCCAATGAATCGAAAGATGTCACATTCGATCCCGCACAATTTTCGCAGCTCAGCATGGCCAATCCCAAGTTGTGGTGGCCGAAGCAAATGGGATTACCGAACCTTCATGATCTGAACATGGAGTTTGTGATTGACGGGAAAATTTCTGACCAGTCGGAGACGAAATTTGGCATCCGCGAAATGCATTCGGAATTGAATGCCGACAACCGGCGCGTCTTCTCGGTGAATGGCAAGAAGATCCTGATTCGTGGCGGCGGCTGGGCGCCGGACATGCTGTTGCGCGAAAAAGATCAGCAACAGCTAGGAGACGAACTTGGCTATGTGCAGGACATGGGCCTGAACACGGTGCGCATGGAAGACCATATTGAGAATCAGAGGTTCTTCGATATGGCCGACCGCAAAGGGATCCTGGTGATGGCAGGCTGGATTTGCTGTTCCCATTGGGAGCATTGGGCGAAGTGGTCGCCACAGGATTTCAGCATTGCCGAGCAGTCGCTGCGTGATCAGATTTACCGTCTGCGAAGTCATCCCAGTTTAATCATGTGGTTGAACGGTAGCGACAATCCGCCGCCGCCGGATGTGGAGCAGACTTATTTAAAGGTAGAGAAAGAGTTGATGTGGCCGAACCCGACGGTGTCCTCGGCTACGGGGAAACCAACTTCGGTCACCGGCGAGAGCGGCGTAAAAATGAGCGGACCGTACGAATACGTGGCGCCGGGATACTGGGAGATCGACACTGCCACTGGACAGCCGGGACGGAAAGAGTGCAACGAAGGTGGGTGCGGCGGAGCCTATGGATTCGATACTGAAACCAGCATGGGGCCGGCCGTGCCTCCTATCGAGAGTATTCGCGCGATGGTGGGCAAGGACCACATGTGGCCTGTCGATGACACCTGGAACTATCACGCGGGTGGTGGCGTATTTAAAGACATCCACGTTTTTTCCGACGCTCTGAATGCGCGTTATGGCAAATCAGATAACGTGGAGGATTTTGCCACGAAGTCGCAGATGCAGACGTATGAAGGCGTTCGCGCCATGTACGAGGCCTACAGCCGCAACAAGTACACCTCGACGGGCGTGATTCAGTGGATGCTTAACAATGCCTGGCCGGCGATGATATGGCACTTGTACGACTATTATTTGCGTCCCGGAGGCGGTTACTTCGGGGCCAAGAAGTCCATGGAGCCCCTGCATCCGCTGTATGGATACGATGACAACTCTGTCTGGGTCGTCAGCAGTCAGTATGAAGACGTCAAAGGATTGAAGCTGACAACTAAAGTTCTGAACCTCGACATGACGGAGAAGTTCTCGCAGCAAACCGATCTTGATGCCGCTGCGGACAGCACCCATAAGATTCTTGCATTGCCACAGATCGACGGTTTGAGCCCAACTTATTTCCTGGTTCTTCGCCTCGAAGATGCCAGTGGCAAACTGGTGGGATCGAATTTCTATTGGCTGTCCACTACCCATGAGACGCTCAACTGGGCCGAGTCCAATTGGTACACCACGCCGACTGCTGTCTACGCGGACTTCACTGCGCTGGCACAGTTGCCCAAGCTCAAGCTGAAAGTCACAGACCATACCGAACGCAAGGGCACGGATTCCACCACGCACGTGATCCTCGAAAACCCCAGCAAGAGTCTCGCGTTCTTCGTTCGATTGAAAGTCGACAAAGGCAAAGGCGGCGAGGAAATCCTGCCTGTGATCTGGGAGGACAACTACATCTCCCTGCTACCGGGCGAGAAGCGGGAAGTTAGCGCCAGTTACCGGACCGCGGAATTGGGAGTCGCGAAGCCGGTGGTGGAAGTGAGCGGATGGAACCTGGAGTAATCGTCTTACAAACGCGGGAGGGTGCCCCGTACAAGCTCTGCTTGGGCGGGGTTTTTATATAGGATATAGATCTACGCTTGGTCGGCGGGTACGTCGAAATTCACCAAATCGCTTTGGAAGCCTTTAGTTCTCCAGGCCCCGTAGGCGATACCGGCGATCATCCAAATGGAACCCACGACCATCGCCAGCTTTGACAGGTGAATCCAAATAAAGAAACAGATGATGAATCCCAGAACCGGCGGAATCAGTTGTCCGAGCGTGCGCTCTTTCCCGCGGATGTAGTAATGAGTTAGCGATGCAAGATTGACGCCCATGAATGCGATCAGCGCTCCGAAGTTGAGCAGTTCGGCGCCATTGTCGTAGCTGATCAGAAACGCTCCCACCAGCGCGATGACGCCGACGAAGATTACATTATTCGCTGGGATCCGGGTCCGGGGATGGATGGCTCCAAAAAACTTCTTAGGGATTGCATCGCTTCGTCCCATGCCATAAAGCAGGCGGGCGGCGCCGAGTTGTGATCCCATGCCGGAGCCGATGGTGGCGATCAATAACGTCAGGCTGATCACCTTGGTAAGCATCGCGCCACCGGCAATTGCCGCGACGTGACTGAATGCGTTCTCAACTTCACTGACTCCGAAGATATATTGACTGCTCAACAATTGAGCGCCGTAAACTTCAGCTGCCGCCAGAAACCCCGTAATAACGCAGACCAGGACGGTGGCCAGAAAAATGTTGCGCCGGGGATTGTCCACTTCTTCCGACAAAGTCGAAATGCCATCGAATCCGATATAGGTGAGTACCGCCACGGAAGTGCCGTGGAATACGCGATTGATGGTGAAAGTTTCCGGGTTGTAGAACGGACGCAGGAAATATGCCTCAGGATATTGCGGCAGGTGGAAAATGTAGCGGATGGTGTACCAGAAGAACGCAACGATCACAGCGCCCATGACAGCGCACAGGATCTTATTGATGCGGGCCGAAGTCTGCACGCCGCGCAAGTTCAGAACGGTGAACAAGACTGCAAAGAATATGGGCCAAAGCAGGCCGGGATAAGGAATCTGATAGCGGGTCCCACTGAGCAGATCGGCCATCGCCTTGGCTGACCAGATGGTGCAGATCAAGGGATTCAGGATGTAGTCCATGGTCATGCTCCAACCGGTTACATATCCGAGCGACGGGTGCAGCTCACGGCCCACATAGGTATAGGCTGAGCCTGCGCTAGGGTAGACCCGCGCCATGCGTCCGTAACTCATGGCTGTGAACACCATAGCGACCATCGCGATCAGGATGGAAGTGACCACATGGCCTCCGCCGGCATTGCTGAAGACTCCATACGCCGGCATGGGCGCTGTCGGCTGAATGACGATGATGCCGTAGAGAATCAAATCCGACAGAGTTAAAGTTCGCCGAAGAGAAAGAGTAGACGGAGCCGAGGAAGTTTCCATGTGTGAGGTATTGGATTCGGAGCAGCCGGATTTGTCAATATTAAAACGATTCACAATGAGATTCTTCGTTAACTCGCAGTTAGCGAGATCATGCCTGGAGCGAGCTGCCGTGTCGAAATGCCACCACATGCTCAAGTCGGGTCAGGGTTCGATGGGATGTTATTAGATCGGAGTATCGACGAGAATTACGGATTACTAAGATTGGCCGTCGAGGATTGAGTTGCGACTATGCATGCTATTCTCCTCGCAGTCAGGCAAATGCTAGAGTTCAGGCGCGTTACCACGCAAAGGCGGTTCATCCCGCAGATTGACGGGCTGCGGTTTGTTGCGATTACTTCGGTTGTTCTCTTTCATCTTTACGCTTCTCTGGAACATGGAGCGATCCCGGTTCCGTGGGTTTTTAACACCGACCTGGCGAAGCGTGGAGTGGAATTATTTTTTGCCATTAGCGGGTTCATTCTGGGAGTCCCATTCGCCTCGCGGTATCTGGTGAATGCCCCCAAAGTGGATCTGAAGCAATATTTCCTGCGACGACTGACTCGTCTAGAACCTCCCTACTTTATTAGCTTGTTTGTATGCGTAGCGGCCACGCTGGTCGACTCGAATCGAGGCATCAATGACATGGTGCCGCATTTACTCGCCAGTCTGGCATATATTCACAATCTGGTTTTCGGCGCTTTCTCTGGCGAAATTAACGGCGTGGCGTGGTCCTTGGAAGTGGAAATCCAGTTTTATTTGCTGGTTCCGCTTCTGGCGTTATTGTTTGCGATTCCAAAAGCTCGCGTGCGCCGTACCATGATTGCATCACTGATTTTCTTCGCCGCTCTTTTCAGCAACGGGCTGTACGGTTCCGCGCGCCTGCATTATTCCATCGCCTACTATCTGGCGTTTTTTCTGGCTGGATTCTTGATTTGTGATTTGTACGTTACGCGCCAGGAATGGAAACAATCCTATCTTTGGGACGCGCTCGCGCTTTGCAGTTGGCCCCTGGTCTGGTATTTGGGGCGGAATACGGGACACGTTCTCCTGCCGTTCATTATTGTGGTGCTTTTCCTGGCGGCCTTCCGCGGCCGGATCTGCTCGGCCGTGTTCAGTCATCGAGTGGTGACCGACACTGGGGGAATGTGTTACAGCATTTATCTTTTTCATTTTCTGGTCATCTATGCCGTAAAACACGTTACCGCGCCTTTGCATTTCGGGCAGAATTTTTGGGCATACTATTGGCTGCAGGCGAGTCTCATCTTGCCTTTTGTGCTGGTCCTTTGTGGCGCATTCTACTTATTGGTCGAGCGCCCCTGTATGGACAGGGAATGGCCCCGGAAACTGTGGCGATCCGGCCAGGAATTCATCGCATCAGCGGTGTTGGCGCGGCAATCTTGAATTGGGCGCCGCTTGCGTTTTCCACCTGGGTGCACTCCTTATTTTGGTTCAGGATAGTCGTACCTATATCCTTGGGGCTCGTTTCCTGACACGTATCGCGTGTTGTACTTCAAAAGATAATCAAGATGGGCGTCGTCGAGCGGAAACGATTTGCCCTGCGGATACGGATAGCTCCCCATTTTCCGGAACGGCAACGGCTCGACTGTGCTGCCGTCGGCGGCGTAGAAATCCATATCTTTTTCATACCCATTGGCGACGAAAAAATAATCGCGGGTCCAGCCTTTGGGAAGGAGTGGTAATTTTGTGGGATCGAAATCCAAAGCCACTTCTTCTCCTGATCCAAAGACCACCAGCTTGTCATCGAAATCCGTGAGCAGCGGACGCACGTCACCGTAACGCGTGTAAGTGCCGGCTTGCCGTGCATACGGCCCGGTACGGCTCACCTGCTCATAGACATACTTCACATTGCCCGGAGGCTGGGCTACGATTTGCCGCGGATAACCGTGAAAGCTGAGATCCGCTCGTTGCAGTGGAACAGGAGTCAGATGCGAATCTGAATTCTGTTCGGTGCGCTCGATCAGAATATTGTCCCAATAGATTTGCAGGTTGGTCGAGATGCGGATGCGCTGGGTACCCTTAGGCAGCTTGTCACTGAGATCGGCAGTCATGGTGCGAGGCAAGCCGGCGGGGAAGCCCATATCATCGGTGACGCGCATCCATTTTCCGTACGCGGCACCTTGATCTTTTACAAATGCTTCGACATACGGTGCAATGGCCTGAACGCCAGCCTGATCGGCGGCGTACATTCCCGTCGCGGTGAAGTATTCAATCTCGCCGTGAAGAAGCAATCGCAGCGCGCCACCGCGATAGGGCTCGCCAAGATCGAGTTCAAGACTATGCAACTTGGTAAAGCCCTTGAAGGGCAACAAATCGAAATCGCCGATATAACGATGCGCGAGCAGATCGGGGAGAACGTTGTGGCCGCGATCATCCCAGGCGCCGGCCGGCGGCTTCGCGTCATGGCTGGTGATTACTTTGAACGGCGGATATGGAGGATTGCTGGCGAAATACTCATTGGGATAAACCTCGACGCCGCCGGGATGATCGACGGCCAGCAATCGCACCTGGTCGAGGTAAACGACCTCTTCCATCGGCTCCATCAATCGGAAACTCAGCTTGCCGTCTTTTTCGCGAATCGCGCTGCGATCAATCTTCACGTATTCCGTGGGACGCGGAATGTTGCGCTGGTTCGGCCCGACCCAGTGTCCGACCACGCCCGCGCCAAGAACATCGGCGACCAGTTCGTAATGTTTGCCGTCCCAAACAAATAATGTAGGACACGAGCTGCCGCGGCGATCGATCTCCGAAAAGGCTTGTTCGCGATCGCCCGCAACTTCAGTTTCGTCCTGCAAGACGCCGGTCGGCCAGAGCATGCGGACGACATCCGCTTCTTTCGCTTGCCCCAGGCCGACGTTGATCACACGTAGAGTTCTGACCCAAGTAGCCGGATGAGCCGGCGATCTCAAATTTTTGCCGGTTGGCGCCAGCAAAAACCTCGATCTTGGTGCCAATGGCACTCTTGTTATCGTTCAGGCCTTTGAGCGCAAGCCGCAGCCAATGGTTTTTGTTGCCGCCTTCGTTGCGTAGCAGCACGGCTGGGCCATGATTTTGCGTAATGAGCAGATCGGTTGCGCCGTCGTTGTCGAAGTCGCCGGTAATGATGGCGCGGGGATCTTTCAGCTGGATTTTATCGAGGCCGACTTCGGCGGTGACATCTTTGAAACCATCCGGGCCGAGATTGCGGAAGAGCTTTACTTCGCCTTTCCCATCGGCGGTCTCGCCGACGGCGACCAGATCAACCCAGCCATCATCGTCATAATCGAATGCAGCTACGCCGAAAGCTTGTGCGAGATCGGTTGTGGGCAGAGTGACTAGATCAAAGCTCTCACCGTGATTATTACGCCACAGGGTAATGCCGGGTGCATCTGTGTGGGTAAAGGCAATATCCATCCAGCCGTCGTGATTGAAATCGAGCACAGCTATGCCGATCGTCGGACCCGGCATGGAGTCCCTCCACGGCTTTCGAATGGCGAACGATCCTTCGCGAGGATTCTCCAAAATCATTGGCTGCTTCTGGCCGCCGGTGAGGACCAAGTCCACCGCTCGATCGTTGTTATAGTCCGTACCAATAGAAGCAAAGTTGGTTGTCGATCCCAAAAGGCCTACTGAGCTGGTGACATCAGTGAATGTGGCATTCCCATTGTTGCGCCACATGGCATTCCCGTTGAACTTAGACTGAGACATGGGATTGGGCAGAGTTATTTCCGGCCAAATCGAAGGGCTACCAGCGGAAATCGTTGAATCCCACCATCGAGAACCGAGATCGGACCGGGTTACATAAAGGTCAATATCGCCGTCGTGATCGTAATCCACAAATGTGATGCCAAGATTCAAGCCGTCGCTCTTGATTCCCGCTGCCTGCGTGACATCTTTAAACGTCCCATTCTTTTCGTTATGCAAAAGAATCAAATTACTAATCGTGCTCACTGCGAGATCGATGGCTCCATCATTGTCATAATCGCCTGCTGTGCAACCGATGCCATGGAGGCTGGGATCGAGACCGGCTTTTTTCGTTACGTCTTCAAATTTTCCGTTACCCAAATTGTGATAGAGCGACATGCCACCTTGCGTGCCATTGTCAGGCAAGAAAATGTCGATGTTGCTGTCGCCGTCGTAATCGAGAAAGCAAGCGCCGGGCCCAAAATAAGACATCAAAGTCTTATCGCCGCTGGCCCTCGTCGTCAGGCCCGCCGCTTCCGTCACATCCACGAACTTCACCGGAATTGCCGGGAGGACTTTCTCCACCGCAGCAGGCGATTCTTCCACTCGCGAATATTGCCCCTGCTCGCCGTAGGCCAGGCTGATCGCGGCCCCCAACTTGTTCTGTGTGATGTATTGGAAGCGGACGAGGTGCTCACGGGCATGCGCGGAATCGGCGGATTGCTGGTACGCGCGAGAAAGTCCAAACTGTGCCGAAGCATGCAGCGGATTGAGCTTAAGTGCTGTGTTGAAAGCTTCAATCGCATGGGGAAAATCTTTCAACTGTGAATAGACAGTGCCCAGGAAATACCAGGTGTCGGCGTCATTGGGATCAATTTCGGTGACTCGTCGAAAAACCTCGACCGCAGCCTGCGAGTCACTGCTATTTTTCTCGAGCAGGCCGAGGTTATACAGGGCATGCAGATTTTTTGGATCGTGCTTCACCGCGTCTTCGAGAATCTGCTTGGCCGGGTCCACCTTCCCCAAGTTGAGCAAGGCGATGCCTTGATTCATGCGCGCGATCTGTAACTTAGGATCAAGTGCGGCGGCCTCTTCAAAAGCCTTGAGGCCTTTCTCGAACAGTTGCTGGTTCATGTAGGCCGCGCCCAGATTGTTGAGGCGGGCGGCTTCGGTGGGATTCAAGGCCTTTGGGGATGATCCCTGCTGCGGAGATGCGGCAAAAAAACTGAGAGCAGCCAACACGAGTCCAGCGAGACCAATGGAAAGTCGGGAAGTCATTTAATAGAGTTTAACCACAGAGGGCACTGAGGGCCACAGGGGAACAAACAAAGGCAAGCTTGTCGCCAGTGCTTACTGCCTTAATCGATCGGCGGTTCGTGAAACCCTGCGCATTCCTTTTCGATCACGGCAGCGATTTCCAGCACCATCTCTTCTTCCCACGGCCTTCCCACAATCTGCACTCCAATGGGCAATCCTTCCGGCGAACTGCCGACTGGCACTACGGCAGCAGGGAAGCCCAGCAAATTAAACCACTCGCAATAACTCCAGGCATCGAGATATTGCACAACCCGCCCGTCAATGTTCCAACTGCGTTCACCATGTTTGAATGCCGGGATCGAAGCTACCGGACAAAGCAGAATGGGATGCGTCCGCAGTTCCGCCAAAATCTGCAGCCGCACCACGTCGCGCTGGACCCAGGTATCAAGAAGAGTTTGGCCGGTATGAGAAGGTTCGGCTGCGACCCAACTGGAAAATTCTTTCAGTATCGAACTGAGATCAGATTCGTGTCCCTGTGTCATCGGCCCAAGCAGCATACCGCCGGCGATTCCGAAAAAGTTCCACCACAGTTGCCGGGCGAGCTCGAGCCCTTGAGGACGAAATGAATCCACTTGGAGTCCAGCGCTGCGCAGGCCATCGGCCGCAATGCGCACAGCCGCCCGAGTTTCCTTGGTGACGGGAGTACGTCCATCCTCTTCGAAATACCCGATACGAACATTTTGTAAATCTGCTCGTCCGATTTTTCGCAGAGGGACAGGCGCAGACGAAGGATCGCCATCATCGGGCCCCTGCATGACTTCGAATAGAATCTTCAGATCGGCCACGGTTCGGGCCATGGGACCGACGACTCCAAGCAGAGCAAAAGGCCCGACCGAAGCCGGAAAATGACCGGTGGAGGGAATTCGGCCTGGAGTTGGTTTCAGTCCGCAGATGCCGCTGAAATGTGCCGGCACGCGAATTGACCCTCCGCCATCGCTGCCGACGCCTCCTGCGGAACATCCCGAGGCAATCGCCGCCGCCTCACCCCCACTCGACCCACCCGGCGTACGTGATAAATCCCAGGGATTGTTGGTGCGGCCATATAAAAGATTGTCGGTCTCCCAGGCCATCAGCAATTCAGGCGTGTTGGTGACGCCCAGAATGATCGCGCCAGCCTGCCGCAATCTCGTCACCAGCGGCGCGTCTTTCTCTGCCACGTGACCTGCGCGCAATTCTGTTCCGGCTTCGCAATGCATTCCGGCAACATCTATTGAGCTCTTGATGCTGACTGGGACGCCGTGCAGGGGCCCGAGAGTGTCTCCGCGCATTACGGCAGCTTCGGCTTCATTTGCCTGGCGGCGCGCACCCTCCGCATCTATGTGGACGAACGCATTCAGGCGGGAATTGAGTTTCTCGATTCGGAACAGGTGCGCTTCGACCAATTCGACTGGAGAAAGTGTCTTAAGCCGGATTTGTTCGGCCATGGAAACAGCCGAAAGGAAGGTAAGTTCAGGCATGCCAAGACTCATCGCAGCGGAACTGCGAGTCTAGCATGCAACGGCTGAAGGGCGATTTCCTGGCGGATGACGATGATGTACTTCGACGACAGCTTTAATGGGCCGCACGCCGGAACTGTCGGACTTTCTCCGGCTCCATCAGAACCCGCACTGCATCTTTCTTCTTGGCGCCGTGTTTGTGGAGCCAGTCTTTCAAATGTTTTCGTGACGCCGGTGTCAGACGGGAGAAAAACATTCCCGCCCGCCCGTCCTCGTTGGACCAAATTACCTGACCCGTGGCCTCTACGTTGTGCGCCGTTCCGGGCAGAACAAAGCGCAGCGGAACTTCCTGCACCTTGGGAAATGGCTCGGCCGCCTGCAAGGCCAGGCCTTGCTCACTCACATCCAGCATCAGCGCGGGTAGTTCGCCGACGTTGAAGTGCAAATAGACCAGGGTCTGCACTTCGTGTCGAGGCGAACGCCGCCGGTCCGGATTCATGAAACCTCGCGCCGCCCGTAGCGAACGTATCACCTGCTCAGCTTCGAGCGGCTTGTAAAGGACAAAGTTAGCACCTGCCTGAAACGCGCCTCCCACGGGAGTCATGGCTCCAATCATGGTGAAAATCACTGGCCTGCGGTCAGGGGAAATCATGCGCGCCATGCGCGCTACCTGCACGGCACCGGGCAGGTCAAAATCCAGCACCAGAGCGGAGTAATGACCCTTCACCAATAGCTCCATCGCATCCGGCGCGGAGAGACAAACTTCTGGCTCGATGCCAATTCCGTGAAAGGCCGTTCCCAAAATTCGCAGGGATGCCTGGTTCCGGCACATAAGGAGCACGTTCAGCTTCATAAGGACGCAGCTTAAGGCCCCTGACAGTGCCCGTAAAGTAACACCTGTAATCGTTAAGCGGTTACCCCAGTGGAAGTGCTTTAAAACAGGAATACCCCATTGAAGTGAAGTACCAATCTGGAACGCCAGGAGGTCCCTATCGGCCCTCTTAAGGACTAGATTTGGGCATTAATCCGGCTGTGCTTTCGTAATCTGCCCTACTGTCCGTCCCAGTGTCATATTGGGATACAGATATGCCTAAGACTTCTCAGACCCCTACTGCCAAACGCCCTCCCCGCGTAAAACTAGGTGGCGCCGTCCTGGCCATTATTCGGTTGGAAAACGGCAAGCAAGTTCGTTCCCGATTGCACCAACTCTCCACCTCCGGTGGAGTGCTCCAACTGGAGAATCCCCTGGACGAGAAAATTAAGGTGGAAGTGATCTTTCACGTGGGATCAAGCACGGTGCGCAGTCGAGCCGTCACTCTGTTTCCCATGTGGGCAACGCAAGGCTGTCTGCAGCCTTTTGGATTCTGCGATCTTCCCGAAAAAGACCGGCTCAGGTTGCAAGCCGATTTGCAGCAGTTTCTGGATCAGACAGCATCCCCGATTCAGTCCAGCAAACGGCCATCCGATACAATATAGGTTGTCCCTTCGAACGGATTCACCGCAGGTGACAGTTCCTCGCACCATTTCGTGTCGAAGTTTGGCGGAGCTAACCTCATGGCACAACAGCATTCCCCGCGCTTTCTACAGATCGTCACCGAGGCCAAGAGTCGAGTTTGCGAAGTCAGCGTGGATGAGGTCAAGGCCAAGCTTGACCGAGGTGAAAAATTTCTATTGGTGGACGTTCGAGAAGAAAGCGAGTACGCCAAAGACCATCTGCCGGGCGCCATTCATCTAGGCAAAGGAATTATCGAGCGCGACATCGAGAATCGTGCTCCAGATCTGGCGATTCCTATGGTCCTCTATTGTGGTGGCGGATTCCGCTCGGCCCTGGCCGCCGACAATCTGCAAAAAATGGGCTACACCAACGTCCTCTCCATGGACGGCGGGCATCGCGAATGGAGAGAAAAAGGCCTGCAGTTGGTTAAGGAGTAGCAGGTTTCCCGCTGGGATTTGCAGTAACCACCGACTTGCTGGATGTTGGATAGGGGCCCTTGCCTATTCCTTTGATCTGTATCTGATACGCAACATTCTTGGACATGCGCACCCGATAGCGGAATGTGCCGCGGGCGGCGGCCCCATTTTCATTGGGATCGTAATGTTTGCTCAGTGCGTTATGAACCAGCCTGTGCGTAATCCACTTGTCCACCACCCGATCGAATACGCTCTTGCGCGCCCGCCCATTGCTCTCCACCTCGAAAGACGTTCCATCTTCCAGCGTAATCGTGGTCGTGCCAATGTCCGTTACGACCCAATCTCCGGATTTCCGGCACTCCGCGGCATGGTTCGCGGTCGCCGGCATACAGACCTTGTCGCCGGAGAAGTAGAGGTCCTGCATACCGCCCAGCAAATCCCGTGGCTCGCTGTCAGGATGCTTCTCCATGCGTCCGATTTGCTTATACTTGGCCGCATGCGCCAGGCTGGCGAACCCCAGAACCAGAGCTAGTGCTATATGTTTCATGAATCTCATGGAAGGCCGAAAATCCCGTCTCCGGAATTCTACCTAATCTTCCTTTTGACTCCAACATTCTCCAGCCAGCCTGGCCTGATAGCTACCGGATGGCGACTCGAAAAGGCAGGGTCAAAGTACCTCGGTAACTTGATGTAACCAGCGCAACGGTTCAGCATGGTTACGTCCCGACCTGAATTCTGTTTCGGTCTGATGGCATGCAAAAAGGAAAGCAAAATCCCGGAGGCGGTTCCGCGACCGGCGCCGCACCAGCGCTTGATCCTGCGGCGAACGCACCGGAACCAGTCAAGGCGTCCACCGCTGTTGTGTTTTGTGCCGAGCTAGCCAAACAATTCAAGGTGCGGTCCACTGAAATTGCCCTGCTCCGTCTGGAGAAGGGTCTGCTCAAGTTTCTTGTTCCCGAACACCTGAAGACGGCGGGAGCCATTCCCGTTTCAAGTTCCTCGGCTGTGGCTGCACACACCGCCATGACTAAGAAAGTGGAGTTGTTCAATAATTTCGTGAAAGTAAGGCATGCCAATATTTTCGAGGCCGTGAAAGCCACCGCTGGCGAAGAACCTCCACCGGAACAACCGCCCATCCAAAAGCTGATGTCAGCGCCTGTGCTGAATGCGGAGCGCAAAGTATTAGGAGTCATCCAGATTTCCCGCAAAGGCTACGATTTAAACTTGGCGGGCCCGGATTTTACCCTGGCCGATCTGCAGCAACTCGAAGTTGCCGCTAAACATCTTTCCCAAATGCCGTTTCTTAAAGAAGGCTCCGACTAGTAAGCCTTCGCTTTCCTCCAATTTCCACCCAAGCCTTACCTCACACTGCTCTTCCCAGCCCGCGCTTTTCGATATGGTTGATCTGCTCGATATATTTTTTCGAGTCGAACTTTCGCGAGGTGCTGGCAAATGACATATAACGGATCTTCCCAAACACCGGCCGGTCTGACCAGGCCCGATCATGCTTGCCCACAATGGCCCAGGCGATACCCGCATATCCGTTGGGATCGCGTCCATCCAGTTCATAGCGGTCATTCAGCCAAACGGCTCGCCGGTAGGCCACAGCTATGGAGGGACTCCACTCCAGAATTTTTTTCGCCCAATACATCCGCAGGTAATTGTGCATCCAGCCGGTCAGCACCATCTGTTTTTGCGCCGCATTCCATAGCGGATCATGGGTCTCGGCGTCGCCAAGCTGCTCTTCGTTGTAAGTGAATGTCCGTCCGTCGGGCGCGTGCTCGGCAATGGTGCGCTCGGCCCAGGGCTCCAGACATTCCACCGAGTCATAAACCGGATTGAAGCGAATAAAGTTGATGGAAAGCTCACGCCGGACAATCAACTGTTCCAGGAATGCCTGCTTCGCCAGCTCCGGTGCTGATGAATTCTGCACCGCCAAAGCAGCAGCCAGCGGACTGATCTGCCCAAAGTGCAAATACGGAGACAGGCGGCTGGTTCCCTCGCATTCCGGATGATTGCGTTGTTCTAAATAATTCTGCAGACCGCGCCCAACAAACTGGTCCAACAACTCGTGGCCCGCCCTGCTTCCACCTCGCCATTGCGCCACCGGCGCGACGGAACGATCCATCATCCAATCCGCCATGAAGTCATCGTCCAGCGATAGGGAATGAAGGCGACTCGGCTTTACCCATGGCACTCGCGCTTCGACTTTTGCCGGGGGAACAAGAAATTTTGGCAGAAGACGATGAAGGCGAGGCCGAATGGTGCGCGCCGCGTACTGTTCCTTCTCCAGTAGTCGGGAAGGGACCACTACGTCCGCATCAACTGTCCAGAACGGCACCTGAATTCGTTGGGTTACGCGAACCCGCCATTCTTCAGGCTCCCGCATCGGATTCTCATCGCCGATTACCATCGCCGCTCGCACTTCTTCGCAAAATTTCAAAAGGCTATGTTGGGGATAAGCGCGCAGAACAAAGCCAAGTCTGCGTGCTGCGAGGTCTTCCGCTATGTCCGGAATGCCTTCGGCCAGGAAGCGATAATGGCGAAAATTGGCGTTGGGATAAAAAGGTACAGGCGCAAAGAAAACTACCACCGCTTTGCTTAATTCATTCGCGACGCGAATGGCTACGTCAAGAGCTGGATTGTCACGGCCGCGTTGGCTGCGTTGCATCCAATAGACAACGCAATTCCCCCTCGGATCAGGTGTCCCGGACTTGCGCACCGTCACACGCTCGTCCTGACGTATTTTTTCCAAAGCATCCATAGGATTGAAAAAAACGGAGAAGTTCGCTTCGAACTCCTCCGTGGACTTGGTTTGATTTCCAGTCGAGTCTGCTGCTTTACCGGTTTTGAAACGACTTCAACGACAGAGCCTGATACACCGCCGCCAGAGCCACCAGCGTGTACACGACAGAACTGAGTACCGAAGTCTGCCCGAATTTCATGCCGAAGATGGCGGCAACCAGATCGAAATGGGCCAAACCCACTAACCCCCAATTCAGCCCGCCAACCACCAACAGGACTAATGCAATGATGTTCACGATCTTCATGAGTTTCTCCTTAAATCTGCGGGTTGCAATTTTCCGCCTGCCGCTATATTAACTGTGGGGAACAATAATTTGCCTACTGCGACAACGAAATGGATCAACTCATGTGCCTGAAGGTCAATAAAACGCAGTTTTTTGGATTACCGTGAAAAATGGAGGGAGCAGTGATCAATAAAACCATCGTGGATGGGCTAAAGCCTTATGGGCTCGGCGAGAAACTTCGCAACCTGCGGCTGAAAAAGAGCATGGGATTGGTGGAGCTTGGCAAGCACACCGGAATGTCCGCTGCCATGTTGTCAAAACTGGAGCGCGGCAAACTATTTCCTACGCTGCCTACCCTGCTGCGCATCGCCATGGTATTTGGAGTGGGGCTGGAATATTTCTTCGCCGATGAGCGCAAACGCCATGTGGTTTCCATTGTTCGCAAGAAGGAACGCATTCGATTTCCTGAAAGGCACGGCGGCAGCACGATTGCCTACAATTTTGAGAGTCTTGACTTTAAAGCTACGGAGCGGAAGTTGAATGCTTTCTATGCGGAATTCGAGCCCTTCCCGGACGGAAAAACCCCTCATCACCAACATTCAGGAGTCGAGCTGCTCTACGTGATCAACGGCAAACTGGAACTGGCGATTGGCCAGGAAATCTATACCCTCGATTCCGGAGATGCCGTCTATTTCGATTCCGCCGTTCGCCACAGCTATCGCCGCATCGGGAAAAGTCCCTGCACCGGAGTGATTGTCACTGCCTGAGATTAGATCTTGAACTAGCGGACTTCGAAGACATTGCGGAGTCCAGCGAATTCTTTTCCGCCTTGGTTAACTCTCTGACCTTGCCTTTGTCCAGCTCTCCCAGGGCCAGGGGCCCAATCGCCACTCGCACCAGGCGCAACACTTCCACGTTCAACTTTTCCAGCAGACGCCGAATGTGGCGGTTCTTGCCTTCATCGAGCACCACTTCGATCCAGCTGTTCCGTTGTCCGCTGCGCACCACCCGGACAGCCTTCACCCGCAGAAAATCGTCATCGTGGGTGTGTACGCCCTGGATCATGGTCGCGAGCAATTTCTCATCCGCAGCTTTTCCAATCTGCACCTGATAAATTTTGTCGAGATGAGTTTCCGGGTTCAGCAGGCGAGCCGCCCACTCTGAATCATTGGTGAGCAGCAATAGTCCTTCGCTCGCCTTGTCCAATCGCCCCACCGGAGCGACCCAGGGCACGGCTCTCCCTAGCAAGGCAGTATCCAGAAGTTCATAAACCGTTTTGCGGCCCCTTTCGTCGGACGCCGTCGTGACCACTCCCCGAGGTTTGTTCAACATGAGGTAAGTCTTGGCTGCGGCCTCGATGACTAATCCATCCACTTCGATCCGGTCTTTTCCCAAATGGACCGGAGTTTCCGGATCGCGGCGGCTCTTTCCATTGAGTCTTACTCGTTCGTCGCGGATCAGGTCACTCGCTTCCGATCGCGAACAATACCCCAGCTTGGAAAGTGCGCGCGCCAGACCAACTTGCCGAGGAGAATTCGTGCGGGCCACGTTCCCATGCTAAATGAATCGTAGTTGGCAGTCGCATGTTTAGACGTGCCTTCAACTTTGCGTTCCTTTGCGCTGGCTTTGTGAGCCTCGCAGGTTAAGTGCTTTGGCTCGCCACATCCCAAATGAATCTGAGATTCTTTCTTTGGGGCCGATCTGTGGTACTCTCTCCCCTCGCATGACGACCCCCAAGGATGATCGCCGTTCCGGACAGCGCATTCCGGCCAGTGTGCCGGTCTCCATCAAGGCGCCGCAGGGCAATCTGCAACTCACCGGTCAGACCAGGGATTTGAGTACGAGCGGGATTTTTCTCTACACCAATTCGCACATTTCCGAAGGCAGCGAACTGGAAATGGTGCTCATCCTGCCGCCGGAACTCACGCAGGGCGAAAAACGCTGGGTCTGCTGCCAGGCTTCCGTGGTGCGGGTGGAAAACAAGGCGGACGGCAACTTTGGCGTGGCCGCCAGCATCCGGAACATAGATATATTGCCTGAAATCCTGGGCTAAATTTGCCTATTGCATTCCATGATTGCACCGAAAATAGTGCATTCTATGGCGGTTTTCCAATGTTGGCATAGGTCTTTTCGTGTAAATTTCTTAAGGAATTAGAACTTTCTTGTACACATGCCTCGGGATCGGTGCAATAATGCTGGCCCTTGGATTGCTCTGGTTCAAGAAACTACATACTGCAAACTTTCAGGTGAGTTCGGCCATGTCGATCGAAAAATTGTCCGGTGGAATGCTCCGGGTTCTTACGCCACTCGGCCCACGCTATCTCCAACCTTCCTTCACCCAGCGGGTTTACCTACTGTGGTTGTTTCGCAATTTCCCCACGCTTCCGGTGAAAGTTTTGAGCGCCCGGCAACTGCGATGGATTGATGCCATCTGCGCCGAGCACAAATTTCTCTCGTTTCCGTATAACCAACTGGGAGACATTGTGGTTCTGGGCACGCTGGAGCAAACTCCCGCCGCCGATGCAGCCAACCTGCCTCCGCGGCGTCCCAGCGCTCGCGTCACCGAGACCGTGACCCCGTTCGCCGCCGACGCGCAGCAACGCTCCTGACCAGAATCCCGGCTCTGCCGTGTTACACTCGAAGGGTCGCATTGGATCGTTTCGACTGCAGTTCGCGACATTCTCAGCAGCAAGATCCGCACGTCATCACGAGGGTGCGTAGCTCAACTGGCAGAGCATTCGGCTCTTAACCGACAGGTTGTAGGTTCGATTCCTACCGCACCCACCAATATTTTGTCCGGACTCTTCACCACTGTCACATACCCCTTGTCATCCTGAGCGAAATGAGTTTGATCGCATGCGATCAAACTCATGCAGTCGAAGGACCCATACCTCTTCACTCACTAAGCGACAGCCCACCATAGATTTTGATCTTACCGGCATCACCCTGCATGGGGGTGCCCCATTCTTCGCGTTTTTTGCGAAGGATGGGAGGCACACGGCTAGTACCGTAGTCGGCCAAGGTGTTGACCTCCATCGAAATCTAAAAGGTGTTCCGCCCCTGGCGTTTTTTGCCAGGGGCGAGTACCGGCGCTGCGGGAAGTTTCATCCGCATCTTCATCACGTCGGTGTCATTCACCCGAACTTTTCCGGTTTGCCCACGCCAGTAATCCCGGAAGCTGCTCCACGGCCATTGTTCCGGTTCAATCACCAGTCCGCGTTTCACGGGATTGCGATGCATGTAACGAAGTTTTTCCACCCGTTTGCGCTCGGTCCACACATTGAAATCATAGAAACGTGCCTGCCAAACGTGCGTTGCACGGTTATCCCACAACGAACTCTGGAGCTCGCTACGGCGGCGTCGCGAGAGCGGCAAGACCCGCTGCGCGAAGCGTTGTTTCACCACCTGCATCACGGTGGATGGATCTCCCTCCTGCGGTTCGCTGATGAGCAGATGAAAATGCTCGGGCATCACCACGTAGCCCAGCACCACGAAGCGATAGCGTCGGCGTGCTTGTTCGAGAATAGTTAAGAACAGATCACGGCGTCGGGCGGTGCCCAGGCCAGGCCTTCGCTGATAGCAACTGCAAGTGATAAAGTGCAGGTGTCCAGCGCCGTAGTATCGCTTGAGACCCTTGGGCATGCGGAAAGTCTAACTGCCCACAGGCCCAGAAAGATGTGATGGCGCTCACACCCGCCCCTTGCAAAAAGCGCAAGGAACGGGGCACCCCCAGTGGCAACAGAGGAGAAGTTTCCTGAGATATACTTTCGCGCTGAAAGGGTGGGCCACCCGCCAGTAGACGACTCCAGTTTGTCGGGTTCAGGGCAAGCGATCAACAATAGCTTTGTCTACGACAACTGCCTTGCACCGTGATCGATTATTTAGGAGAATCCATGAATATCTATGCTCTTGTTTTCCTGATCGCGTTCCTTGTCACAGCGGCCAACCCGCAGATTACTGACGAAAAACTAACTCTAAACACCCAGATCAGGAGCCAACGATACTGTAAGGTGAACGACAAAATCGCGGCCCTTCTGGTTAGTTTCAAGATAAAAGTCGTTAATGCTGCGCACCTTGCCGTCGAAGTGAGCCCTCCTGTTTATCCTATTGTGCTGGTATCACACACGCTCGATGACGTACGGAAAGGTAATCACGAATTTGAACTTCACTCCCCTGACGCTTTCGATCAATCGAATTCGCCGGAGCCTTCTCAGAAACCGGAGCGTCACGTCATTCATCAAGGGGAGGATTTAGAATTCGATTCCGTGGAAACTACCTTAACGATTCCCAAAACCAAAACATATTCGAAAGTTGAGGTCATAAGTCCCGGAACACACTATCTGCAAGTTGTCCTGGAAATGGGGATAGAGGGAACTAACAGTTTCGTTCGAGCGACCTCTAAGCCGATGAAGATTAGGATCGAGGAAAATCCCACGGAGGAGAAATGCCAATGACCCTGGACCGACGGGAGTTCCCACATTACTACTACTCGCTTACGCCGGTTAAGAAAGTCACCCGACAGACGGTGACGCAATAGCAACTGATTCGACGACCGTATAATTCCCAACGAAAGAGCCAAGCAGCCCGACTAAAGTATTGTTGGGCTTTTTGAAGTGTCTTGGGAAAAATGGTCTTGCACCTGCCGTTCACCTGCAATTGTCACTGCCTTGCATGTACTAAGATCGCTTTTTATGCCGTCCGTTGCTTTCTATGTTGTTGAATGTACGTTTATGTGAGGATTCGATTCCTACCGCACCCACCAATATTTTGTCCGGACGATTCACCACTGTCACATACCCCTTGTCATCCTGGCGGGTGGCCCACCCTTAAGGTTTTGATCTCATTAGCAATCGTCCCTGCAGGGGGTGCCCCACTCTTCGCGTTTTTTGCGAAGGGTGGGAGGCACATGGCTGGTACCGCAGTTGGCCAAGGGGGTTGACCTCCGTTGAAATCTTAAGGTTTCCTCCGCCCTTGCGTTTTTTGCCAGGCCCAGAAAGATGTGATGGCGCTCACACCCGCCCCTTGCAAAAAGCGCAAGGAACGGGGCACCCCCAGTGGCAACAGTTGAGAAGTTTCCTGAGATATACTTTCCCGCTGAAAGGGTGGGCCACCCGCCGATAGCGTCGGCGTGCTTGTTCGAGAATAGTTAAGAACAGATCACGGCGTCGGGCGGTGCCCAGGCCAGGCCTTCGCTGATAGCAACTGCAAGTGATAAAGTGCAGGTGTCCAGCGCCGTAGTATCGCTTGAGACCCTTGGGCATGTGGAAAGTCTAACTGCCCACAGGCCCAGAAAGATGTGATGGCGCTCACACCCGCCCCTTGCAAAAAGCGCAAGGAACGGGGCACCCCCAGTGGCAACAGTTGAGAAGTTTCCTGAGATATACTTTCGCGGTCGAAAGGGTGGGCCACCCGCCCGCTGCCTTATTAGTAAATGGTGGAGAATGAGTAGCCAATTTAATAAATGGGTTTTGCCTATGGTCAGGCTACCATTTCGTGCCTTTGGATTCGTAGTGGGCAACCTGTTCTCACTGCTATACGGGCCCTTTTACAGGCGTCGGAATGCGGAGAAAAAGAAGCAATTAGAGCAAGAGGTCCAGGAGCGATTGCAGTTCCTGTTCGAAGAACACAATGCTCACGCCATCCCAAATACGGAAGCTGATAATCTTGAAGGCCTGAATGCTTCCGTCGTTACCATCGGAGTCGAAGGACTGCTCCTGCGGTTTATCCGATGGCGGGAAGAGTTTCAGGTGCATGTGGCCTCGGAGTGTTCGCCAAAAGATTGGCATGAACTTTCGTTGGTGCTTAGCCTGATTGCTCCGGCAGAAAAGATTCAACGAGGCGCGATCCACGATTTCTCCGAGTTGTCACATTTGCTACGATCGAACATGGATCGCCTTAAAGAAGTTTTTTCTCAGGAACGATATGCTCAGTTCAAAAAACAGATCTCTGAAGTCAATGTTTTTGACCGCGTCGTCACGCGACAATGGGAGACTGAGATCAACCGTCGGCTCTATCCAGACTAGCTGCGTCGCGCGGGACTGATCTCGCCGACAAAAATTGGGACTAACTTTCTTCAGTTAGGTTCCCGCGCGCGGCTTGGCACCAGTAATCGGTCGACACTCTTCTGAATAAGATCATTATGCTTGTAAATGAGTAAGGGTGACCTGGGCGGGTGGCCCACCCTTAGGTTTTGATCTCAACTGCAATGACAGGGGTGCCCCATTCTTCGCGTTTTTTGCGAAGGGTGGGAGACATACGGTCAGTACCCCCGCTGGCCAAGGGGTTGACTTCCATTCGACCTAAGCTTCACTTACCGATCGTGGTGGTCCCCGTCGTGGTTCTCATGGTCCCAGTGGCCTTCATGCAACTGCCAGCCTTGCTTGTAGTGATCATAGTGGGGATGGTTCCACTGCGCCCCTTCATAAGGCGCATGGTCCCAGCGCCCGCCCACCCAGCTATAGCTATGTCCATGCGGGGCCCAGTATCCATCGACCCAGGCATAGCCCACTCCTGGCATCGGCCCACGCCGTTCATAACGCAACGGTGGTGGGGCGACTCCGATGTACACCCCCACCTGCGCGAAAGCAGGGACGCTCAGCGCGGTTGCGCACAATACACCACATATCCAATTTAATTTCATTTTGCACCTCCTGAGAGCACTTCGGCGGAAACATGAAAAACTTCAGTCGCCATCGGGGACTCATTGATCATCCCGTCTCACCTAATCCTGTACATCTCAAGCAATCCTGTCATCCTGAAGGACCCCTATAGCTCTTCACGAACATTGCTTTGAGAGATAAGCCTCCCAGACATTCATCGGAAATTCTCCAAGCGCAACGGGTAGAATGCCGACATGAAATCGATCCCGCTTCGGACACAGCTAGGTCTGGTGGCAGCGTCCTATGCTCTAGTGCTTGCGATTGCGTCGGTCCTCGTCTTTGCGCGCTACCTGCTGTATGTCAATCACCCCCAAGACGCCGCGGCGGCGGGCGGGATGTACGCCGCCGGCGACTGGATGCTCGAGATCTTCATTGGCTGCATGTTGCTGGTCCCGACTTTTGCTCTGGTGCTGGTGATCCGCAAGTCTGAAAACCTCTACACCGGGTATGCCAAAGTCTTGGTTGCCTTCAGCCTGACTGCACCGATCAGTCTGGGACTACTCAGTATTCCGGCCGTGGGCCAGGGGACGATGCTCCTGGGCTGGCTTTGTCTGGATCGGCTGCTTTGTTCGCCAGTCGTGATTGTGGGACTGGTGGTCAGCCGGCTGCTTGCACAGTTTGACCGGGCGAAACGCTTGACTCTGTATGCTCTGCTGATCGAGATCGTAACATTGGTTCTCACAGTAGCGCTGTTTCTATTCGCGGCAAGAGGCCACGAGTAGAACCACCGGAGCTCTATACTTAAATTTCAAAGAACAGTGGAGCGATGATGAGAGCGGAATTGCTGCGATTCAACGGCGCTATCGAGCGGGACCCCGCCATCGATGCGTGGATGAAGGACCATGCCGGTGGACTGGGAGCCATCGCGCATCAGTGGTTTGAGGTCATGCGAAAATGCGGGGACGAAGTCCGGGAGCTTTTGCATGACGGTTGTCCGGTTGCATGTTTGGGAGATGCACCCTTCGCCTACGTCAATGTATTCACTTCGCACGTGAATGTGGGCTTCTTTCAAGGCGCAGCGCTGCGGGATCCGGCGCGCTTACTGCAAGGCACCGGCAAGTTCATGCGCCATGTGAAGTTGAGACCGGGAACGGCCACCAACGCCGCCGAGTTGACCCGGCTCATCGATGCGGCGTACGCGGACATAAAGGCGCGCGTCGAACACGGCTAGGCGACGGGGACGCGGTGCGACTATCTGGCCAGCGCCGGGCGGATGGCCCATTCAAGCCCGGTTTTGGCTTGAGTGGGGAGGTTCAGATCTTCTCGATCCTCTCATCCCTAAGCACCCCACTCACCAGCATGTCATCCTGAGCGAAATGAGTTTGATCGCAGCGATCAAACTCATGCAGTCGAAGGACCCCTATACCTCTTTACACACATTGTTTTTAAGAGGGGTTGACCCACCTTTGCGTCATCACAACTGAGGGTGCCCCGTCCTTCCCGCGTTCTTTGCGGGAGGGCGGGGCTTTTTGAATGGACCGCCAAACATCTTAAGTGGAAAGGACAGGTGGCCCATTCAAGCCCGGTTTTGGCTTGAGTGGGGATGTTCAAATCCTCAATTCCGTCATCCCTAGCACCCCCCTCACCAGCATGTCATCCTGAGCGAAATGAGTTTGATCGCAGCGATCAAACTCATGCAGTCGAAGGACCCCTATACCTCTTTACACACATTGTTTTTAAGAGGAGTTGACCTACCTTTGCGTCATCACAACCGAGGGCTGCCCCATCCTTCCCCGGTTTCGGAAAGGGTGGGAACCACGAAACGCCGGAAGAGAGAAAACGCGCATTTCCCAAAACGGGAATTTTAGCTAACTCCAACAACTAAAATACCTTTACTGTATTTTGTATGTACATTCCGATAAGTACAAAATGTTCCACGGGGAACACTTCTCCATTTTGCACTTATGTTCCCCGGGGAACATAACTCAGTTTTGGCAGGGACTACCGCAGCGACTCGGCGATCTTTCCGCTGGCAATCAGCTCGGCGATGCGGGCAAAGTCTTTGTACATCACGCGATCTTTGTCCATCGTGGGGCACACCGCCCGGATCGCCGCATGGGCCGCTTGTCCCCGCTTGCCGGTCTTGAGGGGAGCGACAAAGTCGAGCGCCTGCGCCGCAGCCATGGCTTCAATCGCCATGACGTTGCGCGTGTTAGTCACGATTCGTTGCAGCTTCAACGCCGCCGTCATGCCCATGGACACGTAGTCTTCCTTGTTGCCCGAGGTCGTAATCGAATCGACCGACGCAGGATGCGCCAGCCCTTTGTTCTCACTCGCCAGCGCCGCCGCCGTGACCTGCGGCATCATGAATCCAGAGTTGAGGCCCGCACCCGCGGCCAGAAACGGCGGCAAGCCTTCATTGAGCGACGGATTCACCAGCCGCTCGATTCTTCGTTCCGAGATGCCCGCGAGCGCAGTCAAAGCGATGCCCAAAAAATCCAAAGCAAAGGCCAGCGGCTCGCCATGAAAGTTTCCGCCCGAAATTACATCGCCCTCGCCGTTGCCAGTGAGGAATACCAAGGGATTGTCCACCGCGGAGTTGGCTTCGATCTCCATGACACCACGGCAATGGGAGAGCGTATCGCGCACCGCCCCATGCACCTGCGGGATGCAGCGTAACGAGTAGGCATCCTGCACACGGCCGCAATCGCGATGCGATTCGCGCAGTTCGCTGCCTTGCAACAGCAGCCGCAGGTTCATCGCAGTCTTGATCTGTCCACGATGAGGACGCGCCTGGTGAATGCGTTCATCGAAGGCCACATCGGTTCCTTGCAGCGCGTCGAGGACGAGTGCGCCGATCACGTCCGCGGAATCCACCAGCGTTTCCGCCGCCAGCAGCGCGAGGATTCCCACCGCGAGCATCCCTTGCGTGCCGTTGATCAGTGAGATCGCTTCCTTGGCTTCGAGCGTGAGCGGCTTGATCTCGGCACGGCGCAAAGCTTCCGCGCCAGAAATATATTTGCGGCTGTCGTCTGGATCGAGGCATTCGCCTTCACCGATCAACACCAACGCAAGATGAGCCAACGGCGCGAGATCGCCGCTTGCTCCCACGCTGCCCTGCGACGGAACCATCGGCGTGACGCCGCGATTCAGCATTTCGCAGAGCGTGTCGATGACCACGGCACGTATGCCGGAGTGTCCTTTGGAGAGGGAATTGGCGCGCAGCAACATCAGAGCGCGTGTCTCTGCGACGGCCAAGGGTTCGCCGACACCGACCGCATGCGAGCGCAGCAGGTTAACTTGCAGCTCGCGGATCTGTTCGCCGGCAATGCGTACGTCGCTCAGCTTGCCCACGCCGGTGGTGATGGCGTAAGAAAGTTGGTTGCCGGCGACGAGATTGTCCACGACGGCGCGTGCACTGTTGACTGCGCCACGCGCATCGGGATCAAGCAGAACGGGCCTGCGTTCGACCGCGACTTCCCGCACAGCTTCCAGGGTCAGGTTGTTGCCGTTGATGTGAAGAGCTTTCAAGTAATTCAACCTCGAATATCAAATTCACCACGGAGGCACGGAGACACAGAGAAATCCTGTGGTGCTATATCATGCAAGCGTTTCTATTTGCCCATCGCCTCTCGAAACACCTTCAGGTACTTCTCTGGGATCGTCGCTATCTTCATTTGTGAGTCGGTCACGAGGTGCGTGGTCTCACCTTCGGCGAGCAAGGTGCCATCATTTGCCCTGAGTAATTCGTAGCCAAAGTGTATCAGCGACTCGCGAATGTTTTTTATGTGAGTGCGTACGATGATCTCGTCGTCATAACGAGCAGGGGCTTTGTAACGGCAGCGAGCATCGACCACGGCGATGAAGCAACCATCGTTCTCTTCCATGTCACGATACGAAAAGCCGAGCTGCCGCAACAGTTCCACGCGGCCAACCTCAAACCAAATGAAATGATTGGCATGATAGACCACGCCCATCTGATCAGTCTCGGCATAGCGCACGCGTATGCTGGTTTCGCTGATGGTCGCCTGATGCTGGCTCACTTGCCGCTCCAGCGCGGCTTGCGCTTCTCGAGAAAAGACGCGACGCCTTCGCGAAAGTCGGCGGTGGTGCGGATGCGGGCGTTGTCGGCGATGGCCGCCGCGATTTGCTGGTCGAGCTGCGGGCCGATAAATCCATTGATGAGCCGCTTGGTCGCGACCAGCGACGACGGACTATTTTCCATGAGCTGCGCGGCGAGTTCACGGGCGCGGGCGATCAAGTTTTCTGGCGCGACTATTTCATTCACCAGGCCATAGCGATGGGCCTCCGCCGAGTCGAACAGGCGTCCGGTCAGTAGAAGGTCGCGGGCAATCTTGTGTCCGACTTGCCAGACCAGCATCGAGGAAACAATCGCGGGCACAAATCCTATGCGCACTTCGGTGTAGCCAAACTTGGCTTCGGGCACGGCCAGGGTGAAGTCACACATGGTGGCCAACCCTGTTCCTCCAGCAATGGCCGCACCGTTTACAGCTGCGATGGTGGGTTTGGGAAATTCGTAGAGCCTCCGGAAGATGTGCGCCATCCTAGTGGAATCTTCGACGTTCTGGGCTTCTGTCTTTCCGGTGAGCGATTTTAGTTCGTCGAGGTCGAGGCCTGCACAGAACGCCTTGCCAGCGCCGGTGAGGATGACGACCAGCGCGTCGGAGCGTTCGATGTCATCGAGCGCCGCCAGGAGTTCGTCAAGCAATTGGAAGCTGATGGCGTTGCGCTTCTCCGGACGGTTGAAGGTGATGGTGGCGATGCCGGAGTCGTAAGCGAGTTGGATGGTTTGGTAGTTCATGAAATGTTTGCGACGTTCGTTGTGGTGTAACCTCAGGCGCTAAAGCGCGTGCTCAAAGCAAATGCTCTTAACGCAGCGCTTAAGCGCTGCTCCACCCTAAATAAAAATCCAGTCAACCAAAATCAGGTTCCTCGGGACCGCAGCCCAATCGGAATGACAAGTTGAGGAAGGACCAGCTTTTATTTTCTAAGGTCAATTCTAATCCGCGGCCTGCGAACTCGTGTACCTCGCGCCGATCTCAGCGGACGCACGCAGCAATGTGTCCAGCGATTTTAACGGCGGTAGATTGGCACCGCGAGTTGTCAGCGCTTCAATAACTTTTTCGGTCGGAATGTTGCCCACTAATTGATCCTGTGCGAACGGACATCCGCCCAGTCCTCCGAGTGCCGAGTCGAACCGTCGGCAGCCTGCATCATACGCGGCCAAAACTTTTTCGACTGCTTGATCCGGACGGCTGTGGAGATGCACGCCGATCTCCATGAAATCATATTTTGAAATCACCGCGGAAACCAGTTCTTGAATTTGTGCCGGTCCGGCAAGGCCTACGGTGTCGGCGAGCGAGATGGTGCGAACTCCGGTGGACTCGAGGAGATCGACGGCATCGACGACCTCGCCGATATTCCATTGGTCGCCGTAAGGATTGCCGAAGGCCATCGAGATGTAAACGACGGTGCTGAGTCCACTCCCTTCGGCTTTGTTTCTGATTTTTTCCAGTTCGTCGATGGCGGCTTCGAGCGTCTGGTGTTGATTGTTGCTGAGAAAGGTTGGAGAGACGGAATAAGGGAAGCCGAGCGTGGTCACGGCTTGGGTGTCGATGGCACGCTGCGCGCCCTTTTCGTTGACGACGATGCCGATGATTTCGACGTCATCGGGAGGGTCGAGTTCTTTCAGGACTTCTTCCGAGTCGGCCATCTGCGGGACGGCTTTTGGAGATACGAATGACACCGCGTCAATGTGCTTGAAACCTGCGCTGATGACGGCTTTGAGATAGTCGACTTTTAGATGAGCAGGGATATGGGCTTGAAGGCCCTGCCAGGCGTCGCGTGGACATTCGATTAGTTTGACTTCGCTCATTGCTCTTCACCACGGAGACACGGAGACACAGAGAAAATCACAGGACTTTTCTCACAATGCCGCCTCGCGTCAGTGTTGCTACGTGAAAGTTGAGAATTAGCCCCACGTGCTTACCAGTCAGCTCTAAATATGTAAGCAGTTGCGCTTCATGAACAGGAAGAACGTGTTCAACGCATTTAAGTTCGAGAACTACCGCATCCTCCACAACGATGTCGACGCGGTAAGCACAATCAAGATTAATCCCCTTGTAAGGAGCCGGAAGAGGTACCTGCCGCTGGAATTTAATACCATGCAGATGCGATTCATAGCAGAGACCTTCTTCATATGCAGATTCGAGCAAACCTGGGCCAAGCGTGCGATGCACTTCGATCGCGGTCCCGATTACCCGTTCGGTGAGACCCTCATCAATCAGTTTTCTCCGTGTCTCCGTGCCTCCGTGGTGAATCATGTTTGCAGGACTCCGACTTTGAACTCGGCGACGTCGGGGTTTAACGCGGCGGCTTCGAGGGCCTGGGTGATGGCGTCGCGGGTTTCGACGGGATCGATGATGCGGTCAATCCATAAGCGGGCTGCGCCGTAGCGGGGATCGGTTTGTTCGTCGTAGGTACGCTTGGTGGTTTCGAATAATTCTTTGCGTTCTTCTTCGCTTAAGAGTTTGCCGCCGCGTTCGAGTTGACGGATTTTGATTTCGACCAAAGTCGATGCGGCCGCGTCTCCGCTCATCACGGCATAACGCGCTGTCGGCCACGCAAAAACGAATCTGGGATCGAAAGCTTTCCCGCACATGGCGTAATGGCCAGCTCCGAAGGAGCCTCCGACGATCACTGTGATTTTCGGGACAACGGAATTCGAGACAGCGTTCACCATCTTGGCACCGGCTTTGATGATGCCGCTCCATTCGGCGTCACGTCCGACCATGAAGCCGTTTACGTCATGGAAGAAAACCAGAGGGATCAAGTTCTGATTGCAATCCATGATGAAGCGCGCGGCTTTCTCCGCTGATTCGGTGTAGATCACACCGCCAAATTCGACGCGCTTCTTACCTTCGTGATCGGTGGCTTGCGCGTGCAGCTTTTGATTGGCGACAATCCCCACAGCGAATCCGCCGATACGCCCGTAACCACAAACCAATGTCTTGCCGTACTCAGGCTTGTATTCATCGAAGCGGCTGCCATCCAGAATGCGGGCCAGAACTTCTTTTATGTCGTAGGGGCGAGCGGGCGAAGAATCGTAAATACCGTAAATTTCCTCGGCTGGCAGGGCGGGGGCCTCTGGTTTTTTCCTGTCCCAGGGGGACTGGCGACGGTAGCCCCACTTTTCGACGATAGCGCGCATGCGCGAGAGGCAAGCCTCGTCGTTGGGCTCGCGAAAATCCACGGTGCCACTGATGGCCGAGTGCATGGCCGCGCCGCCTAATTCTTCGGCGGAAACTTTTTGACCAATTGCTGCCTGCACCAGCGCGGGTCCGGCGAGAAAAAGACCGCTGCCATCGGTCATGAGGACGTGATCGCACATGACCGGAAGATAGCCGCCGCCGGCGACGCACATGCCCATGATGGCCGCGATCTGGGGAATGCCCATGGCGGACATGACGGCATTGTTGCGAAAGACGCGGCCGAAATCGTCGGTATCGGGAAACACGTCTTCTTGCAAAGGTAAAAACACGCCGGCGGAATCGACCAGATACATGGTGGGAATGCGGTTCTCAATGGCGATGTTCTGGGCGCGGATGACTTTTTTGGATGTCATCGGAAAAAATGCGCCAGCTTTCACGGTGGCGTCGTTGGCGATGATCATCACCATGCGAGTGTGGATGCGAGCGAGCCCGGTGATCACGCCTGCTGCGGCTGCGCCGCCCCATTCCTCATACATCCGGTGGGCTGCATATGCGCCAAGTTCGAAGAAAGTTCCGGGATCGACGAGCAGGTGGATGCGTTCGCGCGCGGTGAGGCGTCCCTTGCCGTGCTGGCTCTCGATGGCTTTGGGGCCGCCGCCTTCGCGGATTTTCTCTTCTTCGTTGCGGACTTGCGAAACAAGATCGGCGAGGAAACGCATGTTGGCTTCGAAGCGTGCGGAAGTTGCGTCTACCCGGGATTCGAGGACGGGCGATGTGGAAGGCGTGGTGAAATCGCTACGGTCAGGCATGAGTGACGATCCGCAAACTAGTTACGGTATATCAGGGGAGTGGCGTGGCGCAAATACGAGCTTTTCACCACGGAGGCACAGAGACACGGAGAAAATCTGTCGATTGATGGTCAGCGATCCGCTTTTTCCAGCCAGCGCTCCAGCCGGCATCCATCTTCTTCGAGCAGGAATGTGCCGACACCGAAACATTCGCCGAAAATGCGATGCGACTCTGGATCGCGTGCAGCTCGCGGGATCCACTGCTTTCCCACCTGATATTGGCTGGCGGTGAACCACTTCTGCGGCAGCACTTCCACCAAGCCTGCTTGTAGATAGAAAACGTAAAGCGCGAATGCGGGATCATCGGCACTCTTTGCGGGATAACTGGTGGGCACGATGAGTTCGTCGACATCGCGCAACTCGGTGGGAACTTCGATCTTGTGCATGCCTGCGGGGAGAGCGAGTGGAACTTCGAAGTCGGCAAGGGGCGGCGCGGAAGAATAGATGCGTTCGCTCGAGGGCTTGAACCATCCGGCAAGTTCGGCGAGGTCGAAAGGCTGGAGCTGATCGGGATCAAAGCAAACCAGCCGGATATGGCGGCCTTCGGGACACCAAATACCGAGACGCGATTCGGGCACCGAAAATGGACGGCAATATGTGTTCAATGCCAGATTCGCTTGGTTGGGCTCGTCCTCCGAACCGAGAGAGACGAGATAGCCGAGCGGACCCTGGTCGCCGTGGTGAGTCCAGGTGAAGCGTTTGCCGGAAGGAGAATTAAATGTGGGGAAGGTTTTCCAGTACCAGGGAGTGGGGCCGATGGTGTGGGAAAGGCGATCGCGCAGACGGGAAGTGCTGATCTCGGCCATCAACCGGCCGCGGGCACGCCGCGTGGTTTCACGTGGGCGCGGATGAATTGGACGATGTCGTCCATGGAGGTGCCGGGCTGGAATATGGCGGCGACGCCAATTTTCTTTAGGTTGTCGATGTCCTGATCGGGGATGATGCCGCCGAGCACGACGATGACGTCGTCCATTTTATTTTGCTTGAGCAAGTCCATGACGCGCGGCACGATGGCATTGTGCGCGCCGGAGAGAATGGACAGGCCGATGACGTGGACATCTTCCTGGAGTGCGGCGGTGACGATCATCTCGGGAGTTTGCCGGAGGCCGGTGTAGATGACCTCCATGCCGGCATCGCGTAGAGCGCGGGCGATGACTTTGGCGCCGCGATCGTGGCCGTCGAGTCCCGGCTTGGCGACAAGGACGCGGATTTTAGGATCGGCTGGCACGTCTTCATTTAACCACAGAGGCGGGGAAGAATGCAGAAGGAAGAAGTCAGAATGCGGAAGTGAAGAACATTTGAGCAGGGAATTTCACTTCTGCATTCTGACTTCTCCCTTCTGACTTTCCACGGTCTTAATATCCAGGCCGCGCCACAGATACCAACTGGCCACACTGCGGTAGGGTTCCCATACTTTGGCAATCTTCTGCATCTGTTCCGGCTTCGGCAGCTTGCGCTTTTTGTAAAACTTCTTGATCGCCGTTTGGACGCCGTAATCGCCGGTAGGGAGAATATTCGGACGGCGCAGGCTGAACATCAGGAACATGTGGGCGGTCCAGATGCCGATGCCTTTTACTTGGGTCAGGTGCTTGATCACTTCGTCGTCGGAGAGATCCGGGAGGCGCGAAAAATTGAGTAATCCGGCCTGGGTCTTTTCGGCGAGGTCCCGCATGTAGGACGACTTTTGTTGGGAGAGGCCTGCGGCCCGCATTTGTTCGTTGGTCGAGTTTCAGAATTCCTGCGGGGGTGAGTGGCTTTCCTGCGAGCGTGGCGAAACGCTCAAAGATCGAGGAGGCGGCTTTGCCATTTAATTGTTGATAGACGATGGCCTGCGCAAGGCGAGGAAATTGCGGTTCTTCAAACTGCATGCGACACGGGCCTACACGTTCAATGATGGCCGCGAGGATGGGATCGGATTTCTTGAGATGGTTGACGGCCTTGTGCATGGATCATATTTCTATCACAAGGATTGCGTATTGGCGAACAAAAAACGAAATCTTGAGGTCGCAATTTGCGACCTCAAACGGTAACTTTCCCTTACCTAAAGCCCGAGCCGGACAACCGCTTCCCTGGCCGAGACGATTGGAATACCTTCCACTTCACGAAGTGAGAGCAAGTCGGCCTTGTCGCCGGTGACCAGCAAGGTCGCACTTCCATCCACTGAAGTTTCCAGGAAGACATCATCGTCCGGGTCGGGACTTAGCTTGATATCAGAGACAAGTTCGACCCGCTCGGTTTGGTAGACCAGGTAGGCGGCGACGTCCGCAACGAATGTGTCTGTGATTTTTTTGAACTTACGAATGCGAGGGTATTCGAGAACCTGCAAGTACTCTTCGGTGATGGGGTCTGAGACGAGGTGAGTGACCTTCTTATTTTGAATCGCACGAAGAATTTGGGCTGGCGCGCCGGAGCCGGAAATCAATCCGCTCACGAAGACATTGGTGTCGATCACCAGGCGCGGGCGGGCGTCTTCGTCGTTACCCACGCCGGTTTCTTCGGACTGCCTTCACTGCCTTGGCGACAGCGAGTTCGACGTCGGCGGAAGCGGCGGCACGGTTGGCCGAGTGCACTTGGTTGATCGATTTCCAGGGGTCAATCTTCTTCAGGGATTGCCTGACGATCAGGGCTTGCGCGAAAATCCCGCTGATGGAAGTGCCATGCTCGAATGCTTCCTTGGCGATCTCTTCGTGGATGCTGGCGGGGACGCGGACGTGAATCTGGCCGTTGAAGGTTCGGGGCATGGGGAAAACCTCATTAATATACCACTATACCACGGTATATTTTTAACCGACATCTCGCTGGCGTTTTCAGGACGCTTGCGCCTGCATTTGCTGCCAGCATTGATCCGTTTCTAGCGGACGATACAGGCCTCGTGATGCCATATAAGCTAATATTAGCTCCCTGGAAGGCTTATGAAGTTGCCGCTGAATGCTTGGTTGCTAATTGTTCTGCTAGTGCTCGGTTCCGTGTGCCTCGCTGCAAATAAGAAAGAAGACGAGGGCGGAGCTTTGATCGAGCGTGCAAAGCAAGTGTCCGACATTCGGGCTGACGGTGCTCCGTCTTTCCGGCTGAAGGTCAGTTTCCGAACGTACAAGGCCGGCTCGGAAACGACAGTGGGGACATACACAGAGGTTTGGGCCTCAAAGGGAAAATGGCGGAGCGAAACTACCTTTGGGGACTACCGCCTGACAACGGTCGCCAACGGGAAGAAACGCTGGACCCTCAATCAGGGATTCATACGGCCGACAGGCATCGATGAGATTGGCTTTCGGATGGAACCGATGAGATACTCTCCTCTTTTCTGGAAACCAGAAAAACTTGAGGATCGCGTGGCTGATTCGGTGGCTGTGCGATGCATTGAGACAAAGCCAGTTCTCGGCGGCAAAGCTATACTTTGCTTCGACAAGAACACGGCAACGATTGTGACGAAGACCTTATCAGAGCAAGTGACGGGAGGGTTTGTCGACAAAGAGTGCACATACGGCGATTACCAGAAGTTTGGAGAAAAGATGTTTCCTTGGACCATCCGATGCTTGGAGGATCATGTACTTGTTTTTGAGGAAGCTGTTGTTGAGTTGGCCGTGGAACCATCGCCTGACACGACTTTGTTCGCGCCGCTGCCAGAAGGGAAAGAGTCCCCGATTTGCCCAGGAAATCCTACACCGCCGAAAGCCGTGTACACGCCCGCTCCAGTTCCTCCTCGACGCGAAAACCCTAAGAATCCCGTAGTACTCTGGCTGATTGTAGGAACCGACGGCAAACCACGCGACATCACAGTCGTACGTTCAGTTGATAATGCCTTCGACGCGGCAGCAGTAGAGGCCGTGCAGCGTTGGCGGTTCAAAACTGGAACCTGTGATGGTGAACCGATCGAGACCCAAATCAACGTCGATATAAATTTCCGCAGCTATTAGAAAAGAACGAAGCTAGGTAACACTGACTTCCGTATACGTCCCATAAACTTCGCGTAGCGCTTCGCAGATTTCGCCGACGGTGGCGTAGGCGCGGACGGCATCCACGATGTAGGGCATGGTGTTGGCGGGGGAGATGTTTCCGTTTGTGCCGGCGTTTGGTTCCTGAGCTGCCGCGTTCTTTAATGCATTCAGAGTGCGGCGGACTTCGTCGTTGGAGCGGCGGGCGCGTAGGGCTTTGAGTTTGGCTGATTGCTGTTTGGCGACGCTTTCGTCAATGTAGAGAGTGTGAGGCGGCTCTTCTTCGATCACAAACTCGTTTACGCCCACAATGACTTTTTCTTTGGCCTCGGCGGCACGCTGATATTGATAAGAGGCTTCGGCGATTTCTTTTTGCGGATATCCACGCTCGATGGCTTTGACCATGCCGCCCATGGCGTCCAGCTTGCCGAAGTAGTCGAATGCGCCTTTCTCCATGTCCAGGGTTAGAGCTTCTAGAAAATAGGATCCGCCTAGCGGGTCGGTGGTTTGCGTGACTCCGGATTCATAGGCGATGATCTGCTGGGTGCGTAATGCGATGCGCGCGGCTTCTTCGGTCGGCAGAGCGAAAGCTTCGTCGTAGGAATCGGTGTGCAGAGACTGCGTGCCACCCAATACCGCTGCGAGAGCCTGTAACGCCACACGCGCGATATTGTTCATCGGTTGCTGCGCAGGCAAAGAAACACCCGCGGTCTGAGTATGGAAACGCATGAGCCAGGTGCGCTGGTTCTTGGCTTTGAAGCGATCTTTCATGACCTGGTACCAGATCTTGCGAGCGGCGCGATATTTGGCGATCTCTTCGAAGAAATCATTGTGGGCGTTAAAAAAGAAACTGAGGCGCGGGCCAAACTCGTCTACGTCAAGACCGCGCCGCTGCGCCCATTCGACGTATTCCACACCGTCATAGAGAGTGAACGCCAACTCTTGCAAAGCAGTTGAGCCGGCTTCGCGGATGTGATATCCGCTGATCGAAACCGTGTTGAACTTCGGAGTGAACTTCGATCCGAATTCAAAGGTGTCGATGACAAGGCGCATCGATGGAGCGGGGGGATAGATGTATTCCTTTTGCGCGATGTACTCTTTGAGGATGTCGTTCTGAAGTGTGCCGGAAATCTTCTTCCAGTCGGCGCCTTGCTTTTCGGCGACCACAAGATACATAGCCCACAGCACGGACGCAGGCGAATTGATGGTCATTGAGACTGTGGTCTTCTCCAGGTCAATGCCACCGAAGAGGATTTCCATGTCTTCCAGCGAATCGATGGCCACGCCGCACTTGCCAACTTCACCTTCGCTGGCGGGATGGTCGGAGTCGTATCCCATGAGTGTGGGCAGATCGAAAGCTACAGAAAGCCCGCTGCCGCCGCTTTGCAGCAGATATTTGTAGCGCTGGTTGGTTTCTTCGGGGGACGCGAACCCGGAGAATTGGCGCATCGTGAAGAGCTTGCCGCGATACCCGCTGGCATGGATGCCGCGCGTGAAAGGCGGCTGGCCAGGATAACCGAGATATTTTTCGTAGTCCCAATCTTCGGGTAGATCGGCTTGCGTATAGAGACGCTTAACGGGAACGCCGGAAATTGTAGTGAAGCGGGCGTGGCCGTGTTCGTCGAGATTTACGCCGGTGGGAGCTCCGATTGGTTTTTCGGGAGCTTTCTCCAGCGTGGGCGCAAGAGTCTTTTCCGCCCAGGATTTTTCGGAGGTGGAAGGATGACGGTTTTCAAAAACATCAGTAGTGGGACTTTCCGCGACTTGCGGCTTGGACGGCTTGTTGTCCGGCATATGATCCCGCAGTGAACCTTTGATGATAGGAGCTTGCGGCGCGGGTAGCAAGGCTGGAGGTCACACGCCGGGGCCCAGTTTGATGAGACGCCCGTTAATCGGGCAGAATTAACGGCTAGGCCGGGATTTGAATGCTCCCATCCTCCGCTATCGCGAAGAACGGATTCCACGCGACTTCCCATAGAAACCGGTCCGGATCAGCGAAGTATCCCGAATATCCGCCCCAGAAGGCTTCCTGGGCAGGCTTGATAAGCCCTGCGCCTGCGGCTACAGCAGCTTCGAGTACCGTATCAACTTCTGCACGATTGCGAGTGTTGTAGGCCAGCGAAATTCCGCTGAACCCGTGGCCGTCGGGAGCAATATTCGCGTCTTTGGCAAGCTCAGGTCGCGGGTACAGGGCAAGGGCCATGCCACCGGCCTGGAAGAATACAATGCCTTCAGTCTTGGCCATGGAACGTCGCCATCCCAGGCGCTCATAGAATTCGGCGCTGTGTTTAAGGTCTGTCACGCCCAGCGTAATGATGCTCACGCGCTGTTCCATCTGATTCCTCCTTGGCCGGAATCACGAATTCTGCCGCCGCTTCCGTCCCAGCTCCCAGGCTTTCGCGTATTTCCACGAGACATAAACGGCGTGATACAGATGCAGAAGCAATCCTTCGTGTCCGTCGAGAAAGCCGAGGCGGATGAAATAGTTGTAAGCGAAAGTCAACCAGGGGCGGACTACGATGTTGGCCAGGCTGAAACGGCGGTGCCCTTTTTCGAGTGCGACTGCTGCGCCCATGGAGGAATAGCTGTTCATGTGATCGATATATCCATGGAGCGTGGGATAGGCATTGTGAATCATGGCATGTTTTAGCTGGCCGGTCGGGCCGTTCACTTTAATGGTGGGATGGGCACCGTATTCTTCGAAGCGTCCGGCACCGCGGCGAATCAGGCGCAGCTTGGGGTCGGGATAGAAGCCACCATGCTTGATCCAGCGTCCGAGGAAGAAATTCTTGCGGGGGATGAAGAAGCCGTTTGATGTTGGAGTGGAGTTCAAGGCAGATTGAATTTCTTGAATCAGTTCCGGCTCCAACGCTTCATCAGCGTCCAGTTGTAAAACCCAATCGCAGGTTGCCTTATCGATAGCTGAATTTTTTTGCGCTGCAAAACCCTTCCATGGTTCTGTGAATACTTTCGCGCCTTGGGATCTGGCAATCTCCATGGTGCGGTCAGTCGAGCCCGAATCGACGACAATGATTTCACCCTGCCCGTCGCGCACCAGTGGCAGCACGCTTTCGAGAGTGCGCGGAAGATTGGCTTCTTCGTTCTGTGTGATCAGGACAACAGAGATGGTCACGAGGATGAGGATAAACCGGAAGGTGCGGTTCTGAAATGACGTAAAGGGTGCATTGGAGTTTAAGGCTTAGGCGAAGCTGCGGCCGGAGGATCTGGTTGCGCGGCAATAAAGGGGACGGTGGGCATGTGAGTGACCTGGCCGCGTTGAGCGTCGGAAAGAACAATTCCGGCATGGTCGAGCAAAAGTCCGGTAGAACGGTCGAGTTCCACCTGCGCTTTTTCATAGCCGGCCAGGGCTGAAATCAGATTGGATTGGGCCACGGTTAAGGCTGACTGTTGTTGCATTACATTATCGATATCGGAAACCCCAACCTGTAATTTTCTTTGCTCTGCGTACAAAGATTTGCGCGCCAATTCAACCGCGTTCTGCGCAGCTTCCACACTTGATCGATTCTGTTGCACATCGAACTGGGCGTTGCGGACCTCAATACGAATTTGATTTTCCAGTTGCTGAAAACGCATCTGCGCCTGGCGGTATTCCAACTCAGCGCGTATCTGATTGGCTTGGGCTTCGCGGTTACGGATCGTGAGGCTGAAAGTAGCTTCGACTCCCTTGTCGGGAGCGGTTCCGTTGAACGTCTGGCCCAGCGCATTCCCGTAACTGACCGGGCCGCCATTGCGAAATGCAGAAGGGGCCGTAGCCGGGTCAAAACATCGGGTGGTGACCGTGCTCGAACAAAGAGGAGTCTTGCGGATTCACCGCCCCGCCCAGTCCCGATCCTCCGTAATAGATGGACGGATCGACGATAGGCAGCAGAGCATTGGCGACAGTTCGGTTATTGAGTTCGCGCGTTGTCAGGTCAATGCGCGACTCAGCCAGTTCGGTGCGATGAGCGAGCGCGTCGTTAACCAAATCTGCCGTAGAAACAGATGACTCCTGGGGCGGAAGTTGCATAGTCGAAGTGGGGACGATTTCCATATCGGCGAGCGCGGGATTCACCAAGGTGCGGCTGAGTGCGTTCTTCATGAGCAATTGCTGGAGTTCCAGATTGGTGCGCGCCAGAATTAGAGCTTGTTGAGCAGTGGCGGCGGCGCTCTCCGCATTCACGATCTGAATGGGCTGGGTGGTGCCGTATTGCACCTGAGTACGTGTGTCCTTCACGATGGTTTGCGCGTAGGACAATGCGTCCAGCTGTACTTTTACGTTTTCGTACGCGTAAACCAGGTTCCAATAAAGATTTTCGATCTGATCGACGGTGGTGATGATCTGCAAGCGGAAGGCGACGTCGGTGATCTCGCGATTATTTCTTGCGATCTGGATAAAGCGCGTGTTGGGCAGTTTGCCGAAGCCTTGCAGGACCGGCTGCGTCAGCTTGAATAGGGTACTATCGCTGATCGGCAGGACTGTAGAAGCTGCTGTGAGCTGTTGGTCGTGATGTGGCTGTTGTTGAAGGTCACTGACACGTCGGTGCCCCACTGCAGATCCCTGTGTGTAGTTAAAGTCGGCGGTGCCCGGTGTTGGTGTTTAGCGCAGAAATGCCGTTCAGCGCGTTGGTGGAAGGACTGTGATTGACGGTCCATCTGTAGTGTGCCGGAGAGAATGGGATCGAAGCTAACAATCGTGGAACCGATGCCCAGGGTGGAGCTGACCAAACCGTTGGTGCCAGTGGCGGCGCCGGCTGAGCCGGGATTTGTGCCGCCGCTGCCGGAACCCACGGTCCCACCCAGTCCGGTCGGGGTTCCGCCGGGCGTATTTTGCACGATGCCGGAGTTCACGCCGAGAGTGGAAGCGCCGCCCTCGGCGCGCAGAATGTCGGTGTCCGCGATATCGGAGTTGTAGCGCGCAATGGCGAGGTCGAGATTGTTTTCCAGGGTTAGGGCGATGGCATCGTCCATGGAGAGCTGGAGCCTGCCATCTTTTATCAGCGACTCGAGGCGTGGGCCGTTCGCCAAGTTCGGCGGATCGACGTGGTGCGCTTCATAAGGAGCAATGGGATTCGGATGGTGCGGGTATGGTTTGGAATAATCTTTCAAGACGGATGCATCCGGCGAGGCTGTTTGCCCCCGCGAGGATTGCGCTGCCGCTGCCGAGGAAGGCAGAGAAGATTGCTGCGAGCTTTGTCCCGGACAACTGGAGATGAAAACGCCAGCCAGGACTACGGCGATTGGCAGCCGAACGTGGGAACTCAAACCAGAGAAGGCCATTCGTCTATCTCAATAGATAATGGCTGCTGCCGCCGTCCATTGTAAAGCTTCTCTCTGTAAAGAATTGTCAGTCGCAAAAGTCGAGCCGGCGAGCGAGGCCAAGAACTAACAGCCGTGACGTCGTGAGGATTACTTTCGATGAAATCGTCAAAACGATCCACGGAACAGTCCCATTTCTGAAACTGTCCCGCGTGTAGCGTGGCTATTGCTGTTGCGGCGTAGCGGTTGGCTGCGGGGTGCCGTATGGCACGTCCGGTCGCGAGGTGACGTCGGGCACGTGAGGCGGATTGGTGACCTCTCCCCGCTCGGCATCGGAAATCTGGATACCGGTGGTATCCAGTAACCGACCGACTGCACGATCCAGGTCGACGCGTGATTTTTCGTATGCCGCCATGGCAGACACGAGAGTGGACTCGGCAGTTGCCAAAAGAGACTCGTTCTGCAGGACCAAAGTGGAGGTGGAAGCGCCCAGGGCCAATTTCTTTTGCTCGGCGTCCAACGACTGGTGGGCCAAAGCCACCGCAGCTTGGGCAGACTCCACGCTGGCGCGGTTTTGCTGCACCGCGAATTGCGAATTGCGCACATCGATGCGGACCTGGTTTTCGATCTGCTGCAAGCGCATCTGGGCCTGCCGGTATTCCAACTCGGAGCGTATCTGGGTGGCCTGGGCGACGCGGTTGCGAAGCGGAATATTGAGGGTCAACCCGACCCCTTTGTCCGAGGCCGACGAGTTAACAAGCTGGTTTAGCGTGCTGCCATAACCATGGGCGGGATCGCTCCCCCGGAAGGTATGCAAATCGCGGCGGGGGCGCTGCCGTCTCGCTGCCGCAGGCGGCGTAAGTACTTTGATCTCCGCCGACACCGGCACCGCCGTAGTAAGCGAACAGGTCAAGCGTGGGTAGCAATGAGCTGCGAATGGCTTTGTTGCTGATTTCCTGATTGGTCAGGTTGATGCGCGCTTCGGCCAATTCAGCACGATGGCTAGTGCTTCGTTGATTAGATCCTGGGTGGGTACGACCGTTTCTTGTGCCGGAAGTTGCATGGTGGATGTAGGGACCACCGGGGCATCGGCCAGCCTTGGATCCACCATAGTACGGCTGAGGGCGTTTTTCATGAGCAACTGCTGCAACTCGAGGTTGGTCTGGGCCACGGTCAGAACTTGCTGATCGCTGGCCACGGTGCTTTGTGCGCGGACCACTTCAATGGGCGCCAAAGTGCCAATCTGCACCTGCTTCTGATTGTCAGACAGTGTCTTTTGCGCGAAAGTGACCGACTCCTGTGCCACCCTCACATTCTCGTACGCATAGACCAGGTCCCAATACATGGTTTCGATCTGGTCCACGGTGGTAATGATCTGCAGACGGAAGGCAACGTCAGAAATCTCGCGGTCGTTCTTGGCAATGCGAATAAAGCGGGTGTTGGGGGCAAAGCCGAACCCTTGCAGCAAATGCTGAGTGAGTTTGAACTGAAAGCCGGAATTCAACAGCGGACTTAGTGATGTATAGGGACTATTCGAGCACGGTGCGGGTGTTATTGAAGCCCGACCAGCATGTTCGTGCCCGTCACGAAACCCTGGTTGTAAGCAAAATTTCCGGTGCCGGTGTTTCAGCTACGCTACCGCAAAAAGGAGAAGTGCAAAGGCTTTTTGCTTGATCAATCTGTAAGGTTCCGGTAAGAATAGGGTCGAAGCTGGTGATGACTGGGCCATCCCCGAGAGTCGAGCCGACCAGACCGCCGAAGCCCGCGCCCGCGCCTCCCGATCCAGGGTTGGTGCCGCCGGTACCGGAGCCGACCTGGGAGCCAATGCTGCTCTGAGCGCCGCCGGGAGTATTCGCCACAATGCCGGCATTGATACCCAGGATGGCCCCGCCGGCTTTCGCCCGCAGTATGTCTGTATCGGCAATGTTGAGGTTGTAGCGCGCGATAGCGATATCCAGATTATTCTCCAGCGCCAGCGCAACTGCGTCGTCCATCGACAAATAGATTTTGCCGTCTCGCAGCAACGGGTCGATGCGGGACGTATTGGTAAGAACTTGGCGCCGCAACATGTTGCGCGGTATAGGGAGCGATGGGATTGGGGAAATGCGAGTGCGGCTTCGCATAGTCTTTCAGCACGAACTGCTGCGGTTGTGGTGCCGAGGGGGGTGCGGACTGCGTCGGCTGAGCTGGGGCTGGTTGAGCATCCTGTGCCCAACTCCCAACGGATAGCACGCCGGCCAACGCGATGGCCGCAACCTGCTGTGCGACAACACTTAAACGAGGCAAAGACATTCGATCATCTCCATATACATAAGGGCTGAGAGTGTTAAAAATAACGACGCCAGGCTCTCAATCAACAGTTGTTACGCAAATCCTGGGCCCCAGGTTTCATCTTTAATGGGTCACTGGGACCAAACTGCTTTCGTTCATACCCCGAGCTTCTATTCGTATCATTCAAAGGGAATGCAATAGTATAGCTGACGCAGGACGCCCGGTTCTTAACCGTGAAAAGCCAATCAGGTAAAACTTTGTAAATGCAGTCAAAAGACTTAGATGAAAGACTCCGCAGAGAAGACTCCATAATCGTCATGCGTAATTTCAAGCTCATCCTGGCCTATGACGGGTCGGAATTCTCGGGCTGGCAGGTGCAGCCGGATGCCGCCACGGTACAAGGCACACTAGCCTCGGCTATTGGACGGATTACCGGCGAAAAGGTCTTGCCGCAAGGTTCGGGACGCACTGATGCCGGGGTGCATGCCCTGGCCCAGGTGGCGACATTCGCGAGCGAGTCGTCGATTCCCGCTGAAAACCTCGGGAAGGCCTTAAATGACAGCTTGCCGGCGTCGGTCCGTGTGCTTGAAGTCGAGGAGGTTGCGGCCGAGTTTCATGCGCGAAAGTCGGCACGGGCCAAAACCTATCGTTATCGCATGTATCGTGGGGCGATCTGCCCGCCATTTCTGGCGCGGTATGTGTGGCACTATCCTTATCCGCTGGATGAAAGTGCCATGCGAGATGCGGCGGGTTTGGTAGTGGGGAAACACGATTTCACTTCGTTTGCCGCGGTGGACCCAGAGCGTGGACGTGAGGATGGAACGGTCTCGAACGTCAGGCAGATTTTTGCTTCGGGCTGGGAGCGGCAGGGGGAAGAGTTTATCTATACCGTCCAGGGCAGCGGTTTTTTGCACCACATGGTGAGAAATCTGGTAGGAACGTTTTTGCTGGTCGGCAAGGGGACGCTTACCCGTGCGGACATTACCCGGATTCTTGAGGCGCGAAATCGTTCGGCAGCAGGAGCGACGGCGCCCGCAAGCGGCCTGTTTCTAGTGGGAGTGGAGTACTGAAATTCGTGGAGATAAATTCACAAGCCGGTGTACATGAAGTTGTCTCGGTCAACCCCGCGACCGGCGAGGTTTTGCGCGAATTTGAGTGTGCTTCCGAGGCGGAGATTTACGCGGCAGTGGCGCGGGCGCAGGCGGCTCAATTCGCATGGAATGAACTTGGTGTGCAGAAGCGAATCGCCATCCTGCACAATTTTCGGCGGCTTTTGCATGAGAAGAAATCCGAAGTTGCGGATCTGATCACGAGTGAAGCCGGGAAGCCTTCTGTCGAAGCGCTTCTTACGGAAGTGCTGGTGGTGCTGGATGCCGCGCGTTTTTGCCTTGAGAATGCGTATAACTTTCTTGCGCGAAGAACCGGTACCTCACGGCAATCTTGCGATGAAGGCCAAGACCGGGCGAATCCTGCGTGAACCGCACGGCGTGATCGGGATCATTTCGCCGTGGAATTATCCGTTTTCTATCCCCGCGACGGAGAGTCTGGCGGCGCTGGTCACCGGCAACGCGGTGGTGTTAAAACCGTCGGAGTTTACCTCGCTATGTGCGCTGAAACTGGCTTCGCTGTTCTACGAAGCTGGAGTTCCAAAGAATATTTTTCAGGTGATCGTCGGCGATGGCGCTACGGGATCAGGCCTAGTGAGTGCTGAGATTGACAAGCTGATTTTCACGGGCAGCGTTTCCACGGGCAAACGCATTGCGCAGGCGGCAGCGACACGCCTGCTGCCGGTGGTGCTGGAGTTGGGCGGAAAAGATCCCATGATTGTGCTCGACGATGCCGACATCGACGTGGCATCGAGCGGTGCGGTGTGGGGCGCGTTTGTAAATGCCGGACAGGCCTGCTTGTCGGTGGAGCGTTGCTACGTGCATCGCAATGTGTATGAGGCGTTTGTGGATGCGTGTGTCCGGAAGACGAAACAGCTGAGGATCGGGGACGGTATGAATCGGGAAACCGACGTGGGGCCAATGATCCACGAACGGCAACTGCTCAGTGTTGATTCGCAGATAGAAGACGCACGGGCGCAAGGAGCGCGGGTTCTGGCGGGTGGGAAACGATTGCCTGATCTGGGATCGAACTTCTATGCCCCGACCGTGCTGGTGGATGTCACCCAGCAGATGCGCATCATGCGCGAGGAGACCTTTGGGCCGGTGCTGCCGGTGATGGCATTCGACAACGACGACGAAGCCATCCGCCTGGCGAATGATTCGGAATATGGTTTGGCTGCGAGCGTATGGACGCGAAATCGGGCTCGCGGCGAGGCGATGGCGCGGCGGATTCATGCAGGCACTGTGATGGTGAACGATGTGGTCGCCTGCTTTGGCATCAGTGAAGCGCCGCATGGAGGAGTGAAAGCCAGTGGCATCGGCCGGACCCACGGAAAGTTTGGTCTGGAAGAAATGGTTAGGACCAAGTATTTGGATTCCGACCGCTTGCCCGGCGTGAAGAGAGTCTGGTGGTATGGATACGGCGAAGCGTTTTCGCGGCAGATGAATGGATTTATTGATTTGCAATTCGCGCGGGGGCTGGGACAGAAGTTGCGCGGCGCGCTGCAATCAGCCGGAGCATTGGTGAGAAAGGGAAGGGTGTAAAGCATAGGGCAAGAGTTTGTGCAAGAAGCGGTTCGAGTAGAATCTAGCTTTGTATGAAACCTTCCGAACTTATTTACGACTGGAATCAGAAGCATCCATCTGGTCTGCGGCCGACTGGGCCCGTTCTGCTGAATGATGAAACTCTGCGCGACGGTTTGCAGTCGCCCTCGGTGCGCGATCCTTCCATTGAAGAAAAAATTCACATCCTGCATTTGATGGAAGCGCTGGGGATCCAATCGCTCGATCTCGGATTGCCGGGTGCGGGGCCGCGAGCGGTGGAGCACATTGAGGCGCTGGCGCACGAGATTGTCCGAAACAAGATGAAGATTCGCGCCAACTGCGCGGCGCGAACGCACGAGAATGACATTCGTCCCATTGCCGACATTGTGCAGCGCACCGGCCTGAACATCACCGCCGCGACCTTTCTGGGATCGAGTCCGATCCGCCGCTACACCGAAGGTTGGACGGACGACTTTTTGCTCGAGACCACGGAGAAGGCGGTGAAATTCGCGGTGTCTCTCGGGCTCGATGTGATGTATGTGACCGAGGACACATCGCGTTGCGATCCGGAGATGGTGAAGCGGTTGTACTCGGCGGCGATCAATTTTGGCGCACGTACCATCGTGATTTGCGACACCTCCGGCCACGCCACACCCATGGGAGCGTTTGCCCTGGTGAAATTTGTGCTCGATGAAGTAGTGAAACCTTCCGGCGAGAAAATTTGTGTCGACTGGCATGGACACAACGATCGTGGATTGAGTGTAGCGAATTCCATCGCTGCCCTGATCGCGGGCGCGGATTGTGTGCATGCCTGTGCGCTAGGAATGGGTGAGCGTGTAGGCAACACGCAAATGGACCAGATGCTGGTGAATTTGAAGCTGATGGGTGTGCCTCCCTGGGACGAACAGGACCTCACCAAGCTGAAGGAATATTGTCAGGCAGTGTCACAAGCCACGGGCGTGCCGATCCCACCAAACTACCCAGTCGTAGGCGAAGACGCGTTCCGCACCGCAACCGGCGTGCATGCGGCGGCCGTGATCAAAGCCTATAAGAAGAACGATGTTGAGCTGGCGAATGCCGTGTATTCGGGCGTGCCTTCGCATGTATTCGGCATGGAGCAGGTGATTGACATTGGCCCGATGAGTGGGAAATCGAACATTTTATTTTGGCTGGAACGGCACCAGTTTCCCGCGAATGAGGAAGTCGTGGAGCGAATTTATAAACGCGCCAAAGCTTCTGATCACACGTTGAGTGAAGCGGAGATTCTGGAGTGCATGCGAGCCTGATCATTGGAATCGCATCAGAGCAAAACCCTGTGTCATCCTGAGCGGAGAGACTGCTTCGCACAGCGAAGCAGTCACGGAGTCGAAGGACCCCTATACCCACCACGCATGCCAGCGGTAGGGGTCCTTCGACTCCGAGGAAACTTCGTTCCTCAGTTTCCTCTCCGCTCAGGATGACAAGATTTTGAGAGTGTTCATCTAACCGCGAATTCGAAACGCTTACAGTTGAGGTGTAAACTGCTCAGTTGTTTGGAGGCTTTCATGCGGCGTTCGCTGCTATTTCTTTTCGTCTTCTCCTGTATTCCTCTTTTTTCTCAGGCCAAACATCCCTTCACTTTTGAAGACATGATGAAGCTCAAGAGGGTCGAGGAGCCGGAAGTCTCGCCTGATGGCAAGTGGGTCTTGTTCGCCGCCGTGGACGTGGATCTTGCAGCCAATACCAAGACGCCGCATGTGTGGATTGTGCCGATAACGGGAGGGCCAGAGAAAGAAATTATCAGCTGATCAATATGCCGATCGGCCGCGCTGGGCGCCGGATGGGAAGCGGTTTGCGTTCATCTCTACGAAGAAAGATGGCTCACAGATCTGGATTGCGGATTTCGACGGAAACTCCAGTTCCGTCACGGCGGTGCATCAACTGACATCGATTGCCACCGAAGCAAGCGGCGAGCTATGGTCGCCCGACGGAAAGAACATTTTGTTTGTGTCGGATGTCTACCCCGAATGCCAATTTGACGATCGCGGAGAATCCCTGTGCAACAAAGGAAGGCTGGCCGAAGCCAATAACTCCAAAGTGAAGGCGCTGATTTTCGATCATTTGCTTTATCGCCACTGGAATGCATACAAACAGGGCCGGCGCAGCCATATTCTTGTGCTAGGGGTTCTCCCAGACCTGAGTGCAGCCTTCGCCCATAGCACGGAGCTGCACGATATAAACATTATTCCTCCTCAGCCCCGCGACCTCACTCCCGGCGACTTCGATGCGCCTCCGTTCTCGCTGGGTGGGCAGGACAACTATGCGTTCTCGCCGGATGGGCAGGAGATTTGCTACACCTCCAATCATGATCCGGTCCCGGCGGCTTCGACCAACAATGATTTGTGGATTGTGTCCGTGAATGGCGGCCCGGCGAAGAACATCACCGCCGACAATCCCGCCAGCGACTCGACGCCGCTCTATTCGCCGGATGGAAAGTACATCGCGTATCGCGCGCAGGTGAGGCCGGGATATGAGACTGACCGATTTGCGCATGATGCTATATGACCGGAAGCACGGAGGAAAAGAAAGATATCTTACGGGCATCTGGGTGCAGGAAACTGGACCGGTACATTCGCCTGGTCTCCGGATTCGTCCAACGCATCTTCTTCGTTGCAAACGATCGACGAGGGCGAAACGACAGTGCATTCGTTCGGGTTAACCGGCCGATTTGATAGATCGATCGCTGTAGATCGTGAACGCAAGGAAACTGCTCGCCCAGTGAACGCTTCGGTGCAGGTGAATCACTCGACGGCTACAACGATGATCTCGCTCTAACGTCCGGACGGGAAAACGCTCGTTTTCACGCGGATGTCCATCTCGATTCCCCAACGAGCTCTACAAAACCGACCTCTGCAAGAATCGGCCCTGAGCAACTTGCCACCCTCCGATCGCCTTGACTCACCTCAACGACTCCAGTCCTCTCCCAGGTCGCCATGTCCCCGCTCGAATCCTTCTGGTTCCCTGGCGCGAACGGCGACAAGGTCGAAGGCTTCCTGGTCAAGCCGCCGAATTTCGATGCCAGCAAAAAATACCCCGTGAAGTTTCTGATACACGGCGGGCCGCAAGGGGCGTGGGGAGACGATTGGAGCTTTCGCTGGAATCCCGAACTGTTCGCGGCCCCAACTTCATCAGGCCCAGGATATGTGGTCATCATGATCAACTTTCACGGCTCGACCGGCTACGGGCAGAAGTTCATTGACGCCATCAATGGCGACTGGGGCGGCGCGCCGTTTGAAGACCTGATGAAGGGTCTCGACTATGCCGAGAAGACGTATCCGTTTATCGACAAAGACCGGGAGTGCGCGCTGGGCGCGAGCTACGGCGGATACATGGCCAACTGGATTCTCGGACACACTGATCGTTTTAAATGCATTGTTTCGCACGATGGCATGTTCAACGCCGAGTCGGCTTGGGGAACGACCGAGGAGTTGTGGTTTAACGACTGGGAATTTAAGGGCACGCCGTATGACAACCGGGCACTGTATCAGAAATGGTCGCCGCACCAGTATGCGAAGAATTTCAAGACGCCGACGCTGGTGATTCACGGCCAGCTCGATTACCGGCTGGATGTGAGTGAAGGATTCCAACTTTTTACCACGCTGCAGATGGAAGGTGTCCCATCGAAGATGCTCTACTTTCCCGATGAAGGGCATTGGGTGCTGAAACCGCAGAATTCGCAGCTTTGGTATAAGACAGTGAATGATTGGGTAGACCAGTGGGTGGGGAAATAAGTTCGTGTGGCGCGGACACTCTTGTCCGCGAGCCCGTTCACGCGTTTTTGGCGGGAGGGCGGAGCTTTTGATCCTACAAACATGGATTCAGTTCACTGGCAGTGATTGCAGTTGGAACTGCAATGAACTATTTCCCGCACCTGCAGTCCCAAGACACCACGACTGCGCCTTGAATCCCTCCCGTAGAAGGCTGGATGGTTGCCAGACCGTTCACATCCGACTGCACGGTTGCTTGTGAAGACGACAAAATGACCGGCATGGGTTGTGGGGAAGAAGTGCTCTGACCGATCCAAAGGATGGGCTCGTTATTGGGCATGCGTCCTACCAGAGACTGGAAGACGACGCTGGCGCCAAGAACTGGATTGGGTGAAGTTGACGAGTCGGTCACTCGAAACGTGAGGGGCTGGAAACTCTGTCCCACTTGTACTTCTTGAGTGCTGCCCGTCACGGGTCGTAATTGCAGCGCAGACAAAGGCACAGCTGTTCCGTAGAAGCTTTGGCAGGGAGCGTTTGAGGGGCCGACGCAGGCTGAGACTTGTACATCACTGGCGAATGAGGAAAGCTGCAAAGTCGTTGTCGCGTATCCGTTGGTGTTGGTGGTTGCGGTGAGTGCAGTGAGTGTTCCTGATCCCTTGGTAATTTTGTAGTTCACTGTGCTGCCGCTCTGAGGCGTTCCATTGGAAAGCACTCGCGCTGTGAGGGGCACGGTGACGGTTGCGCCCTGAGCAATCCATGCGTTGGGCGACAACAGCGACACATCCGACACCGACGACGTGCCGAAAAGCGTGGTCTGCACTAGTTGCGGCGAGGTGTAGGACGCGGGGGCAAGCTCAGCGGAAATCGTCATCGTTCCCGCACTTACGACGGTCATTCGCGTGGAAGCTTGTCCGGTTTGATCGGTAAGTACAGTGCAGCTTGTAGTCCCCGAGCACACAGAAAAAGAAACTGGCGGCGTCGAAGTAAAGAACACACTGGCTCCAGCTACAGGAGTGACTCCGTCTGGCGCAAGAACTGCGACGCGAATCGGATACGGCGCTTGTCCGCCGACCGGTGTGCCGGGATTGGCGCCTGAGAGCAAAGCAATTTTGTCATTCGGGCCTGCGCCATAGGTCAGGACGCCTGTCATAACCGAGGCTGCGCCAGTCGCGGCATCGCTCAATGCGACATTCTGCACTCCGTCTGGCAGCGCCGGCGCAGTTGCCAGCAATTGAGTTGCAGAAAGCGCCAGCAATGGGGCAGGCGCGTTTGCAACCGCCATCGCCATATTTGCCTGAAAACCCAACCCCTCGATTGCGAACGGCGTTCCGCCGGCCACGCTGGCCCGCATCAGGCGTGACGGTGTCGCCATATAAGATCCGGGCATGATAGTGGTAGTCGGGACGTCCATCACCGCGGTAATCGGAGATGCCAACGCGAAAGCTGGTGGTTTGAAATAGTTGCGCGTCGAGACGCGTCTCTCCAGCGTAAATCGTATTGAAGGCCGAGGAAGTATTAGCGGGCGCCGGATAAACTCCGGGATCGGAAAGAGCCCACATACCAATCACTGGTTGAGCTTTGTTTTGCGACAGATTTCCAGAATCATCGAGTGCAGTCACGATGACCGAGAGCGTTCGATTGGTTTGCGCGTTGAACCAGAAGTAGTCGGCCTCGCCGTACGAACCCAAGGTTGCCATCCAATCTCCTCCGCTGGGAAGAATCGCCGGAGAGGCGTAGGTTGTCGGATCGAACCATGCTGGGCTGAGGACCGCGCTATTTTGCATCAGGATGTCCTGCTGCACATCGCTTCCCAGGCTGACTGTGACCGTGATCGGTTGAATTGCTCCCGAAGGCTGCACTTGTGCGGGACCGTATGGGCCGACGGTCTCTGACAACACGGGGTCGAGTGGTTCGACGGTGAGCTGATATTGGGCGGTGCTGGCGCCGTTGGGGATTTGCAATCCGGCAAGATCGAAGAATCCTTCTAAAGAGGGATCGCCGGAGCCGAAGCGGTTGAACGGCAGTCCGGTGGAATCGTTGAATCCGGTGACGGTATTTCCAGCATTACCGCAAAACAGAAAACCAGAGACCGAAGCGGCGGCATAGGCGCCCGATGGCAATCCGGTCGCGGGATTGATCCAGCGAGCAACTACATTTACTCCCTGCATGCCCTGCGCCGATTGGCCTGCTGCGTCCACAAAATAAACGCTGCCATGAATTCGGGTGGTGGTTCCCGAGAAGATTTGTTTGCCAGGAAAGTTCGCCACATTTTGGCTGGTCACGGGATACAGCCGGGACAGCGCTGCCTGATCGTCCATTTTGGGCTGATAGGGGTTGATCAGATTGTTATCGGAGTAGCACAAGGAAATGGGAACGCAGCTTATGGAGTCGAGCGCGTGCATGATGGTGAAGCCGGTATAGTCATCCGGAGTGGGTGGGGGCACGTCGGTGATGACGTTGAGATTCAACTGCGACCAATCGAGTCCGAGCACCTGGCCGAGAACTCGCACCAGGTGGTATTCCACGTCCGGTAACTGGGTGGAAGTTTGGGCGCAATTGCCGTTGATCACGATGAGAGCGTGAAGGAAAGTGGCATTGGTGCCGAGGTTGTCGAGCCCGCCGAAGACCGCATCGCTAAAACAGTTGATGGGATCGCCGGCTCCCTGGCCTAACAGTGCGTTCGTGACCGAACCGTCGTAGTCGTAGACAATTCCGACCGGTGTGCTGACGGCGGTGGGCATGATGTCGGCGGGCATAGTGATGGTGCCGTCGCTATTGACGAAAACGTTGATGCCGCTGACGTCTTCGGCGAGTTGTCCGGCGTGCGTGGCTGCCACGGCTGCGGTGGGGATGGAAGTCCATTGACTGATGGCGTCGGCTACAAGTGCATCCGCACCAGCGCCGGGGAGGATCGGGCTGAGATTGCCTTGATCGGTGTAATAGGTGACCGCACCCTGGGCCCAGGTCAATGGAACTCCGACGGTACCAGAATCGAAGTAGCTGACCCCCGCGATATATTTTGGATCACCCGCCGCGGCGAACTGCGGAAGCAATACCAGCCCGACCGCTAAAATATACAAAAGACATCGTCGCGCCATGGCCTACTCCCCCTCCGCTTGATGAATGGCGCGGGCGAAATCAGCAATGCTCAGGTGAGTACTTACCGGCGCGGTGGGCAGAAAAATAGGATCCGCGAGCAGGCTAACCATCCGCTCCTGCCGCAGAATCACCATTCCGTTGGAATCGAGCTTAAAACGGCCCTGCGAGCCTCCCACCGGGCTGGTAAGCCCCAATTTGCTGGGGCGATACAGGAAAAGCAGAACGCGATTACCGCGGCGATAGGTCTCGCCTGCTCTCCAAAGACCCTCCCACTCGTGGATGACCAGGGTTTGCCCATTTGTGGTTCCGCGAATCCCCTGGTCCACATGGAATGTGATCTTCATGACCGGCACGCTGTTGGAAGAAGCCAGTCGTTCCACGTTCGTTACTACCCCGGCAAAGATGTATCCCGATTCGCGAGTCATGCGACGCAGGTTGGGTGCGCTGCTTGGTTTCACCAATGGCTGCTGCGGGAGCGTTGCTGACCAAGAAATTCCGGCGAGCAGAAGAGTGATCGCTAGCGCGAAGAGCTTCCGAAATGAACAGAACATGGCAGCCTCCGATATGCATGGGAGGCCAACCGGTGACGGGAAACCAACAAATATTACCGAATGTACGTCAATACAGGCTGTGATCAACGTCACACAAACTATGGTTGCAAGGGATTTTCGTTGAGGAAATCGCGATCAGGCCTGGTTCTTGCTGGCTTCTTCCAACATGCGGATCCTTTTCCGAAACTGTTTCTGGGCCGATAGGTGAGCTCCCGTCAGAAGCAGCAATCCGGAGAGGAATGCCCAGAACATCAGGCTTACGGACAACGCAAACGGCCCGTACACCTCCTGAAAATCCAAACGAGGAAGGGCCCAGATATAGGAATATTTCAGAATTTCCAGCAACAACCCCATGATCACAGCTGAAGGGAGCACTCCCTTGGCGGAAACCTTGCCATTGGGCAATAGCCAGTAGATGAGGAAGAAAATCGCGATACTGGCGGCCATCGCGAACACTTTCATAGTGATGTAGGCCGCCATCCGTATCACCAAAATATCGTGACCGAAAGACATAGTTTTCAGGATCACCACATTGCCGGCGGTCCCGGCGATCGAAAGCAGCGCCAGCACTCCGCAGGCGAATGCCAGTCCCAGAGAGATGAGCTGATTTCCCAGGTAGGAGCGGTTGTTGGGAAAGCGCCAGATTCGGTTCAAGGCGACCTCCAACGGCATGAAAATTCCGGTGGAAGTGACCAGCAAAATGACCAGCGAAGCGACCTGGGCTCGCTGGCGTGCTTCGACCAAGGCATTCAGGTTGCGAATCAGGAAGTCCTGGCCGGCGGGCAGGTAATCGTGGAGCAGTTGCACCACCACCTGGTACATGGCAGGCGAGTGGAAAACTCGCCGGATTAAAGTCATCAACAGCAGCATGAAGGGGAAGAACGACAAAATAGCATTGGCTGCGACCGAGAAGGCAAAAGTGTGGACTTCGGTCCGCAAAAGATATTTCACGGTCGAGACGGACAGGCCGGGGTAGGATTTCACCGCTTCTTTGGGCACGGCTGGAGGAGCGGCAGCATCCGGAGAGATCGAATATGACTTTTGGTCAACCAAGGGGATTTTCGTATCTTATCAAATGGTTACGGTTACTTACGGTGCGATCTGACCTTGAGCCGATGAAACTGTCTACAGGGATGTGAGCGCCTGATCGAAGCTATCACCTAAAACGTTTTACTTAGCCGAATTTATCTTCTTGCCAGAACCAAAGTTCCTGAATATTATCTGTTGCTCATTAGCAGATGTTGGTTTTTCAGATCCATTTTTTGGGTAGATGTTTCGTGCATCGTTGTCAAAAATTCGGGCAACTGCGACAGGCTCCGGAGTTTTGCGCCGTGCTTTCTGCATGCGGCGCAGAACTCAGGGGCCTTTCTCATTTGTCGAAACTCGACGGATGAAGAAGCGTTTGCCTGAGGGGGATCCCAGGTCTTCTGAGGGGGTAGTACGAAGCGTGAGCTTCACGGAAGATGCGGGATCAAATCAATACGTATAGGCGAAAGGAGTTCTTGTGAGAGAGAAGGGAACAGTCAAGTGGTTCAACGGGGCGAAGGGATACGGGTTTATCCAGCGCTCCACCGGGGAAGATGTTTTCGTTCATTTTTCGGCCATCCAGGAAAACGGCTACCGGACACTGAATGAGGGCGAAACCGTGGAATTCGATCTGCTGAAGGGGCCGAAAGGGTTCCAGGCAGGAAACGTAGTCCGCGCAGCAGCAGCCTAAACAACCTGGTCACACATCGCAAACCCTCCCGGCTTCCCCTGGGAGGGTTTATATTTTTGGGCGCTAATGCGTGCTTTCTTTCGAGCCTTTCTCGATCAATTTTTTCGTCAACAGCACCAGCCCAAAGATCTGCGTCCATTCGGAAACGATATTCCCCACCACCTGCCCCCACTTGGCTTCGGAATTCATGTGTATGTACAGGACGACCCACCCGATTCCGGTGATCAACAGGAAAATGCTGAGCGAATGATTGCGCAAGCGCGCGCGCAATGGACTGAGCCATTCTTCAGGACGCGGTTTTAAGCTTTCTGCCGAACCTCTCTCATACATGTACTTGGTGGCCACCACGGTGACGACAACTCCAGTCCAGTCAGCGATGGCATTGCCGAAGAATGAGCCCAGGTGCTTGCTCGGGTCTGAAAAGACATAGAGAACGATCCACAAACAAAGTATGGCGACGGAAGCGAGACTGAGGGAATGCTTGCGAAGGAAGCTCTCCTCTTTTGATTGCTTGGGCATACGATAGGCCTTTCTGGCTGTGGCTACTGCACTTCGAGCGAGACCAAATCTCCGTTTGCCTTCCCGCCTGATTTGTAGTTCACCGCGACAGGACGGTTTTTCCAGGCGCAGGAGAATTCGTCGGCTCCGACCAGCGTCAGTGATTTGTAATCCTCGGTACGCAGCTTCAGTGTTTTCGTTCCCGCCACGACCGTGAGAACTGCGACCGGGGATTGCGCACAATCGACGCTCACCAGCTTGCCCTTGAGAAATTGCATGGGACGTTTGTCCGGCTGAGATTCCGGCGCGGGCTGCGAAGAGTTGGTACTTTCAGTATCTTCCGGCGATGAATCGGTTTTGACCGGCGGGGTTTCCGGTTGCGGCAGCAGGCCGTATTTTTTCAAAGTCGGTAGATCATTCAGATCTTTTTGAGCGGTGTGCGCGACTTGCGCATTCTCGCTGTTTTTCAGACGTTCTAGTAACGCTGTGGCCTCGTCCCACTTTTTCCCAGCCATATCAATGGTTGCCAAATTCAACAGATAGATTTGGCTGCGAGGGTTGAGTTGAATAGCTTCCTGTATGGCGCTGGTTGCCGAATGGGTGCCTCCGCCTTCCAGCCGCGCCATGGCGAGCATATTGTAAGCCTCGGCGAAATCGGGGTCCCAATCGAGGACTATTTGCATGTCCTGCATCAGGTTGGGCAAGTCCTTGAGCTGGCCGGTGGGTTGAGCCGCGTGATAGATGAGTAGACCCCATTCATAACGTACCCAGGGGTCTTTGGGATCGAGTTGCAAGGCCGTGTTCAGTTCTTCGGTGGCTGCCTCGAATTCCTTCCTTTGAATGTGGTCCCAGGCCAGGGCGCGATGGGCCACCAGGGTTTCCAGTTTCAGGTCGCTGGTGAGTGCATTGAGCTGGCGTACCGCTTCGTCTCGATGTTCGGGCACACGGATGGCCGCTTCCAGGACCAGGGCTTGCGCCTCGGGAAGAGGGATGTCTCTTGAGCTGGTCCCGATGTCCTCCGCCGGGATGGGAGACGGGAAATGGAAAGTCTGTCCTGCGGGCGTAGTGCCTGGTTGTTTGGACGCGTCCAAGGCCAAAAATAATGGTTCCAGGGTATGAAAGTAATCCCTGACAGCCTGGTCAAACTGCGCCGGAGTCATGCCAAAGGCTTGCTGCATTGCCTGGGCCACCGGGACCTTCTGGTTCTGCACCAGGTCAAAGTAAGTGCCGGTTTCCGGCAGCTTGTTTTTGTTCAACAGGTAATGCACCGTAATCCACGATTGCGCGTAAAAGAGGGAACGATGACTCCCTTCGCGAAAATCGGCCATGCTGTGCTTCATGGTGAATAGATCAGGAACCGCCAGCCAGACCGGAACGTCCAGAATTTCCGTCAGCGACTTGGGCGGGTCGAGTACCCGCGTCTGGTTGCCCACAAGGTCGGAATGCCAGGCAGAGCCAAGTTCGGGGTCGCTGCCGATTTCCACCTGAGTGTTATTCACCCGGATGGAAGAAAAGTATTCGGCGAAGCCTTCGTCGAACCAGGGCTGGGTGGGAGGATAGTTGTAATTCAAGAGCAGATGAGCGTATGGATGGACCACGGCCCGCCAGCTATCTTCCTCGAACAGATTCAGAATGATGTAGTTGCGGTCCTCTCCGGGCAGGAAGAAGCCGGGTTCGGTGATGGGCTGGCCGTCATGGATAGGCGCAATCTGGACGTATTCTTTGTCTGATTTGAGGGCAATGATTTCAAGCGGCTGCGGCATTTTCAGCTTGCTCTTCAGCAAGAGCTGGCCGAAAACGGCCCGCATCTGTTCCATTCGCACCGCGATCTCGCGGCCTTGCTTTTCACCGGCATCGGTCAGAACGGAAAAATGGTCCGAGCTGACGCGAATCCAATGAGGTCCTTTTTCCTCGGGTTTCTTGGACGCGGCAAAAAGATTGGCGCATGCCAGGGAAAGCAAAACACTTAGCAGAGATCGTCGCAGAAAAGTGAAGTTGCGGAGAATCATGGGTAAGACGCCGAAGGAATTCCCGTAGCTGTAAAAGATGCTACCACGGTGAGAAGCGGTAGAAATTCCCGATCGGTTCCACATAGGTTGTACCGTATGATGCATGACAAGCTGCGCAAGAAAGCCGGAACCTAAGCGTTCCGCAGTACGTAAAGATCCTATGAAAAGACCGTGTGACCATTGAAGAATGCGGAGCTGAGCCCGGGACAGATAGAGACTGGTTCGCGCGCTAACACCATGGTGCTGCTGGGGATTGCAGCCATGGTGGCGCTCGTCCATCTGCTCACCAATAATCGCTACGGTTTTCATCGCGATGAGCTCCAGTTTCTAAGTGATGCCCGGCATCTGGATTGGGGATTCGTGCCTTATCCACCTTTAACGTCTTTTCTGGAGCGGATCAGCCTGGGGATTTTTGGCGTCTCGCTGGTGGGACTGAGGCTCTTCTCGGTCATAGCACAGGCGCTGGCTATCTTTCTTACCGGATTGATGGCGTGGGAGCTTGGCGGCGGTAGGCTCGCCCAGGTGACAGCGGCACTTAGCGTTACGCTTTCACCCCTGCCTTTGTTTGAGGGTACCGAATTCCAATACTCGACCTTCGATTATTTGTGGTGGGTGCTGATTGCGTACTTTGTTATTCGCTTGTTGAAGACCGAGAATCCGCGGTGGTGGCTGACGATCGGCGCGACCGTGGGAATTGGCTTGATGACCAAGTACACGATGTGTTTTTTCGTGGCCGGGATACTGGGTGGACTGCTTTTGACGCGCGAGCGTCGTTTTTTCGTAAATCCGTGGTTCTGGGGCGGGACTGCGCTGGCGGTACTGATTTTTCTGCCCAATCTTATTTGGCAGGTGCGCCACGGATTCATCTCGCTGCATTTCCTCCAACATATTCACGCTCGTGACATAGGCGAGGGCCGAGCGGATGGGTTTTTGCTCGACCAGTTCAAGATTTGCGCGAACTTGTTTGCGGCGCCGTTGTGGATTACAGGCCTCATATTTTTCCTTCGTGATAAAAAATACCGGCTGCTGGCATGGATGTATCTGATTCCGCTGGCCCTGTTCTCGCTAGGCAAGGGCCGTGGCTACTACCTGGCGGCGGCTTACCCGATGCTAATTGCCATGGGTGCAGCTGCTGGAGAACGCTGGGTTCGATCACTGCGCCCACTATGGCGGCGAAGCGTGGAAGCTTTGTTCTTTACCGGGCTTGCGGCCTGTGGGCTGTTCGTATGTGCGGTGATCTTACCGCTGGCATCGGATGGGCCGCTCAGGAATTTCGCTCTCAAGAACAATGGTGATCTGCGCGAAGAGATTGGCTGGAACGAGCTGGTCAAGGCAGTCGCCGATATTCGGGATTCCTTACCGGAGAGACAAAGAGAAAGTGTGGGAGTCATAGTGGGAAATTATGGCGAACAGGGCGCCATCGAAATCCTGGGACCGGAATATCATTTGCCTGTCCCGATCAGCATGACCAATTCTGCATGGTTGCGGGGATACCCGGTGCCACCACCCTCGACATTGATTGTGCTCGGCTTCTCGCGCGAGGCAGCCGAGAAGGCATTTAGCTCGTGCCAACTCGCCGGACATCTAGGCAATCGTTTCGGAATTGAGAACGAAGAGAGCACTTATCATCCCGAAATTTTTGTGTGCGGGGGGCCACGTCTATCGTGGCCAGAATTTTGGAAGGAATATCAGAGCTTTGGCTAAAGGCATGGGTAGCTGCTTCAGTCGCCGTTCAGCTTTTCGCGCGACCATCGGGCCATTTCGACGATCAAGGGATCTTCGTCCGCCGCCAGTTCTTGCAATGCAGGCAAGAAATCTCGATTGCCACTATTGCCCATTGCAATGATGGCGTTCCTTCGCAAACCGTTGCGCTTGGTGCGGCGTATGGGCGAGCCTCGGAACTTCTCCTGGAACTCTTCTGCACTCATCTCCGCCAGCCATTGCAATGCTGGATTGACCAGGCCCTCTCGGGGTTGAAATTCTGCAGCGGAGGTTGCGGGAGCCTTTCGATTCCAGGGACAGACATCCTGGCAAATGTCGCAGCCGAAGACTTGCTGGCCCGATGCCTGAACGCATCTCTTCCGGAATCACCCCACGTTTTTCGATGGTGAGGTAGGAAATGCATTTGTTGGCATCAAGCTGATAGGGCGCGATAAGCGCGTCGGTAGGACAGGCGTCGATGCATCTGGTGCAGGTGCCGCAACGATCGGGCGCTGGGAAGTCAGGCTGTAGTTCAAGCGAGGTGAGGATCACGCCCAGGAATAGCCACGATCCCAACTTTTGATTGAGAATGCAGGTGTTTTTGCCAATCCAGCCCACGCCTGCGTATTTGGCGTAAACCCGTTCGACCACGGGGCCGGTATCTACATAGCAGCGGGTCACAATATTTTCTGCTGAGGCTTCCCGCACTTTGGCCTCAACCAAACGCAGGCGCCGCAGGATTGCGTCGTGATAGTCCTCCTGACTCCAGGCATAGCGTGCAATCCATCCTCGCTTGGGGTCATGGACTTCAGTGGAATAGGGGTGGGCCGTGTTGTAGTTGAGGGCGCAGACGATCACGCTGCGTGCCCATGGAAACGTCGATTTCAGCGAGGCACGCTTCAGGTTTCCGGCTTCGTCGCGCGATTCCATGTATTTCATTTCACCGGCATGTCCGGCAGCGATCCATTTCGGGAAATGATTTAAGTCAGGAAAGTCGCTGACCGGTGCGATTCCCGCGAGTTCAAAGCCGGCAGCGGTGGCTGCCTGTTTGACGAGTCCGGTGATTTCGTTGAGTTGATTCAAGGATTAATTTGGACGCAGGTTCATTATCCCAGTTTGGTTCACGTATCGCTTCCCCAAAGTGGAAATCCACAGTGTTTATTTGGTCATTTAACCTTGCGCTTGTGGGTTTGTGGAAATTATGTTGCGAAGTGATAGACACGCAACCTCGTATTGCGTGTTCTTCGAATTCATTCATAAAGGAGAAAGGCAATGCCACAAATAGCTCCCATTCAAATTTCCATTATCAATGCCAGCACAGTGCTTTCAGACGCGGAGATTCGTCCTGTCGTGGACGCTTTGCAGAAACAGGTCACCAATGACTTTCGCCCAGCCTGGGGAGTCGATGCCGAACTGGCCTTCATTCCGACCGGGGCCGAACCATTGGCAGGAACCTGGTGGCTTACGATTCTTGATGATTCCGATCAGGCCGGAGCGTTGGGTTACCACGATCTCACTCCCGACGGCCTGCCCATCGGGAAGGTCTTTGCCGCAACTGACCTGAAATACGGATCAAACTGGACAGTCACCGCCAGCCATGAGTTGCTGGAGATGCTTGGCGATCCCAACATCAATCTGACCGTGCTGGTGCAGACGAGCGATGAAAATGCCGGAAGACTTTTCGCCTATGAGGTTTGCGATGCCTGCGAAGACGATAGCTTCAGTTACAAGATCGGCGAGGTGAATGTCTCCGACTTCGTCTTTCCCTCATGGTTTGAAGGGTTTCGCACGGAAGGTTCGGCCCAATTTGATCAGACCAAAAAGATCAATGGACCATTGGCGTTGCTGAAAGGAGGCTACATCGGCGTGTTCGATATCAGCTCGGGGAGTGGCTGGCAGCAACTTACCGCTGAGAAGCATCCCAGCAGCATGCAAAGTCGGGGCAATGTAGGCACCCGCCGCGAACGCCGGGCCACGCCGCGCTATCAGTGGATGGAAAGTGTGACGCATCGGGAAATCATGAGCCGGGCCAAGACTTATCGTCAGCGCATACAGCAGATCGTTGCGCGAAGACCGGCAGCCTGAGAAAAATCAGGCCACGGATTTTCGCTGATTTTCGCGGATATTTGTAGAATCCGTGATGATCCGCGTAATCCGTGGCCGGTTTTGCTTTGAAATGCTGACTTCACGGCTGCGGCGCGGGACTAGGTGGTTCTGGCTGGGACGGACTGGGCGCCGAAGAGGGCATCTCCCCGCATGGGCCTGCCCCTCCGGCCCTATGCATTCCGCCACCAGCATGTCGTCCGGCGCCACGTGATTCCTCGCAGGATCGAATCGCTTCCCGTTGCTCCGGAGAAATCAAGGCTTCCATCTCCTGGCGGGCGTGCTCGCGGAGCTCATGGATCTTCGCGTGTTTTTGCTGCGCAGTCAGTGCAGAGTCGGCGCAAACCGCTGCCACCTGCGACCTTGTGCCGCGCTCAATGCCTCTCCGTTGCGCGATGGCCGCCCGTGAGACGCCGGCTTCTTCCCAGCAAGGTTCCTGATGAATCCGCGGGCCGGGTGCGACAGGCCTGACCGGCACCGGCGCGGGAGTTTGCGCCAATAGGGTAAGGGCGGTCAAAACGAAAAATAGTGAGAGCACAGACTTTGTGATGTTGGGGGATTTCATATTTCAGACCTCCGAAACTCCTAAACCCTGTCGAATACGAAAAGTTCGGGAAATTGTGAGGATATTTCTTGGGGACGCAACAGAAGGGAGCCACAAACTGTCGCTAGTGACTAAAGAACGGCACTTACATGCCCAGCTTTTTCACTTCTTCGTTGTAGTACTTGCGGTAGAGAATGTCCCATTCCTGGCTGCCTTCCAGGATGGTCTTCTTCTGGTTCTCGATCTTGTGCTTGGCAGCCAGATCGATCTTTTCTTCCTGATTCAGCAAAGCTTCCAGGATTTTACGTACTTCCAGCCGGATGGTGTTCCGGTCTTCCAGAAAATCAACCTCAGGCATGTCGGCGATGGCGTCGGTGAGGACGTGCGCCACTTTGTTCACTTTGTCGCGGCTGACTCTCACAGGACCGCCTTGTACTTACGGGTGAGTTCGCTCTTCACTTTGCGGAACATTTCCTGATAGTTCGCGCCGCTGTTGCGCATTTCGTCAGCGTAAGCTTCGAGGATGACGCGTACTTCGTCGTTAATACGGTCCTCGAGCGACAACTCTTCGAGGATCGCCGCATGAGCCTTCTCGGTGACCGCGGCGACCGCCTTGGTCTCGATGAGTTCACCTGCAATCAGTTTTTTGGTGACTTCGCGGGCCAGATAGCCCACATATTCTTTCGAAAGCAGCATAGTGCGGATCGGAAATTCAGTGAACAGAAAGTGTAGCACAGGGGAAGGGCGGCGTTGGTCGTGCGTCCTTGGTCGTTGGCCTCTTCGGTGCATGCCGTCGGGACGCTTTCAAGGACTACTCGATTTGGATTTGGCCAACGACTAACGACGAACGGCCAACGACCAGTTCTCCCATTTGCTCCCGACCCCCAGTTCATGCACAATGCTGATATCAAGAGTTTCTTTATGTCTCCTTTTCCAGACGATCTCTCCAGCCTCAAAGACGACATGATTGCCTTCGTGGAAGGCCACGGCATGCGCCGTTTCCACGGATATGTGGATCACGAGGAAGTGCAGAGCGTGATGTGGAAGTCGGAAGACAATCCTGATGGTTGGAAGGACTTTGTGGAGTTGGCCAAAGCGGCTTCTGCGCCTTTTTTGACCATGGATTCGTGGCGGCTGGAATCGCAGGAATTGGATGAGATGATTGTCCGACTCAGAAACGCTGAGTTTACCAACGACGAAGATGTGGATGATGCCCGCTGGCTGAAAACCTATCTGGGGAAGACTGGATTTGTGCAGCTGGGTTTTGCCCAGCAGGGTGTGATGATGGTCTTTGAAGCTTCCACCGAGTGGTATGAACGATTCCAGCGCCTGCTGGAACTGGCCGACGATTTCGGTGGAATTCCCATCGACGAGCCCGATCAGGACGACGAAAGCTAAGTGTGCGCTGGGACCTCCGACCTGCCGATTCAGCACAGGTAAAAGCTCTTGCTGAAACTCTAAGATCACAATCAGAACTTCACTTAGGCGATCTGCAACTTGCCACTACGGTCTCGCGCCTGCTGGTGATGCGGGGTATCAACGAACCCGAAGCCGCACTGCGTTTTCTCACTCCATCGCTCGATCATCTGCATTCGCCATATCTCCTGACCGGCATGAAGACTGCTCTCGATCGGCTAGAAGCAGCGTTGGATCGCAAAGAACCGATTTTGATTTATGGCGACTATGACGTCGACGGCACCACCGCGATTGTCATTCTTAAGACGGCGATCGAACTCTGCGGCGGAAATCCTGACTTCCATGTGCCGCACCGCATTCGCGAAGGCTATGACTTGCGTGGCGATGTGATTGAGCGTGCAGCCGCTGCGGGAACAAGACTCATTATCAGCGTTGATACCGGGATTCGTGCTTTCCCCGCAGCAGAAACGGCGAAGCGGTTGGGCGTCGATCTGATCGTGACCGATCATCACCTGCCGGGGGCGGATGGCATACCGCCGGCACTGGCTGTATTGAATCCCAATCAGCCGGGCTGCGATTATCCCTGCAAATCGATATGCGGTGCGGGCGTGGCATTCAAGCTGGCGCAAGGATTGATGGAGCGGCGGCTCGTCGGCAAAGATCAGAAGCGATTGCTGATGTCCTTCATGAAAATTGTGGCCATCGCGACTATCGCCGATGCCGTGCCATTGATCGGCGAGAACAGGGTCTTTGCCAAGCTCGGGTTGGAAGGGTTGCGTTCTGCCGTGAATCCGGGGCTCAAAGCATTGCTGGAAGTGGCGAAGCTTGGCGGGCGTCCACTGACTTCAGGGGAAGTCGCATTCCGCATTGCGCCGCGGATCAATGCCGCCGGAAGAATGGACGTCGCCCGCGATGTGATCGAGCTGTTCAGCGTGAAAGATCCTGCCCGCGCTCGGGAAATCGCCAGCAAGCTCGATCAACTGAATGGGGATCGGCAGGAGGAAGAACGCAAAATTCTCGACGCGATCAAATCACGCATCGAAGAGGATGCCTCCCTGAGCGACGCTTATTGCATGGTGATCGATGGCGATGGCTGGCATCGAGGCGTGATTGGAATCACCGCGACCCGCGTGGTGGAGCGTTACGGACGACCGACGCTGGTGATCTCGCGCGATGGCGAGGAAGCTCACGGCTCGGGCCGTTCCATTCCGGCGTTCCATTTGTTGAATGCTTTGGAATCCTGTTCGAATCTGTTCACCAGGTTCGGAGGACACGCGCATGCCGTTGGCTTCTCCCTGCCTAGCGCGAACTTACCCGATCTTCGCGCCCAGCTGGATAGTTATGCGCGAGCGCGCCTGACGCTGGACGACTTTGAACCGATGATGAAGTTTGACGCGGAAGTCGCTCTGGATCAGGTCACGCCTGAGTTATTTCAATCGGTGTGCCGGCTGGAGCCATTCGGCGTGGGCAATCCGGAGCCGGTATTTGCCGCGCGGAATGTTCGCCTGATGGCGGCGCCGCGGGTGATGAAAGATAAACATGTGAAGTTGAAAGTAGCCTCAGCGGAGGGCCCAACGAAAGAACTGAATGGTGGCTGGCGAAAATCAGTTTCTTTCAACGCTCTGGGCTGGCACATGGCGGAACGTTTCCAGCAGTCGCAGATGATTCCCGGCGATACTTTCGACATCGCTTTTACGCTGGATCATAATGACCATCCTGATTTCGGTGGTTTGGAACTTTCCCTGAAAGACTTCCAGGCAAAAACCGTCGCCGTTAAAGAAGAGCCACTGGCACAGTCACAGACCACGTAGGGGCCGCCGCCCGTTCGACTTCGCCCAGGGCAGTCTCTCGGCTGTCAGTTTTGTCTCGTAATTTTCCGCTTTGCCTCGTCTGCCCATTTGAGCCCTGGCTCACGCGATTCACCACAAATGGTAGTAGCCCTGATGTCGCGCCAGGGCTACATCGATTCCAAATAGAGCCGCCAGTTGGTCGGGCCGCAGCAGGTCTTCCTTGCGCCCGTCGGCCACAATCCGGCCCCCCGACATCAGAACAACGCGATCAATCTGGGGAATAATGTCTGAAAGATCATGCGTCACCAGAATCATTCCGATGCCTGAGTTTGCCAGTGAACTCATGGTCTGCCGCAGGCTGTGTCGCGCGAGAACATCGAGAGAATTACTGGGTTCATCGAACAACAGAGCCTTGGGATTGTGAACCAGGGCCCGCGCAATCAACACCCGCCTAGCTTCTCCCGAGGACATTTCGCTGACCGCTCGATCCGCCAGGTGAGAGATTTTCAATTGGGCCAATGCGGCGTCAGCCAGCTCTTTTTGCTCAGGAGTCACCGTGTGGTTGGGGAAGATGTCGGTGCTGCTGAAGAAACCGGAAAGAACCACGTCGCGTCCCGTTGCTTCTCCGGTGCAAGCCGACATCAGATCGTTTGAAACAATGCCCAGCAGGGAGCGCAGCTCAAAAACATTCCAGGAATCCTGGCCCAGAATCTTCATGCTGGAACCTGCTTTAACGACGGGATAGCATTCGCGGGTAATGGTCTTGATCAGCGTGGATTTGCCACAGCCGTTCGGACCGAGGATAGCGACGCGTTCGTTGCTGTCAACGCGAAGAGTGAAATCGTCGAGCACGATTTTTTCGCCGCGCATTACGCGAACGTTTTGCAGATCCAGCAGGGCGGGAGATCGCGAAATCATCGTCGTGAGAGTTTACGACACCGTCGGTCCGAAAAAACCTTTCCGCAAAGACTTTACACAAGACCTGAACACAGTTATATTCTCGGCTCATGACCGACGCTGCGATTTTCTGCAACCGATGCGGCACCCAAAATGCGCCGACTGTGCAGTTTTGTTCGAATTGCGGGACTGCTCTGGGAGCAGTCCCCGCGGGCGAGCGCCCGGTTCCCGTTGCGGCGGTGCATTGGGCGGGGTTCTGGATCCGCTTTATCGCAGTGATCATTGACGTCATCCTGCTCCAAATCGCGGTTTTCCCTGTGCGTATGGTATTGCACATATCCAGTCATACTGATTTTGGTGCGCCAGGGGCCGGTTCTACCGTGCATTTCGCCGGGTTTTCGATCGTGGTTTCCTGGCTCTATGAGGCCCTCATGGAGAGTTCCTCGCAACAGGCCACGTTGGGTAAGCTGATTTTCGGGTTGAAGGTGACTGATTTAGCAGGAAACCGCATATCTTTTGCCCGCGCCACCGGACGCCATTTCGCCAAGATTATCTCGGGAATCATTCTTCTAATCGGCTTCATCATGGCCGGGTTCACCGAGCGCAAGCAGGCCTTGCACGACATGATTGCCGGCACCCTGGTCCGCTACCGCTAATTCCCATCTTCGGCTCCGCCATCAAGTAAACTCTAGGCAGATGCCTCCTCAAATCTCCCGCTTGCGCCGCTGGTTCGCGCTCGCCGCGATCTTCTCGGTCGTGGTGGTGGGTGGGATGTATCTCTATGCCCGGCATAAGGTGCAGAACGCCCTGAAGCAGATTCCAGAGAAGATTGGCCTGGAGTTCAAGCAGACGGCGAAGGGTTTCAGCGTCTCCAAATCGGAACAGGGACGCACTCTGTTTCGGGTCGAGGCCAGTAAAGCGGTGCAGTACAAGGGCGGACGCCGGGCCGAACTTTCCGACGTGGAGATCACTCTTTACGGACGTGACTCCAGCCGATTCGACCAAATCTACGGCAAAAATTTCGAATACGACCAGCAGTCCGGAGACGTGATTGGCAAAGGCGAGGTGCAAATGGACTTGCAGTCCAATCCCGCCGGAGTTGGCGGTGTCGATCAAGCGTCGCCCAAGGAGCTTAAGAATCCAATCCACCTCAGGACCACGGATTTGATCTTCAATCAAACCACGGGGGATGCACATACCACTGAGAGGGCCGATTTTCGTGTGCCCCAGGCCAGTGGATCAGCAGTCGGCGTAACTTATAACGCCAAAACCAGCGTGCTCACCATGTTGTCGCAGGTGAATATCGTACTCAATGGAGCGACTCCGGCAACTGTCACCGCAATGCATGGAACCATCTCTAAAGACCCTCGGATCATTGTGCTTGAGCATGCTCATCTTGTAGACGGTCTACAGGCGGCAGACGCCGACGAAGCCACCGTGTTTCTGAAACCGGACAACACGGTCGACCATGTATTTGCGCATGGGAATGTTGTGGTGGAATCCAAAGGAGAGCAGCCGGCAACAGTGCGGTCTACGCAACTGGAACTGCTGATGGCGCCCGAGCCGGGCGACTCTCAACGCAGTACATTGCGAAACGCCATTTTTACCGGCGACGTCCGATTGGATACGGAAGGCCCGCAGCCCATGCAGGGAACTGCTGGCCGCGCAGTTCTAGACTTCGCAGAAAATCATGGGCGAGCTAAGGGTGCAGACAACAAGAGCATCCTGAAAAAAATTCATGCGGAAGGGAATGTAAAACTTTTGCAGCATCAGAAACCGTCGTCCGGATCGGCGACGCCGCAGGATTTCGAACTTACCGCGCCGGTGGTTGATTTCTATTTGTTCGATGGGCGACATTTCGAGCGTGCGGTAACCTCCGGGCCGCCGCAGATGGTCGTCCGGCCCACAACTCCGGGCACGGGACAACAAACGATCGTCACCGCCGAAAAATTTGAGGCCCACTTCGATGATCTGGGGCAACTGGCTTCCGTTCACGGAGCTCCCGCAGCCCGCATTGTGAACAGCACGCCCGGACAGCCAGACCGGGTCAGCACCAGCCGAACGGTGGATGCTGCGTTCACTCCCGGCAACGGCGTACAGGCGATTGTCCAGCAAGGGAACGTCGCCTACGCTGATGGCGAACGTCAGGCTTGGGGGGATAAGGGCCGTTACAGTCCCGCGGACCAGATCCTGACCCTGACCGGTTCGGCGCGAGTGATTGATAAGAGCATGACCACCACGGCGCGTACCATGCGGATGAACCGCGCTAGCGGAGACGCTTACGCCGACGGCGACGTAAAAAGCACGTACTCGGACCTCAAGCCCCAACCGAATGGAGCGCTCCTGGCTTCCTCCAGCCCAATCCATGTCACTGCCCGCTCCATGACCGCCCATCGCACCCCGTCGGTTGCACTCTACACCGGCGATGCCCGGCTATGGCAGGACGATAACCTGGTGGAAGCGCCGTCGATCGAATTTGATCGCGACCGCCGTTTTGTGACCGCACACTCCTCTGGCAATCAAAAAGTCTCCACTGTACTGGTCCAGACCGAGAAAAGCGGCAAGACCACTCCCGTACTTGTCACTTCCGATGACCTGAACTACGCCGACAACGAGCGCAAAGCGCATTTCGAGGGCAATGTTATAGCTAAAGGCACAGACTCGACTATTACTGCTTCTTGGATGGATGTTTTTTTGCAAGCTCGAGGGCAAGCAGTTGGGAATCAGCCAGTTACGTCGGCCGGGAAGATTGATCGGATCGTCGCCCAAGAGAACGTCGTCATCACTCAACCAGAGCGCCGAGGCACCGGGAGTCAACTCGTATATACAGCTTCGGACGACAAGTTTGTTCTGACCGGCGGACCGCCTAGCATTTTTGATGCCGAACATGGCAAGATTACCGGGGTTTCGTTGACTTTATTTAGACACGATGATAGGGTGCTCGTAGAAGGAAGCAACCAGTCCCCAACCGTTACAAAAGCGCGAGTGGCACGATAAATGCACACGCTGGCCGCCGACGACATTAGCAAGTCCTACAAAGGTCGCCGGGTTGTAAATGGAGTCAGCATTCGCGTGGAGCAGGGCGAAGTTGTTGGTTTATTAGGGCCTAACGGGGCCGGCAAGACTACCACCTTCTACACCATCGTGGGCCTGATACCCCCTGATGCAGGCCGGGTGTTAATCGACGACGAAGATATCACGGACGTGCCCATGTATTTGCGGGCGCGCCAGTATGGCATCAGTTATCTCCCCCAGGAAGCTTCGGTATTCCGCAAGCTTACCGTTGAGGAAAATATCCTTGCGGTGCTGGAGGCGCAGCCTATTTCCTGGCATGAACGCCGGGAAAAGATGGAGAAACTGATTGACCAGTTGGGATTGGAGCACATCCGCCAGAACCGGGGTTACGCATTGTCCGGGGGCGAGCGGCGGCGAGTGGAGATTGCCCGCGCTTTGTGCATCAACCCAACGTTTATTTTGCTGGATGAGCCATTTTCCGGGATTGACCCGATTGCCGTACTCGATTTGCAGAAGATTATCAGTAGCCTGAAAGCAGGCGGGATTGGCGTGCTGATCACGGACCACAGCGTGAGGGAAACGCTGGCAGTTACCGACCGGGCCTACATTATTGATGAAGGCAGGATTTTTGCCTCGGGCAATCCGGACCAACTGGCGAATAATCCTGAAGTAAGGCGAGTGTATTTAGGCGAGAGTTTTTCGTTGGTGTGAGAACGGTCGTTGGTCCTTCGTCGTTGGTCGTTGGCAAATTCTTAAAGACGATCAGCAATTAAGGCCAGGGATCAGAGAGACAAAGACCAACGACGCGCGACCAAGGACGAACGACTGATCTTATGGTGATGTTGCAACCCAAGCTACACCTGAGAGTTTCACAGCGGCAGATCCTGACCCCAGGGCTGGTGCAGATGGTCAGTGTTCTCGCGCTCAACAAGCTTGAGCTGCGGGACATGATCACCGCCGAGATGGTCGAGAATCCCGTGCTCGAGGAACTCGAAGATTCAGTCCCCTTGATTGACGATGTAAACCGCCGTGAAGAAGAGCGCGACCGCGTGGCTCCCGAAGAAAATACGGTTACCGCGGTCGAAAAGAAAGACCCCTTCGAAGAAATCGACTTTGGTTCGTTCTTTCAAGAATACCTTGATCCGGGTTATCGCAGTCCGGGCGAGATGGAAGAAATCGAACGTCCTTCGTTTGAGAATTTTCTCTCCAAGCCGAGCAATCTCGCTGATCATTTGAAATGGCAACTAGGCTCGCTTCCGGTGCGTCCGGAAGTGCGTGAAGCGGCGGAAGTGGTGATCGGCAATCTGAACGAAGATGGCTATTTGATCGCCAGTGACGACGAATTGCTGGGCATCGCGCCACCGGCGCCGCCGGAAGTCGATGCCACGATTGTAGAAAAGGTCGTCAAGGAAGCTGCGGCGCTGGGGTTGGACGCATCGTTGTTGGACGCATCATCGTTGGACGCGTCACCAGAAGACCTCGATATTCCCGCTGATGCTAATGACGTTGATTTGCTGGCCGATGCAGGCTGGAGTGGGATCGCGGCCGACAGTGCGGAGATTGCCTCTTCCATTACTTCTGACATGAGAATCGGCAGCGCAGCAGCCGCTGCACCGGCCCCGGAAGCATTCATCGCCGAGCCAATCGCTCAGACTGTCGCCGAGCCGACCCCGGCCCCAGTTCCCACGCCCGCACCTACTTTTCAGCACAACTTCAATCTCGCCGACCTGCACGAAGCCATCGAAGTGATACGCCAGATGGATCCGTCAGGCGTGGGTTGCCGTGATCTGCGCGAGTGTTTGATCTGCCAGTTGCGCTATCAGCAACAGCTTGCCACCCAGAAGAATGGCAATGGCAATGGCAATACGGTCGAAAACGGCGAGGAAGTGGCCCACGTGCTGGCCGACGCGATTGTGGTGGTGGATTCGCACTTGCGGGCACTGCAAAACAAGCAATACAAGGAAATCGCCAGGGCCATCAGCCGTCCGATTGAGGCCGTGCAGGCTGCCCTCGAATATATTCGGACACTCGATCCCCGTCCTGGCATGCGCTACAACAAGGGCCAGCCGCGGCTGATTGAGCCGGACGTTGCCTTCGTGAAGCATGGCGACGAATGGCTGGTCATGATGAACGATGACGACGTTCCCCAGCTGCGTTTGAATCCGGCCTACAAACGCCTCCTGACCCGCGATACCAACGACAAAGACACTCGTAATTACGTCAAAGAGCGCTACAAGAGCGCCATTCAGCTCATCAAGAACATTGAGCAGCGCAAGCAGACGATTCTGAAAGTCTGCTACACCATCGTGATGCGGCAGGGCGATTTTCTGGAAAGCGGCATTGATGAATTGAAGCCGATGATGATCAAGGAAGTCGCCGAAGAAATCGGCGTGCATCCTTCGACCGTCAGTCGTGCGGTGGCAAACAAGTATGCACACACTCCCCAGGGCGTGTTTGAACTGCGTTATTTCTTCAGCGAGAGCGTGAACGGCCCCGAGGGCGGCAATACTTCGTTACTCATCCTCAAGCGCCGGGTCAAAAAGCTCATCGAGGACGAAGATCCCGCTCGTCCCTTGACCGACGAGCAAATCACCACGAATTCTTCAATCCCAGGGCATTCAGGTCACGCGGCGTACCGTCGCAAAGTATAGGGAAGATATGCGTATTCCCAGCACGCACCAGCGTCGGGTTAAAAAATCTTAATAAATCACCGGTAAAACCCTAAGGAATTCCCGCATAGAAATTGACAGTCCTAAGGCGGTAGAATTGGCCAAGGGGGACTAATAATGAACGTTGAAATTACCGGCAGACATTGTGATGTTACTCCCGCCATCCGCAAAGAACTCGAAACCGGCCTGACTAAAATCCGCAAGATTCTTCATGACAAGTTTGAAACCAAAGTAGTGCTGAGCGTAGAAAAGCGCCGCCACAAAGTGGAGATTACCATCACTTTGCGGAAAGGCCCGCTGGTGGCGCTGGCGCAGGCCGGCGACATGAGCTCGGCAATCAATGAGTGCATCGACCACCTGCAAAAGCAGGCAGTGAAATATCACACCAAATCGCGCAGCAAGAAGCGGCACGACCAGAAGAAATGGGATGGAGAATCCACGCAGGAGTCGGTGCAGGTTGCGGTTGGTCTCAGCGAGACCACAGCCGTACCGATTGTGGTCCACAAGTTTCCCGCCGTGGCAAAAACCACCGAAGTCCATCTGGTGCGCTCGAAAGATGCGGTTGCCATGCGCCCCATGACTCTCGAAGAAGCCATCAAAGAAGCTCACTTCCGCGACCGCGACGTGTTCATCTTTCGCGATCCCAAAGGCAAGCTGATGGTTCTGCATCGCACCAAAGATGGCAAGATGGAGCTGATCGAAGCGCCTTAGAGCTGTCAGCTATGAGCCTTCAGCTTTCAGCTAACCCATGTGAGTTTGTGTGGGGATGGGTCTTCGACCCGTCCGCCGAGCGTCAGCTCGGCTTTCGCCCACGAACATTCACAGGCTCACTTACAAAACACCCCGCGAAGCGTATGATTCTCCTCGCCGTTCCCAACCAAACTCACTTTGAGGAGATCTCATGAAAACGATTTGCCGTCTTGCAGCTTTCCTGTTGTTGCTTGTCCCCGCGAGTTTTCGCTCAAGAACACTACACCGAAGGTCCAGTCTGGCGCGTCCAACTGATTCGGGTAAAGCCCACCGCCATGGACGCCTATCTCACCAGTCTGCGCAAATCCACCAAGCCCATTTACGATGAGCTAAAACGCGACGGAACGATCCTGGATTACAAAGTGTTTCTGAAGGAGACCAAGAACAATCCCGAGGATTGGGACATCTGCGTGGCGGTTCAATACAAGAACCACGCCGCCATGGACGGGCTGGCCGCGAAAGGCGAGATGCTGCGCGACAAAATCATCGGCGGCAAACAACCGGCGCAACAGCTCGCGGAAAAGCGTTCGGAAATCCGCGAAATTATCAGTTCGGAACTGCTGCAAGAGATCATTCTCAAGTAGCTCCGTCTCTAGTAACAGCACCTGGGTCGGGTCTTGGATCCGGCCCAGCGTGCATGTGGTGAGTACTCTCGCTCGCGATCAAGGCTGGCAAACCTCCAAGCAGAAAGCACTGCGTTCTTTCCAAAAAGATAACATTCGTAATACTCCCCTGCTGTTTTCAGCTGGTGGGGAGACGTGCGTGCTGTTATGTTTTTGCAGCGTTCCCGCATTCCGCTACCGGGCCCCCATACATGATGAAGCAAATATTAGGCTGTGTTTTATTGACGATGTGCGTATTTGGACAGGCCATAGGCCAAAATGCTGACCCCCAAGAGAGCAAATTGATTGTCCTGGAACATCTCTGGAACGAAGCTCAGGTGCATCGTGATTCCGGCGCATTGGCGGAGCTTATCGGCGAACGGTTCGTCAACACGGAATACGACGGCGAGGTCAGCGATCGTGCAAAGTTTCTGGCGGATATCAGAGATCCGCTATTTAAACCCGTAGCCGTGACGATCCAGGATGTAAAAGTGAACATATATCAGGACGCGGCCGTGGTGGCTGGGGTCTATCACACCAAAGGTTCTTACAAAGGCAAGCCCTATGACCATGTTGGGCGCTTTACGGATACCTGGGTCTTTGAAAAGAGCAAGTGGCAGTGTGTGGCCAGCCATACCAGCCTGCTGAAGAAGTAATTTTCAGTTAAACCAAAATCTAAGCATCCCGGTGAACCGTTTCCAGCGCAAATGCCGGCAAACACACTGCGATGTACTCCGCGCCGCCTTCATGCGGAGTGGAATATTGCACCCACTCGCCGCGGTGGGCGATGACCGCCTGTCCCGCAGCCACGTCCAGTGCTCCCTCTTTGTGGCGCACCCGCAGCATGCCTTTGAGCACAACCGTAAACTCATCGAACTCCGGGGTCTGCCCGGGCTCTGTCCAACCCTCGGGACTGCGCATGTGGGCCATGCTGAGGCTTGTGGTCTGGCTATTCACTCGTCCGATGTATTCGTCAATCAGCTTGGGTTTGGTTCCCACACAAGGAATATGTGTCGGTTGGGCCACTAAAGTTGGCATGAGGTCTCCTTCGAAAATAAGAAGAGATCACTCTACCAAGAAAAATGGAAATGAGGGAACGTCCGGGCAGATTCTCTGCGAACAAAACAATTCGTTCAGAACGGAAAGTTGGTAGTGCTCAAAATATCGTCTAACGATTAGATCCTGCCGACCGAGTCCGGGCCTTTTGCTCCGCCAACTGATCGAGTGCCGGGAAGGAAATAGGTTCGCTAAGTGTGCGTTCCGGCGGCATGGAACCGGTTTGCATGGCCTCGTGCCAGCATCTCGATGGCTTTCCCAGCGTTCGGAGGAACAATGATGGTGGCCGCGAGAAGACCTTTCTTCACCCAGGCTTGTCCAGTCTTGGGCATGCCATCGCAGCCAATGAAGGGAAGATTCAACCAGCGGTCGCGCGCTGCATTGTCGGGTAGGTCCTGAAATGCTTTTCTGGCGCCGGCAGCCATGGAATCATCCTGCGCGGCAATCAGGTCCACTTGGGTCTGGTGAGACGTGGACAATCGCAACCAGGAGCTGAGAGCTTTGTAAGCGCTGGCCTCGGTCCAATTCCCCTTCATGAGCTTCACTTGCACATCGATGGGTTTAGTTTCGTACATGCCCGTGGTCCGTTGCTTGGCAGCCAAACTCTCCGAGGGCCCCTGGACATAAAGGACCGACCCTCCCTTGGGCAAAATCGCGGCAAATTGCTTGCCTTGAATGCGTCCGATTTCTTCGTGGTCGGAGGTAAGGCCGAAGATGGGTACTCGATAGGTCTTGCGGAGATCAGAAACGTAATCCACATCGCGGTTAAGAACCACCCAACCGATTCCGGCGGTCACCGAGGCACGCGCCACTTGCGGCAGACGCCGTTCCCCCCACCGGTTCAAAGACGATTCCATCGGGACGAGAACCTGTAGGGGCCTGAATCAACTTCAATAATTGCTGGCTCTGGATGATGGCGTCGTTCTCGGCATAGATAATCTGGACATTCACACCCAGACGCCGTGCAGCTTCCTCCGCGGCGGAGGCCTGCTCGATCTGATAGTCGTTATCGTCGGTCGTGAGCGAGACTATAAAATTCAATTTTTTCATAGCTATGCTTGAATGACCCAATCATACTCTGGAGAGACTGACCACACAGCGTGACTAGAGTAACCATGGAGACCGGTAATCCTGTCGACGGAGGCCTTGAGGTTGAGGTACCGGGTGCTCCATCCCAACGTCTGCAAATTCGATGCTGAATGTTAGAATTACGCCGCTCAGGGGAAACGTTTTCATGCGAAAAATTCTTTTGCCGTCCCTCATGTTCCTGCTTTGTACCGCCCCATCGTGGGCTCAAACCAAGCTTTCCGTGCACTGGGAAGAATTGACGGCATCCGATTTTCGGGCCGGCATCGGGCAATCGCAAGGTACTTGCCTGCTGCCTTTCGGCATCCTGGAAAAACATGGGCCCCACTTGCCGCTGGGTACCGATCTTCTGAATGTGCGCTACGCGTCTCTGCACGCCGCCGAACAGGAATACGCTGTAGTCTTCCCGGAATATTACTTTGGCCAGATCTTCGAAGCTCGGCACGAGCCGGGGACGGTCGCCTACAGTTCGCACATGCAATTGGAACTTCTACAGGAAACCACGGACGAGATGGCGCGTAACGGCTGCAAGAAAATCGTCATCGTGAATGGTCATGGCGGCAATGAAAGCCTGCTGCCTTTTTTCGCCCAGTCGCAACTGGAGAAACGGCACGATTATGTGGTCTATGTCCTGGGCCTCGTCGGCACTCCACCAGGAGGACCAGCCAAGAAGACGTCCATGGATATGCACGCAGGCGAGACGGAAACGTCGACGACCATGGTTTCGCATCCCGACCTGGTTCATTTGGACCGGGCCAACAAGGAATCTGGCGCCGACCAGGCTCGGCTGAAATTGCCTGACACGCTCTATACCGGCATCTGGTGGTACGCGCGTTTCCCCAACCATTATTCGGGGGATGGTTCGGCGGCGAGCCAGGAGTTGGGTGAGTTCAAGATGAAGGCATGGATAAACGCGATTGTCACTGCGGTTCGTGCCGTTAAAGCCGACCAGACCAGCTTGCAACTGCAGAACGAATTCTTCGAGAAGGCCACGCATCCGCTGGACACGAAGCCCTAGTTGCTTGAGTATTCCTGCAAGTCGCGGCATGCTACAATCCGCACGCGAAAGTATGTCAACTTTGCCCATTGCCCCAGTGCGCGACCCACAGGTTAAGCCGTCGGTTTCGCCTGCAATCCGGCTTATGTCTCTCGATCTGTTTCGCGGGGCGACCATCGCCTTGATGATCCTGGTCAATGACCCTGGAAATGAGTCCACTGCATATTGGCCGCTGCAGCACTCCGAGTGGAACGGCTGGACGCCAACCGATCTGGTCTTTCCATTTTTTCTTTTCATGGTCGGCGTGGCCCTGGCGTTTTCGTTCCATTCCCGCCTTGCGCGTGGTGAGTCCCGGCAGGACCTTCTGAAGCACGTACTGTGGCGCGGTTTTTTGCTGCTTGCGATAGGCGTGTTTCTAAATGGTTTTCCCAATCGCTACCACATTCATACCTTGCGCTTCTATGGTGTCCTGCAACGCATCGCCATTTGTTATGTGATTACGTCGATTTTGGAGCTATGGGTGGGATGGCGGGCGCAGGTCGCAGTGATCCTCGGCTGCCTGGTCGGGTATTGGATTCTGATGCGGTATGTTTCCGTTCCCGGATTCGGTGTGCCTACGCATGACATGCCCTTGCTTGATCCCGATCGCAATATCGTGGCGTGGCTGGATCGCAAACTATTGATGGGGCACCTTTATGAAGTGACGCGTGATCCGGAAGGTGTTTTAAGCACCATTCCTTCGGTCGCGACTTGTTTGCTTGGTTTGCAAACCGGCAAATGGCTCCGCTCGGCCCGAAGTCTAGCCAGCAAAGCCACCGGCATGGCGATTGCCGGGGTTGTACTTTTCCTGGCGGGCGAGTTCTTTAATACCTGGTTCCCCATCAACAAAAAATTGTGGACCAGCTCCTTCGTGTTGGTGACCGCAGGCCTCGCCTTATTGGTTCTGGCACTTTCCTATTGGGTGTTGGACATCAAACGATGGCGAGGTTTCTGGACTAAGCCATTTCTGATTTTTGGCATGAATGCCATTGCCGCTTATGTCTGCGCTGCATTCATGTCCCACCTTCTTGGTGCAACCGGAGCCGGCGAATGGCTGTATGGCAGACTGATCCAGCCATACTTCAACCCGGCCAACGCGTCTTTGGCGTTTGCCCTGGTCTTCGTATTCTTTTGTTGGGTACCTATGTGGATCTTGTATCGTAAGAAGATATTCCTGAAAATCTGAAGTTGCCGCCTTCCACCTGATGGAATTCCGTAGATAACTTGAGTAACTTTTGTACCCTAATTTCCCGTGGTAACCTCCTCAAATAGGCAGGAAAATCAGCAGTTTCCGAGGATTCATGCTCTGCTGCCTGTTGCACCGGTCCGCGTTTGCCGAAGGGTCATAAGAGTTAAACCCGCGGCCAGCCAGATCTGGCAACACACGCGCAGGGCGAAGCACAGCGATGCCACGGATCCCAATCTTCAGACTCGGTTCTTCGGCCGAAGAATTGACGCCGCCGCGTCTTGCCTCCTATACCCCCGCACTTTCGCTGGCAGGTCTCCAACTCGGCGTCGATAATCTGCGGCACGACGTTCATTTGAGTACGAAATTCGTGGAGCAGACCCGTTTGCATGTCGCGCGATTGATCATGCGTTACGGCAATGTAGAATCTTTGTTGGCCGCCGAAGCTCCCGAAACGCAGCAACCCAACAAGATCATCGGATCGCCGCGGGCGACCGGCCGTCCCAAGACAGGTTTCTCCGACCTCAAACCCCTGCTTGCGGAAATGCATGTGGCCGCGCTGAATCGGGCCAAGGCGGAAGGCAACAACTCGGTGGACCTGCTGGCGCGGTCCGCCATTCTGAAGTTCCTACGCACCGAATTGAACTTGCAGTTCGCGCAAATCCTGGAACGATGCCGCGTCATGCTGAAGAGTTATGAGGGGATCCGGCAGGAGAAAGCGCTGGAGTATCGCGAGCGGCTGGCTGCCTTTCAGGTGGCCAAGAAGATCATTCTCCGTCAGACTGCCCAGGATCTTTTCCGTACTCTGCGCGAAATTGAAAAAGAGACACTGCTCCGAACCCGCCGTTCGCTCTTTGGAAATGAGCCTGAGTTGGAGTACCAGTTGTTCCTGAATCCCCTCATCCTGAGCGATGACGGCCGTGATACCTATCTCTGCGCCGAGTATTACGTCATGCTTGGCAATTTCGACCGTGATCCCGACACCTTCGCCAAGATCCGCGGCATTGCCTGTGAGTTCCTGCAATCGTTAAACCTCCAGTCTGACGAAGCCGAGCAAAACGCCGGCCTGGATGCTTGGCTGAGCGTGCCGGAGAATGCGCAGGAATTGGTGGGCGCCGGTACTCCCGATGATTCCACTCTTGAGGGCCGGTCTCAGAAGGCCCGCCTTGCGGCGTGGCTGGAACTTCTGGAGCGGGAAAACGTGATGGAGTATGTGATCGCCTCCTACGAAGTCGTGCCCTTGCTGGCCGAATATTCGCAGCGAATTAATCCGCAGCAATTGAAGAACGGTTTGATTTCACGGGAAGAACGCGAAAGAGTCGAGAAGCTCATTAAAGAACACAGCAAGTTTTCGTCCACGAACTTTGCTGCCGCCGTAAGCCGCGTGGCAAACTACCGCGGGGCCGACCGCTTCAAGGTTGCGGGACGTTTTCTGCGCGATTTCATGCTCTACCATCGCGACCTGCGACGCCTGGAAGTGCTCAATGGAGCAATGGACAGCATCAACCTGATCGGCAATGCGAAATTGCGGGAACTCTCGGCCCTGAATGGTACTTTGTACGAATTGTTATTGCCGGAAGAAAAGAAACCATCAGAAGAAAAAGTCCTGCGTCATGTGATTCTCAAAGCGGATGTTCGCGACTCCTCACGTCTGACTCGTTCGCTGCTGGAACGCGACATGAACCCCGCTTCGTACTTCAGTCTGAATTTCTACGATCCAGTGAACAAACTTTTGCAGAAATACGGGGCCATCAAAGTTTTTCTGGAAGGCGATGCCATCATCCTGGCATTTCTGGAACGTGAAGGAGAACCGCCGCTGGCTGTGAGCAAAGCATGCGTACTTGCCCGGGAGATGATCGAAATTGTTCGCGGTTACAACCAACTCTCGGAACGTGCGGGGCTGCCGGCTTTGGAGTTGGGGGTGGGAATTTCCTACCAGGATTCTCCTCCCATGTACTTGATGGATGGCGAGCAAAGGATCATGATCTCGGATGCGCTGAACGAGAGCGATCGGCTCTCCTCCTGCAATAAGCGTGTGCGCAAAGCCATGGAGAAGATGGAAACGCCATTCAACGTGTATGCTTTTCAAACGGTGAGCGACACTGACGCACTGGAGAGTCCGGAAGACTTCATCATGAAGTACAACCTGAGTGGTATCCGGATGAGCGCAGCGGCGTTCCAGAAACTTCAGCAGGAGATTTCTCTTGCTCCTCTGCAACTGCCGTTGCCTGCGTTGTGGGGAAGTGAGGAATTCCGCCTTTACAGCGGGCTGGTACCGGTGGGCAACGATATTTTCCGGAAAATTGTGGTGCGCGGCAGTCGCATTCCGCAGATCGATACCCACGACTTTACCCTGCAGCACTGGACCGAGAAGTGGTACTACGAGGTATGTTCCAACGCCGCCATTTACACCGCACTTGAAGGAAAATCCGCAGCCGGGAAGTAAACGCCGCAAGATCTGTTACGGATGAGAATTCCAGCCCGAATACCTGCGACCCAAGACCTGATCCGGACTACTGCCCCGCCCTTAAAGGCGAAATCAGCAGATGTCCAACCGCCTTCTTCTTTGCCGCCGCCTTGTCAGGATTATAGGAAAGATCCATGGACCCTTCGGAACTGGCTGAGGCATCCGCCAGGGTGTCCGCCAGCGCGCGATAGGAACGGCTGATGTCTTCGTGACTCTGCAAGGCGATGGGAGCGCCCTTATCGATTGCGGGCGATACCGAGTTGTAATTGTTTGGAAGCTTCCATAGCAGCTTGCAGGTGGTGGCTTTCTCGACGTCCTCATCGGTAAAGCCGGGAATCTTTTTATAACGATTAATAATCAGGCGCACCCGGTCGCGGCCGCCGCCTTCTTCCAGAAATGTGCGGATGCGGGCCGCGCTCCACAACGAGACCACATCAGCCTGGGCCACCAGCAGCACGGCATTGGACAAATCACAGAGCAGCCGGGCAGTTTGGTCCATCCGGCTGGAGCAATCCACCACGACATAGCGGAAGTGCGAAACCAGAAGATCGAATAACCGGGCGAGATCGGCGGCATTTGGCTGCAAAGTCAAAGGCTGTTGCGGTCCCGCCAGCAATTGCAGTCCTCCTTTGCAGGTTGTCATCAACCCTTCCAGCAATGAGGAATCCAGCCGATGCAAGTTCTGCAAGGCGTCCATCACACCAAACGCGGGACGCAGATTCAGATGCAGAGAGGCATGACCAAGCGGGGCAAAATCAACCAGCAGCACACCACCGTGAGACTCTTGCAGGGCAATCGCAGTATTCACCGCAGCCGTCGTAGCCCCGGCCCCCCCTTTGGCACTGGCAAAAGTAAATACTCGGGCGCGTCCCGAGGTCGCGCGGGCCTTGCTGCGCGAAGCTGAAAAGCGGGTCAGGGCTTCGACCATACTGGCCGGACTCGCGTCCCGTTCCAGATACTCACGCGCACCGGCGCGCATGGCGGACACGATCGTACTGGGATCGTGCATACTGCCCACGGCAAAAATCACCATTTCGGATGTATTGGCATGGATCAGTTCAATCGTGTGAATGGCGCGCTGGGCATTGTGCGGATCAATGTCGACGAGCAGGACTTCCGTGCGCACGTCCTGAATTTGCCGCAGAATGGGATCGGTCGCAGCCGCGGGAAAGCCCACATGGGCAAAAACAATGCGGCCACTTTGCGTGCCCTCCAGCCGATGCTGGAGCGCCGAAAGCCGTTCTTTATCTTCGGTGAGGAGAGTGACTGCTACGCCTTGCATTTCCGGGGCCTGACTCCTGTTTCTTATATAACTCTCTAATACAGCATGTTATGAAGGGATCGAGGTTACGCCAAGTGACTTACGTAACGTGGCTAAACCCTTCCTCGGCCAAACTATATTTAATTGCAGAGACGAAGGACACATACAGCGGGGAGAGCCGTAAGCGGATGGATGTCTCTGGAAGCTTTATTCTACGCAAAAGAGCTGGGCTTGCAAAGCAGCGCATATGTGGAAAAGCCACAATCCACAGGCAGTGTGCTGGGAATTTAGTCCGGAAGGACTAGTTCATAAATTCAATTTTGGAACGCATTGCGCATCTGGAACGTGTGCGCCGTCATTTCGCTTTCGGGATTTTCCTCGGTGCCAGCGGAATTGCGGGCTATTGCGGAGGTCTCGGCCGGAACTTCCGGCAAATATTCGTATCCTTCAATCTGAACCGCTACGCCAAACTTGCTTCCGGTCAGCGCATTGCTCACCCGCTTGACCTTGCCGCGGCAACGTACGCGCATGTTCTCGGCGAGCGTGATCTCCGATGGCATTACCAGTGAGAGTTCCACGGGATCCCCTTCGGCCAGCGTGAAATCCGTATACAACAATGCTCCACGCACGCTTAAATCCTGGGTAAATCCATAGCCTTCGCTCTGGCTGTCTGCTAGGTGGATGGTGACGGGAAGGTGAACATCGAAGCGTTGGGTTGCCCTGCGTTCAAAGCGAACCTCGTTCGTGCTCATACTGTTCTCCGCCACAAAGGACAAGTGAGGCCAAATCAACTGTTTCCAAAATCCCTGAAAACAGTCTCCTCACTGTACTAGAGGCTTCAGCGTCTGGGAAGTCCCCAATTAGTGACTAGGCAAAACCAGTTTCTTTTTGGAACTTGGTGCAAAAAATGCAACAGATTGATGGTTTATGCCATGATCGATGTGAACCTTCCGAGGGACGCAGCACATCAAAATGACAACTCTAGTTTGCAGACAGTAACTGCCGATCTATGAAACTGAAACTGCCGGACGGAACTTTCAAAGCTTATTTATTTGACTGCGATGGCACCATCGCCGATTCCATGCCACTTCATTACGTGGCATGGAGTAAAGCTCTGGGAGAGTGGAACTGCGATTTCGAGGAGGAACTTTTTTATGCCTGGGGCGGTATGCCGGTAGTCGATATCATTTCCACGCTCAATGAAAAACACGGATTGAAGATGCCAGTGCAAGAGGTGGCTAAACGAAAGGAAGATCTATATTTCGGGCTTCTTCCTCAGTTGCAGGCGGTTCCGGAAGTCCTGGAACATATTGCATTGAGCTACGGCCGAATTCCTTTTGCCGTGGTTTCTGGAAGTGCGCGAGATTCGGTAGTGGCGTCGCTAACCACCCTGGATCTGCTCGATCGTTTCGATACCCTGGTCTGTGCCGGAGAATACCAGCGAAGCAAGCCCGATCCGGAGGCCTTTCTGCTTGCCGCCTCCAGACTGGGAGTCGCTCCCGAGTCATGTCTGGTTTTTGAGGACACCGACATGGGCATCCAGTCTGCGACGGCCGCAGGAATGGCGTCGGTGAAGGTACCGCTGCCATCGCAAAGAGCTACCTCATCGACAACAAACGCTCGAAAGTGAAACAATCGATCATCACCAACAAATCCCCCATCCCGCGCCCGAGTCGAGTCTCCACGACGGTGCGCGCCCTCAAGCATCGCAACTTCCAGCTCTTCTTCAGCGGCCAACTCATTTCCCTCATCGGCACCTGGATGCAAAGCGTGGCCCAGTCCTGGCTGGTGTATCGGATGACCGGTTCCTCTCTGAAGCTTGGCTTGGTGGGGTTTGCCAGTCAAATTCCGGTGTTCCTGGTCGCGCCGTTGGGAGGAATTGTGGCCGACCGACATAACCGACATCGCGTTGTGATCGCTACTCAGGTTGCGTCGATGCTTCTAGCCTTCATTCTCGCTGCATTGACGCTTAGCCACAAAATCGAGGTCTGGCACATCTTCGTGCTGGCCGCGCTGCTGGGTGTGGTAAATGCCTTTGATATTCCGGGACGCCAGTCTTTTCTCGTAGATATGGTCGGCAAAGAAGATCTGATGAATGCCATTGCCTTGAACTCCTCCATGTTCAACGGCGCTCGCATCATCGGTCCCGCGATTGCCGGAATTCTCGTGGCTAAAATTGGTGAAGGCTGGTGCTTTCTCGGCAATGCCGTGAGTTATATCGCAGTGATCATCGGATTGCTGATGATGAAGGTGCAGCGCCCGGTCTATCACGCGCCGCCCGGGTCGCCGCTGGCGCACATCATTGAAGGTTTCCGTTTTGCGAAACGTACGACCCCGATCCGGAATATTCTGCTGCTCCTCGGAGTGGTGAGCCTGGTCGCGATGCCTTACACCGTCCTTATGCCGGTGTTTGCTAACAACCTGGTGAAGGCCGGGGTTGGCGGTTTGGGAATTTTCATGGGAGCAAAAGATGATCCCAGGGCGGTGGGACTCGGAATTCTTATGGGTGCAACCGGTATCGGTGCGCTGCTTGGTGCATTGACTCTGGCCACTCGGAGCGGGGTCCGCGGTCTCGGCCGCTGGGTGGCGTTTTCCTGCGGGGGATTTGGTATTTGCCTGGTGTTGTTTTCGATCTCGAAGAACTTCTGGCTTTCCACCGCTCTGCTTCTTCCCGTTGGCTTCGGCATGATGCTCGGAATGTCGTCTTCCAACACTCTGATCCAGGCAATGGTGCCCGATCATCTGCGCGGCCGAATCATGGCCGTTTACTCCATGATGTTTATGGGGATGGCCCCATTCGGAGCGTTCCTCGGAGGCGCATTAGCCGATCGGTTGGGTGCCCCGGTGACCGTTGCGATGGGCGGAATCGGTGCTATCGGCGCAGCGGCAATCTTCGGGGTAAATCTTTCTAAGATCCGCGTCGAAGCCCGCCGTTTAATTGTGGCGCAGGAAGCTGCGGGCGGTGAGCCCTCGCAAGAAACGACAGCAAGAGTCGTGGAAGACTAAGCACCGGCACATTGTCTCATTGTCATCCTGAGCGCAGTGTCTGTTTCGCGAAGCGAAGCAGACCCGAAGTCGAAGGACCCCTTGGAGCTTCACTGATGTTCGGGAGCGAAGTAGTTTGCAGCGGCTCATCTATCGCCAGCCAAACCCTTCTCCACTGAAAGGCACGATGGTAAAGGTCAGTACCAGCATCAGCCAGCCCAAGCAATGCCAGCCCCAAACGAAAGCCACGAATTCCCGGATAATCCGGCGCCTGGTGTTGGCGCCAGGACATAATATTCATGGCCGTGACTAATCCCGCCCACAAGCGCCATCCCACGAAATGCCAGCCCAGATAGACGAGGAACAGCACGACCATCCATGAGACCCAGCGATGAGCGCGCGGCCACAATGCATAAACCATGTGGCCTCCGTCCAGTTGGCCACTGGGCAGCAGGTTCAATGCGGTTGCAAACATTCCCACCCACGCCGCTACCGCAATTGGGTGAAGAGAAGTACGGACCAGTGGATTCGACGCAACACTGGCCGGCGCCAAAACCGCTAAAACGCGGTGGACGATGTGGAAGATCAATGGATATCCCAATTGGAGATCAGGGTGGCCCATGCTTGCGCCTGCCGGTTTCGACAAAACCAGCGCAATGAAGAGCGTAGTCACGGCCACGATAAATCCCGCAATCGGCCCTGCAATTCCAATGTCGAACAACGCCGCCCGCGAACGGATGGGCGACTTGATGCGGATCACCGCTCCCAAAGTTCCGATCAACGTAGGCGCGGGAATGAAAAAGGGAAGCGTGGCGCGCACTCCGTAATAGCGGCAGAGGATGTAGTGTCCCATCTCGTGTGCCAGCAGAATGAATAGCAACGTTGCAGAGAAGGGAATGCCGAGAACCAGGCGCCGGGGCGCTGCCGATATCCATTCAATGGGAAAGAATGGCAAATACTCATTGCCCGCCGTGAAGTTCGGCAGGTTGTGCTCGAAGTTGAACTGCATCCGCGCCCCCACGACCAAAGTCGTGAAGATCGTGATCAGCAGCAACAGGATGTGCAGCCAGTAGCGCTGTTTAGGCTCCTTGACTACAAACACTTCCATCGGGCGGTAATATTCGGTGGTCGAGGAAACAGACATCGAAGAGCTGGGTGGGATATTTTCAGACATCAATCACTAATCACTTCGTGGATAAGGAGTTCAGCTGGACTTTACGTCGTCGGAGCGCAGTGTCATCGGAGCGCAGATAAGCGTCAGAGCGCCCGATACTGCAGCGCAGAGGTTTTCGCTCAGTCGATGGACTGTAACTCCTTGCCTGGCTTGAAGCGAACGGCTTTTCCCGGCGGAATGGAAACCTCAGCGCCGGTGCGCGGATTGCGTCCAATGCCAGTCTTGCGCGGACGCACGTTAAACACGCCAAATCCCCGCAGCTCAATACGATCGCCCTTGGAGAGCGACCGCTTCATGCTTTCGAAGACGGTTTCCACGGCCAATTCAGCCTTGGTTTTGGTGATTCCGGTTTTATTCACCACTTCATTGATGATGTCGAGCTTAATCACAGGCAATCTCCCGGCGGCGGAGTTTGTGCATAAAGTCCACCAAGTGCTTGATGCTAAGGGAGATATCCGAGATTGTCAACGGCAGCGTGTATCCCGTAAGATGACGGCACCCGCAGTATCAACTTTCAGCCATTTTTTCGGACACCACCAGCTTGTGCAGGGATTTTCCTGAAAGCTGAGAGCTGACGGCCGAAAGCTGCATCATCCAAGGAGCCTCATGCTGAAGAGTGACCGCTGGATCCGCAAAAAAGCCCTCGAAAACGAGATGATTAACCCCTTTTCCGAGAAGCAGGTACGCGAAGGCGTAATTTCTTACGGGCTTTCTTCCTATGGATACGACCTGCGGGTCGCCGACGAGTTCAAAATCTTCACCAACGTGAATTCCACCGTGGTTGATCCCAAGAATTTTGATGAGCGCTCGTTTGTCACCGTGCGTTCCGATGTTTGTATCGTCCCGCCCAATTCTTTCGCGCTCGCCCGCTCGGTGGAATACTTCAAGATTCCGCGCGAGGTGCTGACCATTTGCGTAGGCAAATCGACTTACGCCCGCTGCGGCATCATCGTGAACGTCACCCCCTTCGAGCCGGAGTGGGAAGGCTTTGTGACTCTGGAAATTTCCAACACCACGCCGCTGCCCGCAAAGATTTACGCCAATGAAGGCCTGTGCCAGATCTTGTTCTTCCAGTCCGATGAAGTCTGCGAAGTCAGCTACGCGGATAGCAAAGGGCAAGTATCAGTCGCAGACGGGGATTGTGCTGCCGAAACTGTAGAGTCGTTCTCGATCATCGCTTTGAACTGCGGACGAATTATGAGAGTCGTAACAAGTGACGAAGTGCGAGCCTTCTTTGCTGGTCATAGTGATTTTCACTTTGACGGCGAGGATCTCTACTACACTGACTCAACAGCGCACTGCATCGACATCGAGAATCCCGTCGGAGAGGGCCAGTTAGTATTTCTCGCTCGAGTTGTGGCAGCCCTTGGGTTCGAAGAGACGCACTTTAGAGGCGCGACGCTATGGATCACTCGGTGGGGAGCTTTCGATCCGAGAGTCGAAGCGGTTGCTTTTAAGGCCGTTGAACGGTTTCGAGCAGGTTATGGTGAAACCAGATCGCTAGAAGTTGCGCCTGGACATTTTTTCCGCGATGATGAATTTGTTGATGCCGTCGCGCTGATTGTGCAGCCAATGATCGTTGGTTGGGATGCGTACTACGTACCTCAGTGGGCATTCGGTAGTGTCGATTATTTCCTTCACATCAACAATGATGCATATATGACCGTAGTGACGCGCACACCGGAAATGTACGCAAAAGCGTTGCAAACGCTGAAGCTATTCAAATGGGCCAAAGTGAAGGACGTTCAACGAAAACTCTTTTGTCGAAACGACGAAGTTGCAACCCAGCAAAATCCACAAGCGCAGATCTAAATTTTTCTTTCTATTTCCCGCTATTCTCGCCCTCTTTATACATGTACTTAATCGCGGGTTTGTAAATCAGCAGGTTGGATCCGCTGTTGCGATTCACTTTGAGGCAGGACTTGTCATACCACTCAATGACTCCGTGAATTTGTTCGCCGTCGCGCAGCACGATGACCATCGGCGTCTTCGATTGCATCTGTTTCTGATAATAAAAATTCTCGGCGTTGGTCTGCTCCGGGGGAGCTGGCTTCTTGCCGCCGCCATTGGACCGTTCATGGCCGCCGCGATCGCTATGCGCCGGACGTTCCCTGCGTTCTCCGGTATTTTGCGGAGAATGATTTTGAGGGGTGTGCTCGGTCCGGTTCAGTGCTGGACGGATGAGCTTGCGGTTGGCAAAACCTTCTGTTTCGGACGGGCGTTCGGCTGGCAGTGAATCGACTGCGTCTTTCATGAAACCACCTTCAGCACGTTTCCTAGAGACCACAACCTGGCGCGACTTGTTGCGGATGGAAGGCGTGAACTTTCAAATAACGTAGCATACGGCCCTGCGGATGACAATGCTGGAGTGATGGGCGGAAAGGGTCGTATCAGGGCATCGCTTTAGCGATGCCGTAAACATGGGCCGACTCACTACGGCACGGCTGAAAAGCCGTGCCCTGATACAAAGCTTGGATGCTCTCAAAGCCTAGAGCCCAAAGCCGACTGTCCTTCATTTTTCCAACGCCGCGGCAAACGCATCCAGCGAAAGCGAGCGCAATAAATTCCGGCGCATACCGCGTTCGACATCGGCCAGCCGATCCGCGGCATTGGTAATCCATTCGAAATCTGCGGATTCCGCCAACTTCTGCAATTCCGGCTGGATGTCGGTATTGCGGACAAATTCCGGCGTGCCGGAATTTACGAACGTCAAATCCTGCAAGAGCGAGTAGATGGTACGCAGCAGGTTCTCAATTTTTGTGCGGCCGTCGGCTCCGGCTCGATAGGTTTCAGTAATTTTGAACAGCTCGCTATGATCTCCAGTCCGCAACGCCGAATTCAGGATGGTCAGCGCGTGTGCACGGGCTGCCGTGTATGCCGGTAGATCGAAGGTGACTGCACGTCCAATTGCGCCTTCCGCAAGACGAGCTACCAGCGCCCGCTGCTTCGAAGTCCACTCGGGACGACGCTTCGCCAAATAGTTTTCAATTTCTTCGACCGATAAAGCTGCCAGCGTAACAATCATCGACCGCGAGCGGAGAGTGGGCAGCAATTCGCCGGTGTTCTCCGTGAGCAGAAAAATCGTCGCGAACTCAGGCGGCTCTTCCAATACTTTGAGCAGCGAATTGGCCGCCTCTTTCATGAACGCCGAGTCAGTGAAAATATAGACGCGTTCTTTCGCATCGCCCGGACGGTAATAGATGGTCTCAATCACCCGCCGCACCTGGTCCATCTTGATCATCATCTGCGGCGGATCGGGCGGAATGACCAGTACATCGGGATGCGTCTGAATAAAAAGACGCGTTTCTTTTTTGTCAGTCTCGCGCAGATTTTCACGGGCCTCGACCGCCTCAGCGAAACGAGCTTCGAGATCTTCCGACTGCGCGATACGTGTGCAGTTCGAACATTTGCCGCAGAAGTCGGGAAGCCCATCAGTCTCGATGGGATCGAGGCAGTTCATGGCCTTCGCTAGCATCAGTGCCAGTGTGTATTTTCCGGAGCCGCTCGGCCCCGCCAGAATCACCGCCTGAGGAAAATGTTCGCGGCGCAGCATATCGCGCAAGCGATGGACCACACCGGTGTTGCCGTGAAAATCAGAAAAAGGCATAAATCTTGCTTACTTTCCCAGCCTCAACTTCTTCCTTACAATCTCCATGATCTGCTTATGCGTTGCTTCCGGCGTACCCCGCGCATTTACTAACGCAACCCGCTGCGTCTCCCGTTTCGCAATCGCCAAATATCCATTGTGTACTCGGCCAAAAAATGCCCGGCTTTCCTGCTCGAAGCGATTTTCATCACTCTTCCCGCGGCCATGACCAGCGGCATGCGTCTTATTGCGGCGGCGGGCTCGTTCCAGACTGGCCGTCAAATCCGAATCCATCAGGATGGTAAGTTCCGGCTGCAGATTTCCGCACAGAATTCGGTGTAACGCCAGCACCGGTGCCGTGCCAAGTTTGCGGCCGCTCCCCTGGTAAGCCTCGGTCGAATCCGTAAATCGATCGCAGAGCACGATCTTGCCCTCAGCTACAGCCGGTTGAATCACTTCCTTAATGTGTTGAGCTCGTGCGGCAAACATAAGCGCCAGTTCGGCGAGCGGAGCCAGGCCATCGGTGCGGGTATCCAAAACCAGTTGGCGTATTTTTTCAGCAGTCGGAGTTCCGCCCGGTTCGCGTGTCATCACCACGGACAATCCCTGAGAACGAAGCGCCGCCGCCAGCTTTTTCAGTTGTGTGCTCTTGCCGCAACCGTCGAGTCCTTCGAAAGTGATGAATTTGCCGCGATGCTGCATCGCAGTCATCATAGAGCAATCCTCTATCCCCGTCATCGCCTAGCCGACCTTAGATCCGTGTTCCAGATTTCGCACATCTTAAAGAGTCAAAATCAATACTAGGCTGTACCCGGAAACCGACCGCTGGTATAGTCATACGTTCGCGGCATACCGTCCGAGGGGGATTGATGAATCGATTTAGGTTTGGAATTTTGGCGTTTCTTCTGTCATTATCCTGCGCAGTTTTTTCGCAGACCAACGCACCGACCGTGAAGATCTCAGTGGACGCCAGCGAGGCGCCGCGAAAAATATTCCACGCCAAGCTCACGATTCCCGCCCAGCCCGGCACCCTCACTCTCTATTATCCCAAGTGGATTCCCGGCGAGCACGCCCCGGATGGTCCCATCGACGATCTCACCGGACTGAAGTTCATGGGAAATGGCCAGATCCTGAAGTGGCGCCGCGACCTGACCGACAACTTCACCATTAATGTGGAAGTTCCCGCCGGGGTCAACGAGGTAAATGCGTCCCTCGATTTTGTTTCTCCGGCAACCTTCGAAGCCGGATTTTCCGCCGGTTCTTCAGCAACGGCTACTCTTAGCATCATTAGTTGGAACCAGCTCCTGCTGTATCCCAAAGGCTGGCCCTCTGACGACCTTACCTACGTTGCCAGTCTGCGTCTTCCGGCTGGCTGGAAGTTCGGAACCTCGCTTCCCATCACATCGCAATCCGCGGATGAAATAAATTTTGCTCCCATTTCTCTCACCATGCTGGTCGATGGCCCGGTACTCGCCGCGCAATTCCTAAAAGTCGTCCCCCTGAATGCAGGACAAACCCCGCCCGCGGAAATGGATATTGCCGCCGACAGCGCCGCCGCTCTCGAAGCTCCGCCTGAAGTTTGGGAAAAGTATCGCAATCTGGAAGCGCAGGCCGGAAAATTGTTTGGCGCGCATCATTATCGCGACTACCATTTCCTGTTCACTTTGAGTGATCACGTCGCACACTTTGGATTGGAGCACCATGAGTCCGACGACAGCCGCATTGAGGAGCGAGGTTTGGTCGATGACAAGCTCCGTATGCTGGCCTCCGGCTTACTGCCACACGAGTATGTGCACTCGTGGAATGGCAAGTATCGCCGCCCGGCGGATTTGGCCACTCCCGATTACCAGAAGCCCATGCAGGATGATTTGCTCTGGGTCTACGAGGGTCTTACTTCCTATTTGGGAGACGTGCTGACGGCGCGCAGCGGCTTGTGGACGCCCGACGAATTTCGCGAGGATGTTGCCAGCATTGCTGGACGGTTGGACCACGAACCCGGCCGCACCTGGCGAAACTTGCAGGATACCGCTGATGCGGCGGCAGATCTTTACTTCTCGCCGAATGCATGGAGTTCCTGGCGCCGGACCGTCGATTTCTATGATGAAGATGTATTGAATTGGCTCTGGGTCGATACCATCATCCGCCAGCAGACCCACGGCCAGAAATCGATTGACGATTTCTGCCATTTCTTTCATGGCGCTCCCAGTGGGCCACCCATGGTAAAAGGTTACACGTTCGATGACGTGGTCAATACCTTGAATCAGGTTGTGCCTTACGATTGGCGCGGCTTTTGGACTGAACGGCTGACAACCCACAATGCAAACGCGCCGCTTGGTGGCGTCGAGGGCAGCGGTTGGAAGGTGATCTATAACGACACGCGCTCAGAGATGACCAAGGCTTCGGAAGATAACCGCAAAGAAATAGACGCTTCGTACTCGATCGGATTGCTTCTGAAAGAAGATGGAGTCATCGTTGATACCATCGAAGGCGCTCCAGCCGCGCTTGCTGGGATCGGTCCTGGCATGAAAGTCGTCGCAGTGAATGGACGCACCTTTTCCACCGACGTGCTTCGCGATGCGTTGCTCGCCGGCAAAAATGGCACCGGCCCTCTGGAGTTGCTGGTCGAGAACACCGAATACTACAAGACCTACAAACTGGACTATCACGGTGGCGAGAAATATCCCCACCTGGTGCGGGATGACTCCAAGCCAGACATGCTGAGCGACATCATCAAACCACGCTGATTTGGTCGCCACGACTCATGTGGGGACAGCCGCCTCGGCTGTCCCCGAGGCCCATCAAACGTCCTTCACGCCCGCAAACAAATCCGTCTCCTGCACCATGGGCCCGGGAATCATCGATGCCGCAAGATGAAACATCTCCCGCGTACCACGTTGGCGTACATTGTTTTCGAGAAGAGGGAATAGCGGCGACTGGCTAGTGTGGGCTTTAAATGCCGCGATCTTAAATTCCAAATAATTGCCTATTTCGAGGATGGCCGTGGCCGGTGGCAGGGTGATCGGCTGCCGATTGGGAAGCACAAAATCGGCCGTCGCATAGTACAGCTTTTGAGTGCGGTGCGCGGTCAGACCATCTATCAGCTGGTCGGGATAGCGATTGTCGCGTCCTGCCCAATGAAATGCCAGGTTCGCGAAAATCGAAGCCATGGAGTGATCGGGATGGCCAGTAACCCCGCCTTCCGGGCCAAAAGTCAGTATCACTTGGGGGCGAAACTCACGCACTAACTTCGTAAGGTCACAAACCACCTTATATAGGTCCTGGCGATAGAGCTGGCCATCGGGATAATCCAGTACGGTTCCGTGCGAAACTTTCAGGATTTCGCAAGCCGCGGCAAATTCCTTGCGTCGCATGGCCCCCAGCTCCCAATCGCTCGCCGCTCCACCCCGGTGGGTTGCCGCCTGTCCCGCCGTAAGGCAGACCACGCTGGTTTCCACTCCCCGCTCACGATATAGGCGCAGCGCACCACCGAATCCGCCGGCTTCATCGTCCGGGTGCGCCGTGATGCACATCATTCGCAGCATTACTTAATTGTACCGTGATCGCTCATTGCTCAATGCATTGCTGGATTTGTGCAAAACTGTGCATCCCCGCTAAGTCAAAATGCCAGCCCAGATCAAAGAAATCCTTCAACTTGGGGATCGACTCGCACTAGAATAGCTCCGGACAGCATCTCCCGGAGTTCGCATGCACGTTCTGGTCACAGCAGACACGATGAGTGGTGTATGGACGTACACTCGCGAACTTGTGACCGGACTGGTTACTCGCGGAGTTCGTGTCACTCTCGTCAGCTTCGGAGAAATTCCGCTGCCGCAACAAATCTCCTGGATGGAGAACCTGCACGGTTTGGAATATCGCCCCACGGCGTTTCGTCTTGACTGGATGCAGGAAGGCGAGCAGGACCTTAGTGATTCTTCGGCTTATCTGACTACTCTCGTAAAAGAACTCAAGCCCGATGTGCTGCACTTAAACCAGTTGTGCTACGGAAATCTTCCAGTCTCGGTGCCGCGGGTCGTCGTCGCTCATGGCGACATGATCAGCTGGTGGAAGTCAGTGCACGGTCGCGAACCGAAGCCCAGCAGCTGGCTGGACTGGTATCGCGCTGTTGTGACCGAAGGGCTCAGGAAGGCCAGCGTGGTGGTCGCTCCCACCACCTGGATGCTGGAAACAATCCGCGCTACCTACACCCAACCGGTCCGTGAAGCGGTGATTCACAGCGGACGCAATCCCATCTATTTCAATCCTTACGTCGATAAAGACCAATCCGTGCTGGCGGTGGGACGTATCTGGGACGCGGGCAAGCAGGTCTCGTTGCTCACTCATCACACGCATCCGCTCCCGGTCTGCATCGTCGGTGCCGACTCGCCGGTACCGCTGCCCAAAGTTCCCATCCGCGCCGATGTGAAACTCGATCTGGACAATATCCGTATTGCGCTGCGGGGCCCGCAGACCGAAGCACAACTGCGCACTCTCTATAGCCGAGCCGCCATCTATGCCGCCACCTCTCGTTACGAACCTTTCGGTATGGCCTCGCTCGAAGCCGCGTTTTCCCGCTGCGCCATTATTGCTAACGACATTCCATCCTTCCGCGAAATTTGGGGCGACACTGCACTTTACTTTCGTGCCAACGACGCCAGCAGTCTTGCGGATATGATCCAGCGCCTGAGCGACGATCCGGAAATGTGCCGCTCCTACGCCAACCGTGCTTTCCAGCGCGCCCGCGAACACTTTACTGCCAGACGCATGATCGATGAATACATGCAGCTCTATCAGAGCCTGCTGCAGCAAGAAGCGGCAGCGGCATAAGAGCTGTCAGCCATCAGCTCTCAGCCAAACCACCCACATTGTCATCCTGAGCGCAGTCAGACGTTCACGAAGTGAACGTCTGCAAGTCGAAGGACCCCTACCTTCTTAACCGAAGCGCCCGCACATAAAGACTCAAACGTTGTCCCTCACTAGTAGCCTGCCATCCGCTCTGATATCTTCATTACTGAAAATTCGCCACGGAGGCGTCCATGTCCATAAAGATCACGATCAAGAAGAACGGCCCCTATCGCGTAGAAGGTGCTGAAGGTTCCATCGAACTAATCGATGCCGAGGGAAATAAATTCGACCTCACCGGCAAACCTGCATTTTCTCTCTGTCGCTGCGGTGGCAGCAAGAACAAGCCTTTTTGTGATGGCCAGCATTCAGCCATTGGATTTCAGGGAGCCGAGTTGGCGGTGAAAAAGGCCGACGGCGGCAGCTATCTAGCAACGCTTGACTCATGCCGGGACATCGTAGGTAGCGTGGCTTGACGCGAGAGAAAAGTCTGGAGCGGAATATGCGAAGAATCAGATATGCGAATTGTGCAGGGTCGCACCAGTGTTCTGAGCATCTGCTTTACTCTCAGCAGAGGAAATTCCATTAAAGAATGCAAACAAGATCTGAAGGCAATGCTTCACGGTTGGAAGCTTACTGGCGACATCGTTTCGGTATCGATAGACGAGCTTAACGATTGCCGACATGTAAAGTTCCTCGATACTGATGAATGACTAACGCGATTCACGATTTCGTCCTGGTAAACCAGCCCGCCTATAAAGGTCAGCGACGAGAAATGGCGAGACAGTATACAACCCGGAAGTAGTGCGCCACGCTGATGAGTCTCCATCGACAGCCACTTTTCCAACCATTTCGGAAACCATTACCGCTTATCTTCTGGGTCGAGAGCCTGACGGTGCCAGCCAGTATGGACCATTGATCGACGGAGTTCTGTCGCTTCATGCCGTAAGGCCCATTGTTGGCTCCAAGCGCGCTGCGTTTGCCCTCAGGCATTCAAAGCATGCTCTTCTTTCTCGTTACCGCCGGCGAGTGTATTTCTGAACCGTTGAACGCCTTGCTTTACCTATCGCCATCCTGCTTGTTGAAACTCAAGGGATCGAGACACTAAGTCATCCATCATATAGACTAGCGTAAATAATTAGATGCAGGACGGAAGCATTCACCGGACGGCAAAATTGGTGAAAATCTCTGGTCGCTTTTAGGGTCCTCAGGCATGTCGGCCATGATGTATTTCGCAGTGCGGTACGAATTTATGGCTATACGTTCTATCACGTTCGAGCAGTTCTGCGCATCGCACGTTGTGAGTTTTCCGGCTTTATCTGCCTGCTTAACCATTCTCTCGACGTCACAGTGCCGACATTCGATCAGCATTGCCGTCATCTTCTCTCTGACGAGGCTATAGTTGAAATCTCGGGAGGCTTCGGCGGGACAACTCTTTTCGACATCCGCTGTGTCTTCAGTGTATGGTCTTGGTCTTCCGTGACATGTAATCCATCAGCAGATACTGGCCGAGCGTGTAAGGAGTGGTGAAGTAAGCTTTTCCGCGGCACATTTCCGTGACTCTCTGCACGAATTGCACCAGCCCGTAATCGGACGCCAGCATAAATGTATTAATCATCACGCCTGCCCGTTTGCACTTTGAAACTTCTTCCAGCGTCTGGCTCACCACCATCGGATCCAGTCCAAACGCATTTTTGTAAATGCGCCCATCTTCCAAAGTCAGCGCCGACGGCTTGCCATCGGTGATCATCACAATCTGCTTCATGTCTTTTCTTTGACGCTGCAGAACCCGCTGCGCCAGCCGCAGTCCCTCGCGTGTATTCGTGTAATAAGGCCCCACTTTCACCCGCGCCAATTGCGAGAGCGGCACTTCCTCGGCGGAATCATGAAACAGAATCAGTGACAGCGAATCGCCTGGATATTGCGTGCGGATCAAATGCGAAAGCGCCATGGCAACTTTCTTTGCCGGCGTGAAACGGTCCTCGCCATAAAGAATCATGGAGTGCGAACAATCCAGCATGAGCACGGTCGCGCATGACGACTGATATTCGCACTGGTGTACCTGCAGATCGGAGTACTCGATGTTCAATGGCAGTTTCAAGCCTTCGCGCTGAATGGCGCTCGAAAGTGTCGCCGTAATGTCGAGGTTGAGCGTGTCGCCAAATTCATATTGCCGCGATGCTCCGCTGGTTTCGATGCCGGTAGCCAGATCGCGCGTGTCGTGGCGTCCAAAACTTGACTTGCCCAACGATCCCATCAGATCGCGCAGGGTTTTGAATCCAAGAAAATCCAAGCTCTTGTCGGTGATTTCAAATTTCGCCTCCTGCTGGGCCTCGCCTGCCTGGCCCCCGACGCTCGACCGCTTGGATGGATCATGTGGATCATCGATGCTGATGTAATCTTCCTGCTGCATCCGCTCGATCAATTGCTCAATCAACTCTTCGAGTGAACCGTCCATCTGCATTTGCTGCAACTGCTCGCGCATTTGCTCGTCGAGGAAATCGCTTTCCATCAATGCTTGCTCGATGGCGCGCCGCAGATCATCCATCGTCTGCTCGCCATCGGGGAAATCCCCATACATGTAATTGTCAAAGCCACTCTGCAGCAAATAGTCGGAGAGCGCACCCAGCAGATCTTCCAGGCTCATCTCGCCCGCTGGATCAGGCACGTATTTGCTATAGCGGATGCGTTTCATAAAAACCGTCGTTGGTCGTTGGCCCTTGGTCGTTGGCTTGAATCCTTGTGGGTTTCAAGTTTCGTGGCGCGGCGTCCGTCGAATGGCCAACGACCAACGACGCACGACCAACGACTAGTTGTACGGCCTTCTCCCGCGAAACGGGGCTTCCTCACGCTCGAACGGCTTGTCAGCCACCTTGGGAGTCTTTTCTCCCGCGGTGAACAACCGTTCTTCGTTGCGCCCGATGCGCTTATGCGCATACAAACCTTCGAGCACGAACTCCGCCGCCGAAACCTGCGACTCCGCGCTGCTCTTTGGACCCACATTCAGTTTCGTCAGCTTCTCCATCAGACCCTGAATGCCGCGCAAAGCTTGCAGCGACTCAGTCGAACTGGTTGCGTCCGCCAGTTGAATTTCGCCACCCAGATCGAACCACTGCACGATCTGCTGCATGTCTACGCCCTTAAAATATCCGTCGTAGGATTTGGCAACCGCGCCGCGAATCAGCTCGCGACCTACGTGGTCAGCGCCTTTCATCTCGCCTTCATATTCGAGTTCAAGTTTCCCCGTGATGGCAGGCATGGCCGCATACACATCGCTGATGCGAGGCACTACAAGCTTCTCGTCATGCCCAATCGCGCGTCGCTCGGCATTTGAAATCACATTCTCCATGCACGAAATGGGTAGGCGTTGGCTTACTCCGGAGCGCTTGTCGATCTTCTTGTCCTCACGCGCTCCGAATGCGATCCGCTCAATCACTTCTCGTACATACTTCGGAATCTGTAACTCGTGCCCTTCGCGCTTCGTCCAGGCTTCTTGCGTCGTGATCGCAATCCCTTCCTCGATGTTCGCCGGATAATGCGTACGAATCTCCGATCCAATGCGATCTTTCAGCGGCGTAATGATCTTGCCTCTTGCTGTGTAATCCTCGGGATTAGCACTGAAAACCAGTGCCACATCCAGCGGCAGCCGAATGGGATATCCCTTAATCTGCACATCGCCTTCCTGCATAATGTTGAACAATCCCACTTGAATTTTCCCGGCAAGATCAGGCAATTCGTTAATCGCAAAAATGCCGCGATTCGCCCGCGGCAGTAGTCCGTAATGAACGGTCATCTCGCTACTCAGTGCGTTTCCAGCCCGCGCGGCTTTGATGGGATCAATATCGCCAATCAAGTCGGCGATGGTCACGTCTGGCGTCGCCAGTTTTTCCACGTACCGTTGTTCAGGAGTGAGATAAGCAATCGGCGTGGCGTCCCCGTTCTTCGCAATATCATCGATACACCGGCGGCAAATTGGCGCATAGGGATTATCGTGAATCTCGCAACCTGCAACATACGGCGTCTGCGGATCAAGCAATGTCGTCAGCGCTCGAAGTATCCGGCTCTTTGCCTGTCCTCGTAATCCCAGCAAAATGAAATTATGACGGGAAAGCACAGCATTGGTGATTTGCGGCACCACTGTATCGTCGTAACCGACAATCCCGGGGAAGATTGAGCCACCCTGGCGAAGTTTCGCCATGAGGTTGTCGCGCAACTCGTCCTTCACTCGCCGGGTACGCAGTTTTTCTTCGGAAAAAGGACTTTGGCGCAACTCGCCGAGCGTCCGAGGGAAACTCATGATGGCAAAACTCCCTTCGACAGAACAAAGAACGAGGAATAAACCGTTTCAACCGCGATTATACGCCCGCCTTTGCATTAGCCCGCATGCCCATTGCCGCCAGCTTTCTGGCGTACGTGGACGGTGCGGCGCAAATTCGGAAGGATAGCTTCGAGAAATCCGATCACGGCGCGCATCCGTTCGCCCTCTGATCTCGTTTCCAGCAGCGTCTGCTTGAAGTCAAGATCAAGTGGAAGCGATCCCGCTAGATGAAAAGAAAGCTCCTGTTCCTGGACTTCCGAGGAACCTTCAGGCCGCGCTCCGGCCAGCTTGATAATTTCTTCGTGCAACTTCATTGCTTTGGATTTCTCTTCGGACGTCGCTTTGCCAGTCTCATCCGGCAAATAAATCACTTCGGCCTCTAGGAAAGACCGCTCCTGGTTGACCAGTACCACTGCAAATCGCTCGCGGCCCTGCGTGAGAATGTCCATGCGGCCGTCATCATATTTCTTAGCGACAGAAATGATTTCCGCAGTGCAACCGATCTCGGCAATTCCCGCTTCTTTTGCCCGCACCACTCCGAAAGGCTTGTTTCGCTCCAGGCATCCCGCAATCATTTCGCGGTAACGCGGCTCAAAAATGTGTAGTGGGAGCGGACTTCCGGGAAACAGCACAAGATCCAGAGGAAAAATCGGCAGAAGTATGCTCAAGACCAGCCTCCGGCGCGGTTTGTGGCGGTAGCGCGCATGCTGGCTTGATTGTACGCCCAGAATATTTCTGGCATCCTTCTCTCTGCCTGTTACATTTGAAAACGCGCTTAGCGCCTGAGGCTAAAACATGCAACTCTCCGACAAAGTCGTTGTCATCACAGGCGCTTCCATGGGTATTGGCGAGGCCATAGCCAAACTTTTTGTCGATCATGGCGCCAGCGTCGTCTTGCTTTCTCGCGATGCCGGACGCGCCGAGGCCGCCCGCGCTCGCATCGGAAACTCAGATCGCACCCTGGCTTTAGCTTGCGACGTCCGTCATCGTGAGGAGATCGACCGCGTCATCGGCCTCACCCTGCATCACCTGCAACGCATCGATGTCTGGATCAACAACGCCGGCCACGGTTTGCGCGATTCCGTCGCTGGCATGGACATGGCGGCCTGCCGCGAAACCTTTGACACCAATCTGTTCGGGACCATTGAAGCCATGCAGGCCGTTGTTCCCGTCATGAAATCACAAAGCAGCGGCGCCATCATCAATATCTCCAGCGTCGCCGGCCATCTCCCCGTGCCTTTCATGGGAGTTTATAGTGCGACCAAATTTGCCATGAATGCGATCGGCAAAGCCGCCCGCGTCGAGCTGGGAAAATTTGGCATCAACGTTCTCACGGTTTGCCCAGGCTATGTGAGTACAGGTTTCGGCGAGAATGCCATCAAGGGCAGGGAACCGCAACGAGTGCGGCCAGCGTCGGTCAAAGGCATAAGCGCCGAACGGGTCGCCCGTGCTGTATTGAAGGGTTATCTAAAACAGAAACGCGAAGTGGTCGTCCCTTGGACCATGCATCCCGTCATCAAGCTCTATCAATTATTTCCAGGATTAGTCGAGTGGTCCATGAAGAAAATGGCAACCAGCCCGGAATGATTTTGGGTGGAGCGGATGCTTCAGCGCTGCGTTAAAAGGCTTGGTTTTTGAGGACGTGCTTTAGCGCTTGAGGTAACAGACTTATTTTTTACAGCCTGTTCAGCCGCGTTCCTACCCCAACTCCGCCAGCAGCCCCTCCATCTCTGACAATGCATGTCCATTCCCGGTCCGCTCCGCCGACGCGATACCGTCGGCCAGCATCTTCTTCGCTTCCTCAACGCGGCTGGCTTTTACCAAAGTCTGCGCCGCCATGAAATATCCCGCCGTGTAGTCTGGATGGGAAGCCAGCAGTTTCCCAAATTCTTCCAGCGCTCGTTCCACATCGCCGGAATTCGAATGCTCCATGGCAAGTCCATACCGGGCGAACGCATCGGTGGGATTCTGCGTGAGAATTTCAGTAAGCATTGCTATACGATCCATGTTTCGATCAAGAGTACATCAACCCGCGAATCATATTTCTCATGTTCATCCGTCACAGACACCACTCCACTTCCCTGTCATCCTGAGCGAGCGTTCTTTGCGAACGAAGGACCATGTGTTCCTCGTTACGGCGGAGAGGGATTACGCGGCCTCCCATCCATCACTGGCAACCCTCCGCCCATCTGCGTACAATTGCGTTCACATGGCGTGCCCATTCTTCATGCCGACAACCAAATTGGACGCCGCTCCGTTTCTTCATCCCACGCGACTACCCTTAGGCGGCGGCTGGAGCGGTCGCTGCTCCGCATCGGGTCATGAAAATGCCGACCTCACGACGGATGAACTAAAGAACTGTAATCTCGGATACGCATCAAATTGCTCGCGTCTTCCCAGGGATCGCGCCTCCGACGCCATTCGGTTTTCCGTGGCGCGTGATCTCGGCTCGCAGCTTTCCTTATGGTTTGTCCACGAACTGAATCATCGTCCCGCTGGCCATGGCACGCTCGAATACGATGTCTCGCTCGCCACCTGGACTTCACCGCACGCCGATCCGAACATCCAAAAAATGGCGGATTGTTATCTGCAGGCTTATTTGCAACGCCGTACTCACCCTGTCCCCACGAGAATAAATTCATGAACCAAAGAGAAGAACTGATGATGCCCCGGCCCGTCCGGGATTCGCAGTCCGACATGGCGGAGATCGTACTCCCCAACGACACCAACCCGCTGGGCTCGCTGCTCGGCGGGCGCCTCATGCACTGGATCGATCTGGCAGGCGCCATGGCCGCGCATCGCCACTCACGCAACTACACCGTTACCGCCGCCATCGACCATATGGATTTCTGGGTGCCCGTGCACGTGGGGGATCTGGTCATTCTGCGCTCTTCCGTCAATCGCGTGTTTCATACTTCGATGGAAGTGGGCGTCAAAGTTTGGGTGGAAAATTATCTTCAGGATGATTGCCGCCACGTGAGTTCCGCCTATCTGACATTCGTTGCCGTCGATGGCGCTGGACGTCACCTGCCCGTGCCCGCCGTCGTGCCCGAGAATGAAGATCAGCAAAGGCGATACGATGATGCCGGCCGCCGCCGCGAAATCCGCCGCACGGAACTGGAACGCCGCCGTAAACGCTAAAGCCTGAACCTAAGTCTGTGATCTGGATCACATTCAGATGGATTCTCTATCGGCGATAATCCCGGTTAGGGACGTACAATGAGAATCCATCATGGATAGCGCACTTCTTATTCACCGCCTGCACTTCGCTTTTACCATCACCTTTCACTATCTTTTTCCGCAGCTCACCATGGGACTTGCTCCACTCATCGTGGTGCTCAAGACTCTCGCCCTTCGCCGTCGCCGCGAAAATAGAGACTACGAAATTTACGATCAGGCCGCCCGCTTCTGGGCGCGCATCTTCGGAATCAATTTTGTGATTGGCGTGGTGACTGGCATCCCTATGGAATTTCAGTTTGGCACCAACTGGTCGCACTTCTCGCGCTTTGCCGGAGGCGTGATCGGTCAGACCCTGGCCATGGAAGGTATGTTCGCTTTTTTCCTTGAGTCGGCGTTTCTGGGATTATTTTTGTATGGAGAAAAGCGGCTCAGCCCGCGGGCTCACTGGTGGTCCGCAGTAGCAGTGTTTCTGGGTTCGTGGCTCTCTGGATTTTTCATCATCGCGACCGATGCCTGGATGCAGCATCCCGTAGGGTACGAGCGTGCCGCCGATGGTTCCCTGCAACTACGCAGCTTCTGGGACCTGGTTCTAAATCCCTGGGCATGGTGGCAGTACGCTCACAACATGGGTGGCGCTGCGATCACCGGAGCTTTCGTGATGGCCTCGGTGGGAGCGTTCTATTTGCTCGGCCGCAAGTATGAAGAGCATGGACGCCTCTTCGTAAAGGTGGGAGTGCTCGCCGGTTGCGCATTCAGCATCATTCAACTGTTTCCTACCGGCGACGGACAGGGCCGCATGGTCGCACAAAATCAGCCAGTCACGCTGGCCGCAATGGAAGCGCTGTTCACCAGCCAGCCGGGTGCGCCGCTGGTGATCCTTGGCCAGCCTGACATGCAGCAGCACACCATTGATAACCCGATCATTATTCCCAAGATGCTGAGCTTTCTCAGCTACCGCCGCTGGGAAGCGGAGATGAAAGGGCTGAACGCATTTCCCCAGGATCAGTGGCCGGACAACATTCCATTGCTCTACTACAGCTATCACATCATGGTGGGACTGGGCACGATCTTCATCGCTATCATGGTGGTGTCGGTTTTTCTATTATGGCGCGGCAAACTTTTCCATTCCCGCTGGATGCTTTGGATCCTGCTCTTGAGCCTGCCCTTTCCCTACATCGCCAACACCGCGGGATGGATGACCGCCGAACTTGGCCGTCAACCCTGGCTGGTTTACGGCCTCATGCGTACTGCCGACGGATATTCGAAGCTGGTCTCCGCGGGCAATGGCTTGTTCACGCTGATCGGATTCATGGGCCTGTACATGGTGCTGGGCATCCTGTTTTTATTTCTGGTCCATCGCGAAATAGATTGCGGCCCCAACGCAAATGTTTCGGTGTCGCACTGAGGCGAAGTGATTTGGGGTGGCGCAGCGCTTCAGCGCTGCGGTAAGGCTTTGATTTTATGTACGCGCTTTAGCGCCTGAGGAATCTGATCGTAGCCTTGAGGTGTTATGGAAACACTTTGGTTCGTCGTTGTTGCACTGATGCTGACCACCTACGTAGTGCTGGATGGCTTCGACTTGGGGGCGGGCGTGATCTATCTCCTCATCGCCAAGACCCCTAACGAGCGGCGCATGGTGCTGCGTGCGATTGGGCCCGTCTGGGATGGCAACGAAGTATGGCTGCTGGCCACGGGCGGCACACTCTACTTCGCCTTCCCGCTTCTCTACGCCTCCGCCTTCAGCGGGTTTTATCTTCCACTCATGATCGTATTGTGGCTGCTGATCCTGCGTGGCATTGGCATTGAATTGCGGGCCCACGTGGACGATCAAGTGTGGCGATCTTTTTTTGATTTCATTTTTTGCGGATCAAGTGCGCTGCTGGCAATTTTTTTCGGCGCGGCTCTGGGTAACGTAGTCCGCGGTGTGCCACTCGGTCCCGATGGCTACTTCTTCGAACCGCTGTGGACAGACTTCAGGGTGAGCGGCCATCCTGGCATTCTTGACTGGTACACCATCATGGCAGGTGTGATCGCGCTGGTCACGCTGACCGTGCATGGCGCGCTCTATGTCGCCATCAAGACGGAAGGCGATCTGAGCAAGCGGGCGCGCAGCGTGGCCATCATCTTATGGCCGGTACAATTTTTTCTGACCTGCATCAGCTTGCTGGCCACCTACTTTGTGCGTCCACGCCTGATGCACAATTATGGAGAGCATCCCATCGGCATGCTCGTGCCCATCGCGGTGGTAGCCGGCCTGGTGCTCATCATCTGGGCCGCGCCCAAGAGTAAAGACAAGTTGGCCTTTGCCGGTTCCATCCTCTACATCGCCAGCATGCTTGTAGGGGCAGTGTTCGCCTTGTATCCCGTGGTGCTGCCCGCGAGCACCAATCCCGACTATAGCCTGACCATCTACAACAGCGCCGCCGGACACCATGGGCTGGTGGTGGGCATCACCTGGTGGAGCATCGGCGCGGTGCTGGCTCTGGGATACTTCGTGTTCATCTATCGCATGTTTCGCGGCAAGGTCCAGTTGGAGGGTGGCGGATATTGAGATGTGTTCCCCGGGGAACACATCTGCGATTTGCACGCCGGCGATTTGCACAAGTGTTCCCCGGGGAACATTTTGTACTAGCGGAAGTGTATGTACGGGAATGTATGAAGTGGTTTTGGGTGTTGGAGTTAGAAGAAGGCTGCCGTTTTGGGAAACGGTAGGCTATAGCCTCTCCGCCCCTGACCTTCCTGAATCGGGAGAAGGCTGGGCCAGCGCTCTTGCCGATTGTTGGGAAGGTTAGGCGACTGATCGGATGAAAAAATCCCTCCTTGTCCCTCCAAAAACGGAGGGACAAAGGACGGAGCACCCTCGCTGGGGTCTCTGGGCATAGGAATGAATAAACCTGACATAAGCACGACCGCCGACATATAATCTCCGGCCAAGACGCAAAGTTCCTATGAAAACTCTGTTTTTCTGCTTACTCGCGGTGGTGCTTCCTACGTCCGCGATGGCGCGGGTAAACGTCCAGATTGAAGAAGTTGGACTCAAAGGTTATTACTCCACTCACTCTCCCACGCCGGTACGAATTCGTCTGACTCCAGATCAGAGTGGGACGGTCCGACTCGAATTCAAGATCAGTTCCAATGAAAGGGAAAAGGATCGACTCCCGGTACGGGTAGACAAATTCTCGCAGAATGTTGATGTGGTCTCCAATGTCGCGATGGAACTGGACGTGCCCGTCCCATTCATTGGCTCGTTAATCAGTTCATATGGTGGATCGGGTATCGACGGGCACAAACTCGAAGTGACCGCGTTCGATGCGTCTGATCAGGCCGTGGGAAGTTCCGACATCGGCTTGAGATCGCTGGAACTTCAGAACGGCCGTGGTCTGATCGCCATTGTTTGTACGGACCGGCGGCTTTGCGATGAGGCCCAATCGCAAATCACTTTTAGCGGCTCGACCGAAGATGTTGCGAAAAAGAATGGATTATTGAAATTCATTACCATCGATGGTCCGCGGGAGCATTGGTGGGATTATGCGGCGGCCGGAACCATTGTGATCGCGGGACCGCTCTCGGGATGGACCGGCGAAAATCGGGATGCGCTGGACTATTACGGACGAGCGGACGGAACGCTCATTCTTCTGGAGAAGGAAGTTGGCGATCCCACTTTTCTTTCTCCGTACCGGATGGGCGGGACCATGAACGAGCCCCGCGTGATGGGATTGGGACGGCTCTACTCGTTGCCCAGCCTGGAGAGTAAGGCGCTGGGGACACTGTTTTCGGGAGTCGCATTTGACAGAATACAGAACCCGATCAACCAACAGTACTCCCAGCCTTTAGTGGACTGGCTGCGCAACAGTGTTGGAGTGAAGTTTTCTTTTCCCCGGCTGCGCTGGCTTCTGGCATGGCTCGTGGTTTACATCCTGGTGGTCGGAGTGGCCAATTTCGCCTTGCTACGGCGTTGGCGCAGGCTAGAGTGGGGATGGGTCACGACGGCGGCGATCGCGATTCTCTTCGCGGGTGGTCTTTACCTGGCGAGTTCGGCAAATCGTCCCAGCAAAGTTATTTTGGACGATACCGCGGTTTACTGGATGGACGCTCAGAGTCCGATTGCCCGGGAAGAGATTGGACTAAGAATCTCTACGCCGGAACGGCAGACGATTGGAGTTTCTGTCGGAGACGGAGCGATGTTGCACCGTTTCGATAATACCTACCAACCCGAAGCGCCGACCGCGGAGATCGCGAATCAAATTACCGAAGCGCGCCAGCACCAGCGGGGATGGGACGTCAGCCTGGGACCTCCGTTTCAAACCGCCATTCCGCTGCTGCGGTGGTCGTCCAGTGATCTCGACCTCGCAACTTTTCATGTGTTTCCAGGTTCGGTAACGCTCGGTTCGGGATCGCATTTAAAGAATGGCACCGGAGAAGATTTTCAACAGGCACTCTATTTCGATTTCCCAGGTAACAAGAGATGCATTATTCCACACCTGGCGGCGGGAGAAGAGATCGACATCACGAACCTGGCCTGCGAAGAGATATATTCCGAACGCAGAGCTCCCAACGGACGGAACGGAAACCCGGATGCAGTTGACTTCATCAACTTTATCATCATGAAGTACTCGGGGCCGGCGCCGCTGAAAGATATACCGGTTGGCTTTAAGCCAGTCTCAACCAAGCGCGCTTTCGTGGGCCTCAGCCAGGAGCCGGTCCCGGGATCGAGCTTGTCCCTGAAAGATTTTGACCGGCACAATTTTGCTTTAACCGTAGTTTCACTGGACCAGCCATGATCGATGTCGAAGGTCTTTATAAAACTTTCGAGGGAAAAACGGCTCTGGGCGGCTTTAACCTGCACATAGCCGAAGGGGAATTGTTTGGGTTGGTTGGCCCGAATGGCGCAGGGAAGACTACGCTCATCAAGATACTGGCTACGCTTTTGACGCCAACTTCGGGAAGTGCTCGCATCGCGGGCTACGATGTGCGCAGCAGTCCTGAGCAGGTGAAGCGGGTGGTTGGCTACATGCCAGACCAGCCAGGTTTGTATCAGGACATGCGTCTGCGCGAGTTTCTGCAGTTTTTTGCGGATGCGTTTCACATTCCGAGAAACGAGCAAAAAGCGGCCATCGGACAGGCGCTGGAGCGTTCCGGCTTGGCCGACCGCCAGGAAGCTTTTGTGGAAGAACTTTCGTTTGGATTAAAACAGCGATTGTTTCTGGCAAAAACTTTGCTGCATAAACCGAAAGTTTTGTTGCTGGATGAACCGGCGACCGGCTTGGATCCCATCGCCCGCCTCGATCTCCGGCAGCAATTGAAGGAACTGAATGCGCAGGGCGTCACCATCCTGATCTCATCCCACATTCTCAGCGACCTCGAAGACATCTGCTCGCGCGTGGCCTTGATTTCAAACGGAAAGAGCACGGTCGATGGCGAGGGAAATTCGATTATCCAGTTGCGGCGTACGGGCACGGCCACGGACGTGTATGAAGTCGAATTTCTTGGAGCTGCGGAAACGGCGGTGAAGGCGATTGAATCTGCAAGTGGTGGCAAAGTCGTGCAGGCCCAGGGATCGCGTCTTCTTATTGAAATACCTGGGGGGAAGGCCGAAGCGGCTGCGGTGCTAAAGCAGTTGATGGCTTCCGGAGTCGAGGTGTTCAAGTTTGACCGGCACGCGAGCGCGCTGGAAGAGAGCTATCAGCAGGCATTTGGGGTGAAGCGACCATGAATCCGATGATCCGGAAGGAACTCAACCTGCGCATGCGAGAACGGCGAGGATGGATCCTGCCTTCACTGTATCTCGTGGTATTAGGCGCGGTGGCTGTGCTCGCCTACTATTTGGTCACCCTGGAGACTCGCACCACGCTGCAGGGTGCGGAAATAGGGGTTGCCATGTTCCTGACGGCCGCTTATACGCAGCTGGTCCTTCTGCTTCTGCTCGCACCGGTTTTTAGCGCGGGCGCGCTCACCCTTGAAAAGGAACAGCGGACCCTGGCCGGGCTGTTGACTTCGCTGCTGAGTCCTTTCCAGATCTGGTGGGGAAAGTTTGTGGCGGCTTTGCTGTTTGTGTTGTTGCTGATTGTGATCGGAATGCCAGTGTTGAGTCTGGCCTTTGCATTCGGTGGAGTGGGGGTATGGGAAGTGGGCATGGCCACGATTACCACGATTGTCATCGTGGGGGCGATGAGCGCTCTGGGACTGTATTGGTCTTCGGTATTTCGGCGCAGCGTGCATGCAACAGCCGTCAGTTACGCCAGCATTATCGTTTTGACGGTGGTGACAGGGATCATCTTCGGGATCGCAGTGTCGACGCTGAAGAACAAGAATGCATGGATGGACATTCCTTTGGCGGTGAAAGCGCCTCTGTATTTGAATCCTATTTTCTTTCTGACGATGTCATTTGCTTCGCAACAGCAGCTTTATCCGGAGTGGTACAGGTGCCTTGGCGTATTTCTGTCTTTAACGGCGCTGGCGGTCGTGTTGGCGGTCCACAACTTGAGACGCAGTGGAGAGAGTGTCTAGGACAGCGTGCTTCGACGGCGAGGGATGTTGGTGACGGGATGAAAAATCCCGGTCCGGTCTCTCCAAAAGACGGAGGGACAAGGACCGGGCACCCTCGGTAGCTTTCCAGTTTTCCTGGCCTTTTTGTATACTTCTGTACGAAGTGGCCGAAGTATTCTTATACAAATTTGTTGGGTTCGCTACAGGTGCAGTGACGAGTGCGTCCATCCCAGAAAGCAACAGCACGCAACCAGGACGAAGCCGTTCGGGCTGGTTGCTCGCGTGTCTAGTTCTTGTTCTGGCTTTGATTTGTCTGGCTACGTTTGCATCTGCGCAAGAGAGTCCTTCCAGTTTTGACGATGTGGTTTCCAGGGCAGCCGCTGCTCGCGATCAGAACGATATTCCCACCGCAATCCAATTGTACGGACAAGCCGTCCAACTCAAGCCGGAATGGCCGGATGGCTGGTGGTTTCTAGGCGTCATGCAGTACGGGACGGGCGCGTATCCCGCGGCCAAGGATGCGTTGACACATTTCATCGCGCTTTCTCCCGATTCCGGTCCGGCTTTGGCGTTGCGGGGATTGTGCGAATTTGAAACCGCCGATTACCAGCAATCGCTGCGTGACATTCAACAGGGATTGGCTCTGGGTGCGGCGAATAAATCGCGCAACGAAGAGATTCTTCGATTGCATGAAGCCTTGTTGCTTACTTTGAACGGAGATTTTGAAGAGGCATTGCGTGCCTATGCTTTCTTTTCTCACGACGGCATGAATGATCCGGAAATGTTGATGGGAGTTGGCCTGGCGGGATTGCGCACGCCATTGCTGCCGAGAGATGTCGATGTCGGCCAGCGCGATCTATTTGTCGCAGCCGGCGCTGCGGCGCTGCATTTTATGGCAGGGGATGAGGAGAAGTCGCAGCAGGAATTTCAAAGCCTGTTTCAGCGATTTCCGACGGCCGCCAACGCACATTATCTTTATGGCTATCTGCTGTTCGCGAAGGATCCGGACCGGGCTGTGCTGGAATTCAAACGCGAATTAGAAGTGGTCCCCGCAAATGCAACCGCGCACATGATGCTGGCCTGGTATTTTCTGCTGCAGAACGATTCTTCCGAAGCGCTGGGTTATGCGCAGAAGGCCGTGGCAGAAGCGCCTGCGTCGCCGAGTGCGCAGCTTGCACTGGGCCGAGCGTTGGTGGAAACGGGAGAGGTGAATAGCGGTACAGAACATTTGGAGACCGCATTGAAGCTCGACCCGGGCAATCTTGAAGTCCATCTGGCGTTGGTCCGGGCATATTCCAAGTCTGGACGCAAAGAGGATGCGCGACGTGAGCGCCAGCAATGTCTTGAGGCGACGAAAGGTGAGGCTTCGACGATTGCGCACCCGTAGTTTATTGCCGCTCGCGTGGCTCTTGATCGCTAGCGGGACTGCGCACGCGCAAGGGAAACCGGCCGTCGCCGGAGCCGCATGCGCGGGCTGTCATCATGCGCAATCGGTTTCCCAGCCGCAGACGCCCATGGGGCGAGCCCTGATACTCGAGGATGCGAATGCCATGCTAAAGGCGCATCCGAAACTAACCTTTCACAAGGGCGCGTATTCCTACACGGTTGAAACCCATGACGGTCATACTACGTATAGCGTTACGGATGGAACGCGTACGATTTCGCTGCCGGCGCACTGGAGCTTTGGGGCAGGCGTACAAGCATGGATCGTGCAACGGGAAGGGAAGTACTACGAAAGCCTGGTGAGTTATTATCCGGCCAGCGGCGGCTTGGATATCACGATAGGTGATGAGAGTTTGATGCCACACACTCTGGAAGAAGCGGTGGGACGTCCGCTGACGCTGGGTGACTTGAAAGATTGCTTCGGTTGCCATGCCACCAACTCAATGGTAAACGGCAAGGTGAATCTGGAGTCGTTCCAGCCGGGTGTGACCTGCGAGCATTGTCATGAAGGCGCCAGCAATCACCTGCTCGACGCCGTGCGCGGGGACATGGGTTCAGCGCCGCCGAGTTTGAGCAAACTCTCCAGCGAGGACATATCGAACTTTTGCGGTCAGTGCCATCGCACGTGGGAAACGGTGGTGAGAAATCACTGGCGAGGCGCGGTGAATGTCCGCTTCCAGCCGTATCGCTTGGCAAACAGCAAGTGCTATGACGGAGCCGATCCCCGGATTGGATGTCTGGCGTGCCACGATCCGCATCAGGATGTGGTTCAGGATAAGGCTTACTACGATTCGAAATGTCTAGCTTGCCATGCGACTTCAGCCCAGCCAGGCGCAGCCGTGGTTGCGGGCGCGCCGAAGTTTTGTCCGGTCGCCAAGTCGGATTGCGCAAGCTGCCACATGCCGAAAGTGAAATTGCCAGACGAGAATGTGACCTTTACCGATCATCAGATACGGGTGGTCAAGGCCGGGGATGGCTATCCCAACTAGAGGATGACGAAATATGGAGTGAAGAACTCCTCTGTATAATTACAGGACATGTATTCATCTTTTGATCTGAAGGTGCCCGCTTGAGTTCTCACGCCCATCATCCCGGACAACAAGCCCCCACGCCGCAGCCGTTACCTGGCGTGGATACGATTATTGCCGTCGGCTCGGGCAAGGGCGGAGTGGGGAAGACCACACTCGCGGTCAATCTGGCGCTGGCGCTGGCAAAGATGGGCCACAAAGTCGGATTGCTCGACGCCGATATATACGGGCCCAACGTGCCGCTGATGCTGGGAACGAATGCGCAACCGAAAATGGCTGGCGAGAACAGAATTCAGCCGCTGGAAGTGCATGGACTCAAAGTTATTTCGGTTGGGCTGCTCAATCCAGGAGATAAGCCGGTGATCTGGCGCGGGCCCATGCTGCATTCCATCATTAAGCAATTCCTGGGATCGGTGGAATGGGGGAAACTTGATTATCTGGTGGTCGATTTGCCTCCGGGTACGGGCGACGTGGCACTTTCGTTGATTCAAACTGTGCCGCTGACGGGTGCGATTGTGGTCTCCACGCCGTCGGATGTTTCGTTACAGGATGCGCGCAAAGCGATTGAAATGTTCCGCCAGATGAAGGTTGATCTCGTTGGCATGGTGGAGAACATGAGCTACTTCGTGTGTCCGCACTGCGATCATGAGATCGATATTTTTTCCCGGGGCGGGGCGGAGAAGACAGCACAGAAGTTTGAGGTAGCGTTTTTGGGAAATATTCAGCTTGATCCCGACATTCGCAAGTCCGGAGACAGCGGCCATCCTACTGTTCTCGATGGCGAAGATTCTCCGCATGCCAAGTCGCTGTACGAATTTGCCCACAAGGTTGTGGAACGAGTCGCCGAGATCAAGGCCAATGCGGGCGAAAGCGTGATCCAGATTCAATAACAGCTGGCCCAGCCCGAGATCCCCTAAAATTCCTAAATAACTGTAATGATTGCCCTAACTTGTGTCGCCGATTTAGCATTCTTGAGTCAAGAGCGCTAAACCTTGACATGCCTGGCACATCTTCCTAGAATCTATATAGAGTATCTAGCAGCGGTTTCTGGCTAAGTTTATGTAAAATAAATACTTAGCTATGAACAGCACCTCACGAGTAGGCTCAGCGGGATATCACTAATTATGGATATGCCAGCCGGATCACCGATTGGAGAGCGAGAACGCGAGATCCTGACCGCCTTGGTGGAGACGTTTATCGTCACCGGGGAGCCGGTGGGATCGCGAACTCTGGCGCGTTCCAATCGTGAGGGGTTGAGTCCGGCGACCATCCGCAATGTGATGGCTGATCTCGCCGACGCCGGGTTTCTGGAGCAACCGCACACCTCGGCGGGACGAGTGCCCAGCTCGGACGCCTACCGCTACTACGTTGAGCAATTGTCGGGGAAGACGCGGCTCTCGCATGAAGATGAGACGATGATCCAGGATTCGCTGCATGGGATTTCTGATGTACAGGAATTTATGGAGCGGACGTCGCATGTGCTGTCGCTGATCTCACACAATGTTGGCGTCGCGGTGGCCATGAGTGGACCGAAGAATGCGCTGGAGCATGTTTACTTCTCGCGGCTGGGCGACCAGAAAGTTTTGGCTGTGGTGGTGACAAAATCAGGAGTGGTGCGGGACCGTGTTCTCAGGCTCGACCTCTCGCAGGCTGATCTGGATGCTGCGGCGCATTTCATCAACGAGAACTTCCGCGGCTGGACCATGGACGCGATGCGTCTGGAACTGGCCCGGCGGCTGGAGCAGGAGCGCAGCGAGTATGACCGGCTGATGACTTCGGTCGAGCAGCTGTATCGGCAGGGGGCTTTGGCCACGGATGAAGGATCGCAAGTAGTTTTTGTGGAAGGTGCGGCGAACCTGGTGAGCGGCGAGCAGGACCGCGAACGATTGCAGGAGCTGTTGAAGACGCTGGAAGAAAAACAAAAGCTGGTGGAACTGCTGGGCGCCTATCTCGATGCCAAACAGGAAGCGGTGCGGGTGGTGATTGGACTGGACGAAGCCCAGCCCTCAATGCGGAACCTGGTGTTGATCGGGGCGCCGGCTCGCGTGGGCGGGGAAGTGATGGGATCGCTGGCGGTGATTGGGCCGACCCGCATCGACTACAAGCACACCATGACGGCAGTTTCGTATATTGCGCGGTTGTTTGACCAGATATTGAATGAATCTGAATAAATATAGTGAGCGGAATTTATGGCGAGAACCAACGGAAAATCCGAAGTAAAAGCTGAACAACTGGATGTAGAGCACGAATTGCCCGCGGCGGACGATGCCAACGATGTGGTTGGCGAAATCGAGCCCCGCGATGCGGCCTTGCTGAAGCTTAAAGCGGAGCGCGATTCGCTGGTGGATCGCGTGGCCCGTCTGCAAGCTGAATTTGAGAATGCCCGCAAGCGTGCGTCGCGTGAGCAGCAGGAGTTTCGCGACTATGCGCTGGCCGACACGGTCAAGACATTTCTTCCTGTCGTGGACAGTTTCGAACTGGCGTTGCGGGCCGAGGGAGGCACGAAATCGGAGTTCCGCAGCGGAGTCGAGCTCATCTACAAGCAATTGCAGGATGCATTGCTGAAGCTGGGCTTGCAGCCGATTCCGGCCAAGGGCGAGCAGTTTGATCCACATCTGCATGAAGCGATTGAGATGGTGGACACCACGGACGCCGCCGACCACGAGGTGCTGGAAGAATTGCAACGCGGTTACAAGTTGAAAGATCGGCTGGTGCGTCCGGCGATGGTGAGAGTCGCGCGCAATTCAAAACACTAAGGTTGCAGATTGCAGGGTTGAGACTGCGGATTGTTGAGCCAACCGGGGGAAGGCCATTCTGACCAGGAACGTAAAACGCGACTACTACGAAGTGCTGGGGATCGAGCGTGGAGCCAGCGAGCAGGAATTGAAGAGCGCTTATCGCAAGCTGGCGCTGCAATATCATCCTGATCGCAATCCGAATAATCCTGACGCCGAAGAGAAATTCAAGGAATGCAGTGAGGCTTATGCCATCCTGCAGGATGGTGAGAAGCGTGCGCTCTATGACCGCTTCGGCCATGCTGGTTTGGGTGGAAATGCCGGCGGCGGGGGATTTGATGCGACCGTCCAGGATTTCAGCGAGATCTTTGGCGACTTCTTCGGCTTCAGCGATATTTTTGGCGGGAGTGGGGGACGCCGCCAAAGCCGTGTGCAGCGCGGCGCCGATCTGCGCGAAGACATAACTTTGGAATTTGAAGAAGCGGTTTTCGGCACCGAGACCAAGGTCAACGTTCGGCGTCATGAGTCTTGCGAGGAATGCCGGGGCTCGGGCGGAGCCAAAGGCAAGGCTCCGGTGGCTTGCCGTACCTGCAACGGACATGGGCAGGTGCGCTATCAGCAGGGATTTTTCAGCATTGCACGAACTTGTCCGACGTGCCAGGGCGCGGGCAGCATGATCACCGATCCCTGCACGAAATGCAAAGGGGAAGGACGAATACTGCGACTGAAGATTGTCGATGCCAAGATTCCGGCGGGTGTGGAAGATGGAACGCGCATCCGGTTTACGGGACTGGGTGAAGGAGGTCTGCATGGCGGGCCGGCGGGCGATCTTTATGTGGTGCTGCACGTCAAGGAGCATCCTTTCCTCGCGCGCGAAGGAAACGACCTGCATTGCGTGATTCCGGTTTCATTTACCCAGGCGGCCTTGGGTACGGAGATTCAGGTGCCGACGCTCGAAGGTGAGCACATGCTGAAGGTGCCGGAGGGTACGCAGTCCGGCACGACGCTGCGCATTCGCGGCAAGGGCGTGCCGGTGCTCAATGGACACGGGAAAGGCGATTTGTTTGTGGAAGTCCGCCTGCAAACTCCGGGAAGGCTCAGTAAACGGCAGCGGGAATTGCTGCTGGAATTGGAAGGCATGAATCGGGTGGAAAACAAGCCGCAACGCAGAACGCTGCTGGGTAAGGTGAAAGATATCTTTGGCTAGAAGAAAATTTTAGATTGTAGATTTTAGATTGCAGATTGAAAAACTGTTTGCAGAACCCGAATTTGTTGGTTTTGATTTCAATCTTCAATCTAAAATCTTCAATCTCAAATCCTCATGACCCGCCGCCGCTGGATTGCCGATGAATTCTCCGAAAATCAAGCTGCCTTAACGGGCGCTCATGCCGAACATCTTATTCGTGTGCTGCGCGCGCGGGTTGGCCAGGAATTCGACATTAGCGCCGGCACGAATGTCCGCCACGGCCGGATCACCAGCATCGGCGAAGGCAGGGTGGACTTCGAACTGGGGGAAGTGGTCCCTGTGGTTGCTGCTCCGAACGTTACACTGGTTCTTTCCATTTTTAAGTTTGATCGTATGGAATGGGCGATTGAGAAGTGTACCGAACTGGGAGTGGCCCGCGTCGTTCCAGTCATTTCTCAGCGAACGGAAGCCCATCTCGCCGCGGCTGCGCTCAAGCGATGGGAACGCTGGCAGCGAATTGCCTTGCAGGCTTCCGAACAATCACGCCGCGGCGCGCCGCCGGAGATTGCGCAGCCGATAAAATTGAAGGATGTAGTGGAATTGATGGGACAGACTCGCATTCTATTGGCGGAATCTGAAGAAGAGTTGATGTTGAAGGATGCCCTGGCTTCGCATGCGCTCAATCAGGAAGTTCTGCTGGCGATTGGACCTGAGGGCGGATGGACGGAGTCTGAAATTAATCTCTTCCAGCAGGCGGGTTGGGTTTCAGCCTCGTTGGGTGGCACGATTCTGCGGGCGGAGACGGCGGCGATTGCGGCAATGGCTGTGGTTCTGGCAGAACTAGAGTAGGTTCCCGCGGACGAGAATATCCTCAAGCCTCTCTGCTATGCTCCAACTCAGTGGCATCTTCCAAGACAAATTCGGGACGCGGTTCGTTTGAGCCGGACGACCGGCAGCGCGAGGCCATTGAGCACGTCCACGGTCCCATGCTGGTCGTGGCGGGCGCGGGAACCGGCAAGACGACCGTGCTCACCCAGCGCATCGCGCGGCTGGTCCGCGAAGGACACGCGCGGCCGGACGAAATTCTTGCCGTGACCTACACGAAAAACTCCGCCCAGGAGATGCGTGAGCGGGTGGAGAGTGAGCTGCGCGGGACTGATCTCACTGGGCTGCAGGCTACGACCTTCCATGATTATTGCTTTGGCTTGCTCAACCGCAATGACAGAGGCTTTGGCGTGGTGGACGACAAAGATATTTGGATCATGCTGCGCAAGCGCATTGCTGAGCTGAATCTGAATTACTTTGTCCGGGCCGCGAATGTAGGCCAGTTTTTAACTGACTTACTCGAGTTCATGCGACGCTGCACCGATGAGTTGGTTGGCCCGGAGCGATATGCCGCGTATCTGGCGCAGGTTGAGAGGGGCGAACTGGCGGTGCCCCGGGTGACCAAATCAAAAGATGTTGAGGATGCGTCGGACGAAGAGGTGTTGGGGCGATGCCAGGAGATCTCCGGCGTCTTCACCGCGGTTGAAAAGATGTTGCAGGAGAAAAATCTGGGCACCTTCGGCCACATGATCACCCATGCCCATGATCTGCTGCATGAGGACGAATCCGTGCTCGCGCTGGAACGAAAACGCGCACGATTTATTCTGGTGGATGAATTTCAAGACGCCAATGTTGCCCAGATCAAGATTCTCCAGAAACTGGCGGGCGAGGAACGCAACGTTTTTGCCGTCGGCGACCCCGATCAGGCTATTTATCGTTTTCGCGGCGCATCGAGTGCGGCTTTTGCCTTGTTCCAGCATCATTTTGCGGGATCGAAGCTGGTGGCGCTGGAGAAGAACCGGCGGTCCACCACGCCCATCCTCCAATCCGCATTCGCGTTAATTTCGAAAAATCCCGAAAGTCTCTCCGCGACAAAAGCCGTCACTGCCAGGTATCAACGTTCCCCGCTGGTGTCTTCGCGCGATGAAGTGGCCGCCCGCGAGGGGAAAAAGCTGCCCAATGTCCCGGTGGAAATTGTGGCTGCTCACAGAACTGTGGAGTGTTCTGACCTGGTCCCGGCGATGCTGGAACGCAAGCGCCAATCGCGAGGCGACTGGAAGGATTTTGCCGTGCTTTATCGCACGCACTCACATCGGGACGATATTGCGGCCGAGCTGGCCGAGCAGGGAATCCCGTTCTCGATCGAGAACATGGACGTGATCGACACGTCTGAGGTACGCGATTTGTTTGCCTGTTTGGGTGCGATTGTCTCGGAGGGCGATGGTGCGAGCCTGTTCCGCGTCGCAGCGTTGCCGTGCTTCACGATTGATGCCGAGAAATTGCGGGCTGGAATGAAAGCAATTCCGAAAGATGCACGCAAGGCTGGGATGGCGTCGGTTCTTGCCGAAATTCCAGGCGGACCGGCAGTCCTGGAGTTGGTGCGAAATACCCGCGCCGAAATCGCAGCGGCGGGTGCAAAGACCCATCCGGCGTTGGGGATCATCATGCGGCGATTTTCGCTCCAACGCGATTCGCCGCCGTTGCAGGCGGTAATGAAATTTGTGAGCGATTGGGAAAAGAAGCCCATCACCGAGACCGGGGAGATGGCTGAGTTTCTGGAATATCTGGAATATTACCGCGAAGCGCGTGGCGGAATTTTTCTTCCCGCGGATGGGGGAAATGCGGTCCGGCTGATGACCGCGCACACTGCCAAGGGGCTGGAGTTTGACCATGTATTTGTCCTGCGCGCGAATTCGGGGTCATTCCCGCAATCGTTCCGCGAGGCGTTAGTAGAATTTCCCCGCGACCTGCGCGACGCCGACACGGTGATTCCGGGAGAAGACAAAGTTCTGAATGATCAGGAAGAGCGGCGCTTGTTTTACGTGGCCATGACCCGGGCGCGTGATTCCCTCACCATTTATGCGAAGGAGGGGACGGGAAAGAGCGACAAGACTCCGGCCGGCTTTCTGCGTGACCTGTTGAAGCATCCTGGACTGGGCAATTATCTTCGGCAACGCCCGCCGCACGGATTCCAGACCGACATGTTTGGCGCGGCTGCGCCCGAGGTGGCCGTCTCGCGCATCGGCGAATGGGTATTGCGGAAGCCGGAGACCGACTTGAGCAAGCGGCTCAGTGCCAGTGCGGTGCAGCGGTATGAAACCTGTCCGCTACAGTTCAAGCTCGAACGCGAGTGGAAAATCCCCCTGGATGTACCGGCAGCGTTGCAGTTCGGCGCGTCGATGCACCGGGTGTTGCGGGCTTACTACGAGTCGGTCCGGGCGGAACGTCCCAGGAGTGAAGACGAGTTGGTACAAATGCTGCGGGAAGACCTTGCGGCTGAGGGGATCCAGGATCCGTACCAGCATGAGCTTTACGAGAAGCGCGGCATCGAACAGATTAAGGGATTCCTGGCAGCTTGCGCGCGTACGCCTGTTCCCAAGTTGCTGCATTTGGAGGAAGGATTCGAAATCAATGTCGGCGGTACCACTCTGGCCGGGCGGATCGATCGAATCGATGGTTTGGACGGCAACCGGGTAGCCATTACCGATTACAAGACCGGGAAGCCGCAAATCCAGGAAGACGCCGACGAGAGCTTGCAGCTTTCGATCTACGCGCTGGCAGCACGCGAGAAGTGGGGATATGACGTGGACCGGCTGGCTTTTTACAACTTGACGGAGAGCAGCATCGTTACCACGCGCCGGAGCGAGTTGCAGTTAAAGGAAGCCAAGCTCAAAGTCGAAGAGGTGGCCGCAAAGATTGCCGAGGGAAAGTTTGAAGCCAATCCGGGTTTCTATTGCAGTTTTTGTTCTTACCGGAATCTTTGTCCGAAAACCGAGAAGCGGTTCTTTGCTCCCGCCGCGAAAACATCTGGAGTCCAGTAAGTATCTGCACCAAAAACTTAGGGGACGCTTTTGGCGTCCCCTAAGTTCTTAACTGAAGGCCTTCAGTTAGTGCTTTTTCTTTGCGGCCTTTTTTGCTTTCTTCTTGGTTGCCATTTGATCTATTCTCCCTTTCCATTGTTCATGGACTGATGCAACGGTCAATTGTTGCAACTGATTGAATGTATAGATCAATAAAAACTGATGTCAAGAAAAAAATGATGCATGCGAGGGCAAGCGACCGATGCACGAAGGTCACCGAGGGAGTTCGAGGAGAAATTTTAGGAGATGTATCGGAGAATATGATCGAAACTTATAAAAATCTTCGCGAAGATGTCATCCTAACTCGCGGTCCGCAGCATGGCGGCGAATGGTCAAAGTACATCGACAGTTTTCGGCGTGGCATGTCTGATTTGCTTTTTCTGATGTGAGGCGCACTATAATCAAGTAGTCAGAAATCTTTGCAGGAGTACAGGAATGACCGCATTAGACGAGGTTGTCATCATCTCCGGTTGTCGTACGCCGGTAGGAAAATTTCAAGGAAGCCTCTCTGACCTGAGCGCCACGCAACTCGGCGCCATCGCGGTGCGCGAGGCAGTGCAGCGCGCAAAACTCGATCCCAAACTCGTGGATGAATGCATCATGGGCAATGTCGTCACGGCCGGACTTGGTCAGAACCCTGCGCGACAGGCAGCGATCTTCGGGGGATTAGCGCCGGAAGTGGGTGCCATGACTATAAACAAAGTTTGCGGCTCAGGATTGAAAGCGGTGGCACTCGCAGCGCAAGCCATTCAGACGGGAAACAGTTCTATCGTAGTGGCGGGTGGAATGGAATCGATGACCAATGCGCCTTATCTTTTGCCTCAAGCGCGAAAGGGATACCGTCTTGGCAACGCGCAGGTTGTGGATTCCATGGTGAACGATGGCCTATGGGACATTTTCAACGACTATCACATGGGCATCACGGGCGAGAACGTAGCGGAGAAATATGGGATTACCCGCGAAGAGCAGGACCAGTTCGCACTGGATTCTCATCGCAAAGCCCTCGCCGCGATTAAAGAGTGCAGGTTCAAGTCACAAATCGTTCCGGTGGAACTTCCGGCGAAGAAGAAGGGCGCGGCACCGGTGATCTTTGAGAAAGATGAATCGCCACGCGAGGACACAACCATCGAAGTGCTGCGTTCGCTGAAGCCTGCGTTCAAGAAAGACGGCACCGTAACCGCGGGCAACGCTCCGGGAGTGAATGATGGTGCGGCGGCCCTGGTAGTCACCAGCGCTAAACGGGCGAATGACCTGGGTGCTCAGGCAATGGTCCGTATTGTGGCTCAGGCGACGAGCGGAGTTGATCCCAAGTGGGTGATGATGGCGCCGGTGGGTGCTGTGCGGACCATCTGGGAGAAAACTGGCTGGAAGAATGAAGATGTCGATCTCTACGAGCTCAATGAAGCATTCTCAGTACAGGCGTTGGGTGTGATGCGCGAGCTGAACCTTGATCCCACGAAGGTAAACGTAAATGGTGGTGCGGTTGCCATCGGGCATCCCATTGGGGCCAGCGGGGCGCGCGTGCTGGTCACGCTTATTTACGAGATGATCCGGCGTGATGTGCACCGTGGCATTGCCGCTCTTTGCCTGGGCGGCGGAAATGCCGTAGCGATGGCCGTGGAACGGTAGGAGACACAAACCAACCGGCAGCAACCACGTTCTCGGTCGTAGAGGTTAACGGTCGATCGCCTTCATATTCGCGGCAGCGTATCGATCTCCCGCAATCTCATTCTGCGGAACCGCAGCCTCGAGTTCGGCCACTTCGTCGGGAGTCAACTTGATCTCTGCCGCCGCTGCATTCTCTTCCAGATACTTTCTTCGCTTGGTTCCCGGGATCGGAAACAGGTCCTTGCCTTTTGCCAGCACCCACGCTAGAGCCAGCTGCCCAGGTTTCACGCCTTTGCGCTCGGCAATAACCCGGACACGCTCGATCAGTACCTGGTTCTTGTCGAAGTTTTCGCCCGCAAATCGCGGGTAGCGCTGCGACCGAAAGTCCCTATCTCCAAGATTAGCGGGATTCGTGATGGTGCCAGTCAGGAATCCGCGCCCGAGCGGACTATACGGCACAAATCCAATGCCCAACTCGCGCACTGTCGGCAGGATCTCTTCCTCGACGTGACGCTCCCACAGCGAATACTCTGTCTGCAATGCAGTGATCGGATGCACTTTGTGGGCGCGCCGGATGGTCGCCGGTGACGCCTCCGACAGTCCCAAGTACTTCACCTTGCCCGCCTTTACCAGTTCGGCCATCGCACCCACTGTGTCTTCGATGGGAGTTTCCGTATCCACTCGGTGCTGGTAGTAGAGATCGATGTAGTCCATGCCCAGCCTTTTCAGGGAAGCATCACATGCCGCCTTCACATACGCAGGCTTACCGCTAAGCGCCCAGAACGTCGGATCATCTTTTTTGCGGATATTGGCAAACTTGGTCGCGAGGAAAACCTCATCCCGCCGTCCCCGGACTGTCTTTCCAATCAGCTCCTCGTTATCGCCAATTCCATAGGCGTCCGCGGTATCCAGGAAATTGATTCCCAACTCCAAAGCCCGCAGGATGGTCGCGGCCGATTCCACATCGTTCCGCTCACCATAGAACTCACTCATGCCCATGCAACCGAGTCCCATGCGGGAGACGATTGCGCCTTGTGAACCTAGCTTTAACTTTTCCATGCTCATATTGGGTTTAGATGGGTTGGGCCTTGCCTCGGTTTCCTTTTATTCCGATTCGACTTGTTCGGTGCAATTCGTTCGATCTTCATGAGATACTTTGAAGCGTTCGCTAACCTCACTGGCTCACCAATGTCCTCGGATCACTGTTGCACTGATATAGGGACATTGCAGGCGCAGCTTAGTCTCCTTTGAAGGATGTCGTGAAGGTAAAGATACTGGTTTTGATCGCCGTCTGCCTTGCGACTCCTCTGCCCGCTCAGCGTCGTCAATTACCGCAGACTGACCATCCGTTATCAAAGACAGAAGGAATTTCCATGCCCACTGAGGACCGGCTTCTGGGCGCCGGCTGGTGGCCGACAAAGGGTTCAGCGGCGCGTTCGGAATATGTTGGGTCGGCGGTATGTGCCGGGTGCCATGCAGAAAAGACCGCCAGCCAACAACAAACACCTATGTCGCAAGCCTCAATGGCCGCGACAGATTCAGATGTGATGCGTTCCCATGAGCGTCTTAGCTTCCAGGTGCCACCGTATCTGTACGAAATCGGTCGAACGGGTACAGGAATATCGTATTCAGCGAGCGACGGTGCCAAGTCTGTATCCGTGCCTCTAGGTTGGGCATTTGGAACTGATGAAGCCGGCCAGACTTACGTCTATGAACAGAATGGGACGTTTTACGAGAGCCGTCTCAGCTATTACAAGAATATTCAGGCTTTGGACTTTACCTCAGGCTATCCGCGCTCGGCACCTAGCCGCCTGGATGATGCGTTAGGCAGACCCTTGGCTCCGACGGAAGCCCGCCTTTGTTTCGGCTGCCATTCGACCGCAGCGACGGTGAGTAACCGATTTGATCCCGATCATCTGACCCCTGGAGTCACTTGTGAGGTCTGCCACGGGCCGGGGGCGCAACACGCCGTTGAAATGACGCAGCGGGGAGGCGATCAAGGCCCAACCTTCATTCTGAACCCTGCGAGGTTCAAACCCGTGGACTCGGTGGAGTTTTGCGGAGCGTGCCACCGTGCGAAATTGGACGTGGTCTTGGCGGGCACGAAGGGTCTTTTCAATGTTCGATTTCAAGCTTATCGCCTTGAAACCAGCCGATGCTTCGGAACAGGCGATGCCCGGATCACTTGTGTGGCATGTCATGATCCGCACCAGCCGCTGGTGCGCGATCTTTCGTCCTACGATAAGCAATGCCTGAGCTGTCATGTCTTGAAAACTGCTCCCAAGGCAATCAGCGACCATCCTGGTAAGGCTTGCCGGGTGAGTACGAAAGATTGTGTGACTTGCCATATGCCGAAGTACGAACTTCCGGAAATGCACGCAAATTTTACCGACCACCGGATTCGCATCGCAGGCAAAGGTGCGCCGTTCGACGATGACGCGGAGACCCCACGCGCCGGGCACGGATCACGGAGCCGTTGAACCTGTCCTGAAGATTTATCCGATCGGCGATTTGGCGTCGGATTCCGGTGTGGATGACGCCCCTGCTTCAGCGGTGGGAAGCGTAACCGTAAAAAGGGCCCCTCCGCCTGGACCGGAAGCGGCCTCGACATTTCCTCCATGCTCTCGCAGGATTGCTTTGCAGATACTCAGGCCCAGCCCTGTGCCCCTGCCGGGTCGTTTCGTCGTGTAGAAGGGATCGAAGATGTTGGGCAGAATGTCGGGAGGAATGCCCGGGCCATCGTCCTGAAAAGTAGCCAGGACGGAGTGGGCATCTTTTGCCAGGCGAATGCGCAGCGTACCCCGGTCGCGAACCTCGCGAATCGCATGCTCCGCGTTTAGAACCAGATTCAAGAACACCTGCATCAATTGATGAGGATCGCCACTCACGTGGGGAAGCGATGTCTCCGGCAGAAAATCAACGGTAATATTGTTCTTACGCAGCGAATAAGCGTGGAGATGGAGAGTCCTCTGCGCCAATTCGCTGAGATTGACCGCGCTTTTTCCGGGAGCTGGCGGCCGCGAGAAGTACATCAGGTTCTGCACAATCTCGGCCGCTCGCCTCCCTTGCTGCTGCAGCATGATGAGTTGTTTGCGGATTTGCTCCGAGACGTCGGCGTCCTGCAATAAGCTCAGCTACTCCCAGGATGGTGGTCAGCGGATTGTTCAATTCGTGGGCAAAGCCGCCGATCATTTGTCCCATGGCGGCCAGCCGTTCGCTTTGGATGATCTGCTGCTCGAGTTTTTTCTCCACGGAAATGTCCCGCACGGAGACAATTACGCCGTTTAGTGTGTTCTTGGCGTCGAAGAGTGGGCTGGCGGCGGCGCGCATGGTTCGCCAATTGCCATCGCGATGGAGAGCGCCGTATTCGCAGAACCCAAACATCTTGCGTCCCGTGCTGACGTCGCGATAGAGGGCCACGAATTCCGGAGAGTGGTCCTGCAAATCCTCCATTTTCTTGCCCAGCAAGTCTTCCGGCTTACAACCCAACAAGATCGCGCACTCGGGCACTGACGAAACTGTAGCGTTCGTCCAGACCGATGACCAGAATGAGATCGGGAAAGCTTTCCAGCAGATAGCGTTGAAACTCTTCCTGTCGCCGGAGCGTCTGCTCCATCTCACGCCGCTCGGAAACATCCACCAGAGTCCCCTGATAGCGAATGATGTTGCCGCTTGCGTCCCAAACGGCTCGGGAAGTGTCGAGAAAGGCCGCAGCAGTGCCATCCTTACGCCGCAATGTAATTTCCCGGGTGCGAACCCCGCCGCGATCATCGGTGGTTCGCCCCAGCACCGGAGTTTCACCGGGATCTGAGTTTAAGGCCCGCGGATCAACAGACAAGAGTTCGTCCTTGCTTCCGTATCGCAGAACATTCACCAGAGCGGCATTACCGTCCAGCAGCTTTCCTTCCGGCGTGCTGAAGTAGACGCCCTCCTGCAAAGTCTCAAACAGCTCGGTAAAGCGCCGTTCCTTTTCGCGTTCTTCAGTGACGTCCCGCGCCAGGACGCTAATTCCCACGGGTTCACCGTCTTTTATAATGGCGTTGATTACGCAATCGAAATAGAGCACGCGTGTACTCTTCTTCAGGCGTACAGGTACAACTCCCGACCAGTGTCGCCGATCCAAAAAACGAGGGATGCCGCTGTCCATCTCGGCGCGGGCCGGTTCTTCCACAAATTCGTGAACTTTATGTCCGACGATCTCCTGGTAGGCCACGCCGAGCAACTCAGTCACGCGTTTATTGACGGTGCGGATCGTACCGTCAAGCGAGACCGCACAAGCTACGTCTTCCAATGAATCAATGAGTTCTTTAAAACTGCGCTGCGAGCGGGCAATCACCTGGCCTAGCTGGTCGATTTGTTCTTCGGTTGGGGTGCTGGCGCGTTCTTGCAGGCCCCGCACCAGGTCTTTGAGCTCAGCGACTCGTTTTTTTCGTCCGTAGGCAAAGCCGGCGAAGGCGATGGCGACGCTAAGTATGGCAACCGACAAATAGCCAAGATGATAGGGAAGATTTTCCAGGCGTTCCCATAGGAATGCTGCCAGACCCGTGGCCAGCAGAACCATAAATAGAAGAGTAATCCGCCATAGCGAGGCTTCTTCCTTCTCCAGTTTGTTGGGAGGCCGGGCTGGTCGCGGAGATTGCGGTTCTTCCATCATGAATGGTTCTGCTGCCTACGCCTTTGCGCTGTCGTGGAAAATCGTAGTCTACCCCGCGAACGCAAACAAAGTAATGCCTGTTGCGGAACCTGGTTCGTTTACATGGACCGGGACAAGTCCAGATATCACATCCTATGTGTGACATCGGTCACCGTCCGAAAGGCAGGGAAGAGTTAAGGTGAGGGTTTATCCCAAGTAAACAACTTATGCTCTATAAGACTCTCAGTGCCGCAGTTTACGGTATCGATGCCAGCATCATCGAGGTCGAGGTGGATGTTTCTGGAGTCAAAACCAGTGAAGACCATTTTCATACCGTCGGTCTTCCGGATGCCGCCGTGCGCGAAAGCCGTGACCGGGTGCGGGCGGCCCTGAAGAACTGTGGCTACGACATTCCACTCACTCACATCACCATCAATCTAGCGCCGGCGGATATTCGCAAAGAGGGGTCTGGTTTTGACTTGCCTATGGCTCTCGGCATCCTTGGAGCTTATGGAGGTTTGAACAAGAAGGAGGTTCCCGATTGCCTGTTTGTGGGCGAATTGTCGTTGGATGGTGGAATTCGCAGCGTGCGCGGAGCGCTGCCGATTGCCATTGAAGCCCGCGCACGAAAGATATCCCGGCTGATTGTTCCCGAATTAAACGCCAAAGAAGCAGCCATGGTAGGGGGTGTAACCGTATATCCGGTGAAGTCGCTGCTCGATGTGATTCGCTTCGTGAACACAGGCAACGGCATTCAACCGCTGCAAGTGGATAGCGAACATCTGCTCAGTGAATCGCAACAATTCCTTGTGGACTTCAAAGATGTACGCGGCCAGCATACCGCCAAGCGCGCCCTGGAAGTTGCCTGCGCTGGGGGGCACAACATTCTGATGATTGGGCCACCGGGTTCGGGCAAGACCATGCTGGCCAAGCGCATGCCGACCATCCTGCCTCCTTTTACTTTTGAAGAAGCGCTGGAAACCACCAAGATCCACAGCGTTGCCGGCGTGCTTGATCCGGGGGCAGGATTGGTTGGCGTGCGGCCCTTTCGCTCGCCACACCACACTATCTCCGACGCTGGATTGATCGGAGGCGGAGCGGTGCCTCGTCCTGGCGAGGTCTCTTTGGCGCACAACGGTGTGTTGTTTCTCGATGAACTGCCGGAGTTCCCGCGAAACGTGCTCGAAGTCATGCGCCAGCCGCTCGAAGATGGCACGGTTTGCATTGCCCGTGCGGCGATGTCACTGACATTTCCCTCCCGCTTTATGTTGGCAGCGGCCATGAATCCGTGTCCTTGCGGTTACTTTAACGACCGCTCGCGCGAGTGCCATTGCACGCCCCCGATTATTCAGCGCTACATGTCCAAGATCTCGGGGCCGCTGCTCGATAGGATTGACATCCACATCGATGTGCCGGCGGTGAACTACAAAGAGATGCGATCGGCCTCCGAACCGGAAAGCTCAGCCAAAATCCGCGAACGGGTGCTGCGGGCCCGGGAGATCCAATTACTGAGATTCAAGTCGTCGCCATCGCGGGAAAAGCTGTATTGCAACGCCCAAATGGCGCCCCGGCACATTCGAGGATTCTGCGAGCTCTCAGCGGATTGCGAGCGGCTGCTGGAACGCGCCATGGCCCAGCAGGGCCTCACCGCCCGTGCCCACGACCGCATCCTGAAAGTCGCCCGCACCATCGCAGACCTTGATGGCGCGCCTTTGCTGGAACCGAAACACATCGCCGAAGCGATTCAGTACAGGACACTCGACCGAACGTTCTGGGCGTAAAGCCTAGGGGTTAGGAAACAGTCGTGGATCAAGCGAGAAACCAGCGCAAGTCTTTTGAAATCAATGATTAATCGTATGTCCGGTTAATTAGTGGAGGTGGCGGATCACCAAGTCATGCCTTTCCACGCGCGGGTAAGACGGGGGTGAACTTTCTCATTTTCTTTACATCCAATTACACAAAAAAGCTTGACCTTGCCCTTATAAGCGAGTACGGTAGCTAGTTCCGAAGGCATTTTTAGCCATTTCCGTCTGACGGAACCTCCGCTGGCAACTGGGCGTAAATCCAGAAAACTGAGAAACTTTTGGCTGCGGTTGAGCATCTATACGAGTAAACCAGAGATTCCCGTACAACCCATCTGTATTGAGTTACTTACGTACTCTGGTCGAAGCATTGGGCTTGCCGGTCAACATTGCATTAGTGACCGGCAGGCTCGGACGAGGAGAAAGACAATCATGCGATCCGACCGGGTTTTCGACGCACTTCATACTTTGCGGAACCGTTATATGTTGTGTCAGCTGGCTTCCAAAGCTACACGTAAATTTCATAAACCTAACACCAGAATCCAGGAAACCATGAACGAAGTTCTGGACAAAATTGCAGGCTCGGAGCGGCAGTCGGTTCTGTCTGAACCGGAGAATTTTGCCGAGGCACAACGGCGGGCTGCGTAATCAGCCCCGCCGTCTTGCCCCGCGAATTTGTACGCCTTCCCCGAGTGACCCTCCTTTTGAAAAATCCCTTCGCAGGTGAACTGAATCAATGACCATCGCAGAACTGAAAGAAAAGAACATAACTGAGCTGACCAAGATCGCCCGATCTTTGGATCTGCCAGGAGCCAGTGGACTACGCAAGCAAGACCTGATCTTCAAGATTCTTCAGGCGCAGAGCGAAAAAGAAGGCCACATATTTGCCGAGGGCGTGCTGGAAATTTTGCCCGACGGCTACGGTTTCCTGCGCTCCCCTGATTACAACTATCTACCCGGTCCGGACGATATTTACGTCTCGCCGTCGCAGATTCGCAAATTCGACCTCAAAACCGGCGACACCATCAGCGGCCAGGTCCGCCCGCCCCACGAAGGCGAAAAATACTTCGCGCTGGTCAAGATTGAAGCGGTCAACTTCGAATCGCCCGACGAGGCGCGCAACAAGATTCTCTTCGACAATCTGACGCCGCTGTATCCCCAGGAACGGCTCAAGCTGGAGACCGTCCGCGAAAACGTCAGTGCGCGCGTGATGGACCTGCTGACGCCGATCGGCAAAGGGCAGCGCGGCCTAATCGTTTCGCCGCCCCGCGCCGGCAAAACCATGCTGTTGCAGAATGTCGCCAATTCGATAACCACCAATCATCCGGAAGTAGTTTTGATTGTTCTGTTAATCGATGAACGTCCCGAAGAAGTTACTGACATGCAGCGCTCAGTGAAGGGCGAAGTGATTTCGTCGACCTTCGATGAACCCGCAGCCCGCCACGTGCAAGTCGCCGAAATGGTGATCGAAAAGGCCAAGCGCCTGGTCGAACACAAGCGCGATGTTGTGATTCTGCTCGATTCAATTACACGTCTGGCTCGCGCTTACAATACCATCGTTCCGCCCAGCGGTAAGGTCCTCTCCGGCGGCGTGGATTCAAACGCGTTACAAAGGCCCAAGCGGTTTTTCGGAGCGGCACGAAATATTGAAGAAGGCGGTTCGTTGACCATCATTGCAACCGCTTTGATCGATACCGGCTCCCGCATGGATGACGTGATCTTTGAAGAATTCAAGGGTACCGGCAACATGGAAATCATCCTCGACCGCAAGCTGGTGGACAAACGCACCTTCCCGGCAATCGATATTCAGCGCTCCGGTACGCGTAAGGAAGAGCTGCTGATTCCGAAAGAAGATCTCACCCGTATATGGGTACTGCGCCGAGTATTGAATCCCCTGTCGCCGGTTGAGGCGATGGAACTGCTCATCGACAAACTGAACAAGGCCAAGTCCAACGGTGAATTCCTCGCAAACATGAGTTCGCTCTAGCGAGGCGTGGGTGTCGGGTTCAAGCTTAGTTAGTTCTGCCAACAGGCACGGGCGTCCACGCGCACGTGCCTGTTGCTTTGGTGAGGCGTTGATGATTGGGTAACTATTTCTGTGTTTTCGAGGTGATTTGTGCGATCTCTGCCTCTCGCTTTGGTTGTGTTGCTGCTCCTCACTCTTGTCACGCCGATGTCCTTGGCTCAGAGTTCCTCGGATTCTCAGTCCTTCCCGGCCAAGCGTCCTCCCATTCCCGGTCAGGACACACCAGCGGAAGACGAGAACACCGTCCGGCAGGAAAAAGAAATGGCAAAGAAGATGAACGAGGAACGCCAGGCCATGCTCAAACGCGATACCGATAAATTAGTCCAGTTGTCCACTGAACTGAAACAGTATGTCGATAAAACGAATTCGGCTATTCTGTCCCTGGATGTCATCAAGAAAGCGGACGAGATTGAAAAATTGGCGCACAGCGTAAAATTGAAGATGAAAGGCTCCAGCTAACCAGCCCGTACCAATCAGCCGGCAAAAACTCCGATCGCTGAATTACCGATTGTTAATTTCCAGTGCAAGTCTGAGATTTGGATGTCTGTGCGCGCCTCCTGCTATTTTTAATTGCAACAGAGTTTCAACAAGGTTAGGATATGTGAATGCCTTTACCGCAAACTGAAGCTCCGGGACGATTGCAAGCCGAGCTTATGTCGCGCGGGTTGCGCATGACTCGCCAGCGCCGCACCATTCTCAGTGTGGTCGAAACCGCCAAGCAGCATCTAGACGCCAGCCAGCTTCTGCGCCGCGCGCGCAGACTCGACCCCAAGATTGACCGGGTCACGGTGTACCGTACCCTGGGTTTGTTGAAGCGTCACGGGCTGATTGACGAGTTGGATCTGATGCACATGCAAGGCGAGAAGCACTTTTACGAAAGACGTCCCCGACGAGACCATATCCATATGGCTTGTCTGCGCTGCGGCAAGATTACGGAGTTTGAGAGCGATCTTTTCGACCGGCTCAAAGGACAAATCCAGCGGGATTGCCAGTTCCACATTGTCGTAACCCGGCTGGAAGTGGGCGGGTACTGCTCACAATGCCGGGCCGCGAATCCCGCCTGAATGCACTACGTTGCAATTGGTTGCAACAACCCTGAAACAGAAAATGCGCCACGTGCTTGACCGATGACTCCCCCCGCTTCTAGGATGGAACCATTCTAGATGCAACCGAGTTGCAATTAGTAAATGCAACTGAGTTGCAAATGTTAAAGGAATATGAATAAAACCCTCACCCTGTGGCTGTTCGGTTGTTTCCTTGCGGTCGCCAGTTGTACAGCGCAGGAGCCTCCGTATTTCGTGACCTACTCCCACGACCTGGAAGAACCGGGAAACCTTGAAATCGCGGTGAAAAGTGCTCAGGCTTCCCCGAAATACGCTAACCCGTTTGTCAGCGAGACGCTGGAGATGGAGTATGGCGCGACCGCCTGGTGGACGACCGAGGTCTATCTGGCCGGCCAGCACACCTCCAACGACAGCACTCTCTTTACTGGATGGCGCTGGGAAAACCGTTTCCGCCCGCTTTTGCACGAACACTTTATTAATCCCGTACTCTACATGGAATACGAGCATGTCAGCAAAGCTGATAAGGGCATGCTCGAGATTACCGGCCACGACAGCATCTCTGACTTTCAGTTGACCAACGATCAAGCCCGCTCGGAAATCGAGAAGTCACTGGAACTGAAGCTCATTCTGTCCAGTAACACTCACGGCTGGAATATTTCCGAAAACTTTATCTCCGAAAAAGACTTGAACGAGTCCGAGCCCTGGGAATTTGGATACGCGCTGGGTGTCAGCCGTCCCTTGGCACTCGCGGCGAGTGGGAAGTCTTGCACTTTCTGCCGGGAAAACTTTGCTCTCGGTGCTGAGTTATATGGAGGGCTTGGCACCCTGGATGGCTTCGGCCTGAGGGCTACCTCACACTACTTCGGTCCCACGATCGGCTTCAATATCCCACACGGGCCAACGGTGAGCTTTTCTCCCGACTTTGGCTTGAATGCGAACAGTATCGGTGCTGTCTACCGCATTAAAGTTTCCTACGAATTGCAGCAAGTGTTTTCCGGATTACATCGCGCAAAGGCAGCCCAGCCATGAATCAATTCATGCCAAATTGGCGAAGAGTATTCTGCATGACTGCAGTTTTTTGTACGGTCGCTTCGTTTGCCGCAGTAGATCATTCCTGGGTGGACCATGTTTCGGATGAGGACCGTAAGCGGGTTAATCCCTACGCGGGACAGGCCGAAGCTATTGCCGCAGGCTCCAAGATGTTTGCCGACCACTGCGCCAAGTGCCACGGGGCGGATGCCCTTGGCAATCGCAAGAAGCCAAGTTTGCGCACCAATGAAGTCCAGAGCGCCAGCGACGGCGAGCTTTTCTGGTTGCTGCGAAATGGATTTCTAAAGCGTGGGATGCCTTCCTGGAGTTCTCTCCCAGAGCCGTCGCGCTGGCAAATCATCGCATACGTGAAGAGCCTCGGCGAAAGTTCTGAGAATCATTCGTCCAATCTGCCGGAAGAACACGAGAAGTCGCAGGAGAAGCAGAAATAATGAGATCGAACAAGAAATCGAGGCTCCTCGGGCTATTGCTTTGCTATTGCACAATTGTATTTCTGACCAGTTGTGGTGCCGGTGATGCGCCGCCATTCGAGACCGACGCAGACGTTACCCCTGCAGAAGATTCCATTGGCGAACGCTTGTTCCTCGACACCCGGTTTGCGGAATATTTCGCCGCTCATATGACGGGCGTGAATCAACCCCTGCCGACAGGCGATCCCGTGGTGGACCAGGTCTATACCACAACTGGCACTTTGCCTGGTCCTTTCGCCGGACAATCGATCAACTGCCGCTCCTGCCACTTTGTTACCGAATTCCAGGGCGTGGCCGGTGTCGGCAATCGTACTTATGCAGACTTCACGACCCGCAGCCCCATCCCGCTGCCGATGAACGGGTTTACTCGCACTCCACGGAACGCGATGCAGATGGTGGGATCGCTGCAACCCCATCCCGGGCCAACCTTCCTGCACTTTGACGGCGAGTTCACTACGCCTGAAGATCTGGTCGAAAGCACTATGACCGGCCGTAATTTTGGCTGGGATCCCACTCAATATCAAGAAGCGCTGGCGCACATTGCTCTGATCATTCGGCAGGACGATGGTTCCAGCCAGTTGGCGAAAGATCGGTCCAACGGACTTTCCTACAGCACACTATTTCTCGGAACAGATCGGGCGATCACTTCCGATCTGTTGATTCCCGCGGCCGACCGCATTGATGTGAACAAGGCGACAGATCAGCAAGTGTTGGACTTGGTGGCAAAATGCATCAGCACGTATATGGGTGACTTGCTGTTTTCACAGGATGAATTCGGCCGCTTCATCGGATCGCCTTATGATGTCTTTTTGCGCATCAACCATTTGCCCGTGCAGCCAAAAGCTGGCCAAAGCGTTGCTCAATACAATCAGCAATTGGCGCAAGGTGTCGCCGGATTGAGCAATCCGAAGTTTGTGGATGGCACTTACGGCTCGTTCCAATATCATGCCCAGCCTTTTGCCTTCGGACCCACAGAACTGGCCGGCCTGAAAATATTTTTCAAGGTCGCCAACAATGCTAGTGACGGTTCGCAACACGCTGGGAACTGCATTGCATGTCATCAGGCGCCCACATTCACGGATGCCAATTTCCACAACACAGGCGTTTCACAGGAAGAATACGACGGCGTGCATGGAGCGGGCGCTTTTGCGAGCCTGACGGTTCCTTCGTTGTCAGGTCGTAGTCAGAATTACGACGCCTACCTTCCTCAAACCCCGAATCATCCCAATGCTACCGAGCGTTTCCGCCGTGCCGCTGAGGTCAGTAATCCGGACTATGCCGATCTAGGTTTGTGGAACATCTATCTCAACCCTGACAAGCCAAATCCTCAAGCCAACTTGAAGAGTGTGGTGTGTGCTACGGGCAAAGATTGTTCCTTGGATCAAGGCTTGGGAAACACCATTGCCCAATTCAAAACTCCGACTCTACGCGATCTCGAGGATTCCGCGCCTTACTTCCACAATGGAAGCAAGTTGAAGTTTGGCGACGTGGTGAATTTTTACATCAATAGCTCTCAACTCGCACGCCAGGGAACTCTGCGCAACGCGCCTCCTGAGTTTAAGAACATGTCGTTGAGCGCAGACGATCTGAATACCCTGGTGGCCTTCCTCAAATCACTGACGGAGGACTACGACGATGCATAAAACAGCCAGTGCAGCAAGCTGGCAAGAATTTGAAATCTCTGCATTCATAATTTCAAACCGCTTGTAGTAAGGCGAATTCTTCCGACTGGGGGTATATGAAGGACACAGCAAAGCAATTGGTTCGGCTCTTGATCTTGATCATTATTCCATGCGGATTCCTCTGGGCAAGCGTAGGGGGAAGCGTTTCCGGCACGATCAAGGACCCGAGTGGGGCCGTAATCGGTGGGGCTACAGTTACTGCCATCGAGGTAGATACCGGCGTCCAGCAAACGGTGAAGACCGAAGTTAGCGGCTCGTATGTTTTTCCCATCCTTCCTGTCGGCCACTACGATGTGGAGATAAATCACCCAGGATTCAAGTCCTACCGCCGCCGTGGCGTCATCATCGATGCGAACAGCGCCTTATTGGTCGATGCGACATTAGAAGTGGGTGAACGCGCCGACACGATCACAGTCGATGACAACGCCTTGCATGTGGAAATTATCAGCAGCCAGATGGGAGACGTGATCACCGCAGCACAGATGACCAGTGTGCCGCTCAACGGCCGCAGTTATACCGATTTACTCACGCTTCAACCCGGCGTCGCGCCCGCGAGTTCTATCACTTCCGATACAGTGCAGGACGTCGGCGCCAGCGCACTGTCTCCTTCCGGCGATTTGAATCCTGGAACGATTTCCATCAATGGCCAACGGGAGTTCGCGAATGCCTTCATTGTGAATGGGAGCGATTCCGAAGAAGACGTCAACATGGGGACTGCGATCATTCCGAACCTGGACTCCATCGCTGAATTTCGCATTCTCACCAATAACTTCGACGCGGAGTATGGCGAATTTAGTGGCGGCCAGATCAATGTAGTCACCAAATCCGGGACCAATGCATATCACGGCGATGTTTTTGAGTTCCTGCGAAACACCGATCTGGATGCCCGCAACTATTTTTCTCCCACGCGGGGAACTTTCATTCAGAATCAGTTCGGCGGGACGCTTGGCGGCCCCATTAAGCGCGACAAGATTTTTTTCTTCGCCGACTATCAAGGCACTCGCCAGAGGCAGGGTGTGGATACCGGATTAATTCCCGTCCCGTCCACCCAAGATCGTTCCGGCAATCTGTCAGATTTGGCCAGCTCGTTCACCACGACCCAGATCGTTAATGGACAACCAGTGACCGTGCCCACCACAGTGACTGGACCCGCGTGGGCCACTACACTCTCTCAGAATTTCGGCTATCCCGTTACCGCCGCGGAACCCTACTACTTCACACAAGGCGAAACGGAGCCTAACCCCGGAACTTCTCCGATCACTTACCCGACCTCATGCACCAGTTCATCGCAGTGTGTTTTTCCCAACGCGGTGATCCCTACGACGGCCTTCTCCGGCCCGGCGCAGCAATTACTGCAATACATTCCGGCAGCCAACGTCGGCAGCAGTAACTTCTCGACTTCCGCTTTCAATCAGGCCATCCGCGACGATAAAGGCGCCTTGCGCCTCGATGCCAACACCGCCTGGGGCCTGATGTCGGCTTACTATTTTCTGGACGATTATTCTTTGGACAATCCTTATCCAGTTGCCCAGGGTGGGGCCAATGTGCCGGGATTCAACGCTTCCTATCTCGGTCGTGCCCAACTTCTAGGCTTGGGTAATACGAGGACGCTGAGTTCCACGGCCGTCAACGAATTCCGCTTCAGTTTCATGCGCGCCTTCAATGATCTCGGCAAGCCCGAAGGCGGACTTGGCGTCAGCCTGGCCTCCCAGGGTTTTGTTGTCGCCCCCGGCGGCCCGCCCAGCATCGTGGCCCTATCACCGCAGACGGAGGGTGTGGAGAACATCGTATTCAATAATTTCTCGATTGGGACCAATACCAACGAGTTGAAGCAGGCAAACAACACCTACCAGTGGCTCGATAATTTTTCAAAACTCGTGGGACGCCACACTTTCAAAATGGGTGGAGAGTTTCACTATGATCAGGTGAACGTGAATCCCATCGCCCAGTTCAATGGCAATTTCCTGTTCAGTGGCAGCGAAACCGGCTCCGATTTTGCGGATTTCCTGTTGGGCATTCCCAGCCAGTACAACCAGAGTCAGTTGAATCCGTTTTATGGCCGCAATAAATACACAGGAATTTACGGCCAGGATAGCTGGCATCTCCGAGAGAATCTGACTCTGAATTATGGGCTGCGCTATGACCGCATCGAACCCTGGTACGAAAAATACAACCAAATCTCGACCACGGAACCGGGGAAGCAGTCGGTAGTTTTTCCTGGCGCTCCGCATGGGCATTTTGTATCCCACCGATCCAGGAGTTCGGCGTACCCTGGCGCCTCCGGGTGACGAATTTTCACCACGCATTGGCTTGGCTTATTCGCCCAATGCCGCCGGAGACAGCTTCTTCGACAAAATGCTCGGCGGTCCCGGCAAAACCAGCATACGTGCCGGTTTCGGAATGTATTACACCTCGATTGAGGCATTAACGCTTGGAGTGCTGGCGGCGAACGCTCCCTATGGCACCACTTATAGCAGTCCCGCTCCGCCGCTCTTTAGTAATCCGTTTGTCACTGCTTCGAATGGTCAGGACCTCGGCCAGTATTTTCCCGTAACCTTCGCGCCATTGAACTCCTCGGCGAGCCATCCCGATCCGAACGTGGATTGGTCGCAATATGTGCCGATCAGTGGGATTCCAAATTATCCCACCACCAATCGCATTCCTTACACTGAGGAATACATGTTGTCGTGGGAGCGGGAACTGGGCGGCAAGACATTGCTAAGCGCCAGTTACGTTGGCACGCAGGCTCATCGCCTGCTTGTGTTGGTAGAATCCAATCCCGGCGATCCAGCGCTTTGCCTGAGCCTCAGCCAGCCGAGTCAGGTGGCACCAGGATCGGCTACCTGCGGCCCATTTGGCGAAAGCAATGTGTTTGTCAATGCTGCGAACCAAACCATCAATGGGACGCGCGGCCCGTTAGGCCCGAATTTTGGCAGCAATACCAATCAAGCCACTATCGGCAATGCCAATTACAACGCCCTTCAGCTCAGCCTGCGCCGCACTACCGGGCCTTTACAGTTTTTTGCCAGCTATACCTACAGCAAGTCCATCGACCAGTCTTCCAATGTCGGCGAAGAGGTCAATCCGATCAATCCGGCATTGAGCCGTTCTCTCTCTGCTTTCGATGTAAAACATAATTTTGTGGTGAGTTATAACTATCAACTTCCGTTCGCGCGTCTCTTCCGCGCTCAAAATCGCTGGACGCAAGGCTGGACACTCTCCGGCATAACCCGCTTCAGCAGCGGATTTCCCGTGACCCTTCTCAACTACGGCGATAATTCTCTGTTGGGCGCTGAGCCGAATGGCATCAACAATTACGGGGTCGATGAACCGCAATACACGCCCGGATCGTGGAGCGAAAACGGCAATCCGCGGAACGGGAAATCTTATTTCAATACTTCATTGTTCAGTTTGCAGCCGCTGGGTACGCCAGGAAATGCTCCGAGGAGGTTCTTTTACGGACCCGGAAGCGACAACTATGACATGACGCTGGCAAAGAATTTCGCTTTGACGGAATCCAAGTCATTGGATTTCCGCATAGACGCATTCAATGTCTTTAATCATGCGCAGTTCTTCGGGCCATTGGCTGTGGATGGGAACATCAGTGGCTCAACCTTCGGACAGGTGGTGAAAGCTACGGATCCCCGAATCATGCAAGCCGCGATTAAGTTCAATTTCTGAGGGTTCGAACGCTGCACACAGAAAAACGCCATCCGGCGAACTGGATGGCGTTTTTCTTTTACGAATAGTTTTATTGCTCAGCCAGCGTGATGAGTCTCTGAGCCAATTCGCATCCCGTAGAATGAGCGGTAAACGAATACGAACGACACAATGAAGAAAGCCACTGCCAGGCAGTGGACGAGATTGCTACCCGCTTGCACCGTCAGCTTCACTGCCAACTCGACGGCCAGAAGGCCGAAGAGCGTAGTGAATTTGATCACCGGATTCAGAGCCACTGACGAAGTGTCCTTGAACGGATCGCCGACCGTGTCGCCCACGACAAGTGCATCGTGCAGTGGCGTGCCTTTTTGTTTCAGCGTGACTTCCACGATTTTCTTGGCATTGTCCCAGGCGCCGCCGGCGTTGGCCATGAAGATTGCCTGGTAGAGACCGAAGATCGCAATGGAAATCAGGTAGCCGATAAAGTAGAACGGCTCCACAAAGGCAAAAGAAAGCGTCGCGAAGAAGACGGCCAGGAAGATGTTGAACATGCCCTTCTGTGCGTACTTGGTGCAGATGGCCACAACTTTCTTGCTGTCTTCAACCGAAGCTTTTTCAACGTTCTCGAGTTTGATGTTGGCTTTGATGAACTCCACAGCCCGGTAAGCACCAGTAGTCACAGCTTGCGTGGACGCGCCGGTGAACCAATAGATCATGGCTCCGCCGGTGATCAGGCCGAGCATGAATGGCGCATGCAACAGTGAGAGTTTGTCCACGTATTGAGTCAGACCGTTGGTGAGTCCCATGATGATGGAGAAAATCATCGTGGTCGCGCCGACCACCGCCGTTCCAATGAGGACCGGCTTGGCCGTAGCTTTGAACGTGTTGCCAGCACCATCATTCTCTTCGAGCAAATCTTTAGCGCGCTCGAAGTTCACGGTGATGTTGTAGTCCTTCTTGAGTTCAGCTTCGATGTTCGGAACACGCTCGATCAAAGAAAGTTCATAAACCGATTGAGCATTGTCTGTAACCGGACCATAAGAGTCCACGGCGATTGTCACCGGGCCCATGCCAAGGAAGCCGAACGCCACCAGGCCGAAAGCGAAGACTGGCGCGGCAATCATCAGTGAGTCCAGTCCCATGGTGCTCACGTAGTAGCCGATGGACATGAGAGCGACCATCGCCAACCCGAGGTAGTATGCGGAAAAGTTTCCCGCCACAAAGCCGGACAGAATGCCCAGCGATGCGCCGCCTTCTTTCGCCGAACTGACAACTTCATTCACATGGCGCGACTCCGTCGAGGTGAAAACTTTTACCAGTTCAGGAATCACGGCTCCCGCCAGCGTTCCGCAAGAGATGATGGTAGCCAGTTTCCACCAGAGCGTGGTGTCGTCATTCGGGCCGAGGACAGGAACGATCAGGTATGAGATGAAGAAAGTCATGCCAATCGATACCAATGACGTGATCCACACCAGCGAGGTCAGCGGAGACTCGAAGTTCATCTTGTCTTTGCCCGCGAACCGCGCCTTGGCGATCGCACCGTTCACGAAGTAAGCCACCGCGCTCGCGACCAGCATCATGATGCGCATGACAAATATCCAGACCAGTAGCTGTACCTGGACCGTTTCACTCTTAACGCCCAACAAGATAAACGTGATGAGCGCCACACCTGTGACCCCGTAGGTTTCGAATCCATCGGCGGACGGCCCAACGGAGTCGCCGGCGTTGTCACCGGTGCAATCCGCGATCACGCCCGGATTGCGCGCGTCGTCTTCTTTAATCTTGAAGACGATCTTCATCAGATCGGCGCCAATGTCAGCAATCTTGGTGAAAATGCCTCCCGCAATTCGCAGCGCGGCTGCACCCAGAGATTCGCCGATGGCAAATCCAATGAAGCAGGGCCCCGCATAATCTCCCGGAATGAACAGCAGAATCAGCAGCATGATCAACAGTTCCACGCTGATCAGCATCATGCCAATACTCATGCCGGCTTCCAGCGGGATCTGATAGATGGGATAAGGTTTGCCGCCCAGGCTGGCGAATGCCGTCCGCGAATTGGCAAAGGTATTTACCCGGATGCCGAACCACGCCACGCCATAACTGCCGAGGATTCCCACCACGCTAAAGAAAAGAATGATCGGCAGCGTAGTGCTGATGGGTTTGTTGGGTACTGGCGACAGCACTCCGAAATAAAGCACGATGACGACGGCGATGAAAACCCAGAGCACCATCAGGAATCTGCCCTGTGTAATTAGATAAGTCTTGCAGGTTTCGTAGATCAGCTCGGAAATTTCGAGCATCGACTTGTGTACCGGCAAATTTTTCAGCCGCATATAAATTACCAGACCAAAACCTAGACCCAGGACGCAAAATATGAGTCCGATGGTCAGCAGGTTATGGCCGTTGATCCCGCTGAGAAATGTGACTTGGGATAGATCGGGAAGCTTCAAGGCAGCCTCGCTGCCTGGTTCGTTGGGCTGGGCCCAGGCGGCCGATGTGCCGAGGGTCAAAGCCGTCAAACTTACCGCCAAAGTCGTAATGAATGTTCGAGCAGAACGGCATCGTTGGAACGCAGCACGAGCAAGAGCTGGCCAGATGCGCATAGGAATCCTCCGGGAATAAGAATATGTCTAGGATGACAACGTGTTTAGGTACGCCTTCCGGCGTCGCCGCCCCCAGCCGCCCTTGAATGACCAAAAGCGCCCGCGAGTGCATTGCCGGTGTTCCGAACACGCTTCCACTGCACGGCATGAACCAGACTGTTGAGCTTGGCCGCGTCGGATGTCTGCGCCGAATTGCCCCCGGAGGAGACAGAAATCCCCCAGGAGCCTCGCACACAAAACTTGTCTTTATAACACGTTGGGAGGAGCAGGTCAAACGCGGGAGGACTCTAGCTAACCCCGGCAAACTGATTACATTGCCCGAGGTTCACGTCCCAGATACAGGGCTCCGAAGGCAGGCTTTCCAGGCCGAGTTGGCCTTCTTTCCGGGTGCCGCTCTTGCCTACCCAGGCCACGCGGAACTGCGCCTTTTCCTCGCCCAACTGGACTTCCAGAATGGTGCCGGCCTTTACTTGGCGGCGTATGCCCTGGACGCGCGCTCCGGTGTGGCTGATGTCGTTAACCGTGACCAGCGCCATGAACGGCAGCGCATACGCATCCATGCCCCAGATGCGGACTGGCAAGCGTGCGGCAACGCGAGGACTGCGGCGGCGATCCATGAGCCTCTCTTCTTGCTGAGACTGCCTGCTAGGAATGTTTCTTGGGGGAATACTTAGTGAGACTGGGCGATATTACGAACATTCCTAGGAAAGGGAAACTTACGCCAGTGAGCGGAGAAGGGTACCCAAGTTACCTGTGATATGTCATTTATAAACAATGACTTAGAGGAACAACAACCCGTGTTGGCAACACTCGCCTAATTCTAGTCCGGCAGGGAGCAGGCTCCCGGTCCACGCGGATCGCCGCAGCTTCCACAGCCACCTCCTGCCGAGCGAGCGGGGCTGGATGGTCCCTTGGCCGCCACCGCAAACACTGAGAGCTGCGGCGCTAGTTGCTTGCTTTGGCACTTGGGGCACTCAGCTTTCTTGCCGCCGTAAACGATGGCCTCAAACTCGTGATCGCATTGCTTGCAGATATATTCGAAAATCGGCATAACACACCTCGGACCCAGCGGACGGCCATCTCCATTTAAAATCAATTGTGGCGACTTCGCAAACCCAGGCGCATCTGCCCGAATTTCGGCCCCGCCGTGGCCTGCGCGGTGGACACGTGCAAACTATCGCCAGCTTTTTGCTTCGCCGTCGTATAAGCCTGCCCACCGCCGAATCACGCCTTATTGAAGTTGAGCCGGGCGTCCAGGTTCTCTGTCATTGCCATTGGCAAACCGACCGCAAAAATGCCTTGACCGTTGTCATCGTGCATGGACTGGAAGGCTCCAGCGAGTCGGAATACATGCTGGGCATCGCCGAAAAAGGATTGGCCGCTGGCATGAACGTAGTGCGCATGAATCAGCGCAACTGCGGCGGCACGGAAGGGCTGTCTCCCACGCTCTATCATTCAGGACGATCCGGGGACGTGGCCGCGGTCGCCGAAAACCTCATCCGCAACGATAGAATTTCCCGCCTCGCGCTGGTGGGATTTTCCATGGGTGGAAATCTGGTATTGAAGCTGGCAGGCGAGTGGGGCAGGGAAGGCCCACCCGAGTTCCGTGCAGTGGTGGCCGTATGTCCGGCGGTCGACCTTGCCGCTTCCGCTGACGCTCTGCACGTCGGTGGCAATCGTCTTTACGAGCAATATTTTCTTTTGCAATTACGCCGCCGCCTGCGTACAAAGGCGCGCTTGTTTCCTAAAGATTTCGATGTTTCGCGCCTGCGCGGGGTGCGGACTCTTCGCGAATTTGACGATAAAATCACAGCCTACTATTGCGGCTTCGAGGGCGCGTCTGATTATTACGGCCGTTCCGCCGCGTCCAATGTTTTGGATCGCATTGCAGTGCCAACCTTCATTCTGCACGCCGCGAACGATCCTTTCATTCGCATTCTTCCGCAAACCCGCCAAACAATCGCCTCCAACCCCAACATCACCTACCTCGAAACCGCGGACGGCGGCCATTGTTCCTTCCTCGCCGGCCGTGACGGATACGACGGTCACTGGGCGGAACTCCAGGTTGTGGAATTTCTGCGCCAGTCCTAACAAACAGTTAGTCATCCCGAAGACCCGGCGGTTTTCAGCCGGAAGAGGGGTCTCGCGCGTCCTGGAACACCCCAAGCTCCGTGGAGCACCAGGCCCGCCTCGCTCCTGTACAATTCTCGCGGATGAAGTCAGTAAGGAAAATTGGCTGGCTGGCCATCATTTTCATGGCGGTGGCAACCGGGCTGCACGCCGAGCCCGTCGCCCAACTCCATCCCAGTAACTACGTCAATGACTTCGCCCAGGTTCTCGACGCCAACACAGTCGCACAACTCAACGACATCTGCCAGCAGATCGACACCAAGGCACACGCCCAGATTGCCGTGGTCACGGTCAAGTCGGTGGATGGCGCCGACGTGGTCAGCTATGCCGTCGACCTTTATCAGAAGTGGGGAATAGGGGCCAAGGGGAAAGACCGCGGCGTCCTGATACTGCTCGCCACCGAGGACCATAAATATTGGACCACCGTCGGCTACGGGTTGGAAGGGATTCTTCCTGACGGCAAAGTTGGTGGATTCGGCCGTGAAGCGGTGCCTTTGCTGCGGCAAAACAACTATAACGGCGCGGTTTCATTGCTGGTCTTACGCGTGGCCGACGTGATCGCGCAGGATGCGGGCATTCAACTTACCGGCGCACGCCCTGACACTTCCGTGGAAAGGCAGGAAGAACCGGAATCCGGGCCATCCGCGGCGAAGATCATAATTTTTATTGTGATTGGGATTATCGTCCTGGTCACGCCTCCGCTGCGGCGGCTATTGTTCTGGTTTCTAATATTCGGAGGCGGCCGCGGAGGTGGCGGTTACGGCGGAGGCGGCGGATTTGGTGGCGGCGGTGGAGGCGGAGGATTCGGCGGGTTTGGTGGTGGCAGCACCGGCGGCGGTGGCGCTGGGGGAAGCTGGTAGTGGTGAACTGGCAGTGAAGGCAGCGAGGTACGAAATGGTTCCTGAAAAACAGATCAACGAATTCGTAAGCCGGATACAGCAAAGTGCGGGCATGAACCTCGTGAGCGTCATTCTCTACGGTTCCGCGGCGGGTTCCTCGTCGAACGGAGAATTCCATCGCGATTTCTCCAACGTGAACCTGCTTTGCGTCCTCAAAGAAACTTCCTTCGCGGCCTTGGCGGCCATTGCTCCGGCTGTCGAGTGGTGGGCCGCACAAAAACACCATGCTCCTCTGGTGCTGGGCCGCGAGGAACTGGAGCGTTCCACGGACGTGTTCTCCATCGAATTTCTGGATATGCAGCAGCGCCATCGCGTGCTCGTCGGCGAGGATATTTTGGGCGGCCTGCAAATTCCCCTGCACCTGCATCGAGCGCAGGTAGAATATGAACTGCGGGAAAAGCTCATTCTTTTACGCGAGCACTTGCTCCTGGCTGGCAACGACAAAAGACGGATGTGGGACTTGCTGCTCCGTTCTTTGCCGTCGTTCATTACCCTCTTCCGGCACACTCTCATTGCGATAGGAGACTCAACTCAAAGATCAAAGCGGGAGACGGTGCAGGCACTTTCCGCGCGCATTCCGTTCGATGCATCCGCATTCTTGCAGTTGCTCGATATTCGCGAGCGCAAAGCCGAACCTAAACAGTTTGATGTGAAAGATGTTTTTGCGCGCTATTTGCTTGCGATCCAGCAAGTGACTGCCGCCGTTGATAAAATGCTGGATACCACGAGTTGAAGTGTGGGACGATTTTAGAAACGACTTTTCCGGGGATGACCTTGTTCGAGAGATGACCCGGAAGAACGAACTAGGAGAAGAAATGATCAAAGCGTTAGTAGTGATTGGCGTTCTGGTACTGGTCCTACTCATGGTATTCGGACAATATGTGGGTGTAAAAAACACTTTGGTGTCCAAGAATGAAGCGGTGAAGGCTTCGTGGTCCCAGGTGGATATCGTGCTGCAGCGGCGGGCCGATTTAATCCCCAACCTGGTCGAGACGGTGAAGGGTTACGCCCAGCAGGAAGTCACCGTGTTTGGAGACATCGCGAAGGCGCGTTCGGCTTTGCTTTCGGCGCAGACTCCGTCCGATAAGATTGCCGCCAACGGACAGTTGGATGGCGCGATTGGTCGTCTGCTATTGGTGGTGGAGAATTATCCGCAATTGAAGTCGAATGAAAACTTCCTGCGCCTGCAGGATGAACTGGCCGGAACTGAAAATCGCATTGCGGTCGAGCGCAAGCGTTACAACGACACTTTGCAGGACTACAACACTTACGTCCAGCAGTTTCCCAACAGTCTTTATGCCGGCTGGGCTGGCTTCAAGCCCAACGAAGCTTACTTTGCGGCGTCCGAAGCATCGCGCGCAACTCCCAAGGTGAACTTCGCGGCACCGGCTCCGGCACCTCCGGCAACACCGCAACCCGCGCCTGCCAAATAAGCGTGCAAGCTGATTGGGCGGTTGAACTCGGAGCAGGGGACGAGACTCTCGAAATACCGTGGGCCGCTGCTGATGACGGCCTACGGTATTACGATCTCAAGCGCCAGCCGGAACTCCTGCTCAACCTCGAAGAGGCCGTTCGTGTGCCGGAGTTGGGGGAAAGTCTGGCGGCGATCAATTCATCCGCCAGCATTTTAGAAACCGCCAAGTGCGATGCCTGGGCGAGCACCGAATTTGATTTTGAAGAAGAAATCTTTGGCGCGGCGGTCAAGTTTGGTTCCTACATAGATTTGTTGTTCACCGAAGAGCGCGCCCGCTTTTCCTTCCCCGAGCACGAACGCCTGGCCAAGCAGCTTGCGGAACTCTTGCGCCTTGCACCGGAGGTTCCGGCCGCCGCCGAATTCCTGGTCCGTCGTTGCTACTACCACTACGAAGAGAAAATCCTAAGAGGTTTTTACATTACGTTTTATCTGTTTGGCTATGGCGATGATGAAGTTCAGGCCCGCCAGCGCTGGGCCATCGCCTTGAAACTGGTGGAAAATGCCGTGAAGCAATTGTCCCTGCGCTAAGTTTTATTAGGTCGTCACTGGTTTTGGAACCAGGTTCGCACTCTCTCGCCGTGACTTTGCAATTCGAGTCTTCACCAGCGACAAGAGCAGCATGGCCAGAAAAATTGTGAGCACGCCCAGCGACGCAGCACGAACATCGACGGCGCGTTTGGGTAGGATGGAAAAACGCCCATACACAAAATCAAAGTGTACCCAGTACACCAGCAGGGAAGTTTGTCCCAACTGAATGAGTGGACTGAATCCCCACTGTCCCGCGCCCCAGCGGCACCAGATGTAGGTGGCCGACAAGATAGCCAACAACATGCCCACTCGCATCAGGAAAAAATTAGGGCTGGTATGCCAGAAATCATAAGTGGCATAAAGTTGCCACGAACGGGCATCGAACCAACGCGTCAGATAAATCAATCCGACTCCGCCAGCGCCCGCGAGCAAGAAAATCTGTGTCTCAAGTCGGCGCGCCCAATCACTGAGTAAAAAGATCCCAAGTGCAAGTCCGGCGAAGGCGAATCCTGCCCAGGGAAAAATGGGAAACAGCCACGACTGTGGCTGGCCAAGATTATGCACGCCATCAATATAAGATTCGATCGGCCAGGGCAGCCATCGCGGACGCCAGCTCGTCCACAGCAGCGGAGTCAGAAAAGAAATCACTAAGGCGACGCCGACGGACGTAGTGCCCATGACGAGCCGTGTTTGCTCTCGCCGAGTCAGCATGAGCACAATCCAGCACATGCTGCCCATCAGCATCATGGAGACGCCGATTGTGTTCAGGATGTCCACACGCAACAGGTCGGGCCACGGCGACCATCCCCAGGCAATCAGAAACTCCTGGAAGCGAAACAAGAAACCGAGGACAAGAATTTGGGCGCCGCGCCGGATGGTCTTGCTTGCGATCTGGCTGGCAGACACGCCTTTAAGCCGCAGCTTGTCGGTGACCAAGGCGAAAGAAATTCCCGCCAGAAAAAGAAACAGAGGCGCGGGCAGAGTCCCACCCAGCTGAGACCACATGAAGAAAGTGCTTTTACGCGCCGGCGCGCCGAGCCACGCGTCGTAGCAATGCGTCTGGAACATCAGGACGCAGGCCAGCCCGCGCATCCAATCGATGTAGGCGAGGCGGGAGGTGGAGGGAGCTGTCATAGTTTTTGGTTTTGCCTACAGTTGTATCATCCCGGCTGCGCTTTGGAAGGCCCGTGGTACCTATGCGATACTGGCCAAGTGTTCCTCGTGGAACACAGTGCGAAGTGTTCCCCGGGGAACACTTGTGCAAAGTGCCAGGCAGAAAAAATAATTAGTGCAGAATTCCCGTTTCGGGAATCGTCGAAGTGCAAATCATGGGCGCGTAGCTCAGGTGGATAGAGCATCTGCCTTCTAAGCAGAGGGTCGCAGGTTCGAGTCCTGCCGCGCCTACCATTACAATTTACAGATTCCTGCCCTGAATGAATTCCAAAGTTAGAACGGTTGCTGCTTTGATTGTGCTTAGTGCTCTGGCTTGCGGCCGGAGTTCTGCGACGGAACTTGTACTGATCATAGAGAGGAACCGCGTCATTCTTGCGACGGACGGCCTGGTCACGGACGATCCCGAACATCAGAGCATGAGGCGGTGCAAAATCTATCAGTCCGGAACAGACAATTTCTTTTATGCAGTCTCTGGGCCGACCTTCGACCGCAAAGTTGGTTTTGATGCCAATGATCTGTTTGCCAAGCGACGAAAGAATATTCCCGCCGCCGCAGCTCTTGACCAGTTAGGCGCACAGTTCCTGCCTCTACTCCAAAAGGAACTGTCTTTGATTCAGAAGGAATCTCCTGCCCGCTATAGCGAGGTGGTGCAGAGCGGGAACCTGCAATCTTTGTTTGTCATCGCGACTTTCAGGGGGGTGCGAGAAGGTTACGTGAAAGATTTCAACATAGCGAACGGGCGTGTGGTAGCGGCTCCGGTACGGAGTTGTCCTGGCACTCATGGGCTCGCGGCGGGAGAACGATGCATCTTGATGTCGAGTATGAAGGAGCTGGCGCCCTTTCTTGCTAAGAACCCTGTCCAAAAAACGGACGATGTAACCACAACTGTACGCAAAATTATGGATGCAGCAGAAAATGCCAGACCGAATGATGTCGGGCCACCAATTGGCATTCTGGCTATCGACCGCAGCGGGCCGCAATGGTTGGAAAGAGGTCTTTGTGAAGACATCAGGACGCCAATCAAAGTAAAGAAGTAAGCATCGATGGAGCGCATCTCCGTTCCACCGTTCCAAGGCATGCTAATGTTTGTTTTGACTGAGGTGGATTCTTGCGTTTGAAAATTGTGCAGGCTGGGGAAGAGGTTTTGCGACGGCGGGCGGGTCCGCTCACTCGCGAGGAAATTCGAAGCCGGGAAATTCATGAATTGATTGAGCACATGCGCGAGACTATGCATGATGCCCCCGGAGTAGGGCTGGCGGCACCGCAGATCGGCCTTCCGATTCAACTAGCGGTCATCGAAGATTGCGAGGAATACCAGGCGAATGTTGCTCCGGAATTGCTTGTCGAGCGCGAAAGAAGGCCGGTACCTTTCCATGTGCTGATTAACCCCACGATCGTGGCGTCGGCTGGGGGCCCGATTGAGTTCTTCGAAGGCTGTCTCAGCGTTGCTGGACTCTCGGCCGTGGTGCCGCGTTACGCCAGCGTGAAAGTCGAATGTCTGGATGAAAACGGCGCTTCAAAGACAATTGAGGCCTCGGGCTGGTATGCACGGATATTGCAGCATGAGATCGATCATTTGCATGGAACGCTTTACATCGACCGCATGCACAGCCGGACGCTTACGACAGTCGAGAATTTTGCGCGCTTCTGGAAAGACCTGCCGGTTTCCGAAGTGCGGACCAGATTGGAAGAGGCCCACGGAGGGAAGTCTGATTAAGCGTTTGTGAGCGCTTCCAAAACGAAGGGCGGGCCAGCCCCCACTAGGATTACTCCCGAAACTGCCCCACTCAAGCCAACACCGGGCTTGAATGGGCCACCCGAACGCAATCGGGAATAATCAGAGATTCCTTAAGTTTTCCGCGGTTTGTGCTCGCAGGTTGCGGTGTTAATGCAAGCGTCTGGGAGCACCAGCCTGGCGACGGGCTTTCCGCCGAGAATATGCGACTCGATGATTTCGTCCACATCATTGGGCGTGACGTGGCCATACCAGGTTGCTTCGGGGTAGACGACGACTGTCGGGCCGTGCTCACACTGTTCCAGACAACCAGATTTGTTGGCTCGGACTTTGGTTCCGGGGATACCGTGTTCGGCCAGCTTCTGTTTGAATTTGACCTGTAACTCGCCTTTGGCTTCAGGATCGCAGCTGCCTCGGGGATGTCCCTGCGGACGCTGGTTGCCGCAGATGAAGATATGTTTTTCGAATTTTGGCATGAATAAAATGTACAGGATTTGGATTGGGAGTGCAGGCAGCTAACCGCAGGCGCTGAAGCGCGTGTTTGAATTCGGGAGCGCGACGGCCCGACTATAAGTCGGGCCCTTCCCGTTTTTCGCCGGCATGCCTGAAGGCGACGCCCGGTCAGATAAAAAGCGTTTGAACGAGTCGCTCAGATCAGTTTAGATGCGCGCGAGATCCCTCGCCCGGCTGAAGTGCGCCGGATCTTCGGGATGACCTTGGTTTCGTGGGTGGATCGAGGTAGGAAGCCTACTTCAATCCTTCGACGAGATATAGATCCGAGAGAGTGCGAACATAGGAGTAGACATAGGCTTTGGCGTCGGGCGTCATCAGGATGCCGCTGATGGTGTCGATGCCGGCGGCATCGGCAGGGACAAGGTCCTTCCAAGGCTTTCTTTGTCCTGTTGCCACATCGACTTGGGTCACTCGGGCGGGAAGCTCTCCATAGCGAAGTACGAATAGAGTGCGGCCATCCGAAGACCAGCCGGTTGGGACCTCGTTGGCTTCAATACCCGGCACCGGGCGCGGTTCGCCGCCTTCGATGGGATAAAGGTAAACTTTGCGGTCAGCGCCCATGCCCGCGACGATGTCTCCGCGCGGGGAGAGAACGAATCGTGCGCCAACCCCTTCGGGGCTGATCGCCTTAGGTTTACTGTCTGCGAGGGATTGGACAAATAGTCGCAGCCCGTGTTCTGGCTCATTTCCGCAAAAAACGAAGCGCTTGCCGTCAGGAAGCCAGCGTACGCCAACGTGGTTGATTGAGTCCTGGGTGAGAGGCTTTAGCTCTCCAACCCCAGTCGGCATCAAAACCAGCGGCGACGGAACAGTGTTAGGGCGTCCGATAGCCCATTTCCCATCGGGCGATAATGCAGCGCCTGTGCCTTCTCCAAGGCGAATGGCTGGAGAACCATCGGTGTTGCGAAGGTAGGTGGCATATTTCGGTCCTCCGCCTTCGCCGGCTTCCGAGAAAAGGACCGTTTTGCCGTCTGCCGACAAATCACCTGGGGTTGACCAATCCAGCCAGGACAAGTCTTGTTCTTTGGTTTGGCCCGGAGCAAATCCGATCAGGCCTGCTCGGTCGTTGCCGCGAGTCAGCAGAACGTTTCCATCCCGGCCGACGTCGAGCAGGGTTAATTCTCCGGGGACCCGTGCCAGAAGCCGCACTGTCCCTGAGAGATTGACGGCGAATAGGGAACGGTCGCCGCCGGTGCGGGTAGCAGTGAACCAGATTTCATCGCCTGCGGGTGACCATGCCAGCCCTTGAATGCTGTCCCACCCGGTGGAGAGGATCGTTTTCTTTCCTGCCAAATCGACGGTTGCGACCGAACCGCCATCATCCCTCCGCTGGGGATGGTCGAGGAACGCGACCAAGTCTCCCTTGGGCGAAACCCGGGGATGGCCGATCCATCCGTCGGCCTGGTAAAGAACTTTGGTGATGGGGAATTCTAGCTGTCCGCGTCCATCGACATCGCGTACGATCGCGAGATTGTTTCCATCGGGAGACCAGTCGGCCCACTCGACATTTTCCAGGATTTCCCGCGGTGCTCCTCCGACCAAAGGCACACGTGCGAGAGTGCCGGAATAAATGAATCCCTCTTTAGGACGGCTGGCCAGCGAAAGCGCCATTTCTCCGGTGGGGGAAATGGCCAGAATGTCTGCTCCCGATGGCTGCAATTGCTGTGACTGGGGGCTTTCCGGGCGAGTGGTGAACAGCTCCAGAGACTTGCCCTCCCAGGCGGCGCTATAGATGATGGTCTTGCCGTCCGGCGCAAACCGCGCGGAGCGCACAATCCCGCGGCGAAATGCGAGGGGATGGTAGGTTGGCTGTGAAGCCTCGACGGGACGGTGGAAGAAAAAGACTCCTGCGGCGATTCCGGCGAGCAAAGCTATGGCAACTGCGATACCAGCCAGCAGGGGCCCGCCCCGCCGCGAAGTAATGCCCTTATCAGTTTGGGCTATGGTAGGTATGACTCCCGAGGCGGAGCCGGCATTCACGGCTTCACGCACGCGCGATGTATCCAGATTGCGTTTGATACGCTTGAGATCTCCGCGAAGCTCGGCGGCGGTCTGGTAGCGGAACTCGCGGTCTTTCTCTATCGATTTAAGGATCAACTCTTCGAGCTTGGGCGGAATGGACGGATTCAGAGTCGAAGGTAGCGGCGGCGTGCGATTCAGAATAGCTTCCGACATTACTCCGGTACTGCTACCTGAAAACGCAACGTTTCCGGTAGCCATTTCATAGAGCACGGTGCCGAAGGAGAATAGGTCGGTGCGTTGATCCAAATCCTCGGCGCGAACCTGCTCGGGCGACATATAGGCCACAGTCCCGACGGTAGAGCCTGGGCTGGTCATCATGCCGCCACTGGTCGCGGTCAGCATGGCGCCATCGGTGATGCGTTCCGGGGCAAGCTTGGCCAATCCGAAGTCCAGCACTTTGGCCTGGCCGCGCTTGGTTACAAAGATATTTGCGGGTTTGATATCGCGATGAATGATGCCTTTGGAGTGGGCGGCGTCCAAACCATCGGCGATCTCAATGGCCAGGTTTAAAAGCGTCTCAGTGTCAATGGGACGTCCGGCAATGCGATGCTTGAGGGTCTGGCCTTCCAGATACTCCATGACAATGAAGGCTTCGCCGCTTTGCTCATCAATCTCGTGAATGGTGCAAATGTTGGGATGATTCAGCGCCGACGCAGCCCGCGCCTCGCGACGAAAACGTTCCAAAGCCTGGGGATCCTTGGAGACATCTTCGGGAAGAAATTTCAGTGCGACGAAGCGGCCCAGCGTGGTGTCTTCGGCTTTGTAAACGACGCCCATTCCGCCGCCGCCGAGCTTCTCAATAATCCTGTAATGAGAAACACTCTTTCCGATCATCGACAGGAAGCCTTGGAATTCATGCTGCCGATAGTAGGAGAGATTCTTGTGACAGTCAAACCGGAGAGGTGACCGAGAGTCGAAATTCAGGAGAGATGCGCGCAAGATCCCTCGCCCGGCTGAAAACCGCCGGATCTTCGGGATGACATGTGGTGAGGTGTGTACTAGAGGAAAGAGCTATTCTTTGAGCGGGACGATGGCTTGGTCGTTCTGGCAGAAAGTGGCGACACGCTGCAAGTCACCGGTTGAGGTCGTCACGAACATGACCGGACCATAGCAATAAACGGCGTGGCCGGTTTCTGCAAAATACCACTGTCCGCCTTTATGAGAGCGCTGTACGATTTTTGTTTCCACTGGCGGCTTCGCTGGAGGGGCGAAGTGAGCGCCGGGGAGAGACAGCAACAAAAATATGCTCGACAGACCGTTCATAACCTACCTGACCTTGACCTGGATCCAGATCTCGAGATGCAGATCTAAATCGTGACTACTGTCCGACGTGAGTCAGACGAGTCGGAAGCAGCGGTCGGCGGTTTCTGCGGAATTGATTTCCGAAGTTTGCCAGCCGCCTGGCCGTGTTTGGTGTTGTCTTGCGGAGAAGCCTGGGATGACGGAGCTTTCCCCTGCACAGCGGCATTGTGCTTCTGCAGGGCACTACTCTTCATGAAATTCAACTGGGAACTGTCGGTAAACAGGTCCCGGATCAAGTAGCGTTGGGTGTCGATTGTGCGCCCCTGCTCCACGACCAGAAGGGCCATCAAGCCGTAAGAGATGAGGAAGAGCACGACAAGGTAAGGAAGCATGGCATGCTTCTTTGGGACGATGACTACGCTTTCGGTGGTCACGCTCAGCAAGTGGCACCCCGATCCAAGCCCCAGAGCCGCGGGCATAGTGGGAAATGCAGTTGGAACGCCAGCCGGGGATATCTTCTTAATTTGTTGCAAATATTGAGCTTAGGTAGAGTTTTGACGGATGTGCTAAAGATGACAGGTAGCAAGTTGCTGCACATTATTGGTAACTAGCCTGATGTTACTGGAGTGACTTGATCCCTGGAAGCGGCTAGCAGTGCGGGGTTGGGGGTCTTGTGCGCAGCCTTGAGCCGCTATTTGCTGCCCAGCACCAGCTTGGCAATCGTCGCCAATTGCATGTTGGATGTGCCTTCGTAAATCTTGCCGATTTTGGCATCGCGCCAATACTTTTCGACCGGATAATCTTTGGTGAAGCCATAACCGCCGTAGATTTCGATGGCGAGCGAAGTCACGCGTTCCGCCACCTGGGAACTGAACAGCTTGGTCATGGCGGCTTCTTTCACGAAAGGTACGCCGGCGTCTTTCATACGGGCGGCGTTATAGACCATCAGGCGAGCAGCTTCGATCTCGGTGGCCATTTGCGCGATCTGGAATTGGATGCCCTGAAATTCCGTCAGTGCTTTGCCGAATTGTTTGCGTTCCTGAGCATATTTCGCTGCGTATTCCCATGCCCCACGTGCGACTCCCACCATCTGCGCCCCAATACCGATGCGGCCTTCGTTCAAAGTCTCAATGGCGATTTTGTAGCCTTTGCCTACCTCGCCGAGCACATTCTCTTTTGGTACGCGGCAATCCTCGAGAATCAATTCGCAGGTGGATGAAGCGCGAATCCCCAGCTTGTCTTCTTTTTTGCCGACGGTAAATCCGGGGAAGTCTTTTTCAATGAGGAATGCGGTGATGCCTTTGTATCCGGCAGCCGGATCGACGGTGGCGAACAGGATGAAGAGTCCGGCTTCCTTGGCATTGGTGATCCACAGCTTGCGTCCGTTTAGAACGTAGTCGCTGCCCTTCAATGTCAGCTTTGGTCTGCAATGCGAAAGCGTCGGAGCCCGATCCGGCTTCACTTAGGGCATAGGCGCCGCAGGTGTTGGTGGCCATGCGAGGCAGATAGCGTTTCTTTTGCTCTTCGGATGCCCAGCGCACCAATGCGTTGATGACCAGGGTGTTTTGCACATCCACGATTACGCCTGCGGAAGCGTCCACGCGTGACATTTCCTCGACAGCAAGAATGGCTTCGAAGAACTTGCCGGCGCCGCCCCCGTATTGCTCGGGAATTTCGATGCCCATCAGCCCCAGCTGAAAAAACTGGTGGATAAGTTCTTTATCGAAGACGCCTTTTTCGTCCATTTCCTTCACCAGCGGACGAAGTTTCTCGTCGGCAAACTGGCGAATGTTGTCACGGAAAAGGATTTCGTCTTCCGTGAAGTTGGTCAGCGGACTGGGCGATGGAGCTTGTAGAGTGGTCTCGGGCATGAAGCACCTTCAGCAGGGAAGTCGAACTTAGAAGTTTAGCACCGGGAAAGACGTGGAGTTGAAGAAGTCTGAAAAGAAACGGCTACTGCTTACCGCCTTGCACCAGCTTCAGCCCGTCCGTTTGCAAGATGCGCTGGATCTGATTGCGGGCGTGGACCGCCCAGGGGCCGGTGGTGTCCAGCTTTACATACGCGCGCCAGTGGCGGAGAGCTTTGCGGGGTTCTTTGATCTTTTCGTAGGCCAGGGCCAGGTTGTAGTGGGCGTCGGCATAGGTCGGTGCGAGTTGCAACGCGGTGTGGTACGTCTGGATGGCTTCTGCTACGCGTCCGGTTTCATCGAGCACATTGCCCAGATCGAAATAGGCCAGTGAGTAGCGTGAATCAATTTCAATGGCGCGGCGGTAGTGTTCTTCCGCGCCACCATAATCCTGGCGATTGTAATAAAGCGTTCCCAGATTGATGTGCGCGGCGGCATGATCAGGATCCAATTCCAGCACGCGTTCATAGGTCGCAATCGCCTGGATCTGGCTGCCCGGATCCTCTTCCTGCGCAATGCCACGGGCGAAGAGTTCGCTGACGTCGTCCGACTCGTGCTCCGGGCGCGGAAGCGAGATGGGTGTGCTGGTCACGACTTTCTCTCCCGGATAGAAATCGAACATAAACTGGCCTGCAATGGGCTCGACCACTCGGCCTTCGTGACGAAAAGCTACGCGGCGTCCGGTGGTAAAAGAACTGGCTTCGAGCAGCGGGTTTTCCATGCCCGCCACCTGTTTTTGCATGGCGTCGAGCGATTGCCGGATGACCGCCGGGCGCACTTTGCGGGCACAGAGGTCTCGAACTTTTTTGATTTGCAGGAGATCAAAAAACGAATAGGTCTCCGCAGCGGCTACCAGCTCGGCCTTTTCCCAGGCCGACAACTGACGCGCCGTGAGCCGAAGAATACGAAGTAAATCTATGCGACTGTATCGATACACGAGTGTATGACTATCTTACCAAGATTATCGGGAAGTGGGTTTGCGCTTGGCAATAGGAAAATAGTGCCAGAGTCTTTCCCGGCAACGTGCAGCGGTTGTGGTGCAGAAAGAGAACAAACAAAACCAGCGATTACAATTGGAAATTCTATACAGCTACCGGACAATGATCGGTAGCGACAAAACATTGGGTCGACTAGCGCGCTATGACAAGGGATAAATAATCGCTTGAGTCACAGGAACGACAATCCTCACCCGGAGAGCCCATACGAGAAGGGCAAGCCGGGGATGAGTTGGCCAGTGAAGGCAACCCTTCTGTCTCTAGCTTTGCTGGTTGGCTTCTTTGACCACGCGCTGGGCGGTTGGGGGGAGCCGGTCGCTATGGCTGCGACTGCTATAGCTGTTCCTGTTCTTCTTCGCCAATCTCGGGAGTTCTGGAATCAGAGCCGGTTCTGGATCACGGTATTGCTACTGATACTGGCCCAGGTACCTCTAGTCATTGCCATACAACCAAAGGTTGCACAAGGTGGATTCGCGTTTGTGCTTGCCGTTGGAGTAGCCGATTGCGTCGTCGTGGCGCTCGCCCTCACTTGGGTTTGTAAGCTATAGACGTTCGGAGATAAACCGAGAGCAGCAGTGCTATAGTTCGTCGCTACTTTTTTGCGAGTCCCTCGCATGAAGTCGGAATTTCGCAAACGAATATTTAATTGTTTTTGTTTATGTACTTTTCTGATTATTTTGCCATGTGCTCGGGCCCAGGAACCGGGAACTGGCCAACATGAGCCGCGAAGTTCTCGGTGCTGGAAATTGAAAAACTCCTGGCCCGATTGGCCAGGAGTTTTTTATAACTGTGAATTTGGCTGCTTGTTGTTAGTTCGCGGGTGGAAGACTGGCCTTGTACATCGCATCCAACAGGTCTTGCGACTTGCCATCGTAATCTGCGTCCAACGACCACATAAAGCTTCCGCCTAATCCGCGCGTCCAGTCCGCATAAGAAACGCGAGTGAATGTAGAGAACGAATCATCGTAAGTGATGAAGCCCGGGCCACCATCCGCCCTCAGCATGTAAGGCACCCACGAAACTGGATCGTAGAAAGTCTGCCAGCCTCTCTGGTTGATTCGCTGCTTCATGAATCGGCCATAAACCTGGGCGTCAACCAGGCTGTCGCAGCCTGGTCGGAAGTATGTCCGATGTTGGGACATGATTCAAAGAGCTGGCTCACCCTATGGTAGACATAGCCGTAAAAGGGTGTCCCCATGTTGAGCTGAGCGGGAGGAACATGCTTCAGAAAGATGTCAGCTGCGCCTTCGACGCTGCCGCCCGGATTGCATTCCCAAGGCTCGGGATCATGCCAATCCCAGTAGATCGGTGAATTCAGCTGTGCATCGTCTGTCCATGGCCCGGCACAGTCGTACATCATGACATTGAAAAAGTCGAGTACCGTTTTAAGGTGGTCGAGGTCATATCCGTATCCGCCCCAGGGAGCCGCATCGATGGAAAGGCTGTAGGTCGGGCTGGGGAGCGCCACCCGGAGGGCTGTCATCAGCTCGACCATCACGCGCCGGTCGGCGGGAGTTTCGGGATATTCCCAATCGAGATCAACACCGTCGTATCCATTCGCCATCACAAATGTCTGGACATTTGCCACGACAGTGTTCAGAAGGGCGCGATTATTCTCGAGCGCCGGCACGTCCCCGCCGATTAAGAGCATGACTTTCACGCCGGCTGCGTGGGCGTTGCTGATCAGAGCAGGTTCTATGAATCCTCCCGGCACGGAAAGAGAACCGTCTGCCCCAAAGGGGACCCCGGCGTGAATGATGTGGGTTAGCTTGTCGTATGGAATTTGCGCCGCGCCGTAGGAGTAAGGCGGATCCAGATATTTACTGCCCGAAACGTAGTCGGCCACTACTCTCTTGGTAAGCTGCTGTGCGTGTGCCTGTTGGATGCCCTCCGATATGAGTGCAACCAATAAAAAAACTACTAAGCTTGCTGAGAACCGCCGGTGAACATCCATTACTAGGGTCTCCTGGGAATCTGTCCGCGAGCCTGGCCTCGAATTGCCCGATAACGAGCGCGCGAAGCGCGAGGGTGGAAGAATTGTAGCGCACATCCGTGACGCAATTTGTAAAAATTGGTCTGATGAAACGTTTTAGTTGGCTGTCGCATTTGTTTGCACATCATTGCGATTCGGTTAAGTAGTTTGTAATACTCTAGAACTCGGGTTGAACAGACTTTGCCAACTCAAAAGTAATGCGTTGTTTCTGCCGATAGGATAGGTTCGCCATGTGGGCAGCAACTGCAGAACGATAGCCGATGTCCACCGACGCATTCGGGGTCCTTCGAGTGCGCATGCAGTCAATCCAGTTCGCCATGTGGTCCTGGTCGTGGGTTTTTCCGGCCAGTGCTGTCCCATTTGGCCGGTTGGTCTTTTCCGGATAGTAGAGAGTGACTTCTTCGGATTCGCCTCCTACCATATCCGTCACACCTTCTGTGTGTTCGATCGTGCCGTCGCTGCCGAGAATGCGTTCGCCCAAGCCGAAGTGACTGTTGCTGAAAGTGGACTGCCAAGTAACGACGGAATCATTGGGAAAATCGAGGGTCACGGCGATGGTGTCTGGCACCTGGCGTCCGTCTTTCTCCGAGAACACCCCGCCCGACATGTAGGCTGCGCTCGGCACCGGCAAATCGAGAGCGCTCATGATCCAGGCGATCTGATGCACCATATTCTCGGTTATGTTCCCGCCCGAAAACTCCCAGTACAAGCGCCAGTTGATGAACTTGTAGGGATCAAATGGCTGTTCGGGACGTCCGTTGAGAAATGCGCTCCAGTTGACATTTTGCGCAGTGCAGTCCGAGGGCACGGTACGTACCCATTGGCCTTTACCGTGAGGCGTGTTGCGGCTCATCCACGACTCAACCTGCGTAACTTTTCCGACGATCCCGTCTTTGATCCATTTTTTCGCATCCGCCAGCGCACCGGAACTCTCATGCTGCAAGCCAATTTGCACCACCCGATCGGATTGTTTCGCCGCTGCCAGGCATTGCTCGGCTTCGGGGATCGACCAGGTCATGGTCTTTTCCGAATAGAGATCTTTGCCCGCGGCGAGCGTATCGAGAAAATGACGGGCGTGAATATGCAGTGGACTGGCCACAATCACGCCGTCGAGGTCTTTCATATCTAGCAGGCGGCGGTGATCGTTCAGGGTTTGAATCCCTGGCGCCAATTTCCTGGCTTCGTCGTGCCTCCTGCTGTAGACATCGGCCATCGCCACCAGTTGGACATTGGGAACTTTCAGAACTTCCCCCAGTAAAGCCTGCCCACGGCCGCCTACGCCGATCATGCCAATGCGGATTCGATCATTGGCGCCGAGAACTTTTGAACTTGGATAGGCGAGAAAAGCTGCCGTCCCCAAAGCTGCCTGCTTGATGAAGTCACGCCGTGAATTTTCTGACATCGGGATGTCCTTCCTCTGCCGGACTGATCTGTACAAGGCTTACCAGTTCCACATTGTCCCATCGAGTTTGCGGTTCACCGGCAAGTACGCGCGTTCGTACGGAAATGTGGCAGCCAATTTCTCATCGAAATCCACGCCATGCCCCGGCTTGTCTCCGGGATGCAAATATCCGTCCTTGAAAGAATAAGCATGGGGGAAGACCTCGTCGGTTTCCTTGGTATGCCGCATGTATTCCTGAATTCCAAAATTGTTGACCGAAATGTCGAAGTGAAGGGCCGCGCCCATGGTTACAGGCGAAAGATCGGTAGCGCCGTGGCATCCGGTTTGCACATGATACATATCGGCGAAGGCGGCAATTTTCTTCAGCGGCGTGATGCCTCCGCTTCGGACCACGGTCATGCGCAGGTAATCAATCAACTGCTCGCTGATCAGAGTATTCGCATCCCAAACTGTGTCGAAGATTTCGCCCACTGCAAGCGGCGTAGTCGTGTGCTGGCGGATGATACGGAACCCTTCCTGCAGTTCCGCCGCTACCGCGTCTTCCAGCCAGAAAAGATGATATGGTTCCAGCTCTTTTCCCAGTCGAGCCGCCTGAATGGGCGTCAAGCCGGTGGTGCGAGTCATGTAGCAAATGAATGTCATCGCCATACTTCACTCGTAATGCTTCAAACAGCCTGGGAACATGGTTGAGATATTTTTCGGACGACCACACATTCTCCGGCGGCAGGCCTTTCTCCGCCGGCTCATAAGCCATTTTGTCTTTAGAGACACCGTAGGTGCTGGGCAGCCCGGGCACGCCGGATTGCGCGCGCACCGCCAGATATCCCTGGGCGACATATTTGCCAACTTCGTCCGTCGTTTCTTGAATGTCGCGGCCATTCGCGTGTCCGTAAACCATTACGCCGGTGCGGCTTTTGCCGCCTAGAAGGTTGTAAAGAGGTGTGTTGAGCGCTTTGCCTTTGATGTCCCATAGCGCCATGTCAACGGCAGCGATGGCGCTCATGGTTACTGGCCCCTTCCGCCAATACGCTCCGCGATAAAGATATTGCCAGATGTCTTCCGTCTGAAATGGATCGCGGCCGAGGATGCAGGGGATCACATGATCAGTGAGATAACTGGCTACGGCCAGCTCGCGTCCGTTCAACGTGCCATCCCCGAGGCCATAAATGCCTTCGTCGGTGTAGATCTTGAGGGTTACGAAATTTCTCCCCGGAGAGCAGGTGAAAACCTTGGCGTCTTTAATCTTCATCCGTGCTCCTCGTGGTTGATCAATTCTAGAATCTCCTGTTTATGATGAACGACTACTTCATATCGTGAACTTAAGTTTCTCTTCAAGATATTTCTTATTGATCGCGGCCGATTCTTTAGGGGTGCGGGTCCTGTCGGTTACATCGTCAAGCTCGACGATTGCCCAACCCCGGAATCCCACTTCGCGAAGTGCGTCGAACACCCCCGGAATATCGACCTGCCCCTGCCCCAGTTCCACAAAACGATAAGTTTTCGCGCCGATTTTGCCGGAGAGTTTTTCCACATCTTTGATATGAAGGAAGAGTAACCGATCTCGATATTTCTCGATTGTTTTCGAAGGATCGCCACCGCCTTGAAAATAATGGGCCACATCCAATTCCAACTTGGCATAGCGCGGATCAACCGCCTGCATGATCTGTTCAATTTCTTCCGGATGCTCTCCGAGTGAACCCATGTGGTTGTGATATCCCAACGAAATCCCCATGTCGGCAGTGCGTTTTCCCAGTTCCGTAAGCAGCTGTCCCAACCGCTTATAGTCGTCCTCGGAAGCCATGCGGCCTTTTGGACGTTCGTCAATCACCTGTAGATAAAGCCCTCCGGCATCACGCAGGAATTTTGCATTGGCGACGTGTTTGGCAAGTTCTTCAGATTCGACCGCCGGATCAATGCGCAGGTTACCACTGGAGAGTGCAACGAATTTCAGTTCATGTTTCCCCAGCAGATCGCGCAGTTCCGCAGGGTCGTGAAACTCCTGGATGCAGTTGGCGCGCAGTTGAATCCCATGGTAGCCCAGCGTAGCAATGTCTACGATGGCTTGCCGGTCGTTTCCGCCCCAGGTGATGGCTGCGTATCCGATGTGAATTTCGGTGTCAGCAGGTGCCGCAAGGCAAGGAATCGACGAGAGCGCAGTCGTGGCGGCCATAGCGCCCATGCCGGCCAGAAACTCGCGGCGTTCACAACGAACTGGCATTCGTCCCTCCTGACGGTGCGGACAGAAAGCTTATCAGGCGACAGCTTTGAGCAGGTCTCCGAGCTTGTCCAGGTCCTCGGCGCTGGCATCGCCGATCACGAAATAGGACAGACCGTTGTGACTCCAACTGCGAGTGTTGAAAGAGAGTGCAGTCTGGGCGGTTTCAGTGACGGTTGTTGGGCCCACCGCTCGCTCCTGAAAAATGAACACAGAGATCTGATGCTGGCGTACCCGGAAAATGAGTTCTGCACCCGGCGATTGATTGAGGTAGCTGATTCTGCCTCCCACGAGAACAAAAGGTGTCCCTTCTAATTCGGGCAGATTGAAGGTGAAGGGAATCTTACCTGCGAACCATGGTTTCACCGTATGCCGGTCGGTGGAAATTACATCCACTGGGTTGGCACTGGCAAGGGTTGCCACATGCAGGTCCGTTAGTTCACTCATCAAGTGCTGGGCACGGGTGCGGTCGCGATTCTGCATGATAAATAAAGTTCCGATGATCAGAAGTGCGGCAACCGCGGCCAGAGCGGGGAACCAGCGAAAATTACGCGCGGGTGTGGGTGCCGCTAAATTCTTTAGCATTCGGGCGCGGAAGGCGGCGTCAGGCACAAAGCGCTGGCCTGCGGCCTGGATCGCGCGTTTCGCCTGCAACCGCTCGAGACTATCAGCGGCACAGCTGGCGCAGCCACGAAGATGCTCATGCAACGCGCGCTGTTCGGCGGGAACCAGCTCTCCGTCCAGATAAGCGTCGAGTTTTTCACCCCAAAGTTCGCATGCCATCTTCAACTCCTTTGCAACGTGCGCGCCGTGTCGCGCAAAGCCTTGCGAGCACGCGACAGACGTGACATGACGGTGCCCATGGGGATCGCAAGCGTGGAAGAGAGTTCTTGATACGACATCTCCTCGACCTCGCAGAGCAGCAGTATTTCGCGATACTGGATCGGCAGATGGTCCAGAGTCTGCTGCAGGAGTTGCTGATCTAAACGATTAAGCAGGATGCTCTCGGGCGTACTGCTGGTGGTGGGCAGGATATCTTCGTTACTCTCCAAATCCAACGGCTCCGTTGCTGCAGATTTCAGCCCGGCACGCGAAGTAAGGAACGTATTGCGCAGAATCCGGTAAATCCACGCGCGAAAATTGGTGCCCTGCTGAAAAGAAGTAAAACCTTTTAAGGCCTTGGCAAAAGTCTCTTGCACTAGGTCTTCGGCTTCCTCCCGATTTTGTGTCAGCCAGCGGGCAAAGTTATAGAGCCGATCAAAGAGCGGTAGCGCCAGCTCCTCGAACGACGCCGACACTTTGTGATCTTCCGACACGCACACCAGAGTAAACGAGCGGACCAGCATTTTATTCCCGCGACACAAAAATATTTATTAGGGAATAAATCCTGCAGCCTCCGGTTCTACAAAGTGAATCCCGACGACGGGGTTCATTTGGAGGCAACAATGACTGAGAAACAGAGCGATGAGATCCAACTGAATCACAACCACGACGGAATTGACCGTCGCGGATTCCTGAAGTGCATGGCTTGGGCAGGTACGGGCGCTTTGTGCGTGGTCCAGGGGGGAGTGCTGAAGTCTTTTAGCCTTAGCGACCCTCTCAGCCTGAAACACCACGGTAAGGGCGACCTGAGTTTCATTCAGATCAGCGACAGCCACATGGGATTCAATAAGCCGGCAAATCCTGACGTAGTGGCCACGTTAAAGGCTGCAGTGGACAAGATCAACGCGCTGCCAGTTGCACCCGAGTTCATGCTCCACACCGGAGACATCAGCCATTTGTCCAAGCCGGAGCAGTTCGACAATGTCGATCAGATCCTCAAATCGGCCAAACCGCAGAATGTGTTCTTTGTCCCCGGAGAGCATGACGTGCTCGACGACGACGGCAAGCAATATCGCGAACGCTATGCCAGGAACACACAAGGTGCCGGCTGGTACAGCTTTGACATGAAGGGCGTGCATTTCATTGGTCTGGTCAATGTGATGAACCTTAAAGCTGGAGGTTTGGGGACCCTTGGTGCGGAACAGTTGGAATGGATGGAAAAAGACGTTAAACATCTCTCCAAGAGCACGCCGATCATTGTGTTCGCGCACATTCCACTGTGGGCGGTTTATCCCGAGTGGGGCTGGGGAACGGATGATAGCGCACAAGCCCTGGCATACCTAAAACGATTCGGCTCGGTGACGGTTCTGAACGGACACATTCATCAGACCATGCAAAAAGTGGAAGGCAATGTGACATTCCATACGGCGACTTCGACTGCCTTTCCCCAACCCAAACCGGGTGCGGCGCCTTCGCCGGGTCCGATGAAAGTGCCCGCTGAACAACTGCGCAGCTTACTCGGAGTGACTGAAGTGAATTACGTGCGGAAACATCACTCCCTCGGAGTCACCGATTTCACACTGGAGTAATTTCGCGGAGATTCAAAAGCAGAACCAAAAAATCGAAAGGGAGAAATCAAATGAAGAAAACTTCTGGAATCTACAACATCGCGGTATGCATGTTCATTGCTGTGGTTATCTTTTCCATAACGCAGACGGCTGTTGCAGCTTCGCCGGAAGCCAATTCCTCAGGCGCCCAAATAAAGAGCGCCGAAATAAAGATCGATAACTTCACCTTTACGCCCATGGAAGTAACCGTGAAAGTGGGAACGCAGATTACCTGGACAAACGGCGATGACATCCCTCATACGGTCGTAAGCAGCGACAACGCTTTTAAGTCCAAAACGCTCGACACTGACGAGAAGTTTTCATTCACGCCCACCAAACCGGGTACGTATTCCTATTTTTGTTCCATACACCCAAAGATGACCGCCAAAATAGTGGTCCAGTAAACCGAGGGCTCTCATGAATCCATTTGATATCCGATCGGCGTTATTGGCGAAACACGCTCAGCATGTCGTCTTGATCCATTTCCCGATCGCCCTTTTCTTAACCGGAGTTGTTTTCGACTTCGCCTCCCATTGGACGAAACGGGCGACTCTCGCGGCGGCAGCGTACGTCAATCTGCTGGCTGCTGCTGTCTCGGTTCCTCTTGTGGTGGTGACCGGACTCCTGGCCTGGCAGTGGCAGCTCGAGGGGCAAAGGCTGCGAGGAGTCTTGCTCCTCCACCTCGTCCTTGGATCCGTCTCCGGCGTACTTATCTGTGTGGTCGCTTGGATCCACATCCGAGCGCGGCGCAATCCGGGCACTTCGCTTCTCCGTTATCGCTTTTTCCTGGAAATCGTAGCTGCGCTGGCAGTTGCTTTCACCGGGCACCTGGGTGGGTTTCTAAGCGGGGTGAATGGTCCAGGCTAGATCGTCTCCCCGATTTTTTCGCGAGGATACGCTTGATAAGAGATGGAGCCGACGTGCGCAATCGAACCGCTGATTACGAATTGTCGTTTGGCTCCGCCAATCTTGCCTTCGACCGAACTGATTGCTGCCGGCTGCCTGCGGGGTAACACGAGTAACCCTACCGCAATTAGAGCAACGGCTACCCCAGGCAAAAAGTGTTCATCGTCTTCATTGATGTCCTCCAAAGGAGTTCTGGCGCACATCGCTACCGCGCGGAGTTGAGATAAAGGATAGGCTGGGTGAGCCCTCCATTGCACTCTCAATCCGGGACGGGATAGTAGACCATCACGTAGAACTGTTTGTTGAGCTTGTCGGTGTTTTCGAAGCCCTCTGCGAAATTGAAACTGTACATGTAATCGGGCACGGGAAAGAGGCTGAGATCGCAGGGAGACTGGCTGGTCAGGCCGGAATCGCGCTCGCACTGCCAGTAGAATCCGGGTTGAAGGTTGAGGAAAGGGCCGACGGAACCGTCCGCAGTGAGCGCTGGGTTGCCGGGCTGGAGGCCCAGGTGTTTGTTGAGCTTCTTGATCTCAGCAAGCAGGGGCATTTCCCAAGGCGTGGTCGCTCCGGCGTAAGCGGGGGTGGCATTCATTCCCGCGAGCCACGAAGCGGTTTCAGAGTACAGCATGGCTCCATCGGAATTAATCTTCGGCACGGTGTAGGTGGTGCAGTTGACTTGCGAAGTATCGCACTTTTTTTTCGGAAAAATGGTGGTGGTTCCGGTCACGCCGAAGGTATCGACGGCGGCCAGATTTGCGTTGAGGGTCCAGGAGAAGCCGGTGGCCGTGTCGTACACGGCTAAGCCCGCGGCCGGACCCGTCGTGTAGGGCAGGACACCTGTGCCGGTGGGAGGTGTGCCGATTGCGCCGTGCGTCAAGGCCAGCACATGTAAATAATTGTACTTGGTGGTGTTGGCTCCGTTAAGGCCGGTGTTGAAGGAGAAGGTGGTTTCTCCGCCGGTCGGAGCCGGGTTCGCCGTCCAGTAGAGGCCGGGTTGAAGGTTCTCAAAGGGCCAGATCGTGTCAGTGAAGTTCGCGCTGATGCTGTCCGGGTATGTGCTCGCCAAGCCTACACTATAGAGGTTGCCAAGCCCGTTGCCCGTGCAGGAGACGCCGAAGTTGCCGTGGTTCAGTGAAGAACAGGTGGCATCGTCTAACGGGTTGCTGGGGAGTTGCCAATGAGTGTGGTTCAAGTAGCCGTGATTCCCGTTGTAACTATTCAACGCGTTGACCCAATTCACCGCGGTCGGGTAATCCATGGTGCCGTCCGGGTTAATTCCGGTTACATTCAACAACTGCCGGGCAATCGGGTTTCCCGCCAAATTGGCATCGGCGAGCCAGCAGACACCCTGATTGGAGTCGTAAACGATCTGCCCCCAGCCCACCGGCGTTAAGCCGTGGGTCGTGCTCGGTTGGGAAGCCTCCATGGACGAAGCTGCGGACAACTGGGCCACCGCGGACTGCGGTGCTTTGCACGGATTAGAGTCTGCTTCATTTTGGCCCGCCGCAGTAAACACCACCCCGGAAATAAATACGATTGCGCATGCGAACGAGAAAGAACGCAACTTGTGTAGAAGGATCAGCATCGTTTGCTCCTTTTGGAATTGTTTGTCGTCCTGATTTTGAATCTCCTGGATCGATTTCTCGGTAAGTCGTGCGGGGGATGGATTGGGGGCTCAATCCCGCGCTATGTATAGAAAAGCGGAAAGCGCGAGCGAAACGCCTCATCATTTACAAGAAATCTTTCGATTGAAGTCAAGGCAAAGGGAGGAATCAGGTAGTGTCCTAACACTGCGTTGAAGTGGTGGCGGCCTCGGATAGCAAGGCCGCCAGCCCGTCATTTCGAGCCTGCCTCAAACGGCAGCAAAAGAGTTGTATTGATCTTCGGGAACGTTCGATTGACCAGATCGTAGTATCTCTCCCACTCGCCCAGCGCAAACGGACGCGCCATGCCAATTAACTCATGTAAGTGGCGCGTCAAAGCCGGATTCCCAATGTCAGAGGTCAGGTGCTGGAAATGCTTGTGCTCCCGGTAACCCTTTTCGGTGACAGGATTACGTTTCCGCAGTTCTTCCAAAACTCCCGGTGCCAATCGTGCATAGACCAGATCATTGACGATGTTTCCCATGATCGGAGACATTTTCCCGTCATTCCAATTCCATCCCTTGAGTCTAAACACTTGCTTGTAGAACTCCATCGGGAACGTTTTTACCCATACGAGCAATTCCTCTGAGATGTAACGCTTCAGGATTTCTTGGAGTGCTTCCCTATCTCGTATCTCCTGATATCCAGTGGCCTCATGGACTAGAGCAATGATTCCCACTCGCGCAAAGGCGCGAACCAAAATGTCGCATTGCTTTGCGATGTGTTCCTGCTGATAATTCAGCTTGTCAGCATCACGGGCAGACAGAACGGCCTCGCAAAGCTCCGGGAGAATCGTCGCCTCGTATCCATAGGCAAGCTGTCCTTTGGACTTGAATCTAATAGGTTGCATGATCATGTCGCGCAACTTGTCGGAAACAAAGGGATTGATTGATTTAGTGCTCGCAAAATTGGCCAGACGATCACCACCGCCTTTTGTCGCTGTGCCTTGACTCATCTTGAGCGCGGACAGCATCCCGCCTTGCGTTACAACGCTCCTACCGTCATCCAAGACGTAGCAGGGTATTTCTAGATCACCAATACGTAAGGGCCGATCAGGAGAGCCGAAATCAGCCTTGGGAACGTGCACACGCTCCTTGGCGGATTTACTCCATCTGGCTTCTGCCGCAGCGGAAGCTATGGCGCTCCGATCTTCTTTGGACAGTTTTGCTGCCCGAGCCTTACCACCCAGAGACTGATCCGACGCATCTTGTTCGACCATACGCCACCTCGATGCTTACAGTAGCATGGACAGAAAGCATATGTCAAATATTTTTACAGCAAGCATGAGAATTATATTGACATGCTTGCTATGCAAGCATAAAGTAATCCGAGCAGTAAAAAGCCCCGACACCGTTGAAGCGGTATCAGGGCCAGAATCCATCACAGCCGAAGCCGCAATGAGACTCGCAAATTCATTATCCGGCAAACGCGCTGTGAACTCAAGGAGATTTCACAGTGACCTGCCACAACTGCCAAATAGCCTGCAATCGTTTTGGGAAGCATCGTAACGGCCTTCAACGCTTCCGCTGCTCACAATGCCGCAAGACCTTCACAGCCGAGCACACACGGCCCTTGGATGACATGCGGCTGCCTGTAGAGAAGGCAGAAGCGATCCTCAAGCTGCTAGTCGAGGGAATGTCCATCCGATCTATCGAGCGCGTGACCCAGGTTCACCGCGATACGATTCTGAACCTGCTCACACTGGCGGGAACTCGCTGCCAAGCCCTGTTAGATTCCAAGCTGCAAAACCTGAATTGCAAGCGCCTGCAAATGGATGAGCTGTGGTGCTTCGTGCAAAAGAAGCAACGCCACGTCAAGAAAGACGATCCCACCGAGTTCGGCTCTAATTGGATCTTCGTAGCAATGTGCCCGGACACAAAACTAGCCGTGTCTCATTCCATCAGCAAGCGCTCACTAGGACACACTCAGGAATTCACATGGAACGTCTACAACCGCATGTCCGGCAAGGAGAGGATTCAGGTAACAACCGATGGATTGAATCACTACAGACACGCAGTTGTAGAAGCCTTCGGAAGCGAAGTTGATTTTGCACAACTCACAAAGCTATTCGGGGACTACGGACAGTTCGACACCCCGGATGCGAGGTACTCCCCAAGCCCAATCAAGGAGGTTATATCCAAGGTACGCAGAGGGAATCCCGATCCTGCCCACATCAGCACGTCCTACATCGAACGGCAGAACCTCACGATGCGGATGCAGATGCGGAGACTGACTCGATTAACTAATGCTTTCAGCAAGAAGGCCGATAACCTGAAAGCGGCTGTGGGCTTGCATTTTGCATGGTACAACTTCTGTCGCGTCCACAAGACCCTGCGCGTAACGCCTGGGATGGAAGCCGGAATCGCAAGCCACGTTTGGAGCATCAAAGAATTACTTGCATAGGCGCATAAAACACGAAAGTGCACTAAAATGCGGCAACTCCATTAAAATCATTGACTTCCGTGTTTTCCACATATATATTGTGGAAATTACCGAGTACCTCGGTAATGCCCCTTGGTGCTATAAAGCCTTGCGGTATTTAGGGGTTAACCGCGAGGATTATTTAGATCGAGCTAGATACCATGCCTGAAGAACGCCCCGCCGGAGTGCAGTACCACTACATCAAGAGCAGCCAATTCCGCGTTCTGCATGCGGACGGCATCGTCGGCGGACCTACCCCGAATGGCCTAATTTTTTTGGGCTTATATAGCGAACGTTCAGCCATTCCCCAGATCATGGTTCACGACATAACGGAAGCTGGGCAAATCGGGCCTGAACGCATAGACGACAGAATTGGCAAGAAAGGCATTGTTCGGGAGGTTGAAGTTGGAGCTGTGATGAGCATCGAGACGGCGAGTGTTGTGATTAGCTGGCTCCAAGAACGAATTGATGTCATAAAGAAATTTAAAGAAACTGCTGCCGCTGCGGCAGAAAAGGCAAACGCCAAAAATGAATCTACAACCCATTGAGGCTGCTACGGCGTCCCACCGACCGGTTGATATATACCGATGGCACGCTGTTTTGTTGGCGGATTCCATACGGAATATCGGCAATGTAAAAAGCAACAGCGACGAAGATGTTCCGAGTCCGGCCCCCGAAACCATAAGCTGCGCCATCGACCTGATTGCGGAAGCGACCCCATTTTGCCTATTGGGCGATCCTGCCATCGATCTATTTTACGGCGAGATTCATCTGAGCTGGAACAAAGGCCAGAAACAAGTAGTTGCGATGTGCTTTGCGGATCGTGCTCCACTGATTCATCATTATGAGCGAGTCCAGGGTGTTCCGAGTGTCTTCAATATAGAACCAGCCTCCCCGTCACGACTGGCCTACTGGCTTGGGTGGCTAGATGCCTAATGGCAAATGTCGCACTGATTCCCAATGAGCGAAAAGTTTATCGCGCCATGAGTAACCCAAGTTGGGTGAAGCGCGGCCAAGTAACTTTCAGAGCATTTATGCTGCGTCCCGCTTCCGAGAAATTTCCTATTCCGGAAGCGGAAATTTCTCTCGGACTTACTCCCCAGAGTGCCATTGATGAGCTAAGAGAAAACTCTGGCATCGGTGAACTGCTGGTATCAGCAGTTCACGAACTTCCTCACGGATTAGCCATCCGTCAAGATCGCAATAGTCAACACAAGGCCGAATTATTTGGGTTACCCCTCTTTAGCACAGACCCCGCTCAGATAAGCGCAGCCGTAGGTATGGCGACAGACTTAGCCTTCATAACGCGACTTTTGCCGCCCGATCCCCAGCCTCAATAAACCCTAGCAACGCACTATTAGGACACTACCAGGAATCAAAGCCGATTGACGACCGTCAAGTCAACGAATATGCTGTTGGCCTAGTCGGAAAAGGGGACCAAGGCACGCATGACCGAAGGTCATTCCGGCCAGTTCACGGAACTTTTGCAGCACTGGACACAGGGCGACGAAAAAGCCCTGGCTGCTCTAGTGCCCATGGTGTACAAGGAGTTGCGGCGTCTCGCTCACTACCATCTCCAATCTGAACGACCGGATCACACCCTGCAGAGCACAGCCCTGGTTCATGAGGTATACCTCAGATTGCTGGGAGGCGAGCCGCCGGAGTTGCAAAACCGTGCGCATTTCGTAGCTATCGCTTCGCGGCTCATGCGGCAAGTCCTGGTGGATTACGCGCGCGAACGCCGGGCATCAAAACGTGACGGGGGATGCAGGATAGCCTTCGAGTATCTGGACGCTCTACCCGTCAACGGAGATGCAGAACTCCTGGCTTTGGACGATGCCCTCGACGAGCTGTCTCGCATCGACGAACGCCAGGCAAAGATCGTGGAAATGAAGTTCTTCGGTGGCTTATCGGCTCCCGAGATATCCCAAGTGTTGGGACTCTCGCGCGCCACAGTAGACCGCGATTGGGCCACCGCTCGCATCTGGCTACATCGCCAAATGAGCAGGACGGCAGAGCTATGATTTCGGAGCCATGACTACCATACTATGACTACCGAGCAGTGACCGATTGAGTCATGAGCCATTGAGCAATGACTATCCACCCCTGGGAGCAAATCAAAGAACTGGTGCACCAAGCTCTGTCGCTTGCCCCGGAGGAGCGCACCCGCTTCCTCGATCAGGCCTGCTCGTCCGACCCCGCCCTGCGCACTGAAGTCGAATCGCTTCTATTGGCCGGCGACGATGTCCGCTCAAGTTTTATGCAGTCGCTGCCAGACGAACCAGCCAACTCTGCGAGTGTCCTGCAACTCGGCCAGATCTTTGCCGAGCGTTTTCAACTCGTCCGCAAGCTTGGTGAAGGCGGCATGGGACAAGTCTGGCTGGCGGATCAAACTTCTCCCGTGCGACGGCAAGTCGCCCTCAAGCTGATTAAGGCCGGAATGTATGACGAGGCGGTTGTGCAACGCTTCCAATCGGAGCGCCAATCGCTGGCGATCATGGATCATCCCGCGATTGCCAAGGTGTTTGAGGCTGGCACGACGCCACAAGGCCAACCCTACTTCGTGATGGAGTACGTACCCGGTCTGCCGATCACAGAATATTGCGATCGGAAGAAGCTAAAGATCGGGGATCGGCTCGAACTCTTCATCCAGGCCTGCGTGGGCGTGCAGCACGCGCACCAGAAAGCTATCATTCATCGCGATTTGAAACCGGCAAACATTCTTGTGCTCGAAGTGGATGGCAAACCAATGCCCCGAATCATCGACTTCGGACTGGCCAAGGCGACTACGCCTACCGTTTCGGGAGAGACCATATTTACTCAGCTAGGAAACTTTGTTGGAACGCCAGGGTACATGAGCCCGGAACAGGTGGATCCCGGTGTGCATGACATCGATACGCGCACCGACGTTTACTCTCTGGGGGTCGTTCTCTATGTATTGCTTGCTGGATTGCAACCGTTCCAGACCAAGCAGAAACAGAAGCCATCAATCGACGAGTTGCTGAGAAGATTACGCGAGGAAGAACCGCCACGCCCCAGCGCGAAAGTCAGCAGTGATAAGGACACGGCAACCACAACGGCTGAAGCGCGCGATACCGAGCCTGAGCAACTAGTAAAACAACTACGCGGCGATCTCGATTGGATCACGATGAAGGCGCTGGAAAAAGATCGCGACCGCCGGTACGGAGCAGCTTTCGAACTAGCCGCTGACGTTCAGCGTTATCTGGACCATGAAGCAGTAGTGGCTCGTCCGGCAAGCGCCGGTTACCGGTTGAGCAAGTACATGCGGCGGCACCGTGTGGCTGTGGGCGTAGCCGCTGGATTGGTACTGCTATTGGGAATTTTTTCCGTTTTACAAGCTGTACAGCTGCACCGAATCACGCGCGAACGAGATCGCGCTAACCGCGAACGAGATCGCGCCGCTCGCATCACCGACTTCATGACCGGGATGTTCAAAGTGTCCGATCCCGGCCAGGCGCGCGGCAACAGCGTTACGGCGCGCGAAATCCTCGACAAAGCGTCGAACGAAACGGGCACGGGCATGGCGAAGGATCCCGAAGTGCAATCGCAGATGATGTATGTGATGGCGCTTACCTATGAGAACCTGGGCCTCTACCCTCGCGCTCATGAATTGGCGCAACGCGCCCTCGATTCTCGTCTGAGCCTGTTTGGGTCTAATGATCCGAGAACGCTGGAGTCAATGGCTCGTCTTGGTCGGATTCTGGATCGCGAAGGACACTATGGCGATTCCGAGAAACTGGAACGTCAGGCACTGGCAGGCGAACGTCGCATCCTCGGAGCGGACGACCCGCATACGCTTGAGACCATGGATTACTTGGCCGTTAGCCTGGGAGACCAGGATCACTACGATGAAGAGGAGAAACTGGAGCGTGAGGTACTCGAAGTTGGTACTCGCAAACTGGGCCTCGAGAACCAACAAATGTTGCGGGCGATGTCCAATCTGGGGGTCGCGCTTTGGAATCAGGCCCGCTATGCAGATGCGGAACCGGTGTATCGGCAAGCGATCGAAGTTGGGCGCCGCGTCTTGGGATCAGATCATCCTCAAGTTCTGAAAGCGATGGGCAATCTCGGATTAGTCCTCGAGCGGGAAGGTCGCTCGGCGGAAGCTGAGCAGCTCTTTCGTGAAGCTTTAGCAATCGATCGGCGCGTCTTAGGGTCCGAGCACCCGGACACCACGACGGATATGGACCACCTTGCGAACTTACTCGCTGCGGAAGGCCATCTGGCAGACGCAGAAAAACTGTCCCGTGAAGAGTTGACGGGTCGCACGCGGACCCTTGGCCCCGAACACCGCCGTACATTAATTTCCAAGCTAAACCTGTCGGACGAGCTCTTCAATGAAGGCCATATCCACGAAGCGGAAAAATTGCAAAGGGAAGTATTGGCGACTCAGATTCGCGTCCGCGGACCTGAAAATCTTGATGCGTTTATTTTTGAAACCTACCTCGCCAGAACCCTGACCAAGGAAGGACACTACGCGGCGGCTGAAAAGCTCGCGCGTGAGTCTTACGAAGCCCAGCGCCGGTTGGGGCCTCAATCTCCCAATACGCTGGACGCACTGCAACAACTTGGGAGAGCGACGGCCTACAGTCATCGATACGCCGAGGCCGCCAAGATGTTTCGCGACGCGATTGAAGAGGATAGCAATTCTGTAGGACAAGGAAACAACTTCTCAGTGTGGTATTCCTTTGCCTGTGTGGCAGTGGCTGCGAACCGTACCGATGACGCGCTTCAATATCTTCACGAAGCCATCAATCGCGGTTATAAAGATGCCAACGGCCTGATGGCTGACGACGACCTGAAGAACCTCCACCCCAACCGAGAGTTCCAGAAAATGGTAGCAGAACTCAAGCACCAGCCCATCAAAAGTCAAAACCCATAGGAAGATTTTTGCTAAACGGATGGAAGTATCCGTCCGCTTGAAAAGTCAGGAATAGACTTCTTATATGATCGCAGCCACGATTCAAATCTTCTGCAATGCGTTACCAACATCCGACGCTGACGCCGTTCGTGAAGCCATCGGTCAGAGGATTCTCCGTCACAAACCACGTCACAATGAGTTGAGAGTACAGTGGGGACGGTTGATAAGTGGTTAAAAGAATGGAGCCGACGAGCGGAATCGAACCGCTGACCTGCTGATTACGAATCAGCTGCTCTACCAGCTGAGCTACGTCGGCCTCTGGTCTGCCTTGTTTAGTTTATCAAATCGTTGGATGGTTGAAGCTTTCATTGAGCCAATTCATGGCGCTGGATCTTCGCTGGCCGGAAGGGGTTCCATGATGGGGAAGATTTCAGATTGGCGACTCCGCTCTTGATTCTGGTGCCCTGAGCCGGTCCCGAACATCGCCGAGCCAGATTCATGCCCACCTGGATCATCGGGTTTTCAATGGAATGGCGAAGGATCACGGGAACCACCGCGATCAGCCCTATTAGCAAGGGAATCTTAGCCAGAGTGAATGAGAGCCCAGAAATCCTAGCGCAAACCAAATGCAGAATTGATGAGAATGTTAGATGTCGTAGGAGTAAGTCGCGATATTTTTGCCGCCCACGCGAAGCCATGACGTCGAAATCTCCACAAAAGATGGAATAAGAAGCCCCAGCGTCAGACAAAGTACGTAGAGGTATTGCAGCGGGAAGGGAACCCGTCAAGACTTCCACAATCGCGACACTTAAATTGCGTTATATCCATTTTAGTCCTCATAGGTATTCGAGTTCAGCCGCTGTGGTTCCGAAACGTACGCCAGGTAATACATTGCGGGAAGAAGTAAGAGCACGCCAGCGAATCTGGCCGCGTTTACAAAGACGCTGCGATCCACTTCTTTCACATGTTGAACCAAATCGATCATGGCCAAACAACCCACCAGAGACAGTAGTACCCCGAGCCAATGAAGACCGAACATGTTGTGAACCTCAGTCAGAATGAAAACGGCTTTTGCTGTGTGTCTTTTCCGTAGACGAGTTCGTCTCTACAAGAGGTATCGAAAAAAGACGTATACGCCGGAAGAGATAACGGTGAGAGTGATCACTACGCCGGTTATACCGAGAAGGTCGTCATAGAAGTTTCGCGAGAAAAGTTTCGGATGGGATGCCACTCGGTCTGCCAGCAAGCTGAGCGGACGGTTTACGGATTTCTCTTGTAGGGGAAGTCGGGGGATTTCAAGAGCCGTAGACACAAGTTCCTCCTCATATTTTGGGTGTTCAAGCCACGACTGTTCCCAGCGAAAGCCATCGTTTGTTTTAAAACGGTGGCGTCTTAGATTTTCGATGGCTGCTGTATTTGCAGGACTGTAAAGTTATGTCACGAAAATGACGAGGGTAGGTTAAGTGAGGATTAAAACATTTTCACAGCATATGACATGGTGGCCGCAAACGCCCTTCTGGTGCCGGGTTTCACATGGTCAGAGTAAATGTACCTACGTCTCCCGCATGACACGGTGCTCCAGGATCACCTTGCAGCGGGATACTATACTTTCCGCTCATTGAGGTGCCATCGATAGTGCTGGTGGCTGTTAGCTGACCGATTTGAGTGCCGTCAGAATCTCCGAAGTTGATTACAGCCGACGTGCCGCTCACCAGTCCCGAAATATTCGCTGTAGTGAAACATGAAGAGCCGGTGATGTTCAGCGTGCCTGCGAGAGAAGCACTCGCCGTCCCCGTGTTCGGTCCCTGTGTGATTTGAGCTGCAACAGGAAAGGTAGTGCCGCTGCGAGTGGAGACAAAACTGCCTTGAAAGTTTCCATTGAGTGGTTGCACCAGATTTGCCGTCCAGGTGCCGGTTTCCGGTTTGCCGCATCCGGAAGCCAATGTTAAATAGGTACCGCTCATCGACGTTTTGTCTGAGCCCAGTGTCCCGGTTAGTTCGATACTCAATCCCGTCGGATCTACTACAAGTGAAATATTGCCTCCGTTCACGTTCCCGCTAACGCTCCCCATTCCCGCGCACGGGGTGCCTGCGAAGATCAAACTGCCGCTGACTGTGTTCTTGTTTTCCAGCAGAAATCCAGACTGCGTCCGGGTAAGGATGCCGCTGTTTTGCATGCTCATCTGCCAATTGCCCGCAATCGGCCAGGCCGCCGGCGAAGGATCCGAGCTGCCGTTGCCGCCACAGCCGGTCATCGCCCAGCAAAGCGCCAACAACAATGCACTTCCGCTCTTCAACATCAATGTGACCTCCGCGGTCTCTCAGGGGAAACGAACTTTGCCGGGCACCCACCAAACACTGGAAAGGGCACGGCCGTGGGCAAAAGATTCCGAAATTCGGAACCCTAGCGTAGTACGTGGAGTATTACTCTGCGGTTACGGAGAAGTTAAAGGTTGGTAAATTTGAAAATCGATTGCCGAGGTTTTCTTGTTCGAGACGCATATTTATACAAGATAGGAACCGAGAGCTTGAAACTCCCTCGAAATCTCCTGCATAGTTCCAGCCCCAGCGTTTTCTGTGAAATCTGGAAAAACTATATCTCTGTTCGACAAACTCCGGCTTCAGGCCGCACCTACGTTACGACTCTGCGCCTCGTATTCCTCTTCTGACTTCGTGGGCAACAACACCCACATGGTGTACACGCCAAGCGCGGTGCCAAAAGGAATGTTAATGAAGAGCGACAAGAACGCGACGACCAGGGAGAGGACCCGTGCCCATGGTTCGCGCTGCAATAATCCCCAACCCGCGGCGAATCCGGCCACTGCTTTGATCACCAGCAAGATGGCAATGAAACTGAGCAAGGGATGCAGGAACAATTTAGCTTCAGGAGGAGGACCACCTTGAAAACGCGCCAGGAAGAGTGTATTGGCGAGAATGTATAACACTACCCCTTCTACGGCATCGAACGCCGATAGCGCCATCCAAAGTATCCCCAGCAAACGGACGTGTTCCTGTACGCGCCCTCGTCGCGGATACCCTAGGATGGCTACCCCACCGAGTTCCTTGCCGCAGCGATTGCAGAAGTGCTGCCCTGCCTCGAGTGGAGTGCCGCATTTATCGCAGAACATGGATGGTCTCCTTGATGACGCCCAGAGTGTGCCCTACACCAGATACGAATTGCAACCCAAAGCTGTTCCGGCTAATCCAGATATATTCGCTGTGCTCTGCGGATGGAGTCTCTGTTCAGAAAACGAAAAGGCCACCCGGCAAAAGGTGACCTTTTCTTTCAAGGGAGAATAGTCCTAACGGAGGTTTAAGCCGTCAAAACTTTCTGGGCAAATCTTATGAGTCGCAAAAGGGGGTGTCAAGATATTTTTGGGAAATAAATATGTTTATTTTCAACAACTTAGGAAATAAGTTAATACTTCCCACAGGTGCTTCATTTTGAGACAAGCGGCTGCTTTCCAGCACCTAAACCGCTTTTATTGAAGAGTTTACCCTACGAATCCGTACCATTGGACGCCTTTTCGGACAAATGCAGGGAGATGAATTCCACGTCTTCCGGGCGGTCGAAGAAGCGGCCTGGATACCAGCGCTTTACCAGCAGACGAATGCCGCCAAACGCAACTCCCGCCACAATGCAGATCCCCGCAAGAATGAAGCAGAGATAAAGAATGTTCACCACCAGGCTGCCAATGTTGTCTTTGGGGGAGACGTGCGTGTTCTCATTCCAGGTGACGTTGGCTTCGTAGTTCACCGCCGCCAGCAAGGCCTTAGCTTCACTTTCAGAGATGGCCCCAGTCGCTATCGCAATGATCGGGCCCGTGCGCTTATCGAAGATCGGAGCAGTTGCCGGTTGCGCGGCGTCGATCTTCTTGAGATGTTCGGCGGCGATTGCCGGGGTGGGATAGGAAATCAGCATCAACGTCGCAGTGCCTTGCGAGGTTGTGAAATTGCCCAGGACAACTTCGGCATCGGCACCGAAGTCCACAAGCTGCGCCGACAGCGGGGCTGCGATTTTTTCCAGTCCGACTGGCCCCACTACATACTTGGCCGTGTTCTTTTCATAGGACTCTCTGGGCAAGTAGGCGGGAAGGCCTGGCAGTTGAGCCGTATTGTCGCGAGGCAAGGCAAGATCGCCAGCCAATTCACGCAATTCTGCAGCAGACATCGCGGTCAAGCTTTCAAAAACCGCATCCACCACGATGTTCCCACGGTAGAAAAGCACGCGTTCGTTCAGCGACGCACCCTGGTCTCCAAACTTCTCCGTGATCATCGCGGGCGTCTTGTAGTAGGTAAAAGCACCGTAAGCTCCGCTGGCATCTTTAAATCGCGCCGCTCTAATCGTGAGCTTGCGGCCATCGCGGGTATAAGTGGCTAATTCGACATCGGTGAGTCCATATTCTTTGAGCAGGCTAGCGTTGGTAGGATCGGCAACACCAGGATCCTGACTGGCCTGGATCGATGGCGCCTGCCACCCACCAAACTCTTTGGGAAGAATAGGTGCAGATGTGGCGCCGCCCTCGGCGGCGAATGCTGCAGCTACAAGAAAGAGTGCGATGAAAACAGGTCTAAATATCTTCATGAAGATACAGAGGCAAAACAACACCTTCGGTATCATTAGACTACAGACTGGCTGGGAAAGTTTCCAGAAAGGAGGCTTTTACTGCCCGGCGCCCTTGTCCATTTTGCTCGCGACTTTCACTCCGCTCAAGCCGCTGACATACTTGGAAATACCGTGATAGAGGGACTCCGCAATCCGCTGACGATACTCGGGGGTTCGTAGCCGGTGCTCGTCGCCGGGATTGCTGACAAAGGAGATTTCCGCCAGAATCGACGGCATGTTGGCGCCAATCAGCACAATGAACGGTGCTTTCTTCACTCCACGATTACGCAATCCCGGGTTCTTCGTGGACAGGCCGCTGTGCAGGGACTGTTGCACGTCGGACGCGAATTCCTGTGATTCTTCGATCTTTTCCTTCAGTGCGATCTTCTTTACCAGGTCCTGCAACTCATAGATCGTCTTGTCAGACGCAGCATTCTCTCGCGCCGCCACGTCCAACGCCTCGGATGACGACGTGAAGTTCAAATAGTAAGTCTCCACTCCCCGCGCATCCGGATCGTGACTGGAATTCGCGTGCACCGAAACGAACAGGTCAGCACCTTCCTGATTCGCGATCGAGGTCCGTGTCTCCAAGGGAATGAAGGTGTCGTCCTTGCGGGTGAAGACCACTTCCGCCCCCAAGCGATCTTCCAGTAGCTTGCCCAGCCGCCGGCTTACATCAAGGACCAGGTCTTTTTCCTCCAGCCCATGTGGCCCAATCGTGCCGGTGTCATGCCCGCCATGGCCGGGATCAATCACAATCTTGCCAATCTTGAGTCCCAGCGCCCGGATCAGCGAACGATCTCCGCTGGCGGTCGGCTGTGCCTCGCGAAGGTCGGCTCCTGACGTTGTCGGCTTACGCTTTCCTTTGGTGCTGGGCTGAGTTATCGACTTCGGACGATCTGGTGCATCCGTCAGACCGACCGAAGGTTTAACGTCGGGTGTTTCGAGTTTTGCGAACGTTTTTTCCTCGTCCTCAGGGTCAGCTTCGACGATGGTTTTCTTGACCGAGGTGGAAGTGTTCACAGCTACGTTTGTAAGCTGGACCGGCTTCTTATTGTCTGCCCGAATTTTGATTACAGGTTGATCTACGGACGCATCGGCATCCGACTTGGACTTCACAACTAAGGGCACAGGTTTTGCTTTAGCCGCGAAGATATCTTGTTTTACTACAATCGCTTTCGCTGCCTGCTTGTTACGAATGTCGATGACCAATCTCGGCGGGTTCGTCAACAGCACCGCGTCATAGGTCGATTCTCCATCCATTTCCAGTACGATCCGCGACCGTCCTGGCTGGTATTGGGCCAGACGAATCTTCTTTAACAGGCCATCGTCAACATCGAGGGTCTTGCCCATGAGAGCCTTGGTGAGCTCGGTATCGGCCAGGTCGAAGAACACGCGATCCGGATGATCAATGCGCTGCGATTCGAACTGCACTCCATCTTCGAGATCAATGGCGACACGGGTGTAATCGGGAGTTGACCAGTGGCGTATACCGGTTACATGGATGGGCGTTCCAGCTTCAGGCCCGGCAGATGCGGAGTCTGGTTGTGAGTCATCTTCGCCAGGAGCAGCGTTATCAGTGGCAGAATCGTTGCCTGCGGCTTTCTTTGTGGACTCTTTCGACGAAGCTACGTCTTTAGACTTAAGTCCTGCCTGTTGCACCGGTTCTGCAATCTCCGCACGCGCCTGTTCCGCGAAATGGCTGTGCGGATATCGTCGCAGGAATTCCTCGAAAACTTCGCGTCCGCGGGCCACATCATGGAGGTCGTCTTTGTAGATTTGAGCGATGGCGAACAGGGCTTCGAAGCGAGAACCGCTGCCGGGATATTCCCGTCGCAGGAATTCGTACTGCCGGATCGCTGATTGCAGGATGTCGTCGTCATGGAGTCGCTGTCCCATCTCGACCAACAGCCCGGCGGACGCGGCAACGCTGACAGCTGATTTGGTGGAGGAAGGCGCTCCAAAGTAAATGCGCCGGTACGCGTTTATGACGCTCTGGTATTCATGACGCGTGCGCTGCTCCGCGGGCCGTGCCTGCAGCGCTTCCCGCATGCTCTCCGCGGTGGCGAACTGCGAGCGCGCCCAAGCCTCAGATTTGTGGGTTCGTGCGTAGGCGGATAGCCCCGGCAACAATAGAAGGAGTAGAACTACACTCCAGCGCAGCCCGCGTTGGCTTTGATCAAGATTCTTCAATGCTCTGGCCTGTAATCGCAGATCCAACCAAACCGTTCCATTTCACAACTACCGGAGCCGGGGCTGCGCACTCACCAGATGCGAGCCACTAGTCCGTGTTACTGATGTAAAGCACGCCTTTGGCATCCCGTTGCACTCGCATCGGCTCATGCGACACGCTGTCCATGGACAAGCCGGTGAAGTGCGCGCCCGGATCTGTTCCTCCGTAGTACAACGCCGTGATCCGATTTACGTATTTGCGGGTCTCAGCGAAGTGCGGTATGCCATTGCTGCGCGACACCGCCCCTTGGCCTGCGTTGTAGGCGGCCAATGTCAGCTTCACATCGCCCCCGTAACTCTCCATCAAATGCTTGAGATGGCGAACTCCCGCGTCGACGTTCTGGTTGGGATCGAACGGATTTGTCACCTTCAACTGGTGGGCGGTTTGCGGCATGAGCTGCATCAATCCCATGGCTCCTTTACGGGAAACTGCGTTGGGATTGAAATTGGACTCCACTTTGATGACTGCGCGAACCAGACTCGGATCCACATTGTGCCGGGCTGCCGCCTGGTCGATGGCGGCGTTGATTTCCTGCTCGGTAAAGGGCTTTCCCGAAACGGCCTGTAAGTTGGACGCCGCATTCGAATCGTGTCCCAAATACTCGTTTATTTCAGCGGCCGCAGAACGGGCGGCCCGGATGTGAGCTGACGGAACCGGTTTCCAGCAATGTCCAGTGGCGCTCCAGTAAACCAGCGAATTCTGCTGCGTCCTTGAAACCGACCGTTTTGCCGAGGGCATTACCACGACTTCATTTACGTAGACTTTGTGTCCACTATCGTCGGTGCTGGCGGTGATGGATGCATTGCTGGCAGGACCGGCTTCAGCCTGCAGGTATAGAGTGGTGAAGGAAAGGAAGGTCGCGATTCCGAGACCAGCCATCAGGGCGAGTTGCAGGCGTTTTTCCATAGCGATATGCCTAGGTTTCAACCCGGGAGCCAGAAACACTCCCACGGCTACCTACCCGCGAACCTGACGGAGAACTGCTACCAGAGTGACTTAATTATAGGCTCCCTTACCAATGGCGGGCAATCAATCAAAGGGGCATTGAACCACCGTAGTAATCCTCGTAAGATATTGAAAAATAGGGCCTTATAAATATGATTTCCACCAGTGGGATGCCCTTACAGTGGGCGGGTTCGTCAAAATTCGGAAAAACCGTAGATTTTAGACCGGCAGCGATTCGTGACTATATCCCGTGGTCTCCGCATTTCAACTGACGCCGACTATGATCTTCATGGCAGCATTTGTGAAATGAATCCGCGTAATAGGAAGTTCAGACCGCCGACGCCAGCCGACGTCAACTATGCCCTTTGTTTTCATTGACTAAAACTCCTGTGAATGGTGTTGATAAATTTAATCTCTGAAAGAATTTTTAATGTCTGCCAGAAAAACAATCAATTGGACACTCAAGATCAAACCCAATAACGTGCGCTGACTGTCGCATGGGTAAGAGCCCCTGTCGAGCATGCGGCTAGTTTGAAAATAGCGAGCAGCCAAATTATGAAGAGTGCCTCGATTGTCCGTTATGTAGCGTTGGTAGCTATGGTAGCGGGCTTGTCGTTCGTGGCGACACCCGCCACGGTTGCCCAAACCTCAACCGACACTACCCCACCAGCATCCACACCAGCAGCACCGGCAACACCAGCGGCTGCACCGGCCGCGCCGGCACCTCTCCCCTCACCGTCAATGTCAGGACCGCTGGCAACGGCAATTCCTCATGAGATCGCAGCGGGCCCTTTTGGAAAACTGGAGGTTACCGGCATTTTGAGCGGCATGGGCTGGAGTGAAGGGAATGCTGTCCCAGGCGATCCGGATTCGCATTGGGACGTTAGCAATGCTCAGATCTTCATCCAAAAGACCAGCGGATGGTTTCAATTCTACCTGCAAGGTGGCGCGTACAACCTGCCAGCTTTAGGAACGCCTTTCCTTTCGACCGGCGACACGGTAAGACATGTCTTCGGCCCATTCCCGCAAGGCTACGTCAAACTGGTTAAGGGCAATTTCAACGTAGAGATCGGCGCGCTGCCTACCCTCATTGGGGCGGAATACACGTTCACGTTTGAAAATATGAACATCGAGCGTGGCCTGCTGTGGAACCAGGAGAATGCCGTGAATCGCGGCGTTCAACTCAATTACACCCATAAGAAACTTACCGGTGCATTCAGCTGGAACGATGGTTTTTACTCGAATCGATACACATGGCTTTCGGGTTCTCTGACTTACGCTTTCAACGCTGCGAATACGTTGGCCTTCGTGGGTGGCGGGAATGCCGGCGCGTATGCGAAGAACACCCTGGCAACACCTCTGTATCTAAACAACGAGTCGATCTACAACCTCCTCTACACCTACAGCAAGGGGAATTGGGTAATCAATCCGTACTTGCAATACAACAACATCGCCACGAATGCGAGCATAGGAATTTTTCAGGGAGCTCACACCACTGGAGGCGCGGTCCTGCTGACCCGTCTTTTCAAACACGGAGTTTCGCTGGCGGTCCGGCCGGAATACATTAAATCGAGTGGAAATGTCTTAGACCCCAACGCCATCAACTTGTTGTACGGCCCGGGGAGCGGCGCGTTCGCATTCACCGTCACCCCGACTTATGTGAAGGATGCCTTTTTCCTTCGAGGGGACTTCTCGATCGTTCACGCTACCAGCTCCACGCCGGGCTTCGGTTTTGGGAGCTCCGGGGCCGATAGCAACCAACCGCGCGGCGTTCTTGAAGCAGGCTTCATGTTTTGATGAGCCCGCGGAGTTTCGTGGTGCAGTCGTAATTGCAGTTGATCGAAATGCGGGATCGGCTTGGGCAAGAAGCAAATCATGCCCAAGCCGCACTCGCGCCAAGAGAAAGTCTGAGTTAGAAAAAGACGGACGACGATGTCCGAAACTCACTTCGAAGGAGAAGAAACAATGGCAACGAATGCCCCAGTAGAAATGAAGCAGAGTTTGGGTCTGACCGGTTTGACCATGAACGCCATGGCGCTGATCGCGCCCGGCGCTTTTCTTTGGCTTACCTTTGCCGGACAGGCTGCCACTGGCGCGACTGCGCCCTCGATGTGGATTGGCATCGTGTTTGCCACCGCATTGTGCCTGGCCACCGCTGTTTGTTATGCCGAAATGGCCAAGCTGTATCCTGGCACCGGCAGCTCTTACTACTTTGCCGAACAATCCTTCCTCAACCATGACACCGCCTGGCCCTATGCCCGGCTTGCCAAATTCATCGTTGGCTGGGGCTCCCACCTCTACTACTGGATCTATCCCGGCGTGATGGTGGGGGTTATCGGAGTCATCTCCGGCTACCTGGTGGGAACGATTTGGCCAAATTTCATGAGCGCCTCGAATCCTGGGCCCATGTTCATGATGGCTGTCGCCATTGCGGCCGCGTTCGGCGTCGCCTACATCGCCCACAGAGGGGTCAACGGTTCGACCTCGGTGAACATTGCCATCAACGTGGTTCAGATCAGCGCGTTGCTGGTATTTACGGTGGTGGCTCTGGGATACCGCATCAACCATAAACCCGGTAGCACGGCCCTCCAGTTTGATCCGCAGACCAGCGCGTCTTACAGCTACGAGTTCGCAACCACAACCGCGATTGCCAATGGGGTCTCGACCGACACCATTGTTCGTGATGCGAGTGGTGTTCCCCAGCCAAAACTCGATGCAGCGGGAAAGCCGATGCCTTTTCACATTGACTATCCTGCGACGGATTCCACTGGCGCGTTCGTTTCCCATCCCACAGCTGGTTCTGTCGTCGGCATGCATAAGTTCAGTTGGATGTTTGCGCAAGCCTGCGTCGCTATTTTGATTCTGGTGGGATTTGAATCGGTCACCTCGATGGGAGGCGAGGCCAAGAACGCCAAGCGCGACGTGCCGATTGCAGTCATCACCTCATTGCTGGTTCAAGGCTGTTTCTGTTATCTGTTCGAGTATTTTGCCGCGAACTATTTTCTCAACAGCGGGTACCCGATGGGCTTTGCTGCGGCATCGTCTGCGCCCATCGGGGACATGATGGTCATCGTAGGCGACGGCCTGTTCGGTCCGGGGAACGGACGAATCTTCATGCTGGTGGAAGCTGCGACTGTGTTTCTGGCGCTGATCGGGACAACCCTGTCCTGCCTCAACACCGGAGCTCGCGTGACTTACGCCATGGGCAAAGATAAAGAATTGCCTGATTCCATGGGCGCACTCCATTCCACCAACCTGACTCCGCACAAGGCCATCTGGACACTGGCCATCATTTCCGCAATCGTCGGCTGCATCACGGTGGTGGTGTTCTTCGGCGATGGCGCCGCTCCCTCGGACGCATCCATCGCAGCCTTGCCTCATGGTTTCTGGTCCAGTTTCGGCTACACCACCCACGACAAGATGGCGGCGTTACCGAATACCTTCCTAACCACCACGCTGGCTTCGAACTTCGGGACTTTCTTGCTCTACATGCTGAGTTGCATCACTTGTATCGTCTGCTACCACAATCACCCAAAGTTTAAGCTGGTGCGTCATCTGGTGATTCCGGTGTTCGGACTGCTTGCCAACCTGGCTTGCATGGCGTTCTATGTGGTCGGTCCATTCATGGGAATTGGCACCAAGATGGAGCCGCTGCTTGCCTTGGGAGTGGCTCTGGTTTGGGCCATCTACGGTGGGATTTACTTTGTCCGGGCCAGTAAAAAGTCAGGACGTACGACATTGGTGGAAGGAATACCGGAGGCTAAAGCGGTGTGATCCTGAGGAACTATTGTTGAGCGGTTAGTTTCTTCTTCATCACGAAAGTTTCGGGCGGGCCCCACAAGCCCGCCCGTTGACTTGCAATCAAGGTGGAGTGGATCCGAGATGCTGTTCCGAAATCGTTGCCGGTGGTCGCTGTCCGTTTACAATATCCCATGCTGGATCTGGAGTTTGCAGAGCTTTCCGACACGGGCCTCGTGCGCGAACACAACGAGGACTTCGTAGGACATTTTGTCCCTGCCACGCCAATCCTCGTCAGATCTCATGGTTGGTTGTTTACGCTTGCCGATGGAGTAGGCGGTCAAGCCAAAGGTGAAGTGGCCTCCCGCACTGCGGTGGAGAGCGTTCTCGCGGGATTCCAATCTGCCCCCGGAGAAGAATCGCATTCTGCATTATTGCCGCGCCTACTGCAGCGGGCCAATACCCTGGTGTACGAGACCGGCCGTGCGGCCAGTCCTGGCGGATTCGCCATGGCAACCACCTTCGTGGCTTGCGCGTTGCGCTTTGATCGGGCGGTTGTGTCGCATGTTGGCGATTCGCGTTGTTATCTGATTCGCCGCGGTCAGTGTGCAGCCTTGACGCGTGACCATACGGTGGCTGGCGAGCAGGCACGTCTGGGATTGATTTCGGCCAAGGAAGCTGCCGAATCTCACACTCGTCACGTGCTCAGCCGTTCCCTGGGAAACGATCTGTTCGTCAACGTCGAAACCAACGAAACTCAGGTCTATGTCGGGGATGTGCTTATGCTTTGCTGCGATGGCATGCATGGTGCTGTCACTCCGTCCGAAATCGCTACGGTTGTCACTGCGGAGGCTGAGTTGAATGCTGCAGCCCACAAACTGGTCGACATGGCCAAGACTGCCGATGGCAGCGATAACATCAGCGTGCAGCTTATTCGGATTCGTGGAGTCGAGCGCGTAGGCATGTATCGCGGCAGGCTTTACCGGCTGCGCTGATTGCGTTGCATGGGTAACGCTTTGATGATTTTATGGATTCTTTATGTTTCGCGGCTGGATATTCTGGCATGATTGAGGCGTATGAATTCTGTCTTGAACGGGTTAACATCCAGCACCGGCGGAGCGTTTCTCTTCCTATTGTTGGCGGCCATTTTGGAAGTACTTGGGGACTCTTTTTTTCAGTCAGGATTACATCGCGCGACCGGACTCGCGAGGATTCTGCCTTTCATCATTGGGGCCGCAGCGTTGGTTCTGTACGGGGTGATGGTGAATCTTCCGCGATGGAACTTTGGAAAATTGCTGGGAGTTTACATCGCCTTCTTCTTTCTCGTGGCCCAAATAGTGGCATGGTTGCGTTTTAGTGAAGCCCCTACTCCACGCATTCTCCTGGGTGGTTCCTTCATTCTCGTGGGCGGCGCAATCATAGGCTGGGGGCGAATCTCGTGACATTCGACGCAGATCGTAATTCCAATAGATGACCACTCTCCACGCGGGCGAAGAACTCGACCACTACCGCATCGACGGCGTAGCCGCCCGAAGCGGGATGGCCTCGATTTTTCGTGCCACCGATTTGCGCTCCGGTCTGCCCGTTGCCATCAAGGTCCCGCATCCTGAGATGGAGGGTGATCCCGTTTTCTTCGATCGCTTTCAGCGTGAACAAGAGATCGGCAGAAAACTCGACCACCCCGGCGTAATGAAAGTTCTCACTGACGGCGACAACAGCCAGTTTTACATGGTCATGGAGTGGGTCGAAGGCCGCCTGCTGCGTCAGGTTCTCAATGAAACCGGAAAGCTCCCTCCCGAACGCGCGCGTAAAAATCGCTTTGGGTATTGCCGAGGCCCTCGAGTACATTCACACCCATGGCGTCGTCCATCGCGATTTAAAGCCGGAAAACATCATGATCGACGCCGAGGACCGCATCAAGTTGATTGACTTCGGTATCGCAGCCAACGTCGGCTCGCGGCGTCTGACTTTTGCCAAGTTCTCCCAGACCATGGGAACTCCCGATTACATCTCTCCCGAGCAGGTGAAGGGCAAACGTGGCGACGGACGCAGTGACATCTACGCGTTGGGCGTCATGCTCTATGAAATGCTGACCGGCAAAGTGCCGTTTACTGGGGCCAACGCGTTCATCATCATGAATGACCGGCTCTTGAATAACCCGATGCCGCCGCGAGAAATCGACCCCGAAATTTCTCCGCAATTACAGGAAATCATTTATCGCGCGCTGGAACGCGATCCCAACAAGCGTTATCCCAATGCCCACGAAATGATCCTGGATCTGCGACATCCCGATCAGGTCGGGGTGGAGGACCGTCCCGAGTTGCGCGACTGGAGGAAACGCCGGGAGCCGGTGGCCAGAAGGATTCTTTTCTACGTAATGTTGGCGCTGATTCCGGTCGTGGTTTTCGGTTTGCTGCTTTGGGTGGCGCGGCACTGACGGCCATGAGTACAAGAAGCTAGTGCTGGATGTACTCCTCAGTATGCGTGACGGACTCTGGATAGGCGTCTGCTCCCAACTCATGCAAATCCATTCCTTGTCGCTCGCCGTCCGCCGAGACGCGCTGTGGATAGAACCGATTCAGAAGCCAGTTCAAGCCGTAAGTCAGAGGAAGAACAAACCCAATCAGGGTGGCGATTCCAATCAGCTGTGCGAGAAACTGTCCCGCTTGGCCAGAGAACTCTGCGAATAGCCCGAGCGCCAGTACTCCCCAAATCCCGCCCAGCGCATGGACGGAAATCGCGCCTCCCGGATCATCCACTTTCAAATTGAATTCGAACCGTTCCACCGCCAGGGTGACTAAAGCCCCGGCGACTATTCCGACAATCACCGCCGCCGCCGGTTTAAAAAACGCGCATCCTGCGCTGCTGGCCACCAGCCCACCAACCCATCCATTCGCGGTAAGCGAGGCGTCTGGCTTCCCGAATCGCGTGCGAGTGACGACGGCTGCCGTCAAGCCAGCCGAAACGGCGGCCAGCGTTGTGTTCACTCCGACCAGCACGATCCGTCCGGTTTCTGCTCCGGCAAACAAAATGGCCCCGGCAGAATTGAGCCCCAACCACCCCACCCACGCCAGCAAGCAACCAAACAACACAAATACGCTGTTGTGACCGGGGATGGCGGCCGGCATGCCATTCGACGAATACTTGCCCCGCCGTGGGCCCAGAATCCATGCAATCGATAACGCAGTCAACCCACCGACGACATGAATCGAGCTTGAGCCTCCGGCGTCGACGAATCCGTGACCCAGGCCATAATTCACGCCGAGTTGTGCCAGCCAACCTCCACCCCAGACCCAGTGTGCGAATAGCGGATAAGTCCAGCCCGCCAACAGCGCGGTCGAAGCACAACATGCGCTCAGCCGCCAGCGGTCAGCACCCGCGCCCAGCGGAATCAGCGCAGCCAATCCAACGCTAAGGATTTGCAGCCACGCTGCGAGCGAAGCGGCAGAACCGTTGAATTCCAATCCGCCCATGAACATCGGCTCGGCCGCGATCCAGCTCCATGCCTTGCCACCTACCATCAAAGAATGCGCCGGGAGACCAATAAATCCCTGCCACGAGAACCCGCAAATGAAATAGGCAATGGCTGCCACTGCAATCACGCTCAGAGAAGCCATCATGGCGTGAGCTGAACTGCGGGAGCGGCCCAGACCGGTATTAATCAGCGCCAGACCGGCCAAGGAGAAGGGAACCAGGAAAATGCAGAGAATGCACGATGCCACTGAGGTCTCCGAAAGTATGGGAGCGGGCAAAGGCATTATCCTTGATCCTCTGGCAGGATCGAGTTAACGCGGGCAACCATCCCCAGCCCCAGAGCTTCCACCGCGATTCCCGCCAGCACAAACCCAGTTTGCGACGGTAGCGACCGAAGAAGCACAAGTGCGGAGAGAACAAGCCCCCAGCCCGCCAGCAACAACAGAAAGCCTGTAAATTTCATGGAATGGGACTCCGGCCAAGCTGGCAAGCGTCGACAGCGAGCTTGCCTTAGGATGGAACATCACAATACAAATCCCTTATTTGCGCAATAGAAAATTTATGCTTTGCCGAATTCGAATTTTCCCCTTACGATGCAGGCGCGGCATTTCGAGGATAATTACGGGCATGACCAAAATTGAAGCGATTATTCAGCCTTCCAAGTTCGAGGCGGTCAAAGAGATGTTGACCGAACTGGGCGTGCAGGGCATGACGATTTTAGACGTGCGCGGCCACGGGCGGCAAAAAGGCCACACCGAGGTGTATCGCGGACGTGAATACAGTGTCGATCTGTTGCCAAAGATCAAGATTGAGCTGGTCATCGCCGACAACCTGGTCGACGCAACGGTCGAAGCCATCATCAAGATCGCCGCCACCGGCAAGATCGGCGACGGCAAAATCTTCCTCTCCAAGATCGATCAAGCCATTCGCATCCGCAATCAGGAGCGCGGCGACGCCGCTTTGTAATCTGGCACGACTCACGTAGCGACAGCCGCCGCGGCTGTCCGATCTTAATTCGGAAACGATCCGTGATTCTCACGCTGTGTTACGCTGATTTTCATTCCTCATGAGCGAGCTGACAATTCCCGCTACCGAATCGCTGCAGCGCGAGATCCCAGACTCCCTGATGCTGTTTGGCTTCTGGTATCGGGCTTTGCCCAGCACGCAAGTCACCCGCAATCGGCTGCACAAGGCCATGCTGCTGGAAGCCCCCCTGGTTCTTGGACGGGATGCGCAAGGGCGTCCTTTTGCTTTGCACGATGCTTGTCCGCACCGCGGCATGCCGCTTTCCTGCGGTCGGTTCGACGGACAGAATGTCGAGTGCAGCTATCATGGTTGGAAGTTTGAGGCACACGCCGGCCAGTGCCAGTTGATTCCTTCGCTCACGGCAGGTCAGAAGCTGAAAGTCGATCGCATCTACGCCGGCGCCTACGCCTGCGAAGAACACGACGATTACATCTGGGTTTTTATTCCCGAACCGAAGCCCGCGGGTGCGGGTTTCACGAAAGGCGCCGAGCCGCCTATCCCCGTGCCACAGGTGCCAAAATTCAGTGACAAATACAAGATTGCGCACCTGACCGCCGACATGCCCGTCACCGTCGACCACGGCATCATCGGCCTTATGGACCCCGCGCATGGGCCGTTCGTTCATCAAGCCTGGTGGTGGCGCAGTCAACACAGCATTCACGAGAAGCATAAAAATTTTGAGCCCATTCCCAACGGCTTCCGCATGGGCGCACACACCCCCAGCTCCAACAGCGCGCCTTACAAACTGCTGCGCCTCTACGCCGACGCCGATTCCATCACCACGACCATTGATTTTGTCTTGCCCAACCTGCGTCTCGAAACCATTCGGGCAGGCAAGTACTGGTTTTCTTCGCTAACCACGGTTACGCCCATTACCCGCAACCGTTGCCGGATTGATGTGGTTGCCTGCTGGAACCTGTTCCGCTGGTTTCCGCTTGCGCCGGAATTGCTGAAGTTTGTCTTTGCAAAATTTGTCGAGCAGGACCGGCAAACCATGGAAGATCAGGCAGAGGGCTTAAAAAACAATCCACATCTAATGTTGATCGACGATGCCGATCGTCCCGCTAAATGGTATTTCCAGCTGAAGTCTGCGTATCTGGAATCGAAACGTACAGGCGTGGAGATGAAACATCCGATGCAGGGGCCGGTTACGCTGAAGTGGCGAAGTTAGTTCGAGACTATCAGCCCCTGGAAAGTACCGCGAAAGAGCTGGCCCTTCAGGCCGGCGTTTGAATCATCGAGCGATTTACGCGGCGCTGAAGCGCCGCTCTTCCACTTACTCCTTCACCAGCCAATCCATCGCCTCTTCCCGCGTCTTGAACGCAGGGAAATCCCGCTGCGAGAAGCTTTTGAAATTTTCGTAGAATACATGCGGCAGGCTTTCCGTTCCTATCCAAGCCGAACGCTTCACATAAGGACGATCAAAGACCAGCAACTCTTTGATACGCATCGCTACGGCCTTATCCACTTGCGCGTTCGGTGAAATCGGCCAGTGTAAGCAGGGAATGATGAGGATGCTCGGCCACGCGGCGCTGCACTTCGTCTGCCACGATCATGATCTCCGCCGGCGTGCAATGGCTGATGTCAATCAGCATGATCGGCTGGCCTTGATGCTTGAGGAATCGAACGCGCTTTTCCATGGCAACTCCAGCCCAGTTATTTAGAGCGGTGACTAATTTAGCAGTGATTCGACAACGGTGTATACCTCGCTCAAAGCCGCATCCAGCGCTCCTGGATCTTTGCCGCCTGCTTCGGCGAGATCTGGACGCCCACCGCCTTTGCCGCCAACTTTCTGCGCGATCGGCCCGATCACTTTGCCAGCCTGCACGCGGCTGGTGAGATCTTTGGTGACGCCGACAATAAGAGAAACGCTGCCATCGTTCGCCGAACCGAGCACGACGACGCCCGACCCGATCTTGTCGCGAAGCTGGTCGACTAGCGTGCGCATCTGCGCGCGTTCGAGATTGTCCACGCGATGCGCGAGAACTTTCACGCCGTTCACTTCTTTGATCTTGTCGGTTACTGATGCAACCGAAGAGGAGGCCGACTTCATTCGCGCCTGATCGAGTTCGCGTTGCAGCTTCTTGATCTCGGAATCTTTCTTTTCCAGTTCGGCTTTCAAAGCGTCGGCCGGCGAAGTCGTATCGGAATGCGTGGTGATGCTGGCGACCAGGCCTCCGAGTTCGTGATCTTTGCGGAAGTGCTGCAGCGATCCTTCTCCGGTGACGGCCTCGATCCGCCGCACGCCTGACGACACGCTGCCTTCTTTCAAAATCTTGATCAGCCCGATCTCGCCGGTCTGTGCCGGTGTGCGTGCCGCCGCAAAGTTCGGTCGAGAAATCGCCAATCTTGATCACGCGGACTTTGTCGCCATACTTTTCGCCGAACAGCGCCATGGCGTGATACTCGTTGATGGCCACGTCGATCGGCACGTCCTCGAATGACTTCGACTTTCTCGTTGCGCAGCACTTCTTTGTTGATGATGTCTTCGATGTCCTGCAACTCTTCATCGGCAACGCCGGTGAAATGTGAGAAGTCGAAGCGCAGATGATTGGGCGCCACCAGCGATCCCGCCTGCTTCACATGCTTGCCCAGCACCTCGCGCAGTCCGGCTTGAAGCAAGATGCGTGGCGGTGTGATTGCGCATGGTCGAGTGCCGAATTTCGTCGTTCACCACGGCGTCGACTTTGTCGCCAACGCGAATGCGGTCCTTCTTTCGCGTTTTGTGCGAAAGAGGGCGGGGCTTTCATCACCACCTGATGCGCCCGCACGCCCTGAATCGGCGAATAGCATCCCTTCACTTCCGCGATGACGGTATTGTGATCGTCGCTGTAAAACCATCCCTTGTCGCCAACCTGCCCGCCGGATTCGGCGTAGAACGGCGTGTGATCGAGAATGACCTCGCCTTCTTCGCCAGGCTTGAGTTCTTGCACGCCCTGGCCATTGTGGATGATGGCCAGCACTTCGCAATTGTTGGAACGCGTCTGGCGATAACCTTCGAATTCTGATTTCGGAAGTTGCTGATAGGCGGGATTGGCAGTCTGTTTGGCTGCGCCTTTCCAGGATGCGCGAGCGCGATCACGCTCAGATTTGAGCGCACTTTCGAACTCCTCCACGTCAAAAACCACCCCTAGGTCCCTAGCTGCGTCTTCAATGAAATCTCGCGGGAGTCCATATGTTTCATAGAGGTTGAATGCTTTTGCGCCGGAGAGCACAGGCCGATAGCTCTTCTGAAGGTGCTCAAACAATTCTTTGTTATCTTCGGACACCACATAGCTTTGGGTAGTACCGGCACTTTTTCTTCGAGGATCGGGGTGGCCAGTTGGCAGGATCATATCGATGAAGGCCGAATCCTCCTCCTCGAAATCAGGGCGGGCTCCTTGGAACGAAGCGAGACATGCATGCTTCGCATCCTCTTGAGCAGACTTCAATGATTCTTCCAGCTTTTCAAGACCGATAGCAAGAGTGTGTGCAAACCTGGTTTCTTCAACAAGGACGACTTTCGACACGCGTTCTGCGGCTTCACGTAGTTCGGGATACGCCTCAACCATTAGATCGCGCACCGAAAAGACCATGTCGTGAAGAAACGGCTTTGTTTGCCCCAGTAGTCGACCATGTGTGATAGCGCGGCGAACAATTTTACGCAACACATAACCACGGCCTTCATTGGATGGAAGCACTCCGTCAGAAATCAGAAATGTTGCCGCGCGCGAGTGGTCGGCGATGACACGCAGCGAAGCCGCCGATTTCGTGTGAGCCTCTTTGTCGAGTTCCGTCTTAAGCGATGTCCCCGTCAATTCCGCGGCTCTTTTGATCAGCGGCGTAAACAAATCGGTTTCGTAGTTCGAAATCACGCCCTGCAGCACAGCCGTCACGCGCTCCAATCCCATCCCCGTATCAATCGACGGTTTCGGCAGCGGATTCAACTTGCCGCTGGCATCGCGATCAAACTGCATGAACACTAGGTTCCAAATCTCGACGTAACGCCCGCAGTCGCAGGTGAACGCACAATCCGCATGTCCCTGATCGGACGCGGCCACACCCATGTCGTAATGAATCTCGCTGCAGGGGCCGCAGGGGCCGGTGTCGCCCATCTGCCAGAAATTATCTTTTGCGCCGAGTTCGAAGATGCGGTCTTTGGGAACGCCTTGCGCGACCCACAGGTCATAGGCTTCGGCATCGCGCGGCACGCCGCCTTCGCCGTTGAAGATGGTCACATAGAGCTTGTCCTTGTCGATGCCATACCAATCCTTCGAAGTGATCAGCTCCCAGGCGTAGGCGATGGCATCTTTCTTGAAGTAATCGCCGAAGGAAAAGTTCCCCAGCATCTCGAAAAACGTGTGATGGCGATTGGTGAAGCCGACATTTTCCAGATCGTTGTGCTTGCCGCCGGCGCGCACGCATTTCTGCGAAGTGGTGGCGCGGTTGTAATCGCGTTTTTCGAGGCCAAGGAAAACGTCTTTGAACTGGTTCATCCCGGCGTTGGTGAACAGCAGCGTGGGATCGTTCTGCGGGACGAGCGACGACGAATGCACCTCGCGGTGTCCCTTCTGGACGAAAAAATCCAGAAACATGCGGCGAATTTCAGAGCCTGTGGGCATGGAAAATCAATTCTAAATTAAAAACGCAGAGGCCACAGGGGCCGCGGATGAGATCTTTCGTCTCAGAATTCTGCGGCCTCGGTGCACTCTGCGGTTCGTCTTTGAAGAGATTTGCTTACTTCACAGCGTCGGCAGTTTTGTCGGCTGCTTTCTTGATCCCTTTGCCAGTATCCTTGGCAGCTACTTTAGTAGCATGTCCGGTATCTTTTGCCGCATCCTTGGTCGCGTCACCGGTTTTGTCGGCTGCTTTTTCGGTGCCTTTCGCCGTGTCTTTGGCAGCTACTTTGGTGGCGTGACCAGTCTTTTTTGCCACATGCTTAGTCATACTGCCGGTTTTGTCGGCCGCTTTTTCCGTGCCTTTGCCTGTGTCTTTGGCAGCTACTCTTGGTGGCGTGCCCGGTGTCTTTTGCCGCCTTGTCAACGTCTTGCGTCGCATCCTGAGAGAACGCCACACTTGCGGTGCTGAGTAACGCAGCGGCAAGAATTGCCGCTAACTTAGATTTCATATTGCCTCCGTTTGTTTGATTGGGGTGGTTTGAAGAGTATGCGGCATTTTAGCCGCAGAACGCAACGAATTTGAGGTGAACGACAGGGTACACGGCGTCGTTCGAGCTTTTACTCAATTTCGCTCTCCAGCGCGGTAAGAGTTTCGTCGTCAACATCCCAGGTTTTCAGGATTTTGAAAATAGTCTTCGAGGCAAAGCCTGCGCGCATGAGATGGCGGAAAATCCGGGCGGTCTCCTTCTTGTCTTGCGGTTTCTTCAGACGCTTGCGGCTTACATATTCCCGGGCCTGTTTCTCATCGTCAACTTCGTTATAGACAGAACCCACAGCCGTCTCGATTACATCGCCGTGTACGCCCTTGATCTTGAGATCGGTGATCACACGCCGGCGTCCGAACTTTTCGTTTTCTTTGCGATACGAGGAATAGACGGTGGCGTATCGGGCATCGTTTAGATATCCCTGATCTTTGAGCTTGCGGATCACCAGTTCCACTAAGGTTTTTCCGTACTCGGTTTCTGAATCGACTCGAGGTCGCAACAGACGCTTCAACTCGGCAACCGAACGCATGCGTCGGCTCAGAGCGCCAACGGCATACTCGTAGAGTACATCTTCGGAATCAGTTTGTTTGGGACGCGGAAAAGGCATTACAGCCTAACGATAGCGCAAGTGGGAAGGAAAAGCATGGTTGGATAAGCACTCTCAAAATCCGGCCATTTTGAGCGGAGAGGAAACTGAGGTACGAAGTTTCCTTGCAGCCGAAGGACCCCTAGCGCAGGCAGGCGTTGTGGGAATAGGGGTCCTTCGACTCCGTGACTGCTTCGCTTCGCGAAACACTCACTCCGCTCAGGATGACAGAGGGTTGGGAGTAGATCGGAGCAGACTTCTCGCGTTGCTCGAAATGACAATGGGGGGAGGCTGTTCGGCAGCCCTGCAAAGCAACGAAAATTTTGGCCGTCTCACGGACGAGGGCGTCCGCGCCACATCGATCCTAGCGTCCGCCGAAGCCTGCCTGTTGCATGGAGTTTTTCGAAATGTCGCTGGTGGACGAAATGCCCGACATGCGCAACTTGAAGTCGTCAGCATTCGAGGCGCTTTCCAGTGCGGTTTCGTAGTTTACGAGACCGGCCTGGAACAAGTCCCACAGCGATTGATCGAACGTCTGCATGCCGTATTGCGAAGTGCCGGCGGCAATCGCATCGCGGACAGCCCGCGTTTTTTCGGGGACCAGAATACATTCGCGGATGTACGCAGTGTTGATCATGACTTCGACAGCAGGCACTCGGCCATCACCATCGCAGCGACGAACGAGGCGTTGGCTAATCACCGCGCGCAAGCACGGCAGCAAGCTGCAAGCGAATCTGTTTCTGCTCCGGTGGTGGAAAGACCGCGATGATACGGTTGATGGTTTCCACCGCGTCCAGGGTATGCAAAGTCGAGAACACCATGTGACCGGTTTCGGCTGCGTGCAGGGCGGTGCCGATGGTTTCCATGTCACGCATTTCGCCGACCAGAATGACGTCGGGATCTTGACGCAGAGAAGCGCGCAGGGCTGCTGAAAATGACGGCGTATCCACTTCAATTTCTCGCTGGTTAACGTAACCTTTTTTGTCACGATGCAGAAATTCGATGGGATCTTCAATCGTAATAATGTGCTCGGCGCGGGTGGAGTTGATGCGATCGACCATCGCCGCCAGAGTTGTCGATTTACCGGAACCGGTCACGCCGGTCACCAGAATCAATCCGCGCGGCATGTCGCAGACCTGTTCGACGATCTTTGGTAAATACAATTCATCAAGCGCGCGAATTTTGGTGGGAATCATACGCAGGACTAATCCCACGTTGCCACGTTGCTGGAATACGTTCACACGGAAGCGGCCCAATCCGGCGACGCCGTAGGCCATGTCAATTTCCGTGCTCTCTTTGAATTTTTGTTTCTGCCGGGCCGACATCATGCTGAAGGCCATGGTAAGCATGTCCTCGGCGCTGATGCGAGGTTGGTCGGTAAGCGGAGTCAGTTCGCCATCGATGCGGAGATGTGGATAGTTCCCGACCTTAAGGTGCAAGTCAGATGCGCGGCGCTCCATCGCGATGCGAAGCAGATCATCAATATTCATTCGACCCTTCCCGGTAGACCAGTCAGTATGATGAACCGAAAAGGTACTTCGCCCAAGATGACCTAAGTAACGGTGTTTCGGGCCGTCTGGCCAATGTCTTAGGATTGCGTACTGGGCGGCAAATAAAAAGGCCGCCAGAGAAGGCGGCCTTTTTCAACCTAGTAGGTTTTCTACACCCCAACCGGCTGCTTGCTCCCTACCGGCACCGGAGTCAGCCAGCCGTGCTTATCGGCTTTCTCGCCACGCACAATTCCGTAGAACTCTTTCTGAATAGCTTTGGTGATGGGGCCCAATCCACCCTTGCCAACAGTGATTTTGTCCACCGATCGGATCGGCGTGACTTCGGCAGCCGTGCCGGTGAAGAATGCTTCATCTGAGATGTACAGCATCTCGCGCGGAACGCCCGATTCCAGCACCGGAATCCCCAGCTCTTGTGCGATGGTTAGCACACAATTGCGGGTAATTCCCGGAAGTACTGAGTTGCCCAGGGGCGCCGTCTGCAGCACGCCGTTACGCACCACAAACACATTCTCGCCCGAGCCTTCGCTGACGTAACCATTGGCGTCCAGAGCGATGCCTTCGACATAGCCGTTCACAATGGCTTCCATCTTCATCAGCTGCGAATTCATGTAGTTCGCGCCTGACTTTGCCATGGCGGGAAGAGTATTGGGAGCAAGCCGCGTCCACGAAGAAACGCAAACGTCTGCTCCTTCGCCATCCGTGCCGAGATATTTTCCCCACGGATAGTTGATGATGTAAACCTCTGTCGGCGAATTGAACGGGTTCACGCCGGCTTCGCCATATCCACGCAGGATGATGGGCCGGATGTAGCACGGCGATACGCCGTTGTTTTTCACCACATTGACCATAGCGGCGACGAGCTCGTCACGCGTGTAATCGACGTCGATGCGGTAAATCTTGGCGGAATCCAGCAGGCGCTGCATGTGTTCCTGCGCGCGGAAAATAGCGGGGCCGGTGGGCAGCTGATAGCAGCGCACACCCTCAAATACCGACGAACCATAGTGCACCACGTGCGACATCACATGGATGGTTGCGTCTTCCCAACGAATCAGTTTGCCGTTATGCCAGATTTTCTCCGTTTTTTGGATTGCCATGAATACTCCTACGAATCTGCCTCAATTATAGCCGAGTGGGCAAAACCGAGGGCAGGTTACCGCTCTGTGGATTACGTCGGCGAGATCGTCGTAGGAAAGGGAAGGGCGCGACTTTCAGTCGCGCCGCTAACAGTCTCAAAGGTTTAACTCGCGTCAGCGCTGGGGGTTTATCCCACGCCGGCGGCAGACCGATCTTCTTCACGATGGCCCGATAGCGTTCTTCCGAATGCAGAAAGTCGAAAACTGGCTCCTTCTGCAAAAATACTATCCAGGGGGAGCGCTCACGATAAGCCATTTCCAGGAACTTCAAGGTCTGCTCTTTATCTCCGAGAAACGCAGACGTAAACGCTATGTCCCACGGCGATACATATTTTTTACGTGCCCGGGCTTTAATGGTACTGACTGCGAGCTCTTCTACGCCTTTTTCGCCGTTTCGCACAAAGGCTTGGTGTTCCGCCTCAGCCGTTTTCGGATCGCCTGCGAGTCGATTGCCACTTTCCAATTCCTGCTCCGATTCCTTCCACATGCCTTTTAGCCAATAAGCTTCGGACAAAGAGAAATGCACGTAGATATCGCCTGACTGGGCCTCAGCACGCGATCGAAGATCATGGATGGCCGCGTCGTACTGCCGCAGGTGAATATAAGCTTGACCCAATGCCGAAGGGTCGGCGAAAGGATCAATCGCGGTAGCTACCTTTTGTTCTTGCAGGGCCTCATCGTCCCGGTTCATCACGGTGAGGATGTACGAGTGTAAATGGCGCCCCTCGCTATAATTCGGATTCAACTGAATGGCACGCAGTGACTCCGACTCGGCGCGACCCCAATCCCAGCTACTGAAGAGATAGAGACCCGCTTGGGAGTTGTGCGCCTGCGCCAACGAATCATCGAGCTCCAGAGCCTTACGGACCGCTGCCTTCGCTTTTCCCATGGCTTCCTGCGGCGGAGAATCGCCAACGATTGCCTCAGCCATATAGGCGTTGGCCAGACCGCTCCAGGCCGCGGCATAGTCGGGTTGGAGTTGGATGGCCTTTTCAAAGTACTCCTGACTTCGACCGGGAGCGACTGCCGTACCATGTATACAGTCCCTGCAAGTAAGCATCGTGCGCTTCCGGGCTGACGTAGCGCTGCGGCTTGGCTGGCGAGACGGCGGTCTTCACTTCTTTGGCAATGGTTTGCGACAGTTCCGTCGGCAACGAGAAAGCTTCATTGCTATCGCGATCGTAACTCTGCGCCCAGACGTGAGTGTCGCTGGGAGCGTAGATGAGTTGCACGGTCATGTGCACGCGATTCCCGGACCGCTCCACAGAACCTTCCAGGATGCCGTCCACGCCGAGTTCACGGGCAATTTCGCGCACCGGACGCTGGACGCCCTTGTACTGCATGGCGGAAGTACGGGATACGACACGCAGAGATGTGTTCCTGGCCAGCATGGTGATGAGTTCGTCGGTCATGCCATCGGCGAAATAATCCTGGGCCGGATCACCGGAAAGATTTGCTAAAGGGATGACCGCAATGGAGTGGATGGATCCGATTTGACGTTTCGCAAATAGGCGGCTACGCACTCCTCCGACGTTCAGTCCGATCATCAATCCGGCTACCAGGAACAGAGCAATTGTCGTGATTGCAACTATTCGCCAGCCGCTATGGGTTTTGGAGGTGAGTTTTGCCGGGATGGCTTCGGCGGAAACAATCCCGGCTGCCACCGGAACCTTTACTTCTGGTTGTGATGCCGCCGTATTCCCGTTCTGCGGAGCGATAACGAGCCGGTAGCCTTTTCCCGCAACCGTTTGCACAAAGCGGGGCTGTTCGGCATCTTCCCGCAACGCCGTGCGAATCTTGCGGATAGCCGTGTTGATGCCGTGCTCGGTGTCGACAAAAACGTCCTTACCCCAAAGCCGCTCAATGATCTCCAGTCGGCTGACCAGAGTGCCATCCTTCTCAGCCAGCAGGATGAGCAATTCCATGGGGATGCGTTCGAGCTTCAGAACCTGGCTGTCGCGGCGCAGCTCAAAGCGGGCACTGTCCAGCTCAAATTCACCAAACTTGTAATAAGACGCAGTCACGGCAAGACCCAAATACAGGGCAAAACTATAGCATTAGCCGCGGTGTGGTGCGGAACTATTCGGCTTCTCAATAACTTACGAATTCACCTGCCCTTTACCCAAGCTTTACCCCACATTCATTGTGCTGGCGGCCGGTTCAAGGCACCATGCCCCTCCGAAGCGCAAAGCCTTCAGCGCCAAACTTCAAAGGAGAGCACATGACAACCCTATTCAAGAAAATGACCGTAGCTTTGGGAATCGTGCTAATCGGGACGATCCTCACTGCATCAGCGAGTGCCGAATGCGGGGACACGAAACTGAAAACGCCGGCATCTCTAAAGCAGCAGTCCTGGCAGGATCAATCCCAGCCAGCGTCGCTTCTATTAGTTCAGGCCACCAGCGATCCGATTGTGGGAATGTGGCACGTTACCTTCACCGCCAAGGGCAATCCCGACGGGCCGCCGGATGGCACGCCGATCGACTCGGCAGTGGTTGTCTGGCACAGCGATGGTACGGAAATCATGAATTCCGGACGACCTGCACAGGACGGAAATTTCTGCATGGGAGTGTGGGCAAGGGATGGGAAGACACGATACAAGCTCAACCACTTTGCCTTAGGCAACGACACCGCTAACGCGCCGGGTGGGATCGGGAATCCGGCTGGGCCTACCCAAATTGCTGAAACGATATATCTCGGCGCCGACGCGAACTCTTATCACGGCAGGTTCGTTCTGGATGCCTATGATCCGTCGGGAAATAACACCGCCCACATCCTTGGCGTGATCACGGCAACGCGTATCACTGTCAGTACACCCGTAACCATTTTCTTCTAGGAAGCAGAGTTAGAGAACACCATAAAGCTCTGGCAGAGGTGGGTAGCGAACCGCCCAGACTCTGCCGGAGCGGTTCTTACCTGATTCGCTAGTTTGCGCTGTGGCTCACACTCGCCTGCGCCATCGCCGGCAGTTCATCCCCACGCAAATATTGTCCCTTGGCCGCTTTCATTTCAGGCATGGCAATGTTCGGCTTGGTGTAGTCGTTGTTGGCGTTCCAGAACAAGAAGCCGATGCCGCCTTTATTCTTCGCCGTCAGCACCTGGATCTTGATGTACTCCGGGGAATAGGTCTTGGCCCGCCAGCGAAACGCCTGCAACCAGGGACGAATCACCACACCGCTACCCCGTGTAATCTTCTCAAACCGCTCCATCGATTCGCCGATAAAGTGTTCCGGCGCGTCTCCGGGAGAGGCGATTCCATCCATGCCGAAGAAATGCGACGGATAGATCATTGGCGAGAGCACATCGCAATACTGCTCCATGCGAACAATGTCCTGACCGGTATGCGATAAATCTACCTGACGTTGCCAAGCCATGATGCCAAACACATCCAACGAGAGCAGGGCACCGGTCGGGTGGATCTCGGCGTAAGCTCGCTTCAGAAAGTCGGCGATCACATCCGCACGATGCCAATCGGGATGCTGTGTCTGGAAGTAAAATGTTGCGTCTTTTTGATCGCCTTCGGCAGGGAAGCGTACATAGTCAAACTGGATTTCGTCCGCCCCGGCTTCAGTCGCCTTCTTGGCAAGCGCAATATCGAAGTCTTGTACTTTGGGTTGCGAGGGATCAGTCCAAACCAACTTGCCGTTTTCGCGCCAGGCGCTGCCGGTCTTGTGTGATTGCACCGCCAGTTCAGGATGCGCCACCACCAGCCGCTCGTCCCGGAAAATCGCCACGCGGGCAATGGCATGCATTCCCTGTGAATGGAGGAAGCGCACATACTTGGGCAAATCGCGAATGTAAGTCTTATGTGTGCCTGCTAGCGGATGATCAAACGCAATGTTGATGGTTCCGTCGCTGTCTTTCACGTCGAACACTACGGCGTTGCCGCCGACTTCTTTCCAGCGTTTGACAATGCGCAACCCGTGATCGCTGCCTGCCATTAATCCTGTTAGATAAATCGCTCTTACTTCAAAATCTTTCGCCACCGGAATCGATTTCTCCACGATGGGAGCATCTAAAATTCCGGGGATGATAACTTGTTGCCCAGCTTTAAAGAAATTTCCTTGCAGATTTCCGTTGGCCTGTCGAATGGCTTCTGTCAGTTCGGTGGACGTTAAATACGAAGTCTGCGAAATGAAATGATGCGAGACCGTGTTAATTGCTTCGCCGCGCTTCGCGACGTAGAGTGTACTCCCCCGAGGTGCAACCAAGGTCGGTGATGCAATCTCCCCTGGCTTTAAGGTTGCGACACCAACATTCCCAGTAGGAACGAGCTTGGCCTTCTGCAACGATTGTGCGGCGGCTGACGGAACGCGAAAGCCAATGTGGGAAACGAGCAAGCCCAAAGATAAGCAGAGGGCGACTGAAAGCGAAATCGGACCAAGGCGGCGCAAGATTTTCTCCATGATAATGCTTTTTCCGGATGCTAACCCGGGGGAGAGTTTACCTGCCAGTTACGGGTGGTCAAGGCCGCGTGGCGGATTGCTTCAGCCCCGGTTGAGGCCAAGGAACTTCCCGTGTGAGCAAACTATTTCACTTTCCCTGTCAGCGAGGTGGAAATCGGGGTTGATTCTAGCGTGCTATAGGTCTCAAAATGTTGCAGTAAATAGAGATAGGCTGTAACCAAGGATGGCGAGCCGTTTGCACTATGACCTTACGAGCAGCGAATTGTGGGATGACAGAATCTGTCCTCCCATTTTGAACAAAGAGATTAGCCGTCTTCCAGGGAACGTAAAGTAGGGCCCTAAAAGGGAAAAGGCCGGACAAACTTATGAAAACGGTAGCCAGTACAGTTCTCGATCCAACCCTCAGAAGTAACGACGCCCGAGAGTTCGAAAACGCCCTGCGCCGCAAGATTGTGGGCCAGGACGCGGCCGTTGAGAAGGTGGTGGAGATCTATCAAATGTTTCTGGCTGGGTTGAACCCGCCGGGACGGCCAGTCGGCAATCTGTTGTTCCTTGGACCCACAGGGTCCGGGAAAACTCGGGTAGTTGAGGCTCTGTCGGAAGCTTTGTTCGGAGACGCCCGTGCCTGTATCAAGATCGACTGCGCCGAGTTCCAGCATTCCCATGAGATCGCAAAACTGATCGGCTCGCCTCCGGGATACCTCGGCCATCGTGAAACCCATCCGCTGCTTACACAGGAAGCGTTGAATCAGTGGCATACCGACAAACTCAAACTGTCGGTTCTGTTGTTCGACGAAATCGAGAAGGCTTCCGACGCACTCTGGCAGTTGCTGCTCGGCATTCTCGACAAGGCAACTTTGACTTTGGGTGACAACCGACGCGTCGATCTTTCGCAATGCATCATCATCATGACCTCGAACCTGGGGGCCAGTGAGATGAGCACCATGATGGAAGGCGGTCTGGGTTTTGCCTCGAAAGCGACCGTGGTCGATTCCAAATTGGACGACAAGATCAACCGCAGCGCACTCGATGCGGCCCGGCGTAAGTTCTCGCCGGAGTTCATGAACCGCATCGACAAGGCCGTCGTTTTCGGGACCCTGCGGCCGGAACATTTGGAACAGATCCTCGAAATTGAACTTGGCATGGTGCAGCAGCGCGTCCTGATGGCTTCACCTGCCTATCAGTTCGTTTTTAACTGCACTCCCAAAGTGAAAAGCTTTCTGTTGCACGAAGGTACTGATCCGAAATACGGAGCGCGGCATCTCAAGCGCGCGATTGAACGCAACCTCGTGTTCCCGCTCGCGAATCTCGTGGCCACGAGCCAGGTGAAACTCGGCGATTTCATCCGCGTGGATCTGAACGCGGAAGGCCGGATTACCTTCGTCAAAGAAGCCGAAGGCACCATGGTTCCCATGCTGATGGAACGTTATGGAGCAGCGGCCGGCGTGCCTACGTTAGTTGCGCGCACCGCAAAGCCAGTGGGACGCCGCGATTTCGGTGGCGCACTTCCCACCGCCGAAGCCAAATAGTTTGGTAGGGTGCCCCGTCCTTCCCGCGCATTTTGCGGGAGGGCGGGGCTTTTGATTTTTGACTTTTTTTTTACTCAATCAAAACCCTCAAACCTGGAAAAACCCCGCCCTCCGCGGAAACCGCGGAAGGACGGGGCACCCGCAGCCTTCCCGGTTCACCCAACGTTGGGGAACAATTGAGCGTATGCTCTAAGTATGTATGCCACCGACATTCTGAATCGAGTTCAAAGTTTGCGAGGCGAAGTTGCCTCTCTGCAAGACCTGAATCAGACGTTTGCTGAAATGTCTGACCCCAAACCTTTCGCCATCCACGCCAATGGAGAGCGCCGTCGCCGGCTCAAAGAAATCCTGCAGGAACTCTCGGCTCTCGCCAAAGAGAAGCATCCCTAAAAGCAAGTCGTGAACTGATGGATTCTGGATTGTGTTGGGATTGCAGCGCAGGCTGAATGCCCGAGCTTGGATCAAGAGACCGACAGACGACTTAACCGCCCTGCTTCAACTCCACCAACACTTGCCGCGCGATTTCTTTCAGTGTCTCGAAAACTCCCGGCCCTTGGAAGGCGACAGCTTCCATCACCGGCTCATTTTTTCTGCGAAGTTCTTTGGTCAGCGCTTCAACCGACAATACATTGGGCAGGTCGCGTTTATTGAGTTGCAGGACATAGGGAATCTTGTTGAAGTCGTAGCCGTGTTCTTTGAGGTTGGCCATCAGATTGTCGAGGGCCTCCACATTGGCGTCCATGCGCTCCTGTTGCGAGTCGGCCACAAAAACGATGCCATCCACCCCGCGCAGGATCAGTTTGCGGCTGGCGTCGTAGAATACCTGTCCAGGCACGGTATAGAGGTGTATGCGGGTCTTGAAGCCGCGCACCGACCCTAAGTCCAGTGGCAGAAAGTCGAAGAACAGGGTACGTTCCGTCTCCGTAGCCAGCGAGATCATCTTGCCCTTTTGCTGTTCGGCGGTCTTCTGGAAAATATACTGAAGATTGGTGGTCTTACCGCCCAGCCCGGCGCCGTAATACACGATCTTGCAATTGATCTCGCGGGCTGCAAAGTTGATGAAACTCAAGGCTTTCCTCAATACCCCGCGGCAGACGTTCGCGCTAATCCGCAAACCTCTCCCTGGGAAATTTTGCTTGGTGCTGCTGGTTTTATATCACACGGCCCAGCGTTACCGGCAGGTTACTGCGGTTACTAGCTAGAACACTAAGGGCTTAGGCAGCGATTCGTCGGTCTCTTAGCGAACCGAGGGCAAGGGATAATAGCCGTCCCTGGCATACACCTTCACATCGGGACGAGCCACCCGGATCTCGACCTGCCGGTAAGCGCTGCTGGGAGTGATTCGCGTGACATACCCAACTGTGTATTGGTTACGGGCCTCGCCCATGGCCCGCGCGTAAGCATCTTCCATGCTGTCGCTGGAGAAGTCGGAAAATATGTCCCCTGCAGTCGCCGAAGCGTATTTGGGCAAAATGTCGGTATAGCCCATAAAGGGAGCGTGCAGCTTTCCGAGCTGCTTGAAGCCAGGAAGTGCCGCGCCCTCAACGCTTAAGCCATAGACCGCAATTCCATTCGAAAGCAGGACTTTCAGCACGTCGCGATAGCTGGCGGCGCTGCGGGCTTCCCGTCCATCGCTGATGACGAAAATGACTTTGCGACGGGTTTTTTCGCGTCTACCTAAGTCCAAAGCGGCCGCCAGGATGGCATCATTGAGCACATGCGATTCCTTAGGCGGGGTCGACACTCTTGCGGCACTCGGATCGATGGGGTTGCCATTGATCGTGGGACCTTGTGGGCCCAGAGGGCCGCTGGTCACGGGCGGTCCATTATTCCGGCCGCGGACGGTTTTCAGATCATTAAGCGCCGCAGTCAATTGCCGGTTGGCCGAGCTAAAGTCGGTTTGCTTCGAAACTGACGTACTGTAAGTGTAAAGAGAAACCTCATCATAGGTACTGAATGCGCCTTCCAGGGCCGAAAACGTCTGATTGACTTTCTGCACCGCGACATCGGGCATGCCCAGGTCGAGAATGACCGCGGCGGAAAGCGCAAACGGATCGCTGGTGAAAAAATTCAATGTCTGCTTCTTGCCGTCTTCGTACACCGAGATGTCTTTCGGTAACAAGCCATCGACCAGGTGGCCGGAGCTGGTGGTGACCCGGACAGGAATCATCACCTGGTTGACGTTCACGGAAAGTTTGAACAGTTGTTCCTGCGCATCGTTGGGCGCGGGCGTGGCTCCTCCCTGTGGAACCGTCTTGATGTTGAGCGGGGGGGCGGGAATGGAATTCTCTTCCTCTGACCGAGTAGCCGGGCTTCGCACATCGGGGGCGGTGTCTCCACTAGGAGCGGGCTGATTGGCGCCTGGAATTGGGGATGGAGGCACGGCATCCGGGATGGGGGAAGGCGCGGGGGCAACACCGGCGCCGGGTTGCGGCGAAGGGGCATCCGGAATATCTTGATTCTGCGGTGGCTTTACCGTAGGGGTTTGGGTTGACCCCAATGCTGCCATCAAACAAAACCCTAAAATGACGAGCCATCCAGCGATCTTTTGCTTATTCGACATATAAAATTTAGTGCCCCCGGCCTGCTCCAGGCAGGTTCCCGTATTCAGATGCTGGTACGGACAACTTTGTGCATCTAAAGCTAGAGGAATAGACTACCAAAAAGAGCGAGAGAACACCTTCATGCCCAAAGCCCGTCTTTTTCAGTTCTGGATTGTCGTTGTTTGCCTGGCAATGGTAACCGGAACTTTTTCCGCAGCGCAGACGCAAACTCCGGAACCGGCTAGCAATGCCCCGGAGTCCAATGATTCCGGCCCCTCGGAAGGCCCCAGGCTTCACCAGCATACCGGGCAAGCTGCCGATCAAAGCGACGACCAGCCCACGACCACTCTGAAGGTCAATGTAGGTGTGGTGCAGCTCTTTTTCAATGTCAAGGACAAGAAGGGGGGATTGATCCCCAGTCTAACCAAAGACAATTTTGAGATCTATGAAGATGGCAAACCGCAGACCATCAAGTATTTTGCCGCGGAGTCGGACTTGCCACTCACGTTGGGCATTCTGATCGACGCCAGCGGCAGCCAAATGCGTGTCCTTGACATGGAGAAAGAAGTTGGCGGTTCTTTCCTTGCTCAGATCCTCACCCCAAAAGACATGGCTTTCGTCCTCAGCTTCGATGTGAATGTCGATCTTTTACAGGACTTCACCAACTCCGAGCATCTGCTCAAGGCAGCCTTAAACAGCGCGAAAATCAATACTGGTGGGGGCGGCGGCAGCATCCCTGGACTGGGCGGCGGACCTATTCCCAGTTCGTCAGTTCCACGCGGGACGCTGCTTTACGATGCCGTGTATCTCGCTTCTCATGATGAATTGGGCCAACAGGTCGGTCGCAAGGCCATGATCCTTTTGACGGACGGAGAAGATCAGGGGAGCCAGCTCAAGATCAAAGATGCGGTGGAAGCTGCCCAGAAATCCGACAGCATTGTTTACGTATTGCTGTGCGCCGATCGTGGATTCTATGGATTTGGCGGCTACTCCGGGGCTGGCGAAATGAAAAAGCTGACCCAGGAAACCGGCGGCCGGGTCATTGAAGTTGGCAACAAAATGGACAAGTTGAGAGACGCGTTCGATCAGATTGCGCATGAACTGCGCAGCCAGTACAACATCGGCTACGTTCCTACGAATTCCGTGAAAGACGGCACCTTCCGCAAAGTGGAAATCCGCCCCAAGAATGGCGATTACAAAGTGCAGGCGCGCAGTGGGTATTACGCGGTGGAGCATCACGAGTAAGATTGCAAGATCAAAAGCGCCACGGATTTGCGCGGATCTTCGCAGATAAATCTAGTCAAGAAATTAAGATTAAATGAATTATCCGTGTGATCCGCGCGAATCCGTGGCTGGTCTTATTTTCGATCTTTAAGCCGGATTACGAACTTTAATCCCGACCAGACGTCATTTACGGCGCAGACTTTTACATCCACAAGTCCGGCGTCGAGTCCGATTTTACGAACGTCATGTTCACCGAGATCTGTGGTGACCCCTGAACTTTTCTTCGGCCAACTCACCCAGATCATGCCGGCCGGCGCGAGTTGTTTGGAGAAGCGGAGAAACTCTTTCTTAAGTTCGGCCTGACTTTTTACGCACAAAAGAACAAAATCGAGAGGGCCATCTTTCGCGATCGCGGCAACCGGCAAGAGCATCTTTCAACTCCGCTTTCACATCCGCCGGGACATTTTGCATTGCGACGCGGAATTCTCCCTTGATGCCAAGCTTTTTCGGAAGTGGAGTGCCCGAATATCCCGCCATTTGCTGGCCTATTCGGTCGGTGCGTAGTAACCGTGGCGGCTGCGTACGCGCAGGTTCTTGTGGCTCTGTGCCAGGATTTCAATGGTGTGATATCGTCCATCGGTTCTAAAATCCGCCGGTTTATAGGAAAGCGCATATTGACTGCGCAATTCGTCCTGGATTTCGGCAAACGCATTGGCCACGTCGCGGAGCTGAAACGGTTCGAAAGCCCGCCCACCGGTCGCATCCGCGATGCGTTCGAGGACTTTGTCTCCGCGCTGAACGCTGCCGCTGATGTTGGTGCTGATGGTATAGACGATTACCTCGGCGCGTTGCGCCATCTCGATGGCTTCCTCACGGGTAACGTGGCTTTGATTGTCATCGCCATCGCTCAAGAGAATGATCGCCCGCCGTATGGGCCCGGTTTGTTCCGCCTTCAACAGCTTATCCCGGCAGGCAAAATATAACGCGTCATACATCGCCGTACCCCCACCTGGGTGCAGGGCGCGTACGCCAATCGAAAGGGCTTCCGTATTGTCGGTGAAGTCCTGCGTGACCTCGGGAGTTACATCGAAGCCAACCACAAAAGCCTTGTCGTAGTGGGGGCGGATCGTCTGGTTGAGAAATTCAATGGCCGATTCCTGTTCGAACTTGAATCGGTCGCGTACCGAATTGCTGGCGTCCACCAGTAGCCCCACTTGCAACGGCAAGTCGGTTTGCCGGGTGAAGCTGCGAATCTCCACCGCAGGCCGATTGTCGTCGATGACCTGAAAGTCATCTTTTTTCAGATCTTTCACGTAATGACCGTGCCTGTCGGTGACCGTGAACACAACGTTTACTTCATTGACGGTCTTGCGAATGGTGGTGGTCGTGTCATCTTGCGGAGCCTGAGCCTGAGGCAGCGCCGGCGCGGTAGTGGGCGGAGGAGTCGCGTTGGTTTGCGGCGATCCATTTTGCGGGATGGTAGCCGGAGTGGGGTCCGCGACCGGAGTTGTGGACATGGGCGGACCACCGAGAGGCTCTCCCCCTGACGTTGCTGGAGCCGCCTGTTTCGCAGCCGTTGGTTGCGATTTCGGTGGTTGCGCCGTGTGCGAGGGCGTGTTCGGTAGCTCTGGCTGTCCAGAATTCTGGCCCGAAAGCGTCGTCAGAAGCAGTGAGCTGCCGAGTACCGACAAAAGAACGCCACGAGGATTCATTGAGATGTTCATTATAGCGGGAACTCATCGCGTGAGTTAGTTACCTGTAACCATGTTCAGAAACTCCAGCAACTCCCCCGGCAGCGGTCGCGCAAACGACATGGCTTCATCAGTACGAGGATGTTGCAGTCGCAATTCGGCGGCATGAAGGAAATTGCGTGACAAAGTACTCCTGGTCTCATTCTTACCGCGTAATTCGTGCGGCGCCCCATACAGTGTGTCCCCCACCACGGGATGCCCCAGCGATGCCAGATGGACACGGATCTGGTGCGTGCGTCCAGTATCGATTTGCAACTCCAGCAAGGTGAATTTCCCTAGCCGCGAGTCGATACGCTGTTTGTTCTTGTAATGGGTAACGGCCTCGCGGCCGCCAGGCGCCCGTGTAGTCATCCTCGTCCTACGGACGCGGTCGCGGCTAATGCTGCTGCTGATTGTGCCTTTATCGAGTCTTACCCACCCATGGACCAGGGCCACATAAGTCTTCTTGACCTCCCGTTTCGCAAACTGCGCTGCCAGCCGTCGATGGGCCTCGTCATTTTTCGCCACCACAATCAGGCCGCTGGTGGCCTTGTCCAGGCGATGCACGATTCCCGGCCTCAATTCGCCGCCGACTTCAGAAAGTTTGCCAAAACGATGCAGCAGAGCGTTCACCAGGGTGCCGCGATTGCGCTGGGCTTCGGTCGCTCCGGCTCCGGCATGCACCATCATGCCGGCCGGTTTGTTGACCACAGACAGGTCATCGTCTTCAAAAACAATGTCAAGAGGGATCTCCTCGGCCATGGCCCGCAAAGGAGGCAGTTGCACTGCGCCCAGGATCGAGATGCGCTCATTTCCGCGCAGACGCAGCGAAGCTTTGGCGGCTGCCTCACCCACCAGTACTTTTCCTTCTGAAATAAGTTGCTGTACCCGAGCTCGGCTAGTCTCTGGAATCTGCGCGGTCAGGAACTGGTCGAGGCGTTTGCCGGCATCGTCGGCAGTAGCGGTTAAATATTTGGGAAATGTATCCACAGGTTATCAGCGAAGAAACTAGCGAAGATAAGAATACAGGGTTTGTAGTGCTGGCCGAAATGCAGAGGCCTTTCGCGGTGCAAGAGCGCTTGCTCAGGAGGACAAGATTAGGAAAGATTTTCTCTGTGTCTCCGTGGCGAAGAACTTACCGGGTCGCTTGTGCAGGTACTTGCTTCATCCCCGGACGCAGCCACCAGATAAATCCGCCGGTAGCGATCAGGCAGAGAGCCACTAACTGAGTACCGGTGATGATCCCGCCAAACACCTCACCGCGTCCCGGGTCATCGCGGAGATACTCAAGAAAAAACCGGGCGACGCCATACAGAAAAAAATATGTTCCCATGATTTGCCCGTCGAATTTCTTACGCTTGAACATCCACACCAAAATGAAGAAGTTCACCAACTCCACAGCGGACTCGAAAAGCTGCGTCGGCTCAATTGACTGATTGAGTGGCGTGCCCACCAGATCATGCGCGATCTGGCTGGTGAAAGTTACTCCCCAGAAATGAGTGGTGGGCTTTCCCCAGCAGCATCCGGCGGCAAAACAGCCAATCCTTCCAATCGCATGGCCGAGCGCCAGGCCTGGAGCAAACGCATCGCAAGTGGCCAGGGCCGGCATGTGATGCTTGCGGATGTACCAGGCGGCTGCGGCAAATGCCCCAATCAGTCCGCCAGAAAAAACTCCGCCTGCCTGCAACGTATTCAGGCTGAAAATATCGCCGGGATGCGCGGCGTAGTTGCTCCAGTCATTGATGATGTAAAGCACCTTGGCGCCGATAATTCCGCACATGACCACGATAATTCCCAGGTTCCATGCGTTATCGGGATCAATGCCTTGCTTTTGTGCGTAGCGCACGCTGATCCACAGGCCGAGCAGGACGCCCAATGACACCAACAGCCCATAGGTGGGCATATTGAAGCTGCCGATATGAAAAAGTCGGGGAAACACGGATATACGTTTAGATGCAGCGCGCTTTCAATTGGTTGAAATCAGTTTAGCAGGGAAGTGACAAGGCTTGAACGAGGGTAAGAGTAAGCCGACCCACACTGCCGTGTGGTGGGCCGAGAATGAACCCGTCGGTAGACGTTGGGAACCCGCCGCGATCCATTAGGCATCTCCGCATGGCGGAGCATTGCACACCGGATCGTATCTACGAGTCAGGCCCCCGTTCATTCAGCATTGGTTCAAAAATCGGTGACCACCATCACCAACTTTGTAGGCCGGCTTGCAATTCGGATGCTAGGCAAAATTTCTGGAATTCGCAAGAGGGGAACCTTAAAAAGTTGGCACTCCACTTGCCAGCAACTTTCGTAAGGGGAATTGTAAAAAAATGGAAACTACGTAGGGACAGACACCCTCGTCTGTCCAGTCGAGCGCAGCGAGACTTCAGAAGTGACTGCTAAATCCGACCAGACTACCCAGCTTTACGTTTGTCTTCCAGCACTTCATCGAGCGCATTCGCCAGATCCTGTGCGCGCTGCCGGTATTCCGATGGCCCACCATCGTTTTTTCGTTTGATCAGGTGATACTCGTCCGCGATATTCAGCGCGGCCAGCACCGCCAAACGAGAGGTGTCAACCGTATGAGTCTGTTCCGAGACGGCGCGCATTTTGGAATCCACGTACTCCGCCAGCTTGAGGATGTACTCAGGATCGGACCCGCGCAGATTGTAAGGCTGATCGAAAATCTCTACTCGCACGCTACTATTGTTGGAATCGCTGACTGGAGTCTGTTTGGTGGCGGTCGCCATAAACTTATTTTGCTCCTCTCCAACGCGGGATCAAAGTCTCGTTCAGCAACTTAGCTGGCGGCTTGCTCCTCAGAAATGTTCTCGATCTGATGCAACATTTTCTCCACGCGGCCACGAATTTCTTCGCGTTCCCGGCGCAATTGCACCATCTCACGTCGCAAAGTTTCCACTTGCTCTTCGCGCTCTTCCACTTGCTCGCGCAAACGCTTTACATCGCGCTCCGCTATGGTGCGCGCCTCGCGCGCGGACTTGTATAGCTCAATAGTGCGATAAACCTTGTCCTCCAGCGCCTGAAAATCGTCGGCAGGTACCTGCGAGGACACCTCTTCAGCCAGTTTCAAAGCCATGACTGTTCTTTTCTCCCTGAGAGAAATACGAACTTGAGCGCAGTATACCGCAGAATCCTGTGGACAAATAGATGTCCAAGCCACTCACGTTGAGATTCCCGCCACAGCTCACGTAGCGAGGCTAGTTCCTCAACTTCAGCAGTCTTCTTGCCGCCTCGTCCAGCGTGGCATCCTTCTTGCAGAACGCAAACCGCACTTGCTGCGCCCCGTCTTTCGGATCGCGATAGAAACTCGATCCCGGAACCGCCGCCACGCCGATTTCTTTCACCAGATGTTTGGTGAACTCAAGATCATTCGCGAATCCGAATGCGCTAATGTCGGTCATCACGTAATAAGCGCCTCGTGGGCGGAAACAGCGGAACCCGGCTTCGGCTAACGCGGGTATCAGTCGATCTCGTCGCGCGAGATATCCGTTAGCCAGGCTCTCGTAATAGATCGCCGGCAAACTCAAGGCCGCCGCACCCGCTTCCTGCAGCGGAGCCGGTGCGCCCACGGTGAGAAAGTCATGGACCTTGCGGATCGCATCCGTGATCGCCGGAGGCGCCACGGTCCACCCCACCCGCCAGCCGGTCACGCTGTAGGTTTTCGACATGCCGTTGATGGTGACCGTCCGCTCGGACATTCCGGGAAGCGTTGCAATCGAGATATGTTCGGTTCCGTCGTACAAAATGTGCTCGTAAATCTCGTCCGTGATGGCGAGGACATTGAACTCCACGCACAGATCGCGAATCAGCTCCAACTCGACCCGAGTGAACACCTTGCCGGTCGGGTTATTCGGCGTATTTACGATGATAGCCTTGGTATGTTTGTGAAACGCCGCCCGCAACTCGTGCTCATCGAACGTCCACTCGCCGTCGGCTGTGCTTGGCGGACGCAGCTTCACAAAACGCGGTTTCGCCCCGCTCAGAATCGAATCCGGCCCGTAATTTTCATAGTAGGGCTCGAAGATCACCACTTCGTCGCCCGCATTGCACACCGCGAGCAGCGTGGAAATCATGGCCTCGGTCGATCCGCAGCAAACCGTGACCTGGGTTTCGGGGTCCACGGAAATCCCCTGCCACTCTTTCATCTGCCGGGCGATGGCATTGCGCAGATTCTTCGCACCCCAGGTGATGGCGTATTGGTTTACGTCCGCGGCAATGGCTTCCTGCGCGGCTTTTTTTATTTCCGCTGGGTGCCGGAAAATCCGGAAATCCCTGCGCCAGATTGACCGCGCCATGCAGCATCGCCTGCCGCGTCATTTCGCGGATCACGGACTCGGTGAAGAATGTAACTTTGTCGCTGAGGAATTGTTTGGGTTGGGAAGCCGTATCAGCCATGATTGGGTCAGACTAGCACAGGAAAACTCAATCCCTTGTCATCCTGAGCGTAGTGAGTGCTTCGCGAATGTGAAGTACTCACGGAGTCGAAGGACCCCTATGATCACCATAATGCCGGGGAGCTATAGGGGTGCTTCGACTCCCTCGCCGTTCACTCTGTGAACGGCTCACTCGCTCAGCATGACAGGGATTTATTTTGTGAGGGGGTAAAGGGATTACGCCCTTTGAACCCCGCCCAACCCTTCAAGCGCCTTGATGATCTGCGCCGACCACTGGGCCACTTCATCGTCGCGCAGGGTCCGCTCGTTGGATTGGAACGTCGCCCGCAGCAGCAGGGAATACTTGCCCGCCGGAATGGATCCGCCACGGAAGATTTCTGCAGGAACAAAATTGCTGAGTTCTTTCAGTCCGATCGCATTTACTGCTGCATGAATTTTTTCGAACCTTGCCGAATCGGCGAACACAAAAGAAAAGTCGCGCTCCACTGCTGGATATCGCGGCAACGCTTCATACCGCACCGCGCGCAGACCATATGGATAGAGCGCATCCAGAGATAACTCGGCCACAAACACATCCTGCCGCAACTTGCGGGCAGCGGCAATCTCGGGATGAATCTGCCCAAACTGCGCAACTGTGGCGCCATCCATCACCGCTCGCGCCGATCGTCCGGGATGGAAATACTCAGCGGCATCGTCTGTGTATTCCAGAGATTTATGCTGAAAAGCTGCCAGCAGGGTTTCCACATCCCCTTTGAAACTGCGGAAGGCTTCCAAAGCAATCGCACTCTCGCCCTTGCTCATGTCGAGTTTCCCGCCCTGAGGCAAATCGTGTTTCAGGCTCGCTGCGGTTGCGCCCAGGCAAATCCGCTTGTGCTGGATCGCCTTGTCGCCCGAAGCTTCGAAAACATTTCCTGCTTCGAACAAACGGACATGATCGCTTCCGCGGTTCAAATTGTAGGCTAGCATGTGCAACATGCCCGGCACCATCGAAGTCCGCATGACCGAAGCCTCTTCGCTCAACGGATTCGCCAGCTCCAGCACTGGCAAAGTCGAAAACTGTTCCGCTTCTTCATGAGAAATGAACGTCAGCGAAATAGCTTCGTTATAACCCAGCCCCAGCAGCGACGATCGCAATTTCTGATCTTTCGCGGCATCGGGCAGCTCAATCACCGAACTTGCGGAAGTCGGCAGCGTATTGGCAAATTTGTCGTAGCCATGCAGGCGTGCGATCTCTTCGATCAAGTCAATCTCGCGTTCCACGTCTAAACGCCAGCTTGGAATCTGCGCTGTGAACTCGTCTTCGTCGCCCGGTTCAGGGATCAGATCGAAACCCAATTTTCTGAGGATCCTCAGAATTTCATCGCTGGGCAATTTTTCGCCAAGGATGCGATGCACCTGAGAAACGCGCAGCTCGACGGGCGCCTGATCGATGGCGCGCGCGACCATGTCGATCTCATCTCCCAGCAATTGGCCTCCCGCCGATGCAAGGATCAGCTGCGCCACTCGGGCACATGCCAGCGAGGTCGCGCCATAATCGGCGCCACGCTCAAAGCGATGCGAGGCATCGGTGTGCAGCCCGTGCCGCTTCGAACTCTTGCGCACTGCCGCTGGATCAAACCATGCCGACTCGATCAGGATATTTTTCGTCTTCGGCGTAATCATGGTGTCGAAGCCGCCCATCACGCCCGCCAGCGCCACCGGCTTTCTGGCATCTGCAATGATCAAGTCTTCCGGTGAGAGTTTACGATCCACGCCGTCGAGTGTTTTTAAAGTTTCACCTGCCACCGCTCGGCGCACAATGATCTTGCCGCCTTCGAGCAAATCCAGATCAAACGCATGCGTGGGATGCCCCATCTCCCATAGCGTGTAATTCGAAGCGTCCGCAGCATTGTTGATCGGCCGCTGATCGACGCTCTGCAATCTCTTGGCAATCGCGTCGGTAGAAGCTTTGATAGTGACTCCGCGTAAGACGCGCGCGGTGTATCGCGCACAGCCCTCGGCATCTTTCATTTCAATAGCGAAATTGGCCTTGCCTTGAGATGCAGGCAGCTTCGGCTCAATCGGTTTCAACGGCAGATCGTACAGAGCGGAGCACTCGCGGGCGACGCCATAATGATTCATGGCATCGGGACGATTGGTCGTGATCTCCATCTCGAAAACAGTGCTGTCCCCTTCGCCGCTGACCGATTCCACGGCGATTCCGGCGAGCGTGAGTTCGTCCGCAAGCTGGTGATAGTTCACCTGCAAGTCAACGAAGTCGCGCAACCATTGAGGAGAAAGTTTCATAAATTCAGCTTCTAGCTTCTAGCTAAATCGAGTTGGCTAGGAGCTAGAGGCTAGTAGCTAGCAGCCTTCATTCAAACTGTTCCAAGAACCTGACATCCCCATTGAAAAATAACTGGATGTCATCCACGCCGTACTTCAGAATCGCGATCCGCTCCACGCCCATGCCGAAGGCGAATCCGCTGACTTTCTTCGGATCATAATCCACAAACCCATAAACATTGGGATCGACCATGCCACAGCCCAGCAGCTCAATCCATCCGCTGGCTTTGCAGTTGCGACACGGGCCGCCATCGCGGTATCCCTTGCCGCCGCAGAAAATGCAACTGATCTGCACATCCGCGCTGGGCTCGGTGAAAGGGAAGAACGAGGGATAAAACCGCGTCTTCACACTCGATCCGAACAGGGCCTTCATGGCGTGATCGAGCGTGCCCTTCAAGTCGCAGAATGTGATGTTGGTATCGACGGCCAGCCCTTCGACTTGATGAAAGATGGGCGAGTGCGTGGCGTCGGGAGCATCGTTGCGATGCACTTTGCCCGGACACACCACCCGCACCGGCGGCTTTTGCTTCTGCATGGTGTGAATCTGCACTGGCGAAGTGTGCGTCCGCAGCAAGAGCCGATCCCGCTGCAGCTTTGATTCCTGGCCAGCGATGAATAATGTGTCCTGCGTATCGCGCGCCGGATGATTGGGAGGAAAGTTCAGGGCTTCAAAATTGTAATAGTCGGTTTCGATCTCCGGGCCTTCTTCCACGGAGTAACCGAGATTACGGAATACCGACACGATTTCATTCATCGTCTTGATAACGGGATGTTCGGCACCGAGAGGACGGCGAATGCCGGGGAGAGTGATGTCGAGCGTTTCAATCGAAGCTGTAATTGCTGTTTTTTGGGATGACCCCGTTGCAGCGCCGGGCTGACATTCTTCGACAGACCGCGTCACCTTGGATTTAAGTTCATTGACTCGCTGTCCAACTTCGCGCTTTGCTTCTTTGGGAGCGGCTTTCAGCCACAGGTCGTTGATCTGGGTCAGCACCCCATCCTTGCGCGCCATCCAACGATCGCGGAACGATTTCAGATCGTCGGCATTTTTTACGGTTTTGGATTCGGCAGCCAGAGCAGCCAGCAGCTTCTCGGACGCTTTATCCAGCGCCTTCGCCGAGAAATCCTTGAGCTTGGGGACGGTGTAGGGCATGTGATGGTGCTAGGGGTCCAGCTACTTCGTGAGTGCTTCGCAAAGCGAAGCACTCACCCCGCTCAGGATGACAAGTCTTTAATAGATTTGCAAAGACTGCATTCAGCTTAACGGTTCATAACTCAGAGCCTAAAGCCTAAAGCTCAGAGCCTGCTTCTCTACGCTGCCGCAATCGCACTCTTCGCCTGTTCCGCTAAGACTGGCAAACGCAGCCGCATCATGGACGGCCAAATCGGCAAGGATCTTGCGATCCAATTCGACATTCGCCAGCTTCAATCCATGGACAAACTGGCTGTAGCTGAGACCACTCAGCTTGGCAGCGGCGCCGATACGCACGATCCACAGCGAACGATATTGACGCTTCTTCTGTTTGCGTCCCGAGTAGGCAAACTTGAGGGCGCGGTCGACGGCTTCTTTGGCCGCACGGTGCAGTTTTGATTTTGTGAGGAAATAACCGCTGGCGCGGTCTAATATCTTTTTGCGTTTCGCGCGACGTTTAGTCCCGCGTTTTACACGAGGCATGGTGTTCTCCTTTTGGCTTTCGTTTTAACGACGGCTGGAGGCAGGATGTTTCTAAGCCTCTTCACTCGCCGGCACAGGCAATCAAGCCCGCGCGGTCCTTCGTATACTACGAAGAAAAATTTAATACGGAATCATCCGTTTGATTTTCGGCGTGTCCGCCGGGCTCACCAGGATCGCCTGTTTCAGCTTGCCCTTGCGCTTTTTGCTCTTCGAAGTGAGCATGTGGCGCAAATGCGAATGGTGGCGCTTTACTTTTCCTGTTCCTGTTTTCTTGAAGCGCTTCGCCGCGCCTTTGTGTGTTTTCAGTTTCGGCATAAATCCTCTGGGTCCGCTGTCAGCTCTCAGCCGCCAGCTTTTAGCTTTCTAAGTTTTGTAAATGGGATCTTGCGGCCCCACTATGCCTGGTTCGCGCTGCTCTGAACCGGCGGTGTCGCGGACGCAGCTTGCTGCTTTGGCGCCGCGTCTTTCTTTGGTGCGTGTCCACTGGCGTCTTTCTTCGGCGCCAGGATCGCATGCAGCGTGTTGCCTTCCTGCCGCGGCCGGAATTCCACGATGGCATTCTGTTCCACGTCTTTAATCAAACGCTCCAGAATCTGCCGTCCCAACCCGGTTCGCGTCATTTCGCGGCCACGGAAAAAAATCGTTGCCTTGACCTTGTCGCCGTCGTCGAGAAAGCGCAGAACGTGGTTCTTCTTGGTCTCGTAATCGTGGTCGTCCACATTGATGCGGAACTTTACTTCCTTCACCACGATCTTGGTTTGGTGCTTCTTGGCTTCGCGTTCCTTCTTTTCCTGCTGGTAAAGGAACTTGCCATAATCCATGATGCGGCAAACAGGAGGAACTGCAGTCGGCGAAATCTCCACCAAGTCCAGGTTCTTCTCACGTGCCAGTTTGAGCGCGTCGAAGGGAGTTAAAATACCAATCTGCTCACCTTCGTCCCCGATGACGCGAATTTCTCGCGCCCGGATGCGGTCATTTGTGCGGATAAAACGTTTATCGATACAATCCTCCGTCAGCGAACACGGGCCAACTCAAGATGAAAATTATAGCATGGGTACCGCAGGAGCCCACCATTCTGCCCACAGGAGGCCACTCAGTATGTCCAGTCCAAGGCTTGTCCACTCAAGAGTTTGGCTTATGTTGTCCATTTTACTGCTGTCCGCAGTGGCCGTGGCCGCCGAACCTCAGGTGATTCTTCTTTGGCCAAATGGAGCGCCGGGCTCCGAGGGAAAAACGGCAAAAGAAACCGTCCGCATCACCCCGGAAGGCGACCACGTAGTTTCCAGCGTCAACAACCCGTCTATTACCGTGTACTTTCCGGCCAAAGGTAAGGCGACGGGAGCCGCAGTGGTCATTGTGCCGGGCGGCGGACATGCCGAGCTATGGATGGACCACGAAGGCTACCGGGTAGGGCAGTGGCTGAGCGATCACGGGGTCGCGGGATTCGTGGTGAAGTATCGGTTGGCCAAGGCGCCGGGCTCGACCTATTCGATCGAAGGGAATGAGTTGCCGGATGTGCAACGCGCGATTCGGCTGGTGCGAAGTCGTGCCGCGGAATGGGGCGTCAGCCCGAAGCGAATCGGCGTCATGGGTTTTTCCGCTGGCGGAGAACTGGCGGCACTGGCGAGCACACGCTATGACAGCGGGAACTCAGGCGCGCCTGATCCGATCGATCGCGAGAGCTCTAGGCCGGATTTTCAGGGCCTGATTTATCCAGGAATTCCGCAAAACTTAAAGCTCACGAAAGACACTCCACCTGCTTTTCTGCTTTGCGGAGCAGATGACCGGCCCGGTATTTCAGAGGGTCTCCCGGAACTATATCTCGCGATGAAACACGCCGGCGTGTCCGCCGAACTGCACGTGTTCGCTGGAATTGGTCATGGTTTTGGCCTGCGCGAAAGCAATCACGGGCCTGTGTCCGGATGGTTGGAACTTTTTTATGGGTGGCTTGGAACGCAGGGATTCTTGAAACAGAAGTAGCGCTTCGCGCAGCCGAAAACTAGCCGCGCCACATGCGCTGCTGTGTGCCGGCGCTGATCAGCATTGGTTTGTGGTGAACGGTTGCAGCATGCTGATTGATGGCTGTTGCTGCTTGGGTGCGGCAATTGCCGTTTTCTCGGTTGAACTGCAGGGTGCTTACGCGATGGTCGCAATGTATGCACTGAAAGATGCTGCCGTTCTCGATGCGGGTATTGGTGTAATGTCTCACGGTTTCTATTCTAGCCTCATTTCCGGAAATCCCCGCCACACGATGGTAACCTGTCCCGCTGCAAAGCCATTTTCCTTGCACCGCACAGAAAAAGCATCAACAGACTCGGCTGACTAACATCCCATCCATCACGTGTTCCGGGCGGGCCTTTACCCAGTGATTGGCTTCGTGGCGTCCTGCTAGGCGCATCTTCAGGAAATTGTCGGTCAGTGCTTCGGTGAAATCACCGGACAGACTACTGAACGTGCTGTTCAGAGTGATGGCCTGCACGGGCTTATCAACGAATGCCTGCATAAATGCCAGCTTTTTCTCAGATGCCAGTTCGCGCAAAATCTGGTGCCGCTCTCGCGCCACATGTACCGGAACTTGATTCACCATCGCCGCCGCCGGAGTGCCTGGCCGTGGGGAGTAGGTGAAGACGTGAAGATAAGTGAGCGGCAGATCGTCAATCATGCGGCGAGTCTCTTCGAAATCAGCATCAGTTTCGCCGGGGAATCCGGCCATGACGTCCGCGCCAATCGCCGCCGTCGGCATGGCTGCGCGAATTTTCTCGACCTTCTCCCGATAGTGCCAGGGGCGATATTTACGGTGCATAAGGCGCAACACCTGGTCACTGCCTGACTGCATCGGAACATGAGCGTGCTTGGCGATACGAGTGGACCCTGTCATTATATCGATCAATTCATCGCTCCAATCCATTGGCTCGACGGAACTGATGCGAAGCTTTTCGAGCGAGGTCTCAGTGAGGATGGCGCGGATGAGATCTTCGAATCGTGGTCGTTGGCCGTTCGTCGTTGGTCGTTCGCCGGACTCAATGGCTATTCCGGCTTGGCTGAAAGCTGATAGCTGATGGCTGACAGCCAGGTCTCTTCCCCAACGCCCAAGATTGATCCCGGAGATCACAACTTCCCGATAACCGGAAGCCACCAGCGACCGAACCTCGTGCAATATCTGGGACAACGGTAGCGATCGGCTTTGTCCGCGTACCGAGGGAATCACACAGAACGAGCAGCGATTGTCGCATCCGTCCTGCACTTTGAGGTTGGGCCGCGTTCGTTCGTGGCTGGCGTCAAAAACTGGGGCCGCCAGTAATTCTGTGTGCGCAAAAATGTCGGAGACGTAGATACCGTCGTTGGTCGTTGGTCGCGCGTCGTTCGCCGTCAGCCGCGTGATGGGGATAAGACTCGAATTTCCACCAACAATTTCGGCGAGTACATGTTTGTGCGAGTTTCCAATGACCCGGCTTACGCCGGGAATGGCTGCGATTTCTTCCGGGGCCCGCTGGGCATAACATCCCGTTACAACAATCTGGCAATCGGGGTTTTCGCGATGAATGCGGCGAATCGCGGCGCGGGCATCTTGATCCGCCGACGCAGTGACGGTGCAGGTATTCAGCACTGCAATTTGAGCGCTCGCCGGTGCATCTGCGCGGGTAAATCCTCGCTCGTCGAACTGGCGTTCGATGGCGGCGCCGTCAGCCTGGGTGGCTCGGCACCCGAAGTTTTGTACGTAGAAACTTGCCACCCAACAATACTAGCGCAGATGAAGACGAGAAAAAGCCTGTCTGCAGGCAGATAAGTCCTTCAGCAGAAAATTCCACTGATTGAATCGGGAAGGCGGGGAAGGAAGGAAAGCAAGCCCGTCGATTCATTTATCAGCGCTACGTCGCATGACGCCCACGTCACCAGGAAGATCAGGCGCTCGCCGCCTGCCGTTTTCCCTGGAAACATTCCCGGCAAAATACCGGACGTCCCTGCGTAGGCCGAAACGGAACCGTGGTGTTCTTGCCGCATTGCGAACACGTAGTCCGGGTTTCGACTTTGGATTGCTGGCTCTGCCCTGAGGGCGCCGCGCCCAGGACGGAAACCCTTCTGGTTTTGCAGGCTTTGCAGCGTTTGGGTTCGTTCTTGAACTGTTTATCGTAAAAGAACAGCTGCTCGCCGGCGGTGAAAATGAAATCCGCTTCACAATCGATGCACTTCAACACCCTGTCCTGAAAATCCATTGAGGTCATGCTCCCTTCGACTCGATCCCGTCAGCACCTGCTTACCAGAGAAAAGGGCACAAGCCTCCACTGGCGCGCGAATGCGCACGGTTGGTACACCCCCCTCAATTTGACAACTGAACGATGAACCCTGGGTTCGGCCCGCCACACCCCGGAACAAGGTGTGGACAACTAGCTATGCATGAAAATCTGCGAGAAATGAATAAAATTTAAAGTTTGTTACGAAAACAGAACAGGCCATCTCCTTGAAGGGGATGGCCTGAAAGAACTAGTCCTGCTCTTTGCGAGCCTTTTTACGGCTCCGTTTGCGCGCCAAAGCTTCTTTCACGCGCTTTTTTTCGCCGGGCTTCAGGTAAAAGGAATGTCGTTTAACTTCCTTGATGATGTCTTCCTGTTGTACCTTGCGCTTAAAGCGGCGAAGTGCATTTTCGAGGGACTCTCCCTCTTGCAGTCTGACTTCTGCCAACTGAACTACACCCCCAAACTCGTCCAAATGGGACACTTAGTTATTGCAAGGTTTTGCATCCCAGTCAAGCGCTATTGATGACGGAAAAACAATTCCCAATCAATAAATCAATCGTAAGGCGAGCTGCAACTGGCGGGGAGCGTAGGCGCCGTTTACCTTCATAAAATTCGTCGGAATTTGGTAGTAGGCGGGGAAGTAGCTGGTTCCAATGAGCTTAGTATCCTGAATAAACTGGGCGGAGTTGCTCACCAGGCCATCGGAAGTGAGTTGAAACCGTTGATTATCTCGATTCAGAAGGTTAAAAGACTCTCCAATCAATTCTAATTTCCAATGATCACGCGCGATCAAGCGGCGGGTCAGCCGCAGGTCTGTGGTGGCATAATCCGGGCCTTTGATCGAGTCTCGGCCTAGGGCCGGGAGCCGGTCATTCTCATCATTGCCGTCCTGATTAGCGTCACCGCTCACGGTTGCATTCACCGGCCTGCCACTGCCTACTGTGACCACCCCGGAAGCCTTCCAATGATTGAACAGGGCGCTTAGCAATGGCTGGCCGCGACCGAACGGCTTGGGATCTGCAATCCAGGAAAAGACGAAACGCTGCCGCTGGTCGGTCACACTATTTCCCTTTTCGGAACTGGTCGAATAGGAATTCTGCACCAGGGCCGGCCGCCCTGCCACCAACGCGTCCTGGCCATCGTCGATGGCGTGGGCGAAGGTGTAGGCCAGGCGAAAGTAGAGGCCGCTGGTCATTTGACGATGAATGGAAAGCGTCGCTCCATGATAGACGCTTGAAGCTTCGCTCTCATACACATCGATCGATCCCAGTTGGGGAATCGGCCGGGCCAGCGGATTAATACACGGCGGATAGGGACAGGTAAGTGTCTGCGAAAATTGCCAGGTCGAAAACGAGGCTACGTTGTAGTAGCCCAGCAGGTTAAGGCCGGAAGCGTCATATACGGGATAGGTCACATCGGTCGGCGGCGGCAGGTTCACATCTCGTGCTCGAATGAGGTTTTGGCCATGTACGTACATATAGGAAATTCCCACAGCCACCCGATTTCCCACCTCCCGTTCCATGCTCATGCTGGTCTGCTGGACCTCCGGAGTACGGAAATTATGAGCAAAGGCGGAGATGTCACTCTCGGCGAACTGCATCAGGCTGGCCGGCGGAGTGCAAGAAACCGCCAACGGCGCGCAATACACCAGCGGATTGGGATACTGCGGAAAAACCTGATTGTCATAATAGTTTGTGTTGTTTAGGAACAACGAATTCGGAGTTAGTCCATTCTGACTTTCAATAGTGGAGTTGTAGATTTGCGGAATTCGGGTATAGAACAACCCATAACCCGCCCGCAGACACCAATGGCCGATGCTCGCCGAAGGCATAGGCCAAGCCCACGCGCGGTGCAAAGTTGTAGGGATTAAACGGCACTTTGCCGGAATCCGGCCACAGCGGGTTCGATACCAGGCCTTTCGTAGTAAACGTCTGCAAGTCGTACCGTACGCCCAGGTTAAGGGCGAAATGCTGCGTTACACGGATCGTGTCCTGCACAAATGCAGCATATTCGTTGGTGTCCGGATGCGTGACCGCCGAGCCAAAGTTCTGAATGTAGTAGTGCGGAACTTCATGAGCATAGGCCCGCAACGGGGTGAGTTCGAGTCCACCTTCCGTTGGGACGAAAGTGAAGGGATCGACCTTAATAGGATAAAAGAGGTACTCTCCGCCGAAGTTGGAAGGGAAAAAATCGTAGATCCAACTGAGGAGTGCATCCCCGCCAAATTTCCACGAATTCCGTTTCCCCTCCAGACTCAAAGTTTCCGCGAAATGGGCGCGATGCTGCCGGGTCTCGCGGGGCAGGAGAGACGAGCGTCCAAAACCGTTGAGGATTCCCGGAAGATCGGTTAACGGTGTATCGGTATTCGAGTTAGACCATTCCAAATCGCGGGAAAATTGCGCTCGCAAGTGACTTACCATTCGCGTGGATAGTTCGCTGGTCAGCGCCAGCGATGCGGTTTCTGTGTCCACGTTTTCCTCGCCGTTGTCGGCGATGCCGTAAGTGGTCACCGGGCTCGCGGGATCAATGAACACGTTATTATTTCCCCAATAGCGGGACGTGTTGAGGCGCAAAGAAAGATAGTTCTTTGGCGAAAGATTGAAATCCAGCTTTAGAAAACCAGCATTGCCCAAGAGCTGTGAAGGATACTGCCCGGCCTGCTTCGAAAGCTGCGCCGCAGAAGCGAACACCAGCGCCTGGTCGCTGGGTTCGTAGTCTCCGGGAGACTCCGGCCCTGTGCCTGGCTGGGGCACGACCGCGGAACTGCCGTTATCGAATTGCACGACAGTCGGCAGATGAAAAATGTGCTGGTCGAATCCGACGAAGAAGAAAGCCTTGTTGCGCTTGAGCGGCCCACCCAAGGTAAAACCGAACTGCTGCTGTTCTCCATGCGGCTTAAAGTTCATGTCGGCGAAGCCTGAGTCGAAGTCGCTGTTGCGGATAAAGTAAAAGCCCGTGCCATGAATCTGGTTGGAACCGGATTTCGTAACCACGTTGATCACCGCACCACCGGAACGTCCCAGCTCCGCGCCGGAGGTATTCGAAGACACTCGGAACTCCTGTACCACTTCATTAGAAAACTGGTAAGGAGCGCGATAGCGGCCGGTAGCTTGCGCGAAGAAAGCATTGTTGTTGTCACCACCATCGACCAGATAACTGGACTGAAAGCCGCGGATTCCGCCAAACGCCATATCGCCATTCGAACCCGAAGTCAGACTTCGCGGGTCCTGAGTGACGCCCGGAGTTAGCAGTACAAGGTCAGTAAAGCGCCGCCCGTTCAATGGCAAGCCGGTGATCGCACGTTCATCGATCAGCGAGGAGACGGTGCTGGGTTGCGTCTCCACCAGCGGGGGTGCGCCTGAAACGGTGATGGTTTCCTTGCTGCCGGCGACTCCCAGTTTGAATTCGATTGCAGTGATGGCGCCCAGATCGACGTGCAATTTTGGAGTGAGCTGAGGCGACATTTTCTCGGCGGTGGCGCGAGCGGAGTAGTCTCCCGGCGGCAGCAGCTGGAAGCTGAATTGGCCCTCGGCATCGCTGGTAGCCCCATAGCGAAAGCCGGTAGCGGCGTTGACCAAAGCAATGCTTGCGCCCGGAATGCGGCTGCCGGAAGCGTCGATAACCGTGCCCCGAATGGCCCCCGTGGAGGCGTCCTGGGACAAGCTGATACTTGAAAACAGAACAGCGCAAACCCACAAAAGTGAGAAACGCGCACACACAGACCGAGGGTACATAGGACATCACCTATCTGATACCAAGGTGAGTCCAGCTTTGACGGGAGACTCGTTTGGTATATCACTCAGAGCAGAAGGAAGTCTGTGAGGTTGAGACTTTCTTTTAGGTTTTGGCCCAAGCTGGGAAACAACGCGGCCTTCCCCTTCTTTGTGCTACTCTTTGCCCGCTGCAAACTGGTTCGAGTTCCAGTTGCTGAAGGAGTCCCACGATGCTTTGTAGATGGATGCGCAGACTAAGTCTTGGATGGGGATTGACGATTATTCTTGCTACCGTGGCGGCGAATGGTGCTCAACCTTCCGCCAATGAAGTTCCCAAGACACACACTTACTACATTGCCGCCGACGAAGTGGAATGGGACTATGCTCCGAGCGGTATGAACAAAATGATGGGCATGCAATTCGAGGGTTATCCCCTCACCTTCGTTGAGCAGGGCTCGCATCGCATCGGCAAGGTGTACCGCAAGGCGGTCTACCGCGAGTACGCGGACGAAAGCTTTAGCCATCTGAAGCCGCGCGCGCCCGAGTGGGAACACGCGGGGATTCTCGGTCCAATTATCCGCGCAGAAGTCGGCGACACCATTCGCGTAGTCTTCAAGAACAACGCTACTCGGCCCTACAGCGTGCATCCTCATGGCGTGTTCTACAACAAAGACTCCGAGGGCTCGATGTATGACGACGGCACGTCAGGAGCCGACAAGGAAGATGACGCCGTGCCGCCTGGTCACACGCACCTCTATACCTGGCAGGTCCCGGAACGAGCCGGCCCCGGCCCGGATGATCCGAGCTCGCTGGTCTGGCTCTACCATTCGCACGGCACCAAGGACGTCGAAAGTGGTTTGGTCGGCGCCATCATTATCACCAAACGCGGCATGGCCGGCCCAGACGGCAAACCCAAAGACGTGGACCGCGAATTCGTCAGCTTGTATATGTTCTTCGACGAGAATGTCAGCTGGTATCTGGACCACAATATCGACACCTATACCAGCGATCCCAAAGGAGTGAAGAAGCTTGAATTTGTTCCCGCCGACAACGACGGAACCCTTTCGCCCACCGGCACCGGGTTCGCCGCCGCCAATTTCAAAGGCACCATCAACGGCTATATCTACGGGAATATGCCGATGATGACGATGAAAAAGGGCGAACGCGTGCGCTGGTATCTTTTGAGCCTGGGAGAAGGAGTCAACTTCCACACGCCCCATTGGCACGGGAACGTGGTCATGGACCATGGCAAACGCACCGACGTGGTGACTCTCATGCCGGCGCAGATGCTCACCGTGGATATGGTCCCCGATGATCCCGGCACCTGGCTCTACCATTGCCACATTGATGAACACATGGACGCTGGCATGGTTGCTCGTTACACGGTCGAGCCTTAGCTAGACGAGCTTCTGACGGACGACTTCTTCTACTTTACGCAGCACGTCGTCTTCAGAGAGGCCGGTTGAATCCAGAATTACGGCATCAGGAGCAGGTTGCAGCGGAGACGCTGACCGAGTGCGGTCGCGGCGGTCGCGTTCCCGCAATTCGGCAGCCGTCGCTTCGGCTGCCGTCCCATGCAGACTGTTCTTGTTGCAGCCGTCGCTGCTCGCGAACGATGGGATCGGCATCGAGAAAGATCTTCACATCGGCGTCGGGAAAAACTTTGGTGCCGATATCGCGGCCTTCCATGACTACGCCGCCGTTAATGCCCAATTCGCGCTGACGGGCGACCATCCATTCGCGCACTTTGGGATGCACCGAAACCCGCGAAGCACCTTCGGTGACGTCCGTTTCGCGCACTCGCGAAGTGACCTCGCGTCCGTCGAGCAGAACACGGTTGCCCCCCAGGCTGGGCTCAATATGGATGCGTGAATTTTGCGCCAGCTTCAGGAGAGCGGGTTCGTCGTCAAAAGATGCGTCCCACTCGATCGCCTTCAGCGCCAGGGCCCGGTACATGGCGCCGCTTTCAAGATTTACATAGCCGAGTTTGCGTGCCAGCCGCGAGGCGATAGTGCTTTTACCCGCGCCCGCCGGGCCGTCAATCGCGATAATCAGTTTGCGAGGTTGTGGGGCGGTCATTAAGAGAAAGATGATTTTACACGGCAGGGCAGGCCGGGTAGGATCCGGCCTGCGAAATTTTCAGATGGCCTGCCTACCACACCCGGCAGACTTTATCCGGAGGATTGACCATGGGCTGCCCAGCTTTGCAGGAGAAGGCATGAGCGAAGTCCGGCATATTTACCACTACTCCATTCACGCGATATTTGGCCGGTGAATGCGGGTCAGTCGCAGCGCGCATACGCATTTCTTCCGGACGTTCATTGGCGCATGCCCATTGAGCAAAGCCGACAAAGAAACGCTGATCGGGAGTGAGACCGTCGATCGGCTGAAGGTTCTTGTCTTTGGTCGCATTCTTCCACGCCATGTAAGCCAGAATTTCTCCGCCTAGATCGGCAACATCTTCGCCGAGAGTGAGCTTGCCATTGATGTGGATGTCGTCCACCACGATGAACTGAGAATATTGGTCTTGCACACACTGGGTCCGGACCTGGAACTTCTGCTCGTCGTCTTTGGTCCACCAGTCTTTCAGGTTGCCTTTGGCGTCGTACTTGCTGCCCTGGTCGTCAAAACCGTGAGTGAGTTCGTGGCCAATGGTGCCGCCGGTGTCGCCGTAGTTGGGAGCGTCGTCCATTTTGGTGTCGTAGAGCGGTGGCTGAAGCACGCCGGCAGGGAAGTTGATGTCATTCATCTGATCGTTGTAATAAGCATTCACGGTGGGCGGGGACATATCCCATTCGTCATGGTCAACGGGTTGTCCGACTTTGTTGATGTCGCGACGGCGCTCGAATTCAATGGCGCGTGTGATATCGCCGGCGAAATCATCGCGGGTGATGGTGACGGAACTGTAATCGCGCCATTTGTCGGGATAGCCGATTTTGTTGCGAATGGCATGCAGCTTGGCCAGGGCTTGTTCCTTGGTCTGCGGACTCATCCAGTCCAGTTGGCGAATGCGTTTTTCCATCGCAGCTTCAATGCCCTGGACCATGTCCAGAGTGCTCTGCTTCATTTCAGGAGGGAAAACTTTACGCACATAGATCTGGCCGAGAGCCTCGCCGAGATTGTTGTCGGTGTACTGGACGCAGCGTTTCCAGCGCGGCTGCATCTCTTTGGCGCCACGAAGATATTTTCGATAGAAATCGAAGTTTTCCTGGACGAAAGCCGAGGAGAGATAAGAAGCCGATGAATCGGCAACGTGGAAACGCAAATATGTTTTCCAGTTGGCGAGGGATTCGGTCTCAATCGCCGCATTGACCTGCTTGAAGAACTCAGGCGCAGTGACGTTGAGAATTTCAAACTGCGGATATTGCAACTCTTTGTAATAAATCACCCAATTGAAATTGGGCGCCAACTGCTGCAGGTCGGCAATTTTCATTTTGTGCTTCTGCTTATAGGGATCGCGGCGTTCCACGCGAGTGAGAGAAGCTTTTGCCAGCGCGGTTTCCATACTCATCACGGTGGCGGCATTCTGTTTGGCGATATCGGGCTGGTCCCCGAGCAGCTCGAAAACTTTCTCGACGTGCTGCACATAGCGCTCGCGGATTTCCTTGGATTTGGGATCATCCTTGAGGTAGTAGTCGCGGTCGGGCAGCCCCAGCCCGCCTTGGGCGATCTCGGCAATCTGCTGCGCGGAGTCGTCGGGATCCTGGGTGGAACCATTGTCAAAAATGATGGAACGGCCGTAGGCAAATTGCAGGCGAGCGACCAGACGGCGCCAAGTGTTTGGTGGATTCTAAATGGGCGATGGCGTCCAGATCAGGCTGAATAGCTGTTATGCCACGTTTTTCGACCGTAACCTCGTCCGTGCAGGCGCCGTAGAAGTCACCGATCTTTTGGGTCACGGCATCGGTTGGACCTTTGGTCGCAGCGGCTTCGTCCAGAATGCCGCGCAGAAAATTCAAGTTGTCCTGGTAAACCTTGCCGTAAACATCCCACGAAGTTTGATCGGGCGGGATGGGATTATTTTTTTGCCAGCCGCCGCAAGTGTACTGATAGAAGTCCACGCAGGGGTCCACCGACTTGTCCATCGAAGTGACGTCCAGGCTCGGAGTGTAAGGACGGACTGCGGCGGGAGTCGGGGACTGGGCATTCGCCAGAGCTGCAAAGAAGAGTGTGCATAGGAATGCGTAGAGGGCAAGCGTCTTGGAAAGAGTCATATTTACCTTGGACTGAGATGTCAGGAAAAGGTCACAGGAGCGATTCATCCTAATGAATTTTGTCAGTTCTTTACAACCGGAAATCGACGCGCGGTAGTCGGAAACTTCTGGATCACTAGGGCCGGCGTTGCGGAGGCCTTGGTCCTCGAGGTTTCGAGCCGGATGGCCTCGGCCCCGAGGGTCTTGAGCCTGAGGGTCTCGATCCCGGAGATCTCGGGCCTGAAGGTCTCGAGCTTGGCGATCTTGGGCCCGAAGGTCTGGCACCGGGCGGTCTTGGCCCAGAGGGCCGTGAACTTGGTGGCCTTGGCCCTGAAGGTCTTGAGCTCGGAGGTCTGGGTCCTGAAGGTCTTGGTCCGGAGGCCTGGGTGCTAAAGGCCTGGGTCCGGAGAATCTTTTCTCCGAAGATCTCGGCTCCTGAAGGGTCGTTGTTCCGAGGATCGCGGTTCCGAAGGCCGCCGTGCGATCGGCTTGGGGCGCGGTACAGGCGCGTGTACGATCGCAGACTTCGCGGGTGTGATCTGCAGCAGCAGCCGATTTCCGACGCGGACATAGCTCAACTCGCGCGCATTCAGCAGAAGATTGACGGCGTCCTTCACTCGCGAACGCGACACAAATTTCCCAAAGAACAACTCGATTTCCTGCAGGTCGGCAGCAATGACGCAATCCAAATACTTTGATACCAGGAATGACAATGCCTCGCCCACCGAGATTTCCATGCCTTCCCGGACCGCATCCGGCGACCAGCGGTAGAGCACGTCCCAGGAAGATCCACCGGCGGTGTCATAATCCACTCGCGTGATGCGCAGTCGCGACCACAACTCGCCCAGCGCACGATCAAGCGCCACCAGAGAGATGCTGCCACCCAGATCCTCACGCATTTGCTGCTTCGAAATCGGACCCTTGCGCTGGATCAGCGCAAAAGTGTCACAAGCCAGTTGAGAATATTCCGATCGTGGGCCCGCTTTGGGCGGTTGCTTGGGGTTGCGATCGCCCGACAATGCATAGAAATAAGGGAATATCGAACTGGCGACAAGCAGCGCATTTTCGTTGAACAAGTTCGCTTCGTAGGCGTCGTGTTCGCGCAACATCCGGACCATTAACGCGCTGGCTTCCTGCGCCCGGGGATCGGCAAAGGCGTGCTGCCAGGTGGGCAAATTTTCCTCCGACCCAACCCATGCGCCGATAAAAGTTGGAGCCAGTACTGAATTCCGCTGGGGATACATCATGCAGAATCCGACGGATTCAAGAAATGAACGAGCGTCCTCGATGGTGCGCGCGGGGATACCGTTGAGCCGCCATTTGTCGCTGCGAAGCTGTTCGAGGTCGATATCGGGCATAAAAGTGCAGCTTCTAGCTTCTAGCTCCTGGCTTCTAGCTCGGAACCTTCAATGCGGCGCATTGCCAGTAGCTAGCGGCTAGAAGCTAAAAGCTAGATTCTTTTAAACGCCTTCTGAATGTCCTTCATTGAGTATCGCAGAACTATGGGCCGTCCGTGTGGACAGGACATCGGGCATTCGGTTTTCGCCAGCTCTACCAACAGCCATTCCATTTTATTTTGTTCCAATGGCATGTTGACCTTGATCGCGGCGTGGCAGGCGATCGAAGCTGCGATGCGATGCCCAATCTTATCCAGATTCAGTGCCTGTTCCTCGCGTGATAATTGATCGAGCAATTCGTGCAGCAGGTGTTCGACCTGCGAAGCCTCGATTCCTGCTGGAGCTACTTTGATGGCGATGCTCCGCGTACCAAAGGGTTCGGCCTCGAAGCCGTTCTTATTTAATTCGTCGGAAATTTCCGCGAACACGGCTTGCTGGGCAGGCGTGAGTTCGAGCACCAACGGCATGAGCAGGCGTTGACTCTCAGATTTCTGCGCCGCCCGCTGCTTGAGGACTTTCTCAAACAGGACACGTTCGTGGGCCACATGCTGATCGATAATCCAAAGGCCTTCGCGATTCACCGCGAGAATAAACGACTCGCGAATCTGGCCGAGAGGTTTTAGTGTGGCTAACAACGGCGCGATGTCGTGATCAGGATCAGCTGCTGCTTCAATTTCATCGGGAATGGGCGGCGCGCATGTATCTCCAGGGATCATAGGCTGCGGAGCCCGCGCCAGAGACAGCGCAGCGTTGCCGTCGATGGCAATGCCTTCCGCACCGAATTGAAATCGGTCTGTAACCAGAGGGGTGGTGGGCGCTTGCAGCGAAAACGCTTGAGCGGTCGTGGCTGCATCATTCGACGGTGCAGACGCAGAGCGCCACGCAGCCGAATCTTCAATCGATGAAACATGAGCACCCGGAGTCAACGAGGGTCCGGCTGTGGGGTGCGCGTGAATTTCCGTGGCGAACTGCGGCACCGGACGGGCTTTCATCAGCGCCGCACGGATGGAATCGCGGACAAAGTCGTGCATCACCGATTGCTGGCGGAAGCGGACTTCGGTCTTCGAAGGATGTACATTGACGTCCACTTCCTCGCTTGGCATTTCGAGAAACAGCAGTACAACCGGAAAGACCGACGGCGGAATGATGTTGCGATAAGCCTCGGTGATCGCGTGTTGAATCAGCCGGTCACGAATCAGGCGGCCGTTTATGAAGACGTAGATTGAATTGCGATTCAGCTTCTGGATTTCGGGCTTCGAGACAAAGCCATGCACCCGCATCTCGCCGGGTGTGGAGAGACGGGCGTCCTGCTCATCTGTTTCTTGGCGGCGCCACGGCGGAGGGTGTGGCAATCCCACGTGCGCCAGCGGCTGCATGGCGGCAACCGGAATCAGCTGGTCCAAAACTTCCTTGCCGAAGACTTGATAGACCCGCTCGCTGTATCCCGCAACCGGGGGCGCGACTAGCATGGCGTTGGTCGCCGAATGCAGCTCGAAGTGCTTGTCGGGATGGGCCAGCGCATAGTGCGTCACCAGCGACGCAATATGTGAAAGCTCGGTCGATTCGGCCTTCAGGAATTTCTTGCGCGCCGGCGTGTTGAAAAACAAATCGCGGATGGTGATGGAAGTTCCCGCCGGCAGCCCGGCTTCTTCTACTTTGAAAATCTTGCCACCATTGATTTCAACCACCGTGCCCGAATCTTCGTCGGGTGCGCGAGTTTCGAGATGCAGCCGGCTCACCGAAGCGATCGACGGCAGCGCTTCGCCACGAAAGCCGAGAGTGGCCACACTGAGCAGGTCTTCGGCGTTCTTAAGTTTCGATGTGGCATGGCGCTCAAAAGCCAGCAAAGCGTCGTCGCGCACCATGCCGCATCCGTTGTCGGTAATCTGGATGAGTTTTTTCCCGCCCGCTTCAACCTGAATTTTGATGCGAGTGGAACCGGCGTCAAGAGAATTTTCCAGAAGCTCTTTCACCACTGAGGCAGGCCGCTCCACCACTTCGCCAGCAGCGATTTTGTTGGCAACGGCTTCGGAAAGTACGTGAATGCGGCCCATGAGTGGTGAATGCTCAGTTTCGCAGATGAAGAGGCACAAAGCAAAACGGGAGATGAGGATTCCCAAATAGGAATTGAGAGGGTCCAAGACCTTGATTTTAGGTTGTAGGACTCTTACACGCTGCGGTAGCGTTGATCGAAGAAGGGTGGAGCAGGCCTTCCCAGGCCTGCGTCTATGTTTGGCATTGAATCCGGGCTTCAGCCTCTGAGGTACTTATGACTATCCCACACCGGGGAACCACAGGCGATGGCACTTATTTCATAACCGCTTCAACTTTTGAAAAGCAGCCATTGTTGCAATCGACAAGAATGGCGGAGCTATTCATAAATGTTTTGTTCCACTACCAAAAACAGAAGAGGTATTTTCTGCATGAATTTGTTGTCATGCCCAACCATTTTCATTTACTAATTACCCCGATGGTGACGTTGGAAAAATCGATCCAGTTCGTTAAGGGTGGATTTTCTTACAGGGCAAAGAAAGAATTAGGTTTTGCCGGAGAGATCTGGCAGACCAGTTTCTATGATCACCGGGTGCGGGATGCAAGCGAGTATGCACGATTCAGACACTACATCCACATGAATCCTGTGCGGAGAGGGTTGGCCGTGATGCCCGAGGAGTTTCCCTATGGCTCAGCCCGTTTGAGGTTGGATGAAGTCCCGCAGTGGCTAAAGCCAGCGGCTTAGATGGGCTTTAACGCAGGGCTGGGAAGCCCTGCTCCACCCATTCGGACTAACAGATCTAGCTTTTCTTCACCTGTATTCCCAAATCCCGCAACTGCGTATCACTCACTGGTGTGGGCGCATCCACCATTAAATCGACAGCTCTGGCTGTCTTGGGGAAGGGAATCACTTCGCGCAGGCTGTCAGCCCCGGCCAATATCATGACAATTCGATCCAGTCCCAGCGCAATCCCGCCGTGCGGAGGCGTGCCATATTCCAGGGCTTCCAAGAAGAACCCGAAGCGCGAGCGCGCTTCTTCGTCCGACATGCCGAGGGCCTGGAAGATCTTGCTCTGGATGTCCTGACGATGAATACGAATGGACCCCGATCCCAACTCGGTGCCGTTGAGCACCACGTCATAGGCGAGGGCACGAATTTCCCCCAGCGGTGACTTCGGATCGCCAACCGAGTGGACGTTCGCCTCCAGTTTGGCCATATCGTGCTCGTGCGGCGAAGTGAAGGGATGGTGGGCCGCATTCCAGCGCTTCGATTCGCGGTCCCACTCGAACATGGGGAAATCGGTGACCCAAAGAAATTTGAAATCCTTTTCCGGATCGCCGGTCTTCTCGAAAGCACCATGCTTGGCGGCATATTTCTGAGCCAGGTCGAGACGCAGGAATCCACACTTCTCGCAGAAGTGCTGGAGACTTTGCTCAGCCACGGCAGCAATCTCAGGTTTGTTGAGCGCGCCGGCGAGTATCCAGAGATCGTCTTCTTTAACGCCGGCGAACTTGATCACTTTTTCCGACAACGCAGGGTAGTCTTTGGCAAAGCGTTTGGGATCGGTCATCAGTTGAACGAATGATCCGCCTTGGGTGTGCTGAAACGCGCCGTAGGTTCCGATGGTCCGCCGCTCGGTGCCGGAGATATCGCCAACTTTCGGAATGCGAATAAGCTGCACCGGCAGATCTTTGCGGATCCTGAACTTCGAGGTGAATTCTTCCAGCTCTTCCGGTGTGAAAGCCTCGCGAATATCGGTCATCGCGGGCAGGCGCATGTCGGGCTTATCGATGCCGTACAGGCGCATGGCCTGGTCGTAGCTCATGCGCGGGAAGGGAGGCTTGATCGCGACTCCCGCCGCTTTGAATGACGCCAGCAAGAACTCTTCGACGACCTTCCATACGCTTTCCTGCTGCGGGTAGGACATCTCCAGATCAATCTGGGTGAACTCCGGCTGGCGATCGGCGCGCAAATCTTCGTCGCGGAAGCAGCGCACGATCTGGAAATAGCGGTCGAAGCCGGAGATCATCAGAATCTGCTTAAACATCTGCGGCGATTGCGGCAGCGCATAAAAGCTGCCCGGCTGTACGCGGCTAGGAACGAGGTAGTCGCGCGCGCCCTCGGGAGTGGAACGCGTCATGAATGGCGTTTCGATTTCGAAAAACCCTTGCCCAGAAAGCGATTCACGAATGGCTTTCGCGACATTGTGCCGCAGTTCGATGTTGCGCTGCATGACGTCGCGGCGCAGATCGATGTAGCGATACTTCAGCCGCATTTCTTCATTGGGCAACACGGTTTCGCCAGGTAAGAACGGCGGCTGCTTGGATTCATTTAACAATCGCAATTCGTCCACTACCAGTTCCACTTCCCCGGTAGGAATATTTTTATTGATCGTGTTGGGATCACGCTGCTTGACCGTGCCAATCACTGCGATGACGTACTCGTTGCGCAGACCCTCAGCCTTCTTGTGAATGGCCGGATTGCGTTCGGCATTGAAGACGACCTGCGTGATGCCGCTGCGGTCGCGCAGATCGATGAACAGCAGGTTGCCGAGGTCGCGACGGCGGTTCACCCAGCCCATGAGGACGGCTTTTTTGCCAGCATCGGAGGCGCGCAGTGCGCCGCACATGTGAGTACGTTGTAAGTCGCCTAAAAAGTCGAGCAAGATGTTCCCTTCACGGAGAAACAGGCTGTGGCACCGAATCAGAGATTATAAACGGTGGGCGAAAGAATCAGCGGAGAAGCGGCGAAACATCGGCGAAGCAAGAAAGGGACGGAGTGGCCCCGTCCCTTCCGCGTTAGTTCTTGGTGGATTTGCCGTCCATGACCGCAGTCCAGGTGGTGCCATCCTGCGACATGTCGAACTTGAACGAATAGGAGGTCGGCGAAAGAACCTTCATAGTGAAGCGGCCCTTCATGGTCATGCCGCCCATCTTTTCGTCGCTGGTCCAGGTCCAGGTGTCGCCATCGACGGTGCCCTTGGAGTGTTCCGCTTCGCCCATGCTGTTGAACTCATCGTAGGTATAAACCTTCTCATTGGGGTCGTAACCGTAGAAGGAGATGCCGGTGCCGTTGCCCATGCCAGCGCCCTTGAAGGTGGAGTGCGATACCAGGAAAAATCCCCCCTCCATCCATTCGATCTGTTCAGTTCCCGTTACCTTGCCGCCCGGCCCCATGGGTCCGGACTTCAGATCGCCGTCCATGGCCCAATTGCCCGCCAAGAAGGCCAGCTTCTTAAGTTCCGGCCCAGGTGTTGCTGCCGGCATTTGCGCTTGGGCACACACTGCGACCGCAAAAAGCAGGGTTAAAAGTACGATGATGGTTGACACGCGTCTCATAGTGGAAATCCTCCTGAATGATGAGTGGAATTGTTTGCGACGGGGCGAGCGCTGCACGCCCCAGCGGGTGATCTTAGGCGCGTGTCAGAGGCAAGTCAACGCTCTTGAACGGATCCCCAGTTAATCAATCGGACGCCGCGGCGTGGCTTGCTGAAACTTCAGCTTCCACTGGTCTCCCTGTTTGACCCATAGATCGGAGAAATGCTGGTACCGGGGCGCGATGTCGGTGTCGCCTTCCGGCATGTGGATGATGCTGTCGTAGGTCACGAGCGCGGCATTGTCATCGACGGGCAGCACGTGAAAGTTGTACACGGTGTAATCCTTGAGCGCGCCGTCGGCGGCGTCCCCTACGAATTCCTCCCGATCATGGAGCATGCCTTCGCTGCCGACCACGCGGAAATCGTCAGTGAGAGTTTGTTTCAGGAAGTTGGCATTCTTTGTTTTTTGCGCCTCGGGGATGGCTTTGGTGCTATCGATAAGCGTCTGTTCCAGCGGGGAGAGCGGCCTGGTGGTTTGGGCGAAGGCCGCGAGGGATAGAGAAATAAAAGCAATTGCTGCGATAAGTTTGTTCATGAATCTCCTGAGTGATTTTTGAGCGGCGGATTTTGGGTGGAGCAGGGCCTTTGGCCCTGCGTTTTCGACCGGCAAGATTTAACGCAGGGCCCGGAGGCCCTGCTCCACCCTAATTCGCCACCAAAATAATTCTCACAACTGAATTCTCCTGGCCAACTCGGCGCGCGGCACATTGACCTGCTCGCCACTCGCCAGATTCTTGAGCGCGAACGTTCCAGACTGCACTTCATTTCCCCCGACGATCAGGATAAACTTTGCCCCGATTTTGCTGGCAGCCTCGAAAGACTTCTTAAGACGGAAAGTTTCATCGCCCAGTTCCGCGATCACGTCCTCGCGTCGCAGTTCCCGTCCCAGTCTCGCGGCCTCGCGGTCCATGCCGGCTCCCAGAGGCGCAATGTAAACGTCGGGCTTGGGTTGAATGTCACCAGCGGATTCCTGCAGAGCCAGCACGATGCGATCTTCCCCGATGGCAAATCCGATGCCCGGCGCAGGCTGCGGACTGCCGAGCGATTCGGCAAGTCCGTCATAGCGGCCACCGCCGAGAATCGAGTTCTGCGCTCCTAACGCGCCATGAGTGAATTCAAACGCAGTGCGAGTGTAGTAGTCGAGACCGCGAACCAAACGCTCATTTCGTGTAAAAGGCACGCCGACAAATTGCAGGATTTCCCGCACTTGCTCGAAATGTTTGCGGCAGGGCTCGTCGAGATATTGGCTGATCAGCGGCAAGGTCGCGATAATCGGTTGATCTTCCGGCACTTTGCAATCGAAGACCCGCAAAGGGTTGGTCACCGCCCGGCGCTGGCAATCAACGCACATCGACGCGGCCACGGGCTCAAGCGCTTTGCGTAAAGCTTCGTTGTAAGCGGCGCGGTCCTTGGGACAGCCGACGGAATTCAGTTCAAGATTCCAATTCTTGATGCCGAGCCGATCGAGTAAGGTCGCAAGCAGTTCAAGAATCTCCGCATCGCGAGCCGGAGATTCGCTCCCCGCCGCTGAAGGCCCGATGACTTCCGCTCCGATTTGATAAAACTGGCGATAGCGTCCTTTCTGCGGACGTTCGCGGCGGAACTGCGGCCCGATGTAATAAAGCTTATTCAGACCGCGATCCCAGAGCTTGTGCTCGATGTACGCGCGGACAACCCCAGCAGTATTTTCGGGACGGAGCGTGAGCATCTGGCCTTTTTCGCTGGCAGCGCGGCCCTTATCTTCCCAGGTGTACATCTCTTTCGAAACGATATCGGTTTCTTCGCCCACGCCCCTGGCGCAAAAACTCCGTCGACTTCGAAAATAGGCGTGCGAATTTCGTGGAAGTTGTAAGCGCGGAAAACCTCGCGCACTTTGTCTTCGACAAAATTCCACAGCGCCGTTTCCGGCGGCAGAAGATCGCGCGTTCCTCGGACAGCTTTAATCATAGAATCAGTCGTTGGTCCTTCGTCCTTGGTCGTTGGCTAAGGCAATCGGCACAAAACTCGCACAGGCCGAATGCTGACGGCTGAATGCTGATTGCTATTTTCTCTCCGCCAAATACGATTCCTTATATCCCAAATAATTATTCGCGTATCGCATAATGCTTTCCTGATCTTTCTCATCCAGCTTGCGGCGGAATTTGCCGGGAGAGCCCATCCAGAGCGATCCGGGCTCGACGATCGTTTTCTCGGGAATCAAAGTTCCGGCTGCGATGATCGACCCTGCGCCAATCTTAGCTCCATTCAGGATGATCGATCCCATGCCGATCAGGCAACGATCTTCGACGACGCATCCATGCAGCATGACGTTGTGCCCAACCGTGACGTATTCGCCAAGAAAAACTCCGTACTGCTCCTTCATCCCATGCAAGACGGAGCAATCCTGGATGTTCGAGTGAGCGCCAATTCTAATCGAGTGAACATCGCCACGCACCACCGCGTTCATCCACACGCTGGCGTGTTCGCCGAGTATGACATCGCCGATGATCTGAGCGGATTCGTCCACATAACAGGAAGCCGGTATGGTCGGGGTGATGCTTTTGTAAGAGCGGATCATTTTTAGGAAGAAATTCAACATACCACGGGCGCAGGGATTGAAACAAAGAAGCGCGCCCCCCTTGGGACGCGCTATAAAGTTGCAACTGGCTTTTAAATCTTAGTTATCTGTAGCCTCCGGCACCGGCGCAGGCTTGGCTGGTTTCGCAGGATGTGCCGGGGCGGGCGCCGGCGGAGGAGGTGGCGCACTTGATCCTTTGCGGATCTCAATACCACCGTGTTCGTTGGTGATCACCAGTTTCGGGCCTCCGCTGCCGACTGCACCGGTCGCGGTGCCCTGGTCGTCGGAGTTGGAGATTTTCAGATCGCTAAAATCCGATTCGATCTCGCCCTCCCGTGTCCGGGCATCGATTTGGAAAGCCGCTTTATCCGGCAGATAGATTTGAATGTCCGCCGAACGGTTTCCCACCTGCATGCTGCCCATTTTGTTCATTCGAATTTCGACTGCCCCGTTTTCATTGTTCAGACGCACGTCTCCGGAGACTTCGTTCAGGCGGATATCTTTATCGCGAGTGGAGATCCGCACCGGGCCAGTCAGTTCGTTGGCCCGCAGGTCATCGGAATCCATGTCGAGATCTCCGTCGAGCCTGGATATTTCTATGTCGGTCCGTCCGGATTTGAAACCGATGGATCCCGAAATTTTCGAGAGTTTAATACTGTCAAATTCACCGGTAAGCCGGGCCGCGCCTTTTACGCTATCCAGCGAAACATCGGTGGGGCGGCCTTCCACGGAAACATCTGAAGAAATTTGTGAAATCCGTGCCGAACTGCCCTCCAGGTTCAGGCTGACTTTGCCATTGAGGTCGGTTACGGCAACATCCCCTTTTTGGCTGGAAATCTCCGCATCGCCGTCACGCCCCATTACATTAATGTCTCCCCGGCGGGTGGTAAGCACAACCGAAGCTTTGCGGGGAATGGCCACATCCATGTCGGTGATGACGCGGTGGTCTCCTGCACCCTGGGTGTTGGCATTCAAAGTCAGGATATTGCCATTGACTGTGATCTGCGGTTTTGTGCCGCTGTTCCATTTGTCGGCGTCGCTCTGGTTTTCCGCGTTGATGCGTTTGTGGACAGAGACGTGAATTTGATTGTCCTCCGAGGTGGTCACATTGACCGCCCCGCGGTCATTGATGACGTGCAAGCTCGCGGCGGTTGGAAAGGCCTGCTGCAATTGATCGTCGAAATTATAGGCATGGCCGAAGAGCGGGAAATCATTCCCGTCGCCAAGATTAATGTGATCGCCGATTCCTTCCCAGTCTACCCGCGTGGCCTGGGTCGCGATTAGCCCGAAGCAGATGAGAACGATGAGCAGGAAAATTCCGCCACCCCCCATTCCCGCGACCCGCGTGCCGGTTCTCTGGGCCTGCTGGTATTCCACCAGTTTGATGACACCCCACAGAATCAGCAACAGAGGCCAGTAGTGAGCGAACCAGTGACCGAGGTTTTCCCAGCGAAACACTCCCATCGTGCTCAGCAGGAACACAACTCCGATCACGATGAGAACGATAGGACCGGCGAAAGAACGGTGTGGCCGAAGCGGTGGTGGAAGAGGAACTTGGCTAGCCATTGTGCACCTCACTCGAAGGTGACGAAACTTCTCCCGCTGGGGCGCTGAAAGTCCCGGTTCCGGGAGGAGGTGGTACTGGAGGAAATGGAGGCTGTGGTGGATTCTTACCTTCCAACAGCTTGATCACGCCAATTACCAGCAGCAGCACTGGCCAGGTATGGTGAAAATTCGGCATATCCAAACTCTCCATCAGGAACAGAGTTCCAATGGTCACCAGAACGGCGGGACCCATCAGGCTGGATCTCCGATAGGGGCGGCCATCCCGGCGGTAGCGGGAACCAACCCAACCCTCGCGCTTGGCAAGCAACCAGACCCCGAGGCCGATGACGATCAATGGCCACATCTTATCGACGCTGAAATCAAAGATTCCGACCGTTTGCAACAAGAACAAGACGCCGAGTCCAATCAGGATGACCGCCGCCGCTGGGATTTTGGATGGCTCTGGTACTTCCGGGACGATCGGTCCAGTTGTGCCGGTCGGCATGGCAGGGGATAGTGGCTCAGCAGCACCGAACGCGTGACCAAGTCCTAACGGGTCAGGGGCAGGCAATCCCATTTGAATGGCGCGGGCAGTCTGAATAGCGTCGATAATCTGATAGATGACAAAGAAAGCAATTGCCAGACCAAGCACGGTATGGATCGCATCGCTGTTCGTTTCAGTCTCACCCCAAACCAAAAACACGAAGATCAACAGGTGGGCAAGGCCCTTCGCGTACTGCCCGTTGTAAACGGCCCCGATGCCAAACGGAATCCCGCCCAGTATGCCTGCGACCACCGGATGTGGTCCGCGGCTCGGAGAAACCGGCACGCCCGCGTCCGTCACCTGCTGGTAAGCCGCCGGTTGAGCGGGATGTACTCCATGCAAACGCTCCGCCAGGCAGGTTTCACAATAGATCACGCCCTGGACGTCGCGAGTACAGCTGCCGCACAGCGGTTTTCCGCAAGTGCGGCAAAAGGCAACATTTGAAACCGCGGGATGATTGGCGCAGTTCATGACAACCTCCTGTCAGTGTTCAGTGTCACTACAGGTTGGTTATTCGGAGCCGATGCTAATACCGGCTGGTTTTCCCCCTGGCTGTAGTTGCGTTCCTGTTTCTGTTCTGGTTCTTGCTTGCTGTTGTCCTTGCGTTTGTCGTTCTTCGCGGGTGCGGGTTCGGCCGGCGTAGTCGCCCGTTTGAACTCGCGCACGCGAGATTCGATCTCATACACAAAGCGGATATTCTCGTAATACTTGACCACCTTGCCGGAAGCCTCGTAGTAGTTGTGTTTGATGGCGGTCGGCCGCAGGTCCACGTGGCGCAGATCGCTCAACTTTACTCCCGCCAGGCTCAACGAAATCGACAGGGAAAAGAAGGCCATGCCGAAAGACATGGCGAATCGCGGCTGGCGAGCTATAGCGATCACCGGGCTCACCAGCATGTCCCCCCAGTTGCGCATGCGCTCAAGCCACGACGATTGCGTCCGAACCATTGCGTTCGATCGCAACCGGAAAGTATCAATCCCGGTAGTTGCCACCAGGATGTTTTCCAGCATGTGAGCTGGAGGCTCGACTTCCTGGAGCGACTTCAGCCAGTGTTTGCCGGCATCTACGTCGGCCATGAGCGGTCCGCAGACCGCACACACTTTAGCGTGCGCCTGGAAACCCTCCAGCTTGGGCCCAGTCAATTTCTCGTCCAGGGCCTCGCTAAGAAGTGCGTCAAATTCGGCGCATTGCATACCGTTTTTGGTTTCGCCTGTCATTACATTACCTGCCTATATGTACGTTGGAGCAGGCGTGCAAGTTCCGCTCTTCCGCGATTTATTCTAGATTTCACAGTCCCCTCGGGGACTTTCAAAACTGCCGCAATCTCTTTGTAATCCATATCTTGCAAGTCCCTGAGGACGACTGCCTCGCGCAGTTCCGGGGATAACTTTTGTAACGCCAGATGTACCATTTCCCGGGTTTCGCGGCCCTGCACGCTGGCGTCGGGTGGCGCCGCCTTGTCCGGGATCTGCTCGCTCAAAGGCAGGGCGTCCTCATGTTCGGAGGGAGCCGTATCCATCGAGTCCGTCATACGCTCTTGCTTGGTCTTGCGGAAGTGGTCGACCAGCAGATTTCGAGTAATGGTGGTGACCCAGGTCATCAGTGCGCCGCGTTCGAGGTCATAGGTCTTCAGGGTGCGATACATCTTGATAAAAACTTCCTGCGTCAGGTCTTGCGCATCGTCCGCCGATCCCGCAAAACGATAGCAAATGTTGTAGATCCGCCGATGATAGCGCTGGACGATCTCCTCCCACGCCGCGGCATCGCCAGCAACACAGCGACGGACGAGCAAGGCAGCGACCTGAGCGTCTTCCAACGCGCACTCCCCGGAACTTTCGATTGGCTTGGAAACTTACCGCGGAACGAGACCAGACTCCAAGCCGCCACACAGAGGTACGCTCTCGCAGCCACAAAAGTTCTGTAATTCCATGAAACTAGGCATTGTAGCAGCGGTTGGATAAGGAACCGTGCGATGGTTCCACCAAGGTTATAATCTTGCCTGCCATGACGTTGGCTGCGGAAAGTAAACTCGGGCCTTACGAGATCATTGCCCCGCTCGGCGCGGGTGGGATGGGCGAGGTGTATCGGGCACGGGATACGCGTCTGGAACGCAGTGTTGCGATCAAGATTCTGCCCGCAGTCTACTCCGCAGATAGTGATCGTTTGCGCCGCTTTGAGCAGGAAGCGCGCTCGGCGTCGGCCCTCAACCATCCCAATATCGTGACCATCTACGAGCTCGGAAAAGATGGTTCCACTCACTACATTGCGATGGAGTTGGTCGAGGGGAAGACACTGCGCCAGTTGCTGGCCTCGGGCTTGCTGCCTATGCGCAGAGCTATTGAGATCGCGGCACAGATTGCGGAGGGACTCTCTAAGGCGCATGAAGCGGGCATTGCGCATCGGGACTTAAAGCCAGAGAACCTGATGGTCACTCACGATGGATTCGTCAAAATCCTCGACTTTGGCCTGGCCAAGCTCACGAAGCCCAGCGGAGAGCATCCGGATATGTGCATCACCTCGCAGACTCCGCCGGGGCTGGTTCTGGGAACAGTGGGATATATGTCACCCGAGCAAGCCGGCGGCAAAGAATTGGATTTCCGGTCAGACCAGTTCTCGTTTGGCTTGGTGCTGTACGAGATGGTGACTGGGAAGCGCGCCTTCCAGAGAAACACAGCTGCGGAGACAATGGTCGCCATTCTCCGCGAACAGGTTGAACCGATCGGCGCGCAGAACCGTGATGCTCCCGCTCCGCTGTGTTGGGCCATCGATAGGTGCCTGGCGAAGGAGCCTGAGAAGCGCTACGTTTCGACCAGGGAACTGGCGCGGGAATTTGCCGCCATACGTGACCGCTTCTCCGAGAAACCAGTCAAGCAAGCGGAAGCCCGCCAGACCAATCTTCCTGCACAGCGGACGGGATTTGTGGGGCGGGAGAAGGAGATAGCTGCCGCCAAAGAGCTGCTGCAGCGTCCGGATGTGTGCCTGGTCACGGTCACGGGGCCGGGCGGGATCGGCAAAACCCGCTTCGCAGTCCAGGTAGCGACTGATCTTGTCGAATGTTTTCCAGGTGGGATCCATTTCGTGCCGCTCTCTTCCCTAAGCGATCCGGGGCTGGTCGCTTCCGTGATCGTTCAAGCGTTGGGGATCCGGGAGGTGGGAGGTCAGTCGCCGCTTGAAATACTCAAAGAGAAATTGCAGGATTTATTGCACGCGCCCATGCTGCTCCTGCTGGATAATTTTGAGCATCTGGTTAAGGCCGGACCAACCGTAGCCGAGCTGCTGGCCATGGGACCCAATCTCAAAATTCTGGTAACCAGTCGAGCGGCGCTGCATGTGTACGGAGAACATGAATTTCCGGTTCCTCCGCTGGCGTTGCCGGATTCGCAGTCCGCGTCTTCTGTGGAGGTCTTGTCACAATGTCCAGCGATCGCGTTGTTCGTACAGCGTGCGGTCGCAGCCAAGCCAGATTTTGAACTGAACCGGGAAAACGCTTCCGTGGTTGCCGAAATTTGCGCCCGATTGGACGGCCTGCCTCTAGCCATCGAACTCGCAGCCGCCCGGGTCAAAGTTCTTTCGCCTTCTTCGATGTTGACACGGCTGAAGAGCCGGTTGCAGCTCCTGACGGGCGGCTCGCGGGATCTGCCGCAGCGGCAACAAACGCTGCGCGCGGCCATGGATTGGAGCCATGACTTACTCAGCGCGGCCGAGCAGAAGCTTTTCAGAAGACTGTCGGTGTTCGTGGGCGGTTGCACGCTGGAAGGCGTGGAAGCTGCGGGCGACGCCAAAGGCGATCTTGACCTCGATCTGCTCGACGGTATGGCATCCATGGTGGACAAAAGCCTGGCGCAGCAAGTCGAATCTGCCAGAGGCGAATCGCGATTCGTGATGCTGGAAACAATTCGCGAGTACGCTCTGGAAAAACTGGAGGCAAGCGGTGAACTGGCCGCCACAAAGCGCGCCCACGCCGCCTACTTCCTGGTGCTGGCGGAAGAAGTACCTGCGGAGCAGAGCGGCCCGGAAACAGCGGAATGGCTGGAACGGTTTACTTTCGAACATGACAATTTTCTTGCCGCCCTGGAGTGGCTCACTGAGACCGGAGATGCAGAGTGGGGCCTGCGGCTTGGTGCAGCCCTATTTCGTTTTTGGGAGATGCGCGAGTATCTCGCCGAAGGCAGGGACAAGCTGGGCAAGCTGCTGAAGCTCGCAGGAGCGGCAGGTCCTACTAAAGCGCGTTCGCGCGTTCTTTTTGCCGCAGGCGTGCTCGCAGGCGAGCAGGGAGATTATGCCTCGGCGGATACGCTCATCAACCAGAGTCAGGACATCGCGCACGAGTTGGGTGACAAAACGGGGGTTGCCGTCTCTCTAAACGCGCTGGCGGTTTTTGCCCGTGACCGTGGAGATGTCGCAGTTGCGCACGTCCTGTTCGAAGCAGCGCTTGGGCTGTGGAGAGAGTTGGGCGATCAGAAGGCCGTGGCTCGGGCACTCAGTAACCTGGCTAATGTTCTCAAGTTGCAAGCAGACTATGAAGGCGCTCACGCGCTCTACGCGGAATGTCTTGCCATCTTTCAGGGACTAGCTGATCGGACAGGCATCGCCTGGTCGATGAACTATCAGGGAGATGTCGCTCGCGATCAGGGTGACTCGACCGCCGCTCGGAAATTGTATGAGCAAAGCCAGGCAATTTTCCGAGAACTCGGCGACCGCTGGGGCATCGCCGGCACGCTGGCTGATTTGGGAAGCCTGGCGAGAGAGCAGCAGGATTATCCCGCGGCGCACTCTCTGTATCAGGAAAGCATAAGAATTTTCCAGGAATTGAACCACAAACGCGGGATTGCCCGTCTTCTGGAGTGTTTCGCGTGCCTGGCGGCCGCTCAACTCAAAGCCGAGCGTTCGCTGCGTCTGGCAGGCTCGGCCGCTGCGTTACGCCAAAATATTGGCGCGCCGCTCACGCCCGCGGAACAGGTCAAACTGGAAGCAAGTCTGCACCGGGCACGGCAAGCCTTGACCAACACAGCAGGAGTAACGGCCTGGTTAGAAGGTTGGGCCATGCCGGTCGAGAAAGCCATTGAGGAAGCGCTGATTCACAAGACCACATCTTCCTCTCATTAATGCTTGGCGGCTGGAGCGGGCTGCGTTGAAAGGAATCCGATGACAGGAAGATCCCGCGCTTTACTCCGCGCTTACCGGCTCGAGAAGTCGGCGCACGGCAGAGATGCGATTGGCCGGAATGCCTACGCGTCTGGCGTGTTCCTGGATAATCGCCTCATCCGGGGCGAGGTAGACACAGTAAACCTTGTCGCCGGTTACGTAGCTATGGAGCCACTGGATCTCGGGACCCATCCCCTTCAGAACGTTGACGGACTTTTTGGCAAGTTCCTGTAATTGGGTGTCGGATAGGCTTCCGGCCCCCGGGACTTCGCGTTCAATGACGAATTTAGGCATGGCCATCCCCTGACGTGCACAGATGCTAGCATGCAGAGGGAGGCGCTTCAAGACGGTTCGGTCGGAAGTGCTCCGGTCAGCTAAGATAGCCGAGAATTAAAGCAAAAGAGGTTGCCATGGATATTCGATCGCTACAGAAGCCTTTGAAAGAACAATACCGCAATGACCCAAATGCCTCGCGCATCACGATCCGGGCGAAAGGCGGGCAGACGGACGCTCCGATCGCCTGCTCAGTCGATATCGGACGTGCCATCTATCAGGCCGAGGCCCACAAAGGTGTGGGAGGAGCTGGCGCCGGCGCCTGTTCCGGCGACCTTTTGCTAGGAGCTCTGGCGGCTTGCGCGCAGATTACCTGTCAGATGGTGGCGGCAGCGATGGGCATACCCACCGAACGCATCGGGGTCACGGTGGAGGGAGACATGGACCTCCGAGGGACCCTGGGCATAGCAAAAGACGTGCCCGTGGGATTTGAGAACATTCGTCTTCATTTCGATATCGCTGCGCCCACGGCGACTCCGGAACAACTGCGCAGATTGCAAGAAAAAACAGAACAGTATTGCGTGGTGATGCAGACCCTATTGCGGCCACCGATTCTTCAAGCCGAGTGGACAGTTCAGGATTGACCTCCGTTGCGATGAGTCCTCGCAGCACCTAGGGCTTGGATTCTTGCAGCAGAACAACGTCAGAGTCAGTATGACCGCGTAAGATGCCGAGGTTTTTGCCGTCCGGCGACCAGTGAAACGACAGGATCTGTTCCGAATCAAATTTTGTGATCTGGTGGCCGGCAGAGCCATCGATGGGCTGGACCCAGATATTATCCACGCCGTTCTCGCGGACCGGATAAGCAACCGCTTTGCCATCGACGGTAAATTGCGGTCCCGTGGAAATGTGCGGATTGATATCGATCACGCGTGGCGTGCTCAAAGTCGTCAGGTCCAGGAACGCTATCCTTGGCGTGCCGCTTCCACTCTCCAGATTTACGAATTCGACCAGATACGCAAGAGTCTTGCCGTCGGGTGAAATATCCATCCCTCGGCCCGCCTGGAAGGCGTGAGCAACCGCGCTGGCCGGGACCGGTTCGGCTTTGCCGGACCCATTCCCCGTTCCGTTCAAGGGCACACGCCAAACCTGCTGTGTGTCTCGCATAAAATAAACCCAGTTCTGATCACCTGAACATGCCGACAAGCCCCAGGTATCGTCCTTCCCGTCGGTCAACTGCACGGGGTGGGAGCCGTCGGCGTTCAAACGCCAAATGGCCATCAGATTATTGCCCCCGTGAAACGCCCACGGCAAAGTGATGTATTGCGCGCCGCACCGCGAGAATGCAAACATGCCGGCGGACGGATCGCTCGCTAGTACGGTGGGATTTTTCCCATTCACATCGGTTCGCACCAGGCGCGTGAAATCGGATGTCAGCAGAGCACCATCCGCAGTCCAGTTGAAATTGCCGATATTTTCTCCGTCCACTACCAGCGGACTGGCCGTGGGAGACATGCTGCCGGCACCCGGCAAAATGAAAAGATTGCTCACCGCCTTTTGTTGCACCGTGGCCAGGGTCTTGCCATCGCCCGAAAGCGTCAACGTCGAATAACTGTTGGTGTCACGCGAGATGGGATGCAAGTGCCCATCCGGCAGCGAAACGAAACCAATCTGCACGCGGCCGAGATTGGGGCCTTTTTCGCGATACGTAACAAACAGTCCATCGCCGGCAGTGGACCACTGCAAGGCCAGAATATCTTTATCGGCAAAGGTCAGTGTTTGTCTTTTCCCGCTCTCCACGCCGTACAGGCCGAGGGCCCCGAACGAGCCGGGCACATCGTTGGGATAGGCGATCTGCTTGCCGTCGGGAGACCATGAAAGCCAGCGTGGCAGGAAAACCAGCGGTTCGATATAAAGCACTTTTTCGTCGCTGCCATCCAGTTTCGCACTCAGGAACCGGAACTTGTTGGTCTCCGGATCGTTGGCCCGGAAATACGCCATGCGGGCGCCGTCGGGGGAGAATGCGAACGCACTGTCCACGTCGTGGACGACGACTTGCGGAGTGCCGCCTAGTACCGGCGTGCGATAGATATTGAAGTCGCTGTTGATGGCGTTTTCGGCCCTGCGGTAGTAGACGTAATTTCCATCCGGCGAGAACGCAACGTTCGGAATGCTGTTCGTGGGCGCAACAATTTGAGTGTCGCTGGCAGTGGCCACGTTGCGCAGCCAAAGACTGTTCTGGCCCTTGTCATCCATCACCGTTAGCAAATACTTTCCGTCGGAGGAGATGGCCGTAACCACCGCTTTCTTCGAATTTGTCACCTGCGAGATGGCAAAATTCTGGAACGGAACCGGCGTGGCCCGATGCAGCATCGAGTAAATGCCAAAGCCTGCCGCGGCCAGGATAGCCATCGCCGCCAGCGCCCCTCCCGCCAGCCCAAACTTGTGTTGCTTCGCCGCCGCGACCACCGCCGAACTGCTGCCATGGGCGATTTGCGCGCTGCTTCCGGGAACCGGCGTTATGCCGCTGGCTGCACTCGAACCTGTGGCCGTGTCCGTGGCTGGACGGCTCGACTCAGTTTCGCGTTTGAGCCGTTTCAGGTCGGCACGCATATCGGCGGCGTGCTGGTAACGCAGATCACGGTCCTTCTCCAGGCTTTTGTTGATAATGCGTTCGAGTTCGGCCGGCAAGTCAGGATTGATGCGCACCGCGGCCACCGGAGCACGATCCAGAATCTCCCTCTGGATCAATCCCGAACTCTCTCCCCGGAACGGCAACGTTCCCGTCGCCATTTCATAGAGCACCGCGCCAAAGGAAAACAGGTCGGTGCGCGCGTCCAATTCCTTGGCCCGCACTTGCTCCGGCGACATATACGCGACCGTGCCGAGCGCCATCCCCGGACTCGTCAGGTGGGTCTCCACAACGCCGGTTTGCGTTGCGTCTAATCCACCCGTCGCTCCGGTGGCGGTCACTTTGGCCAATCCAAAGTCGAGGACTTTGGCACGACCGCGCTTGGTGACGAAGATGTTGGCCGGCTTGATGTCGCGGTGAACGATGCCTTCGGAATGGGCGGCGTCCAGCGCATCGGCAATTTCAATCGCCAATCCGACCAGAACATCGGTTTCGACGGGTCTTCCGGCGATGCGATGCTTCAGCGTGATCCCTTCGAGAAACTCCATGGCGATGAATGCCTGTCCATCCTGCTCGCCAATGTCGTAGATCGTACAAATATTGGGGTGGTTCAGTGCGGATGCGGCTTGGGCCTCCCGTTGAAATCGGGCCAGCGCCTGGGGATCACGGGCAACGTCATCGGGCAGGAACTTGAGGGCGACGAAGCGATGCAGCCGCGTGTCTTCAGCTTTGTAGACAACGCCCATACCGCCGCCGCCGAGCTTCTCGACGATGCGGTAGTGTGAGATCGTTTGGCCGATCATTGAGGTCGCTTCATCTTACGGACGCTGCATCCGCGAGTCAACGAATGGACACTTCCAGGCGCGGGAGCATGTTGAAGCCAGAACACTCTCTTATCCTAGGGCGGCACTTCCCCAGACAATTCCTGCTTGGATTCTTCAAGCGCGAGCGGCTTTCCATGCGGCAGGGTGACACCATCCTGTAGCAGTAAAGCCTCGTAGACCGGAACATTCCGCCAATGACGCGCCAGTGCGTACGCGCTCATGTTTGCGATCATCAGAGGCAGAATCAAGCCGTAGCCTCCGGTCATCTCGAAAATGATCAGCACCGAAGTCATCGGAGCGCGAATAATTCCGGCAAACACAGCTCCCATGCCAACCAGGGCAAATGCTCCGATCGAATCCGCCGAATGATGAAAGACGGCCACATCCAGATATCCGATTGCACCGCCAAGGGTCCCGCCGATGAATAAAGCGGGCGCGAAAAGTCCTCCGGCGCCACCGCTCGCGTACGAGGAAACCGTAGCCGCTAGTTTTAGCACGCAGAGACCGAGTAGCACCTTGGCTGGAAGGGAACCCGTTAGCGCCAGCGAGAGCGTCCCGTATCCTCCACCGTTAATGCCCCCGGTCTTTAGCCACAACATTCCCACAACTGCCAGACCCCCGGTCAAGGCTCCCCCAATCGCCGGATGCACCCATTTGGGCACCGCAGTAAATTGCTTGAACCTTGCCCGCAGGCCAAGAAGTGAATCGGTAAATGCGACAGACGCAAAAGCTGAAAGCAGCCCCAGAATCGCATAGGACAACAGCGAAGAAGCCGGCCCCATGGTATACGGGTGCTGTATCTCAAACACGGGATGCTGCCCCAGGACGCTACGTTCCACCACGGCAGCAATGGCCGCCGCCACGATGACGCCCGAAAGCATGGTCTGATCCAAGTCCCCAATCACTTCTTCGAGTGTAAAGGTCACGGCTGCAATCGGCGCATTGAAAGCGGCAGCGATACCGGCCGCAACTCCCACGGCCGCCATCCGTCTTTGGCTTTGTTTCGAAAGACCGGCCATTCGGGCCAGCTTGCTGGAAATCCCGGCGCATATCTGTACCGTCGGTCCTTCTCGGCCAAGAGAGGAGCCAGTGCCGATCTGAATAATTCCGAGAACAAACTTGCCGATTGCATCCCGGAAGGGCACGTACCCAGAGCGCAGCGCGTATGCCACCTTAACTTGCGGAACGCCGCTACCCACTGCTCCCGGAACCCAATAATGCAACCCCAGGCCCACAATCAGGGCACCGATGGCCGGCGTAAGGATGGTCCAATAAATCCAACTGTAGTGAGGAGCAGCCAGCGCCCGGTTAATCAGGAGCGCTTCGGCTTTGCTGATGCCGATGTGAAAAGAGACCGCCGCCACTCCACACAGTCCACCACTAACGATCGTAAGCACTAACAACCGCTGGCGCTCTGTTGGGATAACTCGGAGGAGGAGTGAATCGAATCGGGCTCGGATCGACTTAGACTTTGGCGAGACGGGCAGAACCATTTTCCTTTCAGCGAGAGTGCTTCGCTGTTTTCAGTATAGGGGAACCCAAGTACAGATTCCACCGCTACACTTAAAACTAACCACGGATTTCGTGGGTCCTCGCGGATATTTCTTTTAAACGAATCCGTGAAGATCGGCGTGATCCGTGGCCGGGGTCTGTGCCTTGAGCTATGCTTGCCACATGCCCTGCTCGTCTCCCGCGGCGAAAGACCAGATGCTCATCCAAATTGTGGATGCCGCACTGGTCGATACCACGCGTCGAAGTGGAGAATGGCTGGTTTGTCGTCCAGGCTGTACGCAGTGCTGCATCGGAGTTTTCCCCATCAATCAACTAGATGCGATTCGTCTGCGCCATGGCCTCGCCGAATTGGAGAAGAGCGCGCCGGAACGGGCAGCCCGCGTGCGGGAGCGTGCCCGGGATGCAGTTCGCCGCTTGTCGCCAAATTTTCCCGGCGATCCGGTGACAGGGTTGCTGGACGAAAGCGAAGAAGCCGAAGCGCGGTTCGCGGACTTTGCCAACGATGAGCCCTGCCCGGTTCTCGATCCGCAGACTGGAACCTGCGAGCTCTATGAATCGCGTCCTATGACCTGCCGAGTATTCGGACCGCCGGTGCGTTCCGAGGACGGCCTTGGCGTCTGCGAACTTTGCTTTCACGGGGCCACTGACAAAGAAATTGCCGCATGCGAGATGAAGCCTGATCCGGACCATCTGGAATCCGCTTTGCTGCAAGATCTCGAGAAGACCTCAGGGCTGAAGGGCGAAACGATTATTGCGTTCTGTTTGGCTCTCGACTGAAACTCGCTGCTACACTCCTCCGCATGGAAGCAAGCCGCTGGAAGAGAATTGCGCGCAGTGTAGTCCGTTGGGTTGCGCTGGGACTCGTCGTGCTGCTGAACCTCTGGGCCACGGCGGCTCTTTACTTCGACTTACGGTTGGTGTCTTGGCGAACTCCTGCGGCAATCGTTTATGCAGTTGCGATCGTAACCTTACTCGGCGCTTTCAGAAGACAGTGGCGTGGCGTGGTGATCGGTTTGTGTGCGTTTGCCTGCGTTCTAACCTGGTGGCTTTCTTTGAAACCATCGAATGATCGACCCTGGCAGCCTGATGTTGCACAAACCGCATGGGCGGAAATCAATGGCAACCTGGTCACAATTCACAATTTCCGCAATTGTGATTACCGCACCGAAGGCGATTACACGCCGCACTGGGAAACCCGGAACTACGATCTTTCCAAACTCCGTGGCGTGGACTTATTCCTGATCTATTGGGGATCCCCGTGGATCGCGCACACGATTGTCAGCTTCGATTTTGGCGATCAGGGACGTGTCGCGATGTCGATTGAAACCCGGAAAGTTGTCGGGGAAGCCTATTCCGCAGTGCACGGATTCTTTCGTCATTACGAATTGATTTACACCATCAGCGATGAGCGCGATGTGGTCCGCCTGCGCTCCAATTATCGGCAAAACGAAGATGTGTACCTGTTCCGCACCACCGCGACAGCACAACTGGGGCGTCTACTTTTCTTGGATTATTTGCACCGCGCCAGTCAATTACGGGAGCACCCCGAATGGTACAACGCGTTGACCAACAATTGCACCACCAACATCGCTCTGCATGTGGCAGACTCCGGGCAGCGTAACTTTTCCAGATGGGACTGGCGCATTTTGCTGGATGGTCATGCCGACAAAATGCTCTATGAGCATGGCGATCTGGCAGGGAACCTTCCCTTGGCCGAACTCAAGCAGCGGGCCTTGATCAATTCTGCTGCTCATGCCGCAGATCAATCCGCCGATTTTTCCGACCGTATTCGCGTGGGACGCCCAGGCTTTGAATCTCAGAAATGATCAGCAGAAAAGATCCGTAGAGACGTGGCTTGGCTACGTTCCGGTTTGCCTTACAGCCCAAACCCTTGTCATTTCGAAGCAAGGCGAGAAATCTGCTTTTCATTGCCGCCGTCAGACAGCAGATTCCTCGGCGCTGCGCTTCTCGGAATGACAAGATCGAGGGCTTCATCACAAATAAAAAAGCCCTGGCTCCCCAGCCAGGGCGGTGGAGTGACGAAAGACGTCTAGAACAGATTCCAAATAAACTGGTTGTAAACCTCGTGGTGATACTGCACCTCGGGTGCTTTTACGAAAGTACCCAACAGACGAGGGCAACGGTCGGCTGAGGCCTGCTTCAAGTCTGCATAACGGCCCTTTACGTCCTCACCCAGAATCTTCGTGATCCACTCCGATTCCTTGAAATGCTCAAGCGCGGTGTAAATGTTGTCGGGCAAGTAACGCTCGGCTTGGCGAAGGTTCTTGATTTTCGCGGTATCGCCGTCGAGGCCGCTCTTGAATACCGAATAGAGCACCATGTAGGGATTCGCATCCGGAGCAACCGAGCGAACCTCCACGCGCATGCTCTTGTCGTTGCCAATCGGAATGCGCACCATCGACCCGCGATCGGTGGCCGACGCCTTGATCTGGTTCGGCGCTTCGAAATGCGGATCCAGCCGGCGATAAGCGTTGACGCTGGGATTCAGCAGCACGCAAATATCATTCCCATGCGTGAGAATGCGGTCGACGAAAGACCAACCAGCTTTGCTGAGCTTTTCTTCGCCTTTCGGATCCCAGAACAGGTTCTTGCCACCTTTGCTGATGGATACGTTAGTGTGCATCCCGCTGCCATTCACGCCGACCACTGGTTTGGGCAGGAACGACGCGGTCATCCCCAGTTTGGTCGCCACTTCACGACAGATCAGCTTGTAAAGCTGAATCTGATCAGCGGCCGCCACCACTTCGCCGTAGCCGTAATTGATTTCAAACTGCGAAGGCGCGACTTCGGGATGGTCTTTCTCGTTCTGGAAGCCCATGGCACGCTGCACTTCAGCGCAGGTGTCGATGAAGCTTCGCAGCGGGTCACCAGGCAGCGAATGATAATAACCGCCGGTATTGACGTACTCGAACTTGCCGGTTTCATGGTAGCTCTGCTCCGCATCCACGCCCTTAAAGAGGAAGCCCTCAATTTCATTGGCTGCATTGAGCGTGTAGTCTTCCTTCTTGTAAAGACCAGCTGCATACGACTTGAGGACGCCGCGGATATCGGCGCTGTAGGGCTCGCCACCTTTGTCGATGACTTCGCCAAACACCAGCACTTTTCCTGAACCAAAGAAATCGGCGGGCGCCCAATAAAATGCGCTCCAATCGATTCCCAGGCGCAGATCGCTTTCTTTTTGGGCAGTGAAGCCACGGATGGAAGAGCCGTCAAAAGTGAGGTTGTCCCAGCTCTTGATCAGGAACTTCTTGTCGTAATCCAGCATGTGCAAGCGGCCTTCGAGGTCGCTGAACAGCAAGGTCACGGCCTTGATGCGCTTTTCGTCAGCCAGATACTTGATGCGCTCTTCCTGAATCTTATGGGCAGCCACCCGTTTCATTCTTTGTTCTTTGGCATGCAGATTCAGCTCTTCTAATTCGTCATACGAGAGTGCCAGGAAATTACGCAGTTCGTTCGACATGTATCTCCTTTAGGTATGTGAGTGGCCTCGGCTCCACAGCGAGCTCTAGGGACTGCCTGATAACTATCTAGGTTACCGTGCAACATCTTCCGGCTGCCAATTAAAAAAGCTAATGACAGACATTCAAGGACTTTATGGGTAAGTGTTGAAAAAAGGACAAATGTGGGAACCAACGGGTTTATTCGCTGGTGAAGTAATCCACGCTGACCGGGTTTTCGAACAGGGAATAGTCGCGGGTCACCACGGTGATGCCGCTTTCAGTGACAAAATATCTTTGGCGGTCAGCCTCCGGGTCGTAGCCAATGGTCGTCCCTTCCGGAACGTGCACATCGCGGTCAAGAATCGCACGGCGGATTCGGCAATGGCGTCCCACATTCACGTGCGAAAACAAAATGCTGGCATCGACATCGCTATAGGAATTCACCCGGACATCAGGAGAAAGCACACACCCGCGTAAGCTGCTGCCCGAAACAATGCATCCAGACGAGACAATGGAATCGTGGGCCTGCCCGGTGCGCCCACTCTCGGCAAAAACAAATTTTGCCGGCGGATACTGCCGCTGATGCGTACGGATCGGCCAATCCGAGTCATAAAGATTGAACACCGGCGAGACTGACACAATGTCCATGTTGGCTTCGTAGTACGCTTCGAGCGTTCCTACGTCGCGCCAGTAAAGCGCTTCTTTCTTGTTTTCGTCCACGAAATCGAAGGAATAGACGCGATATTCATCCACCATTTTGGGCAAAATATCCTTGCCGAAATCGTGGCTAGACTGCGGATCTTCCGCATCTTTCAGCAGTGCCGGGATCAGCACATCGGTATTGAACAGATAAATACCCATTGAAGCCGAAACTTTATTGGGGTTATAGGGCGAACGCAGGTCGGTCTTCTCCGGCTTTTCCAGAAATCCAATCACTCGATTATCGCGATCGACGTCGACTACTCCAAAACGGCTCACATCGGCGGGATCAATCTGAATGGTCGCGAGTGTGACGTCTGCGCCGGAATCAATGTGCTGGCTGAGCATGCGCTCGTAATTCATCTTGTAAATATGGTCGCCGGAAAGGATGAGCACATATTTGGGCTGCTCGGAACCAATGGAATAAATGTTCTGATAGACGGCGTCTGCCGTACCCTGATACCACTGGTCGCTTACCCGCTTCATCGGGGGGAGAACTTCGATAAACTCGCCCATCTCCGCGCCCAAAATTCCCCATCCCTCGCGGATGTGCCGGTTCAACGAAAGCGCCTTGTATTGGGTAAGGATGTAAACTTTGCGCAAATCGGAGTTCACGCAATTGGAGAGAGTGATGTCGATGATGCGATATTGCCCGCCGAAGGTCACAGCCGGCTTGGCCCGATCGCGGGTCAGCGGGTAAAGCCGCTCGCCTGCCCCGCCCGCCAACAATACTCCCAGGGTATCTTTCATCTGCCCCCGCTAGGATGACAATAACCAATGCTTGGGATGTTCGGAGTCCGTAATGCCTCGGAGTCCCCGCCCGCGAAACGGTTCATACTAGCATAGGGGAAGCGGCAGGGGCTGATGTGGCGGAGGTCGCGCTAGGGCTTGATCTCAATGGGCGTCCCATCCGGCACCATCCGCCAGATTTCATCGATTTCCTCATCCGTGACAGCAACACAGCCGTCCGTCCAATCTTTGAGCCTATGGCTGGCGCCCACCCACTTATATCCGTTGGGCAGTCCATGGACATAAACATCCCCACCCGGTGAGACTCCAAGTTTTCTGGCGCGAGCGTTATCTTTGGCATCCGGATAGGAGATGTGAATGGATTTATAGAATTTGCTTTGAGCGTTACGTCGATCTAATCGGTAAACGCCTTCTGGCGTCTTGTGGTCGCCTTGTCGAGTTTTCGCCCCAACCGGATCTCCGCCAAGAGCAACTTTGTAGGTCTTCAAGACTTTGCCCTGACTCATCAGCACGAGAGTCCGTTCTTTCTTCTTCACCATGACGTAATCGACCTTCGCACTCGACAGCGTCTGGCCAGCCGCCAGACAGCAACCCGCCAGCCCAACAATTGTGATGGTGAACGGCCCAATTCTCACGGGCAGATTATATCTGCAGGTCCGAAAGTCCATTCCGCCACTCTCGAAACCCCTGATGTATTCTCAAGCTGTGCCGCCAGTCCAGGAATACACACAGCGTCTCAAAGATCGCGAGGATCGTGTCTCTCAGCGCGAGCAAATTCATATGCGGATCGGCACTGTTCGCTTAGTAATAGGCCTGGTTGCCGCCGGGATGGCTTGGGAATCCCTCCGCGAACATGCATTTTCGCTGTGGTGGATGGTCCTACCGCTGATCGCCTTCGTGTTGATCGCTGCTTATCATTCACATGTTTTACGGACACGAGATCTGGCCCAGCTTGGAGTTGCATTCTATAAAAGAGGACTCGCTCGCATCGAGGATCGCTGGGCGGGTACAGGACCGACGGGCGACCGCTTCAATGATCCTCATCACGAATATGCAGCCGATCTGGACTTGTTTGGCCGAGGCAGTTTATTCGATCTTCTCTCCACGGCACGCACCCGCATGGGCGAGGACACGCTTGCGAATTGGCTGCTCTCGCCTTCGCCGCTCGACCAGATCGTAGAGCGGCATGCGGCCATTCAGGAATTGCGAGATCAACTCGATCTCAAAGAAGATCTGGCAGTTCTCGGGGAAGATGCCGGCGTCGGCGTGCATCCGGAAGCGTTGTTGCACTGGGCGGAAGCGCCGAACGGGATGCATCCGGAATGGTTTCGCTGGCTGGCCGTGGCCTTCGTTATACTGGCGATTGCCGCTGCCGCGGTGTGGTGGGTATTTGGAATCGCCACGTTTTTCCTGTTGATTATTTTGGCTGAGGGACTGTTAAGGTATCGGCTGCGGAAGCCACTGGCCTCAGTTCTGCAAGGCTCCGAACAGGCGTTCCGTAATTTGGACCTACTCACAGGAGTCCTGGCCCGAATCGAACAGCACAGCTTCAGTGCCCCACGATTGCAATCGTTGCAACGCGAGCTTACGTCGCATCAACTCGTAAGTTCCCGCGCCATCGCTCGTCTGCGGACCATCGTTGACTTCAGCCGTGCCCGCGGCAATGCGCTTACAAAGCCGCTCGACGTCCCACTCATGTATTCGGTGCAGGTGGGGTTTGCGTTCGAACGCTGGAAGCGTGCTCACGGCTATGCGGTCCGTTCATGGCTAAATGGGATAGGCGAGATTGAGGCATTGCTATGTCTGGCTACATACAGCTATGAGCATCCTGATGATCCGTTTCCCGAGTTCGTTCAGGGATCGGCCTGCTTCGATGGCATTGAGATCGGGCATCCGCTCCTCCCCGCAGCGACATGCATCCGGAACACGGTTCATCTATCCGATGACAGGCGTGTCTTTCTGGTGAGCGGTTCGAATATGTCCGGCAAAAGTACACTACTGCGCTCAGTCGGAATCAATGCCGTGCTCGCTATGGCTGGCGCGCCGGTACGAGCGGAACGCCTTCGCCTGACACCATTGCATGTAGGAGCCAGCATTCGAGTGAATGATTCTTTGCAGGAGGGAAGCTCGCGCTTTTATGCGGAGATCACCCGGCTCCGCAAACTTTACGATCTGGCGAATGGCGCCCTGCCACTACTGTTCCTACTGGACGAACTCTTGCAGGGTACAAACTCCAACGACCGCCGTATCGGTGCGGAAGGCGTGGTTCGCGCTCTGCTGGATCGCGAAGCTATCGGATTAGTGAGCACCCACGATTTGGCGCTGGCCGACATTGGTGGCTCACTGCATGGTCATTTGTATAACGTCCATTTTCAGGAAGAGTTCGCAGACGGAAAGATGCAATTCGATTACAAGCTGCAAGAAGGCATAGTCACCAAGAGTAATGGTCTCGCTCTGATGAGATCGATCGGCCTGGACGTCTGACGAGTCACTCAAGAAAAATACGCGAAGGTTGAACCTCGCCAATCTATAGGCCATCATTCACCTTTAAGAAACGAAGCAACTGCCGCTGCCTGAATCATCGCTCCGTGGACGCTCAAGTGATTATCGTCCACATAGAGAGCATGTTTCTCCTTCACAACTGCACACGATGAGCTGTCGCAAAGCGACTGGTGAGGGTAAATGACTGGGATGGCATTTTCTGCCGCGACCCGTGCCATCACTCCGAAGGCACGCGCCTGACGCTCCATAAAGTCGGAGTAGCGTGGCTCCAGTTCGATCGTCTTGCCGGTGATTGCCCGGCGCGCCAGGACGGTCGGGACGTCCATCCCTACTTCTGGCACGCTGGCAATAATCACCACATTGATCTGGCGTCGCCGAAGTTCTTTGATGGTTGCCCCAAATAGATTGCTAAACTCCTGGTAATTTTCGTTGGGTTTCCGGTCTGCCGTGAGTAGGGCAGGGAATCCACCCTCCTGTTTATAACGGGTGCCTTCGCTATAAAGCGCCCATCGTGCATGCAGGAATACAGTTCGGATGTGCTTTGCCTGAATGAAGGCCAGGACTGAGTCGTTATAGCGAGTACATTCTTCCGCATTGTCCCGGTCATAGCGCTTTAACCCCAGAAGCGGGGCGCACGCAGGTGTGAAAGCAACAAACCCGGACACATGGTTGTCTATAGCGAACTGCTCGAACACTGGAGCGATGGCGCCGGCGTGGGAATCTCCCCACAGGAGGAACCTGGGCGTTGCATCATCACTACCAAGACGGCAAATCGCTTGGACACACTCATCATTCCTCTTCCACCGGTCATTCTTGCCGGCATACAGTTCCAGTACTTGGGCGTCGAAGCGGGAGGGCAAGCCGTGGCTCGCATACAACAACTCGCCTAAACCCGCCAGGAGTATCGATCCTAATACTGCGCCAGCAAAAACCCAGCGCCGCGAAAATCTCCTCTGTCCCCTTTGCCCGCGGAAAGGAGACTCAACAAACTTCCACGAGAGACTGGCAATGAGAACGCAAACGGCAATCTCAGCGGTAATTTCCCAATGCGTCAAGGCGCGAACGAAATAAGCCTTTACGAAAATGAAAATAATCCAATGCCACAAATACAGGGAATACGAAATCATGCCGACGAAGACTATGGGTTTTGCGCTCAACCCTTTGGACACGATGGTCCCGCTTGCCGTGCCGCTGTAGATGATGAGGGCCGCCCCGAGAGTGGGATACAGAGCGTTGACGCCGGGAAAAGGGAGAGCGCCCGATAACCTCACGAAGCTGTATACAAGGAGCGCCAATCCAAAAAACCCAAGAACATTGGCCGTTATGCGATGACGTAATGGTGGAATCAGAGGAATCGCAAGAAGTCCACCCAGCAGCAACTCCCAGGCTCGCGCTGGACCAAGAAAAAATGCCGTGGACTGATGAACACTCACGCTCCAGATACAAAATACCAATGACAAAACAAAGACGGGAAACAGCGACAGAAAATATCGCCTGGAAAGATAACGCCGCACGACAAAAAGAAAAAGCGGATAAATAATATAAAACTGTTCTTCAACAGCCAGTGACCAGGTATGCAGCAGTGGCTTGACTTCGGCCGCCTGAAAATATCCGGACTGATGTGAGAACAGGATGTTGGAATAGAAGAACACAGTGGCAATGAGGCTCTGTCCAAATGCTCGCGTACGGTCCGGCATTAACAACCCGCATGTCGCTACCGATGCCGCGAATAGGACCGTAAATAGAGCAGGAAGAATGCGGCGCGCGCGTCGTTCATAGAAAGATGCAATGGAGAAGCGGCTTTGTGCCATGTCATTCAGGATCAACCCCGTGATGAGATAGCCGGAAATCACAAAGAAAACGTCAACCCCTACAAAACCGCCGGATATCTGAGAGATTCCCGCATGGAACAAAACCACGGCCATGACTGCGACCGCGCGCAAACCATCGATGTCGGCGCGATATTTTGTTTCCACTTTCGGTGAAGGTGAGGTGGCGTACACCTTTTCCATGGTTGATACTTTAACCGAGGCGAATCCATCCTTAGCGGTTTTTCGAACGGAGTTCGAGTTATAGCGTGCTTCGCGGAAGGGCGCGACTTCTAGCCGTGCCACAGAAATGCCCGCACCTTGTAAAAAGCGCAAAAATGTATCACGCTTGGTCAGATCATGAAACAGGGAAAAACGAAGCAGGCTCGTCTAGTGTCTCTAAACGTCGGGCTCCCGCGCGAAGTGATCTGGCATGGGATTAACGTAACCACGGGAATCTTCAAGTATCCCGTCGAAGGCCGTATCGCTTTACGCAAGCTGAATTTAGATGGCGATCGCCAAGCCGACCTCACCGTGCACGGCGGGGAGCACAAGGCGGTTTACTGCTATCCGGTCGAACACTACGAATACTGGAAGAAGGAGTTACCCGGCGTAGACCTGCCGATGGGTAGCTTTGGGGAAAACTTCACCACCGAAGGCTTGCCGGAAGACTCCGTGCATCTTGGCGACCGGTTCTCCGTCGGCACCGCCGAAGTGATCGTGACCCAGCCGCGTATGCCTTGCTACAAACTTGGAGTGAAATTTCAAATGGATGACATGGTGAAGCGCTTCCTGGCCAGTGGTCGCTTGGGTTATTACGTCGCCGTCACCCGCGAGGGAGAAGTCGGCGCAGGCGACGAGATCAAAGTGATCGCTCGCGATCCACATGCTGTGCCAGTCGCAGAAATCATGCGTCTGTACATCGCGAAAACGTATGGGAGCGATGAACGGGCTGTGGTGCGGCGTGCCTTGCAGGTCGAAACGCTCCCCGAAGGCTGGAAAGAATACTTCCGAGAACGTTTGCAGCAGGAGCATGCTTGACCAGATTTAAAGCCTCTTTCCCAAAACGGTAATCTTCCATTATCTCCAACAAACCAAGCCAGATCATATATTCCCGTACATACGGCCGTGTAATCACAAAATGTTCCACGGGGAACATTTGTGCAAATTGTAACTCCGGCACCGTTGCAAGATCGGATGCTCGCACGAAGGATTCAAGCCACAGCCAGAGGCGCTAGTGCTAGGCTCATGGCAGTGCGTTCATCATTAAAAGTGAATTTGAGATGCCCGGGAAGCTTTGTCTTTCTGTCCCTGATTGTGCTGCCCGGGATTGCGCAAACACTTCCTGCTAAGAGCGCAACGCCGCGAGCCTGGTCAGTGCAGAGCCAGCCGGCCCGTTTGGTGAATGGATCGCCCATGTTGTTGAGCGTCACGCCGCCCGGACGGTTACAAACCCTTGCCGGGACGTGGTTGAAGCATGAAGTCTTTTTTTCTTTCGATCCAAAACATAAAACCTGGTATGGACTTGGCGGCGTCAGTCTGGAAACTCCGCCGGGCGTTTACACATTGCAACTTACTGGAGCGACCACAGGCGGCAAAGAGATCTCATTTGAAAAAAAGCTCACGGTCAAGCACGCGGTTTATCCCAGCATCGCCGTGATCGTGGACAAAAAATTCACCGAGCCAGATAAGGAACAGGTGCATGAGATCGATCAAGGGAAGGCGGTCAAGGAAGAAGCGTTCGCCAAGGTGACTGGCGAACGCCAATGGTCCGGTGACTTCCAACCGCCCGTCGATGCTCGCATCTCTGATGTGTTTGGTACGCAGCGGAAGTTTAATGGGAAGGTGCTGAGCACGCATCAAGGGCTGGATTTTGCTGTCGGCACCGGTACTCCTGTAGCCGCCGTCAATGCTGGTACGGTTGTGCTGGCGCGATCGTTGTACTTCGAAGGGAACTGCGTGGTGCTGGATCACGGGCAGGGATTGCTCACGCTCTATCTGCATCTTTCCGAATTCAAAGTGAAGACAGGCGATCAGGTGGAACGCGGGCAGGTGATTGGGTTGAGTGGGGGCACGGGCCGGGCCACGGGACCGCATCTTCATATTGCAGTGCGATGGCAGGGGACTTACCTGGATCCAGCGGCGCTGCTGAAGCTTGATCTGCCTTAGCTGAGAGCGGAGCTCTCGCTCCGCAGGACCGCCGAGGCGGCTGTCTCAACGTGAGCAGTTACGATTCACAACTGCTACATAATGACGTCTGAACTTGTGCCTTCGTTATTTTTCAGGCCCGAGCTGGATTGTAAAGCTTTCTTCAAATCCAGATTTCGAATCAAGCGGTGCAAATAGTTTGGGTGGACACCTAGAAGACGTGCGGCTTCTGTATAGCTGCCCTGCGCTTCCTGCATGGCGTTGAGGATCAGTTGCTTCTTCCATTCCTTTAGCGCCGAATGGTATCGGGCCGCAACTACGCCGGGCGGGGAATCTTTTTCCAGCACGGACTCGGGCAGGTCTTCCGGCTGGATCACATCTGACGGACTCAGCACCAGAGCGCGTTCGATCGCATTTTCCAGCTCCCGTACATTGCCGGGCCAATCATAGTTCACCAGGCACGCCATCGCGGCGGGGGAGATCGTTTTAAGTTTCGTGTTACAGCGCTGGCTGTACTTGACCACAAAATGCTCAGCGAGAGGGGCAATGTCATCGCGGCGATCTGACAGCGAAGGCATGACGAGCGACACCACATTCAGACGGTAGTAGAGATCCTTGCGAAAGCTACCTGTCTTGATGGCTTCTTCCAGGTTCTTATTGGTGGCGGCGATGAGACGAATGTCCACCGCGATGGGGCGGGTACCGCCGACGCGCTCGAATTCGCGTTCTTGCAGAACCCGCAGCAATTTGACTTGCAGGGCCGGAGCCAACTCTCCGATTTCATCGAGAAAGACCACGCCGCCCTGGGCCACTTCCAGGCGCCCTTTTTTTTGCGTGACCGCACTGGTGAAGGCGCCGCGTTCGTGGCCGAAAAGTTCGCTCTCCAAAAGTCCTTCTGGAATCGCCGCACAATTGATGGCAACGAAGGGCTTGTTTGCGCGAGGGCTGTTGCGATGAATGGCCCGTGCGGCCAATTCCTTACCCGTCCCGCTCGCACCTTCTATGAGAACTGTGGATTCCGACGGTGCGACCCGCGACAATAGCTGATAAACCTGCTTCATCGGAGAACTTTCGCCGATCATGTTGTGATCGAGCTGGATCTCGGTAGATAGCCGGAGATTTTCCTGCTCCAGCCATTGCACGCGGCGCGCATTTTCCACAGCCACCGCCGAAATACCGGCGATGGCAACGACCAACTGCAGATGTTCTTCATCGAAGCGGCCGGAGGCTAGGGTCGTGTCCAGATAAATGCAGCCCGTAATCTTGTCGGAAACTGTTAACGGAACGCACAACAGCGAGCGCACGTTCGAGCTCACCAGGCTTTCAACGTCACTCAGGCCATTGCTGCGCGGCACGTCCGCACCCAGGATGGCAATTCCCTGTTGCAGCACCTGTTGAGTGATGGTTCGACTCACGCTAACCGCTTGCGCCGTTCCCTGGAGGCGATGGCGCGCGAAAACAGATTCGAAGTTCCCGTTTCCACTTCCATCCAGCAGGATGGCCCCGCGTTCAGCGGGTACAACCTCGAACGTCAAATTCAAGATTTGCGCCTGCAGCTGTTCCAGGTCGTGAGTGCTATGCACCATCCGGCTGATCTTGAGCAGAGCATTCAGGTTTCTTCCCAGACGGGCTTTGGCGGGTAATTCGTGCAGGAGGAGTTCAGGGTGCAGGTACAAGGCATCCTTGGGATTCAACTGCGCGGTTGCCTGGGTCTGATGATCGTCGAACTTGACTTGACCCGAGGCGGGTTCGTCCGTCTCGTCTTTCAAAAGCAAAACAAGAACCGAATCTCCGATCGAGACCTGGTCGCCATGCAACAAAGGACTCTCTTTGATGGCCACTCCGTTGACGAATGTGCCATTGCGGCTATCAAGATCGCGAATGGTAATGCCATCCATGTGGCGGCTGATTACGCAATGCCGGCGAGAAAGGGACAGATCATTGATGGAGAGCAGGTTGGCGGGATCGCGCCCGATTGGCAGGTCCGCAGCAGAGAGCACGAACACGGATTCTCGCCATGGCCCGGAGATTACATGGAGTTTGGGGTTCAATGCATACCCTCTTGTGCAGCAGCATTGTTAGCACAGTTACTGCGATCTGCAAAGGGCCCAGGGGTGGGACTTGCGGATCGGGCTATCCGAATAGATAGACGTCTATCCGTTCGGATAGTGATTTAGTTGGGGCAGCTGGTTGTCAGCATTTCGGAGACTTAGAACGCTTTCGTAAAATCAATAGGTTAGAGAATTTTGGAACGACAGGGAGGCCAGGCTCGCTGTGGTCTCAAATTTGCACAAGCAGGTTCAGGCTTGGGCCTGGTAAAAGCGACGGGGGAAGCGCTTTCAGCAGTCTTGCCGGGCAGAGTCTATTGGGAGCCTTGAGACCCCCTCATCAGGCTCCCGATTTTTTTTTGGGGCAGACAATGATTGCACAACGATAGGGTGTTCGCCATACGCAAATCCCCTTCGAAATTCCGCTCAAAACCCTTTTTCATTTGGAGCGTGTAGCCTGAAATCTGCTTTTCCTCGCCGCCGGCGGACAGCAGATTCCTCGGTGCTGCACTTCTCGGAATGACAATATGGTGAGACTGGTCGAAGGTTATACGGGGGTTATCCAGTGGCTTGGTGCGGTAGTTCTTGAGGTTCGCGGGGCTGGACTGCGACCCCGTCGTGGAAGGTGACGGTCCTTCCCGAGATGGCGGGAACGCGGTCGCCGGGGACGACGATTCCAACTAAATTGAGTGGATCGGCTGCGGAGACGGTAATGGTCTCCCCAGTGCGGTGGAACTTTGCGCGTGGCGCGCAGCGATTCCAAGGCCACCGGAATGGCGAACTGTTCGCCGAGGAAACCATCCACGAAACGTCCGCCGCGAATTTCGCCGCGATCTTCGAGGCGGCGGTAAGCCATTTGCAACTCGCGCCATTTGGGCAGATTGGTTTCGCGGACGAGCAGGTCGCGGAAGACGATGCCATAGCGCTTCAGCAGCATCCAGCAAGTGGCATCCACGGCTCGATTTCGTTCGACGGCCTGTTCGGCGTGAAGCAAAGCCCAACGGCCGGAACTGTGCCGCGGGCGTGCGGTACGTCCGCTGCCCTGTCCGGCGCGACGTTTAGGATCGATCAGCGCGCGCAGATTGTCGAAACCGTCCGCTGTCACAACCCCTGCCGCGACCAATTCCCACAAAGCGGTTTCAATCTCAGCTTTCAGTTTGTCGGTGCCCCGAACAATGTCGGCAAAGAACGAGGCTCCGCGCTGCCGCAGAAATTCCAAAACTTGCCGCGCGCCGTCGCTCAAGCCACGGGATTCGGGCTGCTCGGCTGCGGGATTATGGGGCGTCATCCAGTCGGCCTCTTCACGGACAAAGAAAGTGATAGGGGCAACGCTGGTTGGAATGACCCGGCGCTTGCCGGCTGCGGAATCCTCTAGCGTGGCAGGATGTGGAGACAACCGTCCCCAGCCCACGGCCCCGGTTAGGCAAAGCTGGTCAAGCCATTTGGGATCGTAGTCGGCGATGCGTCCGGCCAGAATGTGCCGTTCCCAGGCGTTGGCCGGGATTTCGAATCCCTGCAACTGACGCAGCACCTCGAGAGTGGCGCGCTCGCCTTGAACTTGCGTGTCCGGCGAAAGATGCTGCCAGCGCAATAGCCAGCGCATGAACTGGGCGGCAGTGACCGGCTCGATTTGCTTGCGCAGGCTGGCAATGGTCAGGCGGTGGATGCGGGCTAATAGGCGGCGATCGCACCATTCCAGGTCTAAGTCAAGAGCCACGGACGAGGGCGTCCGCGCCACACGACCAACACGATCGGTGAATTTTCCGCGCAGGATCGAGCCGCTGGCTTCCATGCGAAGCAGAGCCTTGTCGATTTCGGCGACTGGGACTCCCAGCAATTCGCTGAGATCCCGCGCAGTCGTGGGACCGATGTGCGCCATCCACCCGGTGATGAGAGATAGCATTGCGTCGTCTTGAGAGGGAAGAGTGGTCTGAATATCAGCTACTGAACGATCAAATTTGGCATCGGGGAAGAGAAGTGAAAAAATCTTGGCCCGTTCTGCTGCGACCCAGTAGTTCTTGCCAACGTATTCGGCGCGAGCGGCGCGTCCTTGCTCGAGGAGGTGGGCAAAATGGTGCTGCCATCGGACGGTAGCGTAAGTCTGACCTGATAGATCGCCCACCTCTACATCGGCAGAGATGGCTTCCGGCAAGGCGATCAGCGTGTGCAATACATCGTGCAGCTCGTCGGCATCGCGAACATCCGGCCAGGCTTCTTCGCGAACCTGCGCGATGGCTGACGGATCGAGTTTGCCAACCTCTTCAAGCACTGATTCGGGCAAAATTCGCCGCATCTCGACTGCACGAGCGCGGCGCTCTTCAAGAGGTGCATCGTCCAGGTAGGCGTATGGATTCGCATTCAGAATTTCATGCGAGAACTGCGAGGGCACCGGGGTGTCGACAGCGATGCAGCGGACGCGGCCATCGTCCATGGCGCGCAGAAGATTTTGCAGGCCCTCGAGATCCATGGCCTCGGTAAGGACGTCTTTCATGACTTCATTCACGAGGGGATGATTGGGGATCTTGATATCACCTTCGATATTTTCCTGGCAGGCGGCGACATCGGGAAAAACTGAGGCCAGCAGATCATCGGAACGCATGCGCTGAATCTGCGGAGGAACTTTCTTGCCGCCCTGAAAACGCAGCAATGCCAGAGAGCGGTTGGCGTCCCAACGCCAGCGAGTGGCAAAAATCGGAGAGTCGAGCGCGGCCTGTTCGAGAACCGGTTGCACGGTGTCCGCGTTGAGGAAATGGAATACGTCGGCGAGCGGGAAGCTGTGTTGCTCGGCCAGAGCAATGTTCAGGCCATTATCGGTAGCGGCTGCTTGCAGCTCAAAGTTGAAGCTGCGGCAGAAACGCTTGCGCAGAGCCAATCCCCAGGCTTTGTTAATGCGTCCGCCAAAAGGTGCGTGAATGATGAGCTGCATGCCGCCGGCTTCGTCGAAGAAACGTTCGGCGATGACTACGTGTTGAGTGGGAACGGCACCCAGTACGGCGCGGCCTTGCAGGATGTATTCGATGGCTTGCTCAGCGCCGGAGTCGTCCAGACCGCATTCTTCCTTGAGCCATGCGACAGTTGCTGCAACCTCAGGAATATTTTGGGAGACTCCGACGGGCGAAGTTTTCGCGAGGCGGTCGCTGATTTGCTGGCGAAGCTCGGCGATGTTGGCGGAAAGCTCCTGCGTACGAGCCGGAGCTTCGCCGCGCCAGAAGGGGACCGTGGGCGCTGCACCGTGAGCATCCTCGACCAGGACGCGTCCGGATTTTCCCTCCACGCGCCGGATGCGCCAGGAAGTGTTGCCGAGGAGCATGATGTCGCCGGCATTGCTCTCGACGGCGAAATCTTCGTCAAGCGTGCCGACGACGATTCCTTCCGGCTGGGCTACCACGGTGAAAAGAGCGGTCTCCGGAATGGCGCCGCCGCTGGTGATGGCGGCCAGACGGCTTCCACGACGGGCGCGGAGCTTGTGATTTACCTGATCGCGATGAATGTATGCGCCGTAGCGGCCACGGCGGGCGGCGATTCCTTCCGAGAGCATTTCGAGGACGGATTCGTAAGTCTCGCGCGAGAGATTACGATAAGGACTAGCGCGGCGGACCAATGCAAAGAGAGCATCGTCGTCCCATTCTTCCACGGCGCACATAGCCACGATTTGCTGGGCCAGAATGTCGAGCGGCGATTCAGGAATGATCAGGCGGTCGAGGTCGCCGTGCTTGATCGACTGGACCAGCGCTGCGCATTCGAACAGATCGTCGCGGGTGGTGGCGAAGAATCGGCCCTTGGGGATGGCGCCGCGCCAGTGACCGGATCGTCCGACACGTTGCAGGGCAACGGCAATGGCGCGCGGGGAACTGATTTGGACAACCAGATCGACGGTGCCGATATCGATTCCCAGTTCGAGAGATGCAGTTGCGACCAGAACTTTAACTTGGCCCTCTTTGAGTTTGTTTTCGGCGGCGAGGCGCAGCTTGCGGGAAAGACTGCCGTGGTGGGCGGCGACGTTTTCTTCACCGAGGCGTTCGCCCAGATGATGCGAGATACGTTCCGAGAGTCGACGGGTGTTGACGAAGACCAGCGTCGAACGATGGGTCTCGACCAGTTCGACGATGCGATTGTAAATTTCGTCCCACATTTCGTTGCTGGCGATGGGACCGAGTTGAGTCGCGGGAACTTCGACGGCAAGGTCAAGCTGGCGTTTGTGGCCAACGTTGACGATGACTGGATCGGGACGGCCATTGCCGGTGAGAAAGTGTGCGACTTCTTCAATGGGTTTCTGGGTGGCGGAAAGGCCAATGCGGACGGGCGGACGAATGGTCAGCGCTTCGAGGCGTTCTAAGGATAACGTCAGATGAGCGCCGCGTTTGTCGTCGGCGACAGCGTGGATTTCGTCCACGATCACGGTTTCAACATCGCGCAGAATGGCCCGGCTTTTTTCGGCCGTCAAAAGAATGTAGAACGATTCTGGTGTGGTGACCAGAATATGTGGCGGCCGCTTCAACATAGCGCGGCGCTCGGACATGAGCGTGTCGCCGGTGCGGACGGCGGTGCGGATCTGCGGCATCATCAAACCACGCTCACCGGCCATCTGCAAAATTTCGCCTAACGGCACTTCAAGGTTTTTCTGGATGTCGTTGCCCAGAGCTTTCAAGGGCGAGATGTAGAGAACTTCGGTGCGGTACTGCAAATCACCTGCGAGAGCTTTTCGCACCAGGCGATCAATGCAAGCGAGGAATGCCGCGAGAGTTTTGCCCGATCCGGTCGGAGCCGAAATGAGCGTGGTGTGGCCTGCCAGGATGTGCGGCCATCCCTGTTCCTGGGGCTCCGTGGGCGTGCCGAAGCGCTGAATGAACCACTCGCGGACGAGCGGATGAGCCCAATCGAGCGCGGGAACGGCGAGGGGTGAGGCCGGGAGAGACATCTAAGATATTCTAAATGGAAATACAATGTTTCGTAAAACGTTCGCCTAGCCCGGTAGTGTCCTAACACTGCATCCCATAATTAATTAGGGTAGTTTTCTTCCAATCCTTAGAGCTAGCCTACTGAATCTGGAACGCGCACTGTACGGTGGCGCTGACCGTGATCTTCTCAGGACGCTGTGGTGGTGGCGGGGGCGGTGGCGCCAATTTATTACGCCCTGCCTTGTCCAGACTGGATAACTCCTCAGTCGAATAGAGCTCTGATGTTTCTAGTTGAGCTACTCCCACTAACTGCTTCACGTCCAGACTCATATATCGCAACGTGCCCAACTTTTGCCCTTTTTGTTCCAACGCAATGCTGGCTCGACCGATGGCGCGGCGCATGGCTTCGGCGACTGCCTGTTTTTTAGCCGACTCTTCATCGGCTAAAGAATAAGTGAGTGAGCGAAAATCAGCGACTCCATCCTCCACCGAACCATCGAGTATGGGTGCGATACGGGTAAAATCCCGAACTCGCAAAACGATTTGTCCCTGCACGTAATACGAACGCGCCCGCTTCTTTCGATCTCCTTCATAAACGGGGGCCACGGTGAGAACACCTGTCGAAATGTCTTCTTTTTGGAGGTTGTTCCGGCCAGCCAAATCGACGATTCGCTGCATGGACTGAGCGGCAGCATCGTATGCCTGTTTTATTTCTTTTTCCTGAGAGAAAATCTGGAATGTGACGGTGGCCAGATCGGGATCAGCTTCATATGTACCATCCGCCTGAACCACCAGGGTATCGGCGATGAACTTTAATTCTGGAGTTTGTGCACGGGCAGAGAGGGAGAACAGTAGGAACGTTGTCAAGAGCCAGATGGCCATTTTCATGGTAAAACCTCCACTTTAGAACGATCCAATCCGGCATTCTTGCAGAGGCGGTCGAGGTCTGGGGTTTGGTTAGTCAGGTGCGAAGAGTGGGATTTCTGATGGCAAAAAAAGGGGAGCGTTAGCTCCCCATTGGCTGATGAAGGTGGCAAGTATTACTTTGTGCTGCCGGCGGCTTCCGCCTGGGCGGAATCGCCGCCAATTTCAAAAGCGAATTTCTTGCCGCTGAACTGGATCTGCGAGAGTGACTGGCTGCCATCTGAGTTGTTCTTCAGTTGGGTTGTGTTGCTCACGGCAGCGCGTTTCACATCAATTCGTTTCGCCGGGACTTTAGCCATCACCGATCCGTTCTTGATGATAGTCAGTTCGACATTCGGACCATTCCCATCCCATTGCACTTTGTACTCGCCGGGTTGCAGTTGAGTATTACCTACGCTTACACGATTAGCGAACTCCAGCGAGGCCTTCTCTGCCGCGAACGCACTTGTTGCGAGGAACAGGGCGATACCTAACATCAGGCTTTTGGAAATTATTGAAGTTTTCATGTGATTCTTCTTTCTTTCCGACCGCTGTCGGAACCTCAGTTCATGCGCGGCCCGATGCCTTGATGGAAGAACTTGCGTTTCTTCCAGAAAGGCCTAGAATCTCGCCTCGGGGTTAAAACGAAAGAGGCCCAGGCCGCAAAGCCATGTGCTTTCTGCTCGGGGGCTGTCTTCATCTAGGCGACCAAACCAAGAAGTGAATGCAGTCCCTTTAACCCCTGACTATTTTTTCCCAGCAATCGAATCATTCGATTCCGCGTTCCATTACCAGTGGTGCTTCTAGTGATGCCTTGCTCATCGATCGCTTACCGATTGATACGCTTTGTAGAAACGCAAAGTTCCTGCGCTGCGGAATACATCGAGTTGAACATCTGTTGTTTGTTATGCCTCATGTCGCAATCTGAAACTAAACCCATCTTCGTCGAGTTCAAATGAATGGGCCAGTAGTAATCGTCACGCAGTTCTGGTGACAAGTGTCATCTTCTCGTTAAATGCGCTATACCACGTGTTGGACGCGACTCAGGCTCGAACGTGAGTCTGATCTCTCTAAGGCACTTCGCATGCCAAGGCCCTTCATTACAAAGGTGCTGTCGGACTTATAGATAGAACTATGCAATTCAATTTCAAACCTCAGATCTGTCCGAACCCAGAATTTTTCGTCCGCGAATGGACAGAGAGAAATTGCCGCGCGAACCCAATGCTAAAATCCGCTCATGTCCAAGAAACGCGCTCGAAAAATCAAACTTCCCGGTGATGCATAATTGCGGACTGGCTATCGCGGTGGCCAATGCCCGCGATCAAGTCAAAGAAGAAGCTCATTGGGTGACGCCAAACTCCGGAGGGGATGGAGCGCTGCGCGATACAGTGGAATACATTTTGAGGGCGCAAGGGAAACTGAAAGAGATTACGGAAAAATATATCGGGGAGAGAAGCAGGAAAACCAGCACTTAGTGCGGTGGCATTTAGCCATTCAGGATCGCGCAAGCGGCGCGCCTCGAGGACTTCAATCTAATTGGACGGGCCAAATGCTAGGTGCTAACCGCTAAGCGCCTGAAACTAAAAACCCACCGGATGTCTGCTTGGGGCGTGCTCGGGTCGACATCCGATGGGCTACCGTTTCTCCTTACTCACCCTGTGTTTTCAGGAGCATGTGCCTATTCGGAACCCAATCCATGAATAAAAGTTGCGTGCTTGATTGTAAAGTTTTGTAAAGTTCCAAAGATTAACCTTATTCCGGGATTGACGGAGGTTTGGCTGCCATTAACTCAGTAAAGCGGGAGTCCTTGCGCAACATGGCGAACTCAGGATCCTTGTACACGTCGTTGACGTTCTTGTAACCCTCTTCCATGGCCTTCTTTAAGTACTCCAAGGATCGTTCCGCGCTGCCGATTTGCGCGTAGAGTTTGGCCAATACGTAGTCATAGTGGGCCCGGTCCGCCGGGGACGCCAACTGCGCCGAAACTCCACTATGCGAAGTTCGGTCGAACACATTCGGATCGAGCTGTAATGCGTGAGCATACGCCGTGCTGGCATCCTCGTAGTTCTTCTCGGCGAAGTAGGCTGCTCCCAGATTGCTGAAGAACGAAGCGGATGCTGCCTGGAGTTGGATTGCTTGCCGGTATCGCTTAATAGCTTTGCTGTATTTTTTGGCTTCGTATTCAATCACTCCCAAATTATTGTAGGCATCGGCGTAAGCGCGATCACCGTGGATGGCCCGTTCAAAACTCTTCTGGGCATCGCGAAAGTGCTGCGTCATCAGCTCGGCAATCCCAGCTTTGTTGTAAATCTGGGGACTGTTGGGTTTCTTGGCCAATGCGGCCCGGTAGTAGTCAAGGGCGTCGAAGTAGGATTTTTCGGTACGCAGCTCGTCACCGCGGTTTTCCAACTCCTCGACCGAGGCAGTCGGTGAAGGCGCCTCGGTGCGACGCAGCGGCGGCGCGATCTGTACCTGGTCCGCAGGAGGGCTTTGCGTCTGCACTGCGGTTGGAATGGGAAGGGCGAAACAGGGAGAGTAAACAAAAGCATAAACCGAAAAGCAAAGGAGAGATGGCCAGCGCATAAACTCACCTCCAGCAGGCGAAACTCTCTGCTCGACGCCGCTTTCGGACAATTAGCGGTTGGTCAATGGGGGACGTTCCCGTTGTTGTCCGGCGGTTTGGGCGGAGGGTCCGCAGTTTTGTCGTCTTTAAAGATACCCGCAATTTTGCCTAAAATCCCTTTTTTCTTTTTGGGGTCTGGTTCGCCCCCTGGTGCGGCGGTTGCGACCCCCGGTTGGGCTGCTGCCGGAGGCGGGAGGGCCTTATCGCTGCCCAGGCCAAAAATGCGGGAAAAGATCCCTTTTGCTCCGGTGCCTTGCTCGCAGGTGGTCGAAGGTTCAGTGCCGACAACGAAGGCGGCATTGTAAGTTTCGGGACATGCCGGCGTAGCCAGAAGATTGGTGGTCTTGTCCAGTTGGACGTCCACCACCCCAGGCGGCTGGGTGAAATCCTTCACATTCGAGTATTGCGGGAGGGCGACCGCCTTCTTCATGAATTCGGCCCAGATGGGGGCGGCGGTCTGAGCGCCACTCAATCGGATATCGCTGTAGTCATCATAGCCAACCCACACAATACAGAGCAGATTGCTGGTGTAACCTGCGAACCAGCCGTCGTGGGAGGTACCCGTTTTACCTGCTGCGGGCGACGTAAAGCCGCGTTGCCGGACTTCGAAAGCCGTTCCGAAATTCAGCACGCTTTCCATCATGTCGGTCATGACGTAGGCGATTCGAGGGTCGAGAACCTGGCGTTGTTCAGGCTTGAAATCCATGATGATGTCGCCATTCGCGCTGCGCACTGAGTTGATCATGGTCGGCGAAATGCGCACACCCGAGTTGGCAAACGCAGTGTAAGCAGCGGCCATGTCCAGCGGAGTGGCGTCGTAGGCGCCCAACGCCATGGCGGGAGTCGCCTTTACAGATGAGATCCCGGCAGCTTTGGCCAGTTCCGCCACTTTGTCGTAGCCCACTTCTTCGGCTAGCTTGACGGTCGCATTGTTCAACGACATAGCCAGCGCATAACGCGCCGTCACATCTCCGTGGTATTCCTCTTTGTAGTTGCGTGGCTCATAGATCTGGTCGCCGTAGGCGAATGTGCTCGGTTGGTCCGAAACTATGGATGCCGGAGTGAACACTGGATTACTCCCGTCAAGGGCCGTGTTGACTGCGGCAGCGTAAACGAACGGTTTGAAGATCGATCCCGTGGGGCGCTTGGCGTTAGCATGATCGAGTTGGCTGACGGCGTAATTCCTTCCACCCACCAGCGCGAGAACTTCTCCGGTATGCGGATCGAGGACGACCATGGCCACCTGCGCCTGTGGGCCCGGCTGCACTTTGGTTTCGTATTTGCTCCCGACTTTGACCCGCTTGGTACGCTGTTTGGTGACCTGATCGTCCACCAGCTTCATTCCGATTTCGACTGCTTGCGCGGCGGCTTTCTGTAGGTCGGGATCAAGCGTGGTGTAGATGCGGTAAGTCTGGTCGTTCATCTGCCGCTCGTCCAGCTTGCTGATCAAAGTATCGCGGACGAGATCGACGAAATATGGCGCATCGCTCGCCTCGACATTCGGCGGCGCGAGTTTCAACGGCACAGCTTTTGCTTTTTCCGCGTCGGAGGGAGAAATGGCATGGGTCTCGACCATGCTGTCCAGTACCAGGTTGCGGCGTTCGAGTGCACGCTCGGGATGACGGTATGGCGACAAGTAGCTTGGCCGTTGGATGATGCCTGCCAGTAAGGCCGCTTCCGGCAGGGTAATGTCTTTCAAATCTTTATTGAAATAGTCGCGAGAGGCTTCGGCGAAGCCACTGATGGAAAACGAACCGCGCTGTCCCAAATCCACCCAGTTTCCATAGAACTCGAAAATCTGCTGCTTGCTGAATTTTTGCTCAAGCTCCAATGCGATCAACATTTCGATCAGCTTGCGCTTGACGGTTTTTTCCGGCGAAAGAAAAAAACCGCGAGAAAGTTGCATGGTGAGCGTGGAACCGCCCTGCTCGTGACGCTGGCGGGTAACATCAATCCAGGTGGCTTCCGCCATGCGGAGAAAATTCACGCCATTGTGGGTAAAGAAGCGCCGGTCTTCGATTGCGACCACGGCATCCACCAGTATTTTCGGCATGTCGTTGTACTTCACGACTTTGCGCTTGGAACGCTGCTCGGCGTCGAACAGAGAAGTGATGAGTTGCGGTTCAAGCTCGTAGGCATCGAGACCACCGGACTTGGCGGTAATGCTGTCCACTTGCCCGTCGGTGACATGGATGGTGGCTGGTTCCGGGCTGTGATAGGACTGCGAGCCGGGATCGACCTCGATTCCACCCTTTAGGAGACGGTAGCTGCCCATAACCGAGTCGCCATCCTTGTCGGAATATCCAGCCTGCCGCAGTTGGGAAGCGATTTCTTTGGAGTCGATTTTCTCGCCTACGCGAACACTGCGCGGGATGGCGTAAATCTTCGCGGAGTTGCTGAAGACTTGTCCCTTGAAGCGCGCATCGATGATGCGGTCATACTTGACGTAGTAATAGGAAAAAACGCCGCCAACGGTGACTGCCAGAACGAGAAACACAATAAGAGCGGTTCTGATCAGGGGGTCGCGGGGAAGAAATCTGCTCCCGCCGGTCTGAGGGCTCTTACTTTTCGGGATCTTAAGCTTAATGGCCACGGTTGGTGGTTATGATGACCTGATGAGGGGATTGCGTTATCCAATGCAGGAATTGCCGGGCGGAAACTTGAATCCTCCGGATGCTGCAGCCGAAGGCGCCCCGGAAAACTGCCGGGATTGCCAATCTCCTACTACCATTCTAAATCATGACCGAGCTTGCGCCGTTGACTAGAAGGGACTCTTGTTTTCGGTGGAGGGCTCGAAGTGCAGATCGACCGGAACCACCGCTAAGTCCACATGTACGGTGTAAGGAGCGCTGATGAAAAGCGAGCCAATATTCTGTTGGCCCTGGCGCTGGACCTTAATGGCTTCTTTGCTGATGGGAATGTCCATCTGCTGAGCTTTTTTAAAGATCAATTCGCGAATATCAGACTCCGGCTTGGTGGTATAGGTCTCCATGGTGGCGGTCGTCTTGATGTAGTCCGAGAATTCGTAGTTTCCGTAGTAAGCAGGGACCAGTTCTGCGCCTAAATAGACTGCTGCAACGATGATGATGATGCCAAAAACCATTTTCATAGCGCGCTCTGCCTTTTGGCTGCGCGCTTATGAATCGAGAATCAGCGCGCAGGCCGCAAAATACTCTGAAAGTATTCGGTTATAGTGGCGATGCTAGCATCCTGAATTTGGCGAGTCGAGCGCATAACGACTTCCACAGTACCTTCGGTAACCTTCTTGCCGACAGTGATTCTGTAGGGGATGCCGACCAGGTCTGCATCTTTGAATTTAACCCCGGGCCGCTCGTCACGATCATCCAGTAAAACGTCGAAACCCGCTGATTCCAGACGAGTTGCGATATCAATAGCCGTATTAACGAGCTGTTCATCCTTCACGTTGGTAGGACTGACCACGATTTCAAACGGAGCAATGGACGCCGGTAGCCAGAAGCCATTTTCGTCGTTGCTTTGCTCAATGGCGGCGGTCAGGATACGTTCGATACCGATCCCATAGCTTCCCATGATCGGCGTGACCTCTTTGCCATTCTTGTCGAGGACTCGTGCGCCCATGGAGGTCGTATACTTCTGACCTAGTTTGAAGATGTGCCCGATTTCCACCGCAGTATCGATACGGAGAGGGGCACCGCATTTCGGACAGGGCTCGCCCGCCGTAACGCTGCGAAGATCGGCGTAGGCGGTGGGCTGGAAGTTGCCGTCCGGCGTGATGTTCTTGACGTGGTAGTCCTCTTTATTGGCGCCCGAGATCAGGTTCTTGCGACCCTCCAGGGCTTTGTCGACGAGCAATATCGGACGGTCGCCATCCTTCCAGTCTTTTGCCCAATCGATTCCGAGCGGCCCCAGGAATCCGGCGGGAGAATGGAACAGTGTCTTGATCTCCTCTTCTTCCATAGGCCGAGTTTCTTTTCCTGCCACAGCGGCGGCCAGCTTCGCTTCGTTCATCTGATGATCGCCGCGCATAAGGAGAACAACCGCACGAAGTTTGGTTTTCCCTGTCTTAGCGTCGGTCTCTTGCGCCATGAGGGCCAGTGTTTTTATCTTGTTCTTCGGGGAGACTCCCAGAAAGCGGGCAACGTCTTCGATTGTTTTTTGCCCAGGGGTGTGTACTTCCAGCGCACTGCCGTCGCCTTCCGAAGCCAGGTCTTCGACGGAATCGAGCTTTGAGATCGCCTTTTCCACGTTGGCTGCATAATCGCAACTATCGCAGCTTGCGACCTGGTCTTCACCGGCTGGAGTACGCACCATGAACTCTTCTGAACCGGAACCACCCATGGCGCCCGAATCGGCTTCAATGATCATGTATTGCAAACCGCAGCGATCGAAGATACGGCGGTATGTATCGCGATGTTTTTGATAAGAGGCGTCGAGACCGGCAGCATCGATGTCGAACGAATATGCGTCCTTCATGATGAACTGTCGCACCCGGAGCAATCCTGACTTGGGTCGCGGCTCGTCACGAAATTTGGTCTGAATCTGATACCAGATTTGCGGCAGTTGCTTGTAGCTGCGCAGTTCTTTGCGCGCGATCTCAGTCATGACTTCTTCATGAGTCATGCCCAGGGCCAGATCGGCGCCTTTGCGGTCTTTCAGGCGAAACATGTTGTCGCCCATCACCGACCAACGGCCGCTGGCTTCCCAGATCTCACGCGGATTTAGCGCGGGCAGGTAGAATTCCTGGCCGATGGTGTCCATCTCCTCGCGGACAATGGCGATGATCTTGTTGAACGACCGCTGCCCCATGAACAGATAGGAGTAAATGCCGGCGGCCAACTGGCGAATGTAACCCGCGCGGACAAGAAATTTGTGGCTCGCGACTTCGGCGTCCGCTGGAGCTTCGCGCAGGGTAGGAATAAAGAGTTGCGACCAGCGATGCATAGTTGAAAGTCCTGAGTAATAGGGAATTGGCTATTATAAATGATCGCGGCTTTTGGCTTGATCGTTAGGCAGTCAACTGCTTCAGAATTTCCTTCCCCAGCTTCTGGGTCTCGCCGAAGAACTTCTGATACTCGACAAACAGCCGGTTTAGCTCCAGCGATTTTTCAGTGGTGAGATGCTTGCGCAGCAGCATGTCGCGCATGTGGACGGGGTTGGGTAATGCGGCTTCTTCGGTGAGTTCTTCGAGGGCGGTCGCGGGATCGTAATGGTACATGGGAGTTTCCTCACTTCATGCAGAAAGCAGATTCCTCTGCGGCTTTGCCGCTTCGGAATGACAAGGTTGTAAGAGTTGTTCTTGCTGATAGTTCCTACATCATTTCTGTTCCCCACAGATCATGTAAATGGACAATGCCCTGGAGTTTGCCGCTGCTGTCCACAACCACCAGAGACGTGATCTTCTTCTCTTCCATAAGGGCGATTGCCGAAGCCGCGAACTCTGTGCCTGAAATTGTCCGCGGATTTTTTGTCATGCAATCGACTGCGGTCAGATCGAGCACGTCTTTGCCGCGCTTTTCCAGCAGGCGGCGCAGATCGCCGTCGCTGATCATGCCGACGAGTTTTCCGCCTTCGACCACGGCCGTGACGCCCAGTTTCTTGCGGGACATTTCGTAGATCACGTCGGGCATACTGGTTTGTGGCGTCACTTGCGGGACGGCGCCCCCGGTGTGCATCAGCGACTCTACCCGCGCCAGACGCTTTCCCAGCTTGCCTCCGGGATGGAGGTTGGCGAAATCTTCCTCTTTAAACCCGCGTTTTTCCGAGAGAGCCATGGCCAGCGCGTCGCCCAGAGCGAGCATGCAAGTCGTGGAAGCGGTCGGCGCAAGCCCAAGCGTGCACGCTTCCTGATCCACAGAGCAATCAAGCGCTACTTCGGCAGCCGCGGCCAAAGTAGAACGCTTGGATCGTGCAGTCGCAGGCCACTCGCCCGGGATGCCGCCGTATAGTTCATCGCCAGTAAAACTGATCAACGGCACTTGCAGCCGCTTAATCGTGGCCAGCAGGCGCAGGATTTCTTCGGTTTCTCCGCTGGAGGAGAGTGCTATTACGACGTCGCCGCGCACCACCATGCCGAGGTCTCCATGTACGGCTTCGACCGGATGCATGAACAGTGCCGGAGTTCCTGTCGAACTCAGCGTGGCGGCGATCTTCCGGGCGATGATGCCACTTTTTCCCATGCCGGTGACGACCGCTCGGCCCTTGCAGGCATGAAGCAGATTCACCGCACGATCGAAAGATTCCGTCATTGGGCCGGCAATGCGATCGGCAAGCGCGCGCAGCGCCTCGGCTTCAATGCGGACGACGTTTTCACCAGTGTGCTTCATTCTTAGAGTGAATCTCGAAGAAGGATGTTAGCAAAAGTTAGAGAGGAGATGTTAAAGACTATTCACGGCCGAGAACGGCGAGATCGCAGAGAAAACCAAAATGCTTTTCTCTGCGGCCTCTGCGCTCTCGGCGGTGGTGAATGTTTCGAATTACCAGACGTGACAGGCGTTGTCACTAACCATGGGTTGTCCGGCTTTGCATCCCCAGGCCTTTTGGAATTCCGGCATGTTCTGGACCACTCCATCCACCCGCCAATGCCCCGGCGAGTGTGGGTTCGTGGTCACCATCATGCGTTCGAACTCAGGACGCCTCTTTTCGCACCATACCCGCCCGAATCCCAGGAAGAAGCGTTGTTCCGGAGTGTAGCCGTCAATTTTCGCGGATTCCTTCCCGGTTTTATCGTCAGCGATCATGTGTTCGAGAGCCATCAGCGCGATGCGAGCGCCGCCGTTATCGGCAGTATTCTCGCCCAGAGTAAGGCGGCCGTTGAGCTTCAGATCGTCCACGGCAACGAAACCGCTGTATTCGTCAGCTACGCAACTGACGCGCTTTTCGAATTCCTTGCCATCGTCGGCCGTCCACCAGTCGCGCAGATTGCCTTCCGGGTCGAACTTGCGGCCCTGGTCATCGAAACCATGCGTGAGTTCATGTCCGATCACCAGTCCGATGCCTCCGAAGTTTACCGCATCGTCCATCCCTTTATCGAAGAACGGCGGTTGCAGAATGCCAGCGGGAAACACGATCTCATTCTGCGAGGGGTTGTAGTAGGCGTTCACCGTGGGCGGAGTCATACCCCATTCCTTGCGGTCCACCGGCTGGCCAATCTTGGCGATCTCGCGTTTCGATTCGAACTCGGTCGCGCGCTGATAGTTCCCCACCAGATCGCCGGGCACAATCTTGACGCTGCTGTAGTCTCGCCATACATCGGGATAGCCGATCTTGTTGCGAATGGCGTCGAGCTTGACCTTGGCCTGCTTCTTGGTGTCTCCGGTCATCCAGGCGAGGTCTTGAACATCTGCGTCCAGTGATTTTTCCAGGGCGTCCACCATTTTAAGCATGCGCTGTTTGCCATCGGGCCCGAAGGTTACATCCACATAGCGTTGCCCCAAAGCTTCACCCAACTCGGTGTCAGTGAGGTCCACGCACCGCTTCCATCGCGCCTGAATCTCTTTTTGTCCGGTTAAAGCTTGCCGCATTTTGAAATTGGCTTCCACGAAAGGCTGGGAAAGCCAAGGTGCAGCACCTCGCATGAGCTGCCAGCTTACGTAAGTCTTTAACGAATCCAGTGATTCAGATTCGACCACGGCGTTGGCTTGTTTGAAAAACTCAGGATTAGTAACGTTGAGATCGGTGAAGGCCGGAGTGCCGATTGCAGTAAAAAACGTCTCCAGATGGAAACTTGGCGCCAGAGCGACAGCTTCTTCGCGAGTCATTTTATGATCGCGTTTTTTAGGATCGCGGCGCTCTGTGCGGTCCATGGATACCTTGGCCAGAGCGGTCTCGATGCGAAGCACGGTCTGTGCGGACTCAGCCGCTTGCTGCGCGGATTGACCCGACAACGTAAACACCTCGGTGATGTACTCGACCAGGTGTTTGCGAAGGTCCGCCATATGCAGATCGTCCTTGAGGTAGTAGTCGCGATCAGGCAATGAAAGTCCGCCCTGATCGAGATAGGTAATTTGCAGACCAGCATTGTGCAGGTCAGGCGAGGAACCGAAGTTAAAGAGAGGATTGGCGGGCCCGATCAACTGTACGCGGGCAACTTCGCCGATAAGAGCAGTTTTATCTTTAGCGTCTGCAATTCGCTTTAGCTCGGGTTGGAGCGGCGTAAGCCCTCTCGCCTCAACCGTCTTCTCGTCCATGCAAGAGCCATAAAAGTCCCCGATTTTCTGGTCGATGGCATTGCGGCCTGGTTTATCGACAGAAGCATTCTCCAGAATGTCACGCAGAATTCCCTGGTTTTGCTCATCTAGTTGCACAAAGCTGTTCCAGGAACTCTGGTCGGCGGGGATTTCAGACGTCTTCATCCAGTTGCCGCAAGCGTATTGGTAGAAGTCCACGCAGGGATCGATCGACTTGTCGATATTGTCGATGCTAAAGCCCGGAGCGGGCTTGCCGGGAGCGGTTTGGGAGAAGCTGGGAACGGTCAACAAAAGAATGACTACTGGCAGGAAACGGCAAAAACGCATGAATAACCTCGTTTGAAGGAACTGGTGATTTTAAGCCTGATGACTCAGACGGGCAAGAGCGGAAAAGGGTAGCTGGTTTCATCCTAAGGTCGCACGAACGAGAGTCGATCCGCGACGTGACAACTCCCAAAAGAGTTTGAATTGGAAAACTTATCGTTCATCGCACCAAACTTTTGCGTGAACAGGGGTGCGAACTTATCCCGTATCGGGAAAGCGTTTCCTATGTCATTGAAAAGTACATCGAGTGCGATTGGATGAGGGCTTGCTCCTTCGATAAGTACGTTGCGCATGCCGCTGCTGAGATTCGGCGAGTTTTCTTTTCAGGAAAACGAGGCGCGAAACGACATATCAACGGAGGTTCCAATTGCGAGTTGTTCAGTTTATTGTTTTTATCTTTCTGATTGGCGGCTACCTTGAGGCGCAAGATGGGCCGAACGAGAGCATTTCCGCAGCCGAATATACAACAAGCTTTACTCAGATGCCTGCTCTTCCAGCCACGCCACAGCCGCAAAAGGTCATCGACAAGAAGTTCATGATCCTTATGGGGACTCTGGCCGCGGCGGAGACCATGCGCCTCACCAGCCGGCATTTCGTGATTGAGCACGAAAATGCACAAGGAGCTCCGTGGGCCGCCAGCGTTCCCTCGCACGCCAGCCTGATTGCAAAACATGCGCCTATCTACGCAGCCGAAATGCTTGTGGCCTACGAGATCAAGAAGCGTCATGACTGGTTGCCGGGAGACGGAGTGATTCGGAAATTTTGGTGGTTGTATCCGGTGGCGGCGGCGGCGATAGATTTCAAGTTTGCGGTGCACACCATTCGATTGCAACCTCCGGCGGGATGTACTCAGCAAGGGTGTCCATAGCCGCCCGATCGCGAATCCCTCCCCCGTTTCGCTACAGCATTTTCAACTCACTTTGCTTCCCAAACGACCTCCTCGCGCAGCGTATAATCGACGCTTACCGAATTTCAACGAGGATGCGAAATTAATGACCCCCACGAACGGTACGCCCAGCAATGGAAGCAACGGTCACAAGAACAATGGGAGCAGCGTCACTTCGCCTCGTGCCGAATGGATTGCGCGCCGCAGGGCTGCAAATCCCGGCGGAAATTTTTCCCAGATGCACTTTGCCCGCAAGGGCCTGATCACTGAGGAGATGGAATTCGTAGCTCTGCGCGAAAAGCTGACGCCGGAGCTGATTCGTGACGAAGTGGCGCGCGGCCGGATGATTATTCCCGCAAACATCAATCATCCTGAACTGGAACCGATGTGCATCGGCGTGGCCTCGCTGTGCAAGATCAACTCCAATATCGGCAATTCGGCGGTCACCTCAAACATTGACGAAGAATTAAAGAAGCTGCACACCTCAGTGCACTACGGTGCTGACACTGTCATGGATCTTTCTACCGGCGGAAATATTCATGAGATCCGCGAAGCTATTCTGCGCCACTCGCCGGTGCCGATTGGCACAGTGCCTATCTACGAGGCGATTGCGCGGGTGAAACGGGTAGAAGATCTCAACGCCAAAGTCATGCTTGAAGTCATTGAGGAACAGGCTGAGCAAGGCGTGGACTACATGACTATCCACGCCGGTGTGCTGATCCAATATCTGCCCATGGTTTCGAAGCGCATCACCGGCATCGTGAGCCGCGGCGGCGCCATTCTGGCGCAATGGATGGCGCACAATCGGCAACAAAATTTTCTATACGAATGCTTCGACGACATCTGCAAGATTTTCGCCAAGCACGATGTGAGCTTTTCGCTGGGCGACGGCCTGCGTCCCGGTTGCATTGCTGATGCCAGCGATGAAGCCCAATTCGCCGAACTGAAAACTTTAGGCGAACTCACCAAGAAAGCATGGGAATACGATGTGCAGGTCATGATCGAGGGGCCGGGACACGTTCCGCTCGACAAGATCAAAGAGCAAGTCGATAAAGAAAAGGAACTCTGCTACGAAGCGCCGTTTTATACGCTGGGTCCGCTGGTGACCGACATTGCGCCCGGCTACGACCACATCACTTCAGCAATTGGCGCGGCCATGATCGGCTGGCATGGCGCGGCCATGCTTTGCTACGTCACGCCAAAGGAGCATTTAGGGTTACCCAACGAAAAAGACGTGAAAGACGGCATTATCGCGTATAAGATCGCGGCTCACGCCGCCGATATTGCACGTCATCGTCCCGGCGCTCAGGACCGAGACGATGCCCTCAGCTATGCGCGCTACAAGTTTGATTGGGAGAAGCAGTTCGCGCTCTCACTCGATCCCGAGACGGCGCGGTCGATGCACGACGAAACTCTGCCGGATGAATCCTATAAAGAAGCGAAGTTCTGCTCCATGTGCGGCCCGAAATTCTGCTCCATGAACTACTCGTCGAAAGTGGACGACTACAACAAAGAAGTCCACGGGCTGGAAAAGAAGGACTACTCGGAGCTGGTGGATAAGCTGGTTACGCTGAAGTAAAAGACTAAATTCTTAGGGTCTGGCTAAAGCTTTCTGGTCAGCGGTCTGAACCGGAGAAGGCTTGGAGAAATAGACGGTAGTGTCCTTGGCCACATAGCCGGACTCGGAGTTGTTTCTTCCTCGTTTTGCTGCCGGACGGGACGCACGTACTTTGGCTTTGATCGAAATCCGCACAGGTTTTTCTGCTGGTTTCTGCAGCGTGACCGCAGTCGAGGATTGCATCGTGCCTGCCAGCTTGGCGGTGCTCACGGGAGCGGCGGATGGCATGGCCACCGGAATTGGAGATGGCGTTACTTGCTGTACAGTTCCTGCCTGCGCATGAGAGTTCGAGAAATGATTTGCCAACCGAACTGCCGATAGTGCGAAAATCGCGACGATCCCAAGAACGATTGGCACTTTCCAGAAACGTTTATCGCGAACCGACTGGGCTCGGAAGGAAACGCTGGCAGGGGCTTTTTGTGACAGAACAGCGTCCTGCAGGGGCATTCCCACGGGCTTGACTACAGCCGGAGCAAGCTCCGCCGGCACCAGCTTCATCTCGCTCATGTCCGGCCACGCGGGAACCGCCGTTTGTGTTGAAGCCAGGACGGCGCGTCCAATCGTGCTTGGCGGTTCCGGCTGAGTAGTTTCGAGTACGGGAAGGATTTCCGGAGCTGCCTCCATCGCCGGCAAGACTTCTTCTTCTTTTTCTTCAAACTCTGATGAAGCAACTTCAACTTCCACCGCGGCGGCGACATCTTCGTTGTTTGCCTTAACGGGGCTTACTTCAACGGGGCTGATAAGGTCATTGGGCACAACTTCGGCAGGTGCGATGAACTCCAACATCTTTCCCAGAGGGACGGAACCCAAAGAAGCGGGGGTCAAAATTGAAGGTGGCTCGACGGGCGCTTCAATCTCCAGTTTCTGGACGGTGACTCGCTGCGGAGTCAGCACAAACATCTCAATCGATCGTATGTTGCCGGCGAACGCCTGCGGTGTGACAAAAACACGCATGTCTTTGGTGACCGGAGAATCGGTGGCAGCCGCCCTGGCATCTTCTGGGAGACACTCATTGAGGGTAATTTCCAAATCGGCGGATTCGGAAACGCTGTCGCCGGGAGCGGAGGTCAGGACTTGAAATCCTCGAGAACGCAAATCGTCCGCGAGCCCGTCAGAATATCTTGCGCTGGTGGTGATGATGCGAGCGAGTGGCATGGGGGATTCCTGAAACGGCGCGCTCCGTGGGCTATCTGCCCGGCTGGGGACGGCCGTGGATCACTTGCTTCAATGAATGCATTCTACCTCGACTTGGGCTGCTGCAAGCATTTATTCCGGTGTACAAAGTCGAGTCGGGCGCGTTTTCCTGGAAGTGCAAAGATTTGCAATCTGTGAATCGGCCCGGTGCTACCGGGAGCCTTCCAATACCCTGGTGGCACGATCCAACGCCGCTGTCAGGGCTGTGATTTGCTGCCGGAGGCGACTCAGATCGTCCCGGTCGATGGCCTCATTGACCCCGGGAATCACCACCGCGGCGTAGCCGGTGTATTCCCCCGGAGCATAAATAGCGTGTCGATACCAGGGGCGGTGCGGCAGTCCTTCGGGAATGAGCAAAGCCCTTTCGGCTGCGAGCAGAGTCTGGTTTAACCGGTCTGAATCCCCTGAGGGCTTTCGCTGGCGCGAGAGAATCTTGGATCCTGCTTCTTCGAAATGATGCGCCGCGGTGGCAACCTCGGAAAAATTCGGCGATTGATTGCCGAACGCGACTTCGGATCTTTTCCTGGCTGCATCGATGTAGGCTGCAATCTCTTTCCCGTACTCCTGATAATCGTAGGGAAGCACGTCCGCATCCGCCATGCGGATAGCCTGCAATCCGAACACGCGGGCCATCTGCTGCTCGTAAACGAAATCGGGATCGCCGAACTTTGTGAACCATTGGAAATTATCGAAGACGGAGTGGTACACCCCATAATCGCCGGTGGAACCGATGTCGCTGGACGGGACTCCGAGATGTTGCTGGAAAACGGTATAATCCGATCCGCTGCCGAGGTCTCCTACCGGAGCGTCCTGTTTGGCTTGAGCTGCGGGCGCTTGAAAGGTGCTGGTGCTGGTTTCCTGCGTATTGACAGGCTCACTTCCCGGCTTATTGGCGCTGACCCAGGCGTCGTAAACGCTGCCGCCCTTGGGGCTGGGCACGCTCCTGGTCACATCGCGCAGAAATTGCTTCAAGCTGGGAACTGAGGATGCACCGAATTTCGGGCCGGAAACGGCCACATCCATGTTGAAGTATGCCGCAGCGGTAGCAAGGTCAGCTTCATGCTGCTCGCCCCATTCGGTGGAACCGATCAGGCCTTCCTCTTCCGCGTCCCAGCTGCCGAAAACGATGGTGCGCTTCGGCTTCCATCCCGATTTTAGCAACTCGCCAATGCCATGCACCGATTCCAGCATGGCTGCGGTGCCACTGTTGGGATCAACCGCGCCATAAACCCAGGCATCGCGATGATTGCCGGCGACTACCCAATCGTTGGGCGCTTCGCCGCCGGGAATGCGTCCGATGACGTCCCAGATAGTGCGGAGCTGATAGTCCTGCTTAAGATGCATCTTCACCTTCACCGGGCCTGGTCCTGCGTGATAGGTAAATGGCAACGCTCCTTGCCACTCGCGCGGCGTGTCCGGACCGCTCAGATGCTCGAGGATCGGCCACGCATCGGCATAGGAGATTGGCGTGGTGGGAATCTTTGGCAGTGCGGTCGATTGCTCGGGCGGGGTGCGTTTGGAATCGGGAAGGGATGGAACGGAGGCGATCCCTGGAGTTGTGGGATCACCGGCGAATTCAAACATGAAACCGATGGAACCGCGTTGCACCCCAGTATCCGGATGCCAGGGGCCTTTGGGATATTTGTCGCCACGCTTCCAGCCGTCGTCGGCTGGATCGGAATAGACGATCAACCCGGCGGCTCCATGTTCTTGTGCGACGAGGGCCTTTACTCCGCGGAAGTTTTGTCCGTAACGGACCAGCACGATCTTGCCGTGAACGTCGATCTTTAGTTCGTCTAGCTTCTTGAAATCCTCGGGTGATCCGTAGTTCGCGTAGACAACTTCGGCCTCAACGTCGCCCGAAGGCGACATTCCGTTGAATGGCATCACCACTCGCGGATCATCTTGATAGGGATCCCCCTCCACGTGTTCGCGGGTGGGGCCGTGCATGTGTACCGCGGGCGGAGCGGTTATGTCCACGCTAATTTCTGCCGGATAATTCATCCAGACGCGGTATTCGACAATCTCGGTATCGAGGCCGGCCTCGCGGAATTTTTGGGCCACGTAGTCCGCAGTGGCTTTGTCCTCGGGCGATCCGGCAATGTGAGGCGCCTGCGTCAGTATGCGCAGGTGTTCCCGGGCGAGCTTAGGATCAGGAACGGCAAGAAAACGGGATTCCAGTTTTGTTTCTTCGGTTGAATCCCGAAAGCCGAAGAGGGAGTTGGCAGCGCCCGAGGACTCAGAGCCCATTCCCCTAAGGTTCTGCGAAAAAGTTGCCAGCAAGACTGCAAATATGAAAAGGACGGCGTAAAAGAATCTCATTGGGCTCCGGCGTGAAGTAAGTAAGTTAGCACAGGCGACAAACCGGCTCGCCTTTTGGCGAACACTCAGAAACGGCTTTGACGCGTCTGTTATGTGGCATATCACCAACTTCACCAATTGGTGCTATTGGCGGTAAACTGTAAGCTAGCTTTCATCAGGAAGTGGACTGCTCACAATGAACTCTATGCGAACGATTTCTCAGTTTTGTGTTTTTCTTATCGCATTCACACTCGCCATGATGACACCTCGTCCGGCTCAAGCCAGTGATAGTGGAAACTTTCTCGTCTACGTCGGCACCTATGCCAACCGCGGCGGCAAAGGAATTTACGCCTACCGTTTCGATGCAAAGACGGGTAAATTTACCGACCTCGGCCTCGCAGCAGAGACGCCAGATCCGTCGTTTCTGACCACAAGCCGGGACGGAAAATTCCTCTATGCGGTGAATGAAACCAGCACTTATCAGGGACAGCCGACGGGTTCGGTGAGTTCGTTTGCAATCGATGAGGGCACAGGGAAGCTGAAACTGTTAAATGCCGTATCGTCTCGCGGTCCCGGCCCTGCGCACATTGTGCTCGATCGAAGCGGCAAGTCTGCCGTGGTGGCGAATTATGATGAAGGCAATGTCGCCGTATTTCCGATATTGGAAAATGGCGGCTTGGGAGAAGCTTCAGCTTTCGTGCAACACAAGGGATCAGGCGTAAATCCCGACCGGCAAAAAGGCCCTCATGCACACGCGATTGCAATCTCATCAGACAACCGTTTTGCGATTGTGGCGGATCTGGGACTCGATCAGTTAATTGTTTATCCCTTTGACCCAATCAAACGAACCTTGGGCGCGCCTCAGGTTGTAAAAGTCCATCCTGGCTATGGCCCACGGCATCTGGTGTTTAATCCGAACGGAAAATTTCTCTATCTGATTACCGAAATGCAACCGTCGATTGTGACGTATTCCTATAGCGCGGCGCATGGCGACCTACAGGAATTGCAGACGGTATCGACCCTTCCCAAGGGCTTTACCGGCGCCAGTGATGGGGCGGAAGTGGAGATTGACCCTTCCGGCAGATTTCTTTACGCTTCGAATCGCGGGGCTGACAGCATTGCCGAGTTCGCCATTGATCCTGCAAAAGGCACGCTGACGAGCGTTGGATTCACATCAACACAAGGAAAAACACCACGTCATTTTACGCTTGACCCGACCGGACACTGGCTATTCGCGGAGAATCAGGATTCCGATGACATTGTGATTTTTCGGATAAACCAGAAGACTGGTGAACTCACTCCTCAAGGAGAAGTGCTGCACGTGCCGTCCCCAGTCTGTGTGAAGTTCGTGCCGCTGCGTTAGGAGAACCGGTCAACCCTACTTCAATCCAGTGACCACGTAGGCTTCCGACAGGTTCCGGTCATAGACGTAGGCATAGGCCGTCCCGTCGCGTGAAAGATGGATGGCTCCGACTCCACCGAGTCCTGCAGCCGCATCGGCTCCGAAGATTTTCCATAGCTCCGTTTTCCCAGTTACTGTGTTTACCTTAAAGACCTTCGCGACCCTTTCGCTTTGGCGGTTGGAACTCACATACAACGATGAACCGTCGGGCGACCAACCAGTCACAAAGTTGACTGAGTCAAGCCCTGGGATTAAGCGAATTCCACTCCCATCCAGTGGCCAAATCCCCCATTTTCCATCAGGTCCAAGTACGGCTGTGTTTTGGCCGTCCGGCGAGAGGTGCACCCCGGCGATGCCTTCGGGAGTGATGGGTTTGGAATCGCCGCTGCTCACATCGATGAGGTAGTCACGCGCGCCATGTCCAGCTTCAATCCCCTCGGCCAGCAGTCGTTTGCCGTCGGGGAGCCAGCGAGCCGCACCGTAGCTCACTGCGTCGTGCGTGAGCACTCTGGATTCGCCTGCGCCAGTTGGCACCAGATTCAAAGGACCACCCTTTGCTGGCTTCGAGATCACCCATTTGGCGTCGGGCGAGATGGCCACGGAGAGTCCTTCGCCTACGCGTACCGGAGGCGACCCATCCGTATCACGTACGAACACGGTGTAATTCGGTCCACCTCCGTTTCCTTCCTCTTCGAACACGATCTTGTGGCCGTCGGGGCTGATGTCGCGCATGATCGACCATCCGAACCACCCCAGTTCGCGCTCCTCTTTTGCGCCCGGTGCCAGAGCGCGGATCCCGATGCGTTCCTGATGAGTCACCATTAGCGCCGTGCCATTCCGCAGGTCTTCCAACCACATGCCTCCGGGCACGTTGGTGATGGTTCGCATTTTTCCTGAAAGGGAAACCGCGCTCGGATTTGTGGCGCTGCTACCGCTGGCTGAGGTGAACCAGATCTCATCGCTAGCCGGAGACCAGAGAATCCCTTCCACTGTCTCCCAGCCGGAAGAGAGTTTCTTCTCAGTGCCGGTACCATCCGCGCTAATCACCGCAACTGAACCCTCGTCGTCGCCTCCCGGATTCTCATGGTCGGCAAAAGCCACCCACTTGCCGTCGGGCGAAATCTTGGGGTGGCTGATCCAGTTGATGCTGTCGAACAGCACCTTGCCAATGGGATATTCCAACCGCCAGTGATTGTTTTCCGGAACGTAACGGACAATCGCCATATTGTCGCCGTTATCGGACCAATCGGCGTCTTGCACATTTTCCAAGACTTCTCGTGGCGTTCCACCACTCAACGGGACCCGGGCCAACGTTCCGACTCGCGCATAGCCACCGTAAAACTTGGTGTTGAGCCGCACCGCCAGTTCTCCGCTCTTGGAGATCGAAAGCAGTTCTGCGTCCTTGAGCCCCAGTTCGCGGGCGCCGGGATCATCCGTGCGTGACAAATAAAGCTGATTCTCGGCGCCGTCCCACGAGGCGCTGTAGACGATGCTGCCGTCGGGTGTGAAGCGCGCGTTTCCAATGGCACCCGTACGAAAAGTGATTTGCTTGTATACGGCCAGAGATAAGCTGCCGCTGGATTTGCCAAGCCACCAACCGAGACCAAGCATTACCAAGGCGAGCGCGAGAACGCCCGCCAGACCGAGCAGTAGTTTGCTGCGCGGCGGGGCGACGTCAACTGGCGCTATTCTCGACGAGCTGCCGGAAATTCCGGACAGATGTTCGAGATCAAACGCAATATCGCTGGCGGAATGGAAGCGGCCCTCAGGATTTTTCTCCAGGCAGTGCTGCACAATCCGTTCCAGCGCCGGAGAAACCGTGCGATTGGTTTCGCTCAAGTCCGCCGGCTCTTCCTTCAGGATCGCGCTCATCGTATCCGCGGGCGAGTCGCCGTGAAATGCGCGTTTGCCGGAAAGCATCTCGTAGAGAATTGCTCCGAAACTAAAGATGTCAGAGCGCGCATCGACAGCCTTGCCACGTACTTGCTCCGGCGACATGTATCCCGCTGTCCCCAGCACCACGCCGGCTTCGGTGCCGTGGGTAGCGGTTGGCAGGGAAGTGTGGGAGCCGGATTCGGCTTGAGTCAGCTTCGCCAGCCCGAAGTCCAGGATCTTGACGCGCCCGTCTTTTGTCAGAAAAAGATTCTCTGGCTTCAGATCACGATGAACGATTCCTTTTTCGTGGGCCGCGGCCAGTCCATGTGCGATTTGCAAGGCGAAGTCCAAAGCCTTGCGGACCACGACCGGACCGCTGCGCAGGCGCTCCCGCAGCGTCTCTCCCTCAAGCAGTTCGGACACTACATAAGGCGAGCCATCGCTGGTGCCAATATCGAATACCGCCAGAATATTGGGATGGTTCAGGGCTGCAGTGGCAAGCGCCTCCTGCTCGAAGCGGCGTAGACGATCGGCATCCAGAGAAATTGTCTGCGGCAGGACCTTAATCGCCACTTCCCGCTTGAGACGAGAATCACGGGCGCGATAGACCTCGCCCATGCCTCCCGCGCCTAACAGGGAGACAATTTCATACGGCCCGAGTTTGGTGCCGGGAGGCAGGTTCATGGTTCGGCAGGATTATAACCTAGAAAAATTGCACAGGCGGTTAGCTGCGGCATGATTTAGGGAAAGGTGAACTGCTCCGCCCGATCTGTATCGAATCTGCGTTGCCGATTGACTGCAAATGCAACGCAGCCTAAGATTGCCGTTCCCATGATCGGCAAGACTATTTCCCACTACAAGATAACCGGCAAGCTCGGCGGCGGTGGCATGGGCGTGGTGTATAAGGCCGAGGATTCGCGTTTGCATCGCACGGTCGCTTTGAAATTTCTGGCAGAAGACTCTGCCAAAGACCCTGCTGCGCTGGAACGCTTCCGGCGCGAAGCTCAAGCGGCTTCCGGACTCAACCATCCCAACATCTGCACCATCTATGACGTGGGCGAAGAGGCTGGATCGGCTTACATCGTCATGGAGTTTATCGACGGCCAGACCCTGAAACATCGCATCGAAGGGAAAGCGATGCGGTTGAGCGAAGTGCTGGAGATCGTCGCGCAAATCGCCGACGCATTGAATGCGGCCCATGTTCAAGGCATCATCCATCGCGATATTAAACCTGCAAATATTTTTATTACTCCGAGCGGTCAGGCTAAAGTATTGGATTTCGGGCTGGCAAAATACACGGCTGAGGGTCAATCGAAACACGACGCCGGGGTCACCGACTCCATGCCAACCGTGGCCAGCGCCCATCTTCTAACCAGCCCCGGATCAGCCGTCGGAACTATTGCCTATATGTCGCCGGAACAGGCCATGGGTGAAGAGCTTGACCGACGCACCGACCTGTTCTCTCTGGGGCTTGTTCTCTATGAGATGGCTACCGGACGGCCGGCATTTTCCGGCTCCACAAGTGCTGCGGTGTTCGATGGCATCCTACACCGCACTCCAGTCTCGCCCGTGGAACTCAATCCTCAACTCCCGCCGAAACTGGCAGAGATTCTCGACAAGGCGCTGGAAAAAGATCTCAAATTGCGTTATCAGACAGCCTCCGACTTCCGCGTGGATCTCCAGCGTTTGGCGCGAACGTCCGATTCGCACCCGAGCACTACGGTCGCGGTGCAAAATGCTACGGCGGGTCCAGTCTCAACCTCGGCGGCCCGCGAGCGTGGGCGCTTGCCGGTCATTGCTTTGGTCGCCGGGGTCATTGCAATCGCGCTGATCGCCGGAGCTTTTCTTCTGGGGAAACGTGATGGACTCGCTTCCAGTATTACGCCTCCTACGTATCATCAGTTGACCTTTCGCGGCGGCACCATCCGCATGGCGCGCTTTGCTCCTGACGGAAAAAATATTGTGTACAGCGCGGCCTGGGAAGGAAACCCAATCGAGCTGTTAGTGACCAGGCCCGACAGTCCCGAATCTCGCCCGTTTGGACTTTCGAAGGCTGAAGTATTGTCGATCTCCCCAGAAGGCGAGATGGCTGTTTTGCTAAATAGCCACAATGTCGATCCCTACATCAATGAAGGTACGCTGGCGAGAGTGCCGCTCGGCGGTGGCGCACCCCGTGAGGTTTTGGAAAATGTGCAGTGGGCCGACTGGTCGCCGGATGGGACGAACTTCGCGGTGGTGCGAGAGTTCGGAGGATTGAGCCGTCTCGAATATCCCATTGGAAAAGTCCTGTATCAGACTGGTGGATGGCTCAGTCATCCGCGAGTCAGTCCAACCGGAGATGAGGTTGCATTTATTGAGCACCCAGTTCGACGAGACGACGCAGGATCGATCGCAGTGGTCGATCTTTCCGGAAAGAAGAAGACTTTGTCGACCGGCTGGGAGACGGCCTGGGGCCTGGGCTGGTCTCCGAACGGAACAGAAATATGGTTCTCCAGCACCCGGCTGGGCTACGGACGTTATCTTTCCGCAGTAACTTTGTCAGGCAAGGAACGGCTCCTGGCGCGGGAGCCTGGTACGTTGACGCTCCAGGACATCGCTAAGGACGGGCGTGTGCTGATCACGCGCGATGTGCCGCGCGTCGGAATGGTAGGCATGACTGCCGATAGTCACAAGGAGCGCGATCTTTCCTGGCTGGATTGGTCGGCCCCCAAGGATTTATCTCTGGACGGCAAGAAGCTCTTGTTCACCGAATCCGGCGAAGCAGGCGGAGAAAACTATTCCAGTTACTTGCGTGGCACCGACGGATCTCCGGCGATTCGGTTGGGCGATGGAGTGAGCTTTGCGCTTTCACCGGATCAAAGATGGGTATTGTCAGGCGTGCCCAAGCCGCCCGTTCAATTCACCCTGCTCCCTACTGGTGCTGGAGAGTTAAAAGAATTGACACATGACCAGATCAACCGTCTTTGGGCACGCTGGTTTCCCGACGGTAAGCGCTTGTTGTTTGCGGGCGATGAGCCTGGCAAAGGCGTACGGCTCTATATACAGGACATGAGCGGTGGTCTGCCGAAACCAATCACCAATGAAGGCGTGAATGGCAGCTTGGTCGCCATTTCTCCCGACGGCAAGCAAGTGGCTCTCGTCGGCGCCGATCAGATACCTGCACTACTCGCGGTGGACAGTGGTGAAATGCATCCTATCCCTGGTTTGGTTGCTGGAGAAGCTCCCATTGCGTGGACCAGTGATGGACGTTCTCTGTATGTTTACCGGCTGGGCGAAGTTCCGGCCACAGTGAACCGGGTGGACCTGGCCACGGGACGCAAAGAACTCTGGAAACAACTGGTCCCACCAGACGTATCCGGTGTTACCGACATCAGCTCCGTCCTTATCACTCCGGACGGCAAAAACTATGTCTACGAATATGGACGTACTCTTTCTGATTTGTATCTGGTGAACGATCTCAAGTAGGACCTGCGTGCCTAAGTTTGGTCAGTTGGCCATTTTCTTGATTGCTCCGAGAGGCGTCTGTAGAGTTCCGTCGTTGTTGATGTCGAAGTCATAGGAAAACGGTGTGAAGGATCCGGCCTTGTAAAAAACGACCTTGCCGTCGCCGGTGAAGCAATCGAACGGCATTTCCCCACCCAATCCTTCAGTAATTGTTGCCTTGCCGGAACGGAAGACGATCTTCATACCCTCCATGCCCGAGACGTGCTCCCAGCGGCCTTCATATTTGCCGGCACAGCTCGCGAGTCCAGGCTTGGGAATCTGCCCAGCCGCCCGTTGTGCGGGAGGCGGAGGAGCAGGCGTGGTCGACATACGAATATTCTCGGGGGTGGTGTTTACGATGTCGGAGCCGAAGCCGGTATCGACCCCCGGCACCTTTATGTCGTACATGTTCAGATTTTGCCCGCGAATCTCACCTTCCTTCCACCGGCCGTTCACCAATACTTGCACGCGATCATGAAGATCGTATTGCCCCATCGCGTGATCCTGCGCGGTGAGTTTTCCTTCCCGGCGCACTTCCGTTGGCCAGATTTTCAAAATCTCAACCCCGTTGCCCATGCGCACGAAGTAAGAGTTCCCCCTCGCCTGTAGGACGATGGCATCCTGCCAACCATCGCTCAGGACGCGAACCGTGTCCCCGGCTTTGAATCCGCCGCCTCCAGCGGTCTGCGAACTGACGGCCGCGGTGGATCCAGACCCGTTTCCGGCAGCTGCCGCGTGCGCCTTAAACGGAGAGGTCGCTGGTGGAATCTCACCGACGTGAGGATCGGCCTGAGCCTCGGCCGCCGTTTGTGCGTGACATTTCGCCGGGAGCAAAACAGTTAGCTGAACGCGCAGCGCCTCGCCGCGCTGGAACGCCCGTCCGTTCTTATAGTTCTGATAGTCGCAGGCCCCAGTGGTGTCATCACACGAAAAGACTTTGAAGCTTTGGCCGTCCTTGCACACATAGACCACATTCATTTGCAGCGCCGGCGCTTGCGCGAACGCGCTGGCAACAGGCAAAATCAAAATCAAAATTCCTAAGAAGGATGTGCGCATTCTGAACCACTCCGTTCTTTACACGACAGGGTGTTCAGCGGGCACTTATGTTGCCGCTGATTTTTCGCGGAAGAATACCACAGAAATGGAACAAACCCGTTCGGGAAGAACTTACACTTTGCCGAAATCCTCGACCGGATCTGTTGGTATATCAAGACCGTAGCCTTACTTCTTGCCGTTTTCCTCGAGAGACTAATACCGAATAATGACCGAATACTGATTGACACGACTTGTCAGCGCGTGTATGTTCCCTGCCACTGATCGGATCGATACTTCCGGGAACCGGGAAGGAGAGAATCCGGTCACGACACGCCGCCCTTGGAACGCTAATCGTTTTCACGTTGGAGTGGCCGATGATCTGGAAAATTGCGTACCAGCAAGCATCTTCTCTTCGAATTTCCGTATTCTTTCTTGCCGCGCTAATGCTGTCGGGCAGCGGTGCGGCCGCGCAAAACACCACTCCAGCGATTACCAGCGTAAACAGCACGATATTCGTTGTGGGAGCGCTGGGGTCATTCACTGTGACAACCACGGGTTCTCCGACGCCCAGCCTCACCGAAACTGGGCCAATGCCCGTAGGAGTCGCTTTTAAAGATAATGGCGATGGGACGGGCACGATTAGCGGCACACCCACTGCGAACGGCGGGTTCAGCATAACGTTCACCGCATCGAACGGAGTCGCGCCGGACGCAACCCAAAACTTCACGCTTACCGTCAATCAGGCTTCCGCTATCAGTGCCGCGCGCTTCCTCGAGCAATCCAGTTGGGGACCTACGCCGACGACCATCGCCCAGGTGCAGCAGGTCGGGTTGCAGGCATTCTTGCAACAACAGTTCAGTGCGCCCATCTCAACCTATCCTGTTACTGCTCCAGGTCAACACTTGACCGTGTTGCAAAACCAGTTTTTCGTCAACGCCATGCAGGGACAGGACCAGCTTCGTCAGCGAGTGGCTTTCGCGTTCTCGGAAATCATGGTGATTTCGGGCATGAAATCCGTACATTTCAATGATATTGACCCCACGGAGTTCACCCTCTGGATGAACATGCTGCAGAACGACGCTTTCGGCAACTTCTCCACCCTGCTGAACGACGTCACCATCAGCCCCTCCATGGGCTACTACCTCGATATGGCGAATAACAACGGGTGCAAAATTTGCGCACCCAACGAGAACTACGCCCGGGAAGTAATGCAATTGTTCACCATTGGTCTGGAAGAGCTCAATCTCGACGGCACTCCCGTACTCGACCAAAATGGCAACGCGATCCCAACCTATGCGCAACCTACGATTGAAGGCTTCGCTGCCCTCTTTACCGGTTGGACGTATCCGCCCGCGCCAAATGGGAGGGCCCATTTCTTAAACCGGCGCTATTTCAGTGGTCCCATGCTTCCTTTCCAAAAGAGTTACAACCAGGGCTCAAAGCTGTTATTGAATGGAACAACTCTTCCTGCGGGCGGCAACATTCAGAACGATCTCAATTCCGGCTTGCAGAACATTTTCACTCATCCCAACGTGGCCCCATTTATTTGCCAGCAACTGATCCAGAAACTGGTCACCAGCAATCCCAGCCCCGCTTATGTCAGCCGCGTAGCCCAAGTATTCAACAATGACGGGACTGGCGTGGCCGGGAATTTGACGGCCGTTGTTACGCAAATTCTCCTGGATCCGGAAGCCCGCCGCGGCGATGATCCCTCGCAAGTGCAGCCCTCCGATGGCCATCTTCGGGAACCGTTGCTCCATATGATGGCCGCCATGCGCGCGGTGAATACCACTACCGACGGCGTCAACCTCACCACGTACGCTACCAGCCTGCTGCAGCCGCCATTTCTCTCTCCCAGCGTATTCAACTTCTATCCGCCGAACAATCAAGTGCCGGGCACCCAGCTGCTCGGCCCCGAATTCAAGATTCTGAATGCCAACACCACGATTTCGCGCGTCAATTTCATCAACGACTTGATTTACGGCAGCGTCGGCCCCCACACGACAACTGATATCTCTGCCTATGTCAATGTGGCGGGCAATGTTGGGAATCTGCTCAACATGGTGAACACCAACCTGATGCATGGCGAGATGCCCAGCGATATGTACAGCACGCTTTTTAATACGCTCTCGTCGGGGGCGTTTACCAACAATACGAGCACCGCACAGGCGGCGCTTTACCTGGTCGAAAGCTCAAACCAGTTTCAGATAGAACACTAGGACCTGCAGTTTCCGGAGGGCGTATGCCTAGAATCACACGGCGCGGTTTTCTGAGAACGACTTGCTGTGCAGCAGCGGCGGCGGGGGCAGCTGCTTCCAGCCTCAACCGGCTCGGTATGATGAGTGCGTATGCTCAGGGCAGCGACTACAAGGCCCTGGTCGGCATCTTCATGTTTGGCGGCAATGACGCCAACAACATGATCATCCCCTACAGCAGCAGCGATTATGCAAACTACGCCCAACTGCGCGCCAATCTCGCTCTGAAACAGAACTCGCTGTTGCCCATTCAGCCCACAAGCCTTAGTTCCCCATACGCCTTTCATCCCACGTTCGGTTCTCTGCAGAGCCTTTTCGCCGGAGGCCAGTTGGCGGCCGTGATTAACACCGGCACGCTGGTGCAGCCCACCACTCGCGCCCAGTATCAGAACAACCAGGTGAATGTGCCTCAGAATCTCTTTTCGCATGCCGACCAGCAGCAGCAAATGCAGACGGACACGCTGCGATACGCATATGCACCCAACGTAGGTTGGGGCGGGCTGATTGCTGACCAAATGCAAGCTATCTACGGTAGCGCCAATTTTCCGATGTTGGTTTCTCTGGCAGGCGTCAACGTTTTCGCGCAGGGGTTGGTCGCGCTTCCTTTGCAGACCAGCGGCGACCCGACTCAGTCGTTGACGGGGTTTTCGCATTCTGCCGCAGACCAAGCTCGTCTGTCGGCTTTTCAGTCGCTGTTGACCTTTGAAGACGGACTAACGCTGATTCAGGCGGCGAGCAACACAACCTCAACCGCTCTTCAGAACGCCCAGACCCTGGCCACCGCCCTGGGGACCGGTTCCGCCTTAAAGACAAAGTTTCCCAAGAGCGCCCTAGGCGGACAACTCAAAGAAGTGGCCCAAATTATTCAGGTGCGCACTGCTCTGGGATTACCTCGCCAAATCTTCTTCGTGTCAAGCGGTGGTTTCGACACCCATAGCGCTCAGTTGACCACGCAGAATGGGCTCTTAGCCGATCTTGACGAGTCCATGAATGCTTTCTATCAGGCGAGCATTGAGCTGGGCATCCCCGAGCAGGTGCTGACGTTCACCATGTCGGATTTCGCGCGGACCTTCCAGCCCGACAGCTCTTCCGGCAGCGATCATGCCTGGGGCAGCCATCACCTGGTGATGGGCGGCGCCGTGGCCGGTGGCGACTTCTACGGTACGTTCCCGACGCAGGTCCTGGGCGGACCCGATGACGCCGGCGCGGAAGGGCGCTGGATTCCAACTACATCGCTCGATCAGTACGGCGCGACATTGGCACAATGGTTCGGTGTACCCACCACCGCTCTACCGTCGATCTTTCCCAACTTGCAGAACTTCCCTGATAATCCTACACTCGGTTTCCTGCCGGGAAGCGCGACAGCCGGACGCCGCGTCCACGCCTGACAAAGCCTTTGAATTAGGCCGGGAGGACATTCCTAATTGTCCAAACAGGCCTTGCGCCAGGGAAGAAGCGATAGTTGGTAGTTTTGAGAGAATCCCACTTAATTTCTGACTTGCCCATTTCCAATCACTTCGTACTTGGTGGAAGTGAGTTCCGCCAACGCGAACGGCCCGCGGCAGTGCAGCTTTTGTGTGCTGATCCCCATCTCGGCGCCGAAGCCGAACTCTCCGCCGTCGGAAAAGCGCGTGGAGGCGTTCCAGTACACCGCCGCAGAATCGACCTGGCGGAGAAAGCGCCGCGCGTGTTCTTCGTCATAGGTAACGATGGCTTCCGAATGCTTTGTCGAATAGCGATTGATGTGGGCGATGGCTTCATCCACTCCAGAAACGACGCGGACGGCCATGCACAGTCGCAAATATTCTTCTCCCCAATCGGAAGCCGTCGCAGGAACTACATTCATTCCTGTCGCAAGTCGCAGAGTGGCGTCATCACCGCGCACTTCTACGCCGTTATCCATTAGTTTTTTTACAATTCTAGGAATATATTTTGCCGCGATCCCCTCATGTACCAGCAGTTTCTCCGCAGAGTTACACACCGACGGACGTTGCGTCTTGGCGTTGATCACGATGCCGTCGGCCATATCGGGATCGGCCGAATCGTCCACAAAAATGTGGCAATTGCCGGCGCCGGTTTCAATTACAGGAACGGTCGCGTTTTCGGTCACAAAAGAAATCAATTCAGCGCCGCCGCGGGGAATCACTACATCGATCAGTCCGCGGGCTTTGATGAGTTCGTGGACAGAATCGCGAGTACTCGAATCGAGCAGCTCGATGGCGCCCTCAGGTACACCCACCACTTGAGTCAGGATTTCCACCAGCCGGCGATTGCTGTGGGCTGCTTCTTTGCCTCCCCGTAGCACGACCGCATTGCCCGTTTTGAAGGTCAGTGCAACAGTATCCACGGTGACATTGGGTCGTGATTCGTAAATGATGCCAACAACTCCCAGCGGCACTCGAATTTTGCGTATGCGCAGCCCATTCGGACGCAACCATTCTGCCAGTGTTTCGAAAGTTGGATCAGGGAGCTTGGCCACGTCGCGCACCCCAGCGGCCATCAAGCGAACGCGGTCGGCATTCAATAAAAGACGATCTCGCATGGCCCCGGTCAGTCCTGAAGACTCGAGATCGATGCGATTGGCTTCAATAATGCTTTCAGCGTTCGCCTCAAGCGCGCCAGCCATGACCATGAGGATGGCGTTCTTCTGCGCAGTAGATAGCTGCGCCAGCCGCGAGGACGCCTCGCGTGCCCGCAGGAGCTTTTCGCCGGTGGATAGAGAAGTAGTCACAGTGGGCGTCATTTCATGAAGCTCCGCGCTGCGGCGGGAAATAAGTGCCGATTTTGCGTTCGATGGCCCAGGAAATCGCATGCGCGTGGTGTCCATTCACAATGGCCACGTTGACTCCGGCTTCGCTTGCCACTTTGGCGGCGCGCAGTTTCGAGCGCATGCCTCCCGTGCCCAGCTTGCTCTTGCCGTTGCACTCGGCTTCCATTTGTGGAGTCAGTTTGCGCACGGTACGCAGCAGGCGCGGGCGCTTGCCGTTGGGAACGTAAAATCCGTCAACATCGGTCAGAAGCAGCAGCCAGTCGGCTTTCACCGCAGTGGCTAGCAGAGCGCTGAGTTCGTCGTTATCGCCGAACGCGCCCGCCAATTCGCGGACCGACACCGTGTCATTCTCGTTGACTACCGGCACCACTCCCAGCTTCAGCAATTCGTGCAGAGCGTTCTGTAGGTTTTGGTACCGGATCGGCGAAGTGAAGTCGTCACTCGACAGCAGCAGCTGAGATACGACCTTCTTGCCGAAAAAAAGTTGCTGATAGGTGTGCATGAGCGCGCTTTGTCCAACGGCGGCGCAAGCCTGCATCAGGGGTACGCTGGTCGGTTTTGCGGTCAGTCCTAGATTGGCCATGCCTGAGGCAATCGCGCCTGAGGTGACAATCAAGTATTCATGCCGCGAAAGATCGAGTTGATCGACCAGCGTTCGCATGCTGGTGGTATCGATCCGTCCACCGGGGGCGATAAGGCTGGTACCGACTTTGACGACGAGGCGCATGGGTACTGTTAATTTAGCAAGTCCGGCGAGGTTTGGGCAGTGGGCAAGCGCTAAACTATGAGTATGCCGATCAAGGATTCCACTCAGCGATTCTCCTCGCGCGTTGAGAATTACGTTCGCTACCGGCCCGGCTATCCGCCGGAGATACTCGAATTGCTGAAGAAGGAATGCGGCCTCGCACGCGACTCAGTGATTGCAGAGATCGCCTTCGGCACGGGTATTTTTACGCAGATGCTGCTCGAGGATGGGAATCGCGTCATTGGAGTTGAGCCAAATGACGATATGCGCCGGGCAGGCGAGGAGTTCTTGAAATCGTATCCCCGATTTACCAGCGTGGCTGGGACGGCTGAGGAGACGACTCTCCCCGATCACAGTATCGACATCATTACCGCTGCCCAGGCAGCGCATTGGTTCGACTGCGGCAAGGCTAGGCTTGAGTTTCTGCGCATCCTCAAGCCCGAGGCATGGCTGGCGCTGGTTTGGAATGATCGACGCCTCGATGCCACTCCGTTCGCCCGCAACTATGAGAACCTGGTCATCACTTACGGCACGGATTATCTGGAAGTGCGGCATCAAGGTGCAGACCGCTCGGCTAAAGCTTTGTTTGGATCGTCTTCCTTTCAAGTTCGCAGGTTCGAGATGTACCAGGAATTTGATTATCCTGCGCTGGAGGGCAGGCTGCTCTCTTCTTCCTATGCGCCGCAGTCAGGCCATCCGAATTACGGGCCGATGTTGGTGGAGTTGCGAAGAATCTATGATGCTGACCAGATCAATGGCCACGTGACTTTCGAGTACGATACGCAAGTGTTCTATGGACAACTGGAATAGGAGTTTCAGACTGCGTTTTGAATCTGCTTAAAATGACATCTATGCCAGAAGAAAGAAGTTTTCACATGACGCCCGACGAGTTTCGCCGTCAAGGCCACGCGATGGTGGACTGGATCGCCGATTACTCTGCGCGCATTGAGTCTTATCCGGTGCTTTCCCGAGTTGAGACGGGGCAGATCCGGAGCTCGTTGCCTACGAATCCTCCCGCTAAAGGCGAGTCTTTCGAGGCAATTCTCGGTGACATCGAAAAACTTATTCTTCCCGGGATTACCCACTGGCAGTCGCCGAATTTCTTTGCTTACTTTCCTACGGGCGCTTCCGCGCCTTCCATCCTCGGTGATTTGCTTTCCTCCGGCCTGGGCGTGCAGGGCATGCTCTGGGCAACGAGTCCTGCGGGTACGGAACTGGAGACGCATGTACTCGACTGGCTGGTAAACATGCTTGATCTGCCGCAGAAGTTCTTGTCCACGCGCACCGGCGGCGGTGTGATTCAGGATACGGCCTCCAGCGCTTCGCTCTGTGCGCTGCTTGCGGCGCGGGAACGCGCTACGAATTTCGTCAGCAACCAGCAGGGTTGCGACGGGAAGCTAGTCGCATATACATCGTCGCAGGCGCATTCTTCAATTGAGAAAGCAGTGCAGATCGCGGGAATCGGATTAAAGAATCTGCGGCTGATCGGCGTCGACGAAAACTTCGCCATGCGTGCCGACGAATTAGCCAGGCAGATCGAAGCCGACCGGCGCAGCGGGCTTATTCCATTTTTTGTTTGCGCAACGATCGGGACCACTTCCTCGAATGCCATTGACCCGATTCCGGAGATTGGCCGCATCTGCCGTGAGCAAAACTTGTGGTTGCACGTGGATGCCGCCATGTCAGGGACGGCAGCACTTTGTCCCGAGTTCCGTCACACACACGCCGGAATGGAACTTGCCGACAGCTACTGCTTCAATCCGCATAAGTGGATGTTCACCAACTTCGATTGCAGTTGCTTCTACGTGGCTGATCGCAAAGCGCTGATTCAGACTTTGAGCATTCTGCCTGAGTACCTGCGCAACAAAGCGACGGAATCAGGCGCGGTATTTGACTATCGTGACTGGCAAATACCGCTGGGCCGCCGCTTCCGCTCGCTCAAGTTGTGGTTCGTGATTCGCCATTATGGAATCGAGGGCTTGCAGCATCACATTCGCGAGCATGTGAAGTTGGCGCAACAATTTTCGCAGTGGGTAAAAAAAGACGAACGCTTTGAACTGGCCGCACCGGTTCCGTTGAATCTAATCTGCTTCCGTCACAAAGGCGGCGATATGGCGAATCAAACGATCATGGATCGCCTGAATCGCAGCGGCGATCTTTACCTCACGCACACGAAGTTACATGACAAGATCACACTTCGGTTATGTGTCGGACAAGCGAACACCCAGGCCCGGCACGTAGAGAATGCGTGGAAGCGAATTCAGGAAGAAGCAGAAAAGCTCTAACCATTCTGTCATCCTGAGCGCAGTGAGTCCGCTCGCTTGCGAGCGGACTCACGGAGTCGAAGGACCCCTATACCCAGCAGTCTGCTTGCGGCAGGGTCTTTCGACTGCGAGGAAACTCCACTGCACTGAAGTTTCTTCGCTCAGGATGACAAGGGTTAGGGTTTGATTACTGGAGGGTCAGGCTTGATCGCCGCCGCATTTTCCGGAGCCGCCGGATCCACGCCGAAGTCCCAGACATAGGTGTTCATCCCTTCCTTACCGAGCAATTCGACCACTGCATATTCTCCCGGAGCGAGATCGCTTTTAGGTGTCACTTTCACCCAGCCGCCCACCAGCTTTTCGGCTGTAGTCTCGACAACATTCTGCCCCTGGCTGACCTTGCCGGTAGCGGCTACTTTGACGTCACCGATAATGCGTTTGTCCTGTTTCAGCTGCAAGCGCACGATATGGAAACGGTCCCACGCCAATTCGACCGCTGCAGGAGGGCCGGATTCCTGATCTCGGCCTTGATCCGGGTTGACGTAAATCGCCGGCAGGCTGGTATGGGACTGGATTTTTGCGTGTAGGCCTTTCAGTTCGATGGTTTGCTTGCCGCCGGCAAGAGCCGTGCGAAAGATGCTTCGTTTCCCATTTTCAGTGAGTTCTGCCCCGCTCTGCTGCAGTTCGACCAGTTGGGGTTGGCTCTGGAAAGTATCGAGCAACAGTACTCCGCTGTCTGAGGGGACGCGCAACCCAGGTGCAACCTGAGGCAATTTAGCTTCCTCGGTGGCGCGGTCGGCAGCCGTTTCCTTGTCGAGCTGCACAGCTTCGGGCACGGGAGCGCCGGCGGCGCGATCTTTTTCGAAGTTTTGCGTGGCCGTCCAATCCACCAGAGAATTGGGAAGCTCCTCCCATTCATTGCGCTCGGCGCTGAGATAGCGAACCCGGTCGCCCTTGATCTCGTACTTCGTAACCAATTGATAGGAGCCGTCTTTAAGGATGAGGCGCCTGGCGGTTTGCTGGCCTAATGCGGCTGAGGCAAACCATAGAACAAACATCGCCGCGGCAATTCCCAGCAAGGAAATTCGCGCTCTGGGTTTGATTCTAACCATGATTGACATCATTATCACGCTAGCTGGTCTTTCATAACAGTTTTAGACACCTCATAGCCTGATATATTTTTACTCGTGTGCAAAAACGGTTCCCGAGTGCTGAATACCTGACTCTTTTTCAAGTTTGCTTCGCCGAGTTTTTCTGGCATAATTGGTTGTGCACCCATCCTGCACTAAATTCCAAAGACAATTTAAGGTGAGGAATCAATGTCGGCAAAGTACATCTTTGTGACTGGCGGGGTTGTGTCTTCCTTGGGCAAGGGACTGGCCGCAGCCTCGATTGGCTGCCTGCTGGAAAGCCATGGACTCAAAGTTAACCTGATGAAGTTTGACCCGTATCTCAACGTCGATCCGGGTACCATGTCGCCCTTCCAGCATGGCGAAGTTTTCGTCACCGACGACGGCGCCGAAACCGATCTCGATCTCGGCCACTACGAGCGCTTCACCCATGCCAAGCTTTCCCGCGATAACAACTGGACCACGGGCCGCATCTACGAACAGATCATTGCGAAAGAGCGCCGCGGGGACTACCTGGGAAAGACAGTGCAGGTCATCCCGCACGTGACCAACGAAATTAAAGCTGCGATGAAAAAAGTGGCGCAGGATGTGGACGTCGCCATCGTCGAAATCGGCGGCACGGTGGGCGACATCGAATCGCTGCCGTTTATGGAGGCCATCCGCCAGATGCGCCAGCAACTGGGACGCGAACACACCATGTTTGTACATGTCACACTGGTGCCCTTCATTGCCGCCGCGCAGGAGCTTAAGACCAAGCCGACGCAACACTCGGTGAAGGAGTTGCTGAGCATTGGAATTCAGCCCGATATTCTACTTTGCCGCACCGACCGGTTTCTCTCCAAAGACATTAAGGGAAAGATTGCGCTGTTCTGCAACGTGGAGGAAGAGGCGGTCATTACAGCCAAAGATGTGGCTTCCATTTACGAAGTGCCAGTGGTGTTCGCGCGTGAAGGCGTCGACACGCTGATCTTGAAATACCTGCACCTCGAAGCCAAAGAGCGTGACCTGAAGAGCTGGGAAGAGATCGTGCACAAGACGTATAACCCGAAAGGCGAAGTCACGATCGGCATTGTCGGTAAATACGTGGAATACGAGGACTCGTATAAATCGTTGAAAGAGGCTCTGGTGCATGGAGCGCTCGCCCACAACCTGAAATTGCAGGTCAATTGGATTGAAGCGGAAGGGTTGGAATCCGGGGAGCGCGCCTGCGAAGAGCAATTGCAGAATTATGATGGCTTGCTGGTGCCGGGAGGCTTTGGAAAGCGCGGGATCGAAGGTATGTTGCGCGCCATCCGATTTGCTCGCGAGAATAAAATTCCCTACTTCGGCATTTGTTTGGGGATGCAGACGGCTTGCATCGAATATGCCCGCAACGTCTGCGGGCTGGTAGATGCCAATTCCAGCGAATTCGATCCTGCCACCCCTCATCGCGTGATTTATAAACTGCGCGAATTGCGTGGCGTCGAAGAACTTGGTGGAACCATGCGCCTGGGCGCGTGGCCTTGCAAGATCGAGCCAGACACGCTGGCGTACAAAATTTATGGCCAGACGGAAATCAGCGAGCGTCATCGCCATCGCTACGAATTCAACCGTGAGTATGAAGGGACGCTGACTGCGGCGGGATTGCGCATCTCCGGATCGACCCCTGACGGAACCTATGTGGAGATGATCGAGTTACCTGACCATCCACATTTCATCGGCTGCCAGTTCCATCCCGAGTTCAAGTCGAAGCCGCTCGAGCCGCATCCGTTGTTTAAAGCATTTGTGGGCGCTGCTTTTGAGCATGGAGAGAAACGGCGGACGGAAAAGGGCACGGCAGCAGTGGAAATGTTCCACCGGCCGGAAAACGTAGGAAAGAGATAAAGATGCCATCTACCGCCGGGACCGCGGAACACGCCGAGAAATTCATTGAGGTTTTTCTCGGCGACCTCTGTGTTCTCGGCGGTAAAAAGTAATGACGACTTCCTTCCAACTTGACAATGTCCGGATCGGCTCGGGTGATCTTTTCCTGATAGCCGGGCCATGCGTGATTGAAAGCGAAAAGCATGCGCTGTTCATGGCTGAAGTCATCAAGGGCATAACGCGCGCGTTGAATATTCCGTTCATCTTCAAAGCTTCCTACGACAAGGCTAACCGGACTTCGATTCGCAGTTTTCGAGGGCCCGGCCTGGCTGAAGGCCTGCGTATCCTGCAAAAAGTGAAGGACGAAATCCACGTACCTGTGCTGACCGATGTGCACGACGTGCATGACGTCGCCAAAGTCGCCGAAGTTGCCGACATTTTGCAGATCCCCGCGTTTCTTTGCCGCCAAACCGATCTGGTTGTGGCCGCCGCCATGACCGATCGGGTAGTAAACATCAAGAAAGGCCAGTTTGTCTCGCCATGGGACATGAAGCACGTAGTGGAAAAGTGCCGAACCGCCGGCAATGACAAAGTTTTTCTCACCGAGCGCGGATCAAGTTTCGGCTACAACAATTTGGTTGTGGACATGCGGTCGCTGGCCATCATGCGCAAATTTGCACCGGTGGTGTTCGATGCGACTCATTCCGTCCAACTGCCTTCGGCTTCTGCCGAAACCGATCACGCCGTAAGCGGCGGACAGCCAGAGTTCATCCCCGTGCTGGCGAGAGCGGCAGTCGCGGTCGGCGTCGACGGCTTGTTTCTAGAGGTGCACGATAATCCCAAGGAAGCCAAGTCCGATGGGGCGAATGCACTGGATTCCACCAAGTTGCGCGGGCTTTTGAAAGAATTGCAGGCAGTTCAGAATGCGTTGACGAGCGCCCGGGCCACACCATAAGTCTTACCCCAAAAATCTGCTACCATTCCCGCCGCAGCTTTTAGGCCGCAAAAATGAAATTCTATTCCGCCATCCTCGCTTCCTTCTTGTTCATTACTTTAACCGCATCCAGCGCGCAAACCACTACCGCGACTGCGCCGCTAAGGATCGCAATCGCGGGGCTAGTCCACGGCCATGTGGTTGGCTTTTTCCGGAATTCGCTGCATCGGCCTGACCTTCAACTTGTCGGGATTGCCGAACCCGACCAGCAACTCGCGGAGCATTATGCCACTCAATTCGGCATCGACCGTAGCCTGTTATTCGCCGACTTGGACGACATGCTGCAAAAGACGCATCCGCAAGCCGTTTTGGCTTACACCAGCACCTATGCCCATCGGCGGGTCGTGGAGATTTGCGCCCGTCACGGCGTCCCCGTCATGATGGAAAAGCCGCTGGCAGTCAGTGCCGAAGACGCGCATGCCATCGCGGACGCCGCGCATAAAGGGAACATCCAGGTACTGGTGAATTACGAGACCACTTGGTATCGCAGCGACCACGCTGCCTACGATCTGGTTCATGAGAAGGCCATCGGAGACGTTCGTAAGGTTGTGATCCACGATGGCCATGAAGGTCCGAAGGAAATTGGGGTCGGTCCAGAATTTTTCGCGTGGCTCACCGATCCCAAACTCGATGGCGCAGGCGCGCTCTATGATTTTGGCTGCTATGGCGCCGATCTGATGACCTGGCTGATGGATGGTCAGCGCCCCACTTCGGTAACCGCGGTGACCCAACAAATCAAGCCGGATATTTATCCGCGAGTGGATGACGAAGCTACGATCATTCTGACTTATCCCAAGGCGCAGGCGATCATCCAGGCCTCATGGAACTGGCCGTTCGGCCGTAAGGATATGGAAGTTTACGGACAGACGGGCTACGTGATGACTGTCCGCAGTGACGATGTGCGAATTCGGCTGAAGGGAAAAGACGAAGAGCAGGTAACGGCCAAGCCGGTTGCTCCTCCGTTTGACAATTCCTTGTCGCTCTTGAGGGCGGTCGTTCTGGATGGAGCAACGCCGGACTCGCCTTCGTCTCTCGAAACCAACGTGATCGTTTCCGAGATTCTCGACGCGGCGCGGCGCTCCGCCGCTACCGGGAAGACTATCTCGCTGGCTGGTGCTCATTAGGCGACCGTGAGCCTCCACTAGAATCTGCTACTATCCCATTTTCATCTGTGCGCGGGCTATGCACATCCTGTCCACTATTTTCGGCATTTTTACCGTCGTTCTCGTTCTGCTGGACGCGTTTGAAACCGTTGTGCTGCCGCGCAGAATCCGAAAAGAATTCCGGCTGAGCCGGGTATTTTACCGGCGCACCTGGCTGCCCTGGCGCAGAATCGCCGGCTACATTGACGCGCCCGGCCGGCGGGAAAATTTTTTGGGCTACTTCGGACCTCTGTCACTGATCTTTCTGTTGGCATTGTGGGCAAGCGGTTTGATCTTCGGCTTTGCCCTGCTCCAGTATGGAGCTGGCGATCACGTCCAGTTGAATGGGCAGCCGGTGACGTTTTACCTGCTGATTTATCACAGCGGGGAAACTTTCTTTACGCTTGGATATGGCGACATTGTGCCCGCTTCTGGGGTGGCAAGATTCCTGGCCGTGTTGGAAGCCGGCATGGGATTCGGTTTTCTGGGCACGGTCATTGGCTATATTCCGACGATCTACTCTTCTTTTTCGAGACGGGAAATCGAAATCTCCATGCTGGATGAGCGCGCCGGTTCCCCGTCCACGGCGTCCGAACTTCTGTCTCGCATGGGTAAATCCACCCAGCAGGATGTGCTGGATGGCGTTTTTCGTGACTGGGAGCGCTGGGCTGCTGAAGTGCTGGAAAGTCACTTGTCCTATCCCGCGCTCAGTTTTTTTCGTTCCCAGCACAACAATCAATCCTGGCTGGGTGCGTTGACTACGGTCCTCGATGCCAGTGCGTTGGTCATCGCGGGTGTGGATGGTCTTCGCAGCGACCAGGCCAAGTTGACTTACGCAATTGCGCGCCATGCCGTCGTGGATCTTTCGCAAGTGGTAAATGCGCGCTACGACCCCAATTTCCCGGACCGGTTGCCGGAGGCGCAAATGGTGCAACTGCGGAAAACCTTGATGGAACGCGGGGTGAAACTCGGCGAGGGGGCCCAGTTCGAACAGAAATTGTCTTACCTACGAACCCTGTACGAACCTTATGCCCAGTCGATTGCGCGAAATTTGTTCATCACGCTTCCGCCTTGGATCCACGATGAAAAGAAGAAAGACAACTGGCAGGCTGGACCTTGGGACCGTATTATCCAAGCGCGAGGGCTTGCCGTGCTCGGGCAGAAGATAAATCCCATCCCGGAAATCGAAGACCACTTCTAGCAGATTTTCTTATTCTGCGGATTTCGTAATGAACCCTTTTCTCCGCTGCTCGCTGTAGCGGGCCAACGCATCCGTGATGATGGGATACGCTTCCGCCGCGGGCCGGATTTCATCCACTTCGACGGCTTTGCCTTCCAACTGCTTATAGTCTTGAAAAAAGCGCCGCAACATTACCATGCGATGGGTCGGCATTTCGGCGGCCTCACGGTAAGAGTTGAACTCCGGATCTTCGGTGGCGATGGCAATGATCTTGTGATCTTTCTTGCCGCCGTCGATCATGGTCATGACGCCGATGGTGCGCGAGTGGATGATGGTTAGAGGGACCACGGTTTCCTGGCATAGCACCAGCACGTCGAGTGGATCGTCGTCCTCAGCCAGGGTTTGTGGGATGAACCCATAATTGGCGGGATAGTAGACAGCCGAATACAGTACGCGGTCGAGCTTGATGAGGCCGCTGGTTTTATCCAGTTCATATTTCACACTGGAGCCAAAGGGAATCTCCACCACGCTTTGAAACTCGTGTGGCAGTTTATCGCCGGGGGTAACGTCGTGCCAGGGATGAATCATGGATCGAAAGCCTCAAGTCTATGAAAGTACTTTCATTCTATCGGATGAACTCGCTGCCGGCTCATCCGTAGGTAACCTGCCGTCTGCAAACGGCTAATTACTTGACCCTTCGAATGGCGGCGCGTAGAGTTTTGATAGCGGTGGAACGCGATTGATGTCCAACGAAACCAGCAAATATCTGAAGTTCGGCGGCGCAACGGCGCTAATTCTCGTCTCGCTGGCGTATTTGGCTTATACCGGCGTGCAGGAAAGCAAAAGCTACTACGTCACCATCAAAGAGTTGCAAAGGATGGGTGACAGCGCCTATACCAAACGGCTACGTGTGGCCGGAAACGTTCAGCCCGGTTCGATAAGACGGAATGGGCCGAAGGTGGATTTCACTTTGGTAGAGGGCGATAAGGTTCTGGCCGTCGCCTACAGCGGCAGCGAACCCCCGCCGGATACTTTCAAAGACAATGCCCAGGCGCTAGCCGATGGAAGCTATGGACGCGATGGCGTTTTCCACGCCAAGGCATTGCAGGCGAAGTGCGCATCGAAGTACGCGCCGGCCCCCGCAACTCCCGCGAACGGAATGCCTGCAAGTGAACCAGTTAAGAGTGTGACCGAAGTACAGAGCAGCGGTGCTAGTGCTGTGTCTAACTAGTGATCGCTCAAACGTCCTGTTTCGATTTAATTTCCTGCCCGAGCCAGAAAACGCAGCCGCATGTAATCGGCGGTCCACCGTCCCTTTTCGTCACACAATGCCGGACGCAGAAGCTCGACGGCTTCCTCCAACGCGGTGGACTGATCAGCTGGCGGCAATAGTTTTATGAGGGGCATGCCGAAAGTCTTCAGCCATCCCATCATATCCGTGGGAAGGGGCGTGGGGCGTGGGATCAGTTCGATGTATTCCACAGTGAATCCCCCCTGCTCAAGCCGTGCGCGATAATCATCGACGGTAGGGAAGTACCACGGACTACTCGCCGCAGCATTAGTTACACCTCGACGTTCCATCACCGCAAGTAATGCGACGGTGATGGCGGCTACGTTGCCATGGCCACCCATTTCTCCGGCAAACCTTCCTCCCGGTTTGAGAGCTCGCCGTGCGCCAGCTACAACCGCGCTGGGATCACGTTTCATCCAGTGCAGGGCAGCGTTCGAAAAGACCGCATCGAATTCGGCGTCGAAGGTGAGGTTGAAACCGTCCATCGCTCGGGCGTCAATGCCACGTCCTTTCGCGGCCGCAATCATGTCTGCTGAAGCATCGACGCCCACGACGATTGCTCCCCGGTCCTTGATCTTTTCGGAAAGCACTCCGTCCCCGCACGCGAGGTCCAGAATGCGCTCTCCTGGCTGGGGATTGAGCAAGTCAAGTACTGCCTGTCCCAGGGTGGGGACAAAATGGGCGTGTTCTGCGTAGCGATCCGCTTTCCACTCTTGCGTGTTTTGTGGCTCGTGAACGGCTTTGACGTGATGGTCAAATTCCCGCTGCAGTAGCTTCTGGTATTCTTCGCGGTTTGGACGATGACTGGTTGAAGCAACTTTGAACTGGGAATCCGCGCAGGACGTGCATGCGCCCTCCACGGGAATATCCTTGAGCCATTTAGTGACGCGGAGAAAGGGTTTCTTCATGCGTCAAGTTTCCCATAAGCTGGAAGTCGCACGCAAAAGAAGAATGCAGCCAGGTCGGAGTCTCCTTTTTATAGAGAATTTTATAGAGAATGCATAGATCGCTCGCCTCCGGTAAACTCAGACCAGAAATTACAGCCCAAAGCGATCCGTGACTTTCCCCATTGTCCCTGACCGATACCAAATCCGCCAGCGCCACGCAGTCCATCGTAAGTGTCACCAATCTCGTTAAGCAGTTCGGACGCTTCGCCGCCCTGCGCGGGGTGAACGCAGAATTTATTTCTGGCAAGCTGTATGCGATTCTCGGCGACAACGGGGCTGGGAAGACTACATTATTGCGGGCGCTTGCTGGCCTGACTCAACCGACACAGGGAAAAATTTCGATTCTGGGATCCAATGAACATTCGCAGTGTATGTGGGCAGATCGGCTACATGGCGCATCCCTCGTTACTCTATGACGAGATGAGCGGCATGGAGAACTTGCGTTATTTCGCACGACTGTATGGGATTGCAGACGATCAGCGGTGTGCGAAGGTGATTGCATCTGTTCATCTCGATCCATCTATGGAACGGCCAGTTGGACAATACTCGCAAGGCATGCGGCAGAGAATGTCGCTGGCCCGGGCTTTGCTGAATGATCCCAAAATTCTGCTGCTCGACGAACCGTTTTCTAATGTGGATGTCCGTTCGGCGCGGGAAATGGTGGGTTTGCTGGCGCAAATGCGGAACGCCGGGAAGACGATCTTCGTGGTTACGCATCAAGCCGGATTGCTCGAAGGTACGGCTGACGAATTTGTGTGGATGGAAGCTGGCAAGCTTGTCGAGCGCACTCATTCGCCGCATCCGGAGCAAGCGCGATGAGCCATCTTTCGGGCATTGTCCGAGCTACCCTCGCCAAAGACCTCCGCCTGGAGTGGCGCTCCAAAGACGCCATCAACTCCATGCTGTTCTTCGCTCTGCTCATTGTGGTGATCTTCAGCTTTTCCTTCGATCCCTTGGCGGAAGAATCGCGGCGGATTACGGGAGGCTTGATTTGGGTGGCTTTTCTGTTTGCCGCAGTGACGGCGCTGAACCAGACCTGGGCACGGGAGCTCCGCAATCAAGTGCTGGATGCTTACCGTATTTCTCCAGCTCCGGCGAATTCGTTGTTTCTCGCGAAAGTTTTGGGAAATTTTATTTTCGTGAGCGTACTGGAAGCGCTGATGACGCCGCTGTTCATTCTCTTCTACAATCTGCGCGCTCTTGGACCCGCATGGGAGTTGATTCCAGTGGCTTTACTCGGCACTTGGGCGCTGGTCGTGAATGGGACGTTTTTCGCGGCTATGTCGGTTCGCACCCGAAGCCGCGAGATCATGTTGCCGTTGCTGTTATTCCCGCTTTCCATCCCGGCATTGCTCGCGATGGTGAACGCAACCACCAATATTCTTACAGGAGAAGATTCTGCCAGGTTCTGGATCGTATTGCTCGGCACTTACGATGTAGTATTTACCATCGCGGGCCTGCTCTTGTTCGAAGTGGTGCTGGGCGCAGAATAATAATTTATTGGCCACGGTCTGTAACGAAAAGGGATATTTAATCCTTGAAGATCCGCGCAAATCCGTGGCGGACTTAAGACTTACAAAATGAAACGAGCCTTCCCCATCCTCGCGATCCTCACGGTGCTGTTCCTGGGCTATGCGCTGCATGGAGCATTAATCTCCGCGCCTACGGAACAGACCATGGGCGATGTGCAGCGAATTTTCTACTATCACGTTCCTTCCGCCTGGACTGCATTTCTGCTGTTTTTTATCAACTTTGTGGCGTCGATCCTATATCTGGTTCGTCCCAACGATCGAGCGGATAGCATCGCCAAATGGATTGCTATCGCGGTGGGAGTTGCCGCATGCATCGCTGCTGTCGTTATTCGTCCACTTCCATACGGGATTGAGCCTTCGGCAGTGATGACAACGGGTCTTGCCATCACGGGGATCTATTTCGCAATCAGAAAATATTTTTCGGAGCAGGGAACCGACATTCTCGCTCTGGTCGCCGCCGAAGTCGGTGTTGTGTTTTGTACAGTTGTGCTGGTCACCGGGCCGATCTGGGCGCGGCCAGTATGGGGAATCTGGTGGGCTCCGGGGGACATTCGGCTGACTTCCACGCTGGTGATGTGGCTCATCTATGTCAGCTATCTGGTGCTCCGCCGTTTCTCGAATAGCAGTCAGACCGCACGTCTGGCTGCAGCGCTGGCCATTTTCGGGGCGCTTGATATCCCGCTGGTCTATTTTTCCATCTGGTTCTTTCGCACCCAGCATCCTCAGCCGGTTATTGGCGGAGGAGGGGCAATTGATCCCCGCATGCTTCATTGGCTGCTGATCAATTGGCTGGCTTTTCTTTGTTTTGCGGGACTGGTGTGCTGGTTACGCTACCGGCTGGAAGTTTTGCAACGGCAAGTGGAAGCCGCGCAAGCCCTTGAATCTTTGCTTGAGCCTCGGAGTTGATGATGAATCCCTATCTTTGTGCCGCCTACATCGCGACCTGGACCATTCACATGACGTACCTGGGCATCCTGGCAAGTCGTTATGCACGTCTGCAGCGCGAGATTCAAGGGTTGAAGAAGGAAGAGTTGAACCGTAAAGCCTAGAACCGAAAGCTCGATCAGCTACTCGCAGTTCCCATATTCATAAAATTCATACCCGGGTTGGAATGCAGGAATTCGTATTCTTCGATGAGCGCCGCGATGCCAATGCGGGACACCGGCAACGGTGCCTCAACCCTGACCACGCGAGCTACGAAACGAACCCGCACCGGATCGGTGAGTGTGATGTGAGGTGGAAAAGTCAGGGTGACGGCGATGCGAGTCCCTTGAGTAAGGGGGCGGTCTGCGTAGAAGAATACGCCGCGAGCACTGACGTTTTGGGTTTCGGTCAGAATCTCTACCCCAGGCATTTCGTCGGCTGTGCCGACAGCCGCTTCCGCCAATTTTATGATCGCGGGAAGGCGCATGTCGAAACGCCGCATGGTGCGTCGTTCCGGGGAAGGTTCCGATATGCTTTGTTGTTCTGGAAGCATCGCTAAAGTTTGATGCTATGGTATTTCCCGCGACCCCGGGAAATACGAATATGTAACCCGCAGGATAAGCCGCGTCTCAGAATTAACTTAATTATCAGTCATTTGCAAGCCAAAAATCCTGGGAACTCATTCCGTTAATGTGCTCGAAGAAGCTCGATGCGACATGACCGAGCGTGCTTGAGGAATTTGCTATAGCAATCATTCCCGACGTCTTCGAGGTCTTTCGGTACGCTTTTACTGTGAGGATGAAAACATTTGCTTGGCCAAGCGGCATCTCGACTTGGCGGACCGCGCATCTGACCAATTCAGAGCGAAAGGGAATAGCTCGCACCTTGACAGGCTATCCGTCAGATGTTTAAGTAGTTAATTACTTTTACGCTCATTTTTTGGTGACCGTTACGCATACCGCTACGATGGCCGCGAGTGGATAATGCTGTTCGTGCGCCGTTTTCTTTTTCTCCATGAAATCAGGATTCGGAGGAGCTCGTGAGATTGAATTGCCTTGGGTTGGGTAGGGAGTTTTCGCGGAGCCGCGGTCTGGTGGGGCTTGCGCTGCTGGCGGTCGCCGGAGGTGTCCTTCTTGGACTGGACGCCCGCGCACCCCAGCCGGGCTTTGCCGTCAGGAATCATACCGGCCATTCCCCCAGTCTCGCTTCGAATCCTTCTTCCACGACCTCCTCCATATCGACAACGAGCCGTCAGCAGATCCAGGTTGCTTACAGCCATTTGCCTCTTATTTTCGAGGCAAACCAGGGACAAACCGATTCCAAAGTGAAATTTCTGGCGCGCGGCAGCGGGTATGGGCTGTTTCTGACCTCCGATGAAGCTGTACTGAAGATCCAGTCGTCGACCAAAGACGCTTTTGCAGTGAGTATGGCTCTGGATGGCGCCAATAAGAATGTGGCCGTCGTCGGGACTGACGAACTGCCGGGCAAAAGCAATTACTTCATCGGGAACGATCCGAAGAAGTGGCATCGCGACGTGCCCCAGTTTGCGCGTGTCCGCTACGACAATGTCTATCCCGGAGTTGACCTGGTGTACTACGGCAATCAGGGACGCTTGGAATATGACTTCGAAGTTGCGCCGGGCGCGGATGCGAAGCAAGTGAACCTGCGGTTTCGGGGATCGGACAAGCTGCGCATCGACGATCGCGGAAATCTAGTGCTCGCCACGGGCGTCGGCAATGTCGAACTGCAAGCGCCGCGGGTTTATCAGAAGATGGGTGAGGAGCAGCACCTGGTTTCAGGCAAGTTCGTTCTGCGGGCGAAAGATCAGGTGGGGTTTGATCTTGGTGACTATGACCGCAGCCGGACGCTTATCATTGATCCTCAACTCACCTACTCGACCTATCTGGGCGGCACCAGCGCCGAAAGTTGTTCCGCGATTACGGGTCGTGATTTTACTCCGGGCTGCCCTGCGATCGCGGTTGATTCCGGGCTGAACGCGTACATTGCCGGTTCGACGGAATCCACCGATTTTCCGCCTCAGCCGGGAGTTCTCGGACACAAAACTGGAACTGCCAACGTTTTTATTGCCAAGTTCAATTCCCAAGCTTCGGCATTGGTCTTTGCCACTTATCTTGGCGGCAGCGATCTTGATTATCCCGCGGGAATTGCGGTAGACGCCGGGTTTAACGTCTATGTGTCTGGAACGACAACTTCCACTGATTTCCCCACTTTGAATGGCTTGACCCCCACTCCAACGGGTGGCACCCATGTTTTCGTTACCAAGCTCAACTCGGGCGCCAACCTCGCGTACTCCACTTACCTGGCAAGCAGTGGCGTCGACAGCGCTTCTGGAGTGGCTATTGATTCGCTCGGCAAAATCTACGTGACCGGAACCACCACCTCCACCGACTTTCCGACTACGCCAAATTCCTGGTCGACTCTGAACGGGTTTATTCCGCCGGGAACGATCGAGCTCTTTTTGTCCAAGCTTGATCCGACTAAGGCCGGATCGCTTGGTTTGCTCTATTCCACCTACATGGGCGGCACTGCTGTAAATGTCGGAGAAACTCCCACCGCTGATCGGTGGCGGCATCGCGGTGGACACCAATTGCAACGCGTATGTTTCGGCAGGCACGAACTATACCGACATGGTGCCGTTGGCGAATGCTTATCAGGGAACGCTAACCAGCGCGGCTGGAACGAATGCCTGGCTCGCAGAGTTCGCGGTACCCACGAACTCCAATTGCGGTTCTGACTTTACGGTGAACTATGCAACTTATTTCGGCGGCACCAACGGCTCAGATGTAGCCTATGGAGTCGCTGTAGACACCAGCCACACCGCCTATATGACCGGTTCTACGACTTCCAGCGACATTCCTCTCCCCAGTACCGATCTCATTACGCCCTTCCAGTCTTGTCCGGGTATGCCGAATCCCCCCCTGCCTGCTCTTCCTCCTTCCCCTTGTCCAGCAGTTACACATTCGGACGCCTTTGTGGCCAAGTTCGTGCAACCGGTTATAACGGGAACCACTCCTGGCAGTGTGACCTTGAGCTATTTTTCGTACCTGGGTGGGAGTTTAGATGACGTCGGTCTGGCTATTGCTGCAGACACGACTGCGGGGGCGCGGATCGCAGGTCTGACGAAGTCCTCGGACTTTCCAACCTCCGGGACTCCCCAGCTATCTGGATATGGCGGAAACACAGACGCGTTTTACGCCCGTATCGATACCACCACGACCTCGACCACAACCACAACCCCCACCACCTATAGCAGCTATTTGGGAGGCTCCGGCATTGACATTGGAACCGGGGTAGCACTGGATTTTCAGAGTAATAGTTATCTGACAGGCGAGACGTCCTCGGCGGATTTTCCCACGCTAACTCCTTTTCAGGCTCATCTGCAAGGTCCCAGCGACGCCTTTGTCACTAAACTAATTCCGGTCTCGAATGGGCTGGTCACAACATCGGTAGGTACTCCGACTCCAGTGGGAGTCGGGAACGCCGTGGCCTTCAAGTACACAGTTACCAACACTTCCACGGATCCGACGAGTGGGGTGATTTTTACCGATCTTCTGGCCGCCAACAACTCCACCTTTGTATCAGCAACCGCAAGTCCAGGAAGTTGTGGTTCGATTGCGAGCCAGAGCGTCTCCTGCGCTATCGGGCTTCTGGACGTTGGTGGGATTGCCACCGTGACCGTGACTCTGACCCCAACCTTAGGGCCATCCCTCAGCAACAGCGGCTACGTAAGCGCCCCGACGATAGGGCCAACGAGCAGCCCGACTGTAGTCGTAAATGACTATTCGGTGGCCCCAGCTCCGGGCAGTCCTACATCTGTCCCGGTGCCTGCGGGAACCCCGGCCCAATACAAGATCCAGGTAACACCGACTGGAGCCATTCCCAATAGCGTCACCTTGAGCTGCGGCTCGGGCTTACCGTCACTGGGTTCCTGTACTTTCACCGACGGGTCGGATATCACGAACCTCAACAATGGACCGCAGATTCGCAACCTTGTGATCACGACCCAGGCGAGAGTGACCACGACGACTGGCTTGCGGCGGAACGGTGGGCCGTTCTATGCACTATGGTTCCCGGTGAGCGGACTAGCTTTGATCGGTGTAGGAATTGGTGGCAAGACGTCCTCAAGACGACGGGTGCTGATGGGTTTGATCCTGGCCGGGTTCTTCGCGCTTGTTCTGTTCCAGGCCGGTTGTGGATCCAGCAGCAGTGTAACGACCACGACGGGAACACCCGCTGGTACGTACACGATCACGGTGAATGCGGTATCGGGCACGATAACGCGGACCACTCCGATCCAGTTGATCGTGCAATAAGAGGAGGGCTTTGCGTGGCAGTTCGGTTTACGGTATGCGCTTGAGCACCACGGCGGCAGCTTCGTCGGCCCCAATCACTCCCTGCAGCTTGCGCCAGTCCGCGATGTGATCGAGATTCACGCTCATGTCCCGCACGATATATTCCCGCCAATAGCGAATCTTGGACCCCTCGATTTCCACTTTGCTTTGATAGCTGGCGAAACCTACATCGATTTTGACCGGGTCGGGGATGTCGTCCACTTTGTAGTCCTGAGGGATTTCGATTTCGTAGGTGTCGGTCTCGCGCGATGTCCGTCTCAACTCGATGGGGTAGCGCCGGGGTTTGCGCTCCTGTTCGACAGGATCACTTTTCTCTCCCAGGACGCGCGTCCTCACCAGCATCAATGGTCCCCGAATCTGCGCGTACTGGGGCGTCGTGAACTTATATTTGTAAATCAGGTCCTGTTGGATCTGTCCCAGATGCTGGATATCACTGCTCTGCACCGTGAAACCTTGAAGTGACCGGCTCAATCGGTGTTCCAATTTTTGCGAACGCTGTTGTTGGGTATCGGAAACCAGGTCCCATCGCGCCGCTGACGCATGATCGCCACTACGATCTTCCATGACGTCGCCGCCGAGGGATCCGTCAGAACTCAGGGTGAAATGGCCGGTGCGGGTCAGGAGATTGGTGTCCGGCGAAAATAATGGTATATGAATCAATTCTCCGCCGGAATCCGTGACTAACAAGGCATAAGTATTTTGCAATTGTGCCCGCAACTCGCCAGCCGGAGTCTGCTCGTCGGTAGGATCAAAAATCAGGTACCGCTTACCGGTCTGGGCCGTCACAACACTGTAGTAGGCGTCGGTCTTGACCTCTGAGGGCAACTCTATCGCGAGGATGGCGTGGTCGAAAAAGTTGGATGGCAAGTTGGGATGCACAACCCCACGCTCGGTATGGATAAGAACATACTCGGATTTGATTCCCACCTCCTGCAGCATGCTGCTGAGCAATGTGGCTTTGTCTTTGCAATCGCCATACCGGGCGTGGAAGATGTCTCCCGCTGGATGGGGCTGAAAGCCTCCGATGCCGATTTCAATTGCCACATAACGCACTTCGGATTGAAGAAAAGTTGTGAGCGCCTTTAGTTTTTCGTCAAAACTGTTCTTCCCAGCAGTTAACTGATGGGCTTTTTCCGATAATTCCGGAGTGGGATTGCGGCGACCTGCAATCAGGCCGGTGTACCAATTGCCTAAAGCGTTCCATGATCCAGACTTTGTTCCACCGTCGCCGCTTCCAAAGTATGCGACTTCCATACGTCCGGAAACGGCCCAGAACGCGGGCATCAGAGCTTCGTGATCGATGGCAGGGACGTCTCGCGCTGTCCAGGTCCACCGGTTCTCTCCGCTCTTTAGTGGTTCGACTGCGGCCACACCGTCGGATGCCGTCTTGTATTCCCACCCTGCCGGGAGCTGTAAAGTCATGTTCGCTTCCCGAACCGGAATGGGTTCTTGAAAAAACCAGTGAAGCTGGTTCAGCCAGGCATGGCGCTTTACTTCGTACTCGAATGCAATCACCGAGCCAGTATCGGCAGCAGGAGCCCGCGCTCTTCGATAGCGAAAGTCATCATAGAGAAGGTACTCAGAAGCGCCGGCCTCAGCGAAGTCCTTTTCTTTCAGTTCATATTCGTTGCCAGCGGCATCGGTCACCCACGCGTGGATGGACAACAACTTTTCTTTTTGCCTGACGTCGACTGCGAGGAAGCCTTCGTCACGTCCTTCGTGGCGCAAGATTTTCACCACATGCCGGCTGTGTTCCACATATTCGCCCGGTCCCGTCACCGTGAAATCAGTTTGGTCCAACAGTACGACCGCATTGGTGTCCGGCTCATATTTTGGCAGAGGCTGACCGGCCGACTGGCGCACCCAGTCTGGGATGTTTACGCCTGCCCACGATGGCTGCGCGAACAGAGGGAAGGCAACCAGAGCCAACCAAACCGCTTTTTTAATTTCCCGCAGCATGCGGCGCCGCTTTCAGGATGATTTGCTGGTCGTCCCCAGCTTTGACCTTGTCAAAAAAATCCTTGACAGTTTTGTATTCCGCTACGGGAAAGATCACACCGCCATTAATGAAATCGCGCCGCGAAAAGACCGTATTGGCACTTTCCTGTTTTTGCTGTGTTTGATAAATCGCATAGTCGAGCTTCACGGAATCATTGGGGGGAAGGCTCTCGATTTCTGTGTTCGGCGGCATCACAACATGTACTTCGTCAATCTCCTGCGACGGATAATCGAAGTACACGGGATTGGTACGCTGGGCAGCGGGAAACGTGGCTTTCTCGTTTACCTGGAAAATATGGGGAGAGACCAACCAGCGTTTCCCAGCGCTGACCGCGATAGGACTGCTGATTTTGAACTCCGCGATTAAAGGTTGCTCGGTGTTGTCCCAATCAGGGTTTTTAGTCAGCGTTATTTCGCTGTTTCCGGGGAGCCAGCTCTTCATTTCATCCTCCAGCAACTTCTTGCGGCCTTCCTGATCGGTTCGACCGCCCTCACGGCGCCAGTTCATGGCCTCAATTCCATAGAAAGCGACGGCAACGGTTCCAGCGATGGTTCCCCGGTCATTCAAGACCACACGAGCCATCCGCACTGTGATTGCCTGCTTATAGTCTGAGCCGGGACTGACACCGAACTCCGCGCCCTTCTCCGCACTCTGGCGCAAACCCCGTAAGCCGGTATAACGCCAGTTGACCACGCCATAAGGACAGAACTTAGTGCCGGGATCGAGAAATACGTCCTTGCCATCGAGCTGGACAATAGCAATCTCAGCTTCCAGTTGCTCTGTATTCATATACTGATCGTCAAAAAAGTTCTCGTTCCGGTCCGGGACCCACATGAGCCAGGCGGGAATGCCTGCGGCGCGAATCATGGCAACGAATAAGCGTGACAGGTCGTCGTGATCGCCCGTGCGTTGCCGAAGAACGTCTTCCGCCCCGCTGTTGGATTTCAATCCCAGAGTATGCTCCTCTTGTTCTGCCCGGTAGGGAATGTAGCTTTGATTCTCCAGCTTCGCAACATAAGCATAGATTTTGCGCACTTTTTGTTCTGGTGTGTCGGTAGCGGCGACCGTCTGTGACACCGCTTCGGCCACGCCGTTCTTGTGGCCCATGAAACTCTCGACCCGCTTGCTCCAGCTCTTGCCGGCATCCTTCCAGTACTCCGCCACTTTGCTGGTGGAGTTGTAGTAAAAATTGACGCGCCATTTCAAAGAAGTGGCTGGTTGCTGGAATGGCTCTTCCACAAAGGCCGGAATATTATCCATTTGGAGATCAATCCAGAACGCTGCGGGAGTAGTTCTTAGCTGCGGCTGGTGGTCCTTGGGCATGTAGGATGTCCAATTCGAGCCGGTGGCGATTTGTCCGTTTCCCAGAATCAAGGACATGCTCGTACGTTTGAAGTCGTAGGGAGTGTTTTTGAAAAACGTCTTTTTTTGGAAGAGATCCCGCTGCATAACCCAATAGGGTTGGATGAATTCGTTGTCCGGATAACGGAAACTATAACGATATTCAATGATGCTGCCGACCTGCACGTCCGGGAGGGTGAAAGACTTTACCTGATAGCGCAAGTCGTGCTGCTTCACGATGACTTTGTCGAGGGGCTTGCCTTCGAATGGAATAACTGTGCCATCAGCATGGACCGTTCTTCCCGCAACTTGGTTGATCGTTCCCCCATGGCGGTCATAGGGAATCTGGACATCGGCATACTGGCGACCCGCTTCGGTGAGGACTTTAATTCGAATGTAAGTGGAATGAAAATGCAGCAGATCGTTGTCCGTTTCCTCCCGGTTGAGGATGACTGCGGGTGCGCCAGGCTGTTCTGGAATGCTGGTCATTGCCTGTTCTTCAGGCGTGATAGGAGGCCAATCTGCGGCCGTAGCCCAGGGAGCGCCGAGAACTAGTAACAGCGGCAACAGCAGAAAACGATAGGACATGCGAAAAAGAGATGTCATGAGACCTCAATATCCGGGGGGACAGTGCGGAGCGGACTATTATGCAGACTTTCGGGTGGGCAGGCAAGTGGAATGTGCTAAAACCAAGCGGCGGACTTTACTCCTGCTTTCGCGGATGATTCTTTATCCGTGAAGATCCGCCAAAAGCCGTGGGCAAGGCTTTAGCTGGCCCCGGCTGATAGCTTATGGCTCTTGGCCTGGGCGATGCCGTACTGGCGGATCTTATAGAGCAGGGCCTTATAGCTGATTTGCAACAAGGTGGCGGCCTGTTTGCGGTTCCAGTTGGTCGCCTCCAAGGCATGGGTAATGGCTTCGGCCTCTGCTTCATCCTTGGCGCCGCGGGCCACCGATTTAAGGCCTCCGCCGGCATCAGAAGCACTGCGAGTGCCAGGCTCGAAATGCGCCCCAGCGGCGTCGCCCTTGGGTCGCAGTTCATTAATAGCCAGCTTTTCGTCGCCCAGGACCAGAAAGCGCTTGATGAAATTGTTCAGCTCGCGAAGATTGCCCGGCCAGGGATAATCCAGACAGGCCTGCATCAACTCTGGTGAAAATGGCAGCGGAGCGCGCGCGTACTGCTCAGACATCCGCGACATAAAGTGTTTGAGCAGGATGGGAATCTCTTCCTTGCGCTCGCGCAGCGGCGGGATCTGCAGGGTGAAAGCGTTCAAACGATAGTAGAGATCTTCGCGCAACCGCTTATTGGCCAGCGCTTCAGGAATGTTGATATTGGTGGCGGCCAGGATGCGAACATCCACTTTGATCACGCTGCGGCTGCCCAATCGGGAAAATGTTTGGTCCTGCAACACATGCAGTAGTTTGGCCTGCAGGCTGGGCGGCATTTCTCCGATTTCGTCCAGCAGGATCGTACCCTTGTTGCAAATTTCAAACTTGCCTGGCTTGGCATGATTGGCGCCGGTAAACGCTCCCTGTTCGTAGCCAAACAATTCGCTTTCCAGCAACTCAGCCGGTACCGCCGCGCAATTTACTTTCAGGAAAGTACGATGGGCGCGCGGAGAAAGTTTGTGAATCAGCCGCGCCATGACTTCCTTGCCGGTGCCGCTTTCCCCCAGCATTAGAACTGGAATATCGACATTGGCGACCAGCGCCGCCTGCGAACGAAGCTTGCGCATGTTTGCGCTGGCAGCCACGAAAAATACATCGTCGGCCAGTTCTTCCACTTCACCGCCGTAATTTTGCTGGTTGGTCCCCAGGCATTGATCGATGACCTTATCCAGTTCGGCTTTCTGAAAAGGCTTGGTCAGATAATCCTGTGCCCCGAGTCGAATCGCCTGGACCACCTTGCGCGTGTCACTGACGCAGGAAAGCATTACCACTTTAATTCCGGATTGAATTTGCCGAATCTGCTCGAGGGTCTGTAAACCATCAATTCCCGGCATCAGCAGATCAAGAAGCACGAGATCGGGATGCATCCCTTTCTGGATACGCTCGACCGCTTCTTCCCCAGTGCTGGCTGTGTCGACCTTGTGACCATCCACTTCCAGCAGGGTACGGATATAACGCAACATTCCTGGTTCGTCGTCCACCAGTAAAATTTTGGCTGTCTCGCTCATTAGCTTTTCCCTTTGGCAGCGCTGACTGCGGGCGTGAGTGGGATGATGAAAGAGAACTTGCAGCCGGCTCCGGCTTCACTCTCCACCCAAATCTTGCCGCCCATGTTGTTGATCAAACGGCGCGCGATGGGAAGACCCAATCCCATTCCGTCGGCCTGTTTTTCGGTTTGGGGGACGCGAAAGAAATCGTCAAAAACTTCCATCTGATATTCGGGAGAGATGCCTGGTCCTGTATCCGAAACGCTTACCTTCACGGAGTTCGGTTGGTTCAGATCTCTACGGCGGCGATCCGTGCCGGCGGCGGGTTCACTCACCGTACGACGGTCCCACATGTAAGGTTCCGCATGCAGCCAAACCGTCCCGCCGGACGAAGTAAATTTGGAAGCGTTTTCGAGAAGATTTGAAATCACGCGCTCAATTTTAGGAGCGTCAAAAGAGAATTCCGGGAGTTTGTCATTCACCAGGAAGTAAAGTGCCAGCCCTCGTTCCTGAAACCGCGGCGACCACAGGCGGCAGACTTCCGAAAGACAGGTATTCATGTTCCCGGCCTCATACCGCATTCTCATTTCGCCGGTTTCGAGCGTGCTGTAACTAAGGAAATCCTGGATGAAGTGCTGCAATCGTTGACCGCTCGAGTGCATATCGCGCAGAACTTCACGCTGGCGTTCATTCACCGCGCCTAGTTTTTCAGTTTGTAGTACCTCGACATATCCATTCAGGATGGCGAGAGGCGTTTTAAGATCGTGGGTCGCCGAAGCCAGCGCATTGGTAGTACGCAAAAATCGTTCCCGCAACTGGCTGTACTCCTTCGATTGCTGAACACATGCAGGATTGCCACATGGTTCCGCCACTGCCTGCTTGGCAGGCTGGGCGGCAACCTTTTGAGTTTCAGGCGCCGGGGAAGCGAACGCGTTTTCTGGTGATAGGCCCATGTTAGAGACTTGGTGGCTTTATTAGAACTACGGGGAGGGAACATCGACCAGAGCGCTGATGATGTCGTAAAAAGATGCTATGACACGCTCCCCCGAGTGTCAACGAAAAATGCAAGAAACTAGTCACAAAAGGGAAAATCCTTTCTGTTCGCAGTGAACCATGCAGGTCTCGTTATAAGACATTTAAATCCAATAGGATCATACGCTTGACACTATCTTTGGAATGCGATTCATGAGTGTCATCGGTTTGTCCTTTGCCTGTCAAATTACGTTCGGACAGGGTGAGAGTTTGATGAACATTTAGGGGAAGAGATGCTTCATTAGATTATTTATAAAAGTACTCGGTGAAGCGGGTTTTGCCGCGAATTGCAGGCTATGTCTCGCTCACACCGATTTTCACTAGGAAACTCTCTGCTTTTACCGGGTATTTGGCCCCTAAGGTGCTGTAGTTAAACGATTAGACGCGATTTAAGGGGTTCATTTGACGCGACGAAAGACAGAAGCTGAACGCCGTAAATGGGCACGCCTGCCGCTCGCGATCCCGGTGTTTGTCCGCAGTCGTGACCAGGATGGCAAGGAGTTTCTGGAGTTTGCTACTGCCTGGAATGTCTCAGCCGGAGGAGCTCTGATTGCCGTGCGGCGTTCTTTGCGGCTCTCCTCGCAGGTCTTGCTCGAAATCCCCAGCGCGCCGGCAACTACTGCACCCTCTCGCGCGAAAGCTTCCAGCCGTTTGCAAGCCCAGACGAAATGGGTGACCCATACCGAGGAGGTACCATTTGGTGGGCCTGAAATTCACCCATCCTCTGCTCAATCACCCTTCCCCCCGGAAACATTCGTAGAAGGAAAGTTGCTTCTTCGTTGTGAAAAGTTTTTCCTACACGGCCCGCCCATCGCTCGAGCCTCTGCCCAATCCTGACGCGAGTTACCATTACCTTCGGCGGAACTATCGTAAGTTGCTGATTTAGCAATACTTATTGATAATTTACGAGTCGGCGCCCGAAAGCCGCAAAAGTTTGGCTCTCAGGGTGCACATCACAAGCTGCGTAAGGAGTCACAGGCGACAAGCATGGCTATTTCAACAACCAATCCGGTCAGTTCCCTGGTTCAAGCATTGGGCGAAATGCCGCCCGAGGCGGTCGTTTTCGGGAAATCCGAGGTCATGCAAGCGCTGCGGGAGCGCATGGACAAAGTGGCCAGCGCCAACGTCCCCGTGCTCATTGAGGGCGAGAGCGGTACGGGCAAAGACATTATTGCCCGCATGATTCACAGCCATTCGCCCTGGCGAACCGGGCCCTATGTGAAGGTAAACTGCCCGGCGATCCCCGGCACCCTGCTGGAAAGCGAACTCTTCGGATACGAGAAAGGGGCCTTTACCGGTGCCTACGGGACGAAACCCGGCCGGGTGGAGATGGCCCATCGCGGCACGCTTTTCCTCGACGAGATTTCCGAGTTGGACATGGGCTTACAGTCCAAACTTCTACAACTACTTCAGGACGGACAGTTCTGCCGCATCGGCGCGCAAGAAGATAAGAAAGTGGAAGTCCGTGTTGTGTGTGCGACCAACCGGGTTCTGGAAACGGAAGTCCAAAATGGAACTTTCCGTCAGGATCTCTACTATCGCATTAACGTCGTGAACCTGCGCATGCCTCCGCTACGCGAGCGCCGCGCTGATATCGAAGACCTGGTTACCTACTTTCTCGAATATTACAATCGAAAATACAACTGCCGCGCCCGCGCGATTTCTTCGGACCTGATGGCAGTGCTGCAGAAATACCATTGGCCGGGCAACATTCGCGAATTGGAAAACCTGGTCAAGCGCTATGTCATTCTGGGACTGAGGACGTCATTGCCAGCGATCTGGTGGCCCGCGAGCCTGAATATTACAGTCCTGAAATCAACCTGGATGGGCCGATCTCTCTGAAGAAAGTGACGCGGGCGGCCACGCGCGAACTCGAGCGCAAGATCATTCTGAAAGTTCTGCAAGCCCACCACTGGAACCGCAAGCAAGCAGCACGTACATTGAGCATCAGCTATCGCGCATTGCTGTACAAGATCCGCGATGCCGGCCTTCCTGCCAACCGGTCTTCGCGCCGGAAGCTTGAGCCGGAAGTTGTGCCTACCGTGCCGGGCAACGGCGCGGCTGCCGACTGAGCCGATAATACTTCATCAATTTCCGAAAACTGCCTCAGTGGGCTTCACCTTGATCGTTGATGCAATGCCCGCGACCCGTTCATACGACGCTAGCCTGTCACCATGTTCGTAGGTGTCAGTCACTACGATCACTTCGTCGGCTCCGGTGTCATCCACCAATTTTTGCAATCCAACTTTCACCGTTGTGGTCGATCCCACGATAGCAGCACTTAGTCTGTTTTCGACCGCAGTTCGCTCCCAGTCCTGCCATAGTGATTCCATCGAGTCGACCGGAGGCAGCAACTCAACTGGCTGATTTCGGATCAATCTCAAGAAGCGTTGCTGCGGTGTCGTGAACAAGCGTCGGGCTGCCGCGTCAGTTTCAGCCGCAATCACCTGCACCGCCACCATCAAGTACGGCTCTTGTAGGAGCTCACTTGGACGGAAATGCTCGCGATACAGTTGTGCCGCTGCGTACAGATACTCCGGAGCGAAATGCGCTGCGAAGGCAAACGGCAACCCCAGCTTGCCCGCCAGTTGTGCGCTGAAACCGCTTGATCCCAGCAAGGTGATTGGGACATTGCTGCCTTGGCCGGGAATCGCTTTCACTGCTTGTCCCGGCTTCTCGGGGCCAAGATAGCTCTGCAATTCTTCCAGCAGCATCGGGAAATCATCGCCGGTCTGCCGCAAATCCCTGCGCAGCGCGCGCATGGTTTGAGCGTCGCCGCCCGGAGCGCGTCCCAGCCCCAGATCGATTCGTCCGGGATAGAGCGCCTCCAGGGTTCCAAACTGCTCCGCCACTACCAGAGGTGCATGGTTCGGTAGCATCACTCCGCCACTGCCCACTCGGATCGTCTTCGTCGCTCCGGCGACATGTCCAATCAGCACCGCCGTGGCCGAGCAAGCAAGCCCGGAAATTGCATGATGTTCTGCCAGCCAGTAGCGTTTGTATTCCCATTGTTCGACGTGCTGCGCTAAGTCAACCGACCGGGCAATTGCGCTGCCGGCTGGCTCACCTGACCGCATGCCAACTAAATCCAGTACAGAAACCGCCAAAACTTTACTCATAAAAGATTAGATGAACTAGCGGGGAAAGCGATGCGAAGTCGGAAAGAAAGAGAACTGCAGGAAGCCACAAGGTACGGGGCTATGTTGACGTTGCCGAACAAATGGTGCGCCCGGAGAGATTCGAACTCCCGGCCTCTTCCTCCGGAGGGAAGCGCTCTATCCAGCTGAGCTACGGGCGCGTAAGGTCAGTGTACATCGAGAGCATCGCACCATCAATTCCGGGGGATTACCGGGAACGATCTACTCCACTAACGATCCGCCCTACTAACGGTCTACTTTAATCATGACGGAGGTGATGTCGTCGTCCTGGGGATCGCCTTTCACAAATGATCGAGTTGCGTGGTAGATACCATTCACGATGTTCGAAGCCGAATCGTCACTATGGGTTCGAACGTAGTCAAGGACGCGTTCGGAACCGAACTCATGACCATCCGGGGTCGATGACTCGGTGACGCCATCGGTGAGCAACATCGCGCTTCCTCCTGGATCGATGCGAACCACCGGGGAGAGCGAGAACTTGCCGTCGGAAAACAGGCCAAGTGGCGGACCGGTACTATCCAGTGTGCACTTTAAGTCACCCGTATCGAAGAATATATAGCCGGGGACGTGGCCGGCGCTAGCGTAGGCGAGAGTTCGGTCGTCGGGAATCAGGCGAGCGAGAAACAGAGTTACGAAGTGTCCGTGTTCGAGATCTTTTAGCAGCATCTGGTTGACGCGATCCAGAATGTCATCAAGTTCCAACTGCATGGCTGCGAAGCAGCGCACATAAGCCCGTGTGAGTGCCATCACGAGCGCGGAGCTGAAGCCGTGTCCTTTGGCGTCGGCCACGGCGATCACAAGCGACCCATCGGCCATGGGAATGAAATCAAAATAGTCGCCGCCTGTCTCGTCGGCAGGATGCGCAGAAGCGCCTATATCAAAACCGGGGATTACCGGTGCGGTGGCATAGAAGCGCTGCTGCACGTCGCGTGCCAGTTGCAGTTGGAATTCCTGCTCCTGCTTCTTTCTGAGTTTGGTGATGTCCTGCGAGACGGAAACAAAGTGGGTCAGGTGTCCGGCTTCATCCCGCATGGATGTGATGGTCTGTTGGGCCCAGTAGAGCTCGCCGTTCTTCTTGCGGTTGATGACCATTCCCTTGAAGGGAAGCCCCTGAGCAAACTGGGTCCACATTTGCTGATAGAAGCCCGCATCATGCAGGCCCGATTTCAGGATTCGCGGAGTTTTGCCCAGAGCCTCGTCTCTGGCGTAGCCGGTGGTCGCTTCGAAAGCTGGATTCACATACTGAATGAAGCCGAGCTTATCGGTGAGGATAACGCTGTCAGCAGTCTGCTCCACCACTCGGGAAAGCAGTACCAGGGTTTGGAATGTCTCGCGGCTTTGGGTGAAATCGTGAAACATTACGACTCCCCCGGAAATTACTCCCGCGGAGTCTTTGAGGGGCCACGCGTTCACCCGGACCCATACTCCCGGGCGCGGTTGAGAATTGCGCACGAAGATAAGCTCATCGACAACCTCCTGCCCGCGAATGGCGCGAACCAGGGGCAATTCATCGGGTGGCATGAGCGAAATCTGGTCGGAAAGATACCAGCCTGCCGGAGTTGTACCGGTATTGGGTAGGACATCCGCGCTGCCAGGTCCCAATATCGTTTCCGCAGCGGGATTGGAGAATAGAAGTCTGCCTTCCCGATCGGCCACGATCACGCCCCATGGCAGGCTTTCAAAGATGACCCGTAACGCATCGGTTTGTTGTGCGAGTGCTTCATATCTCCACTCGGTTGCAGCTGCCATGGTCACCTCAATGGTTGGGTATCGGTTTTAGTGCTGCTGGACGGTCGGAAAAATGCGGCCACATCGGGTTGGCTGATTTGCATCTCGATCGAACATAGGCGGGGGAAAGGAACGACTGACTGGTTAAAGATAAAACATCGGCGAGTCCTAAAATAAACTTTAGAGAGGTAGGAAGGATTTCTTGATCCCACAACTTGCCGGGCTACATTCCTGCGAAATACGGTAACCACATAACAAATCTGTGTGCGGTCACCGAGAAAAGGGAAGCGAGCCTGAGAAACGGGGTGATTCCTGCGCTAAAGCGGGATGCGCATGCGGCATTGTGAAAGTTTCAACCTCAGTTCTTGGGACGAATGGCGATGCCGAAGTCGCGCTCCATGCTGCTGTACCAGGTGTCGTCGTCGGCGGCATTCAGGGCCACCCATTGTTCGTCGGTCATGGATTTACGCCACTCCAGAAACGGCACCGCGTCTGGCCCGACCGGATGCCGCAGTTGCCAGGTTCCGCTCTCGATGATCTCGCGGATCTTTTCTGCCACCAGCGATGGCGACGCCGGATTCTTGAGTGACGCTGCAAACATGTGGGCAAAACGCCGTTGCTGTAAATACGGCGAGGCGTTTCCTGGACCTTCGATTCGCCGGGCCATGGGGGTGTCGATAATTCCGGGTTCGACCACGGCGACTCGGACGTTAAATGTCTTCATCTCCTGGGCAAGCGCCTCGCTGAGCGCCTCCAGGGCGAACTTGGAGGCGGTGTAGGGGGCGAGCGGCGAACAGGAGACATGCCCGGCGACCGAGGCCACGTTGATGATGCATCCGCTCTTGCGCTGGCGCATCTGCGGCGCCAGCGCCTGGATGCAGCGGATGACCCCGAAATAATTGGTCTCCATCACCGCCCGGAAATCGGACAGAGGAAGTTCTTCGATCGATCCGCTACGTTCCACGCCGGCGTTATTAATCAGCACATCGATGTGGCCAGCGTCTTTTTGGATATCCGCAATCGCAGTTTTCACCGAACTGTCCGAGTCCACATCCATCACCGAAACTTTGATGGGAAGCTTCTCCTGCGCAGCTCTCTCGCCGAGCTCTGGCGCTCGCGAAGGATTGCGCATGGTGGCGTACACTTTGTGTCCCGCGCGGCCAAGGGTGAGCGCGGTCGCCAGGCCGATGCCTGTGCTGGTTCCAGTGATGAG
>CAVRSD010000004.1:0-310519 GCA_963723765.1 Terriglobia bacterium | reverse complement strand
TGAGACTTACACATACACAGGGAAATCTGGCAGATTGTCCGAGCAATTCAGCATGGTAGGAATGGAGCAGCACATTAACTTGATGATCGCGAACGGTTGGGAAGTTGTGAACCAAACTGGGCTTCCGGGGCATGTTCGACTAGGCAGGACTCTGACGGGTGCGGCCCTCACAGGCGGGATCAGTCTCTTGGCGGGTGGAAGCCGCACTGCGGATCGAGTGACGATTACCTATCGCCGGGTTCACGTGCCGGTCGCAGCGGTGAAGGCGTCAGCCAGAGTGAAATTCTGTTCGGTGTGTGGCGGGAGTTGTACAATCAATTCCCTCTTCTGTGCCTTTTGCGGTCATGAGTTTCTTGATGGAACCATGCCTTTCCCTGCTGCGGCCAAGAAAGAATTGAACCAAGGTCCTCTCCCAGCCGGAGTGAAACTCTGTCCGGCTTGCGAGGGTAGATGCACAAACAATTCTAAGTTCTGTGCTTTTTGTGGCCATAATTTCATAAAGGTAGTGGCACCGTCCACAGGACCTAATATTAATATTGACGACCTTGAGAAGCTAGCAGCATTGCGGGAACGAGGAGTTTTAAGCGACGCCGAATTTGAAACTGCGAAAAGCAGACTCTTGGGATCGCCGCCGAGTTAGCTGGCTCTTTCTAGCTGCTCAACCGATGTGAGACTAGCTTTCGAAGCTGATGAGCTTGACACTGACGAAAACGGAGACGTATTTCAAGAATAGAGTCACTGAGCTTAGGTCTCTGGCTGAACGAGGTGATCCGTGGGTGTTCCTCTGCGCCTCTTCATTCCTCGAATTTCTCGCAAAGCTCGAGCTTGGCAAAGCTACTTCTTCAACGGACTACAAGAATTTTCTACGAAATTCCTTTTTCAAAGTGTGTCCTGCTTACGCAGGCTTTCGGTACCGTTCCGGCAGTCTGGATCTCGCCGAGCAGATGTATCACGTACTTCGATGTGGTATTGTCCATAGCTTTAGTCTTTTCGCCGATCCACTCGCAAAGGCAAACCACGGTGGACGAGATCGGTCGATCCTGCTCGCGCATCGAAGTTCTAGACAAGGTCACCTTACGAACTATGTGAACCAACGCACTAAGCCAAGAATAGATGCCGCTGTATTCATCGCAGAGGATTTCGTGGATGATGTTAGCAAGTTCACTGACTTTCTGTTTGCCGAAGCCAGGAAAAGGACCATTGCGGGCAGACGATTGAGAAGTAATATGCAAACCTGGATGAAAACGCATCCGCCAATTGGAATGCGGATGTTTTGAGTGAGGACTAATGATCTTTCAGCCCTGTTGATTGTTTGAAATATCCTCGTCCCAGGATGCATTAATGATCCCATCGCCCACCCTTTTCGCAAAGTACGCGAAAAAGGATTGGGCAGTCGGCTCCTGAAATAACCATCACATATAAACACGTAGGGGCGTACGCCCTGGTCTGCCCAGGAGCGCAGCTCCGTGCTTTTGGCTCGCTGCGCTCGCTCGCCCAGACGAGGCGTCCGGGCCTACGTAATTCGTGGGGTAGCGGCTGTCGGGTACAATGGAGGTTTCAGAGTCGCACCTGCATCGCGACTGAGAGACCTCCAGCCTGAATAGCCTTTCCAATCCGCTCGCCGCACTTGCCGCTTTTGCGGCGCCGAAGGGCATTGGGCCATACATTCGCCAGCATTTTCTCGATACCACGTTTAAAGGCCTGTATCAGGCGAATGCCTTTGATATGGCGTTGCTGATTCCGTATTTCATTGTGCTGATCCTGCTGGCTGGGTATGGCATGCATCGCTATGTGCTGGTTTATCTTTATTACAAGCACAAGAAAAACCGCACCACGGAACCGGCGGAGCATTTTGCGGATTTGCCGCGAGTCACGGTGCAGCTGCCCATTTTCAACGAACAATATGTGGTGGAGCGGCTGTTGCAGTCGATTTGCCGGTTGGATTATCCGCGGGAGAAGCTCGACATCCAGGTGCTGGACGACTCGACCGACGAAACTGTGGAGGTGGCGCGCGGCCTGGTCGAGCACTACGCGGCGCAGGGATATCCCATCACCTATCACCATCGCAGCAATCGCGAGGGCTACAAGGCTGGCGCGCTGGCTGAGGGCATGAACACTGCGCGCGGCGAATTTATTACGATCTTCGACGCCGACTTCACGCCTCCGGCGGACTTTTTGCTGCGCACGATCCATCACTTCACCGATCCGAAGATCGGCATGGTGCAGACGCGCTGGACGCACATCAATCGAAATTATTCGTTTCTGACGGAAGTCGAGGCCATCCTGCTCGACGGCCATTTTGTGCTCGAACACTCGGGACGGGCGCGGAGTAACGTCTTCTTTAATTTCAATGGGACGGCGGGGGTTTGGCGGCGACGGGCAATCGAGGAAGCCGGCGGCTGGCAGCATGACACCCTCACCGAAGACACCGATCTTTCTTACCGAGCGCAGCTTGTGGGATGGAAATTTATTTATCTGCAGGATGTGGAATGCCCGGCCGAGTTGCCGGTTGAGATGACCGCATTCAAGACCCAGCAGGCGCGGTGGGCCAAGGGCTTGATCCAGACGGCGAAGAAAGTCTTGCCGCGTGTGCTTAAGAGTGACCAGCCATTTCACGTGAAAGTCGAGGCCTGCTATCACCTGACCGCGAACCTGAGCTATCCGCTGATGATTGTGCTTTCGGTATTGCTGCTGCCGGCGATGATCATTCGCTTTTATCAGGGCTGGTTTCAGATGCTCTACATTGATTTGCCGCTGTTCATGGCGTCCACGTTTTCGATTTCAAGTTTTTATCTGGTCTCGCAAAAAGAATTGTTTCCCCGCCGATGGCCGCGGGCGCTTTTGTATCTTCCGTTTCTGATGGCACTTGGGATTGGATTGACCATTACCAACACGCGCGCGGTACTGGAAGCGCTGGTGGGAAAGAAGACGGCATTTGCTCGTACGCCCAAGTACCATGTGGAATCGAAAAAAGATAAGGTGCGAGCCAACAAGTATCGGCGGCGGTTGGGATGGGTGCCGTGGCTGGAATTGTTGATCGGCACATATTTTGCCGTGACCGTGTATTATGCGGTGGAAAATGAGAACTACCTCACCGTGCCTTTTCTCATTCTGTTTGTGGTTGGATACTGGTACACAGGATTAATGTCATTGTTGCAGGGACGGTTCAGTGGAATTTCGCTCAGCGCTGACAGCCATACCAAGCCGTTTCCGGTTGGGGTGTGACCTCCGGCGCTGAAGCGCGTGGTCGAGTTAGTTGCTTTAACGGCACGGCTCGAAAGCCGTGCCCTGATACGAATCCCGCTAAATCTTGGAATTGCGTCAGGTGAGATCAGTCTAAAATTGCCATCTCCTGGATGGAGAGTTGAACTTATGCGCAAGCTTTTCGCTTTCTTTCTGCTGCTAGCTGTCGCTTTTCTGAGCTCAGTTCACGTGGGCACTGGATCGTCAGCCCAATGCTGACTATCGCACACGACGCCAGGCCCTGGCCAACAAGACCAGCGACGGGGCCGTGCTACTGTTCGCGCCCGCTGAGGCCGAGGGGCCGAATGATCTCTACGGCTACCGCGCTGACAACAATTTCTTTTACCTTACGGGCTGGACAGAACCTGGAGCAGCGTTGCTGATCTCCGCCGCAACGGAAGCCAAGGGGAATAGTCCAGCTCGTCCTTATACCGAAATTCTCTTCCTTCCCAATCGGAATGCTTCGCAAGAACAATGGACTGGCCCCAAGCTCGGCCCGGAAAATCCCGACGCGGCTCGAATTACAGGATTCGACAAAGTCGACGTGCTCGACAATATGCGTGCGGAACTGAACCACATCCTGCCTCCACAGCGAGCGCTGATCTACACGGATGTTGCGGGACCGGGTGAAGTCTCTAATTCCGGCCCACCGCTGCAATGGCTGAAACAGGCCAATGCTTTCCCGGTTTATGTGCTGTATCGCGATGTGCGACCGGCGCTTAATCTACTGCGCACCTTCAAAGACGCAGGAGAAATTGAATTGCTCCGCAAAGCGGCGGATGCATCGGTCGCCGCGCAGTTCGCTGCCATGCATGCCATGAAGCCGGGCACGACTGAACAAGAGATTTCCGCACTCTTGCAGTATGAGTGGGGAAAGCGCGGGTGCGAGCGGCCGGCTTATGCGCCAATTGTGGGGGCGGGTTTCAATTCCACGGTGCTGCACTATTCGGACAACTCGGGGCCGATCCAGGCTGGAGATGTCATCGTGATCGATGCCGCGGGCGAGTATTCCATGTACGCATCTGACATTACCCGAACACTTCCTGCTACCGGAAAATTCACCGCCCGCCAGCGGGAAATTTATGACATTGTGCTCGGCGCCCAGCAGGCGGCGATGGCGGCATTTCAATCGGGCAAATCAACCTTGCAGCGAGAAACCCCGAATACGCTCTACAAAGTTGCCTTCGACTACATCAATTCTCATGGCAAGGATTTGCATGGTGAGCCGCTGGGCAAGTATTTCATCCACGGACTCGGCCACTACCTGGGACTTGCGGTGCATGATGACGGCGATTACACCGTGCCACTCGGGCCGGGAGCGGCGTTCACCATCGAGCCGGGGATTTATATTCCAGAAGAAAAACTGGGAGTACGCATTGAAGATGATTTCTATGTCGATCCCAGCGGCAAGCTCATTAAGCTGACGGAAGCATTACCCAGTAAAGCGGATGACGTGGAACGCACGATGGCGGGGAAAGTAATTACCTTCCTCGACTCCGTGCGTCGGGCTTCGTTTTGATGTCCGGTTCTTTGATATCCTAGGACATCGTGCGGATGATCTGGTGGTTCCTGATCCTTGCTCTTGGGCGCCGGGGCGGCGCTATGGGCGAGCATCGCGGTCTACATTCGCGTGCGGGGCCATATGAAGGCATCGGACGGAGCCATGTCCGTCGAGATTGAACACGAGCAGGAAACGCGCCACCCGTAGAACTTCGGAGCCGAGTTTTGGAGAAAGACGAATATGGCAAAACCAGCAACTCAGATTTTAAGCACTCATGATCGCGCTCTCGATGGAGCCAAACAAGTAGCGATCGTGATTGGCGCCAGTTTGTTTGTGGCTTTGTGCGCCCGAGCCAGTGTGCATGTTCCGTTTACGCCGGTTCCCTTCACCATGCAAGATTTTGGCGTGTTGCTGGTTGGCCTAAGCCTAGGGAGCCGTCGCGGCTTTGCGGCTCTGGTTCTTTACCTGGCGGAAGGCGCGTCGGGAATGCCCGTCTTCAGCCCAGGCGGCCTCGGGGGAATAGCACAACTGTTCGGCCCCACTGGTGGATTTCTCATGGCTTATCCATTCGTCGCCGCACTTGCCGGTTGGATTTTTGAGCGCGGAAAAGCAACGTTTGCGCGCGCCACGGTCGCGGGCTTGCTGGCTGACATTCTACTTTTCACCAGCGGGATCTTCTGGCTGGCAGCCTACACTCATTCCTTTGCACAAGCGGTTCGTTTCGGTTTCTACTGGTTCATTTTTGCGCAAATCATCAAAATCATGTTCGCCGCCGCGCTTGCTTCGAACTGGCGACGTTTCTATAAGGTCCAGGCATAATTATGAGCACTATCGGCGCTATCCCTGAAACCACAAACGCGGCTTCTGCTGCAGAAGTTAAGGACACAATGTCGAGCAGTACCTCGATTCAGACCCGCGAAATCACGGTTGCTCACAGTCCGGATTCCGACGACGCTTTCATGTTCTACGGCCTGGCCACCAACAAAGTTCGTGTGCCCGGATTGCGTTTCACGCATACTTTGTGCGATATCGAAACCCTGAACCAGAAGGCGCGGGAAGGCGAGGGCCTATACGACGTCACCGCTATCTCGTTCCATGCCTATCCTTATATTCAGGACAAATACGCGCTGCTGCCCAGCGGCGGCAGCGTGGGCGACGGCTATGGCCCCATGATCGTGGCCCCGCGTGCCTGCACCCAGAGCGAAATCAAGCGTAAGCGGATCGCCATCCCCGGCACGCTGACTACGGCTTACCTTGCACTGCAGCTCTTTGCGCCGGGCATCGAGACCGAGGTGGTCCCCTTCGACCAGATCATTCCGCAATTGCTGGAAGGCAAGCATGAGGCGGGATTGATCATTCACGAAGGCCAGTTGACCTACGATAAATCCGGGTTGCACCGGATTGTGGATTTGGGCAAATGGTGGCTGAAAGTTACTGGACTTCCTTTGCCCTTGGGTGGCAACGCGATTCGCCGAAGCCTGGGACCGGAATTGATGTCCACAGTCGGAAACGCGTTAAAGGAAAGCATTCAGTATGCTCTCGATCATCGTGAAGAAGCATTGGCTTATGCCATGCAGTTTGCCCGCGATCTCGACCCACAACTCGCCGATAAATTTGTCGGCATGTATGTGAATGAGCGCACTCTGGATTACGGTCCGGATGGACGGGAAGCTGTCCGGCGGTTGCTTGATATGGGACACAAGGCAGGGATTATTCCGCATGAGGCTAGAGTGGATTTTGTCGAGTAGTTTTCCCAGAGGCTAGCCCGATTTAGGGTGGAGCAGCGCTTTCAGCGCTGCGTTAAACACACCTCAAGATTTAACGCAGGGCCGAAGGCCCTGCTCCACCCTTAACTAAAGTCGGGTCGGGCGAGAGCCGGTTGTTGCCTATTTCACCGTCGCCTTAAACGAGTACACCGGGTCAATATCCACAGGCACACTCGCCGCCGACTTCAGCGATACCAGCAGTTCCGCGGGCATCACGTCATACTTCTTGAACCAGTTCTCGGCGCGTTGGCGGTCGCCCGTGGCTTCGATTTCCAGGAGTTCTTTGGCCAGGACAGCGATGGTGTCCGGCATCTTCGCGTAGTCGATCACATATTTTCCGGAGGGCAGGCGTTTGATGGCACCGTGTTCAGACAGATAGTTGAATTCCATCATCTCGGCGCGGGCGTGGGCTTCGCCGATCCCGAAGCGGACGGTGCGAAAAAGTCCGCCCACGTAGGACGCGTAATATTCTTCCAGCTTTTCTTTCGGCAACGCGCCGCGATCCACCAGCCACTTCAGAGCAAACATGCCGACTACATCCGCCTTGGCTTCTTCCAGGCCGCTGTAGGCCGGGCCAATGGCTTCGCGAATGTCCACCTTGCCCGACGCTGTGCGGGCGTACGCCGGGCCCAGGCCGTGGCAAATTTCGTGCATGATCGTGCCCAGCAGATAGCCCTCGCCTGAAACCTTCGCCGCCTGCTCGGGCAGCATCACATGTTGGGCCACGGGGACGATTACGTAGTTGACCCGTGCGTCCATGAAATTCTTGAAGAAGATTTTCTTGCTGCCCGCCTGTTCGTGAACTCGCGGATCATTGGGCAAATTGTCCGCGACCGCCTGATAGCCGTGGTTCAGATCGCCGGCGCGGTAGGGAGCATCCATGACTTCCAGCGGAGTTTCAAGGCCATGCTTCGACGGGCGGTCTTCCGGCGCCAGAGGAAGCGCATCCTGGATGTCCGCAACATATTTCTTGTACACGTTCAGCTTCTGGCTTTCTTCCGAATTACGAATGAGAACCGCCGCCCCGAAAGATCCCTTTACTCCCAGAAGATGGTCGTCATAAATTTCATAAGGCGCGAAGATTACATCGAACTTGGGGTCTTTCAGTCCAAGCCACGCCAGATCGCTCTTGAAGTAATCGTCGCTGAGCAGCGCGTCAGCGCGGAGCCGCAGAAAGTTGGCAAAGGCGGGATCGTCACTAAGAGCGGCCGCTTCTCGCAAGTCTTTAGCTGCGGGCTCCAGAAAAGAGCGATAGGCGATGTGGTAGGGCAACCCTTCCAACTGGTCGCCCTGCCAGCGGACGATCGTGGTCTGACTGTAGATTTCCGCCTTTTTCTCGGGATGATCCTTCACATACTGCTCAATCTGCGCCCGGGTCAATCCCTGCGGGTAATAGCCGCCGCCGGGCGGCATGGGCTCGGTTCCCACGAACGGCTTGTTTTCATCGAGCAGATCGAAACGCGAAGCATTGATCCACAGGTAGCGGCGAAGCATTTCATCTTTCGGATTCTTGCTTCCCGACAGAGACTGGTAAAGCGTCAGACCATCTGGATCGATCTGTCGCCAGTAGATTTCTTCCAGGTAGCGACAGGCGTCGACTAATTTTTCGACCAATTTTTGCTCGCGAGCGGTCAGGCCGGCAGACTGAAACGGCATTTGTACCTGGCGAAATTTGGCCAGGCGCTGGGCAAGGTCAGGCACCACCTGCATGCCGGCAGACTCGGCGCCTTTGGCTGCAGATCCCGTCATATTCTTGTGAGGGCTGGCTTTCTGATTATTCTGAGCGGTGAGAAAAGGTGACGTGGCAAGAACGATCAGTAGTGAAAGAAATAACCCTGGGGTCTTCATTGCAAATGGATTCTAGCAGAGTAAGAAGTGACTTCGAGTTTTCTGCATCACGAGCAGCAACCCCATCAGTTATCATAGCTGTGATGTCTGCCGACTCACATAACCTCTCACAGACGTTATTGATTGACGCTGATGACACGCTGTGGGAGAACAACATTTATTTCGAGCGCGCGATCGCCAATTTCATTTCTTTTCTCAACCATCAGGAATACTCTGCGGCGCAAGTCCGGCAGGTACTGAATGAAGTCGAAGGCGAGTGCATCCTCAGCCATGGCTATGGACTACATAGTTTCGCGCATGCTCTGATCCGGACTTTCGAGCGGCTGGCAGTTGAGCCGCTAACTCCCGCGCTGCACGAGACGATCAGCGGATTCGCCCATACCATCGCTGCGCATCCACTTGAAACTCTGCCCTGAAGTTCCGGAGACATTGCAATACTTGTCCCAGCGCCATCATTTGATATTGATGACCAAAGGGGAAGCGAAAGAACAGTCCGGCAAGGTCGAACGCTCAGGATTAAAGAAATATTTCGCCGCAGTTGAGATTGTTGCGGAGAAAAATGTGCCGGCCTATCACCGCGTGATCTCGAAGTATTCCCTGCCCGGCGATTCCACCTGGATGGTTGGCAACAGCCCCAAATCCGACATCAATCCCGCGCTCGCCGCCGGGATTAACGCTGTGTTCGTTCCTCACGGCAATACTTGGGTGCTTGAACATGAGGAACTGGCGCCCGCAAAAGCGCCGAGCCGATTGTTGACGGTAGAGAAATTCGGGGAACTGACGAAGCATTTCTGATTCGGGCGCTAAAGCGTGTACATCTTCCTGAAGGCTTTAACAGCCCGACTGGAAGTCGGGCCCTTCCCAAAACCCAGAGCCTAAAGCCCAGAGCCTGGAGAACTCGCCGCGCTCTCCGCTGGAATCTTCCCTTTTAGCCGATCCAATGCCTTTTGCGCTTCTCCCGAGAGCGGCCCGTGCGGCAGGATTTTCAAATACAGCTGATAGTGCGCGACCGCATCCTCGGGATTCTTGAGCTTTTCAAAGGCCAGCGCCATGCGGAAATTTGCCAGAGCGTCGTCATTTTTCCATACCAACGCATCCTGATAGCGCGCCAAAGCTGCCCGGTAATTCTTCCGCTTGAAGTAGTAGTCTCCCACTTCCACGTCCTTGGCAGCCTTGTGCGGGTCCCAGGGATGGAATTCCTGCACATCGCTCGGTGTGGGAGCAGCTTCCACCTCTGCTTCGGAAACGGCGGTGCCGCTCATGGGATGGTTCTTGTCGTCGTCCTTGGGCGGAGTGATGTCAATTTTGGTATCGCGGCTGGAACTCTCGTCCGCTTCCTTGTCGCGGTCATAGCGTGGAGGCGCTTCGTTCTGCCCTGGGGCTTTGTCCGATGGCGGCAATTGATCCACCTGAGCGATAGCCCAGGGAGCAGCGCAAACTGACAAAATCAGGACAGCAATCATGCGAAACATAGAGATATTTTAGCGCTTTTCCAGACACGAGGGTGAAAGTTCCAGCGCACAAAAAAAGGCCGCTCCCTGGGGGTGGAGCGGCCGGTGTTGGCGAAATCCTCCGGGGGGAGGGAAAACTGTTTATAGAGAAGGCCCTGTCGGCTGCATCGCAGCCGTAGGAGCAGGAGCGGTACCATCCGCCGCTGTATTGGTCATCAACCGGACACTCACCCGGCGATTGGCGGCACGACCCTCACGGGTCTTGTTGGTCTCGACCGGCTTGTCCTTACCCAACCCGATCAAATAGATCTTGTGGGCCGGAATGTTGTGCTCCGCAGCCAGGTACTGGATCACAGAATCGGCGCGGCGCTGGCTCAAAGCGTAATTGTAGTCAGCGTTGCCAATCGAATCCGTAGCGCCTTCCACGGTGATCAAGTAGCCCTTGGTGCTGGCTACGCTGGTCGCCATCTTGTCGAGTTCTTCTTTCGCGTCCTTGGTCAAATTGTCTTTGTTGAACGCAAAGTGTACTGCGGTCTCGGACACCACGCGATAATTGTCGAGGTTCGCCACCGTCGTCTGCAGCGTGTCCACACGATGCGTCGCGGTATCGGCCAGGGTCTGGGCCTGCGCCGCTTGCTGTCCGGCAGCCTGCGCTTTCTGATCAACCTCAGCGGCCTTCGCCTGGACCTGTTGAATGCCAGCCTGCGCCCGGGCATCGACATCTCTGATGTCCTTGGTGTTCTTCGCAGTCAGGTCATCCAGTTCGTTGGTCTTGTTGATGAGCGGCGTGGTCTCTTGACGGACATAATTCTTGCTGGCGCAACCTACCGTCGCGGCCATGCTTGCTGCCAGGAAAATCGTTAACGAAGTGCGATTCATTGGTGGAGGGCTCCCTTCCTCGTCTCTATCTAAGTGCGAGTCCTGTGTCAGAACCTTGGATGCTACAAACTTCAGTCTCGCTACTAACGTTCGTATTCTATAAGAGCACGGGGCTTGCCAATTCGGGTCCATGTGAAGTTTATACGTAAGTCGCTTTGTTTCTTATATTTGGGTGTTTACCACAGGAGGACATTGGTAATGAATCGTCGGGCAAAGCGATACGGACTGAGGAAATTTTATACGGTGACTTCGTCAATTCCTAGAAAAGCCCTTACATGACGAAATATCTCGAGTTCCGCTGATTGCTCCAGCATGCCGAAGGAAACCTGGGATTTTCTTCTCCTCTGCCTGCACGCTCTCCATTTGCTCGCGGACGATTCGCGACATAGGCACGCCTGTACGCCTCGAAGTTTCCCTGAGCCAGTCTAGAAGATTCGATGAGATAGATATTGTCAATCGGCAATTCACTGACTTGAGTGTAATACGTTTCGACAGTCACCGGTATAAAACAAGTCCGCATTGCTCATCCCGGCGGTCGGAGCCGGAAGCTCGAACCCCATCATCTAAGATAGAACGATACAGATGGATCTCCAGCAGAAAATTCGGACGTTGCCCACTTCCGCTGGCGTTTATCTCTACAAAAACGCAGAGGATGAAGTCATTTATGTGGGCAAGGCCAATAATCTGCGCAGCCGGGTCTCGTCTTATTTCCACGAGGGCCGACACATTGGAGACGCAAAGACCGGAACGCTGGTGCGCGAGGCCGTCGATGTCGATTACATCGTTGTTGCCAATACCAAAGAAGCGCTGGCGCTGGAGAACCATCTCATCAAGCAGAAGAAGCCACGTTTCAACATCCTGCTGCGGGATGACAAGACCTATCCTTATGTAAAGTTGACCCTGGGCGAACGCTGGCCGCGAGTGTACGTGACTCGTCGCTTGCGGAAAGACGGCTCTGCTTACTACGGGCCCTACTTCCCTGCCAATCTGGCATATCGCCTGGTCGATCTGATTCACCGGAATTTCTTCATTCCATCCTGCAAAGTGGACCTCAATCGCTTTCATCCGCGTCCCTGCCTGCAGTTCTACATCAATCGCTGCCTCGGGCCTTGCGTGGAGAATCTAACAACTTCCGAGATTTACCAGGAGGCCGTTCGCGATGTGAAGCTATTCCTCGAGGGGCGGCCCAACGATCTGGCCCGATCGTTGCGTGAACGCATGGAGAAAGCCGCAGGCTCCGAGGAATACGAGCGTGCCGCAAAGTATCGCGACCTGATCTCGACCGTCGAGCAATTGCAGGAAAAGCAACGAATAGCAACCATCGAAGGGGATGACGCCGACGTCTTTGGCTATCACTATGAAAACGAAATGCTGGCGGTAAATCTGTTTCACGTGCGCGGCGGCCGCGTACTGGATCGCCGGGAATTTTTCTGGGAAGAACTGCCATTCGATGCAGATGCGGGAGAATTCCAGCCTGGCGAATTTTTCTCTGCACTGCTCAAGCAACTTTATATCGGACAGCCTTACGTCCCCCGAAACATATATGTCCCAGTCGAATTTGAAGACCGCGAAATGCTGGAGGAATTGCTCTCCGAACAGCTCGCGGCCGACGGCGGCCGCGCCACCCGAGTCAACATACTTGTGCCGCAACGTGGCGACAAACGTTCGCTGCTCGATCTGGCGGGCACTAACGCCAAGCAGTCTTACGATCAGCGCTTTCGGGTGATGAAACCAAACACCAAAGCCATTCAGGAAGCGTTGCAGGATGCTCTCGGCCTGCCCGAGCCACCTGAGCGCATTGAATGCTTCGACATCTCGCACATTCAGGGCGCGGAAACTGTCGCATCCATGGTGGTGTGGGAAGACGGGCGAATGAAGAAATCCGATTACCGCAAGTTCATCATCAAGACAGTCGAAGGTGTGGACGACTTCGCCTCCATGCGCGAGGTAGTCGCGCGCCGCTACAAACGCATTCAAGATGAAAAGAAGAAAATGCCCAGCCTGGTGCTGATCGACGGCGGATTAGGCCAGCTGCACGCCGCCGCTGAAGCACTGGACTCGATCGAGATCATCAACCAGCCACTGGCGGCGATCGCCAAGCGCGAAGAAATCATTTATGTGCTGGGACAGGAAAACGAGCCGGTCGTCCTCGATCACCATTCACCTGTGCTGCATTTGGTGCAGCTGATCCGGGATGAAGCCCACCGCTTCGCTCTGACTTTCCATCGCAAACGCCGTCAAATGCGCGACCGGTCCACTGAATTGTTGGAAATCCCGGGAGTGGGGGAGAACACGACGCGCAGGCTCTTGCAGCACTTCGGCAGTTTGCAGGCAGTGAAGCAAGCGGATGTCGCCGCTCTCTCCTCAGTCGTCACACGAAGCCAGGCCGAGGCCATTTTGCAACACTTTCAAAAATAACGCTGTGAGATTTCGTGCGCACTTTTGCGGCTTAAGGTTTTGCTGCTGGAGGCCCGGAATTCCCCATATCCATCACAACCTTCCAGCTTCCATCTTTTTGCTTTTTCCAGATGCTGGCGTACTTGCCGCGTTCGACCACATCCTTGCCATCTTTATCTTTCGAACGGAACTCAAATGTGCCGTAGGTGTATCCCAGATCTCCTGACACAGATATGTCGGCGTAAATGGGCGTCCAGGTCAAATGATTGTTTTTGTCATCGAGAAAACCCATGGTCTTGGCGATGTTGGCCTTCCCTTGAATAATCGCTTCGCCGTTCGGGACTTCGGCGGCATCGTCCGCATAGTAGGACATGTATCCCTGCGATCCGCGTTCAGCCGCGGCCTTTTGAAAATCGGCCTCCAGCTTCTTAAGCGTGTCAGCCCCTTTATTCTGGGCCTGTATTCTGGGAATCAAACCCGTCGCTGTAAGAACGATTAACAGCACAAGAGATCTTTTGGACTTCATGGAATGATCCTTTGGTTGAATTGGAAAGGCCTAAACTTCCGCGGGTACTTTATCACGAAGAGATCGCCAGATCAGCCAGGCCACGATCCCGACCATTCCGCACCAACCCAGCAGTCGAACCACACCGGCGATGGTCGTGTCGTACTGCAACACTCCCAGACTGGTGAAAATTGTGTGCCAGTCATGCTCAGCGAAATCCGGATCTCCCACGGTGACCAATGGCAAGATCATGGCGCGGGCGTCGGCCATGTAAGTAGCCGTGTAGAGCCAGTTCTCAAAGAAGAAGAATGAGCAGAAAACAAATGCGGCGGTCTGCCGTTGGGTAAAAAAGTATGTAGCCAACAGCAGCGGCACCAGCCATTGCAGGATGGTCCCACCCCACAGCCCGATCGTCTGGCCAAACCAGCCAAATAGAAGATGGCCGCCTTCATGCACCACCAGGTTGGCTAAATCGATGAAGAGAAAATCACCATGCTTCGAAAAAGCATAGGACAGGAAGGCGAGATAAAACAGAAGCCATGCAACGAGTGCAGCTCGCGGCACCGGCCGCCAGCCGCGATTTTCACCAGTTTGCCATGGCAAATTCATGTGGAACGATTCTAGGTTTCTCCTGCTGCGCGCCGGAAGGTTACCTCGGTGTTCCCAAAGGAACGCAAGCGCACTGCACCGTCGAGTCTTTTCCGGCCAATTCTGCTGGGTATAATGAGCGAAAGAATTCTGAATCTCACCCTGACGCCTTAATGAAATCCCGCCAATTAACCATCATTTTCGGACTGCTCGTATTGGTGCTTGCGGCTGTGATTGGCCTCACGCTCACCAGTGGTCACGAAGAGCAGGAAAGAACCCAAAAGTTAAAGAAGGAAACCCTTCTGGTAGACGAGCAGCCGCTCCAGACTGCACGGGCTATGGCTGCGCTGGTTTCCGGTCCGGAAGAGCAACGATTCGCGGAGGAGGGGTTGCGATTGGGAGACCACGAAGTCGACCTCGCTTTTGCCGATGCTCTGCGAGATGCTGCGAACCATCCCGTCCCACCCACCCCTGAAACGCGAGTCCTCTACACTCACGCCAGCAAGGCGGAAGCTGTATTCACGGCTGACCAGGCCCGAGTCGATCAACTAAAGAAACAGATCGCAGCGGCTAGCAGTGATCGTCAGGACAGTTTGCAGCAGCAGATTGATCTCGCTCAAGCACAACTCGAGCTTGACCAGGACGAACTCGACGATGCGCAGGAAGACCTGATCCGGTCGGGCGCCGATAAGAAGAGCCTGGTCCAGCGCCAGTTCAACGCGCACGAGGCCTCCGAACATCAATCCGACGCCGCCCATCCGGCGACTGCCAGCAATACCGACGTAAATTATCATTCCGGAAACTTGTTCGATCAGGTCGGCGCCTGGTACGCCCTGCGTACAAAGTCGTTGCAACTGCGGCAGGCCCACGACGACGCCGCCAATAGGGCGAAGGATCTCGATCAAGCTCATGACTCGCTGGACAAACAAGTGGACGCAGAAAAGCTAAATGCGCCAACGGCAGTCGCTCAGCCGAGTCCCGAACCATCCGGCGCGAAGATTTCCGCTGAAACAGCCACTTCGACCATTGCGTCGTTGAAGCGTTTGTCCGACGATCAACGAGATCTCTCCGATTTTGATAAACGCATTCAGGACCAGCAGCAATTGCGCGACAACTACGGCAATTGGGCGGGCCTGATCGCGTCTCGCCAGTTGATCGCGCTGCGCGGCATGATTCGATCCATGCTCTGGATCGTGCTGATCCTGCTGATCGGATACTCATGCGGAGTGCTCCTTGACCGTTTCTTCACTGCAACAAACCCGGAACGCACCCATCTGGAGACTCTGCGCATCATCATTCGTTTTGCCCTGCAGACTGTCGGTGTCCTGCTCATCCTGTTCGTGATCTTTGGGGCTCCCAGTCAAACGCCCACGATTCTTGGCCTTGCCGGGGCAGGCCTCACCGTCGCGCTGAAGGATTTTATTGTCGGGTTTGTGGGCTGGTTCGTGCTCATGGGACGCAATGGCATCCACGTTGGTGATTGGGTAGAGATCAACGGAGTGGTAGGCGAAGTTGTGGAGATTGGTCTATTGCGCACGGTGCTTCTGGAAACTGGCAACTGGACGGACACGGGACATCCCACCGGCCGCAAAGTCACCTTCGTAAATAGTTTTGCGATCGAAGGTCACTTCTTCAACTTCTCGACCACCGGCCAGTGGCTATGGGACGAACTGCAAATTACGGTTCCTTCCGACCAGGATCCTTACCCGATGTTTGATGCGATTCAAAAGCTGGTCGCGAAAGAAACCGAAGCCAGCGTTCAGACCGCGCAAAAGGAATGGCAACAGGCGACCAGCGAGTATCGTGTGCAATCCGTATCAGCTACAGCCGCGGTAAACCTGCGTCCGACGGCCTCAGGAGTGGAAGTACACATCCGGTATATCACCAAGGCCAAAGAACGTTATGCCACCCGCGCCCGGCTGTATCAGGCGTTGGTTGAGTTGCTGCATCAGCGTGGCGGAAATCCTATCGGGACGGAAAGTCTGGCAGCCGTAAAGTAAAGTCAAGTCTTCCACTCTAGAAATTTGAATCGAGAGGAAACCCAGACCGTTCCTTCGCATCCTGAAGCAGATGCGCCTTGATATGTGCCGGAAGCCGCGAAGCCTGCAGAATCTCGGATACCGACGAAGCCGGAAGTGAACGTGCAAATTCCAGTGCTCGCGCCAGCGGCGTCTTCTCATTGCGCAGCAGCGCGATGCGGACTTCGCGACGCACTGACCATTTCGTGTGATGGCAGACCAACTCCACAAATCTGGCGGACACATCCTGTCGCATCAGAACTTTGATTACCATTGGCTCCGTCAGCCTGGCATTTTCCAGCGCCGTGGAAGCCACCCGAGTTTCCGGATCAAGCAGCAACTCTCCTGCAACGCGCCCGGACGCTCGCCGTGCCAGTGTGATCCTTTCGCCGATCGAGATCGTTTCCAATCGCCGGATGAGAGATTCTTCGGCGGCCAGTTTGACGTCTGCGGGGACGATCGAAGCCAAAGCAACTTGCATGAGATCGAACGTGAATAGATGTCGCAACATGGGCATGGAAAGATGTCGCGGGGTTCGGGGATGTTCGACCAGCGCCAGCCTAACTTTGCGGCTCTTGGTCACGGTGCCATTCTTGCTGACCAGTTCCAGAATTTCGCCAGGCAGGTCGTTACGCTTGAGCAGGAGGAGCGCCAGGTCTTCCGTCAGCCCAGGGTTTGATGCCGTTGTCTTGAGTTCTTCAAGCGAAGGATTTGTAATGCGCTCTTGTGAAGAAATCCCCGAAGAATCTTCCGCGATGTGGTCGGTCATTGATTCGTCGGATGCCATGTGTAGTTCGGAAAATCGTAAGAAATGTGAATAGCCCGACTACCGTGCGCCTCGGCGTGCCAGATCCAACGCGCCGTGCACCGGTTCCACCACCGTTTCGTTTACTACGATCTGAAAATGTTCAGCCTGCAAACTATTGTAGAAAACCTGACGCGCCAGCGCGCAATTTCCGAATACACCACCGGACATGGCCACCGGAACATCGTTGGTCCCTCGAAATATTCGCCGGATCACGATCTTGGCCAGGCCTGCTAATTCGTTTCCAGCCTGAGTAAGAACTTTCTCGGCCAAGGCATCGCCAGCTTCCGCCGCCGATTGTATGACTGGAAACAGAGCAGCGAAATCCGGGGGTGGCGTGGCATTCGCGGCCAGCACCACTTGCTCGTGAGTCTCCAAATGCCAGAACGTCATAATACTGTGCAACAGTTGCGTACTTCCCCCTTGATCTTGAGCACGCAACGCTGCGGAAACTGCGGCACGCCCAATCCAGTGTCCCGAACCTTCGTCGGAAACAGCGAATCCCCAACCGCCGGCACGCGCCGTTTCGCCTTTCGAATTGCGACCGTAGGCGATCGACCCCGTGCCAGCAATCACAATTACGCCAGGCCCCGAGCCAAAAGCAGCTTCCAGCGCAATTACCATATCGCCCACAACTTCAATTTCACCCGAAACTATTTCTGCAAGCATTCGCCGGAGAAGCTCGCCCATCCCTGGCCGCGCGGCTCCCGCTAGTCCAATGCATGTCCGATTGATCTGGGACGGACTAATTTTCGCGACGGCACAAGCTTCCCTGATTGCACTGGCCAGAGATTCTTTCGCGTGCGCCTCGCCCACACGAACCACATTGCTGCCAGCGGCCATACCGCTTCCCAGCACCGAGTGTTCATCACCGATCAGGCAGGAAGTCTTGCTCCCGCCGCCGTCAATGCCTAAAAAGATGGCCACGAGCGTAGTTCTACCATAGGGCAAAGTAATCGCGGTTGGCCTTGCAGGTTCATGTCGCATCCGCACGGAATTCGCAGGATTCCACACTCTCACTATCGCCGCCATTCGGTTCACGCCATAATGAAGCTGCGTTCTCTGAAACTACATGGGACTGAACCGCCTCGATCTCGCCATCATCGCGCTCTATCTTCTGGGGATCACTCTGTTCGGGCTGCGTTTCCGCAAACGCAAGCGCACGTTGCGCGACTATTTTCTCGCCGATCGCGACATTCCCTGGTGGGCCATTGCGCTGTCTATCGTCGCTGCGGAAACCAGCACGCTCACCATCATCAGCATTCCCGGCCTGGCTTACGATTCCAATCTCACTTTTCTGCAGGTGGTCCTCGGCTATCTTGCCGGCCGCATCATCATTAGTTTCGTTTTGCTGCCGCAATATTTTAAGGGAGACCTCTATACCGCGTACGAGTTGATCGAACGCCGCTTCGGGCGCCGGCTGCGCTCCGTGACCGCGGGGCTATTTCTAGTCACGCGCGCCGCCGCAGAAGGCGTGCGCATCTATGCCGTATCCATCGTGATTGCTATCGCACTTGGTACCGGAGAGGTTTCTTCCATTGCGATCATTACCGCTCTGACCCTGGTTTATACCTTCGAAGGCGGACTGGCCGCAGTCATCTGGACCGACGTCGTACAAACCGTAATCTACGTTACCGGGACGCTGGTCGGAGTATTCACCATCCTGCACCTGGTGCCCGGCGGCTGGACCAGCATTCATGCCATCGCCGCTCATGCCGGCAAACTGCAAATTTTCGACTTCTCGTTCAATTTCTGGAAGCCTTACACTTTTTGGGCAGGCCTGATTGGCGGAGCGTTCCTTACCACCGCCAGCCACGGCACCGACCAACTCATCGTGCAGCGCTTACTGGCGGCGCGTAATCAGAAGCAATCGGTCACTGCGCTGCTCTCCAGCGGCATTGCCATCGTATTTCAATTTGCGCTTTTTCTGATCGTCGGAGTCATGCTGTTCGTGTATTACCACGTGCCATCGTCGAGTTTCGGCCGCGCTGACAGAATTTACCCGACCTTCATCGTCAATCAAATGCCGCACGGGATCTCCGGATTGCTGATCGCAGCAATTCTGGCGGCAGCGATGTCTAATTTGAGCGCAGCCCTCAACTCGCTTTCTTCCAGTTCGATGATGGATTTTTATTTATTGCGCTATCCGAATGTGAGCGAGCCACGCAAGATTCGTCTTTCGCGGATTTCGACGCTCCTCTGGGCACTCTTGCTGTTTGCCTTGGCGGTATTGTCGTTGCACAAAGTGGGTCGCGTAATCGAAGTGGGATTACAGATTGCATCCGTAGCCTACGGTGCACTGTTGGGTGTGTTTCTATTAGGCGTGCTTACCAGGCGCGCTCACCAGAATGGCGCCATGCTCGGAATGCTATGCGGCTTCGTTACTGAACTCTATCTCTGGCTGGGAACCCACGTTCCCTGGACATGGTACGTAGCCATCGGCACCACCGTTACGTTTTCAGTGGGGTATGCCGCCAGTCTGATGATGATTCCTGAATCAGCTTAACTCTGCGACCTCTGCGAGCTCGGCGGGTAAAAGTTTCTATCCACCCTTCACGTATACTTCACCCAAATCATGCCCAGCGCGCCATCCGACGCTCGTCCTGACCTCGCCCGCGATCTTGGTGTAAGCCACGCCGGAGCGATCGTGGTGGGCACCATCATTGGCAGCGGGATTTTCCTCGTTCCCGCCGAAATGATGCAAGCCGTCGGCTCCGCCAAACTTGTTTATCTGGCATGGCTCGTGGGCGGACTGCTCTCATTTTTTGGCGCACTCACTTATGCCGAACTGGGTGCGATGAAGCCGCAGGCCGGCGGCGAATACGTTTATGTTCGCGACGGCTACGGTCCCCTCGCCGGCTTCCTCTATGCGTGGACAACCTTTCTCATCTCCAAGCCCGCTTCCATAGCGACCATCACCACCGGCTTCGTCCGCATCCTCGGCACTTTCCCTGTTTTCTCATTTTTCTCCAGCACGATCATCACGCGTCCACTCACCATCACCTACGGACAACTCGTCGCCATCGCTGCCACCGCACTGATCTCACTTCTCAATTACCTTGGAGTCAAGAAAGCCGGCGAATTCCAGTTCATATTCACCTTGCTGAAAGTGGCCATTATCCTTGGGATCGTCGCCGTCGGCTTCAGTTACAGCGCAGGCAGTTGGAGCCACTTCGCTGGCCATTACACCGCAGCCAAAGGTGGGATTGTAGGATTCATGGCCGCGCTCGTCGCCGCACTCTGGGCCTACGACGGATGGAACGACCTGAACATGGTCGCGGGAGAAATCCGCAAGCCCGAGCGCAACATCCCAATTGCATTGATCGCAGGAGTGGCAACGGTAGGCGCGTTGTACATGCTGGTAAATGCCGCCGTGCAATACGTTCTTCCCGTCGATGCCATCGCCGCATCGCCGCGTCCCGCCTCGGACGCTATCCGGCTAGTGTGGGGACCCCTCGGCGCCAGCATTGTCTCTGCAGGCATGGCTCTGTCCATGCTAGTTACTCTGAACGGCAGCAGCATGAGCGGCGCGCGCGTGCCTTTTGCCGTGGCCCGCGACCGCTATTTTTTCTCGGCGCTGGCGGAAGTGCATCCGCGTTTCCATACGCCTTACATCGCTATCGTTGTGCAAGCTCTCCTGGCCATCGTGTTGCTGCTTCTGGGCGGAAGTTTTCGGCAGTTCTTTTCTCTCGCCATTTTTGCCGAGTGGCTCTTCTATATGATCACCGCCAGCACCATCTTTGTATTCCGCTGGCGTGATCCGCAAGCCGCGCGCCCTTACCGGGTTTGGGGATACCCCATTGTCCCAGCCTTATTCGTCATCGCTTCCGCCATTTTGCTTTATTACACCTTCAGCGACAATTTCCGATATTCCATCCTGGGCTGCCTCGTCATTCTGTCGGGAATTCCGGTTTTCTACGCCTTTGCCCGGATTCGCCGGCGTTCCGCCTGAAAAGATCTTTATCCATTTCTGGGCCAATCCCGCTTTCGGGAAACATCCGGTTACCTAAGTACAAGGGCCGCAGACACATTTACCCATTGGCCAATCTCTCGTAGCTTAGAAACTTAACCAAGGCATTCGCCCCCCCACCTTGGAACTCCTTAGGAATTATTGAACTGTTATGCCTGATAGTTTTCATCTCGGCCTGCTACCCGAACGAAAGATGGACTGGCGCACCCTCGCCACCAGCTATGGTTTCGTGGCTTTTGCCGTCCTTTGCCTCTTGTCGGTCGGATTGCTGTTCCCGCAAAAATTGCAATTGACGCAGCATTACATTGCCACCGAACTCATCGCCAAATCGACAGCTGCGCCGAAACCGGTAAAAGTTAAAAAGGCCCCGCGCCCGGTAATCGCCAAGGTTTTACCGGCAGTAATCATGGCGCCGAAATTAGTGGTTCCGAAAGATATCCGGGTTCGTCTCAAGAAGCCGGAAAATGTCGAAGCTCCCAAACTGGAAGCCAAATTTAATGCGCCCGTCATCGTTCCGGTCGTAGCCATTCCGAAGCAGATTGTGCAAACCGGCCAATTCGGCAGCTCAGCTCCCGCAACATTAGTTGCACCCGTACAGAAAGTGCAGACCGGCGGCTTCGGCGCTCCCGATGGTTTGAAAGGACAAGGCAAAGACAATGCCCACCTGCAGACCGCGAGCCTGGGATCGTTTGATTTGCCGCAAGGTCAGGGCCAGGGCAATGGAACCGGCGGCGCCAAAGGACTCAAGGGCACCGTCGCCAGCACCGGTTTTGGCAATGGCATCGCCCAGGGCGATGGACACAAAAATGGACAAGGCACCGCTCAGGTAGGTGGCTTTGGCGGACAGCAAGTCGCGCAGGCCAGCCAGCATTTATCGGACACCGGCCCGGCCACCACACCCGTTCAAATCGTTTACAAACCGAATCCGGCGTATACGTCGGAAGCCCGCCAGCTGCAACTGCAAGGCGAAGTTCTGTTGGAAGTGATGTTTGGCGCGAATGGGCAATTGCAGGTGAATAAAGTAGTGCGCGGACTGGGTCACGGCCTGGATGAAGCTGCTGTCGCCGCCGCCAACAAAATCAAGTTCAAGCCCGCTTTACGCAATGGTTCTGCCGTGGATTCCACGGCCGTCGTACACGTAGTGTTTCAGTTGGCGTCGTAAGACAGGGGATCGTAAGACTTCGGCGGTAAGAGATCGGTAGCAAGAATAGAGAGGACGAGAAGCATGAGCACTTCGAAATTTGTACTGACTGGATTTCTGGCGATCGCGTTGAGCGCGGTGGCACAACAGGCGGCGGACCCCTCGGCGTCCGTTCCAACACCGGCACAGCCGGCTGCGTCCCAACCCGCGAGCACGAATTCCACGCCGACGACCTCGGCGCCGACCGTGGTCACGCCCAGTGCTCCGGCACAGACTCAGGCCGCTCCGCCGGCGCAACCCACCGGCCCTGCCGCCACCATGGACGACGTGGTCAACCGCGCCATTGCGCGCGAGCATGCTTTGATGGAAATGCTGAAGACCCGCACCCCCCTGGTCGAAACCTATCTGCAGAATCTGAAGCCCGACCAGAAACTCGGCGCCGTGCCCAGTGGAGACCATTACTTCCTCGGCCGCATGGACCTCGGCGAGAGCATCGATCGCCGCGACTATCTCTCCAAGGACGAAAGCTTCCAGAAGAATTTGATGGGCGGCGTCACTAAGCTCTTCCGCTTTCAATACGAGCCCATGGGCTTTTCCTGGATGATCTTCGCTGACCGTCAGGACTTCGACCGCCAGCACTACGACTTCAAGTACGTTCGCCGCGAATTTCTCGGCGACATCCGCTGCCTGGTATTCGACATCACTCCCAAGAAAGATGCCGGCAAAGGCCGCTTCCTCGGACGCGTATGGGTCGAAGACCAGGACTACAACATTGTGCGTTTGAATGGTACCTACGCTCCTCGTCCCAAGAACGCTTACTTCTTCCACATGGATAGCTGGCGCCTGAACCTGATTCCGGGTTACTGGGTTCCCGCCTACATCTACAGTGAAGAAGGCGACTTCAGCTACGGCGCCAAGGACAAAATGGCGTTCAAAGCGCAGAGCCGCATCTGGGGTTACGATCTGAAGAAAGAAGCGAAAGCCGACGAACTGTCGTCCATTCGCGTTGACGCCGTGAAAGACGAAAGTGCCGCCGCCGAAGACGCTTCTCCGTTACAAGCCCAGCGTGAATGGCAGCAGCAAGCTGAAGACAACGTTATGGAGCGGTTGCAAGCCTCTGGCCTGATTGCTCCCGAAGGCGAAGTCGACAAAGTTCTTCAGACCGTCATCAACAACCTGGAAGTTACCAACAACATTGATCTGCCCCGTCCCGTTCGCGCCCGCGTCATGCTCACTTCCCCGCTGGAAACATTCAGCGTGGGCAATGTGATCGTCGTCAGCCGCGGTCTCATCGACACTCTTCCCGACGAAGCCAGCCTGGCCATGGTTCTTTCCCATGAACTGGCGCACATCGTTCTGGGACACAACCTGGGCAGCAAGTTTGCCTTCAACGATCGCATGCTCTTCTCGGATGAATCCACCTACAACAACTTTGGATTCCGCCACAACCCCGACGAAGAAACTGCGGCCGACGCAAAAGCCATGGAGCTCCTGAAGAATTCGCCTTACGCTCAGAAGCTCGATGTGGCTTCGTTGTACATGAAGCAACTCTCCGCGCGTTCGCCTGAGCTTTCCGCTCTGCTGACCGCTCACCTGGGAAACAACTTTACCGACGCGAAAGGAACCGTCACCCGTATGCCGGCGATCATGCAAACTGGCCCGGCCTTGGACGACACCAAGCTGGATCAGATCGCGGCGCTGCCTCTGGGCGGACGCGTGAAGCTGAATGCCTGGGACGACCACGTCGAGCTCGTCAAGGGCGCACCGGTAGCCATCACTTCCGTACGCGACAAAATGCCGTTTGAAGTGACTCCGTTCTTCCCACGTCTTGCCCGCTATACCAGCGGCACGACACCCGACAACAACACCGCAGCAGCCAACACAGCAGCTCCCGCGACCACAGACCCGAGCGCTGCACCCGCTGCCGCACCCAGCAACTAACAGAAACCGCCAAACCACAAGTCGAAGTAAAACGAGGCTGGAAACCGGAAGCAATTCCGGATTCCAGCCTTCGTTCTTGGGACGACCACAAACCCACCTAGGGACAGCCGCCTCGGCTGTCCAGGTCGAGCGAGGCTCGACAACTCAAGCAGCGCCACTCCCCCTCCACCTTGTCATTCCGAAGACCGCAGGTCAGAGGAATCTGCTTCCAGCTTACGGAGGAACACCACTCGCACACCGCACCAGCCAACTGATTGTCCGGTATCGAACATCTATAACAGACTGTTTATGTCATCCTATTGTGCTTGCACGGCCGCCTGTCTCACCTGATAACTATGAAGCACTCAAAGATCGTATGGAATTTCAATACCAAGCAATGGTTCTGCACCACCTGCGGTCAAACGTCCGAGCAAAGCCATGAACCGGATGCCCACGTTGAATTGGCTCAATCCGAGTGCCGGATTCCCTACGTCGAATCTTCCGGAGCAGCGCCGGGAGAGGAAACTGTCCAGCTCGTAAAAAAGCCCTTCAAGATGGAACTGAAAAACAAACCCGATTAGCAGCCGTAGGGACAGCCGTCGTAGCTTGCCCTGAGCGAAGCCGAAGGGGCTGTCCAAGTCGAGTAAAGCTCAACAACTCAAGCAGCACCCCGACCCCATCCACCTTGTCATTCCGAAGACCGCCAGGTCAGAGGAATCCGCTTCTCGCTTGCGCCATCACATGAAGGGTGCCCCATCCTATCGCGCACTTTGCGATAGGGTGGGAAACCACAGACGCCTGCAGTGAGTTCTTTGGGTGAATGCGACCAAACCAGAATTGCCGGAACCACCGTGGAAGAGAGGCCCTTCCAGGGCCGCGTCGAGCGAAGAGGACAACCACGCGGCGCCAAAGCGCAGCTCTTCCTGAGCTGAGTCGAAGGGTCTCTCCGCCTTTGCGAGACGTGGGAACCACAAACGCCGGAAGCGCAGTAGTACCATTCCCAAAACGGGAATTTCACCTAACTCCAACACCTTACGTCACTTCCCGCGTTATGTATGTACAATCCCGCCTGTACAAAATGTTCCCCGGGGAACATTTGTGCAAAACGCAGTTATGTTCCCCGGGGAACACATCTCCATTTTGCCAGCTACCCTTGGGCCTTCCCCTTGCCTGGCAGCGCCGCCGGGTTCTCCTGGACGCGTTCGCGGAAGCCGCCCTTCATTCCCGTCGCCAGGGACACACTCGACTCGCCAAACTTGTCCCGCAACTTGTCCGCCGCGGACATCGCCTGCTCCCATCGCTTGCGCCGGTCATCTTCGAGCAAGTCTCCTTGCTCCGCCTGCCCTTCGAACGACGACGTGTGCACGCCCAGCAAGCGCACCGGCTGTCCCTTGCGCCAGTTCTTGCGGAACAACGCGCGCACCTGCTCGAAGATTTCCGTGTCGAGCTGCGTGGGTACAGCCAACGAGTGCGCGCGTGTGATGGTGGAGAAATCTTTGTAGCGTAGTTTGAGTTGGAGGGTGCGAGCATGCAGTCCGCCTTCCCGCAGGCGCCGCCCCACCATCTCGGAGAGACGCATCAACGTGGACTCAAGCTGCTCAAGGTCGGCGGTGTCCTCGTTGTAAGTGTGTTCGTGGCTGATGGATTTGGGTCCGACCTCTTCGCCGACTTCCGTATCGAACCAGCCGCCCGCGTCCTCGCCACGCGCCTTGCCCGCCAGCGCCAATCCCCACTTGCCAAAATGTTCGGCAAGAAAAGCTTCGTCGAAGCGGGCGAGGTCTCCGACCCGATTGATCCCTAAGCGCATGCAGGTTCTGTTCGGTGACCTTGCCCACGCCGGGGATGTCGCGCACATCGAGCGGGGCGAGAAACTTTGCCTCCTGCCCGGGGATGACCCAGAGCACGCCATGCGGCTTGGCTTTGGCCGAGGAAACTTTGGCGATGAGACGCGAGCTGCCAATCCCAATGGAACAATTCAGTTGTGTCTCGGATTTCATTTTCTTATGCAGATTGTGGGCAGCGCGCAGGGCAGGCCCATGCAGGCGTTCCGTGCCCGTCATGTCGAGGTAGGCTTCGTCGATCGAAGCCATCTCCACCAGCGGCGAGAACGAACACAAGACGTGATGAACTTTCTCTGAGCACTCACGATAGCGGTCGGGATGTCCGTTGACAAAAATGGCCTGCGGGACAAAGTTTCGCGGCCGTGCGCAGCGGCATGGCCGAGTGCACACCGAACTTGCGGGCTTCATACGATGCCGCCGAGACCACGCCGCGTTCCCCGCGCTGCCCGCCCACCACGACCGGTTTACCTTTTAGAGAAGGATCAAACAGCTCTTCCACGGAGACGAAGAAGGCGTCCATGTCGACGTGGAAGATGGTTTTGAGGAGCGAAGACATGCGGTAACCAGCTGGTCAGGATTGTATCAACCTGCGGAGTCACGAATATCTTTAAGCTATAACCATGAAAATAACGTAATCGCAGCTTCCTTACTCGGGCACCGTCCCCAGACCGCTCATCGATGCAATATCGACACGAAAGAACACAGGCACAATCGACAGATCGTCGGTTTGTTCACGTCTTTGCGCCAAAGGGGTCTGCCACCATAGAGAATACTGCGCGAGTTGTTCCATTGCATGTTCCCGCTGAGCGGCGTATTGCGGCTCAGGCAGTTCGAGGTAGGTTCCGGTCACGACTACGCTCATCCAGTTCGACCGGTTTCCGATTTCATCCACTTGCAGACAAACTTTTGGATTCTGCCGCATCCACTCAATCTTTTTCCCAAGCGTCGAAAAGACGTAGATGCAATCAGGCTCATACGAAAAGGCAACCGGCACGATATACGGTTGGCCGTCCAACGAACACGCCAGCCTTCCGATAGAGACGCGTTTCAACAGATCACCGCATTCTTGTTGGGATATTGCAATAACTCGCATGACGGCTTCTCTCCCCGACACATCGCTTCTGATACCAGCCAGTTTAAACTACTTTGCATCCGGGTGAAGAGGGGTTATCTGCTCTTTCCAGGTTGGCCTTCCTCCTGACTATAATTCGACGCGAGGATTGATCGTGGCTCAGATCGGCGAACGTGAATAGCTCACAATTATTTCCGCGACGCAAAGTCTTTGGCCGGCTTTCGATCATGGCCGGGAATGGGATGCAGATCAGCGGCCTTGTCGCCGCATATCTTGCCATTGCAGCAGCAGGATCGGCGGGGTCAACCGCGGCGGCTGTCCTTGCCATGGCCCTGGGATGGGTGCTCCTATATTTTTATTGCCACGGCATCGCTCACTGGGCTGTGGGACGGTTGCTGGGCATTCGCTTTGCTTTTTATACGATCGGCGGCACCGGGAATCCGGAAGGCTGGCCGGGTGGGCTGCGGTGGGTGTTCGAACATCTTCCATTTTTCGGGGTGCAGACTGAGAAAGCCTCCATGCAGAGTGCCAGCCGCATGGCCAAAGCGATTATGTGGTCGGCGGGAGTGACGTCTTCCGCGGTTGTCCCAACCCTGGGAATGTTTTGGGCCTGGCGATTAGGCGTTCCGTGGAGCAAATGGTTTTTTCTAGGCGCGCTGGGCTGGTCGGTTGGAACGTTGGCGAGCAACTGGAGGAGCAGTACGGGAGATTATGCCAAGGCACGGCGGGCGCTGGGTAAGCCGTGAGTCTTTTCGAGGAAGGTCAAAGCCCCGCCCTCTCGCAAAGGACGCGAGAAGGACGGGGCAACCTCGGTTGAGAAGACGCACGCCGGGTCTTCGGGATGACTTTAGTTAGGAGATGGTTCAGACTCCCACGGATCGGAATTGTTTCACGCGTTCGTAGATGCGACCGTACTCTTTGGCGGAGGCGTCCCAGGAGAAATCTTTTTTCATGCCGTTGCGCATGAGGATTTGCCAGGAATTTTGATCGCGGAAAGCCAGCAGGGCGTGCTTGATGGTGAGCAGCAGCAGTTCGCCGCTATATTCGGAGAACTTAAAGCCGGTGCCTTTGCCGGTACGGGCGTCCCAGGAGTCGATGGTGTCGTCGAGGCCGCCGGTGGCGCGCACGATGGGCACGGTGCCGTACTTCAGGCTGTAAATCTGGTTCAAGCCACAAGGCTCATATTGTGAAGGCATGAGGAACATGTCACAGCCAGCTTCAATTTTGTGGGCGAGGGCGTTGTCGTAAGCAACTTTGACCGCGATCTTTTTGGGATACTGTTTGTTCAGACGCAAAAACATTTCTTCGTATTTTTTGTCGCCGCTGCCCAGGCCAATGATCATCAGTTCTTCGCGGACCAGGCGATCGACGATTTGGGCAATGAGATCGAATCCTTTTTGCGAGGCAAAGCGCGAGACCATGCCGATGATTGGCAGGCGGGGATCAGCGTTGGTCATGCCGAAGGCGTTCAGCAGGTCTTGTTTGCATTTCGCTTTGCCAGTCAAATCTTCGGGAGAATATTTCGCGATGATGAACTTGTCGGCCTGCGGGCTCCATTCGTCGTAGTCGACGCCGTTCAGGATGCCGGCGACAGTCGAAGAGCGGTCATGCAGGACGCCGTCGAGACCGAAGCCAAATTCCGTGGTCTGAATTTCCTGAGCGTACTTGCGGCTCACAGTGGTGACGAAATCGGCATAGACCAGCGCACCTTTGAGGAAATTCACCTGTCCGAAAAATTCCATCTTTGAGATGGTGAACAAATCCCAGGGGAGAGTGAGGAGCGGAAGAGTGTCCGGTGAAAAAAGACCCTGGTAGCCCATGTTGTGAATGGTGAAAACCGTGGCAACGTCACGAAATGCCGGATCCGAAGCATATTGCGTGTGCAGCAGAACCGGGATGAGCGCGGTTTGCCAATCGTGACAATGGAAAATTTGCGGAACACCAAGAACTTTGGAAGCCTCGAGAACGGCGCGGGAGAATAGCGCGAAGCGTTCGGCGTTGTCGGGATAGTCTCCGGCAGCGGTGCCGTAGAGGGCTTCACGATCGAAGTACGCGGGATATTCCACGAAGTAGAAACGGACGCCGCCTTGATTGCCACCGCTAATGATGGAGCAGAAACGGTAGTGGTCATCGAAGGGAATGGTGATGCTGCGCACTACGGTTTGCGGATCGGCGAGTTTGGTCTGGCGATAAAGAGGAAGAAAGACGCTCACCTGATGTCCAGCGGCGGCGAGGGCCTTGGGAAGGGCGCCGACAACGTCGGCGAGGCCGCCAGTCTTCGAATAAGGGACACATTCCGAGGCGGCGAAAACGATATGCATGAACGTGGCTCCTGTGATCCGAAGCAGGGTCTTCCGGCGCAAGCTATTATTAGACGTACATGCCGCGCTTGCGCTGTAAGACTCGCGGGTGACGGTCAAGTCTAAAGCCGGAAAGAAAGAGGGTCAATGTGCCGAAAGTCGCAGCCGCGCGGCCAACTCGCGCAAAACCAAAACTAGGACAGCATTTTCTGGTGGATGATGCGGCCGCCATGCGCATAGTGGAAGCGCTGGGAGATATTTCGCAGGCCACTGTGCTCGAAATCGGGCCGGGGCGCGGAGCTCTGACTTCCCTGCTGGCCCGGCGGGCGCGGCGGCTTATTGCCATTGAACTGGACCGCGTGCTGGCGGCGCAATTGCGCATGAATTTTGGTTTGACCCCGAATGTGGAGATCATCGAGGGCGATGTGCTGGCGATGGATTTTCATACGATTTTTGGGCAGAAGCCGGGCCTGTCGCGTCCGGGGCTGGAACAGGCGCAGCAGGCGGTGCGAGTCGTCGGCAATCTTCCCTACTTTATTACTTCGGATATTTTGTTCCGGCTGTTTTCTTATCGTCAGTATTTCGAAACGATTGTATTGATGGTGCAGCGGGAAGTCGCCGACCGACTGGTCGCGAAGCCGGGGAAGAGCGAGTATGGCGTGCTGTCCGCAACTACGCAGCTTTATGCGCGGGTGGACAACTTGTTCACGCTGCCGCCCAGTTCCTTTTCGCCACCGCCCAAGGTGCATTCGTCGGTGGTCCGATTGACCATTGATTCGAGGATTGAGAGCTTGCATGTTCCGGAAGCGGCTTTTATCAAATTTTTGCGACTGGCTTTTGGACAGAAACGGAAAACGCTTTGGAACAATTTGAAGTCTGACTACGATCCGAAAGTCTTGAGGGCGGCGCTGGAAAAGACCGGGATCAAACCGACGGTAAGAGCAGAGGCTTTGTCGTTGGAAAAGACTGCGGCGTTGCTGCGGGCGTTGTTGGGGACGTAGCGACGATAAATGCAGAGATCGCCTTCGCTCAGGCCAGGCTTTCGCGTCGCAAAAGAACGCTTGCTCAGAATGACAATGGGGACAGGGTCGGTCAGTGAGGCCATATGATCGTGCGTCATCCCGCGGTAGCTGGGCGGTTTTATCCTCAAGACCCTGACGTACTGCGGGCGGACGTAGATTCTTATCTCACGCCTCACAAAGAAGGTGTGACTGCGATCGGGTGTGTGGCGCCGCATGCGGGGTACATGTACTCGGGACAAGTTGCGGGCGCGGTCTATGCCAGGATTAATATTCCTCAGCGCTGCATAGTATTGTGTCCCAACCATACTGGCAAAGGGCAACCGCTTGCCATCATGAGCAAGGGAGCGTGGGAAACCCCACTGGGCGCGGCGCACATCGATTCCGATTTGGCGGAAATACTCAAGCAACAATTCCCTCTTCTTATTGAAGATAGCGAAGCCCATCGCAGCGAACATGCGATCGAAGTGCAGTTGCCTTTCCTGCAATTGCGAAGGCCGGATTTCACCTTTGTTCCCATCGCCCTGGGAACCGGCAAGTTCGAGATTCTTGAAGCGCTGGGTGAAGCAATGAGTGAGGTCATCAAAATGCAGCGCGAACCGATTTTAATGATTGCTTCGAGTGACATGAATCATTATGAAAGCGATGCCGTGACTCGGACTAAAGATCACAAGGCAATTGAACAAATTCTGGCGCTTGATGCGCGCGGGCTGTTCGATGTGGTGACGAAAGAGAAAATCAGCATGTGCGGGGTTGGACCAACGGTCGTTATGCTGACGGCCGCCCGGCGTTTGGGAGCCACGAAAGCAGAGTTGGCGAGATATGCGACTTCTGGCGATGTGTCGGGAGATCGCGAAATGGTGGTGGGATACGCGGGGATGATGGTGCGGTAGGCCTCGCTGCCTGGAAGCGAGGCCTACCAATTTTGAACTACTGTTGCTTCGAAGCATCCACCGCGGGTGCGGCTGTCTGCCCGACGATTGCGCTGCCGGCGGGCTCGACTGCCGGCGTGGTGGGAACCGCGCTGGGAGTTTCGCTGAATGACCGGGCTGGAGGTTCCGCCGCTGGAACCACCACCGGACGGATCTTCACCGAAGACAGGATCGCTTTCAGGCGGCTGAATACCTGGGCGCTATTCACTTCTTTGAGTGATTTTTTGTCGGCTACTTTCGGCTCAAGTGAAGTTTCCAATCCAAGCTGCACTTCATAGCAGGTTCCGTTGGCAAAGCCGGCATAGCTGCGCCACTCGGAATAATTGTCACCTTCGGCGCTGGAGTTTTCCGTCCAATGAAATTGAACGCCGTTGATGTTTTCTGTCAGTACTTCGGAATCCTCGTGGACAATCACCGATTGCTGGCAGGCAGCTTCCGTCAAGCTGCGATTGGCGCTTACGCTGAAATAGCCGTCGTCGAAATCAGTTTTGGGATACAAGCTCTCCGGCATCTGCACCGTGGCCAACGGGACCTCGGCAGGATCGGCACCCATGGACTGTTCCATGGCTGCAGGTTTCGCGTCTCCAGCGGCGACATCCAATTCCTTGAGCTTATATCTCAGCGGATAGCGGAAGGAAATTCCATAAGCGTCATTGGTGTAGGTTGCGGTGGGCGAGGTTCGCTGCACTTTCCGTTTGTGGGTCACTGGCTGGACGGCCGTTATGGGCGGCAACGAGGAAAGAGTTGGAGTTGGTGCAGCCGGTGGATTGGGGGACACGACCGCCATGTGCTGCTCTGATTTTTTGGAACACCCGTAGACTCCCAATAAGCCGACGAGCATCACCGAACTACCCAATATGGCTGCCTTGTATTTGCCAATCCATTTTGGATCTGAAGTTGTGTTTTGGTTATACCGCGTTGTGGTGCTGGCGTCATTGAATCGATCTGACTGCTTCATAGCTGCCTCCCTTTGTACTGCCTGCCCAGAGAGATGGCACGAGGGCGGCCATTGGATAAGACGCTGATTCAAAAGGAGTTGCGCCGAACTGCAGGCGGCCGGATTGAGGCTTGCGGGACACGTTGTGGCAGGGGAAACACAACCGTCTGTGCAGACCGCAGATTCCTCGGTGCTCCGCTTTTCGGAATGACAAGGTGGGGAGTAGGTCGAAGAGGTTGAGAGTTTGATCGATAAAGTTGAGGGTTTGATCACAACCTCAAATAAAAAAAGGCGGCTCAAAGGCCGCCTGTTTTTTAATCACTAAATGACCCTACTTGCCACGGTGAGTTGGCATAGGCGCAGAGAGTTGACTGGGGGACGGACCGGTCAGGGGTGCGGTAAATGTCGGACGCGATGCGGGTTGGCCATGTCCTGGCTCGGGGGTTGGGGATACGGGCACGGTATGAATGCGAGTGGTCGTTTGGCCTTGCTGACCGTGCTCCTGGACCGACTGTGAAATCCTGGTCAGATTATCGATACTGCCGCGTGGAATTCCCAGACCCGCGGAGTTGTTGCGGACGACAAGTTTATCCGAGAACCGGCCCGCGACCGTGGATACGGGGCCGCGGTTCACGACAATTGTCGTTTTGCCAGTACCTGTGGGAGCCTGAGGCATCACGAAATTGCGGGGAGGATTCACCACTCGCGGAACGGCGGCAAATGACGTCCAGGCGCCCCCGGGTTGCCAAGCCCAGCCATAGCTGGGCACAAACGTCCACGAACCGTAATGGTAGGGCGTCCATCCCCAGGGATAGGCGGAAACCCAGCCGTAGCCCATGCCGGGAGAAAAAGCCCAGGAACCGTCCATAAATGGGTCCCAGCCGACGCCGGTGAAGTAAGGCTGCCACATGGTGCCGTAGCCCGGAGCATTGAAGAAGTTACCGTAGTACGCCATGTCGGTGGTGCCGTAGGCGTAGGGCGAATAGGTATTGGAGGCCGTGGTGGTATAGCGCTGGTGGTACTGGTCTTGAGATTTGTCCCAGGCGTCGGAAGGATCGGGCTCAATGTTTTTGGCCACCGAGGGCTTGTCATCTTTGCGGAGATCAAAACTAGCGGTCTGGTTCTTAGCAACTTCCAGCGCGCCTGACGGAGCTTCGATTTGCACCTCGCCCTTGAAAACGGCCAGCGCCGCGGCGTTGTTATTCATGTCCAGACGCAGATGAGCGGCGTGATTGAAGGCGAGTTTCTCGCGACTAAAGGTCAAGATGAGCTGATCGTCTTTAGCGCCGGCAAAATTGACGTAAGCAGTCCCGGCCACGACGTTTATGTTTGAGGCCTTGCTGCCAGAATCCAGCAGCGAGAGTTGGGGGAATTCCAGGACTGTGTTGGAGGCGATGCGCAAGGTGCTGCCGTCTTCGAATTCGATTTCCGCGCGGCCCTCGCCTTTGGTGCGCAACTTTACGCCCTGGGTGATGGGCAGATTCAGAAAAGCCTTTTCGTAGCCCTGTCCAGTGTTGCGATCAATCTGCACATTGCCTTCCACCGTGCTTAAGCGGACGATGCGCGCCTGCGAGTCGGCAAAAGATGGAGTGGCATACAACGAAAAGACCAGAGCTGCCAGCGCGACGGGAACGACTTCCAGTTTCCGCTTCAACATGGATACCCCCACTAAGGTAGATGCCATTATCTCTCTGATTGGAATCCCGTGCTCTTTATATTGTCACGAAGGTGTCATTTCACGGGCGCTGCCAGCAGGCGCTGGGCACGGGCCCGAACCACGTTCATGAGCGAAGAATCGTTGACAATCTGCTGCAGAATCGGCGCGATAGCGGCCAATTCCGCCAAACCGCTTTCGTTCGACTGTTGCTCCATGTGCTTCAACTCCTCGTCGAGGGCGGTTTTCTGGTAATGCCGGTAATACTCCAGCCGGCGGCCATATTCCAGGGTGGCGGAGAGTTGCTGGAACAGGGCTGTCAGGTCCCAGACGGCCGGGACCGGAGAATAGTTATACAAAGCTTGCGTGTTCTTCTCGGCATCTTTGTAGATCAGGGTCTTGGCACCGGTGTTGGCAAGACCTTTCCGGCCAGAATCAATCTTGCCTTCGAAGTAGTGGGCTTTCTGGGTGAGATCGAAAATGCGGGCGCGCGTGGGGTCGGAGATGGTGAATTGCAGGTGAAAAGGGTCTCCGGCGTCAGATTCAGAACTGAGCTTGCCGTCGGAATCGTAACTGGCGTGTCCGTCTGAAGAAACAGAAATTGCGTAGTGATCAGGATCGGCGCCGGGGAAATCGAATTTGAAAGTAACTGTGGGAGGAACCTGCTGGGCCCATCCTGAAGAACCAAGAAAGAACACGATACAAGTCAGCCAAAGAAGCTGCCAGTACACATTACCGGCACATCTGAGTTTGTTTTTTGACTCCATCATCGGGCGGCGGCATGCTGCCGCTCCAGCGTAGCGGCGGTGTGCAAGTGGCAGATGGCGATCGCCAGAGCATCGGCGGCGTCGGGCGGCTCCGGGATCTCGGCGAGATTGAGTAAGCGGGTGACCATGTGCTGCACCTGCTGCTTCTCGGCTCGACCATAGCCCACGACAGCGGACTTGATGGTGAGCGGCGCGTACTCGGTGACTCCCAGTCCTGCGGACGATGCCGCCAGCATGGCCACCCCACGGACCTGTCCCAGTTTGAGGGCCGATTTCACGTTCAAAGCGAAGAATACGTCTTCAATGGCAACGTTGTCCGGTTGATGTTCTTGAATGATCGCGCCCAGGCGGGTGAAAATTGTAGCGAGACGCAGCGGCAGAGGTTCGCGGGGAGAAAGTTTCACGGCACCGCAGGTCAGGCAGAGCAGCTTACCGTCGAGACAAAGTTCCACCACGCCGAACCCGGTATATTCCGTGCCGCAGTCAATGCCGAGAACTCGCATTGGGAGAAGTTTAGCATCCCAGGGAATGAAATTGGTTTACTCCTGATTTCCCTAGGGCTGGCCGAAAAGGCCGGAGCGGTCGAGTTGCTCGCCCTTGAAAAAGACGATCGAAATACGCTCGATGGCATTGATATCTTCCAGCGGGTTGCCATCCACCAGAAGCAGGTCGGCATCGTTTCCCTTCTGGATGGAACCGATGTGATTTTCAGCGTGTAACAGGCGGGCCGAGTTGTAAGTGGCAGCCTGAAGCGCGACTGCGGCAGGGATCCCCGCTTTTACCCAGAGTTCGACTTCGTGTTGCACCGTAGGCCCGTGGATCACCAGATTATTTCCAGCGTCGCTCCCTGTCACCAGGGTAACGCCGTGCTGATAGGCCTTTTTCAGGTTCTCGGTGCCAATCTTCACATCGATGGGAAACTGGCTTATCCGCTGACGCATGGCCTCGCTGTCTTTGGACGCCAGAAATTCTTTGGTACTGTCGAGTAATTCTTTGGGGCCGACTTGCTGCACCAAAGAACGGTCGAGTAAGTCGGTTTTTCCGGCAGCAATATCTCTAAATGCTTCGCCCACACTGAGCGTGGGATCATAGAACGTCTTCTGTGAAACCATCTGCTGGAAGAGTGCGTCGGGGATAGCATCTCGAAAAGATCCGTGCTCGATCGAATCGGCACCAGCAGCTACAGCATCGGTCACGTCGCGAACGTCACCGGTATGTACCGACGCGGGAAGATTGTCCGCGTGCGCTTGTTGAACGATGGCTTGCAAGTAGGAAACATCCATCCGGTTAAAAATGATAGATCCGCCACCTGACTCCATCACCGCTTTAATGCAATCGACATCGGCCTGTTTAAGCGCATCGACATGTTGGCGGGCTTCGTCCGTCGAAGCTGGAATGCGGGTGAATTGTGCCAACATCTGCTGACGGATGTTGTCTGGCAATTCCTTGAAGTATTCCGTGCCATGGCCGCCTGGAGCGGTAAACAACGGTCCGCAGGTGAATAACTCGGCACCTAATTTCTCGCCGCTATTCACCACTCCGCGTACTTTGAGTATGGGATCCAATGGATCGCCAACGCTTCTTACGGCGGTGACACCGCTGTAAAGATATGCGGCGAGATGACGCTCCATGACCGGTTCCGCCTGATAATTCATCATGTCCGCAAGATGTCCTCCAGGCGCACCAAGATGGACGTGCACATCGATCAGGCCTGGAAGCACGGTTTTGCCTTGCGCCTCAATGAGCGTGGCTTTCACGGTTTTCGGATCGGGGCCTTCGCCTTCATAGACTTCGGCAATTTTGCCATTGCGAATCAAAATCGCGCCCGATTCGATCACTTTCCCATTGCCCACAAAAATGCGTGCGCCGCGAATCAGGTAGCTTTCGCTGCGGGCGAGTTGACGGTTAAGCATTCGCGTCTTGTTCGCGTTCTGCTGGGTGTGGGCTTGCCATATTCCGAGCAGGATAAAGGGAAGCAGGACGGCGCCGATCCATAGCTTGGCCGAAGATCGAATCTTTTCTTCCTTTTCCCAACGGAAAAGCTTGTAGGAAACAAACAATCCGACGGCGATGGTGAGAATTAAGGCGCCGGCGGCCTCCCAATTTGCAGCCAGATTTTCCTGATGCAGCATCATTCCCTGAATTCCGGAGACGAGATAGGTAGCTGGCAGGAAATTCGTCACTGTCAGGAGCCATGCTGGAAAGATGGAGGTTGGGAAAGTAGCGCCGCTCAGAAACAGCATGGGTAAATAAATCAATTGCACCAGAATCTGGCTCTCCTGCATGGAGTTCGCCACCGATGCAAGAATCATCCCGATGGCACGGAATGCCATGATGCCCAGGGTCAGGAAAAGCAGAATCGATCCCATGCTGGACGGCCAAGGCATACCGTATCCAAAATGCGCCAGGCAAAACATCAACACAACAAACGGCATGAATAATATCCAGCCGACTATCGTCGATGCGACAAGAAGCGGAGCCGGAGTGATGGGAGTTACTTTGTAGCGGCGAAGTACATTATTTTCGCGCTCCTGCACTGCGCGCATGCCTGCGCCAAACAGACCATTGCCCAAAACTCCGAGAATTATCACCATGGTTAGAACCTGGGCCATGGTGCCGCCACGGTCCGCATGCTCGATCTGGGCAAAAGTGATAAAGAAGACGAACGGAAACAAATAATTAAAGAAAATGACGGACTTCTGGCGGAGAGCCAGCTTCAGGTCCAGTGCGATGAGTGCCAGATAAGAGTTCATTATTATTGCAATCGCGTTATTCGCGCAGGCGCTTTCCCGTCATTTCGATAAACACATCTTCCAGTGTGGGCTTCTTCAGGTGGACGTCGATCAGCTCAAGCCCACTCTGGTCGATCCATTTGATCAAATCTACGAGCGTGGTCGCGGGGCGACGTGAGACCACAGTCATAGTGCGACCGGTTGAATCAATGATGGTCTCAATGGCTTCGGCCCAATTGGGACGTTGCGGCGGAATTGGCTTGTCGCAGGTCACCGCAATAGTCGATGCGGCCCGGCTCTGCTGTTGCAGCTTGGCCGGCGTGTCCAAAGCTATGATGCGGCCCTGATCCATGATGGCGACACGGTCGCAAAGCCGCTCCGCTTCTTCGATGTAATGTGTAGTCAACAATATGGTGCGGTTTTCTCCACGCAACTGTTCCAGCAAAGAATGAATTTCCGCGCGAACCTGAGGATCAAGGCCGGTGGTCGGTTCATCGAGAAAAAGCAAAGACGGATTATTCACCAGAGCCAACGCCAGCGCCAGCCGCTGCTTTTGGCCGCCGGAAAGCGTTCCGTAGAAGGCATCGCGCTTGTCTTCGAGCTGCAAGCGTTTGAGCAATTGGTTGGGATCTGCGTGCTGAGTGTAGAAAGACGAGTAGACATGCAGCGCTTCGCGGACGCGTATCTTTTCTGGCAGATTGGTGGCTTGGAGGCAAACCCCGATGCGGTCCTTGAGCTGTTTTTTCTGCTTATCGGGATCAAATCCTAATACGCGAACTTCGCCTCCAGTCCGCGGACGCAGCCCTTCCAGAATTTCGACTGTACTGGTCTTGCCCGCACCATTGGGCCCCAGTAGTCCGAATACTTCACCCGGGCGGATTTCGAAATCTACACCTTTGATGGCTTCCAAAGGACCATAGGATTTGCGCAGGGCTTGAACGGATATGGCTGACTCACTCATGCGGAACATCCAGCCTACCCAAGTGTAGGGGCGGCGTCAAAGGGGCTAACAGCATTTCGGCTGGCGGGCCTTGCGGATTTCCTGTTCGCGAAGGAATAAAGCGTAAGCAGCCCGTCCAGATTGCAGTTGATGCTGAGCCAGAAAACGCTGGTAGGCGGATTCATCGAAAATCTCGCGGAGAGTTGCCAACAGCAGCACGCGTATACGCCTAAACCTAGTCGAGCATTGCTCGACCTGGACAGCCGAGGCGGCTGTCCCTACGTGAGTCGTGGTGATCGCGACGTGGGCTTTGGTGGTTGTTTCTTTCATCTTGGTTGTTCCACCGCAAACCGTGTGGCTACAAATGGTGACTCTTTTACATTGGCTTCCTTGCGGCCGGAGAGTACCTGGATCCATACGATGGCAGACTCGATCAATATCAATGCAATCATGAAAATCAAAACCCCAGTCACCACCGCATCGAGCCTGTCGTTGAAGATTAAGCGGGCGCTCCCGCGGCTCGCCGCCAACATTCGCGCATGTGACAAAAACCCGATACGCACGCTGGGATCGAATATCTTGTGCCAGGATGCCGTGAACGTTACCGCAACCAGCCAGATGAGCGGGGTTAACGTGACTGCGGCGTAGCGGGCTTTCCCCATCTTGATGATGATGGTCGTCGCCACGCAGAAGGCGACAATTGCGAGCAACTGGTTCGATATCCCAAACAGCGGCCACAGTGAATTAATGCCACCCAGCGGATCTTTCACTCCCTGCCACAGGAAGTATCCCCAGGCACCGACAATCAGCGCGCTGGTGGCTAGAATCGAGGGATACCAACTGGTGCGGCCCAGTGGCTTCCAGACGTGGCCTAGCGCGTCTTGAATCATAAATCGGCCGACACGGGTACCTGCGTCGAGAACGGTCAATATAAAGAGAGCCTCGAACATGATGGCGAAGTGATACCAGATCGCCATCACGGCCTGTCCGCCAAGACTATTGGAAAAAATGTGTGCCATGCCTACGGCGAAAGCGGGAGCACCGCCGGTACGGTTGTAGAGTGTCTGTTCGCCGACAGCCTGGGCTAGCGCGTGCATGTCTGCAGCGCTAACCGGAAATCCCCAATTGGTGATGGTGGCCGCGGCCGCCTCCGGCGCCTGGCCTACTATTCCTGCCGGACTATTGATGGCAAAATAAATTCCCGGTTGCAGAACGCAGGCGGCAATGGTTGCCATAATCGCGACCATGGATTCCGCCAGCATGGCGCCATATCCCACCATGCGAATTTCAGTCTCACTCCGAATCAATTTTGGGGTCGTACCGCTGGCGATCAGAGAATGGAACCCACTGATGGCCCCACAAGCAATGGTGATAAACGCGAAGGGGAAAACATTTCCGGCAAATACCGGCCCGGAGCCATCGATAAAGCGAGTAAGCGCCGGCATGTGCAGCGCAGGATGAAGCACGATGATTCCCACAGCCAACAGTCCGATGGTTCCCAGCTTGACGAAGGTGCTGAGGTAATCGCGTGGGGCCAACAGCAGCCAAACCGGCAGCGCAGAGGCTGCGAAGCCGTAAAGAATAATCACGATCGCCAGCGTGGACGCGCTCAAAGTAAACCAGTGAGCGACCGTCGGAGTCTGCGAAGCCCATTGCCCGCCCCAGATGGCGAACATCACCAGAACAAATCCGAGGACGGAGGTTTCCAGCACTTTGCCAGGCCGCAAACGGCGCAGGTAAACGCCCATTAGCAGCGCAATGGGAATCGTCATAGCGATGGTGAATGTACCCCACGGACTGCCCTTCAAGGCATTGACCACCACTAAGGCACAAACGCCAAGCAGGATGACAATGATACTGACAACGGCGATATAGGCGACCAATCCGCCCACGGGGCCGATTTCTTCGCGTGCCATTTCGGTAAGAGATTTGCCGTCGCGCCGAACGGAGAAAAGCAGAATCACAAAATCCTGAACACATCCGCCGAACACGGCGCCAGCGAGAATCCACAGCGTTCCTGGAAGATACCCAAATTGTGCGGCCAGTACAGGGCCAACCAGCGGGCCTGGCCCGGCGATCGCGGCGAAGTGATGCCCAAAGACCACCCACTTATTCGTGGGCACAAAATCGCGGCCATTCTCCAGTCGCTCCGCCGGGGTCGCACGTTGCGCATCCAGAGCGAGAACTTTGGCGGAAATAAACTTGCTGTAAAACCGGTAACCGATCGCGTAGGTACATATAGCGGCCACTACCAGCCACATCGCATTAATCTGCTCTCCCCGATGGATGGCAATCGTGGCCACGGCCAGCGTCCCGGTCAGGGCAATCAGTAACCACATGAGAATGCGCAACAGTTTTGGCATCGGGATCAATTTCTGGAAAGAGGGTATTGTGGACAATTCAGCGCTGGAACGCAATTCTCCGGAACAACTCTCGCCACCGATGGTGCTCGGGCGGTATCGAAATTTTTAATCATTAGCATCTGGAATCATGATTCATGAGATGAGCCGGTTCCCTCGAACTTCATGGATTTAATGATAATCTTACTGTTCCGTCTCAGGTGATAGGTATCCACACCGGCACCCTCAGGTGTCCGGACAGACCGGAGCGGCAAAAGCAACACACTTATTACCGACCCCAAGGAGCAGGCAATGAAAGTTGGTGTTCTGACCGGCGGAGGCGATTGCCCCGGACTAAATGCAGTCATCCGCGCCGTGGTGCGCAAAGGCAGTTTCCATTACGACGACGAGTTTGTGGGATTTCTCGAGGGCTGGCGCGGCGTGATGGAAGACAAAAGCGTCGTCCTCGATCTCGAGGCTGTGGCTGGAATTCTGCCCCGCGGCGGCACTATCCTCCGTACTTCGCGGACCAATCCTGCCAAAAAGCCCGACGGTCTGGATATCTGCATCGCCACGCTGAAGAGAAATGGCATCGATGCGTTAATTGCAATCGGTGGAGATGACACTCTGTCCGTTGCTAAGAAGCTGGGCGAAAAAGGTGTGAAAGTGGTGGGCTGTCCCAAGACCATCGATAACGACCTCGCCGGTACCGACTACACCTTTGGATTCGATACGGCGGTCAACATTGCGACTGAAGCCATCGACCGCGTACACACCACGGCCGAAGCCCATAACCGCGTGATGGTCGTGGAAGTCATGGGGCGCGATGCCGGCTGGATCGCTATCCACAGCGGTGTGGCAGGCGGCGCAGATGTGATCCTCATTCCGGAGCAGCCTTTTGATATCGATCGCGTGTCGGACACCATCCGGCAGAGGCACGATCGGGGACGCTATTTCAGCATCGTTGTAGTGGCTGAGGGCGCCAAGTTCGCGGCCGGTGCGGAACAGGGCGCGCTGGTTGTGCAAGATCTAGGCAAAGACGAATTCGGGCATGCACGCCTCGGTGGCATCGGCAATACTCTAGCCAAAGAAATCGAGAAGCGCACTGGCTTTGAAACTCGTACAGTAGTGTTGGGGCATATCCAACGCGGCGGCTCGCCCAGCGCCTTTGATCGCGTGCTCGCCACCCGCTATGGGTTGGCAGCGATTGACATGGTGCATCGCGGCGACTTCGGATGCATGGCGGCTTTGCAGGGGAATAAACTGGTTTCGATTCCGCTGACGCAGGCGCTTTCCAAAAACCGCACCGTGGACCAGGAAATGATGGACGTTGCGGCCGGTATTCTGGCTTGATTAGGGACTAGACAACCGTGGCAATGTAGCCGCGCTATTGGATGCAGCAAGTTCCTTATTGCTGAGTCCTTGCCTTCACAATGACCTGGGCCCTCCTGGTGATCGAACTGGACGTTGCCCTCGCGGTCGTCGCGATGGCGTTGCTTTGGTCGCGTAGGAAATCTTCGTCCGCGACTTTTTCCCTTTTTCCTCTTTGGTTTCGGCAGCTCGCACGCAAGAAAACACTCTCCGTGGTGCTTGTGGGACTGTTCGTCCTCCTGCTTAGAATCGCGCTCCTCCCGATTCTCGGAATTCCTCAACCCGCAGCCCATGACGAGTTCAGTTATCTGCTGGCGGCCGATACCTTCGCTCACGGGCGGCTCACCAATCCGCCCCACCCCATGTGGGTACACTTCGAGAGCTTCCACATCATCCAACATCCCACGTACATGTCCATATACCCTCCGGCACAAGGCTTGGTGCTCGCTGCGGGGCAACTTCTGGGACATCCATGGATTGGTGTGCTCGTCATCACTGCGGTCATGTGTGCGGCGCTGTGCTGGATGCTGCAAGGCTGGCTGCCGCCGGAGTGGGCACTGCTCGGCGCTGTGCTGGCGGTTTTGCGTTTTGGCATTCTTAGTTATTGGATGAATAGCTATTGGGGCGGCTCGGTGGCAGCGCTGGGGGGAGCACTTCTGCTAGGAGCCTTCCCACGTTTGAAGCGGAAACCAAAAACTCGAGACGCAGTCATGATGGCCGTAGGGCTGGCGATCCTGGCCAATAGCCGTCCTTATGAGGGATTGATTCTCAGTATTCCTGTAGCTACGGGGATGCTGGTATGGCTGGTTGGGCCGAAGCGACCACCATGGCGCATTTCGCTTTCTCGAGTGCTGGCGCCTATCGTGATTATTTTAGCGGTCGCTGCCGTCGGCACTGGCTACTACTACCATGAGGTAACGGGAAGCGCTTTTCGTATGACCTACGATGTGGATCGCCAAACTTATGGAACGGCGCCATTTTTTCTATGGAAACAGCCACTTCCTGAGCCATCATACCGGCACGCCGTGATGCGCAAGTTCTACGAAAGAGAACTGCGGGACTATCAGCAGACCCGGACACCCATAGGCCTGGTCAAGCGCATCGGTTCGGCCAGTTTTGTATTGTGGGCTTTCTTCTTCGGCCCAATTGTCACGCCTGCATTTTTTTTCCTTCCCCGCTCTCTTTCGCGATCGCCGGATGCGGTTTCCTCTCTTCGCCGGAGGATTTTTTTTGGCCGGGATTCTGGGAGGCACATGGCTGTTGGCACACTATTTGGCGCCCGCGACGTCCCTTTTATTTCTCATCGGGGTGCAAAGCCTGCGTCATCTGGCCCACTGGCGATGGAAGGGGCGTCCGGTTGGTTCAGCTTTAGCGCGGGGCATTCCGTTGGCATGTTGTGCCATTCTTGTTTTTCGCGTCGTTTCAATTCCCCTGCATGCTGGGATCGAGCTACCCTGGCCGCCCGGCAACCTGGATCGGGCGCAAATCCAACATCACCTGGAGAGTATGCCAGGAAAACAACTGGTCATTGTTCGCTATGAGCCAACTCACGACGTGAACGACGAGTGGGTATATAACCGGGCGGACATCGACGCGTCCAGCGTGGTATGGGCACGTGACATGGGCGAAGAGGACAACCAGGATCTCCTGGCGTATTTCAAAGACAGGAAGGTTTGGTTGTTGAACGCAGACCGATCGCCACGAAAACTTTTGCCGTATCATGGGCCGGCATCCTCAACCCAGTAAAAATGGTGTCTTCCAAAAACCATCATTTGCAGCCAACCGGGCGCGAACCTTCGGGAGATCAATAAATTGGCGAGGAAACTTGAGCCGCATATCGAAAGAGCACAGGCGACAAGCTCACTTGTTTCCCTGGGAAATTGGCCGGGGTGGACTGGAACGATCCTAATCTTGGGAGTGATCCTCCGGGTCACGCAGTATCTGATAAACCGTTCTCTCTGGTATGACGAAGCTCTACTGGCGCTGAATATCCTGCACCACCCCTTCAGCGAAACATTCCAGCCGCTGAGATATCACCAGGGCGCACCGATCGGATTCCTGCTCCTCGAGAAGCTGGCGGTTGTGCTCGCGGGCAAGAGCGAAATGGGGTTGCGAATCATTCCACTCATAGCTGGCATCTCCGCGCTTTTTCTCTTTTGGTACGTGGCCAGATTATATGTGTCTCCAAAGGCTGTGCCCGTTGCGCTCCTCTTGTTCGCGCTCTGCCCGGCGCTTGTCTATTATTCCTCCGAGGTCAAACAATACTCCAGCGATGTCGCGGTAACTTTGGTCCTGCTTTGGATGGCATCCAGGTTAGCGGACGGGCCCTTAACGCTAAAATTGTTGGTTGCGCTGCAGCATGGTTGGCGCAACGGCGGTCTGGTTTTCCCATCCGGCAAGCTTTGTCCTCGCTGGAGTAGCAGCCGTACTCGCGATTGCCGCCTTTTCACAACGTGAGTGGCGGCGCTTGGGGCAACTGGCACCAGTATTCGCTATGTGGGGGGCAAGTTTTGCGGTTTGCTATTTACTTTCTTTACGTCTCCTTGCCCGAGACCAATCGCTGTTAGATTACTGGCGTGGAGCTTTTCCACCACATCCGCTATGGTCAATAAAAAGTATCTCCTTTTTTATTGACAACTTCTTCGCCGCATTTGCTGAACCCGCAGGCCTCATACCCATTTTAGGTGCCGTTCTTTTCATTATCGGATGCGCCCAGTTGGTGCGCAAAAGAGTCCTTGTTTTCTCACTCCTTACTGTTCCCATCGCTATCACCTTATTGGCTGCTAGCCTGGGCAAATACCCGCTGGAAAGAAGGTTGCTGTTGTTTCTCACTCCAATCCTTCTTATGGCGGTGGCTGAGGGTGCGACTCGCTGCTACGATCTCTCTCGACGATACTCTCCGGTGCTGGGCATGGCTCTCATCGCTCTTTTACTTGCTCAGCCCGTCTGGACGGCGTCGGCAAGTCTCATCCACCCGCCTCGTCTTGGCGACCTCAAGCCGGCCATCCGTTACGTGCTATCCCGCCAACAGCAGGGAGACAATTGGTACATTTTTTACGGATCAAAATGCCAGTTCGCGTATTATGCCGAGCTTTATCAATTGTCCACTCGAAACGTACGGTTCGGCGCCGATTGTGGTGACGATGCTGCCTGCTATGCGCAAGACTTATCTGCAATTACGAACGGCGGTCGAACCTGGGTACTTTTCTCCCATATCTTGGTCGGCAACGGAATGAATGAGGAAAATATTCTGGTGGACCAATTGAACACAACAGGAACACGGTTAGACGCATATCGAACCAAGGGTGGACGAGCTTATTTGTACAATTTGAAGAATCCACAGCAGCTTGACTCGACACTCGCGCGGGACCTGAACCAGTCTCGCGCACCCGCTTGGGATGATGAGTGCATCTCGACGATTAACTCCCGCTAGCTTTACCCACGTTGCGGATGGACTCAGCCACCAGTAACGACGCCAACACCGTAATCGATAAGATCACGCTCAATGACGACAGGCAAAGGAGGCACCACACCGCCAGCACGAACTTCTCGACGTATGTGAGATAAAGAGCGAAACTCAGCCCGGTCAAGGATCCCAGCAAAAGCATGACGGGAGTTTCGGCCTTGGTGCGGTACAGGGTTGAAAACATCAATAACGCGGCGTATCCGAGCACGCCAATCAAGGCCACCGGAACCCCTAAGACGACCGAGTAAATGCTACGGTTGACCATGTCGCAGTTGAAAGCCGCTCCAAAATCACAATAGGAATACTTCGAAGTGCCGTAGTGGTGATAGAGCGACACCGAAGAAATCACCATCCCGGCAAGCGCCAGCAGTGAGATCAGCAACAAAATGCGGCGGGCTTTCGAGCTCATGGCAGGCTGCATCCCGATTGCTGACTTAAGACTTGCAACGGCTGTGTGCCTTCTTTTCTTGATCCATCGGGAAACTGCCATGTCGGAAAGTTCTTGACGCCCGCTTCCTTGCAGGTCGTCTCCTCATCTTTCGACCCTTTGATTCCGCATTCGATATAGGTGACGTGCTTGAACGACGCTGCAAACATTTCTTTCTGCTCGGCGCAATGCGTACACCAATAAAGCCCGTACATCTTGACTTGTTTTTCGGTCAGGCATTTCGCAAAGGCGTCGTATCGGGTTGTCCCCCTCACACGTGCGAAGTAGTACACGCAAGCAAAGACAAGAACAATGACCGCCGCGATCGCAATAATGCGCGTCTGTTCGGCTTTTGCCGGTTCTTTCGACGGTGGCTGCTTGTTTTTTTTGGGCATGCGCCTGGCTTTCCTATACCACCACATTTAAAGCGGACGGCAGGACATCCAGCTCCTGGCAATGCAAGGTGAGCACTTCTCCATCCACCATCACGTCAACCGGGGAATCAAGAACAAACTCTATACGCTTGGCAGCGCGCCGTTCCGCCAGCGGGTGTTCAATATGAGTGCCATCATAAAGCGTTGGCAGGTTGCGAATCAGACCCACGCGGCCAATCGGCCCCCAGCGAACGAATTCTATCAGTCCATCGTTCACTTCCGCCTGGGGCGCAATCATCATCGTCCCACCGGTGAACTTGCTGTTGCTGAAAGTAAGGAAGAGACAGGGACGACGATCAATCGCTTCTTCCTCATCGACACGCAAGGGAAACGGCCGCCGGCGAAACCGCGCCAGACAAATAAAGATGGACGATTGATATCCCAGTTCTCCCCACCCGTTGAAATAGCGAGCACGCAAGGTCGCGACGTCGGCAGAGAAGCCTATGCTCAATAGATTGATGTAATGGATAACCCCGTCTTTGTGCTTGAGGCGCAGCACATCGCATGGTCTCGATCGCCCTGCAAGCAACGATTCGATTGCATACTCGACACCCTGATCGGTGAAATCCCGAAGAAACGAGTTGCCTGTGCCCAATGGCAGGAAAGCGAGTGTGGGGCGCTCTCCATTCTCCGCAAGAGGAAACAGCCCATTCACAATTTCGTAGGAGGTGCCATCACCGCCGACAGCAATGAATCGACGACAGCCTCTTGCATAAGCATTGCCGGCAAGTTCCGCTGCCTGGCCGGGAGCCTGGGTTTCTACGACATCGATTCGAACCCCACCTGCCCGCAAACGATCAAGTGCCGGTTGCAGGAGCTTTTGACTACGCCCACCGCCTGCCGCCGGATTGACCACCGCCAGGAACGCATCACTCACGTTTGCCCACCGCTCTGATGCAAAGGTTGTCGCTCTCGGTTCGTTGTTTACAGTGGAATCGCAGCTGCAGCACGATCCATCTTTTTCCCAATTGCTTCCGCCAGGACGGTGCGTTTGATTTTCATGGACGCAGTGCGGGGAAAATCCTGTTCCCAGACCACGTATCCGCCTACCCGCTTGTAGTCCGGCAAGCGACGATTGCGGGCAACGATCTCTTGCCGTAGTGCGTCATTGAATTCCTGATTTTGCTCCAGACGCAGAATCAAAACCAGCATTTCTCGTCCCAAGTTCTTCGCGGGCCAAATGTAATTGGCGGCAAACACCGAATATTCCTTGACGGACAGGCCATCGAAAATATTTTCGATGTCCTCGGGATAAATATTCTTCCCGCCCTCGGTCACGATCATGTTTTTCTTGCGGCCAAATAACTGCAGATGTCCGGCATCGTCGAAACGCCCCAGATCGCCGGTCAGCAGCCAGCCATCCACAATTGTTTCCGCCGTCAGCTCGGGATCATTCAAATAGTGAGACATGACCGTCTTGCTATTGGCCGCAACCTCCCCGATCCCTTCCGAATCAGGATTCAGAATGCGAAGTTCCACCCCCGGCAGCGGCTTACCCACGGTGTCCGCGCGAAACGGCTTGAAGTCATTGACCGTAAGCACCGTACCCGCCTCAGTGAGTCCGTAACCGTTGGCTACAGGAATTCCCAGATCATAGAAAAATTGCAGAGTCGAAGCCTCCATGAAGGCACCGCCGGTAAACATGGCCTGCAACTCCCCGCCAAACGCCTGATGCACTTGCTTCAGCAGCCTTCGACTTAGCCGAACCTTGGGCCGCTTGCGAGTGAGACGCTCTATTCACGCCGACCAATCGCTTCAGCATCCCACGTTTGCCGGCGGGTAATGCGTCGAGCTTGGCCTTGAGCCCGCGCTCCAGATTTTTGAGCACCATGGGAACCAGGCTGACGTAAGTGATCTTGTACCGCACGAAGGCGTCGCGGACGAACTCAGGACGCAGCGTGCGCAAATGCACCACGCACGCGCCGCACACAAAGGGCCCGATGAATCCGACCATGAAATCAATCGCGTGATTGGTCGGCAGAATACTCAAATAGCGCACGCCCGGCTTGAACGGATACCACGTAGTGAGTGCCTTGCATTGCTCCAGATAATTCTCATGCGTAAGCACGCAGCCCTTGGGACGCCCGCCAGTACCCGAGGAATAGACAATGCACGCGACATCTTCGCGTTCACGTGAAACGAAGGCCGGGTCACCCTTGCGGCGGAAATCTTCCCAGCGATTTGCGCCTCCAATCTCCGCGCTCAACGGAGCTTCGGTGACCAGAACGCGCGCCTTAAGATTCTTGAATTCCGGCGACTGCAAGATCGCCCGCCACAAGTGATATTCGATGATCAGCACTTTCGCCTGCGAGTGCGCCAGCAATTGCAGGTGTTCATCTGCACTCAACTTGTAGTCGAGCGGCACCAGCACCCCGCCGTCAAAGAAAACTGCATACGCCGAGATCAGCCACTTCGACTGGTTCGTCATAATGATGGCGGCCCGGTCGCCAGCCTTGAACTCGGCATCCTGCAACGCGCGCGCTAGAGGGAGCGCCATTTCTTTGAAGTCAGAATAGGTGAGACGCGTCTTTTCCTTGTCCCGGTCGGCCTCAATCAGGCAGGTTTCATTCGGCCAGCGGTCCAGCGCATCCTGCAGCGCCGCACCCAGGCAGGTGTATTGATCAAGGTTAAGCATGAAAGGTTATTTCACCACAGTGAGACGCGGTTCGGAGAAAGCGCTGTTAATCAGTTCATTACCTTTTGCCAGCACAAACTCTATACTTCATCTATCTTCAAATCTTCACAATCTGGCTTGGATTTTGCCCGCCAATGTTCGAAAATCTGACACGCCCTGCAGTTCATAGTCCGGTAGCTCCACATTGAAGTGATGCTCCAGCTTGGTGAGTAGATCCAGGGTCTGCAGGCTGTCTATGCCGAGAGCCTTGAAGAAGTCATCATCGGGCGTAAGCTTCTCGCGAGGGACTTTGAAGTGAGAGGCTGCGAGAGTCAGAATTTCGTCCAGTGTTTGGTCAGGTGTTCGCATAGTTTATCGGCGATATATCTGTATTCCTGATTTACGGCAAATATGGTTGCGCTTCGGTGCTCTCCACAAACTTTCGCAAACCCGCTTCGACGGCCGGTTGCGCAAACAGCTCACAGAACAAATCAATTTCCCGCCGCAACTCTTCGTGAGGAATGGGCTTGATGAACTTTTTAGCTGCTGCTGTTGTTCGCCGGTCAAACTTCTTGAGTTGAGCCGCGGTAGCACGCGCCACGCTGAGGGATTCCCCTTCCGCGACTACCTGGCTTATCAAGCCAACCTGCTGGGCTTTCGTCGCATTGAAACTACGGCCGGTCAACAAAAGGTCGCGAACCACGCCATTCCCCAAATCCCGCTTCAGGCGCGGAATTCCGCCGAAACCAGGAATGAGTCCCAGTCGCAGCTCGGGAAAACAAAACCGCGCCATTTTATCGGCAATGATCAGATCGCAGACCAGAGCTAGCTCGAATCCTCCACCGAATGTCACTCCATGGACGGCGGCGATTGTCGTCAACGGTGAAGCGTCGATTACATTCATTACTCGATGAATGCGCTCGAGAAAATCGCGGACGCCTTTGATTGCATCCTGATGATCCATATTCTGCGAACGCTGGTAAAGCTCACGCAAGTCCGCGCCCGCACAGAAACCGGACTTCAGCGAACTGTAAACAATCACGGCGTGGACTTCGCCTTTTACTCCTTCGAGCACAACAGCGAATCTCTCGAGATCAGACAAAGTGATCGAGCCAATCTCGTTACAAGGAGCGCGATGGAGCGCCAGCTCGATCACACCATCCTTCAGCTCCCAGGAGAGCGATTGGCCTTGGAAACTCTTCATACCGCTTGTTTCACCTCATACATCTCTTCGATTTCGGATTTAAATCGCGCCGCAATCAGGTCCCGCTTCAGTTTTCCGTTCGCCGTCAGCAACCCATTTTCGATCGAAAAAGGTTCTTCGGACACAAAGAATGTCCGCACCTGCTTGTAATGCGGCAACCCATGATTCACGTCGTCCAGTGCTGCTTGCGTCTGTTCACGTGTCACATTTCCGGTTACGATTGCCGAAAGATATCCACGCCCGTTTCCCATGAGTACCACCTGCTGCGCTCCGGGCAGGTTATCCAGAACTTTCTCTTCGATCGGCTCCGGCGCAATATTGTGTCCCGACCCAAGAATAATCAGGTTCTTGATGCGCCCGTTGATCCGCCAGTTACCCTGCGTATCCACTTCGCCCTGGTCGCCGCTATGAAACCAGCCTTCCCGTAACACTTTCGCCGTTTCCTGCGGACGATTCCAATATCCCGGAAAAACATTCGGCCCGCGCACAATGATCTCTTCCCCGTCGCCCAGCTTCATTTCAATACCTCTGATTGCCGGACCCACGCGGCCAGCCTCAACTTTGCGCGGGTCATCCATGGTGCAGATGGCGGTCGTCTCAGTGAGTCCATAGACCTGGAGCACGGGAATGCCCAGCATCATGAAGTAAAGTTGTGTTTCAAGATTCAACGGCGCCGAGCCACAGATGAGCGCTTTCAAGTTCGGCCCAATCATCTTCTTCCGGATCGTCGGAAATACAATCGTATTGGCCCAACTGATCCACATCGAATCCGCGAAACTCGACTGACCATCGTGTTTCCGCATCCACGCCGCTTTGGCTTTGCCGTAAAGGCTAAGCGCGATTCCTCCGGTCTTCCAAAGCTGTTCGTCCACTGCTTTCCGCATACGTTCAAGCAGAGCCGGGACGTTGAGAAAATAATCCGGCCCCGCGACGCGCATTTCGCTGGCCAGATTGCTCAGATCGGTATTCAACGTCAGTAGGCTGCTCCTAAGCAAACAGGTCAGCAGCATGATTAAAGAACCTGCAAAGCAGAACGGCAAATAATGAAACACGCGATCCTGTCCGGCTCTGCCTTCCATCAACAGGTCGAGACGTCCAGATGTACAGCCCAGCATGTGACCAAGATTGCCCGCGGTTAGCACCACGCCCTTGGCTTCTCCCGAAGTTCCCGAAGTATAAATAATGCTGACCGGATCGGAATCTAAATGCTGATGTGGCGCGGGCGCCCCCGCCCGTGTGACGGCGTCAGCCTTAGTAAATATGTCCTCGAACAAACACTGCGGAAGCGCCTCCGGCCAGTTCTGCAAAATCCCATCGCGTAGCGCAGCATCGCCGCAGCAAACCAGCGCCGGAGAGCAGTCCTTCATCATGGCTACCAACTCTGCTGGCGCCTGCCGAGCATAGAGCGGAACCACAATCAGACCCTCCGCCATGATCGCCAGATCGAGTGCCACCCAATTGATGCCGTTGTTGGCGAGTAACGCAACCCGCTCGCCTTTCTTCATTCCTGTTGAGGCTAAAAAAGTCCGAGCTTGCCTCACCAAATCCGACAGTTCGCGACCGCTGACGGTAACCGGTCGGCCATCACGGAGCTTCTGCAGGATGACGGCGTCACCGGCAGTTTCAAGCTTCGCAAAAATGTCTTCGAGAAAACTCATGGGATTTGTTTTCTCTTTGTCTCGGTCTCTCTGTGGTCAAAACTACTCACGAGTAAGCCTTAATGAGCGCGTGCAGACTTTCACTCATTGGCGGTAAATAATCTTCCCAACTCCACTCGCCCTTGCGCGTGGGGAACTCCGGATAACGCCGCTGCACTTCTTCCTCGAAATAAACGCCCATCCGCGCCATGACTTTCAGGTTCTTCACCACGGTGCGGCCAATGCCATCGGCAATCCGTTCGCCTTCCGTGGCCAGTTTTTCCAACGCGGCCAGCAGCTTGGGTTCCAGATCGGCGTCATCTACATTCATTAATAATTCCTTCTGGCCACGCTCGTGCATCAGGTTGCGGATGCGCTCATCCATCGTGATCCCCGCCGACGGTACCAATCCAGGCATCGAGGTCACAATTCCGTGATAGCGCGACGACGCCATCATGTGGCATGCCCGCAAAATGCTCACCAATTCGTACATGTTGTAGTCATCCGAGCTGAGCACAGGCACTCCACCCAGCTTCTCCGAAATCCGATTGGCCGGACGCGCATCCAGTCGTTCCGTGGCCACTAGAATTACAAACACTTTTCGTTTTTTTCGGAACGCATCCACGGCATTCGCGATCGACTTCAAATAATGCTCATAAGCACGATCGGCTGCCGCTCCGGAGTTGTGAAAATAAACTGAACGGTAATGACTCTCTTTGTAGGCGCCCGTAAGGCCGTGCAATGCGAACTTCGCCACCGACGCTTTTACCGGCCACTCAAAAGGATTAATCGGACAAACTACAAGTACAGGAGTGGTGCCATCCCAACCTACTTCACGCAAAACTTTCCGCCCGTACTCGGCGGGCTTTGGATCGAACGTCCAGGCGGTGTCAGTACCCAATTCGGTCGGAACGCCCAGTTCGCGAAGAACCGTACGCGATTCTTCATTCCGCGTGATGACCAGCGAATTCCGGCAATAACGCGCACACATCTTCTTGATCGGCGGATCCATGTGGCCGGCCTCGGAGCCGTATCCAACAGAAAGCTTGTTCTGCGCCGCCGCAATTCCCAAAGATCCAATCATCATCGTGGTGAGCGCATTGGCAAACTTGCTCTTGAATGCAGAGCCTTCGCATGCCACTACCCCGTGATGCTTCGGCACTTCATCGGATAAAAACGGCGGGAAAATATCCGGCAAAAATACTTGCGCCGAATCTTCGAAATATCCCTTGGAACGTTGAAAATTCTGCGACATCACACTAAACGCAACATTGTCCGGTCCGAGAATGTACCGAAGCTGCCGCAACATCTCCTCGACACGCACATCGGAACCCATATTACGGGTGCCGTTGTATCCGGCAAAGAGCAACTTCAGTTTTTCTCCCGGCTGCCAGGGTTTCCCTTTGCCCAGCATCCATCCCGCTTTCGATCTCTCGATCGCGCTGCTGACCCAGGTCTCAAGAATAAAATCCATCATGCGGCGGACCCTCCCACTTTGGCGGGCCAATTCTGATAGGAATAGGTGAAGTTCGAATCCTGGCTGAACTTTAGCAAGGGATAGCTGTATTGCGAGAACGGCACCGGCTTGCGGCCAAGTTCCGTCGTCACCCGCGTATTGTCAAACACCGTATTCCATTGCAGGTACGGCATGAATACTTTCATGAGCGAAGCACCGTAGCCAATGCTACCTTTGCGATTTGCCAAAGTATTCACAACGCTCGCAAACGGCTTCCCCAGGAATGGCATAAAAATCGGCGCGCTCTTTTGCTGAGCCGCTGCCAGTGCAACCGTAAGGTCACGAAAAGTCTGCGATTCCACGCCGGAAGAAAGATGATAAGTGTCGTACTCAGTAGTCTCCCGCTGATGCAGCGTAGCGATGGCGTCAGCTACGAAATCCACATTCACAATGTCGATCTTATCTTTTGGACGGAACGGAAGAGCCTTCAACCCCGCCAGGAACACGAACGCCTTCACCATATCGAACTGCGTAGTCTCGGGACGCCGGCTGTCTCCCAATACAATGCTTGGCCGGAAAATTGTCAGTGGAACATCAGGCAGTAGTTGCCGGATCATGTGCTCGCAGAATTTCTTGGTACGCGCATAAGGGTCGTAATCTGAGCGATTCCAGTCAATCGACTTATCTTCTGTGACGACTTCATCCTGCCGCTTCCCAGCCACCGCCACCGTGCTCACATGGCTGAAACGCCGCAAGCCGTGGTAGTGATGCGAGTGCCGGGCCAGCTGCAAAACCTCCAGCGTGCCCCGCAGGTTCACATTCATACAGCTTTTTTCAGACTTGCGATTCAGCGACGCGGCACAGTGAATGATTGAATCCGTGGTGTGAATCAGACGATCGTAATCATCCCGACCCAATCCAAATTGCACGTCGGTAAGATCACCGCGAAAAACTCGGATTCGTGTCTGCAAACATTCGTAAAAACGCGGAAAGTCCATGTGCAGCTGCAAGGCCTGCCATAATCGCAATTCTGCTTCCTGTGAGTCGTGGGCGCGAACCAGCACGTTCAACCCCGCACCATGCTCGTTCAGCAGGTTGGCCGCGACGTGCGCACCAATGTATCCGGTGGAACCTGTTAGGAATATCGCCACGTTGCTCCGTTGGTGCCGGTTTGCGCGACTTCGCCATTCTCTTCGGCGAAACGCAGATTCCGCGATGGCCGCGCCTCCAGCGGACGGCCCTCAATCAAAGGATAAGTCCACTTGCGCAGCGCGGGAATATGAATGTTGATCCAGTACTCCCACCAATCCAGCGAGCGCGTGTTATAGCCGAAGTCGTTTTTTTCGTCTGCAACCAGCGCATAAGCGAGTTTTTCCACATTGTCAGCCACAAAATCATGCTCGTTCAACAGGATAAATGGCTCGAATAATTCGATCAGCTTTTCCACTCGCTCCAGGCTGCGCTCAGTTCGCGCCAGAGGCGTTTTACGCAATGGAAAGGGTGCCATAATGCGCTGGATCGACTTGATAATCGCCTTCTGCGCCGGCGCCGACATGCGCTGATAACGTTCCTTGGAAACTGAAATCGCATCCAGACGTAAGCGCAGCCAGTATTCCAGCCCTTCCTGCGCCCGATAATGCTTGCGATGCGCCAGCGAAGTCAGCTCGATCGAACGCCGCATGTCGCAGGGATTGGTTGCAGAAGTAGCCAATTGATACACGGAATCATTTCGTCGCTCAATCACGGCCGCCGCAATCAACGTCATCCCCTGGCATACCGAATCGACCGGAATAATGTCCAGTCGCTTGCGTTCATTGGAAGGCAGTTGACGGAAAGATGTCCCCAGCAAATAAGAAAGCGACGCCGAAGTATTGATGCCTTCATTCCAGCCCAGGAACGGCTTCTCGACCGAGGTTTCAACAATCGCCGGCCGCACCACGGCGATGGGAAGCCCTTCTCCATATTTGTAGATCAGCGACTCAGCCAGGCTTTTCGACAATGTATAAGTATTCGGCCAGCCCAACTCATTCGCACGTTTCTTCCCTGCCTCGGTCAAATACTCTCGCAGCCAGCGCACGCGATTCTTGCGAATCTGGTTCTCCAGCGCCGCACCCTGCAAATTCTTGGCTGCATGTTCCTTACTCAACGCTTGCCGCCGGAGTTCTTCCGTAACTTCGGCGCTCTCAGCTTTTTCTTCGGCCTGCTTTACAAAAGCATGCAGGGTGTGCCACTCAGCTTCGGCATCAAAATCCGGCAAACCAATGGGCGTATAGTTTGGACGCAGTGTTTCGCTGACTCTGCCATCCCGCGTGCCCGCCACATAACAAGTGGAAAGATGCACTAAACCCGAATGGTCCGAGGCCCGCACAAATTCCAAAACGTTGACGGGCGCATCCACGTTTGCCGACAACGCCTCGCGCAGATCGGGATTGAAATCCGTGAGTCCTGAACTGTTGATGATCAAATCCAGGTTCTTTCGCAGCGCTTCTGACGCCTCTGGAGTCAGCCCCAGGTCCGGCAGTGAGATATCCCCCTCCACAACCTCCACCCGTTCCTGCAGGAAACGCAATAATCCCGATCCGTAGCGTTCATACAAGGGATCGAAAACTGGCGATTCTTCAACCAGCTTTTCAAATCTCCGCAGCGCCGGATTCGACTTCTGCCGTCGGATCAGCAAATAGATCTTCCCGATTTTCGGCAAATCCATCAGCGTGTTCACCAGCCAAACCTTGCCGATGAAGCCCGTCACGCCGATCAGCATGACGTGCTTGCCTTCCAGCGCGTTGCGAACCGAAAGTGGTTCCAAACGTCCGCTTTCGTCGAAATGCACAATGGGACGTTCAAGATTCGACACTTGCCGGGTCGCAGCGACCACCGCCGACTGCAATTCCTGCACACCGGCCAAGCCTAGATCATGCACCAGCTTTTCCGCTGTCCGGCTGCCATCCGGACCCACTCCGGTGATGCGAGCGAATACGCCACGAGGACGGACGACCGGGTCTAGTAATCGCCCTGTTCCCATACCATCGCGGAACTCTAAACGATTAGCAATCACCCATTTCACCCCAAGATGCTGCGCCAGCGGCCGCATTACATGGTCAAGCCCTTGGCTGACCAATACGACTTTCTTACCGGAATCAACCAGAGAGCTTAGAGCCTTCACACCATCAGGTTTCAGGTAAGGCTTCAACTTATACTGGAAGTATTCATCACCCAATAGATCCAGCCGGTCACGGCTGATTCCACGCAGCACCGTATGTACGGCCCGGGTGGCAAACACCCGATTCACCGCGTATAGAAAAGGACGCAGCAGCGCCATGAGCAGCACCAACCCACGGCGCACCCAGCGCTCGGCGAACGTCTGCGCATTCCAGGTGAAAAAGGCAATTGGCCGGACGGTCGTCAGTTCCAGCAAGCTGCCTTCTACTCGCCAGTACACCTCGGCTGCAGAATCTGAATTGTGATTTGACGGTTCCAAATTTTATCTTCGGCCCACACCCAGGCCGGCCTTTCCCGGAAAGGAAGGCGAAGCTACCTATTGTAAACAATTGCGGCCAAAGGGAGAAACGGGATCATCCGGGGACCCCGTCCAAGCTCCGCTTAGGCGGGGATTTTTCTCGAGAACCACCCTATCCCAAACCTAACCTCCCTCTTATCTCTTTAACGATTTCCTCAGGTGACAGATCAATCCCCACGGTCACGCCATCCTCCGGTTCTTCCAGCGTGGCAAACTGGTCGGCCAGAATTTTCTCGGTAGCAAAGTGTCCATGCCGCAAATGCAGCCTATCCGAAATCAATTCATAGCTGCCCTTGAGATAAACAACCTTCACCTCCCCACTGACAGCCAACTTCTGACGATAAGTCTTTTTCAATGCCGAACATGCCAGGACAACATTCCGTTTCTCCGCAATCCAGCGTGCTATCGCATCTCGCATGGCTTCGAGCCACGGTCCGCGATCGGCATCGTCCAGCGGGATGCCCTGCCGCATCTTTTCAATGTTTGCCTGCGAATGAAAACTGTCCGCGTCCGCAAACTCCCATCCCAACTGCCCGGCCAGCAACACTCCGACGGTTGTCTTCCCCGCGCCCGTAACCCCCATCACGATCACGACCACGCAAACTCCGATCAAGAAATTCGTTCGCCTACATTGCAGGCCCTGCCAAGTTACCACGCCCAAGCCCCGGTTACTGCCGTAACAAAGCCTCTTCTTTCAATGCCAGCTCCGCCTCTTTATCAACCTATAATTTTCGTTGTGACCAAGCCATCCACACTTGCGCCTGCATTTCTCGCTGCTTTTGGCTTGGCATTCGCCGGCCTCGGGTTGTTTGGTGTCATCGGATTTACCCAGAACAGTCCTGGCAAGGTTCATGGCAACCCTCTGATCGGAGCTGCAGCTTTCGGCATGTTCGCCGTGATCGGAATCGGCATCGTCATTGCCGTCGTCTATGGCGTTCGTAAGCTCAAACGGCAATCCGCCCTTCAGCAGGCCAGCCCCAACTCACCCTGGCTCTGGAGGGAAGACTGGGCCATCAGCCGCGCCGAAAGTAAGAACCGCAATACCATCATCGGCCTGTGGATCGCCGCCATCTTCTGGAACCTCATTTCGACCACAGTGGCGGTTTTTGTGGTGCCGCCGCTCATGCAACAATCCGATCTAAAAGCATTGATTCCCCTCGGATTCTGTCTGATTGGCGTCATTCTTTTCGGGGCTGCCCTGCGTGCCACCATTCGCCGCGAACGTTTTGGCAAGACTTACTTTGAGCTCGCCTCCCTGCCATTTTCACCTGGACGCCAACTCAAGGGCTCGATCCATCTGCGATTCAACACCACCGCTGCTCACGGCATCGATTTACGCCTCTCCTGCGTCCGCCAGATCGTCACGCAATCTGGAAAAAACACCACTACCAGCCAGATCGTGCTTTGGCAGAACGAAAAAAATGTCCCCGCAGACTCGCTCAACACCGGCCCCATGGGTGACGCGACCATCCCGGTCGATTTCGCCATTCCCAGCGACGCGCTCGAAACCAACCACGACCAGCCCAGTGACCAGGTCCTCTGGCTTCTGCACGCCGAAGCCGACGTACCCGGCGTCAACTATACCGATGACTTCGAAGTGCCTGTATTTCGTTTAACCCCCGCTTCGGAATCTGCGCCCAGCTCTTCAAGCACGAGTTTCGCGAATTACAACTCCGCTAGCAGCTTTGGATCGTCAGCCGGTGCGGCCACGGCTCCAGCATTCCAAAGCGATGCTTCCGATGTGGCCGCACCCGACAATCCAACCGTCGTGATTTCCACCGGCCCCAACGGCGGCACCGAATTTTATTTTCACGCCTTCCGCAATCCCTCCAAGGTGATGTTATTAATTTTCTTTACCCTGGTGTGGACGGGAATTGTCTATTTTCTCCATCAATCCACCGCTCCCTGGTTCTTCCCCGTCGTCTTCGGATTCTTCGATCTCTTCCTAATTTATGCTTCATTCCAATCGGCATTGGCGACCACCCACATCGAAGTGGGCAACGGAAAAATCGTGGCGCGAAAAAGCATTCTTGGGATTGGCAATGCCCAGGAAGTTCCTTTCACCGAAATTGCGCAACTTCTCGCCGTCACCGGTTCGTACCAGGGCACCAGCGTAAAAGACGCGAACTACGCCATTCGCCTGCAGACGAAAAGCGGCAAAAAGCTGACCCTGGCTGACTCCATATACAACCGCCAGGAAGCTCGCTGGATTGTCGCTCAAATGGAAAAGCTCGCCGGCCTCCAGCTAGACACGCACGTGGCCGTCGACGCTCCCTTTGTGGCTTACGCAGGCTATGGCGCTCCTCCGCAACGCGGACAAGTCCAAACTGTGCCGGCCTTCCGGCCCAGGAACCGCATAGCCATGGGCATCGGACTTCTGATGTTCGCCGCCTCGACCGGTTTTATTTTCTTCCGCGCTACCTCTCTGTCTCACCCGGTATCGCGACATCAATCCGGATCGAGAACCGCAACTCAACCCAGACCGCAGCGTACGTCTTACTCGCCGCTCACCGATGCCGACGTAAGCCGCATTGAGTCGCTCCCCAAGCAGGCGCAGGCCGAAGAATTATTGGAGCGTGCCATCCAGCATGATCAGCGGGCCCTTGATCTGTTCGAACAGAACATCGGCGTCTGGCTCGGCGAAATTAAACTCACTCCGCGCATGAAGCAACTGGAATCGCGGTCCAGCTTCTCCACCGATCTTCGCGTTCGCCAGGCCAATGCCGACCTCAATCTAGCCATGGATGGCTGGAAGAAAGATGACGAAGCCGCCAGCCTGCTCATCCAACGCGCAGAAAACGATCCTAGCTATCGCCAGGCCGCTGTGTACTTCTTGGGCATGACGGCAGGACGTGGCGTCGCCTACGACCGCATTTATCCCGTCCTGGTCAACTACGCAAGAAATGATCCGGATGCTGCCGTTCGCCAGTGGGCTGTCGAAGGCATGCGCTTCCTCGGCACCGACGAAGCCCTTGACCGGCTCTTCGATTCCTTCACCACCGATCCCTCCATGTCCGTCCGTGAACGTGCCGGCTGCAATATCTCCGACTGCGGCATATTCACCCGCAAGCAGCGCATGCGCATCGTCCCAAAACTTCTTACTCTGCTGAACAATCCTCAAACTTCCCCACAAATGCGCAACTGGTCTTTCATGGCCCTGAGCGGAATCACCGACGAAAACCTGCCCGCGAATGCCTCCGCCTGGAATAATTGGTACATTCAGCACGGCGCCGAAAAAATAGCACAGTTCGAACAGCAGGACTGGTGGCAAGTTCGCGGCGACGAATAAGCCATCTCGCTGTCAGCTCACAATCCTAAAACCTATGTCATCCTGAGCGCAGCATCCTCGTTCGCTCGCGAACGAGGATGCGAAGTCGAAGAAACCCTGCGTTCTTCTCCTCTTCATTTGCACTCCCAACCTCAATTCTGCAACACTCCCACCCATGCCCTACCACGTCGTCGCCTTCACTATGGCGCAGGTCCGCGACTGGAGCGCTCGACTTCCAGCGCCACTTAAGCTCCATTCTCCGCGAACAGAAAGACATCAAGGTTTATCAGGTGAGTCCTTTCGATCTCGACGAGCGCAAACGCTTCAAAGACCGCTTCGGCGGAGACATCGTTTACTTCCTCAACGACCAGGCCCGCACGGCCTGTGATCTGGATGGCATCGAAATGAACTATCTTGCGGAAATCCCCGAAACCGAATTGCCTAAGCGGAAGACGTTGGTGATTGGAATTCCGGACTAGAAATGATCTCAAAGCGGGTGCCCCGTCCTTCCCGCGCTTTTTGCGGGAGGGCCGGGCTTTTTCATTCTTTTCAAGGGATTTTGATTCTTGTCAATACAGTCGGTCCCGCCCTTTGCTCCCGACCCGCCGATTCGATGTCGCAAGTTCTTCGGCCAAGTGTGGCCCATTTACCATAGCCGAGCTGCTAATCTGGAATTAGGGTATAGGGAATTCGGCACGGATAAGAATGCAGGGGTCCTTCGACTCCGAATCATCGTTTGCTAAGCGAACGATGATTCTCCGCTCAGGATGACGGGACTGTTGGGAGTGGGGGAAACTTACGGTTTTCTTAAAACAGAAAGGCCGCTCTTTCGAGCGGCCTTTGTCATAGCTAGAAGCTAGCAGCTAATCTCCCGCCACCGGTTCAGCCACTTCCGGCTTCGGGGCGTGAGCGCCATTGCCGTTGCCGTTCGAAGGAGTCGTCAGCGCGCCTAGCGGAATGAATCCGTTCTCGGCGACCACTGGCTTCTCTTTCAACACTACTTCGCGATACAGCGACGCCATACGCGCGTTGTAGGCCGGATCGGCCTTCTGCTTGGCATCCCGGGCACGCTTCTTTTCTTCCCCGGCGTTCTTCGCGATACCCAGCTTGTCGAGATCATGCTGCACTTCCGTGGTCATGATTTCGTCTTTCAGGACCAGGTTATGGCCGGCATTCTCCATGTTCACGTTCTTGCCGCCGGCGAAGATTTCGTGGCGTCCATGCTCTTCGTACCACTTGGTGAGCGTGGCCGTCATGTGCATCTTCTCGATAATGTTTCTCCAGCCCACGCCGGTGTTATAAGCGCAGAAGGAAATTTCGCCTTCCTGCGTGGCGTAAGGAATGATGCATTGTTCGGTGCGGCGGAAATCGTAGTTGAACAGATCCTGGAACCACATTCCCGGCGATGAACAGGAAGTTCCAGCGGTCCTGACGGCGCTTCATCACGTCGTCGATGGTGCGATCCGGTCCGACTTTGCCGTAGTTCTTGCCGGTGGCGTTGAAGTTCTTGTCAAACTTCTTCAACAAGTCCATCAGCTTGAAGTGCGTCGGCGACTGGAACGGATCGTAGTTCTTCATCAGGCACAGCGCCATGCCGACCACAGTGAGGAACTTGCCTCGTGCTGCATCGTTGACCTTGGCAATGTCCTTGGCAAGCTGATCGCCCTTCAGGAACGCGGTGACCGGCACAGCTTCCTTGGTTTCCTTATCGATCATCAACGCCATGCCGGTTCCGCAATTCGGATGGCAACCGCAGGAGAGCTGGCCCCAATCGTTGTTGGTGTCTTCGGCGTGCATCAGATCGGCCCAATCGGAGAAAGTTCCCATGAAGGAAATTGGGAACCAGTCGCGAGCAGGCTCGCCCAGTCCGGTTTGATTCTTCACGTCGTGCGCGAGATGAGACAGCGTGTAACGCTGCGCTTCGCGGCGATCGTCGGTCACAGCTTCGTCGCGTCCAGTAAACGACACCGGCTGGAACGAGAGGAACCCGATCGTCTTGGGATTGTCCAGCGCGAACTTGATGATGCGTCCGACCTGCTCGTTGTTGATCCCGTTCACGATGGTGACCACGGGAACGATTTCAACTCCGGCCTTGTGCAAGTTTTCAATGGCCTTCAACTTCACATCGAACAAGTTGCCGACTTTGCGATGAGCATTGGCAGCGTTGCCGATTCCGTCGAATTGCAGATACGCATAACGCATGCCAGCTTCGGCAGCCTGCTGGGCGAACTCGAAGCTCTTGGCGAATTCAATTCCGTTGGTGGCAGCCTGCACGCTGTTGTATCCAACTTTGCGGGCATAGCGGACGGCGTCTAAAAAGTACGGCGACAATGTCGGCTCGCCACCGGAGAACTGCACCGACATCTGCCGGCGCGGCTTGATGGTGATGGCGTTGTCGAGCATGGTCTTGATCTCGTCCCACGTCAGTTCGTGAACGAAACCAACCTGGTTGGCGTCCATGAAGCAGGGATCGCACATCATGTTGCAGCGGTTGGTGAGATCAATCGTCAGTACCGAACCGCGCCCGTATTTCACAGTCGAAGACCCGTGGTGGTGCAGTTTCTCGTCATTGTGGGCAAGAATGTCGCGGCCCGGGAAAACATCTTCGAGATGCTTGGAGAACTCAGTGTCCATCGACATGACGTCTTCGAAGTGGCCATGCGTCGGGCAGTCCTTGACCATCAGGATCTTGCCGTCGCGTTCGATGATGGTCGCTTTGATCTCGCCGACCTTCTCGTTCATCAACACTTCATACGGCAGCTTGCCGTCGAGGATCTGCTGGCGGATTTCAGGAACGCACTTCGGGCAGAGTGAGTCGGTCGAGCGCGGCCAGCCTAGCGGCGGCTTCGACTTCTCGTAGGACTTGAGCAGGGGCTTGTCAGACCACTTCGGCTTGGGAGAGGGATTCTGCTTGATCCGGTTCAGACCATCAAAAACCACCCACGCGCCTCGGGCGGCCAAGGTCACTGCTTTCTCCACATACTTCACTGGCTTGTGCATTCGCTCTCGCTTTCTGCGTCTAGGATGCTATGGCAAGTCAGGCATTTGCCATATCTCCTGGGCTTACCTCAAAACAACTCCCTGCAAAACCTACTATTTTCGACCTTTACTCGTCCTGAAAGCCAACTGCCAAATGCAGCTCCGCCTCAGGATCCAATGTCACTATGTTATTGAACCTTCAATATTAACGCACGATGAACTCAACGAAAGGGGCAAAATGGGGGTTTATCGGTGAATTGGCGCATTAATCGGACGTAACCTATTGAAAAGTAAAGGGGTAGGATCAGGACGGAACGCGAACCATTCTAATCACATTGACAGAGACGTCAAACAAAAAAACTGCCATCCACGTATGGATGGCAGGGTAGCTTTCAAGTGTGCCTAATTATTTCCCATAAAAGGAATCAGCGAACGCCTGCGCATTCGGCACTCCCACGCCGGTCACGTCGTCCCAACCGGCAGCGGTCTTCAGGCTCAAATCGGTGCCGAAGGTGAGCAAAGCCAGAGTGTCCTCGAGCCCCGGATAGTCCCAAAGAGCACTCACGAACTTGACCCCTGGATGCTCGGCCAAGGCCACAGCTGTGTATTTAGTGGTGCCGTTCGAGTCCTGAACGGTTCCGGTCACATTGGTTGCAGAGGTCACGGGAACAATGTCAGTGATAGTTCCCTCAGGCATGGAATAGAGATAGGGCGCGGCCTGACCAAGCGGCGCTCCACCTCCGGCGATTGCCTCCTGGTTGGCAATGGCCCACAATGCCGAGAACATTGGAGTCGCAAGACTTGTCCCTCCCCAGACCTGCCAGACCTGTTCGGGAAGCTCGCCGGGAACGCTAATCAGGATCGCGGCCCCGGTGAACGGGTCCGCGAGCCAGGAAACATCAGGCAGCTTGCGATACTTGCCACGCAAGTTCGCTTGGTACGACGGCTTGAGAAAACCGCCGGTACAAATGGGCGGGCGGAACCGGGTGTTCTTGGTGACGCATTCGCTCACGCCTCCGCCGGAGCCACCGATAAAACGGGAGCCAGGAGGATCAGCCACTACACCCTCCTCGGCCAAAGCACCTTCCTCATTTCCCCAGCCCGACTGCCATGCAATTGAGTTATCGGAATTCAGTGCAAGAGTCACGCCCCCGACGGCCGTGGACCACGGAGAATCAGCTGGAGCGCTTACGGTTTCACGAAAAAAGTCGAGCACATAGCTGCCATCGTCGCCCGATGCGAAGTTCATGGAAATGCCCACGGCGGCGCCAACTTCTGAAATCAGGTTTTCAGTTTCCAATTCCGTGGCAGCGGTATAGAGTTCGGGCGAAGCGAAACTGCCGGAGAGAACCGTGCCCAGGCCATAGTTTGCAACGTCAAACTCGGCCTCGTCCACGTCCTGAAAATTCGCGGATGGAGGAACGACCAGGTTGATATTGGCTCCGGGTGCGACTGCATGCGCCCATTCGACGTCGATGTTAATTTCGGTCTGGTCAGACGCTTCACAGAGGCTGGGCGCAGTGTAGGTAATCGCGAAGTTGGACGAAGTAAGCGGAGGAAGCCCGAACTGTGCCGAAAACGTGTTGGCGTCAGCCTGAATCGTTGACGAGCCGCACCAGTCAACGATGGCAATGGTTTGCCCGGAGCCGGTGTATCCCTCGTTATACAAGCCGGTCAGATTGTAGGCACTCTGGATCGCTGGCGGCGTGTAAGCGCAACCATTGCCGGTGAGACTCTGCAGATTAATCTTGTTGCCTTTGTACGTTCCGATCGGCAACTCACCGTCGGCGTTGGTGGAGAATGTCTCTTTCTCTGTGCCGGTAAAGCACTGCGAAGAAAAAAAGTCAGGGCTGGAGCTTGAGGCACTCGCTGTGTTCGTGCCAGCTACAACGGGTTTGGAGGAAGTGAGGCTCGGGCGCGCCATGGCAGGATGCTCGAACTCCGCTGTGTCTAATCCCGATACGGCTCTTACCAAATCCCCTGCCGGGGCTTCGATGTAGGGATCGCTGGCATTGGCGCGGATCGTTTTCCCATCGACTTGGTAGTTGTTCAGCTGGACTCGGAATGCCTTCTCTACATCGGCGATCGTGCCTCGGGCCCGCACGTAAAAATTATTGGGGCCTGTTTTTATAACTTTAAGATTGTGCCCCGTTAAAAACTGCCGTGCCGTATTTACTTCCTGTGATGTCGGCGCAAAACGGGCAGCGATATCCTGCGACTTTAACCAATGACGATAATTAGGAGAAGTGCGGTCATAAAGTGACTGTGTAAGGGCATCAAATTGGCTCCGGTTGTGCAGTTGCAGCCAGATGCTTACTTCGATAACTTTTGCTGGATCTTCGGCCCCGAGATTTTTTGCCGTCATCACATAGCTCGGGGTGTTGTTCACTACACTTTTGCCGCCGATGGAACTGGCCGACAAAAGCGTACAACTCATCGCGACCACAACAACGACACACAACCATCGAAAGCTGCTCTCCGCATTTCCGGTCCTGTTCTTTCTGATCATCACCGTCTCCCGGGGAAATTTGCGCGATCCGCACCGACTGACAGCCAATTTACGACGGATTGGCCGTCAAGGACGTTCGCGGTAGTGAGAGTTGAGGGATGGAGTCGAACTTGGCGACGACTCCAGCTTATTCGGCCAAAGGCCTTGATCCTAGCCCGTTCTCACGCGAATGGCAATGGATTCGAATTCTATTTTTTGATTACACCCATCACCAGGAAAGCAGTGCAATTTCTTTGGCAATACTGATTCCATCGCGAAGACATTTGAAGATGTCGCTCTCAGATTCAGCGGTCTAGATAATTTTCATCAAAAAGCTCTACAACCGGCTGGTGCTGAGATTGACCTTGGATAGCGACGGGCCTACCATGACTGCACCTTCCTGCGTGATTTATCGTGGCCATACATTCTGACGGCTGGATCGTCTAACAGGAAAGAGTTCAATAATTTTAGGGACCAGTCCACAGGAAAAATTTGTTTCCCATCCACGAAAAGCACAATCCCATACCCATGAGAACTGCAAGGTGTTGGTGCAAACTTCATCCTTTCGCTTTGGTTGCGGCACTCCTGATCCTATTGCCGGTTGGCGTTTTGGCGCAGGAAAGCGCGAGCAAAGTCAGCCCGATCGGCCCTTTGCCTCAGGACACCGGCGCGGCAGGGCTGAAGCAGACTTTGCGGCGGCTGCAAACCACGGCACGCTTGCTCCAGATCGACGCCCACCCCGACGACGAAGATGGAGGCATGCTGACGTATGAGTCGCGCGGCAAAGGCGTGAGCGTCACCCTGCTCACTTTGAATCGCGGCGAAGGTGGACAGAACAAAGTTGGGAGCAATCTGTTTGATGTGTTGGGAGTGTTGCGCACGCTCGAAGTGCTGGCGGCTGACCGCTACTACGGAGTCGATCAACGCTTTTCACGCGTCGCGGATTTTGGCTATTCGAAGACTGCCGAAGAAACCTTTCAGAAATGGGGGGGGCATGACATCGCGCTGGCCGACATTGTGCGCGTGATCCGCACCTTTCGACCGGATGTGATCGTGGCGCGCTTTTCAGGCACGGAACGCGATGGCCACGGACACCATCAGGTATCAGCGATCCTTTCGCGCGAGGCCTTCCGAGCAGCGGCGGACCCGAAAAAGTTTCCAGAACAAATTAAAGAAGGATTGCAACCCTGGCAGGCCAAGAAGTTTTACATCGGCAACGTCTGCGGCTTTGGAGCGACGACGTGCGCGGATGAAAAGTATACGGTCCGTTTGAACACCGGCACACATGACCCGGTGCTGGGCATGTCCTATGCGCAATTCGCCATGGAAGGTTTGAAGCACCAACTCTCGCAAGGCGCAGGGGGATGGTCTGTCGATCCTGGCGATCGATTTGCATTTTATAAGCTGGAAGATTCCGTGCTGCCTCCAACGACCGACAAGGCCGGGCATGAAAAAGATTTCTTTGATGGCGTCGATACCAGCCTGCCGGGGCTGGCGACTCGATTAGGAGCGGAAGAAAAAAAGGCGCCGTGGCTGCATCCGAAACTGCTGGCGATGCAAAAAGAAATTGAGAAAGCAACGGCTGATGGTGAACCCGGCTACTCCGCCGAGGGTTTGCTGTCCGGACTGGAACATGTGAAAGAACTGGTCCGGCTCACGACCTTCTCCGTACTTTCTGAAACTACTAAGAAGGAATTGCTGGTTGAGCTGACGACGAAGCAACGGCAATTCGAGGAAGCCGCATCGATGGCCATCGATGCAAGATTGCTGGTCACGGTCGAGACTCCCTCTGGTGATCCAGATTTTGTTGGCGTTCCGGGGCAGACGCTCAAGGTGAGCGCCACCTATACAAGTTATGTGGCCAGCGACGTGAAGGAGATCGAACTGGACCTGCCTCCGGGCTGGAGATCCAAGGTAGTGGACACGATGGCAAGTGCTCCGGGGACACTGTCGAAAATCACATTTCAAGTGACTCTCCCTGCAACTGCGGAACTCACGCGGCCGTACTGGCACCGGAATAACCCGGAGACCGACAGCATCTATATCGTGGACGATCCGCGCTATGTGACGCTGCCTTTCCCACCTCCTCCGCTGCGGGCCCATGCCGTTTACGCAGTAAACGGGAAGGAGGGCACGGTACGGGCTGTCGGCATGGTGGACCAGGCAGGAAATGGAGAACGCCCGCTTGCAGTCGGACCGGCATTTTCGGTCATGCTGGAACCGGGCGAGCAAATCATTCCAGTGCGCAGCGGTTCGGTCACGACCGTCAGGGTGGAGGTCATGACCAATCTTGACGGCACGAGCCAAGGAAATCTTCGTCTGGCAGTGCCCGAGGGCTGGCGTGTCGAGCCTTCCAATAAGAATATCGAATTTCACAAGCGAGAAGAAACGCAGAGCATCGAGTTCAAAGTAGTTCCAGAAAGTTTAAAGAGAGGCAGAGCGAAAATCCGGGCGGTGCTGGAGTCTGGAGGAAAGAAATATACGGAAGGCTACAGCCTGGTCACACGAGAAGATCTGGGCTCGGCTTACTACTATCAACCTGCGACACAGCGCATCAGCATTGTGGATGTGAAAGTGCCCAAGGATTTGAAGGTCGCTTATGTCATGGGCGCGGGTGACAGCATTCCAACGGTATTGCAGCAGATTGGAATGGATGTGACCACACTCCCGGCGGAGAAGCTTGCCAGCGAAGACTTAAGCGAATACGGAACGATCGTCCTGGGGATTCGCGCTTACGATACGCAGAAAGATGTCGCCGCCAACAATAAGAAATTGCTGGATTATGTTTCCAACGGCGGCACGCTGGTGGTGCAGTACAACGCCGCTACGGGAGATTTTAATAGTGGTCACTTTACGCCGTATCCGGCGCAACTGACCCGCACGCGAGTTTCCGTGGAAGAAGCGCCAGTGGACATTCTTGCTCCGGATGACAGCATTTTTCATTCTCCCAATCAGATTACGCAAAAAGATTTTGATGGATGGGTGCAGGAGCGCGGGTTGTATTTCATGGACTCCTGGGACAGCCACTTCACGCCGCTGCTCGCATCCCACGATCCTGGGGAAGCACCGCAAAAAGGCGGCATGCTGCGGGCACAATATGGCAAAGGAACATACATCTACACCGGATATGCGTTCTTTCGCCAATTGCCGGCGGGAGTTCCGGGAGCGATCCGGTTGTATGTGAATTTGTTGAGTGCAGGACACTAGAGCAGTCGTTGGTCGTGCGTCGTTGGTCGTTGGCTTTTAGCCGTTAGCTGTTGGCCGTTGGCCTAGACCCAGCTTGCAATCGTTAATTAAGATCACGCTGTTCTTCAGACTATGGGATTTACCAGCGGACCACGACCAATCACCACCAGCGCGCTGTTACCACCGTCCTTGATTCGCGGGGTGGGATTGGGTGGCGCGACCGCTCTGAACATGATTGACATGATCGGGGTGGGGCCATTTATTACCATCCCACTGATTGTGAGCGCCATGGGCGGCCCACAGGCGATGCTGGGATGGATTGTGGGCGCTTTGTTCGCGGTCTGTGACGGTCTGGTGTGGGCGGAACTGGGCGCGGCCATGCCGGGTTCGGGGGGATCGTACCGCTATTTGAAAGAGATCTATGGCCCGAACAAACTGGGCCGGCTGATTTCATTTCTTTTTATCTGGCAGCTGTCGTTCAGCGCGCCGTTGTCAATTGCCTCGGGATCTATCGGGCTGGCGGGTTATGCATCTTACTTTTGGCCGGGGCTGGAGCATGAATATGCCGCGCTGAACTGGAGTATGCAAATCCCATTGTTGGGGCCTTTGCAAGTGCGCTGGCTGATTTCAGGGGCAACATTTGTGGCGATGGGCATGGTGGCGCTGGCGACCGTGCTGCTGTACCGCAAGATCACCAGCATTGGATGGATGTCGAAGCTGCTATGGCTGGGTGTGATGGGAACCATTGGCTGGATCATTTTTGCCGGCCTCACCCATTTCAACGCCGCACGCGCATTCAGTTTTCCGCCGGGAGCGTTCCAGTTGTCACACGGATTTTTTCTCGGGCTGGGATCCGCGATGTTGATCGCCACCTATGATTATTGGGGATATTACAACGTCAGTTTTCTGGGCGATGAGGTGAAAGACCCCGGCAAAACGATTCCGCGGGCTTTGTTGCTTTCAATTTTGATTGTGGCCTGTCTATATATTGTCATGAACATTTGCATTCTGAGCGTGGTTCCCTGGCAGGAGATGATGCACACCGGCCAGCAGAACAACGGCTTATATGTGGTTTCGATTTTCATGCAGAGAATTTATGGGCCATGGGCGGCAAAATTGGTGACCGGGCTGGTGATGTGGACGGCGTTTGCTTCGATATTTGCGCTGATGCTGGGCTATTCCCGCGTTCCTTATGCCGCCGCCTTGGACGGAAATTATTTTCGGGCATTCGCGCGGGTGCATCCCGGACACCGGTTCCCTTACATTTCCCTGCTGGCTCTCGCTGGGGCTGCAGCGTTGTTTTGTTTTTTCTCCTTGGCCGATGTGATCGCTGCGTTGGTGGTGATCCGTATCACACTGCAATTCCTGATGCAGGCCATTGGAGTGATCGTGCTGCGCATACGGCGTCCCGATTTACCAAGGCCGTTTCACATGTGGCTGTATCCGGTGCCGGCATTGGCGGCATCGGTGGGATTCGTTTTTGTGGTCATCTCACGAACGAATTCTATGGTGCAGGTCCGCTATGCACTGGCGATCCTGATCACTGGGCTTGTGATCTACGCAGTGCGGGCGTGGCGGATGAAACAATGGCCGTTCGGAAATGTTATCGCTGCACCGATCTCTGAGGTTTAAAAGCGATTAGCAATGGCTGAGTCCTCTCATAGTCCGCTACCAGGAAATTTGACTTCGCAGCACGGCGTTTCCGCGTGGGCGCCATTGCGTGAGCCGCTTTTCCGGTCACTATGGGTCGCGGCCGTGATTTCGTACACCGGCACGTGGATGCAAAACGTGGGCGCGGGCTGGATGATGACACAGCTCACCACATCACCGTTCAAAGTGAGCCTGGTGCAGGCAGCGACCATGCTGCCGGTATTTCTGGTCATCCTACCGGCGGGTGCGCTGGCAGACATGGTGGACCGCCGTCGTTTGCTTTTGATCACACAGGCATGGATGGTGGTCGCGGCGACGGTGCTCGGGGTGCTCAGCTTGACTCATCATGTGACGCCCGGGGTATTGATCACGCTCACGTTTATTTTGGGTTTGGGTTCGGTGATGAACGATCCCGCGTGGCAGGCGATTACTCCAGAGGTGGTTTCGAGTGGGCTGCATGCGCCCGCGGTAGCGCTGAATTCCGTGGGCTTCAACGTGGCCCGTGCGATGGGGCCGGCGCTCGGAGGAATGGTGATTGCCGCAGCCGGATCGGGCGTGGCTTTTCTGCTGAATGCGGCTTCGTTTTTTGGAGTGATTTTTGTTTTGTATAGCTGGAAGCGGGTAAGCCTGGAACGCGTGGAGACGGGCAGGGTAAGGGACGCCATCCGCACTGGGATTCGCTATGGCCTGAGCGAGCCGTTGGTGCGCTGCGTTCTGATACGCACGGGAGCCTTCAGCCTGGCGGCGAGTTCCCTGCTTGCGCTGTTGCCGATTGTGGCGCGACCACATGGCGCCACCGGCTATGGTTTGCTGCTTACCTCATTCGGACTTGGGGCCCTGGCGGGTGCGGCAGCGTTGCCGCGATTGCGTCGAAAATTGTCGGTGGATGGAGTGGTGGCGTCCTGCATCGTCGCGTTTGCCGCCATGACTTTCGCCGCCGGACAGGTACAACACTTTGGCTGGCTGATTTTGGTACTCTTCGTGAGCGGCACGGCGTGGATTGGAATTCTGGCGTGCCTGAATGTGGCGGCACAAACCATGTCGCCGTCGTGGCTGCGCGCGCGCACGCTTTCGCTGTATCTGTTCGTGCTGCAAGGAGGAATGGCATTGGGTAGCGCTGCATGGGGGGCGCTGGCGACTAAAGTCGGCGTGCCGGCGACGCTGCTTTATTCTTCCATCGCACTGGTGGCTGGATTATTAGCGGTGCGGCGCTGGCGGCTTACCGTCCATGACGTGCAATTAACGCAGGCGATAGTTCGGGATTAGGGCGAAGGGACGGATGAAGCGTCTGACCTTGGTTGTTTTTAGAATTAGTGCGGCGGTAAGAGATGGGGTTGATATCACAAAGGAGAATCACATGAAGAACATGAAATGGCTGTTGGCATCTTTGTTTTTGCTGGCTGGTTGCGGGGTTGCGTCAGCGCAGGCCGCCAAAACGGCGGAGCCTCGCACGGTGAGCAGCGTGCTGGATCACTCCATCGGCAGCGTGGAAGGCGAGTTCGTCCCGGCGGCCGAAGCCATGCCGGAGGACAAGTATTCGTTTGCTCCCAGCAGCGGCGAGTTTAAAGGCGTCCGCAGCTTCGCGCAGCAGGTGAAACACGTGGCCGCGGTGAACTACATACTGGGGGCCGCGATACTGGAAGAAAAACCGCCGGCGGATGTTGGCGAGGAAAACGGTCCCGCATCGCTGACGTCCAAAGCGGACATCATGAAGTATTTGAAGGATTCGTTCGCTTATCTGCATAAGGCGGTGAGTTCGGTCAACGAGAAAAATGAAGTGGCGCCGATGAAAAGTCCATTTGGCGAGGGCACGACATCGCGGCTGGGGCTCGCTATCATTGCAATCTCCCATCCCTACGATCACTACGGGCAGATGGTGGAATATTTGCGTATGAATGGTGTGGTTCCACCAGCCAGCCGGTAGAAATCCGGATGGTTTCAGACTATGAAAAATACAAGACCGGCTCTCAACCGGTCTTTTTTTCTATCCGTTTGGTGTAACACGGGAGTGCCATTTACCTATGAGGAAATGGCCTGTAGTTTGGTGGCCCCTGCATTCCGTCCCCCCGGAATTCGTTTCATATATCTATTTATTGAATCTTCGCGCCTGCGGTTAGGGGTGCGCTTCAGCGAGCAGTGAGATGACCTTCCAGGAAAAACGTACGGCGGAATCAGCCTTCATCAGTGAGGGTGACGCGCAGGAAGAAATCCAAAAGTTTGTGAAGGCGGTCAGTTCCTACCCGGCCCACTTCGCGAGCAATCCTAAAATCACTTTCGAAGAACATCTGCTGCATGTCTCGGGAGAAACCGGGGAACCCGGTGGTGGGCACGGCTGAGTAGACTGAGGTTGCTGGCTCCCCGCAGTAAGGCTTTTATCTTTTCTTCCAGCCGCTGGCCTGACCGGCCCCGGTATTGCTGATTCGAGTCGTAATCAATTCCGCCGGCAGCCGGTGCGTGCGCAAATGAGCAGCAATTTTGTTCTTTACCTGACGCACATTGGCGTTGGCCTCCAGGAAAATCAGCACTGACGGACCGGCGCCGCTTAAAGCTACGCCTAAAATTCCCGAGGAATTACCCAGCTTTTGTAGAGCCGGCAATAGCGGACAGAGCGAGGCCCGGTACGGCTGATGCATGCGATCTTCAAGAGAAGCGGCCAGCAAATCCTGGCGTCCCTGAGCAAATGCGGCGAGCAATAACATGGAATTCTGAATGTTGGTCACGGCGTCGGCGCGACTGTATTGCTGGGGAAGAACGCTGCGGGCTTTCTCCGTGGACAGACTTTCTTCGGGGACGGCCAGGAGCAAAGGCCATTTGCCTTTGGGAGCGATGCGGGCAATTTGGGCTTCGCCGGCATTCGACATGCGGGCCACGGCGAGTCCGCCCATCCAGCAGGCGGCGGCGTTGTCGGGATGATGCTCGCGCCGTGACGCTTCGCCCACGATGCGACTGTCGGTCCAGTTCAATCCGCCGAAATGAACGGCCAGAGCGATTCCCGCCAGACGGGCTGATGCGGAAGAACCACATCCCTTGCCGATTGGCGCCTGGTTGTCGATGCGAAGCGCAAGTGGCAGGAAACCGGTTTACCTTCGGCTTGCAGCACTTCGCGGTAAGTATTCAAGATCAGATTATTTTCGAGTTGCTGACAGATGTCGGCATTGCGTCCCTTGGCCGAGATGGAGAATTCTTTAGCAGGCTTGGCGTGGACCTTGAGGAAAAGTTCCAGGGCCAGTGCGGCGGCATCGAATGCGGGGCCGAGGTTCGCGGAAGTCGCGGGCAGGATGAGTTCCAGAGGTTTCGGCGGATGAACCTTTCGATGCGAGCGGCTAGTCATAGGCTAATTAAGTTAATTCCCGGCCTTTTCTAAAACTCGAACCACGGCATCGGCGGTCGGATCCAGAACCAGCGGCGCGCGTTGTTGGGATGCTAGCACAGCAGATTCCTTTTCGTACGGCGTGCCGGCGAAGAGATCACCACGATGGAACTTCAAGGTGAAATCGGGATCTTTAAGCAGATGTCCGGTCAAAACTAACACGACGGTCTCGTGCGATTTGACGAAACCTTGCTTAACCAGCTTCTTGAGTCCGGCTAGCGTGACCGCCGAGGCAGGCTCGCAGCCAATTCCCTCAGCCCCGATTTCCGCCTTGGCGAGCGCGATTTCTACTTCGCTGACTTGCTCGACCGCCCCACCCGTAGCTTGCAGCACACGCAGAGCTTTTTTCCAGGAGGCCGGATTGCCAATGCGGATAGCGGTTGCGTAGGTCTCGGCCTGGACTGGAATCAGAGTTTTACCGCCGTTTTCGCGAATGGTGCGAACCAGCGGGTTCGCGCCTTCTGCCTGAATGATGGAAATTTTTGGCAACGTGGAAATCAATCCCAGTTCTTTCATCTCGAGGAATGCTTTCCCGATGGCTGAAGAGTTCGCCAGATTCCCGCCGGGGACGATGACATGGTCAGGAACAGACCAGTCAACTTGTTCCATCAATTCGAGGGCAAGAGTTTTTTGCCCTTCCAAACGATACGGGTTCACTGAATTCAAAAGATAAACTGGCATGCGTTGCACGACTTCGTTGAGCACCCGCACGCAGCCATCAAAATCAGTTTTTAATTGGCAGGTCACAGCACCGTAGTCCAAAGATTGCGCGAGCTTGCTCCAGGAAATTTGCCCATCGGGAATGAGCACGAGACTTCGCATGCCGCCACGCGATGCATAGGCGGCCATGGAGGCGGAAGTATTGCCGGTCGAGGCACAGGCGACCCAGCGGAACCCGTGTTGGCGGGCGAAATGAAGCAGCGACGGTCATGCCGGTATCTTTGAACGATCCGGTCGGATTCATGCCCTGGTGCTTGGCAAATAAATGCTCAACTCCCGCGATTCCGGCGCAGGAAGGCATTGCATAAAGAGGCGTGTTGCCTTCGCGCAGAGTGATAGGTTCCATTCCTTCCGCTAAAGCGGGAAGGACTTCCCGAAAACGCCAGACGCCACTCTGGTCGACATCTAGTAAAGAAGTACGGCGTTTAAGCCACAGAGATTTCAGCCCAGCGGCATCCAGGCCCGCGACACGAATGCCATCGTCCTTATTCTTATTCCATGCGGGATAAATCACTTCGAGTAAATCTCCGCAGGTCGAGCAACGCAGACTTGCTGTAGGGGTACCTCCGACGGTAGCGCACCCGATGCAACGTAACTGCGAAGTGCCCGGCTTAGACTTGGACTCGAGGGCTGCTTGATTTGTCATTTAGATTTTCGTGAGAAACGACGCCGCTATTTTCCACCGCGCAAATATTGATCGGTCTTATTGAGCCAGTCAGCGCGAGGCGGATTGAAGATGTCGAGGTCGACCGTATCCTCCAGCGCCTCAGCCTGGTGGGGCATGTGCGGAGGGATGGTCAACACTTCGCCCGCCTTCACTACGATCTCCCGGCCGTCAATCCAAAACTTCAGGGTGCCTTCCAAAACATAAGTGATCTGTTCATTGTGGTGGCTGTGTTCTGGAACAATCGCGCCCTTCTGAAGCAGGACGCGCGCGACCATAATATTTTGTCCCACGATCAGTTGGCGTTGCAACAATGGCTTTAGCTCTTCTAGTTCGACCGAACTCCAGGCAATATATTTCAATGCAGATTGAGCGCCAGTCTTCGTGGGCGATGGCTTTTTAGACGCCTTGGTCTTGGCCGTACCTTTCCTGACGTTCTTGCCCGGTTGCCTTGATTTGATCATTTCGGGTGTGCCCTTTCGCTGCAGATTGTGGCAACCCATCAATATTATCAGGGACGGTTCCCGCATCTGGAATGTGGCGTGGGCGCCCGCACCACATGATCCAGGTCACAGCCCCTTATACAGGCCGCCGTCCACCAACAGGGTTTGCCCGGTAATGTATGACGCTCGTTCCGAAGCCAGCCATACGATTGTGTCAGCCACTTCCCGGGACTCGCCGAGGCGCTTGAGCGGGGCATCCGCGGCCCAGCCTTCGAAGACTTCTTCTTCGGTCTTGCCTTGAGCGGCAGACCGGCTTTTTGCCAGTTCTTTCAGGCGGTCGGTGGCGGTATAGCCCGGGCCGACGTTGTTCACCAGAATTCCGTCTTTCCCAAATTCATTCGCCAGACTTTTAACCAATCCTACGACCGCGGCGCGGACTGCATTCGAAAGCACCAGATCGGCCACCGGCTGTTTGGTGGTGATGGACGTGATGGTGATGATCCTTCCCCAGTGCAGGCGTTGCATGTGAGGAATCACTTCACGAGCAAAGTAAACGGTGCTCAAAAGGTTCAAGTCCACCGCCTTTCTCCATTCGTCCAGGGTGGCGGCGAGAAAACCCTTCGCCGGAGGACCGCCGGCGTTGGTGACGCAAATATCAACGCCGCCATACTTCGCGACGACTGCTTCCACGAAACGGTGCACCGCGTCCGCATCGGTTACATCCAAGGATTCAGCAAACACTTCCCCGTTGTACTGCTTTCGTATTTGATCGGCAGCGGACTGTAACGTCTGCGAAGTGCGTGCGCACATGGCCACCCGGCATCCCTCGGCGGCAAAACCTTCAGCGGTCGCTCTCCCGATTCCCTGGCTGGACGCAGCTACGATTGCCACCCGGTTCTTCAGACCTGTTTCCATAAGGTGAGATTATATAAGTTATGTCGAGCGAATAAACTGCATGTCTCTTGCCCAGTTCGCTCTCGAACGTTAGTCTTGGAGCAAGATTTTGTAAGGAGTTCTATGAAACCGCATCAGCATCGCCAGGAAACTGAAGCCGTGCGTGGCGGCACCGATCTCACCCGGAAGAATGGGCCTCTGCTTACGCCGATTTACCAGACTTCGACGTTTGAAGTCACCGATAACGACGAGCAGGTCAAAGTCGTCCCTACCGACCAGTTCTACACGCGGTACGGCAATCCCACCGGCACAGCTACGGAGGCGGCGATTGCGGAACTCGAGGGTGCCGATGCGGCGCTACTGTTCTCTTCCGGAATGGGAGCCATTACATCCACGATTTTCGCACTGGTAAAAGCGGGCGACCATATTGTGTCTCAACGAGACATTTATGGCGGCACCATGAAATTTCTCAGCCAGTGGCTGCCGAAGCTGGGAGTGGAAACCACGTTTGTGGAGACCACGGAATATGAGCAATACGAGCGTTCCATCCGGCCGAATACGAAACTTCTGTACCTGGAATCGCCAACCAACCCGACGTTGCAAATCGCCGATCTGCACAAAGCCGTGGCCATCGCAAAGAAACACAAACTGATCACGCTGATTGACAGCACGCTGGCGACGCCGATCAACCAGCGTCCGGTGGAGTTTGGAATTGACTTGGTGATGCACTCGGGAACGAAATATTACAGCGGACATTGCGATTTGATTTGCGGCATTATCGCCGGCCGCAAGGATTTGATCGAAGTAGTCCACGCAACTCGTACCATTCTGAACGGCACCATGGATCCGCACGCTGCGTGGCTCTTACTGCGTGGTATCAAAACCCTGGCGTTAAGAGTACAGCGACAGAACGAAAGCGCGCTGCAGATCGCCCAATTTTTGGCAGGACACGCCCAGGTACGGCGTGTGTACCATCCATTCGAAGAAAGTCATGCGCAACGATCGCTGGCCATGGAACAGATGCGTGGCGGAGGCGGATTACTGAGCTTTGAAGTGGACGGCACCGGCCACGATGCCCGCCGTTTGACGGAATCTTTGCGCCTTTTCAATCTGGCCCCGAGCTTAGGTGGGGTCGTGTCGCTGGTATGCCTTCCGGTGCTCACCTCTCACGCCATGATTTCCCAGGAACAGCGAGAGAACATGGGCATTGCCGATCAACTGGTACGCTTATCGGTGGGAATTGAAAATGTCGATGACCTGATCGCCGATTTGGAACAAGCGCTGACCGTGATCAGTACCACCCGCCAGCATGCGGAAGTCAGATAATTTTTTCTGAACACTGCTACGTCGTTGATACTTTTCCCGAGGTGATCAGTGGAGAATTTGCGGGCGGCAATCATTGGATTGGGATTTGTGGGCAGAGCGCATCTGGAGGCACTGCGGCGGCGAGGCATTGCGGTCCAGGGAATCCTCGGCAGTTCTCCTGAGCGGACGAAGGAGGCCTGCCGAGCGCTTAATCTCGATCATGCTTATGTGTCGCTCGAGGAACTGGCTAAAGACAAGAGCGTCGATGTCGTCCACATTTGTACTCCGAACAATGGCCACTTCGAACAAGCCCAGACGGTCCTGGAAGCGGGCAAGCATGTGATGTGTGAGAAACCGCTGGCCATGGACGTGGGCCAGAGCGCCGCTCTGATCGAACTGGCCAAGAAGCACAACCGCGTCGGCGGGGTTGCTCATAACTTGCGTTATTACCCGCTCTGCCAACAGGCTCGATCCATGGTGGTGAGTGGAATGATTGGCGAACCACGTTTGGTGCATGGTGGATTCTTGCAGGATTGGTTGCTCTATCCTTCTGACTGGAACTGGCGTCTGGAATCAGCACTCGGCGGTGAGATGCGTGTTGTATCCGATATTGGCACGCATTGGCTCGATCTCACGACCTGGATCACTGGACGCAAAGTCACCGAGTTATGCGCCGATCTGGCCACCGTAGTACCGATTCGCCAGAAGCCGCGCGGCCGTGTGGAAACTTTCCAGAAACGCGGCGACGGGGCTTTCGATGAGATCACAATCACGAATGATGACTATGCGTCCGTTCTGCTGCACTTTGAAGGGTCGCTACGCGGAGTGATGACGGTTTCGCAGGTCAGTGCCGGACGCAAATGCAATCTATGGTTTGAAGTGGATGGATCGGAAGGATCGCTAGCCTGGAATGCGGAATCGCCGAATGTGCTTTGGATCGGACGCCGTAATGAGGCGAACCAGAGCATGATCAAAGACCCGGCGTTGATGAGTCCGGAAGCTCGCGGCTACGCGGCGTACCCGGGAGGCCATGCCGAGGGATATCCAGATACCTTCGCCCAGCTCTTTAAGGATTTCTATGCCTACATCGGAGCCGGCGACTTCAAAGCGCCGCGAACGTTTCCCACGTTCGAGACCGGCCATGAGGAGCTCATCCTCTGCGATGCCATCGCCGCCAGCGCACGAGAACGGCGCTGGGTGGAAGTCCAGTACAAATAAATCATTTACCCAATAAAAAATCCCGGCCTTTTGGGCCGGGATCACATAGTCACATCTCGCTAGAACAAGAACTTTAAAGCGAGCTGGAGAATGCGCGGACTGTGCGCCCCTGCCACATAGAGGAATCCCAAGCTGTCGAGGGTGTTGGTGCCGGACCCGTTCGAGCTTGCTGCTGCTCCGGCCTGGCCGGCGAGCGGCAACCACTCGGTGTGGTTAAACACGTTGAAAGCCTCGGCGCGGAATTCAAAAGCTGTCTTCTCGGTCACGGCGAAGTGCTTAAAGAGCGCCATGTCGAAATTAAGCTGGTGAGGATTGCGGAGAAGGTTTCTGCCGGAATCGCCAAAAGTTAATCCCTGCGGGGCCGCGAAGGCTGCTGGGTTGTAGATCAACGGCCCATACCCTTCCAGAGCGGTCGTGGAATCGTTCACCACCCCCTGCTTCGGGTTGCCAATGATATCCGCATACGACGCGGATCCCAATCCATTGCCAACCCCGGCATTGTCGGTCGGATTGAGTACGCTAAAGGGCGAACCGGTATTGAAGGTTGTGATGCCGGAGTATTCCCAACCACCCAGTACCTTGTTGGTCAGACCAGGGTTCTTGAAGAACGGTAAATCCCATACATATCCGAAATTGAGCACATGGCGCTGATCGTAGTTTGAGCTTGCCCGTTGCGCCGCCGGATTGTAGGCGTCAGTAAAACTGCCGTCGTAGCGATCAGAGGAGTCGTCAATGGAATGGCTATAGGTATAGGCAAAGTTCAGTTGCAAGCCTCCCATGCTGCGTCGTATCGCTACCTGGAGGGCGTTGTAATCCGAGGAAGCTGCGGGTTGAATGTAGGTAATATCGCCATATCCCGGAAACGGCCGGAACAGATCGGGGTTTGTGCCACAAGCGGCCACGCCCAGGTTTATTGCGGCTTGCCCGGTGATGGGTACGCCGCTGGGAGTGGTCGCGCCGGTCGGAACACCGTTTGCGTCGAATGTCGTGCCGCAATCATTCGGGCCAATCGCTTCGCCCGGTTTGTAGGGGTTCTGCGCAGCGGAGATCGGGTGCAATTGGTTGAGATCTGTCTGCCGGGTTAGATGGGTTCCTTTGCTGCCCACGTACGAAACCGTGGCAACCGTGTTGCTGGCAAACTCCTGTTGAACATCCAGATGCCACTGTTGCACATAAGGCCAAATTGCCTTGGTAGGAACAGCGACTGGAGCCAGAGGGAATTGCGGTGCCGCTGTCCCGCCGCCTATATTCTCGTAACCCACGATGTTGTTCTGCTGGGCTGCGTAGGCCAATGGAGGAGAGTTCTCCAGAGTTTCAGTCCCGGTTTCATTCCCGTTCCCGTGTTCGTAGAACATTCCATACCCAGCCCGGATCGCTGTCTTGCCATTGCCTCTCGGGTCCCAGGCAAATCCCATGCGCGGTGCGGGATTAAAGAGCTTGCCCTTCTGACAGCCGATGTATTGGCCCGGACCGCCACACTGAACAATGCCGTTGGGTAAGTTGGTTACGCTAATGGGCGCACTCGGGTCCGAAACTCCCAGCCCACTCACGGATCCATCGCTATTCACGGTGGTTAAGCCAAGCTTGTAGGCTGCGGGATCAAAGTTGTACGCCTGGTTCTCCTTTTCCCGATAGGTTCCGTAAAGGCTCAATCGCACGCCCAAATTCAATGTCAGACGGCTGGTTACATGCCAGTCATCGTTAAAATATGGCTCAACGATCTTGTATCGGTTGTAGTACTTGAGGGTGGTGTTTTGCTGCCCGAATGAGGCAATGTTTCCCTGCAATAGATCAGCGAAGGGATTTCCGGTGGTTACGACCGCACTGCTGGGATCAAACGTGATGTAACCCGGATAGGAACCAGCCGAGAGTTCGCCGCCGAATTCATTCTTTTGCGCGGCTTCTACATATCCCCCAAATTGCAAGTTGTGCGTGCCTACGATCTTGGTTACGTTGTCTTTATAACTGTAGGACGGGTTGGAATTGTAAACGCCGTTCGGGATGTAGCCAGCGTCCTGCCCAAATCCTCCGTACGCTCCGCCGGGGTCATTGAGATCAAAGCCGGGCATCACGCCCATATCGGCGCCCGGGAAAATAGATCCAAAAGTGGTGTCGGCCGGGCGCTTGTAATTTCCCGTGTCAATGAGCGTGATCTGGTCACTGGTATAGCTGGCAACAAATTCGTTCAGCAATGTGGGACTTAGATTTGAACTGAGACGCGCCACCATGCTCACACCGGGGCCCGTGAAGTTGGTTCCAATGGTGGGGAAACTTCCCGCATTTGTCCACAGTGGAACTGGCTGATATTGGAACCAGGAATCGTGTATATAGCGAAACGTGATCCGTTCTTTATCGGTCAGATTGTGATCCACGCGGAAAAGTTCTTCGCGCCAGTTGGTAGGCTGCGAAACGTTCTCAAAGAAACGCCCGGCCTGGCCCGGAACATTATTCTGTTGCGGAATCAACGCCAGCAAGGACTGGACGTTGGGATCGCTGGCATTGAATGGGACCTGGTTCCCTGGAAAGAACTGGCCGGCCAGCGGATTCGGGGTCACGCCATCCGCGAGAAAGTTAGGTTCCACCGGGCAGTCTGCTGAATTACCGGTGGTTACATTGGGGCATTGATCGCTGAAATCTCCCCCACGTTCCGCGTTCGAAGGAACAATTGGATTGAAAGTGTAGGGTACGCGATCACGGCGCCACTCTTCTGACCAGAAGAAGAATGTTTTTTGGCGGTCCTTGTTGTAGATGCCAGGAATAATCACGGGGCCACCAATAGTGAAACCGAAATCATTCTTTTTGTATGGTGGCGTGGAATTCTGATTGAAACCAGCCGCGTTGAAGATATCGTTGCGGTTGAATTCGTAGGCATCGCCGTGAAAAGCGCTAGTCCCGGACTTGGTTTCCACTTCAATCGTTCCCGAACCGTTCTTGCCGTACTGTGCGCCGTAGTTCGAAGTCAAAACCTTGACTTCTCCGATGGCATCAATACTGGGGGTCACGTTCAGCGTGTTGTTGCTGCCGTTATCCATGGTGTCGCCACCATCCATTTCCCAGTTGTTGTATTCGGTACGACCGCCATTGATGCTGAACGATGTGCTGGCGGTCACGCCAACGCCGCCTTCGTCAGTGCCGGTTTGATTGGTGACGCCCGGCACCAGGGTGATCAACTGCTTGAAGTCGCGACCATTCAACTGCAATTGCGTAATTTCCTTGCCACTGACCGTACCGCCCAGATCGGAGGATTGGGTCTCGACTTGAGCAACCCCAGCACCCTCAACCGTCACCTCAGTGCTTTCCGCGCCGACTTGTAAAGACACGTCCAAACGAGCTTTCTCGCCGACGCGAAGGACCACGCCCTGGGCCTGATATTTTTTGAACCCTGGCGACGTAACCGTCACGTTGACCGCACCGATCTGCAAAGACCCGAAAATATACTCGCCGCTTCCATTCGTCTTTGTAGTGAGGTTGACGCCGTGTTCCTTACTGGTCAGGGTCACTTGCGCGTTCGCGACAGCAGCCCCACTGGCGTCGGTGACGGTGCCGGTAATCGAGGCGGTGTCCTGCGCGAATAGCGCGGCAGGCAAGCAGAGCCCAAACGTAAGGATGCACAAACACGCGAGACGGAATTTCATGGTAACTCCCCGGTTTTTAGATGTGTACGGACGAGACCTACAGCGAGCCCAATTTCGGTGACGGTAGTCTATCATGAAAGCATTTATTAAAACGTATGAATAGTGCTTTATACCCAGTTTTGTTGTCAAGGAAAAAGGTGGTTTGGGGGGCTTGCGCGTCTCAATTACTGGGTCACACCACGCTTCGGGTAGATTCACGCACCGCCAGTTCCGGGGCCATCTTGCGGTGGACGGCGGAAACTTCCCGTTTTTCCAATACGGCATTGATTCCATCCGCCATGATGCTTACTGCCATTGCGCCCATAGCTTCCATGGGTTGGCGCACCGTGGTGAGAGACGGTGTATAGAGCGCGGAAGCTGCGACATCGTCAAATCCGATGACGGAACAATGTTCTGGAACACGGAGACCTGCTTTGGCTAGTGCACGTATAGCTCCAAACGCGGTCATGTCGTCAAATGCCATCAATGCAGTGAAAGGACGCTTTCGTTTGACCAATTCCTCCGTTAATTTGTATCCAGCTTCAAAACTTGAAATCGGATCTCGCGATTCTGGAAGGTCCAGAACCAACTGAGGGTCAAGTTCCAGTCCACAGCTCTTTGCGAATGAACGAATTCCCTTCCAACGAGGCGCGCTGTCGCCCAAGGTCTTGGGACCGCGGATAAAAGCTATCTTGCGATGTCCCAGCAGATACAAATGCTCGATGGCGGAATAGGCCCCGACTTCGTTATCGACAATTACAGAGCTTACGGAATCGGTACGCAATTCCTGGCCAATCATCACCGTGGGAATACTGCTCTTCTCCAGGTCCGCGAGGATATCGATGTTTACAAACAACCAGTTCGCCAAAACAATGAGCGCTTCTACCCGCCGATCCAGCAGCATCTCCAGATAACGCTCAAAACGGCTGCGCTCATTGTGGACGTCCGTGAGAATGGGAAGATAAGAAGATTGATAAAGAGAGTTTTCAATGCCACGCAGGACCAGAGTGCAGTAAGGATCGGTCATGTCGAAGACCATAACCCCCACCGTGTGACTGCGCTGGCTGCGGAGAGAGCGGGCAAAGAGGTTGGGACGGTAGCCCAACTTCTTGGCTGCCTTCTCAATTCGTTTCTTCGTAGCGGCGGGAATATAACGCGCCAGCGGTGCATTGTTTAAAACAATGGAGACCGTAGTGGACGAAAAACCACTCTCCTTGGCTACATCTCGAATCGTGACCATCGACCCTTTCATAGTCCAAAACTGCTTTCAATAATTTAAGAACTTATCTGCGTTTACAAGAACGCCGCCAAAGTACAGAGATCGACTGCACACCATGCGCTTGAATTCATGCGGCCACTGGCGGACACTACAGCAAGAGTTTACCCTAGTGTCAAGCTCGGCCAAGCTATCCATGTTCCTATCTCGATTCCTGCTGACGGCGCTTTTCTTGTCTGGTATTGCCTTACCGTCTCTTTATTCGCAAGGAAAGCCGTCACCATCCGGAGGTTCCACCGCCAATGCGACGGGTGCTACTTCGCAGCATCCAAGCACTCAAGACCTTGGCCCGCAGCAGTTGTTTGAGCAGGGTGAAGCCGCATTGCGGAGCGGCAATTTGGATCAAGCGGAGCGTTCGTTTCGTGCTGTGCTCGCAGTCGATCCGCAAGTAGCTGGGGCCTATGCGAACCTGGGCGTCATCGAGATGCGCCGGAAGCACTGGCAGAGCGCGCTGGAAATGCTGAACAAGGCGGCACATCTGGCGCCCCAGGTCGCGGGAATCCGCCTCAATATTGGGCTGGCTTACTACCGGCAAAACAACTATAAGGACGCCATTCCCCCATTCGAATCCGTGGTCCGCGATGCACCGGACTCGGTTCAGGCCCGCTACTTATTAGGGCTGTGCTACTTCTTTACTGAGCACTACGCCGAGGCTGCAACCATCCTCGAGCCGCTTTGGCCGCAAGAATCGGATCAGCTGAATTATCTGTACGTGCTGGGGATCGCGGCCAGCAAAGCCAAGCTTCCCGACTTGGAGCAGCGTGCTTTGGGACACATGGTTGAAACCGGGCAGAATTCCCCAGAGTTTCATCTGCTCATGGGCAAAGCTCACCTGAATCGCGAAGAGTATGACGACGCCATCCGCGAGCTCGAGCTCGCGGCAAAGAGCAATCCAAAACTTCCCTTCGTGCATTTCGAATTAGGTCTCGCCTATATGAAGAAGCAAGAGCTTGATCAGGCGAAAACAGAATTTCTGGCGGATGCCGCGATTGACCCTGATCTGGCCTATGACTACGACCAACTCGGACTCATCAATTATCTGCAGCAGCATGATCAGGATGCGGTGAACGATCTTCGTAAAGCATTGCATCTCGATTCGCAGCTTGCCAGCTCCCATTTCAACCTGGCCCGGGCTTATGAGCGGCTGGGCAATCACGCGCAGGCTCTCACTGAGGTCGACGCGGCATTAAAACTGGATCCTGACGCATACAGCATTCACTATTTGCGGGGACAGATATTCCGGAGTTTGAAACGTACCGAAGAAGCCCAGGCGGAAATGCAAACCTACACGCAGATGTCGAATGATGCCCGGGAAAAGCGGCACCAGGAACTAGAAGCTGGCCCGACGCCAAATCCTGAGGTCACGGCGGAACCGAAATAGCGGTTCGATGTTTTTGGTAAACTTGCGCAAACCCTGGGCTGCGCTAAATCTTCGCTCGTCAAATTTATTTCGACCAGAACCGCAGCCCTGCCGGAGGACCGATGTCATGAAAAGTCCATGGAAAATTATTGGGATCGTTGTGATTGTGTTGATCGTGATTGTCATTGCCCTCCCATTCCTGATCGATGTGAATACTTTTCGTCCGCGGATTGAAGCGGAGCTTTCCACGACGTTGGGGCGGCAAGTCACCGTGGGCAATCTCCACCTTTCGATTCTCTCAGGCAGCGTTTCCGCGGATGATCTCGTGATCGCCGACGATCCGGCCTTCAGCAAAGATCCGTTTATTCGCGCGAAAACTCTAAAGGTGGGCGTGGAAATAATGCCGTTGATTTTCTCGAAGGCGCTGCATGTGACGAATCTGACTCTGGAGAACCCCGAGGTTTCTCTGGTTCGATCGACATCCAACAAATGGAACTTCTCGAGCCTGGGCACTAAGAGTGCGAAGGAAAAACAAAAGGCGGCCACCCCGGCTTCGCCTTCGTCAAACCCTGATCTCTCGGTCGGCAAACTATCCATCGAGGATGGACGCATATCGATCACCGAACCGCCGGCGCAGACACATGCTTACGATAAGGTCGAAGTCAAAGTGGAAGGTTTTTCCTTCAGCTCGGCATTTCCGTTCAGTCTTTCCGCCAATTTGCCGGGCGGCGGATCAGTGACCCTGGACGGCAAGGGCGGCCCCATCGATCAAACTGACGCAGCTTCCACTCCCTTCGATGCCACCATCAAAGTTAAACAATTGGATTTGGCGGCCTCAAGTTTCGTTGAAGCATCCACCGGCATAGCAGGTCTAGTGGATTTTGCTGGGACGGTGAATTCCGATGGCAAGCAATTACACAGCGACGGAACCGCGAATGCCAGCAAGCTCAAGCTCTCACCCAAGGGTTCTCCCGCCGGACGGGAAGTGGAGGTGAAATATGCCATCACTCACAATCTGGAATTGCAAGGCGGCAAGCTGGAACAGGGAGACATTCATGTTGGCAAAGCTTTGACCCAGCTCAGTGGTACTTATCAGACGCAAGGCGCTTCGATGACTTTGAATATGAAGTTGAGCGGCCAGGCCATGCCCGTCGACGAGATCGAAGCCATGTTGCCGGCGTTGGGGATTGTCCTGCCTTCTGGGTCTTCGCTCAAAGGGGGAACGCTTTCGACAACCCTGTCGATCAGCGGAGCTACCGACAAACTGGTCATCGTTGGACCAGTCAAACTTTCCGACACCAAGCTGGCAGGCTTTAACTTGGCTTCCAAGATGTCCGCTGTTTCGGCTCTCACTGGTGCAAAGTCGGAACCCGACACTTCGATCCAGAACTTGAGCACCGACGCCCGCGTTGCACCTGAAGGTATTACGACCAGCAATCTGAATCTCACGGTGCCGGCGGTGGGAATTATTACTGGAAACGGAACGGTCAGCCCGACCGGCGCACTCAGCTATAAGATGAATGCCAATCTGACCGGTGGCGTGGCAGGCGGACTTACGCAACTGGCGGGAATGGGCAGCAAGAGTAGCGGCATTCCGTTTATGATCGAAGGAACCACGGCAGATCCAAAGTTTGTACCTGATGTGAAGGGTATGCTGGGCAATCCGCTGAAATCCGTGGTTCCGGGCGGAAATCCTGGAGACTCCGTGGTCAAAGGAGTTTCAGGACTGTTTGGAAAGAAAAAGACCAAGTAGCCCGATTCACCAGGACAATGAACTAGGGCTGCAACTTGAGAAATGCAACTCCGTAACCGTTGAATGTGATCTGGATAGGCGAGGTCGGGGTGATCGTGGCCGGTGTCGGTCCATTCGTCACATTCGTACTGGCATCTATCGTGAGTAGCCTTCCACTGGTGAATGTGCCCAACGCACTCACATCAACAGACACGGTTCGAGGTGCGCCCGGACCATTATTGTCGCTAGCGTTCGCGATGGCGTAATCGTCCACCATCACAACCACGCTGTTATCAGCATTGCGGACGGGAAGAATCTCGATATCGCTGGTGTCGGTGCTGGTGAATTGCAACAGGTTGGCTCCCGCGGTCGACGGGAACAAGTGCTCGAGCCAGTAATCGACCCAGTAGCTCAGGCGAGGATTTCCAGTGGAATCGTCAAGCTCGCCGTATTGAGCGTCTCCGGCAAAGACCCATTGATACAAAGCACGCGCTCCAACCTTACCGACCTGGGAGAACATAAGGGGACGCCACGCCGCGAAAAATGCACTTGAGCCGCGCGCATCCGTCACGAACGGCTGGCCAGGGTTGCAAGTGCTCATTCCTCCGCTTCCCTCGTAATCCGCGTTCACGTTATTTTCTGTGATCCATAAGGGAACATTGGCCAGCGCAGCATTCTTCTTCAATTCCGAATAGATGTACGTCACACCACTAGCGAAACCCGGAATGGTACCCATCACCTGCTGATCAGAGTCTGTCTGATTACAACTGGAATAAAAGTGCGTCGCCAGAACATCCACCTGTGCCGTCACATTGTTCACGAAGGTCGGCATGTAGTTCTGTTCCCAATTGTTGTAACCATCGGAAAGTTCGATAGCTACAAATTTTATATTGGAATCCGCAGCCTGCATGGCGGGCACGGTTGTGTTGTAGAGCTGAACGTATTGCGAGTTCGTGAGCCCATTAATGTTGGGTTCGTTGAAAATCCCCCAATAAGTGATCGGCGTAGCCGGATTGCTATGGACGTGAGTCACGCCGCCGGAATCGGTAAAGCCAGTCGTGGTGTTGTAGTAGAGCACCATGTCCGCGGTATAGCTGGCGAAGTCAGAGAAATCAGCTGGAAGTATGTGACCGCTGCTGTCGTTCATCCAGGCAGGAGCAGTCGCGAGCTGCAATTCCGGACTGTCGTCATTGGTGCCAATGACCGGATTCAGGATGGCGTCCAGCGTAGAAAAATCCCAGGTTTTATCGGCTTTTTGTGGCACACCTTGCGAAACTGGCTGCAACCGGATGTGTTGCGATCCAAGGTTATTGAGTGGAGTGGTTGCGGCTGGAAAATCAGTAAAGAAGGTATCGTCCCATTCCGCCGGCTGAAACGCAGTGGACATGGCTACGCTGAACGGAGTCGTTTCGGCATTCGCAATTTGCGCTGTAACCCCGATGGTAAGGCTTAGATTCGCGGAATCACCCGCCGTGCCGTCACTAGCCAAAACGATCAACGGATAAGTGCCTGCCGCAGCCGTGCCGGGATCAATGCTCAAGCTGCCGCTATTGCCGCTTCCCGGCGATGTGACCTGAACCGTCGCTCCCGTGGGCAAACCACTCAGCGTGACAGTGATATTGCCTGAAGTCCCGACGCGGCTCACCGTAACATTGTCGGTTGCCGCCGACTGGCTCTGAAATGCCGTGACTGACGAACTGGAAAGCATCAGGGAGATGTGGGGAGCCGTGCCCATGCTGCCACTGCCGCCACCACAGCCGGCAGCAAATCCCAGCAGGACAAATACAGCACTAAGATTGACTCGATTCATCGACCCTCGCATTCTATGACTAGACTTGCGTCGAATCAAACGTATCCAAGTCCTGCCAACCGGTCGTGGATGGTCTTCTCATCACCGTCGCCGGAACCGCCGCCCGGCGTTTTCTTTTCCAATCCTGCTACCAGCGATCTGCCTTGCATGGTTTCCGGAATTTCGTAGCCCGCAAGATCCAGCAATGTTGGAGCGATGTCGAGCAGCCTGGCACCCTCGTATTCGCCACTCAACGGGCAATTCGGAGCGGCAAGGATGAACATTCCAAATTGCGCATGGTTGCAACCGTCGGGACCGGTGTCATTCTCCTGCACGTGGATTTTCGAATGGCCCACGGTTCCAATGGAACGCCAGTAGAGTCCTCCAAAATGAACCACCAGATCGGGAGCGATGTTGCGCACATTCTGGTATAGCTCTTTCGGCTTGAAAACCAGCGAATTCAGCGGCTGGCCTTTGTCGTCTGGCAAAGCTTCGAGCCGAGATTTCATTTCATTCTGGAAAGATTCATATTCCGCTGCCGGGATTACGCCTTGCGGCTCGCGTCCTTGGACATTGAAGAACATGCGGGCGTAGTAGCCGCCTTCGCTCCAAACTTTGGTCTTGCTCCAGTTCACGTTGAGCTTATCGAATGTCGTAAGCGTCTTGGGATACTCGTTCAGAACCAAGAGGCCTTCTTTGATAAGCCACTCGTTGACGGCAATTCCACCGTCGAGACGTTGCGCGCCATGATCGGAGACGACGAGAACAATCGTGTCATTGTCGAGCAATTCAAGGACGGCGCCGATTTGTTCATCCAGCCACAAGTAATATTCCGGAATGGCATTTTCGTACGCATTGCCCGGTTCATACTGCACGTGCTTCTTATCGAAATAATTCCAGAAGCCGTGATGCATGCGGTCCAGACCGATATCGACAAAATGGAAATATTCCCACTCCTGCTCGGCCAGCAACCAGCGCACCACCTGCCACTGTTTGCGGCTCATGGCGAAGATTTCGTCTTTCAGCCAGTCCTTACGGTCAGTGCGGAAATTCTTTACATCGACGGGATATTCGCCGACAAGTTCATTGATTTTGGCCTTAATATTCGGCGGATAAGTGAAGTCGTTCTTGACCGTATCGGGCGTGAGGAAACACCCAATGCTGATGCCGTTGATGCGCCGGGGAGGATAGTTCGGGGGCACACCCACAATAATCGACTTCTTCCCTTCCCGCGCCAATTGGTCCCAGATGGCCAAGGCCTTGATGGAAGCGGAATTCGCAAAGCCCAGTTTCTCGTAGGAATGGTCAACCCGATTGCGAAAGCCATAAACTCCCAGCGAACCTGGATCCTGGCTGGTGGTCATGCACATCCAGGCAGGAACGGTAATGGGTGGAATCACACTTTGCAGCCGTCCATACACACCGATATCCATGAGACGGCGAATGTTCACCAACCGTTCGTCATTGAAAATTACATCCGGGGCGGCGCAATCGAGTCCTAGAACACAAATCTTCATAAATTCAGAATACCTGTTTCACAGCAACGAGCTGCCTTCCATGGCTTCAGGCACCGCCACCCCTAGATGATTCAGGATTGTGGGCGCGAGGTCAATGATCCTCGGGGAATTGATTGAGTCGGGGCTTGGCCGCATGGCGCGATTCATAAACAGAATGCCGGGAACGGTTTCGGGATCCACGATGTGATCTCCGCTCCAGCGGCGCATGTTGTCTTCGATCAGCGAATCGGCAAAGCCACCCACTGCCGTGTGCCAGGAAACCCGAAATCCGGGATTAAAATTCACCAGCAAGTCGGGGGAGTTCCCCACGAATGCCCCCGAATACAAATCTTCGCGGCGCGAAACATTGCGGATGGCCGCTCGTTGCGTATGCGTGTCCGGCAAGTTCGCCAGGCCGCTTTGGATGGCCCGGCGTACCTGGTCCGCTTCCGTGCCTTCTTCGAGAATCCCAGCGTGCTCTCGCCCCTTGAAATTCAGATAGATTCCCCCAAGGCCAACCGCATACGCCGAGGTTTTCGACCAATCCACGGAAGAGAACCCCGCGCCCAATTCTTCGCCCGGTTTGTGATTGTCCTTGAGCGCCAGCAACCCGTTTTGCCACAACCAGGTATTGGTATCAAAGGCGCGACGGAAAGTTCCGAAACCGTGATCAGAGAGCACGACCAGTAAGGTATTCTCGTCAACTTTGTCGAGTACCGCAGCCAACAATGCGTCGCATTTTCGATAGTGCTCTTCAATGCGAGTCGCCAGCTCCGGCGACAGATCGGGTTCAAAACATGGATGCTGCGGATCGCGAAACCGCCAAAGCATGTGCTGCACTCGATCCGGAGTATCGAAGAGCATATAGAAGAACCCTTCGGTGAAGCGGCCCAGTTCGAACTGCATCATGCGCTCGCGCTCGCGTAGCACCAGATCGCACTGCTGCAAATAGGCGAACTCATCGAGGCGGCCATTATTTAGGCCGTTATGATCCTCCGCCATGCCTAATGTCGAAAAGAGCCCGACCTTTTCCGAAAGTTCTTTCGCGTAGTCGCCAGGAGAAGACACAGGAAACATCGGCGCCGCAGGATCGAAGTTCACCGCCGAAACATAAAACTCAACATGCGGCTCGATCTGGCGAACATAGAATCTCGCGATTCCAGTGACCGATTGCAGCATGGAGAACTTGAATTTGAAACGAACCCACTCACTCCATCCCTTCTCTGCTACCTCGATTTTCGCCGGAGTTCCACCAGTTTGAATGACGAGGCGTCGAGAGGCTTTATCCACCTGCACTCGAATCTCGCAGAAGGTATCGCTGGGAGGTGAAAGCTTGGTGTTGCGTGGCCCGATCACACGGCTAGTCAGATCAGCACCAGAATCAAGCTGAATCAGCTGCTCGTTTTCCTCGGCTAGTACAGTCTTGTCTTGGGTGTGGAACGTACCTTTACTCTGACTGCCCCGAAGGTCCGGAACACCGACGCCTGCGATCATTCTTCCATGAAGGGATTCTGGCGGAAAAGTGCATGGGCAGCGGAGAATCGTACTTGGGACGCCTGCTCGGGTGAGCGTCTGCCAGATTGGCACGCCCTTCCGCTGGTTCACCACCCGGGGCTGGGCAAGCACGTTCTTCGGGCGCTCGAAGCGACTCAAAGCTGCGTCTGGCTGATAGCTGGCGGGATCACGTGAGATGAAATCAAATATCCCATGGCCACCGGGATTGGTGCCGGTCATAAACGACGACCACGCGACCGGAGTCTGCGCCGGATAGGTGGTTCGGAGGCGGCTATAACTTCCTGCCTGGCGGATCTTGGCTAGATTGGGCAACTCATTGCGCCCGAGCATGGCTTCCACAATGCTGGGTTCGAGACCGTCCAAGCCGATGACAATTGCTTTTTTTCGCAAGAAGTTAAGACCTGAGACTAAGGAGTTTTTGCGGATGTATCTTTAGTGGATTCTGTAGGAACAGGCTCAGGAGAACCTTTGATCTTACGAACGATCTTGAAGAACACTCCGACGACTTTGTTCCAGAACATCAGCAGGAGCCCAAGCAGACTTGCCAGACCGGAAGTGACGGTCATCACCTGGTCGGGACCGCCATAAAATGCTAGCAAATCAAATCGCACGAACCCTCCTCAACTCCTCAACCATCTGCACTGGGGAATTCCTACCCTTAATTCTACGGGAGATTCGCGACGGCGGGAGCCAAAATGTGGAATGAATCGGTGTTGACAATGAGAGATGCTGAGAGAGATGCTGACCAACGATGACTTTGAGCGCCGATTGCAACCCCGGCTCATGAATCAGAAGCAACGGACTCATATTTCACCAGGGCCCGAACGGCATCGCAACAAGCCAGCCGCAGTTCAAGAGAAGTTTTGTGGTCGACCGTTTTAGAAATCAGAAGCATCGCCGCTCCGTGCAAGAGGGACCACATGGCCAACCTCAGGGAATCGTGGCTCGCGGAAGAACCTCCCAACCATTCAGCGAGTCTTGTATGGAGTAACTCAATGCTGGGCTTGGACTTTTCCAAGGCCGCCCTTTTTCCCTCCCAGCTCACATGATAGAGCTCATATTCGTGTGGGTGGCGGACCGCAAAGTCGAGATATCGGGTGCAAAACTCTTGCGGGGAGTGAGCGTTCCGCAGCGTTTCCAACAAGTCCCGCTGCATGTGCCGCAACAAGGCCAGCAGGATTTCATCCCGGTTGCGAAAGCGTTCGTAGAGGGTAGGAGTGGTGGTGCCCGCGGCCTTGGCCACGGACCGCATGGTGAGCGCCTTTTCTCCCCCTTTTTTCCATAGGTTCCAGGCCACCGCTAAGATGCGTTCTTCCAAGTCGGGGTCCGCGTGCCGGGGCATTCCCACCCTCCAGAAACTCCACAACTCAAAATATATATTTGACAACGTTAAAATAACGTTGTATAAATAATGTAAACGTATTCAGTATATCCCTCCTGCGTAAACTCGCAAGCCTGAACTTCAGCAAGTTCAAGGAAGTTGCCGTAGGCAGCAATACGGGCCCCTGCTCCGGCAGGTGTGTGCCACTTTCTGCGCCTAAATGGTCTTAACTGGCGCGGGCAACTGAATGGTGGTTCTTATTCTTCATATTGGAAAGGGTGGACACACAAGACAAAGCGACAGTAGCTTTCTTAGTCCAAGACACAACAATTTTGATGGAGCGAGTTGAATACTCTGTTCAAACCAAAGCAAGTCCTGAATTAGTGTGGAAAACGTTTTCTAACTGGCACGCCTGGCCGCTGTTCTCGAATATCTACGAAGATATTCGCTGGGTGCAGGGCCAGCCCTGGAAACCGGGGAGCCGATTGGAAATCAAAGTAATACGGCCGGTACGCATGGTCGTGGACCATGTCATCATCGCTTGCTCTCCTGCCCAGCACGTTGCATGGATCGATCATGCCATGGGCAACACCATGGAACAATGGGTCGTGTTCGATCCTCTGAGAGCGGGTGGTACTCGAGTGCGCACCTGGGCAGAATTCACTGGCATGACGCCGGTCCTGGCCGGACGCCCGGTCAAGGACTGTATCCGGGAATTCATTACTGGCTGGTACGAGAAGTTTGCCAAGGCTTGCGACAGCCACGCCCAGGGGCAAGACAAATCTTAAGACCGAGGAAAACTAAGCGGGATTACAGGACCCTTTCATGGGAATAGCCGCCAGCGCTGAGGGCTGAGAGTAGTTCGGCAATGTGCTCGGGACCGCGGGTCTCCATAGTGATGTCTATCGCTGTGTCGCCAAGGTTCACTCCGTAGTAAGCCCGATCATAGGAAGTCTCCACTATGTTGGCGCGATGGTCCGCCAGTATCCCCGTTAGTTTATGCAGGGCGCCGGGATAGTCGGGAAGGTGAACTCGTAGGCGCACGAGTCGCCCGTCTTTCACCAGGCCGCGCTCCATGATGCGTGCCAGCAAAGTGACGTCGATGTTGCCGCCGCACACCAGCACGGCAATCTTCTTTCCCGTGAGCTGCACTTTGCGATTAACCAACGCCGCGAGGGCCGCAGCGCCTGCGCCCTCCGCCAGGGTCTTTTCGCGCTCGAGCAAAAGGAGAACGGCGTTGGCGATTTCTTCCTCATCGACGGTAACAATGTCATCCACATATTTCTGTACTAACGGAAGCGTACGATCGCCTGCCCGACGCACTGCAATTCCGTCCGCGATAGTCGCTGCCGGGGCCAGGGTCACCGGCTTTCCCGCAGCAACCGCGGCCTTCATCGAAGGAAGCCGTGCTGGTTGAACACCAACAATCTTAACGTTGGGATTGGTCTCCTTGACCGCGCATGCAATGCCGCCAATCAACCCGCCTCCTCCGATGGGGGCAACGATCACTTCAATATCGGGATGCTGCTGAAGTATTTCAAGGCCAAGAGTTCCCTGCCCAGCAATCACCGCGTCATCATCGAAAGGATGCACGAAGGTTAAATGCTGCTCGTTGCCGAGCCGAATGGCCTCCTCGCAGGCCTCATCGTAATTCGCGCCGTAAAGTACAACATCGGCGCCATAGGATTTCGTGGCTGAGACTTTTATCAGCGGCGTGGTGAGCGGCATGCAGATCAGCGCGCGAATTCCGTGCTTACCCGCATGATAGGCGAGGCCCTGAGCGTGGTTCCCCGCCGACGCCGCAATCACACCCTGGGCTCGTTCCTGAGTGGTGAGCGTCAACAACTTGTTCAGCGCTCCGCGTTCCTTGAAGGCACCGGTACGCTGCAGATTATCGAGCTTGAGGTAAATCGAGTTGCCAGTCAGTTGGGAAAAATGCTCTGAGCGAGCACACGGAGAAAGGTAAATGGACTCGCGGATGCGTCCTAAAGCCGCCTGGATATCGGGAAGTGTGACCATGCAATGGTTGAGTGTATCGGAAAATCAGGACAACATGGCATGCGTGCCAGCCGAGGTTTGCGAAACAGGCTGTCCCAGGCTGGTTTCTTTCAGGTAGCGATCAATGCCAACTGCGGCTTTGCGGCCCTCAGCAATGGCCCAAACCACCAGCGATTGCCCGCGACGCATGTCACCGGCCGCGAATACACCGGAAACCGACGTCATGTAATTGGCATCAGCAGCAACATTGCCGCGCGCATCCAGCGTCAATCCCAATTGCTCGATCATTCCATTGCGAACCGGCCCTATGAATCCCATTGCCAGCAGCACCAGATCGGTATCGATGGTGAACTCACCGTCGGAGACGGCTTCAAACTTAGGTGGAGCTCCAACCCGGACGCCATGTAGTTGTCTCACGTTGCCATCAGCGTCCCCGGTAAATTTTTGGGTAGCGACACTCCATTCGCGTACTCCACCCTCCTCATGCGCACCTTCGACACGCAACTGCATTGGCCAAAGTGGCCACGGAGTTTGCGGGGACCGGCTATCAGGCGGCACAGGCATGATCTCGAACTGACGCACCGAGCGCGGCTTTTGACGATGCACGGTTCCCAGACAATCCGCACCAGTGTCACCGCCGCCGATGATCACAACGTGTTTATCGGTCGCGAGAATTTCGAATTCACCTTCAAGTGTGTCGCCTTCGCAACGCCGATTCTGCTGCGGGAGAAAGTCCATCGCATAGTGAATGCCTTTTAACTCGCGTCCCGGCACCTGCAAATCCCGAGATTGTTCAGCCCCGCCCGCCAGCAGGATGGCATCAAACTCACGCTGGAGATCGTCCACTGGCACGCTCTTCCCCACATGCGCCTTGGTCACGAATTGCACGCCCTCGGCGGACATCTGCTCAAGGCGCCGGTCCACGATGCGCTTCTCCATCTTGAATTCCGGGATACCGTAACGGAGCAGGCCGCCTATGCGATCGGCTTTCTCGTAGACACTGACCCAGTGTCCTGCACGATTGAGCTGCTGCGCTGCGGCGAGACCCGCGGGCCCAGAACCGACCACGGCAACTTTCTTGCCGGTGCGGAATTTCGGTGGCTCCGGACGGATCAAGCCTTCCACGAATCCGCGCTCGACAATGCTCTTTTCGATCTGCTTAATGGTCACAGCCGGCTGATTGATTCCCAACACGCACGAGGCTTCACATGGCGCTGGACAAATGCGCCCCGTAAATTCAGGAAAATTGTTGGTCGAATGCAACTGCCGGACGGCCTCTTTCCACCGTCCGCGATAAACGAGATCGTTCCAGTCGGGAATGAGATTGTTCACCGGACATCCGGTGTGACAAAACGGTACACCACAATCCATACAGCGCGCACCCTGAGTGCGAAGTTTGTCCTCGGGAAAGTCGAGATAAATCTCGAACCAGTCGTTAACCCGCTGCGTAACGGGACGGCGCTGAGGAAGCTCGCGGGGGAATTCCATAAAGCCGGTCGTTTTACCCATGCTGCACCTGTTCGAGTTCGACCGGGATGGGCAGCGGCTGTCCGGGAATGTATTGTTCACGCGATCGGCTTACGCCCAGCACCCGTTTGAATTCGTGGGGGAATATTTTGATGAAGCGCGGCAACATCTCCGCCCAGTTGTCGAGAATGGCCTTGGCGCGCCGGCTGCCGGTCAATTCGTGGTGCCGTTCCACCAGATCGTGCACAATCCGTACATCCTGCGATTCGATCACCGGTTCAAGATCAACCGACGCCAGGTTGCAGCGCTTCTCGGTGAAATCAAGCTTCTCGTCGAATACATAAGCGATTCCACCGCTCATGCCAGCGGCAAAGTTTCGTCCGCATTTTCCCAGGACCAGCACCAGACCCTGAGTCATGTATTCGCAGCCGTGATCGCCAACGCCTTCAACCACTGCGGTTGCTCCAGAATTGCGGACCGCGAATCGTTCACCCGCCATTCCGTTAAAGAATGCTTCCCCGGTGGTTGCACCATAGAGGACGACGTTGCCAATCAGAATATTTTCTTCGGCGGCGAACCGCGAATTCTTTGGCGGATACACAATCACGCGGCCACCGGAAAGGCCCTTGCCGACGTAATCATTGGCTTCGCCCTCCAGCGTGAGCGTGATGCCATTGGCGAGGAACGCTCCAAAACTTTGCCCGGCCGAGCCCTTGAAATGAATGCGAATCGTGTCATCCGGCAATCCGTTCGAGCCGTAACGCCGCGCGATTTCCCCGCTCAACATCGCACCGACAGTGCGATTCACATTGCGGATGGGAAAACTCATCTCAACCGGAGTACGGAGTTCCAACGCCTCCCGCGCATATTGGATGAGCTGATAATCGAGCGCCTGATTCAATCCATGGTCTTGCGCCTGAACACAGTGTCGAGCCACACGTGCCGGGACGGGCGGACTGTACAGAATCGCGGAGAAGTCCAGGCCGCGGGCTTTCCAGTGGTCAACAGCAGGCTGCGCATCGAGCATGTCGACGCGGCCCACCATGTCGTCCACTTTCCGAAATCCCATCTGCGCCATGTACTCTCGCACTTGTTCAGCGAGGAAGAAGAAGAAATTGATAACATGCTCGGGCTCGCCTTTGAACAGCTTTCGCAATTCCGGATCTTGCGTGGCGATGCCAACCGAACAAGTGTTGAGATGGCATTTCCGCATCATGATGCATCCCATCGCAATCAACGGAGTGGTGGCGAACCCGAATTCCTCCGCACCCAGCAACGCGGCGATGACTACGTCTCTTCCCGTCTGCAGCTTGCCATCGGTTTGCACACGGATGCGGCTGCGCAAATCATTGAGCAGCAAAACTTGCTGCGTCTCTGCCAGCCCCAGTTCCCAGGGAATACCAGCATGCTTAATCGAACTCAATGGGGACGCGCCGGTACCGCCGCTGTCCCCGCTGATGAGCACCACGTCGGCATGCGCTTTCGCTACACCGGCCGCGACAGTCCCAACGCCAACTTCCGCTACCAGCTTTACCGCAATGCGGGCGCGAGGATTCACGTTCTTCAGGTCGTAAATTAGCTGTGCGAGATCTTCGATGGAGTAGATGTCGTGATGCGGCGGCGGCGAGATCAGGCCCACACCTGGTGTGGAGTGTCGCAAGCGCGCAATCACTTCATCCACTTTGTGTCCGGGAAGTTGACCGCCTTCGCCGGGCTTCGCGCCCTGCGCCATTTTGATCTGCAACTCATCAGCATTGATCAAATAATTCGCGGTCACACCAAAACGCGCCGAGGCCACCTGCTTTACCGCACTTCGCCGCAAGTCTCCATTCGCATCGCGCTTGTAGCGCTCTTCGTCCTCGCCGCCTTCGCCAGTATTCGATTTTCCGCCGATCCGGTTCATGGCGATGGCCAGCGTTTCATGCGCTTCTTTGCTGATCGAACCGAACGACATCGCACCCGTGGTGAAACGTTTCACAATTTCTTTCGCGGGTTCGACTTCTTCAATCGGAATGGGTTTGTCGGATGGTTTGATCTGCATCAAGCTGCGCAACGTCGCCAGGTTGCGGCTCTGCTTGTCGATCAGGTCGGTGTATTCCTGAAAAGTCTGGAAATTCGACTCGCGCACCGAACGTTGCAGCTTGCTGATGGTTTCCGGATTCAGCAGATGGTATTCGCCGTTGGTGCGGAAGTGGTAACTACCGCCAACAGCGAGTTCGGTATCAGATTCCGTAACCGGACGATACGCATGTTCGTGCTTCATCTGCGCTTCGCGGGCGAGAACGTCGAGGCCGATTCCTTCCAAGCGCGAGGTTGTGCCCGCAAAATATGCGTCCACCAATTCCCTGCTGAGCCCAATCGCTTCGAAAACCTGAGCGCCGCGATAGCTTTGCAGCGTCGAAATCCCCATCTTCGAGAAGGTTTTCAGCAATCCCTTGTTAACCGCTTTGGTGAAGTGCTTCACCGCAGTTTCTGCCGAAGTGCCATCTGGCAGATAACCTCGCGCAGCCAGATCTTCCAGAGTCTCAACGGCCAGGTAAGGATTAATTGCACTTGCTCCATAACCAATCAGCAGCGCAAAATGCATGACTTCGCGGGGTTCGCCGGATTCGATGATGAGAGCCACCTGGGTGCGCGTTTCTTCGCGCACCAGCAAGTTGTGGACTGCGGCCAATGCCAGCAAACTCGGGATGGGAGCGTAGTCTTTGTCGACGCCGCGATCGGACAAAATTAATAGCGAATATCCCGAATTCACCGCCAAAGACGCCCGCTGCGAAAGCTCGTCCAGCGCACGTCTGAGTCCAGCTTCGCCATCGGCGGCGCGGAACAACGCGGGTAACGTGATCGCGAGGAGATCCCCACGCGAAACCCGGCGCAGCTTTTCCAAATCGCGGTTCGTGAGAATGGGATGCGGCAGCTTCAGCGTATGGCAATTTTCCGGCGTCTCTTCCAGAATGTTGCGCTCGGTGCCGATGTAACTGATAAGCGACATCACCATCTCTTCACGAATAGGATCGATCGGCGGATTGGTGACCTGGGCAAAGAGCTGCTTAAAATAATTAAACAAAGGCTGCGGCCGATCGGATAGACAAGCGAGCGGTGTGTCCGTCCCCATCGAACCAGTAGGCTCTTCACCCTTCGAAGCCATTGGTTCGAGAATCATCCGCAGATCCTCGTCGGTATAACCGAAAGCGCGCTGACGGGAAAGAATGGTGTCGCGATTGCCGCTGTGCACGCGTGACGGCTCCGGCAACTGCTCCATGGTGATCTGGTTTTCTTTCAGCCATTCGCCGTAAGGTTGCCGCGATACCAGCCGCCGCTTGATTTCTTTGTCGGGAATGATCCGGCCTTCCACGGTATCGACCAGGAACATTTTTCCCGGTTGCAAACGGCCCTTCTCTTTCACCTCGGATGGATCAATCGTTAGCACGCCGGCTTCGGAAGCCATGACCACCAGGTCGTCGTGAGTGACTACGTAGCGCCCCGGACGCAAGCCGTTGCGATCGAGCGTGGCTCCGATCATGCGGCCATCGGTAAACGCAATTGCGGCCGGACCGTCCCACGGTTCCATCAAAGAAGCGTGATACTCGTAAAATGCCCGCTTCTCCGGCTTCATGTGCGGATTGCCCGACCAGGCTTCCGGGATCAGCATGGCCATCACGTGAGGCAGGCTGCGTCCGGATTGGAAAAGCAGTTCAACAGCATTATCGAAGTTGGAAGAATCACTACCCCCGGGGGCTATGATGGGAAACAACTTCTTCATGTCGTCGCCAAACAGAGGCGATCCGAGAATGGACTGGCGAGCGTGCATCCAGTTGACGTTGCCCTTCAGCGTGTTGATCTCGCCGTTATGCGCGACGTAGCGGAAAGGATGTGCCAGTTGCCAACTGGGAAATGTATTCGTAGAAAAGCGTTGATGTACCAGACACAGCGCGCTCATGACATCTGGATCAGCGAGCTCGCCGTAGAAATTCGCGATCTGCGGGGCCAGTAGCAAACCTTTGTAAACAATGGTACGGGCCGACAAGGACGGGATATAAAACATCTCCTTGTCTTCCACATCGGACGCGGCGACCTGACTTTCGGCGCGCTTACGAACGATGTATAACTTGCGTTCGAAAGCATCTTCGTCCATATCGGCAGGACGGGCGATGAAGACCTGCTGGATATAAGGTTGCGAAACTCGGGCCTCGCGGCCAATGGCATCGCCATTGACGGGAGTGTCCCGCCAGCCCAGCACTTTGAATCCTTCTTCGCGAATGATCTGCTCGAAAATCCCTTCACACTGTAGCCGTTGATGCTTCTCCACCGGCAGGAACGTCATGCCGACGGCATATTCGCCAATCTCCGGGAGGCTAAACCCGAGCGACGAGCACTCGCGGACAAAGAATTTATGGGGGATCTGGATGAGAATGCCGGCGCCATCACCGGTTTCAGGATCGCATCCGCAGGCGCCGCGGTGGGTAAGGTTGATCAGTACCTGAATGCCCTTGAGGATGATGTCATGGCTCTTTTGACAGCGAATGCTGGCGACAAAGCCAATCCCACAAGCATCATGCTCGTGAGCCGGGTCGTATAACCCCTGTGCCGGTGGTAAGCCGTTTTTTGTTTTCGGGCGCGTCATCGTCGACGGGTCTCTGTTCAGGATCGTTGGCTAGGAACCAAATCGCTCAATGTGGCGGCAAAGTTCACACGGCCCAACCACGCCTGCTCAGAGATAACCTTCCATCTTGTTAATAATGCTTGAGGTACCTAAATGTACAATTCAGAATTTCGATAGGCAGGATGGATTTTTCAGGCGCACGGAAGCTTGTTCTGCGCCGTAGTTGAATGCCCACTCTGGCGGTTCAAGGAACGCACTCAGACTCTTAGAAGCGATTTTCCGATGGATCGAATCGAAAACTCAGATAGTCCTCCATAGGCGATTCGCGTATATTTGAGCTGCATGTTTGGTACCTCCCAGAAGACGAGTTCGTTGATTATGCGGCCCATAACAACAGCCGGCACACGAATTACTTTCTTCTGGCATGGGTACCTTTGAGCTAGATCAGATTTGAAGCAAGCTCAAGCCCACCGCCAGGAAATGAACCGGCGAGTGGGCTTTTCGTTTGCTACACAGACTTTGACAGTTCGCAGGAAAGCTGATGATTGACACTATCTATTTGAGAACGGTGCGTTCATGGTAATTATGAAGTTCGGCGGGACCTCGGTGGAGAATGCCACCGCGATCCAGAGCTTGGCGGAGATTGTACGCAGCCGGAAAAAACTAGGTCCGGTCGTCGTGGTCAGCGCCTTCGCGAAGGTCACCGATCAACTTGTGCTGATGGGTCAGAAAGCGTCTTCCGGCGATTGCGATTCAAGTCTCCAATTGTTGCAAGCGCTTCGGGAACGCCACCTTGCCACGGCGGATGAACTCCTTGGCAAGAAACTTTCCACCAAAATCGCTCCCAAGCTCGAGGGTCTCCTGACCCGCCTTGACGAGTTTTTGCGCGGAGTTGCCGCCGTCAAGGAACTTTCTCCACGCAGCAGCGATTACCTGCTTTCTTTCGGTGAACTGCTATCCAGCCAAATCGTGGCTGCCGCATTACCAGTGCTCGGATTGGAGGCGGTCTGGGTGGATTCCCGCGATTGCGTCGTCACCGACGCCACCCACACTCGCGCTCTCCCTCTCATGGAAGAAACCAGCAAACGCTCGCTGGCCAAGATTGCCCCTATCGTGAAAAAAGGACGGATTCCAGTGATGGGAGGATTCATCGCAGCAACCAAGGATGGCATTCCGACCACGCTGGGACGGGGTGGATCAGATTATTCAGCAGCGATCGTGGGTGCCGCGCTGAATGCCAAGTCGATTGAGATCTGGACGGATGTCGAAGGCATGATGACCACGGATCCAAGGCTTTGTCCCGATGCCCGCACCATCAAACGAATTAGCTTCAACGAGGCCGCGGAGCTTGCCTACTTCGGCGCCAAGGTGCTGCATCCCGCTACGCTTCTGCCGGCCATCGACAAAAATATACCAGTGTTTGTTTTGAATTCTCGCAACCTGAAAAGCAAAGGTACGCGAATTACCAAGCATGCGCCCCATGGGAACGATACTTTTCGCGCCATCACGGCCAAAACGGGCGTCAGTATCGTGAACGTTGTAGCTTCACGTGGCATTATGGTGCATGGTTTCCTGCGGTCTGTGTTTGAAGGGCTTGACCAGCATGGGGCTTCGGTGGATATTGTTGCCATCTCCGAGGTAAGCATGTCTTTCACCATGGAAACCAAAAGGCTACCCAAGGCTTTGCTCTCCGAACTGGAGCGAATTGCAGATGTCACTTGCGACGATCAGCAGGCTATCGTTTGCCTGGTCGGAGACGATATCCACGGTAAACCCGGAATTGCGGCGAGCGTGTTCACCACCGTGGCGGAGGCCGGAGTGAACATACGTATGATTTCCCAGGGAGCTTCCGAAATCAATATCAGCTTTGTGATTAAGGAAAGTGACGTTCCGCTGGCAGTGCGCCACTTGCACAACCGTTTCTTTCCCGAGCCATATGGGAGCAGTGAAATCCGCACCGCTGGTTCGCAAACGGAGCATAAGTAAAGCTCGCGCCACATACATCAAGAAACACTAAAACAGATCATGAAATCTTCACACAAGACTTCGGCTATTGAAGAGGTGCCGGGCATCTGCAAAGTCGCCATTCTGGGCTTCGGCACGGTTGGGAGTTCGGTCGCTCGAATTCTCTCCGAACGTACACGCACCGGTCTGACCCTGACCTATATTTGCAATCGGAATTTCGAACGCAAAAAGAATGCCGATTGGCTGCCGAAGCATGTGCAGTGGACAAAAGACATCAACGATATTCTTTCTTCGGATGCCGATATTGTGGTCGAGGTCATCGGCGGCCTGCAACCGGCTGGCGATTGGATACGCAGTGCGTTGCAGTCCGGCAAATCCGTAGTGACTGCCAACAAACAATTGATCGCCCACTCAGGCCCCGAATTAATCGACCTGGCGCGAAAGATGAAACGGCATATCGCTTTCGGTGCCTCCGTGGCTGGCGGCGTTCCGGTGATCTCTGGTCTGCAGGAGGGACTTGCCGGAGATGAACTGTTCAAGATTTACGGCATTCTCAATGGCACCTGCAATTATATTCTCAGTCAGATTGAGAGCAGCGGAGTTTCCTTCACGTCCGCGTTGGCCGAAGCGCAGAAATTGGGGTTTGCGGAAGCGGATCCCACCGATGACGTAGATGGTTTGGACGCTCGCGCCAAGCTGGCGATCCTGGCGCGGGTGGGACTGCACAGCACGGTTGATCCTACGACCATCCCCTGCCGCTCGATCTCTTCCATCGAAGCCGTCGATTTCGAATACGCCAAACAATTGAACTGCACCATCCGGCAGATTTCCTGGACCGAATTGGACGGCCAACAACTCTTCGCCACGGTGCGGCCTGCTTTGGTCGCACTCTCCTCGCCTCTGGCGCGGGTGCAAGGCAGTCAGAATCTGGTGATGTCGACAGGAAAATACGGTGGCGAAACGGTGTTCGGAGGCCATGGCGCAGGAGGAAATCCGACCGCGGTAGCCGTGGTTTCAGACATTCTGGCGATCGCCCGTGCCCGACAAGACATGAATCATGGATTTGCCGAGATTCCCGAAACTTTATCCACGGTCACTGCGGACTTCAGCACCCGGCACTATCTTCGATTCAAGGTGAAAGACCGGCCCGGTATTATCGGCGCCCTCGCCGACATTTTCTCGCATTGCGGAATCAATATTGATTCGGTGCTGCAGAAGCCAGGCTATCTGAAATCCAGCCTTCCCTTTGTGATTACTTTGGAGGTATGTAAGGCTTCGCTGGTGGAAAAGGCTTTACAGCAGATTTCGAAACTGGACTTCCTGGTACAACCCTGTGTCCATCTGCCGATCCTGGACTAGGCGACATTGCTTAGTGCAGTTTCACTGATCCGAAGAGGTGGGAAATCCTCGACGCAAAAAACCCGGCGATTAAGACCATTACTTGCACAACCGCAACAGAAGTCCAAATACGTGCGCGGATTCGTGAGCGGCGCAGATCACGGCGCAAATCTTTTTCCAGCGTATTTACGAATTCAACCTCAGCCGGGTCCAGCTTCGGTGCTGGCCGCGGAGGAGCAAGTTGTACAGCTGTATAAGCCGCCTTAGGCTTATCGGGCAAAAAGACCTTGGGGGTACTGATCGCGGAAGACCACTGGGGAACTTGCAGGAACGTTGATTCCGCGATGTTTGCCAGATTCATGGGGGCCGAAGTCAATTGCAGCGGAGACTGTCTTTCCGGCGCAACCGCATCGGCAAGACTACGCAGTAATGAGCTCCACCACATGTGGCTCATCTGATCGCCAATCAGTTCGCCTACATCCATCGGCTGCGATTCGAGAACAAGAGGCGGTAAATCTTCCGGAGAGATAACGTCGCCCAGGTTCCTAAATACGGTTTTATACCAGGACATGCTCAACCGATCACCCAGCAGCATGCCTACATCCACGGGCCGCGAGGTGAGTTGCAGCGGCGGCAAATTGTCTGACTTAAGATTCTCCCGCAGATTCACGAACAATTGCTTCCAAAGAGGGCGAGACAGGCTCAACGGCGGAAGCAGATCGATTTCGTTGTTTTCGTTCATTGGTGACGGCCTGTGGTCAGAAAACTAAGCTTTATTGTATGTCATTTCGTCAATGCAGTCTGACGTTTAGAGCAGTCCGGCGGTTTGGACGGTCAGAATGCTTAAGGCCATCTCCAGTTCAGTGATGGCTTCGCGCAGTTCCGGATGCTCTCCAACTCTTTGCTGAAGAGTTTTCAAGAGCTTGTGGGCCCCGGTAACGTGCTCCACTACTGGGGCTTGCCCTACGTTTTGCTTCGGTTCGGAATCTTTCTGTGATTGCATATCTTCTTTCCCTAACCATGATTGTGCTACGCAAACAGGCTTCCGTGCAAGCCGGAAACGCTTGAATCTTGGGGATTTATAGCATGGGAAAGTGGCAAACTCTTTGCTCTTGACAGCAACGGGTTCGGTACTGGAAACTTAGTCCATGCAATGGTCTGAACCACAATTCGAAGAAATTCAACTCGGCTGCGAAATCAACTCTTACGCTTGCGCTGAACTGTAACCGGAGCGGATGCGGATCGAAATCCTGGGCTCGGCTGCGGGGGGTGGTTTCCCGCAGTGGAATTGTGCTTGCCGAAACTGCCGTTTACTACGCGCAGGCGAATTTAACGGCAAAGCGCGAGCTCAGTTACAAGTAGCCATCAGCTCCGACGGCTTGTCCTGGTTTCTGCTCAATGCTTCCCCAGACCTTCGCGGTCTGATTGAAGCATCTCCTTTTTTGCATCCCCGTGAAGGACTGCGGCAATCCCCTATTGCCGGTGTGATTCTTACCAGCGCTGACCTCGACCAATTACTGGGATTGTTATTGTTGCGAGAGTTGCAGCCATTGCAAGTCTATGCAACCGCCTCGGTTGGCAACATTGCCCGCCAAGACAATAGTATGTTCGCCATGCTGCAACGGATGCCCAACCAAGTACGTTGGACCGAGATTTCTCCGGCTGCAACGTTTCCGCTTGCAACTCCCAGCGGCGAGGCTGTCCCAATTCAATGTCTGACTGTGCCACTGGCATCCCATTATCCGGCTTACGTATCTACGGAGCGAATGGCGACGCTGCAACCGAACGAAGCACTACTCGGGCTCATTTTGCAAGCTGAGTCAGGCCGACGATTTGGATATTTCCCCGCTGTTCCAGAACTGAATGACGCATTATTGCAACTGCTTGACTCGCTGGATGTACTGATGTTCGATGGCACTTTTTGGACCGATGACGAATTGATTAAGGTCCAGGGCAGCGGTAAGACCGCCCGGCAGATGGGGCATATTCCAGTTTCAGCTCAGCAGGGGAGTTTGCATTTGCTGGCCGGGCTGCGCTGCCCCCGGAAAATTTTCGTGCACATTAACAATACCAATCCTATGCTGGATGAATCGGGCCCGGAGTATAAGCAAGTGCGTGACGCTGGATGGGAAATCGCGGAGGACGGATGTCATTTCGAACTGTAGCATCGGCACCCACAGCCTTGCTAACCGAGGAGGAGTTGCGTGCACGGTTCCGCGAAATGGGGGAGCAGCGTTACCACCATCGTCATCCTTTCCACCTGTTGATGCATGAAGGCCGATTGACCAGAGGACAGCTTCAAGCTTGGGTTTTGAATCGCTACTACTACCAGAGCCGGATTCCAATCAAAGACGCGATCATCCTTTCCCGTAGTGACGACCCGACCTTCCGCCGGGCATGGCGTAAAAGAGTCCTCGATCACGATGGTGATAATAGTCCTGAAGGCGGAATTGAGCGCTGGCTGCGATTGGCCGAAGCCGCAGGCGTTGAACGGGAGCGTGTGATTGGTTGCAAAGAAGTCTTGCCTGGTGTCCGCTACGCGGTAAATGCTTACCTCGACTTGGTGAAGAAACGGTCGTTGCTCGAGGCTGTGGCGTCGTCCCTCACGGAACTTTTTTCCCGCGATCTAATCGTGTTGCGTATGGGTGCGATGCGCCAGCACTATCCGTGGCTTTCGGGCGGATTGGATTACTTCGAAGCCCGGCTTGACCAGGCTCCTGACGATGCCAGGTTTGCCTTCCAGTTTGTGGTCGATCATGCAAAGACCCGCGCTGAACAAGAACTGGCCCTCAATGCGCTGCGCGAGAAGTGCGATATTCTGTGGGCCCAGTTGGATGCGATCTACTACTCGTATGTACAGCCGGCATCGGTTCCACCGGGTGCGTTTCATCCCGAGGAGAAATAGCCATGTCTCACCTGGAAGAGTCCAGTCAGCCACGTCTGGCCGCAGGTTGCCGCTGGTCGGGAGAAGGTGAGAACCGGACACTGCTGTTTCCCGAAGGCGCTCTTCGTCTGCAAGATACCGGCAGAGCGATCCTCGAACGTTGCAACGGGCAACGTACCTTCCAGCAAATTGTGGAAGAACTCCAAACCCAATATGGCGTGTCCGATCCCGCGAAAATCCGGGAAGATGTGTCCAGTTTTCTGGAACGTCTTCAGCAGAAGCGCGTGGTGGATTTCTAATGCTCGCAGCGCCGCTCGCCTTAATCGCCGAGATTACTCATCGCTGCCCTCTGCACTGCGTCTATTGTTCCAACCCGCTGGAAATGGCAGCGGCACAATCTGAACTCGCAACACAAGACTGGCGCGACGTCTTCCAGCAAGCCGCGAAAATGGGGGTCCTACATCTTCACCTGAGCGGCGGAGAACCCCTGGTCCGCGAGGATCTCTTAGACCTTGTCGATGCCGCGCATATAGCCGGCTTATACATAAACCTCATCACCTCGGGCGTTGGGCTGACAGAGATTCGTCTAAATGCGTTGGTAAAAGCTGGCCTGGACCATGTGCAGCTAAGTTTTCAGGATTCGATCGAGTCAAATGCGAACTGGATTGCCGGCACGCGCGCACATGCTCTCAAAGTGAAAATTGCGCCAGTCATTCAGCAGTCGGGAGTGGCTTTCACGATCAACATCGTTGTGCACCGGCAGAATCTCGATCATCTCGAGGAAATGATCGCCCTCGCTGAATCATTTCAGCCGCAACGCATGGAAATTGCCCATGCTCAATATTACGGATGGGCATTTAAGAATCGCGAGGCCTTGCTTCCGACTCAAAAGCAGGTTGAAGATTCTCTGCGCATCGTGGCGGAGGCGCAGAAACGTTTGGCCGGACGCATTCGCATCGACGCGGTTGTGCCCGACTACTACGCTCGCTACCCCAAAGCCTGTATGGGCGGCTGGGGACAGCGGCTAATACTGGTAGATCCTTCCGGAAAGGCTTTGCCCTGTCATGCAGCATGGGTCATTCCGGGGTTGCAGTTCGAGAATGTTCGCGACCACTCTTTGGAATCGATTTGGCGGGAGTCAGACAGCTTTCAGAAGTTCCGTGGCGAGCAATGGATGCCCGAACCTTGCCGCAGTTGTGATCGGCGGGCCCAGGACTTTGGCGGTTGCCGTTGTCAGGCGATGCTCATCACTGGAGATGCGACCGCGACCGACCCGGCGTGCTCACTGGCCCCGGGACACTTTCACATCGAAGAACAACTCAAGCGCGTAAATGCGCCTGCGAATTCTGCTGCGATGGACACACCACAACCCGGGACCGCTCCCGAAGAATTTTGGACTTACCGTCCTCAACCTCGATAGCGATTTAGCTCTTCACCGGCAAACTGTCGTGACTGGTCACACAGTGCCACGTTCCATTGAGTTTGATCCAAGTGTCGGTAAAGCGTCCGCGCCGGTCGAAAATCTTGCCCTTATACTTTCCTTTTTCATGATAAGTACCGGTCACGACACCGACCGTGCCATATACCCTGATTCTGAAGTCCTCCGAAACCAACAGGTCGTAGTGATAGGACTTGTCTTTGGTAAACGCCATGTGCTCTTTCTTGGTTTGCAGCGTGCCGTCGGGTTCGGTAATGACAAAGTCGTCGGTAAGAATTTGATCCAGCGCGCCGGGATCGTGTTGCAGTTCTGCCTGGTTCCAGGCATTTTCGAGTGCAAGAATCTGGCCTTCGTCACCTTTGCGAGCCGGTTCCTGAGAGATGCTCGACAGCGCCGTTGCCAGCACAAGGAGAGCGGCCAGAATTGGGCTTTTCATGGCGGAACACCTTACGTTTTGCTATTACAGAAGATATTCGCATCTTAGGGGCGAAGCTGAAGGTGGTCAATTAGCGTCAGAGTTACCTTGGTTCTTCGGTTACACAGATCGTCGATAGCCCTGCCAATCAGGAGGCACAAACTCCGGAACGTTTTGGAGTTTCATTTGCCGGCAAACTTCGTGCCAGGGTCCGCAACCAGGCGACAAATTCACGCATGGGCCGGCTCACGAAATGTCGCCGCGCCCGGAGATAACCTACCCGGCGAAAGCTATTGCCTTTCAAGGGAAGCAGCTTGCATCCCGTCGCATGCGAGGATGCCATCGCGGGCACCAGAGTTAATCCAAAGTCAGACCGGACTAATTGAAAAATAGTCGCCAGTTGGTTGGTTTCGAATACCGAATGCAGGTTCGCCTTGGCCCGCGTACAAGCCATGAGCGCGTCCTCGCGTAAGCAATGGCCTTCCTTAAGCAAGAGAAGACGCTCGTTCTGGATATCCTGCAAATCTACGGTACGTTTCCGCGCTAAGGGATGGCTTTCTGCAACCGCCAGAAGCAAAGGCTCGCGGAACAATTCACTGCACACAATGTCCGGATTTCGCACCGGCAGGCCAGTCACCACGATGTCCAGATCGCCCGATTGCAGGTGCTCTACCAATTGCGAAGTTGTTTCCTCAATGAACTGCAGCTCCACATCAGGAAAACGCTCAAGAAACTCTCCGATTCGTGGAGCGATCCAATAGGGCATGATGGTCGGAATGACCCCCACCCGGAGCCTGCCGCGCACTCCCTTCTGCAGATTTGCCAGCGAGGACTCGGCCTCGGCAACCTGCTGCAGAATATCCAGTGCTGGCTGGCGTAAGGCTTCCCCATATTCCGTAAGGCGGATGGAACGGCCCAAACGCTCGAACAAAGGAGTGCCGATTTGCTTTTCCAATGCACGAATCTGTTGTGACAGGGACGGCTGAGCGATGCCTAGATGTTCGGCGGCACGGGTAAAACTACCGGCACGAACGATGGCACAAAAATAACGCAGTTGATGGATTTCCATGTGTTCATTCCCAATTAAGGAACAGAAAAACTACCCATAGGTATATTCTATTTCACACATTAGTTTAGCAGCCTTCCTCCTATGGGCCATTAGTCCGTAGACTTGCTGTACACACAACAACTGCACACAAACAGCACGGAGGAGAACTTATGGCAGAAAAAGACAGACTCACAACCGAAGCCGGGCGACCGGTCGGTGACAACCAGAATTCGCTCACGGTCGGCCCGCGGGGACCGGTAGTTTTCGAAGACTTTCAACTTTTTGAAAAGATGGCCCACTTCAACCGCGAGCGCGTGCCCGAGCGAGTGGTGCATGCCAAAGGTTCCGGCGCCTATGGCTATTTTGTATGTACCAATCCCGACATGCCAAAATATACGACCGCGAAACTTTTCTCCATGGTTGGAAAGCGTTCGCCCACCTTCTTGCGATTCTCGACTGTCGGCGGCGAAAAGGGCTCGGCGGACACAGAGCGCGATCCCCGTGGATTTGCCCTGAAGTTCTACACCGATGAGGGAAACTGGGACATGGTGGGCAACAACACACCGGTGTTCTTTATTCGCGACCCCATGAAGTTCGGCGATTTCATTCACACCCAGAAGCGCGACCCACAGACCAATTTGAAGTCTCCCACCATGATGTGGGATTTCTGGTCGCTCTCGCCGGAGTCGCTTCATCAGGTTACGATCCTGTTCTCCGATAGAGGCACTCCGGATGGTTACCGGCATATGGACGGCTTCAGCAGCCACACTTTCAGCCTGATTAACAGCAAGAATGAGTTGTTCTATGTGAAGTACCACTTCAAAACCAAGCAAGGCATTAAGAATTTTACCGGCGAGGACGCCTCAGCGATGCGGGGTGTAGATCCCGACTATGCGCAGCGCGATTTGTTTAATGCCATCGCCAAGGGTGACTTCCCCAAATGGCGGGTATCGGTGCAGATCATGCCGGAGAAAGAAGCGGAAACCTATCATCTCAATCCCTTCGATCTCACCAAGGTGTGGCCGCACAAGGATTATCCGCTGATCGAAGTCGGCGAATTGGTGCTGGACCGGAATCCTGAAAATTATTTCGCGGAAGTCGAGCAGGCCGCTTTCGACCCCAAGAACATTGTGCCGGGCATGGGCTATTCCCCCGATAAGATGTTGCAAGGGCGGCTGATTTCCTATCCCGATGCTCATCGTTATCGCATTGGCGTCAATTATGATGCGTTGCCAGTGAACAAGGCACAGTGCCCGATCCACACATATCACCGCGACGGCCACATGCGCTTCGACGGAAACTCTGGCTCTGCGCCCAACTATGAACCGAACAGTTTCGACGGGCCAAAGGAGGATCCTGCCTACCGTGAGCGTCCGCGGCAAATTAGCGGCACGGTTGATCGGCACAATCACCGTACCGATGGCGACTATTACTCCCAGCCGGGCAATCTGTTTCGCTTGATGAAACCAGACGCGCAGCAACGACTGATCGGCAACATTGTCGGAACCATGAAAGGAATTCCTCAGCGTATTCAGGAACTACAGATCAAGCATTTCTACAAGGCTGATCCGAAATACGGCCAGGGCGTGGCCGAAGGATTAGGCTTGAAGATCGAGCGGGTGATGAATGGCGAACTCGCGGCTGTCTGATTTCTAAAATAGATAGTGCCCTCTAACTGCGTTCGAATCGCTCAACTGAGCGCTCGAACGCAGTTTTTTCGTTTCAGAATCCGTAGCGAGATGCAACACTACCGTCTTTCTTATTCAACAATACGAGGCGTGCGTGCTCGGCCGGCATGCGGAAATTCATTCGCGCGCCGGTAAGTTTATCCGTGATATCAACATCCTCATCCTGACCACTTTCCGACATAAAGAGATAGAGCACAGAATCAGCAAATACCGTCGGACGAATGAGAACTCCTGGCGTCCCCTGCCGAGCCTCGAAAGCTGGAGAAATGCCCGCGGTTTTCAGAGCCAATTTGTATACGGCCACGGTCGAGTCATTCCCTTCCGCCAATTCCACAGGGAATGCTGTAATCAGAAGACGTCCTTTTCCGTGCGGAATCTCCTTCCACGTCGATCCATCGGCGAAGCGCAGAGCGTCCAGCCATTTTTGCTCGGAGAAAGAGACTGGGATTACCTCTTGCGACGTGCGAATCGTGCTTTGGCGGAAGTTCAGATCGATACGCTCCGCCTCTACTCCAAGACCCTTGAGCCGATGAGTCGTGACCCAGTTCGGGTCGCGTTCCATGGATCCCGTGATTAGAACCGTGCCACCAGTTTCGGCATAGCTCAACAGCGCATTCCACGCGCTCTCGGGAAGCGCCTCGGGGGAAGGAACAATCAGTAGCCGCGGATTGCCCAGGTTCGCAATTTGATTCTCCGCAACCATGTAGGCAGGGACACCGAGATAGTTGTGCAACACGCGTACCGATTCCTTCTGCGCGGCGATCGCCATCGGGTTCAGTGCTGAGTACTGAAATGACTGCGACGTCAGAATGGCAACCTGCGGCATTTCAGGCTTGCGGAAGGCATCTCGATTCTTGCTGGCAAAATCGGCCATTGAGCGGAACATGGCAACTTCGGGTTTGTCGGTACCATCAGTGCGGACCAGCCCGATAGTCACTTCCTGGTCAAGAGTCATGTAGGAATTAACGTTCCAGAGCCAATCGATGCCGCCCGCTGTGGTCGCGAGCGCAATAGCCAGCTTTCTTTCAAGGACATTAGCCTGGCTCTGTGCGTCCCGGCGCCAGGTGGCGTCCAGATTGAAATCGTTTTGCAGTCCGGTTTCCTGAATGAGAAGTGGCTTGCCCGGATATTTCGCGACCAGTGAATCCCAGAGCAGTGCATCGTTGAGCCACCATGTGTGGTTGGTGGTGAAATCGACAGCTCCGCCCCAGAACTGCGGATTTAGACGATCGGTGCCTCCACCTTCATCCTGACCGAGGGTAATCAATTGCTTACTACCCGCTCCGCGAATAGCATCGCGCATTTGAGCAACCCACTGAGTGAACTCTTGCTGCGCAAACATATAGAAGTCATGTACGGCAATCGGTGTGCCACCTGCAGGATTGAAATCCGGTTCCCCGGGAGGTGCCACGGGAGAACCCGGAGCTGCGGGAATCGTGTTCCACGCAGCGGCGATAGCGCCGTTGTCGGCGTAGTGCTCATGCAGCCATTCGTTCCATTTCCCCATTTCGAAGCTGTCGCCATTGGCGCGAGTTGCCCAAAGGTGAGACGGTTTATCGAAACTGGGTTCGTTGATGAGGTCGTAAGCCAGCCAGGGCACGTCTTTGAATCGTCCGACCACGGCAGTAATGAACGTCTTTTGCCGGCGCACCGCTTCAGGATCGAGATACGGATTCTGTCCCCCGAATACATCGGGAATAAATGCAAAGAAATTAAACTGCACCGGCATGTTGTGACGGCGTGCGGTCATCAGATACGCCTCAATCGCCCGCAGCGATTCTTCATGCATCACGCCTGTCTCTTTCATGACCTGGTCCCACGCGGACCACCAGCCGGTGCGTACCATGTTTACGCCATTACGCTGCATGTCAGAGAAGTCCTGCTCCCACACATAAGGATTTGGAACCATGAAGAAATCGCGCTGAACATCACTCGCCATGTGAGTACTGCCAATGACCGGCAGCGGCCGACCATCGACCTCGAAAAAGTCGCTGTTGACGGTCAGGTGCGGACCCGAGTGGAGATATTCCAGATCGCGAATCCAGAATCCGGTGTGATAGACGCCGAGAACGGTATCGCCTTGCAACAGCCGTGCGGTGACAACGTGAAACCCCTTCTCCGCCGCTGCAGGAAGATTGAGATCCGTAATGTAAGGAAACTGGCCAGGAGTCAGATCAAACGTCTTTTGTGTTACCTGGCCCTCCTCCGGGGTCACTGTCAGCTCAACCCGAAACGACTGCGGAGAATTGGACGCCGTTAGGTTGCGCATGGTGAACTGGAAGTTGAGCGGCTCTCCCGGCAAAAATAAAGCCCAATGAGGACGAACACAGAAGTCGTGTGTTCCTTCCGAGGCACGCTGAGCAAGGGTAGAGACCAACTTCTGGCCAGCCGCGGACGCAAAAAATCCCGAAGGAAGATCGGCGGCCACCAATTCCCATCTTCCACCCACAAAATTATTCTGGAAGTGGTCCATCTCGACGACAGGTGCGGCCAGGCGGTGGCCATCGATGGTTCCCCAAGCTAGTGCATGAAATGTGGTATCCAGACTGCCGGTCGAACCTCCCCGGGGATACATGTCTTCGCCGCTAAGCTTAACAGTTAGGCTCCATGCGCGATTCCAATCAAACTTTGTCAGACTGACTTCCGGGAAGTCTGGGTTCGTGTCAAATTGCAGGCTGCCGGATCCGGGCGTTTCCGTGTAATCGTTGATCAGAAGTCTTCTGATGAACGCATTTCGCTCCGGCCGCAACGCCCATTTGTTGCGGTCACGATAGGCAGCTTGAGCGAAAGGGCGTCCGCCAAGTGTCAGCAGATTGCCACCGCGCTGGAGAAACCCGTAGATCGCCGGCCACGCTTGTTCCGGGAACGCAGAACCTGAAACAACTAGGAGTCGGGCGGAAGGCGAACTCAATGCGTCAGATAATTGGTTCGCGTCGACGAAGCGGGCGTTCGGCAGGACAGCCAAAAGACTGGCGGGCAGCGCAGCCGAGCTATCCACCAAGGGGAAATCCTGGCCTTGAAAAATAATGGTGGTGGACGATGACGATTGCTGGGCTTGTAGATTTATCCCTAGCCAGACAGTAACAATGAGAACCATTAACGAAAAGCGGCGCATGGCGCTCCTTCAATCATTGCCAGAAACCCAATCTCAACGGAATAACGTTATTCAAGAGCTAAATTGTGCGGATTAGTTCTACCATACGAAGCGAGTTTAACGGACAGTATTTCCGTGATCCGACTTCACTCCGGGCTATAATGCTGCGGGACTAAAGCTCGAAGCAACTTATCCTGGCTGAACTTCAGGTGAAAAGAAAATATGGCGCTGAGTACTCCCCAATCCTCCAAAACAATTGTGAGTGAAGTTCCTCAAAATACTGGAACTCCGCTCGCGGTGGTCACCACGCTATTTTTCATGTGGGGTGCGCTCACATCGTTGAACGACGTTCTGATTCCGCACTTTCAGCATGTCTTTAAGCTCGATTTGAAGTTCAGCATGCTGGTGCAGACGGCCTTCTTTGCTTCCTACTTTGTATTTTCTCTTCCGTCCGCAAAGATTATCGACTGGATGGGTTACCAAAAGGCCATGGTGACCGGCCTGCTGGTCATGGGATTGGGTGCCTTCTTGTTTGTTCCGGCCGCCAAAGTTCCCTCCTTTGGATTGTTTCTGGCGGCGTTAATTGTACTGGCTGCGGGAATTACGCTGCTCCAAGTTGCGGCAAATCCTTATGTGGCTGTACTGGGAAGACCTGAAACTGCGTCGAGCCGCTTGAATCTCACGCAAGCGTTTAATTCACTGGGAACGACGATCGCTCCCTGGATCGGCGGCTTTTTCATTCTGACCTCTGCCGCTGCGGCTATTAACGAAAGCCCCGTCCAGCAGGCCGCTTCTGTGATTAAGCCTTACGTTGGACTCGGCATCGCATTGGCCCTGCTTGCTGGCGTAATCGCCAGTTTCAAACTTCCAAAGATTGCATCTGCCGAGCACCACATCGGCGAAAAGGTCAACGATTCTATCTGGAAGCACCCTAGTCTGATTTATGGCGCCATTGGAATTTTTGTATATGTAGGTGCAGAAGTTGCCATTGGAAGTTCCATTGCGAATTATCTAGCGCTGGACAACATTGGTCATCTTGTGTCGCCTTCCAACATCCCCGATACTGCGCTCCGTTATCAGGAAGCCTTGCGGGCCGCGGCAAAGTACATCTCTTTGTACTGGGGCGGCGCGATGATCGGCCGATTCATCGGATCGGCGATCCTGCAAAAAGTTAAAACGAGCTGGGTGTTGGCTTTTTGCACAATCATGGCGGCGCTGCTGGTAACCATTTCCGTGATGAGCAGTGGCCCGGTCGCGATGTGGTCCATTCTGCTGGTTGGTTTTTTTAACTCCATTATGTTCCCGAGTATTTTCACCATGGGCATCGCTGAACTCGGCCCGCTCACTGGGAAGGGTTCCGGCGTCATGATTATGGCCATCGTTGGTGGAGCGATCATCCCGTTGATTGTTGGGTATATCGGCGACACGATTAACGCCAAGTCCTACGGAGGAGCGATCTGGGGACAGGGAATTCACTATGCCCTGATCGTGGCTACCGTCTGCTACCTTTATCTCCTGTTCTTTGCGGTAAGCGGATCGAAACCCAACAGCGAACGTTACGCCAAGAGTTAGTCAGACATCGGCATTCGGAGAATCGTGCAAGCGGCGCAAAAAGATGAGCTCGTCATTGGTGTCGATGTCGGTGGCACCAAGGTTGCCGCCGGGATCGTCTCTGCAGACGGGGAAATCAGATATCAGACTCGTACCCCGATGATTGCCAACGGGGACGCAGCTGCCGGGTTTGCAGCCGTAAGATCTGCCATTGATTCCCTGTTCGCGAGTACGCCGAAGACTACCATCCGAGCTATTGGTGTCTGTGCGCCAGGGCCGCTCGATCCGAATACGGGCGTGGTGATTAATCCTCCCAACCTCCCTTGCTGGCGGAATTTTCCTTTAGCGGACGAACTGGCGAAAATCTATAGAGTGCCAGTCAAGATCGATAACGACGCCAATGCGGCTGCACTGGCCGAGGCCCAATGGGGCGCTGGACGAGGCTATCGCAATGTCTTCTATTCCTGCATCGGCACCGGAATTGGAAGCGGCATTGTATTTGACGGACGCATATACCACGGTCGTACTGGTGCCGCAGCCGAGGGTGGGCACGTGAGCATCGATTATCGTGGTCCACGCTGCAATTGCGGCAAACCCGGTTGTATTGAGATACTGGCCTCCGGTACGGCTATCGCGAAAAGAGCCAGAGAGAAACTTTCATCCATGGTTGCTGGATCAAAGGCTGGATCGGCCATGCGAGATTTGGCTCAAGGGAACATCGAAGCTGTCACCGCTGAGATCGTGGGACAAGCCTATGAAAGCGGTGATCCGATCGCCCAGGAAGTTTTACAGGAAACGGTTGAAGTAGTGTCTCTCTGGCTGAGTAACATTGTGGATTTGCTGGAACCCGATGTGATGATTCTAGGCGGCGGAGTGGCGACCATGCTGAGTTCATCCTTCGACGAAATTCGCAGGCAGATTCAGAAGTATTGCGTGAATTCACGCGCCACAGAGATTCCGCTGTTACTGGCACGTTACGGCGCGGATGCCGGCATCGCTGGTGGGGCAGCACTCTGTTAAATCGATCCTGGCCCTTCAGTCAGGGCATTTCGCCCCTCAGTTACCAAGACTGCCATTCCCCTGACTGCCCCGAGAGAGTAAACGTTTTATGGCAGGGATGATTTAGGTCTTGCGCTAAAATTCGGCTGCCGCTGTAAACGCTTACCAGCGATTTAGGAGATCGCTCGATTTTGAAGAGCACAACCAAATGTCATTAGGCTCGAGGAAACACCTAGGGGGTTCATGAAAAAACTTTCCGTTCTTGTCGCACTCATCACCCAAGACAATGATTTCCAGCAAGAGCAGGCTGCAGTTGCGGAGACAACAGCACACAAACTTGATCTTGACCTTAAGATTATTTATGCCGAAAATGACGGAGTAAACCAAAGCCTCCAGCTCGTCCAAGCTATACAGGTCTCACCGGATTTGCGTCCTGACGCCATCGTCGTCGAGCCGGTCGGCACCGCCATGCCCCAGGTTGCGAACGCCGCAGCCCTCGCCGGAATTGGATGGGTGGTGCTCAATCGCACGGTTGACTATGTTAGCGAACTTCGCCGCAAGTGTTCCTGTCCAGTATTCAGCCTCGGTTCCGATAATGAGAGCGTTGGACGCACCCAGGGGGAACAATTTAACGCGCTGATGCCGGGAGGCGGCAATGTGCTCTATGTGGAAGGCCCATCTACAAGTGAGGCGGCGCGGGAAAGAACCATTGGCATGCTTGGCGTGAAGCGTCCGGATATCGCCGTGAAAGCGCTCAAGGGTGACTGGACGGAGACGGGAGCCTATAACGCGGTAAAGTCCTGGTTGCGTTTGTCCACGTCCAAGGAACTAAAAATTGCGGTGGTGGGTTGCCAGAATGACGCTATGGCGCTGGGGGCAAGAAGAGCAATCCAGGAGTCGGTCGAGGGTAGTGAGCGTGAGCGCATGTTGAATCTACCATTTACCGGTTGCGACGGCGTTCCCAGCAAAGGACAGGCATACGTGCAACGTGGAACTCTGGCTGCCACGGTGGTGACCCCCCCTATGACAGGGCAAGCCCTTGAAATGCTAACTGCGGCAATTCGATCCAAAATTCAACCTCCTGCGCATACCTTCACGGTTGCAGCGTCCTTCCCGCCCATCAATGAATTAAGCGCGAGGAACCGATATTCGTTTGATCATTAAATGGCGGAAACAACGCTTGTCAGACGTATTTGAAAATTATGTTATGGCGAATTGGTTTAGTACTTGAAACAGAGGTTGTTTGGGTAAACGTTTTCTCCCCCTTATGGTATGATTTTTCGGGTTTTGAATCGGTATTTGTCTCGGTAATAATTTTGTTACAAACCTACTTGGTTTTCTTCGAGTCCCCCTATGAAAATCTCGGCTAATTCTTTGCGAATGTCTTCGATTGCGCTCTTTGTGTTGTTCTCCTCGATCCTTTCAACGGCACAGGTACCGTCCTCGGCTCAATCTGCCCCAGTTTCGATTGGCGGGGAGCCCGTTATCACCTTGCAACGTCCGGCCTCCAACGACAAGGAGAAGCCACATTTTCTGGATGCCACGATTGCGCCCGGACGCGGTATGAACTTGCTACAACTCAGGGCGTACCTTCCCGGCAAGGGCGAGGTGAGTCTGCTCAATCCCGCTTCCCTTTCCGAAGAAAAGAAAACTCTCGATGAGGGCGACGACGAATTTGGCAACAAGGGTTTCCAGGTAGGCGCAGGATTGCTGCTGCCCTATGCAAACCGGATTCGTGGCAAGTTATCCGCGGATGGAAAAACCATCACGACCAACATCGCCGGAAAGACTGTGTCCCTGCCCGCGAATTGGCACGGAAAGAATCCGGGGGCGGAAGTCCTGGCCATGCACGGCCTGATTTTGTCGGCAAAGTTTACCGACGTTCACGAAAAGAATGGAGCTAAAGAATCCAGGGTTTCAGCCCTGTTTCATGGCGGAGATTTTGGCGGCCACTGGCTGTCCAAGACCGACGTCTCGGTCAAGACAGTACTGAAAGATGACACGCTGGAAATCGACCTGACGGCGAAGAATGTCGGGAAAGAACCTCTGCCCATGGGCATGGCGTTCCATCCCTGGTTCGTTTTTCCCAGCGGGATGCGGGAGCAGGCGCGGCTGTACGTACCTGCTGACCAGCGGGCATTGGTCAATAACTATGATGACGTAGTACCCACCGGCAAGATTGAACCAGTCAAGGGCACGCCTTACGACTTTACCGCTCCCGGCGGCACTGCGCTTGGCACCTTGTTCATGGACGATAATTTCCTCGACATCCAGCATGATAAGGATGGAAACGCTGCTGTCGAGATTACTGATCCAGCCGCGGGATACGGGCTGCGCATCGTTTCATTGTCGCCAGAAGTGAAAGCGTTCCAAGTCTATGCACCCCCCGACCGGAACGTGATCGTCGTGGAACCGCAGGTCAACCTGGCTGATCCTTACAACAGTATTTGGGGCAAAACAGATACAGGAATGGTTTTATTGGAGCCCGGTCATTCTCTTACGTGGCGGGTGCGGTTGGAATTATTCACACCGCCTGCCAGCAAATAGATTGCACATAGTCACCATGCGATCCGTAGCAGCGAGAGTCCCTGCCGGGGCAGCGAAAAGTTGAGCTTCATTTGGCCTTCTTTCGCTGCCATCCATTGCGGAGAACCCAACAATTGCAACTGCCCTGCATCTTCCAAACGGCTCTGTTGATCGGCTGAAGGATGCGCTGGCGAACCCATATTCTGCCATTCGGCATAAGCATTGCTGTGTGTACCATCTACTCGAAAATGTTGGAGTAAAACTGTCTTCGCGGCCTCCGGAATTCCCGTGACTGCGAGGTTGATGGGAGCATCCGGCGCCGGCAAATCATTGTCCTCATAGTTCCAGACGAGAATCGTAATTTCGTGGTCGCGTCTCGTTGCAATCGCGTTAACGTCAGGGACACCCCGGACTCCGGTCTTCAACATTTCTTGTACAGGCACAGTTCCACTACTACTGACGGTAACGCGCTCGCCATTCAGAAGCCCAAACATGCGGAAGGTATTTAACACCGCTTTGTCGACCCCGTTGGTCGCCAAATCGCGAAAGCCGGCAAAATAAGGCTGGTCCTCAAATTCAAAAGCCCAAGTCACGGCGCCCTGAAAATTCACTCTCTCCTGAGATGCGAGCGTATATATCTGATCTAAAACTGTCGCCGTATAAGCTGCATACAACGGTCCATTTCTGTAGGCGTTCTCCGGATGCTGTTGCGCAGAACAGGCTGCGCACCCTTCGGGATCGGATTCGCCAAGAATGATCGGCGTCTTCTGCCACTCAGGAAAGGATGCAACAATCTTGAATCCGCGATCAATTGCCGCCAGGTGATGGCTAATTCCCATGCGGACATGGCCGTTTTCAAATACCGGCGCCCCCTTGGGATGAAAGCTAATGAAATCCAGTGGCGCTCCAATTTTTCCCGTCGCGTAATTTTTCCCATGAGCACAGTGTTCCAGAAACAGTCTCAAAAACTCTGCAGCTTTGTCATTGGCAGGCCCAGTGGAATCAGGACCGCCCACTTGCGCCCCTGGCAAGGCCCGCAAGACAGCATCAGCGGCGTAATCATAAAGTTTTAAGTATTCTTCCGGTGTTCCCTTCCAATAAGGGATATCGGGTTCATTCCAAACTTCCCACATCCAACTTCGGGCCTCGGTATCCCCATACCTCTCGCGTAAATGTTGGACAAAGTGGAACACCAGGTCTCCCCACTTGTCGTAACTCTTGGGCGGGTATGTCCAACCAGTGAATATCTGCCCCTGAGGAAAATTATGCCGGTAAGGCGTGGGATTGACAGACAAGGCTGCAGGCATGAAGCCCAGTTCCACAAGCGGTTTTACGCCTAGCTCATGATAGGTGTCGAAGATTCGGTCTACGATCGTCCAATCGTAAATCGGTTTGCCGTTGACATCTTCCGTGTAGACGTTCGTGGAACCCCACTTCAGGGAAAATGATCCGTCTCCAGTAGTGAACAGATTGTGGGTCCGAATATGCACTGGAACTGAGCTCATCGAGGCCAGCTCCCCAATGAGCTTTTTCCCATCGGGAGCGTAAGTGTAATTCGGCTCGTCATAGCCAAAGTAGTTCCAGATGGGATTGAGCGTGCCTTCTGTCTGATCGGCTTTGACCTGAATGGACACACTCGCAGGGGGCGCTTGCGCGGTCAGCCTACTACTAGCAAGCAAGGCCAAAAGCCCGGTGCAGAGCAGTAGCCACAATCCACTTAAATGCAAATTGGAATTTGTTTTGCGCATGAGTTTTCTGTAAACGCTTACTTTGATCCCAAAACCATACCACCATTTGTTGGCGGGTGTGTGAGTCATGTCACAACACTGCGGTTTCCTCGATTAGATGGCCTTCTGAAAAGCGGGACAAACTCAGGAGTGAGGTGTCTACGAGAGCACACTTCCCAGTAAGAATGAGATCAGAAAGAATCTTTCCTGTTGCAGGGGCATGCATGACCCCGTGTCCGCTGAATCCGTTCGCAAGAAATAGTCCCGGACAGCCGATCACTGGCCCGAGAATCGGATGATGGTCGGGCGTCATCTCGTAAAGCCCTGCCCAGGCTCGCTTGGGATTCACCGCAAGTTCCTCGAAAATGGGCACACGGTTTGCCGCACGCGTCAGAATTTTTTCCACGAACGTAGGATCGAAATCCGTCTTATAACCCGGCGTTTCCTCAGGATCGTTCCACGCCAGCAGGAATCCGGGCCCCTCGGGACGGAAGTGGAACCCGTTGGACATATCAATAATCATGGGTGCACTCTTTGGAAATCGGTCGAACGGCTCGGTTGGCACCAGCATTCTCCGCAACGGCTCGACGGGCAGGTCAACACCGGCCATCTTCGCGACTTGTGCCGACCAAGCGCCGGCGCAGTTCACAATTGTCCGGGTAGCAATATGACCGCGCTTTGTGTCCACGCCGGAAACTCCATCTTTGTCGCGTGTAATTCCGATGACTTCGGCATTCTTCCAAAGCTTGGCCCCGTGTTCTACTGCCCAGCTCGTAAAACCAATCATGGCGCTGTAGGGATCGACAAAACCATCGGTTGAGCAGAAACTCCCGCCAACGATATCGTCCGCGCGCAACTGCGGAAACATCTTCTGGATATCCTCGTCTGTAACGATGTTGACATCTCTCAGCCCCAAGGACACCTGGCGCTCATAATTGCTTCGCAAATAGGCCATGTGTTGTTCGCTGGTCGCGCAGAACAAGTATCCCTGAGGCCGGTAGCCCCCCGGATTTCCTAGTTGTTCGTCGAAATGTGCATAGAACGGAATTGAGTAGAGAGACATTTGGATGTTGACCGGCGTGGAAAATTGCGCGCGAACTCCACCCATACTTTTGCCGGTCGATCCCTTGCCCTGAGTGGTCTCGCGTTCGATAACGACGACATCCTTGCAGCCAGCCGCAGTCAGGTGATACGCAATGCTGGACCCGACGATACCCCCGCCAATGATCACAACATTTGCAATTTCCATGAAAAAACACCCGCCTCTGCCCGGTCTAAGATTTGTTTGATCTTTTCAGGATGGTTTAGGAGGCAGGCACCGAAAAGAAAACCACCGGCGCCTGCCGTTTACTTGGCATGTGACTGGCATCAGAAATAAAGCAACACAGGAAACTATCGTCGCTATGCTTTCCTGTGCACTCACTTGCCGTTGTCGATCACCAAATTGTTCGTAACCGAAAACACACCAGAGACGCCGTTCGCTTTACTCCCGGCCAGCGTCTTGTCGAACTGGCTGCCCACAGCGCCTTCCAGCGTGACATTTCCGTTCTTCACGATAATGTGAATCGGAGGCACCGCCTGCAGCGCGTATTGGCTTAGAGCACCATCCGCATAGATGGCTCGATAGGTGGCCCGGCGAATGCGGTCATCCCCTGGGGAAAGCGGCAATACCTCGATTTGATTTACAACCTGCTCCACACCTTCAATGCGTTTTACGGCTGATTCCGCATCCGACTTTAGTGTGGGGCGAGTCACTTGTCCAAGCAAAGTGACTGTCCCGTTGGGATCGACCTTGTAAGCCAGGTTATCGAATACTCCGTAATAAGGAAGCAGGACCAGTTCATGGTGAACTTCCTTGATCACTCTCTGCACGCCGGTTGGTCCAAGTCCGCGGGTTCCGGCAGCACTCGTGGCGGGAGTATCTTGGGCCACCGCGATCACGCAACTGGAGATTAGAACAGAGGCTAGAACAGCCATCAGCAATCCTTTCATCGATTCTCTCCTCGATTGATTTCTATTATTCTCATGCTTGACAGCAAAACACGTTCCTGCAATCTCAGTGAAAACGGCCGAGCGTTAGCCGGACCGTTGTCCTGGTCATAGATTCGGACTACTTGGGATCAGCGCTTGCCGGATCTGCCGCCACCGCCTTATCAGAAGAGGGCTCGGTGACCTTCCCTTGATCGTTGACCTGATGCGCATACTTTCTCACCGCCGCGAGGAACGGCTCACTGTCATCCGGAGGAGCTGTCTGGCCATTGAGAATGTCGGCAAAAGAAACCATCTTGCCGTAGAGAACGCGAGTTTCATCCTTGTCCTGGGTGATCGCGGAACCATTCAAGTCGATACCGGCAAAGATCCCGCGAGTCCGGGAATAGGTTAAGACCTCTGCGCGCATCTTCCAGTCGGTGCTGGCTGCAGCATCGCGGCCCACCGGGCCTGCCGCGGCCGATGCTTCCCCACCAAGCTTGAACTTGCTGGCCAGCAGATGTTGCATACCATTGTCATTCATGACTACCATGACCAGGTCGATTGCCTGGCCGCCAAGCTGCAAACCCCAGCTTCCGCCGGTAACAGTGATCGGCGCCAGAGCGCTCCAGCCATTTGCCGTCCTGCAGGTGGCCACGCCTTTTCCGTGGTTCCCGCCAAAGCCTATGGCAAACTTGAGCATCGAAGGCACGACGGCGATGCATTTAGCGTCACTCATCACTTTGTCAGGAATGGCCTTGTCGGGCGTGGCCATAATTTCATTGAGCACGTCGGCCGAAGCCTCAATCCGCTTGCTGATGTCGGATTGATCCTTGTCGTCGGCGGCCCAGCTCATGCTCGCAAAAAGCAGCATCAAGCTGCCAAGCGCCAAGAGATATCTCGTTACGGCGTTGCCTGTTGATCTCATTTGCAACCTCTTCTGTGCCCAAGGGGAGCACTCAAGCTTTCTGGGTTCGCACCGCCGGGTGCGGATTCCAATTCTATACCTGTCGGGCCGCAGTCGGAATCATCAACGAAACCGATATCCGGGTTTGAGTTCGCAACGATAGACCTTGGACTGATCGTCATTTCCTCGAACGCTGCAATGCGCCCAGCTCAGGAAGAGATTGGGGCCCAGTGGAAAAATAATCGTGTCCCCATTGATTTCGGCTTCGATGCTCGGACCCTCCGCTGTGGATGGTAGGGTAAAGTTCAGCGCAGGTCCAAAAATCACCGGATAGGATTCCCGGACAGTGTCGCTGACCATGGGATGGATCACTTCCGCTTCGAGCAAGAAAGTTACCGTGTCGGACCAATTGCGGGCGGAGACACTGATACTCCGGCCACCTTTGGAAAAGTCATCCGATTCGATTTTGGTAAAAGGACAGGGGCCGGCAATACAGGAAACACGGGCATTGCGGAATTCATTTCCCTCACCAGCCTCAAGAGATGCGGAACTCACGGTCGCCTTCCATTTGCCATCCGGCGAACAGGGAGGATGACCATTGCAGGGCGTGTTGCCGGTATTGACCACGCGAAAGGTTTTGACCCCGCTGCCCACATCTGCGGCGCTGGTACTCTTCATCGAATAGCGGACTCGCACATTTGCCACTACCACATCCGGACGAGAAGCCACGGTAGGTGTCGGCCGGACAATAGGGGTGAGATGGGCGATGTAAAGTTTTGCGACCTTGTCGACAGACAGATCAAGCGGTTCGTAGTCCGCATGCCGGAATCGCAGCTTAATCAGTTGACCTCGCCTGACCCCTTGCCGCAATGTCAGTTTAAAAAAACCTGCCGCGTCAGAAGTGCCATCGCCAACAACCAGGGTGTCCGCTGTCGCGGAGATGGAAACATTCGAAATCGGCAATTCCTTATCCGGATCGGAGTCCTGCGTAACCACTGCGCCCTGGAGTAAGATTGGCCGCAACGATCTGGTCCAGGCCACCAGGCCTACCGTTAGGCTGGTCCCTAGAATCGCGATGAGCGCAATCCAGAGCGCGATTTTTCGTCCGCCACTCATTGGCAAATGCTCTTAACCTGTATCCTTAACTCTAGACCTTAAACTTGTATCCTACTTTAATATGTTATGACGCTTCCTGGGGACTTCACTCAGCCCGAAGATCGTTCTAGATTATCTAGGTGGACAAGAAAATCGTTAGCTCAAAAATGCGTTCGCGCCGGGAGTTGCTGAAGCAGGTTGCTGGTATGGGCATCCTTATGCCTTTTGCCGGAACGGCCATCCTGCCTTTCTTGTCTGCCGAGGAACCCCATAAACAGGCTGCTCCGGTTCCAGTCCCAAGCAGTCTTTCTCCAGAGGATGACCAGTTCCTGGAAGAGTTGGAAAAAGCCAACTTCCTGTATTTTTGGGAACAAGGCAACCCCGAAACGGGCCTGGTGAAAGACCGATCGAATGCACGAACCCAGGACCACCGCACGGTTGCAAGTATCGCCGCCACCGGTTTCGGACTGACGGCACTGTGTATCGCTCAAAAACGCGGCTTCGTTTCCTATCCCGAAGCGAATGCCCGAGCCCTGGCTACCCTGCGCTTTCTGTGGAAAAAACTACCCACGCATCGAGGTTTTTTCTATCACTGGGCCGATATCAATACCGGGGAAAGAGTCTGGGATTCGGAAGTATCTTCGGTTGATACAGCCATCCTGCTATGCGGGATTCTTACCTGCCGGCAATACTTTCAGGAGCATTCTGAAATCACTCTATTGGCGTACGAGATATTTAACCGTGTGGATTGGACCTGGCTTTCGGAAGACACGACTCTTCTTCCCCATGGGTGGCTGCCAGAAATGGGGTTCCTGCCAAATCGCTGGGATTATTACAGCGAGTTGATGATGATGTATCTGTTGGGACTGGGCTCGACTACGTTTCCGCTGCGGGTCGAGACCTGGAACGCCTGGAAACGGACTACCTTCGAATATGACGGTCTTCGTTACATCGGTTCGTTCGCGCCTTTGTTCGTCCACCAATACTCGCAAGCCTGGTTTGACTTTCGCGGCAAACGCGACAAGTATGCCGATTATTTTCAGAATTCCATCATAGCGACGGACGTCCATCGCCGTTTCTGCCTGGAACTGGCCAAGCAATTCCCCGATTACAGTGATGACCTGTGGGGCATCACGGCTTCCGATTCGCAACAAGGTTATGTGGTCTGGGGAGGGCCGCCGGCGACCGGGCCAATCGATGGAACCATAGCCCCCAGTGCGGCGGCGGGGTCATTGCCGTTCCTGCCTCAAGCTGTGATGCGCGTTCTGCACAACATTAAGAACCGCTATCCGAACGCATGGAGCCGTTACGGGTTCGTAAACGCATTCAATCCACTCAAGAACTGGTACGACGCCGACGTGATTGGGATCGACACGGGAATCACCATGCTGATGGCGGAAAACGCCCGCTCTGGATTCGTCTGGGACACTTTTATGAAGAACCTGGAAGCAAAGCGCGGGATGCAACGCGCCGGATTTGAAGCTTATAAGCCTTCCGGCCCGCAGTCGACCTGATCAAGCCGTCGCAGTTCCGTATCCTTCGCGCGGCAAGCGAACGTAGGCGACGGGCTTTTCGTGTAACAGAAGTTCCGTGGCTTGCACTCGCGGTTCGTTGTGAAACCAGCTCTGCACAACTCCGTGGTGAAGAAAATTGGCAATCGCCAGAAGACTCATGCCCTGGTGGTGCGCCATCCATGCCGGCACCAGTTCGTAGCGACGATGCCACGAACGATTGCGAGAAATAGTAAAGTCTGCTGCTTCGTAGAAGCCATAAGCCCCAACCCAACCCATATCGCTCATTTTCCGAAGGTTCTTGAGTGCTTCTGAGGGATCCACGTCCAAGGCCAGAAATGTCGAGTAGGGAGAGATAACCAGTGACTCCATTTCATTCTTGCTCAAGGCAAGCTGAGGCAAGCCAAAAGCAAAATACTGGTAATTTCCCGCATCATCCATTTTGAAATACGCCGATTCGGAAATCCCCCAAGGCATACGTTTTCCCGCCACATGTGCCCGTTGCGCACGTACGGCAGCCGCCCGCGAGCGTTCCAGAAGAGTGTCCGGATAGGCTTGCATCCACAACGCGGGCATTAAATACTCGAACATCGTTCCCGTCCACGAGATGAGCACGGGACGGCCATGGTCCACGGTATGCCCACGTCCGAGGTGGAACCAGCTCTCCTGAGGAATGTCATCCTTGGCAATGGCCACGAATACGGCAATGCGCGCCTCCGATGCCAGCAGGTCGTAACACGCAGAATGAAGTTTAAGCGACTCGGTATCGAACCCGGTAGATAACAACTTGCGTCGGGCATTCAGCAGGAAAGTAAAGTCCATTTCGTTCGCCAGAGTCCCAGCCCGGGCAGCGATGGTTCGGAGGTCTTGTATAAGCCGCTCAGCTTGCGAACGGGCTTCCGGCAGCAGATCGTGCAATCGTCGCCTAAGTGATTTTTGCTCTTCTGAGGCATCCGTTCGGTTGGCATATTCCAGACGCTCGACGAGTTTGTCGATGAAATCCGGCACTCGCTCCAGTGCAATGTTGTCCCATGCGGACTTCAAATCCAGCGCTAGGGCCTCACGTAGTGGCGCGAACTCGGGAAGTAACCACGGAGCCTGGAGACGCACGGTCAGCTTCAGATTCTCCAGTCGCGATCGAGCTTGCTCCTTAAACCACTGGCCATCGGCTGTATGCTTCGAGGCTCGACGGCCGGGGGCCTCTTCAAAAGTCGCATCAGGTAACTGTTGGACGTATTGCAGCCAGTCACTCCTATGGATGTGCCGCTGAAAAACCGAAAGAGCTTTTCGCGGGAATAATTTAAAACCATGCAGGATACGAAGATAATCAAGTAAGCCGTCGGCCAGGCGGCGTTGCAAGACCGGTTGATGCAATCGATCCAGGCAACCTTGCTGAAGGGTCCAAAGCGAGGCCATCAGATTACCGCTATCCACCGAGGAAACAAAAAAAGGCGGCAGCGGTTCGAGCGTCCGAGTGTCATACCAGTTAAGCAGGTGCCCGCGATAACGGCGGAGCGTGGAGACCGTTGCCAAAGTCCGCAGAGTCTCTTCCGCAAATTCCGGGATGGTCAGATACCCGAACTCGCAAGCCACTTGCCGCGCATTTAATAGAAGACCCAGATTCGTAGGAGACATCCTGGCGGCGACAGCCGACGGCTTCTCCTGAACATTGTCCGGTATCAACCAATTGTGCTCTTTGGTGCTGAACTCAGCGAAATAGCGCCAAGTGCGAAGTGCGGCCCGGCGCAGGAAGATCCTTTCCACTTCCGACGCCTCGTTGTGAGGTGCGCGCGGTGGTCGGTTCAGCCACAGCGAAAGCGGTTTGCTGCAGGCCCATAACAGCAGTATGGGTAGCGCCACCGGGAGAGCGTTGCGGCGGACCAGGAAAATCAAAGCTCCAATCACAATCGCCAGCACCGGCGTCCAGTCCAGATAGATATCCAGAGCGGTCCGCGGGGCAGTGCCCAACTCGACCTCTGCGGCGGTTTCCCATTCCAGCAGCCGCTCGCGAGTCACCATGCGGCGAATGAGTGCCCGAGCCACGGCGTCGAGGGAAAGCAGCATCTGGTTGGCGAGAAAAGTCAGGTTTAGAAAAACACCGACATTGGCGGCAAACAATACGGTCATCGCGTCCCGCGCAATTGCCATCTTGTCCTGGACCACGGCCCGAACCAGATCGAACAGACAGCGAAACCATGCCGGGATGAGTAGAATCGTGATGGTGGCAAGCGTCCAGAATAGCGGGGTCCCAGGTAACACCAGCCAACCCAGCACCAACAAGAGAAATGTGGCAGGTTCCACCAGACTGCGGCGCAAGTTGTCCAGTATCTTCCATTGAGAAATGACCGAGAGAGGATTGGGAACCAGACTTCCGGCTTCGCCAGGCACACGCGACCGCAGCCATTCGACTATCTGCCAATCTCCGCGCAGCCAGCGGTGCTTACGCCGATTGTGAGCACTGTAATGAGAGGGATAATCTTCAATAATCTCAATATCACTTGCCAGCGCGGCCCGGGCATAGGCACCTTCGATGAGATCGTGGCTGAGCAAAGCATTGCGGGGAAAGCGACGATCCAACACTTGATGCAACGTATCTACTTCATAAATTCCCTTCCCTGCAAAGTTGCCTTCGCCATACAGGTCCTGATAAACATCGGAAACCGCGCGCGTATAAATATCGAACCCGGTTTGTCCGGAATAAATTTTCGCCAGGCGAGAGCGCGCCGCACTCTGAACACTGATGCCGACGCGTGGTTGCAAAATGCCGTACCCGGCGATGACGATATTTTTTTCGGGATCGATGATCGCCTGATTCAACGGATGGGCCAAAGCGCCCACCATGCGGTGCGCCGATCCTCGCGGTAATTCCGTGTCCGAGTCGAGAGTAATCACAAAGCGGATGCGCACCAGCAGATCGAGATCACCGATCTTGACCGGAAAACTGTCATACTCCTTGCGTAGAAGCCGGTTAAGATCGAGGAGTTTCCCGCGTTTCCGTTCCCAACCCATCCATACTTTTTCGCGGGGGTTGTAAACCCGATGGCGATGAACGAGAAAAAATGATCCCATCTCCCGTCCCGCATATTTCTCGTTGAGCTTGCGGATCAAATCCGAACAGAAAGTAACTAGCGGATCGTCCTCCCGGGACTGCTCCGGCGAATCCGGCAGATCGCTCACCAGGGCAAAATGCATATTGCGATCGTGATTGCCGAGAAACCTGACCTCCAGGTCCTCAACCAGCCGCCGCACCTGTTTCTCATTCAGCAGCAGCGTCGGAACTGCTACCAGCGTGACACAATCTTCCGGAATGCCATCCGACAAATCGAGTTTCGGAAGAATCTCAGGAGTCAGCAATGAGGTCGTTAAATGATTGATAAGTTGAACTGCGCTCTGCGAGCAGGGTAGCAACAGCGCCAACATCGAGAGAAGAATCAGCGCAGGTGAACTGTAAGCGCCGATCAGCTTTAATACGATGACCGACATGATGGCAAATGTGAGCGCCACAATGGCCGGCAAGTAGAATTCATCTGGATGACTTCGAAGGTAAGACTGCATCCGTTGGCCGAGCGGGGCTCGATAAGCCACCCTCTGTTGCAGAAGGCTGACGCCCTCGGCGACCAGATAGTAGCCGATGTGAGAACGTCGCATCGTCAACCGGGAATTGCCGTCGGTCAATTGCTGGGCCGCCCGCGCCAGCGCCAGCGCTTCCTGTGCAACCTCCATCTCGCTGAAGTCGGAATGCTGGGCGATCTTGGCGAGCTTACTTCGATATAAATCGCGGGAATCGAAATCCATCCGAGGATAGGCGCCTACTGGATCTTCCCGGAGAACACGATCGACAACAATTAGCGGCTCGAGCAAATCTTTCCAGGAGGTCTGGCCCACGTCGCGCAGGCTGCGTACGCAAGCCGCGACGCCATACGATCCTTCCCTATCTTCAAGAACCCGCGCGCCGCGTACCGCAATTTGTTCCAGCAAGACCAGTTTGAGCGCAGGAACGAGCGCCCACAGTTCTGCAATCTTCAGGACCGTGGTTTCTTCAAAAGCCGCAACGTAAGTGGCAAACGCCGGTTCGCTGAACTGCCGTTCCGTGGCAGCCAGGAAACCCTCAGCCAGGGCCGCGATCCGGGGAATGATCACGCCGCTTGGAGTCCTCACATGCGGACTCTTCTGCGACGGCTTCAGTCCGGCGCCAATCCCCTGCAGTTCGGTGTACAGCAAATTGACGTTTTCATGCAGCCAGTGAAAATCGTCTGATACCGGTGTCTTGGGCGCCGGACCATGCAGTTTGGCGAGCACTGAGTTTAGCGATTTGCCAAGAGCACGTACGCGTTCCACAAAATAGCGGGATGATTTCACACTGGGCTGCCAGCCCAGTTTGTGGGCCAACTGGGCCGCGTTCGCGCGCAGAGCCTGCTCTTGCGAAGCAGAATCCAGCAATCCTTTGGGCTGGCTTGCGGTTTCCTCGCGAAACAGTTCGATATGTGAATCCGGCGTTTCCATATTTTCTAACGATAGCTGGCAGCCTGCATTTCGAACATTTCCGCATAACGGCCGCCCAGCTTGGCCAGTTGCTCGTGGCTTCCTTCTTCGGCAATGCTGCCATTCTCCAGTACTACGATACGATCGGCCATGCGAACGGTGGAGAAGCGGTGTGAAATAAAGAGGGCCATTTTCCCCTGTGTTAGTTCCGCGAAGCGCTTGAAGACCTCGAATTCGCTGCGTGCATCGAGCGCCGCGGTGGGTTCATCGAGGATCAATAATTGCGCATCGCGAAGATAAGCCCGCGCCAGCGCTACTTTCTGCCACTCGCCACCGGAAAGATCCAGGCCTCCATCGAAACGCCGGCCCAGCATTTGTTCGTACTTCAGCGGCAGCCGTCCGACAACCTCGTCAGCCAAGCTCTTGCGTGCGGCCATTTGAAGTTGCTCCAAATTGTCGATCGCCTCAATCTTACCCACTGCTATATTTTCGCTGGCAGTCATTTCATAGCGCATGAAATCCTGAAAAATGACGCCGATCTCACGATAGAGATCTTCCAGAGAATATTCGCGAAGGTCCACGCCGTCGAGCAGCACCTGACCTTCTGTGGGATCGTAAAGACGGGTGATCAGCTTCACAATCGTTGTCTTGCCCTGTCCGTTTTCTCCAATCAGTGCTACCCGCTCCTGTGGATGTAGGTGGAAATTGAGCCGGTCGAGAATGAGGCGGGAACTTCCCGGATAAGAAAACGACACGTTGCGAAACTCGAATCCTCTGGCAATTGGTCTCGGTGCAGGGATCGCATGTGGCTTTGACCGGATCGCAGGTTGCATTCCAAAAAATGCCAGCAGATCCGTAAGAAAGAGTGCCTGATCGGCGATCCCTGAAAGCGTGGAAAAAGTTTGTTGGATATTGGTGCTCGCCTGAACGATCGCGCCTGTCAGGAAAGTTAGAGAACCAATCGTCAACGCGCCGGAGATAGTCCGCCTGATAACCAACACGTAGGCTGAGTAAAGGCCTGCAATGCCAATCATCGAAAGGAAGGAACCTGCGATTAGGCGCTTGCGGGCAAGACTTACATTCTCCGAATAAATTCGGTTTGACAAGCGCGTGAACCGTTCCACCAGAAATCGGCTCAAGCCGAAGAGTTTGAGCTCCTTGGCCGCTTCCCGGCTGCCGCCCAGAACTAATAGATAATCCAGTTGACGGCGCACCGGAGTCTGCCGAAAATTCTTGGCATATCCCAGAAACGCAAAATGACTCTCGCCCAGGAACGCCGGGATCACCCCGGCAATCAGCAGGAGCAGGAGCCAGGGGGAAAAGAACATGATCGAAATCACTAAAGAGATCGTGGTGATGACCTGCTGCACCAGTCTTCCAATCGACTGAATCATCCCCAGGCGGTCTGTAGCCTGCACCCGCGCCCGGTCCAGGCGGTCATAGAACACTGGATCCTCATAGGTCTGGAGATCCAGCTCCGCAGCGTGCGTCATGACCTGGATACTGACGTGGCGGGTGTAGTTATCAGCCAGCAAGGAGTCCAAATAATCAATGATGCGGGAGAGGACACTCCCCAGAATAGCGACCCCGAACTCGCCTACTACCAGCCACCAGAACCGGGGATGAACCGGCTGATGCAGAGTCCTGGCTTGCAAAATGGCATCAATAATGAGCTTGGGAATGGCCAGCAGAACGACAGGAAGAAGGGCCGCGAATATCCGTAAAATCAGCCCGAGCGCTACGACCGCCCGCCCGGATTCCCAGACAATGGTAAGAACTGGCGGAACATTCCGTAGTGCGGCAAGGCGTTGCTGCCATGCGCCTCCCGCATTGATTTTCTCCGCCACCATTTCACCGGTAGTTCAGCTTCGGGGACCTCTTGGATAAGAGCTCGAAGACCGCCTAAGTATATAAGTTCAAGGACAATTGTCCGCATCAAAGATGCTGGAATGAGCGATTAGTTTGCTTTCAGGGACTTTCGCTCGTAGCGAGGACTATTGGGGGAGCGCAAAAGCCACATAAACGCCTCCGGAGCGGGACTTTGGGTCCTTCCCTCCCCCAGCGGCGATCACGACAAACTGCCGGCCATTGACCTCATAAGTGGCAGGCGTTGCGTTCCCGGAAAATGGGAGCGTCGCTTCCCATAACAGCTCACCAGTCGCCTTGTCGAACGCCCGTAGTTTCTTATCGAAGTTTGTGGCGCCGATGAATACCAGCCCGCCAGCAGTCACGATCGGACCACCATAGTTTTCTGTGCCCGTATTTTTCAACCCCTTGGCGGCAAGTTCCGGGTATTCGCCCAGCGGTATCTTCCAGGCATATTCCCCAGTATTCAGGTTGATTGCATTCAGAGTGCCCCACGGAGGAGCGACTGCGGGATAGCCGTCGGGATCCAGAAACTTATGGTATCCGGTAAAGCGGTAATTCGCGACGGGCGGCGGCTCCGAACTCTGTACTTCTTTACTCTCGACTTCGTTACTCTTACCGCTGGTGAGAAATCCGGCTAAAGCGTTTAATTGATCGTCGTCGAGGTTCGGGAAACCGGGCATTCGTCCCTTACCCTGGCGAATAACACCGAGTATCTGTGACGAGGTGAGCCGATCACCTACTCCCACAAGCGAAGGAAATGTCGGTGGCGAACCACCCCGATTGTCCTGATGACAAACGGCGCATTGGCTCAGGTAAATCCCCCGGCCGCTTGCTCCTCCGCCATGATCTTCCGCCAATGCTCCCGTCCACGCGACATCGTTGGCATTTACGTACAGAATGCCGGCCTCAGGATCCGCTGCCGCGCCGCCCCATTCTGCCCCGCCGTCGAAGCCAGGAAAAACCACGGTGTCCTTTCCGGCGCTGAAAGGGACAAACTGCCCGTCGCTGCGGAATTTCCTGAAGTTTTCGAGCGCCCATTGATGGATCTCCGGAGTTCGATTCGTGAGGAGATCTTCCGTCAGCCGCTGTCGAGCGAAAGGTTCCGGCTTGGCGGGGAGTGGTTGCTCGACAGCCGCAACCTCTCCCGGCACCTCACTGGCAGGATACTTCCTGTATTCGATTGGAAACAGCGGTTTCCCGTTCAGGCGATCGAAAAGATAAACAAATCCTTGCTTGGTGGTTTGAGCTACCGCGTCCACATCTTTGCCGTCACGCTTTAGCGTCAGAAGGACTGGAGGCGCAGGAAAATCCCGGTCCCAGATGTCATGCCTCACGCCTTGAAAATGCCAGATTCTTTCTCCGGTCTCTGCGTTCAGAGCAATCAGACAGTTGGCAAAGAGATCGTCGCCGACGCGATTGGCTCCATAGAAATCCATTGCAGCCGACCCGGTGGGGACATAGACGATGCCACGTTTCACATCGACGGTCATGCCTGCCCAGTTGTTGGCCGCACCACTGTATGTCCATGCGTCTTTGGGCCAGGTGTCATAGCCGAACTCACCAGGATGCGGAATGGTATGAAACGACCAGCGAAGTTTCCCGGTTCGCACGTCGTAAGCACGAACGTCACCCGGAGGCGCAGGAAGTGTCTCGGGGTTGCGGCCGCCGACGATCAGCAGGTCTTTATAAACGACTCCCGGGCTAGTCATGGAAACAGACTGGGCAGCAGCAGGAGCGCGGCCAAGATTCTCTCGAAGATCGATTCGTCCCTGCTCTCCGAAGCCGGGAATTGGTCTGCCGGTCGCAGCGTCCAGGGCATATACGAAATTCATCACGCCCACCAGCAGTCGTTTGTCGGTGCCGCTTTTCCAATACGCAAGCCCGCGGTCCGGCTGAGTCCCGATAATTCCGGAATCGAATTTCCAGAGAAGCTTGCCTGTACCGGCATTCAGGGCGAAAACTTTCTGTGTCGGCGTTATCCCGTAGAGCACGCCCTCGACAATAATTGGGCTGGTTTGCAGAACACCTTGTTCCTCAGTATCGAAACTCCACGCCATCACCAGCTGCTTAACATTCTTCCGATTGATTTGTGTAAGGGTTGAGTAGCGATTGTTCTCGGTTGAGCCGCCGTAGACCGGCCAGTCATGTTGTTCCTGCGTCGCAGTTGAGACGTTGCGTTCGCCGGCAATCGAACCGACGCTGATCACAGAAAAAACTGAAAACGCAAGTAACGCGCCAATCGCTGGGATCTTCATTCTCTATCTTTTGTCTGGCTTTACCTGGGTGTACTTGGCGTCATCATCCTACGACAGTGGCGGGCAATCTGGAGATCTTCTTGCGCAGGCGCAACCTGAATCTTGTCCGCCGTGAGGCCGAGGAATTCGAGGCCAAGGCTAGCTGCGGAGCGGACATAATCACTGTGCTCTCCAATACCCCCAGTAAAGACGAGTAGGTCGGCACCACCGAGGAGAGCAACGTATGCCCCGATCATCTTGCGGATGGAAATGGCAAAAACGTCCAGTGCAAGAGTGGCCTGCGGATCATTGGCGCGAACCCGGTCTTGCAGGGTTTTAACATCGCTTTCCCCGGAAGAAAGAGCGAAGAGGCCACTCTGATGGTTGAACAAATTTTCGAGCTGGTCGGCACTGAGCTTCTCATTGCGCATGAGGTAGAGAAAAATGCCCGGATCGAGATCACCGGAGCGGGTACCCATAGGGATGCCGCCAGTCGGGGTCAGGCCCATGGTTGTGTCAATCGATCTCCCATTCCGAAGCGCGCAAAGGCTGGCTCCGTTTCCGAGGTGCGCGAAGATGGCTCGCTCCGGAAGCTGTGCGCCGAAATGATGTACCAGCGACTCGTAAGAAAGGCCGTGGAACCCGTAGCGTCGAATCCCTACGTCGAAGTACCGCTGTGGGAGGGGTAGATGCGAAGCCACTTCCGGCATAGTGCGATGAAACGCATCGTCGAAGCAGGCATAGTGTGAAGCCGAAGCGAAGATCGATTGCGCAGAAGTGATCAGCGCCAGAGCCTGCGGGATGTGCAAGGGTGCGAAATGTGTTGCAGCGCGCAGCTGGTCGAGAACCTGGGGTGTGATGAGTTGATGAGTAAGAAGGTTGGGTCCGCCGTGCACCACACGATGGCCCACAGCTACAGGCGCACTGTGAATGTGCTCTTGAATCGTGGCAGCAAGAGCTTCTAGAGCATCGCTTTGCGATTCAACAATACTCGCCCGCTCTACAAGCGGCTTTCCGTCGGCCGAGTGAATGCTCAACGTGCCGTCGCTACGTCCAATACCTTCGGCGCTTCCAGCCAGCAACGCTTTTTCGTCACTGTCCGTCGCGCCACGGGAGTAGATGCCAAATTTGAGCGAAGACGAGCCACTGTTGAGCACCAGGATGAGATCGTCTTTCCCGGTCAAATCTCGGTTCATGCCTACCCTGGCCATTTCCAGTTGCGAACCTCTTCTTTATCGATGCCCTCAGCGTGAGCGTAATTGATGCTGTCAATGATCTGGCCCTTGAGCCATTCTTTGACGTGCGCGCCCGAAGGATGCAGGCGCGGGACCCGATCAATCACATCAATGGCCAGGTTAAAGCGATCCACCTGGTTAAGAATGGCAAGTTCGAGCGGCGTGTTGATGCTGCCTTTTTCCTTGTATCCACGCACGTGAATATTGTCATGATTGTTGCGGCGATAGCTGAGCTTGTGGATGAGCGAGGCGTAGGAATGGAAGTTGAAGATGACTGGCTTATTGGCGGTGAAAAGAGAATCGAAGTCGCGGTCGGAGAGTCCATGCGGATGTTCCGTCGCCGGCAGGAGGCGGAAGAGATCGACGACATTGACGAAGCGGATCTTCAAATCAGGAAACTTCTCCTTCAGAATCGCAACTGCCGCCACCGCCTCCATGGTGGGGATATCGCCAGCACAAGCCATCACTACATCCGGTTCCTCGCCATCATCGGTGGAGGCCCAGTCCCAAATGCCGATGCCCTTGGTGCAGTGGACCACTGCCTCTTCCATGGTGAGGTACTGGAGGTGCTCCTGTTTGTCCGCGACGATGACATTGACGTAATCGCGCGAACGCAAGCAATGATCCGCTACGCTCAGCAGGCAGTTCGCGTCGGGCGGCAAATAGATGCGGACTACGTCGGGACTCTTGTTAGTGACTACATCAAGAAATCCGGGGTCCTGATGAGTGAAGCCGTTGTGGTCCTGCCGCCAGACCAGTGAGGTGATGAGAAGATTGATCGACGGCACGGGCGCCCGCCAGTCGAGCTCTTTCTTCGACTTCTCCAGCCATTTGGCATGCTGGTTAAACATCGAATCAATCACGTGCACGAACGCTTCGTAGGTAGAGAAGAGGCCGTGGCGGCCAGTGAGTACATACCCTTCGAACCAGCCTTCGAGCGTGTGCTCGCTGAGCATCTCCATAACGCGACCCGAGACGTCGAGCTCGCCACCGTCGGCGTCTTCCGGCTTGTATTCGGCCAGCCATGTCTTTTTGGACGCGGCATAAATGGCCGTGAGCCGGTTGGACGCGGTCTCGTCCGGGCCAAAGACGCGGAAGGTATTCATGTTACGGCGCATCACTTCGGCAAGAAAGTGCGCCAGCACATCGGTTGGCTGAGCATACATCGCGGCCGGCGCCTTTACTTCCACCGCATAGTCGAGAAAGTCAGGCAGTTCCAGATCCTTTCGCAGCAGACCACCATTCGCGTGCGGATTCGCCGAGATGCGGCGCGTTCCCGAGGGCGCGAGTTCCTGTAGCTCGGGGATGAGCGTTCCCTTAGTGTCGAAAAGCTCTTCCGGCTTATAGCTGCGCATCCAGTCTTCGACGATTTTCAGGCTGTTCTTATTGGTAACCGGATCAAGCACGGGAACCTGATGGGCGCGCCAAAAGTCTTCCACCTTGTGGCCGTCCACTTCTTTGGGCCCAGTCCATCCCTTCGGAGAACGCAGAACGATCATGGGCCAGCGCGGACGCGTGGTGTCGCCGGTGGAACGCGCATGTTGCTGGAGCGAACGAATCTCGGTGATGCATTGCTCCATTATTGAAGCCATTTTCTGGTGCATCGTCGAGGGGTCGTTGCCTTCGACAAAGTACGGTTTGTGGCCGTATCCAATCAGCAGCGACTCCAATTCTTCACGCGGAATACGCGCCAGAACCGTGGGATTGGCAATCTTGTAACCGTTAAGGTGCAGCACCGGCAGAACGGCCCCATCGCGAATCGGATTCAGGAATTTATTCGAATGCCACGAAGTCGCCAGCGGCCCGGTTTCCGACTCGCCGTCACCGACCATGACGGTGGCGATGAGGTCAGGATTATCAAATGCAGCCCCATATCCATGCGAGAGGGAGTATCCAAGCTCTCCGCCTTCGTGAATCGATCCGGGCGTCTCCGGCGTGCAGTGCGACCCGATTCCTCCGGGAAACGAAAACTGCCGGAAAAATTTGAGCATGCCCGCTTCGTCGCGGCTTTTGTCCGGATAAATCTCGGAGTAGTGGCCTTCGAGATAGCAGTTGGCAAGCGTGGCTGGCGCACCGTGACCGGGGCCCGAGATGTAAATGACATTCAGGTCGTACTTCTTGATGAGACGGTTCAGGTGAACCCAAACGAAAGATTGGCCGGGATCCGACCCCCAATGACCAAGCAACCGATTCTTGATGTGTTCCGGCTTCAGCGGCTCGCGAAGAAGAGGATTCGCGCGCAAATAAATCATGCCCGCCGAAAGATAGTTGCAAGCCCGCCAGTAGGCATTCATCTTTCTCAGCTCTTCCGGCGAAAGGGGCGTCAGAACTTCAGTAGTGCCAGTCATTGACGTTCTCCAGGTATTTGAAATGCGCTCGAAATGACGGCATCGGGGCTGATGCTCATGGTTACAGCCTACCCTCTTCCGACGCGGAAGAAAACCTTCCCCGGAAACAATCGCTAATCCCCGTTCATATTAATTTCGGAGCCTTGCATATGCATGACTGACGTAACTATCAATATGTGCGTGCTGGCGGCTGTTAGCCAATAACCTAAACTACGGCATGCTAAGATTTATGGTGTAGCTTTAAGAGCCGACCGATTTCTGACCCATGAGCATTTCAACCGTTTCCACATCATTATTTTCTGCATTGAAGAGCAAGATCGAGCAGCGCCAGGCGCGCGTGGCGGTGATCGGACTGGGCTACGTCGGCCTGCCGTTGGCCCTTTTGTATACCGAAGAAAAGTTCCGGGTCACGGGTTTCGATATCGACGAACGCAAAGTTTCCACGCTGGCCAAGGGTGGGACTTACATTGTTCGCATTCTGGCCAGTGAAATTCAACAAGCCCAGAAGCAGGGATTTGAAGCGACCTCCGACTATTCGCGGTTGACTGAGATGGACGCCATCATCATCTGCGTGCCTACGCCGCTAAACGAATATCACGAGCCGGATCTGAGTTACATCACGGATACGGCAAAATCCATTGCTCCGTATCTGCGAGCCGGACACCTGGTCATTCTGGAAAGCACAACTTATCCAGGCACTACGGAAGAAGTTCTGGTTCCCATACTCGAAAAGGGCAACAAGCACGGACTGAAAGCAGCCCGCACGAAAGAGGACCTGCAACATTTCTACGTGGCCTTTTCTCCAGAGCGCGAAGATCCCGGCAATACGACTGTGGCCCGGCGCGATATTCCTAAAGTAGTCGGAGGACTGGACACACAAGCGTCCGATCTGTCGGCCGCGTTATACGGAGCGATTTTCAATCGTGTGGTGCCAGTGTCCTCGCCGGCAGCAGCGGAAATGACCAAACTGCTGGAAAACATTTATCGCTGCGTGAATATCGCGCTGGTGAATGAGTTGAAGCTACTCTCGCTGCGCATGGGAATCGACATCTGGGAAGTGATCGCAGCGGCTTCGACCAAACCGTTCGGATTTCATCCCTTCTATCCCGGCCCTGGGCTGGGCGGACATTGCATTCCAGTGGACCCGTTTTATCTTTCCTGGAAAGCCAAGGAGTGGGACTTCCATACTCGCTTCATCGAACTGGCGGGCGAGATCAACATGAACATGCCGTATCACGTGCTTGAATCGGTAACCAAGGCGCTGAACCAGCACAAGAAAGCGTTGAACGGCGCGAAAGTTCTGGTACTTGGCGTAGCCTACAAGCGGGACATCGACGATTTAAGAGAATCTCCGGCGCTAACCATCATCGAGCTGCTGCAAAAGGACGGAGCCCAGGTCAGCTATAACGATCCCTATTTCCCGACGGTAGGCAAAGGACGCAAATACGACTTGCAGATGAAGTGTGCGCCGCTGGACAACCTGGGTCAGTATGATTGCGCGCTGATCGTGACTGATCACTCAGACTACGATTACGCCAAGATTGTGAAAGAATCGCAACTGGTCGTCGACACCCGTAATGCCACCAAAGGCATCAAGAGTTCGAAGATTGTCCACTGCTAATCGATGGTTGTAACGGCGTATTAACCCTATTCCCACAATGATCCTCACAGGCTGCAATCTCTACCCACTAGCTGCAAAATTTTTCCTTTCTTGCTCCGAGGTTTGGTAACATTCCTTTCATTCGATGTAAGTGGCTGTGAATCAACCCCTTACTCCCTTTTTAACCATACAGAAGTGGCCTTGCTCGTGCTGCCACAAATGGGAGGTATCGATCGCAACTCCGGCTTATCCCCTGGGTTTACCTGAAAACAGCCGGAATTGGTTCCCTCGTTACCATATTTTTGCGGAGAGCAACGGCCCCCAGTAGCTGGTCATCAGACGGTACTTATGCCTCAAGCTTCCGACCATGGGTTATTTTCCCTGCTTCCACAGAAGCAGCCGCCTTGGAAAGAGTTTGTGTTGAGCACAGGCATCCAGGGATTGGTGGTTCTGATTGCCGTCTGGATTCTAGTTTTGCGCCCACAGATACTGGTTCCCACTCGCGACTACCATTACGTTGAGTTGGTGAGCACACCACCTGTGATCGATCATGTGTCGGCGCCTGTTCCCGTCATTGCGCCTCCTCGCGCCGCCGAAGTGCAGCTTCCAGCGCCGGAGGCGTTGCAGGTGGTTGCTCCTGTAGTGAAGCCCAAGGTGCAACCAGAAGTCCCACCCACTCCGCCCAAGATCGAAATCGCGAATAAAGTTCTGCCGCTGCAACCGGTCAAGCCGGTGATTCCGCGACAACCCGTGAATATGAACACCTTCTCTACCGGCAGTTCAGAAACTCCCACCATCGCCAAAGCAGCTCCACAAGTCCAGACCGGAGGCTTTGGCGACCCCAAGGGCGTACCCGAACGCTCTAACGAACGAGAGCCCGTAAACATCGCGCGAACGGGATCTTTTGATTTGCCGTCTGGGCCAGGATCAGGAAATGGAACAGCAGGGGCGAAAGGCGTACGCGGAGTCGTAGCTAGCGCCGGATTCGGTAATAGTGTAGCGATCGGCGACAACAGTGCCAACACTTCTCGAGGAACGGTGCGACAGGCAGGATTTGGCGACGCTGAGCCAACGGCAACTCCGCTGCGCCCCAAACCGGCTGAGATTGCTGCCAAAACGACCCCTCCGGAAATTCTCGCCAAGCCCACTCCCGTGTACACCGATGAGGCGAAGAAGCTCCGCATCGAAGGTGAAGTTCTGTTGGAAGTGGTTTTTGAGAGTTCTGGCAGGCTGCGCGTTCTACGCGTAGTCCGGGGTCTGGGACATGGTTTGGATGAAGCTGCCATTCATGCGGCTGAGCAAATCCGCTTCAAGCCAGCCGTGCGAGATGGCCAGCCTGCGGATTCGAGTGGAGTGCTACACGTGGTATTTCAATTGGCCTGAAGCAACAAGCTTCACAAAGGAACTTATGCGTAATTTCAGGACCTCATTTCTGTGCTTTTTACTAATTGCTTTGTCGTCTCTGTTGGTTGTCGCGCAGGATGCGAATACAGTGCCGCCGAATCCGGCACCCGCCTCACCGCAATCTAATCCGCCCACGGCGAGCACTCTATCGTTTAATGACACGATCGATAAGGTTGTGGAACGCGAGCATTTTTTCATGGCGCAAATGCGCCATCTTCATCCCCTGGTCGAAACCTACATCCAAAATCTCAAAGCCGAAGATGGCAAGGTAGTTCCCGCCAGCGACCAATATTTCCTGGGCCGAATCGATATGTCGAACGGCGCGGAAGACCGGATATTCAAGAGCCAGTCAGGATTCGGACGCCGCTTCTTATCCAGTCTCACCAGCATTTATGGCATGAAATTTCTGCCCATGGGCTTTGCGCAGATGGTTGTGCTGGATTCAGATTTTCAGCGCAAAGACTATGACTTTTCGTTCGTGCGCCGTGAGTTCCTGGGGGAAGTTCGCTGCCTGGTGATTGATGTACAGCCAAAGGGCAAAAACGGTCGCGTCCGATTTCTGGGCAGGATCTGGGTGGAAGATCAAGACTATAACATCGTGCGATTTAATGGCACTTATGGTCCAGACCATCCCAACAGCAACTACCTGCATTTCGATTCGTGGCGGTTAAATATGCGTCCGGGAATCTGGTTGCCAGCCTACATTTACAGCGAAGAATCTGACAAGATTTCCCGCGCCGGCCAGAAATTTCATTTCAAAGCGCAGACCCGGCTCTGGGGTTACGATCTGCAAGCCATGTCCCACAATCAGGAATTTACCGAGATATCGGTAGATTCGCCAGACACCGTACATGATCAGAGTGACGCAGTCCAGGACGCCTCGCCGGTGGAGAGCGAACGGCGTTGGCAGCGCGAAGCGGAAGACAACGCGGTCGAACGGCTGCAGAAAATCGGCCTGCTCGCACCCGAGGGCGACGTCGACAAGGTATTGGAGACGGTGGTCAACAATCTAATCGTAACCAACAACCTGAACATTGATCCACCGGTCCGGACGCGCGTACTCCTGACCTCGCCGCTGGAATCATTCACTATTGGTCACACCATCGTGATCAGTCGGGGCCTGTTGGATGTGCTGCCTGATGAAGCTTCGCTGGCCATGGTATTGGCCCACGAACTTGGCCATATTGTGCTGGGACATCGTCTAGATACCAAGTTCGCGTTCAATGACCGCATGTTCTTTCCTGACGAAGATACCTTTGAGCGTCTGGATTTCACGCGCGATCCCGGTGACGAAGATGCAGCCGACAAGAAAGCGGTAGAGTTGCTCACCAATTCTCCTTACAAGGACAAGCTGGCAACCGCCGGCCTGTTCTTAAAGGCATTGCAACTGGAAGCTCCCGAGCTCAAGAGTTTAATCCGCCCTCACATGGGCAATGGCATCGCAAGCGGAAATTCCCTGCGGATGTCCACTCTTCTAAGCTCTGCTCCCAATCTGAGTGCGAAACCAGACCAGATTGCCGCACTGCCTTTGGGAGGCCGAGTCAAACTGGATCCCTGGAGCAATCGGGTAGAACTGTTAAAGACGAAGCCCTTGGCCCTCACTTCGTCTGATGAAAAGATGCCGTTTGAAGTGACACCCTTCTTCCCATTTTTGACCCGATTCCCCAATCCAGGCGCAGAGAAGGTGGCTCTTACCACCCCCGTCAAATAGGTCGGAGAAAAAGGCGAAGAAATCCCCTGGCGGGAATCAAGGAGTAAAAATAAGGGGAGTGGTGCGAATGCACACGACTTGCGAAGTTATCGTGCGTAACAGCCGCGACGCTCTTTTATCAGTTAGAGATCGAGCTTGATACAGCCGAAAACACGTTATTCGCATTGCTGCCAATCAACCGGACGGTGCCTACGACGATCACCAAAATCACCGCCAGCATGACCGCATATTCGGCGATGTCCTGTCCACGCTCATCTGACCAGAGTTGCTTTAGAAAACTAGTCACGAACTTTCCTCCTTGAGAGCTCTTACGCTCACTACTTTATGAGAACAAACTCATTCCTACGCTGGTAATTAGCGAAGGCTTTCCCTGAGTTATTAACTCTAAGTGTACATAGTATTTTGTGCGTGGCAAGCGGGACAATAGCCCGCTTGTGTCCTGATATAGCACGAAAGTGCTATATCGATCAGACAATCTGCTTCAGCGGCAAAGACTGATTGACCGCGAAAAGTGCCAGTTCCAGACGGGTGGAAACCCCAAGCTTGTCGAAAATGTTGCTCAGGTGGTGCTTGACCGTATCCTCGCTAATTTTGAAGTACTCAGCAATCTCTTTGTTGGAATAACCCGCCACCACGGCCGCGACAATTTCCAACTCTCGCGGGGTCAGTCCAAATTTTCTCTGCCGCGCCTCTTCTCCGGAAGACTGCACCAGGTTTCGCAGATACTGCACCAGGTTGTGAACGCTTTCCCGGCCCACCCAGTATTCTCCCGCCATTACTGCGTGAATGGCCTTCAACAGCAACTGGGTGGCGGAATCTTTTAACACCACTCCCCGGGCCCCCAGTTGCAATGCTTCGACAATCTGGTTCTTCTCGGCGGCGGCTGTAAGCAGAATGACCCGCACCGAGGTTGGGCCTGAGCCGGAACTCATTTCGCGCAATGCTTCCAGTCCCGGGTGTTTGGGCATGGCCAGGTCCAAAAGAAGAATTTCGGGCTTCAGTTGACCGGCGAGTTTGACCGCTTCGGCGCCGTCGCTGGCTTCGCCGATCACCTTCAAGTCAGGCTCTGATTCCAACAATCGCCGCAGACCATCCCGGAAAATAGGATGGTCATCTGCGATCACGATTCGTACGGGTTGTGATTTCTTACTGTCCATAAACTATTTCCGGTTGCTGCGGGACGCTGATCTCGATACGCGAGCCCTGACCGGGACTCGATTCTATCGTGAGTTCGCCTTCAATCAAACGGACACGTTCCCCGATGACCACTGGCCCCTTGCCGAGTATATCCAGTTCGGAGTGGGAAAGGCGGCCGGAAAACGGAAATCCAGAACCGTCATCTTCGATGGTCAGGTTCCAGCGGCCGTTGCTGGCATTCAAACGCACCAGCACCTGTTTCGCACGGCTGTGTTTGCGAACATTGACCAATGCCTCTTGAATAATCCGGGCCAGTTCGCGGCACACGGGCCGTGGCATGTTCAGCTCGGCCAGTCCGGAAAAGAAACGCGCGAAGATTCCAGTTTCCCGCTGAAATCTTTCCACGGTGTCACTAATGAAGCTCAGGAGCTTTCGTGAGTCGACGTCCAAAGATTTCATCTGCTGCATCAATTCACGCAGCTTGAGGACTTCCTCGCGCAAGCAGCCCCTGGATGCGGCCGAGCTCGTTGGTGACCGACGTGGAATCTTTGGTCGACTGGCGCCGGAGTACATCCACTTGCATTTCCACTGCAATCAGTGATTGCACCGCGCCGTCATGCAATTCACGCGCGAAGCGAGCGCGTTCCATGGCTTCAGCCCGTCTGCGCAAACGGCTCAACAAATACACGTTGTAAACCGCGGGCCCGACTTGGCGTACCAGTTCCTGGAAGAAGCGCAGTTCCTCTTCGCGGTCGCCTGCCAATGAGGGGTCCAGTAGAAAGATGCGTCCCGACCACTCGCGTCCAAAAAGAAAAGAGACTGCCATTACCCGTCGAAATTCATAACGATGGGCAAGACGTTCGAGGAATATTGGATTAATATTCCGAATCTTTACACCTTCCTCATCCAGCCCGAGAATCGAAAAGCGTTCGGTTTTGTTGGCGTCGGTTCGCCAGGCATAGCAAGTCGTTGCCGGACAGTCGTACATGTAGGTATCACGATCAGAAGCAGCGGAATCCAACCAGCGGAAGATAGATGGACCTTCACCGGGATTACGGGCCTCTCCAACAAACACATGCTGGCTATTCGCTTCCTGGGAGGCAATCAAAGCCAGCTTGGCGCCGTAGGTGGATAACAACTCATTAGCGATTTCCTGTAGTGTCCCCGCCAAACCTGCTTCCACCCGGGCTTTCCCAATAATCCGCGCGACCACCGCTTTTTCGGCGCGCAATTGTTTCTGCTGCTCCGCCAGGTATCCCAGCAGCAGACCCATGACCAGAAGATAGATCGAGCGCATGAAAAGATGTTTGGGCTCGAAGTCGGTGACATTCTTGTTCAACAACTGCAAATGATGGGACTGGAATAGACGGTCGATCCAGACCAGCAAGCCAAGACGAACTGCAACACTTTCAATCCAGAGCAGCAGGACGGAAGCCGCCGCTGTTCCCACGGTCTCCCACAGGCCCCAGCGATAAGCGGCAGCCGCCAACACGAAAACAAAAAAGAGGAAGAAGGCGTTGCCCTGGCCGGTAATAAAGATCAGGATCAGCGTCGGCCAAATGACGTCCGTGCTATGAACCAGTAATCGGAAAGATGCCGTCGATTCCTGCCGCCACTGCAGAAAAAGAATGATAATCACGCCTTGCGCGATGTAAAAAGCCAACAACGCAAACGCCCAAAGTGAATAACGGATTTCACCCGGATCCATCAAGATCGCAACCAGGGCGGAAATAGCGAGAAAAACCCGGGCAGTGGCCAGCCATCGCTCAATGCGGCGAATTTCACCTGGCCCCAGAGGGGCCCGCAGTCGCCAAAGAAAACGATGTCGAAGGGCTCGGAAGTTCAATCGAATGACCGCAAAGCAGGAGTTATCTCACAGATAGTATTGGCCCCAAGAAATAAGAGCAAGGGGAACTTCCTTTCCCCTTGCCAAACGATCAGGGAAAAGAACAAGTCTATAGTTTCCAGTTTCTGCTCTATTGCTAGACATTACTGAAGTAACGTTCCCCACGCATGTCTAATGTCTAGAATGGGTCACGCCACATTTATGTCTCAGCGCTCAAAGTTATGGATCTGCGCGGCTATTGGTCTGGTATTTGCCCAGGCTGTGGCCTCTGCATTTCTGCGTCAGAGCTTTACCCTGGTGGTTTGCAGCGACTTAACCCAGTGCATCTTGCTTCTTTCCGGAACTCTTTCATTTCTACCCAATGTGATCGCAACCCGAGGAAGAACTCGTTTGTTCTGGGTACTCATAACGCTCGGACTCACATTCTGGCTTGCCTACCAGCTGCTATGGACTTACATTGAAGTCGTCCTGCGGCAAGACGTACCCGAACCGTTTGTGGGGGACATCGTCCTTATTCTTCACATTGTTCCCATGATGGCGGCGCTTGCCCTGCAGCCACAAATAGAACAGGACGATCGAACCATTCGTTTGGGATCGTTGGATTTCGCATTGCTGATTGTGTGGTGGCTCTATCTTTACCTTTTTGCGGTAATCCCCTGGCAGTACGTGCATTACAACGAATCGAACTATGCCCAAAACCTGAATGCTCTTTATCTTGCCGAGAAGGTCGCCTTTCTCGTCGGGCTGGGTCTGGTTTGGTGGAGAAGCGTCGGAGCCTGGCGTACTGTATACGCCCATTGCTTAGGCGCCAGCCTGACTTACGCGCTGAGTTCTTACCTCGCCAATTGGGCCATTGAAAAACACGTCTATTTTTCTGGAAGTTTGTATGATCTTCCTCTGGCCGCTTCCATGGCATGGTTCACTGTCGTGGGAGTGATGGCATTTAGTCTCTCTCTCAAACAACAGCCAGCGCGCAGTTCGGTTAGCCGAGGCGCATGGGTTACGCGTCTTGGCATGGTTGCGATCTTTTCTCTACCACTTTTTGCCGTGTCGTCCATTTTCGATTCCAATGCGCCCTCAAACGTGCGCACTTTCCGTCTGGTCCTCACTCTGTGTTGCATACTTGTGATGGGAGCAATGGTTTTTCGCAAACAGCATCTGCTTGACCGGGAATTAATCGGTCTTTTGCGTGCCTCCGAAGAATCATTCGAGAACCTACGGCGGCTTCAGGTCCAACTTGTGCAATCCGAAAAATTGGCGTCGCTCGGACAACTGGTGGGCGGCGCTGCTCACGAACTGAACAATCCATTAACCGCCATGCTCGGCTATTCCGAACTGCTCACCGAAACTCCTCTTAATGTGGAACAAAGAGCTTTGGCGGAGAAAATTGCCCTGCAGGTGCGGCGGACGAAAGCCCTGGTTTCCAGCCTTCTCAGTTTTGCCAAGCAAGTCCCGGTGGAAAAGACCCTGCTGGATCTGAATGCGCTGGCAAGTACGGCAGTCAAGCTCTCGCAACCGCAGCTACGTTCCGGCAGCATCCAGGTTCGGACCGATCTGGCTGTAAATTTGCCCAGAATCCTGGGGGACTCAAACCAGCTTCTCCAGGTTTGTCTCCATATCACCAACAATGCCCTATATGCCATGGCGACGAAGGGTGGAATGCTTACCGTGAGTACGCGGGAGAAGGCCGATCACGTGTTTCTGGAATTTTGGGACAATGGTCCCGGGATGACGGAACCGGAGCGTGTTTTCGATCCCTTCTACACAACCAAGCCGGTGGGACACGGAACCGGACTCGGCTTGAGTGCCTGCTATGGCATTATTCAAGAACATGGCGGCAAGCTTATGTGTGAAAACCGGCCCGAAGGCGGGGCTGTCTTCCGGATTGACCTACCAATCTCCGGAACACTTCCCCTGCAACAACTCTTGCTGGCAAATCCACACACGCTGGTATCGGCCGTTAAGAACTGAGTGACATCTCCATGGTTCGTTTGAGTTGTCCGCAGGCTGCGTAAATATCCCGTCCTCGAGGACGGCGAATGAATGCCCCTATGCCTGCGTTGATCAAAATGCTTTGAAATTGGGCCACCCGTTCTTCCGCCGGCGTTCCAAACGAAATTCCCGGGCCGGGATTGAAGGCGATTAAATTGACCTTGGCACTGAGGCCTCGAATCAGTTCAACCACTTCACGCGCGTTCTGTGCCGAATCATTCACTCCATCGAGCAGGACATATTCGAACGTGATCTTCTCCCGGTTACGCAATGGAAACTCGCGGGCGGCCGCGATCAACTTATCCAGGTTCCACTTGCGATTAATGGGCATGAGCTGAGTCCGCGATTCGTCGTTGCTCGCATTGAGCGAAATCGCCAACTTCGGCCGCACAGCTTCGGCACCAAGATCGTAAATTCGGGGCACAATGCCAGCCGTGGACACCGTCATGCGCGATTGGGGAATGCCCACGCCCTCCACCAGCAAGCGGACCGCTCGGATGAAATTGTCGTAGTTGAGAAATGGCTCGCCCATCCCCATGAACACCAGGTTCACCCGCTCCTGTCGATACAGCACCTGCTGGTCTTTCAAGACGGCACTCACTTGTCCTAGAATTTCTCCGACGGAGAGATTTCGCTTGAGGCCAAGTTTGGCGGTGAGGCAGAACTGGCAATCCACGGCACAGCCGACCTGGCTGGAAACACAGATCGTGCCTCGTCTCCAACCGCGCTCCAGAGGGACTTCGTTTGAGTCACCGGCGTCGCTGCCATCTCCCTTTTCCCCTCCGTCGCCTTCCGGCATCCAGACGGTTTCCACACTCTGCCGGTCGGCAAACGACATCAGGTATCGAATCGTCCCATCTTTCGAAAGAAATTTCTGGTCGATCTTCGCTGCCCCGACCGAAAAGCCGTTATTGGTCAGGCGGTCGCGAAAATCCTGAGGCAGGGTCGAAATCTGCTCGATCGAATCAATCCGCTGGATATAAAGCGCTTCAAAACACTGTTTTGCTCGATAAGAAGGCTGATCCAATTCAAGCATGACATCTGTAAGCTCTTGAAGAGTAAGGCCTAACAACGTCTTGGACGGGACAACATTCATATTTCTGGCCGAGGAAAAGTCGCAGCTCTCTCATTGTAGAGAAGAAAACGAATTTCGGAAGGCCGGGGGCACAGGGCTGCCGATAAAACTAACGTAAACCATTGATTACAAGCATATTACCGTCCGTTAGCGCTCGCCGCCACAGTGTGTAACAATACTAACAGGCCGAGCGCTCCAGCTTATAACACGCCTAAATTGGGTTCATCCACATGGTTGAAGAAGTCCGCAACATTCGTCGCGAAGTGCTGCCCAATGGGCTCACCATTATCACCGAGCAGATGGAGCACATTCGTTCGGTTTCGATCGGTATTTGGATTAAGACGGGATCACGCGACGAAGACCAGCACACAAACGGCATCTCCCATTTTGTAGAGCACATGGTTTTCAAAGGGACGAAGCACCGTTCGGCGGAAGAGATCGCCCGGCAGGTGGACTCCATCGGCGGCGGTTTGGACGCGTTCACTGCGAAAGAGTGCATTTGTTTCAATGTAAAAGTCCTGGATGACCATCTTCCCATCGCTTTGGATGTTCTCAGCGATCTGGTATTGCATCCGAATTTCAATGCTGACGACATTGTCAGGGAACGCGGCGTGATTCTGGAAGAAATCAAGATGGACGAAGACAGCCCGGATTATCTTGTCCACGAAATCTTCACCCAGAATTTCTGGAAAGATCATCCGTTGGGGCGGCCGATCCTGGGCACCAAGGATACGGTGAAGAAGTTCGAGCGCGATCCGGTGCTCGACTTTTACAAGCAGCGCTTCGCTCCCGGCAATCTGATCATTTGCGCCGCCGGACATCTGAAGCATGAGCAGTTTGTTGAGCTTGTGACCAAGCACTTCCATCACATGAAGCCGATCAAGAATGGTTTCCACAGCCAGAAACCGGCGATTGTGCCGCGCATCATCATGCGCAATAAGAAGTCCCTGGAGCAGGTGCAGATTTGTATCGGCGTGCCTTCGCATCCCATTACTCACGAACGGCGTCATGCTTCTTACATCCTGAACACGCTGCTGGGAGGAGGGATGAGTTCGCGCCTCTTTCAGAACATTCGTGAACGCCAGGGGCTTGCCTACGCGATTTACAGCGATCTGAATCCGTATCGCGACACCGGCTGCCTTTCCGTGTATGCCGGCACTTCGCGTGCGTCCGCGGCCAAGGTGGTGCAGTCGGTGGTGTCCGAGTTTGCCAAGCTCAAAAAAGAAGAAGTTCCAGCTGAAGAATTACGCCGTTCAAAGGATCAATTGAAGGGGAGCCTGATGCTCTCCCTGGAATCTTCGACTGCGAGAATGTCCAATCTGGCGCGGCAGGAAATGTATTTCGACCGCTTCTACGGGCTAGACGAACTGATCGACAAAATCGAAAACGTAAAGACTGAAGAACTGCAAGAACTGGCAAACGAGTTCTTTCGCACGGAATCCGTCGCCGTCACTGTGCTGGGCAATCTGAATGGCTTGAAGCTCAGGCGCGATCAGCTCGCCTGCTAATCAATAACCAACAAGACGCTGTATCTGCTGCCTTGTAACCTTTTCGTTTTCCCCACATCCCACTTGAGCGCGGAATTGTGCGCGGGACCGATCGACCTACAAATTCATTCTCAGGAGAATCTATGAAAAACCTCGTTACTAAGCTGATGGCCATGTGCTTCCTTGCGATTTCAATGACCGCGATCGCCCAAGACACCATGAAGCAGGATGATTCCAAACAGGACACCATGAAGCAGGACAGCATGAAGAAAGACGACATGGCGAAGGACAAGAAAACCGCCAAAACCAAGAAGACCAAGACTAAAAAAGATGACATGAAAAAAGACGATATGAAGAAAGATGACATGAAGAAGGACGACACCAAGAAAGACGATATGAGCAAGGACAACATGAAGCAGTAAGCAGGCTCACTCCACTCCGGGTGGCGCTGGGCCATCAAGTCCCGCTACCCGGAGGTTCCTCTTCATTAATTTTCGGTTAAATTCGACCCCATTCAATTGACCGGGGCGCGGCTGCGCCTTAACCTGCAGTGGTTATGAGCAAAGAAGATCTTGATCAATTGCGCATTGCCTACAAAGAGGCCGTCGATGAATGGGTTGACACCATTCGCGCGGAAGAAGCGTTAGCTACTCCTGACCATTCAATGATTGCCATGGAACGTTGGGATACGGCCCACTTCAGCGAGCACGACGCCCACACAAAAGCCACGAAGGCCCGCGACGCCTACAAAGACGCACTTCGCGGCGTGAACTACGGCATCTAGCTGAGTCCACCTTCCCGGGTATCAATCTTTATTTCGTTGGCGAGAAAAACGCTTCAACCATGTCGTTGCTTTGGCAGCGGTCTTGTCGGCGATACGGCCTATTTTCGGAAATCGTTTTCGTAGTTTCGCCAGCAGAAGCCTTGCCCAGGCATATTGCGAAGAAAGAATGATTAACCCGACGAGAATGAACAGTATGCCTTGCAGGAAGGGCAGAACCAATCCAACGAGCCCCAGCAGGATGAAACTCCAGCCCGCAATGAGGACGCAAATTCGCTTGAGACCAGTTTTCATGGCAAAACCAACCCTGAAACCAAGGTATCAAGCATCCGAAAAAATTGCCTTGGGGCTAAGCCGACTGGGGGAGTTGGGCGACGGACCGGGTATTCGACAGACGAGAAATAGCGGCCACCATCAGGCTGGATAAAAGCTGCATAGTGGCGACATCGCGATGGTCAAAGGCGTGCGGCGCTCCGGAAAGAACCTCAAAAACACCCAGTGTCCTGCGGAAATGGCGCAGGGGCGCAGCCAGAATCGAGCGCACACCAAGACGGCGGCAACTGGCGAGATCAACCTGGGGATTTCTTTCTGCATCATGGCAGAGAACGACCTCGCCGGTACGAACGCATTCGGCGGAAATGCCGGAATCGGTTTGCAAGCGCACACCGAGGTCGGGTGCGGTGCGCCCGGTACGGGCGCGGCAAACAATTTCATCCCCGGTACGCAGAGCTATCGCGGCACCAGTTGCTCCAGTCAAGGCTTGTGCACGTTCGGCGATCACATGGATCGCGGGCTCAAAATCAATTTCTCCGGAATAGATTTCGAAGTTCCCGGGAGCACCGGACTCACTCGCTATAGGCTGACCGCCATTATGTTGACCCATGCTGCGAGCATGGGACCGTGAAGGAGCAAGAGTTGCGAATGATGCAGGGATACGGTCACCGATGACGGGCATTGAAGACGCAGGAACGGTACGGAGCAATTCGCGTACTAATCGATCAAGCTCGGCGTCAGCGATCAGATGCGCGGTCTGCTGTCCACGCAACGATCCACCCAGAACGCGCGAAAGACTGAGCACCGCCCGGCTGCCGCAGGCAAAGCAATAGGGCGTATTGTTTTCACTGATCACTTCACACTCGACGCAGAAAACTGAAGTTTGCAAAGACAGGAAGTGAATATGTTGCCCGGTGAGCCGATCTGCCATCTTTCCGTGTTCCTCCGGAGTTTCTAAGGGGAATGTCGAAGCTAAATTGTGATCCTCATACATGAAAGTGACGGAGGTGGTTCAGGGCTGTGGATAAAGTTTCTTGGCGGCGCGCAAAAATCCCCGCTCAGGCGGAGCTCGAACAGGACACCCTCGGGAGTTGAAAAGAATTTTTCAGCAGAATACGGGGAGCGATCTAACTGACTTGTGCTGATACGAACGGAGACTCTTCGACTGTCGGCAGGAATTCCAGATTGCTGTGGGAAGCTCGATCCAATGCGTCCGCCAGTGCGATGGAGAAAACTGAAATGAGCAGGTTAATGTCGGCCTGCAAATCTCTATCGCTGTATTGCCGGTAAATAGTCATGGAACCGTGGCGGAGATGGTCCGTGGTCACCAGATCCAGAGTCAACTTCCATCCGCTCACGACATCATTTGAAAAATAGCTGCCCGGCTTTTTCCAGCGAAGATACGCATCTTCGATACGTCCGGAAACGATTTGCAATCCACCGAGTTCAGGGACTTCCTGAGGCAGCAACCGCTGGCGCAACTCGAAAGCGTCAAAATCATTGCTGCTGAAGGCGGCGGTAAGGATGCACCATATCTGATCGTAGTCCCGGCTGACTTTTAGTTCTTCGATGGCGCGGCGGATGGCGAGATTATTAATCACGATTTGCCGCTGCTCCATGGTGCGCTGCGCTACCCGGCGAAGTTCTCCAAATTCCAGATAGCCGAGATGCTGCACGCCGATCCAGATACCCGTGCCCACCACGGCGAGAACCAGGCCCAGAGTTTTGCCGGTCGGCCACAGCAAAAATAAACTGAGCAGCGCAAAAAGCGCGGAAACCGCATAAAGAGTGATGACAACCTGACGGTGTGAAAATCCAAGTTGCAACAACTTGTGATGAATGTGCTCCCGGTCGGCGGTAAAGACGGGGCGGCCACTAATCACCCGTCGAATGACGGACAGCGCGGTTTCCAGGATAGGCAAGCCAAAGGAGACCACGGGGATGGCGACCGCGATAATGGTGGGCGATTTTTGAGCGCCACGCAGCGCGAGTGCGCTCAGCATGAAGCCGATGAAAAGACTGCCGCTGTCTCCCAGAAAAATCGTGGCAGGATTGAAATTGAATCTGAGGAATCCGAGTATGGCGCCGGCTAGCACCAGCGTCATCAGCGACACCACCGTTGAGTGACTGAGCAGAGCCACGACGAAAACCACCAGGGTGGAGAACAAAGCGGAACCAGCGGCGAGTCCATCGAGTCCATCAATCAGATTGAACGCGTTGGTGATGGCCAAGACCCAAAGAATGGTCAGAGGAAGTCCGACAATCCATGAGAATTGGTGATTCCCAAAGAGGACGGGAAGACCGTCGATTCGCAAACCACCGGCAAAAAGCATAGCGCCAGCGATGGCCTGCACGGCAAATTTCACGTACGGCCCTGCTCCGTAAATGTCGTCATAGACGCCGAGAAAAAAAACGAGGGCACCCGGAATCAGAATGCTGAGCCAGGACCTGGGAGCAAATCCAGGATCCAAGCTGGAAAAATGCCGACTGACTAGAATTGTGAAAGCGATACTCACCAGGAACGACGCAAAGATCGCAATGCCGCCTAAGCGGGGCAAAGGCGAGCTATGCAGATGTCGAGCGGATGCCGGTACTGAGACCCATCCACGAAGGGATGCCAAGTTGCGCACGTACCGCGTGAAGATAAAGGAGAGCAGCACGGACACGACAAACATAGCCAAGTAGAAAAACGTCAACTTATCCCTCCCTTGGCCCCAAGCTTGAAAGATCCGTTCCGTTTGTTTTCAGTGGAGTTAACTCTTTCAGCACTATAAGGGGCAAGAGAGAGCACTACTATTCTCTTTCTAGGTACCAGGGCCTAAGCATTTCGAAGATGGAAGTCGGCGTGGCACCCATCTGTTTGCGAGTTGTGTACGAATGGCAGATCAACTCCCTGTTCTCTATGCCAGCCATGCTAGACTGCTGGGAAAATGTTAACGGGCTCTAAAATGCAGTCACAGTTGCAAAGAGTTTTTTGTAGAGTTGTTTTTTCGACAGCGTTGTTGTCGGTCATGGCGCAAACACTCGCAGCGCAAGACCACGCAGACCCGGTATCAAAAAATTCTGCAAATGCTATCCAATCGGCAGCCTCGCCCGCGCCAACCCAAGCATCCGCAATGCCGGACGCGACAGATGCCTCAAACTCGCTGCGACTCGGAACCGGTGACCTGATTGAGATCAGCGTTTACAACGTCCCAGAGCTTTCGACGAAAGTCCGCGTGGGCAATGACGGCAATATTTATCTGCCCCTCGTGGACTATGTGCGCGTGGGTGGCTTGACCGCCAGCCAGGCTCAGGCTTTGATCCAGAAGCAGCTGTCGGACGGTGGATTCGTCAAGAATCCCCACGTTTCCGTATTTGTGCAGGAATATGCTTCGCAGGGTGCGAGTATTTTGGGAGAAGTGGCAAGACCTGGAGTATATCCAGTGGTGGGACGGCAGCGTTTGTTCGACGTGATCTCGGCTGCCGGCGGATTCACCGAGAGAGCGGGTCAAAGCATTACGGTGACGCACCGCAGCCAGCCCGACAAATCGGTTACGGTCCCGCTGGCACGGAATGCGACGGACACGCCGGAAGGCAACATCCCGGTATTCCCAGGCGATACCATAGTAGTACGCAAAGCTGATGTGGTTTATGTCGTTGGCGAAGTGGGAAAACCGAGCGGATTCATGATGGACGGCGGACGCTTGACCGTGCTGCAGGCGATTGCGCTGGCCGGTGGCACCACGCGAATCGCCAAGTTGAGCGGGGCACGAATACTTCGCAAAGGGCCAGATGGAATCAGCCAAACTCCGGTGGAGTTGAAGAAAATTCTGGAAGCGAAGTCGCCAGACATTTCCATGCAGGCGGACGACATTCTGTTTGTCCCTACAAGTGCGGCAAAAGCTGCCGCAGGCCGCACCATGGAAGCGGTTGTGCAGACTGCCACTGCGCTAAGTATCGTGGCAGTTCATCCTTAGAACATGCTGTTTCAGGCTGCTACAGCAGGATATGGCAGTTTTCTCTCCAGTAAACTTTCCAGCACATCGAGATAGGCTGTCGCTGTGTGGTGCCGTGAAAATCGCTGTTGGATATAGCGGCGGCCGTTACGGCCAAGAGATTCGCGCAGCATGGGGTCAGCCGCAAGCCGGATAATGGCTTGCACGAGCTCGTCCGCATTTTGCGGCTCGACGCAAATTCCCGCCTGGGATTCCTCGATAATTTTTCGCGCCTGGCCTTCCACACCTAAAATTACGGGCCGGGCACATGACATGAATTCGAGCATTTTCGTGGGAATGACTGTCTTAAAGAGATCGGCTTTCTTGAGCAGGACAAGGCATGCGTCCGATGCCGCGATGTAAGCGGGAATTTTTTCACGGGACTGCTGTCCGGCGAAACGGAGATTCGTGAGACTTCGCGACTTCGCCATAGCCAGGATGCGGTCTTTCTCCGCACCTTCGCCCAGCAACAGAAACAAAACTTTCGGTGACGAATGCTGCATGCGGACGGCAGCTTCGATGACCGATTCGAGTCCGTGAGCCATGCCGATGGTACCGATGTAGGAGACGACAAACTTTCCTTCCGCACCCAGTTCCCTTCTGAGCTCAGGATTCGCATTCTGCGGACTGAAGAGGCCGGTTTCGACTCCATTTTCGATCACAGAAATTTTGTCGGCGGGTGTCTGCCAGTGCCTGATCAGGTGATCTTTGAAAGCAGGACTGACCACGACGACGCGGTTTGCCTTGCGATACAGAAATCCAGCAATCTTGGCCAGCCCGCGATGCATCAGGGACGTCTCACCGCCTGCGCCAACCGCGGCCAGAGATTCCGGCCACAGATCGCGGACTTCAAAAACAAACGGAACACGCTTACAGAAAGCCAGCCACCATCCTGAGAGTCCTACGAGAAGCTGCGGCGAGCTGGCGATTACGACATCCGGACGGGAGAGAAAGAGGCCGGTGGCAGCGCTCGACAGGCAAAACGAACTGTAGTTCAACATGCGCTCGTAGCTCCGGCGATTGGGGAGCGGCCAAAGCCAGGTGCGAACGACGTTCACGCCGTCAACTTGTTCGCGTGTAACCAACTGGCGAAACTCGTCACAATATTCGGAGGGCACACGGCCGGTGGGATGATTGGGAAATCCGGTGAGAACAGTGACATCGTGTCCGTCTTCCGCCCAATGCCGCGTCAACTCCGACGCGCGGGCGGCGGGGGCGCCCATTTCCGGTGGAAAATACTGCGAGACGTAAAGAATTTTCACGAATGTCTTTTCACGAACGTCTAGTAGTAACAGAGCTTGAATGCGCCTTTATAACAAAGCGCCCGGGTGCGCCGGCTGCGGCTTTGCGCATAACCTTCCCAGCGATCGGCATAGTCGGCGAACATTTTATCCCCGGTGAGATGGTGCATCACCCGCAGTTGCACTATATGCAAACGATGATAGAAGGGGCTGGCCAGCATGGGGAGTCGCGTTCCAGATTCCTCGTAGAGAGACCAGAAACCAGCGTCGTAGCGATGGAGATTGGTGCGAAGCGTTGCAACCGCGAGTGTGAACAGATCCCGCGCAGAGGTGTTGCCAGTCGCAAGAGAATAGTCGTGAATTCCCCAGATCGCCCAGATGAAACCATTCAGAATATGCGTGGGCGGCGAGACGATGTATTCCTCGAACCAAAGATCGCCGCGCTCGTCGGTGAAGCTGACTCCGCCTTCGTCGGTTGATGCCAGGAAGCTCTGAAAGGCGCGATTGGCGGAATCCAGATATTTAGCCGAACCGGTCTCCGCATGGGCGCGTACCAGCAAAGAAATCCCCTGCCCTTGCGCGAGCCCGGAATACCAGGGCGCTTTCAGAGGTCGTGCGGTATTCCCAATCGAAAGTGATGGTTCCAAACCCAAAGGCCGCGAGAGTTCTGTTCGAGATTGGGCGCAAAGCCAATCGCTGGCTTTGAGAAAGTTTTGTTGGCGCTCGTGGCTTTGAGTTTGCCGGAATAGATTGTAGTTGCCCAATCCCCATTGCGCGATCGCGATCGGATTGTATTGCAAGCCGATTTGGCCGTGGTAGTTGAGCATGGGAATCCCGGCTGAATCACGGTGTCCGGGATAGTCAGCCTTCCCGGAAAAGGGCATGTAGTACTCGCCAAGTTCGTCGAAAGATGCGCAGAGATTGACTTGCGGCGTCTCGTGCCAGAAAGTGAGCTGGCTTTGGCCGGGCATAAGGTAGGCACGAAAAATCCGGCGATAATAATTCAGACGTGCTGAAAGCGGGTTGCTCACTGATTCGGACTATAGCAGGCCAGGATGTGCCATTCGCGGAAGGGAATCTAGTTGAACAGTACGGGGAGGCTTGCGCCCGTAGTCGCGTGTTGGCTCACTCTTACCCAGAACCAAAAAACCCATCCCTGGTGGAGGCAGACGGAATGTCTGAAGGATTGCAGGTGTAATTGCGATTTTTCAGGGGTTCATTCAGGACACCCAGCCCCCGCAGCTACGTTTTGCGTTTCTCCATATGCCATCGACTTTCTCGAACACGATTGTCGAACCGTTCCCGCACAGCGAGCCACACCAGAAGTGGAAACTGACAACGGCATAATGATGTTCCTTATCGAACGCGATCTCAGACATTGAGAAAAGGGCAGTGGCAAAGGCGTCCTTGACCGCGTTTTCGACGGGCTTGCCCTCCCTAATCGTGTTGCTTGGATCGTTCGAACGAACGATCTTGGATTGCTTCTTTGGATCAACGAGCATCATCCCTTTCCCTGGCAGTACATCCGGGGGCAACTCATGGAACGAATGGGAGACGCTTGACAGGTTTTCTAGCTGAATGCCTCTCAAACAATCGGGTGCTGCAAGACCGCTGGTGGGAGACTCTGGATTGAGGGGGTATGTGGTAGCTGAAACTTGCAAATTCCCACCTTCATTAGAACTGTATTGCTGGAGAACGGCTCTGTAGATTGCTACCTCGTCCGCACTCAACGGCGTCATGACTTTCACCGGTTTATTGTTTGTGGAACTTGCGGATGAAGAGGATAGCCCAATAACCAGAATGTACGCGGCAAACAATGCTCTACCCATGTAATTATCCCGAGGTAAGAGTTTCTACTAGTCCATTAGACACCGGCAAGGGAATATTCCCACAAACGAAATGCGAAGCAAGCACTTATTCAAAGACGAAAGCAGGCAATACCCCGACACAATACCGCAGGGCTGGCTATACATGCGGACAGGCATAAGAGTCTTTCACCACGCGCCATAGTGATGTTTCGAGATCACCGACCTCGACGGCGATAGTTGTCAGGGCAAGCAGGTTAGTGGTGTTCTTGCCGTCGGGTAGAAATGCGTTGCCATACTGAAACAGACTCATGGGCCAACGGTCCTTTCTCCAGGAGAGTTGTTGCCGCCAATGCGATCCGTCCAGAGTGCCGTACACGCCGACTGTTTGCTCAGGATTTACATCACTGGGCTCAACCATGGTGGAGAAGAAGATCGCCGCTCCTACACGACATCCGTAAATGGACGAACTGTTCAGCTCGGCCAGCGTACTGACATTCCCCCGGCGATCTAGCCGATAGATGTGATTGCGCTCGAGCGGCGTGTCCGAGGAAAAATAAAGTCCGTCCTCCGCGGGCACGAGGGCAACTGCACGCGCCTGCTGATCGCCGGATAGAACGACATCCACATTCTTAAAGTCACAAGACGCACGCAAGATGCGGCATTCCGCCCCCATGTCGCCTGTGAGTATCCAAAGACAATTTCCCCATGGATCATGAACGATGTTGTGTACGTGACGGATTGTGGCTTTGGCAAAGGTATGCACGATATGCCACGTAGCGCCTTGATCCGCAGAACCGTAGATGTGAACTTCGTCGCGCTGAAGATTATCAAAGTATTCGCCCCAGAAAATGCGGCCATCGGGCGTGGCGGTGATATGTAATGGACGAGTTCCCCGCAGCACCTTGTGGGAGACGCGAAATTCAGTTTCTCCGGGAGTCAGCGTAATAATTGCTCCCGGAACCGCACCAACGATGTGTCCGGTGGAAAGAACGGCGAGAGCGTGAAACCCGTCACGAAAGAGACGGGAAGTGAAGACGAAGCGACGGAACTCAGATTTCGCCAGACTTCCGGACGATAACGACCCACTTGCTGCCAATCGATTGGATCTGGACCCGTCGTGATTTTGGCTCGAAGCAAGTTGTAACCGCGAGATGCATAGAGCAGATTTCCATCCCACGCAAGGGCTCGTAGACCAGGAAATGTAGCGACTCTGGCGAGACTCCAGGCTCGCTCTTGAGGCGACATAAACTCGGGGGCAGGATTGGCGGCCATGGGATCTAAATTCGCAAGTCTCAGTTCTCAGTTTTCAAGACTAGATACGACCCGATCGCCAGCCCGTCCATCTTTGTACGTTTGAAGCAGTCGATGGCTTCCGCAGGCTGGCAAACAATGGGTTCATTCTCGTTAAAGCTTGTGTTCAGGACGACAGGAATTCCTGTTTTGCGTTCGAACGCCTGGATCAAATCATAGTAGAGCGGGTTCTCTTCGCGACTGACGCTTTGCAATCTTCCAGTATCGTCCACGTGATTCACGGCACAAAGTTGTTCCCGCTTTTCGGGACGGATTTTATAGACGTGAAGCATAAATGGCGAGGGATGGTTGTGCTCGAAATATTCATGCTGCCGTTCGGCAAGAATGGAGGGCGCAAAAGGCCGGAACCATTCGCGTTGCTTGATGCGGGCGTTCAGAATGTCTTTCATATTGGGTAAGCCGGGATGGGCCACGATGGAGCGGTTCCCCAAGGCTCGTGGCCCCCACTCCATCCGTCCCTGAAACCAACCTGTTACGTTTCCTGCGGCAATCTGTTCGGCAACGGCGTCGAGCAGTGGTTGGCGTTCCAGCTTGCGATATTGCAGGTTTGCTTTCTTCAAGTCGGATTCAATTCGTGAATCAGAAAATTCGGGGCCCAGATAGGAATTCTTCATCACATGGCGACGTGGCTGTTTAAGAACAGAATGATAAGTGTGCAGCGCCGCACCTATCGCAAGCCCTTCATCCCCCGCAGCAGGCTGAATCCAGGTTTGGCGGAAGGGCGTCTTATCGAAGATTTTCCCATTGACTACGCTATTCAGTGCACAACCGCCGGCCATGACAAGATTTTCCATCGGCACCCGCCTATGCAGATGATTGAACAGATGGAAGCAAATCTCCTCGAAGCAGGACTGCATGGCATAGGCCAGATCCATATCGCGCTGAGCGATCTCGGTATAGGGCTCACGGGGCGCACCGAAAAGCTTGGTCATACGATCGGAAAAGTGACGGGCCAAACGAACAGTTCCGTCGGGTAAAACCTCCATCCCCTGATTGCTGCCCAGAGGCATGAAGTAATCAAGATCGAGCTCAAAGCCGCCGCGTTTTGCACGAACAATCTCGCGAATCTGCTCGCAATACGTGTCCTTCCCATAGGGCGCCAGGCCCATGACCTTGCCTTCGTCGCCATATTTGTTGTAGCCGATGAACTCGCAGATCATGGTATAAAAACTGCCGAGCGAATGCGGCAGAAAAACTCGTTCGAGCACTTCGATGTCATTGCCCTCACAACGTGCCATCATCGTCGAGACGAAATCGCCGGAACCGTCGTAGCTGAAGCCTGCCGCCTTGTCCCAGGGGGAACAGTAGTAGGCGCTGGCGATGTGAGCGATGTGATGCTCCAAATGATGTTCCTGGAATCGCATGGACTCTTGCGGAGACTTCAAACGCCTTGGCCAGTAACGATCGCACGTCGCGCATGGCCTCCTTGCGCTGACGAAGCTTGATGAAGTTCAGAATCTTGGCCGGATTGGCGAGAGCATACTGAACTTTTTTGGTCAGGTTGGCATCACTGTCCTGACCAACGGCAATGTGATCGACATCGCTAATCTTTGCACCGACCGCATCCAGACAGGCTTGTACGGCTAGTGCGGGAAACCCTGCGAAATGTTTGATGCGGTTCAGACGTTCTTCAGCGATGGCAAAAACGACCTCACCATCGAGAATAATGATGGCTGACGCATCGGCGTGAAACATGTTGAGGCCTAGAATCAGCATGAGAGAAATGCAATCCTCGCCTCGATCATGAATCAGCGCAGTTCAAAGATAAAGATGAGTTTGAGCTTAAGAACGCCGCCGAATCGACAGCAACCGATTGTCCAGAACAAAGCGAATCCACGATGCGAAACGTCGATAAAGTCGTAGACACAATGTCTGTGAGGGAAATTGGGGCCTCGCCTCCCGATTGGATCGCATTCGCAAATGCCTGCCACTCGCCACGATGACCTTTGTCCTGACGCAAGCGTGATCGGAAAACCTGCTTGTGGCCGTGACGAACTAGTTCGAGGCTGCGGAAGTCTTCTAACACGGCAACGGCCCCGCCACCGAAGATTTCTAACCTCTCTTTCGAATAGCTGCGGTCGCCATTCGCCAGATAGCTGATGGTTCCCTGTGATCCATTGGCGAATTGCAGTGCGATAACGATGTTGTCGCTCGCGTACTGCCCAAGGTTGGCGAGTGCACGCGTTTGTACCTCAATCAGTGGTGCGCCAGCCAGAAACGCCAGAAAATCCACAAAATGACAGACTTCGCCGAGAATACGTCCGCCGCCTTGCTCCGAATCTTGCACCCAATGATCGCGTGGAATCGCGCCTGCGTTTATCCGGTAATGTAACGCCAGCGGTTCATGGATTTCGTCCAGGAAAGATTTCATCCGCATCGCCATGGGCGCAAACCGACGGTTGAAACCGACCATCAGCAAAGGCTTTCTCGACGCACCCGAATACGCGCGAACGATTGCGGAGAGTTCTGCTTCGGCAAGGCAAAGCGGTTTTTCGCAGAAGATGTGTTTGCCAGCTTTCACGGCCGATAAGACTTGGGGTGCGTGCAAGTGATGTCGAGTCGCGACCACAATTGTATTTACGTTGGGATCGTCGATGATTTGCTGCTCGTCAGTCGCACAGTACTCGAAGCCAAATTTCTCCGCAGCTTGACGAGAATGGGATCCATTCGCGGCGCAAACACCTACGAAACGTGCTTTGCCGATGTGTTTCATTGCGGGGACAAGGGTACTCGTGGCAAAAACGCCAGCACCCAGCAGACCAATGGCAACAGATCTCTCGCTCGGAAGCGAGACTGCGGATGATTTCACTAGTTCGAGACGATGACTCTGTTTGGGTTCTTCCGAGTTCTGAGGATAGATAATCAGTACTCCAAGCGAAGGTTCTTCGCCCTCCCCGCTGATGAGCTCGTAGGCGCTTCGTGCTCTTTCTATGGGGAACCGGTGGGTAATCAATGCCTGAACATCCAGTTTGCCTTCCGCCAGAAGTTGGAGGAAGGCTTCCATGTTGCGGGTTTCGGTCCAGCGCACATGGCCGATGGGATAATCGCGACCTTTTTGTTCATAAGCGGAGTCGTAGCGGCCGGGTCCATACGATCGCGAAATTCGGAAATCGAGTTCTTTCTCGTAGTAGAGTTTGCGCCGAAGTTCCATTCCGACAGTGCCGACAGCCACCACGACTCCGCGATCACGCGCCAATTCGGCGGCCAGATTTACGGGATGGCTGCTGGGAGTTTCGGCGGTGATTAAAACTTCGTCGACACCATAGCCTCCTGAACGCTGCAAGCACAGGCTGCGGAATTCATCGACGGAAGTGCTTACGCTATCAGCGCCGGTGCGCAATGCCAGTTCCGCTCGTGCGGGAACGAGATCCATTCCCAGGACGCGGCAGCCAGCGGCTTTTAGCATTTGTACAGTTAACTGTCCGAGTAAGCCAAGCCCGACGACTGCGACAACGTCTCCCAGCTTTACTTCGGCGGTACGGATGCCATGCAATGCGACCGCTCCAACTGTGGTGAATGCAGCCTCGTCGAAATTTATAGTTGAATCGGACGGAATTCTCGCAACCAGCAGCCGAGGTACGCACACCAGCTCGGCATGCACTGCATAGCCAGCCCCAGCGCAGGCAACGCGATCGCCAACTCTTAGATCGGTGACGCCTTCTCCAACTCCGACAATGGTTCCGGCACTGCTGTAACCCGGAGCACCAGGCTGATCGAGACGACTGCGGACGGCGGAAAGCGCGGAGAGAAGGCCGTCTCGGCGAACTTTATTGAGGACTTCGCTGACCAGGTCGGGGCGAGCTTTCGCTTTCTGAAACAGATTCTTGCTGGCAAACTCGGATGACGCGCGTTCCGTCCCCGCGGAAACCAGCGAGGCCGCGATGCGAACCAGAACGCATCCCGGAAGCAGCTTGGGCACGGGAACTTCGGTGACTGCGATTTGGCCGGTGCGCGCATGTTGCAGAACCTGCTTCATGCCGTCGCCGCCTGCTGTGGGTGAATCATGTCGATGGCAATCTGTTTTGCTCCACCGTCGAGGAACGTTTGCATCCACAGCTCCAGGGTCAGGAATTGCCAGATCTGCATGGACCAGTCTTGCTCACCTCGACGATGCTCGTCTACCAACGTTCGAACAGCTTCCGGACGAAAAAGTCCGCGATCTCGAATACGCGATTCGGAAAGCAAATCGTCGACCATTTCTTTCAGATCGTGTGCCAGCCAATAATCCACTGGAGCGGCAAAACCCGCTTTCGGCTGCTTTAGCACTTCCTTGGGCAGCACGTCTTGCATCGCTTTGCGGAGAATGTACTTGGTCGTCGGACGGACGAAGCCTTTGATCTTGAGGTCGGGCGGCACATTCCAAGCAACGAACTCAGCGAATTCCCGATCAAGAAACGGTACGCGGACCTCGACCGACGATGCCATGCTCATTTTATCGTTGTAAGTCAGGTTCAAACTGGCCATGAAAATTTTGGTGTCAAGGTAGAGCATCTGGTTCAGGAAGTCGGCATCCTGCACTTGGGCAAAACTGGCACGATGACGGACGGAGGCATCGGAACCGCTCACTTCATTCCACAAGGCGGGTGCGTAGAGGCTCGCCTTTTGCTCGGCGTCGAGATAAGTACAGTTCATCACAAAGCGTTCTGCCGGCGGCAATGAAGCACTGCGGGCCATCTTCTTCGCCAGACGCACGCTTCCCTTCAGCGCTGTGTTCCGCAGGCTGGGTGCATAGCCTAATGCCGGATCAAGCATGCGGCGCAGCCCAGCGGGGACCTTCTGATAGGCTTGCGCCCAGTAGTGGGCGGCGTGTTTGCGATATCCCGCAAAAAGTTCGTCGCCTCCCACGCCGGATAGCAGCACGGTTGACTGCTTGCTCGCCTCGCGACAAACCAAGTACGCGGCAAGGATGGCCGGATCGGCGGTCGGCTCGTCCATGTGCCAGGTGAGTCTTGGCAACAGATCCACCACGTCAGGCTCAACCACGATCTCATGATGCTCGCATCCCAGTTGTCGCGCCAGGCGGGCAGCAACATCAGGATCATCAAGCGCGGTTTCACCAACACGATATTTTTTCGGATACGTAATGGTATAAGTTCGCACCGGCTGCCGGTTAGCGCGTGCCATGATGGCCACAATACTCGATGAATCCAAGCCTGCGCTAAGAAATGCGCCAACCGGGACGTCACTCACCATCTGCGATTCAACCGAAGTTCGAAAGCGCTCGCGAATTTCTTCCGCCAAATCATTTTCCGAACGAGCATAAGTAGCGCATGCAGGGGGAAAGGTTAAATCCCAATACTTCGTGACTGTGAGCTGCCCGTCGCGAAAGATGGCATGATGCCCCGCGGGGAGCTTGAATATTCCGCGAAACATCGTCTTCGGATCAGGCACCCAGAGAAAAGTTAAATACTGATGCAGCGCTTCCGGATCCAGCTCAGCTTCAATTCCCCGAACTTCGAGCAGCGCTTTAATCTCGGAGGCAAAGGCAAACCGCCGGCCCTGCTGTGAATAATAAAACGGTTTTACCCCGAAGTGGTCGCGCGCCAGGAATAGTGTTGGTCTGCCTGACCGTAGATCGCAAATGGCAAAAGCGAACATCCCATTCAGCCGCTTTACGCAATCCGGGCCCTCTTCCTCGTAGAGGTGAAGCACAACTTCCGTATCGGTGTCCGAAGCGAAGTGATGGCCCTTGGACTGCAGTTCGCGCCGCAATTCCCCAAAGTTGTAAATCTCCCCGTTGTAGGTGATCCAGACGGTTCGGTCCTCGTTGCACATCGGCATGTGCCCACTGGGAGATAGATCAATGATGGCCAGGCGCCGGCTGCCCAGCCCGATGTAGGTTCCATCGGGAAACCGTTGTTCCCACAAACCGGCATCGTCAGGCCCGCGGTGGGCTTGCACGGACGTCATCCGCCCGAGCGTTTCTCTATCCCCGCAATTGACCAGACCACTGATACCACACATATGAGATCGTCAGCCCTTACGCGTCAATTCGTAGATTTTGGCCTTGATGTGAAAAAACTGTAGGCCTTGGAAACCACAGTAAATCAGCCCCGGCACGCCGTCCAGGAATCCCAAACGAAAAATGTACTTGTAGATAAAAAACAGAATTGGAGATCCTGGAATGCCGAACAATTTCTTTCGGAGCCAGCGGCGCCGTTGGGCCTGCGTCCCGAACAAGGAAGGCGGCAATTCGCCAGAACTTGCTTCACCCTGCAACCATACCCGCGCTTCCCAGTTGGAGTACTCATTATGTTTCTGGATATAGTGCGAGAGCGATTCAACATTGTGATGAAGAAGTGGGTTCTTCAGTTTGGCTGTCACGCCATCGACTACGACATGCTCATGCACCTCCATGTCGCACATCGAAGTGTCCTGATCTTTGAGGCGGCACTCGAAGTGTCCTTTACCCTGCCGAAAGAGCGAGAGCTTGTCAAAGCTGGCGCCACTGTGGCGCAGCGCCTTTCCCAGGAAAAACATCTGCAGTGAAATGTGGTAGCCGTCGAAGCGAGGATCCTGGATGGCCTGCTTGATTTCTTCGGTGAGTTCAGGCGTCAGCGCTTCGTCGGCATCCACCAGCAAGATCCAATCGTAGGCAAGGGGCAGCGAATCCATAGCCCACTGGCGCTTCTTCGGCCAACCGCCTTCGTAGTAAAACTGCATGGTCTTGGCGTCATAAGAGCTGGCAATGTCCGTAGTTTCGTCGGTGCTGTGTGAGTCGATTACATACACCTCACCGAATCCGCGCAACGATTCCAGGCAGCGGGGCAGGTTGCGAGCTTCGTTCCGCACTGGGACGATCACGCTCACGGGCAAGAGCGCCGCCAATCCCGAACTCTGCAACAGCGTGACTTCCTCTAAATTCAGCATTTCGCGTATGAATGAATTGCAATCAATCTTACTTGAACGCAACGGCATCCCCCAGTACCGCGCCGAGTGCCTCGTCGAGGCTATGTTAATATCCGGCTCAAGCAACATGGCTAATGCTCGATCCATTCCTGAGTTGAAGGACGAAGTCCGCGAGTTCTGGAACTCCGACCCATGCGGTACGCGTTATCTGGAAACTCCGGAGGACTTCGACTCCCATGCCCGCGCCCGCTACACCCTTGAACCATATATCCCAGAATTTGCCCAATTCGCTACAGCAAGTGGTCTCAGAGTGCTCGAGGTTGGCGTCGGTATGGGTGCGGACTACCTCGAGTGGTTGAAGGCTGGGGCTCAAGCGACAGGAGTGGACTTGTCGTCTGCGTCGCTCGATCGCGCCCGCAGGAGATGCGAACTAGCTGGGTTCAAACCAGATCTGCGGGTCGCCGACGCCGAGCACCTGCCATTTCCCTGACCATACGTTTGACGTGGTCTATTCTTACGGCGTCATGCATCACAGTCCCGATACAGCCCGATGCCTGAGTGAAGCCTGGAGGGTGCTAAAACCCGGCGGGCAAGCCCGGATCATGGTCTATCACCATCCATCACTGACGGGAGTAATGCTCTGGTTGCGGTATGGGCTCTTCCGTGGCAAGTCGGTGCGCCAGACCGTGTATGACCATCTCGAGAGTCCCGGCACCAAGACTTACACGCAAGCGGAAGCGCGTGCTCTGTTTGAGGGCTTCGAGGAAATCGTGATGCGCCAGGTCTTCAGTCCCGGCGACCTGTTGCTCAATCGCCCTTCCGCTCGGTTCCAATCGTCCTTCTATCGCCTGGCTTGGAAACTCTACCCTCGCGCGGTAGCACGCACATTCGCGCGCAAGTGGGGACTGTTTCTACTGATCTCTGGACGGAAACCCGGACCTGTTCTAATCTCCGGCAGCTAAACAGTGACTGAATGCAGTTCGCACCAACGCTGCAGAACATAGAGCGCCCAGGGACGAGACCAGGACGTATGCCCCTTCTGGAAATTCTGCCAGACTTCCCATACAGCCTGAGCATTCAGCACCGAGGCCAGGGGGCCGTCGGCAATGTTCTGCAGAGTCGTCTCCACGCCGGTATGCAATTCATCGCGCAACCAGTGTTCGAAAGGAAGGGTGAATCCGCGCTTACGACGGTGAACAATTTCATGTGGCAACTCCCCGCGAAGCGCGGCTACCAGCAGCGGTTTCGGCGTATGGGCATCCAGTTTCCAGTCGCCCGGAAGGGCAAACAGCTTTTCAGCCAGATGATGATCGATCAATGGAACTCGTACTTCGAGTCCGTGAGCCATACTCATCACGTCAGAATCTCTTAACAGCGTATTGAGCATGTAACAGCGTGCCTCAAGATAGGAGACACGATTAACTGGATCGAGATCGCGAGCACGATTGAGGTTCTCTCGCAAGGATTCTTGCGATCGTTCCGCTGTCACGGCATCGTAAGCAGCCAAGAGCGAATCACTCTGTTCAGGAGTGAACAGCATACGTGCCAGGAAGTAGGGATGAAGTATGCGACTATTCGTTCGTGCCAGCGCAACGAGCTTCCGACTTTGGTCGGTATTAGGCGAGAGTAGTGCGTAAGCATCGGCCAGAGGTCCCTTAATAACATTCGGCAGTCGCCTCCAATAGCCACCGAAGCGTTCCATGCGGGGAACTGTCTGAAAGTTCGAGTATCCTGCGAACATTTCGTCGCCACCCAGGCCAGAGAGTGCAACCTTAATTCCTGCTGCGCGTGTCTGTCGCGAAACGAAGTATGTGTTGAGACCATCAATGGTGGGTTGGTCCATGGCTTCGATCGCTTTGGGCACGGCCTCGAGCGCGTCGTGCTGGGAACAAAGAATCTCGTGGTGGTCGGTGCCGAATTTGTTAGCGACCAGGCGCGAATATTCGGCTTCACTGTAATCCGCTTCTCGAAAAACGATGGAGAATGTACTGAGCTGCAATCCACTTCGGCGCAGCAGGCCGACCAGGCTGCTGGAGTCGATGCCGCCGGAAAGAAACACTCCGACCGGAACATCGCTGACCGTCTGCATGCGGACCGATTCATCGATAGTGGCAGAGAGGTCATCTGCAAGCTTGCTGCGTTCCATCGGGCTACAGCCGATACTTGCCTCGACCGCTGCTTTACTGCTCTGGGTAACCAAGTCCCAATACTCACCCTCCTGCACGTTGCCATTTTCCCAAACCATAAAATGGCCGGGTGGCAATACTGAAACGCCTTGGATCAAAGAAATCGGGTCATAGAGCGAACCAAACGCCAGGTAATTGGCCACACCAGCGGGATCGAGCCGTCGCGGAACGAGCCCAGTCCCTAGCAGTGTTCTAATTTCTGATGCAAAAAGAAAATGCTGACCAAAGGAACCGTAATACAATGGCTTGATCCCCATGGGATCGCGAGCCAGGAATAGCCGATGCCGTTGCGCGTCCCAGATGGCGAACGCGAACATGCCACGAAATTCCCGCAGACAATCTTCCCCCCAACGTCCGTAGGCTTTTAGCAAGACTTCCGTGTCGGAATCGCTTTGAAAGCTTGCCCCGAGATTCTCCAGTTTCTTGCGAACCTCGCGGAAGTTATAAATTTCGCCGTTGTAGACAATCCAGTTTCCGGTTTCGCGGTCTTGCATGGGCTGATGACCCAGCGGAGAAAGATCGAGAATGGCGAGACGCCGATTGCCCAGGCCAATTTCAACTGGCGCTGGGCTGTTCTCTCGAATAATGATGGTGCCCGAATCATCGGGCCCGCGGTGCGCGAGCGAAGCCGTGGCCCGCTCCAGGAGGTCAGGGGCAACAGTCGTATTGCGCGCGAGGATGCCAACAATTCCGCACATGATGGTTTCTCAGCCAATCATTCTTAGGTGTGTCCTCGACGCAGCAGCTTCCCAAAGAAAAACTCTCGAAATTCCAAGCCCTGAAAAGATTGGGAGGATGGTAGCAGAAGATCCAGACTGTGAATGGTGCGTCTGACGGTAGAATTGGTGCTCGAACCATCCGAGGAACTCTTGCCGCCAACGCTTGCCCGACTCAATTGGAAAGTCATCCTGGTTAGCATCTTGTTGGTCGCCGCCAGCGCTGAGTACGTGCTGCGAGGGCCGGTGCGTTTTTTCAGGGAGGGATCCCAGTGGAGCGACATCACACAAGTGGACATCCCGTCCCGCGCTTGGATTAGGGGCATTGATCCGTACAGCCCCAAGAACTTTGCCGCTCTAGCACGGCAGGCTACCGGGGACTCGCCCACTACTGCAAATATCGGAACTCATTCGCCTTATCCCTTGACTACCCTCGTCATCGTTTCACCGATCGCGGCTCTTCCATGGTCCATCGCTCATATGGTCTGGACCCTAATAGAAGGGTTCTCGGTTCTACCTATTATCTTGTCGCTGGCCTCTTTCGGGGGATTGGCTACGCGGCTGCACAAATGCCTATTCGCAGCCCTGACGCTGGCACTCGCCCCATTGCATACCGGAATCGCCGTGGCAAATGTGAGTATCCCTGCGATTGCACTCTGCTGCGTCGCCGTCTGGGCTGCGAATCAGGGGAAAGAAACAGCCGCAGGAATCCTGCTGGGAGTGGCGACCTGTCTTAAGCCTCAACTTGGTCTCTGGTTCATTCTCTACTATCTTCTCCGGAAACGATGGCGCATCGTGCTGGTGGTTGCCAGTGTTGGGGCATTGGTGCTGATGATCGGAATATTACGCCTCGAAATAAGCGGAGTGGCCTGGTGGCAGGACTACCTGAGCAACGCCAGGGGATTCGCATCGGACAACAAGACAGTGGACTTTACCGGCACAGATCCGATTCGATTCACGCTCATTAATCTCCAGGTACTTTTTTATATCTTGCTGGGTGGTACCACTGCAGCGGAGGCTGGCGCGTTGCTGACGGGTTCAGCTCTCGTTGGGAGTTGGATTTGGTTGGGATTCAGGCGGCAATCGCGGATCCCTGAATTGCTGCTCCTTAGCAGCATGGTCGTTCTGAGCTTGCTTCCCACCTACCATAGAAACTACGACGCGACCCTGCTGGTGTTCCCGCTTTGCTGGGTGTTATCGAAAGCACGCTTTGGAAAACTGGAGTGGCTGTGCCTCTTGTTCATGCTGCCGTTTGCCATCCCTGGTGCGGTTTTGCTGCAAACATTCGCGGAGGATGGCAGAATTCCGGCTTCAATAGCAAGCGCATGGTGGTGGAACACACTAGTGATGCCCCATGAAATATGGGCCCTCCTGCTGCTGTCACTCCTTTTACTTTATGCGGTTTCACTTAGTCGTTCCGAGACGAATAAGGCGTCTTAACCGGGTTTTCTGCACAAAACCTGATATTGAGCACCCATGGGAACACGGCTGACATACGGTTCCAGAAACCGCAGCGACTTGAGAAACCGGGGGAATAAAAACAAATAATTTACCCCGACAATTTGAAATCCGCTCGCTTGAAGCAGTTCCACAGCTTGCGGAGGCGCGATTGTTACAGCATCGCGATCAAACGGAATTCGCGACATTACGTATCGCGTCCCAGGATTCCAGGGATTGTTTTCCCATAGCGCAAATATTCCTCCAGGACGAAGGCAGCGAAAAACATAGTCCACGGCAGAAGTTCTCATCTCGAGTGGAATGTGATGGAAAACACCGTTGCAATAAACGAGGTCCGCGGTTGCCTCAGGAATGTATTTCTCGAAGCTGGCGAAACTGCACTCTTTGCCGGCGTGCTTGAGCCGCGCTAGATCTAAAGAGCGTACCGACACATCTAGGCCTAAAACAGAGGTGAGGTGGAAGGTATCGCGAAGTAGAGCTGTTGTATCGCCAATTCCACAACCATAATCAATGGCGGAGCTGGGCTGTTGGTGTAATCGTTCAAGGCACTGCTGTAACCACTGGACCCTTCCCTTGGCAAAATATTCTTTATCTTCCCCGCTTACGGATAATCCCTGATTTAGTTCAGTATCGTAAGTATCCGCGTGCTGGTCAAATTCCGGAGCGCTACTCATCGGCGGCGCATTCCCAACACACTCAGAAAGAAACTGGAGAAAATCGTTTGCACGCCCAGCGTCAGAGATAGGGCAGCTGGAATCACAAGGCGAAGAGTGTGAGACATGTCGAGCGGGCCGAAATTGTGTACGCTCCACACCCTTACAGCGTAAACCGAAACTCCGAATCCGGTAATCGCGAGGATCGTTCCCACCAATAGGCCCAGTTCGAGATTGATGTAGCGAAACAGCCGATCCAACATCGGGTCCGGAGGATGCAGCCCTTCAGAAATGGCGAAAAACTTGGTGAAAACTGCAAATGCAATTGCCTGGAAGCCCAGCAAGACTGCAATCGCAGCGTACAGGAGAGTGTGGACATCGAATATTACGCTGCCGACTTTTCTAGGGCCGGGCAGCAGCCACAAACCAACTCCGAGACCGGCCAGCATCAGAGCCAGACCCGGATACAAAAACAACCACCGCGGACTATAGAGGAGGAAAAAACGCAGAGTTCTCCAGCCGTCTCGCCAAGTCCGAAGATGGGGTGGACGCGTGCGTCCGTCCGGCGAGAGAGTGGTCGGAACTTCAGTGACTTTCATTCGCAGGAGAGTTGCCTTTACGACCATCTCGGTTGCGAACTCCATTCCTGTCGTCCGCAAATCCATGCCCTGATACGCTTCTTTCGTAAAACCTCGGAGGCCGCAATAAAAGTCGTCCACAAGTCCCGCCAAAAAAGAGGCGCCCGATCTTGGTGAGTAGAGGGTTGCCCAGATATTTGTGAAGCGGTGGCATGGCATTTGGTTGAATTCCACCCTTAAAGCGATTTCCCATCACCAGATCAGCACCCGCCCGTAGTTGCATCAGGAAGCGGGGAATGTGAGCGAAATCGTAGCTGGCGTCGGCGTCGCCCATGATGATGTATTTGCCAGACGCGGCCGCAATGCCTCCCATGAGGGCGTTCCCGTAGCCGGGGTCCTTGACATTGACGACCCTCGCACCCAGCCGGATGGCGATTTCAGGCGAGCCGTCGGTGCTGCCATTGTCGGCCACGACGATTTCGCCAAACACACCGCTTTCGTGAAACGCCTTCTGGATTTTCAGGATGCAGGTCTCCAGCGTTTCCGCTTCGTTCAAACACGGCATCACCACCGAGAGCTCTATCGTCTCAGCTCCCCGAGCGGTCAGATCTTGCGATTCCGTTCTTGATTCTGATACCACCGCCAACCTCATAAGCTATTTTCCCGCTACTGGTAAGAAAGATTTGTTGTCCAAGTCTTCATATCACGCATGGACGGGATCGCCAAGACTTTCCGCAGATACCTGAAAAGAATTCCGACCATGCCCGAAGCGGAAGGTTATCCTATGTGCCAATTCAGATTCGGTCTGTTCCTCCACGTCTGGTCAACATGATCTCGCCAGTGCATACTAGCCGCACACACTTGGGGATGACCGTGGAGCGCTCCTGACACAAGTCGCACCAATTCGGTCTTCTGCGATCTCCAGCCAGAAACCGTCGCAACGCGAGGTGCTGGCCATGGCGGGCGTGGCTTGCCTGGTCTTCGTAATCGTAATCTGCTTATTTAAAGGCTACTTTGGAGCGGTCGACAACTTTGCTGATAGCTCGGCATACATGTCAGTGGCATCCGCCATACGGCATTGGAATTTCCATGGACTCACGGTGAAACAGTTCTGGGGGCTGCCGTATTTGATGGCTGCCATCTCAACCCTGACACGAGTTTCAGACCGCACCGCTCTGCTCCTGATTTCGTTCCTCTCATATTTCGTTGGCGCCATCCTTGCTTACCGGCTTTGGGGCGCCTGGGTTGCAGGATTTTTCTCGTTACTTAACTTTGACTGGTTGCAGCGTTCGTTTCTTGGGGGGTCTGAACCTTTATTTGTGGCGTTGCTTTTTGGGGCATTCCTCATGGCGAGGCAAAACAGGTGGTTTTGGGCGGCCACTTTGGCTTCTTTGAGTACAGTAGTGCGCCCGCTCGGGTTCGTGGCGCTGGTAGGCATCGGAATCACATTGCTGTGGAAACGTGAATATAAGAAATTCGCGGTTGCCGTCGTGATTGGGCTGGCAGTCGGAGTCGCCTATGCATGGCCTTTATGGGTGCAATTTGGGGACCCATGGGCAACCGTACACAGTTATCAACAGCCCAACCAGACCGGACCTGCGCTGTTCGGGATACCGTTCTATGCAATCATCAAGGGCACATTCATGTATCCAGCGCCGTTGACCAATCTGATTTTTACGTTCGGCTGGATTTGTTTTACGCTCGCCGGAGCCTTTGCGATGCTGATGCGATCAAGCCTCCGGGAGTACTGGAAATCTCATCCCGTGGAAATACTCTTTGCGGCAGGTTATTTGTTGGCGATTTGTTCTTACAACCTTCCTTATTGGGCGCGTGGAACATTCCCTCGCTTCGCCATACCGATTGTTCCCTTTGTCGTTCTTGCTTTGCTGCCTTGGATACCCAAATCGCGCTACCTGCTTTGGTTTCTAAGTCTTGTCACACCCGTACTCGCTGCCTTCTCGGCTATTGGCCTGGTGAATGTTATTCATCTCATTTCCCGGTGACCCGCATCGCCAATCTAATCAGTTCATCCACATGTTCAGTCCAGGAGAAAGCTGAAGACCTCTGCCGCCCGAGCTCCGCCATCTCCCGTCGGAGCTCAACTGAGTTCGCGACTTGAACAATTTTGTTTGCCAGCTCAGAGGGAGAAAACGTTGGAAAGTAGGCTGCCGCCGCATTGCAGATCTCACGATGCACTGGCAAATCGGAAGCCACTACCGGCAAGCCGCTGGCCATCGCTTCTACTAGAGGATGGGCAAAAGTCTCGGCATAGGCCGGAGTAACATAAATGTCACAAGCCCGATACACACGATGTAATTGTGGGTAGGGCACAGTTCCGAGTTCGACCACATTTTCAGGAATGCCAAGCTGCTTGATGAGAGCAAACGCTCTTTCAACACGATAGGAACCTGGATTGTCCTCAGAACGCAGAGTGCAGGTAAGGAATATCTTGACCTTTCGCCCACCCAAACTGTCGCGGATCAGCGGCACAGCACGAAACAGAGTCTCGAAATTCCGATAGTAGTTGTAATGGCTCACGAACAACAGGCGCAATGTTCCCTCGTCAACATCGAGTTTCTGCTCAAGTTCTGAGGCTAACCTCGATTCATCCCCGAAGAAGGTGTCGTGATCAAAACCATGATAGATGCAGGTCACCTCCTTCCCAGTCCAATGCTCCAACTCTTCCGCAAATGCCCGGCTTGGCGCTACTGTGCAATCTGCCCACTCGACGGATCGTTTAGCGAGGATGCCCTTGATATGCGTATCCAACCAGAGCCGATAGTCCTGTCGGCCCAGAAGATCACGAAAGAAGTCGTCGGACAGGTAGAGCGAATTGCGTGACAGCAATATCTGGGGCACCGGCGATTTCCGGAGAGCGAAATTTCCAGCAGAAACCAACGCATCCGCTCCACTCTCCCGAATCAACCGCGGAAGAACCGCCTGCTCATGCCAGAACCGCCGGGCGGAACCGCCCGGCATGGGGATTTCCAAAAAGGAAACGTTTGGCAGGCTTTGTAATTCATGCCGCAATTGTGGGCTCAGTACGACGGTGGTATGAGTGTCTTTTCTGGCCGACAACCGGGGCAATACGTTTCGCAGATAAGTCAGGCCTCCGCCGGCACTCGCCGCCAGCCCGTTGAGGAAAAGATGGATCATCGGGCAGACAAAATTGTACCTAGTCCGTCCACACGAGACGGGGACCCGGCGCGTGCGATCGAGTATGCCCGGGTTGGTTCACTGGCGGGGAGAAGGTCCACCAATATAAAGGCGAGACTCCAGAAAAAAACGCAGAGATAGTTGCCGACTGCGAAGAGCCAATCCTCAAAGCCAGCATGGATTAAACCAGCGACCATCACAACGGCAATCGGGAGTGCAAGAGAGGACAGATTGTGACCTTTCCGAGTCCATATGAGCGTTCTGGCGGCGTAAGTTCCGACCAAGAGAACAAGCGTTAAGAATGGAGCCACCCCCAATAATCCGACCCCCGCGATAATAGCCAGATAGCTGTTGCCATGTTCTCGCGTGATCTTGCTGCTGGAAGCAAACGTGCCCGCGATCTCTCCCGTATCGAAGCTCGAACTAATCGTTCCAAACCCGGTTCCTAACCAGGGATGTTCCTGAATCGTGACTAATGTTTCTTGCCATACCGACTTTCGGGAGTCCATAAAGCCTGTGCCTTGATGTCCCTTATAAAGAAAAGCCGTTGTAACCGAGTCGGAGGGCTCTTCTTGCGGAGGCGCGATCGCGACAACCAATATTGCCGCTAATACAGCGATCACACCACCCTTCACCAGCAACTTGTAGCGACGCAAAACCAGACATAGCAGGACACAAGAAATGCCGGCTGCCGCGATGCTGGCACGGGAATAACTGCTGAGCAACAAAAACAAGGCCAACAGGAACGCAAAAACTCTCCGCCTACGCACTAGAATGCGGTCGCTAACAATGATCCCCCACAACATTAGGGGCATGGCAACCACGCCCATCACAGCACCTAATGAATTCGGATTGCCCAGGAATTCAAGTCGCAAGATGAGGTACATGCCGGCAATTAAGTAAATCAACAGTTCGCATCCAATAAGCAATCCTGCCTGAAACTGCTCCATACGAGCGGCAACGGCCAGACGGGCCCCAAATGATCCGTAAACAAAAAGAAGTAGTAAGCTCAGCGCCTTGAGAAATGCCTGGCTCGAATACGCAGGCGCATTGACAGAAAACAGTGCTGCCAGCACGCAGCAGAGCGCCACAATTTGAAAGGTACCGATGGAATGCGGGCGATTCTTAAGACCGATGAGACAACCCGCAAGCGCGCCTACTCCGAGGATGAACCAGCGCCCCGAAACCCATGCGGATTGGAAAGGTACAGTCGTGGCTGCGGCCACAAAAATGAGTATCAGAAAAGGGAAAAATCTCTCCTGAAATTTCCAGAGAACCACCGCCACCACCTGCAGGAAGATCAGCATTCCTAAATTCTCGGCGCTGAGAAGATAGTCTGGCCGGAAAATCACTAAATAGGCGACGAACAAAACTCCGAAGCCTGCAGAGATCGGCAGCGACATTTTGAATAGGCGACTATTCACGAGAACTGGACTCCAAAAAGTTAATCGCGGTGGCGATACCGGCAGCGCATGCTTCAGGCGAGTAGCGGAGGATGCGCTCACGGCCGCGTTGCTGCATCTGGGAACGTAGCTCGGCGTCAGTTGCCAGTTCTGCCATTGCGGATGCCAATTGCAGGCTGTCTCCCGTTGCAACCACGCGGCCATTCCAGCGGTCTTCAACTAAGTCCGCCACACAGCCCGCAACGCTGGTAGAAATCACTGGAAGACCGCACGCCATGGCTTCATTCACCACCAAACCCCAGGGATCAGTATGCGTGGGAAAAATAAATGTCTCCGCCAATGCGTAATAGCTCGCCAACTGTTCTCGCTGAACGAAACCCGGAAAGCGAACTGTTCCAGGTGCGATTGCTTTGGCTTGCTGCTCAAGTACCAACCGTGCAGCACCGTCTCCTATCAGGACAAGACCAATTTCTGCTCTGAGTTGCGAAGAGAGCGTCCCATACGCCTGGAGAAGATCAAATGCTCCTTTGTCGCGAACCAGCCTTCCCACGAACAGAAAGAAGCGCGAGGGCAGGCGCAACATCCGGCGATGTGTGGCCGCATCCCGTCGCACGGTATCAGCCCGTTCGGCAAAGAATTTGGTATCTACAGCGTTGGGTGCGGTAAAGATACTTTCCTCCGGCGCTCCATAACTCATCGCGAATTCAAATGATGATTTACCCGGAACCACGAATGCGGCACATTGATGCATGAATTTCGCTTTCAAGAATTTTACCAAGCGAGAACCAGAGCGTAAGTCCCTTGTCGTACTCTCCACCCATAACGAAAAAGGTACACGATGGCGGCGAGCCCAAAATAACGACTGCCAGGAGGCGAGGTAGTTGTAGCCACCGCAAAGAATCACGTTCGGAGATGCCGTACGCAAGGCTGACGTCAACCCACGGTTCAACAGAATATTGTGATTTCCTATTCGTCGCCTCCAGGATGGAAGCACCTGATAGGAAAAGTGAATGTCGTTTTTATAGACATGCCATTGCCGCAGCGCGGGATCCGTTTCCGCCAGGAAAATCACATGCAGATCAACGTTTTCGTGCCGCGCCAACGCATTGAAAACCGGAATCCGGTAGGGAGCAATAATCTCGCTCAGAATGACGAGCTTGCGCTTCATTCCACACACTCTCTATAAAGCCGGGCCAGCTGTTCTGCCTGATGTGCGAGCGTGAAGCCTTGCAAGATCGTTTGCCGTGCCGCGTCCCCGATCTGGCCTCGCAGCTGCGCATCTTTAAGTAACACGTTGAGTGCGTCCGTCAAATCCGGCAGATTATCTGGGCCCACGAGCCAACCGTTACCGCGATGCTGGACGATTTCTTCAATTCCCTGTCCGCGGCAGGCGATTACGGGTTTTTCCGTGGACATCGCTTCCAAATAAACACACCCCAAACCTTCATATCGGCTGGGCAGTGCGAAAAGAGTGCAGCGTCGCATAGCGTCCGCCACCTGACTTCGACTCTGGCGTCCCCAAAAGTGAACCTTTTCGTCAATATTCAGTTCTGTCGCCAGTAAGTGCAGGCGCGGAAGCTCCGATCCATCGCCAATGATTTCGCAGGAGGAAGCCGGAAACTGCCTATGGACGGCGGCAAACGCTCGCAGCAGCGATTCGTGGCCTTTGCTGGGGATCAAATTGCCGACACTGAGGATTGTTTCCGAAACACTGACATCTCTCGCTGGGGCAAATACTTGGGGATCCACGCCGTTATAAATCACAGTAGTGTTGACCGGAACGGCCGCACCCTCCAGTACCTGATCGCGGACCCTTTCGCTCACGCAAATTACACTTTTCGCCGCACGATATACCAACCGCGAAATTCGTTTACACCAGTTACCTCCATATCCTCTGACCTGGTTGGTCGAGAACGCGTCCAGACCATGCACGGTGACCACAAAAGGAATGCCCAATTCACGACTGAGCAAGACGGCCGCATGTCCACAGGGCAGAGCAGAGTGAGCGTGGATGACATGCACCGGATTGGCACGATGAATCTCACGCACTCTTCGCAAAATGCTGGCGAACAAAAAAGCTCCGGAACTGGGAAGACCAAACCCGCCCGGAAGCGCCGGAAAGCGAGCCCACCGTGCTGGAAGGACAGCAGTGTTGGCATGGGACCGAGCGCGATAGAACGGCTGCACTGCTAATACAGTGTTCGCTATTCCCTGTTGCTCGATGGCTAACAGTGGTTCGGCGACAAAACAACCCTGCGCATCGTCTTGCTCCGTTGGGTAAAACGGGGTCAGAGTTAGCACATGAAGCGTATGGTTTGGATGGTTGTTCGCAGCCACGGGCATGGGAAGACTCGCAATCATGCTACGCGGTCGCCCACCTCTTGCGACGACAGGCGGAGAAAGATTTCTTCCCAACGACGAGTAATGATGTCCCAGTCGAACTGCTCGCTGTGCTTGCGGCCAGCCAGTCCAAGGTTTTGACGAAGATCGGGATGGTTGAGCAGTTGCCCAAGCCGGACAAACAATTCATTGTCTGAGCCGACTAGGTATCCGGTTTTCTCATGGACTACCGTTTCCGGTTCGTAGTTATTTCGGGCTATCACCGGCAAGCCGGAGGCGGCGGCTTCAAGAATTACTTTGGGTGAGCCCTCCCATGCGGAGGGAAACAAGAATATGTCGGCTTTTCGATACTCTTGTCTTAGTTTCTCTTCTCCCATCGCTCCCTGAATAAGAACATTCGCTAACTTTTCATGCCGAATCCGGTGCTTCAATTCTTCGGCCATGAAGCCCTCTCCCACGATTACAAAGTCTGCGTGAGGATATTTTGTGGCTGCATCCAAAAGTAGTTGCGGCTGCTTGAAATGGCGCAAAGACCCAACAAACAGGACGCGAGGCCGAGTATTCGTCGGCTTGTCCCACGCTGGAGTGAAGAACTTCGTATCGACACCAGTGGGAACTACCCCGCTTGGCAAGTCATATTCCTCGGCTAGGCTACGCTGGACTGAGTGTGAATTGCTAAACAACAAATCGGAGCGCAGTATTGTCTCCTCCCACAGGTGAATCGCTTCTGGATTGACAGTAGGCTCATTGTGCAAATCGGATTGCGACTCAACCGTCCCGACCACCACGCGGTTGTCCTTCCATTTTTTACGCAGCTGTAAGTACAATTTGCTTGCGGGAGAGGACTTCAGATAAAAAAGGATTTCGTGCCGTCCCGAGAAGAAACTCCCGCAGAATCCGCACTGTCTGCCGTCTTCGCGGCAACTGGATCAGGGTGGTATTAGGGCGTTCCGCAATCCAGAAGTCCGGCTGATCGACGTGGAAAACACTCACATGAAAACGCGCCGGATCCAAGCGGCGAATGATCTCGCGAGCGTTGGTCATCTGCGCGTTCGTAAGGCCCGCATCAGCCAGACTATCCACGAGGATGCGAACGAGTTTCAAGTGGACCTCGCACTGGAACCGTGCGGTAGCGCATGAAATGCAGGCATGCTAAGCGGGGATCTTTGTGTTTGAATGGGCCCATTCTAGCTGAAGATCACGGAGGCGCGCATCGAGGCGATGCTCCGCATCCCGTGACTGAACAGATTCCACCACATGTTGACGGGCACTTGTCAGCAGCCGCTTACGCACCGACTTCTGTTCATTCGGAGTTAGCGGATGCAATTCAGCGGGATCGATCTCCAAGTCAAAAAGCTGCTCTGTTGAAGAACTGAAATCGAGCACCAGCTTGTATCGAGCCTCGCGAATGGCAAGAATGCGAGCACCCAACCGATCAGCAGAGCGAAAGGGATTCGTGCAACCGCGGATACACTCGACGATGGCCGGATCGTCCCAGTTTTGGCCGTTTTGCAACTTCTTCCAATAGCTACGCCCTCGAATACTTCCAGGCACCGGAATATTGATGGATTCCAGCAGCGTAGGAGCCAGATGAAGAAGGCTGAACGGGCTTTGTGACTGGCCTGCCACGGCTGCTCCCGGAACGCGCAAGAGGAGAGGCACACGAATTAATTCCTCTTTGAGGTTGGACGGCGGGTGAAATCGACCGCCATGGTCGAGAAATTCCTCACCGTGATCCGCCGTCACAACCAACGCGCAGTTCTCCCACAAACGAGAGCCTTGCAGCGTATCGACTAGTCCGGCAATCTGTGAATCGACCCATCGAATCCCCGCGTCGTAGAGTGCAATCACTTCGTCCCGATGGCGCTTAAGGCGGTTCGCTCCGATCTCGCCACGATTCCAATAAGAGTTCAGGTACCTGGCTCGGGAAGCATGCAGGCCCCCATCTCCCATCCAGTTGAGTGCTTCTTCCTTTGGATAGTATGGAGAATGTGGATCCATAAAATGCAACCAGAGAAAAAAAGGCCGGCCACTATTTTCGGCGAGCCACGCACACGCTTCATTCACAATTGCATCTGCACTTGGAAAACGACGCTGGGCATCGAACGATCCCGCCGGAGGACTCGCCAGTCGCTGGCAATATTGAAAGTAAATCTCGTCATACAGAGGGCCAACCGGGCCCAATCTGTGTGAGGCTGCTGCCAACATACTGTTCAGCGGGCCAAATCGAGTGCTGCTTTGGAAGGTATTTTGATCTTCCGGCAAAGGATCGACACTAGCCTCAAGGAAATCGCGAAAAACTTCAAACCCGGTGTCGTAGCCGAACCGTCGCGACAAATAGGGATTTCCTGCAAGAAATGCACCTGTCGCATATCCTGATTCGCTCAAGATAGAAGCGAGCGTCGGTTCACCGGGCGCCAAGCCAATCACATCCCGGCCCAGGGCAAGGGGATAACGGGAAGCCATGAGGGCGGGGAAAGAATAGTAAGTTGGCGCTCCTGCGACAATCGCATGGGGAACAACAATACTCTCAGCAGCCAGTGAATCAAGAAAAGGCGTGGTAGGGCGTGGGTACCCAAGAAAACCGCAGTGATCCGCGCGCAGACAATCGACAGTGATTAACACCAGCGATTCCGGCATACCCATCTAATTCTTCCTCACTGTCACTGTGATTGGAATCTGGCCTTGAATGGCGCGAAATTTGCCCCGGGTCACGATGTCATAAACATCAGCGTCGTGCACGTATAGCAAATTGGGATGTTTGGCTTGCAGAGCTGAAAGGAACTGATCCAAAGTTTGCAAAGTAGGCGTGCGAAAATCCTTCAACGACGAATGGAAGTTGATGGCGTGCACGGAAATAATGGCCGGAACCCCACGCGAAAAACAACTATCGGCGAGCTGCACGTATTTTTCGATGGGCAAATCGCGCTGAGTGGGCTCTATATCGATGGTTCGATGCAGATTTAAAATCTCGCAGTCATCCATGTGCGGGGCCAAAGGCGAGCCACTGCCATTTTGCACGACGCGGACTCCGCACTTGGACCATGCGACGTGGGTGTCATGATTAGCGCGGTAACCTGGGGCGCAAGCCGAAACCGGCGTTATTGAAAACAGCGCTTTGAAGATATCAGCCGCCTGTCGAATTGAATTCGCCTGCTTTTCCGCAGATAGAAAACCTGCCTGTGGCTTCTCAGGATTGCAATACTCGTAGCCAATCCAGGGCATTCGCCAGTAAATATAAGGTGTTTCGGCTTTCCAGAGGGTGCGCAACAAATCCGCACGCTCGCCACCCTTCGCCAGTGCTTGTTCTGCCGCGAGAGAGCAAAAGTGGGTCAATCCATGGAGCGCGGGATAGAAAACGCCATCCGCGATTCCCTGCCGGTAAGCCTCGACGAGTCCCGTCCGTTTCCAATTTCCAGGGAGTCCCGCGGTCAACGGCAGTAATTCAATTTGCCGGCAATTGTCCGCCACCATCTTAGGAAAATTCAGGTTGGCCGTCAGAAAATTCATGACCAGGCAGGCCGAGCGTCCCGTGTAGTCACGATGACGTTTCAACACATCCCGGAGTGCCATTACATCTTCGGCGGTTTCCAAGGTATAGAAGTCGTAAGGATTCTCACCCAGGCGGATTCCACTGGCTCGCAGCTGCTCATATCCTTCCTTATCTCGCACTCCCACCCGGCCCCAGTCATCACTTTGCAGCAAGACCAAAGGAGAGTCGAAAGTGAAGGATCGGCCATTCCCCTCCTCATGGCGACTCCATAGCTTGTGAATGAAATCAAGCATCCTAGGCTTCCGAAGCTATGACCTTAGGACTGGGAATCCAGACCGTGGCCCTCGGTGACAAGACGAGCACATGAAGAGAAAGCACCAACTCGGCCTCACAATTTTTAGTCGATGGTATACGCATGTACTCAGCGCGACAAACGTTTCAATGTTGATGCAACTCGCAACCATTGAGAGTTGGCTTGACGAAGAGTGTTCCGCTGCGGGAGCAGAAATCGAACCAGTTCACCTCCAAATCCTCTTTTAAATAGGGCTGGCCCCGAAACAGCACTTTCGTTGAATCCGCCAAAATCATATTCAATGCACCCATGGTCCTTTGCCCATTGAATCGCCCGCCACTGCAAAAGATGGCCTACGCTGAAGCCTTCATTTGCCTGGTTGGCCCCCCATACATACCAACAACGCTTTCCGGCTCTCACTACAATCGCACCGCCGAGGATCTTCTTTTCGTGGTGCGCGAGCCATAGTGCTCCGCGGTCGGGTGCGGCAGACAGCCAGTCAATGATCTGACGCAAATTCCCCGGAGAGTCAGGAGAGAAACCCTTGCGCGCCGCTAGTCCTTTGTAAATCTCCAAAAACTGTGCGACTTCGGAATCACGAAAAGAGACTTCCACCTTGACTCCAGATCGTTCCGCCCTGAGTACTTCGTAACGCGTACTCTTGCGAAAGCCTGCCAGGATGGAGTCCAAATTCCTTGTCAAATCAAGGCGAAGAGAACTGCGTTGATCGAGGGAAGGCTTCCATCCACTGCCCTCGAATAGTTGTTCTAATTCGCTTGCGTCCGAGCGATTTATCTCGGGACTCACTTCTAGATAGCCGAAATTCGCATCCCGGACTTTTTCGATGAAGACGGGTAGGGCCATTCGCCAGGCGGCAATGTCCCCAACTGGTCCTCGAGTCACGATAAGAGCGCGGAGAAATGGAAACAGACGCCCGGCGTGATACAAAGTGCTGCAGCCCGCAAACCAGCGGATTTTGCCGTGTTCTCTTAAGACGGAAAAATACGTGCCAGCAGGAAATCCTCCACTCTTCAAGCCGGCCCATTGGGGAAACTGGAAAGGATGAGCGGTATCCTGGCTATCGAGGAAATCGACAATTTCTAGCAGCACCTGGCCAGTCAACTGGTTGGCTTCAAATAACTCGAAGCCGTCAGCGAACAAACAATCTTCCCGGTGATAAGCGACGGCAGCAGGTGTCAGCAATACGGCATTATTACGAATCATATGTAACCTAGACCGCGGAGTCGTTCTTCGATCACATGTTGCTCAGCTTCGTCCATTGCAGCCGCCTCATCTTTGGAAAGTTGACGCAATACTACGGTCAACAATTCTTCAATTGTCGAGAACTGTCGTCCCCATCTTCGTTCCGCCGCCAAACAAAGATCGGCAGGGAGTTTCACCTGTCGCCACTCCTCACTCATTAGACCGCCCTTCCTTTGCGCAAACTCAGGACACGGCCCCAAACAGCATCGACGATGAGCTTATCGTCCAGATCAAGGCCTACCGCAATCGCCGCGAGAATAAACACGGCATAAGCTGACAACAAGGTAACAGCAATTGCCACTGCCTGAACATGAAGTCCCCGCGTGGCAACGCGAAGAAATATTGTTATGGCGAGTGCGGCTGAGCTCGGCCAAATCAAAAAGATATAACCTCTCTTTGAGGGCAACAGCGCCAACGTCTTGTGCACTTCGCGCAAATAAAGCAGGTTGACCATGATATTTGCCGCCGCAGATGCAATTGCAGCTCCTACCAAGCCCCAAACTGGTATCAATAAAAAATTCGAGGCCACAGTGGCAGCCGCTACATACATTTGGACACGTATCACACGTGCTTGTTGACCGGACATCAGTAATAGAAGCCCTACCGATCCTACTCCGCAGTTCACTAACTGACCTGCCGTCCCAATGATCAAAACTGGCCAGCCGCTGGCAAACTCAACGCTAAAAATTCCCATCAGCGGACGGGCAAATACCATCACAGTAAAGGCCAGCGGAATAGTCAGTCCCAAAACCCATTTCGTAAGCGTCTGGTACAAGCGGCGAAGTAATTCATGATTTCCACGAGCATGCAACTCAGCAATCATCGGAGCAAAGATTTGATTCACGGACTGTAGAACGATCGGGATGAAGGCGGTGAGTGTGGCTGCCAGAAAGTAGATTCCAACCTCACGAGCGTTCATGTAAATCCCGAGCGCCACGCGATCCGTTTGGGCCAACACAAACTCCAGCGCTTGCACTCCCAGCAGGACAGTTGCAAATGAAATCACTTCTCGCTCAAGAGGTGGTAGCGGAGCGACAGAAAAGCGCGCCTCCACGGGAGTGAGGCGCCACACCGTCCATGCCAGCAGAATGACCACTACAAATCCGCTTACCACCTGCGCCACTAAATAACCCCGTAGACCGAATCCTGTAGCCAACAACCCGATGGCTAGAATCATGGTCAAGGGCGTCCCGATTAAATTTGTGATAATCGTCCGGCGAGTGACATCCCGGTACGCAGCCAACGCCTGTCCAAAGAACGCTGTAAAGGCGCCTACAAACATGATGATGATGAAGAAATGCATGAACCTTTCCAGCTCAGGAGTGTGATAGAGCTTGGTTGCGATCCAATGCCTGGCCAGGATCAATACCGTCCCAGCCAATAGATTTAAGATGGCCAGTATCGTGAGGCTGTGCCACAAGAAGCCACGAAGCTTTCCCATCTGAGCAGTAGCGGAGTAACTGGCAACAAAACGCGCCGCGCTCTCAGGGATGCCGAATGCGGCCACCACTCCCGCCAAACCGACTACGGTCATGCCTAACGCATAGATGCCGAGCGCTTCCGCGCCCAGAACTCTGGCGAGATAGATTTTGAAAAGATATCCAGCAGCGGCGGTGAAAATCGTCCCGGCGAAGAAAACGGACGACTGTCGCGAGATGTGTCCCATTTGCCGCCGGAAATCCTGCGAATCTTTCGCGCCCGGCAGGACCTCCAGAGCAGGACCCGCAGGCGGCATTTTCTTCGCGGTGGATGAGTTCGGCATAGAAGCAGTTAACCTTGAGCTGCAACTGGGAATACGGAAGTCCCCCAAAGCAATTCTCGCAGCGTTTCAGGATCCATGGGCTGTCGCAATTTGTTTTTTGACGGTCGCGGGCCAGATGGCAATTCCAGCAGCCTTGGAATATCGGAAATCTGTTCGGCGGACTTCAATTCCTGGCCAATTCCGAACCTCGCATATTGTTGGACATAGCCAGAAAAAGAATCACGCAGCCACGAGCATAAGAACACGGGGATTCCCCGAGTAGTACAGTCCAAGGCAACTGAGGATTGCCCCGTCAAGGCGAAACTCGTTTTACGCCAAAGTTCGACAGATGGAGCTCCTGCGATTACCTGAATTCGAGCAGCTTCGGATTTTGGCAAGTGCCTTCTCAATAAACGCCGATGAGCTTCGACGCTCTCAAAGGGATGGAGTTTGAAGACGAGCTCAAGTCCACACTCGTGTGCCAGTACGGACAGCCTTGGCAAGAGCTCACGGTACACTTCGTCCGTCCTCCATTCCGCAGCGTGATAAGGCTCAGTGAAGAAAACCAGCCATGGCCGGCCGGACCTGTTATCTGGGTCTTCTATAGAAGAAGTATTCGAAGCCGGCGGCCCGCCCAGGGTAAGTTTCTGTGACGCAACCCGGCAGATACGCACCAGATAGTCTCGTTCCATCTCGCCCTTGGCCAGGTAGAAATCGGCGTGCTGCGTCTTGATCGCCATCCACGCATCGAGAGCCCCGTGATGGCAGGCCAGCGTGGACACCTCATTCCTTTTGGCGAGAATCAATGGAATTCTGCTGTAGGGATTACTATCATCCGCGCACAAACATCCGACGATATTTTCCGATTCAAAAACGCCGCTCCATGCATTCCGCAGCTCTATTCCCCAACGAATCAACTCCGGCATTCGTGCCAGCACCCCCACGGCCTCCGCAGACGCAAATTCACCGGCTGCACGAATGAGTTTCTCACTCAGAACACTCCAAGTTCTTAAGAGCTCCGCAGTTTCGGACTCGCTGGTAGATGCGAAATAGGAATCCAGTGATACCATCCGCACGTTAAGGGGCAGCGATTTCAACTCGCCGCTGCTGCGGGCGCATACCAACAGAAATTGGGTATCTGGCAGCAACGCCGCATACGACACCGCCACCCGTGAGACATTGATGTATGCGGAAGGCAGCAAAACCACGGGGGTTTTCCCACTAGGCTCACGGAAAACGAAACGGCGGCGAATGGTATGTCTCGGGTCAAATTTGTCCTGCAAAACTTGGACGATTTGAACTGCATTGAGCTTCGAGAAGGCTTCCGAGTGGTGTCGGAGACTCCGCAACACCGACCCAGCACCATTTCCCAGGCTTATTAGAGGTCCACCACATAACCTTTGCAATGCGGCTGCCAGAGCAAAAGGACGACTTGCATAGAGCTCGCTATCTGCAGTCAGGTCATCCGCCAGCCGATGCACCAGCATGAGTTGCTGCAATTGGGCTACGATTTCCAACGAAAGGATGTCCCACCAATCGATCCCCATCCGATCCACCAAGTGGCCCATCCCTAGTTGTAAAAGTTTCCTGGCGTGATAAAGATCTTCGACCTCTAAAGCGAAGTCGTACAGACTGATCACCCGGCACCCTGCTAGACGTTTCCATTTGTCATAGGTGGAAACGGGAGCCCGCCCAAAATCAACGACCAAGTCCCATTTACCTGCATCGCGCCGTGAAAACTGGTCCTCAGGATGAAGCAGCAAAACTTTCATGGCGGTGGGGCTCTCCTAAAATTCTCTACGCGGCGGAAGAAACTTCTACCACAGGTCTGTTGACAGTCGAGCACCGTGACTCGACCACCTTACGCGTGAACAAAAGTCGTTTGTGGAGCAAAGAGAACATTCTTACAAAGCCGGCTTTCTCAGCTCCGCCCAATGCGGTGCCGTTTGCAGCCGAGATGAGTATCCAGGGAGACTTCCCCGCCGTGTGTAGGTGCGACGCTACGCTGGCGATGGCCTCATGGTAATAGCCTTGCCCGCGAACTGAAGCCGGGGTCCAGCAATCCACAATCAGCGAACAATCCGAGGATGGCGCAGTCATCGGATGCTTCAATTCCGCCGTGACGAATTTTTCGAAATTAGTCACCCAGCAAAAATGAACCGGCACGCCTTCGCTGGTAACGAGAGCGAACCCTTGACTTTCGGCTGAGAGAAGCCGATCAACCGCACGTAATAAATATGCAAGCGTCTCCGGGTCCTCAACATAATGTATGACAGCGCTAGCGAGCAGATCCAGATCAACAGGCTGGATTGCCAATGAATACCGCACAGAAGGGCGCATGCGCAAAAATTCCTCTCGCGACCATGCCAGGAAGAAAGATTCGGACCGATCACTCACGAGTCTTTGACAGCGTCTGAGAGAATTTTGGATGTACCCTGAAAGCCCTTCCGCCCCTAGTCGCGCCTTCAGCGAAGAAGCGTAGCGTATTCCAGATCGCACCCAAGCTTCCAAACGTGGAACTGATTGAATGGCGGCCGCCGAATGGTATCGAATGCGCTCCTTCCAGCAACCAAGTGCCGAGGTCGTGGCGGTTACATGAAGGGTCTGGCGGCTCGCCGTAGCCAATCGTTCTTTATAACCTTCCGCCCCAAGACCCAGATCGACGCCGCTCAGCTCCGTGTTTTCGCAGGATTCCTCGACGATTTTCGAGAGCAGCCACAAGCCGGGAGAATACTGCTGAAAGTCTGTGGCAAATGTCGGCTGATACCAAAACCAGCTTCCGCCGAACTGGAAGCCGTAGTTCCAAGCCACGGTTTGCGTACCCACCATCAATCGAGAGAGTGTGACCCAGCCCGCTGCGGACAATAAACTGGCCAGTTCATCGAGAAAAACACGGCGTTCGGGACGCGCAAGGTTACTGATGCGGCCGGTAGCGAGAAATCGAGCCACATGGGCCTTCGCGAATGTTGGCAACTCAACTCCGATTTCATCGATCGACCGGGAATGGATGAACTTCACAGTGGCTTTTTTCCCCATCGCCTTGGTATAGCGGCGCATTCTGCGTTGCACGGATTCCTTGACTGCTGCCCGGCTCTCTGGAGAATCAATCACAACTTGTGCGCAAGCATACGCAGGGCGGGCAAAAATGGAATATCCATGTTTGCGCGCAGCCTGATTTAGCGCACCAGAAGTTGCGGAGTCGGCCGGCAGGTTCGCCAGGCGCAACCTTCCTGTATTCAGCTTCCTCAGCTCCGCAAAAACTGAGTCCGAAAATTCTGCACGACGCTGGGGATGGCAAATGAAATCGCAATAATCCGCAGTTGTGCTGGTGAGGAAAACCGTCTCTTGCGAGGGTCCTGTGGCCAGCGCAACCACCCCTACCAACGAATCTTGCTCATAGGCCAACAGCAACAGAGCAGTTATCTGAATTCGATAGGCCCGGTACACAGCCGATGCCCACTCGTAGGTATAAAAGACCTCCGGCCGCTCCATCTGCTGCACCAGACCATTCCATTGGTGCCGTAGAAGCTCGTCTTCGGGGATTTCTCTGTGAACAACTAAATGCATATAGTGAAGTCGCTTGGTCTAAATAGCAGTGGCTGCGAGGAAGTCTTTCCGAAAAAAATGTTGCCGCAGCATTCGATGAACTCCCGAAACATGCGCTTCGAATTCTGACAGATCCATGTCAGCGGTGACATGCACGCGTGGCAACGCAAACGGCGGGTTTCCCGCACCCAAGCCGCCGCCAAAATTGAGGAACGCACACTTATACCCGGCACGTTTGGCCATTCCTTGCTCCCGATCAGTGACTGAACCAGCATCCCCAAAGGGATATGCCAGCGCCCAAATCGGGCGATCCAAAGCCTGCTCGAGATTGCACCGGCTCTCATGAATTTCGCTCCACGCCAATTCTTCTGGTGCCTGCGACAACATGGGGTGAGACAGTGTGTGGGCACCGATGCTCATGCCACTGGTCGCCAGTTGCCGCAGCTCAGCCAGGTTCAACATAAGAAACCGCCGACGAAGAATCGGATCGTCACTGTATCTCGAAACCCATTCCACGGAAATGCCAAGCTGCTCTCTGATTCGATCAATCAGCTCCATGCGTCTGTGTTGATCGAACTGAGAGAGCTTTTTGACCAATTCCCACCATTTGCCTCGCTTCTCCTGCCGTGTCGCGACAGAAATTCGCATACCCTCATCCATCCATTCCAGGGTGAACGAATCTCCTGCTGCAAGGAACAATAAATAAAGCTCCTCATACCATAGTATTGAAGCCTTTTCACCGAGCGAAGCGCCAGTGACAAAGAATAGACAGGACAAGCCCAGCTCCAGAAGAATTGGCAGCATGTCGGTCAGTGTGTTCTGCAGGCCATCATCGCAAGTCAGCAGTACGGAACGCGGAGGCAAAGGCTGCTTTGACTCACACCAGAGGAAAAACTCCTCCGGAGAAATAACGTTGTATCGAGTTTTCAGGAGATGAAGTTGCCGGCGAAAGGACTCCGCACTTACCAGGGCCCCGTCCAGTGCGGAATCGATCTCGTTGTATCCGGCGGGCTGAAGGCCGTGATAAGTGACAATGGCGAGTCCTGCGCCAGCATGGCGACGCAAATATCCAGTTTTCGCCAGGCTTGGATAAACAATATGCTTCAGCAATGGGCTGACCAGCCTCATTGCTTGTCAATCAGGTCCCAGGTCATCGGGGTCCCACGCTCAATGTCCCGCGCGGCACGCTTGCCAATTACTTCTGGTAAATGCCGCGTGTGTAATCCATGTCCAGGCCGGATCGAACGTACATTGTCGGAGGTAAGCGTCTGTCCCTGCCTCACATCCTCGACGATGAACAGCGAACGCCGGAATACCCGCGTACTTTCTTCCCGCGGACCGACTCCGAACTGGACTTCTCCCAAAGCTTTTTCTGCAATGCGTACGGCATCGACCATGGCCTTGAATTCCTGAGGTTCGAGCGAAAATGCGCTGTCTGGGCCTTGCAGGGAGCGCGACAGAGTGATGTGCTTTTCAATGATGCAAGCTCCCAGCGCGACCGCCACCACTGGAACTGCAATGCCGGTAGTGTGGTCGGATAGACCCACGGGTACCTGGAATCTGCGCGCCAGTTCCGGAATCGTCCGCAGATTCATTTCATCGGGTAAGGCGGGGTAGGAACTGGTGCACTTGAGCAATGCGATTTCCGTGCAACCTTCATCCCTTGCGGTATTCAGGGCTTCCTCGATTTCCTCGACCGTCGCCATGCCCGTAGAAATTATCAGCGGTTTGCCGGTCCTCGCCATTTTCTGGATAAGGCCAATATCTACGAGCTCACAAGATGCAAGCTTATATGCTGGCACCCCCATTCCTTCGAGGAAATCCACCGCAGTGGAATCGAAAGGCGAGGAAAACAAATCGAGCTCAAGATCGTCCGCCACCTGTTTTAGCTTAGGCTGCCAATCCCAGGCAGTGTGGGCCTCGCCGTATAGATCGTAAAGAGTGCGCCCATCCCAAAGCGTGCCACCACCGATTCGGAAATATTCCTGGTCGCTGCGAATCGTAATGGTGTCCGGAGTATAGGTCTGCAGCTTGACCGCATCGGCGCCAACTGCCTTGGCAGCGTGCAGAATCCGCACCGCTTGTTCAAATTCCTGATGATGATTTGCAGAGAGTTCGGCCACTACATATACCGGGTGCCCAGGGCCAATTGTCCGCTCGCCGATTTTTAGATTGGACGTCACGAGGCTCTCGGCTTGGCGCAGGTCTGCTCTAGGACCTGGTGCTCGGAAAAGGAGGCGCGTCGTCCGCTACGCAGGATTTCGAGCGAGCGCTCACCCTCGTTGAAAATCAAATCGAGTATGGAGGCATAAGGCAGGAACGGCGGAAACAACTGGCAGTACTCAGGATGCTCATAGTGCTGAAAAACAAATCCAACCCCCTTATCGAGCAACATGTTACCTTCTTCCAGCAAGTACCCCGCAGATCCCAGGGGGGAGATGTATTGATCGGCCCCCAGCGAGGCACAAATGTTTGCCAACAACTCGGTTCGCCTGCCTGCCTGTTGCAAGTGGGAAGAGACGACTACTCGAGTTTGAATTCCCAGCACGCTCATAAACCATTCAAGCAGTCGGCCATTCAGCTCGGCGAGGAGGCCACCCGGCGTGTATTTTAAACGGGAGCTCAGTTCCTCGAAATAGCGATCAAAAAAAAGTGAACGGCGGTAGTTCAATTCGATGGCGCGCAGATGGTTCCGCCAGAATTCAGCGTCGCGGATTTCGACGTCCCTGATCAGTTGGCCAAATCGACCGCGGAACATCACCGGAACAGTAAGCCATTGCAGCCCGGCTGGGGTCTTGATGCGATTACGTTGCTGCCAGGATTGTTTCTCGAATTGCACGTTGTCCAGCAGCACAAACACATCCACCTGATCGATCAGGTCAAAGTAACCTAACCAAGGCAGGTATGTCGGCTGAGAGATGGCGATCTTCACGTGGTTATTTGGTTCTCTCGGCTAGAACAAAACGCTCGGTAACTTTCTGGAACCCCATGGATTTCCAAAGTTTGACAGCCCCCGTATTGCCCTCCACGACTTCCAGCTGGATCTTCGACGGACAGGCCTTCCGCATTTCGCAAATAACCTGTTCCGCAATGGTACGAGCAATCCCTCTCCTTCGCTCTTCCGGAATTACATAGAGTTCCAGGATCACCCCTGTTTTACGCGGCAGAAAGCGGTGCTTCTCCGAACCAAAGAGAATGAACCCTGCGTGGTGCCCGTCTGCGATAATCCATTGCAAAGAATACTTCGGATCTTTTTGAATATTTTCGAAGTACGAAGTCTTCCAGTCATGGTCTGGCGTGAACTCGCGGTTCAGCTCACGAAAGTGTTGTTCTGCCATTTTCAGAAATGCGTCCCGCTCCCTGGCCTTGACCAGTGTCATGCTGAGTACAGGACTTATCTTCGGGCCTTCCTGGCTCAGAACCTGGAGCACACGGCTCGTTCCTTTACCATCCACCAATTTTCTGCCCAATCGGGCCATTGCTTCTCTGCGTCCCGTTGGCAGAAGCAGTTCTTCGATCGCACGCGCGAGTGTGGTCTCCTGAAAAGCATCGACCGCACCTAGACTACGAGCGGCCCCGATCACACTTAACTCTTGGAGAATTTGCTCCTGCACGGTGTCCCGAGCATAGCTCATAATCGCGCAACCCATGTACAGAAGTTCCCATGCGGTGCCGCCTCCGCAAATAACGGCTATGTCGGATTGCGCCATGAGTTCCGGCATATTACCCGCATTGCTCACGAGATGAATACTCGCGCCCATTCCGGCAACCGCTTGCCGCAGCTTCGTCATGCTAGGGTTACTGCCACCCACAACGATCGTCGCCTCAATGCCGCGAGCACAAATTTTCGGCAGCGCTTCAACCAGTCGGAGGGTCAATCCATCTGGATCACTCCCCCCAATCGTCACCAGGATTTTGGTTGCGGCTTTAGGAACCTCGCGCTTCCAGCGCCGCCATGACTTGAATTCGCGCCGAAGCATGGCGTAGCGTGGACCCAGCAAGAGTCTGGTGTACGCCTCGCGGTTTCCGTACATCTTTTCGTTGGCATGGGCATTCTGGTTCAATATGAGGTCGGCATAATAGTGTTCGCATTGGCCGGTATCGTCCACGAACAAAACTTTCAGCCCGGCTGCCTTCAGACTACGCTGGTACTTGGCATCAAATTGATAACCATCCACCATGATCCACTCAGCATCTCGATCCCGCGCCAGGTCTAACACTTGCCTGACATTCCGCGCACTGCCCACGCCCGATTTCAATTGCACAATCTCAACTTGTTCGGAACGAAGGTGATCGTCAATGGCCGGGGTTGATTGCGCCATGGCAAATACAGCATTCCCGCCATCGTCCTGCCAGGCTTGAGCCAGGGCAAGACAACGCATCACGTGACCAGTCCCCATGGCGATGCTGGCATCGGCGCGAATGATGAGAGTACGAAGTGTCATCAGTCTTAATGAAGTGATTTCTGTAATACGTGTGAGTTTAATTCCACGAGATCCGGCTCGTCTTCCATGAGTGCAATGGCTTGGTGCCACCCGAAATCATCCTCGTTGGCAAATCTAAGATAGATCGCGCGAATCAGCTCCAGGTCTTCAGGCGTGTCGAGTGTCCACCGGTACCGGCCGTAATCCGTGGATCCGTCCATTGACGCAATATGGAAAAACTCGGGATGTTCATAGAAATACGGCGTCACATGTTCTCTCTCATAGGGCTTGGTGGCTTCCGTCCAGGCCCGATCCAACGCGGAATGCGAGAAAACCTCCGTGTCCAATCCGCGCGGGTAGGTATGCGCGCCCGTATTATTGGCGTAATCTGCCCGCTCATCATGAAAAGTTCGAATGGTTTCGTCGATAAGTCCGGGATCGATCAAAGGGCAATCAGAAGTAATGCGAACCAGGACGTCCGCCTTACAAACTTGCGCCGCCTGGTAGTAACGATCCAGGACGTCATCTTCAGAGCCACGAAAATAACTGACAGCCAGACGCTGGCATTCGCTGACGATAGCATCGTCCTGGACAGAGTGGGTTGTAGCCACGATGATCTCATCCAGCAATGTAGAGCGGCGCAATCGCCGGACAACCCGTTCCAAGACCGTTCTTCCCCCAAGGTCCATCAGTACCTTTCCGGGCAAACGGCTACTGCCCATTCGGGCCTGAACGATGGCGGCAGTCTTCATATCTCATCCCCCGGCAACAATCCGAGACAGAAAACGTTTACGCGGAAAAACACGCCAGCACTTTCTCCACTGCACGAATCACATCTTCGATATCGTCGTCGCTCATTCCGTGGAACATGGGCAGGCTGATCAGACGTTTATACGCGTTCTCCGCCACGGGATACTCACCCTCGCTGAAACCAAAACGATCGCGATAGTACGGATGAAGGTGAACCGGAATGTAGTGCACATTCACTCCGATATTTTCTGCACGCAGCGCACGAACCACTCGTTCTCTATCCGCGGAAATTTTCTCCAACTCCAACCGGACCGGATATAAGTGCCAGGCCGGATTCACGTCGTTACATACGCTTGGCGGAAGCACACCGGGCATGTCACGGAATGCAGCATCATATCGCGATGCAATCTGTCTGCGTCGCGCCAAATTCTGCTCCAGCTTGGTGAGCTGTTGCAGTCCCAAAGCACAAGCAATATCCGTCAAGCGATAGTTGTAGCCTAAAAGTACCATTTCATAGTGCGACTGGCCGTCGCGCTGCCGCTGCCGCGCGTCACTGCTGATTCCATGGTTGCGAAACCGGCGGAGGGTTTCGGCAAATTCCGGATTGTCAGTCGTGACCATCCCCCCTTCGCCGGTAGTCAGGTGCTTCACGGGATGAAAACTGAAAACGGTCATATGCGCGATGCTACCCACCTTGCGTCCGCGATATTCCGCACCTAAGGCATGGCAAGCATCCTCAACCACGACCAGGTTATGGCGTTCCGCTACCTCCAGAATCAACTCCAAATCCGCCGGATGACCGGCGTAATCGACGGGCAGAATCGCCTTGGTTCGCGAGGTAACACGGGAAGCGGCTTGAGCGGGATCAAGATTCAGAGTATCGGGACGCACGTCGGCGAAGACAGGAGTCGCGCCCTGATACAAAATACAATTCGCGGTGGCGGCAAAAGTGAGGGGAGAGGTAATCGCTTCGTCGCCAGGTTTCAAGCCGGCTGCAAAGGCGGCACCATGCAATGCAGCCGTTCCCGAGCTGAAACTAACCGCATACTTCGCACCCACCCATGAGGCGAGCGCTTCCTCGAATTCTACAATCTTGGGGCCGGTCGTCAGCCAATCCGAGCGCAGTGTGTCAACCACCGCCTGAATATCGGCTTCGTCAATGGATTGCCGTCCATAGGGCAGGAGAATTTTCCGGACGGGAGTTCCGCCTTCGACCGCCAGCGCTTCCCTGCTTGTCGGAGTTGCCGTCATACTCCCTTCAAGCCCGCGCACGGATTTTTTCTTCTCGCGGCAGCACCGTCAAATTCGGAGCGCACCCTTCGACCAGCTTATAAAGATCCTCGGCCGTCATCCATTGCGGGTTCGTATCGCTGGTGTAGCGGAAGCCTTCCGGTAGCGCTTTTGCCTGGGACCAGTTTTCCTTGTGCCACCAGGAGTGTGCGGGCTGCACCACAAACATGTCTTCGGTCTCGACCGCGTTGCGCGCTTCGTCCTCGGCCAGCAATACTTCATGGAGCTTTTCGCCGGGGCGGATACCAATGCATTCGATTTCACAGCCGGGAGCGACGGCCTCCGCCATCTCCACTAATTTCATGCTGGGAATTTTGGGAACAAAAATCTCGCCGCCATGCATCTGCTCGATGCAGCGGACTACGAACCGAACCCCTTGATCGAGAGTGATCCAGAACCGGGTCATGCGCGGATCAGTGATGGTGACCTTGCCGCGCTTGCGTTGCTCCATAAACATCGGGATGACACTGCCGCGGCTGCCGACGACGTTTCCGTAGCGGGCACAACTGAACCGAGTGTCTCGCGCTCCCGCGTAGGCATTGGCCTGGACGAACATTTTCTCGGCGCAAAGTTTGGTCGCGCCGTAAATATTGATGGGGTTGACCGCTTTGTCAGTGCTGAGAGCGAGAATACGCCGCACGCCCTGGTCAATCGCGGCGTCAATCACATTTCGGCCACCCATAATATTGGTCTGGATGGCCTCGAACGGATTGTATTCACAAGCCGGCACTTGCTTGAGCGCGGCAGCATGGACCACCACCGTGACCCCGGAAAAAGCGCGCTCCAGGCGCTGCGGGTCCCGCACATCTCCAAGAAAATACCGCAAGCTCGGATGATCGAGACCGCCTGCCCGCATATCATGCTGCTTGAGTTCGTCGCGGCTGAAAACTATGAGCTTCTGGGGATGGTATTCGCGCAACATGAGTTCGACGAACTTCTTGCCAAATGACCCTGTGCCACCGGTTACGAGCACAACTTGTTCAGCCCAATTCACTTGTGTGCCTCTCCCAGAATGACTTCAACCTGCATTACGACCGTATTGGATTATCCTCTTCAGCTACGAAAAGGGATTCAGTTAGCGCCAAGTATAACGGATATTGAAAGCCACATCTGCCCGATACTTACGTTAATGCCCTAAAACCAGCAACATTCAGACGAGTTTACTGTTTCGATGCCGCTTTAGAATTTGCACCACTCATTGAGCAATAAGTGGTGAGATACATGTTTGCGGTATGGTTACGCTCGCGAGCGGGCGTGGTCTTAATTTTTCTGCTTGTTGCGGGTTGAGTTTTAGAGGAGTAAGGATGGATTCGGGCCCCCTGATTCAAACCAACGGACAGTTTCTCCGAGAGATTCCCTCCGGTTTCCCGTCCGAGTTCAATCGGCAAGCGGGACTTGGCGGTTATCCTTTACTCCCTTCGCAAGAATCGGTGGTGCGCGAATATCTGCGGATTCTTGTAAAGCACAAGTGGGCCATTCTCAGTTGTATCGTTTTAATTTTCGGCGCAGTTCTCATTGCTACTCTCCGGAGTACGCCCATCTACGAGGCAGTCGGCAGTATTGCAATCAACAAACCGGATCCCGTACTCAATTTCAGGGACTCCAATAACGCCGGCATGGACTACTACGATCCGACTGACCTGGACACCGAAGTGCGGATTCTGCGCAGCGATTTGCTGGCCCTGCAGGTCATTCGGCAATTGAACCTCGACCAGCAGCCGCAATTCGGCGGCAACGGAAAAACTCCCGCACCCGGAACTGTGGGGCTGACCACTGATGTACTTCAACCAGATTCTCCTCGAACCACAGAAGCTCTTGATGCTTTCAAAGGAGACCTGAGAGTCACGCTGGAAGCCAATACGCGCATTATTGATATTCATTTTCGCAGTCCGGACAAGAACCTGACCGCCCGGGTGGTGAATACCCTGGTGAGCACTTACGTAGAACAAAATTTCAAGACGCGGTTTGAGTCCACCATGCAAACTTCTGACTGGCTTTCCAAACAGTTGGTGGACCTGCAGATGAAGGTCGAAACTTCTCAGGAAAAGCTGGTCCAATATCAGAAGGCGCACGAGATTCTGGGTATCGACGAAAAGCAGAACATCACGACACAAAAGCTGGATGAGCTCAACAAGGAACTCACTACCGCGGAATCGGCCCGGATGGAAAAAGAGTCGGTTTATCGTCTTGTGCAATCCGGCGATCCGGACTCGGTGGCGTCGGCCTCCAGCGTGGAGAGTGAAGCCAAAGGTTCCACTAACGCGTCTTCCTTGCTGGATAAACTGCGCGAGCAGGACGCCGACCTGAAAATCCAAGTGGCCCAACTGAGTACTCAATTCGGCCCGTCCTATCCAAAATTGGCCCAGCTCAATAGTCAGCTCAAGGAAATTGACGCGCAGATTCAAATTGAAATACGAAAGATCGCGCGGCCGTTTGCGGGGCGACTATCTCGCGGCAGTGCAGCATGAAAGCATGTTGCACGCGGCTTTGGAAAAACAAAAACAAGAGGCCAACCAGCTCAATGAGAGCGCCATTGAATATAGCTTGCTCAAACGCGACGTCGAGAGCAATCGCGCGCTGTATGAGGGATTGCTGGAAAAACTGAAAGAAGCTGGAGTTAGTGCGGGGCTTCGGTCAAACAATGTCCGGCCAGTCGATATAGCTCGTGTGCCAACGGCACCATCGGAGCCAAACCTTCCGCGGAATCTTGCTTTTGCGCTGGCACTCGGCCTCACCACGGGCATCGGGCTGGCATTCCTGTTGGAAAGCATCGACAACACTGTAAGGACGCCGGAACAGGCACAAAGCCTCTCGGGACTGCCCTCTCTGGGCATGATCCCGCTGGGTTCTTCCATTCGTACCGAGGCCAGCGCCCGGCAGCGGCTCACTGTCGCCGCCTCCCGGGAAGCGGTAGAGTTAATCACCCAATCGCGGCCGCAATCGCAAATGGCGGAAGCTTACCGCGCTTTGCGTACTTCCCTGCTTCTTACCTCATTAGGGACACCACCCAAAGTAATCCTTATTACCAGTGCTCTTCCCGAGGAAGGCAAGACCACCACCAGTATCAATTGTGCGATTGTGCTCGCGCAAAAGGGCACGCGAGTTCTGCTCATTGATGCCGATCTCCGTCGTCCCAGCATTCACAAAACGCTCGGCATGGGACCAAAAGTCGGGCTCAGCAATGTTTTGACGGGCGCCATCACCCTTCAGGAGGCCACGATTCGGTCGGCCATTCTGCCAAATTTGTTTGTGCTGCCGGCAGGAACACCCCCGCCGAATCCTGCGGAACTACTCGCTTCCGCTGAGATGAAGGACGTTCTCACAAAATTGCGGGAGCAATACGATCACATTGTGGTGGACACACCGCCGACGTTGTCCGTCACTGACGCCGTCATCATGTCTACTCGCGCCGATGCGGTGGTTCTGGTTATCCGCTCCGGGCAAACCACGAAACAAGCTCTGCGGCGTGCCCGCGACATTCTGATGCAGGTCAATGCACGCGTGTGCGGCGTGTTGCTAAATGCAGTGAATCTCAATTCACCCGATTATCATTATTACTACGAGTATCAAGGAAAATATGGCGAACGGTACTATCAGGAGCAGGAGTTAACCCCCGAAGGAGAACTCAAGGCGAGTTCCAGCGGTACCTAGCACAACTGCAATTGCCGATACTGCTCAGCTTCAGGACTCCATGCGAATATCGCTTCAGAGCCCAGCCAAAAAACTTCTGCTGTTTGGCCCTTCTGTGCTTTTAGCTTTAACCTACATTGGACTTGCAACCACCCAATATCTGGCAGCCTATTTCTCCGAAAGACCTGATCTAGTGAGTCTGCAAAGGGCTGCGAGGCTGGCTCCCGGCAATGCGGAGTACAAGTACCGTATCGGCCGTTACTTCACTTTGGCCGAGCTATCACCAGCATTGGCAGCACAGCCCTACCGATCGGCCGTCAATTTGAATCCCTATGAGGCCCGCTATTGGCTCGGTCTCGCGATGACCTACCAGGTACTGGGGGAGACCGAGAATCAAATGAACGCATTGGAGCGTGCTCTCAACTCCGATCCGAAAACTCCCGATGTGGCGTGGCAAGCGGCGAATCTTTACTTAGTTCAGGGTGACACCGCCAAGGCCATGAACGAGTTTCGTGTCGTCATGGAGAATGATCCCTACCTAGTCTGGGCGGCTTTGCAACTTTGTTGGCGGGCGAATCCGGATGTCGATACTCTGCTACGAGACGTCGTGCCACCAGTGGCAAGTGTTTACTCCACGTTCCTGGACTTTCTGATTTCACGGAAACAACCCGCCGCCGCTGCCAAAGTTTGGGCACAGATGGTGCAACTTCACCAACCAGTGGAGGCTGCGAGTGTCTTCGAATATGTCCGATACTTGATCGCCGGCCGCGATATCACCCAAGCACGCCAGGTTTGGCAACAAGCCACTGCCATTTGCAACCTGTCGAGCTACCAGCCATCGCCGGCGAATTTGGTCATCAATGGTGATTTCAGCCTGCCGCTTCTCAATGCAGGCTTTGATTGGCTGCATGAAAAACCAGCAGGAGTTTCCTTTGCGCTGGATCCTACGGAGAGCCACCTCGGCACGCACTCTCTACTGATCTCTTTCAACCGCGCCACCATCGAAGACGCCGGGATTCGACAACTTGTCCCAGTCGAACCCAACATCCGTTACGAGTTTTCCGCCTATTTCAAGGCGCCAAGAATGGAAGGTGCCGGGGGCGTGCGATTTGCCGTCCAGGATTTTTACAGCGGCGTTATTTTGTTTGCGAGTGACGACCTCAAGAATGCCGAAGTCTGGAAGCAGGTGAACGGAACTTTCACCAGCGGACCCGACGCGAAATTACTAGTCATATGCGTACAACGCGTCCCAGCCGGAAACCCGATTCATGGAAACCTCTGGATCGATGGCGTTCGCCTCGTTGCAATGCCGCAGGAGAACAGCCAGTGAAACCTTCCCCACTGGCTGCACGCAATATCGAACCCATCCTCAGACGAAGTTCTTCCCGTTCGCTTCCGGATTCCGTGCTTTTTTACGGCGTTTTTGGCCTGCTTTTGTTGGGACCGCTGGCATTCGGGGCCGTCGAACCGTGGGCAGTTTTCTTTCTGGAAGCAGGCTCGGCTTCGCTTTTTATTCTTTGGGCGGCTCGCCAAACTTTTTCTACCGACCTGCAAGTCTCCTTTAGCCCATTGTTTCCACCCATGCTCGCCTTCGCCATTCTGGTTTTAGTTCAAATGGCGACGCGCATGACCGCGTACCGTTATGCAACTTTCTCGCAAGCTCTGCTCTATACCGCTTACGGGTTACTTTGTTTTCTCGTCGTGCAATGCCTGCGCAGAACATGGCAAATCAAGACGCTAGTCTGGGGGTTCTCCACCTACGGCTTTGTTCTTGCCCTGTTTGCTCTGATCCAGGGCTTGGCTTCTAACGGAAAACTGTATTGGCTGCGCACTCCTCGCTTCGGCGGCTGGATCTATGGGCCGTACGTAAATCACAATCACTACGCCGGATTGATGGAAATGTTACTACCCATCCCGCTCGTCTTCGTTTTCACCCGTTACGGATCGGGCTTGCGCAAAGTGATCGCCGCACTTGCCGCCGGGCTCATGGCCAGCACAATTTTTCTTTCAGGATCGCGTGGCGGGATGCTGGCATTCGCGGCGCAAATGACGATTTTCGTTGCCATCCTGCTCCGCCAGAGAAAAGCTGGCCGGATGGTTCTCATTTTTAGCATTTTCCTTGTACTGGCAATTGGGCTGCTCGCATGGTTGGGCGGTGGTGAGTTGGTGGAGCGTCTTGCCAGTATCCATTCCGAGACCCGAATGGAACTCTCCGGAGCGATGCGAATCAATATCGACCACGACGCCCTCAAGATGTTCGAGCACAAACCAATCCTGGGATGGGGCCTGGGCACATTCGGCGAGGTCTATCCTCAATTCCGAAGTTTTTATACCAATTTCTTTGTCGATGAGGCGCACAACGATTATTTGCAATTGCTGGTCGAAACCGGTGCGCTCGGATTTGCAGCGATGCTTTGGTTTCTCATCACAGCATATCGCGGTGCCATCAAGAAATTGAGGAACTGGACGGTTGACACCAATGGTGCGGTTGCCCTCGCAGCGATGCTGGGCATCACCGGAATCCTGGTTCACAGTTTCGTAGATTTCAATCTTCAGATTCCGGCAAATGCCGCGCTTTTCTATGTATTGTGCACCATAGCCGCCATGGAACCGCGATTTGGTTTGACCCGCCGGACCGTCGCCAATTCCCGAAGAGATTTCTCGACAAGCACGGAAGGATTTGCTCGCTAACTAATTCGCTGAGATTAGGGATCTTTGGGACTCGGAGGATTGTGGTCCTGCAACAAAACCCAGATCAACACCCCTCCAACGATCGCTCCCCCAGCATACATTGCGTAAGGAGAACTCAGAAGACCCCCCGTCGCGGTGGGATAAGCGCCTTTATCAAGCGCTGCGGCACAGCTATTCTCGTCCCGCGTAGTGTCCTGGCCCTCGTGAAGCGTTGCACTCTGCTGGTCCTTCGTGCTTTTCGAGGCATCCTTGAGTTTGCCGCCGGTGTCGATGTTTACATCACTTTTGCGCGCGGCCGCATGGACAGTTCCATTTGTATTGGTCACATCGAATTGCGTCGGCACATTGGAAACCGGAATCACGGTCACGCACTTTACATAGACCCGCATCCCGCTCGATGTGGACACGGCCACGCTCCCATGCTCAAGTGAAATGGCGTTGTTCTCAAACTTCACAATTGAGTCCGGCATGACCATGACAGTTGACCCAGTGACATTAATGTTGGCCACGGAGTCTGCCTTGGTTTCGATTACATCATCGGGATAAATAGCTGAAGAATTCGGAAGGGTAGCGCCATTCAGTAAAACCACACCCTTGCCATACAGCATCGCGGCGCCGGTATCGGCCCCGAGCAGCGACGCCGGAATGACTGCAATCATCATCCAGCAAAGTACGGTTCGTAACATAGGCACACTTATACAGGCCTTACTTCATGGCCAATTGGATGATCCTAGATGCGGGCGGCAGGGCCGTCAATTGCCTTCGGTGGTCACTGCCCCTCCCACCGGGTGATCAGAAATAGCGTTCGTGGAACATAGCTTTTGTGGCAGAAATTGTTCTTAGCTTACTGAACTACCTGCGATCCGAACCCCATCAGGACTCTGGCGGAGAGGTCGGTCGGTGTGAAAATATTTCTTGTAGGCCGCAATCCAGTTCGTTGCAATGTCACGCTGTGCGGTAGGCAGATCGAGTTGGCCCGAACAAACCATCTGGTGGAGGCGTTCCTCCAGCGCATCTTTGACGTGCGCATTCCAGGTGCGTGATGTATAAGGTTCCGGCCATAGATTATGAATGTCTTCCACCCCGCCCAATCCTGGAGCGATCAGGTAATCGATCTCATAGTCTTCAGCGTGAGGGCTCATAATGCCGTACTCTCGAAAAACCTCCTGCCGTAATGACGTGGATACTTCTCCAATCACTTCTTCATGAGCCATTGAACAAACGTCGCCGACCGTAACTCTTCGCGTGGCGCCAGGGGTAAGTCTTAAATCAGGAACTGCTCCACGCTCGACTGCGATAACGGCAGCGGTTTGGCGGTGCCGGATGGAACGCTGGACGAGAAACTTGCCAGCCATTGTGGCAATCAGAAACGCGCCGATGTACATTGCTGCCCGAGCAGCCGAGTGGAACTGAAAAAATCGCCGCCATGAGCCAGCGGAGGATTGGGCTGCCAGTTCGGCCAATTGGACTTTCAATAGTGCGCGCGGACCGTCGATAGGAGGTAATTGTGGATCGAGAGTCCGGCGATGAGCTCGTGCGAAATCCGTGATTGTCTCTTCGATTTCCGCCATCCGGGCGCGGCAATCCCAACAGGCGGCGAGGTGGGCATGAGCTTGAGTAGCGCGACGGGTGGAGAGTTCGCCGTCCGCAGCTAAAAGCAGTTCCTGATCCGATAAGTGCGGGTCTTGGCTCAACATATTTTTCTCCACAAGCTTATCTCCCGTCCGCACGTATCAAGCGTGCAAGTGATTGTGCGAGTGATATCGATACCGCTCCCAGAGAAATGCGGAGTACCGCGGCAATCTCACGATAGCGGAGGCCTTCCGCACGCAACCGGAGGCAACTTCGATCCGATTCCGGTAAGGCCTCAACCACAGCCCGTAACCGCCTCCGCCTCTGTACAGACGAGAGCCGCTCCTCAGGGTCCGGAGAGGGATCAACTTGCTTTTCTGAAATGGTCGGGTCGGATGTCATTCGGTCTCGCAATTTTTGATTCGTGTGGCGCTGCTTCAAAGCCAGATTATGCGTGACGCGGTAAATCCAACCGCGAAGATTTTTCCTGGATCTCTGTAATTGGAGATGCCGGAAAAGCGAAAGGAACACCTCTTGGACCACTTCTTCCGCATCATGTACGGACAAACCGAACGAGAGCGCATAGCGGAGAAGCGGATTACGATATTGCTCAAAAAGGTCTACGACCTCGCACTCGATCTCCGAAGGCTTCGCCGAGGTAGCAGCACCAGCGATGGCGGGGAAAAGCGCTTCACGGATCGATTCAATCGGCGTCATTTGAGTCTCTGCGTAAATATATATTCTTTTCTCAACGTTTTTGTTCAGGGTTTTTTCGTAGCACCCCTAAATTCTTCCACAGATAAAAAAGACTGAACAAAACAACGAGAAGCAGAATATTTCAGTTACAGAGAAAATGGGGCGCTGTTACTCCACTCGAAGGTAACCATCACAGGGGCGAAACGGTGTTAACCCTTGTAGAACAGTAGCTAAACTACAGAGGCCGACTTTCCATGAAGCGATTTGCAGCATTCTGTTTTTTATTCGCCTTGCCGCTCGTTTCCCAAAGCAACAGTGGTGAATTGCGTCTTAAAGTGACTGACCCTACCGGTCTTGGCGTAAGAACTACGGTTCAAATCGTTAGCGAAGCGAATCAATATCGCAATAGTCTGATGACAGCGACCAAGGAAGTCTTGATGTGCAACGCCTGCCTTACGGTATCTACCAACTCGAAATCAAGCAATCCGGTTTTGCGGACATATCCCAATCCATTGAAATTCATTCCTCGATTCCTATTGAATATGCGATTCAGCTCAAGCTGCCATCCGTGAATCAATCCGTAACTGTCAGTACCACCAATACCCTGATCGACCCCGATCAAGCCGGCGCGGTGAGTCAGATTGGCTCCGATCTCATCCAAACCCGGCTCAGCTCGATACCCGGTCGTTCCTTGCAGGATTTGGTGAACTCGCAGCCCGGCTGGTTATACGAAGGCAATGCCGTCCTTCATCCCCGCGGCTCGGAATATCAGACCCAGTTTGTTGTTGATGGCATCCCTCTGACAGATAATCGGTCGCCCAGCTTTGGACCCGCCATTGATGCAGACGACGTGCAATCGTTGAGCATCTACACGGCAGGTTTTCCCGCGGAATACGGACGAAAAATGGGGGGCGTGGTTGAGGTCAACACGCTGCAGGATTCACAGCCAGGATTACACGGGCAATTAGTGCTTTCCGGGGGCAGTTTTGATACGGCTGGCGCTTCTGCGTCAGGGCAATACTCGTGGGGCAAGAATATTTTTGGAGCCAGCGCCAGTGGCAGCATGACGGACCACTATCTGAATCCCGTGGTTCCGCAAAACTATACGAATTCGGGTACACTGGGCGATTTTTCGGTCAACTATGAACGCGATTTGACGCCTAAAGATCGTGTGCGATTTATCGTTCGCCACGAGCTTTCGCGTTATGAACTGCCGAACGAACAGGTGCAGGAGGCGAACAGCCAACTGCAAACGGCGGATAACATTGAGACCATGGGGATTGCCTCGTACCAGCACACTTTTTCATCGAATGCCCTGACTGATTTTCGGGCCATGGTCCGCGACAACGAGATTGGCTTCAACTCCAACGCTGATTCGACTCCCATTGAAGTTTTCCAACAAAATTTTTTTCGTGAAGCATACTTCCGGGGGACAACAACCATCACTCATGGCCGGAACGAATGGAAATTCGGTTTCGAATCAGACAACGCATTTCTGAACGAAAATTTTAGATACCACATTACCGATCCAACCCAATTTGACCCTGATACTCCTCCCGATTTCAACTTCCTGGCAAACCGGCCCGATCTTGAGCAATCTTTTTTCGTACAGGACCAGATCCGTCTAAAAAACTGGACCATCAATGCCGGACTGCGCTGGGACCATTACCAGCTTTTGTTGAACCGTCACGCGGTCGATCCACGCTTCTCGATTTCGCGCTACTTCCCATCCGCCGATCTTCTTGTGCATTTCTCTTATGACAGGGTTTTCCAGACCCCTTCTTCTGAGAACATTCTGCTTTCAAGTTCACTCGCTGTTGAATCCATCGACCCAACGAGTGTCGTGCAACGAGCTGTCGAACCCTCCGAAGGAAACTATTACGAAGCCGGCTTAACGAAAGTATTCTTCGGAAAAATCAAACTGGACACTAACTATTTCCGGCGACTCGTGGCCAACTATGCGGATGACGATCAGATCGATAACACCACCATTAGCTTCCCGATTGCCTTTCAAAAAGCTGTCATTTATGGCGGGGAAGCAAAAATCGATCTTCCCGACTGGCACCGGTTTTCGGGCTTCCTGAGCTACTCCTATACCCTTGGACAAGCGTGGTTTCCAGTAACGGGTGGCTTGTTCCTGGGAGATGACGCTGCGGGATTGCTGCCCAGCGGCCGTTTCCCAGATTCACAGGACCAGCGCAACACAGTTCGCGGACGCCTTCGCTACCAGGTAAAACCACGCTTCTGGATCGCGGGCGGAATTCAGTTCGATAGCGGATTGCCATTCGATTTTCAGTGCGATCCAAGTCAAACTCTTCAGCAATGCGTCTACGGACCGGGGGGGCCAGAGCAGACATACGGACAAGATGTGGTGAATCGGATTAACTTCGCGCGCGGGCGCATCTTGCCTGCTTTTCAGGTCAACGTATCGGCAGGCGCCGATGTTTATAAATCAGAGCGTATGAAAGTACGATTTCAGATTGATGGCCAGAACCTTACCAATGTCCTTAACGTGATCGACTTCGGCGGTCTCTTCTCCGGGAATGCTATCGGCCCATCGCGCAGCGTCGCCATGCGCCTCACCACCGACTTTTAGTTGGGTCCTTCTCGTTCGAATTTCCGTCATGCGCGTTCGAAAGTTATCAGGGCGGCGCTTGCTGCCGGCAGTTCGATGACTGCGGCCCCGTTCTCCAGGGACAATGTCTCTTCGCTTGCCGCTGACCATGCACCGCCTGCGCCCACTGGTGCTCCGCCAAATGTAGTGTCCGTGGTATCGTCCACTCGCGGTGCATGCAGACGCAGCGAACTCACGCGCTGTGCAGGTTGTCCAACATCGACGGTCAGGCGAATCGCACGATCGGTGTGCTTATTGAATACAGCTACTTTCGTTGCTCCGGAATCGTTGCGTAGACCGTAAGCTGTCAGTAGCGGTGCGTGTTCTCCCGGTTCGAGTTTGCTCTCTACCAGCTGTCCCGCTCCGGCCTGCGCAAACAACAACATGCCGTAGTAGCTCGGACGGGCCAGGAATCCGTCTTCTCGCGTTCCGGCGATCGCGGTATACCAGCCATAACCGCCGCCGTGAAAGTTGATCCCCATGCCTCCCTCGGATGCAAGCTGGTACATCAGGTCCGCGGCCCAGAGCGCAGAGGCAAAAGTATCACTGACTCCGGGCTTCCCTCCCTGATAGCAGGAATTCGTCTCTGCCAGCCGAAAGGGCAAGCCAGACTCGTGCATCGTTTTCTTCATTCCTTCGAATTCAGCCTGCAGCTTGGGATTTGGCGCAAGTAGTCGCTCAATCGTCATCGAAGGATCCGTCGGCGGACCCTCTGCATAGTAGTGCTGAGAAAGGAATGCCGCTTCATGTTTGAATTGTTTCGCAAAGGGCACCAGCCACTCATTGTTGTACGCTGTGTCGGGTCCGGCAAAAGGTGCATTCGGAACCCGTGCCCGGATGGTCTGGTAGAAGTGCCGCCAGTCGTCGGCGAATTGCCGGAAATCATAATCCGCTTTTCGAATCCCGTTTCGAGAGAAAAGATCAGGCTCATTGCATAGCTGGAAGGCAATCAACTTCGAACCAGCCACCTCCATGACATACGCGGCTTCTGCGGCTGCATCTTCAACTGTGCCTGTGCCCATGTTCAAACCGTAGATCAGCTTCCAGCCGCTAACGTCGAGGAAATCCTTTAGATGGCGGATGGCCAGAGGCGAAATCTTCACCGGCGCAGGTGCTTTGTGCCCGGTATCTGGGCCTGCTGCCAATCCGAAGGCAATCGGATTCGCCTTGTCTCCGGTGCGCATGCTCTCCATATTTGGCATGTTCGCCGACTTTGCCGAATCCGGGGTCCAGTAACAATACTCACTGGTATTGCCGCCAATCCGTAAAACGCCTGATTTCCCGAGCCCCCGCATGAACCCAGCCAGTTCCGTATTCTCCCCGGAAAAAAAGTGAGGATTGCCGAGCTGCGCCGACTCGTAGCTTAGCCCGGTGAAGTCGTCGCCGATCTTGTTACCAAGACGGTCTGTACGAACCGTCAGCCGGACCGAGACGGTTGAAGTAATCTCGGCAAGCGTAATTGGGTGGTGAAGAGCAGCCAAGGATGCCGCAGCGAAGAGGCGAATGAAATCTCGACGATTCATTGCAGTGAATTCCATCACACATCCGGCCCGCGCGAGCGCAAACAAACCTTATCCAGGTTAGACAGGATCTAAAGCGGAACTGCTCATCGAGCCGGATTTCAATGTAGCATTGTGCCACTGACCGACTTGTTCGACCGCCTGTGCAAGGGAAGCTGCGACTCTGTCAGGCCCCGTACTTCCGAAACGTTCTTTTGCCTTGTCGAGGTCACCGGCAAATCCCCAAATACCAGCAAGGATCTTAATCTGAGGCAGGTGCATGCGGACCCGCTGGCACAAAGCGTTACATTGCGCAAAAGCAAAAGGAGGAAGTGCGGAAATGCAGATCACGTCCTGAGGTTCGGGTGGGATATGGGTCAAAATTTCTTCGAAGGGAGAGCCAACGGACAATGAAAGTACGCCGTGACCGGCACGCTCCAGCAATTGCGAAAGCATAGAGGACGTGATCTCGTCGGCCTGATCATTGGCCGACAAGCAAAAAATACGAATGGCAGAAGAAGAAACCGGTTGCGCATGTATCGAGGGCAACTCGGGCTGCCGGGTGGACCTCCAGCGCGACTTGAATGTTCTCGATTTTGCCGCGGCGTCTTCGGGCCGGTAAACCGCCAACTCCGAAATGATTTCGCTCACGCTAAGAAACAAGAATGATTCTCGCGTCTCGTCCAAAGCTCCTTTGTGCCGGTCCTGTTCTGCCAAGGAAAGTGCGGGGACCAGAACCTGGTCATACAGGCTCACCAAGGGATGCGTCTTCAGAAAAGTCGTCGCGATCAGGCGAGCATCTTCCTGGTCAAGCGCCAGGAGACGTTGATAAAACTGGGCCTCCACGGACAAGGCGGTCTCATCGCCCAGCAGAACATGGAGGAATGACATGCGCGGGACATAGCGTCCCAGCACGATTACACAAACGGTAAGCGGAACAGCCAAAACAAGTCCGGCCCAACCCCAGAGCATGGTCCAGAAAACCGTGGTTACCAATAAAGCGAGGGCAGATATCCCGGTGTGGGCACCGTATAGCCAGGGCTCCACAAAATTCCCGACGATTAATTCCAGAAATGCAAACAACAAAACGACGAGAACCGGCGGTCCCCAGCCGTTGAACACCGCAAGAGCCAGCGCGAGGGGAAAAGCGGTAGCCGTCAGGACTCCCACATAAGGCACGATGCGGAGAACGCCGGCGATGACCCCCCATAGAATGGCATTCGGAATACCGATCAAGAACAGACCGGTTCCAAAGCAAACCCCATAGCAGGTGTTTACCAGAAACTGCATGACCAGGTAGCGGCTGATGCGGCGAGCTGCATCATCCAAAGCCAGCGTCATGGCATTCAACTGCGCCAGACCGCCAAGGCGAAGCAAGCGGTTACGCAAATCCTCTTGCTTGATCAAGATGAACACGGTAAAGATCAGGACCATGAAGGCTGTCCCCAGAGGACGGAGAGCCGGACCCAGCACCTCGCGCAGATATTGCAAATCAGTTGCCGGAACTGTAACGACCTGAATCGGCCGGGGGCCTTCTGGCTGGGGAGCCGTCTTGGACGCAGTAGCACGCCCAGACAAATCTGCCGGTGCGGTTACAGAACTGTCTCCGGAATCTGAGAACTCCTTGCCTATTTCGTTCACGCTCTCGGTCGCCCGGCCTAGCGTACTGTTGGGAGGGGTATGAAGAGCTGCAATCTTATTGTGGATATTCAGACGATACTTGGGTAGATCGTTCGCGACTTCCAGCAATTGATTCGCAACCACCCAGCCCATGCCTGCGACGACCGCGACTGAAATAATTATCGTCAGCGCAACCGCGGGAACGCGTCGTATCCCGAACTTTTGAAACCACATCACCATCGGCGTCAACAGGAAGTTGAGCGTCACAGCGAGAGCTAGAGGGATCAAGACGGCGCGTGCAAAATATAAAATCAGAATGACAACGACCAGGACGACCAGGGGATTCAGGGCTGGCGAATCCTGTCGCGAACGAGTCATCCGGAAATTCCCCCCAGGGTCAGAAACGGCATTCATCATAGCCTCATCGAGTGCTTAGCAAATAGTGTGAAATAATTTTCATACCCGGATCGAAAAGAATAACGATCCGGTCCAGCATCGCTCCGGTCGGATGACATGGCAACTCCGGGGCGCACGTATCCAAGTCTAACGGCTCTACAGCATACTGGCCATTGCATTTAGCGGCGTATGCCCACTTTTTCCCTGGACGGGTTCAAATAGGGCAAGGGCTGAGCCGACGGTAGGCGCTCACCCAAATCTTCCCAGAGATGCCTTCCGCTTAAGAACCTAGGACTTGCGATCGGTTAACTCACATGAATAACCGGGCGGCGGAGGGGGTCATCAATGGCGCGGCGTAGAACCTCATGGGTGACTGGAGCGGTGTCTCCTTCGCCAAAAAACAGGAATGCAAAGAGATTCGCCATTGGGCTGCCTTCACCCCAACTGAAGTAGGCGTGGGGAACCCTGTTGGTTGTCTTTTCGAGATCTATTAGAAGTGCCGCAAACGCGTTGGCGACCACCGGGCTCTTCGCGCGCAGGATGCGATGTTTGCCGACACGCTCGCCAGTAACCAGAAGATGTTTCTCAAAGTCAGAGGCATCGCCCCGCTCGACCTCGAAGAAGATCAAACACTCTCCTGGGCTAAGTGAATGGCGAGACCTCATCTCACGGTCAACCAAATCGAGTTCCTCCGCGCTTTCGGCCTTCGGACTGCGAGCTATGATTCGAATGACAAGGTCATCATCGTCCGCCAGCAACTCGCGAGCTTTGCCGTCAAGCTGGACTCCGGAAATGCGTAATTCGGTCGAGCGGAATGCACGCGAAGTCAGAGACAAACCCATCATGGCAAGTATGAAGAAGGATGCAATCTTGATCCCTTCCGGGCGCTCAGCGATATTCAGAATCGTTGTGTAAACAAATATCAGTGCCATTAGTAGAAAAGGCCAGCGCAGAGCGCGATCCCACAACGAGATGGTGACCGCGATTGCCGCAGATGTAATGAGCACGAGAACACCGGTCGCATACGCGCCCCCTTGTGCATCGACGTCAGCGTGGAAGAGATAGGTGACTCCAAACGCTACCGCCATGAAAACGAGCACTAATGGACGTGACGCGCGGGCCCATTCCGGGGCCATCCCATAACGGGGCAGATAGCGTGGGATGAGATTCAACAGTCCAGCCATCGCCGAAGCCCCTGCGAAGGCAAGGATCAAAATGGTGCTGATGTCGTACATCGATCCAAATACATTGCCCAGATATTGATGCGCCAAATACGCCAGGGCGCGACCATTTGCGGCGCCACCCTCTTTGAAGGCGGCCGGCGGAATCAGAAGAGTGGTGGCAATGCTTGTAACCATCAGAAACACGCTCATAATGATGGCTGCCGTGGTCAGCAGCTTACGCGTGTTCCTTACCCGCGCCTTAACGTCCTCGCCATTGATCAATGGCATGACCACTACCCCGGTTTCAAAACCCGAAAGACCGAGAGCGAGCTTGGGGAAAAGAATTAGAGAGATCCCGACCATCGCCAGCAAGCTGCCGTGTTGCGTGTACAGCGCCAGCTTCCAGTCGGAAAACAGATGCGGATGTCCGATGACATGCCAAAGCGCAACGCTGGTGACAACCACGTTAAGGGCCAGGTAGATGCCGACAAGAATAACGGCAACGTTAATCGCTTCCTTAAAGCCTTTCAGAAAAATTCCGCCAAGGATAGCCAGCAGAATGAGCGTGACGGCCATCTGGCTGCTCATCCAGAGCGGTGTGAACGGATTGTGCGTGAAGTGAGCCGCCGCATCGGCGGCTGAAAGTGTCATCGTGATGACAAAATCCGTGGTTGCAAATCCAAGTAAAACCAGAACCAGGATTTTGCCTTGCCACTGCGGAAAGAACTTCTCCAGCATGGCAATGCTGCCCTGCCCATGCGGGCTGCCCTCGGCCACGCGGCAGTACACCGGGAGCGCCGCAAGAAGCGTGACTGCGACGAGTACGAGGGTGGCGATTGGCGACAGCGCTCCGGCCGCCAGGAATGCGATGCCCGGCTGATAGCCAAGAGTGGAAAAATAGTCCACTCCCGTCAGGCACATCACACGCCACCACGGGTGCTCCCCTTCCGCCTTCCCTCGCACGCCCTTGGGCAGCCGGAGATCCGATAACAACCAGTCTTCAAAACTCATCTCGTAGAACTTAAGTCCTTCTCTTGCAGCTTGGCTGCTAGTTGCTGGACTTATTCTCCGGAGACTTTTTATTCAGCTCAGATAGCAACAACTGGGCAGACTTCGGCGCAACCACCGCAGATTTAAATACGATGTCGGATGCACCCACTTCTTTCCCATATAACTTTTTGTTGGCATCATTGTCGGCCCGCAGAGTCGAACCGGACAGAGAGATTCCAGCAAATAGTCCCCGGGCACGAGAATAAGAGAGAATCTCGGCTCGCATGGTTACGTCGGTTTCGGCGGAAGCGTTGCGTCCGACTGGACCTGCCGCAGCCGAGACGTCACCCCCCAGCTTGACCTTGCTGGTGAGGATGCTCTTGGCTGAGCGAGGACTCATCAGCAGAAGTACGAAGTCAGTCGCCTGCCCGCCCAACTGCAAACCAAAACTGCCACCCTCAAGCGCCATCATGGATGGAGCACCCCAATGGCCTTTAAAATTTTCGCCGCTGCGGCAGGTCATCACACCTCGCCCGTAACTTCCACCAATTCCGATGGCAAATTTGAGCACGGAAGGCAACACCACAACACAATCCGCTTTATCAATTACACTCTGCGGAATGTCATCGGGAATGTTCAAGATTTCCTTCATGACCGACCCTGCATTCGCAACACGATCTTCTTCTTTTCCTTGTCCGAAAGCGGGCAATGCGATTACCGCAAGCAGAAAAACTCCAAAACAAACTGTTTTCATATTGTCTCCTCTGTAGTAATGTCTAAAACTTTTAGAAGCCACATCGAAACTCTCACCACCCTGGGCTGGTTCGTAATCTCCTAACGATGCAACGCAGGCGCCAATTGTAGCCGATTGAAACGGAGCTGTTGCGAGATATTTAAGTCCCTTGGTCGTTGGGGATTTTCGATTACTGTGAATATTGTGGATAAATTAGTTGGTAACCGCGCCTACCGCTCCTCCCAATTCACCCCGAGACCCCATCGCCTGGAATTTACGGCTATTAACAAGGAAATCGAAGCCAGCAAGAAACGGCACATGGACGCGATCGTCGGAGTCGGCGGGGAGCGCGTAATCCTGACTTTCAAAGCGACCGAAGAAGGAGGCCAGAATGGCACTCGCGTGGTCGGCGAAACCAAGAAGAACTTTATCGGCCACGTCTCCCAAAGAACCTGGACCGACGCCGTGTTGGCCCAGATCGCGTGCAAGTTACGCGCATCCAGCCGGTGACTCCGTATCAGCTATCAGGCCATTGGGTGTCATTTGCGATTTTTCAACAACAATCGAGATGGTTACTGCAAACTGTACATTGGGGCGTCGTTCTTTCGGCGAATATGCGCAAAGCCATAATCAGTCGATTTGTATTCGCAGCATTGTGCGGCACAGGGTTTGCAGCGCTTGTTTCCCTACTCTTAACGTCCCGTACGTGAATATCTTGGCCTCTTTTTTCGTGTTTCCCGGAGGTAAATTTCAAGCGTGCTGTTTAGGGCGACAGACTCAACGCCCGTAATCTTGGTGGCGAACTTGTTAGTCTATTCGACCGTGGCCTTGGCGGGTACTTTCAGCCTGGGCCCAACTCAATTATGGCGTCGGGCAATTCCTTGGCTCGCCGTTCCAGTGGGAGTTCTTATTTGCTTGGCTTCGATTCCCACGCTAGATCCGCTGTGGCCCGTCGGTATGACGAAGATGACGAAAAAAGAGGCGCAACTTCAAGTGGAGCTTCCATTGGGCACAGACCTAGGCCAAGCTCGGCAGGTTCTTCATTCTCAGAACATACAATTCACGGAACGAGTAGAAGATTCCAACGTAACCGTTTTCGAGCGGCAGGACGGAATCATCACTGCATCTCCGGGTGATCGCGCTGTCTTCGGTGAAGTCTCGACGGACGCCTTTAGCTTTCCTTGTGGCTACAAAATTGATGTCGTTCTCTTGTTCGGGCCGGAGGGGAAGATAAAGCAACGTTACATTCACCACACCCCAATTTGTCTTTAACCCGCTAATCCCGGTTTGATGCATTGTTGTCGAAAATAGGCCATTTCACCAACTATCACACAATCTCGGCATTGCCGGCGAAATTGTGATTTTCCTACGAATTTGAATAAGAATGGCCGCTCGGCGAATCTAATTCTTTATGAGCGTACGAAGAGGGCTATTCGGCTTCATTGCAGTTTTTCAGTCGGTTCTTTTTTTGACGCACTTGTTCCTATACGAGACGTGGACATTTTCGACTGCCGGGGACAGTCTCTCCGGGTCGATGTGGCTCAAACTGAGTCTTGGTGTCCTGTCGGTAAGTTTTGTTGCCGCTTCCCTGCTTGCCTTTCGTTATACGAACGCAGCTCTGCGCGTGTTTTACCGGGCGGCAGCGGTTTGGCTGGGCTTGCTGACGTTCCTGTTCCTGGCGGCGGTTTCTTCCTGGATTATTTTCGGAGTCGCACAGCTGGCCGGGGTTCATGTGAACTTCCATGCCATCGTGGAAGTGCTCGCCCTCATCGCCGTAGTGACTGCACTCTACGGGGTTTTCAACGCAGGCTGGACACGAATCACCCGGACGACGGTGCGGCTTGCAAATTTGCCAGAAACCTGGCGTGGGCGCAGAGCGGCACTCATCAGCGATGTGCATCTGGGACACGTGCGCAATGGAAATTTTCTTCGGCGCATGGTGGCCAAGATATTGAAAGAAGAACCAGACTTGATTTTTATCGCCGGAGATTTGTATGACGGCACCGCCATTGACGCAGGCCGGGCCGCGGAGCCTTTGAACAAGCTCACAGCTCCTCATGGCGTGTATTTTGTCGCGGGAAACCATGAACAATTTGGCGACGATAGCAAATATCTTCGGGCCGTCTCGGCGGCCGGAGTGCGCGTTCTTAGCAATGAGAAGGTGGAAGCCGACGGCTTGCAGATCATCGGCGTACCCTACCGGAACGCCACCCAGGACGGACACTTGGCGTCGGTACTGAAGGACGTTGGCCTGGACCGTAACCGTGCGAGCATTCTGCTGACCCACGCACCCGACCGTCCAGAGATTGCGGAAGCTGCAGGCGTTTCTTTGCAACTATCCGGACACACGCACGTTGGGCAGTTTATCCCCTGGAGCTGGATGGCGCGGCGAATGTACAGGCAGTTTGTTTATGGCTTAAGCCGCATCGGGAAAATGCAAATATTTACTTCCAGTGGCGCGGGAACTTGGGGACCCCCACTCAGACTGGGGTCGAATCCAGAGATTGTGATGCTTGAGTTCGAATAACTATCAGCATCGACTTCAAACGAAGAAACAAAGCAGAGGCACTAAGGCCTTGAAAAGAATGGCTCCTCAGGTAGGATTCGAACCTACAACCCTTCGGTTAACAGCCGAATGCTCTACCATTGAGCTACTGAGGAGTGTCGCTAGACGCGCCGGAAGACGCATCGTTCAGACTGCAGCATTCATAATATCATCCGCGCCGATTTACTGAAAACTGGCACTTCCGATGGGTAAATCGTCATTATTTTGATCTTGTCAGCATCCCCGGGCATCTCTCGGTGATTCTTTGTTACGCTTACATCCTGGGGTAGAATGCCGGTTCCGCAAAGTTGGTTCTCATATCCCCGAGGTGCGTATGCAGGGAGGCCGCCGTTTGTTCTGGACTATTTCTTGCCTATTTCTGTTTGCAGCCATCATGTCAGCCGAAGATAACCCTGTGCCAAACGCATTCAAAAACCCGCCCAAGGTAAAAATGGACAAGGTGGAAGACATCGTCCAGGGCCACAAGATTGCCGATCCCTATCGCTGGCTGGAAGATCCCAACAGCACCGATACGCAGGAATATGTGCGGGAAGAACTAGCCTACACTCGCAGCATCCTCGACCCACTTCCCGGGCGCGAGAAAATCCAGAAACGTCTCACGCAATTGCTTTCGATCGGAACCATCACGGCACCCCAGGTTGGCGGTCCGTACTATTTCTATACGCGCCGTGAGGGCACCCAGAATCAGCCGGTTCTTTTCGTCCGCGAAGGTGTTCATGGCAAAGACCGCGCGCTCGTGGATGTAAACCAATTGGCGTCGGATGGCACCATTGCTCTGGACTGGTGGTTCCCCTCGGAAGACGGCAAGTACGTGGCCTATGGCACCTCGGCAAGCGGCTCGGAAGAAAGCACGCTCCACCTGGTTGAGAGTGCAACCGGAAAACTTCAGCCGGACACGATTGACCGGACCCGCTTTGCCAGCCTCGCCTGGAAAAAAGATAATTCCGGGTTTTACTACACGCGCCATCCCCAAAAGGGCGATGTGCCTGCCGGCGAAGAGGTTTATCACGTCAAAGTTTTCTATCACACGCTGGGGACCGATTCCGCGAAAGATCCGCTCATTTTCGATCCGATGACCATGGGTACTGGCCACACGCCACAGGACATCCCGGGCGTGCAGTTGGCTGACGACGACGATCGCTGGCTGCTCACCACGGTGTTTAAAGGTTGGTCGAAGTCTGATCTGTATTTGCAAGACCTCAAAGCCGGAACTCCACCGGTCGAGATTACCCAGGGCAAGAATTTTCTCTACAGCGGAGAGATTTTTCAGGGCAAGCTTTACATCGTTACCAATGAAGATGCGCCACGTTATCGTGTGTTTACCGTGGACGCGAGCCAGACTAGTCGCGAAAACTGGAAAGAAATCATCCCTCAGACCGACGCAGTGCTGCAGGGTGTGAGCGTCCTTGGCGGAAAGCTGTTCGCACAATACGAGAAGAATGCCAGTTCGCAACTTAGGCAGTTTGAACTGAACGGCAAGCTTTTGGGGGACATTAACCTGCCTGCGATCGGCACCGTTTCTGGCTTTTCCGGAAAATGGGATCGCAAGGAAACATTCTTCGGGTTCCAGTCGTTCACCGTCCCACCTTCGGTCTACCAGGTGGACTTCTCCGCGCGCCAAACTTCGCTTTGGGACAAAGTCGGCACGCCGGGTATTGATCCCTCCGCGTATGAAGTGAAGCAGGTCTGGTATGCCTCAAAAGATGGGACAAAAGTTCCGATGTTTGTTTTTCACAAGAGAGGCCTGGCGCTCGACGGCAAGAATCCCACGCTGCTTACTGGCTACGGAGGATTCAACATCAGCCTCACACCCAATTTCGCTGGCGGACGCTTTCTGTGGCTGGAACATGGCGGAGTCTTCGCAGTCGCTAATCTGCGCGGGGGCGCAGAATTCGGCGAAGACTGGCATCGGGCCGGCATGCTGCAGAATAAACAGAATGTATTCGACGATTTCATCGCCGCCGCCGAGTTCCTGATTTCCGACAAGATTACGGATAAAGAACACCTTGCTATTCAAGGAGGATCGAACGGCGGCCTGCTGATGGGTGTGATGATTACGCAGCGGCCGGATTTGTTCCGCGCCGTCGTCTGCCAGGTTCCATTGCTCGATATGTTGCGTTACCAGAATTTCCAGATTGCCAAGCTCTGGATCCCAGAATATGGGTCGGCGGACGATCCCAAGCAATTCGACTGGCTCTACGCCTACTCGCCCTATCATCATGTGAAGGCCGGGACTGAATATCCCGCCATCATGTTCATGACCGCGGACACCGATACACGGGTCGATCCCATGCACGCTAAAAAGATGGCCGCGCTCATGCAGGCTGAAGCTGCCAACGGCCAAAGTCACGAGCGGCCCATCTTATTACGTATCGAGCCGAAGGCGGGCCACGGAGCCGGCAAACCTATTGCAAAACAGATCGAAGAAGGGACGGACGTTTACTCGTTCCTGTTCTGGCAGCTTGGCGTAAAACCCTGAACCAGGGATTGATCCAGCTTGCCGCCGGAATCGATCTTTGATCATATTAAATCGTGACACTAGCCTAGATTTGCGCATAATTGCCGGTTCCGCTATTCTCGCAGTTCACCTCATCACGTCATCGAAATTCACTTCGAGGGAACTCATGCGCGCAATCCTCGCGATTCCAACGTTCGCTGTTCTAATACTCTCTGTAATGTTTGTTCAGCCGGCTCACGCGCAAGTACCCACCCCGCTTAATCTCATGCCAGTTCCGGCAACCCTACAAATGGGAACGGGCCAGCTTGTGGTGGATGCTTCGTTCGGGATAGGTATCAGCAGCCCTCACGACCCACAACTGCAGCGCGCGGTTGACCGCTTCTTGAATGATCTTCGCCGCCAAACCGGAATGTCCCCTTTGAACATGAGTGTAGGTGACACCTCCAAGGCCACGCTCGTTGTCAGCGCCGAGCATGCGAGCAAAGAAGTACAGGAGTTGGGGGAGGACGAGTCCTACTCATTGGAGATCACCGCCTCAGGCGCGAAGCTGAGTGCGCCGACTTCGTTGGGCGCCATGCATGGTCTGCAAACATTCCTGCAGTTGGTGGTCAATACCCCAACCGGCTTTGCGGTTCCGGCTGTGAACGTCCAGGACAAGCCTCGTTTCCCCTGGCGTGGACTCATGATCGATGTGGGCCGCCATTTCATTCCGCTCGACGTTCTCAAACGCAACCTCGATGGCATGGCGGCCGTGAAGATGAATGTATTTCACTGGCACCTCTCGGAAAACCAGGGATTTCGAGTAGAAAGTAAGAAGTTCCCCAAGCTGCAGGAAATGGGTTCGGACGGACTCTATTACACACAAGATGAGATTCGCGACCTGATCGCATACGCGCACGACCGTGGCATTCGCGTGATTCCCGAGTTCGACATGCCCGGACACAGTACGGCGTGGTTCGTGGGATATCCCGACCTGGCCAGCGCTCCGGGCCCCTATACGATCGAACGCAAGTGGGGAGTTTTTGATCCAGCCATGGACCCCACGCGGGAAAGCACCTATAAATTCCTCGACGAATTTATTGGCGAAATGGCCAAACTCTTCCCCGACGAGTTTTTTCATATTGGCGGCGACGAGGTGAATGGAAAGCAGTGGGACGCGAATCCGAAAATCCAGGAATTCATGCGCTCACATGCCATCAAGGACAACGCTGGCTTGCAGGCATATTTCACTGCGCGGGTGCAGAAAATCGTGAGCAAACACGGAAAGACCATGCTGGGCTGGGATGAAATTCTTCAGCCAGGTTTTCCCAAGAGCGTTGTCATCCAATCGTGGCGCGGTCAGGAATCATTGGCCCAGGCGGCCAAGCTGGGATATCGCGGTCTGCTTTCTTCCGGCTATTACATCGACCTGATCCAATCCGCCGCGGAACATTATGCCGTAGATCCCATGTCTGGCGCCGCAGCCAACCTTAGCGTGGAAGAAAGTGCGCGAATTCTCGGCGGTGAAGACACCATGTGGTCCGAATATGTTTCCCCGGAAAATATCGATTCGCGCATCTGGCCGCGTACGGCGGCCATCGCGGAACGATTTTGGTCGCCGCAGAACGTGACCAATGTGAATTCAATGTATCAGCGGCTCGACGTAGTCAGCAGGCGATTGGACTGGCTGGGACTTACGCACAACTCGAGCTATGCTCCCATGTTGCGCCGCATCGCCGGCAGCGATGACATCTCAGCTTTGCAGGTGCTCGCGGATGTCGTGGAACCCGTGAAAGGCTATGCTCGCGAAGAAACCAGTCCCATCGAACCGACAAGTCTGATGCCTTTGAATCGCCTGGTGGACGCAACCCGCCCGGAAAGTTCGACTGCCCGGCACTTCGCTGAGCTGGTGAATTCGTTGCTGGCCGGATCCGCGGATGCAAGCACAAAGTTAGAAATACGAAGGTGGCTGGTTCTCTGGAAGGAGAATGACACAAAACTTCAGCCGCTCGAAACTCAGTCTTTCCTGTTGAAAGAAGTTGGACCACTTTCACAAAATCTTTCTACCCTGGCGGCTGCGGGCCTGGAAGCCATGGATTACATTGACCGTAGCGAGCATCCCTCCGACGGTTGGAAGACACAACAGCTCGCCCTCGTAAAGCAAGAACAGAAAGCGCAACTTTTAATCATGATCGCACCGTCGATTCAAAAGCTGATTGATCCAAACGCGGCGCAACCCCCCGCAGCACTTGCCAAATAAGCGGCTTGGCACGGTTGTAGCGTTCTTATAATGAAGCGTAGCAGCGCTGAATAGTGTCTAATAACGCAGTGCCTCCTGACCATAAACTGGCTAGAGATCAAGTCCCCAAAGGCCAAAGGCTGCGCGCCGTTCTTCCGTTAGTTTGGGAACTGATCCGCCCCCGCCGGACTTTGCTCGCTTTTGGCTTCGTGCTGATGGTGATTAATCGTGTTTGTGGGCTCGTGCTGCCCTACTCAACCAAGTTTGTGATTGACACGATCATCCTCAAACACCACATGCAAGGTCTTAAGCCACTGGTTTTGATCGTATTGGCGGCAACAATCGTTCAAGGGATCACTTCATTTTCGCTGACGCAATTGTTATCCAAGGCTGCGCAGCGCCTCATCACGGAACTTCGCCAAAAAGTGCAGGCCCACATTGGCCGCCTGCCCATATCGTTCCATGATTCCACGAAAACAGGCGTATTGGTGTCGCGGATCATGACCGACGTGGAGGGGGTACGCAATTTGGTCGGCACAGGGTTGGTGGATTTTTCCGGCGGTTTGGTCCAAGCCGGAATCGCATTGGTGGTGCTGCTGCGCATCAGCACGCTAATGACTACCCTCGCCTTTGGATTTCTGTTGTGCTTCGGGCTGGCTCTCGGCAAAGCTTTTGGCACGCTGCGTCCGATTTTCCGCGAACGGGGCAAAATCAATGCGGAGGTGACGGGCCGTCTTTCCGAAACACTTGGCGGTATGCGAGTGGTGAAGGGATACCACGCCGAAGAGCGAGAAGAGAAGGTTTTTACCGGTGGAGTGCAGAGGCTGCTGGCAAATGTGATACGCAGCTTAACGGCGACGTCCCTGATGAGCCTTTCTGCAAGCCTGCTCACCGGCGTAGTCGGGGCGATGATCATGTACATCGGTGTACATCAGATCAGCGCCGGGACCCTCACCACTGGCGGGTACGTTATGTACACCTTTATGTTGGGTTTCCTGGTGATTCCCATCATCCAAATCGTAAACATTGGCACGCAGCTCACCGAGGCGCTGGCGGGATTGGAACGCACCCAGGAGATATTGAACGAGCGTCCGGAAGACAAAGATCCGAAACGTACAGTAGCGTTGCCGGAAATCCATGGCAATCTTGATTTCGAGCAGGTGAGCTTTAGTTATGACGGCATCCGCACGGTGCTGCACGACGTATCGTTCCACTCGGCCCCGGGAACAGTCACTGCGTTGGTCGGCTCGTCGGGCTCGGGAAAATCGACAACGATCGGATTGATTTCTGCTTTTTATGTGCCAACCGCGGGGAAAATTCTGATCGACGGAATTGACTTGAGCACCGTTAAGCTGGACTCCTACCGAACTTTGCTCGGAGTAGTTTTACAGGAATCATTTTTGTTTGACGGCTCGATTCGTGACAATGTGTCGTTCGCAAGGCCGAATGCCAGCGAGGCTGACATCATACGTGCCTGCAAAATCGCGCGGGTAGACGAATTCGCTGAGAGCTTTGAAGATAAGTACGACACAATTGTTGGGGAACGCGGGGTTAAACTTTCGGGCGGCCAACGGCAAAGAATCTCGATCGCGCGCGCGATTCTTGCGGAACCGCGCATTTTGATTCTGGATGAGGCGACTTCAAGCCTTGATTCTGAATCGGAATCATTGATTCAGCATGGTCTCTCCTATCTCATGCAGGGACGCACGACCTTTGTGATCGCGCACAGACTATCCACGATTCGCCGAGCCGACCAGATTTTAGTGATGGAACAGGGAAAAATCGTCGAACGAGGCACGCACGAACAGCTTTATGCGCTTCGTGGCCGCTACTACGACCTCTATACGAAACAACATGGGGTCGAAACCAATTTGTTTTTGGCGCCGGGCGAGGGCGATCCAAAGCCGGTCCAGGATGGCGATAGCAACGGCGGCGAAGATCCCAACGTCAAAGATGCCTTAAAAATAGTACGAGGACAGATTCGTTAACATGAACCAAGTCGGATCAAATTTAGGCAGTCCTGCTGCGATTCATACTGAGAATGTTTGCCGGCATTATCAAATGGGCGAAACGCTCATTCGTGCCGTGGACGGCATTTCGATACATGTGCGTTCGGGAGAATTCGTGGCTTTGTTGGGAACGTCGGGTTCGGGAAAGTCTTCCCTGCTAAACCTGATCGCTGGACTCGATCGTCCGACCTCGGGGAGCGTCATCGTGCAGGGCAGCAATTTGGCGGAGCTTTCGCGTGAGGATCTGGCCAAACATCGCTTGCACACGGTGGGCATGGTCTTTCAGTCGTTCAATCTGATTCCCAGCATGAACCTGATGGAAAACGTGGAACTGCCGATGCGCTTCGCTGAAGTGGATCGTGGCCAGCGTGAGGGTTTGGCGCAAAAGGCATTGGAGCGAGTTGGACTGGGAGCGCGCGCGCGTCATCGACCAACGGAACTTTCTGGCGGCGAACAGCAGCGAGCTTCCTTGGCCCGAGCGTTGATCAATCAACCGAAGATTTTATTAGCCGACGAACCCACGGGTAATCTGGACAGCCGCACCGGTACTGAGATCATGAATTTTATCCGCGACTTTAATGAATCCCTGGGGATGACCGTGGTGATGGTGACACACGAACGGGCCCTCGCCGAACGTTACGCCAAGCGCATGATTTTCCTCGCGGACGGCAAGCTGATTGACGATCAGCCCAATGTCATAGCCGTGACTACCGGCGGGCAAAGCGGAGGTGGCTTGTGAAACTTTACGATTCAACCGAACTCGCGCTGCGCAATTTGCGTGAATCTCTGTTGCGTAATTCGCTTACCACCATCGGCATCTCGGTAGGCGTGGCTTCACTCGTGGCAATGCTTTCGCTCGGTATCGGCCTGCAACAAATGGCCGGACGACGGCTACAGAAATCAGGCTTATTCGACACTGTCGTAGTCACCTCCCGCCGCGACTTGCGCAGTTTTAACCGCGAGCAGGAAGAAAATGGGCCAGCACCCGCCGAAAGCCCAGTCCTCGATGAAGCCGCACGCCAGAAGATTGCGCAGTTGCCGAATGTGTTAGAGGCATACCCCGACATTCGCTTTATCACGGAACTTCAATTTGAAGACAAGCCCCACCTCAGTACAGTGGCGGGACTTCCCGCTTCCGCTAAAAATAATGACGCGTTTGACGGAATGCAGGGCAAGTTTTTCTCCTCGGAGAATGCTCCGGAAGCCATCCTGCAAAAAGCTTTCGCCGAGGAATTACTGAATAAGACTCCGAAGCGAGGCGCCGAAGAAGCCGGCGTTGCAGAGCTGGCAAAGCCCCTGCTTGGCAAAGAAATCACCATGCAATATGCGGAACGGATTGCGTCTCCGGTGCAATCAGGAAGTGGGGACAATTCAGCTGCGTACTCGGTGGTGTCACATCAACTGAAGCTGACCATTGTCGGCGTGGCTGATCTTGACCCTGAAAGCATGCGCGGCCCCACGCGAGCTCGTGTCTTTTTACCTTTGCAGCTGGCAGCCGGCCTGCACGTTATGCAGCCTAATGACCTGCGCGGCACTACTCGCTATGCCGAAAGCACGCCCGCTTACGGTGCAGTGAGCGCGCGAGTGAGAAAACCGAATGACATTCAATCGGTCGAAGACGCTGTCAAGAAAATGGGGTTCAATGCCTTCTCGATCATTGATGCGACGAACAGTATCAAACAGTTTTTCAAGATTTTGGATATTTTCCTAATTATCTTTGGAAGTCTGGCATTGACCGTTTCGTCGATTGGGATTGTAAATACGCTGGTGATGGCTGTCCTCGAGCGGCGCCGTGAGATCGGAATCATGAAGGCCCTGGGCGCGAGTGATGCGGACGTGAAAGGACTTTTTTTTGCTGAAGCCGGCGCCATGGGTATTGTGGGCGGAGTGCTGGGGGTCCTGCTGGGGTGGCTGATCGGACAAGCGATCAACGTTGGAACGAACATTTATTTAAAGCACCAGCATTTCACGCCGGAACAGATATGGTCCGTCCCATGGTGGCTGATTTTGTCGGCAATTGTATTTTCGATTCTGGTTAGTTTACTTTCAGGGTTGTATCCGGCGAGCCGCGCCGCACGACTCGACCCGGTACAGGCATTGAGATACGAGTAAGAGAGGCTCGTTATGCTGGCTTCAAACAAAATTGTGGCATTCGTGCCCACCAGAGATTCCGCCCAGGCCAGAGCATTTTATGAAGGCATCTTAGGCTTGAAGTTTGTCTATGAAGATGGTTTCGCGCTGGTGTTGGATGCCAATGGAATCAAGGTAAGAGTGGCGAAAGTCCCCGAGTTCAAGCCAGCACAATTTACAATTCTGGGATGGGAAGTTTCGGATATCGAGAGCAGTGTATCGAACTTAACGAAAAAAGGAGTCCTTTTCGAGAAATATGGGTTTCCGGGCCAGGAAGAGAGCGGCATTTGGAGCGCTCCGAGCGGCGCGAAAGTGGCATGGTTCAAAGATCCCGACGGGAATGTCCTGTCTTTATCTCAACACCCCTAAGGCAAGTGCGCCACGGATTTACGCGGATGGCACGGATGTTTCTCGGTTTAGATTCTTATCCGCGTAATCGGTGGAAATCCGCGGCGGTTCTTCTGCCATTTCTACTTACAGTCTTTTGTTCTGCTGCATACACCCAAAGCCGGATCGATTGCAATTCCCTGAACAGTCATATTCTCCGGGACACCGTTCATTATTGTGTGCTGCTCCCTGGTGGCTACGATGCCGCTGTGGCGGGTCACGCTTCGCAACACTATCCTGTCCTCTACTATCTGCATGGCCTCGGCGAGAATGAGCAAACATTATTTAAGTCGGGCGGATGGAATTTAGTCGAAGACCTTCGCCAACAGCACAAAATTGGCGACTTTATCATCGTCACCCCGGAAGCGAAAGCCAGTTTCTACATCAATTCGGCGAACGGGAAGGTTCTCTACAGTGATTTTTTCCTTCGCGAGTTTATCCCCTATATCGAAGGTAAATATCGAATTCGGCGTGAACGCAGTGCAAGAGCCATCAGTGGCCTTTCCATGGGAGGCTATGGCGCCCTGCGTTTTGCCTTTGCCCATCCTGAGTTATTTTCGTCGGTCAGTGCGCAAAGTGCGGCATTGATGACAGAGTCGCCCCAGGAACTCAATGCCGCCATGCGTTCGGGCACCCCACTGGGCGGACTGTTGGCTTCGGCGTTTGGGAACCCGGTCAACGCGGCACACTGGAAGCAAAATGACCCTCTTCTTCTCGCGAAACAGAACAAAATGGGTATCGAAAAGCTCGCCATTTATTTCAATTGCGGACAGGATGACGAATTTGGTTTTGATACCGGTGCGGAAGCACTGGATAAACAGCTCAAAACTGAAGGGATCAAACATGAATTCCATCTTTATCCTGGCAACCACGGAGCGGGTTATTTTCTTGCCCATCTCGGTGAGACCATGCAGTTCCATTGGAAGGCGTTCGAAAGCGGTGTCTCTGACAAGCAAAACTCTCCGAAATGATATTCTCTCGTTTCTAATATGAAGCTCCTCGGCATTGACGTTGGCACCGGCGGCACACGTGCCGTCATTCTTTCGGACACTGGGAGAGTTCTGGCTTCCGCCACGCATGAACACGCGGCATTCGCTTCGCCTCAGGTTGGCTGGGCGGAACAGGATCCTCATGATTGGTGGCGGGCTGGGGCCGGGGCCATAAAAGAGGCCTTACAGAAAGCCGGCATCACCGGCGCAGACATTTCCTGTATCGGACTCGCCGGGCAAATGCACGGTGCCGTCTTGTTAGACGAGAACAATCAGGTTCTGCGGCCCGCGCTCATCTGGTGTGATCAGCGCACACAAGCACAATGCGATTGGCTGACGGAAACGATTGGAGCGGCCCGCATCATCGAACTCACCTGCAATCCAGCTCTCACTAATTTCACTCTGACCAAATTGCTCTGGGTGCGAGAACACGAGCCTGAAATTTGGAAGCGATTTCGTCGGGTCCTGCTTCCAAAAGACTACGTGCGATTTCGCCTCACCGGCGAACTAGCGATTGACATGGCCGACGCCTCTGGCACATTGATGCTCGACGTTGCTCATCGGCACTGGTCGGAACCCATGATGGCCGCTGCGGATTTGCCTATGAGCTGTTTGCCGCGTCTCTTTGAATCCCCGGAAGTGTGCGCGCGTATTTCCGCAGAAGGTGCGGCGGCTACCGGGTTAAACGCCGGTACGCCGGTGGTTGCTGGAGCTGGAGACCAGGCTGGCGGAGCTGTCGGCATGGGCATTGTGCGTCCGGGAAGCGTGAGCGCCACCATTGGAACGTCAGGTGTGGTGTTTGCCGCTACCGACCATCCTGCCATGGATGCGCTAGGGACGAGTTCACACCTTTTGTCACGCGATCCCCCAGCAATGGCATGTGATGGGCGTGACCCAAGCCGCCGGACTTTCCCTGCGCTGGTTCCGGGATTTACTTGGAGCGAACACTTCATACGACGAACTGACTCGAGAGGCAGCCGCAGTTTCCCCAGGGTCGGCGGGAGTTCTTTGGGCACCTTACTTAATGGGAGAGCGCACTCCTCATTTGGATCCCAAAGCACGGGGTGCGTTGGTGGGATTCACCGCAAGCCATACCCGCGGTCACGTCGTGCGGGCCATCCTTGAAGGAGTTGCGTTCAGCCTGAAGGATACCTTCTCATTATTTGAGGGGATGCACGTGCCGGTGACATCCATACGGCTTGGCGGCGGCGGCGCGCGGTCGGACCTCTGGCGGCAAATTCAGGCGGATGTTTACGGACATGAAGTTGAGATCGTCGAAGCGGAAGAAGGTGCAGCATATGGCGCGGCGCTTCTGGCCGGGGTGGGGGCAAAACATTGGAAATCGGTGGAAGAGGCGTGCGCCGCTGCAGTGCATGTAGCTGCATGTAGCTGAACGCGCCAATACGTGCCGCAGCTCTTCCTGCTGAAAGAGCCGGAGATCTTCCTTTCGCTCGGCCTCGCCGGCACGGCCGGCGCGCTGGTCGCGGCGATGCGCCGCGACGTCGAGACATCATGGCGCGCCATCTATCTGCTGCTCGCCTTTGCCGGTGTATTCCCGATCGCGCTCGCGGTGATCACCAAGCCCGCGATGTACAACGGCATCCGCCATTTCGTGTTCGTCACGCCGGCGCTCGCGGTGCTCGGCGGGCTCGCCGGCGCCTGGATCGGAGACGCGCTGTCGCGGCGATGGCGCCCGGGCGCGGCCTTCGCCGCCGCCGTGCTGCTCGATCGGCCTGTTGCTGCCGGTGAAGGAGATGGTGCGGCTGCACCCCTATCAGTACACGCACTTCAACGTGATTGCCGGCGGCATCCGCGGCGCCGACGACCACTACATGCTCGACTACTGGGGTCTGTCGTTCAAGCAGGCGGCACAGGAGCTGCGCCTTCGGCTGACCGAGGGCCTGCAGACCCCCACCGACGGACGGCGCTGGCGCGTCGCCATCTGCGGACCGCTGCGACCCGCCCAGGTCGAACTCGGCCCGGAATTCCTGACTACGTGGGAGACCAAGGGCGCCGATTTCGCCTTCACCATGGGCGAGTTCTACTGCGCCAACCTCGCCGCGCCGATCCTCGTCGAGATCGAACGCGAGGGCGTCGTCTATGCCCGCGTCTACGACATCCGCGGCCGCACGGTGACGAGCCTGAATTCGGTTCAGCCGTAGGCCGCGTGCGTCACGTCACGTAGGGCGGGCAAAAGTGCGCGGCGCCCGGGTGTTACAAGCGCTTCGAAGGGACAGCGTGGGCACGCTTCGCTTTGCCCACCCTGCAAGTGCTCAGCCGGCGGCCAGCGCCGCGAGAATCCGCGCCCAGCTCCGCGTGCCCTTGTGGAAGCTCGTGAGATCGTACTTCTCGTTCGGCGAGTGAATGCGATCGTCGTCGAGGCCGAAGCCGATCAGGAGCGTGTCGAGCCCGAGCAGGCGCTTGAAGTCACCGACGATCGGGATCGATCCGCCGGAGCCGATCAACACCGCTTCCCTGCCCCACTCCGCGGTCAATGCGGCGCGCGCCTCGGCGAGCTGCGGCAGGTTCCAGTCGAGCGAGATCGCGGGCGCAGCATGGTCGCCGCCGACGAACTCGACATGGCAATCGGCCGGCAGCCGCGCGCGAACGAAGGCGTGGAACGCCTGGCGGATCTTCGCCGGCTTCTGGTCGCCGACGAGCCGGAACGAGATCTTCGCCGAGGCTTCGGCGGGAATCACCGTCTTCGCGCCCGGACCGGTATAGCCGCCCCAGATGCCGTTGACGTCGCAGGTCGGCCGTGACGACACCTGCTCGATGACGAGCCGGCCCTTCTCGCCGGCGGGAACGCTCAGGCCGACCTGGCCGAGGAATTTCTCCGGCGTCAGGCCGAGCCCCTCCCATTCCTTGCGCACGTCCTCGGGCAGCTCCTTCACGCCGTCGTAGAAGCCGGGAATGGTGATGCGGCCGTCGTCGTCGTGGATCGCGGCGATGATCTGCGCCAGCACGCGGATCGGATTTTGCGCGGCGCCGCCGAACAGGCCGGAATGAAGATCGCGGTCCGCCGCCTTGATCTTGATCTCCTCATAGAGGAGGCCGCGCAGCGCCGTGGTGATCGCGGGCGTCGCGGGGTCCCACATGCCGGTGTCGCAAACGAGCACGACGTCGGCACCGAGCTCGCCGCGATGCTGCTCGACCCACTTCGGCAGATGCTTCGAGCCGCACTCCTCCTCGCCCTCGATCAGGAACGTGACGTCGACCGGCAGCGACCCCGTCACCGCCTTCCAGGCGCGGCACGCCTCGACGAAGGTCATCACCTGGCCTTTGTCGTCGCAGGCGCCGCGCGCGACGATTGCTTTGCGGCCATCGGGGAGCGTCGCGATCCGCGGCTCGAACGGCGGCGTCTTCCACAGGTCGATCGGATCGACCGGCTGAACGTCATAGTGTCCGTAGAACAGGACGCGCGGCCGATGACCGTTGCCGCCGACCGGCGGGCTCTTCGCGAACACGATGGGGTGTCCGTCGGTCGGATGGACCTCGGCGAGGATGTCGAGGCTCGAAAGGCCGGTCGCGAGATGCACGGCCGCCGCCCGGCAGTCCTCGGAATAGGCGGGGTCGGTCGAGATCGACTTGATCGACAAAAACCTGAACAGCCGGTCGATGCTCGCATCGAAATCGGCGTCGATACGCTCCAGCACAGAATTGAGCTCGCTCATGCGAATGTTCCTGTCTTCCATTCTTTCGAAACCGCCGCCAGGTTCGCGCGTCGGTCAGCGTCCCTTGCCGCCGCCGAGGCCTCCGAGCACGCCACGCACGATGGCGCGGCCGACCTCGTTGCCGACCTTGGTGGCGACCGAGCGCGCCATCGACTTCGCGGCGACCTCGGTGGTCGACATCCGGCCACGGCGCCCTTTCGGTGTCGGACCGAACAGCTTGGTGACCCAGGCGATGAGTGCAGCGAGCATGCCGCCCTCCTCCCCTGCCTCCTCGCCTGCCGCGGCATCTTCGTCGCCGCCACCCGCGAGGCGCTTCTGCAGGATTTCGAACGCCGACTCCGGATCGATCGGGGTGTCGTATTTGCCCTTGAACGGGCTCTTGGCGATGATCGCGTTGCGCTCCTGCGCGGTGAGCGTGCCGACCCGCGCCGATGGCGGGCGGATCAACGCGCGTTCGACGATCGACGGCGTGCCGTTTCCTTCGAGGAACGACACCAGCGCCTCGCCCTTGCCGAGCTCGGTGATGACCTTCGCGGTGTCGAGCTTGGGGTTCTGGCGGAACGTCTCGGCCGCCGACCGCACCGCCTTCTGGTCGCGCGGGGTGAAGGCGCGCAGCGCGTGCTGCACGCGGTTGCCGAGCTGGGCGAGCACCTTGTCGGGCACGTCGAGCGGATTCTGGGTGACGAAATAGACGCCGACGCCCTTGGAGCGGATCAGCCGCACCACCTGCTCGATCTTGTCGAGCAGCGCCTTTGGGGCATCGTTGAACAGCAGATGCGCCTCGTCGAAGAAGAACACGAGCTTCGGCTTGTCGAGGTCGCCGACCTCCGGCAGCCGCTCGAACATCTCCGACAGCAGCCACAACAGGAACGTCGCGTAGAGGCGCGGATTGCCCATCAGCTTGTCGGCGGCGAGGATGTTGATGATATCCGCGGCCGTCGCGGTCCTTCCTCATGAAGTCGTCGACATCGAGCGCCGGCTCGCCGAAGAACTTGGCCGCGCCCTGATTCTCGAGAACCAGCAGCTGGCGCTGCACGGCGCCCACCGACGACGCGGACACGTTGCCGTAGCGCGACACGATCCCCTTGGCGCGTTCCTTCGCCGCTTCCTTGTCCTCGTCCTTGCTGGAGGACGAGATGTAGGACAGCACCTCGCGCAGATCCTTGAGATCGATGAGGCCCTTGTTCTGCGCATCGGTCTTGCCGAACTCGTCGTCGGAATAGCGGAAGACGATGTTGAGAATACCTTCCTGCACATCGTTGAGGTCGAGGATGCGCGAGAGAAGGAGCGGCCCGACCTCGAACACGCTGGCGCGGACCGGATGGCCCTGCTCGCCGAACAGGTCCCAGAATACGACGGGAAACTCGTCGGTCTCGTATTCGAAGCCGATCTCCTTGGCGCGCTTGACGAAGGCCTCCTTGCGCTCGCCTGGGGCCCGCGATGCCGGACAGGTCGCCCTTGATGTCGGCGGCGAACACCGGCACGCCGGCGCGCGAGAAACCTTCGGCCAACGTCTGCAAGGTCACCGTCTTGCCGGTGCCGGTGGCGCCGGTGACGAGACCGTGGCGGTTGCCGAAGGCGAGGGTGAGCATCTCCGGCTTGTCGCTCTTGCCGACGAAAATCTTGCCGTCCGTATCGGGATTAGACATCAAGTGCTCCTGCGGCCACGACGCCGGCGCCGGATATTCGCGAACATAGCGTCCATCATAGGACCCCGCCGCATGGTGGGCGAGCGGTTTGGCACATCTGTCACAATGTGGCGGCTCCAACCCAGCAATGCGAGCCCTTCGTTGAATCGAAAGCGGTTTCGACGATTGACGCGGATCAATCTGCGTCCCCGTCACCACTGTGCCGTGGCGCCGAAGATGGCCTCTTGCGAGCGATCGGACCTCCGGTGGCACGTGCGTTGTGAGTCTGCAACACCTCATGGCGTTCTGGTCTGCACATCTTGTGTTCGCCGATATCTAATGGGCAATATGGGCGTGCAAAGCTTGCAGTGAGGCAAGCTGAGTGAGGGGCCATGGACGAGCTCGTCAGCCGCATCGTGAACAATGTCGGCATCGAAAGGTCCGTGGCGGCGAAGGCGGTCGGCATCATGCTCGATTTCTTCGCGACGGCAGGGCCGCCGGACAAGGTTGAGACCTTTCTGGCGCACCTTCCCGGCGCGAAGGAAGCTATCGAGGCGGCCCGCGCCGAAGGCGGCGGCGGGTTCTTCGGCAGCATGGGGGGTATCATGGGCGTCGGAAGCCGTTTGATGTCGACGGGGCTCGGGCTGGGTCAGATCCACGGCGTTTCGCAGCAGGTCATCGCCTATGCCCGCGAAAAGGCGGGCGACGAGGATATCGACCGGATCATCAATTCCATTCCCGGCGCACGCGCATTTCTTTGAAACGTCCCCGATCACCGTTCGGGAATTGAATCATGTCTTGCCCTATTGCCGATCTCGGTTGCATCGATCCCGCATTGGTCCCACGGCTGAAGTCGCTCGGCATTCGCACGAGCGACAAGCTGCTCGATGCCGCGGGGAGCCTGCGCGGACGCAAGACGATCTCCCAGAAGACCGGCATCGACGAGAAAAGCCTGCTGTGCGTCGCCAACAAGATCGATCGCATGCGGGTCAAGGGCGTCGGCCAGGACTATGCGGAGCTCCTGCACATCGCCGGCGTCGATACGGTGCGCGAATTGAAGTACCGCAATCCCAAGCGGCTCGCCGAGGCGATGGCGGAAGCGAACGCCGAGCGCAAGCTCGTCCGCGTGCTGCCGTCCGAGGAGACCGTCAAACGGTGGATCGAGTACGCCAAGAAGCTGCCGATCAAGATCAGCTACTGAAGGCCCCGCGTCAGCGCTCAGAGCGGCGGCCCGCCCGAAGCGCCCGCGCTTGACACCTTCCACACAAGCGCACACACAGCGCCCATGGTCGCCGCGCCCCCAACCGCCGAAATCACGGCCTCCCCGCTCGATCTGCGCGCGCTGACGGCGGAACGCCATCCCGTGATCATGGGGGTGCTGAACGTGACCCCGGACTCGTTTTCCGATGGTGGTCGGTTCCTCGATCCGCAGGCGGCGATCGCCCATGCCCGGGCGATGAGCGAGGAGGGCGCCGACGTGATCGACGTCGGCGCGGAGTCCTCGCGCCCCTACGACGATCCGGTCGCCATCACCGCCGAGGAGGAGTGCCGGCGGCTTCACGACGTGCTTCCCGCCGTCGCCGGCCTCGGCCGCCCGGTTTCGATCGACACCATGAAGGCCGAGGTCGCCGACTGGGCGTTGCGCCACGGCGCTGCGATCGTCAACGACGTCTGGGGACTGCAGCGCGACCCCGAGATGGCGCGCGTCGTCGCCCGCCACGGCGTCCCCGTCATCATCATGCACAACCGCGCCGCGGCCGATCCGACGATCGACATCTTCGCCGACATCGACGCATTCTTCGAACGCTCGCTCGCGATCGCCGACGCCGCCGGAATTCGGCGCGGCTCGATCGTGCTCGATCCTGGCATCGGCTTCGGCAAGACGCCGGAGCAGAGCATCGCCGTCCTCGCGCAGCTGCCGCGTCTTGCGAAATTCGGCTTGCCCGTGCTGGTCGGCGCCTCGCGCAAGCGCTTCATCCATTGGATTTCGCCGGCACCGCCGCAGCGCCGGATCGGCGGCTCGATCGCCGCGCATATCCTCGCGGTCGAGAGTGGGGCTGCGTTCATTCGCACCCATGACGTCGCCGAAACTGTCCAGGCGATGCGCGTCGTCGCGGCGATCCGGAGCATGGCATGACCGACCACATCTTCGTGACGGGGCTCCTCGTCCATGCCCATCACGGCGTGATGCCGCATGAGGAGGAGGTCGGCCAGCGCTTCGTGATCGACCTCGAGCTCACCGTCGACCTCGCCCGCGCCGGCGAGAGCGACAAGCTCGCCGACACCGTGTCCTATTCCTCGATCGTCGATACGGCGACCCGCGCCTTCACCGGCAAGAGCTTCCGCCTGGTCGAGACAGCCGCCGCGATCACCGCCGAGGCGCTGCTCGCGAGCTTCCCCAAGGTGTCGGCGGTGCGCGATCACCGTCCACAAGCCGCACGCGCCGATCGCGGCGATCTTCAACGACGTCGGGGTGTCGATCCTGCGCCAGCGCCATGGCTGAGGCGCTGCTCGCGCTCGGCGGCAATGTCGGCGACGTGCGCGCGACCTTCGATCGCGCCGTCGCCATGTTGTGCGAGGGGGGCGCCGTGCGGCTCTTGGCCCGCGCGGCGGACTATCGCACGCCGCCCTGGGGCGTCACCGACCAGCCGGCGTTCGTCAACTGCTGCCTGCGCGTCGACACCGCACTCGCGCCGCGCGCGCTGCTCACACTCACCCAGAGCATAGAGACCGCGCTCGGCCGCAACCGGGCGACGGAACGGCGGTGGGGACCGCGCACCATCGACATCGATCTCGTCGCCTATGACGATGTCCGCTGCGAGGAGCCGAGATCTCACGCTGCCCCATCCGCACGCGTTGGACCGGGCATTCGTGCTGGTACCGCTCGCCGAGATCGCGCCGGACTGGGTCATCGACGGGATCACGGTCGCCGCCGCGCTCGCGCGGCTCGATCCCGGCGGCATCGAGAAGCTGCCGCCGCAGTGAGGCGCAGTCATTGCCTGTGGAACGGGCAGTCTGCACCGAATGTTGCATTGGCCCGCGAACCCCGGCATGGCAATTTCCCGCTATGAGTGATCCCGAACTTTCCCTTGCCGAATTTCCGCCGGCCGATCGCGACGCGTGGCTCAAGCTCGTCGCCGGCGTCCTCAAGGGCGCGCCGTTCGAGCGCAGGCTCGTCTCAAGGACCTATGACGGCATCGCCATCGAGCCGCTGTACGGCCGCGACGCGGCGGCGCGCCCGATCGTCGGCCGTGCGCCGGGCGCGCCGTGGCAGGTGCTCTCGCGCATCGAGCATCCCGACCCCGCCGCGGCCAACGCCCAGGCCCTCGTCGACCTCGAGAACGGCGCCACCGGGCTGTCGCTCGTATTCGCGGGATCGATCGGCGCGTTCGGCTTCGGCCTCGACGCCCGGGCGACGGCGGTCGCGGTGCTGCTGCGTGACATCCATCTCGATGCCGGGATCGCCCTCGATATCCAGGCCGACGGCCAGCCTGAAAATATCGCCTCCGCGGTGACCGCAACCGTCGCCGCCCGCGGCATGGCACCGGCGGCCGTCGACATCCGCTTCGGCTTCGATCCGATCGGCATCATCGCGACCGGCGGCCACGCCCCGTCGTGGACCGCGGACCATCTGCGGGTCGCCCGGCAGATCCGCGCGCTCGCCGGCTCAGGGCTATCGCGGACCGTTTGCGGTGGCCGACGGGCGCGCCGTTCACAATGCCGGCGGGTCGGAGGCGCAGGAGCTCGCCTACGTGATCGCGGTCGCGCTCGCCTATCTGCGTGCGCTCGAGGAGAGCGGCGCGCCGCTCGCCGAGGCGCGGCGCATGATCTATTTCCGCCTCGCCGCCGACGCCGACCAGTTCCTGACCACGGCGAAATTCCGCGCGCTGCGGGCGCTGTGGGCGCGGGTCGAACAGGCCTGCGGGCTGTCGCCGCGGCCGGCCTTCGTCGCGGCACAGACCGCGTGGCGCATGATGACCAAGCGCGACCCTTACGTGAACATGCTGCGCACGACCATGGCGGTGGTGGCTGCCGGCCTCGGCGGCGCCGACGCCATCACCGTGCTGCCGCACACCGCCGCGATCGGCCTGCCGGACGGTTTTGCCCGCCGCATCGCACGCAACACCCAGCTCATCCTTCTCGAGGAATCGAACCTCGCCAAGGTCGCCGACCCGGCCGCGGGCGCCGGCGGGTTCGAAAGCCTGACCGGCGCGCTCTGCGAGAAGGCATGGGCGCTGTTCCAGGAGATCGAGAAGGCCGGCGGCATCGATCGCGCCCTCACCCACGGCCTTGTCCAGGCAAAGGTCGCCGCGGTGCGGGCGGAGCGCGAAAAAGCCGTCGCGCGCCGCAAGGACGCGCTCACCGGCACCAGCGAATTTCCCGACATCGCCGAAACGCCCGCCGCGGTGCTGGAGCCTGGACCGGCCCCCCCGCCAAAAACCACGGCCGCATCGGCGCTCCCTCTCCCATCGCCTCGCCGAGCCCTTCGAAGTCTTGCGCGACGCCGCCGACCGTGCCGTCGCCGCCGGCACGCCGCCGCGTGTCTTTCTCGCCAATCTCGGCGCGCCCGCCGATTTCACGGCGCGGACCACCTATGCCAAGAACTTCTTCGAGGCTGGCGGCATCGCCGCCGTCACCAACGACGGATTTGCGAGCCTCGACGACATGGTCGCGGCTTTCAAGGCGAGCGGCGCCGCGCTCGCCTGCCTGTGTTCGTCAGACGAGGTCTACGCCCAAGAGCGCCGAGACCGCGGCGAAGGCGCTGCATGACGCCGGCGCGAAGCACATCTACCTCGCCGGCCGCCCCGGCGAGCGCGAAGCCGCCCTCACCGCCGCCGGCATCGGCAGCTTCATCTTCGTCGGCACCGACGTGCTGGCCACGCTGAAAGCGGCACACGAGGTGCTAGGAATTCCGCAGGCTGCCCCGAGTGCCGCGGGCGATTTGGACGAATGACATGCCGGGGCGAACGGCGCTGACGATCTGCGTCGAACGGCCGATGGCAATTTGTGCGGCGCAACCTATAATGAACGCTATGGTCTTAGCCTGAGCGGTCGTGCCTCGATGTCACGCATCCCCGATTTCTCCGCCCTGCCCTTCGCCGAGGCCGCGATGCCGCCCGTCGCGGCGGCGGCGGAACCCTGGGTCACGCCGGAAGGCATCCCGGTGAAGCCGGTCTACGGCCCGCAGGATCTCGCCGGGCTCGATTTCCTCGACACCTATCCCGGCATCGCGCCCTATCTGCGCGGCCCCTACCCGACCATGTACGTCACCCAGCCGTGGACCATCCGCCAGTATGCCGGCTTCTCCACGGCGGAGGATTCCAACGCGTTCTACCGGCGCAACCTCGCCGCCGGGCAGAAGGGCCTCTCGGTCGCCTTCGATCTCGCCACCCATCGCGGCTATGACAGCGACCACCCGCGCGTGGCGGGCGACGTCGGCATGGCGGGCGTCGCGATCGATTCGATCTACGACATGCGCACGCTGTTCGCCGGCATCCCGCTCGACAAGATGTGGGTGTCGATGACCATGAACGGCGCGGTGCTGCCGGTGCTGGCGCTCTACATCGTCGCCGCCGAGGAGCAGGGCGTGCCGCCGGAGAAGCTCTCCGGCACGATCCAGAACGACATCCTCAAGGAGTTCATGGTCCGCAACACCTACATCTATCCGCCGACGCCCTCGATGCGGATCATCTCCGACATCTTCGCCTTCACCTCCGAGCGAGATGCCGAAGTTCAACTCGATCTCGATCTCCGGCTACCACATGCAGGAGGCCGGCGCGACGCAGGACCTCGAGCTCGCCTACACCCTGGCCGACGGCGTCGAATATGTGCGCGCCGGGCTCAAGGCCGGGCTCACCATCGACCGCTTCGCGCCGCGGCTGTCGTTCTTCTGGGCGATCGGCATGAACTACTTCATGGAGATCGCCAAGCTGCGCGCGGCGCGCCTGCTGTGGGCGAAGCTGATGAAGCCGTTCGACCCGCAAGGACCCGCGCTCGCTGTCGCTGCGCACCCATTCGCCAGACCTCGGGCTGGTCGCTGACCGCGCAGGACGTCTTCAACAACGTCGCGCGCACCGCGATCGAGGCGATGGCGGCGACCCAGGGGCAGCACCCAGTCGCTGCACACCAATGCGCTCGACGAGGCGCTGGCGCTGCCGACCGACTTCTCCGCGCGCATCGCCCGCAACACGCAGCTGTTCCTGCAGCAGGAGAGCGGCACCACCCGGATCGTCGATCCCTGGGGCGGCTCGTTCTATGTCGAGCGGCTCACCGCGCGAGCTCGCGGCGAAGGCCTGGGGCCACATCCAGCGAGGTCGAGGAGCTCGGCGGCATGGCCAAGGCCATCGAGGCCGGCATTCCGAAGCTGCGCATCGAGGAAGCCGCGGCGAAGACGCAGGCGCGCATCGACGCCGGCCGGCAGTCGGTGATCGGCGTCAACAAGTATCGGCCGGAGAACGAGAGCGCGATCGACGTTCTCAAGGTCGACAACTCGGCGGTGCGCGCAGCTGCAGATCGACAAGCTCGCGCGCCTCAAGCACGAGCGCGATCCGGCCGCGGTGGCAGCAGGCGCTCGCCGCGCTCACCCGCGCCGCCGACGGCGGCAACGCCAATCTGCTCGCGCTCGCCGTCGATGCCGCCCGCGCCAAGGCGACCGTCGGCGAGATCTCGCTCGCGCTGGAGAAGGTGTTCGGCCGCCACCGCGCCGAGATCAAGTCGATCGCCGGCGTCTATCGCAAGGAGGTCGGCACCATGAGCCAGGCGGTCGATCGGGTGCTCGCCCATGTCGCCGCGTTCGAGGCGAACGAAGGACGGCGGCCGCGCATCCTGGTCGCCAAGGTCGGCCAGGACGGCCACGACCGCGGCCAGAAGGTGATCGCCTCCGCCTTCGCCGACCTCGGCTTCGACGTCGACATCGGCCCGCTGTTCGCGACGCCCGCCGAGGCCGCGCGGCAGGCGGTCGAGAACGACGTCCACATCGTCGGCGTGTCCTCGCTCGCCGCCGGGCACCTCACCTTGGTGCCGGAGCTCAAGGCTGCACTCGCCCGCGAAGGCCGCGACGACATCATGATCGTGGTCGGCGGCGTGGTTCCTCCGCAGGACTACGAGGCGCTCAAGAAGGCCGGCGCCGAGGCGATCTTCCCGCCGGGGACGGTGATCGCGGAAGCCGCCGACGAGCTCCTCACCGCGCTCGACCGGCGGCTCGGCCACGGCCAGGAAGCGGCGGAATAGGCGCAAAAAAGATCGCTTCTGTGCCCCGCCGGCCACGGCAGAGCCGGGTGGAGCCGCACGCCTGCCGCAGCTTCCCTGGTGACGGGCGCGTGGCGGCACAAGTGACTGCTCTCAAACAGGAGAATCTTAGAAGTGCGAGCGACCGCTGGGGAATGGTTCACGCCGCAAAGCTTAAGCCTTTGTTGACCAATTTACCGCAATTCGGCGCCGGGCCTTTACGTCCCAGTGACGCCATTATTGCGCCGCGCTGATGCCGAGTTGCTACATCAAATGATTTTCGGGGACTGGATGGGGGGTGTCGCGCTTGACAATCGATTCTCGCATCGATCGACGACACGCGCTGCTGGGGCTGCTCGCCTCGGCCGGCGCGCTTGCAATGCCGAAAGCCGCTTCTGCGCTCAGCGTCGCCACGCCGGAGAAGGTCTATGCAGGCTTCTTCCTCGGACAAGGGCGGCTATTGGTTCTCCTGGGGCATGCCGTATCTCGCGCAGCAGGCGCAGGAACTCGGCATGGAGACCGACATCTACGAATACACCCAGGTCAATGAAGCCTGGGCCAAGATCAAGCAGAAGAAGAAGGACGGCTACAAGATCGCGCTGGTCGGCTTCTCGCTCGGCAACACCACGATCACCTGGCTGCAGCGCTATCTCGCCGTCGACCTCCTGCTGTCGATCGCCGAATCCTCGCTCGGCGCCAATCATCCGATCAAGCGGACGAACACCAAGCGCTCGGTGCTGTGGTATGGCCCGGATTTCCTCTCGAACGCCGGACTGCAGGACGGCTTCGACGAGACGAACTACGTCAACAATTTCCATCTCGGCATGAACATCGACCCGCGCGTGGTCTCGCGGCGTCGTCGGCGAGCTTCGCGACCTCATGGAGCGCAAGTCGGTGCCGGTGGTGACGGCATCGCTCGCGCCGATGACCCGGGTCGCGCGTGCCGATACGACGGCGAACGACGCGGGTCCGACGGGATCGCTTCCGGACGCCGGATCATGGAAGGCGATGCAGCTCCCGATCCGAGGCGACATCACCTGCCAGGAGTGCTGGGGCTTCAAGTAATCCGCTCCAGGCGCCTTTTCGCGCCGCTCCATTCACGGCCAGGCGCGTTCCACGCGCCGCTCCATTCAAACGAATATCGAGGCGGCCGCAGATCCCGGCCGCCTTTCGTCCTTTCGGCCCGGGGCGTGTTCCCCGCGGCGCATTACGCGGGCGGCGACGACTGCCGGCGGGCCGCGCTGCGCTTTCGCGGCGCCTTCGCAGGAGCACGTACTGACCGCGCTGCGACCGCCCGGACCAGAACCTCCTTCGCCTGATCGACCTTGATCGCGAGATAGGGCGACCCGCCCCGCGCGGGATCGACCACCGCACTGATTCTGTCGTGGGCGGCTCCGATCTCGGCTTCACCGGCGCCGCGATCGACGCCGAGAACCGCGCACGCCTCTTCCTCGGACATCGCACCGAGCCCCAAGGCTTCGGCGTGGCCGTTGCCATTCGCATGGCGGACGCCGTTCGCACTGCCGACGCCGTTTGCGTTACCAGTTTTGCGGCTCGTCTTGCCGTTGCCGTTGGCACTCCCGTTCTCGCCGCTGCGGTCCGCAATCGCCGGTACATCGCCGCCGACTGCCGCCTGTGCAGCGGCGGTGCGACGCAGGTAGGCCTCGAGCACCGCCGCCGAATACCGGACGAGCTCGGCCTCGTCGGCGAATGACTGTCCGTTTGCGTCGTGGGAGCTTGCGCCTGCGGGCGCGCGGACCGCCAGCGAGGGAACCCCGACCCAACGCCACAGGCGCCGACCAAGCACGGCCGGAACGAGCACCATCGCCGCGCCGAGCGCGGTGGCCGCACTCCATTGCTCCTTGAAGAGCAGCACCAGCAACAGTGGAACCGACAGCGCCGCGATGCCCCGCACGCACCAGCGCGTCACCTGCGCCGCAACCCTGGGATCGGCATGCAGGAACCAGTCGACCGCGCGAACGGCGGAAGCGATTACCGACAGTCCGAGCGCAATGCTGGCGATGACGAACGGATCACCCATGACATGCGCTCCTGATTCGCGCTCCTGATTTGCGTTCCTGATCCGCGTGCATTCCTGATACGCCGTTCAGCTGGTGCACGCGCTCGATCACGCAGCGGCACCGCGGTTCGCCGTCGATCGCAATAAACCGAGGGACAACTGACTCTCCCACGCGCCATATTGTTGACTTCGAAAAACGCGTCTGGCAACTTTCTTCTTCCGATTTTCCTCCGCTATTCGCGCCCTCCGGAGCATAATATGTCCGAGCAGGTGAAGAAAACTGCTGTTGGAGAGCGTACTCAAAACTTTCATCTCAATACGGAATTACCGCAAAATCGCGAGCAGCTTTTAGACTCCGATATCGAGAAATATCTTGCGGCAAAAGAAACGGTTTCAGCGCGGGATCGCACGGATTTTGAAGTTTATCTGAACGAAAAGCGACAGCGCGATCTGGTTCCCGCCACCGAGCTCGACCGTCCGTCAAAGCTCGACCGCCGCACCATCCTCAAGGTTGTCACCGGAACCGCGGTCGCCGGCGAGGCGGCGGCACTCGGCTACGGCTGGGTGACGGGCGGCGCGGCGGATCAGGGCACTAGCTCCGCCTTCCTCAACGAGCCGCAGCGGGAACCGATCGTCCGCGAGCTCGCCAGCACGAAATCCGATGTCGGCGGCAAGAGCCTCGGCAGATGGATCCTGCTGCTGCCGACCAAGCTCGGCGGCGGAACCTATGCGATCGACCTCAACTCCAACCGCGTGCTCGGCTCGATCTGGTACTGGAACTACGGCGACTACAGCCCGATCTCGCACCATCTGTGCGCGTTCCCGAGCGCCGACCCCTACCACTCCTTCGAGTTCGTCAACAGCACCCAGGGCGGCAAGAACTCGCTGATCTACGGCATCCCGACGCGCATCCAGAATCCGGAGCCCGGCTTCAACATCTACCGGGTGCGCTACGACGGTGCGCAGATGGAGCTTCTGGAAAACGTGTCGGAGACCACCGGCCTCGGGCTCGGCGTCCATGTCACGATCAACCCCAAGGACGCGCAGTCCTATTTCGTCACCGACGGGCAGAAGGACATCGCCGCCTGCTTCGATCGCAATTCGTCGCGGGTGATCGCCGCGCTCAAATTCGACTGGGTGTCGAACACGACCAGCATGTCGGAGTGCTGGCAGAAGGGCGGGGTCCTCAAGATCTCGAAGATCTATCCCGACGAGGCGACCGGCAAGTACGACTACCTCGGCACCAAAGGCCAGAAGATCGAATGGGAAATGGTGCCGATGGGCGAATTGTTCGTCGAGGAAGGCACCATTCCCGGCGACGATCCCCACGGCCTCACCGGCGCCGACGGCACCATCTGGCACCCGAGCGGCCGCTGGGCCGCGACCGTGATCCGCCTGTGCGGCGGCGTCACCATCCTCGATGCCGAGAAGAATTTCGAGCCGGTCGCCTTCGTCCAGTTCAACAAGGATTCGCCGGCCCAGTATCCCGTGCGCAAGATCGACGACGATCATTGGGAAGTGACGTTCGACAAGATCTTCTCGCCCGGGCACGAGATCGGATTTTCGCCCGACGGCCGGTTCCTGTGCATGATGAACAACCTGCGCGAAAACAATTGCGGGGTGTTCGACAGCAGCGATCCCGATCCGACCAAATGGAGGAAGATCGCCCACATCGAGGACCCGCTGTGGCGGGGTAAATATCCGAACCCGTTCCACATGGTGTTTTCGCTCGACGGCTCGAAACTCTATCTGTCGGTTTTGCATCCCTCCCCGGCGGCGAGCGGGATCATGGTCGTGGATACCACCACGTGGAAGATCAAAAAGGAAATCCAGGGCATCGGGCCTGATTTGCAGACCCTTTCGATCACCTATGACGGGAAATATATCCTCGCGCCGTTCAGCGGGTTTCAGCGGCTCTCGAGCGGCATCGCCGTCGTCGACGCGGCGAAGGACGAGCTGATCGGCATTCTGCCGAGCAGCGGCGGGCACCACGACAGCGTGATCATCCCCACCAAGCTCGAGCACATGAAGCACACGCGCTCGTGCACGCTGTGAGGCCCGGCGCCGCGGACGGAATCTGACGGCGGAGTTTGACGCGATGGCCGACCTCGCGTTGGAGACATCCCGGCGGCCGGCAAAGCCGACCCGGCCGGCGAGCGTGCGGTTCCTGCTCACGCGGCTGGCGCTGCAGAATCTCGGGCGGCGCACCGGGCGCACGGCGCTCCTGCTCATGGCGGTCGCGATCTGCGCCGGCGCGACCTTTACCGGCGTCGTCCTCCTGCGCAGCATCGAAGGCAGCATGGCCGTGAGCTTCACCCGGCTCGGTGCGGATCTGCTGGTCGTTCCGCAGGGCACGCTCACCAACATCACCGCCGCGCTGCTGACCGCGGAGCCGACCGATCTCACCCTCGACGACGCCGTGCTCGGCCGCCTGTCGGGCCTCAAAGGCATCCGGCGCATCGCCGCGCAGCTCGTGTTCCGCACCGAGGCTTCCGGTTACGGCCCGGCGGACGAGCCGGTCGACATCATCGCCTTCGACCCCGCCCGCGACCTTACCGTCCAGCCCTGGCTCGACGCGCGCCTCGGTCGGCCGTTCCGCGCCGGCGACGTCATCATCGGCGGCCGCCGCGAGGAGCCGCTCGGCTCGGAAATTCTCGTGTTCGGCAAGCCGCTGACCGTCTACGGCAAGCTCGGCAAATCCGCGGTCGGCACCCACGAGCGCGGGCTTTTCATCGCCTTCTCGACCCTCGACGACCTGCGGACCATCATGCAGCAGCTTTGCGGCAAGAAGGCACCGCTCGAGCCCGGCAGGGTATCCGGCGTGCTGCGTCGAACTCGCCCCCGGCGCGACCGGCCAGCAGGTCCGCTTTGCAATTCTCGCCAACCTTCCCGACGTCAAGGTGGTCTCGAACGAATCCATGCTGACCTCGATCCGCCAGGGCCTCGCGGTCCTGCTCGACGGCATGCTCGGCCTCATGGTCGTCATGTTCGCGAGCACGGCGCTGATGGTCGCCGTGCTGTTCTCGGCCATCATCACCGAGCGGCGCCGCGAGCTCGGCCTCCTCAAGGCGATCGGCGCCCGCCGCTCGCAGATCGTCGGGATGCTGCTGTGCGAAGCCGCGCTCGCCACCGCCGTCGGCGGCCTGATCGGCTGCGTGCTCGGGGTGTTGCTGCTGCGCATCTTCGAGCATTCGCTCGTCTACTATCTCGACAGCGTCGGCGTGCCGTTCGCCTGGCTCGACACGGACGAGCATCCTGATGGTCGCCGTCTGGCCTGCATTGCGGCCGCCGCTGCCATCGGCGCAGCGGGTGCGTTCTATCCGGCGTGGCGCGCGAGCCGCGCGCGAGACCTACGACCTCATCCGTTCCGAGGGATGACCGATGCTGACCTGCGGCAATGTCGGCAAGACCTATGCGACCGAGCGCGGCCCCGTCGATCGCCGTCCGCGGTGTCGACCTCGAGGTGCGGCGTGGCGAGTTCGTGGCGGTCGTCGGCCGATCCGGCTCCGGGAAGTCATCGCTGATGGCGATGATCGGCGGGCTCAGCCGCCCGAGCGCGGGAACGGTGCTCATCGAGGACACCGACATCTGGTCGCTTCGCCGACGACGACCTCACGGACTTCAGGAGCCGCCGGATCGGCTTCGTGTTCCAGTTCGCGAGCCTGTTGCCGACGCTGCGCATCATCGACAATGTCGCGCTGCCTTCCCTGCTCGGCCGCCACGCCGACGCCGATGCCGCATGCGGGCGCGCGGCGGATCTGCTCGCCCGGGTGGGATTGGCAGAGCAGCTCGACGCCTACCCTGCGGAGCTGTCATCCGGCCAGCAGCGACGCGCGGCGATCGCGCGCGCCCTCATCAACGGTCCGTCCTTGCTGCTCGCCGACGAGCCCACCTCCGACCTCGACGAGGAGACCGAAGCCGAAATCATGGCGGAGTTCCGCGACCTCGTCCGCGACGCGCGGATGACCTTCATCATGGTCACCCACAATTTGCGTCTTGCCGAGGAGGCCGACCGCGTCTTCCACATCGCCGACGGCGCGCTGGTAGCATGAAAAACAGCGATCGCCCCCCGCTCCTCGAGACACTCTCCCACGCCGAGAAGGATGATCTCATTCTTCGCTTGTGGGACGATCTCTGCGAGGCGCGCACGCGATTGCAGGCACTGGAGGCGCGCCTCGCTGATCGGCAAGCAGAAGAGGACAGCGGCGCAAGTGCCTTGCGCGCCGAGCTGCAGACAGCACGCAACCAAGAAGCGCCCGGCGCCCGCGGCAACGCGCATCGGGTCGAGTTTCGGGCGCGGCGCGCTGCGCTCGAAATTCGTGCTCGGCGTGGTCACCTTCATTGCGCTCGCCTTCGCGCTGGACGCGGCGGTCGGCTGGTATCAGCGGCACCGCCTCGAAGCGAAGCGGCTCGCCGACCGGGCGCTCGAGCACGCCGCCTATTCCGGCCTCTATGTCGACCTCGTCAACGTCGCCTACGAGCCCGACCAGAAATCGTACCGGCTCACCATGATGATGCGGAATCTCGATCCGGCTCATCCGCTTTACGTGATGCTCACCCCGGTCCGCGTGTTCGAGCAGGCGGGGCTGGCGTGGCGGGAAGTCCCGGCGCACGCGCCGCGCGGCGCCGCCGCGACCGTGGTGAAGCTCACCGACGCCCGAGCCTTCGAGACCGTGTTCGAGCCCAATCTCAAGACGTGGACGGAGCTCATCCCCGGATACATGCACATCCGTTTCGAGAGCACGAGCCTCGTGAGCCAGCGGGCCGAACCGGAGGACGACATCATCGACCGCCGCGACCGCACCTACGTCTACTTGAAGCCGCACGGCGCCGACGACGCGGCGCTGCGGGCACGCATGAAGTATCCGGGCGACCCGCCGGTCTACATCCCGATGCCGCCCCATTAGGCGGACGAGGCACCCCCTACTTGCGCGTCATCGCCGGGCTTGTCCCGGCGACCCCGATAAATGAGGCACGGCCGTGCCATATGACCGGGATAGCCGGGACAAACCCGGCCATGACCTTCTGCCAGAGCGAATGAGCCGTGCTCCCACCCCGCTGCTCCCCAAAGCCCGGCTTGACGAACCTCACCGCGCTGGTCTCTTGATCTACGCGAAGCCCATGAGACCGCACGCCCCCCCAATTCGCCCGGCCCTCGACATCGCCCGCCTTGCGCGCGGCATCCGTGGCGGCGAGCGTGCGGTGCTGGCCCGGGCGATCACGCTGATCGAATCGAAGCGGGCCGATCATCAGCGCGAAGCGCGGGAGCTGGTGCAGGAACTGCTGCCCGATACCGGCAAGGCCGTACGCGTCGGGATCACCGGCGCCCCGGGGGTCGGCAAGTCGACCACCATCGACGTGCTGGGGACCTGGCTCACTGCGCGCGGGCACCGCGTCGCCGTGCTCGCGGTCGATCCCTCCTCCGCCCGCACCGGCGGCTCGATCCTCGGCGACAAGACGCGCATGGCGCAGCTCGCGGCCGACCCCAATGCCTTCATCCGCCCCTCGCCGGCGGCCGGCACCCTCGGCGGCGTCGCCGCCAAGACCCGCGAGACCATGCTGCTGTGCGAGGCCGCGGGGTTCGACGTGATCCTCGTCGAGACGGTCGGCACCGGGCAGTCCGAGACCGCCGTCGCCGACATGACCGATTTCTTTCTCGCCCTGATGCTGCCCGGCGCCGGCGACGAGCTGCAGGGCATCAAGAAGGGCCTCGTCGAGCTCGCCGACATGATCGCGATCAACAAAGCCGACGGCGACAACCTGAAGCGCGCCAATGTAGCCGCCGCCGAATATCGCGCCGCGCTCCATATCCTCACTCCGCAGGTCGCCGAGTGGCGACCGCCGGTCGTCACCTATTCGGCGCTGACCGGCGCCGGCATCGCCGAGATCTGGCACAACGTCCTCGCCCATCGCGACAAGCTGACCGAGACCGGCGCGCTTGCGGCGCGCCGGCGCGGCCAGCAGGTCAAATGGATGTGGGCACTGTTCGACGATCGCTTGCGCAGCCGGCTCGCGTCCGACCCGAAGCTGAAGGCGAAGCTGCCGCAGATCGAGCGCGCGGTCGCCGACGGCAGTTTGTCGCCGGCGCTCGCCGTCGACGAGATCGCGGAGACGCTGGGCCTGTGAGCGAGCTCAAGGTGCTGATCGGCGGCTTCGGCCGCTTTCCCGGTGCGCCGTTCAACCCGAGCGGGCTCGTAGCATTGGCCCTCGCGCGGCGCCGCCGTCCTGCGCTCGCTGGCACCCGCCGCCTCGCGCACGTATTCGCCGTGCGCTATGCCGATGTCGACCGCGAGCTGCCGGCTCTCATCGCGCGCGAGCGACCCGATATCGTGCTGCTGTTCGGCCTCGCGGGACGCGCGCGGCATCTGCGCATCGAAGAGATTGCGCGCAACCGCATGTCGGTGCTGTTCCCCGATGCCGGCGGGTATCGCCCGGCGCGGCCCGCGATCGCCCCGGGCCGGGCGGCGCTGCGCAATCCGCGCCCGCTCGCGCGCCTCATCGAGGCGGCGCGGGATGCGGGCGTCGGCGCCGCGCCCTCGCGCAATGCCGGGAGCTATCTCTGCAACTACATCTACTGGCGTGCGCTCGAAAGCGCACGCGTCCCGGGCGGCCCTCGCCTCGTCGCCTTCGTCCACGTGCCGCCGGTCGCGCGCAAGGCGCGCCCGGTTTCGGCGAAGCGGCGGCACATTACCGACTGGGCGACCTCGTGCGCGCATCGGAGGCGATCCTCATCGCCATGACGGCATTGGCACGGATGCAGCGGCCTGCCGTACTCGCGCCGAAACCGCCGGCCTGAGCCCTGAGCTTCGCCGATGGCGCCGCCCCTCGACATCACCGTCATCACGCCGACCACCGGCAAGCCGTCGCTCGATCGGCTGATCGCGAGCATGGACCGGCAGACCGGAGGCACCGTCTTCCATCTGCTGCTGTGGGACCAGATGCGCGATGCGGCGGCGAACCCGCCGGAGACCTACAACTCCGCGCAGCGGCTGAGCATCGTGTTGCCGCCGGGATTGGGCCGCAACGGCAATGCGCCGGGCTCGGCGCTGCGCGCCGTCGGCTTGATGACGGCGATGACGCCATGGGTCACCTTCGCCGACGACGACGTGCGCTGGGACGACGGCCATCTCGCCGCGCTCGCCGAGGCCGCGCAGGGCCTGCGCTGGGCCTCGACCTTGCGCACGATCTGGACCGCCGCCGGCGAGCGCCTCGGCGTCGACCGCTTCGAATCCGTCGGCGACGATCCCGGGCGCCGCGTCCCCTACGAGATGTGCGACAACAACTGCGTGGTGTTTCGTCGCGAGCTCGGGACCGCGGGCGCCGTGCTGTTTCGCGAGACCCGCGACTACAACGACGACCGCCTGATGTACCGGTTCTTGAAAACCTCCGGCGGCAAGCGCGGCACGACGGGCAAGCCGACCATTCATCACACCTGTCCGGACAAGCTCATCGAGTTCTTCCGCACGAATTGCTCGGCGACGTAGTGAAGTTCGCCGGCGTCGACACATTGACGCCGTCATCGCCGGGCTTGTCCCGGCGACCCCGATCATGTGGCACGGCCGTGCCCCGATAAGCGGGGTGGCCGGGACAAGCCCGGCCATGACCATTCATGGGGGATGCGGCGCGCTCCGGCTTGGCCTTGCTGATCATGGACGGCCCCTCCCCGCGCTGTCATAATTCCACGCGACGTGGCGCGGTGGAGGCGTAAGCGGCATGCGCGTGGGGGTGCTCACCCATACGTTGAACTCGATCGACGGCGGCTTTCATTACGAGGTCGTGCTGCTCAATGCATTGAGCGAGATCGCGCCGCGGCTCACGCAAGAGCTCGTGTATCTGACCTCGCCGCAGCACAATCTCGGTGCGCTCGCGAACACCGGCGGGCTCGCCTACCGCGGCCTGCCGATCCGGGCGTTGCATCAGGCGGCGCCGCAGCTGCAACCACCCGAAGCATTTCTCAAGGCGAAGCCCACGCCGCAGCCGAAGATCGCGCTTGATGCCTTCCACGCCGACCGCAAGGCGGCGGCCTCGTTCCGCAGTGCCGGGGTCGATCTCCTGCTGATGCTCGGACCCTATGGCCCGGCGTTCTCCTGGCTCACCCCGTTCGTGATGAGCGTCTACGACCTCAATCACCGCCTGCAGCCCGAATTTCCGGAGGTCAGCGCGTTCGGCGAGTTCGACCGGCGCGAATATCTCTATACCAACGTCTGCCGCTACGCGACGCTCGTCATCGTCGACTCCGAAGTCGGCAGGGAGGACCTGCTGCGCTTCTACGGCCACCTGATCGATGCCGACCGCGTGCGCATCCTCCCCTACTTCTCGCCGGTAGCGCGGGCGCCGATGCCCGCGCCGCAGGAGCTCGCGCGGGTCGCCGCCAAGCACCGGCTGCCGAAGCGCTACTTCTTCTATCCGGCGCAGTTCTGGCGGCACAAGAACCATGCGCTGATCGTGCAGGCGCTCAAAATCATCGCCGACAAGACGGGAGAGCGCATCCCCGTCGTGTTTTGCGGCTCCTATTCCGATTACGCGCGCGCACTCAATTTCAAGGAAATGTGGGCGTCCGCCGCGCAGCTCGGCCTCATAAACGAAGTACGCTACCTCGGTCCGGTGCCCGACGAGGACATGGCTGCGCTCTACGCACAGTCGGTCGCGCTGGTGATGCCGACGTTCTTCGGGCCGACCAATATCCCGCCGCTCGAGGCGTGGCACTTCGGCCGCCCCGTCATCACCTCCGATATCCGCGGTTTGCGCGAGCAGACCGGCGATGCCGGCCTGCTGGTCGATCCGCGCTCGCCCGAGGCCCTTGCCGAGGCGATGGTGCGGCTGTGGCGCGACGACGCGCTCTGCGCGACGCTCGCCGAACGCGGCCGCAAGCGCCTCGCCGCCTACCCTTGGGAGACCTTCGTCGATCGCGTGACCGGCATCGTAACCGATGCCTGTGCGCGGGTGCGGGACGGCCGCACGCCCAGGTTTCCCGACGTGGCCCTGATGTAAGCCACACAACAGAAAGGCATTTTCGGCGCACCCCCGGCTCGGCGATACCTTGAATGCCGAACCGCTCTGCTGATAAATTGGGCTGACGCCGACGTTCTCATCCTCCATCGGTCCCGTCTCGTCCGTTCGAGATTGACGATGCCGGACCTTGCAGCGTGATCGTGGGCCGCGTGATCGCAGGCGCTGGGGTCGAAGGGAGGTGGGTGTGCAAAGTCTCGTGAGCCTGTCGGCGTTTCCGAAGTCGGGCGTCACCTATTTGAGCTTCCTGTTGTTCCACGGCCTGTTTCCGGACAGCGCGGACGTTCACGAATTGGAGCGCAAGTACATCATCGATATTCATGCCCATCCGCGCGCGGCCCCGGCGACGGTCGGCGGCCTGCGCCTGTTCAAGTCGCACCTGCCGTATAATCCCGCCCTGCCGATCATCAAAGCGACCAACAAGGCGATTTACCTCATCCGTCATCCGATCGACGTGATGATGTCCGCCTGGGATTTCGAAAACCTCGTCGGCGGCGGAAACCGCACGGCACAATCTCCGGCGTTTCGCGATTTCGTCGCGCGCTTCATCGCGACCGGCGGCATGGCCTTTCCCGAATACGGACCGTGGATGTCCCACGTGCGCTCCTGGCTCGGCCAGTCGCAGATCCCGGTACATCTCGTGACCTATCAGAATCTCGTCGCCGAGCCCGCCGGCGAGCTCGGAAAAATCCTCGAATTCCTCGGTGCGCGGATCGGTCCAGAGCGGATTGCCCATGCGGTCGAGCGCAGCTCGATGAAGTCGATGGCCGCGCTCGAGGAGCAGGAGGTCGAGAAAGGGATCGAGGGCGTGTTCTTCAACAAGAAGCTCTCGACCGGCTACAGCCAGGGCCATCGCTTCATCAACAAGGGCTACAAGAACAGCTACGACGAGATGCTCACCACCGAGGAGCGCGCCAAGGTGGATGCGATGTTCGGAAGCGAAATCGCGCGCTATTTCGCGCCGCCGCCATGACCGCGCTCGAACGCATCGAAGACGGCGGCGTCGTTCTTGCGATCATCCTGCGCAACGAACCGGCCGAGCCCGGCATCCATTTCTTCACGCCCTCCGACTATTCCCAGCAGCTCGCCTGCATGCGGCATCCGACGGGCCACGTGATCAAGCCGCATGTCCACAATCCGGTGCCGCGCGCCGTCCAATACACCCAGGAAGCGCTGTTCCTGCGCCGCGGCCGGCTGCGGGTCGATTTCTACAACACGCAACGCGCCTATATCGAAAGCCGCGTGCTCGGACCGGGCGACGTGATCCTGCTCATCGCCGGCGGCCACGGCTTCGAGGTGATCGAAGAGATCGACATGGTCGAGGTCAAACAGGGTCCCTATGCGGGCGACAGGGACAAGACCCCGTTCCCCGGCATCGACGCAACGATGGTGCGCGTGACCAAGGGGATCCCAGAGCCGTCATGAAGCCAGGCCCCGTCATGATTCCGGTCTCGGAGCCGCTGCTCGACGCGCAGGCGCGCGCCAATGTCATCGAGGCGCTCGATACTTCCTGGATATCCTCGGAAGGCCGGTTCATTCCGGAGTTCGAGCGGCGATGGGCGGACTATTGCGGTGTACGGCACGGCGTGTCGCTCTGCAACGGCACCGCGGCGCTCCAGCTCGCGATGGAGGCGCTGCAGCTTCCCCCCGGCGCCGAAGTCATCATGCCGAGCTTCACCATCATCTCCTGCGCGCTCGCCGTGCTGCGCGCCGGCTGCATCCCCGTGCTGGTCGACTGCGAGCCCGACACCTGGTGCCTCGACGTCGGCGAGGTCGCGCGCAAGATCACGCCGCGTACCCGCGCCGTCATGCCGGTTCACATCTATGGCCATATGGCCGACATGGTGCCGCTCATGGAGCTGGCGCGGAACCGGGGCCTCGCCGTCGTCGAGGATGCCGCCGAAGCACACGGCGCCGAGTGCCACGGCCGCCGCGCCGGCGGGATCGGCGCACTCGCTTGCTTCAGCTTCTATGCCAACAAGATCGTCACCACCGGCGAAGGCGGCATGGTCGTCACCGATGACGAAGTTCTCGCCGAGCGGCTCCGCAGCCTGCGCAACCTCGCGTTCCAGCGCGAGCGGCGCTTCTGGCATACCGCGCTAGGCCACAATTTCCGCATGACCAACGTGCAGGCCGGCATCGGCCTCGCCCAGGTCGCGCGCATCGAGGATCATGTGGCCCACAAGCGCCGCATGGCGGCGCGCTACAACGAGCGGCTCGGCAAAATTGCGGGGTTGCATCTTCCGGTCGAGCGGCCCGGCTTCAAGAACGTCTACTGGATGTACGGCGTCGTGCTCGATGACGCCGTGCCGTTCGATGCGACGGAATTCGCCGCACGCCTCCGGGCACGCGGCGTCGACACGCGGCCGTTCTTCGTCGGCATGCACGAGCAGCCGGTGCTGCGCGAGCGCGGACTTTTTGCTGGCGAGCAATACCCTGTGACCGAGCGCCTCGCCCGCCGCGGACTTATCTCCCCTCCGGGCTGACGCTCGACGACGCCCAGATCGAGCGGGTGTGTGCCGCCGTCCGGGAGTTGCTCGCGTGACGGTGTTCGGGGCGGATTACGCCGACTGCTACGACATCCTCTATCGCGCGAAGGACTATGCCGGCGAGGTCGACCTTATCGAACGCCTGCTCGCGAAACACGGCGCGCCCGGCTCGAAGAGCATTCTCGATCTCGGCTGCGGCACCGGAAATCATGCGTTGCCGCTCGCCCAACGCGGACACCGCGTCACCGGCGTCGACCGCGCTCCCGGCATGCTGGCGCAGGCGCGCGCCAAGGCAGCTACGCTTGCGCTTCGCCCATGCCCCGATATTCGTCGAGGGCGACGTCTGCCGGCTCGATCTCGGCCAGCGTTTCGACGTCGCGCTGATGATGTTCATGGTGCTCGGCTATCAGTACGAGAATGCGGACCTCGTCGCCGCGCTCGTCACCCTGCGCAGGCATCTCGCGCCGGCGGGCCTTTTCGTGTTCGACGTCTGGAACGGCCTCGCGGTGCTCGCGCAGCGTCCGGGCGAACGAACCGCGGAAGCGAGTCGTCGGCGACACGCGGATCGTGCGCCGGACGCGCACGCGGCTCGAGCCGATGGCGCAACTCTGCCACGTGCACTTCGACATCGAGCGCACCGACGCCGCCGGCACCACGGCATGGGAAGAGACGCATACCATGCGGTTCTTCTTTCCGCAGGAGCTCGACCTCGTCCTGCGCTGCAACGGCATGCGGCTGTTGCAGCTCTCGAGCTTCCCCGACGGCGAAGGACCGCCGGACGAGCAGGCCTGGAACATCGTCGGCGTTGCGCAGGCGATGTGACGACGCGTTACTTCGCGATCGGCGTCGACCGCGAAGCTCTCGGGCGTCGCTCCCGCGCTGCGCCCGCTCCCGCATCGCGGTATAGGCCGCCTCGACGTGGCGGGCGAAGCGTTCCGCGTTGAATAGCGCGCAGCTACCGCGGTTCGCCGCGAGCTTCGCCTTGAACGAAGTCAGCAACGCCGGGTCCTCGGCGAGCCTCAAAGCCATCGTCTCGTACTCGGCAAGCGACCCCGCGATCAGCTCAGGGACGCCCACCGCGCGCAGCAGGCTCGCGGCGACGCGGCCCGGAAAAGTCGTGCCTTCGCAGGTGAGCAGTGGCAATCCCGCCCACAACGCGTCGTTTCCGGTGGTGTGCGCATTGTAGGGCAGCGTGTCGAGGAACAGGTCGGCGAGGCAGTGCCGCGCGAGATGCTCCTCCAGCGGGATGCCCGACGCGAACACCAGCCGTTCCGGCGCGATGCCACGGCTCTCCGCCTCGCGGCGCAGATTGCGCGGCGTAAGCTCGGTATGCTGGAGCAGCCACAGCACGCTGCCTTCGACCCGGCCGAGGAGCCGCATCCACACGTCGAACACGTCTGGCGTGATCTTGTAAGTGTTGTTGAAGCAGCAGAACACGAAACCCTGCTCCGGCAATCCCTGCTCCTGGCGCGTCGGTACGCGTTCGGCGATGCGCCGCCTGGTGTCGTTCGCCTGGTAGCAATCGGGAAGCCAGGCGACCTTCTCGGTGTAGAACTCGGCCTCCTCCGGCGGGATCACGACCTTGTCGGCGATGATGTAGTCGATGTAGTCGGCGCCCAAGGTGCCGGGAAAGCCGAGATAGTTGACCTGCACCGGGGCCGGCTTGAGCGCGAACACGCCGGTCCGCTCCAGCCCGAAGTAGCCGCTGAGATCGACGAGAACGTCGATCTCGCGCTGCCGGATCGCACCGGCCGCCGCCATGTCGCCGAGGCTCGCGATGTCGACCACCTCGTCGCAGGCCGCAGCGATGCGCTTGCGCAGCGCGCTGCCGTCGTCCCAACCGTTGTCGAAGGCATAGAGCGCGAAGCGGTTCTTGTCGTGGCGTTCGAACAGCTCCGCGATCAGGATCGACGTCGCCTGGTAGCGGAACTCGCCGGCCACATAGCCGACGCGGATCTTGTCGTGCGTGTATCGCTCGCCCGTCCATATCGGCGTCGCCGCGGCGGGATAGCGCGCGGCTGAGAAAATCTCGGCGCAGCGCTTGAGATCGGCGGGCGAATTCGAGACCGCCTGATAGACGAAGGGCTCCGTCGCCTTCTGCCCCATCTGGATGTCCCAGGTGACGGCGTCGGCGAGCTCGGCGTAGCGGTCCCAATCGCCGCAGAACATCCTGGTGTAGAGCAACATCCCTTTGAGAAAATCGTGGTCCGGCGCGAAGTCGTAGAGACGCTCGAACGCCTGGGCTGCTTCCTCGAGGCGGTTTTGCTCGCGCAGCAGGTTGCCGCAGGCATAGAGGCATTCGGCGAAGAACGGCTGCATCGCCAGTGCGGTGTCGAAATCGGCAAGCGCGTCGTCGTAGCGTCGCAGCGCCTGCAGCGCGCGGCCGCGGCCGTAATAGGCCTCCGCGAAGTCGGGCCGGGCCGCCAGCACCTTGTCGAAGCACGCGGCGGCCTCGCCAAAGCGCCGCAGCTCCATCAGCACGGCGGCACGGCCGAGCCAGGCGTCGGCATTGCCGGGATCGAGGGCGAGCGCGCGCTCGAAACTCTCCGCCGCCGGCGCGAACCGCTTGAGGGCTCGAAGCGCGAAGCCGCGTCCGGTGAGGCAATCGGCACTGTTCGCCTTCACCGCCAGTGCCTTGTCGTAATTGGCGAGCGCCTCGTCGTAGTGCTCCTGCGCCAGCATGACGTTGCCGCGGCCGAGCATCGCTTCGGCGAGGCCGGGGGCGAGCGAGAGCGCACGGGTATAGCTCTCGAGTGCCTCGTCGTGGCGGCCGAGATCGAACAGCGCATTGCCGCGATTGTTCCAGGCTTCGCCGTAGCTCGGCGCGAGGGCGATCGCCTTGTCGCAATGGGAGATCGCGTCCTCGGCGTGCCCGAGCCTGCGCAGGATGATGCCGTAGCTGTTTTGTGCGAGCGGATGATTGGGATTGAGCGCGAGCGCCTTGCGGTAGCTCTCCCCCGCCGCGGCGTAGTCAGAGAGCGCGGCCTGCATGCGGCCGAGATTGATGAGCCCGTCGGCGGAATCCGGCTTGACCTTCAGCGCTTCCGTGAGGATGCGCGCGCCCTCGCGGAAATCGCCGCGCTGGCCGGCGACGACGCCGAGCATGTGCATCGCGTCGAACTGGCGCGGATCGTTGCTGAGTACCAGTCGATAGAGCTGCTCCGCCCGCACGAGATCGCCGGCCCGATGCGCGGTCATCGCCTGATTGAACGTGGCGACGACAAAGCCGTCGGGAGCATTACGTTGCTTCGGTGCCTTGGCCATAGCGGCGCCCGGCCCCCCAATCCTCGGGTTACCTCCAATTTCGCCGCGACACTGCCCGTTTTTACGGCAACCGACAAGGCGCGATCGGACGCCCGAAAATGCTCGCGATCGGTACCGTTGGCCCCGGAGCTCAGCCGCGCATCGCCATGCCGGGCCACAGCTTCGAACCGGCGCGCAGATATTGCGGCGGCCGTTTGCTTTCGGCGCCGAGGACCTGGGCGGCGTACCAGCCCCAGTGCGGATTATCGAGCACGGCACGGGCGAGCGCGACCATGTCGGCCTTGCCTTCGGCGATCACCTCGTCCGCCTGCTTCGGCATGACGATGAGGCCGACGGTGCGGGTGGCGATGCCGGTCGAACGCCGCACCTCGTCGGCGATCGGCACGTTGTAGCCGGGGGTCGTCGGCGTGCGCGCCTCGGCAGTGATGCCGCCCGAAGACACGTCGACATAATCGAGCCCGACCTCCTTGAGCGCCTTGGTGAAGGCGACGGCATCGGCCGGCGTCAGGCCGCCGTCGAGCCAGTCGCTGCCGGTGATGCGGGCGCCCAGCGCGGTGCTGCGCGGCACCACCGCGCGCACGGCGCGGGCGACCTCGAGGGGAAAGCGCAAGCGGTTCTCGAAGCTGCCGCCATATTCGTCGGTCCGCTTGTTCGAGAAGGGCGACATGAAGCTGTGCATCAGGTAGCCGTGCGCGCCGTGCAGCTCGATCGCATCGAAGCCGATGCGCACCGCGCGCCGCGCAGCCGAGACGAAGGCCTCGCGAACCCGCGTAATGTCGGCCGCCGTCATCTCCCGCGGCACATGCCAGCCGGGACCGAACGGCAGCGGCCGAGGGTCCGATCGTCTCCCAGGGGTCCTCGCCCGCTTTGAGCGCGCCGCCGCCCTCCCAGGGGCGCTGCGAGGACGCCTTGCGTCCGGCATGGGCGAGCTGGATGCCGAACTTGGTGGTGCCGTAGCGCCGGCCGACGTCGATGACGTGCTTGAGCGTCAGCTCGCAGTCGTCCGAATAGAGGCCGAGGCAGCCGTGGGTGATGCGCCCATGGCGCTCCACATGGGTCGCCTCGACGACGACGAGGCCGGCCCCGGAATTGGCGAGCATGCCGAGATGGGCGATGTGCCAATCGCTGGCGCAGCCGTCAATGGCGCTGTACTGGCACATCGGCGCGACGACGATGCGATTGTCGAGCTCGACGCCGGCGAGCTTGATGGGAGAGAACAGCGATGCGGCCATGAGCACTCCGTTGACGGCTGCGGATCGGGCAATACCGAACTCCGGCGATGATAGCGGCGTCGATTGCGACGCCGCAACACATGCGGCGCGATTGTCTTCCATGCGGGATTTCGCCATCTTCGGCCCATTCGCAGGCCGGCATGCGTGGAGCCGGGCCGGCGGGAGCAAAACGGGGGCGGACAATCGATCGGGCATATCGGGTGTCACGCCACCCCGGAACGGACACCCATGACTGATTCACCTTCGATGCTGAGGCGGCTGCGCGAACCGCTGCTGATCCTCGTCGCCTTCCTGCTGCTGGTGGGCCTTCCCGTCGCGGTCTGGCTCGACATGCACGATGTGACCCAGGCGGGGCTGCGTCGGCAGGCGAACGACCTCAACGCGATGTTCACCAGCGTGCGCGACTACTACGCCAACAACATCGCCGATCGTGTGCAGGCGGCGCAGGGTAAAAGCCAGGTCGTGCACGACTATCAGTCGATCCCCGGGGCGATTCCCAACCCATCGACCATGTCGCTCGAGCTCGGGAAAGTGATCGGGCGGCAGCAGCAGAACGTCAACTACCGCTTCGTGTCGGATTATCCCTTCAAGGACCGTGCGCCCCACGTTCTCGACCAGACCGAGAAGAACGCGCTCGCGGCGCTGCGCGAGCAGCCGCACCAGCAGATCACCGCGGTCTCGCGGTCCGCCTTCGGCGACCGCGTCCGTTTGATGACCCCCGTCATCATGGAGCAGACCTGCGTCGACTGCCACAACGCGCACGCCTACAGCTCGAAGCATGACTGGAAGGTCGGCGACGTGCGCGGCATCCAGGAGGTCGACATCAGCCAGCCGATCGGGGCGAACGCGTTCTCGTTCAAATACCTGCTCGCCTATTTCATCTTCATGGGCGCCGCCGCGTTCGGCTTCATCGCCATGCAGCACCGCCAGGCGGCGACGATCAAAGGCATGAACCGCGAGCTCGGGGTCGCCAACGAGTTCCTCGCCTCCCTGTCGATGAAGATTTCGCGATACCTCTCGCCGCAGGTCTACAAGAGCATATTCAGCGGCCAGAAGGACGTGACCATCCACACCGAGCGCAAGAAGCTCACGATCTTCTTCTCCGACATCAAGGATTTCACCGCGACCACGGAACGGCTGCAGCCGGAGCTGATCACCCAGCTGCTCAACGAATACTTCACCGAGATGTCGAACATCGCGCTCGCCCATGGCGGCACCATCGACAAGTTCATCGGCGACGCGATCCTGATCTTCTTCGGCGATCCCGACACCAAGGGCGAAGCGGAGGACGCCGAGGCGTGCCTGCGCATGGCCGCCGACATGCAGCGCAAGCTCGCCGAGCTCAACGTCAAATGGCGCAGCGCCGGCATCGAGCATCCGTTCCAGGCCCGGATGGGAATCAATACCGGCTTCTGCAACGTCGGAAACTTCGGCAGCTCCGACCGCATGGACTACACGATCATCGGCGCCGAGGCGAACCTCGCCGCCCGGCTGCAATCGATCGCGGAGCCGGGCCACATCGTGATCAGCTACGAGACCTTCGCGCTCGTCCGCGACATGCTGGTCGCCCACGCCCTGCCGCCGATCACCATGAAGGGGATCAGCCGCGAGGTCATCCCCTACGGCGTCGAGGGCATGCTCGACGCCGAGGGCCAGGCGGGCAAGGTCTTCAGCGCGCACATGACCGGGCTCGACTTCTACTTCGACCCGCGCATGGTGAATGCGGGGTCGGCGGAGCGGATACGCACGGTATTGCAGCAAGCGATCGCAGCGCTGGAGAAGCCGGCGCCGGGCGTATGAACTCACATGGAGACGTCACGGCCGGGCTTGACCCGGCCGTCCCGCCTAGGAGAGCACTGTCGTGCCACATGATCGGGATCGCCGGGTCAAGCCCGGCGATGACGAAGGAATGCTGTAGCCGCCTCACGGTTCGGCCGCGCGGCCGCAAGCTTACGAGCCTGTGAGCCGCTCGGCAAAGAGCACCAGCGTCTTGCGGTAGATCACCGACCGGTTCCACTCGCGCATCACCTCGAAATTCGGCGTGCCCTCGCCGAACGGCGCACCGGCGTGCCAGCCGTTGGTCTTGAGGAGATTGGCGGTCGAAGCGAGCACGTCGGGCACGCTGTGCCGGAGATCGACATGTCCGTTGCCGTCGAAATCGACGCCGTACTTGATGTAGGAGGACGGCAGAAACTGCGTCTGGCCGATTTCGCCGGCATAGGCGCCGACCAGGTCGCGCTCGGAGAGATCGCCGCGCTGGAGAATCTGCAACGCGGCAAGCAGCTCGCCTTGAAAGAGATCGGTGCGGCGGCAGTCGTGCGCCAGCGTCGCGACGGTGCGGACCACCGGCAGCTTGCCCATGTCGCCGGTGCCGTTGTCGCTCTCCATCGTCCAGATCGCCATCAGCAGCGTCTTCGGCACGCCGAACTCGTGCTCGATCCGGGCGAGCAGCGCGCCGTTGCGCTGCATCAGCTGCCGCGCGCGGTTGACGCGGGCCGGGATGACGCGGGTCGCGGCGTATTCCTCGAAGCTCTTGCGGAATGTGCCGCGCTGGCGCCGGTCGAAGGCGAGCACGCCCGCGTCCGGAGTGAGGCCGGTGAATGCACCGTCGATCACGTTGCGCGAAATTCCGGCCGCCGCCGCTTCGCGCGACATGGCGGAGATGAACGTGCGGAAATCGCCTCCGCATGTCGCCGCCCGGGCGGGCGCGGCGAAGAGAAGCGCACAAAGCAGAATGGCAATCGTCCGCAACAGCGTGAGTTTCTTGGTCATCTCATCCCCCCGAGCCGCATGATGGCGAGCGCCAGCGCCTGCGCCCGCGGCACGATCGAATCGACCTCGAGATATTCCTCGGGCGAATGGGCGCGGCCGCCGATCGGACCGACGGCGCAGATCGTGGGCGCGCCGGCGCTCGAGGCGAAGCCGGCATCGGAGCAGCCGCCGGCGAACATCGGCTCGACGGTCTGGCCGAGCGCAGCGGCGCAGGCGGCATAGTGATCGTAGAGCCGCTGCGAGGCTTCGCTCGCGACCATCGGGTCGAACTCGCCGGTGATTTCGAGTTTTGCGCGTGTGCCCGGCACGAAGCTTTCCGCGACGATCGCCTCGATCTTCGCCATCGCCGTCGTGCGGTCGGCGGGGCGGATAAAGCGCAGATCGACCTCGGCGCTCGCGCTCGGCGCGATGGTGTTGACGGTCTGACCGCCGCTGATGGTGCCGACATTGCAGCTGATGCCGTTCGGCAGATCGGTCACCGCATGCAGCCTTATGATCTTCTGCGCGAGCTCCTCGATGGCGCTGATGCCGTCGGCGTAGTTGTTGCCGGCATGCGCGGCCTTGCCGGTGACGTCGAGGCGCATGAAGATGCCGCCCTTGCGCCCGGTGACGACGCCGCCGCCCGGCCGGCCGGGCTCGCTGTTGAAGACCGCGCGCGCCGCGCGCGCCTCCTTCATGATGAGCTCCTTCGACGACGGCGAGCCGATCTCCTCGTCGGCGGTGAAGAGCGCGGTGACCGGCGCCGGCGCCGCGGCGAACCTCTTGAGCGCGGCGATGACGAAGGCGTTGATCGCGAGCCCCGCCTTCATGTCGGCACAGCCCGGGCCGGACGCCGTGCCGTCGGCGATGCGGAACGGGCGGCGCACGGCCTCGCCCTGCCCGAACACGGTGTCGCGATGGCCCATCAGCAGGATCGGCGCGTTGCCGGCGCCTGCCCCGTCACCGACGCCGGCACGGATGGCGTCGCCGAAATGCTCATTCGGCGATGCATCTCGAAGCCGATGTCGTGGCTCGTGAGAAAGCCGCGCAGCTGCGCGCCGACCGCGTCGACGCCGGCCTTGTCGTAGCTGCCGCTGTCGATGTTCACGAACGCCGCCACGAGGGAGATCATGGCATCGCGCTGGCCGGCGAGCCAGTCGAGCACCGCAGTTTCTTTTTTGGAGAGCGGGGTCATTTCATTTCCATCCACCCGTAGCCCGCATGAGCGCAGCGACATGCGGGATCATCGCCTGTGTCGAAACATCTAACCGCAGCCCCGGATATCGCTTCGCTCATCCGGGCTACAAATCCTCACAGCTTGACATGCAGCCGCGCGGCGAGTTCGCCGACCACGCCGCGGCGGAACGCCAACACGCAGACGACGAAGATCGCGCCCTGGATCACCGGCACCCATTCGCCGAAGCTCGCGAAATAAGTTTGCATGGCGACGATGATCGTCGCGCCCACCACAGGGCCGAAGATGGTGCCGAGGCCGCCGAGGAGCGTCATCAGCACCACCTCGCCGGACATCGTCCAATGCACGTCGGTGAGCGAGGCGAGCTGGAACACCAGCGCCTTGGTCGCGCCGGCGAGCCCGGCGAACGCCGCCGAGAGCACGAAGGCGACGAGCTTGTAGCGGTCGGTCTTGTAGCCGAGCGAGATCGCCCGCGGCTCGTTCTCGCGGATCGCCTTCAGCACTTCGCCGAACGGCGAGTGGACGATGCGGTAGATGAGCGAGAAACGCGGCGAGGAAGACCACGACGACGAAGACATACATGGTCATGGTGTCGGAAAGATCGATGACGCCGAACAGCTTGCCGCGCGGCACGCCCTGGATGCCGTCCTCGCCGCCGGTGAACTTCGCCTGCAGCGCGAAGAAGTACATCATCTGCGCGAGCGCGAGCGTGATCATCGCGAAATAGATGCCCTGGCGGCGGATGGCGATGCCGCCGACGATGACGCCGAGGATACCGGCGACCAGGGTGCCACAAAGGATCGCGAGCGCCGGCGATTGCGCCGGCAACGGGATCGAGAGCCACTGCCACGCGCCGGCCCAGTACGGCAGGCTCACCGTGCCGACCTTGGCGATGTGGGCCGCGACATAGGCTGCCCAGCCGAAGAACATCGCGTGGCCGAACGACAGCAGGCCGCCATAGCCGATCAGCAGGTTGAAGGCGCAGGCGAACAGCGCAAAGCACAGCGCCTTCATCAGGAACACCGGATAGACCTGAAACGGCGGCAGCGGCGCCAGCACCAGCACCGCGACCATCACCGCGAACGCGATCTTCATGCTCGCCGGCACATCCGATCGCGGCAGGGCGGCGACGTCGACGGCGGCCATGTCAGGCTCCCCGTCCGAACAGGCCGGCCGGCCGGATCAGCAGCACGATCACCATGATGACGAAGATCACCGTGTTGGAGGCCTCCGGGAAGAACACCTTGGTGAGCCCCTCGATGATGCCGAGCGCCGAAGCCGGTCAGGATCGCGCCGAGGATCGAGCCCATGCCGCCGATCACCACCACCGCGAACACGACGATGATGAGGTCCGAGCCCATCTGCGGGCTGACGTTGTAGATCGGCGCCGCCAGCACGCCGGCGAGCGCGGCGAGCGCCACGCCGAAGCCGTAGGTCAGCATGATCATGCGCGGCACGTTGATGCCGAAGGCGCGCACCAGCGCCGGGTTCTCGGTGGCGGCGCGCAGATAGGAGCCGAGCCGCGTGCGCTCGATCACGAACCAGGTGCCGAAGCACACGACGACGGAGACCGCGATCACCCAGGCGCGGTAGTTCGGCAGGAACATGAAGCCGAGGTTCTGCCCGCCGGTGAGCGATTCCGGCACGCGATACGGCTGCCCGGACGACCCGTAAAAGCGGCGGAACATGCCCTCGATGATGAGCGCGAGCCCGAACGTCAGCAGCAGGCCGTAGAGGTGATCGAGCTTGTAGAGCCATTGCAGCAGGAGCCGCTCGATCAGGATGCCGACGAAGCCGACGATCAGCGGCGCGAGCACCAGCGCCGGCCAGTAGCCGATGCCGAGCTTGTCGAGCAGCAGGAACGCCGCGAAGGCGCCCATCATGTACTGGGCGCCGTGAGCGAAGTTGATGATGTTGAGCATGCCGAAGATGACGGCGAGACCGAGGCTCAAGCAGCGCGTAGAACGAGCCGTTGATGAGCCCGAGCAGAAGCTGCCCGAACAGCGCCGTCGACGGAATGCCGAAGATTTCGAACATCGCCCCTCCCGCTTCTCATCCCTCCCCGTCTTCGGGGAGGGTAGGGTGGGGTTCTTTCGACAAGCCACACGCTGCCGAAGAGCCCCACCCTACCCTCCCCGAAGACGGGGAGGGATTTGAACCTAACCCTGGACCAGCGGGCAGCCGCCTTCCTTGAGCGGGCGGAAGGCTTCCGCGGCGGGGATGGTGGCGCGGGTCTTGTAGAAGTCGCCGGGATATTTCGACTCGGACGGCTTCTTCACCTCGAAGAGATAGGCGTCGTGGATCTTGCGGCCGTCGGCGCGCACGATGCCCTTGCCGAACAGCGGATCGTCGGTCGGCAGCTCCTTCATCTTGGCGACCACGGCCGTGCCGTCGCCGTCGGCTTTGAGCGCCTCCACCGCCTTGAGGTAGTGGAGGACTGAGGAATAGACGCCGGCATGCACCATGGTCGGAATCTTGCCGGGCCGCTCGGCCTGCCAGCGCTTGGTCCAGGCGCGGTTGGCGTCGTTCAGGTCCCAGTACCAGGTCTCGGTGAGCACCAGGCCCTGCGCGGTCGGCAGGCCGAGCGCGGCGACGTCGCTCGCGAACACCAGGAGCCCGGCGAGCGTCTGGCCGCCGGCCGACGATGCCGAATTCGGCCGCCTGCTTGATCGAGTTGATGGTGTCGCCGCCGGCATTGGCGAGGCCGATCACCTTCGCCTTCGAGGCCTGCGCCTGCAGCAGGAAGGAGGAGAAGTCGCTGGTGTTGATCGGCACGCGCACCTTGCCGACGCACCTTGCCGCCGTTCGCCTCGACCACCGCGGAGGTGTCGCGCTCGAGCGCCTGGCCGAACGCATAGTCGGCGGTGAGGAAGAACCAGGTGTTGCCGCCGGTCTTGACCACCGCCTTGCCGGTGCCGTTGGCGAGCATTCCAGGTGTCGTAGACCCAGTGGATCGTGTCGGCGTTGCACTTCGCCCCGGTGAGATCGGACGACGCCGCGCCCGAGACCAGCACCGGCTTGTTCTTGAGCCTGCCGACCTCGCTGACCGCCAGCGCCATGCCGGAATTCGACGAGGTCGACGATGACGTCGACCTTGTCGACGTCGATCCAGGAGTTGGCGAGGCTCGAGGCGACGTCCGGCTTGTTCTGGTGATCGCCGAAGACGATCTCGACCTTCATGCCCTTGGCGGCCGCGATTGAAGTCGGCGACCGCGAGCTTCGCCGCCGCGACCGAGCCCGGGCCCGCGAGATCGGAATAGAGGCTCGACATGTCGGTCAGCACGCCGATCTTGACGACGCCGTCGGTGATTTGCGCATAGGCCGAGCTGCTCGCCAGTGCGGCAGCGGCGACGATCAGACAGCGCATCGATTTCATACTTCCCTCCGTTTGGCGCCGGTTCACGGCACCGTCGATGAATTCACACGCCAAGATAGTGCTGCAATTTCTCCCGGTTGGCGTCGAGCTCGCGCTGCGCGAAGCCCTCGACCACCCGGCCATGCTCCATGACATAGTACCGGTCCGCGACGGTCGCCGCGAAACGGAAATTCTGCTCGACCAGGACGATGGTGAAGCCCTGCTCCTTGAGGCTGCGGATGGTGCGCCCGATCTGCTGAATGATCACCGGCGCGAGACCCTCGGTCGGCTCGTCGAGCAGGAGCAGCCGCGCGCCGGTGCGCAGGATGCGCCCGATGGCGAGCATCTGCTGCTCGCCGCCGGAGAGCTTGGTGCCCTGGCTCGAAAGGCGCTCGGCGAGGTTCGGAAACAGCTCGAAAATGCGGGCACGCGGAAGCCCGCCCGGCTTGACCTGCGGCGGCAGCTCGAGGTTCTCCGCGACGTCGAGGCTCGCGAAGATGCCGCGCTCCTCCGGACAGATCGCGATGCCGGCGCGGGCGATCTGGTTCGAGGCGAGCCGCATGAGCTCGCGCCCTTCGAACTTCACCGAGCCGGTGCGGTTCGCGACCATGCCCATGATCGACTTCAAGGTCGTGGTCTTGCCGGCACCGTTGCGCCCGAGCAGCGTGACGACCTCGCCGCGATCGACCTTGAAGGTCACGCCGTGCAGCACGTGGGACTCGCCGTACCACGCCTGCAGGCCCTCGACCGCGAGCAGCGATGCGGCGCCGCCAACCGCGCTATTCATGGCCCACCCCGAGATAGGCCTCACGCACCTGCGGGCTCGTCGACACCATGGCGTAGTCGCCCTCGGCGAGGACGCGGCCGCGGGTGAGCACGGTGATGCGGTCGGAGAGATTGGCGACGACGCTGAGATTGTGCTCGACCATCAGGATGGTGCGGTTCGCCGCGACCGACTTGATGAGCGCGGCGATGCGGTCGATATCCTCGTGGCCCATGCCGGCGGTCGGCTCGTCGAGCAGCAGCATCTCCGGATCGAGCGCGAGCGTGGTGGCGATCTCCAGCGCGCGCTTGCGGCCATATGGCAATTCGACCGCCGGCGTCGCGGCGAACGCGGCGAGGCCGACGTCATTGATGAGCGCGAGCGCGCGGCCGTTGAAATCGTCGAGCAGGCGATTGGAGCGCCAGAAATCGAACGAGCCGCCGCGCTTCCGCTGCAAGGCGATGCGCACGTTCTCGAGCACGCTGAGATGCGGAAACACCGCGGAAATCTGGAACGAGCGCACGAGGCCGCGCCGCGCGACATCGGCCGGCGGCAACGCGGTGATGTCGGCGCCCTTGTAGAAGATGCGTCCGCTGGTGGGCTTGAGAAACTTGGTCAGCAGATTGAAGCAGGTGGTCTTGCCGGCGCCGTTGGGTCCGATCAGCGCGTGAATGGTGCCGCGGGCGACGCGCAGGTTGACGCCGCCGACCGCGACGAAGCCGGCGAACTCTTTCGTGAGCTCCTCGGTTTCGAGGATGATGTCCTCACGCATAGCCGTCAGGGTCCCTCGCCCCGGCTTGTCGTCGCCGGTTCGGCTCCCCGACCGCAAATGCCGCGGAGCAACAGGGTTCCAGGCCTATCATCGGCTGGGATGGGTCACAAGGCCGACCGAAGGCGACGCAATGCCGCCGCGGGCCCTCACAACTCCACCGCCGATTTTTCGGGCAGGTTCGCCTGCGCTGGCGCATAGGCCGCCGGGGCGGCGACCAGATAATAAATTATGGGAAGATGGGTTTTGGGAGAATTATTCGCTCGGCGCGGCGAAACTGACGATCGACTTGTCCGCCTCGAGCTCTTTCACCGCGCGGGCAAGCTGCTGCCGCGAGAGGGCGCCGTGAGCGACCCGTACGCGATAGACGCCGCCGGCCTTGGGCCCGTCGACGATCGCCGCATCATGATCGTCGAGAAACTTGTTGATGTCGGCGATCGACGCCTGCGGGACAAAACGGACCAGCGCAAAGGAGTCGACCTCGAGGCCGCGCGTGATCGGGGCCGACGCGATCTCGTAAGTCGGCGTGTCGGTTGCGGTCGCTGCCGCCTGCACGGGCGCCGCGGCGCCCTCATGCTCATCCATCACGAGGCGCGTGATCACACCGGCCTGCAGAAGGACGATCACCGCCGCCGCCGACGCCGACCAGGCGAGCATGCGGGGCGAGAAGAACTGGGCGACGCGCGCGCCGAGGCTCGGCGACGACGCGACGCGACGCACCACCTTGCGGTCCTGGTCGATGGCGCGAAACAGCGTCTCCATCGCCCGCGCCGACGGCGCGCCGAGCGACTCGTTCAAGAGGATGGTCTCGGTGAGCTCCTCACGCACCAGCGCGAAACGGCGGGCGAGCTCGGGGTCGGCAGCGAGCGCGCGCTCGACTTCGGCAGCCTCGTCGGCGTCCAGCGTCCCGGCAGCATGCCACGGCAGCAGCTCTTCGAGGTCGCCCGGCGAAAGCTTGTGGTTCGAAGTCATGGCCAACCTCTATCCATTCCTGCTGCCTTGAGCAGCTCTGAGAGTTTCTTGCGCGCGTAGAACATGCGCGTTTTGACGGTTGCTTCCGGTATTCCGACGATCTCGGCGACTTCCTCCACGGACTTCTCGTGGTAGTAGACGAGATCGATCACTTCCCGATGTTCCCGCGACAACTGCCCGAGGCAGCTGCGCAGCACCTCACTCTTGTCCTTCTTCTGCAGCGAGATCTCCGGAGTGTCCGAAGCATCCTCGATGGAAGCCGCCGTTTCCTCGTCCAGCTCCTCGTCCGGCTTTCGCCGCAGCGAGGATAGCGCCTTGAACCTTGCGATGGCCAGCAGCCAGGTAGACGCCGCGCTTCGTCCCTCGAACCGATCAGCCTGGCGCCACACGTCCAGGAAAACCTCGCTGATCAGATCCTCGGCAACCGCCTCGTTGCGCACGAGACGGAGGACGAAGCGGTACACCCGCACATGATGGCGTGCGAACAGAACCTGCATCGCGAGCCGGTCGCCTTGGGCGATCCTACCGATCAGAACTTCGTCCGAGGCTGCAGTGTTCGCGCTCAACGATCGGCTCGTCCGGTTTGTCGCGGCGAAACCACAACCGGTTCAAAGTGGATGGTGGGAATGTCGGAACACCGCAACTGCTGTGCCGTCGTCGCCACCACCCTCCCTCCATACCGTTGAAAGACCTCTGGACCCGCCCATGATACCGTAAAATGCCTCCAAACCCGCGCACGAGCAAGAAACCTGCTATTCCGCCCGAATTTCAGCAGCCGAGGCCCGGGCCGAGGGGCGGGAATTTCGTGGGAATCTCCCCGGGCTTGGTTTATGCGAGGCGATTCTTGGTTCTAGCCCTTCACCGGTTCTTGCAATGTTCCAACTAGACTACCTCAATACCTGTGCCCCGGACGCCTTCGTCGCCGCGCTCGGCGAAATTTTCGAGCATTCCCCCTGGGTTGCCGAGGCCGCAGCGGCGCGGCGCCCGTTCCCGACCGTCGCCGCCCTGCACGACGCCATGGTCGAGGCGGTCAGGGCCGCCCCGGCCGACCGCAAGCTCGCCTTCCTGCAGGCGCACCCGGAGCTCGGCAGCAAGCTCGGGCGGACGCCGGTTCTCACCCAGGCCTCCCGTGACGAGCAGGGAAACCTCGGGCTCGATCGCCTTTCGGATGAGGAATTCGATCGATTCAACCAGCTCAACGGCCTCTACCGCGAGAAATTCGGCTTCCCGTTCATCATCTGCGTCGGTCGGCACACCCGCGACTCCATCCTGCGCCAGTTCGAGCGCCGCGTCGGCAACGACAAGGACGCCGAGTTCGCTAACGCTATCAGCGAGATCGGGCTCATCACGCGGCTGCGGCTGGTGGCTGCGGTCGACGGGCCCGGCAAGCCGCGGACCGAGGGGCGCCTCTCGACCCATGTGCTCGACAATGTGCGGGGCGGGCCGGCCGCCGGCATAAGGGTCGCGCTCTACGAGATCGGCGCGAGCGCCCGCGCGCTCATCGTCACCGCGTCGACCAATGCCGACGGCCGCACCGATGCCCCCCTGCTCGGCGGCGGCCCGCTGCGGATCGGAACCTATGAGCTGCAATTCACCATCGGGAGTTATTTCACCGGCGTCGCCGATCCGCCGTTTCTCGACGTGATACCGATCCGCTTCTCCATCGCCGACCCCGAGGGCCACTATCACGTCCCCCTGCTCGTCACGCCGTGGAGCTATTCGACCTACCGGGGAAGTTGATGAGCGCGCGTTTCGACACCATCATCCGCGGCGGCACCGTCGCGACGGAGGCCGACACTTTCGCCTGCGACATCGGCATTCGCGGCGAGAAGATCGTCGCGCTCGGCGACGACCTCGGCGACGCCGCCGAGATCGTCGATGCGACCGGGCGCCTGGTGCTGCCGGGCGGCATCGACAGCCACGTCCATGTGGCGCAGCCCTCCGCTCCCGGCATCGTCATGGCGGACGACTTCGAGAGCGGCACCCGGGCGGCGGCGTTCGGCGGCAACACCATGATCCTGCCCTTCGCGCTCCAGGAGCGCGGCCAGTCGTTGCGGCAGGTGGTGAAGGATTATCACGCCAAGGCGGACGGCCGCTGCTTCGTCGACGTCTCCTTCCACCTCATCATTTCCGACGCCAGCGAGATGGTGCTCGGCCAGGAGCTCCCGGCGCTGGTGCACGACGGCTATACGTCGTTCAAGGTATTCATGACCTATGAGGGCCTCGCGCTCTCCGACCTCGAGATGCTCAACGTGATGGCGGTGGCGCGCGAGACCGGCGCGCTGGTCATGGTCCATGCGGAGAACTACGACGCCATCCGCTTCCTGACCGACCGGCTGGAGCGCGCCGGCAAGACGGCGCCGCATTTCCACGCGACGTCGCGGCCGATCCCGGTCGAGCGCGAGGCGACCCACCGCGCGATCTCGCTCGCGGAGATCGTCGACGTGCCGGTGATGATCGTGCACGTGTCGAGCCGGCGAGGCGATGGAGGAAATCCGCCGCGCCCAGCAGAAGGGGCTCAAGGTCTACGGCGAGACCTGCCCGCAATATCTGGTGCTCACCGCCAAGGACCTCGAAGGCCTCAACATGGAGGGCGCGAAATACGTCTGCTCGCCGCCGCCGCGCGATGCCGAGAGCCAGCAGGCGTGCTGGGAAGGCCTGCAGCAGAAGGTGTTCTCGCTGTTCTCCTCGGACCACTGCCCGTTCCGTTACGACGATCCCCACGGCAAGCTCGCGCCCAAGGGCAAGAACGAGCTTCCGCTGGGTGCCGAACGGCATTCCCGGCGTCGAGACGCGGCTGCCGATCCTGTTCTCCGAAGGCGTCAAGGCCGGGCGGATCAGCCTCAACGAGTTCGTCGCGCTCACCGCGACCAACCATGCCAAGACCTACGGCCTCTATCCGCGCAAGGGCACGATCGCGGTCGGCAGCGATGCCGATCATCGCGATCTGGGACACCGAACGGCGCACCACCATCACCCAGGCGCTGATGCACCACGGCACCGACTACACGCCCTATGAGGGGCTTCGAGGTCACGGGTTGGCCGGTGAGCACCATGGTGCGCGGCCGCTTCGTGGTGCGCGACGGGGCGTTGGTGGGGGCGAAGAGCGGACGCTATGTGAGCCGCCAGAGATCGCCGCTCGCGGTGCCGCGCGGGCATGGCGGGGTCTGACTTCCCGCAAAAAAGCAAACTCGCCGCAGCCGGGCCTGGCTGCGGCGAGTTGTTAGACGGTGGTTGGCGCCGATCTCAGCGGGCGAGGATGATGAAGTCGGTATCCTTGCCGGTTTCGCCGCTCATGCCGAGGTCGGACACGATCAGCGAGGCGCCGGGGGTGACGAGCGGGGCGATGCGATCGAGCGCTTCCTGCGGGATCTGGATGCGATCGAGGGCCTCGGCGGCCGAGGTCGGCGACACCGGAGCGGGCGCCTCCACCACCTCCGGCTTGCGGCTGCCGCGCCGGCCGACGACCCGCTTCGGCGGATCGACGTTGGCCTTGCCGCTCGCGACGTCCGACACCAGCCAGTGCAGCTTGCCGGCGTCGTCGGCACGGCCGGCGGTGAAGAGATAGGTGCCGATCGGCTGCTCGGGATGCGAGATGGTGATCGGCATGTCGAACACCGGATCGTTGCCCTTGCGGACATACAGCTTGCCGGTCTTGCGGCTCACGAACACCGACACCAGGCCGGGCTTGAGCGGCTTTTCGAACACCGCCGGCGCGGGGGCCGTCGGGAGCGGGGCCGGGTAACCGCGGGCTGCGCCTGGGTTACCTGGGCAGGGCGCTGGCGATCGCCTGGGCAGGGCGCCTGGCATCAGTTGCCCGGCTGCTGGTCGAACGCCACGCGTCTCGGGAGCCGGCAGCGCGGAGTCGCCCGAAGCGTCGAGGCCTTCGCCCAGCGCCGCGCGAGGCTGTCGCGGACATCGCGGGCGGGGCGAGCGAGCTGTAGGTCGTCGGCAGCGGCGCCTCGGTCTTCTCCATCGTCGGGGCCGGCGCCGCCGGGGTGGCTGGGCGCAGCGACGTCGGGGGTCGCCGGCTTGGTGCGCGAGCGCCACCAGGCTCGGGTGATCGAACTGCTGCGGTACCACCTCGTTGCGCGGGCTCACGATCACGCGCACGCCCATCTTGGTCGTGGTCCAAAGCCGCGCCGCGAAATCGTGGGTCAGGCGGATGCAGCCATGGGAAGCCGGATGGCCCGGCACCACGCCCTCGTGCATGGCGACACCCGACCAGGTGATGCGCTGCATGTACGGCATCGGCGCGCCGCTGTAGATGTTCGAGTGATGGTAGCGGTCCTTCTGGATCACGCTGAAGATGCCCATCGGCGTGGGGTGCCCCGGCATTCCGGTCGAGACCGGGCCCGACATGATCGGCGTTCCGTCATCATAGACCGTGACGTGCTGGCTGCCGATCGAAACCACGATGATCAGCGGACCTGCCGGCGGCTTCGGCGGCTCCTGCTTGGCCTGGCCCTTCGCAGGGCCGGCGCCCGTGCTCGCGCCGGAGTCGCTGTTGCGCCGATGGCCGTAGGATCGGGACGCGACGTTCATACCGCCGCTGTAACCGCCGTAACCGCCGTAACCGTAGGAACGGGAGGAGTAGGAATCGCCGAAAAGAAAGCCGGCTTCGGCGGGCTTCGTCGTGCCGGAGAGGCAGATGAGCCCGATGGCCGTCGCCGCCAGCCAAGCGCCCTTGCCGCGCGCAGCCGACACCACCGCAATGGAAAACGCACCCTTGCTACTCGTCGCCATAGTCTTCGGCCCCATTTTCAGATAACCGCCCGGCACTCGCGCGCGCCGCGCAAGCACGAAACCTCTTGTGACACGAAAGCTTGACTTCCCGCCTAATTCCGATCCCAAAAAGAAGCGAACTCTCAAGCGATTCACTTAACCGATTTGGGACAACCAATAGTTAAGATCAGGCCTCCTGCGGGGTCTATGCAAAAACCGACGTCTGCGGGTTCGCCATCATCGAATGGCGGGGCAGTGTGGTGTTTGCGCATCTCGGGTCACGCTTAGGTTAGTCTGGCGGGCGCCCGATCGGGTTCGAGTCCAGCCGGCCATGATTTGAAATTTACGCGAGGTGTCGCCTCTTGACGATTGCGCCTGGTCAGACAAGCCTCGTCGACGCACCAACCCGGCGGGACGACGACCACCCGCGCCCAGGGAAAACGAACAAGGCGGTTGCGGGAGTTGGAGGAATGAAGTCCTATATGGTGGGGAAGGTCGAGGAGCTCGCCGAGGGCGGGCGCCGGGTCATTTCCTGCGACGGGACGGAGGTCGGCGTGTTCATGGTCGATGGCGAGCTGGTCGCCTGGTATAATCAGTGCGCGCACCGTGGCGGTCCGGTCTGCCAGGGCCGCATCTACCGGCGGGTCGTCGAGCCGGTCGACGAGGAGCACAAGACGCGCATGCTCCAGCACGACTCGGTCGCCAAGAACATCGTCTGCCCGTGGCACGGGTGGGAGTTCGACCTGCGCACCGGGCACCATCCGGCCGGCGCGAAATTCGCGTTGCGCAAGGCCAAGCTGGAGGTCGCCGACGGGCACGTCTATGTCGTTGTCTGAGCCCGCGCTCCCCAACGATCCCTATGCATGGATCGATCGCTTCGCCGCCGACCTTCACGTCGCGGCACGCGACCTCGTGCGCACCAACGAGGCGGCCCGGGTTTCCGACGAGGCGGTCGCCCAGATGCTGACCGCCGCGATCCGGCTCTACGTCGCGAAGTCCGACGGCGAGGAGCGCACGTTCCGGCCGATCGTTCGCGAGGAGACCGAGCCGCTCACCGCGACCGAGCTTCTCTCCGCCGTCTCCGAGCTGTTGCGCGCGCTACGCCTCGGCCCGATGGAGCTCGCCCTGTGGTATCGACGCCGGCCCGACGAGCCTTGAGGTGTTGCGATGAATGCACCCACCACGAACGTGCCCCAGTTGCTCACGCCGCAGCAGGCCGACGTCTACACCGACACCCGCGACCTCCTCGCCCATGCGCGGGCGGATTCGATCCGGCGCAAGTACCGCGACTGGTTCATCTGCGATATCGACGCCCATCACGTCGAGACGGTGTCGTGGAAGGAGATCATCGAGCACATCGAGGACCCGGTGGTGCGCGAGCAGGCGATCCACTTCCAGAACGAGCGCCTCAACGCGCCGCCCTACGGCCTCAACGGCGATCTCGGCCTGCGCTACCAGAGCGTCGGCGGCCGCATCCCGCACCAGGACGGGCAGCGCGAGACGGTGACGGAGAGCGGCGTCCACCGCGACGTCGTGCTGACGCGCCGCGCCATGGAAGCGCTCGCCATCGACTACATGGTGGTGTTTCCGACGCCGATGCTGTTCCTCGGCATGCACCCGCAGCCGGAAATGGAGGTGTGGCTCGGCCGCGCCTATAACCGCTGGCTCGCCGAGCGCCTGCTCGCCGCCGACGACCGCATCAAATCGCTGATCTACCTGCCCTTCAACACGCCGGAGGAGGCGGAGCGCACGGTCGAGGAGTTCGACGGTGTGCCCGGGGTGATCGGCTACTGCATCACCAGCACCCGTCACAAGCCGGTGCACCACAATCACTACATGCGGCTCTATGCGATGATCGAGGAGCGCGGCAAACCGCTCGCGTTCCACGCCGGCTACCACTGGCAGGATCCCTCGCTCGCGACCGTCAACCGCTTCCTCGGAATGCACGCGCTCGGCTTCGTGTGGTCGAACATGGTGCACGCGACCAACTGGGTGCTCAACGGAATCCCGGAGCGGTTCCCGAAGCTCAAGCCGATCTGGGTGGAGAGCGGGCTCGCCTGGGTGCCGTTCCTGATGCAGCGCCTCGACGATCAGTATCTGATGCGGCCTTCCGAGGCGCCGCAGCTCAAGCGGCTGCCGAGCGAATACCTGCGCGACAATTGCTGGTACACCACGCAACCGATGGAGACGACGAACCGCAAGGCGCTCGAGGTCACGCTCGAGATGATCAACGCGCAGTCGCAGCTCCTGTTCGCGTCCGACTGGCCGCACTTCGATTTCGACCTGCCCGGCGAGATCATCGACCTGCCGTTCCTCTCCGAGCAGGCCAAGCGCAACATTCTCGGACTCAATGCGGCGCGGATCTTCAATCTAGAGCCCAAGATCAGAAAATCGCTGTAACGGAAATTATTCGGTCGCAGGCCGCAGGGCTATCGGTGAACCAGGGAGCGCGAACCGGGCACACATCTTCTAGGTGCGATGGGCGATTGACGGGCCAGCGCGGGGCTGGCCTGATGTTGCGGTATTTGCCTCGCTCAAGGTGGGCGACCTTGCCAATTGGAACAGAGGTTTGTCTGAGCACCCGCTTGACGCGGCTTGATCGTCGAATGCCCTGACGACCGCTGCGAACCATCGTTTTGTTTTTTTGAGGAGGCGCAAATGAGAACGCTGCTTGCCATCTCGTTCCTTGCGATGCTGCTGTTGCATTCACCGCAGTCATTGGCACAGCCGTACAGCCAGGTCATCGTGTTCGGCGACAGCAATGTCGACGCCGGCTACTACAAGATGCTCAGCAGCCCTGGCGGCGGTACGACCTTCAACAGCCTGTGGCCGTCGGCGGTGGCCCATGGCGCCGGCGCGCCGACGACCAGTCCGGGGATGGTATACCCTGGGTATCTTGCTGCTTATTTCGGCCTGACCGCCAATCCTTCGAATGCGACGGGCGGCGGCACGAATTATGCCACCAGCGGCGCGAAGAACGTGATGCCCAATACCAGCGCGAATGGCGGCTTTACCGCAGCAATCCCGACGCACAACCAGATGTCGAACTATCTGTCGGCACATGGCGGGGTGGCAGACGGTCAGGCACTCTACGTGATCCATTCGGGCGATAATGATGTCACCTATGCGGCCGGAGATAGCGGAACTGGTCCGTTTCCGGCGGATCCAAATGCTTATGTAACCGAAGCGGCCGAAGACCTGGGCGGCGACATCCTGATCCTCAAGAACGCCGGCGCCCAGCACATCATCGTCGCTGGCCTGGCCTACGATTACCCGACCGGCAACAGTACCGACGCCATCAATAGGCGGGCGCTCAAGCTGCTGTACACGAACACGCTCTTCCAAAATCTAATTCAAATAGGGGTGCCGTATGTCCAGGCCGACATCGATTTGGTCAGATTGAGGATCTCGGCCAATCCCTCAAATTATGGCTTCACATCGATAGGTACCGGAGCTGGCCAAATGGCTTGCACCCAGCCGACGGGAGTTACCTCCGCCTGGGCCCTCTTGTGCTCGCAGAGCGGGGACGGAGGGCCCTCGAGCTTTACTCCGCCGGCACAGCTGACAGATCTGTTCGCCGACGATCAGCATCTCGCCTATGCGGGCCAGCTTCTGATGTCCCGCTTCTTCCGCAACCTCGTCGTGCCGTGGGCCGCCGTCCACGACGTCAACGGCGACGGCAAGAGCGACATCTACTGGCGCAGCGACAGCGGCGACGTCGCGATCTGGGAGATGAACGGCGCCGCGGTCACCGCGGCCGCCGTGCTCGGCAACGTGGGCGGCACCTGGGCAATCGCCGCCGTTCGCGATTTCAACAGCGACGGCAAATTCGACCTGTTGTGGCGCGACGGCTCAGGCAACACCGCGATCTGGTTCTTGAACGGCACGGCCATCGCGTCGACTGCCTATCTGGGCAACATCCCCAACTGGAACGTCATCGGAACCGGCGATTTCAATGGCGACGGCTTTGGCGACATTCTCTGGCAGGACACATCCGGCAACGTCGCCGTCTGGTTGTTTGGGAGCGGCGGTCAGGTCTCGTCCACCGGCGGCCTCGGCAACATATCTATTGCGGCATGGTCGGTGGTCGGAATCGCCGACTTCAATGGCGATGGCAAGAGCGACATCCTCTGGCGCGACAGCGGGGGCAACCTGGCAATCTGGTTCATGAACGGCGCAGCCATCTCCTCCACGGCCGGGCTCGGCAGCGTTCCCGCCATCTGGTCGGTAAAGGGAACGGGCGACTTCAACAATGACGGCGACGCCGACATCGTCTGGCAAGACACCAGCGGCGACGTGGCGGTGTGGCTGATGAGCGGCGCCAATATTTCTTCGACGGGGAGCCTCGGCCTCGTGCCGACGTCGACATGGACCCTCGCTTCCGTCGGCGACTTCAACGGCGACGGCAACAGCGATTTGCTCTGGCGCGATACCAGCGGCAATTTGGCGGTCTGGTTCATGAACGGCACCGCCATCTCGTCGACCGCCGGTGCCGGCAATATTCCGGCGAACTGGCACGTTCAATCCGCCAGCGCCGACTGATCAACGCGACGCGGCACGCGTCGGCTACGTGCCGTCTCGCGTCGCTCCGTACACTTTCGCCGGATCGAACCCGCGCTCGGCATCACGGAATTCGAGCGCGGCCGGCTTCCCCGGCGCGCCTGGCACGACGACGCGGTAGAAACACGTGCGCCGGCCGGTGTGACAGGCCCCGGCACCGGCCTGCTCGACCTTGAGGAGCAGCACATCCTGGTCGCAGTCGACGCGCATCTCGAGGACGCGTTGGACGTGCCCGGAGGTCTCGCCCTTCTTCCACAGGGCTTGGCGCGAGCGGCTGTAGTACCAGGCCTCGCCGGTCGCGAGCGTCTTCGCCAGCGCCGCCGCGTTCATATGGGCGACCATGAGGACTTCGCCGCTATCGGCGGCGGCGACCACGCACGCGATGAGACCCGCCGCGTCGAATTTGGGGGCGAAGGCGAGGCCTTCCTCGATCTCCGCCGCAGACCCTCGCGGCGACACGGTCATCCCTTCACGAGGGTGATGAATCGCACCTGCCGGGCGGGGTCGTCGCGGAACAGGCCGCTGAACTGGGTCGTCACCGTGGAGGAGCCCTGCTTCTCGACGCCGCGCAGCGACATGCAGGTATGCTCGGCCTCGATCATCACCGCAACACCGCGGGGCTTCAAGACCTCGTCGATCGCGGTGACGACCTGCGAGGTCAGGTGCTCCTGGGTCTGCAGGCGGCGCGCATAGACGTCGATCAGCCGCGCGAGCTTGGACAAACCGACCACGCGTTCGATCGGCAGGTACGCCACATGGGCGCGGCCGTAGAACGGCATCATGTGGTGCTCGCAGTGGGAATGGAACGGGATGTTGCGCACCAGGACGAGGTCGTCATAGGTGCCCATCTCGGCGAAGGTGCGGTCGAGCACCTCCACGGCATCCTCGCGGTAGCCGCTATAGAGCTCCTCATAGGCCGAGATGACGCGCTTCGGGGTATCGCGCAGCCCCTCGCGGTCGGGGTCGTCGCCGATATAGGCAAGCAACGTGCGCACCGCGTCTTCGGCTTCGCTGCGGGAGGGGCGCGGCACCACCGGATCGGCGGCGGTGCCCAGTTCGGCACGCAAAGCGGATACAGACTTCTTGGTGAAGGTGTCCATCGACGATCGCTCCGTTCGACCGGAGCCTCGGCAGGTGCCGGACCCCGGGAGTGTCACCCGGACGCGTCGTCCTTAACGCCGTCACCGGGGACACCGGCCAGACGGGACGCCGCATTCCCAAAACGCACGGGCCTTCCGCATTTTCCGGAAGGCCGGCCCGGCAGATGGGGTTTCCACCACCGCCGCCGCCCCCCTATATAAGGACGGTCCAGCCGCGCGACAATCGAGGCAGAGGAAAACCGGGCAGCCATGCTCAACGACGTCTATAACCGCAAGATACTCGAGCTTGCCGGCAATATTCCCCGGTTGGGGCGCCTCGCCCACCCCGACGCCACCGCGACCGCGCATTCCAAGCTGTGCGGCTCGACCGTCACCATCGACCTCACGATGGACGGCGATACCGTCACCGACTTCGCCCATGACGTGAAGGCGTGCGCACTCGGCCAGGCGTCATCCTCGATCATGGCGCGGCACATCGTCGGCGCGAAAGCGCAGGAGCTGCGCGAATTGCGGGAGGATGTGCGGCGCATGCTCAAGGAAAACGGCCCTCCGCCGACCGCAGAACGGTGGGCCGACGTCGCCCTGCTCGAGCCGGTGCGCGACTACAAGGCCCGGCACGCCTCGACGCTGCTCACTTTCGATGCGGTGGTGTCGGCGATCGACCAGATCGCGGCCGCGAAAGCGCGGCAACGGGCGCGGCGAGTTTGGACGTCAGCCGAGGCTTCAGGGCCGGAGCTTCAGACGGCTCGGTGGACCCCGCTCAGGGCTTGAGCCCGGCGTTGCGCTCCAGGCGGCCCGCGGGGCGATCGACGTGCGCCCACTGCCCCTGGCAGGACGACTTCGAGTCGCGTGAAACCCTTGGCGAAGCCGACATTGCCGACCCGGATGTTGGTCTGCGGACCGCCGGCGCTCTCGGTCGAGAGCATCATCGAAGCCGGCCCGTCGCCGGCGAAGCGCCGGATCATGCGCGCCGTGACGGCGATGCTCGCAAGCGAGTCGAGCTCGCCGCGCTGCAGCTGTCGCTCCGATGAGGCGATCTTGAGGTCCTGAACCTGGTCCGCCATGATCAGCGCCACGCGGCCGACGCTGCGCGGCAGATCGCGGTCCGCCGGCCCGTAGCGGCCTTCCTTGTAGGTCAGCGTGTAATTGCCGGCGGCGTCGCCGCAGGCGAGCTCGAGCTCGAACGTGCCGATCCGCTCGCCCTCGAGCGTGAGCGGATGAACGCGAGACAGCGCCGGGCGGCCGGAGCGGTCGCCGAACGACCAGCCGCGCTCGCTCGCGACCGGGCGCCGGTTGTCGGCCAATGCCGGACCGGCCGCCGTCTTGGTGACGACCGGCTTCTCGGCGGAGTCGTCTGCGAAATCGAGACGGGTGCGCTGCAACTCGTCGCGGGACAGCACGCGCATCGGCTCCCAGGGCGGCGCCTTGAGGGAGAGCTGCACCAGCTCGATGTCGCCGCCCATTTCCATGGTGTACTGGACGATGCTGCCGATGTCGCGCTGCACCACCACCAGGTCCTCGGCGGTGTAGTTCGCGGCCACCGCGTCCTCGCGCCGGTCGCCGAGCCAGATCTGATGGACCAGCACACGCGCATCCGCCGGAACCGATCGCTTGACGCCGCCGAGCAGCACGAAGGTGCACATCGACTGGCAGTCGACCCGCGGATTGATCTCGCCGAGCTTGGCACCGCTCTTGGTGCGGCGCTCGATCACCCGCCCGACCGTCGTGGACAATCCGAGCCGGCGGATCGCCCGGCCGAGCTCCAGCGCGCCGAGCACCGAGCCGCCGTCGGATTCGAGCACCACGGTCGCGTCGGTGATCGGGTTCTCGCGGGCGAAGGCGAGGAACTGGCGCGGCGTATCGGCCGTTATCATTCCCGAGGCGGCAATGAGCTGACGGCACTTGCCGACGCAGGCGTCCGCCGGGCCTTCGCCAAACAGGGTGAAGGCCATCGGGAGGACGTGCGCATTGTCGGGGGCCCCCGCCGAACCGGCAAAGCCGGTGAGGGTAATCGATGCCAACACTATACCGCCCGCCAACGAGCGAATCATTGCGATCCCATAAACCCCGACGACGGCCCCCCACTTGAGCGCCGACTATGGTTAAATTTTTACGAAGAACCGTGGCGGATTGCTAGTGCTAACGAAGCACAGGGGTCGAGTTCCGGCATCGTGCCGCAGGCCCCCTCGACAGCGCGATGTGTTCCGCTCATATCGCCCTCATGAGCCTCATGAAAACACGCCGGGTTGCATCCGGGTCGCGCCGCGCGAGCCCCGCGCAGGTCCTCGCCCGCGCCGCGGTGAAGGGCTACCGGCTCACGCTCTCGCCGCTGATCGGGTCGAACTGCCGGCACCTGCCGACCTGCTCGCAATATGCGGACGAAGCCTTTGCCTGCCACGGTTTCTGGGCCGGCGGCTGGATGACGCTCGCCCGGCTGCTGCGGTGCCAGCCGTTCGGAACATCGGGCCTCGATTTCGTGCCGGACGCCCTGCCCCCACAGGCGCGGTGGTACCTGCCCTGGCGTTATGGGTGGTGGCGGACGACCAATACCGTCCCGCCAGCGCCGGCTGATTCGCGCGCCCCGACCCCGGAACCAAGCCGGCTCAGCGCGTTCCCTGGGCGAGCTGGTCGATGCGCTGCGGCGCTTCCCGCGACCCGAGTTCCGCCGCCCTCTGGTACCAGCCGCGCGCCTGCGCGGCGTCCGCCGCGACGCCGATGACCCCGAGGCTCTTGAGCACGAGAGGATCGTACGTCCCGCCGAGCGCAAGTGCGGCCTGGGCATCGCCGGCCTCGGCGGCGCGACGGAACACGAGGCGTGCCGAGACCACGTCGCCATTGGCGAGGTAGGTCTGGCCGCGGGAGACGAGCGCGGCCACCTTCTCGCGGTCGGGGCCGGCCGCAGTGGGCGGAGTCGAGGAACCCAGCGCGGAGGAGGCAGGCGCCGCCGGACGCTGCGGCCCGGCGGCCGGCGACGCAACCGCCGTCCCCGTGGTGGGGCTGACGGGCGACGGCGCGCTGTCGCCAGGCCCATCTGGCAGCGGCCACGCACCGGTCGACAGCCGCTGCGCAAGATCCCCCTTCGAAGCGCGCGATATTCCAGGCTCCCCGGCGGACGATGAAACTGGGGGCGTGAACACCGCGGGGCTCATGCCGCCGTGTTCCTCGCTGGCGGATGGCGGATCGGGCTGATTGCCGCCGGCGATGGTCTGCAACCCCGGCGCGGCGGCGACCGCCGCCTGGGGACGGGGCGTCGAAATCCACACGAAGCCATAGGCCGCGATCGCCGCCAGCGCGACGAGGCCGGAAAGCCGGAGCACGATCCCGAGCGCCGCGCCGTCCGGCCGCAGCGGCGGCGACGGCGGCAGGTCGGGGGCGAGCGCCATCCGCTCGCGCAATTCCCTGATCCCGATGTCGCCCTCGAAAGCGCCGCGCGGTTTCCTCGCCGGCCGTGGCGGCTCGCGCGGCCGCAATGGCGGCGACAGCGACGATGGCGCCGGTGGAGGCGGCGTCAGCGGTGTCGGTGACTGGCGGTGGTGATTGCAAGGACGGTGATTGCAGGGACGGTGGCTCGACGGCCCGCAGCGGGACGGGCTCGGTGGAAGGCCGGCGCGGCCGATTGCGCCTCGCCGCCTCCGGGGCCCCCACCGTACGCGCCCACTTCGGCGCATAGCTCAATGGGCCCTGGTCAGGCTCGCGATCGCGCGTACTCATCTTGCCCTCCGAACGCAACGCAACACAAACGCTTACGCTTTCACCGAACGCTTACGCACTCGAACGCGTACGCACGCAAATGCTCGACACTCTCGTTCCGCGCCGGCTTCCGCCAAGTTCATCGCCGCGCCAAAGAGGCACGGGAAGCTATGATCCGATGCTGCAGCGACGACGCGCGACCGACGCGACGCAGTTACATGAGCGCGGCCGACGTGGCCGCCGCAGGCATAAGGCCATGAGGAACCCCCCGTGCCCCAAAGGCGCGGCAGTCCGCACATCTTCACTCGATTTGTGATGGTCGCCCCGCAGTATACCTGCGCGCACTTCTCTTCGCGTTGCCGCTTATTCCCTGATGCGCTTGGGCTTAATCATTACTCAACGCCTCGTGCGAAGGTTTGACCGGATTGTGATCTTTTGTCGGAATCGTCGGAACCGGTCCCGCCGCATTCGTCGACCGGGCCGCCCGCCGCCTTTGCAAAGGCCGCCCTTGCGCCGGGTCCCCCGCCCGCGTATCTCCTGCGAACGCTTACCTGCGTCCGTAGGCAGCGAGTGAGCAAGGAGAGCTATCACAATGGTCGCGCTGACCTTTCCCGACGGCGCGCGTCGGGACTACCCCACCGGCATCACCGGCATTGACGTCGCGAAGGCGATCTCGCCGTCGCTCGCCAAGCGCACCCTCGCCATGGCGCTCGACGGCACGCTCGCCGATCTCACCGCCCCGATCGAGCACGACGCCAAGATCGAGTTCGTCGGCCGCGACGATCCCCGTGCGCTGGAGCTGATCCGCCACGACGCCGCCCATGTGCTCGCCGAGGCCGTGCAGTCGCTGTGGCCGGGGACCCAGGTCACCATCGGCCCGGTGATCGAGAACGGCTTCTATTACGATTTCTTCCGCAACCAGCCGTTCACGCCCGAGGATTTTCCGGCGATCGAGAAGAAGATGCGCGAGATCGTCGCCCGCGACAAACCCTTCACCAAGGAGGTGTGGTCGCGCGAGGAGGCAAAGCGCGTGTTCGCCGACAAGGGCGAGATGTTCAAGGTCGAGCTCGTCGACGCGATCCCCGCGGACCAGTCGATCAACATCTACAAGCAGGGCGAGTGGTTCGACCTCTGCCGCGGCCCGCACATGACCTCGACGGGCAAGATCGGCGATGCCTTCAAGCTGATGAAGGTCGCCGGCGCCTATTGGCGCGGGGATTCGCGGAACCCGATGCTCACCCGCATCTACGGCACCGCGTGGCGCAGCAAGGACGAGCTCGACGCCTACCTGAAGCAGCTCGAGGAGGCCGAGAAGCGCGACCACCGCCGGCTCGGCCGCGAGATGGACCTCTTTCATTTCCAGGAGGAAGCGCCGGGCTCGGTGTTCTGGCACGCCAATGGCTGGACCCTGTTCAAGGCACTGGAGGAGTACATCCGCCGCCGCCAGGCCGAGAGCGGCTATGTCGAGGTGAACTCGCCGCAGCTCATGGATTCCGAGCTGTGGGTCACCACCGGCCACATGCAGACCTATGGCGACATGATGTTCCTGACGCAGAAGCGCGAGGACGACGAGCGGGTCTACGCCATCAAGCCGATGAACTGCCCGGGCCACGTGCAGATCTTCAAGAACGGGCTGAAGTCCTATCGCGACCTGCCGCTCAAGATCGCCGAGTTCGGCAAGGTGCACCGCTTCGAGCCGTCGGGCGCGCTGCACGGGCTGATGCGGGTGCGCGCCTTCACCCAGGACGACGCGCACATCTTCATCACCGAGCAGCAGATCGCCGAGGAAGTCCTCAAGGTGAACGACATGATCCTGTCGATCTACCGGGACTTCGGCTTCGACGACGTGCACATCAAGTTCTCCGACCGCCCGGACAAGCGGATCGGCGACGACGCGGTGTGGGACAAGGCGGAAGCCGCGCTGATGGCGGCGCTCGAGGCCTCGGGCCGGCCGTGGACGCTCAACAAGGGCGAAGGCGCGTTCTACGGGCCGAAGCTCGAATACGTGCTGCGCGACGCCATCGGCCGCGAATGGCAGTGCGGCACCGTGCAGGTCGACCTCAACCTGCCGGGCCGGCTCGGCGCCTTCTACATCGACGAGCACTCGAACAAGGTGACGCCGGTGATGCTCCACCGCGCCATGTTCGGCTCGCTGGAGCGCTTCACCGGCATCCTCATCGAGCATTATGCCGGCCACTTCCCGCTGTGGCTCGCGCCGACCCAGATGGTGATCGCGACCATCGTCTCCGACGCCGACGGCTACGCGAAGGAAGCCGCCGAGGCCGCGCGCCGCGCCGGCCTGCGCGTCGAGCTCGATCTGCGCAACGAGAAGATCAACTACAAGGTGCGCGAGCACTCGCTCGCCAAGGTCCCGCTGCTGCTCGTCGTCGGCAAGAAGGAGGCGGAGACCCGCACGGTCTCGATCCGCCGCCTCGGCGTGCAGGACCAGAAGGTGATGGGGCTCGACGAGGCGGTGGCGGAGTTCGCCGCGGAGGCGGTGCCGCCGGATGTGAAGCGGGAGAAGAAGGGGTGAGGATTGGGGGGCTGCGACGTCAGATGTCAAAACGCCTTCGCGATGCCCGCCTTCTTCAAGGTGATATTGGCCCAGATCGGCGATTTAATTTTGTTGTCGACCATAAACCGGCAATTGTTGATCGGGCTCTGCCAAATCTCGTGATCGCCCTTGCCCTGTCGGACGAAGGTGCAGCCGTGTTGTCGAAGAATGGCTTTGACGCGCGGCGTATAATTCTCTGCCATCAGGCAGCGACGTTTGCGTATTCGGAACGCTGCGCCTCGATCTTGAACGGCAACATTATCGGGCTCGAACGGAATGTCGTTCTCGGTAAGCAATTCGGGGATCGCCAACTTGAGCTTTTCAACAAGCTCTTCGAGGGTGTCGGCACCCGTCGCGAGCCCGGGCACCTGATCGCTTTCTGCGATCCAGACCTTGGCTTCGGCATCCCACGTTGCGGACACGACGATCGGCTGGGCGCATTCCGAAAAATCCCCTCGACTCCGGGTACGATAGTCCCGGCGCCGCGGCATCGCCAGTCGGAGTGTCCGCTCTGGCGGAGCCCCCTACCGCGCAATCACCTCGATCTCGCCGTCCACCCCCGAGGTCACCTTGAAATTGCGCTCGAACGTCTTCCCGTCGCTGCGCGCAATCGCGCGGTAGTCGCCCTCGGCGAGGATCACGCGGGGGAACGCGCCGGTCGATTCCTTGATGACGTCGCCGCCGAGCGTGAGGACCGACCAGCTCGTGTTGGCGCGCGCTTCGCCGCCCTCCTCGTTGACGAGCTTGAGCAGGATCACCGCGGCGTGGTGGTTCACCGTGACGTCGGTGAGCTTGCCGGTCTGGACGCGGATGTCGGAGCGCACTACCGCGTTGGTGTCGCCGTAGTTGGAGACGATGTAGTAGGCGCCCTCCGGCACGATGACGACGTTGCCGCTGTTCACCCCTTGCGCGATCGGCGCCCGGTCGCCGGGCTCGAACTGGCTGCCGCGGTAGATGTCGAAGGTGACCTGGTTGCCGCGGATCGGCACGTCGCCGACCCGGCCCTCGAGCTTGATGCCGCCGGCGGGCAGCTCGAAGACTTCCCGGGTCGCCTCCTTGCAAGTGCACCGCCCGCGCCGCGCTCGCCATGCCGAAGCTCACATGCACGACATAGTCGCCGGGCGGCAGCGCGATCACCGGGTTCGGGCTGCGCTCCTCCTTGGCGATGCGAAACATCCCGAGCGTGTTTGGGTTGGCCGGAAACACGCGCCAGATGAGGCCGGTGGTGATCTGCGGGGTGTCGCGGCCGCCGAACCGGGCCGCGAGCGAGAGCGAAACCGGGGTCGAAGCACTCCCCAGTCCCGGCATCCCCGGCGGCGGGCGCACGCCCCCGCCCGGGCTCGGCGGCACCATGGCGGACGGCGCCATCGACGGCGGAACGATGGTCGGACCGGGTGATGACGGCAGGGACGAGCCCCCGCTCGGCGCAAGCTGGCGTGAGGAGTAGTCGGAGGATGGCAATGCAAATTGGGCCGCGGCCGTCCCCGGCCACCCTGCCCCCAATACCAGGGCTGCGAGCATGCCGCCCGCCCCGTAGCGCCACCCCATCCCCATCATGGGGGATGGTTTTTTACGTCAATCGCGGCAAATTCAAGCCTGCAGTTCCATATGTTCCAGACGACGGCCAAGATTTTTGCCGTGCGTTGCTTCCCCGCCGTGTGCTAGCGACCCGGCAGAACCGCCCGTTCCGGAGCCCGAAGTGAATCCCGACCGAATGCCTGATCCCATTGATCTCTTGAGAAAACGCCGCTCGCTCAAGCCGAACGAGCTCGGCCCCCCGGGCCCCTCGGCGGCGGAGCTCGAGACGCTGCTCACCATCGCCGCGCGGGTTCCCGATCACGGCAAGCTCGCCCCCTGGCGGTTCGTCGTTTTCGAGGGGGAGGCGCGGGAGAAGGCCGGCGAGGCCATCGCCGCCGCCTTCGTCGCCAAGTACCCGGACGCCAAACCGGAACACATCGCGTACGAGCGCACGCGGCTCACCCGCGCGCCCGCTCGTGATCGCGGTCGTCAGCCGCGCCGCGCCCCACGTCAAAATCCCGGAATGGGAGCAGGTGCTCTCCTCCGGCGCCGCCGCCATGAACCTCCTCGTCGCCGCCCAGGCGCTGGGGTTCGGCGCCACCTGGATCACCGAGTGGTATGCCTACGACCGCCGCGTGCTCGATGCGCTGGGGCTCGCCCCGCACGAGAAGATCGCGGGCTTCATCCATGTCGGCCATCCGACCGTCGCGACCGAGGACCGCGTCCGTCCTGCGCTCGCCGACATCGTCACCCGCTTTCCCGGTTGAGCCGCCGATGTTCTACGACGTGCGCAAGAACGACCACGGCCTGCCCCACGATCCCTTCAAGGCGATCGTCGCGCCGCGGCCGATCGGCTGGATCACCTCCATGAGCAAGGCCGGCGAGATCAACCTCGCCCCCTATTCGTGGTTCAACGGCGTATCGAGCCGGCCGCCGATGGTGATGTTCGCAAGCGAGACCCGCAAGGACTCGCTCGCCTTCGTCGAGGAGACGAAGGAGTTCGTCTGCAACTTCACGACATGGGAGCTGCGTGAGCAGGTGAACCTCACCTCGGCGCCGTTGCCGCGCGGCGTCAACGAGATGGAGGCGGCGGGCCTCGAGGCCGCGCCGTCGCATCTCGTGCGCCCGCCACGGGTCGCCGCCTCGCCCTGCGCGCTCGAATGCCTGTGGCTCAAGACGGTGTCGCTCGAGGACATCAACGGCCGCCCGACCGACCGCCATGTCGTGTTCGGCCAGGTGATCGGCGTCTACATCGACGAGCGCTTCATCAAGGACGGCCTCCTCGACACCGGTGCGATGCGGCCGATCCAGCGCGCCGGCTACCACGATTATTATACCGTGATGGCGGAGACGAAGTTCGCCATGAAGCGGCCGCCCGGCGGCGGCGGAGGAAGCTGAAAATCGCTGGCGACGGATCGCGCTTCCTTCTCCCTCTCCCGCTTGCGGGGGAGGGTCGGGGAGGGGGCCGCGGCGGCGCGGCGATCACAGGCGGTGTTGCAGGGTCCGGACTCAGCTTCCCCCTCCCTACCCTGCCCGCAAGCGGGGGAGGGACCGCGTTGCGAGTCCTGCTTTCATCAATAGCGGGGTGGCAGCCGCGAACGGTTTCGAAGATCGCCTCCCGACCTTACATGAGCGTTGGCACGCGCTGCGGGCCGGCAGCGGCGTGCCCACAAAGCGGCGTCGCCGTCCGGTCATGAAGCGCGATTAACGGTTGATTCTGGGGCTGATTCGCTTGCGTTGCGGGCCGGCGCGCGCTCCGCGCCTCGCAACATCCGCTCCTCGCAACAGAGGTCATGCCTTGGACATCTGGCGACGGCAGACCAACGGCGACATCGATGATGCAGTCGCCGCGCCGCGGACGGAGCCGCACCTCTCGATCGGGCTCGCACTCGGCGGCGGCGCAGCGCGCGGATTTGCCCATATCGGCGTGCTGCGCACGCTCAATGCCCATGGCATCTGGCCGGACGTCATCGCCGGCACCTCGATCGGCGCCGTGGTCGGCGGCTACTACGCCGCCGGCCGGCTCGACATTTTCGAGCACTGGGCGCGCCAGCTCACCCGCCGGAGCCTGCTCGGCTATCTCGATTTCAAGTTCGGCAGCTCCGGCCTGATCGGCGGCGGCCGGCTCGCCAACCGGCTCGACGATACGCTGGGCGACACCACCTTCGCCGACCTGCCGCTGCGCGCTCGCGACCATCGCGACCGAGGTCGGCACCGGCCATGAAATCTGGCTGACCCGCGGCCGCCTCGGCGACGCGATGTCGGCGTCCTACGCGCTCCCCGGAATTTTTCCGCCGCGGCGCATCGGCGGTCGCTGGCTGATGGACGGCGCGCTCGTCAATCCGCTGCCGATCTCGGCGGTCCGCGCGCTCGGCGCCCGCCTCGTCATCGCCGTCAATCTCAACGCCGACAATTTCGGTCGCGGCACCATCATCCAGGACCACGGCCCCGACGAGGTGGACGACGCCATCCGTGCGGAACGCGTGATGGTGCGCAGCAAGCGCGGGCTCTTCAAGGCGGAGCGCCTGATCCACCGCCAGTTCTTCGGCATCACGCGACAACCCGGCCTCTCCACCGTGATGGTCGAGGCATTCCAGGTGATGCAGGACCGCATCACGCGCTCGCGCCTCGCCGGCGATCCGCCCGACGTCATGATCAGCCCGCGGGTCGGGCGGATCAATTTGTTCGAGTTTCACCGCGCCCGCGACATCATCGCGCTCGGCGCCGAGGCGGCCGAGAAGTCGATCGACGCGATCCAGGAGTCGGTTGCGGCACTGGAGTGAGTGCGGTACTTCGTCGGGATACCTCTCGCTGACCTCATCCTGAGGAGCCGGCGCAGCCGGCGTCTCGAAGGATGGCGGCGGACCGCAGCGCATGGGGCCATCCTTCGAGACGCGTCCTGCGGACGCTCCTCAGAGTTCGACTCAAAAAGCGATCAATGTTTTTGGGGCTTGGCGAGGCGTCTGGTCAACAGCCTCAGATGGGCGGCGAAGAGCCATGCAACTTCGGTGGCGGCCGAGCCTTCGAAGTCTCTTGCCAAGCGCCGGCACCGCCGAACCATGCAAAGGTACGCTCGACGACCCAGCGCCTGGGCAGGAGCTGGAAGCCTTTGACCCCGGGCGGTCGCTCGACGATTTCGATTGTCCATGGACCGCAATAGGAGAGTGCGTTCACGAGCTGTTTGCCGCGATAAATCCGATCGGCAAAGATCTGCTCAAGCCTCGGGAATCGGCCTCGCAAGTCGCTCCAACAAAGGCACGGCGCCATGGACATCCTGAACGTTGGCAGGATGAACATGAACGGCCAGCAGAAGGCCGTTGGTATCGGTGACGATATGCCGCTTGCGCCCATGGATGCGCTTGCCGGCGTCGAAGCCGCGCGGCCCGCCGGCCTCCGTCGTCGATGCACTCTGGCTGTCGATGATGGCAGCCGTCGGCCTGCGGCTTTCGCCCGAGTCTTGCGGCGCGCCTGCCGAACCAAGGCTTCGACGATTCTCTGCCATCTACCGGTATCGCGCCAGGCGTAAAAATAGCCCTGCACCGTCGAATACGGCGGGAATTCCCTCGGCAAGGCCCGCCACTGGCAGCCACTCGACAAAATATAGAAGATCGCCTGCACGACCTCGCGCAGATCGACCGTCTCGCGGCCGGCCCAATCGCCGCCGCGGCGGCATCTTCCGGGCGATCAACGCCCACTCCGCATCGGTCAGATCGCTTGTGTAACGCAGTCCATTGCGTCGATACTCGAACGAGTGATTTCGGTCCACGGCATCGTGCTCTCCCTCGAATCTTCGCAAATCCGAAGGAATCACAGCCCGCTGGAATCACTCACTCCTTTTTCGGTCAGGCTCTCAGGATGAGGTCAGTTGGGATGAGGGCGCCCTGCCTCACTCCTTCACCACATACGTATAGAACCGCACCGAACCGTCCTTCTCGACCTCGCGGTAGACGCCCTGGACCTCGGCCTCGAAGCCCGGGAACAGGTTGGCGCTGCGCTCGAACATGATGAGGTAGTCGAGCATCGGCCGGGCGCGCTCGTCGAGCCGCTCGCCCGGCACGATGGTCGCGATGCCCGGCGGGTAGACGACGAACATCGTGGTGGCGATGCGGCCGAACGCCTGGTCGATCGGCACGTAGTCGACGTTGTTGCGGACCATCTCGCGCACCGCCTCGTGGGGCGGCATCGCGGGCGTCGGCAAATGCTCCGGCGCGAACTGGGCGCGCTGCAGGCCGCTCGTTCCGCTCTTGCGGAAGAAGCCGTGCATCTCGGCACAGAGATCGCGCAGCCGCACCCCGGCATAGCGCGACGGGCGCCGGCGTACGAACTCGCCGATGGCGTCGTCGAGCTTGGCGTTCTCGTCGTGCAGCTTCTTGAAGGCGACGAGGGCGCTGAGCAGCGTGCCGGCCTTGCTCGCCTCGACGCCGGGCGTGAGCAGGAACAGCAGCGAGTTGAGGTCGTTCTTCTCCGGCACCACGCGGTTCTCGCGCAGATATTGCGCGACCACCGGCGCCGGGATGCCGTAGTCGGCGTAGGCGCCGGTCTCGCGGTCGAAACCGGGCGTGAGCAGGATCAGCTTGTTGGGATCGGTGATGGCATGGCCCGGCGCGACATGGGTGAAGCCGTGCCAGGCGGCGCCCGGCGCGAGCTCCCAGTAGCGGGCATTGGTGGCGAGATCGTCGGTCGAGACGCTTTCCCAGGCGACCTCGCGGGTCGCCATGCCGCGTCGGTGAGGCTGACGCGGTCGGGGACGAAGGCCTCGAAGAACCAGCGCCGCGCCGGGTCCTTCTCCTTGTCCTCGAACTCGCGGCGGATCGCGCGCACCTTCTTGCGCAGCTCGATGCCGAGCCGGATGGTGTCGTCCCACAGCACTTCGCCGGAGCGGCCCTTCATCATCTGCGCGCCGACGTCGAGCGACGCGAACAGCGGATAGAACGGCGAGGTCGACGCGTGCAGCATGAAGAACTCGTTGAAGCGGCGGTGCTCGATGCGCCGGCGCTGGCCCTTGATGTGGCGGTCGCGCACGTGAATCTGCGAGGCCTGGGAGAAGCTCGCGAGCTGCTTGTGGGTCGATTGCGTCGCGATGATGCCGGGCGAGTTGGCGTCGAGCTCCGAGAGCCCCATGGCGAAACGGCCGGCATAGAGCGGGTGGAATTTCATGAACCCCGCCCACGCCTCGTCGAACAGGATGTAGTCGGTGAGATGGCCGATCTTCTCGACGATGCGGTTCGCGTCGTAGATCGTGCCGTCATAGGTGCATTCCTCGATCACCGCGACGCGGAACGGCCGCTCGCGCTTCCAGGCGTCCTTGTCGGTGACGAGCGGATGGGTGCGGATCTTCTCGCGGATGCGGTCTTCGTCGAAAGCCTCGGCGTAGATCGGGCCGATCAGGCCGTAGGGATTGCGGTCGGTCTCGAGAAAGACCGGAATGCCGCCGCCGATGAACAGCGCGCCGTGATGCGCCGCCTTGTGGTTGTTGCGGTCGAACAGGACGAGGTCGCCCTGCCCGACCAGCGCCGACAACACGATCTTGTTCGACGACGAGGTGCCGTTGAGAACGAAATAGGTCTTCTCGGCGCCGAAGATCGCGGCGGCCTCCTGCTGCGCCTTCAGCGCCGGGCCCTCGTGCACGAGGAGATCGCCGAGCTCGAGCACGGAGTTGTCGAGGTCGTCGCGGAACACCGCCGGGCCGAGATGGTCGACGAAGATGCGGCCGATCGGGCTGCGGTTGTAGAACACGCCGCCATTGTGCCCGGGGCAGGTCCACAGCTGGTTGCCGCGCTCGCCGTAGTCGACCAGCGCTCCGAAGAACGGTGTCTTCAGGGTCTCGGCGTATTGCTTGAGCCGGCTGACGAGGTTCGTCGCGATGAACTCCGGCGTCTCCTCGGCGAGGAAGACGTAGCCGTCGATGTAGTCGAGCACCTCGACCGGGATGTCCTCGAAGCGCTTGCGCCTGACCAGGAGCACGATCGGCATCTCGAGGCCGCGCCGGCGCATCAGGTTGATCAGGGCCGCGGTCTTGCCTTCGAGGCCCTTCTTGCCCCAGTCGACCACCATGCAGCCGATCGCGGCATCGGTCTGCACCGCGATCTCGGCATCCTCGATCCGGCGCGCCCGCACCACCTGGAAGCCCTGCTTCTCGATGGCGACGATGATCTGGCCGAGCCGGATGCCCTCGAGGTCCTCGGCCTCGAAGGCCGGCGCGCAGACGAGAAACGTGAACCGCCGGTGGAAATCCATTCCTTCGCCTCGGCTTTCGTGAAAGTGCAAGCTGCGTCCCAACAGGGGCGGAAAACATGAAGATCAGATGACAGCGCGGCGGAGAGCCATCGCCACGGAGCGATCGCCTCGCGGTTGCCGCAACGCCGACTTAGCGATCGGAGCGCTCGGCCCTCGCCTCCGGTGCCACCGCTGGACGGCATCGGCACGCAAGTTATAACATTGCCGTCCTCATCCGCGCCCGACATCTGGTCATCGGCACATCGACTGGGTCGAAGCGACGGAGCACGGGGCACGCAACGTCAAGCCAGGAGGAAACATCAGATGACTCGCCGATCCGCTATTTCCATGGGGCTCTTTCTCGCCGCCTCCGCCATTCTCTGGCAGGCCCACGACGCCTTCGGACAGCAGTCGGGGTGGAAGGTCCTGTTCGACGGCTCCAACGCGAACGCCTTCGAGCCCATCGGCAACGCCAATTGGCGGATGCTGGAAGGCGGCATCCTGCAGGCCGACGTGGGCAGCGGCTTCCTCGTCACGAAGGAAGAGTTCGGCGATTTCGAGCTGCGGGCCGAGTTCTGGGTCGATGCCACGGCGAACAGCGGCGTCTTCATCCGCGCGACCGATCCGGCGAAGGTCACCGGCGCGAACGCCTATGAGGTGAACATCTTCGATACACGTCCCGATCCGAGCTACGGCACCGGCGCGATCGTCAACGTCGCCAAGGTATCGCCGATGCCCCGCGCCGCCGACCGGTGGAACACCTACGAGATCACCGCCAAGGGCGGGGAGTTCACCGTCATCCTCAACGGCGTCAAGACCGTGGACGGCGCCAAGGATTCGAAGCACGCCAAAGGGCGCATCGCCCTTCAGTACGGCGGCGGCATCGTGCGCTTCCGCAAAGTCGAGATCAGGCCGCTCTGAGCGGCGACAGCCTCGCGAATCCCGGCTGGTCGCGGGGGCCTAACGGCCCCCGCCGTCATTTCGCGCCCAGCGCTGGCACTGCTGCGTCACAAGTTCGTAGGGTGTGCAAAATCGCGCTGTGAAGGTCTGGCAGCGTTCGCAACCGCGCTGCGCGATTTTGCGCACGCGATCGGCCGAGGAACCGCGCGGTTGCACACCCTACCTGCGCTTATGACCCAGGAGTAATGGTCACGGCTGCTTGAAGAAGCGCAGGTCGGGCGGCGGCTCGCCCTTCTTGGCGGGCATCAAATCGCCGTCCCCTGAGAAGAAATAGCCCTTCCCCTGGATTTCGATGTGGCCGTTGCCTTCGGCGCAGTTCTCCTCGGGCCATTCGACCGCCTCCTTCGGATCGCGGCCGTACTTCTTGGTCACCATCCACGGCTTCGTCAGGGCCTTGTCGATGGTCGTGATCTCGTCGAGCAGTACGTTGGGTTTCGTCTTGTCGAGCGAGATGCGCTCGAGGACGCGGCTGTCGGGATCGCTGAACAGCGGCATCCCGGTCGCGTCCATCGCACGCGGGCCGCGCAGGCCGCGGGTCTCGACCTCCAAGGTGTCGAGCTTGCCGTCACCGTCGCTGTCGACCCACTTGCCGATCGAGTAGCCCTGCAGCGTGAGGACCATGTCCTTCGGCCAGTCGCGGCCGTCGGTATAGATGCGGCGGCTGTCGTGCACGTGCTCGATGAAGACGTGGGTGGTGTCGGGCGTGATGACGAACTCCATCGCGCCATAGGGCGTCATCACCCGCGGCATCCCGGGCGACAGGCAGATGTAGGTCGGGTAGTTGCCCTGGCCGCCCTGCTTCTGGTCCTCCATGCTGGTCTTCATGACGGCTTCCGCCTCCGGCGTCAGCGGCGCCTGCTGCTGCGGACCGAGGCGCTTCGTCTGGTCATAGCCGGGCTGGCCGGTGACGCCCGGCACGGGAATGCGGCGCCACGCCCCGGTCCAATCGGGATAGCGGGACTGGTCGAACGCCTGCGCCGCGCTGCAGACGATGGCGAGCCCGCTCGCCAGTGCGGTTGCGGCGATCAGTCGTTTGAAACGCATGGTGTTCCTCCGTGGTCAGTTCGGATCAACCCTCGCGCGTCGGCTCGACGACGGTCGACGCGGCGCGAAGGCTGGCCGTTTTCATTTCTGCGTGGTCGGAAAATACTTGGTGCTCGGCGGCGGCTGACCCTTTTTGGTAGGCCGCAGAAACCCGTCCTTGTCGAGCAGGTAGGTCTCATCGCCGATGCGCACGGTCTTGCTCTCCCACACGCACAAGTACTCGTCCCATTGGGGCCGCGCCTCGGCGGAGCGCCGATAGGTCTTCATGACCGTCCAAGGCCGGGTCAACGCGTGGTCGGAGACCGTCATCTCGTCATGGAGGAGATTGGGGTCCGCCTTGTCGAGGAAGATGCGTTCCTTGATGACGGTCTCGTTGTCCTCGTGGAGAGGAATCCCGGACAGGTCGAAGGCGCGAGGTCCCTTGAAATGACGCGTCTCGACGTCGAGCTCGTCGTACTTGCCGTCGTTATCGGTATCGAGCCATTTGCCGATCGAATAGCCGTCGAAGCCGTCCTCCACCTCCTTCGGCCACTCGCGGCCGTCGGTGTAGATGCGGCGCCGCGTGTCGCGAATGTAATCGATGCGGACGTAGGTCACGTCCGGCAGGACGATGAATTCCAGCGGACGGTAGGCGGTCATCTGGGCCGGGAGCCCCGGCGGCAGGCAGGAGCGGCCCGGCCAGGTGCCGGGGACGCCGGCCTCCCGTTCGCGCAAATTCGCCTCGAAGACCGCCTGGTATTCCGGGGTCAGCGGCGCCTGCTGTCCACGGCCGGGCGGCTTCGACGGGTCGAACCGCGGCTCGCCGCTCATGCCCGGAACCTCGGCCCTCACCCACTGTCCGCGCAAGTCCGGATACTTCGCGTCATCGAAGGCGTATGCCGCGGCGCTCGCCGCGCACAGGGCTGCAGTCAGTATGATCCTGGTGATCGCGCGTTTGTGGCGCACTTCAGTCCTCCCATCTCGTCGGTTGCCCGATCTCGCTTGGGTTCATCATCTACCAAAGCGCGCCGGTCGCCGCCACCCGTGTTTTGGCCGCGTGGAGCGACGGTATCGAGGGCGCCCGGCGCACGTTCTCACGATTGCGCCCGCTCCTCGCGCACGATGACCGGCCGCGGCAAAATCCTTGTCGGTTCTTGCCACGCCGGGCGGCCGTTACCGGGCGGTCCAGCTCGCAGACCGCATGTCGCACCGCTCCATCCACCCGGTTTCGCGGTTATTGGCAGACGGCACGAGGCCGTCCTCGACATACTGCCGCCCATCGATGCCGTGTGAAGACCAGATTCGAACCTTTGCATTGGCTTTCAGCATCACCGTATCGAGCGCGACCTCGCTGTCGGTGGTCAGCACCTGACGCAGCGATAGCCGAAACTGGCTCAGGCGCGTCGCCTCGACCACCCGATAGATCATGTCGCCATAGATGGGTCCGAAATCGTTCCGCAACATTACCGTGCCGCGAGAGGTCATGGAGAAAGTCGCATGCTGATTGGCTGGACCGGGCTGGGCATTGCAGTTATCCGCCCATGTTCCGATCAGGCCGAAGTCTTTGACTGCGCCGTTGGGCGACTGCGCACACACAAGGCTTGCCGCCATGGTCAACGCCGCCGCAAGCCCGATTTGACCCGGAATTGTCACCGCAGCCCCTCCCTGTGCATGTCCGCGGCCGACCATGCGCCGGCGCGAAAACTTGAAGGCGGGGCAACGTATCGGCGGCGTCTGAAAGGCCGCTGAACTCAGGCTGAATTCCCGCTGAATTGGAGGGCGATCCCTGGTTGCTGTCCCAGCGTGCCACCGACGCCGAAGGACCCCACCCTGCCCTCCCCGAAGTCGGGAGGGAAAAAGCGAGGCCCGCCCCGAAGCCTGGAAGGAAAAACGTCAGCTCTCCGGGCCGGCGTATTTTCCCGCCGTGTGCGGGAACATCGACTTCACGATCTTGAGACGTGAGATGTCGGTCGTCGCGTCCATATGGAGGAAGATCGCGGCGTCGCGGAAGAGCTTCTCGACCCCGAAATCGAGCATCATGCCGTTGCCGCCGTGGAGCTCCACGGCATGCTGGGCGACCTTCATGATCTCTTCCGAGGCGAACAGCTTCACCATGTTGCAGAGCACGTCGACGTCGGGAGCATTCTCGTCCACCGCCTGCGCCGCGCGCGCGAGCAGCGCCCGCACCGCCTCGATGCGGGTCGCCATGTCGGCGATGCGCAGCGCCACCGCCTGGTGCTTCAAGAGGATGCGTCCGCCCTGGACGTAGTTCTGCACATAGTCCGACGTCACCTCGAAGGCGCGCACCCCGACGCCGAGGTTCTTCGAGGCCTGGATGATCTTGCCCGGGCGGAAATAGACGCCGGCCTTGGCGAGCGCGGTGCCTTCCACCAGGAGATGATCGTCGGGCACGAACATGTCCTCGAACACGAGCTCGCCGTTGTTCATGAAGCGGCAGCCCAGCGTCTCGTTGCAGCGCGCGACGGTGAGCCCCGGCGTGTCGCGCGGGACGAGGAAGCTCGAGGTGCCCTTGGTCATGCCGACCTTGGGATCGGTGTTGGCATAGACCACGTAGAGCCCGGCGTCGTAGCCATTGGAGATGAACTGCTTGCGGCCGTTGATGACGAAGCCGCCGTCCTTGCGCACCGCGCGGGTCTGCATCGCGGCTTCGGGCACATCGTAGGGCAGCCAGCGGTCGGAGGCGCCGCGCGGCTCGGTGAGGCAGTGCGCCAGGAGAAATTGCGGATCCTCGACGAGGCGGGCGAACCATTTCTCCTGCAGGTGCCGCGGCGCGAGGTTGCGCAGCAGCACCGAGACCTTCCAGTTCTGGACGAGCTTGTCGGCGAGCCCGGAATCGCCACGCGCGATCTCCTCGGAGATGAGAGCGAAGCTCTGCACCTCGGTCGCCTTGTCGAGCTCGACGCCGCCGAACTCCTCAGGCACGCCCAGTGTGCGGATGCCGATCTTGTCGGCGCCTTCGAGGATCGAGGGCGGCAGCCGCCCCTCCGGGCGCATGTCCCATTCGCGCTGCCAGTTGCCGCGGATGAAGGGGATGACGACGTCGTCGACGAAATCGCGGCAGCTCCGCCGCATCATGCTCTGTTCTTCGGAAAGTGAGGCCATTGGTATCCTCGTCGCGATGCATTCCGGCATGGCTATAGCGCAGGGCACGCGGTCGCAGGTAGCGTCCCGCACGTTGTATCGCTCTGCGCCTTGCGCCACTCTGCGCGGAACGAGGCGGGAGAAAACGGCATGGAGATCGGGTTCATCGGCATCGGCCGGATGGGGAGCGCGATGGCGAAGAACCTCATCAAGGCGGGACACCGGGTGCGGGCGTGGGACACCTCGGCTGAGGCGCTGAAGGCGCTCGCCGCCGACGGTGCAACGATCGCCGCCGGCGCCGGCGAAGCGTTCCGCGGCGACGCCGTGATCTCGATGCTGCCCAATGACGATGCCATGCGCGCCGTGTTTCTCGACGGCGGTGTCGCCTCCGGCGGCGCCAAGGTGCACGTCAACATGGCGACCGCGTCGGTAGAGATGGCCCGCGAGCTTGCCGCACATCATGCCGCGCAGGGCATCGCCTATGTCGCCGCGACGGTGTGGGGCCGCCCCGACGTCGCTGCCGCCGGCAAGCTGTCGATCGTCGCCGCCGGCGATCCGGCGGCGATCGCGAAGGTGCAGCCGCTGTTCGACGTGATCGGCCAGAAGACCTACAATGTCGGCGCCGAGCCGAGCCGCGCCAACGTCGCCAAGATCGCCGGCAACCTCATGGTCGCCTGCGCCATCGAGGGCATCGCCGAGGCGGCCGCCCTGGTGCGCGGCCACGGCATGTCGGCGCCGGAGGTGCTCGACGCCATCATCACCTCGCTCTTCAACGTCCCGGTCTATCGCGGCTATGGCGACATGATCGGCAAGCGGCAATACGAGCCCGCGGGCTTCGACCTCGTGCTCGGCCTCAAGGACGTGCGCCTCGCGCTCGCGGCGGGCGAGGAGGTCGACGCGCCGCTGCCGTTCGCGAGCGTGCTGCGCGACACCTTCCTCGATGCCATCGCCAATGGCGACGCCGCGAAGGACTGGTCGGCCATTGCGCGGGTCGCCGCCCGCCGGGCGGGACTGGAGCCATGACCATAGCCGTAACCATCACCATGACCGTCACCGCATCCAACCGGGAGGAAGATGCCATGCCGAGAAAAGTCGGATTCCGTTACGACGTGCTGCGCGCCAAAATCGCGCACCCCCTGATCGCGCCCCCCTGATCGCGCGCGCCCTGATCGCGCCGCCCTGATCGCGGCCGTCATCATCGCGCTCGCGGCATCATGGAGCATGACCGCGCGCGCCGCCGATCCGATCAAGATCGGCTTTTCGATGCCGCTCACCGGAAGCCTCGCCTCGACCGGCAAGGCGATCCTCACCGCCTACCAGATGTGGGAGCAGGACATCAACGCCAAGGGCGGGCTGATCGGCCGCCCGGTCCAGCTCGTCTATTACGACGACCAGAGCAATCCTTCGCTGGTGCCCGGCATCTACGCCAAGCTGTTCGACGTCGACAAGATCGACCTCGTGCTGTCGAGCTACGGCACCAATCTCACCGCGCCGTCGCTGCCGGTCGTGATCCCGAGGAAGCGTGTAATCATGGGGCTGTTCGCGCTCGCCATCAACGAGCCGTTCAACTATCCCTATTACTTCTCGATGTTCCCCGCCGGGCCCGACGCGGTGCACGAATTCTCCCGCGGCTTCTTCGAGATCGCCAAGGCGCAAAAGCTCGCGACGGTCGCGATCGTCAGCGCCGATTCCGACTTCGCCAAGAAGGCCGCCGACGGCGCCCACGACAACGCCGCGAAGATGGGCTTCAAGATCGTCTACGAGCGCAGCTATCCGCCCTCGACCGTCGATTTCTCGCCGGTGATGCGCGCGGCGCAGGCGACCAATCCGGATTTCATCTATGTCGCCTCTTATCCGACCGAGACCGTCGGCATCATCCGTGCGGCGCATGAGATCGGCCTCAAGGCCAAGCTGTTCGGCGGCGGCATGGTCGGCGCGCAATATGCCGCGCTCAAGACCCAGCTCGGCGAGCAGCTCAACGGCATCGTCAACTATGATTTCTACGTGCCCGAGCCGACGGTGCCGTTCGCCGGCATCGCCGACTTCCTCAAGCGCTATCAGGCCAAGGCCGAGTCCGGCGGCATGGACGCGCTCGGCTTCTTCGTGCCGCCCTTCGCCTACGCCAACCTGCAGGTGCTCGGCGACGCCGTCACCGCCGTCGGCACCGTCGCCGACCAGCAGAAGCTCGGCGACTACCTCAAGACCGGAAGCTTCAAGACGATCGTCGGCGATATCCGCTACGCACCGAACGGGGAATGGGCGGTGCCGCGGGTGCTGCAGACGCAATTCCAGAAGATCAAGGGCAACGACCTCGCGCAGTTCAAACGCGCGGGGACCCAGGTGATCCTGTTCCCCACCGAGTTCGCCTCGGGCACGCTGCAGGCGCCCTACGCAGCGGCGCGGTGATCACGTGCGCGGAAAAAGCAGGAGGCCGGCTTGGGCTAGAGCCGGCCTCTGCCCGGAACACGGTCGGGACGGGGAGGTCAGTTGACGCTCGACCGGGCTGCGGACTTTGCGGACACGACCTTGTTGGCCGAGCCGGCGACCTTGTGGCTCTTGGCCGCGTGCGCGACCTTGTGGCTCTTGCCCGCATCGAAGTGGCGGGCATGCTTCACCATCGTCACCGACTTGTGCGACACGGTGCGGGTGTTGCGCAGGGCGCGCGAGTGCTTGCTCGACTTCGACTTGTTGGCCTTGACGGTGGTCGAGGGAGCCGACTTGTCGGTGGTCGTCGACGCAGCCGCGGCGGCGGGCTTGGTGTCGGTGGCCGCAGGCGTTTGAGCCATGACCGGCGCCGCGAGCATCGAGGCGGCGACGAGAGCGATGGCGACTTTGCGGAACATGGATTTACCTTTCGGAGAAGTGGCTCGCGTTCTTGTGAGCGAGAGGTGGGCCTGTCGACCGGCTCATGACCGATCTTGGGGCGATCATGCGCCCGCCCCGCTGAACTCATCCTGAAGCGCGCGCAGGTGCGCGGTTCATCTAGATGAAGCGATGGGAACGTCGGCGTTGCCCGCCATTCATCCGCTGGGCTTTTCTCTGTCGAGACGGCGTCGAAAGCGCGGACAGCGCCGCCGCGCCTGCGATTAATCACAGTGCGCGGGTCAAACCTCGACCGGAGGCTTCGTCGAATCCATGATCCAGGCAAAGTAGGTCTCGTCGACGCTCTCGATCGGCAACACCAGAATCGCCGGCGTCTCGTAGGGATGCGACGCTTTGACCGCGGCACGCACGCCTTCAGCGAGCGAGGCCCGCGTCTTGATCAGCATCACCGCCTCCTCGGCGCGCTCGACCGCACCCTGCCAGCGGTAATGCGAGATCATGCCGGGCAGGATGTTGACGCAGGCGGCGAGCCGGTCTTCCACCAGCGTCTTGCCGGCTTTCTCAGCCTCGACAAGCGAAGGGAAGGTCGTATAGAGCATCACCGCGCGATCCATGCCTGCCTCAGCTCCTGCGGCCACCGCGCAGCCGCTCCAACGCAACGGCCCAGACGACCCGCGCCCAATGACCACCCGCGACCGCATCGCCTTCGTGACGGCCTCAACACCCGAGGCGGAGCTCGCGCGCGACGCCCTGGTGCGCCGCTACGGCGCCGCGACGCCCGAACAAGCCGACGTGATCGTCGCGCTCGGCGGCGACGGCTTGATGCTGCAGACCCTGCACAAGTTCATGGACACAGGCAAGCCGATCTACGGCATGCACCGCGGCACCATCGGCTTCCTGATGAACGAGTACCGCGAGGACCATCTGCGCGAGCGTCTCACCGCCGCGACCGAGTCGGTCATCCACCCCCTGAAGATGCGCGCGATCGACGCCGACGGCGAAGTCCACGTGGCGCGCGCCATCAACGAGGTGGCGTTGTTCCGCCAGACCTACCAGGCGGCGCGGCTGCGCGTGCTCGTCGACGGCAAGGAGCGGCTGTCCGAGCTGATGGCCGACGGCATCATGGTGGCGACGCCGGCCGGCTCGACCGCCTACAATCTTTCCGTCCAGGGGCCGATCATCCCGATCGGCTCGCCGCTGCTCGCGCTCACGCCGATCAGCCCGTTCCGCCCACGCCGCTGGCACGGCGCGCTGTTGCCGGACAGCGCCGTCGTCACCATCGAAGTGCTCGAAGCGGCGAAGCGCCCGGTCGCCGCCGTCGCCGATCACGACGAGGTGCGCTTCGTGCAGACGGTGGAGACGCGGCTCGAGCGCGAGATGGCGATGCATCTCCTGTTCGATCCCGGCCACGCGCTCGACGAGCGCATTTTGCGGGAGCAGTTTGGGGTGTGATGCGGAGGGCGCGAGGATTCGGTTGAAGCGATAACCAATCAGGGACACGCGTGCAAAGCTCGTCGCCAAAGACATTGGTGATATTTTCGACACGGGACCGAACGTCGCCCTTAGGCGAAGCGCAATCGCTTGTGGGAGCAACATGGTTTCATGTTGCGGCGCCTGGCGCTTCTGCGTAAAGTCCGCCCTGTTGTTGTATCGACTGGCACGGGGGCGTGCGGTGGATGCGGTGCCGCGTGATCTTCGAATGGGATGAATCATGCGCGACCATCATATGGCTAGGCCGACCTTGCTCGGCCGCATTGTTGTATTGTCGTTTGCACTGCCGGTTTTGATTTTGGCGTACGCTGCCGAGGCGCTTGCCCAAGTACCGGTGCCGGCACCACCCGCGGCGTCGCCGTCCACCGAGACTTTGAAGAATTGGCGGAGCGGCATGACGCAAGTGCCACCCCCGAGCACTGCCGCGCCGGGCGGCGGTTGCTTCACAGCGTCCTATCCAAACATCCAGTGGCAGGAAGTGCCCTGTGCGCAAGGCGTGACGCCTCCCCCTTTTCCGCCGGGGCCCGCCCGGACTCCGCCCGCCGGGGGAGCCTTCTCCGTAGGCAACGGCGTTGACCCCATCGCCGGGGTGACGTCGGGCCACGTTTCAACGGCTGTCGGGTCTTTCGACAGCGTTTCCGGCGTGACCAGCATCACGGGGGAGTTTGGGGCAAACGACTATTCGCTTCAGCTCAATTCGAACACTTTCAGCAGCCCGGTCTGCAGCGGCGCGGGCACTCCCTCGCAGTGTGTGGGCTGGCAGCAGTTCGTATTTTCGAACCTTGGTTGCACCAGTGGCCCCAACCAAGTTCCTTGCAATTTCATACAGTACTGGCTGATCGGCTGGGGAAGCATGAACTGCCCGGTGACGGGCGGTTGGATGTTCTTCATGAACGGCAACGATGAGGAGTGCTATACGAACAGCAACCTCCTGGTCCCGCCCCAACAGCCGATTGCAAACCTGGGCAACCTGACCGTAACGGCCCAGGCGAATTCCGGCGGCTTGGATTCGATGATTTTCTCGTCGGGTACCACTCTCTACTTGGTGCAAAACAACGCCAACGTGCTCGGTCTATCTACAGGTTGGACAGCCGCCGAATACAATCTCGTCGGTGACGGCAACGGAACTGGATCCACCTTGAACAGTGGATCGTCGATGACCGTGAGGACAAGCCTGGACAATGGCACCACGAGCGCTCCCGTCTGCGTCAGCGGAACCTTCGGGGGCTATACGGCGGAGTTCAACAACCTCAATCTCCAGCCGCCATCCGGCACGACGCGATCGAGCACGCAGCCGGCGATGGTATGGACGCAAAACAGCAACAGCAGTTCGACGGCGCCGTGCTCGGCCGGCGTCGCGGTGCCCGCCGCCAGCAAGCTCGTCGACACCCACGACTCCAACGGCGACGGCCTGAGCGACATCGTGTGGCGCAACGGCACCAGCATCGCCGTCTGGCTGATGAGCGGCGCCCAGATCGAGCTGGCCGCCGCCACGGGTTCAGCCCCCGCCGCATGGTCGATCGTCGGGCAGCGCGATTTCAACGGCGACGGCACCTATGACCTGCTGTGGCGCGACACCGGCGGCGATGTCGCGATCTGGTTCATGATCGGAACGCAGGTGTTTTCCACCGCGTCTCTCGGCAATGTTGGAACCGCGTGGGGCGTCGTCGGCACCGCGGACTTCAACGGCGACGGCAAGGGCGACATTCTCTGGCAGGACACCAGCGGCAATATGGCGGTATGGCTCATGAACGGCGCCTCGATCCTGTCGACCGGCGGGCTCGGCAACGTACCCCCCTCCTCTAACTGGTCGGTCGCCGGCACCGGCGACTTCAACGGCAACGGCGACGCCGATATTCTCTGGCACGACACCAGCGGCAACACCGCCATCTGGTTCATGAACGGCACGATGGTTGCGTCGACCGCAACGGTTGGCAACGTCCCGACAATCTGGTCGGTGATCGGCACCGGCGACTTCAATGCGGACGGCAAGACCGACATCGTCTGGCGCGACAGCAGCAACAACATCGCGATCTGGCTGATGAACGGCGCGTCCATCCTGTCCGCTGCCGGCGTCGGCAACGTGTCGACCTGGTCGCTGGCGCTGACCGGTGACTTCAACGGCGACGGCAAGAGCGACCTCCTGTGGCGCGACGGCAGCGGGAACACCGCCATCTGGTTCATGAACGGCACGAGCGTCTCGTCGGCACAGAGTGTCGGCAACATCGCGACCGCCTGGGTGGTGCAAAAGGCCAGCGCCGACTAGCGATGGAGTGATTTCCAGAGCGCGGCGCGATTTGGCCGGTCGTGCGAGATCAAACGGCACGGGGTGCGACCCGATGCGAATTGACGGGTCGCGCTCCGAACGAAACCGATCGCGGATCGACGACGGGCTGCGCGGCGCTCTCACGCCGGCTTGGCGAGTTCCGCCGTGTGGAACGGCTCGAGCTTTTCTATCGCGTCCGGGCTCTGGGTCTTCACGTCCCATTTGAACATCCGCAGCGTGATCTTGTCCGGCGCGAAGTCGGCGATGGTGAAGCCGTGCTGCTCGATCGGCTTCACCGCTTCATCCATGTCGAGATGGGCCGGCGGCAGCGCGCCGGTGCCGCGGCGCCCCGACGGCCATTTGCTCGGGCCGGTGCTGATCGGACCGGTGAGCACGGCGTTGATCGGGTTGTCGTGCATGTCGAGCGAGCCCGTGCGCAGCATGCGGCCGATCGCGATGGCGTGGAGGTCGCCGCTCATCACCAGCGGAACGCGTCCCGGCATGGCGTGGATCGCGGCCATCAGCCGGTCATGCTGCTTGAGCCAGCCGGGCTGCCAGTAGAGCTTCGGCTTCTTCGTCGTGAGCTTGCCGTCGCTGCCGAGCACGTCCGGGTACCATTCGCCCCACTTGCCGGCGGTCCAGCCCGGCGGATTGGACGGGATGTGGACGAGGTGGGTCACCTCGCGCGCCGCGGTGCGCGCCTTGAGCCATTTCTCCGCTTCGAGATCGACATAGACGGCGCTCTCGCCGGCGAGCGTCAGGGTGCGGCGGATGTCGTAGAGCAGAACTTCCGCGAGCCGCCCGTAGCGCACGGTGCCGAAGCATTCCGAGAGGCCGGTGCGGTCGTCGACCGAAGTCCAGGGCAGGCCGAGCGGCCGCGCCACGTCGGGCAGGAACTCCGGATAATACATGCTCCTCGTGGTGCGCCCGAGCTGGAGCGAGAAATAGGGAGGCGGAAACGTCACGATGTCGTCGGTCGCCTCGTCATTGTCGAAATAGTCGTGGTCGTCCTGGATGAAGAAGGTCGGGATCGAACGAAAATCGGTCCCGTAGATCGGTAGGATCTGCGGCCCCGCGGCCCGCTTGAGCACGGTCTCGTTGTCGCTGCCGAGCACCAGCGCCGAGCGGTCGAACTTGCCGGCGATGCGCTCGCCGAGCGGCGAGGCGCCGCCGGTGATGTGCGAGAACTGCGGGGCGAGCAGGTCCCAATAGACCTGGTCGCCGTTGGCGACGAGCGCGTCGGGCGCAAACGACAGCGCACGCAGCAGCAACCGCTTGCGGATCGCGGTGGGCAGGAAGTCGAAGGCGTCGTGGCCGCCGGCGCAGGTGTAGAACAGCACGCGGAATGACGACGGCCGCTCGTCCGGTCCGGGAAAGGTCGACAACGTCCACGGCTCGCACAGCATCCGGCCGCGGCTGCCGGTGAGCGACAGCGTGTAGGGACGTCCCGGCGCGAGATCGGCCGCCTGGAAGCGCCAGAACTCGCCGCGGGTGTCGGTCATGCGGCCCTCGACCGACGTGTTGCCGACATGCAGGACCGGCGCCTCGAGCTGCGGCTCGCGGAACGAGGCCTTGATCAGGATGCGCTGATGGCTGACCGCCGGCAGCAGGTGCTGCACGATGCCGGCATCCCAGCTCTGTTGCGCCGATGCGGTCGAGGTGAACAGATCGGGCGGCGCGGCGAGCCCGAGCGCCGCAGCGGTCGAGCCGCGCAGGAACGCACGGCGGTCGAAAAAATCCATGGGGCACCTCCCGCGATTGGCACGGCGCCTTTCGGCCCGGAGGCGAAGTCGGCCGCTATGCTTCTGCGGCGATCATACGCCCGAGAACAACAAACGGCACCCGGCGCGAGCCGGGTGCCGCCATGCAAAAGCGACGCAGGCTTACTTCTGCGCCATGATCGCTTCGAGGCCGGACTGCGGGCCGTTGCTGCCGTGGCCGCCGCCGAAGGTTGCGCCGCTGATGCCGAGCTTCTTCACCGCCGCCGCGACCGCCTCCGAGCCCGCGGTCTTCGCGGTGTCGCGGCCCGGCGAATAGAGGTCGGTCACCCACACGACGTTGTCCTTGACCACGTGGCCGAGCAGCATGCCGTCGACATGCGGATTGTCGATGCGGGTGAGCTTGATCTCGTTGCCGTCGGCGTCCTTGAGGCTCATCTGGTCCTTGACCTCGACGACCTGAACCTTCTTCGGGTTCTTCTGGTAGGCGTCGGGGACCACGGTGTGCGTGGTCTTGAGGTCCTTCTCGAAGTAGGCCTTGTCGGGCGCCGGCACCACGATGGTCGCGCCTTCGGCCGCATAGGTGCGCATGCCGCCGGTGTGGTCCATGTGGTGATGGGTGAGGATCAGGTACTTGATCGGCTTGCCCGGAAACTTCTGCTTGAAGGCGTCGATCGTGTACTTCGACTGCGCCTCTCCCATCGGCGCATCGAACACCGCGAGGCCGTCCTTCATGTTGACGGCGAGGCTGTTCGCCGTGCCGGTGACGAGCTGCGCGGTGTTCGGACCGAGGTCGACCAGCTTGGGCGGCGCGTTCGGCGGATAGAACAGCGTGTCGGCGTCGAGATAGCGGCCGAGCGCGATGCGGCGCAGCACCCACTGATAGGGCACCTCGCCGGTCGCCGGACCCTTGGCGGCGGACTTGACCGCATCGGTCGGGGTGAACGCATCGGCGGCGATCGCCGGATTGGCCTTGACGTCGGTATAGCTGACCTTGCCGACCGGAACGTCGTTGAGATTGTAGGTGAGCGTGTGCGCGACCTGCACGCCGTTCACCGGCTTCCAGTCGGCGAGCACGAGGTCATAGTTCGAATCGCCCGCGATGTTGTCGTCGTCGCGGGTGCGGATCGCCGCCGGCAGGTGCGTCTTCGGGTCGAACATGATGGTGAACGTGGTCGCGCCGTCGGTGAAGTTGACCGCCGGGTAGGTCGCCTTGCCGAGCTTCTGGTCGGGCGCGGCGACGATGTTCTTCGCGTTGTCCATTGCGCGCAGCAGCAGCGTGGGCGACGCCCGCTCGAGCTCGCGCAATTGCGCTGCGAGCCGCACGCCGGAGGCCGCGGAGCTGCCCTTGTCGTTGGTGACGAAGCCGAGCGTCGGCGTCATCACCTCGGTGTATTTGAGCTGCTCCACCGCCGGATATTTCATCGCCCGGTCGACATCGAGGCGTGCCGCGCCCCCACCGAGATCGACCGTCGCGGTGAAGTTGGTGTCGCCGAGAAAGCGCGGCTCGCCGCCGGCCTTCAAGGACTGCCCCGGCTCCCAGTGCTTCGCCTCGCCCTTGACGGCGAGACCCTTGAGCGACTTGAGCGCCTCGGCGCCGCCCTCGGCGGTGACCGCCGCTTTGACGAGATCGGCCGGGCTGTCCTTGGCGACGGCGTGATGGATCGGAGCGGTGCCGACGAGGAGCGCTGCCGACACGCCGAACAGATACTTCATTGATGTCCTCCCATGTCCTGTTATGGCGCGGACCATAATGCCGCGCCTCTCGGGAAGGAAGGCCGTGGTGCAGGCGGGTCGCCCTGCGCCGCCGCCACCGATCACGATAAGTTGAGAGCCGATTTCGGCGCGCGTCACGCCGCGGCGCGATCCCCGAGGCGCTCGTCGGCGACGAGCTCTTCGCAATAGGCCCGCGCATCCTCGCGCGCCGCCTCGGCGGCGTAGCGGCGGAGCAGGATGAGCAGCGGCTCGACGTCGCCGATATCGGCGTGCTCGCACTGGGCGAGCACGCGCTCGACCACCTGCCGCTTGAGCCGGCTCGCCACGGCGTCCTCGCCGGACGCCTCGCCGAGCGCGGCGACCGCTTCGCGGAAGGCCGGAAACACCGAGGCCGGCATGCCGGCCTTCTCGTAGACGGCACGGAATCCGCCAGCCCCCCGCCCATGGACGAGGGCCTGCACGCGCCCGAGCGGCAGGCCGGAGAGTTCGGCGAGCACTTCCTCGAACATGGCGACATGGCCGGACAGCAGTGCGCGCAGCACGAGGCCGGCGGTGAGCTGGCCGCTCGCGCGCAGGTGACGGACGAGCGGCCGGGTGTCGGGATCGGGACCGAGCGCAGCGATGGTGACGGTGCCGCGGTCACGGGCGTCGCGCACCACCTGATCGGCCCGGCTGCGGGTGAGCCACTCGCGGTCGACCACGAAGTCGGCGAGCAGCGAGGACAGCAAGCCCATCAGCCCGTGACGCGCGGCCATCGGCAGGTCGACGCGCGCGAACATCGCCTCGCGGACGGCGCCGATGCGTCCGAACCGGGTGACGAGGCGATCGAACGAGGCCGGAGGGAATGCGGCGTGAGGATTCTCCAGCGCGACGAGGCAGGCTTCGACTGATCCGGCCTCGGCGATCGCGGCGGCGACCGCGCTCTGCAGCGGGACGCGCGAGGCCACCGCCGTCTGCAGATCGCGGTGGCCGGAGGCGATGACGTCGACGAGCTCGGCATCGATCAGGAGCGGCGAACGCGCCAGCACCAGCGCCGCGATGTCGGCTTGATCGGACGCGAGGGCGTGGATGACGGCATGGGGCGCATCGGCGCTGCCCGCCAGCGCTTCGGCGAGCGCCCGCCGCACCAGCGGCGAGGAATCGTCGAGCAGCATGATCATGGCGCCTTCGGCGGCGGCCCGGTCTTCCCTGGAGAGGTCGGCGTGGAGATAGGCCCGCGCCAGAGCCCCGGTCGCCTCGGCGCGCTCACCGGCCGGAGCGGTGCGCACCCAGTGGAGGAACTGACGGACGATCATCGAAGACCACGTGTGTTGTCGCTTCGCGCGGGCGGCCCCTACGCCCCGCGCCGACTGAAGATCAGTCTAGGCGGCGAGCCGTTAAAAATTCGTTCACCATGTTTCTTCATGAAGAATTCACTGCTCTGCCGCGGTCGCCAACGGGCGGGCGCGCCTCGCAGACCCGTGCGGAGAGGAAAAGGGCCGCAAAAAAGAAAGGCGGCGCCCACGCATTCGCAGGACGCCGCCCAGAAACCGGCTCGGCTCTCGCCGAGCGGACGATGGGGCCGATTACTGGGTCTTCGTGGTCTTGTGGGTCTTCTTCATCGGCTTGTAGAGGCAGGACGAGCTCTGGCAACCACCTTCATAGGTGCCGTATTTGGTCACGACCTTGGCTGCCAGCGCCGGGTTGGCGAGCCAGACCGCAACCGCGCCGGTAACTGCAATGGCCATAAGGGTACGCATTGGACGTAGTCTCCTTCCGTGCGGCGTTTCCGCCCCGCTAATATAGGGCAGAAAGCGCCACCGCCACCCTGCGATTGCGCACCGCCCGGCCAGCATGACCCAATCCGGGGGTTCCGCGTCCGATTGCGACGTTTAAGGAACCCTAAACGCCATCTGGACTAGAAGTGTCAAGGACGCAGAAGGACCGGGCGCTCTGCGCGCCTCAAGTCCCCGACAGAACAACATCGTTGAGGACGACACCGCATACGAAGGCGATGGACACCGCGCACGACGCGCGGCGGGCTGCCCTGTCCCGAGGGCCGTCCGGTGCATCGCGAACGCGGAAGGGCGCGAAGGCCTTGGACGTGAAGCCGGTCGTGTTGCTTGTGACCCTGTCGCTCGGCGTGGCGCTCGGCCGCAACGCCTGCGCCGCCGATTTTGCCGTCAAAGCTCCGCCCGCCCCCGACTGGAGCTGGACTGGGCTCTATGCCGGCTTTCATGCCGGCTGGGGCTGGGCCGTCGAATCCACCGGGACCGCGACGTCCGCTTTCACGTCGAGCCCGATCTCCCCGTTCGAGCCCGTCACGCTCCCTTTGAACTCGACCGGCGCCGTGGCCGGCGTGCAGCTCGGCTACAATTGGCAATTCGCGCCGCGGTGGGTGGTCGGGATCGAAGGCGACATCTCGGCGACCGGCCTCAAGACCACCCAGACAGCCTCGACGACGTCGGGCATGGCCACGTGCGCGGTGCCGGGCACGGCCTGCGGCTCGGTGACGATGACCCAGGACGTGAACTGGCTCGCGTCCGCACGCGGCCGCCTCGGCTACGTCATCGGACCCGGCCTTGCTTATGTGACCGGCGGCGCCGCCTTCGCCAATGTCGGCGACAAAGCCAATGCGACCCAGGTGTTTCCGGTCGCGAGCACCTTTTATCCGGCAACCGCGAACACGACCAAGCCGGGCTGGGTGCTCGGCGCCGGCTACGAATTCATGCTCGGCAATGATTGGACCTTGCGGGCCGAATACCTCCACTACGGCTTCGACAGCGTGAGCGCCACGACAGGGCCGGTATTCCCCGATCCCGTCGCGGTCGGCGGCCTTTCCGCCAACTATGTGTGGAGCCCGCTCAACATCGACATCATGCGGCTCGGCCTCGACTACAAGTTCTAAGCCGGTTGGCGCGGCTTGCCCAACGGGTGGATCATGTCTATCCGGCGGCTCTGGTTAAGATCAATTGACCCTGGCGAAGCCCACGGCCTCGCGGCGGCCGGCATAACGAATTATCGCCGTAACTTTCGTTCCGGCGATTGCGGCGGCGACGTTACAGACTGATACGACCGCGTTCGAGGTGATGGGTTTCACGAGGGCTAGACCCCGTCCCACGCGCTTGGGCCACGTTCCTTTCAACTCTGTCCTCTCTCGTGTGTTGGTCATATTTTCCCTGGACGTTGGGAGGCCTGCATGACTGACGTAGCGGCGCG